>NZ_WTVG02000033.1 GCF_012910705.2 Aromatoleum anaerobium | reverse complement strand
GGTCAATGTCTCGATGCCGAAAGCCTCCACGTCGCAGCTGAACTGGGAAACGGTAAGAGGAGCGACGGGATTAGAAAGGCGCTGAAACGCTTTAAAATGAGGCTACTCAAACAAAATCGGGATGGGCGTGTCAGCTGGCCTGCCTGACCCATCCCGAAGCTACCTAGAGCGCGTTCAGCTATCGTGCAGATCGTCGGTGAGAGCTACCGGCTCAAAAACAAGCGAAAGGCCGGAGCGACGGTCCGAAGAGAGGTAAGTATCACGTGATGTAGGGCGCGCTGCTTCGTCGCGAAGGGCGTAGCCCCAAGCGGCGACGCAGCGCAGAAAGAACCGGGGTGGGTCAGATTTACTCCAACGTTTCCGCAGCAAAGTGGTCAGATTTAAACCGGAGTTGACTTGCACCGACCAGCCCAAGGCCCAGGAGGGGAACTTCATTGCGCCCGGCTTGGTTGGTCTGAGCCTTCGCAGTTGGCCGCCTGACATGTGGGCAAGTCTGGCTTGTTTGTCAGGTCAGGCGGCGTCGCCTTGATCCGGTGCGAAGCAGGAGCTTCCCCGAGAGAAATCGCCTTGGCTTCTTTTAGGCTTTGCACCAAGTCATCGAACAGTGCTTGTTCCACCGTCATAGCTCGCAGGTAATGGCCGACATCACCACGTCACCCACATAGCACTGAGCGAAGCGCCGGGCGACCTCCTCCAACTGGTTCTTCATCAGGTAGATGCACATATTGGTGTCGAGCATGTAGCGCGGCATTAAAGGGCATCCCTTTCGGCTTGTTCGTGCTCCCCACGGCCTTCGGCCATGAGAGCGGGGGAAAATTGGGCGAACTTCGTGAGTACGCCGGACAGGGAGCGACGAGCAGGACGAATACGGCTTTCATCGCCTTCGCGCTCGATTTCCAGCTCGATATCGGTGCGCTCATAGGCCAAGTCGGCAGGGATACGAACAGCCTGGGAGTTGCCATTCTTGAAAGCGCGAGTGGTGTGCATTGCAAACTCCAGCATGGAGGTACGACATACGTATGCTAGCCCATGTGTATCGACCTCGGGCACCGCTGCGGTGAAGGTCTGTGCGCAGGGCTTGCAGCGCAGGCGTGGCACGTCGAGATGGATAGCGACCGCTTTGCCGTGGGAGGGCAAATCACGAACGAAAAGTGTCTTCTGTGCGTGCTTGACCGTCTCGTTCGACCGGCCACAGTGCGGACAAAGCCGGGAGATGACCGAAGGCTCGGCGCGAACATGGTATTCGGCGTCGGTTTCCTTGAAGTCCAGCACATTCAGGCCGGGGGAAGGTTCAGGATATTGACGGACATAGGCGACCGAAAGGGGCGAATTGTAGCCTTTGGCCTGAGATGGACCAAACGGGTTGCATAATATCAACGCCTAATGTCCTACTTGAATAAAACACGAAGTTATACTAGAATAGGACTCGTGATGAATAGGAGGCTATGATGCTTCAGACCCTACGCAAAGCTGGTGGCTCGCTCGTGATGACTGTGCCCAAGGCGTTTATTGACCAGAATGGCTTGGGCGACGGCTCCCAGGTCGAACTCCATCTCCTTGGCAAGAAAATGACCGTCGAGGCACCGACCCGCCCGCGTTACAAGCTGGCTGACCTGATGGCAGAAATGCCGCAAGGGCTGCCACGTGTTGAGGGCTGGGATGAAATGCCCTCGGTTGGCTTGGAGAACGGCTGATGGCGTATCTGCCGAACCGTGGTGACATCGTGCATCTCGATTTCGACCCGTCTTCTGGTCGGGAGATGAAAGGCCCGCACTTCGGCCTTGTCCTGAGCGGCAAGGTCTTCAACCAGCAAGGGCTGGCGATGATTTGCCCGATTTCGCAGGGGGCCGCTGCCGCCGCCCGTACCTACGGAACAGTGGTCACGCTGATGGGTGCTGGCACCGATACGCAGGGCGCGGTGCATTGTCACCAGTTGAAGTCGCTGGACTGGCGAGCACGGAATGTGCGCTTCAAGGAAACGGTGCCCCAGTACATCGTCGATGAAGCCTTGGCCAGAATCGAAGCCATTCTGTTTGAGTAGTGAGAGGGAGAAAGGTGTTGCGCTATTAGATTGACCACGGCAACCACCTGAGAGGGTAAAAACCCCCGAATCTTTCGTGCGTCCACCGGAGAATCCGGAGAGTGAAATGTCGGGACTGCTATTTCAGCGGTTCCCGTCCACCGGAAAATCCGGATACCCGAAAAAAGCAACAATGGATTTAATACCTGCTAATCGAATGTCCTGATGTATTCCGCTACTTTAATCACCGATGTTGTAAAAAGCTGTTGATAGAGACTTTGGGCTGCGTCGATGTCGTTCTTGGCAAGCGCTTTCTCCAAATCGTCTTTTTTCTTTCCGACACGAGCGCTCATTTCTGCAGAGTAAAGTGCATAGGATTCTGCTAGTGAGTAAAGTACATAGGAAAGTGGTTTGTTAATCTTAACGCCAAGCCCTTCCTGGTACATGCGCCCAAGATGATAAAACGAACCTTCGGTTTTGGCGTCAAGGAAGTATTGTCTCGCGATCTTGTGGTTTTTTGGAACACCAACCCCTTCAAGATGAGATATTCCTACCATTTCCTTTCCTACTCTATCGTCGGACATGGCAGCCTCTAGGAAATACTTGTAGGCCACCTTTGGCGATTTTGAGACACCATTTTTTCCTAATAGATAGTTGTTTCCAAGGGTAATCATTGCTTCTGAATTGCCTCGGCTAGCAGCCAATGAATAGTATTTATTGGCAAGTTCGAAATTAATAGCGACATCAGCGCCAATTAAATTTGCGGTACCACTAAAAACTTGCCCAATGGTGTGCGGCGCAGATGGGCTACCCTGCTTGGTGGCAAGTTCAAGATATTCCATCGCCAAGGAAAAGTTTGGGCGAAGACATGCCTGAGTTCCACTGATAGGGAGATATACTGAACTCCCGAGCGTATTGCTAGCATTGGCACTTCCCTGCGCGGACTCTTTTTCATATTCTGTTATAGCGCGGTCGCAATCACCAGTAAGATAGTAAAAGTTGCCATTTTTGACATAATCATTTGGATTGATATTGATACCGAGTTCAGCTGAAGATATTGTTGCGTTTAAACTTAGTGCTAGCGCAAACGCAATGTATCCAGTATTGATTTTCATAAATAATCGTTCTCTGCTCATAGCTATCTCTCTCGCGCCCGACAGGCTGCTAGCAAGCATCCTAAATTTTCGCAAGCTCGTCTTGCCCTTTTAGTTTGGCTATGTCACCGTTAGCTGTGGAACCCTCCCGTGGCGGTCGGGCTCTTACCTCTGAGAGCGAAACCGCGCGGGGTGCCCCATGAAAGCTCATGAATTTGAACGGTGGATCGAGCAGCTGCGGGCGTTGACCCGGCGGCAGCGCGAACAGGTGAAAGCGTTGCTGGCAAAAGACGATGACGGGGCGCGGTGCAGCACGCTGATCGAATCCCGCCTGGGTGGGGACGGGGGCTGTCCCCACTGTGGGGCGAAGAGTTTGTATCGGCACGGCCTCGCGGGCGGGCTGCAACGTTACCGGTGCAGAAGTTGCCACAAGACGTTCAACGCTCTCACCGGCACGCCATTGGCGAGGTTGCGTAAAAGGGAGAAATGGTTGGCTTACGGCCAGGCGATGCTCGATTCGCTGACGGTGCGCAAAGCGGCAGCGGTGCTTGGCGTGCACCGGAACACGACTTTTCGTTGGCGCCATCGCTTCCTCACGTGGGCGAAGAACGACCGCCCGGCACATCTGCAAGGTATTACCGAAGCGGACGAAACGTATCTCCTCGAGTCGGACAAAGGCAGTCGCCGACTGGCTCGCAAGCCGCGCAAACGCGGCGGCGCTGCAACCCAGCGCGGCCTCTCCAACGAGCAGGTCTGCGTTCTCGTCGCCCGCGATCGCACGGGGCAGACCCTCGATTTCGTCACCGGCAACCCGAGTTCGACGTGCGCCGTGCAAAGTCGGCGCTTTTCCAGCGGGTGCGAATCCCGCCCGGCCTCTTTCGCTCCGGCCGGAAGCAATCGGAGCAGTCATGGAGGTAACGAAATGGCTGAAGCCTTCGGTGTAGAGGGTCACTAGGTGACTTGGCGAGCACGCAGGCCGCAACGTGAGTGAACGCTGAGCACGCCTCGAAAAGGGTGATGCACGGGCCGACCTGCCAGTCGATGCGGGGAAGGTTGCCACTGCTGGAGAAGTGAGCGAAACATGCATCCAGCAGCCGTGCCGGGGTATTGGCGGTGGCATGCGTGAAAGAGGAAAGGCGCACGAAACACGGGAAGTCCTCGGTTGCGGAGGTGGGAGCCTCCAGCAGGGTGCCGGTGACGGCAGGACTTGGTGACCGAGGATGGCGGAGGGGCCCGTAGTACCGGGGAAGCCGGGTAATGCCGGTGGAGGGAAGGGGCCCTGGTTCAGGATCAACGCAGGAAGTGGCGAGGGCAGGAGATTGGGAAACCTATCAACTCCGATCAGCGTTCAGAAGCTGCAGGCGGCGTTACATGCGAAAGCGAAGGCAGAACCCGAGTTTCGATTCTACGCACTGTACGACAAGCTGTATCGACTCGATGTGCTGACCCATGCGTACGATCGGTGCCGCGCCAACAAGGGCGCTCCGGGTCTGGATGGGCAGACGTTCGGCGATATCGAGCGGTACGGTCGGGAACGATGGCTGGGGGAACTGGCGCTGGCGCTCAGGGATGAGACGTACCAACCGGAGGCAATCAAGCGGGTCTTTCTGTTATCGAAATGTTTCGATAATATGAATTATCCTCGGTCAACTATTAGGCAAGGTTTGCTCGCTACCGTCCGCGAAGCCTAGGGCCATCTCGTTATACACAACTCTGCCCCACCAGAGCGCCGGCCGAAATAATCGTTGACCTTCAACGACTTACATGAGGTGCTTGTAAACCCTGAGAAAAACGCGTCTACTCTTGCAATTTGGGTGACACGTTGGCGACGAAGAACTGGGTGGCGGAGGAGTTTTCGGGGATGGCGCTGGGCGACGAACGGCTGAACAAGCGGGCGAAGGTGCTGATGGAACGGTTGTCGGCCAAGCCGACGGCGAGCATTCCGATGGCGTGCCGGGGCTGGGGCGAGACGGTCGCCGCGTACCGTTTCCTGGGCAACGACGAGGTCGACTGGCAGGCGATCCTGGCGCCGCATTGGGAGCGTACCCGCAGCCGCATGCGCGCCCATCCGGTGGTGCTGTGCCTGCAGGACACGACCGAGCTCGACTTCAACGGGCAGGGCATCGCGGGTCTGGGGCGGCTGAACTATGAGGCGCGCCGCGGCATGTATCTGCACCCGACCTATGCGGTGACGGTCGAGCGCGAACCATTGGGCGTGCTCGATGCGTGGATGTGGGCGCGCGAGGAGGTCGATGCGCCAGGCGCCAGCATCAAGGAGAGCGTGCGCTGGATCGAAGGCTACGAGCGGGTGGCGGAGTTGGCCCTGGGGATGGCGGCCACTCGCTTGGTGTATGTCGCCGACCGCGAAGCGGATCTGATGGACATGATGCTGCGCGCCCAGACGCTGGGCACGCCGGCCGACTGGCTGGTGCGGGCCAAGCACAACCGCTGCCTGCCCGCGGGCGCGAAGCTGTTCTCGCACACCTGCGCGGGCGAGCCGCTGGGCGAGATCATGTTCACGATGGGCTCGCGCCACGGCCGACCCGCGCGCGAGGTGCGCCAGCAGCTGTGGGCCCGACGGGTCAGCCTGCCGGCCGGCAAGGCCGACACGGTATCGGCCACCTGCATCGTGGCGCGCGAGATCGGTGCGCCGGCCGGCGCCAAGCCGGTCGAGTGGCGGCTGCTCACCAACCGTGAGGCCCCGACGGCAGCCGACGTGGTCGAGCTCATCGACTGGTATCGGGCGCGCTGGGAGATCGAGACCTTCTTTCATGTGGTCAAGAACGGCTGCCGCATCGAGGCCCTGCAACTGTCCGCCGTCGAGCGCCTGGAGCGCGCGATCGCCTTGTTCATGGTCGTGGCCTGGCGCATCGCGCATCTGATGCGCACCGGTCGAACCTGCCCCGATCTGGACGCGGCGCTCTTCTTCGAGCCAGACGAGATCCGCGGCGCGTATCTGCTCACCAAGAAGAAACCGCCCGCGACCCCGCCCACCGTCAACCAGGTGCTGCGGCTGATTGCCACCCTGGGCGGTTTTCTCGCGCGCAAGGGCGACGGCGAACCGGGTGTGAAGACCATCTGGCTGGGCTTGCAGCGCGTCATGGATGCCGCCGCCACCTTACAGGCGCTACGCGAGGAGGCCGCGTGACGGAAGTTGTGTATAAC
This sequence comes from Aromatoleum anaerobium, assembly GCF_012910705.2. Taxonomy (GTDB): domain Bacteria; phylum Pseudomonadota; class Gammaproteobacteria; order Burkholderiales; family Rhodocyclaceae; genus Aromatoleum; species Aromatoleum anaerobium. Next base: position 127,393 of record NZ_WTVG02000033.1, on the reverse strand, counting down.
GACATGACTTGTACAGCGTCACCATTGCGGACAAGTTTTCGCCGTCCATGATGATGTTCTGCCCCTGTGCCGAGGCCTCGCCTACAGACGCACGCTGGTTAATCTTGGTGAGTTTGGGCTTGACTTGGCGGATGATCTGCCACGGGGCTGTTCGTCCCGTGTAAGACATAATGATCCCGTCCTTGCCGCCCTCCGCTCGCTCTGTGTCGTATTGTTCGAGCAAGCGGATCAAGTCTCCGCGTGTCATCTGCTCGTAGATCATCCGTGCCTCTCTCTTCGGGGTAGATTGAGATAGCCCCCGATTTATTACAATAGCAATGCACCTCAACCTGACAGCCAAGGTCTATATACTAGGAAATTCGTTAATGATGTAAGTTTATACAGTATTTCGTACGGGCCTTTTCACGGAAAGCCAACCGCGCCAGCCGGAAGCGCATCCTTCACTGGATGGCATGGATTCGTGTGTTTGCGTGATATTTGCGTACCGGTCATCATGGAGTCGTGCGGTTCGGCGCCCCGCGCGAGGTTACACGAGCTGGTTTGGATTTGGCAAAGCTCATCATCAACGTAGCGCCGCCCTGAATGGCCGAATCCAATCTTCAACGATCATTCGTTTGCGTTTCGCTGACCAGCTGGTTTTGCCGAGTTGCACGCGTTGGCTGTCCGGCAGGTTTCCGGGCGAAGCAACCTCTCCAACGGCGGCGCTGCCGAAACATCCGCAGCAGCAGTTGGTCCGCGGCGGACTCTGCACAGCCGCCCCTGATGTCCGCAACAGTTCCTGGTCAGCGGCTCACGCTAAACGTCTCGGCTGGACGTGCCAGCAGCGGTTGCAAGATGCGAGAGGAAGGCGGAACCAGGACGAGGGCTGGCGCCCGCGCCCTGGCTTCGTCAGGCCGCCAGCCTCTTGGCCAGCGCCACCTCGATGCTGTCACCGGTCTGATTGAGGACGTCGAGGCCCGTTTCCGGCATGTCGCCCGACGTCGATTGCGCCACCGCGATCTTCTGCGCCATCAATGTGAGGCAGTCCATTTGCGCCGATTCCGCGTATCCGAAGAAATGCACGGCCACGTCGTTTCGCTGCCCGATGCGCCATGAACGGCGCGAGGCCTGCTGCAGGGTGTAGCAGTTGTAGCCCGACTGCATGTAGGCGATGGTCGGAAAATCGAGCAGATCCAGCCCGGTTTTCACGAGTTCCGGATTTGTGACGAGCACGTCGATGCCGCGTTCGACCTGGTCGGCCACCCAGTCCTCGCGGCGGGCCGCTTCGACGCCCGCCCGCAGCACTGCCACCTTGAAGCCGGCGCGTTCCAGCTGGAGCCGCAGGCGACTCGTGGTGTCTCGGGTCCCGGTGTAGATGGAGTACGCGAGCACCTTGCGGCCCCTGCCCTTCTCACGGCGGCAAAGTTCGATCAGCGCCGCTTCCTTAGGGCTCACGTCCCCGTCGTCGAAGACTGCCATCTGATACGCAAGCTGGGCGCCGGTTCGAGGGTGCCTGACGAGCTCGTCGCGGAAGCAGCAGTCGGGCCACGCCAGCAGCACCTGGAGCACCACACCGAGCAGCGTCGCGTCACCGCAGCGCAGCGCTTGGCGCAACTCGGCCGTGAGGAGCGCCGCGAGCTTCGTGTAGCCCTCGCGCTGAGCCTCCGTCATCGCCACCGATTCGAACACCTCGCGGTACGATGGCAGCACGTCGCCGTCGATGTCCTTGAGCTTCAGGAAGACCGTGCAGGGAAGCACATACCGCATGATGCCCTTCGGGCCGAAGCCGGGGGCTTTGGCCGTTCGATGGCTGATCGTCTTGCCCTTCGCAGTCCGATGGGAGCGGCTTTCCGCCTCCCGGTAGATGTCCTTCACGACACCGTGGTCGCGCATGAAAGCCATTGCTGCTGGGCCCAGGCTGCGACGCACGTTCGGGCGGTAGCCGTCGTCGATCATCGCCCTCGGATTGAGACGCCAGAGGAGATAGAACAGGTCCTCGGCGTAGCCGCCCATCAGCGTGCCGGTGAGCAGCAGCGTCCTGCTGCACTTGGCGGCCAGGACGCCCATGGCTTGTCCCTGTGCGCTTCCGGCGTTCTTGTACTCATGCCCCTCGTCGACCACCAGCAGCCCGAAATAGCCTTGGGGCAAGTACCGTTTAACGAATTCCGTCGCCTGGTAGTCGCCCTGGCCGAAGCCGATCTCCATGGCGGCCATGGCGGCCATGGCGCGCTCCATGCGTGCGGCCTGGCGGTCGGAGAAGACGAGCTCCCCCTCCTCGTCCATCAGGTTGATGAACTCGTGCACGTTGTCCGCCAGCATGGCGCCGAGCATCTCCTCGCCAAATCGTCGGACCAGGTTGTCAGCGGTCTTCACGCCGATGGTCGGCAGCTGCTGCAACGCGTCCATGACGAGTTCGCGATGCGAGCGCTGCGGCTTGCCCTTACGGGTCAAGGTCCACAGGCGCCCGCTGCAATGAGGGCAAGCACTTCGATTCTCGTCGAGCACGACCTTCGCCCGCGCCGCCGACATTGGCAGCTCGGAGTCGTTGGCCCTGTCCGTCAGCCATTGCCCGCAGTCCGGACAAGTGGCGTAGGCGGCGACGTGGCGCGCGCCGAGCTCGTCCCGATAAACCGTCCTGCGTACGTTGAACGCGGGCCGCCAGTGGAAACCCATGCGCATCCGCACGCGCCCGAGCACGAAAAACTCTGGCACTGCGGGCACCGTACGCATCGCGCGCAGTGTGAGCAGCTTCTGCAAGGTATCCGGCCCGTTGAGTATCCAGACTCGAGCATCCGGCACGGTCAGCATGATTTCCCTGCGCCACTTGTACACTAAGTGAGGCGGAGACAGTACAAGGGTGCGGCGGAAGCCCGCCTCGTGCATCACGACGGCCGCGGCAATCGCCATCATGGTCTTGCCAGTTCCCATCTCGGCATTGAGGATCGCCGCCGGGTCGCCGGTGTCGAGCAGCAAGCGAGTCAAGGCTTGGACGGCATCGCGCTGCGCCGGAAAGGGCTTCCGGCGCAGCCGATCCATCAACTCATCGCGCCGCGGATCGGCTGCGCCGTCGTAGACGGGAGGATTCTGGCGTCGAACGGCGTCCAGCAGGCTGGCGCCGAAGTCGTCGACGAACTCCGCCAGCGACAGCTGGGCAGCTTCCGGAAGGACGAGCGCCGACGCGAAGTCGGCATGTGCGAGTTGCATGGAGGTCTCCTCGAGAAGGCGGAGACCGAACCCATGCGGGTACGTGTCCCCGCATGGGTTTGATGTGGAAGAATGGGGCGATAGCCGAAGGCGGACGTATTCGCCCCGAACGCTTTTGCCTCAGTACTCTTCGGGTAGCAGCAAGGTCGTGACGCTGCGGTCCGCTTCGGTGATGATCCACAACGTATTGGCGCCGTAGCCCGCGCTCGGCCGAGCCAGGTCGATCGGATACGCGGCGAATATGCGGTCGCCCGACCGCACGGCCTCGTCGTTCTGCTCGGGTTCGGAGCTCACACCCCAATCGCCTCGTAGGTAGGCGCCGAGACAGCGGTCGACAAGATCCGGATAGCGCTCGAGGAGCGGCTCGACCCCTGCTGTCATGACCACGCGACCGAGCTCGAACAAGGGCTTGGACTGAGCCCGCACGGGCGGCAATGCTTCGGCGATCGCCCGGATCCGTCCCGCCGCGTCAGCGGGCAGGTCGTCCGCCTCGAGCGTCAACACACCCTGATTGACGGCCATCGAAACGATGTCCTGGAACCGCTCCTCCAGCGTGACACGAACGCCGCCGACCTTGCCGAGCGGCGGGAACTTGAAGCGGCTCAGCGGCATGCAGAGCCGATCGCCCAGACCGTCGAGCAGCGGATCGCGCCAGTGATCGAGGAGCGGCAGCGGGCTGAGGTCCCGGATCAGGGCCCACAGTTCGGAGCGCGGCACCTCGCGCTCATCACTCACCAGCCAGGCGGCTCCCCCTGGCCGGTCGAGTTGCACCAGAACCGGGTCGTAGAGCCACGTGTGGGTCAGGCTTCCAAACAGGTTCCGGTCGGGGAAACGGCCGGTGAACTTCTGGAGCCGCTCGGGCTCCGGGACGAACACCGTGTGTCGCACTCCCTCATCGGCCAGGGTGAAGGTGGCCTCCCCCGCGTGGAGCAGGCCGCCCTGATCGCCACGCACGGAGAAGGCGGACATGAACTGCAGCACGGAGGTGTCGCGTCCGTACAAGGAGAGCAGCAACAGTTCGCCATTTTCGCCGCGGACGCAGGCATCCGCGTACAAATCGGAGAAACCCTCGATCGACAACATGATGGGTGCCTCCATTCAACGGATGGCAATCGCCCAGGGCGATCCGGGTAGGGAGGCGAACCGGACGCGGGACAAGGGCCTGGCGTCCACGCCCGAGAGCGTGGCTTCGAGGTCGGTGAAATTGACGTTTTCCATGGCAGAGCTCCTCGTAAAATGGGGAGATGCCGCCCCCCATCGGGGAAGCGGATCTTCCCGATGGGGGTGGATGAAGGACGAATGCCCCGGGCCCCGAGGGGCCGTCGCTGTTTCAGGGGCTGACAGCGCGCGGCGTCAACTCGATGGCGTCGCCGGAAAACTACGTCTGGGCAACTGGTTGCGGCACTGCCCTGGGAGCAGGTAGCCAGACCCGTCCGTTGTAACTCACGCGTGCGACCTGCTGGCCGCAACCGTCAAGGACTTGTCCACCCACCCAATTGCCGCCGCCGACTTGGTGCTCGACGATGAAGCGGCAGACAACACGGCTCGCGTCTCCAAGGGATGCCACCGGCGCCAGGCGATTCCGGACGCCGAGAAGTGTTTGCGTGGGGTCCTGACCGAGGTCCGGGTTACCCGCCGTCATCAAGGCGACGCGAAGTGGCTGACGCTGCGCAAGCTCGTACTCGTCCGCCACACGGTTGAAGTTTCGCAATGTGTGCATGATGCGCTCCTGAATGTCCCGTCGGTCGCCGCACCCACCGGGCGTGCAACCCGACGGGTGATGAGAGAGGACAATGGAATCGCGGCAGCACGGCCGCCCCAGGAGAAACTACGCGTCGCTGATGCGCCGGACCGGAAGCAAGAGCAACTCGCCCTGCGCCAGCGCCGACATCAGCACCTTGTCGCTCGGCACACGCACCGACCGCGCGATCGCATCGAAGAACGGCGACTGATCGGGGAGATGGTCGGACAGAAGGCGCGCCAGGTCGGTCAGCACGTGGAGGACGGCCTCGCCGGAAGTGTCGAAGTCATGCGTGTCCTGCAGTCGCTCCGCAACGTGCGTGAGGAGCGCGGCGCCCATCGGAAACAGGGCCTCCGGCCAATCGATTCCGCCATCGGTCCCGATCTGGATCTCCATCTGGTCGGCACCCGCTTCGGGAAGCAGTGCGCACAAGCGATTCAGGGTACTTGCGAGCGCGTGGTTGAACTTGGCCCGAAGCACTCGGATGGTCGACCAGAACGTCTCGGCTTCGTCGGGCGCCCGGCACAACAGCGGCCAGACGACCTCCGTCCGCGCAAGCGTGCCCGGGTGGCACAGCAGCGCGGTCTGAAGATACTCGAGGCAGCCCGCCCGCCACTCGCGATCCGTCGTCGAGCAGTTGCGGCCCGCGCTCGACAGTGCGGACACGTCACGGTGTCGCACGAGCACCCACATATCGATTTCCTGCTGCATCTCGTTCTCCCAAAGAATGATAGATGGCTGGAAGACAACACAACGGTGAGCTCGCCCCCGCAGAGGGAGCCCCTTCGGGTTGCAGTGGTAGTGGTCAAAGCGCCGGCGCCGAGGGCCAGCAAGGCGAGGCGGAGCGGTGCTCCGCAACACCAACGGGCAGCGCGTTTGCCCTGCCCTATTGGATCGTGACGATGGACCCGAGCCCGGGCCCAGGCGTGAAATCGATCCCCCGTATCACCGGTACGAACCGATCGGTGAGAATGACGGTTTCACTGACGCTCCCATCCGGGCTTTCCGAGAGCTCGACCGACCGGACCTTGTCCTTGTACGTGTCGCCCTTGATCAACAGGGTGCGACCGCTACCTGAGGTCACGACTCCGTGCGCCTGACCTGCCGCCAGCGCCAGCGCCAGATGCCAACGCCCCATTTCGGTCAACGGCGCGCGGTGCATGCCATTCGTGCCCCCGAAGTGGGTCCGGAACTGCGGCCAGAGACTGTGCTGGTGCAGTCGCACCACCTCGGCAGCGAGCTGTGCGGCGTCGATGCGGACCGCGTGGAAGCGTCCCTCCCCGCCCGCAATCTCCGGAACGGCATACGGCTCGGTCTTCGAGCTCTCGGGCAACACCTGATCGAGTGCCTCGCCCTTGCCGGCAGCGATGAGTGCCGACACAGTGCGGGATTCAGGCCAGTCCGAACGGCGCCGAACGCCGAACACCACGCACTGCTTGAACTGCTGCTCCGGGGCCATATGGAAGCGAATGCGATCGAAGTTGCGCGCAAGAAGGCCTGCGAACTCCGCGTCAATCACGTAGTAGGGCACGATGAGAACGAGGACACCGCCGAACGCAAGGGTTTGAAAGGTTCGCCGGAAGAAGATCTTCTCGAGTCGGTCCGGCCCTTTGTCGCCGGTCTGCGCCCGGTCGGCCACCGCGTCACCATAGGGCGGATTCAGGAACAAGAGGCCCATGGACCTGGGCGATACGACGGCATCCTGAATGTCGGCGTGAATCGCGAGGTCCAGGACGGATTTCGCATGCCAGGCGCGCTCGGCATCGAACTCGACGCCGAATGCCTGAACGGCGGCACCGCATCCAGTCAGCGCTTCCCTGACCTGGTGGAGCGCAGCGCCTTCTCCGCAGCACGGATCCAGGATCCGTAGCTCATTGCCCGCCACATCGAGGGCGGCGACGATCCGTTCGAGCGTCGCCTGGTCGGTCGGGTAGTAGCCGTTCTTCACGAAATTGCGCGCCAGGCGCGGGAATATCAGGGCCATAGAACCTCCTCGGAGGGAACGTGTAAGGGGGGACGCAATGACCCTCGACGGGCCGATCGCGACCCGCAGGTTGTGGATGATGTCCCGGAGCGACATGCTCGGTCCTGTTGCAGGGACTGACAGGCTGTTGCATCAGGCAACGCGCGCCACCGGCCGATGGCCGGACGACCGCAAACGGACTTCCATCGTCGGTCTGCCTGCTGCAGGCCGACGATGGGAACCCGCTGGTTCCGCTTGGATGGGCTTTGAACGATACCTTCGTCACACCCGCGGGCCTCAGGCGCATTGCCCTGAGACCCCGTGGCTCGGATGCGAGGCGCCCCGGTGGAAGGCGTGGGCGCCGATGAAAGGGCGCGCGGGAAAACCGCCGACGCAAATGCCGCAACACATCGGGCGTGTTGCTGCCCAGTTGTCGATGGAGCCCTCGCAGGCTTTCCGAATCACGCGCGTACCCTGACGCACTGACCCCGATTCGGAAAGCCCGCGCGCGGGCTGGCGGCCGGCGTCGGCCGCGGGGATTGTTCTACGATGCGTCCGCCTTCGCGGCCAGGTAAGCCCGATACCGATCGGATTCCTCCGGATACCAGACCTGCTCTTCCGGCACAAAGCCGTATTGGAGTCCGGACTTCAGCCGATTGCGCTGCTCCCGGAAGCGCCGGCGGTCATCGATCGTCGGATCGAGCTTCACCGGTTGGCGCGCCGCGACCAGCCCATAGAGCTCGTCGCCCAAGAGCGCGTGATCGGCCGATTCGTCCGGTCCCGTGGTGGACAGCGCGGGTGACGCCCCGCCCTCCTGTTCCCGGTCGGGCGCACCGCTTCCCTCCAAGTCGCCATTCCCAGCACCAGGACGTGCAGTCTGCGCTAAGGCCTCGTCTGCGGGATCGGGTTCCATCGGCGCCTCGGGGAGACTCCTTTCCGTGCCGCTATGAACGTGCAGATCGGCGAGTCGGGCGCGGATCTCCAACACGAGCCGACCGTTGCTGGCGTAGGACCAGGGAAAGATGCGCTGGATGATATAGCGCCCCGTGTAGCTCCCTTCCTCGAACTGATCGAGGATCGGGTCCTTGACCCGAAACTCGCCGATATCGGTCAGCAGATCGCCGACACAGAACGGGCCATTGGCCCCCTTGACGCGCTTGATGTTCAGCGTGCCTTCGACAGTGATGCTCACGATCTCGATCTCCGAATGCGGTATCGGAGGCCCGCCCACCGAAGGGGACGAGCGCCCCCGATGGGTGGTTGAAAATCGGACACCGAATGGTTCGAACCCTCGGCGCGTGCGATACAGGAGGGCCACCAACATGGTTGATGGCCCGGGCTTTGAAAGAGGCACCGGTTTTCCGGACCGGTACGGGATCGAAGCGGACAGGCAAAGCCCTACCGACGGACCCCAGGCCTGACGGCCGTCCCAGTTACAGGGGCTGACTGGGCGCACCACGCACGTTTTTGCCGAAACGTGCAAAACGGCTGGAAACCCGCGAAAGGCTCCGAGATTGGAATGGTTGATCTAGTGATCACCCGCTGGTGCCGGTGCGCTCCAGGGGAGCGCTTTCGGCCGCTTGCTGAACATCCGTGGTCTTCGGGCGTTCGTAGGCCGTTTGGCCGTCCACCTTGACGTGCGTCAGCAGTAGCAGCCGGCCCTTGATGATGACGCGCGGTTCCTTGCCGGGCGCACCGGTTTCGGAATCCTTGACGTCGGCATAGTAGAGATGTGGGTAGATGTCACCCACGCGGAATGAGACAAAGACCTTGCGGTCGTTCTGGACATCCTGCTTGAAGCGTTCAACGAGCTCGGCACACTCGGCACCGACCACTCTGAGGTCAAAGTACGTGTACGCCGGTTCCGTGACGGACCCGTGAACAGCGTTGATCGCGCATGCAAGAAAGGGCTCGGCTCGACGACCGCCGCCGCGTGGTTTCACCCACCGGACCCGGCCCAAATAGCCGCATCCCTTGGTATGCAGGTCGAAATGCTCCTTCTCGGGAGCGGTCTCGGAAGCAACTTGTTTGGATTCAGACATGACGGTCTCCAGACGAAAAAAATCGGGAGACCACACGTCCCATGATCGGGAAGTGAATCTTCCCGATCGGGTGGGTGACACAAACGATACCCCGGACCTGACGGTCGTTCCGGTTACAGGGGCTGACCGGACGCAGTACACCGGCCGCATGGCCGAATGCTCGCGATGATTCTACGCCAAGTGCCCGCGCCGTCAACGGGGCAACGAGCACACCTTCAGCCAGACCAAACCGCCTTGCATTTCTTCGTTTGATCAGCGACATTCCCGCGAGGGGACGGATCTCATCCGCCCGACAGCCACCCTTCGCCTACGATCGCGACCAGCCCGCGCCTCTGCTCGGCTGCACGACCTCGCCCGTGGGCTGGACTTGATGCCGCCCACGCGCGTTTGATGCCCCAGACAGGGAGCTAGTGCCCACAGCGGGTCCATGCTGTGGCGCCCCCAACGTCTGGAAGGCCTGCCGCGCCAGTTGTTCTCCCCGACGGGGCACCTCCGCTCGAGGGCCTGCACACGACTTGGCGCCATCGACGCTGCAATCACATGACATTCCCCTGGACATGGAGGTTAGGGATATGAACGTCGTGCACATCAACACCCATCCGGCCCGTCTGCGACCGGGCGAGATGGCGATCCACCGCGAGCACGGATGGGTCGAGATCCTCGAGCGCACCGGAACACTGCTACGAATACGATGGATCGACTGCTCGCTGGTAGCCCCCGACGCCCTCGAACCCGACGAGATCGACGGCGAAGTCCTGACCGTCTGGGAGGACTGGGTCGGGTGCGACAGCTTGAAGCCGATGCCAAGACCGTCGATCCACGGCGAACCGGTAGCTCAAACGCCTCTTGACCTGGCGACCCGACGACCTACACGGGGGCGCCAGCGACATGAGACGTCTGCGAAACCGGGCCACGAGGCCCCACCCCACCGCTGAGCGGGCTCACCTCGATCGGGTCATGGACACTTGATTGGTACCGTACCGTAACCTATCGTACGTAACGTATCGTACTGGAGACGAGACATGCCTCGGGAAGCCAGCATCACGTACGAACAAGTGGCGGCCATCGCCGATGGGATCAAAGCCGCCGGCGGGAAGCCCACGCCACGCCAGATCCGCGAGCGTCACGGCAGCGGCAGTCTGGGCACCATCCATAAGCTGTTCCAACGATGGGAAGGCAACCAGCCGCCATCCATCGAAGCGGGTTCAGCCCTCCCCCCTGCGCTGCAACGGGCGATCCTCGAATTCGTGACGCAGGAGCGGGCAACGGCTCGGGCCGACCTCGACGCCAAACTGTCTGACGTGCAAGCGGCCGCCAACGAACTCGCCGCCGAGAACGTGCGCCAGAGCGGCCACATCGAGACGCTGGAAAGCACCCTGCAGATGTCGCAGGAAGAGAAGGCGGCGCTCGCCGGAAAGATCGAGCAAATGGAGGCCGACCTCTCCACCGCCCGGGACGAAGCGGCCCGTGAACGTCAGGCGGCCGAAGCCACCCGCACCGAGTTGGCCAAGGCGCATGTCCGACTCGACACTATCCCCATCCTTGAAAAGGACAACGAGCGGCTACGAAGTGCGGTAGACGCCGAGCGCGACGCCCGCACCAATGCCGAACGTCTGGCCGCGATCGCCGAGGCGAAGGCCGCAGGCCTCGCCGAGCGTCTGGCGGATAGCCAGGCGCGCCACACGCACGAAGTGGCGAAGCTCGACAGCCAGTTGCAGGACCAAAAGCAACGGAACGCGAACCTCGAGGCAGATCTGTCGGAGACACGGAAGGAGTCCCGCGACCTCGCCGCTCGCCTCGCTCAGGCGACTGGTGAGCTGGAAGCGCTGCGCGCTCAGAACGCCGGCCATCTGGACGTCATCAAGGGCTTTACCGCGCAGGGCGCCATGACGGGCGAGTCGTAAAGGTTCAAATAACCGGCACTACACCCGCCGCCCAAGGAGCCAACGATCGGTCGGCGCGTCGGACCGATGTCCAAGACACGGAATCAATGACACCGTCGCCGCCTGACATGGCCGCTGCCTTGACGTGTCGAAGCATCGCGCCTATGAATATAGGCAACGTCCGGTCAGCCCCTGCAACCGGAACGGCCTTCGGGTCCGGGGTCTGCTTCGAGGGTCATGTCGATCTCGTGATGGAACGGCGCTCTTCCGTTCTTCGAGGACAGGCGGTTTTTCCTCTGCTTTCGCTTACCTCCTTGGCGAATGCGGTCGCCTGTGCGCCTCGCCAGACCAGGGGCCAACGACTTCTCGGGAAGTTGCTACGGACCGTCGAGCAAAATCCGCGGGCTGCCGGGCAAACCCGTACCATTCAGCTTGGGACCGACGTCGCCCTGAATCTCTGCCCAGAGGATGCTCGACCACTTCCTCACCACCACCGCCGCGAACGCGACCTTCGCCGGCCAGCGTCTACCGTAGTCGTACCTATCCTGTGCCCCTTCGGATAGCCGCTTTCATCAGGGATCGAACCAATAGCCGCCACCGCGGCTGAAGCGTTCCGCCCATTGGAATTCATCGAGACTTGCCAAACCGCGCTCGGGCCGGTATTTTCGTGCAGTCTCAAAGGCGCTACGCCGCTTCTTGAGACGCGGCGGGGACGCCTTGCTCTCTCGCTTCGCGCGACACCCTCGCTCATTTCCTTGCTCGTCGACCGGCGCTTCTCGCCGCTCTGACTTCGACTCGTCCTGATTCCCCGCCCCGCGGCCGATGCCATCGCCATTGGCTGGCCTTGGCATGCATCGACCATTCGGACAACGAACGCCAGCAAGGAGAGACTCATGAAGCAGGAATTCCCAGCATCACGCGCCATGCGCCGACTCGGGGACCTGACCGGCGCCGGTCAGGTCATTGGCGATAACCCTGCACCGGACCAAGTGAGCATCGAAGACGTCGCCCATGTCCTGGCAAGCACGTGCTGCTTCGCCGGCCGAGCACACACCTTCTACTCGATCGCCCAGCACGACTATCTGGCGAGCACCATCGTGCCGCCGGACGACGCCCTTGCGGCGCTCCTCCTTCACGCCGGCGATGCGCTCAAGGAACTGCTCCCCGTGTGTCTCGACGCCGAGGGGCAGGCCACCGCGGATATTCTGGCCGACCTCGGTGCCCCGCCTTACCTCCCTCCGTCGGTCAAGTACGCGGATCTCGTACTTCGCGCCACCGAGCGGCGTGATCTCGACCCACCCCACAACGACGAGTGGACCGGTACGACGCAGGCCTCGCCCCTGCCCCGGACGATCCAGGCTCTCGCGCCCATCGTGGCGAAGCACCTCTTCCTCGATCGCTACCATGAGCTGCGGCCGGAAGTGGACATCGAAGGGCTACGCAGCCTGTCAGCTGGACGGAGAGTCCCAAGATGACGGTCTATGTCGATGCCCTGATGCACAACGGCTGGCAAGGGAATGGCCGGATTGGCTGCCCCGCTCCGAGCCTCCACATGTTCAGCGACACCGACGACCACGACGAGCACCACGAATCGCGCGCGCCCTGTGCGTCGATCCGGTGCTGCTGTGCCTGGACGAGCCGGCTGCGGGCTGCAACTCGTCTGGAAAATCCGACTGTGCAATCGTCGCGATTCGAGCGTGGCAGTTGCCCCAATGGATACTGCTCACATCACTCGCCAGCCAAGCGTCCGACGTCGTCGCAACGGTGGCACGACGTTCAATCTGCGGGGGTGTCATGAGGGCGAAATGATGCGGACATCGACCTTTCTTAACGTGAAAGAGCCCACATCCGAGACGAGCGCGCGCCTGACCGCTGAAGGTCATGGGGTGGAAGGGCGGGTGAATCAGGCGGCTGCGCGAATGAAGCCGAAGCGAGTCAGCGCCTTGATCCAGCGTGGAGCGTTGCGTTGAACGGAAAGCGCCTCATAGTCGGTGGCTGAATCCCGGTAGTGTTCGCCACGTTTGAGCATGAAGTAGATGGTGCGCAGAATCTTGTGTGCCAAGGCGACGATGGCGCGTTTGTGGCCGCGGCGAACGATGAGCGACTGGAACTTCGACTGCAAGGCCGATTTGGTGCGGCTGGCGGCATGAGCGAACTCGCAGAGCAGGCGTCGGACATAGAGGTTGCCCTTGCGAACGCGTCCGGATTTGCGCTTGCCCGCCGACTCATTGTTGCCCGGGCAGATGCCGACCCAGGACGTCAGCCGATCCGCGCAGCCGAATGCCTCCATATCGGTGCCAATTTCCACCAGCAGCATGGCTGCGCCGATCAGATCGACGCCGGGCAGGGTTTGCAGCAAGGCGAGCGCGTTTCGTTCGTCCTGCAGTCCATCCAGAAGTCGCGCATCGAAGCGCGCAATGCGCGCCTCGATCTCCTCGACATGGTGCATCAGTTCATCGAGCACGAAGCGATGGCTGTCGGTCAGTTCCCCCTGCAAGGCATCGAAGATTTCCTCGCGACTGGCCTTGAGTCGCCGACTGGCGAACTTCAGCACCTCGTTCGGCGAGTGCCCTTCGATGATGGCCTTGACCATGGCGCGTGCCGACTGACCATGCAGATCGCTCACCACCACGCCCAGGCGGATGCCGCCGTCGGTCAGCACCTTGTGCAGGCGGTTCTTCTCGGAGGCCAGCAGACCCACCAGTTTCTGCCGCTGCCGCGAAATCAGACGCAACTCACGCAGCCGTGCCGGCGGCACGAACGAACCGCGCAGCAATCCGGCACGCGAGAGCGTCGCCAACCATTGCGCATCGCCGACATCGGTCTTGCGTCCGGGAACATTCTTGACGTGCCGGGCATTGACCACTTGCCCACGGATGCCCACCGCTTCCAGTGCGGCATACGGGCTCTTCCAGTAGATGCCCGTGCTCTCCATCACCACCTGATCGGGAGCAAGCGATGCCGCCCAGTCGGCCAGTGCGCGCCGATCGCGTTTGAACGCACCGAATTGCCGCTGTTCGATACGCGTCGTGCCGTCGGCCTCTTCGAGGATCGCGCAGGCCGTAATTTGCGCCTGATGCACATCCAGTCCGATGACTCGTTTGTGTAGCGCTACCAGTTCCATGCCATCTCCCGTCGAATTACACTCAACAGTGGAAGGGGGCGGGTGCCAGAACTGAAAGTGCCTGAAGGCGACAAGTCGCCGACGGCCTGTTTAACGTGCGCTCTCTATGGAAGCAATCCGGGGTACGAGTCAGTTCGGCGGGTCACGTTAGCTTGCGGGGTCGAGCCGCCAAAAAATTGCGCGACCTCTTCCCGCCTCCTTCCACCCCGAATTCTCTTTCATCATCAGGGGTGGCGGCCATCGCAATCACCGTTAGCCCAGACGAACTTGCAGACTTGACCGATACCCCGGTCAAGTCCCTGCAGTGCAGCTGGCTTGACCAGAAGGGCTGGATCTACACTCTGTCTCGTATGGGCAACCCCAAGGTACTGCGTTCATACGCAGAACAGAAATTGGGAATGGCATCTGCTCACCCCGGTGATAGCGAGCCAGATTTTACCGCCTGGACGACAGCATGATTGGACGCAGGAAAACTGGCCTACACCTTGGGATGAGCCGTCTCTACGAGTACCGTGGTAAACGAGTGACGACCTACTTCACGGTCACACCCGACAACCGGCGGATCAACCTCGGCCACAACCTGAAAGACGCGAGGCGCAAGCTTCTCGAACTGGACGGAGAGGCACGTCCGGCCGGCACCATTGGCGACCACCTCGACGAGCTGATGAAGGAGCGTAAGCGCCTCATGGAGCGCCGGAAGCTCTCGCCTGAGACAATCGACAGCAACGAGCTAGAGCTCGTCGCGCTGAAGAAGGCATTCGGCAATATGGCACCCGAGGCCGTCCGCCCGAAGCACATCTGGGACTACTTGCACCTTTATCGCGGCGCTGAGGCGCCAGTTCGGGCCAATCGCGAGATCGCGCTGCTTTCCCGCATGTTCTCGCGCCTGGTCAATGCCGGCGCGCTCGACCTGAACCCCTGCACAGGCGTCGAGCGCAACGAAGAGAACGCGCGCGACCGCCTCGTGAGCGACGCCGAGTTCGACGCCTTCCTCACCTTCTGCCGCGCGAACGGACACCTCGACGAAGACAGCCCAGCAAAGCGGACCAGCGACGCCGGCCGCCGCCTCGCCCTCGCCGCCCACATTGCATACCTTACGGGGAAGGCACTCGGTCAGGTGCTGAAAATCAGCCGCACGCAGATCAAGGACGACGGGATCGAATTCGGCAAGCGCAAGCGCGGCGCCCGCACCTTGGTCGAATGGACCACCGAACTGCAGGCCGCGGTCGACGAGTGCCTTGCCCTTCCGTCGAAGATCACGAGCACCTACCTGATCTTCAGCGGCGACGGCCAGCCCTACACCGCAACCGGCTTCAAGTCGATGTGGCAGCGGATGATGAACGCGTGGGAAGAAGCCGGCAACGAACGATTTACCTTCCATGACCTCCGCGCGAAGACCGTCACAGACACGACCGAAGCCGGTCGCAAAGCGAGCGATTTGACTGGCCATCGCACCGAGGCGGTCGTGAGCAAGGTCTATGACAGAAGGCGCATAAGAAAAGCGCCGGCGGCCCGCTGATCTTACAAACTTCGTAAGAAGCGACACCGCCGGCGCCAAGGTATAGCTCGTAAGCTATTGAATTACTTGGGGCGACATACCGGGATCGAACCGGTGACAACTGGAGCCACAATCCAGTGCTCTACCAACTGAGCTAATGCCGCCACTTTCAAGGTTGCAGAAACTCTGCAACCAAAAAATCATTTGGCCTGCCCGACAGGGATCGAACCTGTAACCCCCGGCTTAGAAGGCCGGTGCTCTATCCAATTGAGCTACGGGCAGAAATCCCGCGGGCATTTCGGGGTTAGCTGGTCGGGGTGGAGGGATTCGAACCCCCGACATCTTGCTCCCAAAGCAAGCGCGCTACCGGACTGCGCTACACCCCGAGAGCGGCGAATAATACACACCTACTCGGCGTGCGTCAAACATGTTTCTTCGGACATGAAGAGTTTGTTGATGCGCGCCTCGCGAGGGAGCCGGATTGCTGCTCGAATCGCGGGCGAAACGGGGGCTTGCTTGCTCGTTACAGAAGATTCTGCTATTAGTTCGCTTCCTTCAATTACCAACCGGAAGTCGAAGTCATGCCAGACGACACACTGCAAAAGCAATTCCCGCCCTATGTTCCCGCCGAAGGCGAGGAGTACATGAGCGAGAAGCAGCTGGCTCACTTCCGCGGCATGCTCGAGACGGTCAAGCAGGAGCTGGTCGGGGATATCGAACGCACGGTGCACACGATGCAGGACGAAGCCACTGTGTTTGCCGACCCCAACGACCGGGCGAGCCAGGAATCCGATATTGCGCTGGAGTTGCGCAACCGGGATCGTGAGCGAAAACTGATCAAGAAGATCGACGAAGCGCTGGGCCGGATCAATGCGGGTGAATATGGCTATTGCGACAGCTGCGGCGTCGAAATCGGCCTGAAGCGCCTGGAGGCGCGCCCAACCGCGACGATGTGCATCGACTGCAAGACGCTCGAAGAAATGCGCGAACGCCAGGTCGCGAAGTAAACCGGCCCGCACCCGCTCTCCGGCGTCGCCGCGGGCGGGAACCGCTTCATGAAAAAAGGGACGCCATGGCGTCCCTTTTTCTTCAGCTCGGTTCGTCGCTTACTCGGCCGGCTGATCCAGCAGCGCCTTCATGCTCAGGCGAATCTTGCCGCGCTCGTCGGTCTCCAGCACCTTGACGCGCACCGCCTGCCCTTCCTTCACATAGTCTGCGACGTTATTGACGCGCTCGTTCGCGATCTGCGAGACGTGCAGCAGCCCATCGCGACCCGGCATGATGTTGACGATCGCGCCGAAATCCAGGAGCCGGACCACGGTTCCGTTGTAGACCTTGCCGACTTCGACTTCGGCCGTGATCGCCTCGATCTTTTCCTTTGCAAGCTGCGCGCCTTCGGCACTGACCGACGAGATCGTGACGCTACCGTCGTCCTGCAGTTCGATAACGGTACCGGTTTCTTCCTGCAGCCCGCGGATCACCGCCCCGCCCTTGCCGATGACATCGCGGATCTTCTCCGGATTGATCTTCATCGTCAGCATGCGCGGCGCGAACTCCGATACTTCGCCGCGATGCGACGCCAGCGCCTGCTTCATCAGCGCGAGGATATGGATCCGTCCCTCCCCGGCCTGGCCCAGCGCGACCTGCATGATTTCCTTCGTGATGCCCTGGATCTTGATGTCCATCTGCAGTGCGGTGATGCCGTTCTCGGTACCCGCGACCTTGAAGTCCATGTCGCCGAGGTGATCCTCGTCACCGAGGATGTCGGTCAGCACGGCGAAGCGATTGCCTTCCTTGATCAGGCCCATCGCGATACCGGCGACGTGCGCCTTCATCGGCACCCCGGCGTCCATCATCGCGAGCGACGCCCCGCATACCGAAGCCATCGAGCTCGAACCGTTCGATTCGGTGATCTCGGACACAACGCGAACCGTATAGCTGAAGTCCTCGTCTGCCGGCAGCGCCGCGATCAGCGCGCGCTTGGCGAGGCGACCGTGTCCGACCTCGCGGCGCTTCGTCACCCCCATGCGGCCGGTTTCGCCCGTGGAGAACGGCGGGAAGTTGTAGTGCAGCATGAAACTTTCGCGGTACTCGCCGGCGATCGCATCGATGATCTGTTCGTCGCGCCCGGTGCCGAGCGTGGCGATGACCAGCGCCTGGGTTTCGCCGCGGGTGAACAGAGCCGACCCGTGCGTACGCGGCAGCACGCCGACGCGGATGTCGATGGGTCGCACGGTACGCGTGTCGCGTCCGTCGATACGCGGCTCGCCCGCAAGGATGCGGCTGCGAACGACACCGGCTTCGAGGTCATGGAAGATGTCCTTCAGCTCGTTGCCCGACGGCGGGACTTCGAGGCCTTCGGTCACGATGGCAATCGTCTGCTTGCGGATTTCGCTGATCCGCTGGGTGCGGGCCTGCTTGCTCGTGATGCGGAAGGCTTCTTCGAGCTGGGCGCCGGCCAGTTCCTTGATGCGGGCGATCAGCGGCTCGTTTTTCGCCGGCGGCTGCCAGTCCCACTCGGGCTTGCCAGCCACTTCGACCAGTTCGTTGATGGCGCGGATCGCGACCTGCATCTGCTGGTGGCCGAACACCACCGCACCGAGCATGACTTCTTCCGACAGCTCCCTGGCTTCCGACTCGACCATCAGCACGGCCGCCTCGGTACCGGCGACCACCAGGTTGAGTTCGCTGGTCTTGAGCTGTTCGACCGTCGGGTTCAGCAGGTACTGGCCGTCGCTGTACCCGACGCGGCATGCGCCGATCGGGCCGTCGAACGGAACGCCGGAAATCGCCAGCGCGGCCGACGCGCCGATCATCGCGGGGATGTCCGGATCGACCTCCGGATTCAGCGACAGCACGGTGACGATGACCTGGACTTCGTTATAGAAGCCTTCCGGGAAAAGCGGGCGGATCGGACGGTCGATCAGGCGGCTGGTCAGCGTTTCCTTCTCGGTCGGGCGGCCTTCGCGCTTGAAGAAGCCGCCGGGGATGCGCCCCGCAGCGTAGAACTTCTCGACGTAGTCCACGGTAAGCGGGAAGAAATCCTGTCCCGTCTTGGCCTCCTTGGCGGCGACGACCGTCGCCAGCACGATCGTGTCGTCCATGTTAACGATCACGGCACCGCCGGCCTGGCGAGCGATCTCACCGGTTTCGAGCGTTACGGTATGGGCACCGTACGCGAAGGTTTTCTTGATAGCGGTAGGCAAGATGAAGATCCTCTCGATAAATGGTGCAGCAAACTACAACTGCGATGTTTAACAAATCCGACGCTGCAAAAACAAAGCCGGTGCGGCCCTTCGGGACCCGCACCGGCTTGCCGGCTTAAATTGCCTTTTTCGACGCTGTCGGATTCGCCACGGCCAGCGTGATTACTTGCGCAGGCCCAGACGCTCGATCAGGTTGCGATAGCTGTCGGCGTTCTTGCCTTTCAGGTAGTCCAGCAGCTTGCGGCGCTGGCTGACCATCTTCAGCAGGCCACGGCGCGAGTGGTGATCTTTCGCGTTGGCCTTGAAATGACCGGTCAGCCCGTTGATGCGGGCGGTGAGAAGCGCGACTTGGACTTCCGGGGAACCGGTGTCGCCTTGGGCGCGCTGGAAGTCGTTGACGATCTGCGACTTGGATGCGGTATCGAGAGCCATGTGGGTGTTTACTCTTTTCGTTCTGCCAATCAGAAGCGGACGATTATACCGAACGCTGCCCGGAAAACTCAATCGTTATCAAGATTGTTGCGCTGTGACGACCGTCGAAACGAGACGTTTCGGTGACAATGTGCCGTTTCCGTCGCATTCCCCCAGCCCGAGGTAACGGCCTTCGCCGTAAATGCGCACCAGTCCCGCGGTGCCGCAGGCAACCGCAAGCACGCGCCCCTGCAGAAGCAGGCCCGCCTGGGGGGCATCGAGTTCGATGCGCGGCAGATGAACCACCAGCGCATCGACCGGCGCCAGCAGCCCGGCGCGCGACTCCGGAGGCACCGCTTCCAGCGCCGTGAGCGTAACGGCGTCGTCTACATGGAATGGTCCGATCCTTGTCCGCCGCAGCTCAGTGAGATGCCCGCCGCAACCGAGCAAGCGGCCCAGATCGGTGGCCAGCGTGCGGATATATGTTCCCTTGCTGCAATCGACGCGGATCCGCAACGAATCACCCTCCACGCCGAGCAGTTCGAGCGCATGGATCGTCACGGGGCGCGCGGCGCGCTCGACCTCGATCCCCGCACGGGCGTATTCGTACAGGGGCTTGCCGTCGCGCTTGAGCGCCGAATACATCGGCGGAACCTGTTCGATTTCACCGGTCAGCGCCGCCAGCGCGTGGCGGATCGAATCGTCCGTCACGTGCACGGGAGCTGTTGCGATCGGCGCGCCGTCCGCATCGCCGGTGTCCGTTTCAATGCCGAGCCGCACCGTGGCCTCGTAGGCCTTGTCGGCATCGAGCAGCATCTGCGAGAACTTGGTGGCTTCGCCCAGCGTCAGCGGCAGCAATCCGGTCGCCATCGGGTCCAGCGTCCCGGTGTGCCCTGCCTTCGCCGCATTCAGGAGCCGACGCGCCGTCTGCAGTGCGGCGTTCGACGTCAGGCCCCGGGGCTTGTCGAGCAGCAGGACGCCGTCGACGATCCGGCGTTGATGCCGGAATTGTTTCGATGCTTTCAAATCTGCTCAGCTCTCCGGATCGTCCTTGTGGCGGGCGTCATCATCCCGGACCACCTGGTCGATCAGCTGCGACATGCGACTGCCGCGTTCGACCGAACTGTCGTAATGAAAATGCAGCTCGGGCAGGGTGTGGATGCGCACCCGTTTGCCGAGCTCGCGACGCAGGAAGCCGCTCGCGCGACGCAGCCCCGTCAGGATCTCGTCGAGCCCTTCCTCGCCCTTCATCGACGTGAAAAAGACTTTCGCGTGCGCGTAATCGGGCGTGATCTCGACATCGGTCAAAGTGATGAACCCCACGCGGGGGTCCTTTACTTCGAGCCGGATCAGCTCGGCCAGTTCGCGGCGGATCTGCTCCGCCACGCGCTGGCTTCTGGAAAACTCCTTGGGCATGATTTACAGGGTCCGGGCGATTTCCTGGATCTCGAACACCTCGAGCTGGTCACCTTCCTGGACGTCGTTGAAGTTGCGGATCGAAAGGCCGCATTCGAAACCGAACTTGACCTCCTTGACGTCGTCCTTGAAGCGCTTGAGCGACTCGAGCTCGCCGGTGTGGATGACGACGTGGTTGCGAAGAACACGCACCTGCGACCCGCGCTTGACCACGCCTTCGAGCACATAACAGCCCGCGACGGTCCCGACCTTGGGCACCTTGAACACCTGGCGCACCTCGACCAGGCCGATGACGTTCTCGCGGCGTTCCGGCGCCAGCATCCCGGACAGCGCGGCCTTCACCTCGTCGACCGCGTCGTAGATGATGTTGTAGTAGCGGATATCGATGCCGAAAGTTTCCGCCAGCTTGCGTGCGCCCGCATCGGCACGGGTGTTGAAGCCGATGATGACCGCTCCCGAAGCCTGGGCGAGGTTGACGTCCGATTCCGAAATCGCGCCTACCGCGGAGTGAATCGCGTTGACCCGGACTTCCTCGGTGGACAGCTTGTTCAACGCCTGCACCAGAGCTTCCTGCGAACCCTGCACGTCTGCTTTGATGATCAGCGGCAAGGTCTTGACTTCGCCTTCCGCCATCTGTTCGAACATGCTTTCGAGCTTCGCCGCCTGCTGCTTCGCGAGTTTGACCTCGCGGTATTTGCCCTGGCGGAACAGCGCGATTTCGCGCGCCTTCTTCTCGTCGGCCAGCGCGATCGCCTCATCGCCTGCGGCCGGCACGTCCGACAGGCCGAGAATTTCGACCGGAATCGACGGGCCGGCGTGATCGATCGCCTTGCCGTTCTCATCGAGCATCGCGCGAATGCGGCCGAACGTCGCCCCGACGAGCATGACGTCGCCCTTGCGCAGCGTGCCGGACTGCACGAGCAGCGAGGCAACCGGCCCACGACCCTTGTCGAGCCGCGCCTCGATGATCAGACCCTTCGCGGGCGAATCGACGGGCGCCGTCAGTTCGAGCACTTCGGCTTGCAGCAGCACGGCTTCGAGCAGCGAATCGATGCCCGCACCGGTCTTCGCCGACACGTTGATGAACATCACGTCGCCGCCGTACTCCTCGGGCAGCACACCCTCGGCGACGAGTTCCTGCTTGACACGATCCGGATTGGCGTCGGGCTTGTCGATCTTGTTGACCGCGACGACCAGCGGCACGTTGGCCGCCTTCGCGTGGTGAATCGCTTCGCGCGTCTGCGGCATCACGCCGTCGTCGGCCGCGACCACCAGGATGACGATGTCGGTCGCCTTCGCGCCGCGGGCACGCATCGCGGTGAACGCCTCGTGACCCGGCGTATCGAGGAACGTGAGCATGCCGCGCGGCGTCTCGACGTGATACGCGCCGATATGCTGCGTGATGCCGCCCGCTTCACCGGAAGCGACTTTCGCCCGCCGGATGTAGTCGAGCAGCGACGTCTTGCCGTGGTCGACGTGGCCCATGACCGTGACGACCGGGGCGCGCGGCTCGACCGTCGCGTCGTGATGCGCTTCGGCGCTCTCGAGGTAGGTATCCGGGTCGTCGAGCTTCGCGGCGAACGCCTTGTGCCCCATTTCCTCGACCAGGATCATTGCTGTTTCCTGGTCCAGCACCTGGTTGATCGTCACCATCGATCCCATCTTCATGAGAATCTTGATGACCTCGGCCGCCTTCACCGACATCTTGTGCGCGAGGTCGGCGACGGAAATGGTCTCCGGCACATGAACTTCACGCACGACAGGTTCGGTCGGAGCCTGGAAGCTCTTGTGCTCGTCCTGCGCACCGCGCCTGCCGCCTCCGCGCGCGCCGCGCCACGATCCGGTGGTGGCGCCGACTTCTCCGCGCGTCTTCAGGCCGCGGCGCTTCGCGCTTTCGCCAGCCGTCTCGCCGCGCGCGGTGCGCTTCGCGTCCTTGCCGGCCGGTTTTTCCTCGGTCTTGGCGGGGCGATGCAGCGTGCCGGCAGGCGCCTTCGGGGCCTCCTTGACCTGCGGCTTGGCTGCTTCGGCACGCCGCTCAGTCTCGGCACGCACACGTGCCTCTTCTTCGGCACGACGTGCTTCAGCCGCCGCCCGCGCGGCCGCTTCGCGGTCCTGTTTTGCCTTCAGGTCCGCCGCCTGGCGCGCACGCAGCTCTTCGTGCCGTCGTGCTTCACGTTCGCGGGCAGCGCGCTCTTCGTCGCTCAGGATCGACACTCGCAGCGGCGGCCGGGAGGGCGCCCGGGCGGGAGCCTCGGTTTTCGCCGCGGGTGCGGCAGCTTCCACTGTTGCGGGCTCTGATTCCGGCTCTGCTTCCGGCTCAGACTCGGGTTCCGGTTGAGCCTCGGGTTCGGAGCGAGGCTCAGGTTCCGGCTCGGGTTCGACGACGGGTTCCGGTTCGGGCTCGCGCACGGGTTCCGGTTCGGGAATGGCTTCCGCGACGGGCTCGACAATGTTTTCGGGTTCGGTCACCAGCTCGATTTCACCCATCGGCAGGCCGGCAGCTTCCTCTTCGATTTGCGCGCTCTCGAGCGTACCCGTCTCGGCGCTCACGTCATCGCGTTTCATGAAGACGCGCTTCTTGCGCACCTCGACCTGGACGGTGCGGGCGCGGCCCGACGAATCGGTCGCACGGATTTCCGACGTTTGCTTGCGGGTCAGGGTGATCTTGCCTTTCGGCTGGCTCTGGCCGTGAGACCGGCGCAAGTATTCGAGCAGTCTGGCCTTGTCCTGTTCAGTCAGCAGTTGATCGGCACCGGTCTTCTCGACTCCGGCCTTCTGCAACTGCTCGAGCAGCACCGAGGCCGGCATCTTAAGTTCGCCGGCGAACTGGGTTACGCTCATCTGTTCCATCAATGCCCTCCCGTCATTCTTCGAACCAGTGCGCCCGCGCGACCGAAATCAACGCACTTGCCCGTTCTTGTTCGATCCCGGCGATCTCGACCAGCTCATCCACAGCCAGGTCGGCCAGATCATCCCGGGTCAGGACACTGTGCCGGGCCAGCGTGGCGGCAAGCGACTTGTCCATTCCTTCCAGGTTGATCAGATCGTCGGAAACGTTCTCCAGATGCTCTTCCGTGACGATCGCCTCGGTAAGAAGCACATTTCGAGCCCTGTTGCGCAGCTCGTTGACCGTCCCCTCGTCGAATGCCTCGATCTCGAGCATTTCCGCGAGTGGCACGTATGCGATTTCCTCAAGCGACGAGAAACCTTCGTCGATCAGGATGTCGGCAAGTTCATCATCCACATCGAGCTTTTCCATGAACAGCTCGCGCAGCCCCTCGCGTTCCTGACCGGTCTTCTGGGCGGACTCTTCCTCGCTCATCAGGTTGATCGTCCAGCCCGTCAGTTCGGAAGCGAGCTTGACGTTCTGCCCGTTGCGCCCGATCGCGATCGCCAGGTTGTTCTCATCAACAACGACATCCATCGCGTGGCTTTCCTCATCGACGACGATCGAAACCACTTCGGCCGGCTGCAAGGCTGCGATCACGAACTGCGCCGGATCGGCGGACCAGACGATGATGTCGATCTGCTCACCAGCGATTTCGTTGCGCACCGCCGTGACGCGCGAGCCGCGCAGGCCGACGCAGGTGCCGATCGGGTCGATGCGCGGGTCGTTCGACTGCACCGCGATCTTCGCCCGCAGACCCGGATCACGCGCGCAGGCCTTGATCTCGAGCAGGCCGTCTTCGATTTCCGGGACTTCGAGATCGAAGAGCTTGCCGACGAATTCAGGCGCGGTGCGTGACAGGATCAGTTGCGGGCCGCGTGCGCCACGGTCGATGCGCAGCAAAAACGCCTTGACCCGGTCGCCGACGCGCAGGTTTTCGCGCGGAATCATCTGATCGCGCGGAATCACCGCTTCGAGCCGCCCGATCTCGATGATCGCGTTGCCGCGCTCCATGCGCTTGATCGAACCGGAAACCAGGTGTTCCTTGCGTTCGAGGAAGTCGTTCAGGACCTGCTCGCGCTCGGCGTCACGGATGCGCTGCAGGATGACCTGCTTGGCTGCCTGGGCGCCGATGCGGCCGAAATCGATCGGCTCGAGCGGCTCCTCGATGTATTCGCCCACCTGGATGTCCGGGGCGATGTCGCGGGCGTCGATGATGCCCATCTCGGCCTCGTCATTGACGACCTCCTCGTCGGGCATCACGACCCAGCGGCGGAAAGACTCGTAGTCGCCGGTATCGCGGTCGATCGTGACCCGCACGTCGGCTTCATCGTTGATGCGTTTCTTGGTTGCGGAGGCGAGCGCGCTCTCCAGGGCGCCGAACACGATGTCCTTGGCCACATTCTTTTCGCGCGCCAGCGCATCCACAAGCAGCAATATCTCGCGGCTCATTAATCAAAACCTCCACATCCGAAAGCTCAAAACTTGGGCACCAGGCGTGCTTTCTCGATTTCATCGAAGGGAAAGGCCACCTCGCCCTTCTCGGTGCGCAAACGCACCACGCCTTCGCTCAGTCCCTCGAGCACCCCGACGAAATTTCGCTAATTGCCGATCGGCATGCGTAGCCGGACCTGCACCTCGTCGCCCGCGAAGCGTTCGAAGTCGGCGGTTTTTTTCAGCGGCCGATCAAGGCCGGGCGAGGAGACTTCGAGCCGGTCGTAGTCGACGTTCTCGACTTCGAACACGCGGGTGAGCTGATTGCTGACCGTGGCACAATCGTCCACCGTCACACCCCGCTCGCTATCGATGAAGACACGCATCAGCCGCCCCTTCGGGGAAGTCTCGAAATCGACCAGCTCGAAGCCGAGCCCGCTGACCACCTGTTCAACCAGACCTTCGACGTCCATTTCCACGCCCACAAATAAAAAATGGGCTAACGCCCATCCCTGTTGATTCCAACCGAAAACTGGAGGACCGAAAATTAGACCCGCCAAAGCCTTAAAATTATAACTGTTATATCTACAACAGGCAATTCACGCAACCCTGCCCGCCGGCACTCCCGTCACGCGCGGCGGCTGTCCCGCTGGTCCTCTTTCGGGTCTCGCTCTATCATCGGCGCGATGGCTTCAATACGCCCCCGTACGTCCGCCCCATGCAAAACCTCACCCAGGAGACCGTAATGACGCACCCCCTTTCGGCGCCGCGACCGACTCCCGCCACGCCCGGAGGCGCCTATCCGCACCTGCTCGAGCCTCTCGATCTGGGTTTCTGCACGCTGAAGAACCGTGTGCTGATGGGGTCGATGCATACCGGCCTCGAAGAGTCCGGCAACGCATTCGAGAAACTCGCCGCGTTCTACGCCCGGCGCGCGCGCGGCGGAGTCGGACTGATCATCACCGGAGGCATCGCGCCCAATGCGGATGGCGTGATCTTTCCCGGCGCGTCGGTGCTGACGAGCGAAGACGAGGTCGCCCACCATCGTCCGATCGCCGCGGCGGTGCATGCCGAGGGCGGGAAGATCTGCATGCAGATCCTGCATACGGGCCGCTACGCCTACCATCGCGGCTCGGTCGCCCCGTCGGCGCTGAAAGCGCCGATCTCGCCCGCGACGCCGCGCGAGATGAGCGAAGCCGACATCGAGCGCACGATCGAGGATTACGCCCGCTGCGCGGCACTGGCCAAAAGCGCCGGTTACGACGGCGTCGAAGTGATGGGGTCGGAAGGCTACCTGATCAACGAATTCACCGTGCCGCACACCAACCACCGCACCGATCGCTGGGGCGGCAGTGTCGACAACCGGCACCGCTTTCCAATCGAGATCATGAAGCGCGTGCGCGAGCGCGTCGGCGCCGAATTCATCATCATCTACCGGCTGTCGATGCTCGACCTCGTCGAAGGCGGCGCACCGTGGGAAGAAATCGTCGCGCTGGCGAAAGCGGTCGAAGCCGCCGGCGCAACGCTGATCAACACCGGCGTCGGCTGGCACGAAGCGCGCATCCCGACGATCGCGACGATGGTGCCGCGCGCCGCGTTCAGTTGGGTCACGCGGCGCATGAAAGGCGAAGTCGCCATTCCGCTGATCACGTCGAACCGCATCAACACGCCGGAAGTCGCCGAAGACGTGCTCGCGCGCGGCGACGCCGACATGGTGTCGATGGCACGGCCGTTCCTCGCCGACCCGGACTTCGTCGTCAAGGCCGCCGCGGGCCGGGCCGCGGAAATCAACACCTGCATCGCCTGCAACCAGGCCTGCCTCGACCACATCTTCGAAGCGAAGCCCTGCACTTGCCTCGTCAATCCGCTCGCCTGTCGCGAAACCGAGTTCGTCATCACGCCCGCGACGGCGAAACAACGCATCGCGGTGGTCGGCGCCGGCCCCGCCGGCATGGCCGCGGCCGCGACAGCCGCCGAACGGGGCCACAACGTCACGCTGTTCGACAGCGCCGCCGAAATCGGCGGGCAGTTCAACCTTGCCAAACATATTCCCGGCAAGGAGGAATTCGCCGAGACGCTGCGTTACTTCCGCCATCGGCTCGACAAGGCCGGCGTCGAGGTGAAGCTCGGCCGGCGCGTCAAGGCGGATGATCTCGTCGGACGTTTCGACACCGTGCTGCTCGCGACCGGCATCTCGCCGCGCACACCGGACATTCCCGGTATCGACCACCCGAAGGTCGCGAGCTATGTCGACGTGATCACGCGCCGAAAGGCGGTCGGCCGGACGGTCGCGGTCATCGGCGCGGGCGGCATCGGCTTCGACGTCAGCGAATTCCTGACTCACGCCGACCTCGCCGACGACCCGATCGAGCACTACCGGCGCGAGTGGGGCATCGACGCGACCTACGCGCGGCGCGGCGGACTCGGGACGGCGTCGGAAGAAGAGCCGCCGCGGCAACTGTGGCTGCTGCAGCGCAAGCCGACAAAGGTCGGCGAAGGGCTGGCGAAAACCACCGGCTGGATCCGGCGCACGCTGCTCGCCCGTCGCGGCGTGAAGATGCTCGCCGGCGTCAGGTACGAGAAGATCGACGACACGGGCCTGCATCTGCGCATAGGCGACGAAAGGAAGCTGCTGGCGGTCGACACCATCGTCCTCTGCGCCGGCCAGGACCCGCTGCGCGACCTCGAGGCGCCGCTGCAGTCGGTCGGGATGCCGGTGATCCGCATCGGCGGCGCCGACGTCGCGGCCGAGCTCGATGCGAAGCGCGCCATCGATCAGGGCACGCGCGTCGCAGCCAAGCTCTGAGGTTCTCCCCGCCCGGATCGCTCACGACGAACCGGGCGGCGCGTGCAGGGCGTGCGTGACGAAGCACTGATCCCGGGGCGGACGCTCCAGCCAGTCGCGGTGTTGGAGCGTGCTGCGCATGTCCTCGAAGCCGCTCGCCCAGTGGTCGCGCATCGTCAGGAGGCTGAACTCGTAGTCTTTCGCGAGTCCGTCCCATTCCTTTTCCTGATAGATGAGGTGGATCACGCTGACCTGGCGCCCGCAGGCCCACGGGCCGGCCTTGCGGCACCACTCGTCGCCGAGGCGCGTCTCGTCCGGGATGTATTCGAGGAGTTCCCGGATCAGGCGGCGGAGCTCCTGCTCGCGCGCCATCAGATCGGTGATCGCGCGGGTGCGGCTCGAATAC
Organism: Aromatoleum anaerobium; assembly: GCF_012910705.2. GTDB lineage: Bacteria > Pseudomonadota > Gammaproteobacteria > Burkholderiales > Rhodocyclaceae > Aromatoleum > Aromatoleum anaerobium. The sequence goes on along the minus strand of NZ_WTVG02000033.1, from coordinate 99,414 downwards.
TGGATGTCCTTCTGGCGCTCCTGCGCGTCCCAGATATTCGTCGGAACAGTTCCCAGCGCGCTCCACAGGTCCACCTGGAAGGCCAGCGTGTCGCGACGAGGCTGGGCCTCGAGGACGTGGCTCAGCGGGGTATTCGATATGAGGCCGCCATCCCAGTAGAACTCGCCGTCTATCTCCACGGGCGGGAAACCGGGCGGGAGGGAGCCGGAAGCGATGAAATGTTCCAGCCGCAGGCGTCCCTTCCACGGGCCCGTCGTGTTGTCGAAATATTCGAAATTGCCGGTGCGCACATTGACCGCCCCGACCGATACCCGCGGCTGCCCGGCATTGATGCGGTCCAGGTCCACGAGCCGTGAAAGTGTGTCGCGCAGCTGGGAGGTGTCGTAATAACTCACCTCCGCTTCAGGTAGCGCCAGCGCCATCCACGGCGGCGGCAAACGGGGAGTGAAGAATCCCTTCTGGCCTTCGACCACCGCACGCCATGCGGCCACGGCGTTGAAGATGCGGCGCGCGTCCGCACCGCACCGCTCGACCCAGCGCTGCATCAGGTCGGCGGCAGGCTGGACGAAAACCGGTTGGCACACCGTTTCCCAGAAAGCTCTCAGGCGATCGACCCGCTCCCCGGGAGGCGTGCCGGCGATGAGGGCGATGTTCAGCGCACCGATCGAAATGCCCGCGAGCCAGTCCGGTTCGATGCCCGCTTCGTCCAGCCCCTCGAAGACGCCCGCCTGATACGACCCCAGCGCGCCACCGCCCTGGAGCACCAGGGCGACAGTCTCGAACGGCAATTTTTTGCGCTGCGAGCGGGATGGCATCGGTATCGAAGGAGGGGTGGGCACATCGCACCCGGGGGTGCGCGAAGGAATCGCCGCCCGCTCAGTGCATGTACCAGCCGTGACTCACCATGAACGACTGGCCGGTGAAGGCGGCGCCGGGGAACGCGGCGAGGAACAGCACGGTGCGGGCGATCTCGTCGACCGTCGCGAACTCCCCATCGACGGTATCACCGAGCATCACCTTGCTGACGACCTCTTCTTCGCTGATCCCCAGCTCCCTCGCCTGCTCGGGGATCTGTTTGTCCACCAGCGGCGTGCGCACGAAACCCGGGCAGACGACGTGCGAGCGCACCCCGTGCGCCGCCCCTTCCTTCGCCAGCACCCGTGCCAGCCCGAGCAGGCCATGCTTGGCCGTCACGTACCCGGACTTCAACGGCGACGCCAGGTGGGAATGGACCGAGCCGATGTAGATCACGACGCCGCCGCGCTTGCCGGCGTACATATGGCGCAGCGCCGCGCGCGTCGTGAGAAATGCGCCGTCGAGGTGGACGGCCAGCAGCTTCTTCCAGTCGGCGAACGAGAAGGCCACGATCGGGTTGACGATCTGGATGCCGGCATTCGAGACCAGCACATCGACGCTGCCATGCTTTGCCGCCACCTCGTCGATGCCGCGATCGACCGCCACTTCATCGGTCACGTCCATCGCGAGGCCGCTCGCCTGCCCGCCCAGAGCGACGATCCCGCCTGCCACTTCGTCGGCGCTCTTCAGGTCGAGGTCGGTGACCGCCACCGTCGCTCCTGAACGCGCGAGGTGCTCGGCGATCGCCTTGCCGATGCCGCTGCCGGCGCCGGTGACGACAGCGACCTTCCCATCCAGCCGTTCGCTCATCGGAAAACTCCTTTCCTGAATGGCAAGCCGTTAGAGATAGAAATCTGGGTCACGCGGACGGGGAAAGCAAGGAAGGGCCGTAAGCGCGTCTCTCCTGCCGCGTTCACTTGCCCGCCATTTCAATCGGCTAGAGCTGGGTGTCGACGCTCTCGACGGTGATCACGAGTGCGCCCCGCGCCCACGGAAAAGCCGCCTTGGCTCGCTCGGCGAGTTCGCCCTCTTCCAGGATGACGCCCGTTCCCCGAAGAACGCAGCCCTGGCCCGGACCGTGGCTCCCCTGGACGGAGCGGGACGCGACGAGCACCTGGACGCGCTTGTTGCGTTGCAGATTCTCCTCGGTCTTGCGGTAGTACCCGGCCGGCAGGACGAGGCGATCCTCGTCGAACCCCAGCCGGCGCAGATAGTCGCCCCAGTTGCCGACGACGTGGGGACCGTCCGGCCCTTCCGTGACGATGGTCAGGAATTCGGTCTTGTCCAGGAGATCCCGGGTCACGGTATCGATGACGCTCATTGTTCTTCCTTTTCGACAGGTAACGACGCCCGGGCGGCTCCCGCGCGGGAGCCGCCCGTTGGGGGCAATGGACTCGCCGGCCTCAGCTCTTGACGTGCGCCGCAAGCTTCAGCCAGGTGTCGATCACGGTGTCCGGGTTCAGCGAAATCGTCTGGATGCCTTCGTCCATCAGCCATTCGGCGAAATCCGCGTGGTCCGACGGTCCCTGTCCGCAGATGCCGACGTATTTGCCGAGGCGGTTCGCGGACTGGATCGCCATCGACAGCAACTGCTTGACGGCCGGATCGCGCTCGTCGAACGCGTGCGCGACGAGGCCCGAATCGCGGTCGAGACCGAGCGTGAGCTGCGTGAGATCGTTCGAGCCGATCGAAAAGCCGTCGAAATGCTCGAGGAACGCATCGGCGAGCAGCGCGTTCGACGGGATTTCGCACATCATGATCAGCTTGAGATCGTTCACGCCGCGCTTGAGGCCATGCGCGGCGAGCAGGTCGACAACACCGGCGGCCTCCTCGACGTTGCGCACGAACGGCACCATGATCTGCACGTTGGTCAGGCCCAGCTCGTTCCTGACCTTTTTCATCGCCGTGCATTCCAGTTCGAAGCAGTCGCGGAAGCTGTGCGCGATGTAGCGCGATGCGCCACGAAAACCCAGCATCGGGTTCTCTTCTTCCGGCTCGTAGATTTCGCCGCCGAGCAGCTTGCGGTACTCGTTCGATTTGAAATCCGACATGCGCACGATGACCGGCTTCGGATAGAACGCCGCGGCGATCGTCGCCACACCTTCGACGAGCTTCTCGATGAAGAACTGCTTGGGCGTCGCGTAGCCACGCGAACGTCGCAGAATCTCGTCGCGCAGGCTAGCCGGCACCTGGTTCAGATCGAGGATCGCCTTCGGGTGGATGCCGATCATGTTGTTGATGACGAACTCGAGGCGTGCGAGGCCGACGCCGCCGTTCGGAATCTGCGCGAACTCGAACGCGAGTTCCGGATTGCCGACGTTCATCATGATCTTGACGGGAATTTCCGGCAGGTTGCCCATGTCGGTCGTGACGACCTCGAAGTCGAGCCGGCCGCGATAGACGTAGCCGGTGTCGCCTTCGGCACAGGACACCGTCACCGAGTCGCCTTCCTCGAGCACTTCGGTCGCGTTGCCGCAGCCGACGATCGCCGGGATGCCGAGTTCGCGCGCGATGATCGCCGCGTGGCAGGTGCGCCCGCCGCGGTTCGTGACGATCGCGCTGGCGCGCTTCATCACCGGCTCCCAGTTCGGGTCGGTCATGTCGGTGACGAGGATGTCGCCGGCCTGCACGCGGCTCATCTCGGAGGCGTCGGCGACGACGCGCACCGTGCCGACGCCGATCTTCTGGCCGATCGCGCGGCCGTGCGTCAGCGACTTGCCGTACTGCTTGAGGCGGTATTTCTCCATCACGTGCCCGGACGACTGGCTCTTCACCGTCTCGGGACGCGCCTGCAGAATGTACAGCTTGCCGTCCTCGCCGTCCTTGCCCCACTCGATGTCCATCGGCCGACCATAGTGCTTCTCGATCACCATCGCATAGCGCGCGAGTTCGAGCACATCGTCGTTGGTCAGCGAGAACTTCACGCGGTCGGCTTCGGCGACGTCGACGGTGCGCACCGATTTGCCCGCCTCCTTCTTGTCAGCGAACACCATCTTGATCAGCTTCGAACCCAGATTGCGGCGGATCACCGCCGGCTTGCCGAGCGCGAGCGTCGACTTGTGCACGTAGAACTCGTCCGGGTTCACCGCCCCCTGCACGACCGTCTCACCCAGTCCGTAGGACGCGGTGATGAACACGACGTCGTTGAAACCGGATTCGGTGTCGATCGTGAACATCACGCCGGAAGCACCGATGTCGGAGCGCACCATGCGCTGCACCCCCGCCGACAACGCGACCTCGGCATGCGTGAAGCCCTTGTGCACGCGGTACGAGATCGCGCGGTCGTTGTACAGCGACGCGAACACTTCCTTCATCGCGTGCAAGATGTTTTCGTAGCCGTGGATATTCAGAAAAGTTTCCTGCTGACCCGCGAACGACGCATCCGGCAGATCCTCGGCAGTCGCCGACGAGCGCACCGCGAAACTCCCTTCGCCTTCGGCGGTCAGCGCGTTGTACGCTGCGTGAATCTCTTCTTCGAGCCTTGCCGGGAAAGGCGTGTCGATGATCCACTGGCGGATCTGCGCACCGGTCTTCGCCAGCGTGTCCACGTCATCCACGTCAAAAGCGTCGAGCGCCGCCCGGATGCGCTCGGCCAGTCCCTGATGGGCCAGGAATTCACGGAACGCCGCGGCGGTGGTCGCGAAACCGCCGGGAACACGCACGCTGGCAGGCAACTGGCTGATCATCTCACCGAGCGAAGCGTTCTTGCCGCCGACCTGCTCCACGTCCGACATGCGAAGTTCGGTGAAGGGAATGACGTAACGGGTCATGAATGGCCTTCCGATTTTGTGGGGGAGAAAGCAAAATGCGATTTTAGCGAAAAATGCTGCTCTGCCGCACGGCAGGTTTTCCACAATGCCACTTTTCTGGCGTAAAACATGAACGAAACTCCCATCCGTACCGTCTTTTTCATCTCCGACGGCACGGGCATTTCTGCCGAAACGATGGGCCACAGCCTCCTCGCCCAGTTTCCGGAGGCGCGCTTCCGGCAAGTGCGCGTGCCGTTCGTCAATGACCTCGACAAGGCGCTCGACTGCGCGCGGCAGATCCGCGAAACCGCGGCGAACGACGGCATCCGCCCGATCGTCTTCAGCACGCTGGTGAACCCCGACCCGGCGAGCGGCCTGCGCGAAGTCGATGCGCTGTTCATCGATCTGTTCGAGCAGTTCATCAATCCGCTCGAGGCCGAGCTGGGGCAGCGCTCCACGCACACCGTCGGCCGCTTTCACGGCATCGCCGACAGCAGCGACTACAAGGCGCGCATCGAGGCGATCAACTTCGCCATGTCCCACGACGACGGGGTATCGACGGACGGAGAACTGGCCGACGCGGACATCATCCTCGTCGGCGTCTCACGCTCGGGCAAGACGCCCACGAGCCTGTATCTCGCGGTCCAGTTCGGCGTCAAAGCCGCGAACTATCCGCTGATTCCGGAGGATTTCGAGCGCAACAAGCTCCCCGGCGAACTGCATCGCCACCGCGGCAAGCTCTTCGGCCTGACGATCGCGCCGGAGCGCCTGGCGCAGATCCGCCAGGAGCGGCGGCCGAACAGCCGCTACGCGGCGATCGAAAACTGCCGCTTCGAGATCGACGCGGCACAAAAGCTGATGCGCCGCGAAAACATCCAGTGGCTCGATTCCACCAGCAAGTCCATCGAAGAGATATCGGCTACCATTCTGCAGGCCGTGCGGCTGAACCGCCCGGCGTACTGACTGCGACAGCGGCGATCGATACCCAAACAGGAATTTCCATGAAACGAACACGTCAAAAGCGCCGCGGTGGTTTGGGCCGCGAAGCCGAACAGTTGATCTGGCTCGCAACCGGCTTGGCCGAATCCGGTAGCCGTGCCGAAGACCATTACTGGGACCGCCACCTGTGCGCGGCCCTCGACCGCCTGCTCGCCGACAGCGACGAGGAAACCCTGAACGCTGCGCTCGACCACCTGTACAGCGCTGATTCGCCCGGCTACGACGAACTGGCCGACTTCATCGAATCGCGCGCCGAAAGCGCACCGGGCGTCTCGCCCGAGCACGACATCCTGCTGATCGCCGCGCCGGTGCTCGCGTGGTCGCGCTACCGCATCCCAACGACGACCGTTTCGCCCGCAGCGCTCGCGAACCTGCGGGTGCATCTGCAGGCCCACGTCCTCGCCGATCACGTCAAGCTCGCGCTGGCCGATTTCCTGTTCAGCCCCGACCAGTTGCCGCAAGGCTACAGCGCCACCGCGGAATTCGCCGCGAAGCTGGGGCAGTCGGCGCTTTCCGGCCGCGACCTGCATATCGAGACCGAAGGCATGCCCGAGACAGCGCAGTTCCTGTCGGACACCCGCTACCTGCTCGCCGCGATCGTGGTGCCGAAAGGCGAAGCGCTGTTCGGCTGGCAGCAGGCGGGCGGCTCGCGCGACCAGTCGCTCAGCCAGTGGCGCAAGCAAGGCGGCGCGTGCCTGATGCCGCTGCTGCCGGGCTGCGCGATGGAAGTCGTGTTGCCCGACGCCTATTTCGCCGCCAGCCGACAGGCCGACAAGGACAGCCGGCCGTACGCGATCCGCGCGTCGGTGGCCTTCCTCGGCGCCGAAATGGAAGCGCCGGCCGGAAACCTGCGCGCGGTGATCGCGCCGTTCCACGAGCGCGATCTCGAGGAATACCGTGTCGGCCTGACCTTGCGCGGCAAGGACGAGGTGGTGCACGGCGTCGTGTGGCCGCTGCTCGGGGCCGAGGACGACAACGCCGACAGTCCGGCGCAGATCGAAGCCGTGCTGCGCGACTGCGGCGTCACCGAAATCGTGAACCTCGACCACCGTTTCCCGCTCGAATACTGCGATGACTGCGGCGCCCCGCTCTACCCTTCACCCGAAGGCGAGATCGTGCACGCCGAAATGCCCGAAGAACACGGCGAGCCGACGCCCCGGCACCTGCACTGAAGCACTGGGCAGCGGGTCGCTCCGACACGAGGAGTCGTCCATGAGCCGCAAGATCGAGAAGTCCGAAGCTGAATGGCGCGCGCAGCTCACTCCCGCGCAATTCCAGGTCACGCGGGAAAAAGGCACCGAGCGCGCCTTCACCGGGGAATACTGGGATTGCTGGGACCAAGGCGAGTACCGCTGCATAGGCTGCGGCGCACCGCTGTTTCGTTCGGAACACAAGTTCGACGCCGGCTGCGGCTGGCCGAGTTTCTGGACCGCCGCGGTGCCCGAAAACGTCGAGACCGCAGACGACCGCAGCCACTTCATGCAACGCACCGAAGTGCTGTGCCACGAATGCGGCGCCCACCTCGGGCACGTGTTCGAGGACGGCCCGCAGCCGACGGGCTTGCGCTACTGCATCAATTCGGCATCGATCCGGCTCGAACCGGAACCGTCCGGCGAGGACGACCAGGCGCGAGGACCGCAATCGACCGGCTAGCAGCGGTCGCCGTGCAGCCGCTCATCCCCCGGCGCGAGTCTGCACCAGCGAGGCGAGAACCGGCGACGAGAAGTCGCGGCGATAGAGCACGACCACGACGATCGTCGTGACCGCAATGAACAGCCACGGCTGGATGAACCAGGTGACCGCGGCGATGCCGAAATAATAGGCGCGGATGCCGCGGTTGAACTCGTCGCCGGCCAGCCAGTTCACGGTGGCGAGCCGGTTCACCGTCGCCTCGGCATCTTCGCCGCGGCGTATGTACGGGCTCGCGCCGATCAGGATCGACAGCAGGTTGAACTGGCGCAGCGACCACGTGAACTTGAAATACGCGACGACGAACACCGTCAATAGCAGCAGCAGCTTCACTTCCGATACTGCACGCGAGGTTTCCCGCGCGAACGGCAGGTCGGCGGCAAAGCGGATCACCTGGTCGAGTGCGCCGAGCACCGCGAGCAGGCCGGCGATGATGTAGATCGTCGTGCTCGCATAGAACGACACGCTCTGCATCAGATTGCCGACCAGCGCCGCATCGGTCATGCGCATCTCGCGCTGCACGAGCTGGCGTGCCCACTCCAGCCGGTAACGGTGCGTGACCCCCATCAGGCCGTCGCGGGCCCAGCGGCTGCGTTCCGAAAACCAGCCATAGCCCACCCACGCGGCGAGGAACCAGCACAGCCCCGCCCAATCGGATCCCGAGATCGCCGTCATGAATTCCTTCATCGCAGCCGTTGTTCAGGAGGCGCGCAGGAAGTCGGTCACGATGCGGATTTGCGATGCATCCATCAACACCGGCGCGTGACCGACGCCCGGAAACTCCGCCACCTGCGCGCGCGGTCCGGCCTGCGCCATGCGGGCGACGGTCTCCGCTTCCAGCAGATCCGATTCCGCCCCGCGGATCACCAGCGTCGGGCAGCGGATCGCCTTGTACACGTCCCACAGATCGACATCGACGGTGATCGGCGTGTGGCGGAAGACATCCCCGATCCCTGGGTCATAAACCATGGCGAAGCCGCCTTCGACCGGCCTGACCGAATATTCGGTGAGGTGTCGCCACTGCGCGTCGGTCAGCGGGCCGAACGGCGCGCTGACTTCGCGTATCCAGGCTTCGGCGGCGGCCATGCTGGGGAATTTGGGCGCCTTGCCGACGTATTCGCCGATCCGGCGCAGCGACACCGCGGTGATCACCGGGCCGACGTCGTTGAGCACCAGGCGCGAGATCGGCGTGTGCGGCTGGCTGGCGATGAGCATGCCGATGATGCCGCCCATCGACGTGCCGACCCAGTGCACGGTGTCGGCATCAACCCGCGCGAGCAGCGTGATCATGTCGGCGACGTACAGCGGAAAGCCGTAATCGGTCTTGACGCCGAGCCAGTCGCTGCGTCCGCGGCCGACGACATCGGGGCAGACGACGCGGTAGTCGTCGGCGAGCGCCTGCGCGAGAAAGTCGAAATCCCGGCCGTTGCGCGTCAGGCCATGCGCACAGATGAGCACCTTGCGGTTTGCCGGGTCGCCCCATTCCGTATAGGCCATGCGATGCAGGCCGTGGGGGCCGATGCACTGCACCGACTTCTCGCGCAGTCCGCGATATGGGCGGGTCGGCAGCGGCGCGGGTCGAAACAGGCGGCGCAGGGTGTCGAGCAGGCTCATCGATTCAGGCCGTTGGATTAGGAAGCCGGAGTTTAGCAGCCCGGATGCCTAGCGCCCGTGCCAGTAGCGCGGTGCGATCAGGCGTTGCGCCTCGACGCTCACGCCGCCGCCGCGCACGTCGACGCGGATCGCGCCCTGGCTGTCGGTGCGCCAGTTGCGCGCCCCGGCAGCCGACCATCTGGCCCATACCGCAGGATGCGGATGGCGGAACGGATTGAGGTAACCGACCGTGAAGATCGCGGTTTGCGCCTCGACGGCCGCGACGAACGCCGCGCTCGATGACGAGCGGCTGCCGTGGTGCGGCACGAGCACGACGTCGCTCGCCAGCGCGCGTGCCGAGCGCGCCAGCAAGTTGCGCTCGGCGGCGGTCTCGATGTCGCCGGCGAACAACACCGACCCGCCGGGCGCGGCGATCCGGAGCACGCACGACTTGTCGTTGTCGCGACGCGGGTTCTCGCCTGCGGCCGGGTGCAGTACCTCGAAATCGACGCCATCCCAGCGCCAGCGCTCGCCGGCGACACAGGAAACGGGCGCAACGCGTTCGCCGGCGCGCAGCGGATGCTCCGGAGGCAGGCCCGATAGCATCGCGGTGACCTCGATGCCGTCAACGAGCGACGCGGCGCCGCCGGTGTGGTCGAGGTCGTCGTGCGAAATCACCAGCCGATCGAGCCGGTGCAGACCGGCCGCCGCCAGATAGGGCAACAGCACCCGCTCGCCCGCGTCCACGTCCGGCCCGTAGGCCGGCCCGGTGTCGTACATCAGGTCGTGGCGGGCCGTCTGCAGGTGCGCTGCCATGCCATTACCGACGTCGAGCACTGTCAGGCGAAACTCGCCCGGCGCCGGGCGCGGTGGCGACCATGCGAGCATCGGCAGCATCGCCAGCACGCCGGCGTGGCGTGCTGGAGTGCCTCGCGGCAGCAGCAGCCACAGCACGCCGGCGATCCCCGCGAGGGCGAGCAGCGGCGGCGGCGCGGCCTGCTGCCACATCGCGAATGGCATGTCCGCGAGCCATTCGAGGGCGACCATCATCAGCCCGGTCAGCCAGTGCGCCAGTTCCAGCAGCGGCGGGAACGGCAGCACGATCGCGGCCAGCACGAGCGGGGTGATCAGGAAACTCACCAGCGGAATCGCGAACGCATTGGCAAACGGCGACAGCAGCGAGAACGCGTTGAACAGCACGAGCAGCGCCGGAACGGTCGCCAGCGTGATTGCGAGCTGCGTCGTCACCGCGACACGCCAGCCCTGCACGCCGCCCGTGCGCCCGCCGACGACGTACATGATCGCCGCGACTGCACCGAACGACAGCCAGAATCCTGCCGACAGGACCGCCCACGGGTCGACCACCAGCACGCTGAACAACGCGAGGGCGATGACGCGGCTGCCTGCCGACTCGCGCCCGAGCAGCAGCGCCACTGCCACCACCGAGAGCATGAGCAGCGAGCGCTGCGTCGGAATGCCGAGACCCGCGAGCAGCGAATAGGCGGTCGCGGCGGCGAGCCCCGCGAGCGCCGCCGCCTTCCTTGCCGGGAACCTCAGCGTCAGCGGCGGGATGCGCCGCCACCCCCAACCCGCTACGCCGCCGACCACCAGCGCGATCATCGACACGTGCAATCCGGAGATGCTGACGAGGTGGGCCACGGCCGTCTTGCGGAATACCGTCCACTGCTCCTGCGGGATCGCGTTCTGATCGCCGACGGCCAGCGCGACCAGAACGCCGGCGTATTCGGCAGCGGGGAGCGTGGCGAGAAAACGGGTGCGCACCGAATCGCGCAGGCGATGGACGAGGACCATCGGATCGGCCACCAGCGGGTCGAGCAGGACGTTTTCCCCTTTCGCCCGTACATGGCCCGTTGCCCGCAGGCCGCGCTCCAGCAACCACGCTTCGTAATCGAAGCCGCCGGGATTGGCCAGGCCGTAGGGGCGCTTCAGGCGCAGCGTCAGCTTCCAGCGCTCGCCTGGTCGCAGCGACGGGACTTGTCCCTCGTCGCCCGCGTCCTCGTCGGCGTCGGCGTCGGCGCCGGCGTGGGGGCGCGGACGGTACCACGACAGCAGCATCCGCCGCGGCACCGGGGCGGACGCCGATTCGACGCGCAGCACGAAGCGCACGCCGCGACCCACGGTTCGCGGCAGCTCGTCGATGATCCCGGTCACGACCACGTCGCGTCCTTCCCAGGTCATCGGTAGCTCATCGGTGAGACGCCATTGCGCCCGCGCGGCCGACCAGACGAAGCCTGCGGCGAGCGCCAGCAGGCACATGCCGGCGAGCTGCGTGCGAGCGTCGGCGCGCCATAACGCGGCCGCGACAGCCCCGCTCGCCACGAGAAGCGCGAGCAGCCAGGCGGTGCCGGGCAGCTCCGGAAGACCCTGGCAGAGCCAGACGCCCAGCGCGAAGGCGATTATTGACGTTCGCATATTCCGCCCATCATGCCTGCGGCCGGGAAGCGCTGGCAAGCTCACCGCCGCGTTTGGGTCTTGCCGGGCGAACCATTAGAATCGCCGCTCCAACCCGGACGACCATGCGCAAGATCCTCAAGCGTTTTCTGCCGAAGCACGAAACGATTCGCTCCAACCGCTGGCTGCGGCCGTTCGCGAGCACGCTGCTGCACCCGCGGCTCTGGCACCTGAATCGGCATTCGGCAGCCGGGGGCTTCGCGGTCGGATTGTTCTGCGGCATGATCCCCGGGCCGCTGCAGGCGGGCGCGGCGGCGATCTGCTGCCTGGTGTTCCGCGTCAACCTGCCGCTGGCGATAATCACGACGCTGTATTCGAACCCGGTGACGATCGTCCCGCTGTATTTTCTCGCCTACAAGATCGGCAGCTGGGCGATGGGCATCAACGGACAGGGTTTCGCCCCGCCGCCGGAACTCGGCGAGATGACGCTGATCGCGTGGGGCGGCGCGCTCGTGGACTGGATGGCGGGCTTGGGCAAGCCGCTCGGGCTCGGCCTGATCCTGCTCGCGGCGACGCTGTCCCTGCTCGGCTACCTCGCCGTCAAGGCCGCGTGGCGAATCTGGCTGATCCGTACCTGGCACGCCCGCCGCACCCATCGCAACGGCCGCTGAACGTCCTGCGGGTCACGCCAGCCGGCCGTCGTCGAGCCGCAGCGTGCGCTGGGCGCGCCCGGCGAGTTGCTCGTCGTGCGTGACGATGATGAAGCTCGTCGCGAACCGCTCGTTGAGGCTCAGCATCAGGTCGAACACGCTCTCCGCAGTGCGCCGGTCGAGGTTGCCGGTGGGCTCGTCCGCGAGCACGCACGCCGGCTGCGTCACCAGCGCCCGCGCGATCGCCGCGCGCTGGCGCTCGCCCCCGGACAACTCGCCCGGCGCATGATCGAGCCGGTGCCCGAGACCGACTTCTTCGAGCATCGCGACCGCCCGTTCGTTCGCCGCCTCGCGCTCCATGCGCCGGATGTAGAGCGGCATCGCGACGTTCTCGAGCGCCGAGAACTCCGGCAGCAGATGGTGAAACTGGTACACGAAGCCGAGCGCCTCATTGCGCACCCGGCCGCGCTCGGCATCCGACATGCGCGAGAAATCGCGTCCGCGCAAGCGCACCGCGCCGGCGCTCGGTACGTCCAGCCCGCCGAGCAGATGCAGCAAGGTGCTCTTGCCCGAGCCCGAGGCACCGACGATCGCGATGCGTTCGCCGCGCGCGACCGCAAGCGTCACGCCGTTGAGCACCTGCAGCGCATCGGCCCCTTCGCGGAAGGTTTTCGACAGGCCCTCGCAGGCCAGCACCGGTTCGTTCGTCGCTTCACTCATAGCGCAAGGCCTCGGCCGGATTCACGCGCGACGCGCGCCAGCTCGGATACAGCGTCGCCACCAGCGTCAGCACGAAGGACAGCGATACGATCGTGATCACGTCGGCCGGCAGCACTTTCGACGGCAGCTCGCTGATGTAGTAGACCTCCTTGTTCCACAACGTCGCGCCGGTGACCTGCTCGAGCGCCGGAATCACGACGTCGAGGTTGTGCGCCAGCAACAGCCCGCCCGCGACCCCTGCGGCAAGGCCGACGAGCCCGATGATCGCGCCCTGCAGCACGAAAATCGCCATGATCGACGTGGGACTCGCGCCCAGCGTGCGCAGGATCGCGATGTCGGCATACTTCTCCTGCACCGCCATCACCAGCGTCGACACGATATTGAACGCCGCGACGGCGACGATCAGGAACAGGATGATCGTCATCATCGTTTTCTCCAGCGCCACCGCGCGGAAGAAATTCGCGTGGCTGCGCGTCCAGTCGCTGACCATCACATCGGCTTCGATCAGGCCTGGCAGTTCGCGCGCGACACGCGGCGCGGCGAACAGGTCGTCGAGCTTCAGCCGCACCCCGCTGACGCGCTCGTCCATGCGGTACAGCGCCTGCGCATCGCGCAGGTGGATCAGCGCGAGGCCGGAGTCGTACTCGAACATCCCCGCCTCGAAGATCCCGACGACCTCGAACTGCTTGACCCGCGGCAGCACTGCCGCTGGCGTCACCAGCCCTTGCGGGGCGATCAGCGTCACCTTGTCGCCGACCTGCGCCTGCAGCGCGAACGCGAGATCGCGCCCGAGCACGATGCCGAAGCGCCCGGGCTGCAGCGCGTCGAAGCTGCCCGAGCGCATGAAGCGCACGAAATTGGCGACGCCGTCCTCGGCCGCCGGCAGCACGCCGCGCACCAGCGTGCCGCGTACCGCCTGGTCGAACGACAGCATCCCCTGCTCCTGGATGTACGGCGCTGTGGCGACGACGTCCGGATGGCGTGCAGCCTGGTCGGCGACCTGTTGCCACGCGTCGAGCTCGCCGTCGAAACCGGAGACCTGCACGTGCGATGCGACGCCGAGGATGCGCGTGCGCAACTCTTCCTGGAAGCCGTTCATCACCGACAGCACGACGATCAGCGCGGCGACACCCAACGCGGTGCCGAGCATCGACACCAGCGAGATGAAGGAGATGAAACGGTTGCGCCCCTGCGCCCGCTTGCGCGACCGGGTGTAACGCAAACCGACCAGGATTTCGTAACGCATCGGGTGGGGGCAGCGGCGAAAAGGCGCCATTCTGCCGCAAGGACAGGTCCGGCGCGACGAACGACCGGCAGGATCGCGAAAAATCGCGACGAACCCGCTCTTTTTTACGCGCCGCGACCCGGCCCGCTCCGAGCGCAGCGTCGGCTCCCTGCCGGGCCCGATCGCGTCGTCCCGCCGGAGCCACCGGGCGCTGTGCTAGACTCGATCCGCTCCTTGTTGCGGTCGCTCCATGCAGATTCACCTCGTCATTCCCGGCCTGATCTGGCCCGGCGCTTCGCTCGTCGCCCCCGCAGCGGGCATTGAACTTCCCGCACTCGCACGACTCCTCGGCCTCGGACGGCGCGAGCACCGGGACTTCGAGCCGCTGGACCTCCAGCTTGCGCGCCTGTTCGGTCTCGGCACCGGCTCGTCCGACGGCCCGCTGCCGCTGGCCGCGCTGCGCCGCCTCGGCGAATCGGTACCGGTTGCGCCCGATCCGGACGGCGACTGGCTGTGCGCCGACCCCGTGAACCTGTCCTTCGCCCGCGAACACCTGCTGCTCAACGACTTTCCGGCCGATGAACTCGGCGACGACGACGTCTCCACGTTGATTGCCGCCCTCAACGACAATTTCGGCGATCTCGGCCGCTTCGAAGCGTGCGCGCCGACGCGCTGGTACCTCCGGCTTGCCGCGCCGACCCGCGCCAGGCTCTTTCCGCTGCATGACGTCATCGGACGGCCGATCCGCCAGTTCCTGCCCGAAGGCGAGGACGCCCGCCTGTGGCAGCGCACGATGAACGAAGTGCAGGTGCTGCTGCACAACCATCCGCTCAACCAGGCGCGCGAAGCCGCCGGGCGGCGTCCCGCGAACAGCCTGTGGTTCTGGGGCGCAGGCGCGCTGGAAACCGGCGCGGTTGCGACGCTGCCGGTAGTGCAGACGGCCGAACCGCTCGCCCGCGGCATGGCGCGTGCCGCCGGAGCCGAAGCCGCGGCGCCGGACCTCGCGGCCGCGTTGCGTGAGGACACGATCATCGTCCTCGACGCGCTCCTCCACCCGGCACGACAGCTCGATCTCGACGCCTGGCGCAACAATCTCGCCGCGCTCGAACGCGACTGGATCGCACCGCTCGCCGGGGCGCTGGGCGACGGCCGCCTGCAGAAACTGACCCTCACCGCGCCTGGCGACCGCGGCACATTCGAACTCGTCGTGCGCTCCGGCGAGCGGTGGAAATTCTGGCGCAAACCGCTCGCTTTCGACACCCTTCTCAAATCGCTCACCCCGGCGGCTCCGTCTCTCCCCGCAGAGCCGGTCGCCGACCCTGACCGCCCCGACCGATGACACGCATCCAGTCCCGCAACGCCCCACCCCGCGCCGTCCAGCGCCTCATCGACGGCGGCACCCATCCGCTGCTCGCGCGCATCTATGCGGCGCGCGGGGTCTCGCAGCGCGAGGAGCTCGACTACGGCCTCAAGGCGCTGCTGCCGCCCGCGGCGCTGCGCGGCACCCATGAAGCCGCGCAACTGCTCGCCGACGCGATCGAGGCCGGCGCGCGGATGGTGATCGTCGCCGACTACGACTGCGACGGCGCCACCGCCTGCGCGGTCGGCATCCGCGCGCTGCGCGCTTTCGGCGCCGACGTCGGCTATCTCGTGCCGAACCGCTTCGAATACGGCTACGGCCTCACCCCGGCGATCGTCGAACTGGCCGCGCGGATGGAGCCCGACCTGCTGATCACCGTCGACAACGGCATCGCCAGCGTCGAAGGGATCGCTGCGGCACGCAGCTACGGCATGGCGACGCTGGTCACCGACCATCACTTGCCCGGCGACACGCTCCCCGATGCGGACGTCATCGTGAATCCGAACCAGCCGGGCTGCGACTTTCCGAGCAAGGCGCTCGCCGGCGTCGGCGTGATGTTCTACACGATGCTCGCGCTGCGCGCCGAACTGCGCGAACGCGGCGCGTTCTCCGGGCAGCAGGAACCGAACCTCGGCGAGTTGCTCGACCTCGTCGCGCTCGGCACCGTCGCCGACGTCGTGAAGCTCGACCACAACAACCGCATCCTCGTTGCACAGGGGCTCGCACGCATGCGCGCCGGACGCATGCAGCCCGGCATCCGCGCGCTGTTCGCCGCGGCTGCCCGCGAACCTGAGCGTGCAAACACTTTCGACCTCGGTTTCGCGCTCGGCCCGCGCCTCAATGCCGCTGGGCGGCTGTCGGACATGAGCCTGGGCATCGAATGCCTGATCAGCGACGACATGGGCCGCGCGCTGAACATCGCGCAGGAACTCGACAAGCTCAACCGCGAGCGGCGCGGCATCGAACAAGGCATGCAGGAAGACGCGCTGGTACGGCTCGCGGGTTTCGATCCCGGGCAGAGCGCAACCGTGAGCCTGTTCGAGCCCGACTGGCACCAGGGCGTCATCGGCATCGTCGCCGGGCGCATCAAGGAGAAACTGCACCGGCCCGTCGTCGCGTTCGCGCGCGGCGCGGACGGCGAACTGAAGGGATCGGGGCGCTCGATCGCGAACGTGCACCTGCGCGACGCGCTCGACCTCGTCGCCAAGCGGCATCCCGACCTGATCCTGCGCTTCGGCGGCCACGCGATGGCGGCGGGCCTGACGATCCGCGAAACGGATTACGCGCGCTTCCAGGCGGCGTTCGAGGAGATCGTTCAATCACTCGTCGGCACCGCCGACCTGACGCGCACGCTGGAAACCGACGGCGTGCTCGAAAGCGGTTACATGACGCTCGACTCGGCGCGCCTGATCGAGCAGGACATCTGGGGCCAAGGCTTCGCCGCACCGGTGTTCGAGGACCGTTTCCGCGTCGACAACCAGCGCCTGCTCAAGGACAAGCACCTGAAGCTGCAGCTGTCGAAGAACGGCGTGCGCTTCGACGCGATTCGCTTCAACTTCGCCGAGGGTGCGGGGGCGAGCATCCATGCCGCCTACCGGCTCGCGCCGAACGAATACAACGGCGTCACCAGCCTGCAGCTGATGCTCGAACACTTCGACACCGTGTAACGTCCCGGGCTTCTTTCCGCCCTCCATCGCACCTCAATCAATTTCATCTATCTACTCAAAAGAAATATTATTGTGCAGTGCACATAACCATGCTACTGAAATGGGTACAATCGGAAGCGACCAACAACCGCAAGAGGACCGCACCATGAAACCTTCCCTGCTCATTTCCTCCCTGCTTGCCCTCGCTGTCGCCAGTCCGGCTGCGTTCGCGCACAAAGAGGGGGACATCCTGGTGCGTGCCGGTGCAACGATGGTGGATCCGGACATCGGCGATTCCAGCGTCTCGACGCCGGCCGGAAAGATTCCGGGGTCGGATGTCGAGGTGAGCGACGACACGCAGCTCGGCCTGACGCTCGGCTACATGCTCACCGACCACGTCGGCATCGAACTGCTCGCCGCAACGCCGTTCGAACACGACGTCACGCTGAAGGGCATTGGCGGTCTCAATGGCAAGCTCGCCACGATCAAGCAGCTTCCACCGACCCTCTCGCTGCAGTATTTCCCGATGGATCCGTCGTCGAAGTGGCAGCCGTATGTCGGCGCCGGCATCAACTACACGTATTTCTTCGACGAAGAGCTGAAGGATGCACGCAAGGCCCAAGGCTTCTCGCAGCTGGACCGCGAAAGTTCGTGGGGACTCGCCGTCCAGGCCGGCATCGACTACATGTTGACCGACCGCATCATGCTGAACGCCGCCGTGTGGCGCGTCGACATCGACAGCGAAGCGACCGCGCGCCTGAACGGCGCCAAAGTGAAGGTCGATATCGACATCGATCCGTGGGTGTACATGGTCGGCGTCGGCTACCGTTTCTGAGCATCGCCTGTCCTTCCCCCCGCGCGCAAATCGGCGGCTCCATCCGGGCCGCCGATTTCTTTTGTGCAGGACACCTGCCGGCAGCGCGTCGCGCAGCGGAACCTCCACCGCGCGGCCCTTCGTCATCGCGGGTATACTTCGCGGTTTTCTGAATTTCCCGGAGCATCGCCATGGAAGCCGAACGCCTCAACGCCATCGCCCAGCAACTCGACGACCTCCGTTCCCGGGGTCGTGAACTTCGGAGGTATCTTTGACTACGATGAGAAATCATCGAAGCTCGAAGAAGTAACCCGCGCGCTCGAGGATCCGGCCGCCTGGGACAACGCTGCCCGCGCCCAGGAACTGGGCAAGGAAAAGCGCCAGCTCGAAGACGTGGTGCACAACCTGCGCGATATCGAGCGCCTGTCTTCGGACCTGAAGGACCTGTTCGATCTTGCCGAAGCCGAGGACGACGAAGACACGCTCGCCGCGGTCGAGGCCGACCTGGGGGAGCTCCAGGCGAAAGTGCATGCGCTCGAATTCCGCCGGATGTTCTCCAATCCGATGGACCCGAATCCCTGCTTCATCGAAATCCAGGCCGGTGCCGGCGGCACCGAGGCGCAGGACTGGGCCGGCATGCTCGAACGCATGTACCTGCGCTACTGCGAGCGCAAGGGCTTCAACGTCGAGCTGATGGAAGAATCCGAAGGCGAAGTCGCCGGCATCAAGGGCGCGACGATCAAGGTCAGCGGCGACTACGCGTACGGCTTCCTGCGCACCGAAACCGGCATCCACCGCCTGGTGCGCAAGAGCCCGTTCGACTCCAACGCGCGGCGCCACACCAGCTTCTCGTCGGTATTCGTGTATCCGGAAGTCGATGATTCGATCCAGATCGACATCAACCCGGCCGACCTGCGCATCGACACCTATCGCGCTTCCGGCGCGGGCGGCCAGCACATCAACAAGACCGACTCGGCGGTGCGCATCACGCACGAGCCGACCGGCGTCGTCGTGCAGTGCCAGAACGATCGCTCGCAGCACAAGAACAAGGCCGAGGCGATGTCGATGCTGAAGGCGCGGCTGTACGAACTGGAGCTGCGCAAGCGCCAGAGCGAGCAGCAGAAGCTCGAAGACTCGAAGAGCGACATCGGCTGGGGCCACCAGATCCGCTCCTACGTGCTCGACCAGTCGCGCATCAAGGACCTGCGCACGAACTTTGAGGTCGGCAACACCCAGGCCGTGCTCGACGGCGACCTCGACGACTTCATCGCGGCGAGCCTGAAACAGGGGGTCTGACACCCTCGACCCTCCGGCGCTGCTGCCTCAATCGCGGCGTCAGCGCCAGGTGGGCATTTTCTCCCGGCGCTCACACGCGATTGCGCTCGGGCGACCGGATGGGGACAGGCACTGCGCGGACGCAGCCCGGGGCCGCCGCGCGGGAATTCCGCGCCCGATGCGCCGCCCCCTATCGCCGGCGCGAATCGTTCATGGCCGAAGGCCTGGCGAATATTCCGGACACCTATCCTGCAGGCGGCTTTATGATGGCGCCTGGCCGAGCGGCGGGCCGAAGGCTTGCCATCCGGACCCCGACCGGGCCGCTGCCCGTCCGCAACAATCGATGGAGGGATGCACCGCATGTTCGAGAGACTTTTCCGACGCTTCTCCGTGGTCGTCGCTGCGTGCGCGCTGCTCGGCCTTGGCGGCTGCGGCTACAACGATTTCCAGCGCCTCGACGAGCAAAGCAAGGCAGCCTGGGCCGAGGTGCTGAACCAGTACCAGCGCCGCGCTGATCTCATCCCGAACCTCGTGAACACCGTCAAGGGCGAAGCGAATTTCGAACAGGAAACCCTGACCCGCGTCATCGAAGCGCGCTCGCGGGCGACGGCGATCCAGGTCACGCCCGAGATGCTGAACGATCCGCAGGCGATGGAACGCTTCCAGCAGGCGCAAAGCCAGCTCGGCGGCGCCCTGTCGCGGTTGCTGGCAGTTGCCGAAAACTATCCGAACCTGCGGGCGAACCAGGCTTTCCAGGACTTGCGCGTGCAGCTGGAAGGGACCGAGAACCGCATCACCGTCGCGCGTAACAGCTATATCAAGACGGTCCAGGAATACAACGTGCTCGCGCGCAGCTTTCCGACGAACCTGACCGCGATGATCTTCAGCTACGAGCCGAAAGCCGGTTTTACCGTCGCGAACGAACAGGAGATTTCGCGTCCGCCGACCGTCGATTTCGGCACTTCGGGAGCGCGCTGAGTCACGGCGCGCCCCGGCGCGATCATCGCCCCGACCTGATCTGATGGGCTGCCACCCCTGTCCCGCCCCCTTCGCCGCCGGTCTGTGGGCCGTCGCAGCCACTGCCCGCCGCTGGCTGGCAAGCGCTTCGATCGCATTCGTTGCATTCGTCGCGCTCGCGGCACTGCTGTGCCCGGCGTCGTCGTCCGCCCAGGATCTGCAGCCGGTTCCCGCCCTCACTGCGCGCGTCATCGACCAGACCGGCACGCTTGACGCGGGCGAACGGCAGGCGCTCGAAGCGAAGCTCGCCGCCTTCGAGGCGGAACGCGGGGCCCAGATCGTCGTGCTGATCGTGGCGACGACCGCTCCCGAGGACATCGCCGCCTACGCCTACCGCGTCGCGGCCGAGTGGAAGATCGGCCGGCGCGACATCGGCGACGGCATCCTGATGGTGGTCGCGAAAGACGACCGCCGGGTGCGCATCGAAGTCGCCCGCGCGCTCGAAGGCGCGGTGCCGGATCTCGCCGCCTTCCACATCATCGACCGGGCCATCACGCCGGCTTTCCGCAGGGGTGAGTTCGCCGCCGGCATCGACGCCGGCATCGACGCGTTGATGGCGCGCATCCGCGGCGAAAACCTGCCGCTACCGGAGCCGGACGTG
This sequence comes from Aromatoleum anaerobium, assembly GCF_012910705.2. GTDB lineage: Bacteria > Pseudomonadota > Gammaproteobacteria > Burkholderiales > Rhodocyclaceae > Aromatoleum > Aromatoleum anaerobium. Next base: position 78,809 of record NZ_WTVG02000033.1, on the reverse strand, counting down.
CGCGGGCGCAGCGATGCGCCGTCGCTCGAAGACCTCGGAGCGTTCCTGTTCGTCGGCGTACCGATCGTCGGCGCGGTGCTCGTCGGCATGTTGGGGCGCAAGCTCGGCGCTCGCCACCGGTGGCGTCGCCGGCCTGCTCGCGCAGTTGCTGCTCGGCAGCCTGCTGCTGGCGATCATCGCCGGCGTCGTCGCGTTCATCTTCGTGCTCGTGCTGGGCATCGGCGGAGGAGGCCGCGGTGGCCGCGGCGGGAGGCGGCGGCTTTGGCGGCCCGATCATCTGGGGAGGGCGGCCGAGGCGGGGCGGATTCAGTTCCGGAGGCGGCGGCAGTTTCGGCGGCGGCGGCGGCGCTTCGGGACGATGGTAGCCCTACGCAACCGGACCGGGAGTCATCGATGAACATCGTGATGCGCGTGATCCGCCACCTGTGGCTCGATGCCGACGACGTGCGCCATGCGGTCGGGGACGACACGCTGCAACGCCTCGAGGCGCGCGTGCACGACAGCGAACGGCGTCACACCGGCGAGATCTGCGTGTGCATCGAAGCGAGCCTGCCGCTGAGTTACCTGTGGCGCCATCTGCGCCGCCGCGTGCCAATCGAGCATGTGGTGCGCGAGCGCGCGCTGACGGAATTCGGCAAGCTGCGCGTGTGGGACACCGAACTGAACAACGGCGTGCTGATCTACCTGCAACTGGCCGAGCACCGCATCGACATCGTCACCGACCGCGGCCTCGCGCGGCACATCGATGACGCCTACTGGCGAGAGACGCTGGCCAGCATGAGCGCGGAGTTTCGTGCCGGGCGCTACGAAGAGGGCCTCGCCCGGGCGATCGACGCCGTAACGGCGGCGCTGGAGCGGCACTTTCCCGCCAGTCACGCCCCTGGCGAAACCCCGCCGCAGCGGGAGGATCAGCTCCCCAACCGTCCGGTGCTTCGCTGATCGTCCTGGCGGCATAGACGACCCGCTGATCCAGCCTGCGCCGGGTACCCGGGAGGTTCAACTCCCCCTCAGCTGCCGGGCGACCAATGCAGGATTGTCTTCGTTGTAAGCGGCCTTGATCGCGTCCCAGGCTTCGTCGGCAGTCTCCACGTAGCGGAAAAGCTCGACGTCCTCCGGACTGATCACGCCGTGCTCGATCATCACGTCGAAGTCGATCAGGCGCGCCCAGAAATCGCGGCCGATCAGGATGATCGGCCGGCGACGGATCTTGCGCGTCTGCGTCAGGGTCAGCACTTCGAACAATTCGTCGAGGGTGCCGAAACCACCGGGAAAGCTCACGACCGCGACCGCGCGCATCAGGAAATGCATCTTGCGGATCGCGAAGTAGTGGAACTGGAAACACAGCTCCGGCGTGATCCAGGGGTTTGGCGCTTCCTCGAACGGCAGGAAAATGCTCATGCCCATGCTGCGCCCGCCGGCGTCGTGGGCGCCGCGATTGCCCGCCTCCATGACGCCGGGGCCACCCCCGGTAGCGATGATGACCGGCTCGCCGAGCACGTCGGGTTCCTGCGTGACCAGCTCGGCAAAACGGCGCGCTTCGGCATAGTAACGGGCGTTCTTCACCATCTGCTCGGCGCGCCGGATCGCGACCGGATCGTCGCCGGCGCGCGCCTCGTCGAGCATCGCCGCCGCCACTTCGGGCGACTTGAAGCGCGCGCTGCCGAACACGACCACCGTGGATTCGACGCCCTGCTCCTGCTGGATCAGCTCCGCCTTCAGCAGTTCGAGCTGCAGCCGCACCGGGCGCAGTTCCTCGCGCAGCAGGAATTCGTTGTCCGCGAACGCCATGCGGAAAGAGCTGCCGGGCGCGTCGTACGGCGAATGAGGCTGGGCGGCCTCGACTTCGTCCTGGGCGGACGGGAAATTGCGGGCGCGGAGGTGGTGCGGCTTCTTCATGCTCGATTGTGCTCCGGAAAGTTTTATTGATCGGCTCTCATGATCGCATCTTCAGCCGCGGATTTAGGTGTCACGAAAGCAACCGGAGGGCCCGCCAGGCGGGGCGATGGCTGCGCGGTCCCGGGAAAGTATTTCAGCCCTTGCTGATGGGTCGCTACACGGAACCGTTCAGCCGCGGCAAGCAGCCCCATCTTCATTTCCGGCCGGCGGGCCGGAATCCTGCTCGTCCGGCGCGCTCGTGTAGCACCGCTTTCCCCTGGCCTTGGAGCGATACATCGCCGCGTCCGCCTGCTCCAGCAGTCTCTCGCACGTGGTTTCCGTGCCGGACGATATTGCAATGCCGATACTTGCAGAAATGCCGATCGGGATTTCGCCCACGTGGTACGGCTCGGAGAGCGTTTCGACCAATTTGCGGGCCAGCGCCGCCGCCCCCTCCGCTCCCGCCGCGAACATCACGACGACGAACTCGTCGCCGCCAAGCCGGGCGGCCACGTCGGAACACCGAATGGCCCCGTTGATACGACGCGCCACGACGCGCAGCAGTTCATCGCCGATTCCATGGCCGTGACAGTCGTTTACCGCCTTGAAGCCATCGAGATCGATGTAAAGGAGAGCAAGCTCGCTGTCGCATCGCTGTGACAGCGCCAGCTGATTGTTGAGGATTTCGTCGAGCAGCGCGCGGTTCGCCAGCCCCGTGAGTTCGTCGTGGAGTGCCTTGTGCCGAGTCTGCTGCAACATCGCGGAGGCCTTGATCAGCGCTCCTCCGACCTCGTCGGCTTCGCGTAGCCGGAAGCTGGGAACGACGATCGCCTGGCCGGAGCCCAGGGCCACGGCGGGACCGGTCAATCCGCTGAACGCGCCGGCAATCCGGCCGCCGAGCCTCCAGGCGAGAAGCAGGCTACTGCCGAGCAGAACCACCGTACCGAGGACCAGCCAGCCAAGCGACTGCTGCAGCCGGTTCGTCAGCGCTTCCCGGGGAATGCTGATGACCGTCGTCCACCGGGAAACGGCGGATCGACTGAAAACGGATATGACAGGAAGGCCCGCGCCGGTAAGGATTTCGACCGATCCCTCGGCGGCTTCGGCGAGCCTCTCCGTCAACGCCTGCGCCCCCTTCCGCCCGATGAACTGCTCCATTTCGCCGGTGTGGGCAGCGACAATGCCTTCGCCATCCAGTATTTCGCCGGTCCAGCCGGGGGGCAGGCGCTGCTCGGTCAGGATCCCGGACAGGCGATCCGGAAAAAAACCCATGCTCAGAACGTAGACGATCCGCTCACCGCGGTGCACCGGCACCGAGACGCTGAGCGCTGGCCGGTGCGCAACCGGTCCGACAAAAAGCCCGGAGATATATGGGCGCCCTGTTTCCAGGACGTGCCTCAACTGCGGCATCACTCCTTCGAAAGGCAAGGGGTCGCCGAACGGCCGCAACGTGTTGATCCGCTGCCGGCCGGTCGTATCGGCCAGCACGACGTTATTGGCCGACCGGGTTTGCAGAACCTGCATCGCCTGGCGGTGAAAAGCCGCGAGATCGTCGGAAACCAGGTAGGGCGAGGTCGCAAGGACGGTCAGCGCCGACTCCGTCGTGGCCAGTTCGCGCTCGACGGCGGACGTCAGCGCGCGGGCAGTCGCGATCACCTCGCCCACGAGTTGAACGTTCTCGCGCTGATAGTTGTAATGGATCAGCGCCGCGGTCATCAATGATGCCGGCAGGATGCACGCCGTGACGAGCAGGGCGAGTCGGGAGCGGATGGTCGGAGTGCGCGCTGCCGTCATGGGCGATGGACGCCGAGCTGGCCGGATTTTCGTTTTTGGTCTTGCACGGCAGATGCCGCGAGGCCCAAGGGTAACGCCTTCCCGCTCCCATGGCCAGCCGGCCGAATAACGCAAGTTGAATAATGTCGGTCCGACGAGTACCGTCTGACCACAGCCGCCTCCCGGGCAACAAATTTTCCGGCGCACGAGCGGTCAAAGCGCCAGCAGGGAGAACTCCCGATGACTGCCGTTTGCCTTCATCCAGGCCGATTGACGCTCGCCGAACTGCGCACGATCGCGTTCAGCGACAGCCGGCTCGAGCTCGAACCGGCCTGCTTTCCGGGGATCGCGCGTGGCGCCGCGACGGTCGAGGCGATCGCGCGCAGCGGCGAGCCGGCCTACGGCATCAACACGGGTTTCGGCCGCCTCGCGCAGACGCACATCCCCGACGACCAGCTCGAACTGCTGCAGAAAAACCTCGTGCTGTCGCACGCGGTGGGCGTCGGCGAACCGCTTTCGGTGCCGACGGTGCGCCTCGTGCTGGCGCTGAAGATCGCGAGCCTTGCACGCGGACACTCCGGTGTGCGCATGGAACTCATCAATGCGCTGCTCGGACTCTTCAACGCCGGCGTCGTGCCCCGCGTGCCGTCCAAAGGCTCGGTCGGCGCGAGCGGCGACCTGGCACCGCTCGCACACCTTTCGGCGCTGCTGCTGGGGATCGGCGAAGCCGACGTCGGAGGCCGACGCGTATCCGCAACCGAGGCTCTGGCGATCGCGGGACTCGCGCCGATGACGCTCGCGGCGAAAGAAGGCCTTGCGCTGCTCAACGGCACCCAGGTGTCGACTGCGCTGGCGCTCGTCAATCTGTTCGCGATCGAGACCGTGTTTCGCACCGCGCTCGTCGCCGGAGCGCTGTCGGTCGACGCCGCGGCCGGCTCGTTCAAGCCGTTCGATGCCCGGATCCACGCGTTGCGCGGCCAGCCGGGGCAGATCGACGCTGCCGCCACCTACCGGCAGCTGCTCGAGGGCAGCGGCATCAACCTTGCGCATCGCGACTGCGGCAAGGTGCAGGACCCGTACAGCCTGCGCTGCCAGCCGCAGGTCATGGGGGCCTGCCTCGACCAGATGCGCCACGCCGCGGGCGTGCTGCTGATCGAAGCGAACGCCGTGTCCGACAACCCGCTGGTTTTTCCCGACAGCGGCGAAGTGCTGTCGGGCGGGAATTTCCATGGCGAACCGGTCGCTTTCGCCGCGGACGCGCTCGCGCTGGCCGCGGCCGAAATCGGCGCGCTGGCCGAGCGGCGCATCGCGCTGCTGATCGACGCCACGCTGTCGGGCCTGCCGCCTTTCCTCGTCACCGAAGGCGGCGTCAATTCCGGTTTCATGATCGCGCACGTCACGGCGGCCGCGCTCGCCTCCGAGAACAAGCTTCTCGCGCATCCGGCGAGCGTCGATTCGTTGCCGACGTCGGCGAACCAGGAGGATCACGTTTCGATGTCGACGTTCGCCGCACGCAAGCTCGGCGAGCTCGCCGACAACACCGCGACGATCCTCGCGATCGAGCTGCTCGCCGCGGCGCAGGGCGTCGAGCTGCGCGCACCGCACCGTACCTCGCCGCGCCTGCAGGCCGTGCTCGCGCTGATCCGCCGCCGCGTGCCGCATTACGACATCGACCGCTATTTCGCGCCGGACATCGCATCGATCAAGGACGAGGTGTCGGCCGGCGCCTTCGCTCGCCATTGTCCCCTGTCCTTCGACTCCGAACGCGTGGCGGATGGCGACGCGTCCCGCTCCGTGACACCGGATGACGAATCCCTCTGAAGCGCCCCGAAGGAGGCCGCGATGACCGAAGTCCACAGCACCGATCCTCGCTACGCGCCGGGCCGCGTCGTGCGCTCGCCGCATGGCGCGACGCTGCACTGCCGCAACTGGCTGATCGAGGCCGCGTGGCGGATGATCCAGAACAACCTCGACCCCGAAGTCGCCGAGCACCCCGAGCATCTCGTCGTCTATGGCGGCATGGGGCGCGCGGCGCGCGACTGGGCGTGCTTCGACCAGATCCTCGCGACGCTGCGCGAACTGGGCGAGGACGAGACGCTGCTGGTGCAGTCCGGCAAGCCGGTCGGCGTGTTCCGCACCCACGTCGATGCGCCGCGCGTGCTGATCGCGAATTCCAACCTGGTGCCGAAGTGGGCGACCTGGGAGCACTTCAACGAGCTCGACCGCAAGGGCCTGATGATGTTCGGCCAGATGACCGCGGGCTCGTGGATCTACATCGGCTCGCAGGGCATCGTGCAGGGCACGTACGAGACGTTCACCGCCTGCGCCGATCGTCATTTCGGCGGGCACGCCGCGCGGCGGTGGATCCTCACCGGGGGGCTCGGCGGCATGGGCGGCGCGCAGCCGCTCGCGGCAACGATGGCGGGCTTCTCGATGCTGGCGGTCGAGTGCGACGAGACGCGCGTCGACCTGCGTCTGAAAACGCACTACCTCGACCGCAAGGCCGCTTCGCTCGACGAGGCGCTCGCATTGCTCGACACGGCGCGGGCCGAGGGCCGCGTGCTGTCGGTGGGCCTCGTCGGCAACGCGGCCGACGTGTTCGAGGAGATCGCGCGCCTCGGCGTCAAGCCCGATGTCGTCACCGACCAGACCAGCGCGCACGATCCGATCCACGGCTATTTGCCGCAAGGCTGGACGCTGCAGCAATGGCGCGAGCGCCAGCGCAGCGACCCGCAGAGCATCATCGAACCGGCGAAGCGCTCGATGGCCAACCAGGTGCGCGCGATGCTGGCGCTGCAGCGAGCCGGTGCGGCGGTGTTCGACTACGGCAACAACATCCGCCAGATGGCCCACGACGCCGGCGTCATCGATGCGTTCGCGTTTCCCGGCTTCGTCCCGGCGTACATCCGCCCGCTGTTCTGCCGCGGCTACGGCCCGTTCCGCTGGGTCGCGCTGTCGGGCGACCCGAAGGACATCCATCGCAGCGACGCGAAAGTGAAGGAGTTGATCCCCGACGACCGGCACCTGCACAACTGGCTCGATCTCGCCCGCCATCGCATCACGTTCCAGGGCCTGCCGGCGCGCATCTGCTGGCTCGGCCCGAAAGATCGTTACCGCGTCGGCCTCGCGTTCAACGAGATGGTGCGCCACGGCGAACTGCATGCGCCGATCGTCATCGGCCGCGACCATCTCGATACCGGTTCGGTCGCGAGCCCGAACCGCGAAACCGAGGCGATGCGCGACGGCTCCGACGCGGTGTCCGACTGGCCGCTGCTCAACGCGCTGCTCAACACCGCGAGCGGCGCGACGTGGGTGTCGTTTCATCATGGCGGCGGCGTCGGCATGGGGTATTCGCAGCACGCGGGCCAGGTGATCGTCTGCGACGGCACCGACGGGGCGGCGCGGCGAATCGCACGGGTGCTGTTCAACGACCCGGCGAGCGGCGTGATGCGCCATGCCGACGCGGGCTACGAGGAAGCGCTCGCGACGGCGCGGGAAATCGGCCTGCGCCTGCCGATGCACGACGCCTGATCACATGGCCGCCTGGGACCTGCTGTTCCGCCGCGTGCATCTCGCGACGTTCGCCGGCAGCGAACCGTACGGCACGCTGCGTGACGGCGCGCTCGCGGTGCGGGCCGGGCGCATCGTCTGGCTCGGCGCCGAACGCGACCTGCCGCGCGAGGCCCGCGCCGCACAGGAGATCGATGGCGCCGGCGGCTGGCTGCTGCCGGGGCTGATCGACTGCCACACGCATCTCGTCCATGCCGGCAACCGCGCCCGTGAGTTCGAACTGCGTCTGCAGGGCGCGAGTTACGAGGAGATCGCGCGCGCCGGCGGCGGCATCCGCGCGACGGTCGCGGCGACGCGGGCCGCTGACGAGGCGGCGCTCGTTGCCGCGAGCCGGCCGCGTCTCGCGCGACTGATGGCCGAGGGGGTCACGACGGTCGAGATCAAGTCGGGGTACGGGCTGGAACTGTCCGCCGAGCGGCGCATGCTGCGCGCGGCGCGCGCGCTGGGAGAGACCGCGCCGGTACGCGTGACGACGACCTTCCTCGGCGCGCACGCGCTGCCGCCCGAATACGACGGACGCGCCGACGCCTACATCGCCGAAGTCTGCGACGTGATGCTGCCGGCGCTCTATCGCGAAGGCCTCGTCGATGCCGTCGACGCGTTCTGCGAGCGCATCGCGTTCAGCCCGGCGCAGACCGAAGCGGTGTTCCGCGCGGCCCGGGCGCTCGGGCTTCCCGTCAGGCTGCATGCCGAGCAGCTCTCGGATTCGGGCGGCGCGGCACTGGCGGCCCGGCACGGCGCGCTGTGCGCCGATCATCTGGAACATCTCTCCGAAGCCGGTGCAGCGGCGCTCGCCGCGGCCGGCAGCGTCGCCGTGCTGCTGCCGGGGGCATTCTATTTCCTGCGCGAGACGCACCTTCCACCGGTCGCGCGACTGCGCGCGCTCGGCGTGCCCATCGCCATCGCCACCGACTGCAACCCCGGCACCTCGCCGCTCAGTTCGCTGCTGCTCGCGCTCAACATGGCCTGCGTGCTGTTCCGTCTCGCCCCCGCCGAGGCGCTCGCCGGCGTCACGCGCAACGCGGCCCGGGCGCTCGGTCGCGGCGACGACCTCGGCACGCTGGAGGCCGGAAAACTCGCCGATCTCGGCCTGTGGAACGTCGATACCCCGGCCGAGCTGTGCTACCACCTCGGCTACAACCCGCTCGCGCTGCGCGTGTTCGGCGGACAAATCAGCGGAGCAGGTGATGCCGCACAAGGATGAGGAGGATCGGGGGCCGTGGCAGGGCCGCATCGACGTGCATGAAGGCCCGCGGGCATTGCGCTGGCACCAGCGCGTCACGATGCTGCCGCCGCAGGCGCCCCCCGGCATCGCGCTGCTCGGTTTCCCCTGCGACCTCGGCGTGCGGCGCAACCATGGCCGCCCCGGAGCCGCTGAAGGCCCCGCGGCGCTGCGCCGCGCGCTCGCGAACCTGGCCTGGCACGGAGGGCGGCCGGTGTACGACGCGGGCGATGTGTACGACGCGGGCGATGTGGGCGATGTGGGCGATGTGGGCGATGTGGGCGATGTGGGCGATGTGGGCGATGTGGGCGCCAGCACGCCCGACGCCGGCGAAAAGACGCTCGAGACGATGCAGGCCGGCTACGCTCAACGCATCACGGCGCTGCTCGACGCCGGGCATGTGCCGATCGGCCTCGGCGGCGGCCACGAGATCGCGTGGGCGGCCTGGCAGGGGCTCGCCGCACATGCTGCACGCGAACCCCACCCGCCGCGTATCGGCATTCTCAACGTCGACGCCCATTTCGATCTGCGCGCGGCGCCCGCGGGCAATTCGGGCACGCCGTTCCGCCAGATCGGCGAGGACTGCAGAGTCCGCGGCTGGAAATTCCGCTATTGCGTGCTGGGGATTGCCGAAGCGGCGAACACGGCCGCGTTGTTCGACCGCGCCCGTGCGCTCGGCGTCGCGTTTCGCCTCGACGAGGAAATGGGCGCGCGCGATCTCGATGCGATCGTCAACACGGTGGGCGATTTCCTCGCCGGCATCGACTGGCTCTACCTGACGCTGTGCCTCGACGCGCTGCCGGGCGGGTGCGCGCCCGGCGTCAGCGCGCCGGCGACGATCGGCGTCGAGCCGGCCGTCGTCGAAGCGGTGATCCGCATTGCCGCTTCGAGCGGCAAGCTTCGCCTCGCCGACGTCGCCGAACTCAATCCTTCCCTCGACTCCGACGGCCGGACCGCGCGCCTGGCCGCACGGCTCGTCTGGCGGCTCGCGCGCGAAATCGACCGTCGCCCATGTGATGTGCGGTCTGGGCTGCATCTCCCCGCGCGCGATTGAGCCAAGCGGCAGAGGCGGGATTTCGGTACGATGCGCTTCATTCGCGAAGCGCCCCGTTTCTCTCGACGGCTCGGCGCTTCCTCCCTTTCCGCTGCCCGCACCAGACCTCCATGACTTCCCCCATCGAAAGCTTCGCCCAACTCGATCTCCGTGCACCGCTGCTCGACGCGCTGTCCGAAATCGGCTATGAAACGCCGTCGCCGATCCAGGCGGTCTGCATCCCGCATCTGCTCGCCGGGCACGACCTGCTCGGCGAGGCGCAGACCGGCACCGGCAAGACTGCCGCGTTCGCGCTGCCGCTGCTCGACCGGCTCGACCTGAGCATCAAGAATCCGCAGGTGCTCGTGCTCGCGCCGACCCGCGAACTCGCGATCCAGGTGGCCGAGGCTTTCCAGCGTTATGCCAAGAATCTGCCCGGTTTCCACGTGCTGCCGGTGTACGGCGGCCAGAGCATGGTCGTGCAACTGCGCCAGCTCGCCCGCGGCGCCCACGTCATCGTCGGCACGCCGGGCCGCGTCATGGACCACATCGAGCGCAAGAGCCTCAATCTCGACAGCCTGACGACGCTGGTACTCGACGAAGCCGACGAGATGCTGCGCATGGGGTTCATCGACGACGTCGAATGGATCCTGCAGCACACGCCGGCCGAGCGCCAGACCGCGCTGTTCTCGGCGACGATGCCCGATGCGATCCGCCGCGTCGCGCACCGTTACCTGCGCGACCCGCGCGAAGTGAAGATCAAGGCCAGCACGACCACGGTCGCGGCGATCCGCCAGCGCTACTGCCAGATCAGCGTCGCGCACAAGCTCGACGCGCTGACGCGCATCCTCGAAGTCGAGGAGGATTTCGACGCGGCGATCATCTTCGTCCGCACCAAGACCGCGACCGCCGAGCTCGCCGACAAGCTCGAGGCGCGCGGCTACTCGGCCGCCGCGCTCAACGGCGACATGACGCAGCAGCTGCGCGAACGGGTCATCGAACAGCTCAAGGGCGGGCAGCTCGACATCGTCGTCGCGACCGACGTCGCCGCGCGCGGGCTCGATGTCTCGCGCATCAGCCACGTCATCAACTACGACATCCCGTACGACACCGAAGCGTATGTGCATCGCATCGGCCGCACCGGACGCGCGGGCCGCACCGGCAGCGCGATCCTGTTCGTCGCGCCGCGCGAGATACGCATGCTGAAAGTCATCGAGCGTGCGACCCGCCAGCCGATCGAGGCGCTGCAACTACCGTCGCGCGAAGCCGTCGCCGACAAGCGAGTCGCCGCGTTCCGCCAGCAAGTCGCCACAGTGCTCGAATCCGAAGACCTCGCGTTCTTCCGCGATGTCGTCGCCGGCATGGAATCGAGCCACGAAGCCGAACTCCACGACATCGCCGCCGCGCTCGCCTTCCTCGCGCAGCGCGAGCGCCCGCTGCAACTGCCGGAGTCGAAAGGCCCTGACATCGCGCGCCTCGCCGAACCGCAGCGTGAACCGGGCGCCGAGCGCGCGCTGCGCGAAAACCGCGAGAAAATACTCGAACGCCGGCGCGAGTTTTCCGAGGGCAATCTGCAGCGCTACCGCATCGAAGTCGGCCGCAACCAGCAGGCAACGCCAAAGGACATCGTCGGCGCGATCGCCAACGAGGCCGGCATCGAAAGCCGCTATATCGGGCAGATCAATCTCTACGAGGACTACAGCACCGTCGAGCTGCCGAGCGGCCTGCCGCATGACGTGCTCGACATCCTGCGCCGGGTGCGCGTGCGCCAGCACCAGCTGAACATCCGCCCGCTCGACGCCGAGGAAGCGAAGCGCGACGCGGCCCGCGTGCGGCCGGGAGCCCCTCGTCCCGGAGCAGCACCGCGTCACGCCGCCCACCCCGGCGGCAAACCCGCCCGTCCAGGAAGCTCCGGCCCGAGATCCTTCAGCAGTGAAAAGCGCCCCTCCTCCACTGGGTTCAAGCCCGGCAAGAAAAAACCGCATGATCGCTGAAGCCGGCTGCGCGGCCAGGCCCAGTCGGAGCCGTTGTGCAGGGGTGTCAGCCGCGGGGTAGAATGCGCCACCCATCGGCGCCGGGGTGGTGAAATCGGTATACACAGCGGACTTAAAATCCGCCGCCTTCGGGCTTACGGGTTCAAGTCCCGTCCCCGGCACCAGCTAGCGCGCTGCGCGTGATTTTCTCCAGGACTTCCTGCGGTGATCGTTCTGAACCTTTGCTGCGACCACGAGCACCTGTTCGAAGGCTGGTTCGGCTCGGCTGCCGCGTTCGAAGCACAGCGTGAGCGCGGACAGGTCGTCTGTCCCGTTTGCGGCTCAGCTTCGATCAGCCGGCGCCCGACCGCTCCGTACGTCAACACCGGCTCGACTCCGCCCGCCGCTCCGCCACCGCGCCCCTCGTCGCATCCCGCAACCACCCGGCAGATGGACGCGGTCGCCACGGCCGTGGCGATGCTGCGCCGCTTCGGCAAGGAGTCGGAGGACGTCGGCGAGCGGTTCGTCGAGGAAGCCCGCCGCATCCACTACGGCGAGAGCGAAGCGCGCAACATCAAGGGGAAAGCGTCGCACGACGACATCGGGGAACTCATCGACGAAGGCATCATGGTGCTCCCCGTCCCGCCGGACGACGAAGAATTGCACTGACCCGGACAGCCCGCTCCAGGCAACCCTCAGCAGCGGGCGTGAATCAGCGGCACCCACATTTCCTGCGGCGACAGTCCGCCATGCACGCCGATCATCCGGTGCGCGTGTTCGCCGGGCACGCTGTCGGTGATCGTCCAGCCGGGTTCCATCAGCAGTGCATGGCTGCCGAGGCGTTCGCGCAACTGCCGGTGTCGCGGCCCCGGGCCGAAAAACCCGCTGCGCAGCAGCTCCGGCGAACGGACCAACACTGCCTTGCCCCCCAGCTCCGCCTCGACGAACGAGCGGAAATCGTCCTCCGCCCCCCGGCGAAGCTCACATAGCGCAGCCCGACGTTCGCCGAACAACGGCCCGGCGAGCATTGCCGCAGCCTCCGGAAACCGTTCGAAGCGGATCACGCGCTCCGCAGGCGAATCGATGAAGCCGTGATCCGCGCTCGCGACGACGTCGACGCCGGTTCCGGCCAGTTCATCGAGCAAGGCGGCGAACGCGGCGTCGATGTGGCGAAACTGCGCGACGGCCTCGTCGGACTCGCAGCCGTGCGCATGGCTCAGTGCGTCGAACACAGGATAGTAGGCGTGGATATAACCACCCGCTGCACTCTTCAGCGCCCTTGCTGCAGCCGCTACCGCAGCGACCATCCCCTGGAGCCCGCGATACGCGACGATGTCGGCGCCACGGCCATGCCTCGTGGAGTATGGCGAATACGCGAGGCTGCGCGGATTGACGTAAATCGACTTGCGCCTGCGGTTCTGGAACAGGCTCGGGTACGGGAAGAGCCGCTCTCGCGCCATCGAGCCGCGAATGAGTCCGCCCGAACGTTTCCTCATCGGCAACGGCGCGACCACGCCGCCGAAGCGCCGGTCGTGAATGAACCAGCCGGTCAAGCCATGCCGGGCCGGCGCCAGCCCGGTGAGCGTGGTCGTTACCGCGCTCGCTGTCGTGCTCGGGAAAACCGAAGTCATCCGCCGCCGCCGGTGCGCGAGCAGCACGCTTCCCGTCCCAAACTGCTGCAGGAAGGTGTCGCCGAGGCCGTCGATGAGCAGGAACACCAGCACCGGCGCCCGTTCATCCTGCTCGGGATCGGCGCGTTCCTCGCCGGGCACCGCCCAGTGCTGGCCGTCGAGATAGTCACGGATCGCGCCGACGAGGCCATAGAGGCCGTTCGCCCCGTAATCGGGCACGACCGCAGCGCGCGGCAACGAAAATGGAATGTTTCGGCAGGCGGACATGGCCAGAGCCGGTAAACGACAAAAGGAAGGTGCGCTTGCACCTTCCTTTTGTCAATTTCTGGAGCGGGAAACGAGTCTCGAACTCGCGACCTCAACCTTGGCAAGGTTGCGCTCTACCAACTGAGCTATTCCCGCATGTACTTCTGGAGGCGCGAACCGGAATCGAACCGATGTACACGGCTTTGCAGGCCGCTGCATAACCACTCTGCCATCGCGCCAGGTTACTGGCCTGCCTTCCCGATGCGCCTCCACCGGGAGGGAAATCCAAATTGGATTTCCCGGAAATTCTGGAGCGGGAAACGAGTCTCGAACTCGCGACCTCAACCTTGGCAAGGTTGCGCTCTACCAACTGAGCTATTCCCGCTGAAAGACCGCCATTATAGGTCCGGATTTTTACCTGTCAACCGCTTTGCTTCGAACCTCTCGATCATAGCGGGCGAGTTGCGGCATCGCACGGTGAAGGTAATACCCCATCGACCATAATGTGAGGGCTGCCGCAATATAAATCAGGACGTTACCGATCGCTCTCAGGTCCAGCGACAGCAGCGGTGCGTTGTAGAGCAGCAGCGGAATGGCCGTCATCTGCGCCGCGGTTTTCAACTTCCCGACAAAAGCGACCGCAACCCCGGCCGATTGCCCGACCCGCGCCATCCATTCGCGAAGTGCCGAAATCGTGATCTCCCGGCCAATGATGACGACGGCGATGATCGAATCGACGCGCGCGAGCTGCACAAGCAGGATCAGCGCCGCCGCAACCATCAGCTTGTCCGCAACCGGATCGAGAAACGCGCCGAAGGCCGAAGTCTGGTTGAGTGCGCGGGCGAGATAACCGTCGAACCAGTCGGTGACGGCTGCGACGATGAAAATGGCCGTTGCGGCGAAGTTTTTCTCTTCGGCGTCGAGCCAGCTGTCGGGAAGATAAAATACGCCGACGAACAGCGGGATCAGCGCAATGCGCGCCCAGGTCAGCGAATTCGGAACATTGAATAGCATTGAATGAGGCCCTTCGGGCCGATGGGAGCGCGTCAATGCAGCGCATTGTATATCGCTTCCGCAGTCTTTCGGCTGACCCCGCCGACGCGGCACAGGTCCTCGATGGTCGCGGCGCGCACGCCGTCGAGTCCGCCGAAGCTCGCAAGCAGGTTGCGCCGGCGCGTCGGACCGATGCCGGGAATGTCCTCGAGCCGTGACCCGATACGCGCTTTCGCCCGCCTGGCGCGGTGCCCCGTGATTGCGAAGCGGTGGGCCTCGTCGCGGATTTCCTGGATCAGGTGCAGTGCCGGGTGATCGATTGCGAGGTTCTGCGTACGGCCGTCCGGAAAGACCAGCGTCTCCAGGCCGGGCTTGCGCTCCTCGCCTTTGGCCACCCCGACCATCGCAACCGATTCCAGCCCGACGTCAGCCAGCACCGAACGTGCCGAACTGACCTGCCCCTTGCCGCCGTCGATCAGGATCAGGTCGGGGCACACGCCGTCGCCGGCCGCGACCTTACCGTAGCGGCGCTCGAGGACCTGGCGCATGGCGGCGAAATCATCGCCGGGCGTGATTCCGGTGATGTTGTAGCGTCGGTATTCAGAGTTCTTCATCGCCCCATCGACGCTCACGACGCATGACGCGACGGTCGCCTCGCCCATCGTGTGACTGATGTCGAAGCACTCGATTCGCCGCGGTACCTCAGCCAGGTCGAGCGCCTCGCGCAGGGCTTCGAGGCGCATTTCGGCCCGGCCGGTGTCGCGCGCGCGGGCGACGATGGCGAGGCGCGCGTTGTTCTCCGCCATCCCCATCCACACTTTTTCAGCCTCCAGACGCGGCGCGAGCAACACGCAGGGTTTGTCGCGGATCTCGTCCATCAGCACCCTCACCGGGGCGAGCGGCACATTCACGAGCAGCTTCGCCGGCAGCTCGTGTTCGCGGTAGTGCTGCTCGATGAACGCGAGCGCAGCGTCCAGCGTGCCAATCCCGGCCGTTGCACTCGGGAACTGCGGGCGGTCGCCGAGATGCCGGCCGCCGCGCACCATGGCGATGTTGACGCAGGTCACGCCGCCCTCCTCGACTGCGGCGAGGATGTCGACATCCTCGTCCTTGCGGCTGTCGACGAACTGGCGCGCGAGCACCGCCTGCAGGACGCGCACCTGGTCACGGCACGCCGCGGCCTCCTCGAACGCCAGGCGTTCGGCCGCGGCGTGCATGCGGGCCGTGAGATCGTCGATGACTTCCGAAGCCCGACCGTCGAGGAAACGCGCCGCGAGCCTGACGTCGGCGGCGTAGGCGTCCTTGTCGATCAGGCCGACGCAGGGCGCGCTGCAGCGCTTGATCTGGTGCAGCAGGCACGGGCGCGAGCGGTTCTGGAACACCGGGTTTTCGCAGGTGCGCAGGCGGAACGTCTTCTGTAGCAGGTGGATGCTTTCGCGCACCGCCCATACGTTCGGGAACGGGCCGAAATAGCGCGCGCCTTTGGTGAACGCGCCGCGGTGGTAAGCAAGACGTGGGAACCCGTCGCCGGACAGTTCGATGTACGGATAGGTTTTGTCGTCGCGAAACAGGATGTTATAGCGCGGCGCGAGACTCTTGATGAGGTTGTTCTCGAGCAGCAGCGCTTCAGCCTCGGAGCGCGTCGGCGTGATGTCGACACGCAGGATCTGCGCGACCATCATCGCGATCCGCGGGCTCGGCTGGGTGCGCTGGAAATAGCTCGACACCCGGCGCTTGAGATTCTTCGCCTTGCCGACGTAGAGGACCCGCTCGTCGGCGCCGATCATGCGATAGACACCAGGTTCCTCGGGGACCGTCCTGAGGAAGGTCCGCGCGTCGAACGGTGTACCGGGAGCAGCCATGGTGAAGACCCCCGCGAGCGCGATCTAGGCCGCGTCCTCGACGAGGCCGGCGACGACGTCACGCGCCTGCCGATAGACGGGATGCAGTTCCAGCGCGAACGGATCGGCAGCGTGCGGACGCGAGCGCAACGCCTCGATGCGCGCCCGGCTTTCCGCAGCGATGTCGGGCGCCCAGCGGTCGAGCAGGTCGACCGCGAGGTCAGGCCGGTTGCACACCAGCACCATGTCGCACCCGGCGCTGAACGCGGCGCGCGCGCGGGCGAGGATGTCGCCGACGACCGTCGCGCCTTCCATCGTCAGGTCGTCGCTGAAGATCACGCCGCCAAAGCCGACGCGCCCGCGCAGGATGTCCTGCAGCCAGAAACGCGAGAAACCGGCCGGATTCGGATCGACACGAGGGTAGAGGACGTGCGCGGGCATCACGCCGGCCAGCTGGCGCCCCAACCGGTGGCGGTACGGTGCGATGTCCTCGGCCCAGATCGCCTCGAACTCGCGTTCATCGACCGGGATCTCGACGTGCGAATCCGCTTCGGCATAGCCGTGACCCGGAAAATGCTTGCCGACGCAGCCCATGCCTGCCTCCGCCATGCCCGACACCAGCGACTGCGCGAGCGCGGCGACGACGAGCGGATCGCGGTGGAAAGCCCGGTCGCCGACGACGCGGCTGCAACCGTAGTCGAGATCGAGCACCGGCGTGAAGCTGAGATCGACGCCATGCGCGAGGAGCTCGGCGGCGAGGACATAGCCCGCGCAGCGCGCGGATTCGAGGGCGGCGACATGGTCGCGCTCCCAGAGGCGGCCCAGGCAGCGCATCGACGGAATGCGCGTGAAGCCGCCGGTGCGAAAACGCTGCACCCGACCGCCTTCGTGATCGACGGCGATGATCAGCGCCGGGCTGCGCAGCGCATGGATCTCGGCAGTCAGCGCCCGCAACTGTTCCGAGTCGCGGAAGTTGCGGGCGAACAGGATCACGCCGCCGACCAGCGGGTCGAGCAGCCGCTCGCGCTCTTCATCCGTGAGCGCAAGGCCTGCGACATCGAGCATCACCGGCCCGAGCGGCCGGACGGTGGCGGGCGAACCGGATTGGAAAGTCATCGTTTCTCGATCAGGGCGAAGGCGACGACGTAGTCCGCCTCGTCGGTGAGGCTCAAATGCGCATTGAGGCCGCGCTCGGCCAGAAAGCCGGCCAGCGCCGCGTCGTAGCAATACAGCGGCTTGCCGAGCTCGTCGTGGTCGACCGCCACCGCGTGCAGCGTTGCCGGAACCGCGACGCCCGTTCCGAGCGCCTTGCCAAACGCTTCCTTTGCCGCGAAGCGCTTGGCGAGGAAACGTGCAGGGTCGCGGCTCGCCGCAAAGCCGTCGTGCTCGGATGCGGCAAGAATCCGCGCGGCGAAGCGCGCCCCATGACGGTCCAGCGAGCGCTGCACGCGTCCGATCTGCACGATGTCGGTGCCGATGCCGTGGATCATGCGCCCCCGCTCATCGCCCGGCGCCGGCGGCCTCGCGCATCAGCCGCTTCATTTCGCGCACCGCCTCGCGCAGGCCGGTGAACACCGAACGGCTGACGATGGCGTGCCCGATATGCAGTTCGCGCACCCCCGGCAAACACGCGATCGGCTGCACGTTGTAGTAATTCAACGCATGGCCGGCATTGAAGCGCATGTCGAGCGCCCGAATCGCCTCGCCAGCGCGGCGGACCTTGTCGATCTGCTCCACGACCGCAGCACTTTCCGCATCGCGGCCGGCGGCATGGAACGCATGGGCATAAGGGCCGGTATGGATTTCGCAGACCCGGGCGCCGATGCGGGCGGCCGCCTCGACCTGCTCGAGTTCGGCGTCGATGAACACGCTGGTGACGATGCCGGCGTCGGCGAGCCGTGCGACGACGTCCTTCAACCGCTTTTCCTGCGCCCCCACGTCGAGTCCGCCCTCGGTCGTCACCTCGTGGCGCCCTTCCGGCACCAGCATCGCCATCTCCGGCCTGAGCGCGCACGCGATGCCGACCATCTCGTCGGTCGCGGCCATCTCGAGGTTCAGCTTGATCTGCGTGAGCTCGCGCAGCCTGCGCACGTCCTCGTCCTGGATATGGCGACGGTCCTCGCGCAGATGCACCGTGATGCCGTCCGCTCCGCCCAGATGGGCTTCCATCGCTGCCCAGGCGGGATCCGGTTCCCACGTGCGGCGCGCCTGGCGCAGTGTCGCGACGTGGTCGATATTGACGCCGAGTTCGATCACAGTTCCTGCAACTCCTTCAGCACCCGGCGCGACTGCAGCGGCTGTCCGCCGAGATAGTGGTTGATCAGCAGGCGCAGCAGCGCCTTGCTCTGGAAAAGGGTTTCGGCGCGGGAAAAATCGCCATGCGCCATGTCGAGCAACGTCTGGCCGCTCACCCCCGGCAGGCCTTCGTCGTCGCCGGCGAGCCGTACCGGACCTTTCTCGATTATATAGAGGTACTGCTGCGCGGGATCGACGGCCCGGTTCGAGTCGCCCTCGATGTCCAGGCCGACGCCGTAACCGAGTTCGCGCAGCAGCGTGAGTTCGAAGCGCCGCAGGATCGGCGCCACGTCGCCGCGTCCTAACTGCGAAAGCGCGTCCGCGTAAGCATCGAACAGCGCCGGATGCGCATCCTCGCGTGCGGTGAGCCGCACCAGCAATTCATTGAGGTAGTAACCGCACATCAGCGCCCGGCCGGTGAGCAGCGGCTGCCCGCCGCGCCATTCCGCGCGCACCAGGGTCTTGACCTCGCCTCCGCCGGACCAGTCCATCAGCAGCGGCTGGAACGCCATGATCACGCCGCGCAGCGCCGACATCGGCCGGCGCGCGCCCTTGGCCACCAGCGCGACCCGGCCGTGATCCCGCGAGAAAATCTCGACGATCAGGCTGGTTTCGCGCCACGGATAAGTGTGCAGGACGAATGCAGGTTGCTGGTCGATGCGCTGCTTCTGGCTCACGGCCCCACGCGCAGGGTCGGATTATTCGTAGCCGAGACTCTTGAGCGCCCGTTCGTCATCGGCCCAGCCGCTCTTGACCTTGACCCACACTTCGAGGAACACCTTGCTGTCGAAGAGCTTTTCGAGTTCGACACGCGCCTCGGAGGCGATGCGCTTCAGCTGTTCGCCGCCCTTGCCGATGACGATGCCCTTGTGGCTGGACCTGTCGACCACGACGGCTGCATAAATGCGACGCAGGTTGCCTTCTGTCTCGAACTTCTCGATCTCGACGGCGACGCCGTAGGGCAGTTCGTCGCCGAGCAGGCGGAACAGCTTCTCGCGCAGGAATTCCGCCGCCAGGAAACGTTCACTGCGGTCCGTGATCTCGTCGGGGCCGTACATCGGTTCGCCTTCGGGGAGCAACGGCGTGGCCGTTTTCACGAGCGCTTCGACGTTCGTGCCGCGTTCGGCACTCAACGGCACGATTTCGGTGAAGGGATGGACTTCCGCCATCTTCGCGATGAACGGCAGAAGCTGGCTCTTGTCGCCCAGCCGGTCGACCTTGTTGATGACCAGCACCACTTTCGCGTCGGCCGGCAGCACCGAGACGACCTTGCGGTCGTCGTCGCCGAAGCGCCCCGCCTCGATCACCAGGAACACCAGATCGACGTCGCCGAGCACCTGCGACACGGTGCGGTTCATCGAGCGATTCAGCGCGTTGCGATGTCGTGTCTGGAAACCGGGCGTATCGACGAACACGAACTGCGCAGTGTCGCTCGTCAGAATGCCGGTGACGCGATGGCGCGTGGTCTGGGCCTTGCGCGAGACGATACTGATCTTCTGCCCGATCAACCGGTTCAGCAAAGTCGACTTGCCAACGTTGGGGCGCCCGACGATGGCGACGAAGCCGGTGCGAAACGGCGCCTTGTCATCGGCTTGCGGCGTGTTTTCCTGATTCATTGCTTCCTCAACTTGGCCAGCGCGAGTTCGGCCGCTTGCTGTTCTGCGGCACGGCGGCTGGTGCCGCGGCCGGTGGTGCGAAGGTTCAGTGCGTTGACCTCGCACACCACCTCGAATTCCTGCGCGTGGGCTTCGCCGTGGACCTTGGCCATCACATAGGTCGGCAATGGCAGCTTGCGCCCCTGCAGCACTTCCTGCAGTGCCGTCTTCGGGTCTTTCGCGGCGACCTGCGGATCGATCGCGGCGATCATCGGGCCGTACAGGCGATCGATCACCGCTTTCGCCGCGGCGAAGCCCTGATCGAGAAATGTCGCGGCGAACACTGCCTCGAGCGCATCCGCGAGAATCGACGGACGGCGAAAGCCGCCGCTCTTCATCTCGCCTTCGCCCAGGCGAAGATAGTCACCGAGGTCGAGTTCCAGCGCGACCCGGTGCAGGCCGTCCTGGCACACCAGCGATGCGCGCAGGCGCGACATCTCGCCTTCGCGCAGGCTCGCGAAACGCTCGAACAGCGCAATCGCGACGACACAGTTGAGGATGCTGTCGCCGAGAAATTCCAGGCGCTCGTTGTTCGGCTGTCCGAAACTGCGATGCGTGAGTGCCTGTTCCAGCAGCGCCGGATTGTCGAACCGGTGGCCGAGGCTGCGCTGCAGGCGGTCGAGCTTGTCTGCCACTATTGTTCGGCCGACGTGGCCTGGAAGTCGAACAGCAGGCTGACGTTCCCTGCCACCGGCACCTTGCGTTCGTAAACGACTTCGACGACCGTCTTCCCGCCCGGCTTGGAGATGTCGAGGTCTGCTCCGCTGACCGTGACGACGTCGTCGATCTGCCGGCGCCGGTCGAAGCTGCGGCGCAGTTCGGGCGCCGCCACGCCGTTGTCGCCTTCTTCCGCGACCAGTTTCACGTTGCGCTTGATGGCCAGGTATTCGTTGATCGCCGGCACGGTGCGGAAAGCGACCAGCAACGCCGAGCCCAGCAGTGCCCCGACAATCAGCACGCCGATCAGGCTAAGGCCCAGTTGTCTGCTTTTCATGCGATTAAGTTCTCCGTATCAATGGAAACCACCGATGCGCTTCATGTCGCTGAAGTTGAACCAGATGAAAAATGCGCGCCCGACGATGTTCCCGTCCGGCACGAAACCCCACACGCGGCTGTCGCTGCTTGCATCACGGTTGTCGCCCATGACGAAATAATGGCCCTGCGGTACGGTGCAGGTTACACCGGCCGTCGTGTAGGTGCAGTTTTCGCGGTAGGGGAAATCCAGCACATGCGGAACGAAGGCCGGCGTGTCACGCTCGATCAGCACCGAATGGTTGGTGTCGCCGAGTTTCTCGGCGAACCGCGGGGAATAGTAGAGGCGATCCGGGTGAAGGTAGTCGGGCTGGGGGACGAGTTCGACCAGTTCACCGTTGATCCGCAGTCGCTTGTTCAGGTATTCGACCTTGTCGCCAGGCAGGCCGACCACGCGCTTGATGTAGTCGAGCGAAGGATCGGCGGGATAGCGGAACACCATCACGTCGCCGCGTTTCGGGTCCTCGACGTCGATGATCTTCTTGTTGATCACCGGCACGCGAATGCCATAGACCCATTTGTTGACGAGGATGAAGTCCCCGACGAGCAGCGTCGGAATCATCGAGCCCGACGGAATCTTGAACGGCTCGACGAGAAAGGATCGCAGCGCGAACACGATCAGGATGACGGGGAAAAAACTCGCCCCGTACTCGACCCACCACGGCGGCGGCGAACCGGGGGCGCGTCGTTTGCGCGCGACGAAGCGATCGATCAGCCACAGCACTCCGGTGGCGACGAGCAGCAGAAACAATACCAGGGCGAAATTCACACGGACTCCCTATCGAAGCGTTCCGGCGCCATCACGCCCGGCTGCGCATCATTTGCCTTCATCGACCCGTAGCACGGCGAGGAAAGCTTCCTGCGGGATCTCCACGTTGCCCACCTGCTTCATCCGCTTCTTGCCCTCTTTCTGCTTTTCGAGCAGCTTCTTCTTGCGCGAGATGTCCCCGCCATAGCACTTGGCGAGCACGTTCTTGCGCAGCGCCTTGATCGTTTCACGGGCGATGATGTGGGAGCCGATCGCCGACTGGATCGCGACATCGAACATCTGGCGCGGAATCAGTCCGCGCAATTTCGCCGCGACCTCGCGCCCGCGGTACTGCGCCGAGGCACGATGGACGATCACCGACAGGGCGTCGACCTTCTCGCCGCCGACCAGCAGGTCGAGCTTGACGAGATCGGCAGCGCGGTACTCCTTGAACTCATAGTCAAGCGATGCGTAGCCGCGTGAAACGGACTTCAGCTTGTCGAAGAAATCCATCACGACTTCGTTCATCGGCAGGTCGTAGACCAGCTGCACCTGGCGGCCGTGATAGCGCATGTCCACCTGCGCGCCGCGCTTGAGGTTGCACAGCGTGATGACCGGCCCGACGTAGTCCTGCGGCAGGAAGATCGTCGCGGTGATGATCGGCTCGCGGATCTCGGCGATCTTCGACTGGTCGGGAAGCTTGGCCGGGTTCTCGACGCGGATCACTTCGCCGCTGTTCATCACGACTTCGTACACCACCGTCGGCGCGGTGGTGATGAGGTTCATGTCGAATTCGCGCTCGAGCCGCTCCTGCACGATGTCCATGTGCAGCAGGCCGAGAAAGCCGCAGCGGAACCCGAAACCGAGCGCCTGCGAGACTTCCGGCTCGTACTGCAGCGAGGCGTCGTTGAGCCGGAGCTTTTCGAGCGAATCGCGCAGCTGGTCGTATTCACTCGATTCGACCGGGTAAAGTCCGGCGAACACCTGCGGCTTGATTTCCTTGAAGCCCGGCAGGGGTTCACTCGCCGGGCGCGTCGCGAGCGTCACCGTGTCGCCGACTTTCGCCGCCTGCAGTTCCTTGATCCCGGCGATGATGAATCCGACCTCGCCGGCCGACAGTTGCGGGCGCCCCACCGACCGCGGCGTAAACACGCCGACCTGGTCGCACGGGTACTGCGCGCCGTTGGCCATCAGCAGGATGCGATCCTTGGGCTTGAGCACGCCATCGACGACACGCACCAGCATCACGACGCCGACGTAATTGTCGAACCACGAGTCGATGATCAGCGCCTTCAGCGGCGCGTCCGGGTCGCCTTTCGGCGGTGGCACGCGGCGCACGACGGTTTCCAGCACGTCCTTGATGCCAAGCCCGGTCTTCGCCGAGCACAGCACCGCCTCGGACGCATCGACGCCGATCACGTCCTCGATCTCCTTGCGCGCGCTCTCGGGATCGGCGGCCGGCAGATCGATCTTGTTCAGGACCGGAACGACTTCGACGTTCTGCTCGATCGCCGTATAGCAGTTCGCCACGGTCTGCGCCTCGACGCCCTGCGAGGCATCGACGACGAGCAGCGCGCCTTCGCATGCCGACAGCGAGCGGCTGACCTCGTACGAGAAGTCCACATGGCCCGGCGTGTCGATCAGGTTGAGGTTGTAGACCTGCCCGTCCTTGGCCGTGTACTGCAGCGCGGCCGTCTGGGCCTTGATCGTGATCCCGCGCTCACGCTCGAGATCCATCGAATCGAGAACCTGCGCCTCCATCTCGCGATCGGACAGGCCCCCGCAAAAATGGATGAGCCGATCCGCCAGCGTAGACTTGCCGTGATCGATGTGGGCGATGATCGAAAAATTTCGGATATGTTGCATGCGACAACAAAAGAAAGGTGCCGTGCGGCACCCTGGATGAATTGGTTAACCCGGTTAAGGCGCGGATTCTAGCGGAAAACGTCGGCAATAGGCACGAACGGCCGCCGCGTCGAGCCGGTAGCGGCACAGTTCAGTGTCGCCGCCGAGCACGACCGGAACCAGTTCGTTCCAGCGCGCCTCGAGTTCGGGGTCGGCATCGACGTCGAGAACGCGCAATGTCCAGCCGAGCTCCGTCGCCAGCGGCCGGAGCTCATCGAGCAGATCGTGGCACAGGTGGCACCACTCGCGGCTCATGACCACCAGCTCGCGGACCCCGCTCACTCGCCCGCCTGCAGCGTTACGTAGGAAGTCCCCTCGCCGCGCTGCACGAGCAGCGTCACCTGCTGGCCGTCCTTGAGCCCCGCGACGGCGCGCGTGAAGGCCGCGACCGATTTCAGCGGGACCTGCCGGCCGCCCGACACCAGCGCGAGGATGAAGTCGCCACGCTGCAATTCCGCGCGCGCGGCAGCGCCCTGCACACGCTCGACGATCAGTCCGTGCTCGACCTCGCGCTCGCGCCGCTGGGCCGGCGTCGGCTCGGCGACCACCAGACCCAGCTTGTTCGGCGCCGGCTGCGGGCGCTCGCTGCGCCGCGTCCGGGGGGGCGCGTCGTCCTGCCATTCGCCCACCGTCACGCTCAGTTCGCGCGGTTCGCCATTGCGGTACACCCGCACATTGACGCGCGAGGAGGGCCGGCTCGCTGCGACGATACGAGGCAGATCGGCCGAGGCCTCCACGCTCTTGCCGCCGAAGCTCACGATGACATCGCCCTGTTCCACGCCGGCACGGGCTGCCGGGCCGTCGGGTTCGACCGCGCTCACGAGCGCCCCCGCGGCCCGCGGCAGACCGAAGCTCTCCGCGAGCCCGCGCGTCACCTCCTGTATCGCGACCCCGATCCGCCCGCGCTGCACGCGGCCGGTGGTGCGCAGCTGCTGCTGGACATCCATCGCGACATTGATCGGGATCGCGAACGACAGCCCCATGAACCCGCCCGTCTGGCTGTAGATCTGCGAATTGATGCCGACGACCTCGCCACGGAGATTGAACAGCGGGCCGCCGGAATTGCCCGGATTGATCGCGACATCGGTCTGGATGAACGGGACGAAGTTCTCGTCGGGAAGGCTGCGGCCGGTCGCACTGACGATCCCTGCCGTCACGGAGTGATCAAAACCGAACGGCGATCCGATCGCGACGACCCATTCGCCCACCTTCAGCTTGTCCGGATCGCCGATCACGAGCCTCGGCAAGTCCGTCGCCTCGATCTTGATCAGAGCGACATCACTGCGCGTGTCCGCGCCGATCACGCGCGCGCGGAATTCGCGCTTATCGACGAGCCGGACCAGGATTTCGTCCGCCGCATCGACGACATGTGCATTGGTGAGGATGTAACCGTCGGCACTGATGACGAACCCCGAGCCGAGCGAGCGGTTTTCAGGATCCGCTTTCGGCACTTCAGGCTTGCGCGGGATGAAGCGACGAAAAAAATCGAACATCGGATCGTTTTCGTCGAAACCGGGAAACAACGTGGTGCCTTCTTTCGATGACTGACTCGTGCTGATATTCACGACCGCGGCGCCCTGCCGCTGCACGAGTTCGGTAAAGTCCGGCAGCGATACGGCGGAGGCTGCGGCCGCGATCGGCATCAGCGACGACATCACGACCGCGGCCAGACAACGGTACACCGTGCTCCACGAAGTCATGAGGACGTTCCCGCCTGGTGCCCGCAGGACGCCGGCTCCCGCACCATTTCGACGTCGAACGCCTGGCGCAGCTTCGTGCTGCGCAGCGCGAAGCGATTCAACCCCACCGCGGCAACGAGGCCTCCGACGCCTCCGGTCAGCGCGAACAGATCGCCCTGCCCTTCGGCCGCGAAGGCTGTCCCGAGCGCCGCGCCGGCGAGCAGCAGGACGACGCCCAGGCCATAGCCGAGCAAGGCACCGCGCAGGGGAGCACCGTCGTCGATGCGGATGCGCACGGCGTCGCCCGCTTCGGCGCCGATCCGGTTTGGCAGCCTGAACACTTTGTCGGGCGCTTTCAGCGCATAGGCAAGCCCGGTCGAGCGGCACCCGCCCGGTTCGTCACAGCGGCCACATCCTCCCGGACGATCATCGATGCGAACCCACGCCTCGCCGCTTTCCGCGCGGGTGACCACAGCCCTGGCTTCGATCATCGTGCGACCGGCTCGATTCCGTCGCCCAACCTCTGGACTGCCCGCAGAGGAACCTCGCCGAGCGCCGTGACCAGATGGCCGGCGACGACGCGCTTGTATGTGTTTATCGCACCGCTCGGTGCCAGCGGCCCCGCGCCGTTGACGCCACCATCCGGGGCCAGTGGTTCGATGAATACCGAGATTGCGGCAAGACCGTCACTGAATACGAAATGGAGAACTTCGGCGCGATCGCGCCCTATCGGACGTCGTACGATCGACTTCATCGAGTACCCGGGCAGCGGCGTCGTCAACACCCAGCCGCTCTCTTCCTTTCCCACCTCGACCCCATGGGCACGGACGACGCGCCATCGATCGTCCTTGACATAGCGCGGCTTGAAGGCCTCGGTCGCAATCTCGCCGCCGATCTTCACATCGCCGAAAGTGAACTGCTCGATGATCTCGCCGCGCTCGTCGATCGTGCGGGCCTTGAGCAACAGGCCGGACTGGACTTCGGCCCACAACAGATGGCCGTATCGCAGGTCGTCCTTGGGCTCCAGGACGATGAGCTGCGCGTCGAGTCCAGCCACTCGGCCCGGTTCGCCCTTGCGGATGCGGTAATTCTCGGTGAGGCTGCCGAACGATGCCGGAAGCCGTGCGGGAAACGCGCGCTGGCCGCCCGGCTGGTCGATTATGACGATCTTCTGGTCCGGCAGGACGCATCGCACTTCGCTGTTGGTCCGGATCACCTCGCGAGGGCTTCCGTCAAGCACCTCGAGCCGTTCATGTTCCGTCCCGCCCGCGTCGATCATATGCGAGATCCGGGAGGTTTCGAAATTCTTGCCCGACTGATAGATGAAGGTTCCCGAGTAGGTCAAGCGTTGTCCTGCAGTAGCGATGCGCCCCAGCCAGGATACGGGGTCGCTCGGTGCCTGCGCCAGAACCTGGGTCTGGGCGAACAGCAGGCACAGACCCAACGCAGCGGCAAAACCTCTCATCGATTGACGTCCTGTCGCACATCCGAAACTGTCCGGACGTGCTGGATGACGCCCGAAAGCGGTCCGCCGGAAGTCATCGCCTGATGTGCGAAGAGATATTCGCGGTGGCGGTCGACCTGGGGTGAGGTGGCTGCGGCCCCGACCGGGACGGAAACGCTTTCCACTGTCTGGAGGCCACTGGCGGCACTCGCTGTGCGGACGTCTCTTTCGGGCTCGGCATACAGTGTGTGCGCGACCCACCCGACAGCGGCGACGCCCATGATCGACGCGGCAAGCGGCATCAGGGATCGTCGCGCCCGAGGCCGTGCGCTCCCCGGCTGCCCGCTGGCGGCGCCGGAAGCGGGAGGGGCAAGCACCGTGGGCTCCGCCTCGATGCCCGCCATCACCCGGGCGACCAGACCGGGAGAAGTGTCCCGCGCCCCGCGCAGGACGTCACCTATGATGCAGTATGTGTCCCAGTCGGAGCGCAAAGACCGATCTCGACGGATCGAGTCAAACACTGGGCCCATCGCCTGTTCGTCCAGATCGCCATCCAGCAGTGCCGACAGTTTGTCCTTCATGAGTACCACCTACCAACGTTTGTCAGGAGCCGTATCCAGCAGCGGCCGCAGTCGTTCAGCAATTGCCTCGCGCGCCCGGAAAATCCGGGACCGGACCGTCCCGATGGGACAATCCATGATGCTCGCGATCTCTTCGTAGCTAAGGCCTTCCAGTTCTCTCAGCATGATCGCGGTGCGCAATTCTTCGGGCAGCGCCTCCATCGCCTCATCCACCGTCTGCCCGATCTGGCGTGTCATCATCAGCCTTTCGGGCGTATTGATGTCGCGCAGGTTGTCGCCTTCCTCGAAGGTTTCTGCCTCTTCCGAATCGAATCCGGTCGATGTCGGGGCACGACGGCTCTGGGATACCAGGTAGTTCTTAGCGGTGTTGATTCCGATCCGGTAAAGCCAAGTGTAAAAAGCACTGTCGCCCCTGAAAGAACCCAAGGCACGGTAAGCCTTGATGAACGTCTCCTGGGCGACGTCCTCCACCTCGGCAGAATCGCGAATCAACCGCGAAAGCAGCCTATGCAGCTTGCGTTGGTATTTTGTTACCAGCAAGCCGAAGGCTTGCTTGTCGCCGCGCTGAACGCGTTCGACAAGCTGCTGATCAATTTCGCGATCGCTCATGAGCGGGTCGTTTCTCTAGGTTGGGCAAAATCCGCGCCAGTATAACGACCGCCCATGAGTCCGGCAAAGCCGAAGCTATTGCAAGAGACACAGCCTTCCGGGAATAGTTCAGACGGCAAAGGGGTCTTGTGATTCCGCCGGATCCAATGTATGCGTGGACTCCGGCCCCTCCCCGCGGCGTGCTATATTCCGGCGCGCGACCGACCCTGGATGCTCACGACCTTGTCAATACAATACGACGTACTCATTCTCGGCAGTGGCGCCGCTGGCCAATCGCTGGCGTTGCGCCTTGCGGACCATCTGCGCGTTGCGCTGGTGACCAAACGTTCCATCGCGGACAGCGCGAGTTCGTGGGCGCAGGGCGGCATTGCGGCGGTACTCGACGCCACCGACAGCATCGAAGCCCATATACAGGACACCTTCACGGCGGGCGCAGGCCTTTGCGACCCGGCAGCGACCCGCTTTGTCGTGGAGCACGGCAAAGCTGCAATCGAATGGCTCATACGCCGGGGCGTTCCCTTCACCCGGGAAGACCAGTCCGCGATCGGATACCACCTGACGCGTGAGGGCGGGCACTCCCATCGCCGCATCATCCACGCCGCCGATGCCACCGGGGCCGCCGTCCAGGCCACGCTCACCGAGCGCGTCTGCGCGCATCCGAACATCCACATTCTCGAGAATCACATCGCGATCGACCTGATCCTCGGCGACAAGGTCGGACGCAGCGGCGAAGGCTGCCTCGGGGCCTACGTGCTAGACATCGCCGATGGACGCGTGATCACGATCGCGGCGCGCAGCACCGTGCTCGCGACCGGAGGCGCCGGCAAGGCCTACCTCTACACGACGAATCCGGACGTCGCCACCGGCGACGGGATCGCGATGGCCTGGCGCGCCGGTTGTCGCGTCGCGAACCTCGAGTTCATCCAGTTTCATCCGACCTGCCTCTACCATCCCCAAGCCAAGTCGTTCCTGATTTCCGAGGCCGTCCGGGGCGAAGGCGGCGTCCTGAGGCTCCCCGATGGCACCCGTTTCATGCCGGAACACGACCCGCGAGCGGAGCTTGCCCCGCGCGACGTCGTCGCCCGCGCAATCGACTTCGAGATGAAGAAGCGCGGCCTCGACTGCGTCTACCTCGATATCAGCCACAAGCCGGCCGACTGGCTGCGGGAACATTTCCCGAACATCCACGCACGCTGCCTCGAACTCGGCATCGACATGACGCGCGAAGGCATTCCCGTCGTCCCGGCGGCCCATTACACCTGCGGCGGCGTCGTCACGGACCTCGCCGCCCGTACCGACGTGGCCGGCCTCTATTGCGTGGGCGAATCGGCGTGCACCGGTCTGCACGGCGCGAACCGGCTGGCGAGCAACTCGCTGCTCGAATGCCTGGTATTCGGGGAAGCCGCCGCGAAAGACATCCAGGCGCGCCCCCGCGACCCGATTCCTGCGCTGCCCGAGTGGGACGAGAGCCGGGTGACCGATGCCGACGAAGAGGTCGTGATCGCCCACAACTGGGCAGAACTGCGGCGAGCAATGTGGGACTACGTCGGCATCGTCAGGACAACGAAGCGCCTGCAGCGCGCGCAGCACCGCATCCGCCTGCTGACGAGCGAGATCAATGAGTTCTACTCGAACTTCCGCGTGACCAACGATCTCATCGAACTGCGCAACCTGGTCGTCACTTCCGATCTCATCGTGCGCTGCGCGCTCGAACGCAAGGAAAGCCGCGGCCTGCATTTCTCGCGCGACTATCCGGGACTGCTCGACGAGGCTCTCCCGACGATCCTGCAGCCCCGAAAAACCTGATTCTACGGTTTCCCGCCCGGGTTTTCGCGCACCCGCACCTTTTCCCGGCCGGCACCAACCTTGTGCCGCAACCAGATGCGCAGCGCCCGCCACTGTCCACCGGGCAGGTTGCCGGGCAGCAGCATGATCGATCCGCGACAGCGCGTACCGGCGCCCTGCGCCTCGTCGCGTCGCCACTGCAGCCACGCCGCCCAGCCAAAATCGGTGCAGCCCGGCTCCGGCACCAGCGTCGCGACTTCGCTGCCGTCGCGAAGCGTTCCATCATTCTCGAGGGTCAGAACTCGGCCCGCCTTGCGCCACTCGACGCGCAGGCCGGCGAAAAGCGATACGGCAAGCACGAAAAGGACAGGATAGAGAGCCGGCCCGGAAAGCGATGAACGCAGAAACGCGATCGCCGCGATCGTATGGATCGCGGCGATCATGACCAGTGCCTGGCGGGATGGCCTGAGCGGCAGTTCGAGCGGATAGCGCATGCGCAGCGCTATCCCGTCCGTTCAGATGCGACGAAACGCCAGCGTGCCGTTCGTGCCCCCGAATCCGAACGAATTCGAAAGCGCTGCCCGGATCTCCATCGGACGCGCCTTGTTCGCGACGTAATCAAGGTCGCACCGCTCGTCCTGCTCGAAAATGTTGATCGTCGGCGGAGCGATCTGGTTGTGCAGGGCCAGCGCGGTGAACACCGCTTCCACACCTCCCGCGGCCCCGAGCAGATGACCGGTCATCGACTTGGTGGAGTTCACCGCGATCGACTTTGCCCGATCGCCGAAACAGCGCTTCACCGCGGTCGTCTCGGCCACGTCTCCGAGCGGCGTCGAAGTGCCGTGGGCGTTGACGTAGTCGATCTCTTCGACCGTCATGCGCGCATCGCGCATCGCGTTCGCCATGCAGCGCGCGGCGCCGTCGCCGTCCTCGGCCGGTGCAGTCATGTGATAAGCATCGGCGCTCATGCCGTAGCCGGATATTTCGGCGTAGATCCGGGCGCCCCGCGCCTTCGCGTGCTCGTACTCTTCGAGGACCAGCACGCCGGCGCCTTCGCCGAGCACGAAACCGTCGCGCCCCTTGTCCCACGGACGGCTGGCAGTAAGCGGATCATCGTTGCGCGTCGACAACGCCTTCGCCGAAGCAAAGCCGCCGACGGCGAGCGGAGTGACGGTGGATTCGGCACCACCGGCCACCATCACATCGACATCCCCGTACTGGATGAGGCGGGCTGCCTCGCCGATGCAGTGCGTCGCCGTGGTGCACGCGGTGACCATCGCCAGGCATGGACCCTTCAGTCCGAGCATGATCGACAGGTTGCCGGCGATCATGTTGATGATCGTGCCGGGAATGAAGAACGGGGAAATCTTGCGCGCCCCGCCCTTGAGAAAATCGTCGTGGGTCGCTTCGATCATCGGCAGACCGCCGATCCCCGACCCGATGTTGACCCCTATGCGTTCCGCATTGGACGCGGTGACGTCCAGTCCGGCATCCCTGAACGCCTGGATGCCCGCTGCCAGGCCGTAGTGGATGAAAATATCCATACGGCGCGCCTCCTTGGGAGAAAGGTAGGCGCCGATGTCGAAACCCCGCACTTCGCCGGCGATCCTGACCGGGAAGCTGGAGGCATCGAAACGCGTGATTTCGCCGATGCCGGAGCGGCCGTTGACAATGTTGTCCCAGGCTTCCGGAACGGTATTACCGACCGGCGAGATGATCCCGAGACCGGTAATGACGACTCTGCGACGGGTCAATGTTCGCTCCGGTAATCAGATTTATTTCTTCAGATGAGCGGTGACGTAGTCAATCGCCTGCTGAACCGTGGTGATCTTCTCGGCCTCTTCGTCCGGGATTTCGCACTCGAATTCTTCTTCCAGCGCCATGACCAGTTCGACGGTGTCCAGCGAATCCGCGCCCAGATCGTCGACAAAAGACGACTCGGTCTTGATCTCCGATTCGTTCACGCCAAGCTGCTCGGCGACAATCTTCTTGACGCGCTGTTCGATGTTCTCCATGAACTAACTCCTTCCCTGAATGATCCAGATATGAATAAAAAAGCCGGCGTATTCTACCAAAAAGGATGGCAACCGCTATCGCGGCCGGCGCTCACGACATGTACATACCACCATTCACGTGCAGGGTCGTCCCGGTAACGTAAGCAGCGGCGGGTGAAGCAAGGAAGGCGACCGCCGCGGCGATCTCCTCCGGTCGGCCAAGACGACCGAGCGCGATGTTGCCCAGCAGCGCGTCGCGCGCCGCTTCGGGCAGTGCGCGAGTCATGTCGGTGTCGATGAATCCGGGTGCAACGCAATTGACAGTGATGTTGCGGCTGCCCAGTTCGCGGGCGAGGGCGCGGCTCATGCCGGCCACTCCGGCCTTTGCTGCCGCATAATTCGCCTGTCCGGGATTGCCGGCGCTGCCGACCACCGAAGTGATGTTGATGATGCGCCCGCCGCGCGCCTTCATCATCCCGCGCATGACCAGGCGCGACATGCGGAAGACCGATTTGAGATTGGTGTCGATCACCGCATCCCACTCGTCGTCTTTCATGCGCAACGCGAGATTGTCGCGCGTGATGCCCGCATTGTTCACGAGAATGCCGACCGCGCCAAAACGCTTTTCGATCTCTCCGATCGCTGCCTCGCAGGCAGCGCCGTCGGTCACATCGAGCGCGAGACCGCAGCCTTCGGCCCCGGCTTCGAGCAGGCTCTTGCCGATTTCCGCCGCGCCCGCTTCCGAAGTCGCCGTCCCGACGACCGTGGCGCCGAGCCGGCCCAGTTCGAGCGCGACTGCGCGGCCGATACCACGCGAAGCGCCGGTCACCAGCGCGACTGCCCCTTCCAGGGGTGAATTCGTTGCGCTCATTTCACCGCCGCGAGCGAGAGTTCGAGACTGGCGGCGTCGTGAATCGAGCCGCCCTGCAGGTCACCTGCGATCCGCCTGGTCATCCCCGCGAGCACCTTGCCCGGGCCGCATTCGAAGACGTGGCCGATGCCACGCCGGGAAATTTCCTGCACGATTTCGATCCAGCGCACCGGCGAGAACGCCTGCCGGACCAGCGCGTCGCGGATTCCTGCGGGATCATCGCACACCGCGACATCGACGTTGTTCAGCACCGCGATCTCGGGCCGCCCGATCGTGACCGTCGCGAGGCGCTCGGCCAGCCGCTCGGCTGCCGGCCTCATCAGCGCGCAGTGGAACGGGGCGCTGACCGGCAACAGCATCGCGCGCTTCGCGCCGCGCGCCTTCGCTGCCTCGATGGCGCGTTCGACCGCACCCTTCGCTCCGGCAATGACGATCTGGCCCGGCGCGTTCAGGTTAGCCGCTTCGACGACCTCGCCCTGGGCGGCCTCGGCGCACGCCTCGCGGACCGCCTCGACGTCGAGGCCAAGCAGCGCTGCCATGGCCCCTTCGCCTGCCGGAACCGCCTCCTGCATCGCCTGCGCACGAAAGCGCACCAGCGGCACGGCATCCTTGAAGCTCAGCGCTCCGGCGGCGACCAGCGCGGAGTATTCGCCGAGGCTGTGACCGGCGACGAGCGCGGGCTTCGGCCCGCCGGCAGCCAGCCACGCACGGTACGCGGCGATGCCGGCGGTGAGCATCAGCGGCTGGGTATTCACCGTCAGCGCGAGCCGCTCTGCCGGCCCCTCGCTCACCATCTGCCACAAATCCTCGCCGAGCGCATCCGACGCTTCGGCAAAGGTGTCGCGAATCTCGGCCCGTTCACCGTAGGCCGACATCATGCCGACCGATTGCGACCCCTGTCCCGGGAAAACCAGCGCAAAAACCATCGTATCCGTCCTGTATCAGAATTGGAGCAGCGCCGCGCCCCACGTGAAACCGCCGCCCACCCCTTCGATGATGAAGCGGTGCCCCGGCCGGATACGGCCATCGCGGACGGCGAGGTCGAGCGCCAGCGGAATCGATGCCGCGGAGGTGTTGCCGTGGCGATCGACGGTCGTGATCACTTTGTCCATCGAGACGCCGAGACGGCGCGCAGTCGCCTGCAGGATGCGGATATTCGCCTGGTGGGGAATCAGCCAGTCCACCGAGTCGACCGTGACGCCCGCCTGGTCGAGCACTTCCAGCGCGACGTCGCCGAGCACCCTGACCGCGAACTTGAACACGGCCTGCCCGTCCATGCGCAGGAACGGGTCGCCGACGACCTGGCCGGCCGCCACCCCCCCCGGAACGCAGAGAATCGGATGATGGCTTCCGTCGGCGTGCAGCGCGCTCGCCAGGATTCCCGGCGCCCCGGCCGCTTCGAGCACGACCGCGCCGGCGCCGTCACCGAACAGGACGCAGGTGCCGCGATCCGACCAGTCGAGAATGCGCGAGAACACTTCGGCGCCGACGACCAGCGCGCGCTGGTGGCTGCCGGAGCGGATGAACTTCTCGGCGATCGTCAGCCCATAGACGAAACCGCTGCAAACCGCCTGCACGTCGAACGCGGCAGCGCCATTGCGAATACCGAGCTTCGACTGGAGCAGTGCGGCGGTGCTGGGAAAGATGCAGTCGGGGGTGGAGGTCGCGACGATGATCAGGTCGATGTCGTCGGGCCGCACTCCTGCCGCTTCGAGCGCGCGCTCGCTCGCCGTCTTGGCCAGATCGCTCGACGACATTTCCGCCGCCGCCAGATGCCGACTGCGGATTCCGGTCCGTTCGATGATCCACTGGTCCGACGTATCGATACCGCGCGCCACCAGGTCGTCGTTGGTTACCGGCTCGCCCGGCAGAAAGCTGCCAGTTCCGGCGATCCGTGCGTAGATCATGCTGCCACTCCCATAGCCGTCATCCGTTCGGTAATGCGCTCGATCAAGCGGTTCGATGCCGCCTCGGCGGCGCGGTGGATTGCCTGCTCGAACGCAAACGCATCGGCCGAGCCGTGACTCTTGACGACTACGCCGCGCAATCCGAGCAGCGCCGCGCCGTTGTACCGACGGTGATCGACGCGATGCTTGAAGCGCTTGAGCGCCGGCATCGCGATCAGCGCCATCGCCTTGCTGAGCAGATTGCGGCTGAATTCTTCGCGCAGAAAAGTCGCCAGCATCTGCGCCAGCCCTTCGGAGGTCTTCAACGCGACGTTGCCGACGAATCCGTCGCACACCACGACGTCGGTCGTACCCTTGTAGATGTCGTCGCCTTCGACGTTGCCGTAGAAGTTCAGGCCGCTCGCCTTCAGCAACTCCCCGGCCCGCTTCACCACCTCGTTGCCCTTGATCGCCTCCTCGCCGATGTTGAGCAGGCCCACCGTCGGCCGCTCGAGATGCTCGACGGCCGATACCAGCATTGCGCCCATGATGCCGAACTGGAGCAGATGCTCGGGCAGGCAGTCAACGTTGGCGCCCAGATCGAGCACGTACGTCTGCCCCTTGCGCGTCGGCAGAATGGTGGCGATCGCCGGCCTGTCGATTCCCGGCAAGGTTTTCAGCACGAAGCGCGAGATCGCCATCAGCGCACCGGTGTTGCCGGCCGACACTGCAGCCTGCGCCTCGCCCGACTTCACCAGGTTGATCGCCACGCGCATCGACGAATCCTTCTTCGTGCGCATCGCGATTGCCGGAGGATCGTCCATCGCGACGACTTCGGACGCGGCGTGGAGCGAAAGCCGCTGGCCGAATCCGTTCCCGATGGCGGTCATCGCCTGCTCGAGCGCGTCCTGGCGGCCGACGAGGATGATGCGGGCTTCGGGATGATTGCGCAGGAACGCTCGCGCAGCAGGAACGGTCACGGCCGGGCCATGATCGCCACCCATGCAGTCGATCGCAACGGTGACACCCATCGGCTTCTCGCGGGGTTCGAACAATTGATTCGGATGAAAAAACGGCGCAGGCGCACAAGGCGCCGCGCCGTTTCCGGTGACCGGACTTATTCGCCCTTGGTCTTGACGACCTTCTTGCCGCGGTACACGCCGCTCGGGCTGATGTGGTGACGCAGATGCACTTCACCGGTGGTCGGCTCGACCGCCAGCGGAGGATCGGTCAGGAAATCGTGCGCACGGTGCATGCCACGCTTCGAAGGGGACTTCTTGTTCTGCTGAACAGCCATGAAACGCTCCTAATACAAATATCGCGCCTAAGTTGCGTCATCGCTCTTGCGAAGCTTCTCGAGCGCAGCAAAAGGCGATTTCTTTTCCGCCCCGTCCGACGGACGTGGCACGTCACACTTTTCATGCCGCGGCGCTATGGGCACCGCGAGTACGATTTCGTCTTCGACGAGCGCCAGGACATCCAGATCCGGCGTCGCTTCGATCGCATCGAATTCATCGTTTTCCAGCTCGCCTTCCGGAATCGCCTGCCCCGGCCTGACCAGTTCGAGCCGCGTTTCGATGTTCAGCGGCCAATCCATCCGACCCAGACAGCGCTGACACCGCAACGGGAACACCCCGGTGGCGCGCAGCCTGAGACGCGGCTTGCGATCCAACCCGAGTTCCCCGAACAGCTCATAGGCGACTTCCCCGGCGGTGTCGAGGATCACATCCGCGAGCCGCCCGAGATCCGCAGACGGGATGACGCCGGACAGCTTGCGCCCCTCGGCAGCAAACTTGAACGGATCCGGAATGAGGCATCGTTGCGACATAAGGCGCGCATGATATTATTTTCGGCTTGCCCTGTCAAAATAGCTGATGCACCTGTGCGATAGTCGATCGCCGGCATCGCGCCGGGCAACCGCCTGAAATCAATATCTCTCCCGCGACACGCCCGATACCGATGAAACTCATCCTCGCTTCGACCTCCGCGTACCGGCGCCAGCTGCTCGAGCGCCTTCAGCTGCCGTTCGAGACGGCCCGCCCCGACGTCGATGAAACGCCCTTGCGGAACGAGATGCCGCCGGATACGGCGAATCGCCTCGCAGTGGAGAAAGCGCGCGCGGTTGCAGTGCGATATCCGGACGCGCTGGTCATCGGCAGCGACCAGGTCGCCGACCTGGACGGCGAAATCTTCGGCAAGCCCGGAACGGTCGCGGCCGCCATCGGACAGCTGCAACGCATGCGCGGCGCGACGGTGATATTCCATACTGCGGTGGCACTGGTCAACGCCCGCAGCGGGCAGGTCCGCTGCGAGAACGTCCCGACACGGGTGAAGTTTCGCGAGCTGGCCGACGACGAGATCGTTCGTTACGTCGACAAGGAACGTCCGCTCGATTGCGCCGGCAGCGCGAAGTCCGAAGCGCTGGGAATCACGCTGCTCGACTCGCTGTCCGGCGACGATCCGACTGCGCTGGTCGGCCTGCCGCTGATCGCGCTGTCGCGCATGCTGCGGGCTGAAGGCCTCCAGCTGCCATGAAGCCGGCATCCGGAACGTTGTTCCTGGTGCCGGTGAGCCTCGGCGACACGTCGTGGACGCGCTTCCTGCCGGCGGAAGCGCAGCGCATCGCGACAGGCATCCGTCACTTCGTCGTCGAAAACGCCAAGACGGCCAGAGCCGAACTCAGGCGCCTCGAACATCCAGCCCCATTGCGCGAGCTGGACATCCGCGTCCTGCCCGAACGGGACAGCGACGCCGAACTCGACGCGCTGCTCCAGCCGGCGCTTGCCGGAGAGCACATCGGGCTGATGTCCGAAGCCGGCTGTCCGGCCGTTGCCGATCCGGGAGCGCGGCTGGTGGCCCGCGCGCATGCGCTGGAGGTCGCGGTCCGTCCGCTGGTCGGCCCTTCGTCGATCCTGCTCGCGCTGATGGCCTCGGGGCTCAATGGCCAGAGCTTCGCGTTCAACGGCTATCTCCCGGTGGCCGAAGGCGAGCGCGACCGGAGCATCCGCCACCTCGAGGAAGAGTCACGCCGGCTGCAGCGCACGCACATTTTCATCGAGACGCCCTACCGCAACGAGCGGCTCCATGAAGCACTGCTCGCGGTCTGCCACCCCACTTCGCGCCTCTGTATCGCGCGCAACCTGACGACCGACGACGAATGGATCCGCACGCGCAGCATCGCCGAGTGGCAGCGCGCCCCGAAGCCGGATCTCGCGCGGCGCCCTGCCCTATTCCTCATGCTGGCGCGCTGATCCCCCGTCGCCTTCCAGCAACTCGCCTCACGCGTAGCTCGGTAGATCAGCAGATCAGGCGTTGTCCCGCAGCCATGTCGCCAGTTCTCCCGGAGTCGCGAGGACATCGACAGGCGACTCCGCCTCGAGCGCTGCGCGCGGATGGGCGCCGAATGCCACCGCCAGGGATTCGACGCCGGCATTCTTCGCCATCTGCAGGTCGTGCGTGGTGTCGCCCACCATCAGCGTGCGATGCTTGGCAATCCCGAGTTCGTGCATGATCTCTTCGAGCATCGCCGGGTGAGGCTTCGAAAAACATTCATCGGCGCAACGCGTGGTATGGAAATACGGCCCCAGGCCTGTTTGCTCCAGCGCCCGCCCGAGCCCGAGCCGGCTCTTGCCGGTCGCGACCGCAAGGCTGCGTCCCGTCGCGGCAAGCTGCGCAATCATCGCGGCCGCGCCGGGGAAAAGCGTCAACTCGTGGTCGCGTGACAGGTAATGGAAGCGATAACGCTCGACCATCAGCGGGTAGTCGTTTTCAGCCAGTTCGGGCACCGCATGGCGCAACGCGTCCGACAGGCCGAGGCCGATCACATGGCGTGCGCGCTCTTCCGAAGGCTCGGGCAGGTTCAGGTCGCGCGACGCGGCCAGGATTGCCGCGACGATCGCCGCAGCCGAATCCATCAGCGTGCCATCCCAGTCGAAAACGATTAGATCGTAGCGGTCAGCCATGCTTGCGCGGCTCCGTGGCGTCGAGGTGGGCGAGGAAGGACTGCAATTCGGCGGGCAGATCGGCTGTCAGCGTAATCGCCTCGCCCGTCAGCGGGTGAGCGAAGGACAGCCGCGCCGCATGCAGGAACATCCGCTTCAGGCCTTCGGCTTCGAGGGACTTGTTCAGCGCGAAATCCCCGTACTTGTCGTCGCCGCACAGCGGAAAACCCAGATGGGCGAGGTGCACCCTGATCTGGTGCGTGCGTCCGGTCTTGAGTTCGACTTCGAGGAGGCTGAACCGCGACCACCGCCGCACCAGCCTGACGATGCTGTGCGAAGCCTTTCCGTCACTGCTCACCCTCACGCGCCGTTCGCCTTCGGGGGTGAGGTACTTGAACAGCGGTTCCTTGACATGCTGCAGCGGGTTCGCCCAGCGGCCGGCAACCAGCGTCAGGTAACGCTTTTCGACGCGGCCCTCGCGCATCATGTCGTGCAGCGCAGTCAGCGCCGAGCGTTTCTTCGCGATCACCAGCAAACCGGAGGTCTCGCGGTCGATGCGATGCGCGAGCTCGAGCAGCCGCGCATCGGGCCGCTGGCTGCGCAGCTGTTCGATGACGCCGAAGCTCACGCCGCTGCCGCCATGCACCGCTTTGCCCGACGGTTTATCCACCACCAGCAGCGCTTCATCCTCGAACACCACCGGCAGCGGTTCTCCGGCCGGAGCGGGCCCGCTTGTCGCCTTTTCGGCCAGCCGGATCGGGGGAATACGGATTTCGTCGTTCTCCGCGAGACGGTACGTCGGGGCGACCCGCCCGCCGTTCACCCTGACCTCGCCGCTGCGCAGGATGCGATAGACGTGGCTCTTCGGCACGCCTTTGCAGATCCGCAACAGGTAGTTGTCAATACGCTGGCCGGCCGCCGCCTCGTCCACCCGCTCGCGCCGTACCGCAATCGCTTTGCCTTGTTCCATCATCCTGAAATATACTTGGTCCCGGTTGGCCCCGGTTGCAGTCGAAGTCCCTCGCGCACGAAAGCGGATGCGGACGGACGACAACGAGCCCGAATGCGAGCTCCCGGGCAACCAAAACGTGCCAGCGCTGCCAAAAAAGGCATTGATGGTAACGCAATCGACAAACTTCAATCCATTTGATTGAATCTAGACGCGTAACGCACACGCAGGATCAAGGGTTCCGGCCTTCGGCGGGAACACGCGAGAATTCGACCAGCCGACCCATCACAGCCCATTACCGACCAGAAAAAAGTAGGCATCACTACCCGCTCCTGATCTCGTAGTAAGCGCGATGGTGCGCGCCGTTCGTCCTGCCCGTGGGTTCCGCGCGGGGGAACGACATAAATGAAGCGCATGCTTTTCAACGCGACGCAGGCCGAGGAATTGCGCGTCGCGATCGTGGACGGTCAGAAACTGATCGACCTCGATATCGAATCGGCCGCCAAGGAACAACGCAAGAGCAACATCTACAAGGCCGTCATCACCCGCATCGAACCGAGTCTTGAAGCCGCATTCGTCGATTACGGCGGCGAGCGACACGGATTTCTGCCGTTCAAGGAAATTTCCCGCACCTATTTCGCCACCGGCGCCGATGTCGGCAAGGTCCGCATCCAGGACGCGCTGAAGGAAGGTCAGGAACTCATCGTCCAGGTCGAAAAGGACGAACGAGGGAACAAGGGCGCGGCGCTCACCACCTACATTTCGCTGGCGGGCCGTTACCTTGTCCTGATGCCGAACAACCCGCGCGGCGGCGGCGTGTCGCGCCGCGTCGAGGGTGACGAACGCACCGAGCTGCGCGACGTCATGGATCAGCTCGAAATTCCGTCCGGCATGAGCCTGATCGCGCGCACCGCCGCAATCGGCCGCAACGCCGAAGAGCTGCAGTGGGACCTGAACTACCTGCTGCAACTGTGGCGCGCAATCGATGGCGCAGCGCAGTCGCAGTCCGGCGCTTTCCTGATCTACCAGGAAGGCAGCCTCGTGATCCGTGCGATCCGCGATTATTTCCAGCCCGAGATCGGCGAAATCCTGATCGACACCGACGACGTGTATGAACAGGCGCGGCAGTTCATGTCACACGTGATGCCGGCGAACGTCAACCGCGTCAAGCGCTACAGCGACGACGTGCCGCTGTTCTCGCGCTTCCAGATCGAGCACCAGATCGAATCCGCGTACTCGCGTCAGGTCACCCTGCCGAGCGGCGGGGCAGTCGTCATCGACCACACCGAGGCGCTGGTGTCGATCGACGTGAACTCCGGGCGCTCGACGAAGGGTGCGGACATCGAGGAAACCGCGTTTCGCACCAACCTCGAAGCGGCCGAGGAAATCGCGCGCCAGCTGCGTTTGCGCGACCTCGGCGGCCTGATCGTCATCGACTTCATCGACATGGAGTCGCAAAAGAACCAGCGCGAAGTCGAAGGCCTGCTGCGGGACGCGCTGCGGCATGATCGTGCGCGCGTCCAGACGGGCAAGATCAGCCGCTTCGGCCTGCTCGAACTGTCGCGCCAGCGCCTGCGCCCGGCGCTCGCCGAAACCAGCTATATCCCGTGCCCGCGGTGCAACGGCACGGGCCACATCCGCAGCACCGAATCGTCGGCGCTGCACATCCTGCGCATCCTCGAAGAGGAGGCGATGAAGGAAAACACCGGCGCCGTGCATCTGCAGGTTCCGGTCGACGTCGCGACCTTCCTGCTCAACGAGAAGCGCGTGGACATCGCGCATATCGAGGTCCGCCACAAGATCCAGCTGATCATCATCCCGAACCGCCACCTGGAGACGCCGCACCACGAAATCATTCGTCTGCGCCATGACCAGCTGAACCAGGAAGAGGTCGCGCTGGCGAGCTACCAGATGGTCGGCAAACCTGCGGAAGTCGATCTGCGGCTGCCGTCGAAGGACGACAACAAGCCGCCGCGCGCGGAAGCCGTGGTGAAGGGAATCTCGCCGGCCCAGCCCGCCCCGATCGTCGAACCGAAACCCGAACCGGTGGCGGCGCCCACCCCCGTGGCGAAGCCCGCCGGACTGTTCCAGCGCCTGTTCGGCTGGCTGCGCAGCGAGAAGCCGGCCGTGACGCCGCAGAGGGTTGCGGAGGTTGCCCAGAAGCAGGAGCCCCGCCCGCGGGTCGAGCGCAGCGATACTCGCCGCGGCAACAATCGCAACCGTCGCGATGGCCAGCAACGCACCGAACGGGGTGAGCGTGACGACTCGACATTGGCCGCCCAGGCTGCAAGAGGGTCGATGCGCAGCGAACGCGCGGAGCGACCCGAACGGCCCGAGCGTACAGAACGACCCGAGGCGGTCGTCGAGCGCGGCGACAGGCCGGCACGTCCGGAGCGTGACAACGGCGGCCGTACGCGCCAGGGCCGTGGCCCGCGCAGTCAGCCGAAGCAGGGTGAGGCCGTAGTAGACAACGTCGTGGAATTGCCGGTCAGTACCGTCGCAATCGCCGCCGCCCCGGTCGCGCCGATGGAGGCCGGAGCAATCGTTCCCGCCGCCGAAGAGGGCGCTGCCGAGAAGCGTCGTCGCCGCAGCCGCGGCCGCCGTGACCGGCGCGGAACCGAACAGCAGACAGAAGTTGCCGCATCGGGCGACGAAAC
The DNA here is from genome assembly GCF_012910705.2 of Aromatoleum anaerobium. Lineage (GTDB taxonomy): Bacteria > Pseudomonadota > Gammaproteobacteria > Burkholderiales > Rhodocyclaceae > Aromatoleum > Aromatoleum anaerobium. The sequence continues at coordinate 36,621 of NZ_WTVG02000033.1, read as the reverse complement.
CGCGGATAGCTCGGCCGAAGCGGCTATGCCGAGCATCGAAACAGCACCGGAAACGACACAAGCCGTCAGTGCCGAGGCGGTTGCCGAGGCCCCGGCCGAGTTGTCCGTCGCTGCCGCGGAAGCTGCCGCCCCGCTGCCTGTCGCCGCTACCTCGCCGGAACCCGTCGCTGTCACAGCCGAAGCCGCACCGTTGCCTGTCTCTCTGCATCCGGCAGCCAATATCGAGGCTGAATCGCCCGCGGAAGCCGAGCCGGCGCTGGCGCCGGTGAAGCTCGAAGCCGCTGCGCAACCTGTGGCCGAAAGAGAAGCTGCGATTGAACCGGCACTCGAAGCGAAAATTGCACCGGAAGCAGCGATCGAAGCTGCCGAGCGTGCGCGCGAATCGCTGCAGGCCGGCCTCATGGAGCCTTTTGCCCCTGCAGGCCGCGAACCGGTACAGGCATCCGCGCGCGAGGAATTGGCGGAGGCCGAGGCCGAGCAGGCACCCGCTGCGGCTCCCGCGCAAAATGTCGCGCCGGAAACCGAAGTCGCCATGCCCGAAGCCGAAGTCAGGACCGCTGAGTCCCGGGCGCCCTCCGCTCCGATCGACCTGGGGGTGAACCTGGCCGAAAGCGGCCTCGTGATGATCGAGACCAGCCGCGACAAGGTGCAGGAACTGGCGAGTACGGCGGACGAGACTCCTGCCCCGCCGCTGGGACGCCGTCCGCGTCCGGCGCCGGTCATCGTCAACGAACCGCTGCAGCAGGTCGAAACCCACTCCAAATAAGCCTTGCGGCGTCTTGGCGCGAATGGGGCCCTCCTCGTGGAGGGCCCCATTTTTTCGCGCTGCAGTCCTGGCATCCTGCCGCCGTGCCGGAAGCGGCGGGCGGGCTCTTGTTCACCTCAACGCCCGATGATCTCCTCGAGCAGACCTTCGACGGCATCCTCGCAGTAATCCAGCACCACCTCGAAACCGTTCTCGCCGCCGAAGTAGGGATCCGGCACCTCGCTCAGCGGGTGCCTGCGGGCGTAGTTCATGAACAGTTGCAGTTTCGGCCGATAAACTTCCGGGCAGGTGCCACGCATGATCTCGAGATGGCCCGCATCCATTGCCAGAAGCAGATCGAAATTCTGGAAATCGGCCGTCTCCAGTTTTCGCGCACGCAGCGTGGAAAGATCGTAGCCCCGCTTTTCTGCGGCTTTTCGGGCGCGCGGGTCGGGAAGCTCCCCGACGTGGGCGCCGTAGGTTCCGGCCGAATCCACCATGATCGCCGCGGACAGTCCGGCCGCTTCGATCCGGTGACGGGCTATGCCTTCGGCGGTCGGCGAGCGGCAGATATTGCCCGTGCAGACAAACAGGATCTTGGTCAATCTTTCCTCCTTCATGAGGTGCCATGCTGGTCGGCGCCGAACGCCCGCTGCCGCAGCCGGAACAGCTCATCCCGTGCGGCGGCCGCCTTCTCGAACTCCAGGTTGCGGGCATGCTCCTGCATTTCTTTTTCCAGCTTGCGGATCGATTTTGCCACGGTCTTCTCGTCCATCGAAAAGTACTCGGGCGGCGATTCGGCCGCGGTTCGCCCCTCGCGCTCCTCGTCACCTCCGTAGACGCCGTCGATGATGTCCTTGATCCGCTTGCTCACTGTCTTCGGCACGATGCCGTTTGCCTGGTTGAAGGCGACCTGCTTGGCCCGTCGTCGTTCGGTCTCGTCGATTGCCGCACGCATCGACCGGGTCACGACATCGGCGTAGAGGATGGCACGGCCGTTGATGTGCCGGGCGGCGCGCCCGATCGTCTGGATCAGCGAGCGCTCCGAGCGCAGGAAGCCTTCCTTGTCGGCATCGAGGATCGCGACCAGCGACACTTCGGGGATGTCGAGGCCCTCGCGCAGCAGGTTGATGCCGACGAGCACGTCGAACTTTCCGAGGCGCAGATCGCGGATGATCTCGACGCGCTCGACCGTGTCGATGTCGGAGTGCAGGTAGCGGACGCGAATCCCGTTCTCGGCCAGATAGTCGGTCAGATCCTCCGCCATGCGCTTGGTCAGCGTCGTGACCAGCACGCGCTCGCCGGCGGCGATGCGGCGCTTCGCTTCGGACAGCAGGTCGTCGACCTGCGTGGTGGCCGGCCGGACGTCGATCGCCGGGTCGATCAGCCCGGTCGGGCGCACGACCTGCTCGACCACCTGCCCCTGGTGTTCGGCTTCATAGGTCGAAGGCGTCGCCGAAACGAAAATCGTCTGCGGCATCAAGCGCTCGAATTCCTCGAATTTCAGCGGGCGGTTGTCGAGCGCGGACGGCAGCCGAAAACCGTAGCCGACGAGGTTTTCCTTGCGCGAGCGGTCCCCCTTGTACATGCCGCCGACCTGCGGAATCGACACGTGCGACTCGTCGACGAACAGCAGCGCATCCGGCGGCAGATAGTCGATCAGCGTCGGCGGCGGCTCGCCCGGCCCGCGTCCCGAGAGGTGGCGCGAGTAGTTCTCGATGCCCTTGCAGAAGCCCATCTCGTTGAGCATTTCGAGATCAAAGCGGGTGCGCTGCTCGATGCGCTGCGCCTCAACGAGCTTGCCCGACGTCTGGAAATACGCCGACCGGTCCCGCAGTTCGTCCTTGATCGCCTCGATCGCTTTGAGCACCGTCGCGCGCGGCGTCACGTAGTGGCTGGACGGATACACCGTGAAGCGCACGAGCTTCTGCTTCAGGTGCCCGGTGAGCGGATCGAACAGCGTCAGATGTTCGACTTCGTCGTCGAACAGCTCGATGCGCACCGCAAGTTCGGCGTTTTCGGCCGGAAAAACGTCGATGACGTCGCCACGCACGCGGAAAGTGCCGCGGCGAAAATCGATGTCCGAACGCGTGTACTGCATCGCGACGAGACGCTGCACGAGGTCGCGGTGCGCGATGCGCTCGCCTTCGCGCAGGTGCAGGATCATCGCGTGGTAGTCGACCGGGTCGCCGATGCCGTAGATGCACGACACGGTCGCGACGATGACGACGTCGCGCCGCTCCATCAGGCTCTTCGTCGCCGACAGGCGCATCTGCTCGATGTGCTCGTTGATGCTGGAGTCCTTCTCGATGAAGAGATCGCGCGACGGCACGTAGGCTTCGGGCTGGTAATAGTCGTAGTACGAGACGAAATACTCGACGGCGTTTTCGGGGAAGAATTCGCGGAACTCCGCGTAGAGCTGCGCCGCGAGCGTCTTGTTCGGCGCAAGCACGAGCGCCGGCCTGCCGCAGCGGGCGATGACGTTCGCCATCGTGTAGGTCTTGCCCGAGCCGGTCACGCCGAGCAGGGTCTGGTACATCAGTCCGTCGGCGATCCCTTCGGTAAGCAGGTCGATCGCCGCGGGCTGGTCGCCGGCGGGCGGGAATGGCTGGTGAAGGCGGAACGGACTGCCCGCGAAAGTGATCACCGGAGCGCTGTCGGTCGAACTCGTCATGCTAAAATTTCCGGCTGTTTCAGGCGCTTGCCGGGTTGCCGTCCAGAACGGAATGGCCACGGCAAGAAGCCCATTATTTCCCAAAACGCGGCTCAAAGCACGGCAGCATGGACCCGAACCTCGAGAGGAGGTTTCGGGCCGGACCGCGCGCCCGCCCAACCTGGAGTTGTTTATGCCTTCGATCTTCGCCGCCGTCGAGATGGCGCCCCGTGACCCGATTCTCGGCCTGAACGAGGCCTTCAACGCCGATACCCGCACCGACAAGGTCAACCTCGGCGTCGGCGTCTATTACGACGACAACGGCAAGATTCCGCTGCTGGCCGCAGTGAAGGCGGCCGAAAAAGCGCGCCTCGAGGCAATGCCGCCGCGCGGCTACCAGCCGATCGAAGGTGCTCCGTCCTACAACAACGCGGTGCAGAACCTGCTGTTCGGCAAGGATTCCGCGCTGATCGCGAACGGCCAGGTAGTGACGATCCAGGCGCTCGGCGGCACCGGCGCGCTGAAAGTCGGCGGCGACTACCTGAAGCGGCTGAACCCGGCCGCAACCGTCTACATCTCCGACCCGAGTTGGGAAAACCACCGCGCGATCTTCGAGTCCGCCGGTTTCGCGGTCGACACCTACCCGTACTACGATCCGGCGACGCGCGGCGTGAACTTCGCGGGCATGAAAGCGAAGCTCGGTGAACTGGCTGCCGGCTCCGTCGTCGTGCTGCACGCGTGCTGCCATAACCCGACCGGCGCCGACCTCACCGAAGCGCAGTGGGGCGAAGTGGTCGAGGCCTGCCGCGCGCGCGGCCTCGTGCCCTTCCTCGACATGGCCTACCAGGGCTTCGCCGACGGCATCGAGCCGGACGCAGTTGCCGTGCGCCTGTTCTCCGCCAGCGGCCTGCAGTTCTTCGTCTCCAGTTCGTTCTCGAAGTCGTTCTCCCTGTACGGCGAGCGCGTCGGCGCGCTGTCGATCGTCACTGCGGACAAGGACGAAGCCGCTCGCGTGCTGTCGCAGGTCAAGCGCGTCATCCGCACGAACTACTCGAACCCGCCGACCCACGGCGGCGCAGTCGTCGCTGCAGTGCTGAACGCCCCTGAACTGCGCCAGATGTGGGAAGACGAGCTCGCCGGCATGCGCGATCGTATCCGGGCGATGCGCGTCGGCCTGGTCGAGAGCCTGAAAGCCGCCGGCGTCGCCCAGGATTTCTCGTTCGTCATCGAGCAGCGCGGCATGTTCTCCTACACCGCCCTGTCGGCCGCGCAGGTCGAGCAGCTGAAGAGCGAGTTCGGCATCTACGCAGTGTCGACGGGACGGATCTGCCTCGCAGCGCTGAACTCGCGCAATATCGGCTACGTCGCGAAGGCGATCGCATCCGTCGCGAAGGCGTGAAAATCATCTGGGTCAAATATTGACGGGTCCGCGCCGGATATCTATACTGCGCGGCTCAATTCCCCGATAGCTCAGTCGGTAGAGCAACGGACTGTTAATCCGTGTGTCCCTGGTTCGAGCCCAGGTCGGGGAGCCAATTTGGTCCGGGCGAAGTTCTCGCCGGACACCGTACCGATCCCCGATAGCTCAGTCGGTAGAGCAACGGACTGTTAATCCGTGTGTCCCTGGTTCGAGCCCAGGTCGGGGAGCCAGGAAAAGCAGGATTCAAGGCCAGCCTTCACAGGTTGGCCTTTTTCTTTTTCTGGTCCATTTCCGGTCGCATCGCTTTGATCGGCAGCTTCGGTTCGTCGGGACTTCGGCAGCCATCGGAAAGAGACCGTATTCGCTTACCATTGATCGGCTTTATGGGTCCGGTATCCTGTGCCCGGGCTGACGTTGAATAGGTAACGTGAATGTCGCACGCAGAGATTAAAAAGAAGCTTGCCAGCAGTCGAAAAGACCTCCTCGACATAGGGCTGCGCAACACGATGATCAACTTTCGCAGCGGCCCCAAGAGCCTGGCGATCGTCGGTGAACGCTCCGAGCAGATCCTCCAGCTCGTGTACCGGCAGAACAAGGCCATGACGTTCGTGCCCGCACCCGAGAAAGGGACGAAGGGCGGGAAAGAGGCCGGGAATGGCATCGCCAGGACAGACTCCGCTCAGGACATGGCTGGGGGACCGCGTGAAGACCGCAACGAAGTCGGCGCCCCCGCCCAAGACGCGGCGACAATTGCCCTCGTCGAAGAACTCGGCGACTTCGACTGGCTCGATGAGGAGGACGCCGCCGCCGGCGGTATTGCCAAACAGCACACGGATACCAAGCTGCAGACGGCTCTCCCCGAGGAACGGCTATTCCTCAGCCTGCTGAAAATTCACACCGAAGCGCAGACCTTCATCCAGGAGCAAGGGGTAAACATCCTTTTTCTCGCCCTGGGTTTCCTGCACTGGTACGAAGCCGAATCTTCCGACAAGCTTCGCAAGGCACCGCTGCTGCTCGTGCCCGTCGAGCTGTCCCGCACCGGCACCCGGGATATCTTCCGGCTGCGCTACAGCGAGGATGACCTGGTTCAGAACCTGTCGCTTGCGGCGAAGCTGAAAACGGATTTTGCGCTCGATCTGCCGCGATACATTGCCGATGCGAACGCCGACGCATCCGAGATGCCGGGCACAGACTCGTTCTACGAGGCCGTTTCCGGGTGCGTTTCGAAGCAGCCGCGCTGGAAAGTGGTGCCGGACGAGATCCACCTCGGGTTTTTCTCGTTCGGCAAATTCCTCATGTTCAACGACCTCGACGAGGCAATCTGGCCCGAGGACAAGCGCCCCAGCGAACATCCGGTTCTTGGGCGCCTGCTGGGCGAAGGCTTTTCGAACGAGACGGCTTTCGTCACCGACGACACTCGCCTTGATACGATCATCGAGCCGGGCGAAGTGCGCTTCGTGCGTGACGCCGACAGCAGCCAGACAATGGCGATCCTCGAGGCGCGGGAAGGCCGCAACCTGGTGATCCAGGGACCGCCGGGCACGGGGAAATCCCAGACCATCACAAACATCATCGCGGAGCTGTTGGGCGGCGGCAAAAAAGTGCTTTTCGTTGCCGAGAAGATGGCGGCGCTCGAAGTGGTCAAGCGCCGCCTCGACGAATGTCACCTGGGCGACGCGGTCCTGGAATTGCATAGTCACAAGGCGACCAAGCAATCGGTGATTCGGGAACTCGAACGCACGTTGCAGCAAGGTCGCCCGCTCGCGGCCGATGGCGCGGACGATCTGGCGGCACTCAAGGACGTGCGCGACGAGCTGAATGCGTATTGCGAGGCAGTCAATACGGCCATCGGCACGAGCGCCGTCCCCTTCATCACCGCGCTGGGCCATTATTTGCGCATCAAGCGCAAAAATGAGGGCTTGCCGGCATGGTCCTTCGAGACCATGAAGTCCTGGTCCCAGCGGGACCAGACCCAAGCGCGCGAGAAAGTCGCGGAGCTGGCGCGTCACCTGCGGGAAAACGGCCGGCCGTCGCTCAATACGTTCTACGGTACCGCGTGCACGACGTTCTCGCCCGTCGAGCAGGCGCGGGTCACGGAGGAGCTAAAGCACGCCGTCACGCTGGTGTCCCGCATGTCGGAGTCGGCCGGGCAACTGGCCGCCCACCTCGAACTCGAACGGCCGGCAACGCTCCACGATGTCGAGGTGATCTGCCGCACGGCCCGGCGCGCGGCCGAAGCGCCCCCGCTGACCGGCGTACGGCTGGTTAGCGCAGACTGGCGGACCCGCCCCGAAACCATCCGGGCGCTCATCGCGGCCGGACGTGCGATGGCCTCGGCGCGTAGCGCGCACGACGACATGCTGATCGAACAGGCATGGGAACAGGACCTGCTGACCGAGCGCCAGCACCTCGCGGAGCTGGGCGAAAAGTGGTGGCGCGTTTTCTCGGGCGCCTATCGACGTGCGCGGGCTCGCCTTCAGGGCCTGTGCAAAAAGCCGCTGCCCAAGGACAACGCCTCGACGCTCGCGCTGGTGGATGGCATCCTCGGCTACCAGCTGAGCAAGCGCACTTACGACGAGCATCTCGCGCTCGGCGAAGCGCTTTTCGGCACCCAGTGGATGGGCGAACGTTCCGACTGGGAAGCCCTCGGGCGAGCGAGCGAATGGGTCATCGCACTGCACGGCGACGTGGGCAAAGGGCAGCTGCCTGCCGGCATCGTCGCGTTCCTCGCCGGCCATCCCGATGCCGGCCGTCCGGGCACCTCGATCGCCGCGATTCATACCGCTGTCGGCGACTTGCGCGCGCGGGTCACGACGATCGTCGACCTTCTGGGTTTCGCCCGGAACCGGCCGGCCTCCACGCTCCTCGACTCCCCTTTTGTCGAGCTGCGCGAGCAGCTTTCGACGTGGCTCGATGCGATGCCGGCGATCTACGAGATGATCCGCTTCAATGACCTCCGGGACGAACTCGCCGCCCTCGGATTGCCGGAGGTGGCACAGGCGGCAGCGGGCTGGGAGCGCGACGCGGACGACCTCGTTCATGCGTTCGACTACAGCTGGTATGCCGGCCTCGTCGCACAGGCCTACGGCGCCTCGCCCGCGCTCGCCCGGTTCGACCGGGTCAAGCAGGCACACCTCATCGACCGCTTCCGCCACCTCGACCAGCAGTCCCTGGGCCACACGCAGGCCAGCCTCGCCAAGCAGATCTGGGAGACCCAGCCGCGTCTTTCCGATCCGGGGGAGATGGCCGTCGTGCGCAACGAGGCCAACAAGAAGCGGCGCCTGATGCCGATCCGCCAGCTCATGGAGCAGGCCGGCCGCGCGGTGCAGGCGATCAAGCCCGTCTTCATGATGAGCCCGATGTCCATTGCCAGCTTCCTGCCGCCCGGCAAAGTCGAGTTCGACGTCGTCATCTTCGACGAAGCCTCGCAGGTGAAGGCGGTCGATGCGTTCGGCGCGCTGCTGCGGGGTCGGCAGGCGATCGTCGTCGGCGACACGCGCCAGATGCCGCCCACCGATTTTTTCGGACGGGACGTCGAATTCGACGAAGAGGACAACGTGACCGCCGACATCGAGAGCGTGCTGTCCCTTTTCCGCGCGCGTGGCGCCCAGGAGCGCTACCTGAGCTGGCACTACCGCAGCCGCCATGAATCGCTGATCGCCGTATCGAATGTCGAGTTCTACGAGCGCAAGCTCACCATTTTCCCCTCGTCGGGCACAAACGCATTGGCGACGGGCCTGGAAATGGTTTGTCTTCCGCATGCGCTGTACGACCGCGGGCGCACGCGGACCAACCGCGACGAAGCCTGCGCGGTCGCAAAGGCGGTGATGGAGCATGCGACGACGCACCCGGGTTTGTCGCTGGGCGTGGTGGCGTTCAGCGTCGCGCAGCGCGACCTGATCCAGGTGGAGCTGGAGTTGTTGCGACGCAAATCGCCCGGGCCGGAGCGGTTCTTCACCGAGGCGCATCCGACCGAGCCGTTCTTCGTCAAGAACCTGGAAAACGTGCAGGGCGACGAGCGCGATCGCATTTTCATCAGCATCGGGTACGGGCGCAACGAGTCCGGACGTATCGCAAAGGAGTTCGGTCCGCTCAACCGCGAGGGCGGCGAGCGGCGCCTGAACGTACTCATCAGCCGCGCGAAGATGGGCATGACCGTCTTCAGCAACTTCCGCGGCGAGGAACTCGACATCGACGAGACTGCGAGCCACGGCGTGCGGGCCCTCAAGCACTTCCTCAAGTACGCCGAAACCCGCGTGCTGGACATTCCGCGGGAAACCGGCCGCGCGCCGGACTCGCCGTTCGAGCTCGAAGTGATGACCGCGCTGCAGGCGCGCGGCTACCGGATCGAACCCCAGGTTGGCACGGCGGGGTATTTCATCGACATGGCGGTCAAGGACCCGGAGCTGCCGGGTCGTTACGTGCTGGCGATCGAATGCGACGGAGCCGCCTATCACAGCTCGCGTTCGGCCCGCGACCGGGACCGCCTGCGCCAGGGCGTTCTGGAAGGCCTCGGCTGGACCTTCCACCGGATCTGGAGCACCGACTGGTTTCGCGATCCCGGACGGGAACTCGACCGCGCGATCGCCGCGATCGAGGCCGCGCGCGCACTGCGCAAGGCGGCCCGCGCTGTTCAACCCGCCGTCAAGCCCGTGAACGCGCCCCTTATAGAGCGTGCGCAGCCCGACGCGGAGACGATTTCCCCTGCGGCAGCGACTTACCGCAAAGCCGCTCTGCCGCGCTGGACAGGCGCCGAGGCGATCCACGAGGTCGCCGTCCCGCAACTGGCGGACCTCATACAGAAGGTTGTGGCGATCGAGGCGCCGGTCCATGAAGCCGAGGTGACCCGGCGTCTCATGGAGGCCTTCGGCGTGAGCCGGGCCGGCAGTCGCATCACGCAGGCAGTTTCAAGGGCGGTCGAACACGGTGTGCGCTCCGGGCTGTTCAATCAGGCAGGCGCATTCATCCATACCCAACCCCGCGGCGAGGTGCAAGCCAGAAGTCGCAGCGCCTTCGCGCCGGCCGAGCGCAGGATCGAATGGGTCTCGCCGGAGGAGCTGGACGTCGCGCTGCTGCAGGCGATCCAGGCCGGTTTCTCGGTGGATCGGGATGCGGCCATCAGCAGCGCCCTCGAGGCCCTGGGCTTTGGACGCGCCTCGGCCAGCATTGCTGGCGCTTTGGGCGAACGGCTCGACGCGCTCCTCGCAACCGGCCGTATCCGGCTCGTCGACGATCGATACGCAGTGGCCTGATCAAGCCTGTCGGAGCCGACGCGGTGTCGATCGTCGAGGACCACGCAAAGCGGGACAGTTGCGCAAAATCTACCCTCGCCAGATCACCCAGAGCTTTTGCTGCCACCCCAGCGAGCCCCACCAGCGTTCCCCTTCCTCGTACAACGTGATCCCGTCGGAGGTGAGCGTGTAGTAGTGCGCGAGCAGGCCCACCCTCGCGCGGGGGGCGATGTAGCCGTTGCGCTCCAGATATCCGAAAAAATGCACCGCCAGCGGAACACCTTCAAGGTACATGAGGCACGACACATCCAGAATTCGTATGAACGGATGTCCCGATCGCATCGCACGCAATATCTTGAGGACGTGCCATCGATGGGGAACCCGTTCCTGCCTGGACAATTCAATGGCACTCGAGATCATCGTAGGCTCCAGGATGGGCAGAGACACTACCCGAAGCAAATTCAATTCCTGCCTTGCCCCGCCCACGCAGGGCCGCGCCTCAATGATCGCTGCGCCTGCGGTGGCGGTGCGTATGCCCCGGTCCCTCGGCAAACGCATGCTTCGCCGCCGTCATTGCGGCGAGCGCCGACGCGACGCGGCGATTGATGCTCTCCTTCGGCATGACGCCCTTCGCATCGGGCGTGCCGGCGGCCAGCCCCGTCAGCACGGTCATCGCCTCATCGACCGTTGCGACGCTGTAGATATGAAACCGTCCGTTTCGCGCCGCCTCGACGACATCGTCCCGCAGCATCAGGTGCCGCACGCTCGCCGACGGGATCACGACGCCCTGCTCCCCGGTCAGCCCGCGTATCGCGCAGAGGTCGAAGAACCCTTCGATTTTTTCGTTCACGCCGCCGATCACCTGGACCTCGCCAAGCTGATTGACCGATCCGGTAACGCCGAACGACTGGCGGATCGGCACCTGCGCGAGCGCGGACAGCAGGGCGCACAGCTCGGCGAGCGACGCGGAGTCGCCTTCGACCGGCACGTACGACTGCTCGAACACGAGACTCGCCGACAACGACAGCGGCTGATGGCGGGCATAGCGGGATGCCAGGAAAGCCGAGAGAATCAGCACGCCTTTCGAGTGGATCGCTCCGCCGAGCTCGATTTCGCGTTCGATATCGATGACGTCGCCTTCACCGAGCCGCGCCGTCGCAGTGATCCGCACCGGGTGGCCGAAGCGCTCTCCCGCCATGTCGACGATCACCAGGCCGTTGATCTGGGCGCAGCGTTCGCCCGACGTCGAAATCAGCGTCGTCCCCTCGACCATCGCTTCCAGCACCCGCTCGGAGTAGCGCGCATAACGCCGTGCACGCGAAGCCACGGCGAGATCGACCTGCGCACGCCCGATGATCGTCAGCTTCGCGCTGCGCGCATGGTAATCGGCCTCGCGCATCACATCGGCGAGCAGGCGAGTCTGCAGCGTCAGCCGCCCGCCGTCTTCGGCAACGCGGGCGCCGTGTTCGACCATGCCGGCGATGCCGCTCCGGTCGAGCGGCAGCAGGCCCGCCGTGCGTGCGAGCGTCGCCAGAAGATGCGCGTAACGCATGACGTTCTCGGCCGTTCGCGGCAGATCGTCGTCGAAATCGGCAGCCACCTTGAACAGCTCGGGAAAATCAGGATCGTGCTCGGTCAGCAGGAAGAACAGCTCGCGATCGCCGATCAGCACGACCTTGATGTCGCATGGCACCGGCTCGGGTTCGAGGGTCACGATGCTGGTCCAGCCCTGCGCCTCGGCCGGGGGCTCGATGCGGATCTCGCGCCCCCGCAGCACCCGCTTGAGTCCATCCCACGCAAATGGTTGCCCGAGCAGGCGCTCGACATCGATGACCAGGTAGCCACCGCAGGCCCGGTGCAGCGCCCCGGCACGGATCAGGTTGAAGTGCGTCACCAGCGTGCCCATCTGCGCGATGTGCTCGATGCGGCCGATAAGGTTGACGAAACCCGGATTGTCCTCGTACACGACGGGCGCTCCGCGCGTCGATGAGTGATCGACGAGGAGGTTGATCTGGTAACGGTGGAATCGCGTCCGCGCCTCGTCCTCGGAGACGTCTTCCTCATCTTCCCCGCCAGCCCACTCGTCACCACTGTCGAGCAATTCGGCGGTGATCGCCGAAAGGAAGCTCCCCACCTGCTCCAGGTCTGCGTAGCGCTCGCGCAAGCCCCGTGTCAGGTGCGACACAGCCGGCGCCAGCGCGTCACGCGCGGCCCGCTTCATTGCCTCGTACAGTTCCTTGCGCCAGCCGGGAAATTGCTCAAGTAAATCGGTGAGCCGCTCGCTCCATGCGCCGACCTTGGCCTCGATCGCATCCCGCTCGGGCTGCTGCAAGACCTCGAACTCCTCCGGCGACATCGTCCCCCCGTCGCGAATGGGCGCAAAGACGAAGCCTTCGGGTGTTCTAAGCAGCGAAATTCCTTCCGCCGCGCAGGCCTGCCCGAGCTCACGCAGCGCCGCTTCCTCGCGCGACTTGTGCGCTTCCTGCAAGGATTCGGTGCGGCTGCTGTAAGTGTCGCTGTCGAGCGCGGCGTCGATCGCCGGCCGCAATTCGCGGATGAACGCCTGCATGTCGGCACGCAGCATCGCACCTCGTCCCGCAGGCAGTGTCAGCAGCCGCGGACGCAGCGGATCATCGAAATTATGCAGATAACACAGATCCGGCGGCACCTCGCCCTGGTCCGCGAGTTCGCGCAACAGCCGCTGCACCGCGACGTGGCGACCGGTGCCGGATTCACCGAGGACGAAAACATGGTAGCCGGGCTGGCGCATCGCAAGACCGAAACGCAGCGCATCCTCGGCCCGTGCCTGCCCGAGCCCTCCCGGCAGATCGGGGAGACCGGCCGTCGAATCGAATTTGAATACGTCCGGGGTACAGACCACGCGCAGCCGGTCCGCGGGCAGCGGCTCGAAATCGGCCATATCGTCGTTCTCCAGATGCCGAAATGAAACGGGAGCTTCGGGCCAACCTGCCCGAAGCTCCCGTCATGATCACCTTCAATCCGCCCGGACGGCAAGCCGCCGATCAACCATAATCCCTGCGCCGCACGTCGTTCCCCCAGCGGTGGTCGTGGTCGCTGATCTCGTTCTCGAACTGCGGAAAACGCCGGTCGTGCTCGAGAAGCAGCGACATGATCGTCGCGCCGTGCTCCCGCGGAAAACCCTGCCGCGTACCGCCGCGCGTGTCGGTCATCAGCATGAAAAGGAACTTCCGACACTCCGGGCTTCCCCACACCAGGTCGATTTTCCGCAGATGCGGAAACCGCTCGTAGAGCTCTTCGGTAGATGTCTCGGTGACTCTTCCCCTCATCGGAACCACTCCGTCCGGCCTCGTACAGCCGTTGAAATCCAGAATTCGCCTTTATATCCGACAAGCCGATTCCGAACCACCGGGACCAGCAACCCGTCGTGACACAGTACGCAGACCCGGAGGAACACGATGGATTCAGGTACCGGAGCGGGCCGGCTTGCGCGCCCTGTTGATGCTGCCGATAATGGATAAAGTCATCGGCTGCCATCCTGGCTGCTTGCTCCAGGGCAAGGAATCTGCAGGCTCGGCGCCCGATAATCGCCAAAAGCTCTCAGCGAAAACCGCCTCACATGAAAATCATCCCGATCCAGCCAGGCCCTTCGACCGCTTTACCGGTCGTCCCTGGCACCGCCTATCCGACGCACGGCCCGCTGAAGGATCGCCGGGACCGGGCGGTGCAGGACCTCAGGATTTCCGTCACCGACCGCTGCAATTTCCGCTGCATCTACTGCATGCCACGCTCGGTGTTCGGTGCCGACTACCCGTTCCTGCCGCGCAAGGAATTGCTGTCGTTCGAGGAAATCACCCGCGTCGCCCGCCGCTTTGCAGCACGCGGCGTGCGCAAGATCCGCATCACCGGGGGCGAGCCGCTGCTGCGCAAGCATGTCGAGAATCTCATCGAAATGCTGGCGCAGATTCCCGACATCGAACTGACGCTCACGACCAACGGCGTGCTGCTGCCGAAGATGGCGCGGACCTTGAAGGACGCGGGCCTCGATCGCGTGACGGTCAGCCTCGACGCGATCGACGATCCGACCTTCCGGCTGATGAACGATGCCGATTTCCCGGTCGCGGCGGTGCTCGAAGGCATCGCCGCGGCGAAGGATGCGGGGCTCGGACCGATCAAGGTGAACATGGTCGTCAAGTGCGGCGTCAATGACCAGGGCGTCATCGAGATGGCGCGCCATTTCCGCGGCAGCGGCCACATCCTGCGCTTCATCGAATTCATGGACGTCGGCAGCTCGAACGGCTGGAAGCTGGATTCGGTCGTGCCGTCGCGTGAAATCATCCAACGCATCGACCAGGTCTTCCCGCTCGAACAGGTCGATCCGAACTACACCGGCGAAGTCGCCGAACGCTGGCGCTATCGCGACGGCGCCGGGGAGATCGGGGTCATCTCGTCGGTGACGCAGGCATTCTGCTCGACCTGCTCGCGCATCCGGCTGTCGACCGAAGGCAAACTCTACACCTGCCTGTTCGCACAGACCGGGCACGATCTGCGTGACATGTTGCGCGCGGGCGTCTCCGATGCCGAGATCGACCAGACGATCGCCGGCGTGTGGCACAACCGGGAAGACCGCTACTCGGAGATCCGCACCGCGAACACCGCCGGACTGCGCAAGATCGAGATGTCCTACATCGGCGGCTGAGCCACACCGACGGCACGCATGCCGTCCTCCATCAGCCCGCGCCGCCTTCCGCCCGCCTCGCGTGCGCCACCACCACCGGGACCAGTTCGTCACTGGCACCCTGGTCGAGCTGCGCCGATTCGATCTTCTGGAAATGCGCAGTGATCTTGCGCGAGCTGACCTGCACGTCCTGAACATCCTTGCTCGCCTGCTCGATGTGGCGTGCGAGCGCGTTCATGCGTTCGTCGAAGCGCGCAAAGTCCTTCGCCAGCTTGCCGAGCGCATCCTTGATGACGTGCACCTGCTTGCGCGTCTCGACGTCCTTCAATACTGCGCGCGCGGTGTTCAGCACCGCCATCAGCGTCGTCGGTGACACGATCCATACCCGGCGCCCCTGCGCATAGGCGACAACCTCCGGATGATGGGCATGGATCTCCGCGAACACGGCCTCGGCAGGCACGAACATCACCGCGCCGTCGGAAGTCACGTTGGGGATGATGTATTTCGATGCGATCGCGTCCACATGCCGCCTGACATCCGCGCGGAACGCCGTCTGCGCGAGCTTGCGGTCGATGTCCGAAACGCCTTGGCCGACCATGCGGTGATAGTTTTCGAGCGGAAACTTCGAATCGACGCCGACCAGGCCGGTCGGCTCGGGCAAGCGCAGCGCGCAATCGACACGCGCGTTGTTCGGCAGCGTGTGCTGGAATTCGTAGGAATCGGGCGGCAGCATGTTCCGCACCAGCGCCTCGAGCTGGACTTCGCCGAACGCCCCGCGCGCGCGCTTGTCGCCGAGCAGTTCCTGCAGGCTGACGACGTTCGTTGTCAGACCGTCGATCTTTTTCTGCGCCTCATCGATCGTAGCGAGGCGTGCCATGACGTTCGTGAACGTCTCGTTGGTCTTGCGAAAGCCTTCGTCGAGGCGCTCGTTGACGTGGCCGGACAGGGTTTCGAGACGACGATCGACGCTGCGCGTCATCGCTTCGATGCTTGCAGCGAGCTGGCCCGACGCGCCCGCCAAGCCGCGCTGCAGCAGGTCGCGATCGGCGCGCGCATGTTCCGCCAGCCGGTCGGCCTGGCGCGCTAGGCCGTCGTGCAGGTCGCCGAGCATCGCGCGGTGCTGCCCGGCGAGCGCGGCGCCGACTTCGCCGACGAGCACCTCGGGGAGATCCTGTTCGAGCCGGCGCATGCGCCACGCCAGCCAGACGACGATCACGATCAGTCCGGCCACCAATCCGGGCAGCATGTATTCAGGCATCCGCACCGCACTCCGTTCGAAATCGTGCCGGATTATAGCCACGATGATTCGACGCGCCCCGCCCGATTGCGACAACCGCGGCGGCACCATCGGCCAGGGCCACCGGACCTCGGCAGATAGTCGGCCGAAGCGCCGCAGGGAGATGCCGACGGCCGGCGCCGGAATCACGCCGACGCGCGCAGGCTCGCGAGCGGCGGGCGCGCGAGCAGCTTGCGCGTGCCGAGCCAGCCCCCGGCGACCACGCCGCCCGCGCCGATGACGATCGCGAGCACGGTCGGCCACGGCGCCGGCACGTACGCCATCTTGAACACGTAATGCGCAAGGGCCCAGCCGATCACCGTGGCACCGACGCCGGCCAGCGCCCCGGCGACGCCGCCGAGCACGAGAAATTCGGCGAGCAGCGCGTCACGCAGCTGGCGGTTGCGCGCGCCGAGCGTGCGCAGCACCGCGAGTTCGTAGTCGCGCTCGTCGTGCGTCGATTGCAACGCAGCGTAGAGCACGACGAACCCTGCCAGCACCGCGAAGCCGAACACGAACTGCACGATCAGCACCAGCTTGTCGGTCATCGAGCGGACCTGCTCGATGACCGCGCCGACGTCGATGACGGACAGGTTCGGGAAGCGGGCCACCAGCGCGGCCGTGAACGCGTGCCTGTCGGGCGGCAGACGAAAGCTCGTGATCAGGCTCGCCGGATCGCCTTCGAGCATGCCGGGCGCGGCGATGAAAAAGAAATTGACGCGCATCGAATTCCAGTCGAGCTCGCGCACGCTCGTGATCGGCGCCTCGACAAGGCGTCCTGCGACATCGAAGCGCACGCGGTCGCCGACCTTCAACGCGAAAGTCTGCGCGAGGCCTTTCTCGACCGAGAACTGAGGTTCGCGCTGCTCGCCGTGCCAGCGTCCGTCCGCGACCCGATTCCCGTCGGGAAGCATGGCGCCGTAGCTCAGATTGAATTCCCGTTCGGCGAGCCGTTTCGTGCGCTGATCGACGAAATCGTCCGGATCGACCGGCCGGTCGTTGATCGCGACCAGGCGGCCGCGGATCATCGGCATGATGTCGGGGGCAACGAGTCCGTGGTCGACGAAGAACGCCGCGAGCGCTTCGCGCTGATCGGGCTGGATGTTGATGATGAAGCGGTTCGGCGCGTCCGGCGGCGTCATCCCGCGCCAGTTCTCGAGCAGATCGGCACGCACCAGCGTCAGCAGCAGCAGCGCCGTCATGCCCAGCCCGAGCGCGGTCGCCTGGATCACGCTGCCCGCCATGCGCCGCGCGAGCGACGCGAGCCCGTAGCGCCAGCCGCCATGGCGGATCGTGCGGCGGCTCCTGGACCCGGCGATCACATGCAATACGCCCCACGCCGCGAGCGCAAACAGGCCGAGCGCGACGACGAAGCCTGCCGCGACCGTCGCCCCGAGCTTCACGTCGCCGGCAATCCAGAAAATGATCGCCAGCAGCGCACCCGCCCCGCAGATCCATGCCAATCCGCTGACCGGCTCGACCGCGCCCATTTCGCGCCGCAGCACGCGCACCGTCGACACCTTCCCGAGCCGCAGCAGTTGCGGCAGCACGAAGCCGACGAGCAGCACCATGCCCACCGCCAGGCCGTGCGCAAACGGCCGCAGCGACGGCGCCGGCAGCTCGGACCCCATCACTTCGGCGAGCACCGCCGCGAGCCCGAACTGCACCACCCAGCCGGCCACGCCGCCGAGCGTGGCGGCGACGAGCCCGAAGAACACGAACTCGCCGACGACGATCCACAGCACCTGCGCCTGGCCCGCGCCGAGGCAGCGCATCACCGCGCAGCCGTCGAGATGGCGCTGCATGAAGCGGCGCGCCGCGAGGCCGACCGCGACCGCGGCGAGGATTACCGCGAGGAGCGCCGCGAGCCGCAGGAAGCGCTGCGCCTGGTCGAGCGCGCCGCGCACCTCGGGGCGCGCATTTTCGATGCTCTCGACCGCCTGCCCGCGCCCGAGCCGCTGCCGCGCCCACCGTTCGAAGCCCGCGACGGCGTCCGGCTCGCCCGCCAGATGCAGCCGCCACGTCGCGCGGCTGCCGGCGATCAACAGGCCTGTTGCGGGCAGGTCCGCCGCATTGAAGATTGCGCGCGGCAACAGGCTGAAGAAGTTCGTGCCGCGGTCCGACTCGAAGCTGACCATGGCGCCGACGCGAAACTCGAGCTGTCCGAGTCCCACCATGTCGCCGACCGCGACGCCGAGCGCGGCGAACAGCCGTTCGTCGAGCCATACTTCGCCGCGCTGCGGCATTCGCTCGGCAACCGCATCCGGCAGGTTCGGACCGGGCGCGACGCGCACGCTGCCGCGCAGGGGATAGTCCGCCTCGACCGCCTTGACGCCGGCCAGCTGGGCCGCCTCTGCCGTGCTCACCATGCTGGTGAATACCACCGTCTCGGCGGTCCGCAGGCCGCGCCGCCGCGCTTCGTCCGCGAATTGCCCGTCCCACGGCCGGTCGGCGCGCAGCAGCAGGTCGCCTCCGAGCAACTGGTTCGCTTCGCGGTCGAGGCCCCGCGACACGCGGTCGGCCAGGAAACCGACGCTCGTCAGGCTCGCCACCGCGATGACGATGGCGAGGCCGAGCAGGAGCAGCTCGCCTGCGCGCAGGTCGCGCAACATCATGCGCCATGCGAGCCGGAGGGTTTTCATGTCGACCGGACCGTCCTGTCGTGTACGTTCATCGCGCCGGCGCCAGCACCTTGCGCACCAGTTCGACCCAGTACGCGACGCCGGTTGCGATGATGTCGTCGTTGAAGTCGTAGGTCGGGTTGTGCAGCATGCACCCGCCCTCGCCCTCGCCGTTGCCGATCCAGACATAGCAGCCGGGCTTGCGCTGGAGGAAGTAGGCAAAGTCCTCGGCCCCCATGCTCGGGCGCGTGTCGGTCGCGACATTCACCGAGCCGACCAGTTCGCTCGCGACTTCCGCACAGACGGCAGCTTCCGCCGCGCTGTTTATCGTCGGCGGATAGCCGCGGCGGTAATCCAGCGTGACCTTCACATCGAACGCCGCGGCGACGCCCTCGCAGATGCGCCGCAGCGCCGACTCGACCCGGTCCTGCACGACTTCGCTGAACGCACGCACGGTGCCGCACAGCTGGGCACGGTCGGGTATCACGTTGTACGCCTCGCCGGCATTGAACCGCGTGACGGAAACCACCGCCGCGTCGATCGGATCGAGGGTACGGCTGACGATGGTCTGGATCGCCTGCACCAGGGCCGCCCCGGCGGTCACCGGGTCGGCGCCCAGATGAGGCATCGCCGCGTGCGCGCCGTGGCCGAGCACCTCGATGTCGAAACGGTCGGCGCTCGCCATGACCGGGCCGCTGCGCACGCCGAACTGTCCAGCGGGCATGCCGGGCCAGTTGTGCATGCCGAAAACGGACTCCATCGGAAAACGTTCGAACAGGCCGTCCTCGATCATCGCCAGCCCGCCCCCTTCGCCCTCCTCGGCAGGCTGGAAAATCAGATACACCGTGCCGTCGAAATCGCGTCGCGCCGCGAGCGCCTCGGCCGCCCCGAGCAGCATCGTGGCATGTCCGTCATGTCCGCACGCGTGCATGCACCCTTCGTGCACGGAACGGTGGGCGAACTCGTTGCGCTCCTGCATCGGCAGCGCGTCGATATCGGCGCGCAGGCCGATCGCCCGCAGGCTGCGGCCGCCGCGCACGACGCCGACGACCCCGGTCTTGCCGAGGCCGCGGTGGACTTCGATGCCCGCGGCTTCGAGATGGCGCGCGATCAGCCCGGCGGTACGGTGTTCGGCGAACGCGAGCTCGGGATGGGCGTGAAGGTCGCGGCGTATCTCGGTCAGTTTCGCGAGGCGGGGCCGGATGGATTCGATGACGCTCATGTCTGCCCCCTTGTGAGCCGGGTTTCAGTGACGTGGTGCGAAAACATCGAGTGTAATGATCCTGGCGCCGGCCGTCGAACCCGGGTGCCGTCTCCTCGGTCGCTGCCGCGAATCGCTCCCCCTCCACGGGGAAGGCCGGTCGCCTTCCCCGTGGAAGTGTTGCAGCCCTTCGTTACGACGGCCTCAGATGACGCCCTGCGCGAGCATCGCGTCGGCGACCTTGACGAAGCCGGCGACGTTCGCGCCGTCGGAGTAACTCACGGTACCGTCGGGCCTGGTGCCGTACTGCAGGCACATGCGGTGAATTCCCTGCATGATCTCGAGCAGCCGCCCGTCGACCTCTTCGCGCGTCCACGACAGGCGCATCGCGTTCTGGCTCATCTCCAGCCCGGAAGTGGCCACGCCGCCCGCGTTACTCGCCTTGCCCGGCGCATACAATACGCCGTTCTGCTCGAACACCCGCACCGCCGCGGCATTGCACGGCATATTCGCCCCTTCGGCGACGCATTTCACGCCGTTCCTGACCAGCATCGCGGCGTCGTCACCGTCAATCTCGTTCTGCGTCGCACACGGGAACGCGATGTCGACCGGCACGTGCCACGGCCGCTTGCCGGCCTCGAAATACAGGCCGAGTCGTTCAGCGTATTCGCTGACGCGACCGTAATGGACGTTCTTGACGTCCATCAGCACGGCGAGCTTTTCGGGCGTGAAGCCTGCCTCGTCGATGACGGTGCCGCTCGAGTCGGATGCGGTGATGACCTTCGCGCCGAGCGCCATCGCCTTCTCGATGCCGTACTGCGCGACATTGCCCGAGACCGAGACCGTCATGCCGGCCATCGTCTTGCCGGCGTGACGCAGCATCTCTTCGGCGAAATAGACGGTGCCGTAGCCGGTGGCCTCCGGACGGATCAGCGAGCCGCCGAAGCTCAGCCCCTTGCCCGTGAACACGCAGCTCGCCTTGTTCGACAGCTTCTTCATCATGCCGGCGAGGAAGCCGATTTCGCGCCCTCCCACGCCGATGTCACCGGCCGGCACATCGGTATCCGAACCCACATGCCGATACAGCTCGGTCATGAAACTCTGGCAAAAACGCATCACCTCGCCGGGGCTGCGCCCTTTCGGATCGAAGTCGGAGCCGCCCTTGCCGCCGCCCATCGGCAGCGTCGTCAACGCGTTCTTGAACGTCTGCTCGAACGCCAGGAACTTCAGCACCGACAGGTTCACCGAGGGGTGGAAGCGCAAGCCGCCCTTGAACGGTCCGATTGCGGAACTGTGCTGGATGCGGAAGCCGCGATTGACCTGCACTTCGCCGCGGTCGTCGACCCACGACACGCGGAACTGAATGACGCGCTCCGGCTCGACGAGACGGTCGAGCAGGCCGTGCTCGGCATAGCGCGGATGTTCGGAGATGAACGGCCAGAGGCTTTCCATGACCTCGGCCACCGCCTGGATGAACTCGGGCTGACCGGGGTTGCGTTGTTCTACATGAGACAGGAACTCTTCGAGGGACTGATAGCGCATTGCATTGGCCTTTGTCAGGAAGGTGACCGGACACCCGCGAGGCGCGGGCGGACGGAGATTTTCCTTGAAGTTGCCGTTCTATGCACTATTTTCGTGCATTGCGCGCCGCATTCTGGTGCATTCGCGGTTCCATCGCCAACAAACTGCGCCAAAGCCCTTATTTGGTCTCGATCCGCGGTGCCGGCGACGCCTTCGTGCGCCTGCTGCGCTCGGTGCGTACCAGTTCGGCGATGTTGGTGTTGCCATTGGCCTGCGCCCAGCTGTCGACCGTGAAGCCCGCATCGTTCTTCTGGTCGAGATCGACGTCCGTGCGCAGCAGCCGGCGGACGACGTCGACGTGTCCGTTGCGCGCGGCAAGCATCAGCGCGTTCGACTTGTTCGGTGCCAGCGCGTTGACGTCCGCACCCTGCGCAAGCAGGCGTTCGAGGATCGCGGCACGGCCCTCGAAGGCGGCGTACATCAGCGGCGTCCAGCCGTCGTGATTGACCGGAGCGCCCGCATCGAGGAGCAGATCGACGACCTCGCCATGGCCCTTGAGCACCGCCATCATCAGCGCGGAATCGCCTGCCGCGTTGCGCTGCGCGAGTTTCGGCCGGAAGTCGAGAAGCGCCGCGACGGTGTCCGCGTGGCCTTCGCGCGCCGCGAGGATCAGCAGCGTATTGCCCTGTTCATCGACGGTGTTGGGATCGAGTCCGCGGCTGAGCAGCTGTACCAGCGGCCGGGTGTCGCCGAGCCGCGCGGCGTTCAGCGAATCATCGTAGCTGCTGGCCTGGGCGGGTGCGCTGCCGAGCGCCAGGGCAAGCATTGCGGCAAGGATCATTCGCTTCATGGGATCAGGATCTCCGGGCGTGGCGGAACAGGCGGAAGAAATTCTCGGTCGTCGCGGCGGCGATGTGCTCCAGCGGCTCGTTGCGCAGCCGCGCGATCTCTTCGGCGACATGCACCACCCAGGCGGGTTCGTTGGTCTTGCCGCGATGCGGTACCGGCGCGAGATACGGCGCATCGGTTTCGATCAGCAGGCGATCGAGCGGAACGTACTGCGCAACCGCCTTGAGCTCGGCCGCGTTCCTGAACGTGACGATGCCGGAGAAGGAAATGTAGAAGCCGAGGTCGAGCGCCGCTTCGGCCACCTCGCGCGTCTCGGTGAAGCAGTGCATGACGCCGCCCGCCCCGGCCGCATCTTCTTCGCGCATCAGGCGCAGCGTGTCGGCCGCTGCGGAGCGGGTATGGATGATCAGCGGCTTGCCGCAGGCCCGCGCGGCACGAATGTGGGTGCGAAAGCGCGCCCGCTGCCATTCGGGGGCGTCCTTCTGCCAGTGGTAATCGAGGCCCGTCTCGCCGATCGCGACCACTTTCGGGTGATCGGCGAGCGTACCGAGACGCGCGTCGTCGGGCTCCTCGACGTCGTCGTTGTCGGGATGAACGCCAACCGAGGCGAAGAGATTCGCATGACGCTCGGCGAGCGCCAGCACGCGCGGGAAGTCTTCGAGCTTCACGCTCACGCACAGCGCATGACCGACCCGATTGGCGGCCATCGCCGCGAGCACGGCGTCTTCACGCGCGGCGAGGTCGGGGAAATCGAGATGGCAGTGGGAATCGACGAACATCGTGGAAATCGGGCGGAATCAAAGGGTGTGGGTCGGACGACTGGATCCGAGGTGTCCGGCGAGGATCTGTTCGATGCGGCCGCGCAGCGCACGTCCCGAATCGTCGCCGCTGAAATGCACGCCGATCCCCTGCGTGCGGCCGCCCTGGGCGCCATGCGGCGTGATCCATACGACGGTCCCCGCGACCGGGTGCTTCGTCGGGTCGTCCATCAGTTGCAGCAGCATGAACACCTCGTCGCCGAGCTGATGAGGCCGCGGCGTCGGCACGAAGATGCCGCCGTTCGCCAGGAATGGCATATAGGCGGCATACAGCGCGGACTTCGAGTTGATGTTCAGCGACAGCACGCTCGGGCGTGCGGCACTCGGTTTGCTTTCGCTCATGATCGGGGTCCGGCCACCGCGCGCGCATAGCGCAGCAGCATGTCTTCGAGCATCAGTCGGGCATTCAGCGGATGCTGTGCGACCCGGCGAATCCGGGCGAGTTCATTGTAGCAGTTCAGCACCGCGGCCACGTCCGAGCGCTGCGCCAGCGCGCGCACCACGCCTTCCTCGCGCGGAAAGAACCGCACGCGGCCGCCGAGGCGCAGCGACGCGAGATCGGTGACCCAGCGCTGCATCCATTCGACCAGCTGCACGATGCCGAAACCGGCTGCGAGCGCTTCCTTCGATTTCAGCCAGGCGTCCCACTGGCCCGCGAGCGGGAGCGGATCGGCCGCGGGCAACTGCGCCACATCGCGCACGAAACGGGCAAGCAGCGCGCCCTGCCCGGCCAGCCGCTGCGCGGCGAGCGGCATGCCGCCGGTCAGCGCGAGCAGGTCCGCCGCCGGCGCTTCGTGCGCGCCGAGCCACTGCCCGACCATCTCCGCTGCGGGCCGTGAAAAGCTCCACTGCTGGCAGCGGCTGCGGATCGTCGGCAGCAGGCGGCGCGGGGCCGAGGACACCAGCACGAACAGGCAACCGGCGGGAGGCTCTTCGAGCAGCTTCAGCAGCGCGTTCGCCGTATACGGGTTCATCGCCTCGGCCGGATCGACGACGATGACGCGCCGGCCGCTCTGGTGGCCGGTCACCGACAGCGATTGCTGCAGGTCGCGGATCTGCTCGATGACGATCTGCGTGGATTTCTTTTTCGCCGACCCGGCATCGCGTTCCCC
Organism: Aromatoleum anaerobium; assembly: GCF_012910705.2. Lineage (GTDB taxonomy): Bacteria > Pseudomonadota > Gammaproteobacteria > Burkholderiales > Rhodocyclaceae > Aromatoleum > Aromatoleum anaerobium. The sequence continues at coordinate 12,517 of NZ_WTVG02000033.1, read as the reverse complement.
GCCTTCCCTGCTCTCGTCGCCGTCGCCGGCTTCCATATCGGCAGCGGGCACGATCATGAAGAGATCGGGGTGGTTGCCGGAGCGGCGCAGCTGGCAAGTCGTGCACTGGTCGCAGGCGCCGCCGTCCGGGCGAGGCGTCGCACACAGCAGCCGCGCCGCCAGCGCGTCGGCCAGATCGCGCTTGCCGAGTCCCGCCGGGCCGACGAACAGCAGCGCGTGCGGCAGGCGTTCACCGAGCGCGACGAGCCGCTGCCAGGTTTCCTGCAGCCACGGGTGAATCATCGCAGGCAGCGCTCCTCGACGATCGCCTCGACTTCGGCGCGGATCGATTCGGGGGTGCGCCCGGCATCGATGATGCGGATCCGCCCGGGCGCCATGCGCGCCCGTTCGAGGTATGCGGCGCGCACCCGCTCGAAGAAATCGCGCTGCTCGCGCTCGAAGCGGTCGGGTTCCGCGCCGCCCTTCGCGAGCCGCGCGGCGGCGACCTCCGGCGGCAGATCGAAGACGAGCGTCAGGTCGGGCTGGAAGCCCGGATGCACCCACGCTTCAAGCGCTGCGAACTTCGCCGGGTCGAGGCCGCGCCCGCCCACCTGGTACGCATAGGTGGCATCCGAAAAGCGGTCCGACACGACCCAGCGCCCGGCGGCGAGGGCCGGCAGGATGCGCGCGGCGAGATGCTCGCGGCGCGCGGCGAACATCAGCATCGCTTCGGTCTCGAGGTGCATCGGCTCGTGCAGCAGCAGCTCGCGCAGCCTCTCGCCGAGCACTGTGCCGCCGGGTTCACGGGTCTGTTCGACGCACCGTCCGCGCCCCTCGAGCAGCGCGACGACGGCCGCGATCTGGCTGCTCTTGCCCGCCCCGTCTATGCCTTCGAAAGTGATGAAACGTGCCTGCCGCTGCGATCCGCTCAACTTCCTGTTCTCCGCTGGTATTGATTCACGGCCTTGTTATGGTCGTTCAGATTCGTCGAAAACTCGCTCGTGCCGTCACCGCGGGAGACGAAATAAAGGTAATCGGTCGTCGGCGGCCTGACTGCGGCAATCAGTGCGTCGAGTCCCGGCATCGCGATCGGGGTCGGCGGAAGTCCGTCGCGCGTATAGGTGTTGTAGGCGTGGTCGCTTTCGAGGTCGCGCTTGCGCAGATTCCCGTCGAACGCGCTGCCCTGGCCATAGATCACGGCGGGATCGGTCTGCAAACGCATGCCGATGCGCAGGCGGTTGACGAACACCGACGCGATCAGCGCGCGATCCTCCGCGCGGCCCGTTTCCTTCTCGACGATCGAGGCGAGGATCAGCGCTTCGTACGGCGACGCGAGGGGCAGATCGGGATTTCGCGTCTCCCACGCCTGCGCCAATCGCTCGTGCATCGCCCGATAGGTGCGGGCGAGCAGCGCCAGGGCGCTCGACTGCTTGTCGAAAAGATAGGTATCAGGAAAGAACAGCCCTTCGGGGTGGGATTCCGTCGCGCCGATGCGCTGCAGGATCTCCGCCTCCGACAGGCCCGCGGCATCCTGGATCAGGTCGGGGTTTGCTTCGAGTGCGGCCCGTACCTGGCGGAAATTCCAGCCCTCGACGAGGCGCAGTTCAGCCTGCGACACATCGCCGCTCGACAGCTTGAGGATCAGCAGCCACGGCGTGATCCCGGCGTGGACTTCGTAGCTGCCCGCGAGAATGCGGTCGGCCTTGCCCGTGAGCCGCGCGATCCAGTACAGCACGCGCGGATTCACGTCGACGCCCGCATTGGCGATCGCCGCAGCCGCCTCGCGCATCGTAAATCCGCGCTGCACCGTGAAGTCGACGACCGGCCGGGCGAGCGGCAGCGGACGCGTGACATACCACCACGCGGCGGCGAGACTCGCTGCAGCGCCGAGTGCGACGACGAGGAACAATCGGAGGAGCAGCGACTTCATGCGATAGTAAAATAATTGAACCTCGGCATGTCGGGGGCGATTCGCCGGCGACCGCTTGCGGCGAGCGGACCCTATAATACTTCATCGCATTCTCCGACTCCGGCTTAACGACATGAATACGAATACGACCTGGACCGATTTTCTCATCGCGGAAGGCGCCACGATCGAAAGCGCCGGCATCCGTTTCGATACCCCGGACGCCGGATTTGCGCCGCCTGCCACCGTCGCCGTGCCGCTCGTGCATCTCGGGATGATCCGCAGCCGCGGCGAAGACTCCGCGCCCTTCCTGCACAACCTGTTCTCGAACGACGTCAAGAACCTCTCGGCCGATGGCGCGCAGTGGAACAGCTTCAATTCGCCGAAGGGCAGGATGCTCGCCAGCATCCTGGTGTGGAAAGAAGCCGACGGTCACGCGCTCGTGATGTCCGCCGACCTCCAGCCGGCGCTGCTGAAGAAGCTGTCGATGTACGTGCTGCGCAGCAAGGTCAAGCTCGCCGATGGCGCAGCCGAAACGGCGCTCGTGGGCATCAGCGGCAGCGACGCGGCCCAGGTGCTCGCGCGCGCCGGGCTCGCCGTGCCGACCACCGCGATGACGCAGGCCGCGGCGGGAGACACGCGCTGCATTCGCCTCGACGACAACAACTTCCTCGTCGCACTTCCCGTCGCCGAGGCCCCGCGGGCATTCGGCGCGCTGCTCGCGGCGGGCGCCACGAAGGCCGGCACCGCGGCGTGGCAGCTCGCGATGATCCGCGCCGGCGTACCTCTGATCACCACCCCGACGCAGGAAGAATTCGTCGCGCAAATGCTCAACTATGAAATCATCGGCGGCGTCAGTTTCCAGAAAGGCTGCTACCCCGGCCAGGAGATCGTCGCGCGGACGCAGTACCTCGGGAAGCTCAAGAAGCGCATGTACCGCGTCCGGGTTGCCGATGGCGTGGAGCCGCAGCCGGGCGCCGACGTCTTCGCGCCGGAGTTCGGCAACCAGTCTGCGGGCAAGCTGGTCAACGTCGCGCCCTCCCCCGCAGGCGGGTTCGAGGCGCTCGCGGTCATGCAGACCAGCTGCGCCGAGGCCGGCGACGTGCATCTCGGAAGCCTCGCCGGTCCGCGGCTTTCCTTTCTCGACCTTCCTTACGCCCTGCCCTGAACGATGGCCATCAGCGAAACCGCGCGCATCCATTACTTCATCTACTATCGCATTCGCGCCGGCGTCGACCGCGATGACGCGCATGCGAACGTGCGCGCGATGCAGGCCGCGATTGCCGCCCGCACGATGGTGTCGGGCCGGCTGATGGAGCGTCGTGGCGACGACGCGACGTGGATGGAGATCTACGAATCCGTTGCCGATCCGGCCGCCTTCGAAGCCGCGCTCGGTGCCGAGACCGAAGCGCATCGGCTCACCGACCTGATCGAGCCCGGTTCGGCCAGGCACCTCGAACGTTTCATCGAATGTGCCTGATCGTCATCGGCTGGCAGGCTCACCCCGACTACCCGCTCGTCGTGGCCGCGAACCGCGACGAGTTCCTCGCTCGTCCCGCGGTGCCCGCCCACTGGTGGAGCGACGCGCCGGATCTGCTCGCCGGCCGGGATCTCGAGGGCGGCGGGACGTGGATGGGGGTCACGCGCAGCGGACGCTTCGCGGCATTGACGAATTATCGCGACCCGACGCTGCACCGGCCGGGCGCGCCGTCGCGCGGCATTCTCGTGCGCGACTGCCTCACTGCCGCCGACAACGCCAATGCCAACGCCCAGGCAACCCTGCGCCGCATTGCTGCGGTCAGTCCGGACTACGCTGCGTTCAACATGCTTGTCAGCGACGGCCGGCATCTGGGCATCCATGAAAGCACCACCGGCGCCGTACGGCTGCTCGAAGCGGGCATCTACGGGCTATCGAACCATCTCCTCGATACGCCGTGGCCCAAGGTCCGGCTCGCCCGCGAGCGCTTCTCCGCCGCCCTCGCCCGCCTGCCCGAAGACCAAGAGGACGCGTTCCTCCCGCTGTTGCGCGACGTTGCTGCGGCGCCCGACAGCCACCTGCCGGAGACGGGCGTCAGCGCAGAGTGGGAGCGCTGGCTGTCGCCCGCCTTCATCCGCGCGCCGGGTTACGGCACGCGCTGCTCCACCGTGATCACGATGCGGCGCGACGGCGACGTGAGGTTCGTCGAATGGACGTGGGATGACCAGGGCGAATTCGCGAGCGAGGTGCGGCACCGCTTTACCGCACGCACTCTCGTTGCACGCTGAGTCGCAGCAGACGCGCCATGCCCGCCGAATCGCCGCGTGCCGCAGGGCTGCCCCCGCCCTACTCGACGATCTCGACGGCGGTGCCGGCCGGGACGAGTTCGAACAGCTCGATGATGTCCCGGTTGCGCATGCGGATGCAGCCGTGCGAACGCGGCACGCCCATCGGCTCGTCGTCCGGCGTGCCATGAATGTAGATATAGCGGCACATCGAATCGACGTTGCCGAGCCGGTTGCGACCCGGCTCGCAACCGCACAGCCACAGGATGCGGGACAGGATCCAGTCGCGGCCGGGATGCTGCGCAGCCAAACCGGGCGACCAGACTTCGCCGGTCGGACGCCGTCCACGAAATACCGCGCCCGTCGGCGCGTTGGCGCCGATCCTGGCACGAATGCGGTGGAGACCGCGCGGCGTGCAGCCGCTGTCCCGAATTTCGCCTGCACCCTTTTCGCCGGTCGATACCGGATAGCACCGGATGCATGCACCGTCCGGTCCGAACAGAAACAGCCGCTGCCTGGCGATGCTGATACGGATGTGCACGATCGTCACGCGATGAGAGTACGCCCGCGCCGGGCCGCGAAGAACCCCGACAACAGGCGGCCGCATTCGTCGGCGAGCACGCCGCCCGCGACCTCCGCGTGATGATTCAGCCGCCGCTCGGCAAAAAGGTCGATGACGCTGCCGGCAACGCCCGTCTTCGGATCGCGGGCGCCGAACACGACTCGCGCAACCCGCGCATGCATGATCGCGCCGCTGCACATCGCGCATGGTTCGAGCGTGACGAACAGCTCGCAGCCGGGGAAGCGGTAGTTTCCGAGCCGCTCGCCCGCGTCGCGCAACGCCATCACTTCGGCGTGCGCGCTCGGATCGTTGCGCCCGATCGGCTGGTTGAACCCGCGGCCGACGATCTCGCCGTCGAGCACGACGACCGCGCCGACCGGCACCTCGTCGCACGCCCCCGCCATTCGCGCCTGCTCCAGCGCCGCACGCATGAAATCTTCGTCACTCATCGAACTCATCTCCTCGCCCCACAGTTTACTGGAGCGCGCCTGCGCAGCGCCACGACAGCGTGCCCCGGTTGGCTGGCGAAGTTGAATAATCGCGGCAGGGACAATACGATGGCGCGGTTTGCGTCCCGCTCCCCATCTTCCCCGCCCGGCAACATTCAGGCCGTCGTCATCGATGTCAGATAATTCCAGTGTCACCATGGATCAACTCCGGGTCGGGCTGTACGTCGTTCTCGATGTCAGCTGGTTCGAGCATCCCTTTGCATTCAGCCATTTCAAGATCAAAACCGAGGAGCAGATCAGGACCATTCGCAGCCTCGGTCTGAAGACGGTCCGCTACAACCCGTCCCTCAGCGACATCAGCCCGCCGCTCCAGGGCGCGCCACAGCAAGCCCCCTCCGCAGCCGTCGCGGAGGCCAAGCCCGATCTGGCCCCCGCGCTCCAGGCCAAACGCGCATTGATGGAGCGGATAAAAGCCCAGCGCGAAGCCGCCGCACGCATCGAGAGCGCGTTTATCAATTCAGCCAAGGCCATCCGCGACATCGAGAAAAACCTGCTGTCCCGGCCCGCCGAAACCGTGCAGCAGGCGACGCAACTGGTGACGCAGATCGCCGAATCGATACTTTGCGCGCCGGAACTCGCGATCCACGTGATGGGCGACAAGATGGGCGGCGAGGAACTTTATTTTCATTCCTTGAACGTCACGATGCTGTCGATGATGGTCGCGCGCGATATCCGCCTGCCCCAGGCGGTCGTCGGCGTGCTGGGCATGGGCGCGCTGTTCCACGATATCGGCCGCAGGGAAATCCCGAACAGGATCCTGCTGAAGACCGAGCCGCTGACCCAGGCCGAACGCCATCTGTATGAAATGCATTGTCAATACGGCGTTGAAATAGGCCAGCGGTTGCACCTCGCCCCGTCGGTCCTGGCGATCATCCGGGAGCATCATGAGCTGTTCGACGGCACCGGCTACCCGCAGAAACTCAAGGGCGAGTCGATCGGACTGCTGTCGCGCATTGTCGCCATCGCCAACTATTACGACGAGCTGTGCAATCCCGTCGATATCATCGATGCGATGACGCCGCACGAGGCGCTGTCGGTGATGTTCGCCAAGCTGCGCAACAAGTTCGATCCGAAGCTGCTGCAGATATTCATCCGTTGCCTCGGCGTCTATCCGCCGGGAACGATCGTGCAGTTGTCCAACGGCGTGATCGCGATGGTCGCCACCGTCAATACCGCCGCGCCGATGAAGCCGATGATCGTGATCTACGACGCGAACATTCCGAAGGACGACGCGATCCTCGTCGATCTGGTGCGCGAACCGGATCTGAATATCGCGCGGGCCATCAGGCCTGCGCAGGTACCGGGAGAAATCTACAACTACCTCAGTCCGCGCAAGCGGGTGAGCTATTACTTCGACGCAGGCAAACCTGGTCAGGAATCGGTCGCGACATGAACAGCCTTCCGCAGTTGATGCTCGATCACAGCCCGCACATGATGCTGCTCGTCGAACCAGTCCATCTGGGGATCGTCATGGCCAACCGGATCACCGCGCAGACGCTCGGATATTCCGGCGAAGAGCTGCTCGCGATGACGATCACCGACATCGAAAGCTCGCTGCAGGACGTCTTCTACTGGGAAGACGTGCGCAACGGCCAGTATCGCGAGATCGAGGGCCATGAAGGGCTTTATCACTGCGCCGATGCGTCGATGCTGAACGTCATCAAGTCCGTCCGGGTCGTCGACCACGGCGGGGCGCCCCTGCTGCTGGTGCAGGCGAGGGACGTTCAGAACGAGCGCAAGGTCGAGGACGCGCTGGAACAGACCCTGTCGCAGCTCAGGGCAACGCTCGAATCGACCGGCAACGGAATCCTCGTGATCGACGGGCACGGTCGCATCGCGAGCATGAACCGGCTGTTCAGCACGATGTGGAACATCCCTGACGACTTGCTGCTCGAGCGCAACGACGCGGCGATCATCGAGTTCATGGCGGAGCACGTCGTCGAGTCGGAAAGCTGTCGCGCACGCCTGCAGGCGATCGTCGACAGCAGCGAAACCGAGGATCTCCTGCGGCTCGGAGACGGCCGGGTTTTCGAATGCAAGTCGCGCCCGCAATATCTTGGCGAGCGCATCGTCGGCCGCGTGTTCGGCTACAACGACATCACCCAACGCACGCATGCCGAAGAGGCGCTGCGCGACTCGCGCGACAGGCTGGAAGAACGCGTGCGGGAGCGGACCGCGGAACTGGAAACAGCGAACGCGACGCTGCTGGCCGAGAAGATGCGTCAGGAGGTGCTGATCAGGAAGCTCGAAGAAGCGCAAAACCAGCTGCTGCAGTCAGAAAAGATGGCCTCCATCGGCCAGCTCGCAGCCGGTGTCGCGCACGAGATCAACAATCCCATAGCGTTTGTAAACTCCAATCTCGGCACCTTGCAGAGGTACGCCAGCGATATGTTGAAGCTGCTGGCGGCCTACGAGCAGCTCGAAGACACGCTGGCTCCGGACAAGCTCCAGGATCTCGACCAGTTGAAGAAAGAAGTGGATGCCGCTTACCTGAGCGAGGACATCGGCAGCCTGCTGAGCGAGTCCCTCGACGGACTGCAGCGAGTCAAACGCATCGTGCAGGACCTGAAGGACTTCTCGCACGTCGACCGCTCGGAGCGGGAGTGGGCAAACCTGGAGACGGGGCTCGAGAGCACGCTGAACGTCGTGTGGAACGAACTCAAGTACAAGGCCGAGGTGGTCAAGGAATACAGCAATCTTCCGCAGATCGAATGTTTCCCGTCGCAGCTCAACCAGGTGTTCATGAACCTGCTGATCAACGCGGCGCACGCGATCGAGAATCGCGGCCGGATCACGCTGCGCACGGGGCACGACGAGCAGAACGTCTGGGTGGAAGTGGAAGACACCGGCAAGGGCATCAAGCCGGAGCACGTCGGGCGGATCTTCGAACCCTTTTTCACGACCAAGGCGGTCGGCAGAGGCACCGGGCTGGGCCTGTCGCTTTCATACGGAATCGTACACAAGCATGGCGGCCGTATCGAAGTCCGGAGCGAAGTCGGTACCGGATCGACTTTCAGGGTCGTGCTGCCACGCGACGCAAGCGCCGGTCACAAGGCTCACGGGTAGCGAAAGAGCGGAAACCGCGGGCTTTCGCCGGTGCGCCGGGGCTGGCACGGAGGATTCGGGAGGGGGCAGGGACCAGCGGCCGGTCCCTGCCGTAGGCGGGCGGCGACCGCGCTGCCGCATCCGGCAGCGCGGCGCTTGCCGCAATGCTTAAGGTATTACGCCGCAGCCAGCGCCTTGGCGAGTTTCGCCTTCAGCCGCTGCGCGGTCTTCTCGGCGCCGACGACGAAGCGGCTGTGCTTGCCACGGGCGACTTCCTCGAGCGCGTCGCGCGCGGTGAACTCGAACGTCACGGCCGGGCCATTGACTTCGGTCACGGTCACGGTGATCTCGATCCACATGCCGAGCAAGGTCGCACCGACGTGGTCGAGTTCGACGCGCGTGCCGACCGAATCCTTGCCCGGCTCGATATTTTCGAGCAGCAGGTCGCGGCAGACGACTTCGATGTCGTACAGCAGGCTCGGCGTCGAGTAGACGCGGCAATCGTCGCCCATGAATCCGATCGTGCGACCGGCATCGATGTCGTAACGCCGCGTCGAGGTCAGGCCGGCTTTCAGAGTCTCGCTCATTTGATTTCCTCCAGTTGTTGCATGTTTTCCAAAGGCAGCCGTCCCGGATGGAGGGCTGCCGCTTTTTCAGCCAAGGCTTACTGATTGCGGTTCTTGATGGCGTCCGCGTTGAGGCGAGCCTCGACGTAGCGGACCAGCGCCCGGGTGCCGCGCCCGCAGTTGCGGAACACGCACACGCCCTGATCCATCAGGCGGGCAGCCATCGCATCGTAGAGGACGCCGCCGTCGACGATGCCGATCACCGGCTTGTCGTTGCGTTCGACCAGCGGCGGCATCAGATGGACCGTGCCCTTCGGGTCCGACAGGTCGAAGCCGGGGCGCAGCGTGCTCGATTCGAGGGCGCGGATCGAGGGCGCGGTCGGGTCGAGGCCGACGACGACCGCGTCGATGTTCGGGTCGTCGAGGAAGGCCTGCGTGATCAGCAGGTGCGCCTCGTCGTCAGCGCCGGGATTGATGTCGATCGGGTTGCGCACTTCGACCAGCGCATCGAGCCGCTTCGCCGCGAGGATCTCCCCGACGCGCTTGACGGTCGCGTCCTCGAGCGCGCCCATGTCCAGCGCGAAAGTCTCGGAGACGATCGAATCGGCCATGCCGACAGCTTCGAAACCGGCGCCGCTGATCGCCCCGATGCGTTTGCCGACCTTCTTATGATGCAGCGCGCCGGCGATGTAGAAGAGATCGTCGAACGTATTGAAGTCCTCGGCGACAATCGCGCCTGCCTGGCGCAGCACCGACTCGAACAGCACCGGGTCGCCGGCGATGGAAGCCGTATGGCCCATCACGCCGCCGGCACCCGCTTCGGTGCGGCCCGACTTGTAGACAACGACCTGCTTGCCGTTCTCGACCGCGCGGCGCACTGCCTTGGCGAAATCGAGTCCGTCGCCGTCCTTGAAGCCTTCGATGTACACCCCGATCGTCTCGATATCCGGCCGTTCGGCGAAGAAACCGAGCATGTCGCCGTGCGTCAGATCGGTCTGGTTGCCCAGCGCGAGCATGTACCGCGGGTCGAGCCACGGGTTCTGCGACAGCCGCGTGATCATGAATGCGCCGCTCTGGCTCAGCATCACCGAGTTGCGTTCGGGCTTTTTCTGCGGTTTGGGCAGGCGCTCGAGCGGGATGAACCAGGAATCGTAGCCGCCCGGATGCGACACCACGCCGAGGCAGTTCGCGCCGAGGAAGACCGGCCCGCCGTCGGGTCTGCCGTGTGCCGCGTTGATGCGCGCCGCGAGCGCCGCGGCCGGTTCCCTGCTCTTCGCCGTCTCGCCGAGGCTGCCCGGAATCAGCATCACCGACTCGACCGCGTCGGTTTCGATGATCTCGTCGACGAGGCCGTACACCGCATCGGCGGCGACCGCGACGATCAGGAGGTCGAGCTTGTGGTCGAGCGCCTTGAGGCTCTCGACGCAGCGCACGCCGTCGATCTCGGTCTCGCCGGGGCGCAGGATCGTCAGTTTTTCCTTCGGATAGCCGCTGCCCATCAGGTTCTTCAGGATGATGCGGCCGAAATTCATGCTCGTCGCCGACACGCCGATGATGCCGATCGACTGGGGGTGGATGAGCTTGTCGATCTTGTGCACCGGACGCGGCAGGCGACCCGCGACCGGGGCACCGAACTCGAAGCGGGCGCTGCCGACCGTCGGCTTCTTGTTGAACTGCACCGAGTCGAGTTCGAGCGTGCGCAGCACGAACGGGGCCTGCGGGTTGGTCGCGGAATACTCGCGCGCGAGGCCGAGCATCAGACCGAAGCAGAATTCGAGCACCTGGTCCGGCGGACGGCGTCCGTCACGCTGCGCGAGCGCTGCCATCTTGCGGTACGCGAGGGTGCGCCGGAACAGGCCGAGAAAGTCGGCGGCGTCGGTCAGTTCGACCGAGGCCGAAACGCTCGCGCGGTCCTTGCGGAAATTGTCGCGGTCGAGCTGCGCATCGATGCCGCCCTGCCCTGCGGTGATGACAATGCCGAACTCGCGCGTGTTGTTCAATTCGATGCGAAGATCGACGCCGCCCGGCGTCCCCTCGGCCAGCGCGGCGCCGAAGCTGGCGACGAACTTCTCGAGTTCCGCGGTGTTGAGTGCGTCGCGCCCTTCCGACGCCGCCTGCTTGAACAGCTCTCCGGCCACGGCGTTCACCGCCGCGCCCGGATTGAATGTCGACCGATCGTTCACTGTGCTGTCTCCGTTATCGCCCCACGGATTGCCGCGCGGCTTTTGTTGGAATTCCCTGGTGCTACCGGTGCCGTATCACACACTCGCCTTCGGCCGCTTGTCGATGACGCGCTTCGCCTTGCCGACCTGCGTGCGCTCGATGCTGCCGGTTTCCAGCACGTGGACATCGGCCGACACGCCGACGGCGCTCTTGATCTCGTGGCGGAGCTCGCTCGCGATCGCGGCGCGCTGGCTCGCATTGAGCACGTCCGACAGGTCATGGCGCACTTCGGCGAGCACCGTCATCTCGTCCATGTGGTGCTCGCGGCTGATCTGCAGCTGGTAATGGCCGCACAGGCATTCATGCTTGAGCAGGATTTCCTCGATCTGCGTCGGGAAGACGTTCACGCCGCGGATGATCAGCATGTCGTCGCTGCGGCCGGTGATCTTGCCGATGCGGCGCATCGGCCGCGCGGTCCCCGGCAGCAACACGGTGAGGTCGCGCGTGCGGTAGCGGATGATCGGCAGCGCTTCCTTCGTCAGCGACGTGAACACGAGCTCGCCCGGCTGGCCGTCGGGCAGCACTTCGCCCGTCTCGGGATCGATGATTTCGGGATAGAAGTGGTCTTCCCAGATGTGCGGGCCGTCCTTCGTCTCGATGCATTCGCAGGCGACACCCGGACCGATGACTTCGGACAGGCCGTAGATGTCGATTGCGTCGATGCCGAGGCGCGTCTCGATCTCGCGGCGCATCTCGTTGGTCCAGGGTTCGGCGCCGAACACGCCGAGGCGCAGCGACGTCGAAGCCGGATCGATGCCTTGGCGCTGCAGTTCGTCGGCGATCGTCAGCATGTAGGACGGCGTCGCGAGGATGATCGTCGGGCCGAATTCGCGGATCAGCTGCACCTGTTTCTCGGTGTTTCCGCCCCCCATCGGGATCACCGCGGCGCCGAGATTCTCGCCGCCGTAATGCGCGCCGAGGCCGCCAGTGAACAAGCCGTAGCCGTAGGAATTCAGGATGATGTCGTTGCGCGTGCCGCCGGCGGCGCGCAGCGATCGGCCCATGACGCCGGCCCACATCGCGATGTCGTTCTTCGTGTAGCCGACGACAGTCGGAAGACCGGTCGTGCCGGACGAAGCGTGCACGCGCACGATCTCGCTCATCGGCACCGCGAACATGCCGTAAGGGTAGTTCTCGCGCAGTTCCTTCTTGCTCGTGAAGGGGAACCGCGCCAGATCCGACAATTGCTTCAGGTCGGACGGATGCACGCCGGCCGCGTCGAAAGCGGCGCGGTAATGCGGCACGTTGTCATACGCGTGCTGCAGCGACCATTTCATCCGTTCGAGCTGCAGCGCGGCGAGTTCCTCGCGGCTCGCCTTCTCGATCGGTTCCATTTCGTCACCTGCCAGGGCGCGCCCCGACTCCCAGTCTTGCCTAGCCGCCATGGGCCTGCTCCGAAAAACGTTGTACGAATTTTGAATTTTCCACGACCTTCCCCTGGATATGCTCGATCTGCTCCGGGCTC
>NZ_WTVG02000034.1 GCF_012910705.2 Aromatoleum anaerobium | reverse complement strand
GGTCATCCGCCCGAGCTTGCGATACAGCGTGTTGCGGCTGACGCCGAGGCGGCGTGCCGCGGCCGAGACGTTGCCGCCCACCTCGCGCATGACGGTCGCGACCGCCTCGAGTTCGATTTCGTCGAGACTGCGCGCGACGTTGCCGCCGGCAGCCGCCCGGGGCGGCGGTTCCGCGGCCTGCCGGGAGCGCTCTTCGTGCTCGCCGTCAGCATCGATGCCGAACAATTCCTCGGGCAAATGCACCGCCCGTATCTCGCACTCGTCATCGAGCAGCGCGACCGCGACCCGGATCACGTTCTGCAGCTGACGCACGTTGCCCGGCCAGGCGTAACGCTCGAAGAAGTTCATGACCTCGCCGCTGATGGTGATCGCCGCTCCGCGCGCGCCGATCGCCTCGGCCTCGGCGGCGAGAATCTTCGTCACGATCGAGCGGATGTCGGTGCGCTCGCGCAGCGGCGGCAGCGTCACCGTGAGGCTGTTGACGCGGTAATAGAGGTCCTCGCGGAACAGGCCCTGTTTCACCGCGTCGCGCAGCATGCGGTGCGTCGCGCAGACGAGCGACAGGTCGACCGGGGTCGTCTTGAGCGAGCCGATCGGCGATACGCAGCGTTCCTGCAGCACGCGCAGCAGCCGCGCCTGCATGCCGAGCGGCATGTCGCCGATTTCGTCGAGGAACAGCGTGCCGCCGTGCGCCTGCTGGATCTTGCCGACCGCCCCCTCCCGGCGCGCGCCGGTGAAGGCACCTCCGACATAGCCGAACAGTTCGGATTCGATCAGGTTCTCGGGAATCGCCGCACAGTTCAGGGCGACGAAAGGGCCGTCACGCCGCGTCCCGCTGTTGTGGAAGGCCCGCGCGAAGAGTTCCTTGCCGACACCCGATTCGCCCTGGATCAGCAGCGGAATGTCCTTGCCCTGCACTCGCCGCGCCCGGTCGAGCGCAAGCTGCAGCCGCTCGTCGCCGGTCGCCAGGCAGTCGAGCGTGATGTCGTTGCCGCGCCCCTCGCCCGCTTTCGGCGCAGTACGCCGCGGCTCGGCGGCGCGGTCCGCGAGCCCGGTGGCGGGAACGGCGGTGCGCGGCCCGCGCGGCGCGCGCACCCGGGCGTACACCGTGTCGCCGCGCCGCATCTCGAGCATCAGCAAGGCATCGCCGGCGCTTGCCGCCCGGTCGAGCACCTGCTCCAGACCGAGCCTGAACAACGTGTTGAAAACCGGTGCCTGGACAAACCCGGCGCACAGCCCCAGCGCTTCACGCGCGACCGGGTTGGCACCGAGGAGCCGGCCATCCTCGCCGACCGCCAGCGCGCCTTCCTGCAGGCTGCCGACGTATTCCGGCCGCGCATGGAAAGCGATCTGGATCTCCTTGGCGAATTCCGCCTCGAACAGCCGCTTTTCGAGCAGTTCCACCGACAGGCGGACAAGGCCCAGCGTGTGCCGCTGCTGGCTGCGGTAGTCGCCCGAAATGTCGAGCACGCCGGCCAGCCGCCCGCGCGCATCGAACACCGGCGACGCGCTGCAGGTCAGGAAGCCGTTGCGTTCGAGATAGTGCTCGGCGCCCATGACCTCGACGGGCGCCAGCTCGACGATCGCGGTGCCGATCGCGTTGGTGCCGCGCTCCGCTTCGTCCCACGAAGCGCCCGGCTGCAGCGCGACGCGTTGCGCGCGCCCGAGGAAATCGGCATCGCCAAGACTGTGAAGGATCATGCCGTGGATGTCGGCCAGGATCACCATGCTGCCGGAGGCACGGATCTGCTCGAAGACGTGCTCCATGATCCCGCCCGCGTGCTCGAGCAGCCGGGCGCTGCGCTCGCGCGCCTCCGACAGCCCGGCGCGACCTTCGGGATCGGGGGAATGCTTGTCGAGGTGATCCAGCCCGCTCGAGCGGCAGCGCTGCCAGGAGCGCAGTACCGGCGGCGTGAGACCCGCCTGCGGCAGTTCGCCATGCTCGAAGAAAAACCGGCGCGCGTCGACCAGCGTGTTGTCACGGCGGTCCCGCAATTGCGGTAATACCATCGTCTCCTCCTCCTGTCCCGCCCGCCGTACGAGGCATGTTTTTTATGAGCGCCCCCAGGAAACGGCTTTGCCGTTTTGCGCCCCCCGAGGGGGACAAGAAACCTTGGAGCGGCCCGGCGTTTTCTTGAGGCCCCTGTGCGCCAAAAAGTAGCACCTGCCCCAGCTTGAAGCAAGCAGCTTCACAGCAGCGTGAAACATGGTTAGCAACCTTCATGCCATTGCATTCTTCCAGCCACCATGCGGGTTACAGCCGGCGGCGGGGCGAACGGCAAGACAGTTGTGATAGTGGCACAGGCCTTGCAGTAACAGGTCATGCCGCAACAGCGGCAGTATGATCCGAATCACTTCAGCCATAAGGAAACAGGACGGTGGAAATGCACAACTACAAGGAGACACTGGCGCGCGGACTGCGAGTCGGAGCATTCATGGCAACGCTTGCGTGCGCGGCTGCAGCGGGGGTTGCGCACGCGCACGGCGACGTGACGCCGCAGGCGGTCGATACGTCGTCGCTGAAGCAGCTCGGCGCGGACTGGCAGACGGTCAATCCGTACCGCGGCAACAAGGAAGCGATCCGCATCGGCGATTCGGCGTTCAACCAGAACTGCGCGCGCTGCCACGGCCTGGGTGCGGTCTCGGGCGGTATCGCGCCCGACCTGCGCCTGCTCGACCTCGAACCGGAGACCGACGAATATTTCATCGGCCGGGTGCGCAACGGCGTCACGCGCAACGGCGCCGTATACATGCCGCCGTTCGAGGGCACCCTGTCGCAGGAGGCGATGTGGGCGATCCGCGCGTGGCTGGAGACGGTCCGTGAGAAGTGAGCGCCGTCGCTTCCTGCTCGCCGCAGGCGCACTGCTCGCCGGCACGATGCTGCCGGCCCACGCGCTCGCCGAGCTGGAGTTGCAGCAGGCGGATACCCTGCGGATCGCGGTGTATGCGGACTTCGCGCCATATTCGGCGCGCGGCAAGGGCATCGACATCGCCGTCGGCCAGGCGCTCGCCGAGCGCCTCGGCCTGCGCGCCGAGATCGTGCAGTTCGCCGCCGACGAGGACATGAACGACGACCTGCGCAACATGGTGTGGCGCGGCCACTACCTCGGCACCCGCCCCGCCGACGTGATGATGCACGTCCCCGTCGACGCGCAGTTCGCCGCCCGCAACGACAAGGTGCGGATCATCGCGCCGTACCACCGCGAGACGATGGCGCTGGCACGCGATGCGGCGCGCGTGCCGCTGCCCGCCGGTTCCGCGGCGAACGCGTTCGAAGTGTTTACGCGCGAGAAGATCGGTGCCGAGCTCGATACGCACGCGAGCGACTTCCTGCTGAACGTGCTGAACGGCCGGCTGCGCGACAACGTCGTGCATTTCCGCAGCGTCGCCGACGCGGCGGCGGCGATGACGCGAGGCGAAGTCAGCGCCGTGCTGGCGCCGCGCGGCCAGCTCGAAGCTGCGCTGCAGGAGCGCGGACGATTCGAGCTCGATACGCTCGCGATACCCGAAATGCGGGTCAGCGCGTGGCCGCTCGGCATGGCGGTAAAAGCTGATAGCCGCGAACTGGCCGCCGCGCTGGCGAGCACGATCGCCGAACTGCAAAGTTCCGGCGAACTCGGCCGCATTTTTGCCGCGCATGGCGTGACGTACCAATCACCGTGAAAGTTGAGGAATTATTTGAGCCGCGACGCAAGGTGCTCCATTTTTGAACACCTTGCATCAAGCTTGAACAGCTGTCGCTGAACAATTTCCATCGCGCAGGATCAGCAGGATCACGCCGCTTTACCGCTTTTCTTCAGCATGCCGCGCTGCGGGTCGTAACCCCGCGCGGCGAGCATGAAGAACAGCGCGAGGCAGCCGCCGACGATCGCGACGGACGTGCCGGCGAACTGGCCGTACAGCGCGAAGCGGATCGCCTCGACCGCGTGCGTGAAAGGGTTCCACTGCGCGACCACATGGATCGCCGCGGCGCCGGATTCCTCGAGCTTCCACAGCGGATACAGCGCCGGCGACAGGAAGAACATCGGGAAAATCACGAAGTTCATCGTGCCGGCGAAGTTCTCGAGCTGGCGCACCTGCACCGAGAGCAACAGGCCCAGCGCGCCGAGCATCATTCCCGACAGCACCAGCACCGGCAGCGCGTACAGCCAGCCGCTCCACGGCAGGTCGACGCCGAACAGCGCCGCGATGACGAGGAACACATAGGCCTGCAGCACCGACAGCAGCGTGCCGGCCAGCAGCTTCGCGAACAGCAGGTACCAGCGCGGCAGCGGCGCGGTCAGCAGCAGCCGCATCATCCCCATCTCGCGGTCGTACACCATCGCCAGCGACGATTGCATGCCGTTGAACAGCAGCACCATGCCGAGCAGGCCCGGCACGATATAGACCTGATACGGGATGTAGGTGTCGTACGGCGGGATGATCGACACGCCGAAGACGTTCTGGAAGCCCGCCGCGAACACGACGAGCCACAGCAGCGGGCGCACCAGCGCGGACGCGAAGCGCCCGCCCTGGCGGACGAACTTGGCGATCTCGCGCCCCGCGATCGCCTGCAGCGCGAGCAGCGCGTGCGAGGTTTTCATCGCTGCCCTTCCCTGCGGGAGGATTCAGAACGCACAGCGGCTGTCGCGCCGGTCGAAGCCGAGCGTGTCCATGTTGTTGGCCGGATGCAGGAAGCCCGCGAGCGGCGCGCGCTCGACGACCGCGTTGTGCGTCGCGAGCAGCATCGGCTGACGCAACTGGTTGTCCCACGGCCGGAAGCCGAGCCGGTTGCCCTTGAAGCCGTCGATCGTGATCTCGTCGCCGCGGATGTAGTCGCGCAACTGCGCGAACGGCGCATTCTGCGTGCGCACGACCGCCTCGACGATCGCTTTCACCGCGACCCACGCGGCCCAGTCGGGGTCGCTCATCTGCCGCCCGGCCTGCTTCTCGAGCCGCGCGTTCAACTGCGGCGCGCCGTGACGCTCCCACGACCAGTGCCAGCCCAGGGCGGCGAGACCTTCGGCGCCGACGACCGGTCGCGCACGCACGCTGCGGTACGGCACGCTGCGCGCGAACTCGCCGTCGCTGTCGGCGACGAACACGACATCGTGATCCGCCCCGGCCGTCAGCAGCGCGACGCTGCCCTGCTCGCGCTGGCGCGGGTCGTTCGAGAGCACGAATTTCTTCGTCTCGACGATCTTCAGGCCGAAGCGCTTCGCCGCCCGCTCGAACGCCGCCGCGATGAGCCGATCGTCGGCGCGCGGGCCTTCGAGCAGCAGCACCGAACGCCATTTCTTCGACACCAGGAACTGCGTCAGCGCGTCGGCACTCATCGCGTGGTTCGGCAAGGTGTGCAGCAGATTCGCCTGGCACTGCTCCTGGCGCAGCGCGTCGTCGGGCGCCGAGACGTTAAACAGCAGCAGCTCGCGGCCGCGCACCGCCTGCGACAGCTCGGCGACGATGGCGCCGGGCGCGTCGATGAGGAAAAAGCGCACGCCGTCCTTGTGCAACGTGTCGATCGCCGCCAGCAGCGCCTTCGCGTCGGCGCCCGCGACGCGTTCGAGTGCGAAGCTGGCGCCAAGCGCGTCACCGACGAAGCGCGCTTCGCGCAGCGCCACTTCGGCGCCCGCGAACGGCCGGCCGAGCGGCTGCGCGAGGCCGCGAAACTTCAGCCGCAGCGGGTCGTAGCGCGCGTCCGGCTCGAGCTCGACGTAGCCGATGCGGACCGCTTTCGCGGCCGGGCCGGGGGCACGAGCCGTCGCCGCGAGCGCAGCGGCATTGCCGTTCGCCCCGGCCTTCGGCAGCGGCGACGGGGTCGCGGCGAACGACCACGACGCCAGCAGCGCGAAAGCGAAACCGACGATCGATCGCCCGAAGCGCCGACCGCTTCGCTCGCGGCTCATGTGCCGGGACGCCCTCACCCTCGCCCTCACCCTCGCCCCGACTGTCCTGGCCATCCCGTCAGTCATCGACGACGACCGTATGCGGCACGCGCCCGACCGGCACCGAGCGCAGCACCTTGCGGGTGCGCGTATCGACAACCGAAACGTCGTCGGACAGGCCGTTCGCGACGAACAGCAGGCTCTCGTCGCGGTTCAGCGTCGCGCCCCACGCGCGGTTGCCGACGAGCACGTAGTCCGTCACCTTGCGGCTCGCGACCTCGACGATCGCGACGTGGTTCGCGCGGCCGAGCGTGACGTAGGCCGTTCTGCCGTCGCGGCTCATCGCGATGCCGACCGGGGTGATCTCGTCGGCGCGAAAGCCTTTCGGCTTGAACTCGACCGTACCCTTGAGCGCGTTCTTTGCGCCATCGAGGATCGTCACCGCGCCGCCGAGCTCGTTCGTGACCCACACCTCGCCGCCGTCCGGCGTCATCGCGAAGCGCCGCGGCCGGTTGCCGACGACGACATTCGCGAGGATCCGGTGCGTCGCCGTGTCGATCACGTGCACCATGTTCGCGACTTCGGAGGTGACGTAAAGCCGCCGCCCGTCCGGGCTCAGCTTCACTCCTTCGGGCTCCTCGCCGACGTCGATCGTTGCGACCGGCTTGCGGCCTGCGATGTCGATCACCGAGACGCGCGCGTCTTCCTCGTTCGACACGTACATCCGCTTGCCGTCGGGTCCGATGTCGAACATCTCGGGGTCCTCGCCAACCGGGATGCTGTGCGTGAGCTCCAGCCGCGCGACGTCGATGACATCGACGCGGCCGGCCTTGCTCGCGACGACGTAGAGCGTGCCGCGGTCCGGGCTCAGGCGCATGTCGCGCGGCCGCGGCCCGGTTGCGATCGTCTTCACGACCTGCCAGGTCCTGCCGTCGAGCACCGTCACCGCGTTGTCGTTCTCGCTGCTGACGAACACGTAGCCGGTCTCCTTTGCCAGTGCCGGCGCTGCCGCGAGCACAAACGCGAGCGTGAGGGCGGCGGCCGGTGCGCCGCGTCCGGGTCGAATCAAGTCCGTCTCCTTTTCATCAGTTGCTGTTCCTGTTGCGTCGTTCGGCACGGCGCGTCACGCGATCCCCGCGCCACCGGTCATCTGCAGAAAAGCTTCGGCGAGCGTCGCCGTGCCGGCCGCACGGACCAGCGCGTCCGGCGGGCCGTCCGCGAGCACGCGGCCCAGATGCAGCACGACGACGCGGTCGGCGGCCTCGGCCTCGTCGACGAGGTGGGTCGCCCACAGCACCGCAACGCCGCGATCCCGCAGCCGCAGCACCTCGTCGAGCAGCTGCCGGCGCGACGCCGGGTCGAGCCCGACCGTCGCCTCGTCCATCAACAACACTGCCGGTTCGTGCACCAGCGCGCGCGCGAGTTCGACCTTGCGCCGGTTGCCGCCGCTCAGCTCGCGCACCGGGTCCGAGGCGCGCCCGGCGAGTCCGACGCGGGCGAGCGCGTCGTCGATGCGCTCGCGCGCATGGCGCTTGCCCAGGCCGTGCAGCCGCGCGTGGAATTTCAGGTTCGCCTCGACCGACAGGTCGAGATCGAGCGTCGCCTGCTGGAACACGACGCCGATGCCGGCGAGCGCGCCGACCGGATCGTCGCGGATGTCGTGGCCGCAGACCGCGATGCGGCCCCCGTCGGCATTGAACAGCCCGGTCAATAGCTGGAACAGCGTACTCTTGCCGGCGCCGTTCGGCCCGAGCAGTGCGACGAACTCGCCGCGCGCGACCGCGACGCTGATACCGCGCAGCGCTTCACGCGGGCCGTAGGATTTGCGCACCGCGTGCAGCTCGAGCAGCGGGACCCCGGCCTCGATCGCTGCGGTCGTCGCCTGCGTCGCCGCCTCCCTCATCGCTTCAGCCATCGTCGCGCCCCGGCGCACACCCGTTACCGCTGGCGAGGCCGGCGAGCAGCCCAGGATGCTGTGCGAGCAGACGCGCCTGCAGTTCGAGCACCGCGGTGCCGTCTGCGGCGCGCGGCCGGGGCAGCGTCACGGCAAGATCGAGCACGACGCGCCCGGGCGCGCCGGACAGGAAACAGACACGGTCGCCGAGCGCGAGCGCCTCGCGCAGGTCATGCGTGACGAACAGCACCGTCGAGCGGCAGCGCTGCCACAACTCGACCAGCATCGCGCGCAGACGGTTCGCCGTCGGCACGTCGAGCGACACGAAAGGCTCGTCCATCAGCAGCAGTTTGGGCTCGATGACGAACGCGCGGGCGAGCGCGACGCGGCGCTGCATCCCGCCCGAGAGACGGCCGGGATAAGCCTGCAGCACATCACCGAGTTCCATCGCGACGAGCAGGTCGACGGCGCGCGCCTTCGCCGCAGCGGAACGCCCCGCGACCAGCAGCACGTTGTCGAGCACGCTCAGCCACGGCATCAGCCGCGGCTCCTGGAACATGAAGCCGACGCCGTTCCCCGGCGCTTCGCCGTCGAGCCGCACGCGGCCCTCGACGTCGCCGTCGAGCCCGCCGACGACGTTGAGCAGCGTGCTCTTGCCGCAGCCCGAAGGGCCGACGACGCAGGCGAACTCGCCGTCGCCGACCTGCAGGTTCAGGCCGGACAGCGCAACATGCGGGGAGCCGCCGCGGTCCGCATAGCGCTTGCGATCGATGTCGATTTCCAGCATGTCAGCCTCGTATCAGCTCCGCCAGTGGTTGAGGCGCCGCTCGAGCGGCCGCAGCGCCACCGCCTCGACGAGCAGCACGAGCGCCGCGAACACCAGCGTGTAGGCGAGGATGCCGGCGATATCGAAAAACTGGAAGAACATGTTGAGCTGAAAGCCGATGCCGTCGCTGCGGCCGAGCAGCTCGACCACCAGCACGATCTTCCAGATCAGCGACAGGCCGCTGCGCGCGGCGGCGGTCAGCCACGGGTAGAGCTGCGGCAGATAGACGCGCACGAGCGTCTGCCAGCGCGGCAGCCGGTACGCTTGCGCGACCTGCAGCAGGCGACGGTCGATCGCGCGCGCGCCCTCGCGCACCGTAACGATCACGGTCGGGATCTTGTTTACCGCGACCGCGACGACCGCCGCCGTGTCGCTCAGACCGAACCACACGTAGCACAGGATGATCGTCACCAGCGCCGGGATGTTGAGGCCGAGGACCAGCCAGCCGTCGAGCAGCACGTCGACGCTGCGCCAGCGGCCCATCGCGATCCCGATCGCGGTGCCGATCGCCATCGCGAGCGCGAAGCTCACTGCGACACGCATCAGCGTAATGCCCAGGTGCGCCGGCAGCGCGAGCGAAACGGTCTCCTCGACGACACGCCCGAACACCGTCGCCGGTGTCGGCAGCGCCGAACTCTGCAGCACTGCCGCCGCAATTTGCCACGCGGCGAGAAACGCGAGCAGCGACAGCATGCGCAAGGTGGCGTCACTGCGCGGCAGGCGCAGCCTCACCGGGCCGCGCGCCCGCCGGGGCGCCAGACGCAGCACGGCACCGTCATTCGCGCCGCTTCGCGTGCTCACCGTCTGCGTCCCGATTCCAGAAGGTGCCGGCCGGCAAGACGCGCGCACTGCCGACGAGCGCCGTGCCGCCCTCTTGCGCGAGGATGCCGAACACCTGGCGGGCGGTCGCCTGCGCGTGTGCGCCGGACGCCGTCACGATGCCGGCGCGGAAACCGTCGCGCAGCGCGAGCAGCGTCGCGTCGTTTTCGGCGCGGGTCAGCGGGCGCAGCTCCTGCCAGATGGTGTCGGAGTCGCGCATCACGCGCTCGGCCTCGCCCGCCGCGCGGAGAAAACCTTCGACCGCCGCGCGATTGCGCTGCGCCCACCCTTCGCGGAACACCCAGCCGACGAGCGGCAGTTCGCCGGCGACGCCGAGCTCGCGCAGAATCTCGTCGATGCCGAGGAGTTCCCGCATTCCCGCGGCCTGCAGCCGGGCGGCGAAGTGCCAGAAGTTCAGCACCGCCGGCAGCTCACCGCGCAGCATCAGTTCGTTGAGCAACGGCGGCGCGGCGAAATCCGCCTTGACGAGCGTCGCAGCATCCTCGCCGAGCGTCTTGCGCGAATACGCGCGCAGCAGCAGCCAGCTCTTGTCAAGCGCCCCGCCGGCCACGCCGAGGCGCCTGCCGCGCAGGTCGGACAGGGTCTGCACGCCCGAATCCGGGTGGACCATGATGCCGCCGACGGCGCGCGAATAGGGCACGAAGGTGAAGTCCCGCCCCTCGGCGCGCTGGCGCGCGACCCAGATCCAGTCGTTGACGATGACATCGACCGCGCCCCCCTGGATCGCGACGTTCGCGGCGTCCTTCAATGCCAGCGGGACGACCTCGATGCGCACGCCTTCGCGCTCCGCGAGACCCATGCGCCGGATGACCTCGAGTTCCCAGCTGACGGTGCCGTACTGCAGCACGCCGATGCGGATCAATGCCGGCTCGGCGGCACTGGCGGCCGCCATCCCCAGCAGCGCGAGCACGGCGAACATCAGCCGCGTCGCCAAGAATTGCTTCATCGCCTTGTCTCCGTCATTTTTCGTTGTCGTCGACGTGAATCGCGCCGCGACGAAACACCAGGTTTCCGCATGTACGAATAAAGCAGGATACAGTCCAGTTCGCAAGCCGCTGCGGTCGGTATCGACTTTCGGTACAGCAGCGTTCCGTTTCGGAGCAACTGCTCCGATCCGTTACATTCCGATCGAAAAAAAGGGGCGGCTCAACGCCGCCCCGAAATGACTACGAGGGAGACTGTCGATCGATCAGAAGAACCCGAGCGCGTTCGGGCTGTAGCTGACCAGCAGGTTCTTCGTCTGCTGGTAGTGGTCGAGCATCATCTTGTGGGTCTCGCGACCGATGCCGGATTCCTTGTACCCGCCGAAGGTCGCGTGCGCCGGGTAGGCGTGGTAGCAGTTCGTCCACACGCGGCCGGCCTTGATCGCGCGGCCCATGCGGTAGGCGGTGCTGCCGTCGCGCGACCAGACGCCGGCGCCGAGGCCGTAGGGCGTGTCGTTCGCGATTTCCAGCGCTTCGGCTTCGTCCTTGAAAGTTGTCACGGCCAGCACCGGCCCGAAGATCTCTTCCTGGAAGATGCGCATCTTGTTGTGACCCTTGAACAGCGTCGGCTGGATGTAGAAGCCTTCGGCCAGTTCGCCGCCCAGATGCGCGCGGTCGCCGCCGATCAAGAGCTGCGCGCCTTCCTGCTTGCCGACGTCGAGGTAGGACAGGATCTTGTTCATCTGCTCGGTCGACGCCTGCGCGCCCATCATGCAGTCGGTGTCGAGCGGGCTGCCCTGCTTGATCGCCCGCACGCGCGCCAGCACGCGTTCCATGAACCGGTCGTAGATCGACTCCTGGATCAATGCGCGCGACGGGCAGGTGCACACTTCGCCCTGGTTGAACGCGAACAGCACCATGCCTTCGACGGCCTTGTCGAAGAACGCGTCGTCGGCTGCGGCGATGTCCGAGAAGAAGATGTTGGGCGACTTGCCGCCGAGCTCCAGCGTCGCCGGGATGAGGTTCGTCGCGGCCGCCTGGGCGATCACGCGGCCGGTCGCGGTCGAACCGGTGAAAGCGATCTTGGCGATGCGCTTGCTGGTCGCCAGCGGCATGCCGGCTTCGCGGCCGAAGCCATTGACGACGTTGAGCACGCCCGGCGGCAAGAGGTCGGCGATCAGCTCGACCAGCACCAGGATGCTGACCGGCGTCGATTCGGCGGGTTTGAGCACGACGCAGTTGCCCGCGCCGATCGCGGGCGCGAGCTTCCACGCGGCCATCAGGATCGGGAAGTTCCACGGGATGATCTGGCCGACGACGCCGAGCGGCTCGTGGAAGTGATAGGCGACGGTGTGCTCGTCGATCTCGCTGATGCCGCCTTCCTGCGCGCGCAGGCAGCCGGCAAAGTAGCGGAAATGGTCGATCGTCAGCGGGATGTCGGCGTTCAGCGTTTCGCGGATCGCCTTGCCGTTATCGACGGTCTCGGCGTAGGCCAGCAGCTCGAGATTGGCTTCGAGGCGGTCGGCGATCTTGAGCAGGAGGTTCGCGCGGTCGGCGGCGGACGTGCGGCCCCATTTGTCGGCCGCGGCGTGGGCGGCGTCGAGCGCGAGCGTGATGTCTTCCTCGGTCGAGCGGGCGACCTGGCAGAACGGCTTGCCGGTGATCGGCGTGACGTTGTCGAAGTACTGGCCGCGTACCGGCGCGACCCATTTGCCGCCAATGAAGTTGTCGTAGCGACTCTTGAACTGGACCTTCGCGCCGGGCTGGCCGGGCAATTCGTAAAGCATGGGGGTCTCCTCGATCTGTCGGTTGCGGAACACGCGTTTGCGTTACCGGCCTCAATTGCAGGCACCATGCCAGTCACTGCGAACGATTGCCTCCGACGTCGCCACTTTCATTTCTTTTCATCGACTTAAAAACGATTCGTGAGCCACCTTCCGCAATCGGAAGGTGTCATTGGCCCGGTAAGGCGCTGTTCCATTCCCGCACACCTGCTCCATCGCGACACGCCCGGCGCATCGGCTCGTGCCGACGACAAGCCGCCGATGAGGGGTTGCACCCGCGGCGATCGACGATCAGGAGTCAAGCGGCATGATTCCTGCAACAGGGCCGATATATGTCCGAAGCCTTGCCCGCCCTGCCGTCATCGCCCGTACTGCGCGCCTCGTGGCTGCGCAGCCGGGAACACGGCCTTGCCCCCGACCAGCACCTGCCGGACGGCATTCTCGCGCGCACGGATTTCGCCGAGCACATCGAGGCGAACGCGCGCCTGCTCGCATTCTCCCGCCCGGCGATCGAAAACCTGTACCGGCAGATCGGCGGCCCGTCCTCGATGGTGCTGCTCGCAGACGAGCGCGGGCTGATCCTGAGCGCGCTCGGCAATACCGAATTCCTCGACCGCGCAGCCCGCGTTGCGCTCAGTCCCGGCGCCGAGTGGAGCGAAGCGAGCGTCGGCACGAACGCGATCGGCACCGCGCTGCACACGGGCCATACTGTCGCCGTGCGCGGTGCCGAGCATTACCTCGACCGCAACCGCTTCCTGACCTGCATCGCGACACCGATTCTCGCGCCCGGCGGCGGCATGCTCGGCATTCTTGACGTCTCGACCGATGTGCGGGCCAACATCTCGCATGCCGGAGCGCTGCTGCGCACCACCGCCGAACTGATCGAACACAGCCTCATCGAGCATCTGGAAGGCGGCTTTGTGACGATCCGGTTTCACAGCCGCGCCGAACTGGTCGACGGTCCGCTCGAAGCCCTGGCCGTGTTCGACGAAGAACGCCGCCTCGTCGCCAGCAACCGTGCCGCCCGCAGCCTGCTGAAGCTCGACCGGGCGCATCCGTCAGCCGACTTCGATCACTGTTTCGCGACCGGCTGGGCGACGCTGCTCGGCCTGGCGACTGGCAACGGCGGTGCATTTCCCCTGCGCGCGGTCGACGGGCGCAGCTTCGTCGGCCGCGCCGCGCTGCGCGACCGTTCAATCGCCCCTCGCGCGCCTCGCCCTCCCCCGGCACAGTGCGCGGGGGAGCCCGGACCGGGAGGGCAACTTGCGCAGATGAGCCAGAGCGACCCGCGCGTTGCCGCCGCGATCGCGACCCTGCGCGCCAACGCAGCGGCACACGTTCCGCTCCTGATCGAGGGGGAAACCGGCACCGGCAAGACGCATCTCATTCGTGCGTTCCATGCCGATCACCGTCGCCACGCCGACGCACCACTGGTGATCATCGACGGATCGTCGCTGCACGGCGCGGGCGCCAGCGCCGAACTCGCGGACCGGCTCGGACAGGCTGCCGAGGGCACGCTGTTCGTCGTCGAGATCGACGCATTGCCGAACGCGATGCAAAGGGCGCTGTTCGGCACGCGAACGTCGCGCGGGGCGACGCGCATCATTGCCGCAACCCGCAAGCGGGTCGCGCACCTCGCAGACAGCGGACGCCTGGAGCTGGCGCACTTCGCCGCGGCCGGAGGGCTGCAGCTCAGCCTGCCGCCGCTGCGCGAGCGCGACGATTTCGACGAACTCGTGCGGCTGTTCGTGCGCGAGGCCTGCCCCGAGCGAGCGATCCATGTCAGTCCCGACGCGCTGACGCTGCTGCGACGCCACCGCTGGCCAGGCAACCTCAGCGAGCTGCGCAGCCAGCTGAGGCTGACCCTCGCGCTGATGGGCGACAACGCGAACGAGCTTTGCCCGCAGGACATTCCGCCCGAACTCTTCGACGACGACAGCGGCGAGAACCGCTGAACGACCTGCGCGCGGCGCCCGCAACGCTGCCGCCAGACCGGGCAGGACGTCATGCGACGCCCGGATTGCTGGTCTAGACTGGTGAAGGCCGCGACATGCCATTCGCTGCCTGGCCGCCGCTCCGAGATCAATCATGCCGCGAATCGTCTTCGCCCCCGCGATCCAGCGTCACCAGCCCTGCCCGCCGCTGCGCGTCGCCGGCGACACGGTGAACGGCGCGCTCGCGGCCGCGTTCGCCGAAAAACCGCAGATGCGCGACTATATTCTCGACGACCAGGGAACACTGCGTCGCCATGTCGCGATCTTCGTCGATGGCCGGGTCGTGAAGGACCGCCTGCACCTCACCGACCCGGCCGGCGAAAACGCCGAAATCTACGTTGTGCAGGCGCTCTCGGGCGGTTGAAGCGCCGCAAGGAGGCATCGATGACCGATCGACTGTTCGTCGCCACCCGCAAGGGGCTGTTCGTGTTCGACCGCCATCCGCACGCGAGCCCGCACTGGCTGCCCGAAGCGCACGTCCACTTCCTCGGCGACCCGGTCACGATGGTGCTCGCCGACCCGCGCGATGGTACGTGGCATGCGGCGCTGAACCTGGGGCACTTCGGCGTGAAGATGCGCCGCTCGCACGACGGCGGGCAGAGCTGGGATGAAAGCCCGGTGCCAGTCTACCCGCCCAAACCCGCGGCAGCCGCCGACGAGGCCGACGCAGCCTGGTCACTCGCCCAGGTGTGGGCGCTCGAAGCGGCCGGCGCGGACCAGCCCGGCGTGCTGTGGGCCGGAACGATCCCCGGCGGGCTGTTCCACTCCGCCGACGGCGGCGACTCCTGGGGGCTGGTCCGGTCGTTGTGGGATCGCCCGGAACGCCGCGAATGGTTCGGCGGCGGCTACGACCAGCCCGGCATCCACTCGATCTGCATCGACCCGCGCGACAGTCGGGTGGTGACGATCGCCGTCTCCTGCGGCGGCGTGTGGCAGACCCGCGACGGCGGCGACAGCTGGGAGTGCCGCGCGAGCGGCATGATCGCCGACTACATGCCGGACGAACGCGGCGGCGACCCGAACATCCAGGACGTGCACCGCATGGTGCAATGCCCGTCGAATCCCGACGTGCTGTGGGCGCAGCAGCATTCGGGCATCTATCGTTCGACCGACGCCGCGGCGAGCTGGCAGCCGCTCACGGCGCAACCGTCGTCGTTCGGTTTCACCGTCGCGGTCCATCCGCAGGACGCGGACACCGCGTGGTTCGTGCCGGCGGCGAAAGATGCCTGTCGCGTGCCGGTCGGGGCGCACCTGGTCGTCAACCGCAGCCGCGACGGCGGCGCAAGCTTCGAGCCGCTCGACCACGGGCTGCCGCGGGCGCCGGCGTACGACCTCGTGTATCGCCACGGGCTCGACGTCGACAGCAGCGGCAGGCGGCTCGCGATGGGTTCGACGACCGGCGCGTTGTGGGTGTCGGAAGACGGCGGCGAGACGTGGATGTGCCTGTCGGCGCACCTTCCGCCGATCTATTGTGTGCGCTTCGCACACTGAAACCGGGGCCGGGCGCTGTACCGTGCCTCAACAAAAAACCGGCGCAAAGCCGGTTTTTTCGTGGTTTGCCGAAGCGAGCCGAGGCTATTTCTTTCCGGACTTGTCCGTCTTCGGCGCCATGATTCCGCCCGCAGCCGGCGGTTCGGGTTTTTTCGGCTGTTTCGGCTTCTTGGCCTCTTTGTTTCCGCGTACCTGACCTTTGGCCATTGTGTTTCTCCTTGCAATGCGTGCGCCGTGAAAGGCGCCGTCACCGCTTTGTTGCCGTTACTGGATGACCCCCCGGCGATGCCTGCGAACAACCGGGAACAGGGCACGATCATCATAGACCGTTGTGGACGGGCGCACCGGCTTATCTTCGGCGCAAGCGCAGCACGTAGAGATACAGCGACTCGACCCGCTCGCGCGCCCACGGAGTGCGGCGCAGGAACTTGAGGCTCGACGCGACGCTCGGCTCGTGCTGGAAGCAGCGGATCGGGATCTCCTGCCCGAGCTCGTCCCAGCCGTAATGCTCCACCAGCTCGGTCAGCATGCGTTCGAGCGTGACGCCGTGCAGCGGATTGTTCGCTTGGGTGCCGCTCATGCTGCTGCCGGCCTCAACGCGCGCTGGCGCAGGTCGAATTCATGGCGCAATTCGCGGCGGATCTGCGCGGCGGCGTGACGCCGCAGCTCGTCGGGCGTGGTCGGGACGAGCGGCGGGACCGGGATCGAGCGGCCCTCATCGTCGACCGCGACCATCGTGAAGAAGCAGCTGTTCGCGTGGCGCACGACCTTTTCGCGGATGTTCTCGGCCAGCACCTTGATGCCGACTTCCAACGACGTCTTGCCGGTGTAATTGACGGACGCGAGAAAGCTCACGAGCTCCCCGACATGGATCGGCTGGCGGAACATCACCTGATCCACCGACAGCGTCACGACATAGTGCCCGGCGTAGCGGCTCGCGCACGCATAGGCGACCTGGTCGAGCAGCTTGAGGATCGTGCCGCCATGGACGTTGCCGGAAAAATTGGCCATGTCCGGCGTCATCAGCACGGTCATCGCGAGTTGGTGGTTCGGCAGATGCATCGGCTCTCCTGCAGGGTTCAAGGGCAGTGGATCACGCGCCGCCCGAGGACCGCGGACGGAAACGGAAGGTTTCGGCGGGACAAATCTGGACGCGCGAACGATCCGCGTTCGCGGCAGTTTCTCATATCCGGCGGCGCGATGATCAGCCCGAGCAGGGGTCATCCACCCCCGCGATCAGCCGCTGCACTTCCCCGCGTGACATCACCAAAGACAAGCGCGCCGGCTGCTTCGGCCGCGTCACCTCATCCAGCCATGGCAAGGGGGTGCTCCAGCACCTCCCGGTAAAGAAACAGAATCGCCGACAAACCCTGCCCCTGTGTCACCGCCCTCACGTCGCGCTCAGCCGCGAGCGAGGTCTGAAAAGCCTCCCCCTCCTGCTTTCCCATGTCGTTTGGATGGCGCCGACCGTGATGAATGATGTATCTTTTGACCCAGCCGACATACGCTTGCTCGGTGCGCAGGCTGTAGTGCTTCAGCCGCAGCCGATCTCGAAAAGATCGAGCAGCCGTGGCGCAGTCGTACCGAGAGACCGGATGGCTTGTGCCATGTTATTGGGAAATATGCTTTTTGGATACACACGTCACACCTGCCGGAACAAGGGCTTGCCAGTCAGTCCTGGCTTATCCGACATATCCAATAACACTTTTACATCGACACTTGGTGTCTATTCGTTAACCCCCCTATTTGAATGGAGTCACCATGCACATGATCACTCGGCTTTCTGCTTTGTGGGCGCTCCTTGCCAGCACATCCACGTGGGCTCAGATGCCCGTGGAAATAATAAGCACCACACCTGATGCAGTCGGTCAGCGCCTGGTGTTCGCAATCAAGGAAGGCATTCGGTCGTCTTCGTCGCTAGCGATTTCCTTCGATGAACAACAACCTCGAATGCAACTCAATGTCGTTACGCTCGATCAAAATACGTCCAACCTTGGATATTCCACAGTATACGCGGCCGTAATTCTCTGGAACAACCCAACCAAGCCATTTCCACTCTACATAACTCAGTATGTCGGTTATTGCGGTAGCAGCAGGGTCCGCGAGTGTGCAGATGGGCTCGTCTCAAACACATCAGAACAGGCCGATGGGATACGTAAGTTGCATATGGCAGTATCAAAGCGCTAATGGGGCACGTAATCGCGCCGCGGGGGTAACCTATCATTCCACCGGACCTGCGCGAAAAGCCATGCAGGACGGTGAATTCAGACGTTAGGCATCGCATGTGGATATCCTGCCGAGTTCGTAGCGATTCGCATACGCTCACGGACGCTCCATTTCGACTTCTCCAGTTGCCGGAGTCCAATATCCGTGTCCAACATGTACGGGAGAGGGACTTTGTCATTTCCATCCGCGCCTTGGATGAGCCACAGATAGAAGCAGCAAAGGTGCATTACGCGCACCACACCATTAATGCTATCCTAATCGCGTTGAATGCTGGAACAATTGGAAGCTTCTCTTGGTATAACGATCCGTGGGTTCACCCAGTACTCACAATTGCGGATGACTTGGAAGGAACGAACTCAAGAGGTAGTGCGCTCATTGTCGAGAGCGACACGACATATGAAGAATTGAAGCCATTAGCAGAGCAAGACATATATAACGCGGTACTCATCTTTGGCATCGTTACCCGAGAAGACTCGAACGTACTAACGGGCGAATATTGTCGCGGCTTGCTCCTTCTTCGAATGAACTTCTATGAACTCAATTTTCGTAGAGAAGCATTTCTTTGCTTCTATAGGGCACTTGAGCACTTCGTTACGGCACGAATTCTCGGCGTCAAGAAGTTGCGAAATGAACTGCGCGACCTACAGCGCGGTTTAGCGGTAATGGGAGCATCGCAGGAGGTACAAGACGATTTGCGCGAGGTTTATGCAATACGATCTAGCCAAGTGGCTCACTCGCAGATCGGTCAGCGTGAAATCACCTTGGATGAGGTGCTCAAGACAAAGGTATTCCTCGATTTTATAATGCACAAGACTTTCAAGAAGGAGGCTGATCGCATAATGCAGGAGCGCCGCAATGCCTAACCTTTCCACCGGATCTTGTGCATAAAGCCGCGCAAGGCCGGCAGTAACGTTAGGCCAGCGATGCCCACTTGTACAAAATGCGGAGGATCAAGATTCAATAGCTGGAATTGCTGCATGGATTGCAGCACGCGACAATAGGTAGAAAACTGGTACTCCGACCTCGTAGGCGGAGGATGAACCTGCGACAATAAGGTCAGGTCTTGCAATATGGCATAGCGCAGCACAGCCCAGTGCTCGAACGCAAGGCCTGCCCCCATCTGTGCGCATCTGGTGGCCATGCTAGGCGGCTTTCTCGGGCGCAAGGGCGACGGCGAGCCCGGCGTGAAGACGATCTGGATCGGTCTTCGGCGCGTCATGGATTTCGCGGCGGGGCTCAAGTACGCGCGTGACCAGAATGATGAATGTATTGTGTGTAATGGAATGGGTTGACTGGGCTTGTTCAACAATCGGTTCATGTCGTGGCTCGCTTCGCGATGAAGCCCTATGAAGCCCTGAATAGGGGACAGACCACGGTTTTCAGCTTTTGTGCAAAACCTTTGGAAACCGTGGTCTGTCCCCTGTTCTGCGGAGGCATCAATCCACCGGACGGTGCGCGATAAAGCCGCGCAGGCTGGTGAATTCAGACGTTAGCCCTTTCAATCTCAAATATGCGTTGCCGTCCCGAGTTAAGCCTCTACACTGACAGGCCCTACTGGGTTCCTCGTAAGCTGTTCCACGCGCATTTTGATCAAGATGACTTCTTGTGCCGTGAGTCAGTTACTGTTCGGCCCGCCTACTTGGCTGACTGGTTCTTCACACCGGACGATGGGGTAATGCGATTCTTTCTACCGACTGTCCAACTCATTTCCGGTAAGACACAATTTATCAACGGCAGACATAGAACTGCTGTGCTTCTTCCGTTTCTAGAGGAACTCCCAATTGCGATGGCTTGCGAGAGCGACAGAACCGCTGCCTGGGTGGAAGAATTGGGCTTAGTTAGTTTTCCGCTCGACCGCTGGATTGATTTACCGGACCTGCCAGTTTTGAATAGCCTGCCCTGAGCAGGTGTCCAGTCACCGCCTGGAGCTAATCGTGTCTGACAACCGTACTGATCGTGAAATTCT
The DNA here is from genome assembly GCF_012910705.2 of Aromatoleum anaerobium. Lineage (GTDB taxonomy): Bacteria > Pseudomonadota > Gammaproteobacteria > Burkholderiales > Rhodocyclaceae > Aromatoleum > Aromatoleum anaerobium. The sequence continues at coordinate 118,378 of NZ_WTVG02000034.1, read as the reverse complement.
TGAGAATATCGACCGTTTGGTCCGTGACAATGCGCTTAAGGGAGCCAAGACCATAGAGGAAGTGGAAGCCATTTCCAGGTTGATAAGTGAGCCAATCGAGGTGCTGCATTTGTCTCAGCGAACGACCGAGGCATTGACAGGAGCCGGCATAAAGACGGTAAAGGAGCTTGCCTGTCTTCGCGCTTCTGATTTATTGGCGATTGAAGCTATTGGGCGGTTAAGCCGAAACGAGATTATTGAGGTTCTTGCAGAAAATGGGCTGCGGCTCCGTCACGACCAATACTTTCATGTGCCCCGGGGCGTCAGCTAGCTATATGACAACCAAAGATGAGTTGCCCAAATTTTTTTTGGGCTAACCCATTCCACCGGGCCTGCGCAAAAAGCCGCGCAGGCCCGTGAATTCATACGTTAGGTGCCTCTTCATTGGAGCCACGCATGGAAAATCAAAAGCTCGCGGAGTTACTGTTTCAGCTTCAACAGGCAACCCGATCTATAAACTCGCCATTTAGCAAGGCAATTGAGCGCGCAATTATTTCTACGCTTGACTGCAAGAAACCACTCTCTAACCTGCCTCGCGATGAGATTCTCAAGTTGAGTGGGTTCAACACTTCGAACATTACATTTGTTGACCGAATCATTGGCGGAGAAAGTGTTGCTTTCGTATCCGAGGACGTTCCCGTCGTTACACCTAAGGAAGCTTTGAAACGAGGCGTCACTGGCCCTCAGAATCTGTATACCGAGTGGAAGCGCACAATGAAATACTGAAAAGTCGGCGCTGGCGATACAGCAGAAGGGTCAAAACACGGGATCAAGTCTAGCATAGGACGGATGAGCCGCGCAGCGGCGTTATCCGCCGCATGACAACGGAATCGGCATCGGTCGTGGGGCGAAAGTACCATGCGGCGGAAGGCGCCTATGGCTTTTCCGCCCTACGCTCGCTGAGGCCGTCGGCTTCGACCGGGTAGACGCCGTCGAGCGCGACCACGCCGGGGCACCGATCCGCGCGGTGGACGTCGAAGAGGCGCTGTCCGACTGGCATACTATCGACGGCACGGAACTTCCGCTGCAGTTCCATAAGCAGTGGACGAAGCTGTGGATTGCCTACAACGACAAGGTCATCAAGAAGGACGATTATGAAAAGCGAGCGGTCGAAATCGCGATTGCTGCAGATGCGGCCCGGGGAGTTTCAGAAGGTGCTGGGCGAGTTAGAGCAACGTCGGACGCCCGAGTGGCACGCCCGGCAGGCGGAACGCCGCAGCCTGCAACCGGCGCCGCGCAAACTGGTACTGAACGTGAAGGGCAAGACGAAGACGGACTGACCCCGGACGAGATGGCTCAGCAGTGGGACGCCGCGGCTCAGGAGGCCGGCCTGCCGGTGTTCGCTGGTCTGAACAACACGAAAACAGGGTCCGAAAACAGGGTCAGGTCCGAAAACAGGGTCACAGGTCCGAAAACAGGGTCAAGTCTTGCAATCACGCATTTTTCCCACATGGTGGAGCCGCAGCGCCCTAGCGGATTCGATCCCGACATTGCATTATCTGACGCCCGCAAGATTGCGCAGCGAGCGTAGGTGGATGACCCGAAGGCGTTATCCGTCAAGTCTTGCCGTGATGTGTGTCACAGCGTCGACATAGCGGAAGGCACTGCGCTTTTGGCTGCACCGAAACTTCGTTTTCCGTCGTGGGCATTCAGCTGGCGCCCGAGTGAAGGCGCACGTTAAACGACTTAAAAGTCCGGCCAAACGCTAGCACTCTTTGCTAGCATTCTCCTTGTGAACACCAAGCAGCGCAAAACCCTGCAGGCCATCTTCACCAAGCCAACATCCTCATCGATTGTCTTCTCCGACATCGAGGCACTGATCATCGGTCTTGGTGGTGAAGTCCATGAACGAGAAGGCTCTCGCGTCAAGATCCTTCTCAAGGGTGAGCAGTGGCGTTGCCATCGCCCTCACCCTGGCAAAAGAGGCCAAGCGCTACCAAGTCGAAGAGGCCCGAGAATTGCTGGAACGAGTAGGAGTAAAACCATGAACACCATGACCCACAAAGGCTATACAGCCCGCATCGAGTTCGACGAACGCGACAACATCTTTGTCGGTCGCGTACTTGGCCTGCGCGTCATGATCAGCTTCCATGGTGAAACTGTGGCTGAACTGCATGAAGCATTCGCTGGCGCCATCGAGGACTTCCTTTCCGATTGCAGAGGGGGGAAATAGGGGACGGAAATAGGGGACAGACCACGGTTTTCAGCTTTTGTGCAAAACCTTTGGAAACCGTGGTCTGTCCCCTGATCTGCTCTTGCCGCAGCGGCAGGCATCCGAGATGCCCGAGCGGCGCTGTCGGGACGGACCTCAATGAGGCGGTCAGTGAACACGCCGTTCGCGTTGCCGATCCGTCCTGCGCATCGGCGCGTCGCTGCATGCCCCGCACTCGGCGACGTCCTCGAAAAAGCGAGTCGACGCCTGCGATTCCCGTCGCGACGACGGTTCCCCGCGCGAGGGGCGCGTGCCTCAGCGAGCAAATGCGCACTATCACGCGCCCGGTTCATCCGCGTCGCTATGCATCGGGGATTGCCAGCGCGTAGAATCCCCAGTATCACCGCCTGAGCGGCGGTTCAGTTCAACACGGTTTATCCCTCGCGACAGACGCCACGGCATGGAACGGCGCTTGCGGCGCGACGGATAAACCCTATTCGTTGGGCGACTTCTTGAACCACCCCAAGGGACATCAAATGACTGAACCACTTTCTTGGATTCCACTTGGTCTATTGACCGAGACATCTACCGATTTCTCGATTTACAGCAAAGACATTGGGATTTACCGAGCGATTCTTAACGATAAGGTCGTGTACATTGGTAAAGCCACTGAGTTGGAAAATGGCGGCTTTCGAAAGCGCCTGCGCGATTACACACGATCAAGCACTAGTGCACGAAACTACCCTGCTGGAGAGCTGATGCACTCCAACCGAGACAATCTTCACATTGAAATTATTTTGTTCGAGCGAACTTTAGAAAACATCCCGAAAATCGAAGCACTGGAAACGCAGTTGATACGAGAAATGAAACCGATCTGGAATCGTCAAGAGAAGGGGTAATCAAATGAAGAACATGGCGTTTTTGGCAGTTATATTCACCTCTTCTGGAGCACTTGCTGCGGGGGGCGGTCCGACCAGCATCGGAGCCATTAGCATCGGAATGAGCAAGCAGGAATACATTTCAACTATTGGGATTACCCCAATTGACTGCAACACACTCAGGGACAACAAGGGACAAGTAATCAGATCAGAACTGAAATACTTGACCCCAGACAGAAAAACGCTCTGCTTCGATGGTAGGTTTGGCAACAGCACAGGAACCGTCGAAAATATTCAGATTGGTGGTCTTGCATACGATGTTGTTGAGGCCAACTACGAATCAAGTAAGATTGTTGCCTCTATTGGCAATAGCAGCAAGACGATATTCCTGAAAGACCGTTTGATAAGCATTGAAATTTACTCTCCAAATGTGGGCCTTGAAACATTGACAACCAAATATGGGCCGCCAAGACTGGACGACATCACAAAAATTGAAACCTGCAAAAACAGAATGGGGAACGAATTTAATAATAGGGTGGGGAAGATTGATGCCGTTTGGACTAATGGGGACGTAAGCGCAATACTTCGCAAAGAACTAAATCCACCACGCAAGACCTGCTCTGACGGCCTCGATATGCTGTACTACATAATCGAGGAACGCAAACAGCTAGAACTGATTGAAACTGCCATTAATAATTTCAGAAAAGAAGTCGCCAAGACAACAGCGAAAGACAGTCCGTTCTGAAATCAGACAATAGTCGGCGCTGGCAAGACGGCGATGGTAGTAACCAGCAGTCGCCCAACCCGGCAGTCCACACGGACGCTGCGCGATAAGGCCGCGCAGCGCCGGTGACTTCTACGTTCGGCCTCATAGGAAAGATAGTCGATGGCTCTGACCCAAATGCAACTCATACAGTCGCTCGGGGAAGCAATGTCTTGGTTCGAGCGTGAAATGCAATGGGGTGTTGAACCGACAGAACTTAAGCATCTTTGCAGCCGAATCGGTGAACTCTACGCGGCCGTGGTCACTAACGGGCAAATGGCTGTGACCGTGAATCAGAAGGGCTATGACGTGGTCAGCGGTACGGGCGAGCGCATCTCGGTGAAGACCACTGCCATGATCGGATCATCTGGACACATCTCATTCAATCCGAGAACCCTTGAGCTTGTCGATCGAGTCATTGTCCTCAGGATCAATGCCGAAGAGATGCAAATCGAGACGCTGCTTGACGCTCCGCTGCGCGACGCTGAGCAATTAATGACAGCAGAGGCGGATGGAAAAAGGGCGATTCCGATCGGCAGATTCATTCGGAAGGCCAGACCAACTCATGAGCTAAAGGCGACCGCTGAGGTTACATACCAGGATTACACACTTCGTGAGCTTGAGAGTGGCTCGATCGAAATCACCCGCGAGGGAGAACTCGTTACGCCCGCATTGCCGATGCTCAAGGAGTTAGCATTTAAGTTGAATGTGCCCTTGGTGAACTCAAACGGCAATGTATTCAATACAAGGCAACTTGGAAGCCTCATCATCAAAAGCATTCTTGGCCTCGCGGAAGCAGGGGTAGAGCAGCACGGCGTTACCGCAGCGGTGGCGCAGCAGAAGACTGAGGAGAATGTGCGCTCAATAGCGGAGGTGAGCTACGAGGGGCTGACGATTCGTGAGATGGAGACTGGGACAATCGAGGTGGAAAGCGGGGGAAAGTTATTGACCCCGACGATGAGAGTACTTCGAGAACTGGCTCTCCGACTGCAACTAGCCATCACAAACTCGCAAGGCAACCCGTACAACACGCGTCAACTAGGCAAGGTCGTGATCGAGAAAATCAAGGATCGGCGAGGGTGAGGCCGAACAACACGCTGCACCCGACGTCTGTGCCTTCGCGGCTTCGCCGCTCCAGCAGGGCCGCGAGTGAGCGTGAGCGTTGCACCCGACTCGCTACGGCTGGCTTCGCCTGTCTCCAAGAGCGGGGAAACTCAAACGTTGGGCCTCTTGCTGCGCTCGCAGAGTCACTTGACACACGTACGCCATCGCGTACCATAAAGCCTCTTTGGAGGAGCGCGAGATGAACACACTGACCGCCAGCGAAGCCCGGGCAAATCTTTACCGGCTCATTGATCAAACAGTTGAGTCTCATGAGCCAATCATCATTACCGGAAAACGCAACAGTGCCGTGCTTCTCTCCGCAGAAGACTGGAGCGCAATTCAGGAAACTCTGTACCTGCTAGCCGTACCTGGCATGCGTGAGTCCATCAAGGCTGGGATGGCCGAACCTCTCGCAAAAAGCTCGAAGGAGCTTAAGTGGTAAGTTGGGAAATCGTTTATGCCAGGCAAGCACTGAAGGATGCAAAGAAACTTGCTGCAAGCGGTCTTAAACCAAAGGCGCAAGAAGTGCTCGTGGTTCTTGCCGACGACCCGTTTAAAAATCCACCTCCCTTTGAAAAATTGGTCGGTGATCTTGCCGGTGCATACTCTCGTCGCATCAATATTCAACACCGCATCGTGTACGAAGTCTTTGCCAACGAGAAAACGGTTCGCGTCCTGCGTATGTGGACGCACTATGAATGAGAGGCCCAACCGGCCATTCCACCGGACCTGTCAGGTGGCTGGCGTGCGACAGCCTACCCATCATTCGAGCGAACCTGCGCGAAAAGTCGCCCAGGCCGCTCAATGCAAACGCTATACCGCCGGCATCGGCAACCGGCCTGCGACGAGGAACTGCCCGAGCGGGAAGCGGTGCACGAGCCGCTCTTCCTGGCAGTAGAAGCGCACCTCACCGGCGTCCGTTTCCGCGAGCCATGCCTGCATGAAGTCCGGCCGCCGGGCGGCGAGCGCCATCGGGGTGAATAGCGCGACGTTGAGGCCGCCGGCGCGGTCGCGCGCGGAGACGTATTCGAAAGCTTCGACGCCGGCTTGCCGCATCGCCGTGCCGAGTCGCTGGGTCGCGGCGTAATCCGCGGGGTCGGTGAGCTGTTCGCGCCACCGGTCGAAAGGCGGCAACTGCAGTTGCACGCCGCGGGCACAGCGCCACGGCGCGCCGAACAGCGTGTGCTGGGACGCCAGGGGCGACGCCGGCGCGACGGTCATGCCATGCCAGAAGACGAAGCGGTAATAGGCCGATTCGGCCAGCACCGTGGCCGTGTCGAACGCCGCGTAGAACAGGCTGGGCTCGAAGTGCCCGCCGAAACGCGAGCCGTGGCGCAGCGGCGGATAACGGAACGGGGTCGCCAGCAGGTAATGCAGGCCGCGGGCCGCTTGCGGCAGCGGCGGCTTCGAGCTTTCCAGCAGGGATTCGAGGAGCGCCTGTTCTTCGAGCGTATCGACGAGGCGGTTCGTCGCGATCTGCTCCTGGCTCTCGACGAGCCGGACGAGATCGCCTGCGAGTTCGACGACCGGCGCTTCTGCGCCGACCGACGCCCAGATGTCCGTCACAGCCGGCCGCGGATCGCGTCGAGGTATTCGACGACGCGCAGCAAACCCTGGACGGTGCGAATCTGCTCGGCCGGGACGCCGCCGACGTGGTGGTTGTCGGTGTGCATCCAGTGCTTCATCTGCGCGGCGTCGCCGCCGACGAGCGCGAACAGCGCGCGATATGCGCGGATCAGCAGCAGCGCGAGCTCTCCCGCCTTGCTGTCGGGGTCGATGCCGTTGCGGCTGATCGCGGTGCGGTCCTTGCCGATGACCACGCCCAGCGCCGCCTGCGTCAGCCCCATTTCCTTGCCAGCGTTGAGCAGGGCCTTGGTGACGACCTGCGTCGCATCGGGTTTGCGAAGGGCAGCAACGCTCATGGCTCGTGATCCTCAATAAGGTGCATAAGCGCATTTTGGCCTCGCTTTGATGTGTTTGCAACATCAAAGCCAGGCCAAGCGGTGTCAGCCCGGATCGAGCCGGAGAATCCGTCCGTCGCTCTCGTCAAGCAGATACAGCTTCCCGTCGAGGCCTTGGCGCACGTCCCGGATGCGCTTGCCCAGCCCGGCCAGCAGGCGTTCCTCATGGGTGACGCGGGTGCCGTCCAGTTCCAGCCGCGCCAGCAGCTGCGCGCGCAAGGCGCCGACGAACAGGCTCCCTTTCCACGCCGGGAAGGCGTCGCCGGTGTAGAAAGCCATCCCCGACGGCGCGATCGACGGGATCCAGTAATGCACCGGAGGTTCGATGTCGGCGCGCTCGGTGCCTTCGCCGATCTGCGTGCCGGTGCCGTAGTTGCGCCCGTAGGTGATCACCGGCCAGCCGTAGTTGCGTCCCGGCTTGATGACGTTCACTTCGTCGCCGCCCTGCGGACCATGCTCGTGCGCCCACAGCACGCCCGTTTCCGGATGCAGCGCCGCGCCCTGCACGTTGCGATGGCCGTACGACCAGATTTCGGGCTGCACGCCCGGCTTGCCGACATAGGGATTGTCCGGCGGCACGCTGCCATCGGGCCGGATGCGGACGATCTTGCCGAGATGGCTGTCGAGCTCCTGCGCCTTGTCGCGATACGAAAAACGTTCGCCGAGCGTGACGTAGAGCAGTCCGGCGCGGTCGAACACCAGCCGCGACCCCCAGTGACTGCGCCCTGACGGGTCATCGTTCTGCGCAAAGATCACTTTCACCGCGGAAAGACTCAGGCCTTCGATATCGAGCTGCGCACGGGCCACCGCGGTGCGGGCGGCGCGCCGCGTCGGTTCGGCGTACGAGAAGAAGATCGTGCGGTCGTCGGCGAAGCGCGGACTCAGCACGACATCGAGCAGGCCGCCCTGCCCGCCGGCCTGGACTTCGGGCACGTTCTTCAGCGGCGCCGACAGCTTGCCGTCCGGCGACACGATGCGCAGGCGCCCGGGCCGCTCCGTCACCAGCATCCGGCCGTCCGGCAGGAACGCCAGGCTCCACGGGATCTCGAGCCCGCGCGCGACCTCGACGACTTTCACCGCTCCGGCTTCGCTGCGGACGGTCTCCTGCGCCAGCGCCGTAGCAAGGTTCGCCGCGAGGCCGACGAACCCGATGAACGACGACACGGACGCGGAAACAACGAGCAGGCGGCGGATCGGAAGCATCGGATTCTCCTCGAGGTCGGCCGGAAAGCGCCCGCAGCGTGGCGGGCTCCGGCGGGGCGGAAAGCGCGCTGGCTCGATAAATGACATCGTCGAGCTCGGGCGAGTTCAGAAGCCATTCCATTCGCGACGGCTCCATCGCCGCGGCAGCGGGAACACGAGGGGCGCGCACTGGTCATGTATTTGACCGAAGCGACGCCCGGATGCCGAGGATTGATGGATATCAATGAGGGCCGCGGCGCGGACGGTGATGCTTGCCCACTCCGTAACGACAGAAAACCGGTGAGGATGCGAACATGAAAGGACGTCTGGAAGACAAGGTCGCGGTCGTGACCGGGGCGAGCAGCGGCATCGGCCGCGCGATCGTCGAGCGCTACGTCGCCGAAGGGGCGAAAGTGGCCGCGTTCGGCCGGAACACGGAGGCGCTCGACGCGCTCAAGACCGCCCACGCCGGGAAAGTCGTCACGGTCAATGGCGACGCGACGTGCGCCGAGGATCTGCAGCGTCTTGTCGCCGAGACGCTCAAGGCGTTCGGCGGCGTCGATATCGTCGTGCCGAACGCCGGCATCGCCCGGGTCGTCTCGTTCGAGGACAGCACGCGCGAAGCGTTCGAGACGCAGTTCTCGGTGAACCTCTTCGCCGCGGCCGAGACGGTCCGCCTCTTCCTGCCGCATATCCGCCGCGGCGGATCGGTGCAGTTCATCACCACCTTCCTGACGCAGGTCGGTTTCCCCGGCCTCGCGATCTACAGCGCGAGCAAGGCAGCGCTGAAATCGTTCGCCCAGACGCTCGCGGCGGAGCTGGCGCCGAAAGGGATACGCGTCAACTCGATCGCGCCGGGACCGATCGCCACGCCGCTGTGGGGCACCGTCGGCCTGCCGCCGGACGTGCTCGGCGCAGTCGCCGGGCAGATCAACTCGCGACTGATGACGGGCGAGTTCGGCAAGCCGGAGGACATTGCCGAGACCTCGGTGTTCCTCGCGTCGGACGGCGCGAAGAACATCTACGGCCAGGACATCGTCGTCGACGGCGGCTATACCATCGGTTAGGAAATGGTATGGACGCCTCCCGCCCCCCGTGAGCGCTGAACACGAGTTACCCACCGCGCCGGTCGCCTGCGGTGATAGAGGGACCTGCGGCGCCCGGCGCCGTGGATAACTCTGCGGGGGTGGTCGATCGAGAGGTGGACCCTCACGGGCCGACGGCATCAAAGTGCCAAGGTGGAAGATACGAAGATCTTCACAGGCAAACCGGAGGGTCCGAGATGAATGATAGCAAAACGGTCGTCGGCATCGACATTGCCAAGCGGGTGTTCCAGTTGCACTGGATCGACATGGAGACGGGAGAGATCGTGAGTTTGCCGCTCAAGCGCGAGAAGTTTCTCGAGCACTTCGCCAACCGGCAGCCCTGCCTGATCGGCATGGAGGCCTGCGGCGGCGCGCAGCACTGGGCGCGGAGCCTCACGGCGCTGGGGCACCAGGTCAAGCTGCTTCCTGGCAAGGCGGTCAAGCCCTTCGTGACGGGCAACAAGAATGACCGCCACGATGCGCGGGCGATCTGGACGGCGGTACAGCAGCCGCACGTCAAGGCCGTCGCCATCAAGAGCGAGGAACAGCAAGCGATCCTGGCGCTGCATCGCATGCGCAGCCAGCTGGTCAAGTTCCGCACCGCCCAGATCAACGGCCTGCGGGGATTGCTCACCGAATACGGCGAAGTCATGGCGCAGGGAAAAGCCGCCATCCGGAAGGGCATCACGCAAGCCCTGGCACGACTGTCGGATCGCCTGCCGGCGATCGTCATCGACACCCTGCGCGAGCAGTGGGCGCGCATCGAGAAGATGGATGCCGAGATCGCCACTATCGAGCGGCGCATCAAAGACTGGCTCAAGCAAGACGCTGCCTGCCGGCGCATTGCCGAGATTCCTGGCGTCGGGCCGCTGACCGCGACCGCCGCCGTCGCCATCATGGGCGATGCCAAGACCTTCAAGTCCGGGCGGGAGTTTGCCGCTTTCGCCGGACTGGTGCCACGACAGACCGGCACGGGCGGGCGAGTCAAATTGCTTGGCATCAGCAAGCGCGGCGACACCTACCTTCGAACGCTGCTCATCCACGGCGCCCGGGCGGTTCTTACGAACGCGAAGGATCCGGGCCCGTGGGTGACTGCATTACGCCAGCGCCGACCGCTCAACGTCGCGGTGGTGGCCTTGGCCAACAAGATGGCGCGGACGATCTGGGCGATTCTCGCTCATGAACGGACGTACCAAAGGGAGTTTGTGACTCAACCCGCGCAGGGCTGAAGCACAACGTCAATCAACCACTTTGAAGAAAGGAGTGGCCGCCGTAAAGGTTGCGAAGGTACGAAAACGTGTGATGGCAAACAGGTCAGACCGTGACCCGCCAAGCCTGTATGACGTTCCGGACTTCGAGTCCACCAAAGGAAATGAGGCGCGGGTCAGCGGATTCCATCAGGGCCAGCAGGCATCGGCCTGCACCACAGGCCGGATATAAAACTGCAGCCTATCTGTCCCAACACACCAAATCGTCCTTGCAAACGGGAGGCGTCCATATAAAACGTCATGGCCATTCCGCACGCCGCTTCCGGCGAACTGATCAACATCACGCCGCTCGGCGAACGCGTCCGCGACACGGTGTCGTCGACGCTCATCAGGGCCGAGCACTTCGAGGTCTTTCGGCTGGTGCTGCCGGCCGGCAAGTCGACGCAGGAACACCGGGCCGCCGGCCTGATCACGATCCAGTGCCTCGAAGGCATCGTCGAGCTCGACGCACACGGTCAGGCGCAAACGCTCACCCCCGGCACGCTGGTCTATCTCGCCGATGCCGAGCCGCACGCGGTGACCGCGATCGAGGACGCCTCGCTGCTGATCACCATGCTGCTGCATCGCGCGTGACGCGCCATCCATGATGCACCACCCCTCGGCGGGCCGGCCGGACCGTGCCGCCGATACCATTTTTCCCGAACCAACGACTCCCTGGAGCAGCAATGCAATTCCCCGATTTTTACCGCGCGGTGCCGCGACTCAAGGTGCGCGACGCGCTGGCGGCCTTCCTCGGCGCTGCCGAAGACGGCGTCATTGAATACGGCTATGAGGACGCCGTGAAGCTCGCCGGGCACTCGTGCCCGACGGTCGGCTCGGCCTATCTTCTCACCTGCCATGCGCTGACCGCGCTGTACCCCGGCGAAGTGCCCGAACGCGGCGGTGTACGCGTCGAGTTCCGCAACCGCTTCGAGGACGGCGTCACCGGCGTGATTGCAAGCGTCGTGACGCTGCTGACCGGTGCTGCGCAGGACGGCGGCTTCAAGGGCCTCGCCGGGCGCTACGTGCGTCGCGGGCTGCAGCAGTTCGCCGTCGACCTGCCGCTCGCGCTGCGTTTCACGCGCCTCGACACCGGCGCGGCCGTCGACGCCGAAGCGGACCTCTCGACGATTCCGGCCGACCCGGCGATGCCGTCGCTGATGGCGCGCTGCCTCACCGGCGAGGCCGACGCGGACGAGCAGCGGCAGTTCGGCGCGCTGTGGCAGGACCGCGTCCGCCGCATCCTGCTCGATCACGGCGGCGATCCGCAGGTGTTCCGCATCCGTCATCCATCGGCGTAACCTTTCGGGCGGCGGCATCATCCAATGGTCGGATGAATCGATGGAGTCCCGATCATGACCAACGTCGTCACCGCCCCGCCTCCGCTTCCGGCCGCCCGGGATTCCGAACTCGTCGCCCACGTTCTGCATGGCGAGCCGGGCGCGCTCGAACGAATGATGCGCGCGAACAATCGCCGCCTGTTCCGCACCGCCCGCGGCATCCTGCGCGACGATGCCGACGCCGAGGACGCGGTCCAGGATGCCTACGTCAGCGCCTACCGGGCGCTCGCCGACTTCAAGGGCGAGTCGAGCCTGTCGACCTGGCTGACGCGCATCGTCGTGAACAAATCGCTCGAGCGGCTGCGGTCCAGGTCGCGCTCGGGCGGCCTGCCCGAGGACGTCGCGGCACATGACGAGAGGCGTGCCGCACTGGCGGAAACGCCGGAAGCGATGGCGATGCGGCGCGAACTGCGACGCGTGATCGAAGGCTCGATCGACCGTCTGCCCGACGGCTGCCGCGCAGTATTCATGCTGCGTGCGGTCGAGGAATTGAGCGTCGCCGAAACCGCCGCGAGCCTCGGGATCTCGGAAGCGGCCGTCAAGACCGCGCTGTTCCGCGCGCGCCATCTGCTGCGCGACACGATCGGCCGCGAGATCGGCCCGACGATCGACGAATTCTTCTCGTTCGACGGCGCCCGCTGTGACCGCCTCGTCGCCGCGGTGCACCGGCGCCTCGAACTCGCGCTGGAGCAGGCGCCCCCGCCTGGCTGACCGCGGCGGGACTCGCTCGCCCGCAGCTCTGGCGTACTCCGCGCACTCCCCGCACGTCTGCGCCAGCCCCACCCGGCCCTTCCCCGCTGATGCGTCGCCCGACGCGTCGAGGGATTGTTCGACCTCACGAAACGGAGCCCCATCATGAAAATCGAACACTCTTCCCTGCTGATCATCCCGAGCCGCCGTCGTTTCCTGCACGGCAGCGCGACCCTGTCGGCCGCAGCGGTCGCGCTGCTCGCCGGCCGCCCTGCCCTCGCCGCCCAGGCGGACACGCGCAAAGGCGATCCTGCGGCGGACGCGCGCATCCTGAACACGGCGCTCGCCGCCGAGCACGAAGCGATTGCCGCGTACCAGCTGGGCGCCGACAGCGGGCTGCTGCGTGCGCCGACGCGGGACCTGGCGCTGCAGTTCCAGGGTCATCACAAGGCCCACGTCGATCTCCTGGCGCAGACGGTCGCGAAGCTCGGCGGCAAGCCGGCGGAAAGCAGGCAGAAGTATGACTTTCCGGTCGCCACCCTGAAAGCCGAGGCGGATGTGCTGCGCTTCGCGGCCGGGCTCGAACAGGGAGCGGTCAGCGCCTACCTCGGCGCCGTGCCGCTGTTCGCCAACCCCGATCTCGCGAAGGCCGCTGCCAGCATCCTCGGCGACGAGGCAATGCACTGGGCGATCCTGCGCCAGGCGCTCGGCGAAGACCCGGTGCCGTCGGCGTTCGTGTCCTGAACGGGAAACGGCAATGCTGCGGGCGTCGTGCTGGATGAGCGTGCTGGTTGTGCTGGCATTCGCCTCATCGTTGGGGGAGGCAGGCGCGGCGCCGCGCGGCGAGGAGATCTACGCACGCTGCCTCGCCTGCCACGCGCTCGCCTACCACCGCACCGGCCCGCGCCATTGCGGGCTGTTCGGCCGGCGGGCGGGCAGCCTTCCCGACTACGAGTATTCGGATGCGATGCGAAAGTCCGGCATCGTCTGGGACGCGGCAACGCTCGACCGTTTTCTCGCGGCGCCGACCCGGGTCGTGCCCGGCACGACGATGGGTTACGCAGGCATCCCCGATCCGGCCGAGCGCGCCGCGCTCATCGAATGGCTGCGCGAGGCCTCGCGCTCCGGCATGGCCTGCCCGGAAAATCCGTGACGCACCCTGCCCCGTGACGCACCCTGCCGAACGCTGACCGCCGCACGGTGAGGAGGCTCATTCCTCGACAATCACCGTCAGCGCCGGATCGAACCGCGGGTTCTCGTTCACCCCGTCCTTGCCGTAGCCGCGCGGGTTGCACAGCACGCGCGTCGCGCCGATGCGGTAATCGTGCGAATCATGGACATGACCGTGGATCCACAGCGCCGCGCCCGACGCGGCGACGAGTTCGTCGAGGTCGGAGACGAACGCCGGCGTGATCGGCGAATCGGCGTATTTCGGATGCACGCTGCGCGTGCACGGCGCGTGATGGGTGACGACGACCGTCGTTCCCTCGTGGGGCACCTGCAGCGCGGTGCGCAGCCACGCGGAGGCCTGATCGAACAGGCCGGCAGACAGCGCCGGCGTGAACAGATCGGGCGCGTCGTCATCGATGCGGACGCGCGAAAAATCGTACATCAGCCGTGTCGCTTCGGCTCTCGACTGCTGCTGACGTTCGGCCTGCGCGAACAGCCGGAAATCGCTCCACAGCGTGCAGCCGAGAATGCGCACCCGGCCGAACACCGCGCCGTCGCAATCGAGGATGCGGACGTTGCTCCCTTCGGCCGCGGCACGCAGCTTTTGCTCGACGCCCGCCAGGCTGCCGCCGTAATACTCATGGTTGCCGGGGATATAGACGACCGGCTGCGAAAACTGCCGCGCCCACGCGATCGCCCGCTCGGGGCGTGCGATGTCGCCCGCGAGGACCACGATGTCGGCATCGGTGAGCGCAGGCTCCATCTCGGCAACGTTCAGATGCAGGTCAGACAGGATCTGGATTTTCATCGCGCTCTTCCTCGCTGCGGCCCGCTGTCGCGGGCAGGGGATACTCCTGAAACTCTGCGGTAACGACGGATCGAGTGCAAGCCCATCCGCGACGTCTGCGAGATGGCCGCGGCAGGCGGCCGTCGTGCGCGGAATATGCTAGCCTCGGCCGGTATGCGCACTCGCGCGATGACCGACTGGCAGCCTTCCCGATGAACGACCAACCGCTTCCCGAACTCCTCGTCGCCTGCCTGTGCGCCGACTGGTGCGGCACCTGCCGCGACTATCGCGCCGGCTTCGACGCCCTCGCCCGCCAGTGGCCGCAGGCCGGGTTCCACTGGGTGGACATCGAAGACGATGCCGACTGGCTCGGCGACCTGGACGTCGAGAACTTCCCGACGCTGCTGATCCAGCGCGGCGAGCTGGTGCTGTTCTTCGGCACGATGATGCCGCAGCACGTGTTCCTGCAGCGCACCCTCGAAACCCTCGCCGCGCTGGGCGAAGACGAAGCGCGCGCCTATGCGTTCGCGACCGAAGAGCGCCGCGCCTGGCAGCGCGACTGCAACTTCCGCGCGGCGCTGCAGCGCCGCAGCGCCGGGCACGACGCCTGACGTTCCAGCATCCGCACAGCGCAACGATGACCAGCCAGCCGCTCGACCGCAAACGCTGCCTGTCCTGCAAGCGCTGGGGCGGCAAGCGCCGTCCCGGGAGCGAGCCCGGCAGCGTCGAGTACGACGAAAACGACGACAAGGGACCGTGCATCGAAGGGCCGTGGCACGGCTCGCTGCGCGGCCCGCGCAATGCCTGCGGCCAGTGGGTGATGTGGGCGGAACTCGAAGCCGCGCTGCCGGCGCCCTGATCCCGCCGCCGCGGCCTGTCAGTAGTGCGGCGGGATTTCGTCGCGCAGGTCGCGTGGCCGCTCGCCCGGCGCCGCCGCGGCGAGCTGGCGGTGCAGTTCGAGGATCTGTTGTTGCAGCCGGTCGATCTGCTGCTGCTGGCGATAGACGGCGAGGTTGAGCTCTTCGAGCAGATCCTCGGACAGCGCGATCTTAGTCTCGATCTTCGTCAGGCGTTCTTCCATGCTTGTTCCTTGAATTGCGCTGCGTCGGCATGCCGCGGCAGGGTGAATCGGTGCGCACCAAGCGGTGCGGCGGCGCTCACACCCCGACCGGCGCGCCGAGCAGCGCGGTGGCGAGCGCTTCGGCGACGCGGATGCCATCGACGCCGGCCGACAGGATGCCGCCCGCGTAGCCCGCGCCCTCGCCCGCCGGATAAAGACCTTTCACGTTCAGGCTCTGGCAATCCGCGCCACGCGTGATGCGCAGCGGCGACGAAGTGCGCGTCTCGACGCCGGTCAGCACCGCGTCGCGCATCGAGAAGCCCTTGATCTGGCGCTCGAACGCCGGCAGCGCTTCGCGCACCGCGGCAATCGCGTAGTCCGGCAGGCTGGTCGCGAGGTCGCCGAGCTTCACGCCCGGCTTATACGACGGCTCGACCGAGCCGAGCACCGCCGACGGCTGGCCGGCGATGAAGTCGCCGACCAGCTGCGCCGGCGCCACGTAGTTGCCGCCGCCGAGCTCGAACGCGCGCGATTCCCAGCGGCGCTGGAACTCGACGCCGGCGAGCGGCCCGCCCGGATAGTCGGCGGGCGTGATGCCGACGACAATGCCGGCATTCGCGTTGCGCTCGTTGCGCGAATACTGGCTCATGCCGTTGGTGACGACGCGCTCCGGCTCGGAGGTCGCCGCGACGACCGTGCCGCCCGGGCACATGCAGAAGCTATAGACGCTGCGGCCGTTCTTCGCATGATGCACGAGCTTGTAGTCGGCGGCGCCGAGCAGCGGATGGCCCGCGTTCGGGCCGAAGCGGGCTTTATCGATCAAGGACTGCGGATGCTCGATGCGAAAGCCGATCGAAAACGGTTTCGGCTCCATGAACACGCCGCGCGCATGCAGCATCCCGAAGGTGTCGCGCGCGCTGTGGCCGAGCGCGAGCACGACGTGGTCGCAGCGAATCTCCTCGCCCGACGCGAGCGTCAGCCCGCGCACGTGGCCGTCCTCGATCAGCACGTCGGCGACGCGCTGCTGGAAGCGGACCTCGCCGCCGAGCGCCTCGATGTCATGGCGCATCGCCTCGACCATGCCGACGAGGCGAAACGTGCCGATGTGCGGCTTCGCGACGTACAGGATCTCTTCCGGCGCGCCGGCCTTGACGAATTCGGTCAGCACCTTGCGGCCGTAATGCTTCGGGTCCTTGATCTGGCTGTAGAGCTTGCCGTCCGAGAACGTCCCCGCCCCGCCCTCGCCGAACTGGACGTTCGATTCGGGGTTCAGCACGTTGTTGCGCCACAGCCCCCACGTGTCCTTGGTGCGTTCGCGCACCGCCTTGCCGCGTTCGAGGATGATCGGCCGCAAACCCATCTGCGCGAGGATCAGCCCGGCGAAGATGCCGCACGGGCCGAAGCCGACGACGACCGGGCGGTTCGCGAAGCCTTCCGGCGCGCGGCCGACGAAGCGGTAGTTCGTGTCGGGCGTCGGCCCGACGTGGCGGTCGCCGGTGAACTTGCGCAGCAGCGCGGCCTCGTCGCGCACGACGATATCCACGGTATAGATCATCCTCATCATTGCGACCTTGCGCGCGTCGTAGCTGCGCCTGAAGACGGTGACCTCGCCGAGGTCGCCGGCGGCGATGCCGAGCCGCTCGACGATCGCAGCGCTCAGCGCCTCGGGCGGATGATCAAGCGGCAGCCTGAGTTCGGTGAGTCGCAGCATCGGTGAGTCCAGTGTCCAGGTTGTAACGGGTCGGCGAAAGGGCCGGGACGGCCACGCGGGGGCCGCCGGGAGGGGGCGATTCTAAACGGGATCGCCGCGCACCAGAACGCCGCGTGTTCCGGGCAAACCGAGCGGGACCTTCTTCATGCGGATTGACCGCTCTCGGGATTGGCGAACACGGCAGGTTTGGCATACAGTGCGCCGTCGGGGCGCATACTACTTTGGTCGCATGGTTTTTACCGTGTCGTCGTCCCCCGCACCACAGTGATGACGACGTCTGCCTGCTGTCGCAGTCGTGTCGTGGAGGTTCTACGAGATGCGTCTTCAGGCTCCGCGCCGCCGCACGATCCGTTCGACAGTCGTACTCCTCGTCGTCGCCTGCATCCTGCCCGCCTGGCTGCTCGCCGCGATCGTCATCTATCTGTCCTACGAACGGGAACGGGCCGCCGTTCTCGAGCAGACGCACGAGGCCACACACACCCTGCTGCGGCTCGTCGAACGGGACATCGCGGCAAATCAGGCTGCCCTGGAAACCCTCGCAGCTTCCGACGACATCGACCGCGGCGACCGCACCGAGTTCTACCGTCAGGCAAAGGAGGTTCTTCGCCACACCGCCGGGTTCACGATCGTGCTGACGGACGCCTCGGGACAGCAGCTCCTCAACCTCCTGCAGCCTCCGGGTTCGCCGTTGCCGCAGCATGCCAATCCCGCATTGCTGCGCCGTGTCTTCGAAACCGGCCTGCCCGTGGTGTCCGGCGTCCATATCAACGGGGTGACGCGAACTCCTGTGGTGAGCCTGGAAGTCCCGGTCATCCGCGACGAAAAGGTCCTCTACAGCCTGGCGCTGGGCATCGAACTGAAACACCTCGGGGAGCTTCTGCAGCAGCAGGGGCTGGCGCCGGGGTGGGTGGGCGTGCTCCTCGACAGCGAAGGCCGGCGGCTCGCGCGAAGCCCCGCGGACGAGAAACTGATCGGGCAGAAGACGTTCCCCGCCTTGCTCGAGGCAACCCGGCGTGAAACGGAAGGCTCGGTCGAAGCTGTCTCGCAGGACGGTATACCGGTCGTGGGTTACTTCTCGCGTTCCGCACGCTACGGGTGGATCGCGGCGATCGGCATTCCGCAGAGTGCCCTGACCGCGGGGCTCGTGAACGCGCTGCGCCAGTACGCCGTCGGCGCGATGGTGCTGCTGCTCGGCGGCCTCGCGCTCGCGGGTTTCCTCGGTCGCAGGATCGCCCGGCCGGTGCAGGCCCTCGTCGCCCCGGCGCTGGCGATCGGCCGGGGCGAGCCGGTTTCGCTCCCGCCGCTCGCGCTCGAAGAAGCCGACGAAGTGGGCCGCGCGCTGACCCAGGCGCAGGAACTGTTGCACCAGCGCGAAGCGGACCGGGCGCAGGCGGAGGAGAAGCTCGCGCTCGCCGCGACGGCGCTCGACTCCGCGGTAGAGGGCGTGGTGATCGCGCGCGGCGGGCGGATTGCCACGGTGAATCGCGCGTTCATGTCAATCACCGGATATTGGCCGGCGGAAGTGATCGGGCAGCCGCTTGCGATACTTCTTGCGGAAACCGAAAAGGCGCATCGCAACGAGCGGCGCCGCGCGGTGTGCGAAACCGGGCAGTGGCAGGGCGAAGTCCGGGGCCGGCGGAAGAACGGCGAGATGTATCCCGCGTGGAGCAGCATCAGCAGGGCCGCGTACGGGTCGGGCGAGATGATCCTCGTGTGCGTCTTTTCCGACATCTCGGCTGCAAAGCAGTATGAAGCCCGCTTGCAGCACCTCGCGCATTACGACGCGCTGACCGAACTGCCGAACCGCCTGCTGTTTCGCGAGCGCCTCGCCGACACGCTGGTTCGCGCCGAGCGGCACGGGAACATGCTCGCGCTGCTGTTCATCGACCTCGACGGCTTCAAGCCGATCAACGACACCCTCGGGCACGAGGCCGGAGACGAACTGTTGCGGCGCGTCGCGGAACGCCTCGGCGGCTGCGTACGCGCGAGCGACACGACCGCACGCCTCGGGGGTGACGAATTCGCCGTCCTGCTCGACGAGCTGCGCTCCCCGGAGGAGGCCGGCATCATCGCCCGCAACATCCTCGATGCGTTGGAGCGGCCCTACATCCTGGGCGGACAACCGCAGTACCAGTACATCTCGGCGAGCATCGGCATCGGCTGTTACCCCTGCGACAGCCTCGACGCGGAAACGCTGCTGCGGCAGGCCGACATGGCGATGTACCGCGCAAAACAGGAAGGGAAGAACCGTTACCGCTTCTTCGCGCCGGAAATCAACGCCCAGGCGAGCGAACGGCTGTTCATGGCGAACAGCCTGCGCGCGGCGCTCGACCGCGACGAACTCAAGCTGGTGTTCCAGCCCTGCATGGACCTCGCGACCCTCGAAGTCGCCGGCGTCGAAGCGCTGGTGCGCTGGGAGCATCCGCAAAAGGGGACGATCCTGCCGTCGCGCTTCATCTCGCTTGCCGAAGAGTCCGGGCTCATCGAGCCGATCGGCGAATGGGTGCTGCGGGAAGCGGCCCGCCGCGTGCGCGAGTGGAAGAACGCGGGAATCTTCGCCGGCCGGGTCGCGGTGAACCTGTCGCCGCGGCAGTTCCGTCGCAGCGATCTGGCGAGCCGGCTGCTCGCGATGCTCGACGAAGCCGGCCTTGCGCCGAGTGACCTCGAATTCGAGGTCACCGAAGGGATGGTCATGGAACATCCCGAGCGCGCGGTCGTCGTCCTCACCGAACTCGTCGAGGCCGGAGTCAGCATCAGCATCGACGATTTCGGCACCGGCTACTCCTCGCTCGCCTATCTCAAGCGCTTCCCGGTCCACAGCCTCAAGATCGACCGCTCGTTTGTCAACGGTCTGCCCGCGGACCGCAACGATCGATCATTGACGCGCGCGGTCGTGGCGCTCGCGAAAAGCCTCGGGCTGTCGGTCGTCGCCGAAGGCGTCGAGCACGCCGGGCAAGCCGACTTCCTGCGCCAGATCGGATGCGAATTCGCGCAGGGCCACTATTTCTCCCGCCCGCTCGATCCGGCCGCGCTCGGGACTTTCCTGCGCGAAGCGCGGGTGCAGGAGGCACATCCCTGACCCGCGGGGGGCCGGACCCGCGGGCGCCCCCTGCGCCGCGGCTCGCCGGGCAACTCCGCGGCATGCTCCTATACTGGAAAACCTGCCCATTCATGCCAGGAGGAGAAGACGATGACAGATCAGAACCACGTCTACAAACTCGTTGAGCTCGTCGGTACATCGCCCGTCGGCGTCGACGATGCGATCCGCAATGCGATCGAGCAGGCGAGCCAGTCGTTGCGGCACCTCGACTGGTTCGAAACCACCGAGATCCGGGGGCACATCGCCGACGGCAAGATCGCGCACTTCCAGGTCAAGCTGAAAGTCGGATTCCGCTTCGAATCCTGAACCGCAAACGGCCGTCACATGGGGCGGCCGGAGTCGTCTCCGATAGAGCATACCTATCGATTCCATTCCGACATTCAATTTCTCCAATCTTCCCGCGCTGCGTACGATGGGTTCCAACGCAACCCGCGAAGAAAGGAGAAAGAACATGACAAATCCCTTCCACAACCCGCAATCGGTCACCATCCAGAACCTTGAAGCCGCGTTCGCCGGCGAGTCGATGGCGCACATCAAGTACCGCTACTTCGCGAAGCTGTGCCGCGAAATGGGCGACGAGGAAACCGCGAAGGTTTTCGAGGCGACCGCCGACCAGGAAGTGATGCACGCGTTCGGCCACCTCGACCTGCTCTACCCGAAGGCGAAGATGACGCCGGCGCGCGCGCTGCAGTTCGCGATCGAAGGCGAGACCTACGAATACACCGAGATGTACCCGGGCTTCCGCCACGCCGCGGTCGAGGAAGGCCATGCCGACGCGGTGAAGGAGATCGACGAGCAGATCGTCGAGTCGAAGGAACACGCCGAACAGTTCAGGGCAGTGCTCGAACGCGCGGCGAAGCGCTTCGCCGCGCTCGCCAAGGTCGAAGAGCGCCACGCCAACCACTACCAGGAAGCGCTCGACCGGATCTCCGCCTGAATCCGTCCGCGCCGAATCGACGAATCAACGACAAATCACGCTTGAAAGGAAGAACATCATGAAGATTTGGCAATGTGTTGTGTGCGGTTTCACCTACGACGAAGCAGCCGGAATGCCGGATGAGGGCATCGCTCCCGGCACGCGCTGGGAAGACATTCCGAACGACTGGTCCTGCCCCGACTGCGGCGTCGCGAAGGCCGACTTCGAGATGGTCATGATCTGACGGGCATCGCGCCTGCTCCCTGCCATCCAGGAGCAGGCTGCCCGCGGCCGGATCGTGCCACGCCGGCGACCCGGCACCCCGCCGACAAGTCGAACAACAGAGAGGCAACCCATGACCCCACCCATCGTCATTATCGGCAGCGGTCTCGCCGGCTACACCTTGGCGCGCGAATTGCGCAAACTCGACCGTGACACGCCACTCGTCATCCTGAGCCGCGACGCGGCCGGCTTCTATTCCAAGCCGATGCTGTCGAACGCGTTTTCGGCCCACCGCAGCGCCGCGAGCCTGGTGATGAAGCCGGCCGAAAAAATGGCCGCCGAACTCGCCGCGACGATCCGGCCCCACGTCGAGGTCGTGGCGATCCACGCCAAGCGCCGCGTCGTCGAGCTCGCCGGTGGCGAAGAAATCCCCTATCGCGACCTCGTGCTCGCGCCCGGCGCCGATCCGATCCGCCTGCCGCTCGGCGGTGACGCCGCGGACGACGTCCTGTCGGTTAATGACCTCGACGATTTCGCCCGCTTCGCCGCGCGGCTCGACGGCGCGAAGCGCGTCGCGGTGCTCGGCGGCGGGCTGATCGGCTGCGAATTCGCCAATGACCTGCTCGCCCGCGACATCCGCCCGACAGTCATCGACATCGCCCGTTGGCCGCTCGGCAGGCTGCTGCCGGAAGACGCGGGACAGTGGTTCCGGCAGCGGCTCGAAGCGGCCGGCGTGAGCTTTCGTCTCGGCGTCTCCGCCGCCTCGGTGTCGCACCACGCCGGCGGTTACCGGCTCGCGCTCAGCGACGGCACGACGCTCGACGCCGACGTGGTGCTGTCGGCAGTCGGCCTGCGGCCGCGCACCGCGCTCGCCGCCGCGGCCGGGCTCGCCGTCAACCGCGGGGTGCTGACCAACCGCCGGCTGGCGAGCTCCGATCCGCATATCCACGCGCTCGGCGACTGCGCCGAAGTCGACGGCCTGACGCTGCCGTACGTGATGCCGATCATGCACCAGGCGCGCGCGCTGGCAGCAACGCTCGCCGGCACGCCGACCGCAGTCAGCTATCCGGCGATGCCGGTTGTCGTCAAGACGCCGGCCTGCCCCGCGGTCGTCTGCCCGCCGGCGATCGGCGCGCAGGGCAGCTGGCAGATCGTCGTCAGCGACGAGGCCGGCGGCGGCATCGAGGCGCAGTGTCTTGACGCAAACGAAAAACTCCTCGGCTTCGTCCTGCTCGGCGGCGCGACGGCGCGCAAGCAGGCGCTCGCCAGCCGCGCGCCCGCAACGCTCGGCTGAACCCGCGGAAGGCCGCGGCGGCGCGGTTTCCAGCACGCCGCCGCCCCGCCCCACCACCCTCCGGAGGATGCCGCAAGCGCTCCCCGCCCGCCGCGCGCAGCGTTACAATGCGCCCTCCTGCTGCACTGCGGAGAAGCGCGTAATGCCCCTGGCTCAAACCGAGAACCTCAATATCGCCGCCGTCGACCCGATGCCCTCGCCCGAGGAGATCAAGGCCCGCGTGCCGCTGACCGAACGTGCCGCGGCGACCGTCGTCGCCGGCCGCCGCGCACTCCACGACATCCTCGACCGCAAGGACAACCGCCTCTTCATCGTCGTCGGCCCGTGCTCGATCCACGACCCGGTCGCCGGCCTCGATTATGCGAAACGCCTGAAGGCGCTGGCCGACGAAGTGGCCGGGACGATGGTGCTGGTGATGCGCGTGTATTTCGAGAAGCCGCGCACCTCAACCGGCTGGAAAGGCTTCATCAACGATCCCTACATGGACGACTCGTTCCACATCGAGGAAGGCATGGAGAAAGCCCGGCGCTTCCTGCTCGACGTCAACGAGCTCGGCCTGCCGGCCGCAACCGAGGCGCTCGACCCGATCGCCCCGCAGTACTACGGCGACCTGATCGCGTGGACGGCGATCGGCGCGCGCACGTCGGAGTCGCAGACGCACCGCGAGATGTCGTCGGGCCTGTCGACGCCGGTCGGCTTCAAGAACGCCACCGACGGCGACCTCGACGTCGCGATCAACGCGATCGTTTCCGCGTCGCATCCGCACAGCTTCCTCGGCATCAACGGCAAGGGACAGTCCGCGATCCTGCGCACGCGCGGCAACCGCTACGGCCACGTCGTGCTGCGCGGCGGCGGCGGACGGCCGAACTACGACACGGTGTCGATCTCGCTCGCCGAACAGGCGCTGGCGAAGGCGAAGCTGCCGCTGAACATCGTCGTCGACTGCTCGCACGCGAACTCGTGGAAAAAGCCCGAGCTGCAGCCGCTGGTCATGAAGGACGTGGTGCACCAGATCCGCGAGGGCAACCGCTCGGTGGTCGGGCTGATGATCGAGAGCTTTCTCGAAGCCGGCAACCAGCCGATTCCGGCCGACCTGTCGCAGCTGAAGTACGGCTGTTCGGTCACCGACGCCTGCATCGACTGGGACAGCACCGAGGCCACGATCCGCAACGCCGACAGCGTGCTGCGCGAAGCGTTGCAGCGCCGGAGCGAGCCCGCATGAATCTTGTCGTGCAGGGCGAGGATGTCGATTCGGTCGCCCTGAAGAATCTCGCCAAGACCACCGGCGCGAGCGCCATCGAGCAGATCACTGCGCAGGCTTTCCGGCTCGTGGGCGGGCACGACAGCGAAGAGCTCGACAGCCTGTGCGCCGAAGCCGGGCTCGACTGGGCGTGGGTGCCCTCCGGGCGCAAGCTCGCCGACTTCGGCCTGTTCGTCACCGACATGGACTCGACGCTGATCAACATCGAGTGCATCGACGAGATCGCCGACATGCAGGGCCTGAAACCCGAGGTCGCAGCGATCACCGAAGCGGCGATGCGCGGCGAAATCGACTTCCGCGAATCCCTGACCCGCCGCGTGAGCCTGCTCGCCGGCCTGCCCGAAACGGCGCTCGCCGAGGTCTACGAGCAGCGGCTGCAGTTGAATCCGGGCGCCGAACGCTTGATGCGCGGGCTCAAAGCCGCGGGCCTCCACACCGTGCTGGTATCGGGCGGTTTCACGTATTTCACCGAGCGCCTCAAGGCGCGGCTCGGCTTCGACGAAACCCACGCGAACCAACTGGAAACGCACGACGGCCGCCTCACCGGCCGAGTCCGCGGCCCGATCGTCGACGGCGCCGCGAAAGCCGCCCATCTGCGTCACGCGCGCGAGCGCCTGGGCCTGAAAGCCGAGCAGGTGATCGCCGCTGGCGACGGCGCGAACGACATTCCGATGCTGACCGAAGCGGGCTTCGCCGTCGCCTACCGCGCGAAGCCGGTGCTGCGCACCGTCGCCGACTGCCGCCTCGACCACGTCGGGCTGGACGGGCTGCTGAACCTCTTCACGTAGGGCGCGCAGGCTTCACCGGCGCCGTAGCCGAAGGCGGAGGGCAACCACCCGGACGGGTTGGCGCCCGCGCGCAACGCACGGTTAGACGGCGGCGGCATTTCAATACGCACGGGATGCGTGCTGAATAACCTCCGTTGCCCACTGATTCAGGCTCTTGCCCGAAGCTTGAGCAGCGACGAGTGCCGCACCATGGACTTCTGGCGGAACCCGCAGCATGAGCTTGCCGGAGGCAGGCTTTTCTGGCTTGACCCCTTGTTCCCTGCAATCGGAAAGGAAGTCCTCGATGGCGCCCGCGAATGCTTCATGCAGTTCAGCCACAGTTTCACCATGGAAGCTGATCATGACGCGCAGGCCAAGTACGCGACCGACAAAGATGTTGTCGCGTTCGTCGAACTCGATGCGGGCTGTATAGCCTTTGTGGGTCATGGTGTTCATGGTTTTACTCCTACTCGTTCCAGCAACTCTCGGGCCTCTTCGACTTGGTAGCGCTTGGCTTCTTCGCCAGGGTGAGGGCGATGGCAACGCCACTGCTCACCCTTGAGAAGAATCTTGACGCGAGAGCCTTCCCGCTCATGGACTTCACCACAAGACCGATGATCAGTGCCTCGATGTCGGAGAAGACAATCGATGAGGACGTTGGCTGGGTGAAGATGGCCTGCAGGGTTTTGCGTTGCTTGGTGCTCACTAGGAATGCTAGCAAAAAATGACTGTAAATGCAAGCATATAGTGCTAGCATTTGGCCGGACTTTTGAGCTGTCTAACGCCCGCGTTCACCCGCGCGCGTAAGCGCGTCGGGTGCAGCGCATCGTTGGGCACCTATCCATGCTTCGGCTGTGCGTGCAACTGTAGTCCGAGAGCACCAATTACTTTAAGGATGGTATCGAAGGCGGGACTACGGTCGCCGGAAAGCGCTTTATAAAGGCTCTCGCGAGAAAGACCTGCGTCTCGGGCTACCTGCGCCATGCCTTTAGCACGAGCGATATCGCCAAGTGCTTTTGCAATGAACGCGGCGTCGCCATCGGCCTCTTCAAGGCAAGCCCCCAGATAGGCTGCCATTTCTTCAGGTGTTCTGAGATGTTCTGCCACGTCGTAACGAGTGGTAGTGGTTTTGTCCATTGCCGCTACTCCGAAAGGTTGCGTGCAAGGCGCAAGGCTGCTTTGATGTCTTTTGCTTGAGTGCTCTTGTCCCCGCCAGCCAGAAGAATGATTAGCTCTTCCCCACGCTTCTTGAAATACACCCGGTAACCGGGCCCGTAGTTGATCCGCAACTCCGACACGCCTTCGCCAACGGGCTCGACATCTCCTGGGTTTCCCGCGGCTAACCGTTCGATTCTGATTTGGATGCGCGCCCTTGCGTGAATGTCGCGCAGGTCATCAAGCCACCGAGCGAAGACGTCGGTTTCGCGTATTTCGATCATAGGAAAAATGTAGCCGGTAGGCTACATGTTGTCAAGGCCAGACGTATGGCAGCTTAAGGTGCCCAACGTGCGAATTCAGCGGACGGCAAAAAGCGCAGCTTTTTGGCGGTCCGCTGGAATGATTGTTGGGCCGGCTTCGCTTCACGCTCTGCCTGTCATGGCTGTATTCCAAGCAAGGAACTCGTCCTCGCTACGATTACATAGCCAGCGCTCAACTGCTGCACATAGGCCCTCGCCGTCGTCGCCAAGTGCCAAGAAGGCAGAAAGGGGAGGTCCAAGGCGCGACAACTCTGTCGCCAGTGAGCGAAATTGAATTGACCTGACTTCAACGGAGATAGCAGGTTTTCGAAGAGCTGCTACCTCCATGTGTCGCCAACATTGGCTATGGAAGAGTTGATCCTCGTGAAGCCTGATCATTGTATCGGCGTTGTAAGCAGGTGATGTTCTCCAGCGATGCTTTACACCATTGCGTGAAATACCCACGTATCTGAGATGTCCATCACTGGTACGGACTAAGTACAGGCATGCTGCCTTGTCACGCCACACCGGATCATTTACGACTGTGTACTTGGCCTGTAACCAAGGCCCGATGCGTGCGTCTTTCGGGTTCTTGGCAATATTGCGCTTCCAGCGTGGGCCTGCGAGGCTATGGATGCACAAGACGGGGGTTGCGGCATCGTAGATTGAATTTGCTAGATCGATTGCTTGCTGCGGCATATACAAGTTGAGAATGATTTATGGCGTCGCGAATTGTAGGGCCAACGTTTGAATTCACCGGACTTGCGCAGCTTTATGCGCAAGGTCTGGTGGAATGATGGGTCGGGCATCTTGATATGCATCGGCACGCTCTTTGATTCGACCCAGGCGAACAAGACGAGAAGCAATTCCTCCCAGAGTGCGACCATGCCTTTGTGCGATCTCTTTAACCGGGATGCCAGAATCAAAGAGCGCGAGAAGTTCTTGGTCTTCCTTCTCGGACCATGAGCGACCGGCGTTGTCTGGTAACGCCTTGGTGCGTTCAGCGCGCTTAGCTGCGCTATCAAGGGCTGTGACAGCGACAAATAGCGCTCGAATTACCTGCGGGCTGTTGAAGGTGCTTTGCACAGGCAGGATTTCCCCAGTCTCTGGGTCAATACCGTTGGCGAGTGCATCGATGATCGTTCTGGCTTCGAGCGGTGACATAAGAAAAGGCTCCTAAGATGCCCAACTATAAGTGGACCGCCTAAATGACGGGTCGCAACCCGTCAGCGTGAATGTATGCACTTTACATCAAGTCAACTTCACCCAACAATACAGTTCTTACAAATCTTTAGGGCGTCCTATTTATGAACGCAGGCCCGTCAGTGCCGACGCAGCGAGCATAGGACGGAAAAGCCGCAGGCCCCTTCCGCCGCAGGGTATTTACGCCGCACGACCCGTGCCGGTCCCCTTGCCCCATGCGGCGGGTAACATCGCTGCGCGGCTCATCCGCCCTACGGCGGCTGTACATTGCCGTAACAACTTGATACAACCGTAACCTACTATCAAGGAGGACCGATGCAACGTACCTTGTGCTACCTCGCCCTGGCCTGCTCCCTGAACCTGCCCGCCTGGGCGCAGACCCAGGTCTGGTCCGAGGTCCCCAAGACCCAGCGCTGGTCGGAAGCCCCCAAGGCCCCACGCCCCGTCAGCCCAGCCGTCAACGCACACGAATCAATGGAGCAACAGTCACACCTTGCCCAACCCCGCGAGCACCGCGCGCTCCCCCACCGCGCCCGGCGGCACGGCGGAACGCACCACCCAATGGTCCACCCCCACCTACACTCAGCGCCGCTCGGACGAAGACATCCAGCGTCAGGTGGACGCCATCTCCCGGGACGCCGAACGCCGCGCGCTCGCGGGCCAGGGCGGCTGGAACGGTGGGCACAGCGGCAGCCAGGTGCCTGACCAGGCCTGGCGCAACCACGTGGACCGCTCACGCGCGCAAGATCAGTTCCAGCGCGACCAGGACGCTTACTACGAGCGCCAGCGGCAGTACAACCGTTGAGCACCAAGGCCGAATGCCGCGCGGGAAGGGACCTCTGGAAAATATAGGGTCACCGATGAGAACGACAAAACCTTGATCGCGATGGATTCGATCACCTCGGTCAGCCCTCCAGATGCGCGAGGATCGCATTCAGCATTGCGCCGCCGAGCCGCTTGCTGCGCGCGCCGCTCCAGCCGGTGAGGCCATCGGGGAGGTTGGCGTTGTCCTTGAACGGCATCTCCAGCGTCAGCGACACGCAGCCGAAACGGTGGGCAGCCCATTTGCTTGCCAGCGTCAGCAGTTCGTCTCCGAACCGACCGGTCTTGTAGCCGTGCTGCGTCTGGAAATCCGGGCTCGCGGCGGCCAGGGCGGCAACGAGGCGCGCCTGCTGCTGCGCCATCTCGGCGGTGAAGCCGGGCACTTCCTCGGCGGTCGAGAAGAACACATAGGGCAGCGACTCGTCGCCGTGGATGTCGAGGAAGAGATCGCAGCCACTCGCCTCCATCGCCTCGCGCACGCAGAACACTTCGGGACTGGCGACCGGGTCGGGCGCGCGCCATTCGCGGTTCAGGTTGCGCCCGGCGGCGTTGGTGCGCAGGTTGCCGTGAACGGCGCCGTCGGGATTCATGTTGGGCACGATGTGCAGCACCGCCTGTTCGCGAATCCTGCGCGCGACCGGGTCGGCAGCATCGAGCAGGCGTTCGAGCAGGCCTTCGACGAACCATTCGCCCATCGTCTCGCCCGGATGCTGCCGGGCGATGATCCACACCGGGCGGTGCCCCGGGCTCGCCCGCCCGACGACGATACGGTCGATGTCGCGCCCTTCGACCGTCGTGCCGAGCGTGTCTATCTGCGCGAACGCGGACATCTCGGCCCAGCCGAGCAGATCGAGGTGGCGTTCCTGCGAATACGGTTCGAAGTACGCGTAGTAGATGCTGTTGCGCTCGGGCGTGTGCTCGACGATCAGTTGGCCGTTCTCGTACGCCGTACTCGCGACGCGGAACCAGTTGCGCCGGTCGTACGACGCAACGCAACGATAGCCCGGCCAGCCTTCAGCAAAGACCGCGTCGCCCGCGTTCTCGAACGTCATACGAAGCGGCCGGCCCGCGGCGCCGTGCAGGCGGAAATAGAACCATTGCCGCAGGTCCGCGGCATTGTCGGGGCGCAGCCGCAGGCGGATGTCCTGCGGGTTGGCGATGCTGACGACCTCGATCGCGCCGGCGTCGAAGTTATGGCTGATTTTCATGCTGTCCCCCACGGATCGCGGTGTGGTGAGCGTCAGTCGGTGCGGCGCCGGAACACCAGCGTGGCCGCGTCCGAAACCTCGGGCGCGAAGCCGTAGCCTTCGGCGTCGAAGCCCTTCAGCCCCTCGACGTCCTCGACCCGGTTGCGGATCGCATAGCGGCTCATCAGGCCGCGCGCGCGCTTCGCGTAGAAGCTGATGATCCTGTAGCGTCCGGCCTTCCAGTCCTCGAACACCGGCGTGATCACCTGCGCGGCGAGCTTTGCCCGCGCGGCTGCCTTGAAGTACTCTTGCGACGCGAGGTTCACCAGCACCGCGCTGCCGCCGGCCTCGCGCTCGGCGGCAAGCAACCGGTTCAGCGCTTCGGCGAGCGTGTCACCCCAGTAGGCGTAGAGGTTCGCCCCGCGCGGATTGGCGAGCCGGGTGCCCATTTCCAGGCGGTACGGCTGCATCAGGTCGAGCGGGCGCAACATGCCGTACAGCCCCGACAGGATGCGCAGGTGCTGCTGCGCCCAGGCGAGGTCATCTTCCGACAGGCTGCCCGCGTCGAGCCCGCCGTAGACGTCGCCGTTGAACGCGAGCAGCGCCTGCTTCGCGTTGTCGGGGGTGAAGGGCCGATGCCAGCGCTCGTAGCGCGCGACGTTCAGCGCGGCGAGCGGGTCCGACAGGTGCATCAGCTCCGCGACCTCGGCGGGGGTCTTCTGCCGCAGGATGGCGATCAGTTCCTCGGCTTCGCGCAGATAATCCGGTTGGGTGGCCGCAGCGGTCACTGGCGGGGTTTCGAAATCCAGCGCCTTGGCCGGAGAGATCACGAAAATCATGGATTGTGCTTGTTGTCGTTGCCGGGCCGACGCATGGTAACAAAACGTCGCGCCTCGCGTCGCGCGGGGGCGGAGCGTGGCGGGGCGTTTGACACGGGCAGCCCGATTGCGCGACATTCCTTGGTCCCACCCGGCCGGAATCCCAGATGCACGCCCCGTCACTGCTCGAACGATCCCTCAGGAGCGTATGGCACCCCTGCACGCAGATGAAGCAGCACGAAGCGCTGCCGCTGGTGCCGATCGTGCGCGGCGAAGGCCCGTGGCTCATCGATGCCGATGGCCGCCGGCTGCTCGACGGCATCAGCTCGTGGTGGGTCAATCTCTTCGGCCACTGCAACCCGCGCATCAACGCCGCGCTGCGCGCGCAGCTCGACACGCTCGAACACGTGATGCTCGCCGGCTTCACGCACGAGCCGGTCGTCGAGCTTTCCGAACGGCTCGCGGCGCTGACCGGCCAGCGCCTCGGGCATGCGTTCTACGCTTCCGACGGCGCGTCCGCGACCGAGATCGCATTGAAGATGAGCGCGCATTACTGGCGCAACCTCGGCCTTGCGGAAAAATCCCGCTTCGTCAGCCTCGCCGGCAGCTATCACGGCGAAACGGTCGGCGCGCTGGCGGTCACCGACGTCCCGATCTTCCGCGACGCATACGCGCCGCTGGTGCGCGCCGGCACGACGGTGCCGACGCCCGACGCCCGCCTCGCCCTGCCCGGTGAATCCGCGGCGGACGTCGCCCGCCGCGCGGCCGCCGCGCTCGAAGCGCATCTGGCCGAGCACCACGCACAGACCGCCGCGCTGATCGTCGAGCCGCTCGTGCAGGGCGCCTCCGGCATGGTCATGTACGACCCGGAATACCTGCGCCTCGCCCGGGGGTTGTGCGACCGCTACCGCGTGCACCTCATCGCCGATGAGATCGCGGTCGGCTGCGGGCGCACCGGCAGCTTTTTCGCATGCGAACAGGCCGGCATCTGGCCCGATTTCCTGTGCCTGTCGAAAGGCATTTCGGGCGGTTACCTGCCGCTGTCGCTGGTGCTCGCGACCGACGCCGTCTATGCGGCGTTCTACGACGACTCCGCGACCCGCGCGTTCCTGCATTCGCACTCGTACACCGGCAACCCGCTCGCGTGCCGCGCGGCGCTGGCGACGCTGGACATCTTCGAACAGGATGACGTGCTGGCCGCGAACCGCGTGCTCGCCACGCAGCTCGGCGACGCGGTCCACGCGCGTTTCGGCGCGCATCCCGCGGTGCGGCAGCTGCGCCAGCGCGGCATGATCCTCGCGTTCGACGTCGCGAGCGAGCGGCCCGACTTCGCGCGCAACTTCTTCCGCGCCGGGCTCGACCACGGCGTGCTGCTGCGCCCGATCGGCAACACCGTCTATTTCATGCCGCCGTACATCCTCGACGCGGCTCACGTCGCGCATCTCGTCGACGGCGCTGCCGCGGCGCTCGCCGAAGCGCTCGAACCGGCGCCGGGCTGACCGCGATGCTCCTCGACCGCCTCAAGGCCGATCTCGCCGAACTCGATGCCCGCGCGCTCAGGCGCACGCGCCGCAGTCTCGCGACACCGTGCACCCCGCATGCCCGCGTCGACGGGCGCGACATGCTGGCGTTCTGCAGCAACGACTATCTGGGCCTCGCCGCCGAACCGGCTCTCGCGCACGCGCTGCAGGCCGGCGCCGCGCGCTGGGGCGCAGGCTCCGGCGCGTCGCACCTCGTCAGCGGCCACTACGCCGTCCATGACGAACTCGAAGCGCGGCTCGCGGCGTTCGTCGGCTGCGAACGCGCGCTGTATTTCTCGACCGGCTACATGGCGAACACGGGGACGATTCCGGCGCTCGTCGGGCGCGGCGACGCGATCTTCGCCGACCGGTTGAACCACGCGTCGCTCATCGATGGCGCGCTGCTGTCGCGCGCCGAGCTGCACCGCTATGCGCACGGCGACCCGGCGGCGCTGGAGCGCACGCTGGCATCGAGTTCGGCGCAGCGCAAGCTGATCGTCACGGATGCGGTGTTCAGCATGGACGGTGACGTCGCGCCGCTCGCAGCCTTGCTGGAGCTGGCTGAGCGCTTCGACGCGTGGCTGATGGTCGACGACGCGCACGGCTTCGGCGTGCTCGGTCCGAACGGGCGCGGCGCGATTGCCGAAGCCGGTCTCGCGTCGTGGCGGCTGATCTACGTCGGCACGCTCGGCAAGGCCGCCGGCGTCGCCGGCGCGTTCGTCGCCGGCGACGCCGATGTCGTCGAATGGCTGATGCAAAAAGCCCGCACCTACATCTTCACGACCGGCGCGCCGCCCGCGCTCGCCGAAGCGCTGCTCGCGAGCCTCGACCTGATCGAGCGCGGCGACGAGCGCCGGGAGCACCTCGCCGGGCTGGTCGCGCTGCTGCACGGCGAACTCGCCCTCGCCCGCTGGCAGCTGCTGCCGTCGCGCACGCCGATCCAGCCGGTGCTGATCGGCGACAACGCCGAAGCGCTCGCCGTCGCCCGCGCGCTGTGGGACGAAGGCCTGTGGGTGCCGGCGATCCGCCCGCCGACCGTGCCGCACGGCACCGCGCGCCTGCGCATCTCGCTGACCGCCGCGCATGGCGCCGACGACGTGCGCCGTCTCGCGCACGCGCTAAACCGGCTCGAGGCGCGGCGATGAGCCGGCCGGATCTCGTCCTGCTGCATGGCTGGGGACTCGGTCCGCAGGTGTGGAGCGCGCTGACGCCGCACCTGCCGGCCGCACTGCGCGT
The DNA here is from genome assembly GCF_012910705.2 of Aromatoleum anaerobium. Lineage (GTDB taxonomy): Bacteria > Pseudomonadota > Gammaproteobacteria > Burkholderiales > Rhodocyclaceae > Aromatoleum > Aromatoleum anaerobium. Next base: position 85,406 of record NZ_WTVG02000034.1, on the reverse strand, counting down.
GCGCACGCCGGCGCTGCCCGGCCACGGCGGCGCACCGGCCCGCGACACGACGCTCGAAGCGTGGAGCGACGCGCTGCTGCCCGAACTGCCGGACGGCGCGGTCGTATGCGGCTGGTCGCTCGGCGGGCTCATCGCGCTCGATCTCGCGCGGCGTTATCCGCGCAAGGTCGCGCGGCTGGTGCTGATCGGCACTTCCCCGTGTTTCGTCACCCGCCCCGAAAACACCGCCGCGCCGTGGCCGCACGGGCTCGCCGCTTCGACCGTCGCCGGATTCATCGACGTTTTCGCGCACGATTCGGCCGCGACGCTGCGCCGCTTCGTCGCCCTGCAGGCACTCGGCGACGCGCGGCGGCGCACGGTCGCGAACACGTTGAACGCGGCGCTCGCCGATATCGAACAGTGCGATCCCGCTGCCTTGGGCGCGGGCCTCGAACTGCTCGCGGACAGCGACCGGCGCGCCGCGCTCGACGACGTCCGCCAGCCCGTGCAGCTGATTCACGGTGCCGGCGACGCGCTGATGCCGGTCGCCGCCGCCGAATGGCTCGCGACGCGACTGCCCGACGCCCGCCTCGCACGATTCGACGACTGCGGCCACGCGCCTTTCCTGTCGCGCCCGGAAGACTGCGCCGCGCTCATCGAGGACGTCGTCCGTGGTTAGCCGCACGATCCCGAAACACGTGGTGCGACGCGCGTTCGATCGCGCCGCGGCGACTTATGACAGCGCAGCCGCGGTGCAGCGCGAGATCTGCCACCGGCTCGCCGAGTTCGCCGCTCCCCGGCTGGCGTCGGCGCCGCCGCTGCAGCGCGTCGTGGATGCCGGATGCGGCACCGGCTACGGGCTCGACCTGCTCGCCCGGCTCTGTCCGCAGGCGACGCTGCTCGCGCTCGATTTCGCGCCGGCGATGCTCGCCCGGCTCGCTGCGGTCGGGCCGGAACACACGCGTCCGGTGCCACTTTGCGCCGACCTCGAAGCGCTGCCGCTCGCCGGCGGCTCGATCGACGCCGTCTGGTCGAGCCTCGCGCTGCAGTGGTGCGAACCGGCGCTCGCGCTCGGCGAGTTTGCGCGGGTCCTGCGCCCCGGCGGCGAAGCGTGGATCGCGACGCTCGGCCCGCGCACGCTGTGGGAACTGCGCGACGCTTTCGCCACCGTGGACGACGCCGAGCATGCGATCCGCTTTCACCCGTCCGAGCATTGGATAGCGGAAGCCGTCGCGGCCGGCTTCGAGCCGATCGCCGCCGACAATTTTCCCGTCTTCGCCATCGCCCCCGACCTGCGCCAGCTGCTGCGCGACATCAAGTCGATTGGCGCGCACAGCCTCGGCGCGCAGCGGCGCCGCGAACCGCTCGGCCGCGCGGCCTGGAAAGTGCTCGAAACACGCTACGAGACGCATCGCCGCGACGACGGCCTGCTGCCTGCGACCTATGACCTGATCCTGCTCGCGCTGAAAAAACCCGCGCAAGCGGCGGGTTGCGGCGCGGACCTCGCAGCCGCCCCCGAAGGAACGACAGATGACTGAACCCCGCGCCTGGTTCCTCGCCGGAACCGACACCGAGATCGGCAAGACTTTCGTTGCCTGCGCCCTGCTGCATGCGGCGCGGCGGGACGGCCACCGCGCGCTCGGCATGAAGCCGGTTGCCGCCGGCGCCGAGTGGATCGCCGGCGAGTGGCTCAACGAGGACGCCGCGCAGCTGCGTGCGGCCTCCAGCTTCGACCCTGGCCTCGACCAGCTGAACCCCTACTGCCTGAAGACGCCGGTCGCGCCGCACATTGCGGCTGCCGAAGAAGGCATCGACATCGACCCGGCGCGCATCCGCGCAGCGTTCGAGAGCCTGCGCGCGCAGGCGGACGTCGTCATCGTCGAAGGCATCGGCGGGTTCCGCGTGCCCCTCGGCGACCGTTACGACACGGCGGACATGGCACGCGAGCTCGGGCTGCCGGTGATCCTCGTCGTCGGCATGCGCCTGGGCTGCATCAACCACGCGCTGCTGACCGTCGAGGCGATCGCGGCGCGCGGCCTGACGCTCGCCGGCTGGATCGCGAACCGCATCGACCCGGCGATGCTGCGGGTCGACGAGAACCTCGAAGCGCTGCGGCGGCGCATCCCCGCGCCGCTGCTCGGCGTCGTCCCGCACGTCGCCGGCGCCGGCCCGGCGCAAGTCGCCGCGGCGCTGCGACTGCCCGCTTGACCGCCCCGGCGTCGCGCTATGCGGCGCGGCGCTGGCGCACCTGCTCGAACAGGCACACCGCCGCGGCCGCCGCGACGTTCAGCGACTCGACGGCGCCCGGCATCGGAATGACGACCGTGTCGGTCGCGAGCGCCGCAACTGCCGCAGACAGCCCCCGGCCTTCCGCGCCGAACAGCCACGCGACCGCTCCGCGCAAGTCCATTTCGTACAGCCCGCGCACGCCGGCGCCGAGCCCCGTCGCGAGGATCTGTCCCGGGTAGCCCCGCAGCAGCGCCGCGACGTCTGCATGTTCGTGCAGCCGCACGCAGAAGTGCCCGCCCATGCCGGCGCGCAGCACGCGCGGCGACCACGCCTGTGCGCAGCCCGGGGTCAGCAGCACGTCGCGCACGCCCGCGGCCGCCGCAGTGCGCAGGATCGTGCCGAGGTTGCCGGCGTCCTGCACGCCGTCGAGCACCAGCAGCGATTCGGTGAATGCCTGTGTCGACGGCGGCGCCGGCAGGTCGATGATGGCGATCAGACCCGACGGCGTGTCGACCGGGCTGATGTGCGCGAACAGCGCGTCGGGGAGGTGGATCGCCGGCACGCCGGGGCAGCGCTCGATCAGGTCCGCAATCTCGGCGCGGGCGAGCCCCTGGTCACTCGCGATGAGTTCGCGCAGCGGCCAGCCGGCGTCGAGCGCAGCCCGCACGAGATGCGCACCGTCGAGCAGCGTGCGGCTCTCGCTGCGCCGGTCGCGCGCCGAATGCGCGAGCCCGTGCAGGCGTTTGACGGCCGGATTGTCGCGGGAAGTGATCGTTTTCACTGCGAACGGCGCGCCAGACCCTTACAGCCCGAGCCCCAGCGTCGCGATCGCGATCGTGACGAAGCCGAGCGCGAGGTTGAACGCGACGCGCTGGCGGATGAGGTTCAGCGCGACCGCGCCGCCCGCCCAGTTCTCGCCGGCCACCGCCGACTGCAGCGCGCGCCACGGCCCTGCCCAGATCCACATGAACACCGCGATCATCACGAAGCCGGTGACGAGCATCACGTGCCACGCGACCGGCGCCCGCGCGAAGCCGGTGTCGACCAGCATCGCAACCCCGCTCGCGGCAACCAGCGCGACGCTCGTCCATACCAGCGGGAAAAAGCGCGCGAACACCGCGGCCCACAGCGGCAGCCGCTGCGCCGGAGGCAGCGCGGTGGCCGCGGGGCGCAGGCACAGGTACGCGAACGCCATCCCTCCGACCCACACGACGACGCCGACGAGGTGCAGGAACAGCATCAGGTGATGAAAAGTCATGTCAGCGTCCCCGCAGGCCAGAGTTCGGGATTGTCGAGCAGCTCGCGCACCGGCGCGAAACTGCGGCGGTGGCACGCGACGACGCCGTGGCGGCGCAGCGCGAGGAAATGTTCAGCCGTAGGGTAACCCTTGTGGCTCGCGAAACCATACGCGGGATACTTGCCGTCGAGCGCGATCATCTGCGCGTCGCGTACCGTCTTGGCGAGGATCGACGCCGCGGCGATCGCCGGCACCGTCGCGTCGCCCTTGATGACCGCCTCGGCCGGCACTGCCAGCGGCGGGCAGCGGTTGCCGTCGACCCGCACGAGGTCCGGCACGCAGCCGAGCGCGGCCACCGCTCGCTGCATCGCCAGCATCGTCGCGTGCAGGATGTTCAGGCGGTCGATCTCCTCGACGCTCGCTTCGGCGACCGCCCACGCGATCGCCCGCTCGCGGATCAGCGGCGCGAGGCGTTCGCGCGCCCGCTCGGTGAGCTTCTTCGAGTCGTTCAGGCCGTCGATCGGGCGGGCCGGGTCGAGGATCACCGCGGCGGCGACGACCGAACCCGCGAGCGGTCCGCGCCCGGCCTCGTCGACGCCGCAGATCAGGCCGATTGCCGGGATGGCTTCCATTCGGGGCTCCGGTTCAGGTAGGGAAGGATCGCGGCCGCCGCACGCCCGGCGGTGTCCTGGCGCAACTCGCGATGCAGCGCCTCGAAGCGCAGCGCAAGCTCGGCACACGCGCCGGCGTCGTTGAGCCAGCGGTCGAGCGCGTCGGCCAGCGCTTGCGGCGTCGCGTCGTCCTGCAGCAGCTCGGGCACAACGCTGTCGTTGCACAGGATGTTCGGCAAGCCGACCCACGGCAGGTAGGCCATGCGTTTCATCAGCCGGTACTGCCACTTGCCGATGCGGTAGCTGATCACCATCGGCCGCTTCAGCAGCGCCGCTTCAAGGCTCGCGGTGCCGCTCGCGACGAGCACGACGTCGGCCGCCGTCATCGCCTCGACCGCATGGCCGAACAGCAGGCGGATCGGCAGCTCGTCGGCGTCGGCCGCGTGCAGCGCCTGCTCGAACAGCGCGCGCGTCTCGCGTGTCGCCAGCGGAACGACGAAGCCGATGTCCGGGTGGCGCTCGGCGAGGAGACGCGCCGTCTCGATATAGGTCGCCGCGAGATTGCGCACCTCGGACTGGCGGCTCCCCGGCAGCAGCGCGACGATCCTGCAGTCGGCAGGGAGGTTCAGGAGTTCGCGCGCCGCGGCGCGGTCCGGCGCGAGCGGAAACACGTCGGCGAGCGGATGCCCGACGTAGCTCACCGGGATGCCGGCCTTCTCGTACAGCGCCGGCTCGAACGGAAACAGGCACAGCATGTGCGACACCGAGCGCGCGATGCCCTTGATGCGCCCGCCGCGCCACGCCCAGATCGACGGGCTGACGAAATGGATCGCCGGAATGCCGGACGAACGGATCCTGCCTTCGAGCCACAGGTTGAAGTCGGGCGCGTCCACGCCGATGAACGCGTCCGGCCGTTCCTGCCGCACGCGCCGCAGCAGCGCCTTGCGGATGCCGGACAGCTCGCGATAACGCTTCAGCGCATCGACGTAGCCATGCACCGCGAGGCGCTCGCACGGCCACAGCGCGTCGAAGCCCTCGGCCTGCATCTTCGGCCCGCCGATGCCGTAGAACTCCGCATCGGGGATTTTCTGGCGGATCGCGCGGATCAGGTGGCTCGCGAGCAGATCCCCGGAGGCCTCGCCCGCGACCATCGCGATGCGCGTCGCCATCGGCTCAGCGGACGACGCCGCGCGCGGAGGCCGAAAGAAAGGCCCCGAACGGAGCGACTTCGGAATGGTCGGCGGCGATCTCGCCGATGCGCGTGCGGGCTTCGTCGAAGCTCAGCCCGGAGCGGTAAAGGGCGCGGTACGCGCGCTTGATCGCCGCGATGCCCGCGGCGGAAAAACCGCGCCGCCGCAAGCCTTCGCTGTTGATGCCGTGGGGCTTTGCCGGATTGCCGGCGACGGTCACGAACGGCGGCAGATCCTGCAGCAGCACGGTGCCGACGCCGCAGAAGCTGTGCGCGCCGACGCGCACGAACTGGTGCACGCCGGTGAAACCGCCAAGGATCGCCCAGTCGCCAACGTGCACATGTCCGGCGAGCGTCGCGTTGTTGGCGAAGATCGTGTGGTCGCCGACCTCGCAGTCGTGCGCAATGTGGACGTACGCCATGACCCAGTTGTCGCTGCCGACGCGGGTCACGCCGGCGTCCTGGCTCGTGCCGACGTTGAACGAACAGAACTCGCGGATCGTGTTGCGGTCGCCGATCTCGAGCCGCGTCGGCTCGTCGTCGTATTTCTTGTCCTGCGGCGCCGCGCCGATCGAGCAGAACTGGAAGATCTCGTTGTCGCGCCCGATGCGGGTGCGACCTTCGATGACGACGTGCGGCCCGATGCGCGTGTTGTCGCCGATCTCGACGTGCTCGCCGATGATCGAATACGGGCCGACGGCGACGTTTGCTCCGAGCGCAGCGCCCGGATGGACGATGGCGGTCGGATGGATCATGACAAGGTCTTGAGCGCGCAGGTCAGCTCGGCTTCGGTCGCGAGCTCGCCACCGACGCGGGCGACGCCCTTGTACTTGTAGATGTTGCGCTTGCTCTGCGTGATGACGACGTCGAACAGCAGCTGGTCGCCGGGGACCACCGGGCGCTTGAAGCGCACGTTGTCGATGCCGGCGAAATAGACCACCGAGTTCTCGTCGGGCTTGACGCCCATGCTCTTGAACGACAGCAGCGCCGCGGCCTGCGCCATCGCCTCGACGATCAGCACGCCCGGCATCACCGGGTGATGCGGAAAGTGGCCAGGAAAAAACGGCTCGTTCATCGTCACGTTCTTCAACGCGAGGATGCGCTTGCCTTCTTCGATCTCCAGCACGCGATCCACGAGCAGAAAGGGATAGCGGTGCGGAAGGTACTGGAGAATTTCGTTGATATCCATGGCGATCACCGGGCTTTTCATTCTTTGCGTTCTTCGAGGGCGCGTATTCTATCGACCAGCGCATCCAGATGGCGCAAGTGGGCGAAGTTTTTCACCCATTCGGCGTGGCCCTGCACCGGCAGGTTCGCGGTGTAGACGCCGCGCCGGCGGATTGATTTGGTCACCAGCGTGCCCGCGGACACCACGACGTCATCGACGATCTCGAGGTGCCCGATGATGCCGGCCTGGCCGCCGATCATGCAGCGCGCGCCGATCGTCGTGCTGCCGGCGATGCCGACGCAGCCCGCGATCGCGGTGTGCTCACCGATGCGCACGTTGTGACCGATCTGGATCTGGTTGTCGAGCTTGACGCCGTCGCCAATGACCGTGTCGTCGAGCGCGCCGCGGTCGATCGTCGTGTTGGCGCCGATCTCGACGTCGTCGCCGATGACGACGCGGCCGACCTGCGGAATCTTGACCCAGCTGCCGTCGCGCTCGCGCGCGAAGCCGAACCCGTCCGCGCCGATCACCGCGCCGGCATGCACGATGCAGTCGCGCCCGACCACGCAGTCGTGATAGATCGTGACATTGGCATTGAGCCGCGAGCCCGCGCCGATGCGGGCGCCGCGCCCGATGCGGCAGCCCGCGCCGATGACGGCGTGTTCGCCGAGCTCGACGTCGACGTCGATCGACGCCCCGGCCGCGACGGTCGCCGAAGCCGGAACGGGACTCGCGACGCTCGCCGCGGGATGCACGCCCGGCACGAACGCTTCGGGCGGGTTGAACAGCTGCGCGACGCGCGCGAAATAGATGTACGGATCGGCGGTGACGATGCGCGGCAGGCCGGTCAGGTCGCGCGCAGCGGGTGCGAGGATGACCGCGGACGCGCCACACGCGGCGAGGCGCGACTGGTATTTCGGATTCGCGAGGAACGCGAGATCGCCTTCGCCAGCCTGCTCCAGGGTCGCGACGCGGTGCACCGCCGTTGCCGGGTCACCCAGCAGTTCACCGCCGAGGCGCTCGACGAGTTCATCCAGGCGGAACATGGAACGCTGCGCTTACTTGCTGTCCGCCAGCGCCTTGATCACCTTGTCGGTGATATCGATACGCGGGCTCGCGTACACGGCTTCCTGCAGGATCACGTCGTATTTTTCCGCTTCGGCGATCTGCTTGACGGCGCGGTTCGCGCGGTCGAGCACCGACGCGAGCTCCTCGTTGCGGCGCTGGTTCAGATCTTCGCGGAACTCGCGCTGCTTGCGCTGGAAGTCCCGGTTCAGGTCGTTGAACGAGCGTTCCTTGTTGCGCCGATCGGCCTCGGCCATCGTCACGCCGTTGCGTTCGAGATCTTCCTGCAGCGCCTGCAGTTCCTTGCCGAGACGTTGAAGCTCCTGGTCACGCTTCTCGAACTCCTTTTCGAGACGCTGCTGTGCCCGCACTGCCGGCGCGGCCTCGCGCATCACCCGGTCGGAATTGACGAAGCCGAGCCTGGACTCAGCCAGGGCGGCGGGCGCGGCAACGCTCAGCAGCGCAGCGGCAAGAACGGTCAGGGTCGTAACTTTCACATGCTTCTCCAACGGAATCGGGTAGATCGGGTTCTCTCAAGAAAACGCCGGGCCGCCCCAAGTTTTCTTGTCCCCCTCGGGGGGCGGAAACGGCAAAGCCGTTTCCTGGGGGCGCTCAGAAGACCGAGCCCAACTGGAACTGGAATTTCTGCAGTTCGTCCGTTTCCTTCTTCTTCAGCGGAACACCGAAACTGAACTTGAGCGGGCCAATCGGGGAACTCCACGAGAACGCCAGCCCCGTACTGTAGCGCAGGTCGGCGAAGTTCACCTTGTCGCCCTCGCCCCACACCGAGCCGACGTCGAAGAAGGCCGACATGCGGAACGAGCGGTCCATGCCGGTGCCCGGCAGCGGGAAATAGAATTCCGCGTTGCCGATCACGCGCCGGTTGCCGCCCAGGGCGTCTTCGCTGATCGGATCCTTCGGCCCGATCGAGCTCTGGTCGAAGCCGCGCACCGAACCGATGCCACCGGCGTAGAAGTTCTTGTAGAACGGCAACGGCTTGCCGCCGTACCCCTTCGCCCAGCCCAGATCGGTGTTGAGCATCAGCGCGTAGTCGCGACCGAACGGGAACCAGTGCTGATACTGGTAATTGAGCTTGGCATAACGGAGCGCGCCGGGCGGGATGCTCACCTCGCCGAAGACGCGCTGGTAACTGCCCATGCGCGGATAGAACGTGCTGTCGCGCGTGTCGCGGGCCCAGCCCGCGGTGGCCACCAGGCTGGTCACCGAGTCGCAGTCGAAGTCATCCTTGTTCGGGTCGCAGAAGTCGAGGTACTGCTGCGGGCTCGCGTCGAACGTCGTGATGACGGTGCGATCGACGGCGAGGCCGAAGTTGATCGAGTCGTCTTCCGCGATCGGGTAGCCGAGCCGCAGGCCGGCACCCGACGACACGGTCTTGTACGGCGCCACCGACAGCGATTCCGACGGATCGTAGGTGCGGTGATAGACGTCCCAGCCGAGGCTCAAGCCGTCCTGCGTGAAATACGGGTTCGTGAAGGACAGCGCGTAGGTGCGGCTCGATTCGCTGGTATTGAGCGCGAGCGTCAGCGCGTTGCCGCTGCCGAACAGGTTCTGCTGCGAGACCGACGCGGAGAGCACGATGTTCTCCGAGCTCGAGAAGCCGACGCCAAGCGACAGGTTGCCGGTCGGGCGCTCCTTGACGCTGAAATTCACGTCGACCTGGTCGGTCGTCCCTGTCACCGCCGGCGTCTCGACGGTCACCTCCTCGAAATGCCCGAGGCGGTCGATGCGGGTGCGCGAACGGTTGATCTCTTCAGCGTCGTACCAGGCGCCTTCCATCTGGCGCATCTCGCGCCGCACCACCTCGTCGCGGGTCTTGGTGTTGCCGCCCACGTTGATGCGTCGGACATACACGCGGCGGCCCGGGTCGACAAAAATCGTGAACGCCACTTCGCGCTTTTCCTTGTCGACTTCCGGCGAAGCATTGACGTTGGCGAAAGCGTAGCCTTCGTTGCCGAGACGGTCCGCGACCGCCTTCGTCGTCTCCGTCAGCTTTTCGCGCGAGAAGATCTCGCCCGGCTTGATCGCCGCCAGCTTGCGGTATTCCTCTTCGGGCAGGATCAGGTCGCCGGCGAAGCGCACCGCCGAGACGGTGTAGCGCTCGCCTTCGGTGACGCTCACCGAGATGTAGATGTCCTTCTTGTCGGGCGTGATCGACACCTGGGTGGAATCGATGTTGAAGTCGAGATAGCCGCGATTGAGATAATACGAACGCAGGTTCTCGAGGTCGGCGGCGAGCTTCTGGCGTGAATACTGGTCGTTCTTCGTGTACCAGCTGAGCCACCCCGGGGTGGTCAGCTGGAAAAGGCCGAGCAGCTCGGAATCCTTGAACGCCTTGTTGCCGATGATCTCGATCTGGCGGATTTTCGCCACCTCGCCCTCATCGACTTTGAAGTTCAGCCCGACGCGGTTGCGCTCGAGCGGCGTGACCGTCGTCTCGATCACGGCGGCATATTTGCCGCGGCTCAGGTACTGCCGCTTGAGCTCCTGCTCCGCGCGTTCGAGCAGCGCCCGGTCGAAGATCCGCGATTCGGCCAGACCGACTTCGCGCAGCCCCTTCTTCAGCGCTTCCTTGTCGAACTCCTTGACCCCGACGAAGTCGATCTGGGCGATCGCCGGACGCTCGTCGACGAGCACCACCAGCACATCCCCTTCGACCTCGATCCGCACATCCTTGAAAAACCCGGTGGCGAACAGGCCGCGAATCGCCTCGGCGGCCTGCGCCTCGGTGAAGGTCTCTCCGACCCGCACCGGAAGGTAGTTGAATACCGTTCCGGCTTCGGTTCGCTGGATACCTTCTACCCGGATGTCCTTGACGACGAAAGGCTCGAACGCATGCACCGGCGCGACGGCGAACAGGGCCGTCAGCAGCCCGGTGAGAAGCTTGTGTTTCATTAGGGATTCAGCCAGAAATGAGACGAGTTATGTCGTTGTAAAAGGCGAATGCCATCAGCATTGCAAGCGCAACCAGGCCGATTTGCTGGCCGATCTCCATCACGCGCTCGGGAATTGGGCCGCCCTTGATAATTTCGATCACATAATACAGCAAATGCCCCCCATCCAGCACCGGGATGGGCAGCAGGTTCAGCACCCCCAGGCTGATGCTGATCAGCGCGATGAACTTCAGGTAATGGTTCCATCCAAGCTTCGCCGACTGCCCGGCATAGTCCGCTATCGTCACCGGTCCCGAGAGGTTTTTCCATGACACTTCGCCGGTCAGCATGCGGCCCATCATCTTGAGGCTCAATACGCTGGTTTCCCAGGTTTGGGCAATCGCCTTCGACAATCCGTCGACCAGGCCGTAGCGCACGACTGCGAACATCTCCTCGCGTCCGCCCGGCGGTTCGGCCACCGCGACACCGATTTTTCCGACGCGTTCGCCTCTGTCCTCCGACACTTCGGGCACGAGCGTCGTCTCGACCAGTGTGTCGCCGCGCATCAGCCGCACCGGCAGCGATTCGCCGGGCGAGCTGCGCACCCGCTCGACGAAGTCCACCCACGACGTGATTGGCTCGCCGGCAAGCGACACGAAACGGTCGCCTTCCCTGATGCCTGCCGCCGCCGCAGCGCCGTCCGGGATGATCCGGCCCACCACCGGCGGAATCAGCGGGCGCCACGGGCGCAGGCCGATTTCCGCGATCAGGTCGCTCTCGCCGTCGTCGACCTCGACGCCGGACAGGTCGAGCGTGCGCAGCGCGTCACCGCCTTCGGCAGTGCGGACCTGCAACGTCACCTCGCGCGCGTCGAGCGCGTGGCGCAACAACACCCAGCGCAGCTCGGGCCAGCTGCGCACCGGTTCGTCATCGACCGCGGCGACGAGATCGCCCTCGCGCACGCCGGCCGACGCGGCGATGCTCGGTCCGTCGGTCAGCGCGAGCCGCGGCTTGAGCTCCTCGGTGCCGGTCGCGAACAGGCCCCAGTACAGCACGATCGCGAGCAGGAAGTTGGCGAGCGGCCCGGCTGCGACGATCGCGAAGCGCCGCCATACCGACTGCCGGTTGAACGAGCGGTGCAACTCGGCCGGCGGGACTTCGCCTTCGCGTTCGTCGAGCATCTTGACGTAGCCGCCGAGCGGGAACGCCGCGATCGCCCATTCGGTCCGGTCGGCGCCGGTGGTCCAGCGCAACAGCGGGCGCCCGAATCCGATCGAGAAACGCAGCACCTTCACGCCGCACGCGCGTGCGATCAGGTAATGGCCCAGTTCGTGAGCGAGAATCAGCAGGCCGAGCGCGAGAACGAACGGGATCAGGTATTCGAGAATGTTCATGGAGTCGTCTGTCGGGCGAGGATTTCACTTCGCGCGATTTCACGTGCGCGCGCATCGGCATCGAGGATTGCCTCGATGCAATCGACCGACAGATCGCACGCGCGTTCGAGCGTCGCCGCAATGATGTCGGGGATGCGCGTGAATCCCACCCGGCGATCGAGGAACGCGGCGACCGCTTCCTCGTTCGCGGCGTTGAGCACGGCCGCTGCCGCCCCGCCTTCGCGCAGCGCGTCGTACGCGAGCGCCAGGCACGGAAACCGCACGAAATCCGGGCGCTCGAAGTTCAGCCGGCCGATCTCGAACAGGTCGAGCGGGCGCACGCCGGCGTCGATGCGTTCAGGATAGGCCAGCGCGTGCGCGATTGGCGTGCGCATATCGGGGTTGCCGAGCTGCGCGAGCACCGAGCCGTCGGCATATTCGACCATCGAATGGATGACGCTCTGCGGATGCACGACGACCTCGATCGCCTCCGGCGGCACCGCGAACAGCCAGTGGGCCTCGATGACTTCGAGCCCCTTGTTCATCATCGTCGCCGAGTCGACCGAGATTTTTCGCCCCATGACCCAGTTCGGATGTGCGCAGGCTTCGTCCGGCGTGACGTTCGCGAGGCTCTCCAGCGAGCGCTCGCGGAAAGGGCCGCCGGACGCCGTCAGCAGGATGCGCCGTACACCGCAGCGCTGCGGGTCGCGCGTGTAACCCTGCGGCAGCGCCTGGAAGACGGCGTTGTGCTCGCTGTCGATCGGCAGCAGTTGCGCGCCGCTCGCGGCCACCGCCTGCATGAACAGCCGCCCGGACAGCACCAGCGCCTCCTTGTTCGCGAGCAGCACGCGCTTGCCGGCGCGCGCCGCGGCAAGCGCCGGCGCAAGGCCCGCAGCGCCGACGATCGCCGCCATCACCGCGTCCGTGTCGGGATGCGCCGCGACCTCGACGAGCGCCCCTGCCCCGGCGAGGACTTCCGTCGCCGAACCGGCGGCTTTCAGGCGCTGGCGAAGATCGGACGCCGCGGCCGAATCGACGAGCACCGCGAAGCGCGGCGAAAAGCGCAGGCACAGCTCGAACAGGCGCTCGACCTGGACCTGCGCGGTGAGCGCGAACGCCTCGAAGCGGTCCGGATGCCGGGCGAGCACATCGAGCGTGCTCATGCCGATGGAACCGGTCGCTCCGAGCACCGTGACGCGTTGCAGGCGGGGGGGAGTCGGGTCAGGCATCGATCAAAGGGCCAGCCATAAAGCCGCCAGACCGGCCAGCGGAAGGGTTGAGGTCAGGCTGTCGATGCGGTCGAGGATGCCGCCGTGCCCGGGCAGCATGCTGCCGCTGTCCTTGACGCCGGCCTGACGTTTGAGAAGCGACTCGAAAAGATCGCCGAGGACGCCGACCGCCGTGAATGCGGCGAGCAGTGGAACCACCAGCAACAGGGTGCGCGCGTCGAGCATCGACGGCGCGCTCGAAGCCAGAACGATCAGCGCGAACACGAGCACGCCGGCGACCGCGCCGCCGGCGCCCTCCCAGGTCTTGCCCGGGCTGATGCTCGGCGCCAGCTTGTGGCGACCGAACGCGCGCCCGGTGAAATACGCCGCGATGTCCGACACGAACGTCGCCGCCATCACCGCCAGGAGCAGCCACGGACCGAGCATCCGCAGGTGCGCCAGCGCGAGCGCCGGCGGCAGCAGCACGACCAGGCCGACGATGACGGTGCCGGCCGCGCCGGTGATGCGCCATTTTCTCGCCAGCCATACCGGCACGACGGCAACCCAGAACACGCCGCTCGCCAGGTACAGCGCCGCGAGCCCGGCCGGAGGAGAGGCGTCGTCGCCCGCCAGCCCGCTCATCGCGCCGGTCAGCAGGCATGCAATGCCCATCAGCACCGCAAACACGCTGCGCCGGCCGACGGGAAAGCCGCCGAGGCCGCCCCACTCCCACGCCGCCGCCGCGCAGATGGTCGCGGCGAGGGCGAGCCAGCCCCAGGGCGGCAGCAGGAAAATCCCCCCAAGCAGGCCCGTCAGCAATACCAGCGCCGTGATGACGCGCGTTCTAAGCATGGCCGCCTGACGGAGAAACCACGCCTTCGGCCTGACGAAGCTGCTCGCTGGTACGTCCGAAACGGCGCTCCCGCGCCTGGTACGAGCGGATCGCCTCGTCCAGCGCCGCGACGTCGAAATCGGGCCACAACGTATCGGTGAAATAAAGCTCGGAATAGGCGAGCTGCCACAGCAGGAAGTTGCTGATCCGCTGTTCGCCACCGGTGCGGATGAAGAGGTCCGGTTCCGGGCCGTAGTTCAGCGACAGCTCGCTCGACAGATCCTCTTCGGTGAACCCTTCGCGCCGCTCGGGGTTCTTCGCCAGCATCCGCGTCATCGCCTGCAGGATGTCCCAGCGGCCGCCGTAGTTCGCGGCGATCGTCAGGGTCAGTTTTTCATTGGCGGCGGTGCGCGCCTCGGCGCGGCGGATCATGTCGACGAGCTTCGGGTCGAAGCGCGACAGGTCGCCGATGACGCGAAAACGGATGCTGTTGTCGTGAAGCCGGTCGACTTCCTTCTGCAGCGAACGCATGAACAGCTGCATCAGGAACGACACCTCGTCGGCCGGGCGGCGCCAGTTCTCGGAACTGAACGCAAACAGCGTGAGGTAGGACACGCCGCGTTCCATGCACGCGCGGATGACGCTGCGCACCGATTCGACGCCGCGGCTGTGGCCGGCGACGCGTGGCAGGAACCGCTTGCGCGCCCAGCGGCCATTGCCGTCCATGATGATCGCGATGTGCCGGGGGATGCCCGACACCGCGGGGACGTCGCGCGTCGAACTGATGAAGGATGATTCCGTCATGATGCGTCTCCCGCGGTTCGTCCGGATTGGAGAATGCGATCCGGGAGGATCAGAGCTGCATCAGTTCCTGCTCTTTTTGCGCGAGCAGCTTGTCGATTTCGGCGATGTTTCGGTCGGTGAGCTTCTGGATATCTTCCTGGGCGCGACGATCGTCGTCTTCCGAGATCGTCTTGTCCTTGACCGCATCCTTGAGGTGCTGGTTGGCGTCGCGCCGCAGGTTGCGGATCGCGATCTTCGCCGCCTCGCCCTCGTGGCGGACGACCTTGGTCAGGTCGCGGCGGCGCTCTTCGGTCAGCGCCGGCATCGGCACGCGGATGATGTCGCCCTGGTTCGCGGGATTGAGGCCGAGGTCGGAATCGCGGATCGCCCGCTCGACCTTCTGCATCATCGGCTTTTCCCACACCTGCACGCCGATCGTCCGGGCGTCGATCAGCGTCACGTTGGCGACCTGGTTGATCGGCACCATGCTGCCGTAGTACTCGACCATGACGTGGTCGAGCAGCCCGGTATGGGCGCGGCCGGTGCGCACTTTCGCCAGGTCGGCCTTGAGCACCTCGATCGACTTCTGCATCTTCTGCTCGGTCGTCTTCTTGAGTTCGGGGATCATCGTCGAGTCCTCACGAATGGACCAGCGTGCCTTCGTCCTCGCCGAGCACGACGCGCTTGAGCGCGCCCGGCTTGAAGATCGAGAACACGTTGATCGGCAGTTTCTGGTCGCGGCACAACGCAAACGCGGTCGCGTCGAGAACGGCCAGATTGCGGCCGATCGCCTCGTCGAAACTGATGCGGTGGTAACGCTGCGCCTGCGGGTCCTTCTTCGGGTCGGCGGTATACACGCCGTCCACTTTCGTTGCCTTCAGCACGATCTGCGCGGCCATCTCCGCCCCGCGCAGCGCGGCCGCGGTGTCGGTCGTGAAGAAGGGGTTGCCGGTGCCGGCCGCGAAGATCACGACGCGGCCTTCTTCCATGTGGCGGATCGCCCGGCCGCGGATGTACGGCTCGACGACCTGGTCGATGCGCAGCGCCGACTGCACGCGCGCCTCGACCCCGGCGCGACGGAACGCGTCGGCCAGCGCCATCGCGTTCATCACCGTCGCCAGCATGCCCATGTAGTCCGCAGTGGCGCGGTCCATGCCGGAGGCGGCACCCTTCATGCCGCGAAAGATGTTGCCGCCGCCTATCACCACGCCGATCTGCACGCCGAGGCGATTCACCTCGGCGATCTCGGCGACGATGCGGCTGACCACATCCTCGTTGATGCCGTACGAGTCGTCCCCCATCAGGGCCTCGCCGGACAGCTTCAACATGATGCGCTTGTAAGCGGCGACACTCATCTGGCGGCCCTTACTTCTGTGCCGCGGCGGCGGCTTGCGCAGCCACTTCGGCGGCGAAGTCGGACACTTTCTTCTCGATGCCTTCGCCGACGACGTACAGCACGAAGCTCGCCACCGACGCGTTGCGCGACTTCAGCAGGGCTTCGATCGTCAGCTTGTCGTCCTTGACGAACGGCTGGCCGAGCAGCGTGACTTCCTTCAGGAACTTCTGCACCGTGCCGTCGGCGATCTTGTCGAGCATCGCTTCCGGCTTGCCGGCTTCGCGCGCCTTCTCGATCGCGATGCGGCGCTCGGTGTCGATCAGCTCCGCCGGGATCTCGGACGCCATCAGCGCCTTCGGCTTGGCCGCGGCGATATGCATCGCGAGGTCCTTGCCGAGCGCTTCATCGCCGCCGACGAGGTCGACCAGCACGCCGATCTTGGCGCCGGCGTGGATGTAGCTCGCCACCGCGCCCTGCGCGTCGATCCGCGTGAAGCGGCGGATCGTGATGTTCTCGCCGATCTTGCCGACGAGCGCCGTGCGCACCTGCTCGACCGTCTGGCCGTCGAGTTCGAGCGCCGCGATCGCGGCGACATCCGCCGGATTGCGCGTCGCGACCAGCTCGGCCACCGCAGCGGCGAACGCGAGGAAGTCGTCGTTTTTCGCGACGAAGTCGGTCTCGCAGTTCACTTCGACCAGCGCGGCCAGCTTGCCGTCGGCCGATTGCCAGGTCGCGACGATGCCTTCGGCGGTCACGCGGGACGCTGCCTTGCTCGCCTTGCTGCCGAGCTTGACGCGCAGGATTTCCTCGGCCTTGGCCAGGTCGCCCGCGGCTTCGGTCAGCGCCTTCTTGCATTCCATCATCGGCGCGTCGGTCTTCTCGCGCAGTTCCTTGACCATGCTTGCGGTAATTTCCGCCATGCTAACTCCTGTATTCCGTATTCAATTCGACGCGATCAAAGGCCGGCAGGACTCAGGCCTGCTCGTCCGAACCGTCTTCCTCGACTTCGACGAACTCGTCCGAGCCCGCTGCGACGACGTCCTGCAGCGCCTGGCTGCGGCCTTCGAGCACCGCGTCGGCGACGCCGCGGGCGTACAGGCGGATCGCGCGCGAGGAGTCGTCGTTGCCGGGAATCACGTAGTCGATGCCGTCCGGCGAATGGTTGGTATCGACGACGGCGACGACCGGGATGCCGAGCTTCTGCGCTTCAGTGATCGCGATCTTGTGGTAGCCGACGTCGATGACGAACAGCGCGTCGGGCAGGCCGCCCATGTCCTTGATGCCGCCGATGCTCTTCTTGAGCTTGTCCATTTCGCGCGTTGCCATCAGCGCTTCCTTCTTGGACAGGCGCTCGATCGAGCCGTCCTCGACCATCGCTTCCATTTCCTTGAGGCGCTTGATCGACTGCTTGACCGTCTTGAAGTTGGTCAGCATGCCGCCGAGCCAGCGCTCATCGACGAACGGCATGCCGGCGCGGCGAGCTTCCTCGGCGACGATCTCGCGTGCCTGGCGCTTGGTGCCGACCAGCAGGATCGTGCCGCGATTGGCCGCGAGCTTGCGCACGTAGGTCATCGCTTCGTTGTACTTGCCCATCGTCTTTTCGAGGTTGACGATGTGGATCTTGTTGCGCTGGCCAAAGATGTACGGGGCCATGCGCGGATTCCAGAATCGGGTCTGGTGGCCAAAGTGGACGCCCGCTTCGAGCATCTGACGCATCGTGACAGTCATGTAAAACTCCGGATTTTCAGGGTTGAACCGCCGCCCGGCACGGTCGCCGCTCACAATATTCGCAAGCACTCGCGGACTTCTCCGCGATCCTTCGGCAACCTCATTTCAGTGCCTAAAACCGCCACGGGGCGCTTGCCCCGATCCGGCGGACCCTTTCGGTACGATGCCGGGCGTGTGGATTTTGCCCGCCTCGGTCGGCAGACAAGCCCAAGATGATAGCAGCTATGCCATTCTCCACTCAAGGCGACTTCGCGCCTGGCCGCGCACCCGCACGCCTCTCGCGGGGCAGCATGAATTTGCCGCGCGTTCGCGCATGCGCTAGCCTTTCTCATTTACACGCGACCCCACGGAAATGAGCATCACAATAAAGACGCCGGAAGAAATCGGGAAAATGCGCGTCGCCGGCCGGCTTGGCGCGGAAGTCCTGGACTACATCACGCCCTATGTCCAGCCGGGCGTGACGACCGGAGAACTCGACCGCCTGTGCCACGATTACATGGTCAACGTGCAGCACACGATCCCCGCGCCGCTCAACTACGCCCCGCCGGGCTACCCGCCCTACCCGAAGTCGATCTGCACTTCGGTCAATCACCAGATCTGCCACGGCGTGCCGGGCGACAAGGCGCTGAAGAAGGGCGACATCGTCAACCTCGACATCACCGTCATCAAGGACGGCTACCACGGCGATACCAGCCGCATGTTCATCGTCGGCGGCGACGGGTCGATCCTCGCCAAGCGCCTGTGCCAGGTGACGCTCGAATGCCTGTGGCTCGGCATCTCCGTGGTGCGCCCCGGCGGGCGGCTCGGCGACATCGGCCACATCATCCAGAAGCACGCCGAGAGCAACGGCTTTTCGGTGGTGCGCGAATTCTGCGGTCACGGCATCGGCCTGAAGTTCCATGAAGAACCGCAGGTGCTGCACTACGGCAAGGCCGGCACCGGCATCGAGCTGCGTCCCGGCATGACCTTCACGATCGAGCCGATGATCAACGCCGGCAAGGCCGCGATCTCCGAGCTCCCCGACGGCTGGACGATCGTCACCAAGGACCGCAGCCTGTCCGCGCAGTGGGAGCACATGGTGCTCGTCACCGACACCGGCGTCGAAGTGCTGACGCTCTCGCCGGGCTGTCCGCCGCCGCCGGCGCTCGTCGCGCCGCTGTTCCCCTCGCTTGCCTGACGCGCGATGAGCACCGCGGCGATCCCCACGGATGCGGTCCAGGCCGCCATTGCCGACGCCCGTGCCCGCCTCGCCGACGGCAGCATGCGCATCCGGATGGCCTACGAAGCCCATCCGGCGACGTCCACCGTCCTCAAGGGCCGCGCGCACCTCGTCGACGAGACCATCCACCGGCTGTGGCGCGCGTGCGCGATGCCCGCCGACGTGGCGCTGCTCGCGGTCGGCGGCTACGGCCGCGGCGAGCTCTTCCCGTGCTCCGACGTCGACCTGATGGTGCTGCTGCCCGACACCGCCGACGACGCGATGCAGGCGCGCCTGTCCGTGCTGCTCGGTGCGCTGTGGGATGTCGGGCTCGAGATCGGCCACAGCGCCCGCACCGTCGATGAAGCAATCGACGCCGCCGAACAGGACATCACCGTCCAGACGAACCTGCTCGAATCGCGCCTGCTCGAAGGCAACCGGCCGCTGTTCGAGGAATTCTGCCGGCGCTATCGTGCGCTGCTCGACGTGCGCGTGTTCTTCAAGGCCAAGCAGCTCGAACAGGAAAAGCGCTACGCGCGCTACAACGACACCCCCTACGCGCTCGAACCCAACTGCAAGGAGAGCCCGGGCGGCCTGCGCGACCTGCAGATGCTCGGCTGGATCGCGCGGGCCGCCGGGCTCGGGCGCAACTGGCGCGACCTCGCGCGGCGGCGGCTGATCACCGGCGCCGAAGCGCGCGACCTGCGCAGCATCGAACGTTTCCTCCAGCACGTACGCATCCGCCTGCACTACCTCACCGGGCGCAGCGAAGACCGGCTGCTGTTCGACTACCAGGAAAGGCTCGCCGGCGCCCTCGGCATCGAAGCGACCGCCGCCAAGCGCGCCTCCGAAGTGTTCATGCAGCGTTACTACGTCAACGCGAAGAAGGTCACGCAGACCAACACCATCCTGCTGCAGAACTACGGTGTCGAGATCTTCCCGCGGCGCGCCGGCGCGGCGATCGTCATCAACGACCGTTTCCAGGCGGTGCGCGAGCTGCTCGACATGCGCGAAGACGACACCTTCGCCCGGCACCCGTCGGCGCTGCTCGAGTGTTTCCTGATCCTCCAGCAGCGCTCCGAGCTCAAGGGCATGACGGCCCGCACGCTGCGCGCCCTGTGGCTCAACCGCAAGCGCATCAACGCCGCGTTTCGCGCCGACCCGCACAACCGCGAGCTTTTCCTCGCGATCCTGCAGCAAAAGCGCGGCATCGTGCATGAGTTCCGCCGCATGAACCAGTACGGCATCCTCAGCGGCTACCTGCCCTCGTGGCGACGCATCGTCGGGCAGATGCAGCACGACCTGTTCCACGTCTACACCGTCGACCAGCACATCATGATGGTGCTGCGCAACATGCGCCGCTTCACGATGGGCGAGCACGCGCACGAATACCCGCTGATGACGCAGCTCATCATGGCTTTCGAGCGGCACTGGCTGCTGTACGTCGCCGCGCTGTTCCACGACATCGCGAAAGGACGGGGCGGCGACCATTCGAAGCTCGGCACGATCGACGCGCGCGAATTCTGCGAACATCACCATCTCGCCCGTGAAGACGCCGATCTCGTCGTGTGGCTCGTCGAACATCACCTCACGATGTCGCACGTGGCGCAGAAGGAAGACACCTCCGACCCCGCCGTCATCGGGCGCTTCGCCGACACTGTCGGCACCGTGCGGCGGTTGAGCGCGCTGTATCTGCTCACGCACGCCGACATCCGCGGCACCAGCCCGAAGGTCTGGAACGGCTGGAAAGGGAAGCTCCTCGAAGACCTCTTCTTCGCCACCCGCCGGCTGCTGCGCGGCGCGACGCCGCAGGAGGCGCTCGGGCTCGACGACCGCCAGGAAAACGCGCGCGCCCTGCTGCGCTATCACGGACTGCGGCCCGGCGTCGAAGACGCGCTGTGGGCCCAGCTCGATGCGGTGTATTTCATGCGCCATTCAGCCGAAGAGATCGCGTGGCACAGCCGCACGCTGTATTACCGCCCCGACACCCTCGAGCCGGTCGTCAAGGCGCGCGTCTCCGAAGCCGACCAGGGCGTGCAGGTGATGGTGTTCACGCGCGACCAGAAGGATCTTTTCGTGCGCCTGACCGGTTTCTTCGGCCGCCTCGGCTTCTCGATCCTCGACGCCAAGGTGCACACCACGCGCCACGGCTATGCGCTCGACAGCTTCATGCTGCAGGACCCGGGCAACGCCGCCCATTACCGCGACGTCATCACGCTGATCGAGCACGAGCTCACCGAACGCCTGAAGAAACCCGCCCCGCCCGACCGCCCGTCGTCAGGCCGGCTGTCACGCCAGGTGAAGCATTTCCCGATCACGCCGCGCGTCAGCATCCTGCCCGACGAGTCCGGCAAGCACTACATCCTCTCGCTGACCGCGGCCGACCGCCCGGGCCTGCTGTTCGCGGTCGCCGAAGTGCTCGCGCAGAACGGCATCGTCCTGCACACCGCGAAGATCGCAACGCTCGGCGAACGCGTCGAAGACACGTTCCTGCTCAGCGGAAACGGGCTGTCGCAGGATGCACGGGTCGTCAAGATCGAGCGCGAACTGCTGCAGCGGCTGCACATCTAGCGGGGCGGATGAGCCACAGGCGTTCGCAGCGCTATCCGCCGGGCGTTGCGACCGTCAATGCCCCTTGCCCTGCAGCCGGTCCATCAGCGCATAGAGCAGGCCCGACAGCACGAAGGTCAGGTGGATGCCGACCATCCACGCGAGATGGCGGTCGGAAAGATTGCCGACATTCATGAACGCCTTCAGCAGCTCGATCCCCGAGATCGCGACGATCGAGCCGATCAGCTTGATCTTCAGGTCGGAAAAGCCGATATGCCCCATCCATTCCGGCCGGTCGGTGTGGGCGTGCAGATCCTCCATTTTCGAGACGAAGTTCTCGTAGCCGCTCAGCATGATGATGATCAGCAGGCTCATGATCAGCGAGATATCCACCAGCGACAGCACGCCGATGATCACCTCGCTGCCGCTCGCCGTCATGACATGGCTCGACAGCTGCCAGACCTCCTTGCCGAACTTCACGAGCAGCACCAGCAGCGCAAAGATCAATCCCGCATACACCGGCGCCATCAGCCAGCGGCTGCTGAAGAGGAAGTGTTCGAAGGCCGATTCGAGGCGTTTCATGCATTCACTCGCGCAAGGTCAGGGCGCCGAATTCTAGCAGCCCGAGGCTTCGCGAGGCGGCGTCGATGCTGCTTTGCATACGTCCGGCCTGGAGGCGGATCAAGGCAGCACGCGTCGCAGCGCGGACAGACCGTCTTTTGACATCCTCCCCCACCTCTCGCTAACGCTCGCCGGCCTTGAGACCGGAAAGGAGGGGGATTCCTACGGCGCTATACGCTGAACTGTATAGTCGCTTCGGTGGGTTCTTGGCCCGACGCCCTGACTTCAGGCGAAGTATCTGCACAAGCTAACCGGGCGTGTCCCGCCCTTAGCACATTGATCGCGCCGACCACATCGGCGTTCTCCTCGAAACCGCATTCGACGCACAGAAACCGCGCCTGCGTCTGACGGCTGTCCGCTGATACATGGCCGCAGCACGGACAAGTGCGACTGGTGTTGCGTGGCGGCACGGCGATGAGGTGTCCGCCGTTCCACGCCAGCTTGTAGTCCAGTTGTCGTCGGAACTCGGCCCAGCCTTGATCGAGGATGGCTTTGTTCAGGCCGGATTTGGCCCGAACGTTTCTTCCCGGCGCGTCTGCCGTGCCTGCCGCCGACCTGGACATGTTCCGCACCTGCAAGTCCTCGATACACACCATCGCGTGGTTTTGGCTGATCGTGGTTGAGCACTTGTGCAGGTAGTCGCGGCGGGCATTGCCGATGCGGGAATGGATACGCTGGACGCGGACTTTCGCCTTCCTCCAGTTGTTGCTGAACTTGGTCTTGCGGCTCATCGCCCGCTGCGCGCGGCGCAAAGCGGTTTCGTGTCGCTTGAAGCTGTGAAGCGGCGCGTAGAACGTGCCGTCCGACAGCGTGGCGAAGCGGGCAATCCCCATGTCGATGCCGATCGCGCCGCCGTGCGGCAGTTGGGTTTCAACGTCGCGCCGTGTCTGAATGCTGACGAACCATTTGCCGCCGCTCAGGCTGACCGTGACGTTGCGCAGTTCGCCCAGCGCTTCCCGACTGTTGCGGTAACGCAGCCAGCCCAGCTTGGGCAGAAAAATGCGGCCGTTGGCCTGATCGAGCTTGATCTGTTTCGGGTCGGGATAGCGGAAGCTGTCGCTTTGCCCCTTGCGCTTGAAACGCGGGAAATCGGCGCGTTTCTCGAAGAAGTTCTTGTAGGCTTTTTCGAGGTCTTTGAGGGCGTGTTGCAACGGATGGACGGGCGCATCCTTCAGCCAGGACGTTTCCAGGCTGTTGCGCCACGCCGTCAGATGCTTCGCCATCGCGACATAGCCGATGAACTTGCCACCGGCCTCGTGGTTGCTCTGCTGCAACGCCAGCGCCTTGTTGAACA
The DNA here is from genome assembly GCF_012910705.2 of Aromatoleum anaerobium. Lineage (GTDB taxonomy): Bacteria > Pseudomonadota > Gammaproteobacteria > Burkholderiales > Rhodocyclaceae > Aromatoleum > Aromatoleum anaerobium. The sequence goes on along the minus strand of NZ_WTVG02000034.1, from coordinate 62,114 downwards.
CGAAGCGGCACGAGCCAGAAAAGCGGCGCATGTCGCGCTGCTGCTCGCCGGTCGGCATCAGCTCGAATTTGAAGGCTTGGAGACGTTGCATAGTTGGAATTATACTCTTGGTCTATGAGCAATGAAAACGATATTCGGCACGGGCGGCACTGCGTGTTCCTGATGCACGTTCACTTGGTCTTTGTGACAAAATATCGCCACGAAGTGTTCACCAAGGAAATCCTCGACGCGCTGCACGGCATCTTCTCGGGTGTCTGCGCCGACTTCGAAGCGGAACTGGTGGAGTTCGACGGCGAGGACGACCATGTGCATTTGCGGGTGAACTATCCGCCGAAAGTTGCAGTGTCAGCGCTGGTCAACAGCTTGAAAGGGGTATCCAGCCGCATGATCCGCAAGCAGAACTACCCGAGCATCCGCAAGAAGCTGTGGGGCGGTGCACTATGGTCGCCCAGCTATTTTGCCGGTAGCTGTGGGGGCGCACCCATCGAAGCCATCCGCCAATACATCGAGCAGCAGCAGACGCCACATTGAGGCAAAGGCAAGGACGGCTGCGCCGTCCGCGCTATCCTTCCCCGCCCTGAAGGGCGAGGTTTGCCGCGCAACTGATCAATGCAAGGCGGCCAGCGCAACCTCGGGCGCTCTGTCCAGCACCTTCAGCAATGCCTTGGCTGCACCGGTGGGGCAACGTTTGCCTTGCTCCCAGTTGCGTATCGTGTCGAGCGGCACATCGATGCGTTCAGCGAATTCGGCCTGGCTCAAACCCAGGCGTTTACGCACGCGGCGCGCGAACTTCGCAGCATCCTGCATCGCCTCGGCATCATCAGCCGCCCGCTGGCGCACAAGTTCTGCTTCCGACGTGGCGTCGACGCGTGCCGGGTCGATGCGCCCCTGTGCGAGCGACTCTGGCACGGCGGGATCAATTGTCACGCGTACGGTTTTCATAATGCTTGACCTCTCTCTGGTTGGCTTTTGCGTGCCGAGATGATGCGCATCGCCGTGTTTCTCGGCGTGTAGATGACCACAAACAGCCTGTGCTCGATCCTGCCCATCAGCTGATAGCGCTCTTCGCCGTAGCTATAACGGGAGTCGGCCCGAATGAGCCGATTGGGATCGAAAAACGCTCTGACCGCGTAGGCGAAATCAAATCCGCGCCCCTGAAAGCACGCTTCGCTCTTCGCCTCATCCCATTCAAAATCCATGGGATCAATGTAGTTCATTGGCCTACCAAGAACAAGCACGGAAATACTCGACAATCGCTCGCATTGTTGCCAACATCGGGCGGCCAGAACTCCCAGAATCCAGTCCATGCCGTCTGCGAACACACCGGCCGAGCTGTTCCGACACGTCAGCGCCGAGAAGGCCAGCGTCTACCGCAGCATCATGAACAGCTTTGCTGCAGCGAAGCGCCAGTTCCGCCTGCATATGCGGCCTGACGAGGTGCTGGCCGAGGCCCGGTGGACCGACGGCGTGCCGAAGCTTGAAGAGGTGCAGGCCGCGCTCGCCCAGCTCGTCGAGTGGGGCAACCTCGAAGCCCAACCCGACACGGCACGCGTCGCGAGCATCGGCGACTTCTACCGGGCCCGCTTCCTCTACCGGCTCTCGCATGGTGGGGAGGCAGTCGAGACGGCACTCGCGGCCTTCGCCAGGGCGCTCGGCCGGCGGGCCGAGTTGCAGACCATCGCGCTCGAAGACATCGCCAGCCGGCTGAAGACCTTGCTCGCACTCGCCGACTCGCCGACGCCCGATGCGGCGAAGGTGCACGAAACGCTGCGCGACCTGGTGCGTGTGTTCGAGAGCCTGGCCGACAACGCCCAGGCCTTCATGGCGGGCATGGCACGCAGCATCGAACTCCAGCAAGCCGATGCCACCGCGGTGGTGGCCTACAAGAAGCGGCTGATCGACTACCTCGAACGTTTCATCGGCGACCTGGTCGGGCGCTCCGGCGAGATCGCGCAGCACATCGCCTTGCTCCACCCGCGGATCGATCCGCTGCTGTGGGCGGCCGCACAACGCGAAGCGCGCGACGCGGCGCCCGGCGATTCGCTGGCGCAGGCCGACGCGCTCGCGCAGCGCCACGAAGCCTGGCGCGAACGCTGGAAGGGCCTGCGCGGCTGGTTCGTCAGCACGCAGCATGAACCGCCGCAGGCCGAAGTGCTGCGCTCGAAGGCGCGGGCAGCGATTCCGCAGCTGCTCGCGGCGGTCGCGGCGCTCAACGAGCGGCGCAGCGGGCGCAGCGATCGTTCGGCCGACTTCCGCGTGCTGGCCGGCTGGTTCGCCGCGTGCGCCAACGATGACGAGGCGCACCGCCTGGGCCGCGCCGCGTTCGCCCTCAACCCGGCGCGGCATTTCTCGCTGAAGCCGGGCGCCGGCATCGAGCTGCCTGCTACCACGCCGTGGGCCGAGGCGCCGCCGCTGCGCATTCATCCGCGCCTGCGCGAGTACGGCGAGGCCGCCCCGCGCGGGCCGCTGCCCAAGGTGCGCGAGCGCAACGAGGAACGCGCCCTGCTCGCCCGCCAATTGGATGAAGAGCACCGGCAGGTCGAAGCCGCTCGCGAACGCCTGGCCACGGGGCGCAGGACGCGCCTGTCCGAGATCGGGCGGCTCGATCCGCACGCCTTTGCGCTGTTGCTGAGCCTGCTCGGCGAGGCCCTGACCGTGCAAGCCTCGCCCGACGACGTGGTCGAGCGCCAGACCGGCGACGGGCTGCTGCACATTCGCCTCGAGCCGATGGGTGCGCAGTCGCATGCCGAAGTGGTCACCGATGCCGGCGTGTTCGCCGGCCGCGACCACCACATCACGATCACCGCTACGCCATGACGCTGATGAAATTCGACAGCGCCGCGATCGGCGAACAGCAGGCCCGCCACCAGCGCGAGGAGTTTACCGGCGCGCTGCGAGCCCTGCTGATGACGCCGCTGATGACCCCCGCGCAGGCCGGGTTCGCCGCCGTGCGCCGTCATGCCGACGCGCTGCGCGAGTGGTTCGCGCGCGAAACCGGCTGGCCCCTGCACATCGAACGCGATGCGGCGCGCCTGTACAAGCGCCCGGCCGATCTCGACGACGCGACGCGCGGGCTGCCCGGCTACGAGCGCCGCCGCTACGTATTGCTGTGCCTGGCCTGCGCGGCGCTGGAGCGGGCCGATCCGCAGATCACGCTACGGGTCCTCGGCGACCGGCTGCTCGCGCTGGCGGCCGACCCGGCGCTGGCCGCGCTCGGCTTCACGTTCACCCTCCAGGCGCAGCACGAGCGGCGCGAACTGGTCGCAGTCTGCCGCACGCTGCTCGAACTCGGCGTACTGCAGCGCGTGGCCGGTGATGAAGAGGGCTTCGTGCGCGGCGGCGCGGAAGGGTCGGACGCCTTGCACGACGCCCTCTACGACGTCCAGCGGCGAGTCCTCTCGAATGTGCTCGCGGCGTCGCGCGGGCCGTCCACCTGGCCTGCGGACGAAGCGCCGACGACCCTCGAAGCGCGGCTCGCCGCGCTGGTCGCAGAACACGTTCCCGACAGCGACGAAGGCCGGCGCACGGCGCTGCGCCATCACCTCGCGCGCCGGCTGCTCGACGACCCGGTGATCTACTTCGACCGCCTCGATGCCGAACTGCGCGCCTACTTCATGAACCAGCGCGGCACGATGGCCGCCCGCCTGTGCGAAGCCACCGGGCTGGTCGCCGAACAGCGTGCGGAAGGTCTCGCGCTGGCCGACGAGGACGGCGAACTGACCGACGTCGCGATGCCGGCCGAAGGCACCGAAGCGCACGTCACGCTGCTGGTCGCAGAGTTCCTGAGCGCCCGCGCGGCCAGCAGCGTGAGCGAGGCCGACGTCGCCGCGTTCATCGCCGCTGCGCGCCAACGCTTCGGCAGCTTCTGGCGCAAGTCGGCCCGCGAAGCCGGCTCCGAGCACGAGCTGGCGGTAACGGCGCTCGAACGCCTGCAGCGCCTCCAGTTGGTGACGCGCGACGGCACCCGGGTGCGAACGCTGCCGGCGCTGGCGCGTTTTGCGGTCGGCGAAGCCGAGCTCAAGCCGGCAGCACCCGCCGCCACCGCCAACCTATTCGATTGAGATGTGCCCCTTGAATACTCCGGATACCCTGATCGACCTTCCGCCCGCTCTCCCGGTCGCCGGCGCCCGCCCGGCACTGCCGGTGCCGACGCTGGCCCGCTGGCAACCGCTGCGACTCGGCCTCGTCGAGCTCTTTCACTACGACAGCGAGGAATTCTGGTTCCGCGACGGCCACCTGCTGCTGCGCGGCAACAACGGCACCGGCAAGTCGAAGGTGCTGTCGCTGACCCTGCCGTTCCTGTTCGATGCGCAGTTGAAACCCTCGCGCATCGAGCCCGACGGCGATGCCGGCAAGAAAATGGCGTGGAACCTGCTGCTCGGCAAGCTCGACAGGCGCATCGGCTACGCATGGATCGAGTTCGGTCGGATCGCCGAAGACGGCCAGCCCGCCTACCTGAGCCTCGGCTGCGGCCTGTCGGCGGCCGCCGCGCGGGCGCAGGTGGAGGCGTGGTTCTTCGTGCTGGAGGCGCGGCGCCTCGGCCAGGATCTGTGGCTCACCAGTCCGGCGCGCCACGTGCTCACCAGAGAGCGCCTGCGGGAGGCGTTGCAGGACCACGGCCAGGTGTTCGATACGGCTACCGCGTACCGCCGCGCCGTCGACGAGCGGCTGTTCCAGTTGGGGGCCGCGCGCTATGCGGCCTTGATGGACACGCTGGTCCAGTTGCGCCAGCCGCAGCTTTCCAAGAAGCCCGACGAAGGCAACCTCTCCGATGCGCTGACCGAGGCGCTGCCGCCGATGTCGGCCGACCTGCTGACCGACGTCGCCGACGCGCTGAACCAGCTCGAGGAATATCGCCGCGAGTTGCAGGATTACGAACTCCTGGCGAAGGCGGTCGGGACGTTCAACCAGCGCTACCAGCGTTATGCCGCAACCAACGCGCGGCGTCAGTCCCGTGCCCTGCGCAGCGCGCAAACCGGCTACGACGGCGCCAGCCGTGCCCTCAACGAAGCGCGCACGGCCTGGCAGGCCGCGCAGGACGCCGAGCGCGAGGCGAAGAGCCGCGCCGAGGCCGCCGACGCCGCCCTGCAGGCCGGGCGCACCCGGCTCGAGCAGTTGCAGTCCGACCCGGCGATGAAGGACGCGAATCGCCTCGCCCAGGCCGAACGCGACGCCCAGGCACGCACCGCCGACCTCGCCACCGCGACGCGCATGGCCGATGAGGCCGCGGCCCGCTTCGAGCGCGAATGCCGCGCGCTGCAGGAACGCGACGCACGCCGGACGCTGGCCGAAGGATCCCTCGCCGCGGCACGCGAAGAGGCCGCCACCGCAGCACGGGCGAGCGGCATCGGCGAGCCGTGGCAGCTCAATCCGCTCGCGGCGCTGCCGGCGGCCGAGGTGGCGACGCTCGACCCCCTGCCCTTCGACACCGCCCGCAACGATCTGCGCCACGCGACGGCGACGCGGCGCGAACAGCTCGCGCTGGTGCAGCGCCGCGTCGGCGACGTGACGCAGGCCGAGGCGGCGCACACAGGCCGGCAACAGGCCCGTGACGAACGCCTGGACGAAACTGAAGCCGCCGCGGCCCGCCGCAGCGCCGCCGACGCCACCGTCGAGACCGAAGGCAAGCGCCTGATCGCGGCCTGGCAGGAGCACTTCGCGAGTCTGGCGGAGTTGCACATCGATGAGCCGCCCTTGCCCGCCCTGACGCTGTGGGTCGGCAGCCTGCAAGGCGACAACCCGGCCCGCGCCGTCTTGCTGCAGGCGCAGCAGCGCGCCGCCGACGTGCTGGCACAACTGCGCGCCAGCCACCTTGCCGCGCAGCAGACACTGGTCGATGAACAGCTCGCGCTGGATGCCGAGCGCGAACGGCTGCTGCAGGGCGAGGATGCCGCACCACCAATGCCGCCTACCCGTGCTGCCGACGCACGAACGCAGCGCGCCGGCGCGCCGCTGTGGCAGCTGGTCGATTTTCGCGCGCACGTCGGCGCGCCCGAGCGGGCCGGTCTCGAAGCCGCGCTCGAAGCGGCGGGCCTGCTCGACGCCTGGGTCGCACCCGACGGCCGGCTGCAGCCTGCCGGCGGCGCGCCGCTGCACGACACCCAGTGGCTCAAACGGCCGTGCCAGGGCGCCTCGCTCGCCGCGTGGCTGGCCCCGGCCGCCGGCGCCGAGCCCGCCGACGTCGATGCCGCGCTGCTGACACGCCTGCTCGAAGGCATCGCCTGCACCGCCGAAGACGACGGCCGGGCCGAAGGCTGGGTCGCGCCCGACGGCCGCTTTCGCCTCGGCGCACTGGCCGGGGCCTGGCACAAGCCCCAGGCCGCCTACATTGGCTACGCCGCCCGCGCCGCGGCCCGCACCCGGCGACTCGCCGAGATCGCGCAGCGCCGGCAGGCGATCGCCGAGGCATTGCGGGCGATCGACCTCGACCTCACCACGCTCACGCAGCGCCAGACCCGGGCGGCCGCCGAATGGCAGTGCGCACCGTCCGACGACGCCCTGCGCGCCGCGCACGCCGATGCCGCCGCCCGCGAACGCGAGTTCCAGGCCGCCCGCAGCCGGCTCGACGAGGCCGAACGACAGTTGCGCACAGCCAACGATGCCTTGCAAAGCCGCCGCGATGCGCTGGCGGCGGATGCGACGGACCTGCACCTGCCGACGACTGCCGCGGCGCTGGACGCCGTCGGCGTCGCCCTCATGCACTTCAACGAAATGCTGCACATGCTCGTCCAGGCGGCGCACGAATTGCGGCTGGCGGCGAGCGAACTGGCGCAGCAGCAGGCGCGCAGCCACGAAGCCGAGGCCGACGCGCGCCAGCGCGCCGAGCAGGTCGCCGAGCGCCGCCTGCAGAGCGACGACGCGCAGGTTCGGCTCGCCACCTTGCGCGAATCGATCGGCGCCCAGGTCGACGAACTGCACCAGCGCCTGCGGGAGGCGCGCAACGCCGTGACCGACGGCGAGCGCCAGTCCAAAGCCGCCTTCGAGGCCTGGCGCGCGGCCGGCGAAGCGCGCGCCCGCGGCGAGCAGAAGATGCAGGACGCCGACGCCACCTTGCAGGAACGCGCCGATGCACGCCAACGCGCCATCGCACAGCTGCAGGGCTTCGCCGCCACCGGCTTGCTGTCCGCCGCGCTGCCCGATGCCGAGCTGCCCGGCCCGGGTACGCCGTGGACGATCGAGCCGGCGCTCAACCTTGCCCGCCGCACCGAGCAAGCGCTCGCGCACGTGGCAGACGACGACGACGCGTGGACGCGCATCCAGAGCCAGATCTCGCACGATTACAGCGAACTCGGTCGCGCGCTGACCGCGCTCGGCCAGCAGGCGCAGGCCGACACCAGCGACTACGGCATGGTCGTCAGCGTCGTCTATCAGAACCGCCCGCAGCGCCCCGACCAGCTCACCGCCCGACTCGATGCCGAGATCGCCCAGCGCCGGGAACTCCTGACGGCGCGCGAGCGCACGCTGCTCGAAAACCACTTGCAGGCGGAGATCGCCGCCGAAGTACAGCGGCTCATGCAGGCGGCCGAGCGCCAGGTCGACGCGATCAACAAGGAACTGCACAAGCGCCCCACGTCCACCGGCGTGAAATTCCGCCTGCTGTGGCAGCCGCTGCCGGAGGGCGCCGAGGGCGCGCCGGTCGGCCTCGAAGCTGCGCGCAAGCGGCTGCTCAATACCAGCACCGACCTGTGGTCGGCCGAAGACCGGCGGGTGGTCGGCGCGATGCTGCACCAGCGCATCGCCGCCGAACGCATGAGGGCCGACGCGGCCGGCGGCAGCCTGCTCGAACAGCTCGCCCAGGCGCTCGACTACCGGCGCTGGCACCGCTTTCGCGTGCAGCGCTGGCAGGACGGCGAGTGGCGCCCGCTGTCCGGCCCGGCCTCGAGCGGCGAACGCGCGCTGGGCCTGACGGTGCCGCTCTTCGCCGCGGTGTCGAGCTATTACAGCCAGGGGGGATATGCCTTTGCTCCGCGCCTGGTGCTGCTCGACGAAGCGTTCGCCGGCATCGACGATGCCGCCCGCGCGCACTGCATGGGCCTGATCCACGAGTTCGACCTCGACTTCGTCATCACCAGCGAGCGTGAGTGGGCCTGTTACGCGGAGCTGCCGGGCGTGGCGATCTGCCAGCTGCAGCGGCGCGAAGGCGTCGATGCGGTGCATGTCTCGCGCTGGACCTGGGATGGTCGCGCCCGGCGGCGCGAAGACGATCCGGATCGACGCTTTCCCCCTGAATGACGATCGATGCCCGGCTGCAACGGCTGCTCGGCGGCGAAACCCTTGCGGGGCTGCGCAGGCGGCTGCGCCAGCGCTATGAGCGCGGCGCACCGGCCGGTGTTCTGCGTCTGGGCGCGCTGAGCGAAGCCGAACATGCAGCCCTCGCGGCGCTCGCCGGCCGCCCGGCGCGCCATGTGCGATCGATGCAGATCGACGTGGCGGAGATCGACGCCGCGCTCGCCCGTGCGGGTCTCGCCCCGTCCTTGCGCGACGCCCTCGAGCAGCTCGACGGACCGATCATCGACACCGCGGCCCAACGCCTGCGGGTTCGCTCGCACTGGCAGGGGGTGGTCGAGGACTGCGAACACCCCGACCTGCATTCGGCACTCCAGACATCCATCGGACTCGGGCTGCTGAAGCGGCTGTGCGCCAGCCGGCCCGAGGCCGGCACCCGCCTCGTCCGCGACGCTGATCAGGTGTTGCGGCGGCTGCCCGCAGCGGGCATTCCGCGCGCGCAGCTGGCCGTTGCCGCGCTCGGCGATGCACACGCGCTCGACGCCGGCAGCCCGGTCGGCACGCTGGTCCTCACGGCGCTGCGCCAAAAGGCCGCAGCCGCCAACGACAACGACGGCGACGGCGACGGCGAACGCGCGCGGGATCTGTGGGCTGCGGCCGGCGTGCTGGTCAACGAGCTGGCGCGGCCGGCGCTGGCCCTCAACCTCCCCGGGCCGACCGGCACCCAACCGGGCGAACCGGCCTATCTCTCGCTGCGCAGCCTGGTACGTTCGCCGCAGGCCTGGCCCGTCGATGGCCGCCCGGTCTTCGTCTGCGAGAATCCGAACCTGCTCGCGATCGCCGCCGACCAGTTGGGGCCGCGCTGTGCACCGCTGGTGTGCACCGACGGCATGCCGGCCGCGGCCCAGCGCACCCTGCTCGCGCAATTGCGCGCCGCCGGCGCGACGCTGCACTACCACGGCGATTTCGACTGGCCGGGCCTGCGCATCGGCAACCACATGGTCCGCGAACACGAAGCCCGGCCGTGGCGCTTTTCGGCAGCCGACTACCGCGCGGCCGTCGTCGGCGCGCCGCGGCCCGGGCGCCCCCTCGACGATGCCGCCGTCGGCGCCCTGTGGGACGACGCGCTCGCGGACGCGATGCTTGCCGAACGGCTGGCGATCGACGAGGAGGCACTGGCCGACGCGCTGCTCGCCGACCTGCGGCGCTGAGCAACGCCTGCGAACGCCGGTCGGGAACCTGGCGAAAGCAGACCAGTGCCGAACGCTTCTCCGAGACCGCCCCGCCGTGAAAGCTGAAGCAGCCGATCGGCCGCCGTGGAGATTACGCGCCGCGAGCCGCGAGACGCCGCGTCAAGCTATTACCCGCTTTCCGCTGCAGCGGGATTTCCGGCACCTCTTCATCGACGGCCGCCAGGTGCACCACATGCGTGCGGTCGGTCAGGAAGAGCGCCGCCACGAAGCCCAGGGCCGCGGCGAACATCACATAGAACACTGGAGCGATCGCCACGCCGGTGGTGTGGATCAACCAGGTCACGATGAATTGCGCGAAGCCGCCGAACACCATCACCGCGACGTTGTACGCCAGCGCCAGCCCCGTCGAGCGCACGCCGGCGGGGAACTGCTCGGCCATCACGGCGGAGATCGGCCCGAAATACACGGCGAGGAGCGTGCACAACACCACCTGCATGGTCATGAGGCGGCCGAAGGACGGCGCGGCATGCACCCAGCTGAACAGCGGATACAGCACGATGAGCAGCCCGGCCGTTGCGGCGATGACCATGATCCGCCGTCCGATGCGGTCGGACAGCGCGCCGAACACCGGCATCAGGGCGGTCAGCAGCGCGACCGCGATGACCTGGGCGGTGAAGGCGTCGTTGAGCGGCAAACCCAGCTGCTTGTTGGCGAAAGTCGGCATGTACACCAGGATCACGTAGAAGCCGACCGTGCCGCACACGGAGACGCCCATCACCGCGAACACCTCGCGCAGGTGATTGCGCAGCATGCGCGCGAGGGACTGCTTTTCCTTCGGCGCCTGATGCGCTTCGAGGAAGGCCTCGGTCTCCGACAGGTGGCGGCGGATCCACAGGCCGACCGGGCCGATCAGCAGGCCGATCAGGAAGGGGATGCGCCAGCCCCAGGCGTCGAGCGCCTCGGGCGACAGGCCGCGCGTGACCAAGGCCGTGACCCCGGCGCCGCAGAACACCGCCAGCCCCTGGCCGAACATCTGCCACGAACCGTACAGCCCGCGGCGATTGGGCGGTGCGCTCTCGATCAGGAAGGCGGTCGCGCTGGCGAACTCGCCGCCGGTGGCAAAGCCCTGCAGCAGGCGCGCGAGCACGAGCACGAGCGGCGCGGCGATGCCGATCGCGGCGTAGGGCGGGGCGAAGGCGATCAGCGCGATCGCCACCGTCATCATGCCTATGATGAGCTGCAGCGCAGCCTTGCGCCCTTTGCGGTCGGCATAGATGCCGAGCAGGATGCCGCCGACGGGGCGCATGAAAAAGCCGACGCCGAAGGTCGCGGTCGTCATCAAGAGCGAGCTGTATTCGCTGTCCGACGGAAAGAACAGGCGCGAAATGACCACGGCGAGAAAGCCGAAGACGATGAAGTCATACCATTCCAGCGCGTTGCCGATGACGGCCGCAATGACCTGGCTGGTGCGGGGTGCTGCCTTTTCGCTGCTGATGCTCATGGGTCTCGTCTCCTCCGGTAGTGCGGTATTTATCGTTTTGAATGCGGCTTGTGAATGCCCGTGGCGGATACCCTTCACGCGCCAAAGAAACGTCCGGCGAGTGCCACCCAGAAGGCGGCGCCGGGTGCCAGGCAGGCGTCATTGAAGTCGTAATGCGGGTTATGCACGCTGCACGGCCCGAGGTGCTCACCCCCGCCGAAACCGTTGTCGCCGTTGCCAATCAGCAGATAACAGCCGGGCACCTGCTGCAGCATGAAGGCGAAATCCTCGCTGCCGCTCAGCGGCGCGGCCTCATCATCCACTTGCGCGTCGCCGGCCAGTTCGCGAGCGACCTCCACGGCGAGGCGCGTCTCGGCTGCGCTGTTCACCAGCACCGGATAGCCGCGCTCGTAGTGCACGTCGCAGCCCACCCCGAAGGACGCCGCCTGCCCCGCGACGAGCGCCCGAATGCGCGCTTCGAGGAGATCGCGCACCTCGGGTCGCAGGGCGCGCACGCTCAGTTCGATCTCGGCCATCTCCGGGATCACGTTGTAGGTGTTACCCGCCGCGATGCGCCCCACGCTGATGACGGCCATGTCGACCGGATCGACGTTGCGTCCGACGATGCCCTGCAGCGCGAGCACCGTCGCCGCAGCGGGCAGCGTCGGGTCGGCCGCCATGTGCGGCAGCGCGCCGTGGCCGCCCTTGCCCGTAAAGCGGATCAGCACCTTGTCGGAGGAAGCCATGAAGGGGCCGGCGCGGAAGCGGAAGTGGCCTGTCGGGACGCCGGGATAGTTGTGCATTGCGAAGATCGCGTCGCACGGGAAGCGTTCGAACAGGCCCTCGTCGAGCATGCGCTTCGCCCCGCCCCCACCGCCCAGTTCTTCGGCAGGCTGGAAGATGAGATTGAGCGCACCGCTCCCCGGCAGGCGCCCTTCCCTGTGCATGCGCCCGAAGACTTCCGCGGCGCCGAGCAGCATCGCGGTGTGGCCGTCGTGGCCGCAGGCGTGCATCTGGCCCGGCGTGCGGCTCGCCCACGCCAGGCCGGTCTGTTCCTGGATCGGCAGCGCGTCCATGTCGGCCCGCAGGCCCAGACGCGGGCCGCCCTGCCCCCAGCTCAGGGTGCCAACGACGCCGGTCGCCGCGATGCCGCCATGCACCTCGAAGCCCCATTGCGCGAGGCACTCGGCGACCAGGCGGCTGGTCGCGACTTCGTTGAAGCCGAGTTCAGGCTGCTGGTGGATCGTGCGCCGCCAGGTCTTCATCGCGGCTTCGTCGGGGAGGAATCGATCAACGATGTTCATGAGTCGATAATAGGATTTGCAGTGAACGACGGAAGGCAGTACTTTTTCCGCAATGACAACCCAAGGTAATCACCTCACGCGATGAAGGACCACCAGCTCAAGGCGCTCGTCCAGGTCGCCGAAGCGGGTTCGATCCGCGCTGCGGCACGCGCGATGAATCTCAGCCAGAGCGCGCTGACGAAGGCGCTGCGCGAGCTCGAGGAAGACGTCGGCGCCGAACTGTTGACGCGCAGTTACAGGGGGGTGGATTTCACCCCGGCAGGTCGTGCGCTGCTGGTGCGTGCGCGCCTCGCCCTGGCGACGCTGGACAAGGCCCGGGAGGAAATCCGCCTGTTGCGCGGCGGCGCGGGGGCGCGCATCGCAATCGCGCTGACGCCGCTCGTGGCGGCATTGGTGCTGCCGCGCGTGCTGGGCGATTTTCGCCGCATCCAGCCCGATGCCGCGCTGAGTCTGGAGGAAGGACTCCTGACGAACGTGTTGCCCGGCCTCATCGAAGGGCGGCTCGATTTCGCCGTCGCGCTGGCCAATCCGGGCGACCTGCCGTACGAGATCGAATTCGAGGCGTTGGCGGAGGTCCCGGCTGCGCCCGCCGGCCGCGTCGGCCATCCCCTGCAGAAGGCGCGCAGCTGGGACGAGTTGCGGGGAGCCAGCTGGGTGCTCAATCTCACCGAGGCCAGCCAGGGCAACCATCTCATACGCTGGCTCGAAGCCCAGGGCATCGAGGTGCCGGCCCACACGGTGCGCTGCGCCTCGCCAATGCTGATGCTGGAACTGATGCGTCGCACTGACCACATCGGCTTCGGTCCGACGAGGCTGATCGGCGATTCCCTGTTCGGTGCCGGGCTGCAGCAGTTTGCCGTCGAACCGCTGCCGCCCGCGATGTCGCTCGGCATCCTGACCCTGCGCGGCGTGCCGCTGAGCGTTGCCGCCCGCCCCCTGGCAGCCCTGTTCGCCCGCCAGCTACGCAGCTGAGGAAGCGGGGCGAACGCGGCTTCGGCTGCCCCCTCCAGGGATGTCGGGCACGACGACGTCTCCCATTTTCCGCAGCGTCATTTCTCAGACTGCCCAGTTCGCCAGTTGCAATGCTTCCACCCGCTCGAACTCGCGCAAGTTGTTCGACACGAGCGTCAGACCCTCGCTGCGTGCGTGGGCCGCGATGTGCAGGTCATTGACACCGATTGTCTGGCCGCGAGACTCGAGTCGTGCGCGGATGTTGCCATAGTGCATTGCGGCCTTCGGACCGTAGGGCAGCACCTCGAGGCGGCTGCAAAAATCCTCTACGGCGGCAAGCGAACGTCCCGGCGCGTTGCTTTTCTCGGCGCCGTGCATCAGCTCTGCGAGGGTGATCGACGAGATCGCCATATGTCCCGCGTTCTCGTTGAACAGTGCCAATGCGGACAGTGGCCGGCGCTTGATCACGTAGATCACGATGTTCGTATCGAGCAGATAGCGCAGCATCAGAGGGCTTCGCGTTCCTGCTGTTCCTGGCTGGCGCGGGTTTCCATGAAATCGTCGGCAACCTGCGGCCCATCGATGAAGAACGAATCCCACGTATGGCCCAGCGGCGCGATGATTCGCTCCAACCCGCGGGCGCGGATGTCCACTTGCTTGACGTTCGCGGGCAAGCGCATGTCTGCCGGCAGTCGCACGGCCTGGCTGCGATTATTCGTGAAGACGGTGCTTGTGGTCATGGAAGTCTCCAGTTCATGGAATGGGATACGGCGGAAGTATATCCCACGGCGCGTAGTGCTTCCGGCTCCACGCTCAATCCGCAAACGGATTGCGCCGCGCTCCCGCGCCGGCCTCCCCCGCCCGGGTCCCCGGCGGCACGACAGGCTCCGCCCTCGCCTGCGCGGCGACAGGTTCCGCAACCGCTGCCGGCCGACGACGCTCCCCGCGCCGGCGCACCCGCTCCCGCTCGCCGGGGTGGAAGAACACCGCCGCGAGGAACGCGAAGTACATCGCATTCGCGGGAATGCGCAGGTTGTAGTCCGTCAGCCCGAACAGCAGGATCAGCAGCACGCCCAGCCCCGCGCCGACCTGCATCATGTGCAGCGGCCGCCAGTTGCGCACCGCCCACACCGCGCGCCAGCGCAGCAGGTAGATCGCCGCCAGCGTCAGCATCAGCACGAGCGCCGGCACGCCGCCTTCCATCCACCACTCGGCGAAGTCGTTGTGCGCGTGGTTGATGTAGGCTTCGCCGCCGATTTCAGCCGGATGGAACGCCCGGATCACCGCCGGAAAAGTCCCCATGCCGCTGCCGAACGGGAAGAACGCCAACGCCGCCTCCAGCGTCGCGTCGAGGATCGGCCAGCGTGCATCTGCCGTCGCGTCCTGCGCGAAGCGCGCGAACACCGGTGCGAGCCCGACCGCCACCGCCAGCGCGACCCCGAGCGCCGACACCGCGCCGACCATGCGCGTCGCAAAACCGGCGCCGAAATTGCGCATCAGCACCACCGCCGACAGCACCACGCCGACCATGCCGAGCGCGATCCCGCTACGCGAGCGCGCGAACACGATGCCGAGCAGGAGCGCGACGCACACCGCCGCATACACGGCCGTGCGGTTCATCTCGCCCTCGCCGCCGACGAGCGCCTTCAGCCGGTGCAGCGCCCCGCCCCGCCGCTGGCGGCGGCTCGCCGATTCGTCCAGCGAAAAGATTGTCGACGCGAGCAGCGCGAGGCCGATCGGCAGCGCCATCAGCAGCAGGCCCGCGAGGTGACCGCGGTTCGCATAGGTGCCGATCGCGCTATCGCCGGACGACTCGTAACCGAAGCGCAGCGCGGATTCCGGCCCCGCGCCGTACTGCATCAGGCCCATCACCGCCTGGAACACCGCGACCGCGACAAACACCATCACCAGCCGCCGCACCTGCGCCTCGTCCAGCCCGACCACGACCAGGAACACCGCCAGCGGCGGCAGCAGCGCCCACAGCGCCTGCTCGGTGAGATAAGGCACCGTCGACAGCGCCAGCCACTCCGGCGCCGCCCCCGCTTCCAACTGCGCGACGGCATACGCTCCGTGCCCCGGCAGCGTCGCCCCGAGTTCGAACGGCAGCGGCGCGAGCTGCAGCAACGGCACCGCGACCATCATCGCCAACGCCAGCAGCAACGGCCGCGACAGCCGCTCCATGAACACCGGCCGCGCCACCGCGCCCGCCAGCAGCAACAGCGCCAGCAGTTCCAGCGCCAGCAACGCGAGCGGCCGGTTCGCCCCGCGCACCAGCGGCGCGAACACCAGCATCAAGCCCGCGACCCACGCCACCCAGCCCGCCGACCGCTGCCCCGTCCCGTCCATCGTCAAACCATTCATCCGATCACAACCTTCCAGACGTCATTCGTTACTGGGTGCAGCTGTCTGCTGCACCAGATCCCGCCAGCCAAGAACTCTGCATCCCTGCCGTTCGTAATCGCCCTCACCACCGAAGACGATCCATGGCAACGGCGTGGCATCACCGGCCAGCGCCTGCCACTTGCGTATCGGGCCCGGCCAGTCGGACGCAAACGTCGCCCCCGACTTGATCTCCACCGCCTGCAAGCCCGCCGGCGTCTCGAACACGACGTCGACTTCATGCCCGATGTGGTCGCGCCAAAAATACAAGTCGAGCGGCTCGCCAGCATTCAGCCGCTCCTTGGCCAGTTCGGACACCACCCACGATTCGAACAATGCCCCTCGCACCGCATGCGTTTCGATCTCGTCCGCGTTGCGGATGCCGAGCAACCAAGCCATAAGCCCCACATCCAGAAAGTAGAGCTTGGGTGTCCTGACCAACCGTTTGCCGAAATTACGATGGTAAGGTGGCATCCTCATCACCAGATAGCTCGCTTCCAGCACCGACAACCACTCCCGTGCGGTCACTGCCGAAACACCGCAGTCCGCCCCCAGCGACGTCAGATTCAGCAACTGACCCGAGCGCGCCGCACACATCTTCACGAACCGCTGGAACTGCACCAGGTCACGCACCGCAATCAACTGGCGCACATCCCGTTCCACGTAGGTGGCGACATAATTCGCAAACCAGTCACCGGGCGCCAGCTCCCGATCATAGAGCGCCGGGTAGCCCCCTCGCCACAAGCACCCCTCCAGGGTATCGGGCAGGCGTCCGGCAAGCTCGAGCTCCGCCGCCGAAAGTGCCAGCAGCTCGACCCGCCCCACGCGCCCCGCCAACGACTGCGTCATGCCCGATATCAGCTCGAATTGCTGCGAACCGGTAAGGACAAAATCGCCCATGCGCCGGCGGCCATCAACCATCCCCTGCAGCCACGAAAGCAGCGCCGGGCACCGCTGCACTTCGTCCAGAATCGCGCCGTCCGGAAAGCGTTGCAGGAACCTCCTCGGGTCCTCCCCAGCGAACGCGCGTTCGTCCGGATTCTCGAGCGAGACGTAGTTTTTGGCGGGGAAGGCGAGCCGCGCCAGCGTCGTCTTCCCGGCCTGCCGGGGGCCTGTCAAGGCAAGCACCGGAAAGCCCTTTGCCAGACGATGAAGGGTTGCAAGAGCACGGCGAGGAATCATTTTTACAAATCTAAACTTCTGACTTTGATTTGTACAATCATAGCAAACGCATCAAAACGTACTTGCGCAGCGTGGCGAACGAGGGCGAATGGCTTTCGCTACGAATGGATGCTTCCATGTTGGGAGGCCGCATCGACCCGCTCGACCTCGAACCCCACCACACTGCGGCTGTCGCGGCTGAACTCCACCCCAATCAGGTGGATCGGCTCACCGCGGGCGCGGTACTTGTCGGCGTAGGCGCGGTCGCGCAGCTGCTGCAGCGCCTTGCCTTCGGGCACCAGCTCCACCACCTTGAACTCGAACAGATAGACGTTGCGGTTGAACAGCACCACCATGTCGATCCGACCGCGATTCGTCACATCCTCCAGCCGAATATCCAGCCCCAGCGCGGCGAAGTGGCTGTAGAACACGCTGGCGTAGTAGCCCTCGTACTGGGCGATCGGGTTGTTGCGGTACCAGTCGTGCGGAATGCTGGCGAAGAAGGCGGTAAACAGCTGCTGCAGGCCGGGGAAATCGTTTGCCGTCAGCAGGTCGTAGAGCTGGGGCAGGTGCACGCCGTGTCGCGCCGGGTCGTCGGAGAGCACCTCCAGCAGGGCATTGTTGAGGCTGCTGCGCACCTCCAGGTTCGGGTAGCGCAGCGTCAGCTGCATCAGGCCGGGCAGATAGCGCACCGAATCGATGGTCAGATAGCCCGCCTGGAACATCAGCGCCTCGGTCGGAATCCGGTCGACATCGAAGCTCGAGAGCAGCGACTCGAGCGCCACCACCCTTTCCAGGTCCGGCGTAAAGGTACGCCGTGCCGTCAGCAAATCGACCAGAAAAGTCGGCGTCCCCGTCTCGAACCAGAACGGCCGGAACTGCCGCTTCTGGAACAGCAACAACAGATCGAACGGGTTATGGACCGATGTCCCCGTCCAGTTGTAGCCGTTGTACCAGGCGCGGATCTCGTCCCGATCCAGCCCGGGCAGCTCCGGGGCGAACACCGTGTCGACGTCCTCGTCGGTATAGCCACAGAGGGCCGAGTAGCGTTCATCCAGGGTGATGTCGTTGAGGTTGTTCAGCCCCGAGAACAAACTCACCTTGCTGAACTTCGACACCCCGGTGAGCATCGCGAAGCGGATGTGGGCATCCTGGCCCTTGATCACCGAATACAGGTTGCGCAACCCGTCGCGCATCTCGCGCGCGATCTCGGGCCGGGTCAGGTTGTCCAGGATCGGCTTGTCGTACTCATCGACCAGCACCACCACCCGCTGGCCATGCACCTGCCCGGCCTGGCGAATCAGCGCCCCGAAGCGGCCGGCAACGCTGGCGCGCTCGACGCTCAAACCCAGTCGCTGCTCGTTTTCCGTCAAGAGTTCGTCGATCCGCTCATCCAGCGCCGCGCGGCTTTGCAACACCCCATCGCCAAAGCTGATCCGCAGCACCGGAAACCGCCGGGTCCAGTCCCATTTCCCATGCGCCGCCAGCCCGCGAAACAGCGGCTCATTCCCCTCGAACAGCTCGGCCAGCGTGTCGAGCAGCAAGCTCTTGCCAAAGCGCCGCGGGCGCGACAGGAAGTAGTAATTGCCTTCCTCGATCAGCTGCAGCGCGAAGCCCGTCTTGTCGACGTAATAACAGCCATCCTCGCGAATGCGTGCGAAGGTCTGAATACCGATGGGCAGCTTCTTGCGGGACATGAGGGCCGGCTCCGGAACAGCGAAGCCCCGATTGTAGCCGCTACGCCACGCCCATCCTTCCCCGCACAACCCCGCCGCAGCGCCACGCCGCCCAGCCCAGCGTCACCCCCACCGCATCGGCCAGCCAATCGTGCCAGTCGCCGTAGCGCCAGCCGGTGGCGCCTTGGGCCAGCTCGATCAACACGCCATACCCCAGCAAGGCCCCCACCACCGCCACCGGCTGGCGCGGAAACGCCCACAGGCCCAGCGCGGCCAGCGCCGCAAAGGCGGCGGCGTGCTGCGCCTTGTCCCACACGTTGAACGCCACCGGCGGCAGCGCCGTGCCGGGCAGCAGCGACAACACCGCCACCGCCAGGCACGCGAACACAAACACCGCGCTACGCATCACCTACAGCGCGCGCACCGGGCCAGTCGCGACCAAACAAGGCACCGCTCGCGGTGGGATCGCAGAGGTCCGTTTTCGTCAAGCGTGGAGTGCTGCATACTCGCGAGCCGTGGGCAAAGCACGCGGAAGCGTCTTGGTCTTTGGTCGGGTCGCTTCCCAGCCGAGGCAGGCCAGCCAGATCGCACGCGGGATGGCTTTGTGCGCCGTGCGGTAGTAGCTGACCATGCGACGGCTGATGCCCAGGGCCTCGGCCGCCGTGTTGAGCGACAACGCGTTGCGGTGCATCCACTCGTCGAACATCTGATGGCTGACATCGCCGGCCTGTTCCTTGGCCCAGGCGTAGACGTTGTCCGCACCGAACTCCTCGTCGATCCATTCGACGCTGTTACCCCATTCGCCGACATGAACCCGGGCAAACACCTCCGGGTTGAGGATGGCGGTGAGCGGGGAGATTGAACGCAATACGCCTTCTACATCGACCTCCAGCGACTCGCCGGTGCTCCAGTTCGTGCGCAGGCGATAAGGGGCGAGGGCTTCCACAGCCAACAGCTTGGGGAAAAAGTAGTTGCTCACGGGTTATACCTCCGCCATTCGCCGAGCAGGAATGCCCGGTTGGTTTCGATCCAACTCCTCCTTGATCTCGCGTGGCGCAGTGCGGCCCTTGATCTCAAGTGAGGCGATGTCCACCGTGCCTTCCCGTCCAGCGCGCAATTTGACATCGACGTGGGGAAGCAGGTGATCACCGGCATACATCAGTACGCGTGACGCAGGAAAGCGTCGAAGTATCGGCATGACATCAAATGTAGGTGCAATGGTTGCTCCACTGCAAGGAGATTCCCAGTTTTGTGCCCCTCCGCCCCTACAGCAGTTCGCGCTTGTCCGGATCTCGTCGCTCAGCCACATCGCGCTCAAAGCTCCGCCAGAAAGCGTTCCAGGATGCGGTCCTTGTCGAGAAACTCGCCGGCGTAGGCGGTCACGTTCGTCGGAATGCGCTGCATAGGCAAAGCAGCGTGGGGGTTACTGTCGGGACAGCAAACGATCTACCGCTGCCCGGTAAACCGCCATATCCTCGCGTTTGGCTACTGCCAGGACGAGTACTACCAGCACATCATCTTCGACTTGGTAAACCAACCGATAGCCCTGCTTGAGCAGCTTGATCTTGTAGCAGTCGCGCAGATCGCCATGAAGTTCGGCCCCGGGCAGGCGGGGTTGCTCCAGTCGCTTCCGCAGGAGCTTCTTCAGCACCTCCTTGACGCTGCCATCCAACGCGTTCCACTCGGCGAGGGCCTCGGGCAGAAACTTCAGGCGGTAGCGCGTGGGTGTCGAGGACGGGTCAGAGAGTGTCAATGTCCACCTCGACTGCGGTTTCCTTGCGCGCCACTCGCTGCCGTGCAAGTTCCACCAAGTCGCGGTCGGCCAACTCATCGAGCAGCGCCTCGAAGAGCTTGGGCGTCACCATGTAGAAGGCCGGGCGGTTATGGTTGAGCACCGCCACGGGTTTTTCGCCAGCGGTGCGCAGCACCTGGGCCGGGTTCTTCTTGAACTCGGACATGCTGACCGAGAAGTCGGCGTAGATCGCGTCCATTTCATTTCTCCTTTCTGAATTAGCTCTAAATATAGAGCCCAATTCAGAGCTGTACAAGCTGCTTGTCACCGCCCTGTTCGATGCCGCAAAGACAGTTTGGCCATCGTGCGTCTCCTTGTTCGTGGATTCTCTTGCGTAGACAGAGAACAGTCGTGCCGACAGAGACTTGCAGCGCGCTGCGAAGCCGGGATGGGCCTTCGAGCGCATCGGCCAGTTCGGTTGCGGCCTGCGCGAGCGAATCGGCCGAGGCGTCCGTCGTCACGCGCCCCACACGTTCCTGGTCGATCAGGTCGGCCAGATCGTTACCCGGGTTGATGCTCGCCAGTACCTCGAATCAGGAAGCAGCCGGGTAGGCTTGCGTGACAAAGTCCTGGATTCTTTCGTGGATAGCCGTGAGGTACGGAGCGTTCTCTACCAGCTTGTTGAGCACCTGAAACAGTTCGTCCGGATCGTCCTCATATTCGTGACTGACCAGATTGCGAAGTTCTCGGAGTTCCTTCCATTTCTCTCCACTGTCAAGGATCCCAAGCTTTTCCATCAGCGCAAGAATTGCTCCGAACGGGGTGGTAGCGCTTTCCTCTTCAATTGCGATGCTTCGCATGGTCTTGCCGATCTGCTCCTGATACGTGGCAAATCGGGTCGTGAAGGCGGAGACCGTCTCGCGCTCGTCAGGCGTCATTCCGGCAATATCGCCAAGCTGTATCTTCCGGAGCGGAGAAGCCATCTTTCCAATGGAGTGCTGCAAGTCGGTTTGCATGCGAGCCAGGTAGCCGAGCTTCTTGTGAATGATCCTGAGGTTTTCGGTCATTTCAAACGCACTCCAGTTGATCTTGCAATGCGATGAATCGGTTTGTCGCCTGTGCCTACGATCAGGTCCACTTTCAGGTCGAACAACTCGGTAAGCGCTGCCTTGCAGCGAACCTTTCGCATGACGTCCGTGGAGTCAGCTTCCACGTAGAGGTCCACATCGCCACCGTGCTGGTTGTCATCAGCGCGAGAGCCAAATAACCATATCCGGGCATTTTCGCCGTATTGCCTGGCGATAATGTCGGAAGCAAGGTGAGCCTTGTCGGCAGAAATTCGCATGTGCGCACTCCGTTCCTGGGGCATCTTGCAGTTTACAGCGGGCACGCGAACGTGTCGGGGTGGGAAGGCGTCACACCTTTGTCAGCATGTGCTCCAGATGCCGTTGCTTCAGACGCTCGGGTAATTCCTTTTGAACGTAGTCGGCGATCGATTTCTTGCTCTGCTGCAGCAAGGCGATTTCGGATGGCGTCAATCGATTTGAAGCCAACCAGGTACTGGGCTTCGTTGGCCGTGAGCGCGTCGGGCTCGATGCCGAAAATTTTTGTGAATTCATCGCCAAACCGCTCCCTTGATCACCAGGAACTTCTCCGTCTTGGTGTGGTGGTCATGCCCGCCGTGCGCGATGTTGTGGCGGAAGTCAGGCGTCAGCTTTCCGCAAACACCTCATCAATGCACTGCGCATCCAGAATCCGGTCAGCCCAGCGCTCAAGCTGTTCGGTGGTCGCGTCCTGCAAGTGCAGGCGGGTTTCGGGCGACAGCGGGCCAAAGCGGCGGGTGAGCAGGCGCGCGAGCACCGCGACCTCGCCTTCGAGCTTCCCTTCAAGTTTCCCTTCGAGCTTCCCTTCCTCCCGCGCGGCGCGGATTTCGCTGCGCTCGTCGCGCAGGGCCCGTTCGCGCACGAAGGCCAGCCGGCGGGTTTCGTCGTCGGCGCTCAGGTTCTTGATGTGCTCGAGCGCCTGTTGTACCGGTGCGTAGGTGATTCGAGACATCCTGGTTTCCTCCTGCCAGTGTTCGAGGAAGGCGACCCATGCCGCCAGCGCGGGAGTGCCGCTGCCCAGGCGGTCGGCCTTGGGCAGTTCGATCAGGTTCAATTGTAGCTCGTCGCCGAGTTTCACCTGCGGCTGTGCCCGGTCGCGCAGCTCAAAGCACCACAGCGCCTGGCTTTGATGCTCGGGCGCGCTGAAGAGTTCGAAGTCGAGCAGGTGGATGCCGATCGCCGCCTTCAACTGCTGGTAGTCGTCGCCGCCGTATGGAATAGATACCAGGCGCCGGTTCGATCGGTTCCTCGCGCTGCGGGGCTGGGGGCAGGCGCTCATCGCGCGCGCCCAAAAGAAGGCCCAAACATAATGCCGGACGAGCCGACATCAGAGGTTTGGGCGCTGTTGCCACCCAGCATAGCCCCGCTCATCCAGAAAACCAACAGGTCAGCACGAGCGTTCATCCGGGTAACGGATCTTCACCGGCTCGCCCATGTCGAGCACGAAGGTGTCCGCGTCGTCGCCGATCGCTGCCGCCTGCATGATCAACTGGCAGGCTTCGGGAATCGTCATGAAAAAGCGATCGATGATCGGCCAGCCAATCGTGCCACACCTACAGCGCGCGCACCGGGCCAGTCGCGACCAAACAAGGCACCGCTCGCGGTGGGATCGCAGAGGTCCGTTTTCGTCAAGCGTGGAGTGCTGCATACTCGCGAGCCGTGGGCAAAGCACGCGGAAGCGTCTTGGTCTTTGGTCGGGTCGCTTCCCAGCCGAGGCAGGCCAGCCAGATCGCACGCGGGATGGCTTTGTGCGCCGTGCGGTAGTAGCTGACCATGCGACGGCTGATGCCCAGGGCCTCGGCCGCCGTGTTGAGCGACAACGCGTTGCGGTGCATCCACTCGTCGAACATCTGATGGCTGACATCGCCGGCCTGTTCCTTGGCCCAGGCGTAGACGTTGTCCGCACCGAACTCCTCGTCGATCCATTCGACGCTGTTACCCCATTCGCCGACATGAACCCGGGCAAACACCTCCGGGTTGAGGATGGCGGTGAGCGGGGAGATTGAACGCAATACGCCTTCTACATCGACCTCCAGCGACTCGCCGGTGCTCCAGTTCGTGCGCAGGCGATAAGGGGCGAGGGCTTCCACAGCCAACAGCTTGGGGAAAAAGTAGTTGCTCACGGGTTATACCTCCGCCATTCGCCGAGCAGGAATGCCCGGTTGGTTTCGATCCAACTCCTCCTTGATCTCGCGTGGCGCAGTGCGGCCCTTGATCTCAAGTGAGGCGATGTCCACCGTGCCTTCCCGTCCAGCGCGCAATTTGCATATCCCAACATGGCGGCAGGGAGTTCCTTGAACAGGGCTTGCACGAACGGAGCGACGGCTGAATCCACCTCACAAACTGCCATGCCTTTTCCAGAACTCCGCGGGGGTGACGATCGGAAAACGGTCGGCCAAAACGAGCAGGTCCTTGTCGCCGGTCACCAGGTAATCGGCGCCCTCGTTCTGGCGTGCCGCAAGCAGGGTGCCCAGCACCGGGAGGTCATCGATATCCCGCAGTTCTGCTTCGGCCGCCGGCAAGGGGTCGATCACCACGGCGAGGATGGAGAGAATGTCCACCAGGTCGTCAATCTCGGTGGCCGACAATCCGTGTCGATTGGCGAGTCGAGGGAGAACGCGTCGCAACTCGTCCAGAATGAAGGACGACAGCACCACATCGACCGAGCCGTGGCGCCAGGCGGCCATGATCTTGCCCGGCACGCTACCCGGGTAGGCAATGCCCGAGAGCAGCACATTCGTATCGAGAACGACGCGCAGCGTGTGCGACGCCATCAGCGCGGCGTTGACGAGCGATGCTGCGCACGCTCGAGCGCAACTGCCGCGTCGATCTCGTCCAGGCCCTGCGCCTCGGGCACGGCAGCGAATCCGGCTTCGATGCGCTCGCACAAAGCCTCGAAACGCCCCTGCATACGCCGAATGCGCTCGAACAGGCGCGCATCGACCAGGGCCGCCACCGGCTTCCCGTCCTTGTTGATCACCACGCTGTCGTGGCGGTACTGCACCTGATTGAGCATCTCGCCAAGGTTCTGCCTGAATGCCACTGCACTGGTCTGGGTAATCATTGCCGCCCTCCTCTCTAACCATAATGATCATAACGGTTAAAATGAGCAAACGGGGCCAGATCTTTCATCATTACTGTTCTGCCCCGGCGCGCCTCCTGTTGTGGCGCCCGAGGATCTGCCCGCACACCACCAAGATCCGTTCGACCGGATTCTGGTGGCGCAGACGCTTGTCGAACCGATGCGGTTGATGACGCATGGGGCGGATCGCCTCCCAATCCAGCGACACCGGATCGCGCCCGAGCAAATCCTCGATCGAAACCTGCCGCAACTGCCCCGCCGCAACCCGCCCGGCGACCAGGTCCTTGGTCGGCGGCACCGTGCGGAAGGGCTTGCCGGTGGCCTCGCACAGATCGACCACGTGCTGCATCTGCCTTGCCGTGGCGTTCGGCTTGGCGAGCAGAACCAGATCGATGCCGAAGATATCCGAGAACGAAAGAAAGTGGGTATCCCCCTGTTTACGATGGGGGTACGAACTGGCTATCGCGCGCGCATCGCCTCTTCTGCCGCCCGGGCAAGAAAGCCCGACCGGCTTTGATGATGGGACGCGGCATAGGCGTCGATCTGCCGCACCAGGTATTCCGGAAGCGAGATATTCAGCCGCACGGGCTTTGCGCTCACCCGCGCCAGGTCGATTTCCACCAGCATCCAGTACCCGCCGTGGAAGCGCTCATCATCGCCCCATTGCTCGGGGGCGGACGGCTTCGGGATCGCCATGTCCTCCCCCTCGAAATGCACCTCCACGGCCTCCTGCGCCATGCGCGGCAGGTCAGCCAATTCGTCCGCAGCGGAAAAGCAGCCCGGAAAATCCGGGAAGGTCAGCCCGTAGGCGCTGCCCTCGTCCTTATGCACGTACACGGGATACAACATGTTCCTCACCTCCAATCCCATCCGGCCTGGCCAGGTCCGTGGCCTCGCCCTCGGACAACGTCGACCGGCTGCGCGCCCGGGCGACGAGTTCCCGAGCACTTTCCACGGGCTTGATGCCCCGCAGAACGAGGCTTTCCTCAATGATCTTCGTGATCGAGCGCCCTTGACGTGCCGCTGTCTCCTTCAGCGCCCGATGGAGTGAATCTTCCAGGGTGATCGTGATACGGCTCATTGTGATTTCCTCCGTGACGATCGGCGACGACTTGAGCATCCCCAGGATGAAGTTGGTATCCAGCAGGAACTTAACGCCACTCATCGCGCAACCGCTGCTGAATAACGTCGGGGGCCTCACTGAACGTCGTCGAATTCTCCAGCCCGCCGCACAGGTCGAGCAAATCGTGATCCACCGTCTCAGCCTCGAGACTGGCGTGCCTGGCCCGCAAGAACTCGGCGAAATCGAGCACTTCGGCCAGCAGAGGCTCCGGCAGGGAACGAGCGGTTTCCAACAACCGCTCTGTGATGGTAGCCATCATGCATCTCCTTGTTCGTGAGTTCTCTTATATAGACAGTGGCAAAGGTCAAGCGCTCACAGCGCGCAAGCAGACGCGATTCATCACACTTGCGCCCCTTCATCCGCAATCAGGAACGCCTCCTTCGCCTTGCCCGCATCCAGCTCGGCTTTCAGCCACTTCGGCATCACGCCGCGGCCGGACCAACTCGTGCCGGTGGCCGGGTTGCGGTATTTCGCCTTGACCGTTCCGCGCTTGCCCGACGCCGGTTTCTCGGCCCGCGCCGGCGCGCCGAAGCCAAGATCGGCCGCGCTCAGGTTGTAGTCGCTGATCTTCTGCCGGATATCGGCGATCACGCCGGCAATCTCGGCCTGCCGCATTTCTTCCGCCTGCTGCTTGAGCGCTTCGATCTGCGCGAGGATTTCCTGATAAGTGCTCATTGCGCCTGCTCCATTCATGTTGTTCTCAAATTTTCGACCCGCTCAGCCTGAGTTCTTCTGTCACGATGGCGCGCAGCATCGGGGGTCCTCCGCGAGTTGAAACTGTCATGCAACGTCGCACAAGAGCGACAAAAGAAGGCCCAAACATAATGCCGGACGAGCTGGCATCAGAGGTTTGGGCGCTGTTGCCACCCAGCATAGCCCCGCTCATCCAGAAAACCAACAGGTAAGCACGAGCGTTCATCCGGGTACAGCTCAGCCTGCAAGACACTCCCCGTCCGAATGTCTTTGTTGCCCTGTTGAAGCGCAATAGTCCTCACCCCCGCTGCATTCCCACGCCGGAACCGCGTGTTTCAATGCCGCCACCAGTCCATCACGGTCCCGCGCCTGCAGCGCGGCATGGAGCGCCTGCAGAGCAAATGCAAGTTGCCTGCGGTCGACGGGCAGCGTCTGGCGGGCGATGTGGATGCGCGGGTGGGGCGTGTCGGCGAAAATCTCCGCCGGGTAGAACAGATCCTCGTACAGCTTCTCGCCGGGGCGCAGCCCGATGTATTCGATCCGGATGTCGCGCCCCGGCTGGCGACCGGACAGCAGGATCATCTGCTCGGCCAGGTAACGGATCTTTACCGGCTCGCCCATGTCGAGCACGAAGGTATCCGCGTCGTCGCCGATCGCTGCCGCCTGCATGATCAACTGGCAGGCTTCGGGAATCGTCATGAAAAAGCGCTCGATGTCCGGATGCGTCACCGTCACCGGGCCGCCGCGCTCGATCTGCCGCTGAAAACGCGGCACCACGCTGCCGGCCGAGCCGAGCACGTTGCCGAAGCGCACGGTCATGAAGCGGCTGCCAGCGCGGCTGTCCTGCGCCTGGCAGATCAGCTCGGCCAGCCGCTTGGTCGCGCCCATCACGCTGGTCGGGTTCACCGCCTTGTCGGTGGAAATCAGCACGAAGCGCTCGCACGCGCACGCCGCGGCCGCTTGTGCCATCACTTGCGTGCCGACCACGTTGTTCCGCACGGCCGCCTCCACCTGGTCTTCCAGCAAGGGCACGTGCTTGTACGCGGCGGCATGGAACACCACCTGCGGCCGGTAGCGCTCGAACACCTGCCGCACACCCATCACATCGGTCACGGAGAGCAGATGGCGCACGATCGGCGGCGCGTCGGGCAGCTCCAGCAGCTCGGTTTCGATGCTGTAAAGGTTGAACTCGCTGTGATCGATCAGAATCAGCAGGCGCGGATTGCATCGGCACAGTTGCCGGCACAGCTCCGCACCGATCGAACCTCCAGCCCCGCTCACCAGCACCACGTGGTCGCTCAGGCTGCGGCGGATCCCCGGCCAGTCGAGCGACACCGGGTCGCGCCCGAGCAAATCCTCGATCGAAACCTGCCGCAACTGCCCCGCCGCGACCCGCCCGGCGACCAGGTCCTTGGTCGGCGGCACCGTACGGAAGGGCTTGCCGGTGGCCTCGCACAGATCGACCATGTGCTGCATCTGCCTTGCCGTCGCGTTCGGCCTGGCGAGCAGGATCAGATCGATGCCGAAGACATCCACCACCCGCGGCAGCTCGTCGATGGTGCCGCGAATCGGCACGCCATGCACGGTTCGTCCCAAGCGGCGGTCGTGATCATCGACGAAGGCGATGGGCAGGTAGCCCGCGTCGCGGTCCTGCAACAGATCCCGCACCAGCATCTCGCCATCCGACCCGGCGCCCACGATCAACACGCGCTTACCGGTGCCGGGGTCGATGCGCCGGTCCTTCACCCAGCGGTACATCAGGCGCGGGCCGGCCAGCAGCATGATCTGGTAGACCACGAACAGCATCGGCAGCGACCGCGGCACATAGGCCATGCGGTTGAATACGAACAGGATGGCGAGCAGCAGCGTGGTGCCGATCAGCACCGCCTGGACGATCTTCGCCAGGTCGGTCAGCGACGCGAAGCGCCACACCCCGCGATAAAGTCCGAAGCCCCAATACACCGAGCCCACCACCAGCAACACCAGCGGCAACATCCGCCCGGCCTCGGCGATGAATTCGGCAGGTACGTGGGCCAGGTTGAAGCGCGTCCAATACGCCAGCGCCCACGCCAGCGCGAGCATGACGAGGTCGTAGGCGAGCACCAGCACGCGCGAGCGCATGCGCTGGAACCAACGACCCATGAAAACCGATCCACCGCCGCCCGCACCGTCGGCCCCGACGAGACCCGATGCGTTCGACAGCATGCGGCGCGCGCGCGCCCCAAGCTCACCCAATCCATGCAGCAATGACACACTACCCCGGCTCGGCAGTTGCGAAGGCCGTGATGCTAACAGAGTGGGCACACGAACGACTGCCTCAATGGCTGCCTACGAAATGCTCTCCCTTCACCATCTACATCGCAAAACAAAGCGTCACTGCCAAAGAAAAGCTAGGTATCAGTTATCGGGCCAAAGAACCGACTCACGAGTACCTACTCGTTGAGCACGCTCACCTACGTAAATGCCCCAAGGCTCGGACGATTTTGCCACGGTCACCCCCGCCCCAACTACTGTACCCGGTTCGATCGTAACCCCGGGCAACAAGGTCGCGTTCGCTCCAATGAATGCATCTTTCTTGATCCGCACCTTACCCCGAAAAACTTTCCGTTGATCAGCGCTTACCATTGGCCCGGAACATCGCGCGCCGTCTTTAAGCACCTCAGTTGAGGTGATGATATTTGAGTTGGTTGCGATGCAAGCGTAGTTTTCGATTTCGAAATCACCGCCACCACTGATAAAAACACGAGGCGCAATGTGGACACGCCTGCCAACCTTCGCTGTCTTGCTCATCACGAGCACATTTTTGTCGATATAGCTAAATTCTTTCAGCTCAACCCCTTGCGGATATGCAAAGAAAACACCTTGATCAATAAAAACGTTTGGCTCCATCAAGCCGAGTTTTTGCCGATAGTACAATCCTCGGATGTACATACCCAGCATATGAGGCAGTCCGCGCATGTTTGTCACAAGGCCGTACACTGCCGAGCTGTAAATGGGAATAGGCAGCGCCAAAAGAAATCCCACAACTCGCTCGAAAAGCCACAAGGGCACTTTCACGAACGATTTTTGCAAAAGCCTCTCCGCCAACTGTAGCGCATGCGATGAACGCCCATGCTCTTTTTCCGACGCGTCAATAATATGTCGGATCAATCGATGATCAAAAATTAATTGCATGATGTCATCTCAATTTTCGAATTGGATAGAGGTTGCAAGATTTCGCGGAGGATTAGGTAGCGTTGGCAATGCTTTCCACACCACGCGCGACGAGGGAAAGAGCACCACCCACACCGTCACCAAAATACATGCGAAATACGTCCGCAGCCCCTGGTTCGCCACGTACCATTCTTCCAGCTTGCCCTTGTACGGCATGATCACTTCATCGTAGAAGCGCTCGGGCGCGGCGCTGGCGTGCAGCATGTCCTCCTCGCCCCTGAAGACGATCGAGCCGATTCCCGACAGCCCGGGCCGCACCTTCACGATCTGTGCCTGCGACGCCGGCGGAAACGCATCGAAGCAGCGTTGCGTCTGCGGTCGCGGGCCGACGATGCTCATGTCGCCGAACAGGATGTTGAGCAGTTGCGGCAGCTCGTTGATCTTCGTCTTGCGCAGGAAACTGCCCAGCGGCAGCACGCGCGGGTCGTTCTTCAACGTGACCGTGCCGGTGCCGAGGTGGGGGCTGTTCTTCAGCATCGTCGCGAACTTGTACAGGCCGAACGACTTGCCGCCACGGCCGACGCGCTGCTGCACGTAGAAGATCTCGCCCTCGCCGGTCAGGCGCAGCGCGATCATCACCGGCACCAGAAGCGGCGACAACACCAGCAACGCCAGGCCCGAAAAAAGAATGTCCAGAATTCGCTGCATGTCACATCCTGTTGTCCAGATACTTGCCGGTTTCCTTGTGATCGAACTCCGGGATCATCTCGTTGAAGAGCGCGACGATCTCCGCCTTGTCCCAGGTCGGCCGGGCGCGAATCTCGTTAATGCGCGCAGTGAATCGATCCAGACGGGCGCCGTCGAACTCGGCCGCGTTCTTGATCACCCCGACGGTGTCGAAACGCGCCATGTCCAGCGTTTCGCGCTCGGTAAAGAACTCCTCGAAGCCCTTTTCGCCGGTGGTGTCGCTGGCGAAGAAATACACCGGCCACTTGCGCTTCGCGATCAGCTCCGCGCCGCGTTCGCGCGCCTCGTCCTCGCTGCCGCATTCATGCGGCTCGTAACCCAGCGATTCGAGGTAGCGCACCGCGATGTCGGAAAAGCGCGTCAGATGCAGCGCCTCGCTCAGCTTCGGGAAGAAGATGTCGCGATTGTCCCCGAGCAGGCACGACATCAGGCACAGCTCGCCCGACTCCTGCGGCGTCACGAAATAACGGCGCACGTCGTTCGGCGCCGAAATCGGCTGGCGCTTGGCAAAGCGCTGGTTGAAGCCATGCAGCAAGGAACCGTCGGAAAACGCGACGTTGGCAAACCGCGCGGTCGAAATCGGCAGGCTCAGACTCTCGCGCATCAGGAACATCTCCATGATCCGCTTGCTCGCGCCCATCATGTTCACCGGGTTGGCCGCCTTGTCGGTCGACACGCAAAAGTACTTGCGCGCCCCCTTGGTACGCGCCTGGGCGATGGTCGCGATCGTGTTGAGCACGTTCACCTCGATCAAGCGCATCAGCGTGAACGGGTCCTTCTCGCTGCGCACGTGCTTGAGTGCCGACAGGTTCAGCACATAGTCGTAACCGTCCCCGGCGTTCATCAGCGCGTCGAACTCACGCCCGCCGCAGTCGATTGCGAAAGTGCGGAAGTCGCCGTCGATGTAGCCGAGCGTGCTGCGGATGTCGCGCACCAGCTCGACCATGTTGTTCTCGCTGATGTCGACGACATGCAGCACGCGCGGCCCACGCTTGAAGATCTCGCGCGTGACCGCCTGGCCAATCGACCCCGCCCCGCCGATCACCAGAAAGCGGCTGCCTTTCACCAGCTCGGTCAAGCGCTTTTCCTCGCGCGCGAGGTCGGTATCGAACAACAGGCGCTCGCGCCCGATCAGTTGAAGCACATTCATTGCTGGAGTCTCCAGAATTCGCTTTCAGGCACGCTGGAAGGAAGATTCACGACGCGATCCTCGAGCCAGCGCGAGTTTTCCAGCCCATCGTGCTGGCAGTCCTTGAACATCTCCAACGAAGACATCAAACGCCAGATCGGCCGCGTCATGACGCCCCGGCTGTTGGTGTATTCGAGGAGCGCATCACGTTCCGCTCGCGAGTCGAGCACGACCGCGTTCAGCCAGAAATTCGGCCGCGTGCCCGGCGGCGCGCCGACATAGCGGAGGCCATGCTGTTCGCAAAACGCCGCGTAGCGCTGCGCCACATCGGCCTTGATCGTCAGCATTGCGGGCAGCTTTTCCATCTGCGCGCAGCCGAGCGCGGCATTGACGTTGGGCAGGCGGTAGTTGTAGCCCACTTCGTCGTGCTCGAACTCGTAGGGATGCGGAATCTTGGCCGTCGTGGTCAAGTGCTTGGCGCGCCTGGCCAGTTCTTCATCGTTGGTGACGATCATCCCGCCCCCGCCGGTGGTGATGATCTTGTTGCCGTTGAAGCTGAGCGTCGCGAGCCTTCCGAAGGTGCCCGTATGCCGTTCGCCGACGTAGCTACCGAGCGATTCCGCGGCATCTTCCACGACGGGTATCGCGTACTCGTCACAGAGCGCGACGATCTCTTCGATGCGGCAAGGCAAGCCGAACGTGTGCATCGGCACACATGCCGCGATCCGCGCGCCCGTGGCCCGATTGAAGGTCTGCCCGTCACGCATTACAGCGTTGGCCGCAAGCCAGGTTCTCAGCGCCCGCGGACTCAGGCCCAGGGTGTCCCGGTCGACGTCGATAAAGACCGGCCGGGCACCGGCGTATGTGAGCGCATTGCAGGTCGCGATGAACGTGAGCGCCTGGCTGATCACCTCATCGCCCCGCTCCACGCCGGCGAGTTGCAGGGCGACGTGCAGCGCGGCCGTGCCGTTTACCGTGGCAACCGCAAACCGTGCGCCGGTGAAGCCGGCGATCCGCTCTTCGAACTCGGTCACGCGCGCGCCCACCGAGGACACGAAGTTCGAGTCGATGCAGTCGACCAGGTATTGCTTTTCGTTGCCTTCGAAAACGGGGCGATGCAAGGGCGTCGGGTCGCCGCCGTAGAGGGTGCCAACCAAATCGACGAGGGCGGCAAAGTGGGTATCGTTATCTGTCATGACAAGAAGCGTTGATTATTGGATTCCTGATGGTTCGGTTCGGGAAGGCTAAACACGGCGCTGACGTAGCCGGCGCGCTTTGCGCTCTTCCTTATCGGCATACTTCAGCGCCGCCTGCGCAATCGCCTCGCAGTACGGCCGCAATCGCCCCTCGAAGTCCGGCTTTCGGACCTCGGCAGCCAGACGCCGCGCAGCCGCTGCAGAGAACTGCCGTCGTCTGCCCGGCTTCAAACCGCCTCGAATGGCAGCTTCGCGGTCATGGACCAGGATCGGGTGGTTGAGCCGCAGCACCTCGATCGTTGCCTGTGCCACATCATCACGACCAGTCACCTCTCCCGTCTCAGAGAATCTGAACTTCGAAGGTGTCGCTTTGTGCAATGGGGAACAGAACGGACCCCGTTCCGGGTCGTAGTCGCCCTTTGCATGGGCGCCGAACTCGCATACCGTCTTGCTGTTGCTGCCTGGGTAGCAGGCCAACATATTGTGGTAGTCGATCGTTTCTTCCGGGTTTTTTCGTGCCTGCGGCAACACATGCTCGATGTGGCAATCGGCCGCAGACTTCAGCCCGCGCATCGTATAAGCGCACAGATGATGCTGTTCAACCATCAACGCATGCTTGACCGCTTCACGCGGAAACCCGCCCCCCGTGTAGGTCAGATTCTGCGGGCTTGCTCGATTCTGGCGCTTCCAATCCAGCAACTCGCGTGGTTCCGGCCCTTTCACGATGCATCTCAAGGCTGGTCCTCCTCGCCCAGCCAACGCAGGCTGTCGAGCTCACTACGCACCTCGATCACATCGGGAATCGCCCCGACCTTCGACTCCAGCGCCACGATTTCCCGCTCGGCCACGTCGAGTTGCTCGTTGTCCAGCGCCTGATGGATTCGTCGCAGTGCGGCCGCGACCTCCGTATTCTGCGGTTCGGTACCCATGATCTCGGCAAGCACTTCGCTGCTTGGCAAACCCAGCGCCCGCTCTGGATGGCCCACTACCTGGCCGCCCTTCATCAGCAGGATTTCGTCGGCCACGAGCTCGCCGATGATCTGCGGCGAATGCGAGGCGGCGATGAACTGGATGCACGGAAACGCAGTCTTCAGCACGCCGCAGACCCTGCGTTGCCACGCCGGATGCAAATGCATGTCGAGTTCGTCGATCAGGACCACGCCAGGCGTTTCGTCCAGCACACGCGCCCCCAATTGGGGATTGAGCAGGCACATGCGTCGCGCGATGTCGGCCACCAGTGCAGCCAAGGCGCGCTGGCCATCGCTCAGGGTCTCGAACGGTACGGGGTCGGCGTCCTGCCACTCCAGGACCAAGCGCCGGTACTTGATGTCGTACCGCAAGCCTTTCGCCCCCGGTATCGCAAGCGCCACGGCGCGGTTGACCAGCGCCAGCTCATCGAGCGCACCGCCGTTGTCTACATCGCGGCTGTCCGATTCGGCTTCCAGGCGTTCCAGTGATTTGCCGATGACCCAGGTTTCGAGCCCTTTCATGTCGAGGGCGGCATCGAACCATGAGGCATAAGCATCCAGGCGCGAATCCTGATGCCGCACGGCGGTGTCAGCGCCCACCCCGCTCAGCCGCCACTGCCGTTCGGCTCCATAGAACGCCGCTAGAGGCAAAGCGCCCTGTCCTCCCTGAGCGATGCGGGCAGACTCGTCCGCGATTGCAGAAAAAACCGTGTGTTCGAATTTTGATTGGCTAGCCGGCCCGGGTTGTTCCACCCACCAACTTCGTGCAGACCCGCAAACTTCGCCTTCGAGCTCGATACGCACGGGGTAACACCGCTCATACCGAACCCGCCCCTGCAGTTCGATCAAGGCAAGGCGGGCGTTCGCCTCCTCGGCATGCGGCCAACGTGGGCTTTTTCCCAACCCGTTGATCGGAGTTGCCAACCCGGCTGCAATCGCCTTCAGCAGCGATGTCTTGCCGCTGCCATTGACACCGACAAGCAGGTTGAATCCAGACTGGAACTCGAACGTCTCCTGCTTAAAGCAGCGGAAGTTCTCTACCCGAAGCGTATCGATATGCATGATTCAGCCCTCGATCATGTGAGAGGGGATTTTAGGGCTGCTTTCGGGAATGCCCATCTCAGCAAGCATCACTGTATTGACCCGATGAACGTCATACCAAGAGTTTGTAAGCCCAGATCTACGCTTGCTGCGCGCCCAAGGTTCGAAAAATCGACGCGAACCTGCTCACGCCGACACTGAGGGACAGCTTCTCCTGATAAAACTGGCGAGCGTTACGAGCCATCAAGGCCCGCTCTTCGCATGTCGCACGCATCAGCGTCAGGGCGGCATCGGCGATCGCGCGGGGATCTTCAGAATCAGAAACCCGCCCGCAGCCGCTTTCTCTGACCAAATCCGCTGCGTCGCCCTCGACTGCCATCAGGACCGGCTTGCCAGCCGCCATATAGGCCTGAGTCTTCGAGGGAATTGTGATTTTGAAAAGCGGGTCTTTTTTCAGGTGGACCATCAGGGCATCCGCCGCCGCGAGATAGCTTCCTACTTCTGCCATCGGCACGGGTGGCAGGAAGACAACATTGTGCAATTGCCGATCGCTGGCAATCTGTCGAAGCTGCGCTACCTCGACTCCGCCGCCAAGAAACACGAAGCGCAATGTGGGCGCCACGTCGCGCACCAAAGCCGCAGCCTCCAGCACTGAGTCGAGAGCCTGCGCCTTGCCCATGTTCCCGGCAAAGAGCACACGAAAGTGCTGAGGGCCAGGAAATCCCGGAGGGACTTCACCGGTTGGAACCCCGATCGCATCTTCGGCGCACCAGTTGTAGATGACGTCGATCTTGTCTTTTGGCACGCCACGTTCGATCAGCAGACGCCGGAAGCCCGGTGACAACACAACCAGACGGTCGACGTGACGATAAACGCAGTCGCAAACCCACGACACGGCTTTCAACGCGCGTTGATTCGAGAACATTCCCGTCGCACGCAGCGTATCGGGCCACATGTCCTGTATGTCGTACACGACCGGAACGCGACGAAACAGCCGAATCAACACTGCTGCAATGCCCACCGTCAACGGGGGATGATAGGCATAGATCACATCCGGTCGCTTCGCACCGAACAAGCCATACAAGGCCGAAGAAGCCCCGAAGCTGACATAGTTGAGGACCCGCCCCACAGCGCCTTGATCATGACTTGGGTAAAGAGGGAGGCGGGTGACGTGTACGCCGTCGATCTCCTCTCGCTGCAAGTGTTTTATCCGGTAGCCCGGATACACCTTTCCGCCCGGATAGTTCGGAAAGCCGGTCACGACCTCGACTTCGAAGCCTTGGCGCACCAGTTCCCGGGCAAAGACAATGCCCTTGAAAGTCGGCTCGGGATCGAACCACTGGGTCAGCAGCAGAACTCGGGTAGCCATTCTGTCAATACTTCTTCCAGACCACGCGATTCACGTAATCCGTATAACTGTGAATGATGCGCACGACCTTGTCCGACACGTTCGGCATGCTGTAGTCGGCCACCTGGCGCAGGCTGCGCAATTCGCCGCGGGATTGCGATCCGAGGATCGCCAGCCCCTGGCGCACGCGCTCCACTTCCAGCCCCACCATCATCACCGCCGCCTCTTCCATGCCTTCCGGCCGCTCGTGCGCTTCGCGCAGGTTCAGCGCCGGGAAGTTCAGGATCGACGACTCCTCGTTGATCGTGCCGCTGTCCGACAGCACGGCCTTGGCCGACATCTGCAGCTTCACATAGTCGTGAAACCCCAGCGGTTTCAGCAGCCGCACCATCGGATGGAACTTCGCGCCGGTCGCATCGACGCGCTTTTGCGTGCGCGGATGGGTCGACACGATCACCGGCAGGTCGTGGTCCTCGGCCACCGCGTTCAACACTGCCACGAGCTTGGTGAACGCGCGCTCGGATTCGATGTTTTCCTCGCGGTGCGCGCTGACAACGAAGTAGCGCCCCTCCTCCAGCTCCAGCCGCTGCAGCACGTCGGACGCGTCGATGCGCGGCCGGTAGTGCGTCAGCACCTCGAACATCGGGCTGCCGGTCTTGATCACCTGGTCCGGCGGCAGGCCTTCGCGCAGCAGGTAGTCGCGCGCGATCGTGCTGTAGGTCAGGTTGATGTCGGCGGTGTGGTCGACGATGCGGCGGTTGGTTTCTTCCGGCACGCGCTGGTCGAAGCAGCGGTTGCCCGCTTCCATATGGAAGATCGGGATCTTGCGCCGCTTGGCCGGGATCACCGCCAGGCAGCTGTTCGTGTCGCCCAGCACCAACATCGCTTCGGGCAGGACTTCGGCCAGCACCTGGTCCACGCCGATGATGAGGTTGCCGATCGTGTGCGCCGCCCCGCTGCTGCCGGCCGCGCTGTTGAGGAAGTGATCCGGCTTGCGCACCCCCAGGTCATCGAAGAAGACCTGGTTCAGCTCGTAGTCGTAGTTCTGGCCGGTATGCACCAGCACGTGCTCGCAATGCCGATCGAGCGCGGCCAGCACGCGCGACAGGCGGATGATCTCGGGCCGGGTGCCGACCACGGACATGACTTTTAGTTTTTTCATATTCGCAAGGGTTTTAATAAATCATCAGGGCTTGGCAGCCACCTTCTTCTCAACGGCCGTCGCAATCAGCGGCGCCCTCTCACGAAGCCCATCGAGGGTCAGTTTGCCCTGCTCATACAGTTGGTACCACGCACGACGCTGCCGGATCAGGCGTTCGTCATCCCGGATCGGCAGATTGCGCAAGGTGTACTCGGCGCGGGCCCGATACGCGTCCGGTACCGCATCGGTCAGCTTCAGTTGCAGAGAGGGCAGGTCGACCTCGAACCACCCATCACCCACTTCAAAGGGATCGAGGAAATCCCGTGACCGCTTCTTGTTCTTCGAACTGTTGATCCAGCCATCCAGATAACGGTAGTTCGACCATTCATAAGCCTGCGTTCTGTCTTCATCGCAGCTCACGAAGTGATCGACCGTTCCACTGGAAATCCACATCGCGCCGTAACCGCAGCGGTCGTGAAAGCTCGCGGCGAGATCCAGCCGAAAATCGGACCAATAATCAGGCGGGCGTTTGCCCCCCGGGTTCTTCTCCAGCCACTTCCGGCCTCTCTTACGGCACCGTTCGTCGAAAGCTGCAGGTTCCGGGATGGGGTTGGGCACCGGAATCACGAACGCTTATCCTTCTTGGCTACCTGGTGGTTTTCCACCCAAACGACCCAGCGCGGCCAGAAATGGTCGCCGCCGGGCAGCGCACGCTCCAGCGCCTTATGGATGGTCCGTTCGTTGGTCAGGTGCGGCGGCAGCGGATCACGCTCGCCCCGCATCCAGGCCTCAGCCGCCTCGATGGCCTCTTCTGCTTCCACCGAGCGCGCCTGCTGCAGGCCGAAGGCATCCGACACCAGCCAGTTGACTACATCCCCCTGCTTCGCCCAGGTTTCACGCACGATCACCGCCTGCCCTTCGCGCAGGCCAATGGTAAATACCGCATCCTCCTCACCGTCGAACAACGGCTCGGCCGAGGCCAACACCAGGGGCGAATGCGTTGCCACGATGAGCTGCACCAGCACCTTCCTGCCTGTCAGTGCCTGCATCACCTTCAGCAGGGCCGGCACAATGCGACGCTGCCACTGCGGGTGCAGGTGGCACTCGATTTCATCAATCAGGAAGATGATCTCCCTGGCCGGCTTCCGTCCGGTCTGCTCGCACGCCAATTGATGCTCACGCCAGGTCCACACCAGCAGATAGGCCAGGGCGGCGATACGGCGCATGCCCGCCGAGGCGTGAATCAGCGCGACGTCCTGCCCATAGGGCATACGCAGCGAGGGGTAATCGGTCACATCCAGCCCGAGCCTGACAGGCTTGCCCGGCACCAGCTTTTCGTTGCCGGAAGGCGACAGCGCATCCAGCACCTTGATCAGGTCATCGAAAGCCGGGTCGGCCCCCTTCTGCCACAGCACCCAGTCATGGATCAGGCCGTTGCAGTGGCGAATGCCGTCTTTCCCATGCAGCCCTTTCCAGACCTGTTCGGGCGTAAAGTTGAACGCCCTCAACCGCTCCCCCGCCAGCGCCTCCTTGTCGCTCCAGTAATTACGCGCCGGGTCCCACGCCGAAAAACTGCCATCGACACCCGCGTAGATCACCACCCCGGGAATCGGCGGCCGTCCCTGCTTGACCGGCCAGACCTGATCAACCCTGCTGAAAACGCTTTCCTCGACAAAATCACCCTTGGTCGATTTCGTGTACGCATAGGCAATGCTCGCGCGCTTAGCGTCCCGTTGCGGCACCGCCTCCACCCCACGCGCCCAGGTACGGGTCAACACCCACCATGCAGCATCGAGCAGAAAGCTCTTGCCCAAGCCGTTGTCACCCGTAATGAAATTGAGCCGGGGAGCAAACTCCACCGGCCCGAACTCCCGGGCGGGCCCGACACCGGCAAGGTGCAGCGATTTCAGCATGACACTCCTCCTGCGCCCCGAAATTTACAGTGGGCAAGCATACGTATCCGGCCGCGCCCGATCAAAAACCTCGTTCGCCCACAGCATCACCACCATCTCGTCGCTGCCGATGTTGGTGATGTCGTGCGTCCACCCCGGCACCGTCTCGACGATCTCCGCCTTGTCGCCGCGGGTCACCAGTTCGTGCGTCTCGCCGGTCTGCATGTGGCGGAACCTGAAGCGGGCCTCGCCCCTGATCACCAGGAACTTCTCGGTCTTGGTGTGGTGGTAGTGGCCGCCGCGGGTGATGCCCGGGTGCGCGGTGAAGAACGAGAACTGGCCGCAATCGGGCGTCTTCAGCATCTCGACGAACACGCCGCGCGCATCGCCGTGCTGCGGCACGGTGTAGGTGAAAGCTTCCGGCGGCAGGCAGCTCACGTAGGTCGCATACAGCGCGCGCACCAGGCCGGTGCCGACGCGCTCGATCATCAGCGTGTCGCGGCTGTCCCGGAAAGTCCGGATCAGCCGGGCCAGCTCGCCCACGGTCGTCGTGTACTGCGGCGCGACGGTCGCGAACCCGTCCGCATCCGCCGCGGCATCGGCGCCATCCATCAGCTGCACGAAGCGCTCGATCACGTCATCCACATACACCAGCGTCACCGGCGCGGCCGGGTCGTTGATGTGGATCGGCAAGTCGCGCGCGATGTTGTGGCAGAACGTCGCCACCGCCGAGTTGTAATTCGGCCTGCACCATTTGCCGAACACATTCGGCAGCCGGAACACATGCACCGGCAGCCGGTGGCTGCGCGCCGCAGCCAGCAAGGCTTCCTCCGCCCGGCGCTTGCTCTGGCCATACGGATTGTCGCGCGCGGCCTGGATCGACGACGTATAGACGATCGGCACCCGCTTGCCGCCGGAATCAGCGGCCGCGCACACCGCCTCGCACAGCGCCTGCGTCAGGTCCACATTGCCGGTGACGAACTCGTGCGGGTCCTGCGGCCGGTTGATCCCGGCCAAGTGGAACACGAAGTCCACCCCCTGCAGCAGCGCGGGCAGCGCCGACACGTCCTGCCCGCGCGTGAAGCACACCACCTCCACGTCCCTGCGCTCGGCCAGGTGCAGCTGCAGGTTCCTGCCGACGAAGCCGTTCGCCCCGGTGATCAGCACCTTCATCGGCTCAGTCCTGCGGGTCGGCGTGTTCGCCGCGCGCGATGCGCTGCATGAAGTCGAGCTTCAGCAGCAGCGTCTTCATGCCTTCCACGTCCAGCCGTGTCGTGTTGTGCGAGTTGTACTCCTCGCCGTGCAGCGCCTGGGTGATGCGCTGTTCGCCCTCCTCGACGAACTTCGCGTAGTTCAGGTCGCGCCCGTCGGGGGGCACCCGGAAGTAGTCGCCCCGGTCCTCGGCGCAGGCGCGCTCCTCCCGTGTCAGCAGCGATTCGTAAAGCTTTTCGCCGTGGCGCGTGCCGATCACCGCCACCGGGTGATTCAGCTTGTCCATCAGCTCCAGGATCGCCCGCGTCAGCACCTCCACCGTCGCCGCCGGCGCCTTCTGCACGAAGATGTCGCCGTTGTTGCCATGCTCGAAGGCGTACAGCACCAAGTCCACCGCATCGGCCAGCGTCATCATGAAGCGGGTCATCGACGGATCGGTCACCGTAATCTGCTTGCCTTCCAGCACCTGCTGGACGAACAGCGGAATCACCGACCCGCGCGACGCCATCACGTTGCCGTAGCGCGTGCCGCAGATCACCGTGCCCGTGCCTTCGAGGTTGCGGCTGGCGGCGACCATCACCTTTTCCATCATCGCCTTGCTGATGCCCATGGCGTTGATCGGGTACACCGCCTTGTCGGTGCTCAGCACCACCACCCGCTTCACCCCGGCCGTGATTGCGGCGCCGAGGACGTTCTCGGTGCCCAGCACGTTCGTGCGCACCGCCTGCATCGGGTGGAACTCGCACGACGGCACCTGCTTCAGCGCTGCGGCGTGGAACACATAGTCCACCCCGCGCATTGCGCCGGCGACGCTGCGCTCGTCGCGCACGTCGCCGATGTAGAACTTCAGCTTCGCGTTGTTGTAACGCTTGCGCATATCGTCCTGTTTCTTTTCGTCGCGGCTGAAGATGCGGATTTCGCCGATATCGGTCGAAAGAAAACGCTTCAGCACTGCATTGCCGAACGATCCGGTGCCACCCGTTAATAATAGAATACCCTGAGCAAACATTGTTTACCTCAAAATTAAAATCAAACTAGATAGCAAGTTGCTTATTAATAATTTTGACATACGCAGCCGCGCGCTCCCGGCTTCCAGGCAACGATCTGACGTGTCGATAGGCATCTTCGATATGAGCCATACGAACCTCCTGGAGCGTTCGTGAGAACCAGTCTTCGATCCGCCTTGCCGCTTGCTCTGCATCAATCGGGTCAAAATACAGGGCATGGTCGCCACAGCAATCCCTGACAAAGCCCCTGTTCGACGCAAAGAGCGGAAGCCGCATCACCATAGCCTCCAACGGCGTCGCCGAAAAACTCTCAAGCAGGCTCGGAAAAAACACAGCATCCATCGCACGATAAAACGTTGGACACTGAGCAACGCTAATCGAACCGACATTGAACACATGCGAACGAAACTCGGGGCTGCGGCGCAGCCACTCAGTCTCGGTCAACGTCACAACGAAGCGGTACTTCCTTGTAGATATTCTTTGTAGCTCGCGCGACACATCGTCGAGAAAATCGATGTTCTTGTGCGGATAGTCTCGCGTTAAATAACCAAGCTTAATAGCCTCATCGTCCAAGCATTCGAGGGTACTTAGCGGACGCCAACGCGATTCATCCAAATAGATTTCAGAAAAACAGTTATTCACAACGTCAATCTGATCCGAGGGGAAAGACTTCAGATTTTCAATTCCCTTCTTCACGTGCTCCTGTTCAACAACGAGGCGGGCTGACATCTTAAAAAACCACCATTGCAACAAAAACTTAATGCGCATAGTGAGTCGAGACCGCAGCGGTAATTTTCCAACAGTCTCGTTACGCGGGTAGATGATCCAAGACTGCGCGAACCCTACAACATGGTTCGGCACTTTCCTCGGAAGGTACAACGGTCCGAATATTGTAAACACCAAATCAAAGCCGTAAAACTGCTCAGCAATATATCCTTTAAGTGCCTGCATTCCACGCACATCCAATACTTGGTATCTCTCAATATCTGTCCGATTAAAACCACATGACATTAGGTTATCATTCACTGCTGAAGATGCAAAAACATAAATTTTGTACGAGGTGAATCGGCGAAGCATCTTGGATAGCTCGAGAATGAAAGATGCCGCAACCTGCACCCCGCCGCCCGCGTGAAGATTTGAAGCATTAATCAGAACTCTTTTCATTGTCCTCAACGCCCTTCGATACGCACTAAGCACTCCTGCCCACCCTTGCTTAAAACGGACTCTAAGACTCGCCTCGTCTGGACGATATTTCCCTTGTTTTCCAGCACAAATTTCCTTGCTGCGGATGCCCGGGTTCTTAGCTGCTCCTCGTCAATGGACAAAACGCGAAGAATAGCCCCGGTGAGCGACTCATTCTCTTCAACAGAATGAATGTACATATAGTATTCTTGCGGAACTCCATCTAGTGGGTATCCCAAAACTGGAGTTCCTGACGCCATATACTCAATAAGTTTCGACGGAAAAGAAAATTTATTGTACGTGCCTTTATTATTTCTGGGATTGATCAGGAGGTCCGCTTTTCGCTGTAACTCAAGAACCTCGCTGCGGTCACGCAAGCCTAAATACTTTAGTCTTCGATCGAGCCTAGCTTCCCTTAAGACGTCCTTAACAGCACTCCCGCCGCCACAAATCCACAGTTCAATATCTTGATCCTCAATACTTTTAAACGCTTCTATTAACTCAACCACACCGTACCGTCTATCTAGAGTGCCAGTGTATAGTATAACCTTTCCTGAATTTCCACCCGGCTGGCAGCACGAGCCTGGCACTATCTTCGCGAATTCGAACATTCCCTCGACCCTCAC
The DNA here is from genome assembly GCF_012910705.2 of Aromatoleum anaerobium. Classification (GTDB taxonomy): domain Bacteria; phylum Pseudomonadota; class Gammaproteobacteria; order Burkholderiales; family Rhodocyclaceae; genus Aromatoleum; species Aromatoleum anaerobium. The sequence goes on along the minus strand of NZ_WTVG02000034.1, from coordinate 19,369 downwards.
GCACCTCTCGGGCGGAACACCGAGGGCATTGGACATGTAATCAGTTAACGTTACGAATGCGTCGACGCTCTGTACTATTCTGTAGAAAATAGGGGCTTCGACCCACTTCAGGTACGCCCGATACAGCCAACTACAGTCGCCGGGGTGCTCCGGCAGATCAGGAACGATTACGCAAAGTTTAACGTCGCTGCGTTTTCGTTTTGCAAGAGCTGCGGCGGCAACATATGGCAGGTTAGCGGAGTAGACAAACACCACACTACCTGGCCCATCACCAGATATCGACTTCATAATTTGCCGCGTGAGCTGAACAAACTTGAAGATGTTCTTGATAACAGGAAGGTTTAAGTATCCGACACTATAGTCGCTTGCTCCTTTTGCATGCGAAAAAGAGTAGCCCCTGACATACCAGTCACGATGACTCTTCGGATAACTTCCATAGAAGGGGGCCGATATTAAAGACATAGGCTCTCCGACATTCGCCTCAATGCCGAAGATAAAACTCCACTGAAAGTTCTCCGCAGCAAACTGTAGCGGCACCTTTGACTTGGAAATCGCTGTCTGGAACTGGGATCGAGGCGTCACCCCGCCAACGAAGATCAACTTCGTCTGCGTCATTCCAACATTCATTTCTGCATCCTATTTATTCTGGTCGACCATAACAAACTACGGCCTGGCGCATCCGCGATACTTACCTAGCCATCACCCGATGGGCTAATTTGATTGACGATCGTCGGACTGTCGCTGAAGCCACTAGACTCAAGAATCCGCAATATGCGGAAATTATGTAGGTAAATCCGTCAAGAATCGGCTCAAGAGCAAAAAGCAAAAGAAAACCGGTTACGACACAAGCCGTTGAAGTGACAAACACCGGGCACGAACAGTTACGTTCAATTGCTTTCTTGCATGTATGTATGCCGGACAGCGTATGTAGACAAAGAAGCACAAAAGCAAGCCAACCACCACTGCGGGCTGCATCGAGCCAAAAATTATGTGAATATCCGTTCAACGCTAGACTCCAACCTTGCGGGTTTTGCAACATCAGCACGGTTGCATTCGACCAACGTTCAATTCGCCCTCCAGCTGTCGCGGCGGAATAGGTATCGTCATTCAGCCTATCCATAAAGTAGCTCGCAATCATGCTATCGGATTGAACCACTTCATTCACTGCGAACGGTAGCATGGCTAAGAGCACAACGAAGACAGCGTTTCTCATACGACCTTCCCGCCCCCTATTCAACGTGCTACCGATGAGCATCGAAAGTAGAGGAAGAATAAGATGCGTACGGGAACCGAGCCGAAGAGCGGCTACTACGGATATTCCTACTGCGCAAAACAAAAGAATGCGTTTTAGCGCTGACACGTCGTCGTTGGGACAAAATAGCGCTCCGGCCAAGGAAACCAAAATCACGAGGTACCCGCCGAGAATCGTTGCGCTTGCCTCTGTATCACCCAGCCCGACAATCTTTATGTTCCTGCTCAATCCCGCGAATCCTTGTTCGTAAATACTCAAGAAAATTGAAAGGAGAGTAAAAAACGAAAGAGAAACAGCGACCAAGAACAGAATCGAAAGGTACTGTTTGTCCGACTTACATCTAAGCCCGACAGCTCTGCCGGCAAAAATAGCCGCTACTGGTAGCACTAAGAACTGCAGGTTGACTGACTCGATGCCGAAACCAGTAACATAACTGTTAATGGAGTATGCCCCTATGAAAAGCAGCCAAAGAACGGCATTCCGATCCACCAGTTTACCAATCCGCCTGCCATTAAGTGACACCGCTCCGACAAGCGCCAGAATGGCTTTGGCGACAGTAAACACGTTTCCAAAAAACAATCCCGCAAATAGAAGTAATGAAATACTATATTTTCCGATGGACATGCCATGGTTTGTCACCGCATGAAGCTTCAATATCAACTCCTTCTCGACCGATGCAGCATACGGTTTGAATCGCCCTGCTCCGCCTGCACGAGGACACCCTTACTACTTAAGTTTGCCTTTTATAATTTTGCTATAAATTTCTATTTGGCGCGTGCAGTTAATTTTTCTATCGTGTCTTTCTTGTGCATTTTGGGCATCCATAGCCAATAATCTGCAATCAGTAGATTCAAATATGCTCGAGATATAAGAGGCGAGAACTTCGTAGGAAAGGAACTCGTAAGTTTTGGCGAAATGATAATTTTTTAATATCGCCATCACTCCGCCAACGTACGAGGCAATTACCGGTGTCCCTAAAATTTGAGCCTCACCTATCGAATTCGAGCTATTTTCAATGCTTGATGGGCTAATAAACACATGCGCCCGTAAGTATGCCGCTTTGATGGCTTCTGAATGCAAGGGGCCAAGGAATTTCACATGATTCGTTAGCCCATAATGCTTGATCACCGAACTGATATAACTACCATATCCAGTACGCTTGAAACGGTCCATCAACGTCATGGCCTTGGTGATGTCTTGACCTGCAACCTCAACCAAAATATCTGGATAGTCCTCCTTCAGCAGCGCAACCGCTTTGAGTACTTGGTGTAGTCCTTTGATCGGATAGCCTGCTTGGCTCAGGAAAATCGAGTGACGGCGACAATTATCCAAAGACCATTTTTCACCGGTGTAGAATTCGTCACGTAGTGATTCGTTGCAAAAGTGATAGCGGACTTTTGGGTTAATGGCACGCGTATGCGCGCGATCCCAATCGGTACGACCTATTACGGCTGTTGCCCGCCGGATGTATTCCTGCTCGACTAGGCCGCGTTTATAGAAATCGTGTCTGGCATGGAATAGTGTGCTCCGGCGGACGACGTCACGAAACGTGATATTGCGCAGCACATCCCATGAGGTCATTCCTGCCATGAAATAGCGGTGATAAACCGATACCAAACCTTGTATCGAAACCACATACTTTAGGTCAGGGCAAGCATTCATTAGGGCCATGCCATGGCCAAATTCCGTACCGTGGATATGGACAAGATCGGGCGCAAAATGGGCGATGATTTCTCGCCAGCTATCCTTTAGCCTCCCGGACCCGCGCTTTTTGGGAATGAGGCAATAGTGTATGCCATACAATGAGAATGACTGTAGTTCTTTGCCTGCATAGATCGTGGCCACAGACAATTGGACATCGTCCGATGCTGCCAGATCGGAGGCCAGTCCATACATCCAGCCCCCATATACAGGTGGTTCCATGCCCAGATGGATTGCCGCATCTGGGAAGATAGTATTGACGACCCAGAGAACTCTCATCACAGCCCCATGCGCCGTAGTATCGAAAATATTTTTGACCGAATCCGTTGAGCCAGAGTTGGTTTAATATTTTCGTAAAACTGTATGATTTGCTGAATTGCGACCGAATTTTCAATAATGTGCCCGGAGAAATGCGGGTAAGAATTTTTATTTAACCCCGTGGAGTAAACTTGAGCTGCCTTGCTGCCGTGCGTGCCGGAACCGTCATGACCAATGTTGTCGACATAACTGATTGCAGGATTGAGACAAAGGCCGCCATTTTTGAAGATTGTGGCATACCAATAAATCGCCCAGGTATTGATTCGTCCCTGCTGATTCAGCAAGATCTGGCTCCAGAAAACGCCTGAATCCTCAAGATCGAATTTTCGGATCATTTTCCGGTCGAACTCCGCGATCAACTTGTCAGTATTTTTTTCGAAATGTTTCCAACGGTCCCCCCATGTCGCCCAACCCCAGCAGTTCATCACGCGCAGGAAAAACGCATCGCCGAGCCCTGCAGGATCAACTGGGTAATTCCAGCCGCTGATATGCCATACCTGCTTGTCTGCCTTATGTCTGTCCAGAGCGGCATTCATGAAGGACAGAAAGGTCGGACTGGTGACAAGGTCATCCTCAAGCACAATCACCCGGCCGTAGCGGTTACAAACATCGGTGACGCCTTCGATGATATTTCGCGCCAACCCATAATTGGTCTGGCGCTCAACTATCAGGACACTGCGAAAGCCTCTTGCAGATTTGACCAACGCGCGCACTTCATTGACGGCGGTTTCTTCCTTATCATTACGGGCACCATCCGAATAGACAATCAGATCGCTTTCTGCAGCCAGATCATTTCCTGCAAGTGCTTCGAGGGTTTTTTTTGCATGATCCGCCCGAACGAAAACGAAGAGAACGATAGGGGCTAAATCGAGAGAATGATTATTAGGCATCTGGATTTTTACGCAGCCGTTCTATATCGCTAGAAATTGCTTGTACGGTTAAAGTTTTCGCATAAGCTGGCAGACTCCCACCAGTCGTGCGTTCGTACAGGTCACGTAAGAAATCAGTTCCGCCAAAGAGATCTAGAAATTCTCTTACGCTCTCATTATTATTCCACATGGGATAAAATGAGTCTGTTCCGCAATTAGAAACCGCCCTAAGGTTGAACTCAAACGGCGCGAGTTGATACTGCTTTGGTAGAATGCAGCCCATACCCAGTCGATTGAGTATCCGTGCACTAAGCAACATAAAACTTTCGACCGGGCTTCCGATTGAAGAAATCCCTTTGCTGTTTGACGCAATACTACCGAACCCTGGGTAGTGTTGTTTGAACATCAGCTCCACAGCTCTTCTGTCACGCAGATGTTTTTCATTCAACGAAAGAAAGAAATTTGCGTATTCTGAACACAAGTGCGGACTGGCTACGGGATAGAACCACTCAATTGTTCGTGGATAGTAGCTAATAAAATTACGTTGTCGTGTCCAAACGTCAAAAATTATTGCCTTATGATGAATATCGCCGGGCATCCGTTCAAATGCTAAACGGAATTTATTCTCCGCCTCGTCTTCGTAATCTCGACCTCCGAACAGCGGGAGTTTTTTTAGCTCATCGCGGTTCCAAAATTTGCTCTGACTAAACCTCCCCATTGCCTCTGAAAGGCCGTCGTCAGGATTTGCAATATTCAATAAACCACTATGTTGCCCGGCCGGAACCCCTGTCATGAATCCCGATGTAAATAGGGAGTCAACAGCTATGCCGAATTTTTTTTGTATTTCATGCACAAACTCCACTTGATACATTCCGTGCATGTGGACAGACGAACCAAATATATCACATATATCTTTCAGATAATTTTTAGTTAAAAATTTGCACGGAAGGTCAATGTGGCGCCATTCAATATTGCCCTGCTTGGCTAAACGCTTTGCAGATTCGACCTCAATTGAACCAGCGGAGCCATAAGTGAAACAGCGTGTTTTGCTGGCAAGGGCCTTGTCCGAAGCAAGAACGGCAAATATCATTCGCGAATCGTAACCACTGCTTAATGGCAACACGATCTGCGTCGCGTGGGCTAGTGACCGGGTAACTAGATGGCGATTTAACTCAAATAATTCGTTCGCCACCATCTTGTCCGAATGCGATGCCCTTACGCTTGACGTTCTTATGCTTTCAAGATTCTCAGTTGAAGTTAATTCGCCGCCAGTGGAAAATTTATATCGAGAATCTGGGAGTAGTTGAAATATGTGTTTCCACGCCGTCTCATTCCAAATGAAATGAGAGTATCGCATGAACCCATAAATGTTTTCCGGACTCAAGTCATCGAGCGAAGAGCCTGAAGCAAGAAAAGTACACGGTTCGATATTTGATGCAATAAAGCCGTTTCGCGTGGAAAAAAATACAGGTATGGATCCTGCATAATCATTTTCGAATTCTATGCCAGAACGTGAAACTCTTGCACGGAGAAATCTGTCCCATTTTTCTGAATTGTTATGCAATTTGCCGAGAAAAAACTCAAGTTGACCATCAGACGTTAAGTCGCAATTGGGTTCTGGATCGTCTGATACGAGAGCAAGATCGAATTCATTTACTCGCGTTATTGATAAATGCTTTCCGTACCTCTTTGCAATAATGGACAGATGATTCACTGATTTTTTCAAGAGCGCCGGATCTAGGTGTTTAGCTGCGAGAAATGCCTGAATCATTTTCTGTATTCCTGAATATCGGTCAGCCTGCGCTCTCGGGCGCAGTAATCGGTTAGCTTGCTAAAAGCTTCACTTGATGGCATGAGCGAAACAGTACGTGTGCTACCCGGAATTGCGACAATCTCGGACGCTTTCTTTCGTCGGGGCGTTCGCCGCTTCCCAAGGAGTTTGCCCATGCGGAAATATTATTCTCACTAAATTGAGCTCCGCGCTAATAGGAGCTCTCTCAGCACAACAAACCATCTTATAGGATTTGCAGATCTCAGCAGCATTATTACTGACACTCTTGTTGGCGCAAACAAAGCTGGAGCTAACAGGGCGGTTGTTGCCTGAGCGGCAATCGAGCTAACGGCTGCACCAACTGCACCGAATGCAGGTATCAGGAACGAGTTGCATACAATGTTTACGAGCATGGCTAAACCGATATAGCGATAGGTATATTTTTGTAGTCCCTCTGTTATTATCCAAGGTCCTCTGGAGATGCCCATTGTTACAAAGATGCCAGCCCATATTTGAATAGATAGAATTGTCGCGGCATCTGAATAATGTGCCCCATACAATAGTCCTACAATCAGATGTGATGAGGCTGTTGTTGCAAGCGCAACGAATACTGAAATGGCAATCAGCGAGTCATATAGTTTTTGTAGTCTTGAGAGATATAAATCGTTATTTTGCGCTTTCAATTTGACGATCCCTGGAAATATAGAGCTCACAATCGCGACAGGGACAAAGTACCAAATTTCGCTTATGCGGGCCGCAGCAGAGTAGACGCCAACAGCTTGGTTACCTAACATCTGCCCCAGCATGACTTGGTCGATGCGCATGTAGAGCATTGCCGCAAGGCCGGAAAGAATCAGCGGCCAGCTGTCGCGCAGAAGCGATTTAGCTCGTGCATATTGGTATCGCCACGCGCCAAGTTTGTTGCCCAGATGCACGTATATGGCTAAAAGTAAAAGCGCAACCAGGGCCGCTTCTGCCAGCACGATCCACACAAAGGCAACCAGCGGCGCTGCACCAAGAATGAGCGCCACCTTGATGGCGGCAAAAACCAGAAATGCGGCGTTCTCTACCCAGACGATGTATTTCGACTGTACTTTCGACTCGAACCAGTACCTGACCACATCCGTCGCCTTGAACACCATGGCGAAGCCGAATATCGCCACGATGACCCTTGCCGTTGTGTCGTCTGGGCGCATGAAGGTAACGGCGATGACGGCCGAGATGAATGCGAGCCAGCCGCCGATCAGTTGCAGCAGAAAAGCCGTACCTAGCGTGGCGCTGGCGTCTTCCGGATTTTTGACCAGATCGCGCACCACGATATTGTTGAGGCCCAGCGTGGCCACGGCGGTGAAGAGCGCGACAATGGCCGTTGCGTAGTTGAAAAGGCCGAACTGCTCCGGCCCGAGATAGCGTGCGACCCACACCCCCACAAACAGGCCCATGCCCATGCGCAGGACCTTGTCGAAAAACAGCCAGCCGGTATTGCCGAGGATTTTCAGCAGATTGGGGCGATGTTCGATCTTGGTGCGCAGGACTGCAGGCAGGCATCGAAGCCAAAAGGGGGGCTTACTCATTCCTAGTCTTGCCCAAACAAATCGCGGGTGAATACCTTGGTTTCGACATCGGAGAGGACCGGGGCCATGCGGTTAGCGACGATCACGTCGGCTTGCTGTTTGAAGGCGGCCAGATCGTTCACGACACGGGATCGGAAGAATTCAGCTTCCTTCAGCGCTGGCTCGTAGACGATGACGTCGACGCCCTTGGCCTTGATCCGCTTCATGATCCCCTGGATGCTGGAGGCTCGGAAGTTGTCCGAGCCGACTTTCATGATCAGGCGGTAGATGCCGACGACCTTTGGTTTGCGGCGGATAAGCTCGTCGGCAATAAAGTCCTTGCGCGTGGTGTTGGCCTCGACGATGGCATGGATGAGGTTTTGCGGCACATCCCGATAGTTGGCCAGCAGCTGTTTGGTGTCTTTGGGCAGGCAATAACCACCATAACCAAAGCTGGGGTTGTTGTAGTGGTTGCCGATGCGCGGGTCCAGGCACACGCCATCGATGATCTGACGGGTGTCGAGGCCGTGGGTGGCGGCATAGGTGTCCAGCTCGTTGAAGTAAGCCACGCGCATGGCGAGGTAGGTGTTGGCGAACAACTTGATCGCTTCAGCCTCGGTACTGTCGGTGAACAGTGTGGGAATATCCCGCTTGATGGCACCCTGTTGCAGCAGGTTGGCGAACGCTTTGGCGCGCTCGGAGCGCTCGCCGACGACGATGCGCGAAGGGTGCAGGTTGTCGTACAGCGCGTTGCCTTCGCGCAGGAATTCCGGCGAGAAGAGGATGTTCCGGGTGTTGTACTTCTCGCACACGCTGCGGGTGTAGCCGACCGGTACGGTGGATTTGATCACCATCACCGCATCCGGGTTGATGACGAGCACGTCCTCGATCACCGCTTCGACGCTGCGGGTGTTGAAGTAGTTGGTGGCGGGATCGTAGTCGGTGGGGGTGGCGATGACAACGAAATCGGCGCCGGCGTAGGCTTGCCGCTTGTCGAGGGTGGCCTTGAGGTCGAGTTTTTTCTCATTGAGGTATTGCTCGATCTCGGCGTCTTCAATGGGCGACAACCGGTCGTTGAGCATCTGGACCTTGGTCGGGACAATGTCGAGCGCCACCACTTCGTTGTGCTGGGCGAGGAGGACGGCGTTGGACAGGCCGACGTAGCCGGTACCGGCGATGGCGATTTTCATATGGAGTGAGGCGTGAGGCGGGTAATTGGGTTCTGTCCCCGCTTTTGATTTTCAACCCAGGGCGCGACTGGATGAGAACAAGCAAGTCATTGGGGTCGTGGAGGCCGCCACTTACTCCGCCCTGCCGCACGAACGTGGCCATGACGCCGCCGAATTTTTCTTCGACGCTGAAGCGGACTTCGGGGTAGTCACGCAGCGCTTGGCGGATGCGGTTGAAGCCGCTGCCGTCACGGTCAGTTTGACGCCCAAGGCTTTGCATACGCGCTGGACGGTTTCGAGGCGCGGCTGGGCATTCGGGCGCAGCGCTTTGTAAAGGGCTTCGCGTTTGATGCCGGTGGCCTTGGCAATTTCGCTCATGCCGCGGGCTTTGGCGATATACCCCAACGCGGCGGCCAGTTCGCCGGGCTCGCCGTCTTCGAGTACCTGGCGCAGGTATTCCGCAACATCGGCATCGGTCTTCAGGTGCTCTGCCATGTCGAACTCGGGCAGGTCGCTGATTTTCACTGGTTTGCTCATGGCTTATCCGTCCATCGATCAGCACTTCGCCGCGCTGGATGTAATACATGCGCCAGCCGGGGCCAAAAAACTCGCGCATCTCGAAAACACCTTCGCCAACTGGAGCAACGTCGCCCAACAGTCCGCGCTGCGCCTTTTCGAGCCGGCGCAGCAACCGGAAGCGCGTGGGGCGGTCCCGTAAGCTGTTGAGCCAGCCGTCGAATTCAGGCGTGTGTTTTACGCTGGGCATTTTACTTGTGTAATCGTTCGAGGACAATCAAGCCGGGAGGCGTAGTTCAGTGGATTGCAGGTTTCCCAGGCGGTCCGGGCATTACAGGCGCAGGTCGGCCGCCTGGCGCGGCAGCACGTACTTGAGGTCATACAGCACGTGTTCGGGCTTGCCGAGGGCGCGGATGCCCTGCGCGCTCATCGCCTTGAACTGGTCGTGGGCCACGGCCACCAGCACCGCGTCGTACTGGCCGGGGGTGGGCAGCTCGATCGGCGTGATGTCGTATTCGTGCCGCGCTTCATCGGCATCCACCCACGGGTCGAATACATCCACCCGGACGTTGTAGTCGGCGAGCTCCCGGACGATGTCGACGACGCGGGTGTTGCGCAGGTCGGGGCAGTTTTCCTTGAAGGCGAGGCCCATCACCAGCACGCGCGCGCCTTCGACCTGGATGCGGCGCTTGAGCATGGCTTTCACCAGCTGCGACACGACGTAGGCGCCCATGCCGTCGTTGAGCCGTCGCCCGGCGAGGATGATCTCCGGGTGGTAGCCGATCGCCTGCGCCTTGTGCGTGAGGTAGTACGGGTCGACACCGATGCAGTGGCCGCCGACCAGGCCGGGGCGGAACGGCAGGAAGTTCCACTTGGTGCCGGCGGCTTCGAGCACGGCTTCGGTGTCGATGCCGAGCTTGTTGAAAATGATCGCCAGTTCGTTGATGAGCGCGATGTTGAGGTCGCGCTGGGTGTTCTCGATGACCTTCGCGGCTTCGGCGACCTTGATGCAGGGAGCCTTGTGGGTGCCGGCGGTGATGATGCGGGCGTAGAGCGCATCGACGAGGTCGGCCACTTGCGGCGTCGAGCCGGAAGTGACTTTCTTGATCGTGCTGACGCGGTGCGCCTTGTCGCCGGGGTTGATGCGCTCGGGCGAATAGCCGGCGTAGAAGTCGTGGTTGAAGCGCAGGCCGGAGAACTTTTCCAGCACCGGCACGCACTCTTCCTCGGTGGCGCCGGGATAGACGGTGGACTCGTAAATGACGATGTCGCCGCGCTTGAGCACCTTGCCGATGGTCTCGCTGGCGCGGATCAGCGGCGTGAGGTCCGGCCGCTTGTGTTCGTCGATCGGCGTCGGCACGGTGACGATGAAGACATTGCACTCGGCCAGGTCGCCCGGGTCGGCCGTGAACCGCAGGTATTCGGCGGCGGCGAGTTCGCGGGCGTCGACTTCGAGCGTGCGGTCGCGGCCGGCCTGCAGCTCAATGATGCGCTCGGCGTGGATGTCGAAACCGGTGACGTGCTGCTTGCGGCCGAATTCGACGGCGAGCGGCAGGCCGACGTAGCCGAGGCCGATGATGGCGAGGTTGATGTCAGAAAGGGTGTGCATGTTTCTGGATGGGCGGGTGTTGTGTCGCGGACGCGACTGGAATCAGACGTTTCTCGTTTTTGGCTTGTTTGCTTGCGGTCTGCTCCCCTCCCTCACCGCGCCGACAAGTTTCGGATCGGCGGAGATGTCCCCGGAGGGCGCGGCCCTGCGGCTTCTTCGAAGCATGGGGCGCGATGTTATCAACATAAACATGCCTTGCAAGCAAATATTTCACGGCAGAGTGCGGGTACTTATCGGTAAGGCATCTAAGGTAGTGTCATGAGCAGGGTTATGTACCGTACTGCTTGTACTGAGGGCGGGCTGCGTCAAAGCGTGCGCCAGTGTTTGGGTTGGGCGCCGGTCACGGTGGCGGGGTTGATCCGTGCATCGAAGCTGACGAAGCGGCAGTTGTGCCGCACCGCGAGGCCGAGCAGGTAGGTGTCGGTGATCTGCCGGTGACCGAGCAGGTTTTGCCAGGTGATCTGTGCGCCATCGAGCAGACTGTAGTCGTCGGCGATGAACTGGTGCGCCGGGTGTGCGGTGGCCTGGGCCAGACGGCTTGCAACGGCGCCCAGTGGCAAAGCCTGCGGGTAGGCAGGTTGAGCCATGATGCGCAGGCAACCGTTTTGGGTCAGCGGACACGATGCCCAGCCATGCCCGATTTCACGTGCGAGCCACCGGCTTGCGCGTGCGTGGTGCACGTGGCTGCCGTCGAGCAGCGCGATGAGGACATTCACGTCCAGCAGCGCACGCATCAGATTCCCTCGGCGTCGCGCAGACGGTCGATGAGCTCGTTGGTCACGATGACGTCACGTGCCGGAAAGGGTTCGAAGCCGGGGACTGCGGGTGTCTGGCGGGCAACGGTTTGCGGTGCAGCGGCACCGATCAGGGTTCGGCGAACGAGTTGGGAGATGACTTTGCCGACACTGGTGTGTTGCTGACGTGCGATTTCCTTGGCGGCGGCAAGGACGTCGCTTTCGATGTCGATCGTAGTGCGCATGTTGATCTCCGTAGCGTGATGATTAAGCATCATGATGCTAGCGCATCACGCATTACCGTGCTCGCCCGCCGATGACGTACCCTCGTCCAGGATTTGCAGGAAAGCGTCGTAGGCAAAGACCCGGCCGCGTTGCTTGCCGGTGATCTCGCATCTGGTCGGCCAGGCTCAGAATGCCCAGCAGCCGGTTCGAGAAAACCAGCGGTGGCGAGGGCGGCAGCGGCAGCGGCAGCGGGACGTAGGCGCTCACCGTCTCGTTGAAGGCGACGGTGGTGACGTAGCGGCCGAGGCGGTCCTCGTTGGGAGGCGTTTCGGTGGTCATTGACGGCTGGCAGACGGCGGCCTTAGTTAAGCTGGCTTTATTAAGGTGTTTCGTTAGTTAAATTTTTGTCGTTTATTTTATCAATCGTGAGTCAGTGGCTTGCTTTGGTTGGCGCCGTGCCCCGCCCGTGCAGGGTGAGTTCGTGGCAGGAGCCGGTGACGCCGGTGATGGCGCCGTGGTGAGTGAGGGTGAGCATGGGGGCTTTCAGGGTGCCAATCTGGTTGCAGCTAATTGTTGAAGGCGAACGGCCTGCTCAATGCATTCGGCAAGTGCCTGGCCGGTGATCAGCTCGCCGTCGTAGTCGCTCAGGTTTCGTTGTTTTCTGAGGCCATCCAATACACGTACAACTGCAAGGTCCACACCCAAGGTGTGCACCAGACACTGGATGGTGATCTGGTGGTGCCCCGGCTTGCTGGTGGAGGTCCTGTAGCCGTGCTTGAGCAATGCGGCGTCGGCGATGGCGCGGATGGCCGTGTAAGCGCAGTCGAACCGGGTTTCGGTACTGTTTTCGGTGCGCCGGGCGTCGGTCAGCCGGCTTTGGGCGGTGGTCAGCATCTTGTTCATCAAAGCCTGGGAAAAGGGCACCTTGTCCAGCTGGCCGATGCGGGCCAGATTGTCGAGCGCGTCAGAGGGCATGCGCGTCTCCAATCAGCATGATCCTGGGCTTGGCCATCACGTCTTGCAGGAAGGCGTTGCCGGCGGCCTTTTTGTCCTGCCATTCGCCGGGACTCATCACTTTGGGGTTGATCTCGCGGCCCAGTGCGGTTTGGGTTTCGTAGGTGGCGTTGATGATGTCCGCGAACGTCACATCTCCGATAACCATCAAGTCAATGTCGCTGTTGGCGTTTTCTGTGGCGCTGGCCATGGAGCCGAACACAAAGGCGGCATGGATCCTGTCTGCCAGTGGCACCAGGCTGAGCTGCAGGGCGTCGCCCATGCCGGTGGTTTTTCGGATCAGGGCCTGCAGTTCGGCGAACACCGGATGATCTGTATTCGCGCTGAATCGGATTTGATTGCCGATGCGTTGGCTGTGCAGCAAGCCAGCATGGCACAGCGCGTCGAGCTCCTTCTTGAGGGTGCCCGGGGCGGCGCCAATCAGCCTGGCCAGTTCGCGCAAGTGAATCTGCTGGTCCGGCCTCATGATCAGAAGGCCCAGCACTTTGCGCCGATACTGGTTCGGAAAGAGCAGATCAGAAACGGAGGGTTGTGTTTTCAATTTAGAAACAAACGTTGCTTAATGGAAAACAATTTTGATGGAAAAAGCGGCGCGGGTGTCGGAAAACGTCCGGGTCCGGAGGTCCGACGGCGCCGTGGTGAGTGAGGGTGAGCATGGGGGGTGTCAGGGCCAAGAATGGGGGCTTACCCGAAGTGCCGAGATGGATTCGGTCATGCATCTGCATCATTTCGATGCCTGCTCGCGGTCGAAGGCGCGTGCGATTTCCGTTTCCAGCGTGCGGACTTCGTCGTCGGTGAGTGCGGCGAATTCGTTCTTCCGTCGCCGGGCGGACAGTTTCATGTCGTTTTGCGTGATGAACATGATGAGGTCGCGAGCGAGGCTTTGCGGCATGTCGATGTGTTGAGCGATGGCGGTGAGTGCGTCGTCGTGGCATTGCAGATAGCGCACTTCTTGCGGCAGGACGTCGGTGACGGTGTGTGCGACGCAGCCGTAGAGGAATTCCGCCAGTTCGGTGTAGTCGCCATAGCGATAGAGCTCGGCGGTGTCGTTGTGCACGATCACGTTGCGCTGGGCGTCGGGTGCCCAGTCGATAAAGGGCATGAGGCGGCCGCTGTGGGCGCGCAACGCGTCGCGGTAGTCGTGGATGCGATCGAGCATGACCGCCGACACCGGGAACACGAGCCCGGCCGGCGCGAAGCCGCGTTCGGCCAGGATGTGGTGGATGAGCGCACGATGCAGCCTGCCGTTGCCGTCTTCGAACGGGTGGATGAAGACGAAACCGAAGGCGACGACGGCGGCGTGGACGACCGGATCGATTCCGCAGGCACCGTGCAAGCGGTGGGCGTCGAGCAGGCCGGCGAGCAGCCCCGGCAGATCCTGCGCGCGAGCGCCGATGAATTCCGGGATGGGGTCGCCAAGGCGGTCACGGTCGCCGAGGAAGACGCCCTGGGTGCGCAGCCCCTTGGCCACGAAGCGGTCGTCGTGGATGAGCGCGTCGTGCATGCGCAGGATCTCGTCCATCGACAGCGCTTGCCGGCCGGCCTGCTGGATGACCTGGGCCCAGCGTTCGAGGCGGTTGCGCGCCGGACGCTCGCCTTCGATCGCGAACGAGGCGCGGCTGTCGGCCAGCAGCAGAAAACTTGCGGCTCGCCGCCAGACGTCCGGGGCCGTGCGCCCCATGACGGCTTGTACCTGCGCGCCGAGCGTCTGTTCGACGAAGCTGTCGAGCGCAGGGGTACGGCGCACGAGCGGGCAGAATGCAGCGCTGCCCGGCAGGTTGTTCAGGATCTTGTGGCGGGCAACGCGGACCCAGCCCGTCGGCTCGCCGACGAAGTATTGCGAGGCGTCGAGCAGCGGGACGTAGCGCCCGCCGCTGGGCAGATCGGCCAGCGGTAGTTCTTCTCCGGTAAGCCATTCGTACAGAAACCACAGGCGCCGCACGTACTGCCGCGCCGGGTTGGCACCGACGATGCCCGCGACCACGTCGCGCCCGAGGTGCCTGAACAGGCGCGAGAGCACGAGCAAGTCGAGCGTTTCGTGCTTGAGTGCAAACAGCAGGTGGCCCGCAAGATCGTCACTGGGCCGGTAGCGCTGATCGAAGATCCGTACGCCGGCCTCGACACGCACACTGCCGCGGACATGCCCGTCCGCCACCGCGCATGCGGGCCCCAGTGGCGCTTCCAGCCCCAGCCCGCGCAACAAGGCGGCGTACCCCACCCAGCGCCGCGAGGCGTCGAGTGCGAGTGCGTGTGTGTCGAAGAAAGGCAGGTGGGCAGACATTGGGTGGAATGCGGGATGGCGGTCGAAAAAGTGGCGTGGATGTCGAAAAATTAACGTTTTGAAGCTTGGTTGTCGAAAAAATTCGTGCTGCTAAAGGATCCTTCCTGCCTCCCGGGCACGAGCAGTCGGCCGGCCCCGGCTTCTTTCAGCCTGCCCTTCAACGCTGCCTTGGCCTCGTCCTCGCCATGCACGATGCGGATCTCCGCGGGCATGTGCGGGATGCCGGCAACAAAGCGCAGCAGGTCCGACTGCCCGGCGTGGGCAGAATAGCCGCCCACCTGGTGGATCTGCGCGCGCATCGGCCCCGCTGCGCCCGGCGGCTTCGTCACCCTGGAAGATGCCGCAGTACGTAAACACGGTCTTCAACATCTTTCGGAATCGCGCTCTGGAAATAGGTGAGCCTGTTGGGATATTCGTCATCGAAGTCGATCAGCAGCACCAGATGTCGATGCCGGTACTTGCGGAGTTGGATGACATGGTCGACCTCGAACTGGTGGAGAACATTTGGCCAGCCACGCACCGGGTTGAGCACCTGCATCTGTCCGGTGGTTGCATCGATGAAGCCGTTTGCAATCGAGCGCGTTGCGTCGTCTTCGGGCAGGACCAGCAGATGTGGACGTTCCCGATTCAGAGCCATGGGTCGATATCCCCATCGAGCAGGCGTTGCAGGAGCTGCGGTTGGCTTGCGTGAGTTTTGCCTTCAGTGCTGGGGTGGAGTTCGTCCAGGCAGCGGATCTGGGTAGGTTCGAGATGCGTCCGCCGCCCCATGACCCAGATGCTGTCGTCAGAGAAACACTGAATGGCCTGAGGGTTGTGCGAGCTGACGATGAGCTGGCCCTTGTTTTGAAAGAAGTTGCGTTTCAGGGCAACAATCAGCTGGTTGATTTCGTGCGGCGCGATGTTGTTGTCTGGTTCGTCCCAGAATGCGAGGAGCGGCCCGGCCTGTTGATTGGCGGCAAGCAGTATGGCGCCGATAAAGAAGCACTTTTCACCATCGGAGAGCGCGGAAATAGGGAGTTCCATACTTTCCGGGGCGCTGGCGAACTGGATGATCAGTGCACGCGCATCCCGACCGAGACGCTCGAAGCGCAGGGCGGTGAGGTCCGGGATGACCTGTTTCAGATGGTCGACAACCGTGGTGTAGGCAGCGGGGTATCTTTCAAGCAATCCGGCCAGCCAGTCGGGCAGGTTGCGGGCGCTGTGTTCGATGGCGGTATCGCTGCCGAGCGCCTCGCTGCGTATGGTTTGCGGTATGGGCGACAACAGCACCATTGCCGCCAACCAGTCGCGAAGGTTTTGCAGGGCCGCGGCGGTGGTGGCGTCCTGGATGACGGGGAGCGCAATGAGATGCCAGTCCATGGAGAAGACGGTGTCGTCGCGCTTTTGTGCTGTGCGGGGTATCGTGATATCGGCTTTTTCGCGGGTAAAGATCGGTTCGCCGTCTACGGTGAGGCGTTCGTGCAGAACCCGAAGCTCACGGAACTTTTCTGGTAGCTCCAGCACGAGGCTGTAGGCGTAGGCCTTTCCGTGAAGCAGCACTTCGAGCTCGAAGCGCATGGGAATGTCGCTGCGACCCCGCGTGAAATCTGCGGGGGTGACAAGCTCACCCAGCCGCGTGCGCCCGCGCCCGATCGCCTGGAGCAGCGCCAGGGTGTGCATGAGGCTCGATTTGCCGCTGCCGTTCTTGCCAATCAGCAAGGATGCGGTTTGGCCTCCCGGCTTGAATTCGAAATTCTCGAAACAGCGAAAATTGTGTATGTAAAGCCGTTGAAGCAACATCCGCTCTGGCATCGTTACCCTCCTGGATCTTGTGCCGCGATTACAGGCGCAGATCAGCTGCGTTACGCGGAATTGCGCATTTTAGGTCATTAACCAAGAGCGGATCGATAGCCGCCCCGGGCACGAGCACGCGGCCAGCGCCGGCCTCTTCCACCCTGCACTTCAACGCCGCCTTGGCGTCGTCGTCATGCACGATGCGGATCTCCGCGGGCATCTCCGGGATGCCGGCCACAAACCGCAGCAGGTCCGCCTGCCCCGCATGGGCGGAATAGCCGCCCACCTGGTGGATCTGCGCGCGGATCGGGTAGCGCATGACGAAGAGCACGTCGTTGCGGGCGTCGCCGAGCATCGCCTTGAGGTAGTTCACGACGCGGCCCCCGGCGCACATCCCGGAGCCGGCGATGACGACCGCGGGGCGGCCGGTGCGGGTGAGGTAATCGACCGCCTTCAGGTGGTCTTCGTGGCGGTCGAGGACGAGCAGCTGGTCGAACGACAGCGGGTGGCGGCCCTGGCGGACGCGGGCAGTGGCCTCTTCGTCCCAGTACGGCTTGAGCTTGCGGTAGAGGCGGGTGAATTCGGCCGCGAGCAGCGAATCGACGACGATGTCGAGCTGTTTCCAGCGTGGGTCGTCGCCGGCTTCGAAGATGATGTCTTCGATTTCGTAGAGCAGTTCCTGCGTGCGGCCGATGGCGAAAGCCGGGATCAGCACGGTGCCGCCGTCGGCCAGCGCATGTTCGAGCACGGCCTGAAGGCGGTGGCGGCGGGTGGTGCGGTCTTCGTGGTCGCGGTCGCCGTAGGTGAGGGTGGGAAGGGGCCGGGACAGCATGAGGGCGGGCGTGGTTAGGGCAAGCAATACCGGGGTCTGATCCTAATCAGCGGGGATGGAGGCAGTCATGCCACCTGGCTGGTCTGAGCCTGTAGCAGCGCGAGCAGAAACTCGGGCGCGAAGTCGGCGCCGTTGGCCCAGACCACGGTGCCGAGCGTTTCATCCTGATGGGCGGTCCTGAAGAGCGTTTCGTCCTTGAGCGGCTCGAACATTTCCCCCCAAAGTTCATCGAACAGGGCGACTTCCCCGGCGGCGCCGTTGTTGAACTGTAGGTAGAGCCGATAGCCGGGGCGCACTTCAACGCGTGTGGTATGCAGGAACATGGTCTTACTCCAAAGGCGAAATCGGTTTGAGCGGCTTACGCAGCTGCGCAAGCTCCCAGTCTTCTGCGAGTTCGGCCTTATGTTCGTCCAGCCAGTCAAGGACTGCACGAAGGGCGCGCTTGGGGAACTCGCCCCGGACGACGCCGGTTTCGATCTCCACCATGATCTCGTAGGCACCGTACCGCGCATGAAAGTGAGGCAAGGGATGATCGGCCCAGTTCATGTAGATCACGATTCCCAGGAAGCGACTGATCTCAGGCATTGGATGAACCTTGAAGCTGTTGGTTATGGCTTGGCATGGTATCCGGACCACTTATGCCAGGACCACGATGATACGTAGTTCGACGTTGAGCGCGCGTACCACAGGCGCCGCACGTACTGCCGCGCCGGGTTGCCACCGACGATGCCCGCGACTACGTCGCGCCCGAGGTGCCTGAACAGGCGCGAGAGCACGAGCAAGTCGAGCGTTTCGTGCTTGAGTGCAAACAGCAGGTGGCCCGCAAGATCGTCACTGTGTGCATGTCTTTGGGTGGCGCGGCGGTTGTGTCGCTGGCGGGACTGGAAGCCGGGGCGGGATTATCGCCGCGAAGGGGGGAAAACGCTCAGATGCGGTCGAGCGCTTCGGCGTTGTCCAGGGCCGCGGAGGCGGGAGACCACGGCCAGCGGAAACGCACCAGCCGCAGGTAGCACAGCAGGTAGGCCGCGAACGTGAGGAGGACCGCGGCCAGGCACTGGCTGCGGCTGTCCCAGCCGATCTGCGCGAAGCCGGCGGGGACGAGCGCAAACAGCCACATCAGCGGCGAGACGGCTGCGTTGCGCAAGGTCGGGTGGTCGGCGTGGACAAAATGGCGCACGACGCGCGCATGCACGAGGCTGTGCAGATGCAGGCGGTCGGCCGCGCCGGGGTGGTGCTCGCGGTGGCGCCGGCGGGCGATGCTGAAGATCAGCTCCATCACCGGGTAGGCGCAGATCAGCAGGCTGACCCACGGCGAGACTTCGGTGTTGCGTTCGGGCAGCAGGATGGCGAGCCAGGCGAGCGCGAAGCCCCCGAGATAGGCGCCGCCGTCGCCGAGGAAGATCTTGCCGGCGGGAAAGTTGATCGCGAGGAAGCCGGCGAACGCGGCGGCGAAAGTCCAGCACACCGACGCGAGGACGACGTCGTCCACCTGGAAGGCCACGAGGCCGAGCGCACCGAACATGATGACCAGCGCGCCGCCGGCAAGACCGTTGAAGCCGTCGATCATGTTGACCGCGTTGGCGATTCCGCCCGCCGCGAACGCGGTGAGGATCACCGCCGCGGGCAGCCACTGCAGGATGAAATCGGCCGGCGCGAGGTCGAGGTGATGCAACGCGATGCCGGTGAGCTGCCACGCCAGCACGCCGCTGCACAGCGTGGCCACGAGTCGCCGGGTGACGCTGACCTTTTTGG
>NZ_WTVG02000035.1 GCF_012910705.2 Aromatoleum anaerobium | reverse complement strand
AGTAGGTCATCGTCAGACTACCCCTTGCGCCGAAAAGCCGCTTTCCCCACCCGGAAAGCGGCTTCTTTGCTTTGTTGAGCGCAGACGCTGAAAATCGCACTCCCGCCCACTCGGGCGTAAGCGCCGCGTCGCCCGGAGCGGAAAGAAGGCATAGGCCCTCGGGCCTCTGCTTCGACCGCGGTCCAGCCTGCGTCTCGACAGCCTCCAGTTTCAGAACCCCTTCGTCACGACCACCCGGCTCTGCCCGCCGGGGAGGCGTTTGACGTGGATGCGCGTGCCGATGCGCTCGGTCATTTCCTGCACGTGTGATATCACGCCGACCGTGCGCCCCATGGACTGCAGGCTGTCGAGCGCATCGATTGCGACCCGCAGGGTGTCGGAATCAAGGCTGCCGAAACCTTCATCGATGAACAGCGACTCGACCTGCACGCGATGCGAGGACAGGGATGCGAGGCCTAGCGCGAGCGCGAGGGAAACCAGGAACGATTCGCCCCCGGAAAGCGAATGGACCGAGCGTTGCTCGTCGCCCATGTCCTGGTCGACCACCATGAGCCCCAGGCTGTTCGGTACGCGCTCAAGCCGGTAGCGGCGCGCGAGATCCTTGAGGTGCGCGTTGGCGTAGGCGAGCAGGATGTCCAGCGTAAGCTGCTGCGCATAGTTGCGGAACTTCTTGCCGTCGGCGGCGCCGATGAGTTCGTTCATCTGCCACCAGATGCGGGCCGCCCGGGTCTGCGCCTCGATCGCCTCGACGAGTTTCGCGGAATGCTCGCGCACTTCGGCGTCGCGGCGCAGGGCGAGTTCGAGCTCACCGAGTTTGTCCCGCAATGCGGCGATGCGAGTGACGGTTGCAGCGAGCGCGGCGTGCAGGGCGTCCGGCGTGTCGACGTCCGGCAGCGCCGCGGTTGGGCGGGCGCGCTCGTGCGCTTCGCGCAGGTCACGCATCCTGTCGAGGCCGCCATTCGCATTCGCGACCGCCGCCTCGAGTTGCTGCAAGGCTTCGCGCTCGGTCGCGATCCATGCTGCGTCCTGCGCCAGAAGGAAGTGCAGGGCGGTAAGGTCGAGATTGGCGGTCTCGTCCGGCTGGTTCTGCTGCCGGTTGAACGCCACGAGCCACTCGTCGAGCGTTGCGGCGGCGCAGCGGCCGGATTCCGCGATCGTCGCCGCTTGCCGGGCCAGCTCGGCGAGGGTTGACTGGCAGCTGGCGAGTTGCTGTTCGGCCTCCTTTGCAGCCTGTTCGCATGCGTCCCGGCGCTGGCGGGCAGCAGCCAGCGCGCCATCCAGCGCAGCTTCGATTTCGGCAACGGTCAGGGTGTCAGCGGGTAGCGGGATCGGCGGGCCGGATTGGGCCGCGAGGGTCATGCTGGCGAAAACCGTGCGACGGGCAGCCTCTTTTGCGTCGAGCGCGCGGCGAAGGTCATCCGCTGCCGCGTCCGCCTGTCGTTGCCGCAGATTTGCCTGTTCGACGAGGCGCGCAATCCCGACCGCTTCGGTGTCGAGCTTCGCGATCTCCGCCTGCAGCGTCGTCGTGGTGTCCCGTTGGGCGCTCCACTCGGCGACGGACTGTCGACAGCCGGCGTGGTAGGCAGCGGGATCGGCTTCCCACGCGGCGCGCCAGGTCCGCTCGTCGCCCGCCGGCTGAAGATGTGCGGCGTCCAGCTGGGCGAGCAGATCCTCGAGGCGGATTTCGCACTGCGCCTGCATTTCGGCGCCGGATTGCAGGGCCGCGGCTGTCCGGTCTGCGGCCGATTGCAGCCGCGTGACGGCCTCGCGGGCGCAGTGCTCCGCTTTGCGGCTGTCGTCGAGTGCCTGCTGCGCCGCCTGGCGTTTTTCCTGCGCGTGGCGGTACGCGGCTTCGTCGGTGGCGAGGCTCTGCGCCGCCTGGCGAAGTTCCGTGTTGCACGCTGCGAGCCACGCCGATATCGTCGCGCCGTCGTCGGCCGGCCTTGGCGCGAAAAACTCGCCGAGGTCACGCAGTGCATCACCCCACGCGTCGTGCAGCACCACCTGCTGCTGATCGAGAGCCGCAAGTCGGGGCGCGATTTCCGCCCGCTGCCTGTCGCGCGCCGCGGTGTCCTTGGCGAGCGCCTGTTCCTCGATTGTCAGCTCGTGCAGGACGCTTTGACAGCGTTCGCGTTCCCCTGCAAGCCGGTTGAGCGCGTCATCGAAAGCCGGGTGGCGGGCGACATAGGGGTGGTCTGCGCCGCCGCACACGGGGCAAGGCGCGTCCGGCCGAAGTTGCGCGCGCAACGCTTCGACGCTCGCCTGCGTCGCCTCGAACACGACTTTCCAGCCCTGGTCGGCCTGCGCAAAAGCGGCTTCCGCGGCTGGCCGCAGGGCGCGGAGTTCCGCGCCGCGCATCTGGTTGGCTGCCAAGGCTTCGCGCTGCGCCTCGCACTGACTGGCCAGATCGTTTCGCTGCGCCTGGAGAGCGCACAAATCCCGCCAGGTGCGCTCGGCGGACTGGATGGCCTGCTGCTTCGTCTCGAGCCCGGACCGGCGCGCAGCGAGCGTCGCGACGTCGAAGCATTCGAGCGCGTTCGTCGCCGTGGCCACTTCGGTTTCCCGCCGCGCCAGTTCCTGCGCGGTGGCGGACTGGGTGATCACGGCGGCCTTCAGCGCATCGGCCTCGCTGCGGGACTGTTGCGTCAGCTGCTGCAGCTTTGCGCGTGCGGCGAGTCGAGCGCGGCGTTCGATCGCCGCGTGCTCAAGTAGCGAATCCCACTTGATCCAGCCCTCTGCCAGCGGTGCGAGCGGCGCGGAGGCAGCGAGCCACGCCTGGGCGGCTGCAAGCCGGGTGAGCCGGGCGCTGCGCGCTGCGGCGTTGCTGTCGGCATCGTTGCGCGCTTTGGCGAGCGCCGCCGCGGCTTCTTCGCGCGCGCGTGCAGCCTTCGCATGTTCCGGGCGTAGCGCGGCGATTTCGGTGTCCAGTTGCCGCGCACGGGCGATCAGCGGGTGGAAGTGCTGCTGCACCGCCTCGGCGTCGGCAAGGGCAGCATCCGCGGCAATCCGGCTGGTGTTCGCTGTCGCGACGAGGCTGGCAGCGGCCTCGACGGCCGCTTCGGCTTGCGCCGCGCGGGCAGTGGCGTTGCCGTGTTCGCGCGCCAGCCGCTCGCTCTCGGTGACCATTGCGCGGGCTGGCTGAACCGCTTCGACGTGGGCGAGATGTTCGCGCCGCGCGCTCGCCGCTTCGCGCTGCGCGAGCGCCCTGTCGAGCATCGCGCGCGCCTCGGCTTCACGCTCCCGCGCCAGGTCGAGCTCGCGGTGCCACTGGAGCTGCGTCTGCAGGTGCTTTTCCAGCGATTCCTGCTCGGCGAGCGCGGCTTTCGTGCCGGCCCGCGCCTCGTTGATGTGCGCGCGTTCTTCCGCGGCAAGCGGCTGCTGGTGCTCGAGTTGCGCCTTCAAGGCTTCGAGCTTCTGCTGCTCCAGCTTGTTGCGCTCGTAGGCGCGCCGCGACAGCACTTCGAAGCGGTCGGTCGCGGTGAGCGTCTGCAGCAGCGTCGCCCGCTCGTCTTCGCCGGCCTTGAGAAAAGTGAAGAACTCGTTCTGCGCGAGCAGCACGGCGCGGGTGAATTGCTCGAACGAAAGGCCGATGCGCGCGGCAATGGCCGGCAGCACCTCGGATTTCAACCGCCCGCCAACCGGCTGCAGATCCTCGATGCGACACAGCGACATCTCGGACTGCTGCAGCTTGCCGTTCGCCTTGCTGCGTGCCCGGCGCACGCTCCAGCGGGCCCGGTAGCCGACGCCGTCATTGCCGCGAAAGTCGACTTCCGCCTGCGCTTCGGCGCAACCGCGGCGCAGGATGTTGCGCCGGTCGTTCGGCAAGGTTGTCTCCGTTCCGACGTCGGGCAGTTCAATGCAGGGCAATCGCATCAAATCCCCTGTAGTCCCAAGATAGTTTCGCGGTAGGAGTCGGAAGAGGCGGCGATGATGCGTCGAGTGTGGATGCCGGTTTTTCGAGAAGAGTCGAGGCGAAAGAGATTGAGGACAAGACGACGAATGATGGCGAGGTTGGCGCCGGCGTTCTTTACGCGGGCACGCATCTGGTCGTCGTTCAAGGCGACATCGAGGCACCAATGAACACGATTTTCTATGCCCCAATGACTGCGAACCGCATTCGCCAGCGTTGCGGCATCGGCGGCAATGCTGCCGATATAGAGGCGACGCTCGCAGCTGGTCTTGCCGTTGATCGTCCGTTCTGCCTCAATCACCCCGAACATCATGAGGTCCGGCCATTGCTGCGGATTGGCCAAACACGCCAGTTGATCGAAGGCCCAGCAGCGGCGCACTTCCAGACGGCCGTGATCCTTCTCGACCGACTCGACGTAGGTGTGCCTGGTCGCTTTCCAGCCCTCGGACTGGCCGATCTCGAAGAAGGTCGTGATCGATTCAGCCAGGGTCGGCTGGTTGTCCTTCACGGACAGGACGTAATCGGCTTCCTTGTCCCGAATCGATTGGGCGATGTTGGCGTGGGTACCCATGGCATCGATGGTGACGATGACACCCTTGAGCATCAGGGCTTCCAGCAGGACGGGAATCGCGGTCAGTTCGTTGGACTTCTCGGCACAGGCTTCCTGCCCCAACACCAATCCGGCCTCGGCGGCGAACGCACTGACCATGTGCAATGCCTGCTTGCCCGCCTGACGACTGCGCCGACTCGCTTTGCCGTCGATCGCCACGACCGTGCCTTCGGCCAGCGCCGGCAGCACGCCGCCGACCCAGCGGCGGAACCCTGCCTCCAGCGCTTTCTTGTCCAGCAGCCCGAACAGACGGCCAATAGTGTCGTGCGACGGAATCCCGTTCTCCAGCTTCAAGAAGCGCCGCAACCAGTCAAGGCGCTCCTTGGACCAGTCTTCAACGCCGACAAAGTCGTCGATCCCGCACACCAGGGCGCAGACCGTGATCACCAGTATCTCCACCAAGTCGTGTTTCGACCGTCCCGCCACACGCGGATCAGGAAGGCCAGAAAACGCCTCCACCAGCGACAACTTCTCGCTTCCAGTTCCCCGATTTCCCGTCTCCATGAGTCACCCCAAAAAGACAGAAAACTACACAAATCAAGATCCTGTGAACAGCCCCGGCGTAATCCATTGACTGTTAACGGTTTTTTCAGTGGGTCAACGACAATGGCATCCGCATTTTGATGCGATTGCCCTGCAGTTCAATGCCCCGTCCGCCGGCGTTGCGCAGGCGCGGTGTATCGTCGAAAAGCGCGAGGCACAACGCGTCGAGCAGCGTGCTTTTGCCCGCGCCGGTGGGACCGCTGATCGCGAAAAGTCCGGTCGAGGCCAGCGGCTCGGCCTGGAAGTCGACTTCGAACGCGCCGGCCAGCGAAGCGAGGTTGCTGCCGCGGATCGCGAGGATCTTCATGCGGAAGTCCTCTCGGCGGGCTCGATCGCGAGTTCGGCGAAGGCCGCCGCGAGCGCGCCGAGCAGGACTTCGCGCTCGTCGGGATCGCCGCCGAGGCGCTGTTCGCACAAGCGCGCGAACACCGTTTCGGGCGCGAGCCGTTCGAGGTCGCCTAGCGACATCGCGGAACTGGCGGGCGCATCGCCGCTGCGCGAACTGAGCGGGTCGATGCGCGCGAGCCGCACCGGCTTGCCGGCAAGCGCTGCCTCGATGCGGGCGCGCAGCCCCGGCTCGGGGGCGTCGAGCCGGACGCGCACTTCGAGGTAGGGATGGGCGTGGGCGGGACTTTCGGCTGCCGCGCCCGGATCGAGCGCTTCGAGCAAGGGCAGGACTTCGTCGATCGAGGCATGGGTCTTCGGCACGCGGATCAGCTCGACGCTGCGCGGCACGCGTACCGGACGAATTTCGGCGACTGCTTCACCGTCGAGCTCGACGCACACGACTTGGTGCGGATAGTCGAGCTCGGCGAACGACATCGGCAACGGGCTGCCGCTGTAGCGGATGTGGTCGCGGCCGCCGACCGGTTGCGCCAGATGCAGGTGCCCGAGCGCGACGTAGGCGACCGCCGCGTCGAAAATGCCAGCGGGCAGTGCTTCGGCGCCGCCGATGACGATGCGGCGTTCCGAGAGTTCCGAGAGCTTGCCGTGGGCCATGTGACAATGGCCCATTGCGACGATCGCCTGGCCCGGCTGGCGACGCGATTGCGCCACCGCGAGTGCCTGGCGATAGAGTTCGGCGACGCCCGCGAGGTACGCGTCGTGCTCGCCTTCGCCGGCGACGCGGGGCACGTCGCCCGGGCGCAGGAACGGGATCGCGAGGCACCACGCGGCGACAGTCCCTTCGCGATTCCTCAGCGGCACCACCAGGCGTTCGACGTCGATCGACTGATCGGCACGGCGATGGACGTGGCCGACGACGGCGGCGTCGAACAGCTCCAGAAACGGCGAAGTGGCCTCGAGCCGCCCCGGAGAGTCGTGATTGCCGGCGATGATGACGATCGACAGATGCGGCATGCGCTCGCGAGCGGCGGTGAGGAAACGGTACAACTGGTGCTGCGCGCCGGCCGACGGATTCGCGTTGTCGAAGACGTCGCCGGCGATCAGCAGGACATCGGGCCGCTCGGTGGCGATCAGGACCAGCAGCCAGTCGAGGAATTGCTGATGCTCGTAGGTGCGGTCGAAGTCATGCAGGGACTGGCCGAGATGCCAGTCGGAAGTGTGCAGGAGCCGCATCGGGAGCTCGATTCCTTTGTCGGGGTCACGTCGTCGTGCGGGGCGAGGTCGCATCGACCGGGGATTCGTGCGTATTGTGCCGCAGTCCGGGCCGGTGCATCGATACGAGTGTCACCGCAGATCCCTGTCGGGCGAGCCGGGAGAGGGCGTACCGTTGGTGCCCCGAGAATTGCCGGCCGACCGTGACGACGAGCGGCGCATCGCGCCGTGCGGTACGATGCGGGCCGTTTCAGCCGCGCCGGCGAGCCGGCACGAGGCCGCCGGCAGCTTCGCAGTGCTCGATGGCGCCACGATAATGCCGGGTTGGGGCGGGATGAAAAATCCGTCTTTCGCCCGCTGACGAACAAGGAGAACGATGAGGAAAGCCCAGGGAATCGCGAACATCAGAGGTTTCGCACTTGCCGCATGCGCGCTGCTCGCAGGCTGCACCACGATTTCCGAGCCGGTGGTCGAGGCCCAGGCGCCGGCCCCGGTCGAGGTCCGGTTGCCGAAAACCGTTCGCGAGCCTGCCCTCCCGCCGCCTGCGCCCGTCGTGCGCCCCGCGGCACCTCCGGCATCGGAGCCGCCGGAGGCGATTTTCCCGCCGGCGCCGGTCGGCCCGATCTCGGCGCCGCGCTACCCGGGCCGCCAGCAGGGCGTCGCACGGGTGCTGGAGCTGCTGCCGCCGAGCGTGACGCGGGACAGGGACGGCTGGGCCGCGGACATCTTCGCGGCTTTTGCCGCGTTGCGCCTTGCGCCGACCGCCGAAAACTTCTGTGCCGCGATTGCCGTCATCGAACAGGAATCGGGCTTTGTCGCCGACCCGGTGGTGCCGGGGCTGTCGCGCATCGCATGGCGAGAAATCGAGGCGCGTCGCCAGCGCTTCCATATCCCGAAGCTCGCGCTGGAGGCGGCGCTGGCGAAACCGTCGCCGGACGGCCAGACATACAAGCGCCGGCTCGATACGCTCCGCACCGAGCGGGAGATGAGCCTGCTCTATGACGACATGATCGCCGAGCTGCCCGGCGGCCGGTTGCTGCTGAGCGGCTACAACCCGGTGCACACCGGCGGGCCGATGCAGGTCAGCATTGCGTTCGCCGAAGCGCATGCACGGGCCGCCCCGGAATACGGCGGGGGGTCCGGCAAGGGGCTGCGCAACGCGGTATTCACCCGTCCGGGCGGACTTTATTTCGGCATTGCCCACCTGCTCGATTACCCGGCGCCGTATCACGACCCGCTGTTTCGCTTCGCCGATTTCAACGCCGGGCATTACAGCAGCCGCAATGCGGCCTTCCAGCAGGCGGTGGCGCGGCTGACCGGCGTCAAGCTGGTCCTCGACGGGGATCTGTTGCGTTACGAAAACGGGGAACCGAGCGGTGAGGCCAGCGCGACGCAGAAGGCGGTGATGGCGCTGTCCGGACGGTTGAAACTCGATTCCGCGGAAATCCTCGCCGCGTTGCGGCAGGAAAAGCGCGAGTCGTTCGCGCGTACCCAGCTTTACCTGCGCGTCTTCGCGATGGTCGACCAGGCCGCCGGAGCCCGCGTGCCGCGCGAAGCGATGCCGCGCATCGAGCTCAAGAGCCCGAAGATCCAGCGCAAGCTCACGACCGCGTGGTTTGCCGAGCGGGTGCACATGCGCTATCGCGCCTGCATGAAGCGCGCCACTGTGGCCTGACGAGGACGACGCCCCGAGGAGCA
Organism: Aromatoleum anaerobium; assembly: GCF_012910705.2. Classification (GTDB taxonomy): domain Bacteria; phylum Pseudomonadota; class Gammaproteobacteria; order Burkholderiales; family Rhodocyclaceae; genus Aromatoleum; species Aromatoleum anaerobium. The sequence goes on along the minus strand of NZ_WTVG02000035.1, from coordinate 270,372 downwards.
GCCCTCGCAGTAGCCTTCGCGCCGAGCAACAGGAGATCCAGCAATGCGAACAGGCTCTTCCCGGGGTGGCGGTCGCGCAAGGCGGCTCGTCGTGAGCGGCGCCATCGCCGGAATCGTTGCCGGGGTCGTCGCGACGGGGGCGCAGCTCGCGTTGTGGTGGCTCTTCTCCGAGGCGCTGCCCGGCATTCTCTTTCGCGATGCGCGGCTCGCGGCGGCAATTGTCATGGGCCCGGGCGTACTGCCGCCGCCGGCGACTTTCGATGTCGTCGTGATGCTCGTCGCGACCGTCGTGCATTTCGCCCTGTCGATCGTCTACGGCGTGGTGCTGGCGCCACTGGCCGCCGCGCTCGACACGCGCCGGGCGCTGCTCGCCGGCGGCGTATTCGGCCTCGCGCTGTTCGTGGTGAACATGTACGGCTTCACGCTCGTGTTTCCGTGGTTCGATGTCGCGAGAGACTGGATCACGGCCGCTGCCCACGTCGTGTTCGGCGTCACGGCGGCCGCGTTTGCGCGGTCCCGCATCGGGGCATAGACTGATGTCATTGTTTCATCCCTCAGCGGAGCATTGCCATGACCATCATGAAAGCAGCCGTCTTCAAAGCGCCGGGTCGCATCGAGCTCGTCGAAAAACCGGTTCCGGCGGTCGGCCCGAACGACGCGCTGATGCGCATCACGACGACGACGATCTGCGGCACCGATGTCCATATCCTCAAGGGTGAATATCCGGTCGCAACCGGGCTGACGATCGGCCACGAGCCGGTCGGCGTCATCGAACGGCTCGGCAGCAACGTGCAGGGCTACGTCGAAGGGCAGCGCGTGATCGCGGGCGCGATCTGCCCGAGTTTCACGTCCTACGGCTGCCAGGACGGCGTGCCGTCGCAGGATGGCGGCCATGTCGGCCACGGCTACAAGCCGATGGGCGGCTGGCGTTTCGGCAACACGATCGACGGCGCTCAGGCCGACTACGTCCTCGTGCCGGACGCGACGGCGAACCTCGCCCCGGTTCCGGACGGCCTCACCGACGAGCAGGTGCTGATGTGCCCGGACATCATGTCGACGGGCTTTGCCGGCGCCGAAGCCGCGAACATCCGCATCGGCGACATCGTCGCAGTGTTCGCGCAGGGACCGATCGGGCTGTGCGCGACCGCCGGTGCGAAGCTGCGCGGTGCGAGCCTGATCATTGCCGTCGACGGCGTCGACGAACGTCTGCGGATCTCGCGCAACATGGGCGCCGACGTGACGCTGAACTTCCGCGAAGTCGATATCGTCAGCGAAATCCTCAGGATCACCGGCGGGCGCGGCGTGGATGCCGCGATCGAGGCGCTCGGCCTGCAATCGACGTTCGAATCGGCGCTGCGCGTGCTCAAGCCGGGCGGCACGCTGTCGAGCCTGGGCGTGTATTCGAGCGACCTGACGATCCCGCTTGGCGCGTTCCACGCCGGCCTCGGCGACAACAAGATCGTCACTTCTCTGTGCCCCGGCGGCAAGGAGCGGATGCGCCGGCTGATGAACGTCGTCGCGTCCGGTCGCGCCGATTTCGGCGCCCTCGTGACGCACACCTACGCGCTCGACGACATCGTCGCCGCCTATGACCTGTTCGCGAACCAGCGCGACGGGGTGCTGAAGATCGCGGTCAAGCCGTGAGGCGAGCGGCAACGGCCGTGCGCCGTTGCCGCGTCAGTGTCCGGCGAGCAGGTGGCCGAGCCGCTGCGCCTTGGTGCGCAGGTAGTTCGCGTTGTGCGGGTTCGGCTCGATGACGTGCGGCACGCGCTCGGCGACCGCGATGCCGTACTGCTCGAGCGCGTCGACCTTGCGCGGATTGTTCGTCATCAGCCGCAGCGAGGCGATACCGAGTTCGCGCAGCATCGAGGCGGCGACCGCGTAATCGCGCGTGTCGGCGTCGAAGCCGAGGAGGTGATTGGCTTCGACGGTGTCCGCGCCTTCGTCCTGCAGCGCGTAGGCGCGGACCTTGTTCAGCAGGCCGATGCCACGGCCTTCCTGGCGCAGGTACAGCAGCACGCCGCGCCCTTCGGCGGCGATCGCTGCGAGCGCCGCTTCGAGTTGCGGGCCGCAGTCGCAGCGCCGGCTGAACAGGGCGTCGCCGGTGAGGCACTCGGAGTGAACGCGGGTCAGCACCGGCTTGCCGTCGGCGATCGTGCCAAGCGTCAGCGCGACGTGCTCGCGCCCGGTCGCCGGCTCTTCGAAGCCGTGCATCCGGAAGGTGGCCCAGGGGGTCGGCAACCGGCATGAAGCGACGAGGCGGGTGTTCCGCTGGTCCGTTTCATCGCCGCTCGCGACCGGTCCGGCGCTTTGGGTATCCGCGGTGTGCATCGTGATCTCTCTTCCATTACGGGTGGCGGCCGGGGTCATCGGGACGGCCTGCGCGGAAGTTTCGTCAGCGTCCACGCGAGGCCCGTCGTACCGCCTTCGACGAGAAGGTGACGTGTGCGCGCGGATCGGTCAACTGCAAAATGCGTGCTTCCGTTGCAGGCCGCGCTCCATCGCGTCCGGCTTCGATGGGGGCTGTGGCAAGGCGCCGAACGAGTGATCATTCTATTCCAGCCGAAACAGCATCCTGCGGCGCGCGCTCAGGCCGTGGCGAGGGGCCGGAACAAGTGGTGGATTTCGCGGCGCAGCCAGCGGTTGCCCGGGTCGTTATGGAAGCGCTGGTGCCAGAACTGGCGGATCGTGAAGGTCGGCGCGTCGAAAGGCAGCGGCAAGGCCTCGACCCCGCCCGATTCCTTCAGCGTGCGCGCGACCTCGGCGGGAACCACCGCGATGAGATCGGTGCGGGTGACGATGTGGAGCAGGCTCAGGAAGCTCGACACCCGCAGTTTCACGTTGAGATCGAGCCTGAGCTGGCGCATGTGTTGCTCGATCAGCACCATGCTGCGGGCGGGGGAGCTCACCGTGACGTGGCGCGCCGCGAGGAAACGCTCCATCGTCAGCTCGCCCCGTGCGAGCGGGTTGTCCGCGCGGACGATGCAGACGAAGCCGCAGTCGAGCAGCCCCTGCTGGAAATACTGGCCCTGTTCGAGGTCGGTGAAGGGGCCGATCGCGAGGTCGACTTCCCCAGTGAGCATCGCTTCCTTCATCGCGTTCGATGGCATGAACACGGTTCGGAGGCTGACGCCCGGGGCCTTGACCTGCAGCGCGTTCATCAGCATCGGCACATAGTTGCTCTCGCCGATGTCGGCCATGCACAGCGTGAAGCGGCGCGTCGATTGCGCCGGGTCGAACGGCGCGGCGCCGAAGACGTCGTTCTTTATCTTTTCGATCACCTCGCCGATCGGCATCGCCAGCAGCGACGCGCGCGCCGTTGGCAGCATCTCGATTCCGGTGCGGAAGAACAGCGGATCGTCGAAGGTCGTGCGCAGCTTCGCCAGCGCATAGCTCATCGCCGGCTGGCTGAGGCCGAGCTCGGCTCCGGCGTCCTTGACGCTCTTGTGGCGCAGGATCGCATCGAAGACTACCAATAGATTCAGATCCACTGAATGAAGATTCATTTTTTGGATTTCCCTAATCCATCGGAGCGGATTGACGGACTCTAGCACTTTCCGGATATTGGCCCTCAGCCGCAGGGAGGCAATGCACACGATGAACGACATCTGCGAAACGCTCGATGAAACCCCGGCCGCGGTCGCCGCCACCCCTTCCGCCTTCGACACGCGCTGGCAGCGGATCATCGATTGCGTCGCGCTGAAGCAGCCGGACCGCATGCCGGTGGCTTTCTACTCGACATTCTGGCTCGCCCGCTACGCCGGCATCACGTGCCGCGAGCTGATGTACGACTACGAAAAGACGCGCGAGATCGGCGAGCGCGCGGTGCTGGAATTCGACCCCGACGTCGTCAGTCCGCTGCTGCTCACGGCGACCGCCGGCCCGTCGCTCGAAGCCATCGGTTTCAAGCAGCTGCAGTGGCCGGGGCACGGCGTCGGCGACGACCAGCCGTTCCAGTACCTCGACCGCGAATACATGAAAGCCGACGAGTACGAAGACTTCATCTTCGATCCGACCGGCTATTACCTGCACACCTACCTGCCGCGTGTCGCCTCGGCGTTCGAGGGCTTCGAGGACCTGCCTTATCTTCCCGGGCTGTACTACTTCCGGCTGCTCGGCGGCATCCGCCCGTTCGCGAAGCCGCGGGTGCGCGAGGCGCTGGAAAAAGTCATCCGGGCCGCTGAAGAGGCCGAGCGCTTCGCGCAGCACCATATCGCCTTCACCGACCGCCTGGCGACGCTCGGCTACCCGAGCACGAACGGCACGACAGGCATCGCGCCCTACGACTTCATCGCCGACTACTTTCGCGGCGCGACCGGCATGATGAAGGACCTGTACCGCAAGAAGGACCAGTTGCTGGCCCTGCTGGACAAGGTTGCGGTGTTCCTGCTGAAGCAGATCGTCTCGGCCGCGCGCGCTTCCGGCAATCCCATCGTGTTCATCCCGGTGCATTGGGCGCCCGACGCGTTCATGTCGCCGAAGCAGTTCGAGACGTTCTGGTGGCCGTCGTTCCGCCGCCTGCTGATCGGCCTGATCGACGCCGGCCTGATCCCGATGCCGCTGTGGGAAGCCGATTGCACGAAGCGGCTCGAGATCATCAAGGATGTCCCGCCCGGCAAGTGCATCTACTGGTTCGAGCGCACCGACATGGTCAAGGCGTTCGAAGTGCTCGGCGACGTGGTGGCGCTGCGCGGCAATTTGTCGCCGTCGATGATGACCACCGGGACGCCCGCCGAGGTCGACGCCGCGGTGCGCCACCTCGCCGAAAACGTGTTTCACAAAGGCGGCAAGCTGATCCTCGACTGTGCGTTCGGCCTGCCCGACGAGGCGCCGGTCGACAACGTCCGCGCGATGTTCGCCGCCGCCCGCAAGTATGCGGGTTGAGTGCGCGCACCCGATCCTCACCAAAGCCGGAGTGCGGCTTCGCCCAGGGCTCGGGCAGACGAATCGAGCCACCGCGCCTTCACCGTCCCTCGTGCCTCCGCGAGGCCGCCATCACGTCGCCGTCGGCAGCCAGTCCGACTGATTCCCGGGAGACCCAAAGCATGAAAACACGCGCGCTTCTCTTACCTGTGCTCGCCGCAGGGGCCATGGCGGGCGCCTTGCCGTCGCATGCGGAAGTCGTACTCAAGGTCCATCACATGCTGCCGCCGAGCTCCACCGCCCAGACCAGGCTGCTCGGCCCGTGGTGCGCGAAGATCGCCGCGGAATCCGCCGGCGGGCTGAAGTGCCAGATCTATCCGTCGATGCAGCTGGGCGGCATGCCGACGCAGCTGTTCGACCAGGCGAAAGACGGCGTCGCGGACATCATCCTGACCGTCCCGACCTACCAGGCGGCGCGCTTCACGGTCACCGAAGTGTTCGAGCTGCCGTTCATGACGAGCACCGCCGAAAAAGCCAGCCGCGCGTTGTGGAACTACGCCGCGAAGTACGCCGCCGAGGAATACAAGGGCGTGCGGCCGCTCGCCTTCCACACTCACGAAGGGGCGCAGATCCACACGACGAAGAAGCAGGTCAGGACGATCGCGGACTTCGCCGGGCTGAAGCTGCGCGCGCCGAGCCGCCTGTCGACCAAGCTGGTTGCGGCGCTGGGCTCGACGCCGGTGCCGATGCCGGTGCCGCAGGTCCCGGAAAGCCTCGCCAAAGGGGTCATCGACGGTGCGCTGCTGCCGTGGGAGGTGATGCCGGGGCTCAAGCTCGACGAAATCGTGAAGTACCACACCGAGACCGATTCTTCGTTGCCGAATATCGCCAACACCATTTTCGTCCTGGCGATGAACCCGGCCAAATACGAGAGCCTGCCTCCCGAGCTGAAAAAAGTGATCGATGCGAACAGCGGCGCCGAGACCTCGGCCTGGATTGGCCGGATCTGGGATGAGGCGAAAGCGCCGAACCGCAAGCTGGCCGAAGCGCGCAACAACGCGTTCTACACCGTGCCGGCCGCCGAAGTGCAGAACTGGATCAAGGCCTCCGAGGGCGTGGCGCTCGAATGGGTCAAGGAGGTCACGGCCAAAGGCTACGACGGCGACAAGCTGCTCGCGGACGCGAAGGCGATGCTCATGCAGTAGCCGATCCCGGCGGGCCGGCCTCGGGGGCGTCCGACGCTCCCGAGGCCGCCGCCGCTTGTTTCAGGCTTCCGCCAGCCACGTCCGGCTGCGCTCCGTTGCGCCCGGGCGCGTTGTCACGCCAAGAGGCGACGCGAGCCGCCGGCCGTCGCGGAACACCACGACCGGCTCGCGCAGCGCGCCGAAACGCTCGAATGGCGACGCCCTGAGCAGCACCGCGTCGAACGCCGCGCCTGCGGCGAGCAGCGCCGGTTCGCCCCAGTGACGCCGGGCCGCCGCGGTCGCCGCGCGCAGCACTGCCGCCACCGACAGCCCGGCTTCGTGCAGCCACTGCAGCTCGTCGAGCAGCCCGGCGCCATGGCCGACGCCGTGGCTTCCGGCGTCGGAGCCGCACAGCAGCGTGACGCCCGCGTCGTCGGCGCGCACGAGGTTTTCCGCATGTTCGCCGAGGATGCGGGCGATGTTGTCGACGGTCTGCGGTGACCACCCTGCGACTTCGGGGCGCGCCCACTGGAAATGCACCGGCGCGAAGGTCGGCGTCCACGCGATGCCGCGCTCGGCCATCGCCCGGACCCTGTCGCGCGTCATGAAGAAACCGTGCTCGATCGAATCCACTTTCGCCGCGATCGCGACATCGAGCCCGGCCGTCCCGCTGCAGTGCGCGAATACGCGTTTGCCGAGCGCGTGCGCGGTGCGCACGACCAGCCCCGCCGACTCCACGTCGAATTGCGGCTCGCCGGCGACGCAGCCGGCGTCGAAATCGATGATGCCGGTGAGGATCAGCTTGATGTCGTCGCAGTCGGCGGCAAGCTCATGCACTGCGGCGACGATCTCGTCGCTGTCGGCGACGTCCCGCCCCATGAACGCGCCATAGCGCTTCGGGCGCTTCAGCCCGAGGCCGGCGGAACGTACTGCCGGCAGGCCGGCGTCCCGTTCCGCGGCCGCCGTCCGCAGGCGGTGGTTGATGCCGAAGCGGTCTCCCGCGTCGCGCACCGTCGTGATGCCGCACGCGAGCGTCGCCGCCGCGTTGTGCGCCGCCACCGCGAGCATCTCGTCGAGCGGCGCCTTCAAGTAGTCCGCACGTCGCGTCGCGTCGAGCTGGGTGCCATCGAGGAACAGGTGCACGTGGGCGTCGACGAGGCCCGGCATCAGGAATGCCGCGCATTGCGGCGTCGCGGCCGGGGGCGCGACGAGCGCGAGCTGGGCTGCCGGCAGGATTGCGGCGATCCGCCCCTCGGTGATCAGGAAGCCGTATGGGCCGTGCTCGTGGTGGCGCTCGCCGTCGAAGTAGCTGTCGACAATGATGGTTTCGGTCGGCATCGCGTCACGCCTTGTAGAACTTGCGCACCGCGCGCAGCGCCTGGCTGCCTTTCTGGTCGAGGAAGTGGCGGTAGGTCGTCAGTACGTAGTCGTCCTCGGGCAGCGGGTGATAGCCGCGCCACGGCGTGCCGAGCACGGTGTCGAAGCCGAAAGGCACCGCGAGCGTGAGGAAGGCGTTCTCGAGGCAATGCTTGAGGTCCGAGCCGTCGGCGGCTTTCGCCGGCAGCTGCTGGCCGATGTTGGACAGCCCGCCGGTCATGTGCAGGCCTTCGAGGTCCGGGTCGGTGCCGATCAGCCGCACCGCGTCGAGCGTGGCGCGGTTGAGGCCTTCAGTGTCGGCGATGATCGCGCTGACCGACAGGTCAATGTAGATGTGATCCATCGGCATGCCGCAGTCGTCGCGCAGGCGCAGCGCCGCGCGCCGCGCCGTCGAGGCGATATCCTCGGCGGTCTTGTTGTTCTTCGCGACGCCATCGACGACGCTCTCCGAGGCCATGACCATGACCTTGAACGGATGCTCGCGGTACAGGTCCATCGCGTCCCAGCGGTGCTCGGTGATGGAATTGACGATCGCCAGCTCGCCGCCCGCCGCGTCACGGTCGTAGGTTTTCAGGCACAGTTCGAAAAGCTCGGTGTTCGGCACGTCGAAGGACAGCGGCACGTCCACGACGTCCTGGATCGCCTGGATCACGTCGGTCAGGAACGGGCGGTCGGTCATCGCCTGCGAGCCGACATTCACGTTCAGGTACACCGCTCCGGCCTCGACCTGCCTGATGGCCAGCGCCTGGATGCCGGGAATGTCGCTGTTGTCGAACAGCGCCCGCGTGCTCTTGAAGCCGGGGTTGATGCGCTCGCCGATGATCCGGATGTCGAAGCTGTTGCCTGTCGTCACGATCTTTCCTCCGTGTGTGCTTCAGTGGAATCCAATGTTGTGCATGAACGCCCGCTGGAACTGCGCGCGCGTGCTCATCTCGACATAGCGGCAGCCGGCGGCGAGCTGCCGTGCGCGGCTGCGGGCTGCCGTGCTGGCGAGCATCTGCCGCACGCCGGCGCCGGCCGCGTTGCCGACCTGGACGAAACGCTCGCGCGGCAGATCCGGGAACATGCCGATCGCGACCGCGCTGTCGATGTCGATGTAGGTGCCGAAAGCGCCGGCGATGATGAAGCGCCCGATCGCCGGCGCCTCGAGCCCGGCGTCGGCGAGCAGCAGGTCGACGGCGGTGCGGATCGCGGCTTTCGCGAGCTGCACCGCGCGCACGTCGGCCTGGGTGAAATGGACGCCGGGGGCGAGCACCGCGAAGCGTTCGCCGTCCTGTCCGCCGACGTCGCGGTGCGGCGCCTGGATGCGCCCGCGGCGATCGACGATGCCGGCGCGGCGCAGCGTCGCCAGCGTGTCGAGCACGCCCGAGCCGCACAGGCCGAGCGGCGCCTTGCCGCCGATCGTGCGCACCGCGAGGCGGCCGCCGTCGAGACCGACGCGTTCGATCGCGCCTTCGGCGGCGCGCATGCCGCACGAGATGTGGCCGCCTTCGAGCGCCGGCCCCGACGGGCTCGACGCGGACAGGAAGACGCCGTCGTGGATCAGCGAGATTTCGGTGTTCGTGCCGATGTCCATCACGAGACTCGTCGCGGCGGCGCGCCAGTGGCTTTCGGTCGCGAGCAGCGCGGCGACATGATCGCCGCCGACGAAGCCGCCGACGTTCGGCGCGACGTGGACATACGCGCCGGGGCTCACGGCGAGGCCGAACTCGCGCGCCTTGACGTCCATGGCGTCGCGCACCGCCGCGACGAACGGCGCGCGGCCGAGTTGCCGCACCGGCAGCCCGAGCAGCAGGTGATGCATCGCAGTGTTGCCGCAGACGACGACGTCGACGATTTCGGTCGCTCTCGCGCCGACCGCGGCACACAGGTCATGGGCGAGCGCATCGATCACGGCGAGCGCCGCCGCGCGCAGTTCGTCGGCCGCCTCCGCTGGCCCGCCGACGGTGTAATCGATGCGGCTGATCAGGTCCGCGCCCCATGCGACTTGCGGGTTTTCGAGGCCGAGGCTGGCCAGGCGCGTGCCGTTTTGCAGATCGACGAGGAAGCCGGCCGCGTTGGTCGTGCCGAGGTCCACAGCAAGCCCGAGCATGCGGCTGCCCGGCGGGGCGACATCGATCAGCTCGGAGCCTCTCAGGCACAGGCGCAGCGACCAGGCGGCGTCGCGCAGCATCTGCGGCAGCTGCCGCGCGGCGACCAGGTCGACCGTGCCGATCGACGGCGCGCCGGGCGTGTCGAGCGGCACGGCGAGCGCGCGGATCACGCGGTCGATGTCGGCGACATTGTCGGCGAGCGTCGCTTCGGCGACGTGCACCTCGCGGCTCACGACCGCCGCGTCGAGGCGCAGGAGGTCGGCGTCGCCGTCGCCCGCGACGTCCGCGCGCGCGACCGGTGCGAGCGAGCGCGGCGCGACTTCGACGGTGCAGTTGCTGCGGGCGCGAACCCGGCAGGCGCGGACCCATTTCTTCCGGTTTGCCGGCGCGGCGGGCGACGGGGCGGCGGGATCGGCATGATCGGCTTCGATCTCGCCGTCACTGATGTGCACCATGCACGCGCCGCAGGTGCCGCGGCCGCCGCACGCGCCGACGATGCGAATGCCGTGGCGCCGCGCGCTCTGGAGGACCGTCTCGCCGCCGCTCGCGGTAATGGCGCGGCCGAGCTGCGGGAAGTTCAGCGTCAGTGCCCGCGCGAACGGTTTGTCACGACTGGTCATGGAGGCTCCGCAGCGTTTTCGTCAGGATCAGGCGGCCGCAGCCACTGCCGCGCCGTGCCGGCATCTTGCGCGGGAGCGGCAGTGCTGGCAGCGCGACCACGATACGGCCGGCAGGTCGATGCCGACGCCGAGCACCATCGACGTCGATTTGTGCGGGCGCATCAGCAGGCCGGCGTTGAGCTCGATGCCGATCGCGGCGGCATCCGCGAGCCGCAGCACGGCGGCCTGGGCGTCGAGCGCGAGGCCCGGATCGCCGGGGCGCAGCTCGCCCGCCATCGTGAGCGCCCGGCGCCTCGCGTCGGCGAGCATGCGGTCCTGCGCGATGCGGGAGACTTCGAACAGCAGCTCGTTGCCGAGTTGGTCGAGCGCCAGCGCACGCGACGCCCGGCGCGCGGCGACGAGGCTCGCGACGCGCCTCTCGATGCCCGCGCCGATGGTGCAGCTCGCGCAAGCCAGTGCGGTCAACCGTCCCGATTCGGGCAGCAGCCACGGCGCATGGAAGGCCTCACCGCCCGCGCGCAGCCACTCACCCGCCGGCGCGTCGAGCGCGACGATGCGGTAGCTGTAGGCGGCTTCGACGAGCCCTTCGTCGCGCGCGAGATCGAGGACTTCGCGCCGCAGCCGGCTGTGGCTCGCCGATCCTTCCGGCAGGCCGTCCACCGCCTTCAGCACGTCGAAGCCGCGCGCGCAGGGCATCCGGGAATCCGTCTCGCCGCCGGCCGCGATCACGCGGCGACGCCGATCCAGCCCTTGCTCAGCGTCACCGCATCGACGGCGTTGACGCCGAACGCGTCGGCACGGGTGTAGGTGCACACCGCGTTGTCGATCTGCCCGCCGCCGATCATGATCTTGCGCCCCTCGCGCAGGCCCGCCTGCTCGATCGCCTCGATCGTCTCCTTCATCGAGTCGAACGCGAGCGTCAGAAAGCCGCTCAGCGCGACGACCTGCGGATCGAACTCGCGGATCGCGGCGAGGAACTCCGCGACCGGCACGTCGATGCCGATGTCCTTGACCTCGAAGCCGTTGATGTCGAGCATGAAGCCGACGATGTTCTTGCCGATGTCGTGCAGGTCGCCGTGCACGGTGCCGAGCAGCACGCGGCCGAGCTTCTGCGCGCCTTCGCCGTCCTCGCTGATCAGCGGCTTGGCCAGCGCGCCGATGGTCTCGAGCATCTCGCCGGCGAGCACCAGCTCGGGCAGGAAGTACTCGCCCTGCTCGAAGCGCCTGCCGACCTCGTCCATCGCCATGCGGCAAAGCTCCAGCACGCGCAACGGGTCCGCTTTCTCGTCGAACAGCATCTTCTTCGCGAGTTCGAGCGCGTCGTCCTCGTTCATGTCGGCGAGCCACTCCACGAGCAGTGTTTCCTGATCGGTCATCGCGTTCATTCGGGTTTCCTCCTCAATCGACACGGGATTTCAATGGACTTGCAGGGCTGGCCGGCGGCGCAGGCCCGAAGCGGCGATGATGTCCGCCAGCACGTCCTCGTTCTTGTGGCCCATCAGGTGCACGCCCGCCACGCCGTCGATCTGCGTCAGCGCGCGGATGGTTTCGAGGCACACGCGGCGTCCTTCCTCCTTCTGGTCGCGGGCCGCGGCGATGCGTCGCAGCGTCGCTTCCGGGACGTGCACGCCGGGCACGTGCGCGGCCATCCACTGCAGCGCGCGGGCCGAGCCGAGCGTACCGACGCCGACGATGATGCGTGCGCGCCGGTGCAGCTCGCGGGCGCGTACTTCGCGCATGAAGTCTTCGAGCAGGTCGAGGTCGAAGCAGAACTGCGTCTGGATGAACTGCGCGCCCGCGTCGATCTTCTTCTCGAGGTTGATGATGCGCTCGCGGTGCGGCGGCACGAACGGGTTCGCGGTCGCGCCGACGAAGAGGTCCGGCGGCGTGTCGAGCCTGCGGCCGGAGGCGAACGTGCCGCCGTCGCGCATGCCGCACGCGGTGCCCAGCAGCGACACCGCGTCGAGGTCGAACACCGGCTTCGCTTCAGGCTGGTCGCCGCGGCTGACGTCGTCGCCGGTCAGGCACAGGATGTTGCGCACGCCGAGCGCGGCGGCGCCGAGGATGTCGCCCTGGATCGCGATGCGGTTGCGGTCCCGACACGTCACCTGGTAGATCGGCGTCATGCCGGCGGCCACCAGCAGCGCGGAGGCGGCGACGCTCGACATGTGGCAGTTGCCGCCCGCGCCGTCGGTGATGTTGATCGCGTCGACGAGTCCCCGGAAACGGGCCGCGCGCTGCAGCAGCGCAGCGGGGTCGGCGGAGTCCGGCGGGCCGACTTCGACCGTCACGAGGAAGCGGCCGGAGGCGCAGGCGCGCTCGAAAGCGCCCGCCGGATGCGCCGGGCGCGGTGCGCGCGCAGCCGGCGGTGCGGGAGTTTGCGGCGTCTCGGCGGCGATCACCTGGATCCACGTCGACTGGCCGCGGCGGCGGTGATCGAGCGGTGCCAGCCGGGTTGCGGGGAGTCGCTGTCCGTACGCGATGCGCCTGCGCCCGTCGGTCGCCTCGAGCCACACGCAGCGCATTCCCGGCACAACTTCGCAGCCGCCGTCCGGCCGCACGCCGCCGCACGGGCCGTTTCGCATCTGCTTGCCGCAGTTCATCGGACAGGCCATGCCCGTCGATGACAGCACGCACTGGCCGCACATGCGGCAATCGAAGAGGAAGGCCTTGGCGGCGCGCTCGATCGGCGCGAGCAGCCGTTCGGCCGGCGCTCGCCCGACGAGCCGCAGGCCGGCCCGGGCGACCGGCATGACGGCCAGCACCGCGCGGTAGACGCGCGCCAGCGCCGAGGCGCGGCGTACCGACCAGCGCCGCATGAGCATCATGATCCGGCTCCCGCGGGCGGTACAGCGCCGGTCAAGCGCCGTCCCCTGTTCCACGCTGCGCCTGCTTCGACCGGTTTCGCTGCATGCATAGAACCCCGCCCCCGAACGTCGTGAAGCCTTCAGGATCCGCGCGGAACGGGAGGCCCCGGCCGTGCCCGTCCCGCGCTTTCCAAATCCCCGACGGTGCCGGGGTCATCGCTAAGTTAAAGGGCGGGGTAGGGTTTGTAAATTCGATCGGCCGGATTGTGGATATCGAATTTTTGGATCTGGCTGCGCGCTTTCGAACGGCGAGCGATGGCGCGCGCCGCCCGGCTTGTCGCCGCGGAAAAGCGGCTGGGCCCGGCGGCGTGTCCTAATATTGGAAGGCGACGGCGGCAGGCCGAAGCCGACCGGCGCATGCGACGGCGAGCGATTGCCGAGTCAGTGAGGGAGTGGATGATGCATACGACTACACCGCCGGTGCCGGGGCCGCAGCCTGACCCGGCACCGGAGCCCGACCCCGTGCCGGACCCGAGCAAGGATCCGGATCCGGAAACGGACGACGACACCGCGCAAGTGACCCGCGAACACGTAAAGAAAGGGTCCTGATCGATTCACTCGCATAGGGGGGAATATGCCGGCGAAAGGGTGGGTGTGGTTGAGCTTGCTGCTGACGGCCACGCTGCCCGCCGGGTCCTCCGCGCCGCCGAAGGCGCAAAGTCCGATCGTGGTCGGCTTGCCGGCCGGCTTCGATGCGAAGGCGCCCGCCGCACCCTACGACGGACCGCACCCGTCGCGGCTGCAGCGCCCTGCCGAGACGTTCCGGTTTCCGATAAGGCTCGGCGAGGTGGGGCCGGGCGAAGCCCTGTTTGCCGGTCCCAGGCAGTATCCGTTTGTTTGCGACACCGAAGCTTCCGGCCTGGGCCAACCGCTGGTGGACAATCATGCCAGGGTCGGCACGCCGGTCGTCTCGAAGGCCGCCACGGTCTTTGCGAACCCCGCGCCGATCGGTTACAGCCAGGATTGTCTGGTGCGCACCCGGGCCTGGTATTACTACAAGCCCCGCGACAAGGAAAAATTCGAGCGGTGGTCGGAGGTGGTGCGGGACGTCGACAGCGTCAGCATCAACGGTGCCCAGGTGCCGTTCATCGTGCGCGTGGAAATGGGCACGATCAACCGTTTCATCTACGTCATCGCGGCGCTGAAGGGGCCTCATGAAACCCTCGCTGCCCCGAGTGCCGCGCACTGGAACGGCCGCCTGATCTACCAGTTTTCCGGTGGCGTCGGCATCGGGCACCGGCAAGGCAGGGTGAAGCCGTCGAGGGTCCTCGAGGGGCGGCGCGAGCAACTGGCGCAGGGCTATGCGGTGGTCGCGTCGACCGGCACGACGACTTCCACCCATTACAACATCTGGCTGGCCGAAGATACCGCGTTGCGCGTAAAGCGCCAGTTCGTCGCGCTGTACGGCGAACCGGATTACACGATCGGCGTGGGCGGGTCCGGTGGTGCGATTCAGCAGTATCTGTTGGCCCAGAACCGTCCCGGCCTGATCGATGCGGCGATCGCGCAGTATTCGTATCCCGACATGGTCACCCAGACCATCTGGGCGCTCGATTGCGAACTGCTTGAGTATTACTTCGACAGGACCGACCGCCGCAATCCGCTGTGGCACCAGGCCGAACATCGGCAATGGGTCGAAGGTCTCAACGCCAGCAACGATTACCAGGGTGAGGGCAGGGCAAGAAGAATCGCGACGACCACCCGGCTCGCCCTGCTGGCCGGCGAGCGTCGGCTGGCGGACGCCGAGGGCCAGACCGAATGCGTGGTCGGCTGGCGCGGGCTGACGCCGCTGGTGCTGAACCCGCGCTTCGCGTTCATCGAAGACCGGCTCGCCAGACGGGTGTTCAGGCGCGTGCAGTGGAGCTATTTCGAGGATCTGAAGGATTTCTACGGCACCGATGCGCACGGATATGCGCGCATCCCGTGGGACAACGTGGGGGTCCAATACGGCCTGCGGGCGCTGCAGCGCGGGCAGATCGACGCCGAGCAGTTCCTGCGCCTCAATGCCCGTGTCGGCAGCTGGAAGCCCGTCGCCGAGATGGAGCGCGAGCGTTTCTGGATCCTGCGCGGGGCCAGCAGTGATCTGCAGGATTTCTCGCCGTGGAGCGCGCACAACATGAATCGCGGCAAGACCCGCGACGCGCCGGCGCCGCGCTTCGAGGGCGACCGCCTGGCGATGGCAGCGGCGTATCGATCGGGCCAGGTCTTTCTGGGGCGGCTCGACATTCCGGTCATCGACGTGCGCCACTATCTGGAACCGGTGCTGGACATGCACCATGCTTCGGCGTCCTTTTCGGTGCGCGCGCGGCTCCTTGCGGCACAGGGAGATGCGGGAAACCAGGCGATCTGGGTCAGCGACAGGAAGCACGATCCGACCCCCGAGGCCTTCGCCGCGATCGAGCGATGGCTCGCGGCCAAGCGGGCACGTCCCGAGCAGTCCTGGTCCGCGCTGCGTCCGGCGGCCGCGAGCGATCGTTGTATCGATGCGCAGGGCAAGACGATGTTCAGCGGCGATCGGGTATGGGACGGCGAATGGAACCAGCGTCCGCCCGGCCCGTGCATGCGCGCCTATCCCATCTACGGCAATACGCGCATCGTCGCGGGCGACACGATACGCGGCGATCATTTCAAGTGCGCGCTGCAGACGGTCGGCGAGGCGCTGGATGCCGGGCTCTACGAACCGATCGACATGCGTCCCTACCGGGCGCGACTGGAGCGGATCTTTCCGCAGGGCATCTGTGACTACCGGCAGGCCGATCAGGGCCGCCCGGCCGATCTGCCGGGGGCGGACGGCACCGGCTGACAGCCTGCCGCCTGCCCGCACAAGAGACTGCGGTGCGCTGTGCAACCCCGCGCGCCGCAGCCTTGCTCAGAACGGCGTCACGAGCTTGAACCAGGCCTTGTCGCCGCGGAAACGGTTTTCGGCTTCGGTTTCGTGCTGCCATTGTGCGACGAGCATCGTGCCGCCTTTCGTCGTGTAGCTGACGCTCGGGCCGATCGCAAAGACTTCGCCCTTGCGGCCCTTGGACCACGGGCCGAGCGCCGACGAGATTGCGTCGCCCTCGAGCTCGTCGTCGGTCGTCTGCTTCACGTAGTAGCCCGACAGGCCGACGCCCCACGGGCCGAAGCGCTTGCCGGCGAGGTAGTCGATGTGGAGCTCGTCGCCGGACTCGTAGTCCATTTTCGGTGCGCCGGGCGCGGGGCGGAAGTCGTTGTTCTTCGCCTTGATGTTGTACATGAACTTCGTTGATACCTCCCAGCCTTTCTCGTTGAGCCACGTCACCGCGAACACCGGCTCGACGCTCCAGTAGTTCGCGCCGATGCTCTTGGTCGGCTCGCCGGATTCGTACTTGCCGGTCGGCGCGTAGAAATCGAGTGCGAAAAGCCAGTGGAAGTTGCCGGCGTGCCATCCGAGCGTGAAGGGCGAGAAGATGATGTCGCCGAGACCGGAGACCGTGTCGCGCACGCCGCCGAGTTCGGTGCGCTGATGCACGATCGGGACAATCGCGTGCACCGTCCAGTTGGCGCCGAAAATCTTCTTGTTGGTGACCTTGACCCAGCGCAGCGCGTCGAACCACACTTCGACCGACGCGCCCCGCACTTTGTCGCCGCTGCCGTCGCGCAGATCCCCTTCGTAATAGCCGAAATAGTTGAGGAAATAGTCTCCCGGCGGCGGCAGCGCGCCGGCGAACCAGTTCTCGCTGCCGTGCGGGTACTGGTCGGCGCCTTCCTTCGCGCTCGCGGCGCCGACCGTCAGCCCGGCGACGGCCAGCGCGATGCCGATGTGCTTGAGTGTCATGTTTCCTCCTTGATTGTTTTGGTGTGCTGCGGTGCGGTGGTTGGCACGAATCGGGGCGACGCGCCCCTGGCCTCGGCCGGGCCATTTCCAATCTCGGTCTGCAGGAAAGCGCGTTCGGTGCCGTCGAGCACGGCGCACGTGAGTATGCCGCTGCGGTAGGCGCCGGTGTCGATGCCGATGCGGTTGTGGCGGATGTCCGGCGCGGGCGAGATGCTGTGGCCGTGGACGACGATCGCGCCGTGGTCCGCGGCGGATTCCAGGAAGCGGCTGCGGATCCACATCAGGTTGCTGTCGCACTGATCGTCGACCGGCACGCCCGGCAGCACGCCGGCATGCGCGAAGAGGTAATCGCCGTCGCGATGGCTCGTCGCGAGGCCGCGCAGGAAGGTGCGGTGTGCGGCCGGGACGGTGGCGAGCAGGCGGTGGCGCGCGTCGGCGAGCGTCGCGTCGTCGCGCGCGGTGGAATCTTCGAGGAAGACGTCGTAATGCGCGAGCGCCTCGACGCCGCCGTGGTCGAGCCACTGCGCACCGTTCGCGAAGTCGCCGTCGAGAAAGCGCAGCAGCAGGTCTTCGTGGTTGCCTTTCAGCGGGACGATCTCGAAGCCCGGCGGCCGCCATTCGATCAGCCGCTCGACGACCTGACGCGAGTCCGGGCCGCGGCTGACGTAGTCGCCGAGATAGATCACCTTGCGGCGCGCGGCGCGGCGCAAGCGGGCGTCGAACAGGATGCCTTCGTGGATCGCGTCGAGCAGCGCCCAGCAGCCGTGCATGTCGCCGATCGCATAGACGACGGTGCCGGGCGAAGTCGCGCCGACCGGTGCGACCTCGCCCGGCGGCGGCGCGCACGACGACCATTTCAATGTCATCGGCGGCCGGCCGGCCACTTCGTCCGTGGCGTCACGAAGCACGGTTCACGTGGAAGCGCTTCGCCTTCATGTCGAAGCGCGGCAGCATGTTGCGGCCGACGTCCTTCACGCGCGGGCGGAACGCGAGCATCGCGTCGAGCCGCTCGGCGATCGCCTGTACGATGCGCGGGTCTGAGCCTTCGCGCAGCTCGACTTCGATGTCCATCTCGTCCATCTGCTTGACCTTGTTCACCGTGATGCGGAATTCATCGACTTCGGCGAACTTGCGCAGGATGTTCTCGACGCCGGCCGGGAAGACGTTCACGCCGCGCACCGTGACCATGTCGTCCGCCCGGCCGAGGATGCCGCCGGTAAAGCGCAGAAAGCTGCGGCCGCAGCCGCAGGGCGAGAGATCGGTCTCGACAAGGTCACCGGTGCGGTAGCGCACGAGCGGAAAACCCCAGCGGCCGAGGTTCGTGATCACGAGTTCGCCGCGCTGCCCGGGCGCGACCGCTTCGAGCGTCTCGGGGTTGATGACTTCGACGATGAACTCGCTCTCGATGACGTGCGTGCCGCCGGGCTGGACTTCGCATTCGAACGAGTGCGCGCCGATCTCGGACGCGCCGGCGTGGTCGAAGCACTTCGCGCTCCACGCGCCCTCGATGCGGTTCTTCGTCGCCGGGATGTTCGCGCCCGGTTCGCCCGCATGGACGGTGGACTTCATCGGGATCGCGGAGAGGTCGAAGCCGGTCTCGCGCGCGACTTCGGCGAGTCGCAGCGCGTAGGTCGGCGTACAGCACAGCACGGTCGCGCCGGTGTCGCGCATCAGTTCGAGCCGCTGCGCCGAATCCCGCCCGCCGCCCGGAATCATCACCGCGCCAAGCTTGCGCGCGCCTTCCATTGCGGCCCAGAAGCCGATGAACGGGCCGAACGCGAACGCGAGGAACACGCGGTCGGACGAATTCACGCCTGACCCGGCGAGCACGTGCGCCCAGCACCGCCCCCACCAGTCCCACGAATCCGCGGTGTCGAGCACCTTGAGCGGGACGCCGGTGGTCCCGGAGGTCTGGTGCAGCCGCACGTATTGCTCGATCGGGTAGGTCAGGTTGGTACCGAACGGGCCGTTCGCCGCCTGGTCTTCCATCAGCTCGCATTTCTTCGTCAGCGGCAGCTTCGCGAGGTCGGCGAGCGAGCGGATATCGCCGGGCTCGACGCCGGCGGCGCGCCACTTGTCGGTGTAGAAGCGGTTCTTGCCCCACAGCTCGGCCGACATCGCCTGCAGCTTCGACAACTGCAGCGCGGCGAGCTGTTCGCGCGGGAGGGTTTCGGTGGCTTGATCGAAATACGACATGGGTAAATTCCTGAAGGTCTGAACGAGGTGCCGGTAAGGCGTGGCGTTTGTTACTTCGCGAAATCGCGCATTTCGGTGAATACCGACTGTTCCATCTTCGTCAGCGCGTCGCGCTGGGCGGCCGGCCATTCGTAGGTGAAGGGCTTTGCCGTCACTCCCGGGAAGGACTGGTCGCGGGCGCCGATGACATCCAGCTCGAACAGCGCCATGCGCGCGGGCGATGCGGCGTTGATGTGCTCCTTGAGGAAACGCGTCGTGCCCTTGACGAGGTAGGCGAGGTTGTCCGGGCCGATGATGTGCACCGCGGCCTGCGAGGTGCGCTGCAGGTTGCCGTAGCCGGACCCGCCCTCGTCGGCGCCGAAGCGCAAGCGCTTGCCGTCGAGGGCCACGGCCCATGTATAGGCCGAACTCGGGTAGCCGTCGGCGCCCGTCGTCAGCAGCAGCGCCGGTCCGCCGCGGCGAAGGTAGTCCAACAGCTTGGCGGGCATGTCGGGGGTAATCACGTTTGCACTGGTCATGTTCGTCTCCTAGCTCCTCATCATCTTCTTGGCGCCGGTACGGCGCCCCCACTTCCACGGGGCGGTCACCCCCTGGATGACCCTGAAAAACCATTGGTCGATCGCCTCGCCGCGTTCGGGCGGGCGTTGCATCGGCAGCTGTCCCGGCGCGACGAGGCAGATTTCCCCGGCGTCGTCGCCGGCCACCGGCTCGCCACCGATCGAATGCGCGCGATAGGCGAGGATCACGGCGCGCACGTCGGCCTGCGAATACACGCCGATCAGCCCGTCGACGGCGACCTCGAGCCCGCTTTCCTCGCGCGCCTCGCGGATCACCGCCTCTTCGAGCGATTCGCCCTGTTCGACGTAGCCCCCGGGCGGCGCCCAGTAGCCCGCGAGCGGATCGAGCTTGCGGCGGATCAGCACGAGCCGGTCCGCGTGCTCGATCACGGCCAGCACGACCGGCGCGGGCTTGTGGAAAAAGGTCTCGCCGCAGGCGGGACAGGTCTCGCGTTCGCGGCCGTGAATCTTCGCGAGGACCAGCGGCGTGCTGCATTGCGGGCAGAACTTCGGGGCCATCTTGGTGCTCCTTGAAGGGGTCAGGCGGCCGCCGCGTCGTCGCGCGCGACGGGCAGGGCGAGGTCGAGACGCAGGTTCACGAGGTCGCCGTCGGCGAGTCCCAGCGTTTCGCGGATCGACACCGGCGCGACGATCTCGAACTTGTCCGGCGGATAGTCGTTCATGTCGGGCAGCACCAGCGCGCCGGAAAGGCGCCCCGCGATGCGCACCGGGAAGCACTTTGCCGCGCAGAACCCGTCAGCCGGTGTGATGGCGATACCGCTCGCGGCGAGCAGCCGCCGGCGCAGCGCCTCCCAGCGCATGCCGTGCATGCGCAGGTTGAAGGTGCCGGGCCACGGGATGAAGCCGAGCTTCTTGCGAAACTCCACGATCACCCAGTCGATCGCCGTGAAGCGCGAGCCTTCGCCGAGCCCCGGCGCGACTTCGCCTTCGAGTTCGAGGCTGGTGGCGGTGGTCAGCATGCCGGCTGCCCCTGGCGCGACTTCGCGAACTCGCGTTCCTCGTCGCCCGTCCAGCGACCGAACAGGTCTATGTCGAGGTCGAACTGGTCGAGCACTTTCGTCACCGACTGGTTGATGATGTCGTCGAGCGTCTTCGGCCGGTGGTAGAACGCCGGCAGCGGCGGCACGAGCACCGCGCCGGTCTCGGTGACCTGCGTCATCAGGCGCAGGTGGCCGAGGTGCAGCGGCGTCTCGCGAAGCATCAGCACGAGCTTGCGGCGTTCCTTCAGCGTGACGTCGGCGGCGCGGATCAGCAGGTTCGTGTTGAACGAGTTTGCGACCGCGGACAGCGTCTTGATCGAGCACGGCGCGATGATCATGCCGGCGTGGCGGAACGAGCCGCTCGCGATCGAGGCGCCGACGTCGTTGATGTCATGGACGCAAGAGGCGAGGCACTTGACGTCGTTGATCGAGTAATCGGTCTCGTAGGCGATCGTGCGCTTCGCCGAATCCGACATCACGAGGTCGGTTTCGACGCCGATGCGCTTGAGCACTTCGAGGATGCGGATTCCGTAGATCGCACCGCTTGCTCCGGAAATGCCGACGACGATTCTCATGGTGCTGTCTCCGTTATTTGTGCAGCGTGGCGAGCAGGGCCTGCGCCTTCGCGAGTGCGGCGGCGGGAAGCGTGATGCGGTCGAATTCGGGGCCGGCGCCGCGCGTCGCGATGAAGCCCGCTTTCGAGCCCGCGCTGCTGCCCGCCGATGAAGGGTCGATGACGTAGCCTTCGGCGCCGCCGAGGATCACGGTGTCGCGTTCGGGCAGGTAGCGCGTCGCCATCGCCCAGGCGACTTCGCGCGGGTTGCGGATGTCGACGTCGTCATCGACGACGGTGACGGTCTTGAGACGCTTGTCCAGGTTCAGCGCGAGCATCACGAGGCGGCGCGCCTCGTGCCGCGGGCAGCCCTTCACCGCGATCGCGGCCGAGAAGCCGGCGGTGCCCGATGTGAGGTCGAGATCGACGACGCCCGCGACCATCGTCTGCAACTGGCCGAGCAGTTCGGTACCGGCCGCGAGCGACAGCAGCGTATCGACATCGCCCGACCACGGGCACAGCCCCGGATAGATGAAGTTGTCGCGGTGCGTGACCGCGCTGATTTCGATCACCGGGCTGACGTTCGTGAAGTAGTAGCCGGTGTTCTCGCCGAACGGGCCTTCGCTCTCACGCACGCCCGGCAGGATGCGGCCTTCGATGACGATCTCGGCGCGCGCCGGGACTTCGACCTCCACGCTGCGCGCGCGCACCAGCTCGACCGGCTCGCCGCGCAGGCCGCCGGCGACGGCCATCTTGTCCGGCCCCTGCGGGCCGCTGCGCACGACCGACGCGAGCAGCGTCGCGGGCTCCAGCCCGAGCGCGATCGCGACGTCGAGCGGCCGGCCGAGGCTTTCGGCGTTGGCGTGGAACTGCGACAGCGGCGGGTTCGCGAGCAGCACGCCGAGCCGGCGGCCGCCCTTGACCATCAGGCGATGGATGCCCATGCCGCGACGGCCGGTCGCCGGGTCGGTGCACAGCACGACGCCGGTCGTGATGAAGGGGCCGCCGTCCTTCTCGTGATGAGTCAGTACCGGCAGCAGCGACAGCAGATCGTCGGGGGATTCGTGCACGACCTCCTGCACCGGCGCGCTCTTCGCGACGACCGGCGCGATCGCGCGCTGCTTGTTCGCGAGCCAGGCCTGCGCGAGCCGGTCTTCCGTCGTGCCGAAAGCGCGCGCGACGCGGCGGCGGGCGCCGAACAGGTTGCCGGCGACGCGCGCGCCGGGGTAGCCGCGCACGTTCTCGAAGAGCGCCGCGGGCGCGTCGGCGGGCAGGCTGCGCAGCACCGCCGCAATCTCGAACTGCGGGTCGAACTCGTCGCGCACGTGCAGCAGGTCGTCGCCGAGGTCGGCCAGGAAGCTGCGCAGGTCGGGGTAGGCCATCGTCTTCGTGTTCCGTTCGATGATGCGTGGAGGGTTCGGGCGAGCCTCGCGGCCCGCCCGGTTCGGAGTGCTTACCGGTACTGCGCCGGCAAGCGCTCGACGCGCTCGATCACGCGGATCGAGAACTTCCGGTCACTCAACTGCCCGCGCCCGAGCCGCACCTGCAGGCTGTCGGCGAACTGGTCGAGCTTGCTCGATACCTCCACCTTCGCGCGCTGGTAGGTGTACTTGTGCAGCCCGTCGTTGAGCGTGCGGATCGTCAGTTCCAGCTCCTTGCCCTCGGCGAGTTCCCCGAGGTCCATCACGAACACTTCCCACTTGTTTGCCATGACCGCTCCTTATTTCTTCGCGCCGCGGAAGCCGTAATCGGCCCAGTTGTTGACGACCTTCTCCTGGATGTCCTTGGGATAGACATTCTTGAAGCTGACGACCGTGGGCACGTCGTTGGTCTTGTCCCAGTCGACCGGCCACAGGCAGTCGAACAGCACCTTCGAGCCGATCGAGTACTTGCGCTCGTGCGGGGTCGCGTGCGGGTAGAGCGCGGTGCCGGTCGTGTTCTTGAAGACGTGGATGCCGCGCTCCGGATTGCAGCGCGTGCAGAACGCGTGATAGACCTCGTCCCAGTTGAAGATGTCGGTCTGGTCGTCGACCACCATCACCATGTGGAACCACGGCCCGAGCTTGGAGCCGAACGCGAGCTGCGCGATCTGCATCGCGATGCCGGCGTAGGTCGGCTTCACGCCGACGATCATCATGTGGTGCGTCGAGCGCGGGTGCATGTAGACGCCGGTCACCGGGATGCCCTGGCTCTTCAGCAGCTTCTCCAGCTCCAGTCCGAGCGAGAACGAGCGCAGCAGCTGCCCTTCATCCTGCGGCACGCCCATGTTCGAGATCGTCATCGTCGCGTTGTTGCGATAGGTGATCGCATCGACGCGGAAGGTCACGCGGAAGTCGCGCGGGCTGGTGCGGTAGCCGGTGTATTCGCCGAACGGGCCTTCCTCGACCTTGTAGTCGGGCAGGATCATGCCCTCGATGATGATCTCGGCGTCGGCCGGCACTTCGAGGTCGTTCGTCTCGCACTTCACGAGCCGCACCGCCTCGCCGGCGAGCATGCCGGTCAGCTCCGGCTCGGGGATCGGGCTCGGCGCGCACGCGGCCATCGCGGCCAGCGGCGACAGGCCGATCGCGGTCGCGAAGGGGCAGCCTTCGCCGCGCGGCAGGTAATAATCCGTCAGCGTCTTGCCGAGGTCGGAGAAGGGGAACACCGCGCCCGACATCGTGCGGCCGTCCCACATCATCTGGCGGTACATGCCCCAGTTCACGTCGCCCCGTACCGGATGCTTGGTGATGACGCCGTGCCAGGTGCCGACGTAGCGCCCGCCGTCGCCGTCATGCACCAGCGGCACCGGCAGCTTGCACAGGTCGACGTCGTCGCCGAGCAGGATGTTCTCCTTGCACGGCGCATCGCGGCGGTCGACGATGACCGGTGCGATCGGCTCGCTGTTGGTGCGCTTGAGGTACTCCGCGCCGATCTGCGGCAAGGTCGAGGCCGGGTCCATGCCGAGCGCGATCGCCATGCGCCGATAGGTCGACAGCGGCGCGCCGAAATAGCTGAAGCCCGGGTAGTCCTTGATGTTCTCCATGAAGGGTGCGGCTTCGCCGAGCTCGCACACGCGGCGCACGATCGCGCCGGCCTCGTTGTCCCAGTCCACTTCCTGCTTGATGCGTACCGCATCGCCGGACGCGACGCACGCGTCGATGAATTCGCGGTTGTTCTTCGGTGCCGAAATCTTTGCCACGTCGATCTCCTTGCTGTGGATGGAAGCGATTCGAAAAGGTGTTGAACCGTTCAGTGGATCTTCGCGAGCACCGCGTCCCACTTGCCCTGCGCCTTGAGGATCAGCTCGGCGACTTCGCGCACCGCACCGTGGCCGCCGCGCGCCGTCGTCACGTAGGTCGCGGCTTCCTTGACGTCGGCGACCGCGTCGCCGACCGCGACCGCGAGCCCGACGCGCTTCATCATCGACAGATCGACGAGGTCGTCGCCGACGTAGCAGACTTCGGCGTCGGAAATGTTCATCTCCTCGAGCATCTGCGCATACGGTTCGGTCTTCTTCTTGATCCCTTCGTAGAAGCGCTTGATCTTCAGCTCCTCGGCACGATGGCGCACCGCGCCGGACTTCTTCGACGTGATGATCGCCACGTCGATGCCGCACAGCTGCAGCACGATCACGCCCATGCCGTCCTTGATGTCGAAGTTGCGCGATTCGATGCCGTCGTCATTGATGACGATACGGCCGTCGGTCATCACGCCGTCGACGTCGAGGATCACCAGCTTGATGTTCTTTGCCTGTTCCATGTTTCCATATCCTCGGTGAGGCCGCCTCGCCGGACGGCCGTTGCGTGTCGGTGGTAGTTGTCGCTCAGTCGATGCCGTACTCGTGCCAGCGGGCGCGGATCTTGGCGAGCATTTCCTCGTCCATGCGCGCCTCGACCGGCTTCTGTTTCCACTCGTACGGGATGCACGCGTCCATCAGGATGCGCGACGTCGTGAGCTTGTCGCCGTCCGGGTCGAGCGCCGGGTCGAGCGGCGTCGAGCGGCCGCGCTTGATGAGTTCGGTGCCGCGCATCGGGTCGTAACGGCACGACAGCGCCCAGAACACGCGCTGCAGGTCATCGGCCTGGATGTCCTCATCGACCGTGATGACGCCTTTGATGCCGTAGCTGCCGGTGTTGCTGCCGATCACTGCGTCGGCGACCTGGCGTGAGTGGCCGGGGTAGGACTGCTTGACCGACACGACGGCCCAGAAGCGGCCGGCGGACTCCGGCAGCACGCACACCGAGCTGATGCCCGGCACGCGCATCTGCTCGAGCTCCGTCCACAAGGTCGCGGTGCGCGTGAAGGCGAGCAGCATATGCACGTCGGTCACCGGCCGGCCCTGGCCGGTCGCCCACAGGATCGGGTTGTTGCGGTGCAGGATCTGTTTGACTTCGAGCACCGGCTTCGGGATCGGCTTGTGCAGTTCGTCGGTGTAGTAGCCGGTGTATTCGGCGAACGGCCCTTCCGGCAGGAAGGCGTTCGGGTCGATCTCGCCTTCGAGGACGATCTCGGCGCCGGCCGGCACCGGCAGCCCGGTCAGCGGCGCCATCAGGAACTCGGCCTGCTGGCCGCGCACCGTGCCGGTGATGTCGAAGTCGCTCGCACCCTTGTGCATCAGCGTGCCGGCCATGAAGATCAGCGGGTCGCAGCCGATGATCGCCGCCGCGGGCATCTTCTTGCCCATCTTCGCGTACTTCTTCATGATCCGCTCGCCGCGCTTGCCGGGCAGGATCTGCACACCGCAGCGCTTGTCGTCGAGCATCTGCATGCGATACGTGCCGAGGTTCACCTCGCCGGTCTCGGGGTCCTTCAGCACCACCGACACCATCGTGCCGATGTAGCGCCCGCCATCGAGCGGGAAGAACTTCGGCACCGGGAACATGTTGAGATCGACCTTGTCGCCGCTGAGCACGTTTTCCAGCACCGGCCCGTCCTTGACTTCCTTCGCCTTGATCAGGCCTTCGGAGGTGATCGTTTTCTTCATCCACTGCTGCGCCGATTCGCACAGCGTCAGGTCGTGCGGCAGGCCGAGCATGATCGCGAGGCGCTTGGTCGTCGCGAACGCGCCGGTGAAGACCGGAGTGTCATAGCCCTTGACGCTCTCGAACAGCAGCGCCGGGCCCTTCTTCTCCTCGGTCAGCTTGGAGACGTGCGAGATCTCCAGATTCCAGTCGACTTCGGTCGTGACGCGCTTGAGCTCGTGGGCTTCGGCGCACTGGTTGATGAAATATCTCAGGTCCATTCGAAAACTCCTTGGTGAGTGACGGTGCAAGTCAGCGGAAGGGGGTTCAATGAGGGTTCAATGCATTGCCTGGACGGATTCGATGACTTCGAATCCTGCGCGTCCGAGTGCGCAGATCACCGTGTCGGTATCTGCGGCGTGAAAGCGGACGATCACTTTCTTGGCGTGCGACGCGGAGGACGCGTTCAGGTGGCCAATGCTGATCGGATAGATCGCGAGCAGTTCGGCGTTCGCCGCCTCGACGATGTCGGCGATGCGCCCCATCGTTCCCGGCTTGAGTTCCATCGGCGCGAGCGTCACGCCGCTGCGCTTTTCCCAGGCGCCGAGGAAATGCGCCGCCAGCGAATACATCTCGATCGCCGAGATCATGCCGACGACATTGTCGCCGTCCATCACCGGCAACTGGCCGACGCCGTGCTCCTGGCCGATCTGCAGGCAGTGCTCCATCGTGTCGTCGGCGTCGATCGTCGCGGGGTTGCGGACCATGATGTCCTTGACCTTGACGTGATTCGAGAAATAGCTGAGCTCGTCGGTGTCCTGGGTGCGCAACGCGGCGTGCGCGGCGCGCAGGCAGCTGGCGCGCGTGATGAGGCCACGCAGGCGGCCGTCATCGACGACCGGCAACGCGTGGACATTGGCTTCCGACAGGATCCGCTTCGCCTCGGACAGCAGCGTGTCGCCGGTCAACACGGTCGGATTCGGCTGCATCCAGTTACGTACGATCACTTTGGTCGTCCTCCTAGCTGAGTCGTTTTCCGGCGAGCAGACTCGACACGATGTAATCCATCGCCGACGTGCTGCTTGCCGCACCGGTGGTTTTCTGGCGATTGCTCCAGATCGTTTCGGGGCGCGCCTGCAGGATGAAAATGTTCCCGCCGGCTGGCAGGTGCTTGTCGATCGCCCATTCGATGTCCATCGGGCGGCCATAGTGCTTTTCGATCTTCTTCGCCATCGACGCGAGTTCGCCGATCTCGTCATCGGTGATCGACTGGATGTTCTGGCGCTCGGTAGGGACCGGAAGCGCGATCGACTTCTGAGTTTTCAGATCGACGGTGTGGCAGATCTCCTTCGTCGAAATCGTCCGCTCGATGATGTCGAGCGTGATCTTGTTGACGACGAAGTTGTCCGGCGTGACTTCGCCCGACACCACCGATTCACCGAAGCCGAAGTTCGCGTCGATGACGATCACCGAGCGGTCGCCGGTCGCCGGATGCACGGTGAACATCACGCCCGCGGTGTAGGCGTTCGCCATCTTCTGGATGCCGACGCTGATCGCGACCTGTTCGTGCGGGAATCCCATCTTCATGCGGTAGGCGATCGCCCGCCCGCTGTAGAGGCTGGAGATGCACCGCCGCACGTGATGGATCACGTCATCGACGCCGCGGATCCACAGGTAGGTGTCCTGCTGGCCGGCGAAGCTCGCGCCCGGCAGGTCCTCGGCGGTCGCGGAGGAGCGCACTGCGACCGGCACCGCCGGCAGGTAGCAGCGCACCGACAGTTTGCGGTAGGCCTCGGCGATCAGGTCCTCGAGCTCGATCGGCAGCGGGCGCGATTCGATCATTTCGCGGATCGCGTGCGAGGCCTCCTCGAGCTTGTCCATGTCCTCGTGGTCGAGGCCGTCGAGGAGCCCCGCGACTTCGGCCTGGATGCCGGCCTCGCGCATGAACTGTGCATAGCCGCGGGTGGTGAGCGCGAAGCCCGGCGGCACCCGCACACCCGCGTTGATCAGTTCGCCGAGCGACGCGCACTTGCCGCCGACCAGCTGCACCGAGTCCTTGCCGCATTCCTCGAAAGAACACACTTTCGGCGCGACGCTGTCGAGGGCGGCCCAGGGCAGGGCTGCTGCAGAAATAACGCTTCCCATCGGGGTCACCTCTTCAGGCCGTGATGATCGAGATCACGCCGGACGAGCCGTCGACCCGCAGCGTCATGCCGGTGCGGATCACGCGTGTCGACACTCCCGTGCCGACGACCGCCGGCATGCCGTATTCGCGGCACACGATCGCGGCGTGGCTCATGACGCCGCCGACGTCGGTGACGCAGGCCTTGATCTTCGCGAATGCCGGCGCCCACGACGGCGAGGTCGTCGGTGCGACGAGGATCTCGCCTTCCTGCAGGTCGCGGATGTCCTCGGCGCTGCGGCACACGCGGGCACGGCCTTCGACAGTGCCGGGGCTCGCGGCGAAGCCTTTCAGCTCGGTGATGCTGTCCGGGTCGGCGATGTCCTGCACCGCGGCCCAGTCGGACAGGGAGTTGTTCGTGACGCCCCACAGCACGATCGTGAAGGGTTCCTGGATCACCTCCGGCGCGACGCCGATCGCCGGCGGCCGGTTCCATTCACGGAACTTCTGCATCACGCCCTTGCGCCATTCGATTTCGGCCGGCCAGGTCGTGGTGCCGCGCGGCGTGACGCCGGTCGCCCACGCGGTGACGACATCCCATAGCGCCTGCTTGATCTCGTCGCGGCGCAGATACCAGATGTCTTCAACGTCGGCGATCATGCCGTGTTCCTTCATGATCGCGGCGACTTCGCGCATCTTGTTCCAGAACACCGAGTGGAACCAGTGCTCGACGTAGAAGAGATGGTTCTCGACGTACGGGAACACCGTCTTGGCGCAGCCGAGCAGTTCGTCGAACTGCTTGCGATCCTCGTCGCTGTCGATCAGATCGCGGTATTCGGCGGTGATCCGGTCGCGCTCGGCACGCACCGCTTCCATCGGCCGGTCGATCGAGACCCCCGCGCGGAGCTTGCCGATATAAGTCTGTATGCCGTCGAGCGGGATGTTGAGGTTGTCGTTCCAGCTGCGGTCGGTGTGGAACCAGCCGGTGCCCGACGAGATGTTGAACCACGGGTAGCGCGCCTTCTCGAACGCCGCGAGCCACTCGTCGCCGTGCCGGTGCGCGCCGAGCGCGGCCTTGACGTCGTCCCATTCGCGATGGCCGGCGACGATGTCGTCAACTTCGAGCGCGACCGCCTTCTTCGCCAGTTCCTTCAGCTCGTCGTCAGGCCGGTACATGATCACGTCGATGCCGGAAACCATCTGCGTGATCCGCTGCAACGGAATGCTCGGGAACAGCTTCTGCGTGAAGTCCATGAAGAACACGTAGGCCGCGTAGCCGAGGTTCAGGAACTCGAAGTGGTACTGCCAGCACTTGATGCCGAGGTTGATCAGGTCGTCGTAGTTCTTCAGCAGGTGGTAGCCCTTCGACTCGCCGATGCCGTCGGTGACGACGCTGAGGTCCTCGACGTCGGGCAGGCGCGGGATCTCGAGCGCCTCGAGCTCGGCGATCGCCGCCTCCATCTTCACTTTCCACTTCGCTTCGAGCGCGTCCCAGTTCTTGTAGTAGAAACCCGCGCGCTCCATGAAATTCGGCACCCGCGCGCCGATTTCGGCGGGGTCCTTGACCGGCACCGGCGAGATATAGACGTAGCCGTTGATGATGCGGTGATCGACGCCGCGCACCGGCGGCACCTGGAAGATGCGGTTGTTGAACTGCGACAGCGCGAGGTACCAGGCTTCGTCCCAGATCGTGTCGAACGGGTACAGCGGTTCCGGATAATGCAGCCCGTCGTAGAACCAGAAAGTGTCCTTCTCGTACTGGTTGCGCTGCGGGTCGTCGGTGACGAACTGGTACTGGTACGGATACATCCGCTCCCAGCCTTCGGTCCCCGGAATCGTCTTGGCCTTGATGTCGTGCGGAACAGGAAACTTCATCTGATGCCCCCTCCTTTGTAATTCCGGTGTCGATCGTGGCAACCGGATTTTGTTGGACGACGCTTGCCGGAGTCCCTTTGCAAGGGGTGTGCCATTGCGGCTGCGCAGGTCCGGCAAACGGACTTTCCGCGGGCGCTTCGGCCGGGCCGCGGCTCAGTCGTGGCAGGCGATCCAGGTGTTTTTGCGAGATCATGCAAAATGCCCGCAAGGGCGCGGGGCACGGGCCGCGACCAGGCAGTTGGCTGCGACCGCGGCTTTATCAATTGATGAGATTTCACCTCCGCCGGCCGGGCGTCTTGATCATTTGATGAATGGACGTTCAGAGGGGCCCGATTTTGTCCAGGTGGTTGTTGCCTGAACTGTTTGATCCAGGTCAACACGAGATGTCGCGGCGACGCGTAGAACAAGCGATCCAGGAGGAGGGCGAGGCATGACCAAGCTCCAAGACGCGAGCCGCGCAGACGGCGCTGACCTGAGGTCACGCGTGCATTTCTGTTCCGACACCGGACAGATATGGCTGCACGAACACCGCATGCTGCTCGTGCATGCGGAGGCGCAGGCGTCCTTGCGCAAGGAACTGATCGACACGCTGGGCATCCCGCGCGCGCGCGGGCTGCTGTTGCGCATGGGCTACGCTTCGGGCATGCGCGACGCCGAGCTCGTCCGCACCCGGGCGCAGGACATGGCGGACATGGAAGTCTTCATGACCGGCCCGCGGCTGCACGCGCTCGAAGGCAACGTCGGCGTCGTGCCGATCCGCGTCGAGTTCGACCGCGTATCCGGCAGCTTCTACGGTGAGTTCCGCTGGATCAACTCGTGGGAAGGCCAGTCGCACCGGCGGCACTTCGGCACCCACAGTGAGCCGGTGTGCTGGACGCAGATCGGTTACGCCTGCGGCTACACCTCTGCGTTCATGGGGCGTTCGATCCTGTACAAGGAGGTCGAATGCGTCGGCATGGGCGACGAGGGCTGCCGCATCGTCGGCAAGCCGGTCGAGGAATGGGAGGACGCCGACGAACACATGCGCTTCTTCGCGCCGGAGTCGATCGTCGATGAGCTGATCGACCTGCAGACGCAAGTCGTACAGCTGCGCTCGACGATCGGCGAGAAGAACCAGCTTCCCGGCGACATGATCGGCACTTCGCCGGGTTTTCGTGTCGCGCTCGAGCTGCTGAGCCAGGCGGCGGCGAGCCACATCTCGGTGCTGCTGCTCGGCGAGACCGGCGTCGGCAAGGAACTGTTCGCCCGCGCGCTGCACGAGATGAGCGCGCGCCGCGACCGTCCGCTGGTGGCGATCAACTGCGCGGCGATCCCGCACGACTTGGTCGAATCCGAGCTCTTCGGCGTCGAGAAGGGCGCCTACACTGGCGCGCTGGTGTCGCGTCCGGGACGTTTCGAACGCGCCGATGGCGGCACGCTGTTCCTCGATGAGATCGGCGAGCTGCCGCTGACCGCACAGAGCAAGCTGCTGCGCGTGTTGCAGGAAGGCGAGGTCGAGCGCCTCGGCGACGACCGGATCCGCAAGATCAATGTGCGCCTCGTCGCGGCGACCAACGCCGGGCTGCCGCAGCTCGTCAAGGAAGGGCGCTTTCGCGCCGACCTTTACTATCGCCTCAACGCCTACCAGGTCAATATCCCGCCGCTGCGCGAACGCCGCGAGGACATCTCCGTCCTCGCCAAGCATTTCCTCGAAAAGCACGCCGCGATCAACGGCAAGAAGCTGCTCGGTTTCACCGACAAGGCCAAGCGCGCGCTGACCACCTACGCGTGGCCGGGCAACATCCGCGAGCTGCAGAACACCGTTGAACGCGGCGTCATCCTCGCACCGCACGGCACGCGCATCGAAGTCGAGCACCTGTTCCTGTCCTGGGGCAACGAAGCGCGCGAGTTCGGGCTCGACCCGGACGGCAAGCTCGACGCCGGGGAGGGCGACGCCGGCAAGTCGATCTGCGACGCGGTGTGCGACGGCACGATGACGCTCGACCAGGTCGAGGCGATGCTGATCGAGGCCGCCACGGACAAGGCGCGCGGCAACCTGTCGTCCGCGGCGCGCATGCTCGGCCTGAGCCGCCCGCAGCTCGCGTACCGGCTCAAGCGGCTGCACGAAAGCGGCCACGCGCGGGCGACGCCGCAGCCCGCGCGCGAACCGGGGAGCGTCGAATCTTGACCGCGGCCACGGCGCGCGAGGCGGCGCTCGCGTACCTGCAGGCGCACCACGTGATGACGCTCGCGACGCACGGCAGTGACGGCCCGTGGGCTGCGGCAGTGTTCTACGTCAGCGACGGCTTCACGCTGTATTTCCTGTCGGCGCCGGCAAGCCGGCACGCCACTGCGATCGCCGCGCCGGCGCGGGTCGCGATCACGGTGCAGGAAGATTACGCGGACTGGCCGCAGATCAAGGGCATCCAGGCCGAAGGGCTCGCCTGCGAGGTGTCGGGCGACGAGGAAAAGCGCGCGCGCCGGCTGTATGGCGACAGGTACCCGGTCGTCGGCAAGCTCGCGCTGGCCCCGGCCGCGATCGTCAAGGCGCTGGCGAAAGTGCGCTGGTACCGCTTCGTGCCCGAGCGGCTGTATTTCATCGACAACTCCGCGGGCTTCGGCCACCGCGACGAGATCGACTGCGCCGGTTGAAAAGGCCGCTTCGCCGCTCCGCCGCTCCGTCGACGGCTGCGATGAGGTGCGTCCGGTCGTGCCCCGCGCCCGGTCCCACGCCGCCCGCTGCCGCCCGTTTCGACCGTCACCGCATGCGCTCCATGCAAGCGCACGATGCGCTTGCGTGATCCTGCCGGTTCGGCAACAGCGTTTCAATTCGGTGATATTTCGCTTCTCTTGACCTGCGTCAATACTGATGGACGTCAAACTGTTTGTAATCAACAAAAACCCGCCCGCGGTCGATGACGTCGCCCCGCAACGAGGGCAGGCAACCCGGGCCCATCGAGGAGGAAAAGTCATGTCAGAAGCCGGATACACGTCCGAGGCCGAAGTGAATACCAGGGAAGCGATCGGCAGCGGCAGCACCGAAACCGCCGGCGCGTCGAGCGTACGGGCGGTCGAGGCGCTCGACAGCGTCGTGATCCGTTTCGTCGGCGACTCCGGTGACGGCATGCAGCTCACCGGTTCGGAATTCTCGAAAGCCGTCGCGAAGGCCGGACACGGCTTCGCGACGCATCCCGACTACCCGTCCGAAATCCGCGCGCCGACCGGCACCCTGTTCGGCGTCTCCGGCTACCAGATCCAGTACGGGTCGCGCCAGGTCTTCACGTCCGGCGACGCGCCCGACGCGCTCGTCGCGATGAACCCGGCGGCGCTGAAGACGAACCTCGCCGACGTCAAGCACGGCGGCATCATCATCGCGAACACCGGCGCGTTTGCCGACACGAACCTCGCGAAAGCCGGCTACACGAGCAATCCGCTCGAGGACGGCAGCCTCGACGGCTATCGCCTGTTCAAGATCGACATTTCGGCGCTGACTGCGGCGGCGCTGCGCGATTCCGGCCTGTCGAAGAAGGAAGTCGGCCGCTGCAAGAACTACTTCGCGCTCGGCCTGATGCTGTGCCTGTACGGCCGGCCGATTGAGGACGAAATCGCCGACATTTACGAGAAGTTCGCCAAGAAGCCGGAATTCGCCGACGCCAACGTCAATGCGCTGCGCGCCGGCTTCGCGTATGCCGACGCCGCCGAGATCTTCGCCGCGACCTACCAGGTGCGCGAAGCGGCGGCGAAGCCGGGCATCTATCGCAGCATCACCGGCAACCACGCCGCGGCGCTCGGCTTTGTCGCCGCGTCCGAGTCGTCGGGCGTCGAGCTCTTCCTCGGCTCGTACCCGATCACGCCGGCGACCGACATCCTGCATGAACTGTCCGCGCTGAAGCATTTCAACGTCACGACCTACCAGGCCGAGGACGAGATCGCCGGCATCTGCTCGACGATCGGCGCGGCCTACGGCGGCGCGCTCGGCCTGACGACGACTTCCGGCCCGGGCATGGCGCTGAAGACCGAGGCGATGGGCCTCGCGGTGATGCTGGAGCTGCCGCTGGTGATCGTCAACGTGCAGCGCGGCGGCCCGTCGACCGGCCTGCCGACGAAGATCGAGCAGTCCGACCTGCTGCAGGCAATCTACGGGCGCAACGGCGAATGCCCGATCCCGGTGATCGCGGCACGCTCGCCCGCCGACTGCTTCGACTGCGCGATCGAGGCGTTCCGCATCGCCGTCAAGTACATGACGCCGGTGATCCTGCTGACCGACGGCGGCATCGCGAACGCTGCCGAGCCGTGGCGGATTCCGGATGTCGCGACCCTGCCGAAAGTCGAGGTCAGCTATCGCACCGATCCGGAAGGCTTCCAGCCGTACGCGCGCGACGAGAATCTCGCCCGCGCCTGGGTGCGCCCCGGCACGCCGGGCATGGAGCACCGCGTCGGCGGCCTGGAAAAAGACTTCCTCAGCGGCAACATCTCGCACGACCCGCTGAACCACCAGCGCATGGTCGATGTGCGCGCCGCGAAAGTCGCCGGCACCGCGCAGGACATCCCGCCGACGACGGTCGAAGGGCCTGCGTCCGGCGATCTGCTCGTCATCGGCTGGGGCAGCACCTACGGCACGATCGCGCAGGCGCGCGAGAAGGCCGAGGCCGAAGGCCGCTCGGTCGCGCACGTGCATCTGCGCCACCTGAACCCGCTGCCGCCGGACCTCGGCGAGCTGCTCGGGCGCTACAAGACGGTGCTGGTGCCGGAACTCAACATGGGGCAACTCTCGAAGCTGCTGCGCGAACGCTACCTGCGCGACGTCGTGCCGCTGAACAAGGTGCAGGGCAAGCCCTTCAAGGTCAGCGAAGTCCATGACCGCATCCTCGAACTGAGCTGACGCGCGTCCGCACGAGCCGAACCGCGTCCCCGAGCCCCACTGTTACAGGAAGATCATCATGAACGACATGTCCTCCCCCGTCGCGCTGACGAAAAAAGACTTCGAATCGAACCAGGACGTGCGCTGGTGTCCCGGCTGCGGCGACTACGCGATTCTCGCGCAGATCCAGAAGCTGCTGCCGACGCTCGGCATCCCGCGCGAGAACTTCGCCTTCATCTCCGGCATCGGCTGCTCGAGCCGTTTCCCGTACTACATGGAAACCTACGGGATGCACAGCATCCACGGGCGCGCGCCGGCGATCGCAAGCGGCCTGAAGCTCGCCCGCCCGGACCTGTCGGTGTGGGTCGTCACCGGCGACGGCGATGCGCTGGCGATCGGCGGCAACCACTTCATCCACGCGATGCGCCGCAACGTAGACCTGAAGGTGATCCTGCTCAACAACCGCATCTACGGCCTGACGAAAGGCCAGTATTCGCCGACCTCCGAAATGGGCAAGAAGACCAAGAGCACGCCGCTGGGCAGCATCGACCGGCCGTTCTCGCCGGTTGCGCTCGCGCTCGGCGCCGGTGCGACCTTCGTCGCCCGTTCGGTGGACACCGACCTGCCGCACCTGAGCTCAGTGCTCGCGCGCGCCGCGGCGCACAAGGGCACGGCGTTCGTCGAAATCCTGCAGAACTGCATCGTGTTCAACGACGGCGCGTATTCGACGCTGACCGACAAGGCGACCCGCGACGATGCGCGCGTGATCCTCGAGGACGGCAAGCCGCTGGTGTTCGGCAAGGCGCGCGACCGCGGCATCCGCCTGCGCGGCATGGAGCCGGAAGTCGTGACGCTCGGCGAAGGCGGCGTCGCCGAGAGCGAGCTCGTCGTGCATGACGAGAAGGCGGCGCACAGCGGCCTCGCGTTCTTCCTGTCGCAGTTCGACACGCCGGACCTGCCGGTGCCGCTCGGCGTGTTCCGCTCGGTGCGCAAGGACAGCTACGACGAGCTCAACGCGCAATTGCACGCCGACACGCGCGCGAAGAAAGGCGACGGCCGCCTCGCCGATCTGCTGCAAGGCGGCGAGACCTGGACGATCGGGTAAGCGGGCGGCGGCGCAGCCGAAACGCGGAAGGAGGCGCAAGCCTCCTTTTTTGTCTGTGCGCCCAGCATGGGCGCACTTTTGCCGGTCGCAGACGAAAAACGGGCGCCCCGCGACGGGGCGCCCGCCCAGTGGCCGGGGAAGAGGAGGGAACCCCGGCCGTGAAGCTCAGTGGTGGTACGCCGTCTCGCCGTGGGCGCTGACGTCGAGCCCCTGGCGTTCCTCCTCTTCGGGCACCCGCAGCCCGACGAGGATGTCGGCGACCTTGTAGGCGATCACTGCGACGACCGCCGACCACGCGATCGTGATCAATACACTATAGGTCTGGATCCAGACTTGGCCAGCGATCGAGAAGTCCTCGGCACCAGTGCCGCCGAGCGACGGGGCGGTGAACACCCCGGTCAGGATCGCGCCGAGGATGCCGCCGACGCCATGCACGCCGAACACGTCGAGCGCGTCGTCCGCGCCGAGCATGCGCTTCAAGCCATTGACGCCCCACAGGCAGACGAAGCCGGCGAGCAGGCCGATGACGATCGCGCCCATCGGTCCGACCGAGCCGCAGGCCGGCGTGATCGCGACGAGGCCGGCAACGGCGCCCGACGCGGCGCCGAGCATCGACGGCCGGCCCTTGAACAGCGCCTCGCCGAGCGACCACGCGAGCACCGCGGCGGCGGTCGCGACCAGCGTGTTGATGAACGCCAGCGCGGCACCCGACGTCGCTTCGAGGTTCGAGCCGGCGTTGAAGCCGAACCAGCCGACCCACAGCATCGACGCGCCGACCATCGTCAGCGTCAGCGAATGCGGCGTCAGCGCTTCGCGGCCGAAGCCGATGCGCTTGCCGACCATGTACGCGCCGACGAGACCCGCGACCCCGGCGTTGATATGCACCACCGTGCCGCCGGCGAAGTCGAGCGCGCCGTCGCCGAGCAGCATGCCGCCCGGGCCCCACACCATGTGGCAGATCGGCAGGTAGCACAGCGTGAACCAGATCACCGAGAACACCAGCACCGCCGAGAACTTCATCCGTTCGGCGAACGCGCCGACGACCAGCGCCCCGGTGATGCCGGCGAACGTCGCCTGGAACGCGATGAACGCGTACTCGGGCAGCTTGACGTTGTCGGTGAAAGTGTCGGCGAGCGTGTCGGTCGTGACCCCGGCGAGGAACAGCTTGTCGAGCGAACCGATGAAAGGGCTCGCCTCGGTGAACGCGAGCGAATAGCCGTAGAACACCCACAGCACCGCGATCAGCGAGAACACCACCATCACCTGCATCAGCACCGACAGCATGTTCTTCGAGCGCACCAGGCCGCCGTAGAACAGCGCGAGGCCGGGCAGCGCCATGAACAGCACGAGCAGCGTCGAGGTCATGATCCACGCGACGTCGCCTTTCTCGACGATCGGCGCTGCCGTGGCCGCTTCGACGGCGGGGGCGACAGCCGTTGCAGCGTCCTGGGCGAGCGCGCCGCCGGCCAGCCCGAGCGCAAGCGCCGCGGGCAGCATTGCGTACAGTTTCTTCATGATTTTTTCTCCGTTACAGCGCGTCGGGCCCGGTTTCGCCGGTGCGGATGCGGATCGCCTGTTCGAGATCGAAAACGAAGATCTTGCCGTCGCCGATCTTGCCGGTCGCGGCCGATTTCTCGATCGCCTCGATCGCCTGGTCGAGCAGGTCGGGGCGGATCGCAGCCTCGATCTTCACTTTGGGCAGAAAATCGACGACGTACTCCGCGCCGCGATACAGCTCGGTGTGGCCTTTCTGGCGGCCGAAACCCTTGACTTCGGTGACGGTGATGCCCTGCACGCCGATCGCCGAGAGAGCTTCACGCACTTCGTCGAGCTTGAACGGCTTGATGATGGCGGTGAC
This sequence comes from Aromatoleum anaerobium, assembly GCF_012910705.2. GTDB lineage: Bacteria > Pseudomonadota > Gammaproteobacteria > Burkholderiales > Rhodocyclaceae > Aromatoleum > Aromatoleum anaerobium. Next base: position 232,519 of record NZ_WTVG02000035.1, on the reverse strand, counting down.
GAATTTCATGGTCTTTCCTTTCAGTCGTGCGGGACGTGCCCGCGGCAGCGGTGGGGGTTCAGAAGGTTCGGCTCAGCGAGAGGATCAGGCGCTCTTCGGCGAGGTCGATGTCGTCGAGGTCGGTATCGACGTAGTGCAGGCCGACCGTGAAGTCGCCGACCGCCTTCGTCGCGCCGATCTTCCAGTCGGTGTACGAATCGGCCGGGCCGGTGATCATCTGGCGGCCGACATGCGCGCTCAGCGCGAGGCCGGGCATCACCTCGTGGGTCGCCGTCAGGTCGAGGTACTTGCTGTTGTCCGAGCCGGGCGTGCCGAACAGATCGGTGAAGGCATGGGAATACTTGAAGGTCAGGAATTCCCAGCTCAGCCCGACGTAGCCTTCGAGCGTGTCCGGCTTCGACAGCCCGGTGTCGCGCCGCCACGAGCGGTCGAAATCGCCCGGGTAGTAGTACTGCAGCAGGCCGACGTCGAGGCCGAGCGCGCCGATGGACGTCCTGTAGCCGCCGTACACGTCCAGTTCAAGACTGTTGCCCGACGACGAGCTCGTTTCGGCGTCACGCAGCCACGAAACGTTCGAGCCCCACACCCCTGCATAGAAGCCGCTCGCGTGGGCGTAGTCGAAACCGCCCTGCAGCGCCGGGCGTTCATCGGTCTGGCTGATGCCGCGGTACGCATAGTCGGTGATCAGGCTGACGTTCGCAGTGAACGGGCCGTCGGCAGCGAGGACGGAGCCTGTGCCGAAGGCCGGCACGATGGTGAAGAGGGCGGCGGCGATTGTGCTCTTGCGCATTGGGTGCTCCTTCATGGATTGGTATTATCTGGCAGTGCACCATAAGCACGGTCTGTGCCATCTTGCGATATGCGCCCTCAAACCTCGCACTCGCAAACAAACTACGCGGCATGAGGATATGCTCGCGCGCCGATTGGCAGCACGTGGCAAGGGGCCTCCCTGATCGCGATGCACATTAAAGGTGCGCTCGCCTCACGATGGTGCGTCATGTGCCTTTCCCTGGCCGGCGGGTCGAAATCGACCGTGATAAACTGCCCGTCCCATCACAACCGCCGCACAGGTGCCGCCATGCCCGGTCCCCGCATCCTCGATGAACTCGGCGCCAAGCTTTCCGAAATTGCCGCGAGCAATCCGGCGCGCGATTTCGAGAAGAACGCCAAAGCCCTGCTCGGCAGTGCCTTCAGCAAGCTCGATCTGGTCACGCGCGAGGAATTCGACGTCCAGCGCGAAATGCTCGCCCATACCCGGCAAAAACTCGCCGAACTCGAAGACCGCGTCGCCGCGCTGGAATCCGAACTGACGCGCGTGCGCACCGAAAACGACGCCGGCTGACGCCGCGGGGCACTCCCGCGCACCGCCACCTCATCCGGCGCAACGCGATGCGCCGGACGAGATCCTGCGGCCGTGCGGGCTCCCGCGATCGCCCTGATCCTTTGGCACGACGGCGCTTTCGGCTGCGGCGCGTCCAAGCGCTTGTCATCGTCCCCGTCTCCGGTAGGGTAGACTGCTCCCAGTCCATTCCGGAGACCTCGATGTCGCTGGCTCTCGTACGTACCCGCGCGCTGGTCGGCCTCGCCGCACCGGAAGTGACGGTCGAAGTCCACCTCGCCAACGGCCTGCCTGCCTTCAACCTCGTCGGGCTCGCCGACACCGAAGTGCGCGAGGCGCGCGATCGCGTGCGGGCCGCGATCGTCACGTCGCAGTTCGAGTTCCCGCAGCGCCGCATCACCGTCAACCTCGCCCCCGCCGACCTGCCGAAGGAGGGCGGGCGTTTCGACCTGCCGATCGCGCTGGGCATCCTCGCGGCATCCGGCCAGATCGACGCCGGCGCGCTTTCGCGACACGAGTTCGTCGGCGAGCTGTCGCTGAACGGCGCACTGCGGCCGGTGCGCGGCGCGCTCGCGGTCGCGCTCGAAACCGCCCGAGAAGGGCGCGCGCTGGTGCTGCCGGTCGCCAATGCGGACGAGGCGGCGCTCGCGGAGGGAGCGAGCGTGCTGGCCGCGGCGAGCCTGCTCGCGGTGTGTGGGCACCTGAACGGGCACGCCGCGCTGCCGCGCCACCCGCCCCCGCTGCGCAGCCGGAGCGGGCCGCCCGAGGCCGATCTCGCCGAGGTCAAGGGACAGCTCCAGGCGCGCCGGGCGCTCGAAGTCGCGGCGGCCGGCCAGCATTCGTTGCTGCTGTTCGGGCCGCCCGGGACCGGCAAGTCGATGCTCGCGCGGCGCCTGCCCGGGTTGCTGCCGCGCATGGAGCAGGCCGAAGCGATCGAGAGCGCTGCGATCCAGTCGATCGAAGGCTCGTTCGACGTGCGGCACTGGGGGCGCCGGCCGTATCGCGCCCCGCACCACTCGGCGTCCGCGCCGGCGCTCGTCGGCGGCGGCGCCGACCCGCGGCCCGGCGAGATCAGCCTCGCGCACCATGGTGTGCTGTTTCTCGACGAGCTGCCCGAATTCGACCGGCGCGTGCTCGAGGCGCTGCGCGAACCGCTCGAAACCGGCCTCGTGACCGTGTCGCGCGCGCGGCGGCGGGCGGAATTCCCCGCCCGCTTCCAGCTCGTCGCGGCGATGAACCCCTGCCCCTGCGGCCATGCCGGCAACGCCCGCTGCCGCTGCTCGCCCGACCAGATCGCGCGCTACCGCGGCAAGCTGTCGGGACCGCTGCTCGATCGCATCGACGTCATCATCGAAGTGCCGCTGCTCGATCAGGCCGAGATGCTCGCGCAACCCGCCGGCGAATCGAGCGAAGTGGTGCGCTTGCGCGTCGAGCGCGCGTGGGCGCACCAGCGCGAGCGCCAGAATGAGCCGAACAGCCGGCTGTCCGCAGGCCGCGTGGACGCGTTGTGCGCGCCCGACGGCGAAGGCCGCAAGCTCCTGGCCCATGCGATCGAGCGGTTGAACCTGTCGGCGCGGGGTTATCATCGCATCCTGAAAGTCGCCCGCACGATCGCCGACTTGGCCGATGCGCCTGCCATCGGTCCGGCGCATCTGGCTGAGGCGATCCAGTATCGACGCGGGCTGGACGCGCGCTAGTGTTTAGTTGCGTTAATACAAGATAGTATTATGATACCCACTTCGCTTGACACAAGGGGGTCTCATGGCGCGAGTGGCGGTTGAGTTGTCGTGTCCGGCAGAAGTGATGTCGGAGCTTGAGCGTCTGTCTCGAAGTCGGAGCGGCGAGGTTCGCCTGGTCGAGCGTGCGCGCATCGTTCTGGCGTGCCTGCATGGCAAGCGCAATGACGAGGTTGCCAGCGAGCTCGGTGTTCGACCGAATACGGTCGGGCTGTGGCGCCGACGCTTTGCCGAGCAAGGTATCGCAGGGCTTCGCGACGCGCCCCGGCCCGGCAAGCCCGCCAAGTACGGTGTCGAGTTGCGCGACCGAATCTTGGCACAGCTCGAATTGCCGCCACCGGCCGGCATGGCGAGCTGGGATGGGGGCTCGCTGGCCAAGGCGCTGAGCGTGTCCGATCACGCGGTGTGGCGCATCCTGCGCAAGGAAGGCATCCAGTTGCAGCGCCACCGTTCGTGGTGCGTCAGCACGGACCCGGAGTTTGCCGCCAAAGCGGCCGACATAATCGGGCTGTACTTGAACCCGCCCGAGAACGCCCTGGTGATCAGCGTCGACGAGAAGCCCTCGATTCAAGCCCTCGAGCGGGCGCGCGGCTACGTGCAGACCAGCAGTGGCAAGGTCGTCCAGGGAATGAAGAGCACCTACAAGCGGCACGGCACCGTCAATTTGTTCGCCGCATTGGAGGTCGCCACCGGCGTCATCCGAGGCAAGACGACGCAGACTAAAAAGCGCGCCGACTTCCAGGCCTTCATGGACGAGGTCGTTGCCGACCAGCCCGTCGACCGGCAGATCCACGTCATCCTGGACAACTTGAACACCCACAAGAAGAACGAGGACTGGCTCGCCGCACATCCGAACGTCACCTTTCACTTCACGCCTACCAGTGCGAGCTGGCTCAACCAAGTCGAAATCTGGTTCGGCATCTTCCAGCGAAAGACGCTGAACAACGCGAGCTTCCGAAGCGTCGAGCAACTCATTGAGGCCATCCATGCCTTCACTGCCGCCTACAACGAAAACGCAGCGCCATTCGTCTGGCGCAAACGAGAGGTTCGCGGGTCACAGCTTCGTAATACTATTGTTAACTTACGCAATTAAACACTAGCGCGTGTCCGGTCGCGTTGCACTGCCGGGCCGATGCCGGGCGGCGTGTGCATCGCGGGCGAAGGCTGCGCTCGGGTCGAAGCCGCGGCCCGCTCCGGCGACGCGAAGAAAAACAGAAAAAAACAGAAGATTCCCGGAGAGATTCCGATGCCTGCTTCCTCGCCCTGGCTCGCGGCGATTCTTGCTGCGCTTGCCGCGATCGGACCATTTTCGATCGACACCTACCTGCCGGCCTTTCCGGCGATCGCCGCCTCGCTCGCGGCGACGCCGATCGAAGTGCAGCAGACGCTGACGGCCTACATGGCGACTTTCGCGTTCATGGTGCTGTGGCACGGCGCGCTGGCCGATCATTTCGGCCGGCGGCGCGTGATCCTCGGGTCGATGGTGCTGTTCGTGCTGGCGTCGCTCGTGTGCGCGCTGGCGCCGTCGATCGAATGGCTGTGGGCCGGGCGCGTGCTGCAGGGGCTGTCCGGCGGCGCGGGGATGGTCGTCGGGCGCGCCGTGATCCGCGACCTCTACGACGGCGTGCAGGCGCAGCGCCTGATGTCGCGCGTCATGATGATCTTCGCCATCGCGCCGGCGATCGCGCCGATCATCGGCGGCTTGCTGCTGGCGATCGCCGGCTGGCGCGCGGTGTTCGTGTTCCTCGCGCTCTTCGCCGGGGGGCTGACTTACCTGACCTGGCGTTACCTGCCCGAGACGCTGCCCGCCGCGGCGCGCCATCCGCTGCACCCGGTCAGCCTCGGCCGCGCCTACGCGAAAGTGCTCGGCAGCGGCGCGTTCCTGCTCGTCGCCGGGGCGGTCGCGTTCAACTTCAACGGGTTCTTCCTCTACGTGCTGTCCGCGCCGGCCTTCCTGATCGGCCATCTCGGCCTCGGGCCGCAGCAGTTCGGCTGGATGTTCGTGCCGACGGTCGCCGGGCTCGTGTGCGGTTCGGCGCTGTCGGGGCGCATGGCCGGGCGTTGGCATCACGGGCGCACGATCACGACCGGTTTCGCGATCATGGGCGGGGCGGCAGGGCTCAACGTGCTGATCGGCGCGCTGGTGACGCCCGGCCTGCCGTGGTCGGTGCTGCCGATCGCGATCTACACGATCGGCATGGCGCTGGCGACGCCCAGCCTGACGCTGATCGCGCTCGACCGGTTCCCCGCGCGCCGCGGGCTGGCGTCGAGCTGCCAGAGCTTCTTGCAGGTTGGCGTCAATGCGGTGACCGCGGGGGTGTTCGCGCCGCTGCTGTGGTACTCGCCGCTGACGCTTGCCGCCGGCATGGCGGGCTTCCTGTTGCTCGGCCTGTTGTGCTTCCTGTCCTGGCAGCGCCGGCTGGAAGCCTGATCCGGCACGCCCGCAGGGCGGGTTCAGCCACGTTCGCCGACGGCGTCGATCTCGCCGAGATAGGCCGTCCGCACTTTCGGGTCCGTCAGCAGCTCCGCACCGCTGCCCGACAGCGTGATGCGGCCCGATTCCATGACATACGCGCGCTGCGAGAATTCCAGCGCGAGGTTCGCGTTCTGCTCGACGAGCAGGATCGTCACGCCTTCTTTGCCGACCGAGCGGAGGACTTCGAAGATCTTCTCGACGACCAGCGGCGCGAGCCCCATCGACGGCTCGTCGAGCAGCAGCAATTTGGGGCGCGACAGCAGCGCGCGGCCGATCGAGAGCATCTGCTGCTCGCCACCGGACAGCGTGCCGGCGACCTGGGCGAGGCGCTCCTTGATGCGCGGCAGCATCGTGTACACGCGTTCCAGGTCGGCTTCGATGCCCGCGGCGTCGCGGCGCGAATACGCGCCCATGCGCAGGTTTTCCTCGACCGTGAGACGCGTGAAGATGCCGCGCCCTTCGGGCACCAGCGCGATGCCGCGGCGCAGCCGCTTGTGCGCCGGCACCTGCCCGATCCTGTCGCCTTCGTAGAGGATTTCGCCCCGGGCGAGCGGCAGGATGCCGGCGATCGCGTTCAGCGTCGTCGTCTTTCCCGCGCCGTTCGCGCCGATCAGGCTGACGCGCTCGCCGCGGTGGAGCTGCAGGCCGATGCCTTTCACGGCCTGGATGCCGCCGTACGCGATCTGCACGCCGTCGAGCTGCAGCAGCGGCGAGGGCGGGTTAGGCGGGTCAGTGTTCATGCCGGCAGCCGCCGCCGAGGTAGGCGTTGATGACCGCCTCGTTGGTCTGCACGACGGCGGGGATGTCCTCGGCGATCTTGCAGCCGAAGTCGAGCACCGCGACGCGGTCGCACAGCCCCATCACGAGCTTCACGTCGTGCTCGATCAGCAGCACGGTGATGCCGTCGCGGCGGATCTGCTCGATCAAGAGCTTGAGCTGGGCGGTTTCGGTTGCGTTCATGCCGGCGGCCGGCTCGTCGAGAGCGAGCAGTTGCGGCTCGGTCGCGAGCGCGCGGGCGATCTCGAGGCGGCGCTGGTCGCCGTACGACAGGTTCTTCGCTGTCGCGGTGGCAAAGCGCTCGATGCCGACGTACTTGAGCAGCTCGTACGCGCGCTCGGTCGTCAGGCGCTCCTCCTCGCGCGTGTGCCGGTTCTGCACGAGGATGCCGAAGACGCTCGCCGTCGTGCGGAGGTGATGGCCGCACATCACGTTCTCGAGCGCGGTCAGCTCGCGGAAGAGACGGATGTTCTGGAACGTGCGCGCGATCCCCTGTGCGACGACGAGGTGCGGCTTGGCCGAAGGCAGCGCTGCGCCCTTGAACACGAATTCTCCGCCGTCGGGAGCGTAGGCGCCGCTCAGAGTTTGTGAATCTTTCGTTCGCAGGACCGATTAGACGCGCGAGCGGGGTTAACGCCGTTTTGCTGGGCGCGATAGGGTTTTTGCATCGTTTGTGCTGCTATCGACGGTTCATTTGACGTTTTTCCCCATTTTTCGCCCCTTAAACCCCGATTCCGGGAACTGCGGACGCACCTGTCCCTACCCCGAGCAATTCCGGTGCGAGGCTGACCATGCGCATCAGGTTGTGCGCCAAAGCAAAGATCAGCATCACACACTTGACCTTCGCCAGACCCCGCACCCGGAACTGCTGCAGGCCGCGGTTGCGGCTGTGCGCATTGACGCATTCGGCCGTTGCCGCTCGCCGCTTGTAAATGACCTTGGCCTCGTCCGTGCCCATCCGCTGCCGCCAGGCCGCCACCGCTTCGCTGTCGCCGGCCTTCGCCTGGTGCGGATCGACCGCCTTGTCCTTGGGTTGCGGCACCGGCCCATAAACGACGGTGCTCCGGCTCGCCTGCTCGATCTGCTCGTGCCCGACGTAGCCGCCATCGACCAGCCAAGCCTCCGGGGCCTGACCACAGCGCGCGGTGACCTGCTCGATCATCGGCACCATCTGCCCTTGGTCGCTGCCGACGGTGGCCACCTCGACCCCCACGATCACCAGCGAGTCGGCGTCGCTCGCCAGCTGCGGGTTGTACGCCGGCCGAAAGCCGCCGTCGCCCATCTTCATCACCGTCGCTTCGGCATCGGTCATCGACGCGCGCGCCTGGTCGGGGTTTTTGCCTTGCCGCTGCTTGATCGCTTCGATCTCGGGCAGCCGCGCCAGCGCTTTCTCAAGACGCGCTTCACGCTCTTTCGCCGCCCGTAGCCGGGCCGCTTCCCGCGCCCGTTCGGCCTGCGCCGGGTCCGCCTCCACCTCGGCTTTGAGCCGCGCCACGGCCGCGCGCGCCGCCTCCAGGTAGCCTTCGAGCTTCTCCTTGCGGCGAAACGAGCCCGCCCCGGCGCTGGCGCGCACCCGCATCCCGTCCTGCGCCACCTGTTTGAGCTTGACCACCCCGGCCGCCATCAGGCTGGCGATGCTCACACTCAACAACTCGTCCAGCCCTTCGCCCTGATCCTTGCGAAAGTCCGAAAGGGTGTGGTGATTGACCTGAACCCCGCCGCACAACCAGCGGTAGGCGTCATGCGATTCGAGCAGCCGTGACACCGCCCGCGCGCTGCCCACCCCGTCGAGCGTGGCGTACAACCACAGCGCCAGCAAAATCTCCGGCGCGATTGCCGAGCGGCCCACCCCGCCATCGACCGCACGAATCCCGGCGTAGAACCGTGACAGGTCCTGCCGCTCGACGTACGCCCACACCAGGCGCGCCCGATGCCCCTCCGGCAGCAGTGACTCCAGGTCACTTGCCCGAAACTCCATCTGCCCCCGGTTGGGCAGCAGCACCCGTGCTCGCATCTTCGTCATCGGCGCAAATCCAGACCTCGTAGCAAGACCTAATTATAACAACGGCATATAACTGGCCGGGGATTTTTCACAGCCTCTCAGTACATTGAAGAGCGTCGTCTTGCCGGCGCCGTTCGGGCCGATCAAACCGTAGATCTCGCCCTTGCCGATCGTCAGCGACACCTCCGACAGCGCTTTCAGGCCGCCGAAGCGCTTGTCGATGTGGCGGGCTTCGAGCAGCGTGATCATCGCGACACCCCGTGGCGTTTCAGGTGTTCGACGTGCGAGTAGCGCGCGTTCGCCGGGATCAGGCCGGCGGGCTTGAGCAGCATCATCAGGATCATCGCCAGCGACAAGAGCAGCATGCGCAGCACCTCGGGGTCGAGCAGCACGGTGCCGAACAGCGCCTGCTGCACCGGCACCGCGAGGTGGCGCAGGATCTCGGGCAGCGCCGACAGGATCAAGGCGCCTGCGATCGCGCCGGCGACGTTGCCCATGCCGCCGAACACGACCATCGTCAGCACCGCGATCGATTCCATCAGCGAAAAGGATTCCGGCGACACGAAGCCCTGGAACGCGCCGAACAGCCCCCCCGCGACGCCGCCGAACGTCGCGCCGAGCGAGAACGCGAGCAGCTTGAGATTGCGCGTGTTGATGCCGATCGCCTTGGCGGCGAGCTCGTCGTCGCGCATCGCCGCCCACGCGCGCCCGACGCGCGACACCTGCAGGCGCTGGATGAACACGATCGAGCCTGCGACGCACGCGAGGAAGAAGTAGTAGTACAGGAACAGCGAGTTGATCGACAGGTTCTCGGTGATCTCGAGGTTGCGCGACAGGTCCCAGCCGAACAGCACGAGCGGGTCGAGGGCGTTGATCCCCTGCGGCCCGTTCGTGATGTTGACCGGATAGTTCAGGTTGTTCAGGAAGATGCGCACGATCTCGCCGAAGCCGAGCGTGACGATCGCGAGGTAGTCGCCGCGCAGCCGCAGCACCGGAAAGCCGAGCATGATCCCGGCCAGCGCAGCGAAGCCGGCCGCGACCGGCAGCACGATCCAGAACGGCAGATGCACGCCGAAATGCGGCGACGCGAGGAACGCGGCGGTGTAGGCGCCGACCGCGTAGAACGCGATGTAACCGAGGTCGAGGAGTCCGGCGAAGCCGACGACGAGGTTCAGCCCGAGCGCGAGCATCACATACAAGAGCGCGAAGTCGAGCACCCGCACCCAGGTGCGGCCGAACAGGACCGCGACGAGCGGGGCGGCGATCGCGACGATGACGATCAGCCAGCGCGCGGCCTGCGGGTTGCGGCGGCCGAGCCAGGGGACGGCCGAAGCGAGCTCGTTCATGGTTCGGCGCTCCCCGTTCAGGCCCGGTCGGACACGCGTTCACCGAGCAGGCCGGTGGGCCGGAAGATGAGCACGAGGCCGAGGATGATGAAGGCGAAGATGTCTTGGTAGGACGAATTCAAAAAGCCGAAAGTCATGTGCTCGATGTAGCCGGCGCCGAAGGATTCAACGAGACCCAGCACGACGCCGCCAAGCATCGCGCCGCCGAGGTTGCCGATGCCGCCAAGCACCGCCGCAGTGAAGGCCTTCAGCCCGGGCATGAAACCCATGCCGTAGTGTGCGATGCCGTAGTTGCTCGCGTACATCACGCCCGCGACCGCGGCCAGCGCGGCGCCGATGACAAAGGTGAGCGCGATGATGAGGTTGGTGTCGACGCCCATCAGCGCCGCGACACGGTGGTTCTCGGCGGTCGCGCGCATCGCCCGGCCGAGCTTCGTCTTCGTCACGAGCACGATCAGCGCGGCCATGATGAGCGCCGAGCCGACGATGATCGTCACCTGGATCGGCGTGACGAACACGCCCGCGACCGGCTGCATCGGCGCGGTCGAGACGAGCTGCGGGAAAGTGTGGTAGTTGCGTCCCCACAGCATCATCGCGATCGTCTGCAGCAGGAACGACATGCCGATCGCGGTGATCAAGGGCGCCAGCCGCGGCGCGTTGCGCAGCCGCCGGTATGCGAGGCGCTCCATCGTGTAGCCGAGCATCATGCATACGGGAATCGCGACGGCGAGCGACAGCGTCAGCATCGCGAGCGGCGACATCCCGGGCGTGACCCCCATCAGGAACAGCATCGTCTGCAGCGCGCTCATCGCGCCGACCATGACGAGGTCGCCGTGCGCGAAGTTGATCAGTCCGAGGATGCCGTAGACCATCGTGTAGCCGAGCGCGACGAGCGCGTAGACGCTGCCGACGACCAGACCGTTGACCAGCTGCTGCAGGAAGATTTCCATCGTTACCCTTGTGATGCCGGGGCGACTGCGGAGCGCGATCACCTCTGTCGCGCCCCGGTTCCGGCCGTGCGCCGTCACCTCTCGGCGAGGCTCACATCGGCGACCACGCGCCGTTCTTGTACTGGTACATCGTCACCGCGCCTTCCTTGATGTCCCCCTTGTCGTCGAACGCGACCGTGCCGATGACGCCCTGGAAGTTCGATTTCTTCAGCGCTGGCAGGTACTTCGACGGCTCGGCCGAATCTGCCGCCTGCATCGCCCTGATGATCGCCGTCGCGGCGTCGTAGGCGTACGGCGAATAGATCTGCACGTCGGTATTGAAGCGCGCCTTGTAGCGGTTGCGGAACTCCGGCCCGCCCGGCATCTTGTCGATCGCAAGGCCGGGCATCGAGCAGTAGGCGCTGGCGTTGATCGCGTCGCCGGCCAGCTTGATCATCTCCGGGCTGCAGCCGCCGTCGCCGGTGACGAACTTCGCGTCGATGCCGAGCTGCTTCAACTGGCGCAGCATCGGGCCGGCCTGCGCATCCATGCCGCCGAAGAAGATCGCGTCCGGCTTGACGCCGCGGATCTTGGTCAGGATGGCGTTGAAATCGGTCGCCTTGTCGGTCGTGAATTCGCGTGCGACGACCTTGCCACCGGCCGCCTTGACTGCCTTGTCGGTCTCGTCGGCGAGACCCTGGCCGTACGCGGTGCGGTCGTCGATGATCGCGACCGTTTTCGCGCCGAGCGAGCCGACGATGAACTTGCCGAGCATGCCTCCTTGCTGCACGTCGTTGGCGATCGTGCGGAACACGCCCGGGTAGCCCTGGCGAGTCAATGTCGGGTTTGTCGCCGACGGCGACACCATCGGCACGCCGGCCTGGTTGTAGATGCGCGACGCGGGAATCGTCGTGCCCGAGTTCAGGTGGCCGATGACGCCCTTGACGTCGGCATCGACGAGGCGCTGCGCGACGGTCGTGCCGGTGCGCGGGTCGGCCTGGTCGTCCTCGCCCAGCAGTTCGAACCTGACCTTCTTGCCGGCGATCGTCACGCCTTTCGCGTTCGCGTCCTCGATCGCGAGCCTCGCGCCGTTCTCGTTGTCCTTGCCGAGGTGGGAGATCGTGCCGGTCAGCGGAGCGACGCTGCCGAGCCTGACGGCCATTTCCTGCGCATGGGCCAGCGACAGGCCGAGCCCCATGACTGCGAGTGCAACAACGCTTCTCTTCATGCTTGCCCCTCCAGTGAAAATCGGAAAACCGGGCTGATGCGCCGCGCGTCCCGTCACCCGCGCCCTCGGCAGCTGCGCGCGGCAAGCCGGCCGTGCCGCCCGGCTGCGGCGACGGACACTGCGGAAAGCGCCACTATACTGCCCGGCAATGGCGGCATGGCGAGTCCGCCGCCTCCCGCGCAGCGGAATTTCGCCCCGCTGCGCCGCAGCCGCGTGGCGTCAACGTCGCGCGCTCAGTTCAGCGCTTCCCACTTGCCATTGCTGAAGCGGTACATCGTGACGCCGCCGTCGCGGATGTCGCCGTTCCGGTCGAACGCGATGGTGCCGGTGATGCCCTGCATGTTCAGCTTGCGCAGCGCCGGCAGGTATTTCTCCGGCTCGGCCGAGCCGGCCGTCTTCATCGCCTCGATCAGCGCCATCGTCGCGTCGTAGCTGTAGGGGGCATACAGCTGCACGTCGGTCTTGAAGCGCGCCTTGAAGCGCTCGTTGAACTGCGCGCCGCCGGGCATTTTCGCCATCGGGATGCCGGCTTGCGTGCAATACGTGTCGGCGCTCATCGCGTCGCCGGCGAGCTTGATCATTTCGCTGGTGCACGCGCCGTCGCCGCCGAGAAAGCGCGCGCCGATACCGAGCTGCTTCATCTGGCGCAGCATCGGCGCGGCCTGCGCGTCCATGCCGCCGAAGAACAGCGCGTCCGGCTGCCGGCCCTTGATTTTCGTCAGGATCGCGGTGAAGTCGGTCGCCTTGTCGGTCGTGAATTCGCGCCCGACGATCTGCACGCCCCGCTGCTTCAGGCTGTCGGCGAACGCGTCGGCGAGCCCCTGCCCGTACGCCGTGCGGTCGTCGATGATCGCGACCTTGCCGACCTGCAGGTTCTGCGCCGCATGCCTGGCCATCGCCGCGCCCTGCTGCAGGTCGTTCGCGATGACGCGGAACGTCACCTCGTAGCCCTGCAGCGTGAGCTTCGGGTTTGTCGATGACGGCGTGATCACCGGTATGCCGGCCTGTTCGTAGATGCGTGACGCCGGAATCGATGCCCCCGACGTGACGTGGCCGACGACGCCCTTGACGCCGGCGTCGGTGAGGCGCTGCGCGACTGTCGTCGCCACGCGCGGGTCGGCCTGGTCGTCCTCGCCGACGAGTTCGAACTGCGCCTTCCGGCCGCCGATCGTGATGCCCTTCGCGTTGGCGTCCTCGATCGCCAGGCGCGCACCGTTTTCGCCGTCCTTGCCGATGTGGGAGATGGGGCCCGTCAGCGGCCCGGCGTGGCCGATCTTCACTAACGTCTGGGCGTGGGCCGACCAACCGAAGCCGACCAGTGCGAGTGCGAGCAATGTCCTTTTCATGAGGCTCCTCCCGGATGGATGCAGGTCACCAGCGGCAGCGACTTGATTCGCACGCCGGCATGATGCGATTCTAGCCCACGGCACGATAGCCATCGGAGCCGTCCGGCATCGGGGAGAAACCAGTCCATGAAGCGCCTTTTCCTGCTTCTGTGCAGCGTGCTCGCGGCCATCGGCCTGCCCGCGTGCGACTATTTCAACTTGCAGGAACTCAAGCCCGGGGTGTCCACGGCGATGGATGTGCGCGACCGCTTCGGCCCTCCCGGCATGGAGTGGAAGAACGACGACGGCTCGGTGACGTGGGAATATTCGCGCCAGCCCGAGGGCACGAAGTGCTACATGATCACGATCGGCTCCGACAACGTGTTGCGCAGCGTCGATCAGGTGTTGAACGAAACGGGTTTCGCGCGCATCCAACGCGGCATGACCGGCGACGAAGTGCGCCGCGTGCTGGGCAAGCCGGCGTCGCGCCAGTACTTCGAGCTGGGCAAGGAGACCGTGTGGAACTGGCGCATCGAACCGCCACCGCCTTCGAGCGATCCGATGTTCTTCACGGTCCATTTCAACAGCGACGGGCGCGTCGCGAAGACGAGCCGGAACACCGAATATCGAGGAGGCTGAATGGCATCCCGCATCCTCACGCTGCTTGCGCTGCTGATCCTCTCCGGCTGCGCCGCCTTCGCCCCGCCGCCTCCGCTGACGACCGAAGCCGAGGCACTCGCCGTGCACGGCGAACCGACGCGGCGCTGGGACAACGGCGACGGCACGACGACGCTGGAATACTCGACGCAGCCGTATGGTCACCGCGCCCTGATGGTGACCGTTGACGCGAGCGGCGTCGTGATCGACCAGCACGACGCGCTCTCCGACGAGAATCTCGCGCGGGTCAAGCCGGGCATGACGCAGGATGAAGTGTCGCGCCTGCTCGGCACGCACCGCTCGGTGCAGGTGTTCAAGCTCAGCGGCGAGGAGGTGTGGGACTGGAACGTGTACAACGACGGCCCGGGCGTCGCGACGCTGTTCAACGTGCATTTCATCAACGGCAAGGTCGTGCGCACGAGCCGCACCTACGTCTATCCCCGCGACGGCATGGTATTCGGCCACTGGTACCCGTATTCCTATCGCTATCCGTACGGCTATCCGTTTTCGTACCGGTCGCCCTACTGGGGCTGGGGCTTCGGGTGGCACGGCTACCCGTGGCACCCGTGGTGAGGCCGCGCACCGTCGCTGCGGGCGGGTGGGGCAGCCGGACGAGCGGCTGACGCTTTTCGCACCGCGCACCGGCGCTCTGCCGCCATCCCGCGTTCTATGGTTCGAGCACTGTCGGCGTGGCGGCCACGGGGCTATTCACGTGGACGCTGATCGTATCGCTGAACCCGGGGCCGTACGACTGGTGCAGGCCGTCGGCGAACTGGAGCGTGAGCGTGTGCTTTCCGGGTGCGAGCTTGAGCGTGGTTTCCGTCTGGCCCTTGCCGAAATGCAGGTGCGTCGCATCGGTCGGCACCGGTTTGCCGGCTTCGATCGGCTTGCCATCGACGATCAGGTGATGATGCCCGGTGCCCTCGGCGAGCTGGCCCGCGGGTTGCATGCGCATGCCCTCGACGCCCATCTTCACCGTGAATTCCTCGGGCACCGCCGCACTGTTGGCGGGCTCGATGAAATAGACGCGACCGGCCGCCGTCGCGAGCGGCGACAAGATCGCGGCAGCAGCAAGGACGGCAAGGACGGCAAGGGAAAGAATTTTTTTCATATCGGCTCTCCGTTGGTTCACCTGCAGGGGATTTCATCCTAGACCCGGGCAGTGCGGATTTCGCGGCCGATTCAGTACCGCTGCGGGTTAAAGTGCCAGCGCTCAGTGACGCGAAGTGGGGGTGCGATGAACGCACCGCTTCTTGAACGCTACCGTGACCGGATCGCCGGTGTTGACCTGTTACGACCGGATGGTCATTACCGGTTGTCAGCTATGCCAGCAAAGGGACGGTTGCCACTACACCACGAGCTTGCCGCGCGCGAGCAGGCCGCGCACGGTCTCGTGCAGGTCGGCCGGCAGCACGACGAGCTTGGCGCTGTCGGTCGAGCCCATGCGCTCGATCGCGGCGATGTATTTCTCGCCGAGCATGTACATCATCGGCCCGGGCTGGTCGCCGATCGCGGCGGCGACGCGGCGGATCGCTTCGGCGGAGGCTTCGGCGAGCATCACTTGCGCGTCGGCGTCGCGTTTCGCCGATTCGAGGCGCGCCTCGGCTTCGAGGATCGCGGCCTGCTTCGCGCCTTCGGCCTTGGTCACCGCGGCTTTCCTCTCGCGCTCGGCGGCGGCCTGCAGTTCCATCGCGCGCTGCATCGATGCGGACGGCTTGATGTCCTGGATCTCGACCGACTTGACGGTGAGGCCCCAGTCGACGGCTTCGTCGGCGATGCTCTCGCGCAGCCGCGCCTTGATCTTGTCGCGCGACGACAGCGCGGCGTCGAGCTCCATTTCGCCGACGATCGAGCGCAGCGTCGTCATGATCAGGTTGCGGATCGCCTCGGCGAAGTCCGTGACGCCATACACCGCCTTGACCGGGTCGGTGACCTTGATGAAGGCGATCGCATTCGTGACGATCACCGCGTTGTCGCGCGTGATGACCTCCTGCTCCTGCACGTCGAGGATGATGTCCTTGGTGACGAGCTTGTAGGCCACCTTGTCGAGGTAGGGGATGATGAGGTTGAGGCCGGGTTTCAGCGTGCCGTGGTACTTGCCGAGGCGCTCGACGATCCATTCCTCGCCCTGCGGCAGGATGCGCACGCCCTTCGCGAGCGTGATGACGACGAAAATCAGGACTGCGACGACGACGATGAACCCTTCGCTCATGGAACCCCCTTGCTCAGGCTTGGACGACTTTCAGGAAACTGCCTTCGACCGCGACGACGCGCACGCGCTCGCCGGCGGGAATCTCGCTCTCGGCGAGGCATACCCATTCCTCGGCGCCCAGCACCGGGCGCTGGAAGCGCACCCGGCCGCGCTGGAACGGCGCAACCGCGCCGACGAGCAGGCCGACCTCGCCGATGACCTCGCCGGCGGAGGTGCCGATGCGGGTCTTGTGAAAGCCGGGTTTGAACACGCGGAACCACAGCGCGACCATCGCGAGCGAGAGCGCGGTCCACAGCGCGAGCTGGGTCGTAAGCGTGAGCGCCGGCGCGGCGAGCACGACGAGCGCCATCACGAGGGCGGCGACGCCGAACCAGATCACGAAGAAGGACGGGATCGCCAGTTCGGCGAGAATCAGCACGATGCCTGCGACCGTCCACTGCCACCATTCGATATTCATGGCGCCCTCCTTTGCGGCGATTGTAACGGGATGTGGCGGGCATGTGCGCCGGCGTGATCCGCAGGGGACGATGGGGCCAGGTCTTGCAATAACACATGCACCGGGAGTTGATGCAGGACAGTTGATTGAGCGGGAGGATGCGCGCGGCGTGACGTGCCCAGGCTGCGGCCTGATGATTGCGTGGTCGAAATCGCAGGCTGTGCCAATATTGCCTATACTGGATGCCAGTTGGCAATAAATGGGTGCAAGCATGACATCAAGCGCAGCCACCATCCCCGCCGGTCACTCGATCGAATCGCTGCTCGGCGGCAACGGCGTGCTGCACGCGAAGCCACGTACCGCGCTCGACTGGGTGGCGGTCATTCGCCGGGGAATTTCCTCGGCAGCAGTCGATGCGGTGACGAAAACCCTGCGCGTAACGCAGGCCGAGCTTGCGGCGGCATTAGGCATCCCGGAGCGCACCCTGGCCCGGCGCAAGCGGGAGGGCACGCTCAACAGCGAGGAATCGGCCAGGCTGGTTCGTCTGGCCCGCGTGGTCGA
Source organism: Aromatoleum anaerobium (assembly GCF_012910705.2). GTDB lineage: Bacteria > Pseudomonadota > Gammaproteobacteria > Burkholderiales > Rhodocyclaceae > Aromatoleum > Aromatoleum anaerobium. The sequence continues at coordinate 215,495 of NZ_WTVG02000035.1, read as the reverse complement.
ACGCGCCGAAGCGGTCTTCGAGGATCTGGACGCCGCCCTGAACTGGCTGAAATCCCCGAACGCGGCGCTTGCCGGGCTTATCCCGCTTTCGCTGATGGACACGGACATCGGCGCGGAAAGCGTGCTGGATACACTGGGTCGGATCGAGCACGGCGTTTTCGCCTGATGCTGACGGTCTGGCGGCTGCTTACGGCACGATTCGCGGAGACCGCGTTCTCGGGCGAGGGCGCCCGCTTGTACGGCGGACGCTGGAACCGCAAGGGCACGCCGATGGTGTACACGGCGGGGAGCCAGTCGCTGGCGATGCTCGAAATGCTCGTGCAGGACGAACCGCTGCGCGCCCGCTACGTCATGATCCCGGCCACGTTGCCGAAAAACCTGAAGATCGAACGCATCGTTGCCGAAGACCTTCCCGGCGACTGGCGCAGTCTCGCGGCGCGCGAGCCGTTGCAGGCCATCGGCAGCGAATGGGGCAAACGGAAATCGGCCGCCGTGCTGGCCGTGCCGAGCGCTGTGATTCCATCGGAAACCAACTACCTGCTGAACCCGCTGCACCCGTCGTTTGCAAGAATCGGCATCGGGCAGCCGCAGGAATTCATCACCGATCTGCGTCTTTTCGGGACACGGGATTCCGGTTTCGATCGGACGGAATAAGCCGCTACGCAGCTGCCGCGTGTATGAACGCAATTGCGCGAGCCGCCAAATGATGGTGGCGCTCGTTGAGCACTGTCTCCGCACGAGTTGAGTCGGTAGGGAGAATGGTGAAAATTCGAGGAAGGAGGACGGGATGTTGTATTGCAAGACCCATGACCCACGTCGGACGCGCGTGAAGGCGGGCTCAAGGCAAACGGCTTTCGCAATCAGATCCAGAGAAAGGGCAAGCGCAACAAGCCGCTTTCCGAATGCCAGCAGCGACGCAACCAACGCATCGCCAAGACCCGTGCGCGCGTCGAGCACGTGTTTGCGGCCATCGAACAGATGGGGGGAAACTGATCCGCACGATCGGTCAGGCGCGGACGAACTTCGCGATGACGATGATGGCGGCCATCTACAACCTGAAGCCGCTGGTGTATTTCAGGAAGGCCGGAATCGAGGCCTTCTGACGCATTGCGTTACACGCAACTCGTATGGCATGAAGCCAGGCTTCCGTAAGTGCTTGTTTTTACCAGAAGCATCGCAAGATTTTGCGAAAAAAGTATGCAAATCGGCAAAGCATTGATTTATATGAATATATTTCATGCCAAAGAATTTATGTATAACGGTATGCTTCTGACGCCCGCAGTGGGCCGAATCGCCGCGGCCAGAGGCGATTCGAAGCAGAAACGGGGCGACACAGCCGGGAAAAGCGATGATTCGCCAGAGAAATTGAACCGAATTCGGCCGCAGTCATCGCGCTGCAGCTGGATTTGCTGAAATCCTCGGGTTATTCGGGGTGCCCTTGAATGTGTTGCGCCTTAGAGCAACTTGGGAAGATCTATGCAACCGGCTGTTGACTACCACGAACTTATCAGACGCCTGACGGAGCGGTTCCGGTCCCGATACGACGGTGACCCATCGTATCGAACGCGTATGGTCGGGATCATTTTCGCCAGACCGAATTCGCCGCTCGCAAAATCCGAGATCATTCCGCAACTCAATGACTGGCACATTCGGTCCGGAGACCACATTGATTTTTACTTCGTTGGCTACACCTATCCTCACCCCCCCACCCAGGACTACATAGAGGTCGACATTCCTGGTTCAGACCCATGGCTATACAGCGCAAAGAGCTTCAACGCCCTGCGAAAAGAAATCGAATCACGCACAACTTGGCAGTACGGCGGTGGTTGCGAGTTGCTTCTCACGAACGCTCGATTCGACTCGACAGCCAAAGCCGCATACTTCGATTTCTCATCTGCCATCTGCTGCCAGCTCGATGCGATGAAGACGGATCATGCGATTCAGAGCATCGAACGGTTCTTTGAAACTGTCTTCCGCTTCGCGGAGTCCGCGAATGACGAAGACCCAACTTGGGGTTTCAGCGACTCCCAAGGTGTAAGCGCCGTAGGTTCCGCACTCAAACACGTCGTTCTCGGCTTGCTTCCCAAAGGCCTCGATGCTGAGTACAAGAAGACAGAACACTTCGCCGTTCGCAATGTGAGGTTGCGTTGAGCTAGACGCATAACCTCACTACAGCTGAACTAAATGCTCGGCGCCGCGTTTTTCTCCGGCTGGGGCCAGCTCAAGGAACAGGAAAACGACGTCAAAGTTTCGGTATAAAGGTAGTCGCTATTCCGAGTTCTCGGTCGCATGTAACTGCTTCTTGAAATACCCACGAAAAGCCGATTGCGTCGCGCTGTGAAATAGATTTCAATAAAGTAACTTCTATTTTTTTGCCGAGCACTTTATTGCTCACGAGATTGTCTTCAAAAATCTTCTTTAAATGAGGATTCGCAATATTACTATCAATGTATGGCTTTATTGCGCTCATTCTCTCTTGTCCAAACCGATGTATTTCCGGATGAGATATATTTTTCCCGACCTGAACTATTGGAGCATATACAAAAAAACATCGACTTACGTCGAATGCTAGTGTTTAGTTGCGTTAATACAAGATAGTATTATGATACCCACTTCGCTTGACACAAGGGGGTCTCATGGCGCGAGTGGCGGTTGAGTTGTCGTGTCCGGCAGAAGTGATGTCGGAGCTTGAGCGTCTGTCTCGAAGTCGGAGCGGCGAGGTTCGCCTGGTCGAGCGTGCGCGCATCGTTCTGGCGTGCCTGCATGGCAAGCGCAATGACGAGGTTGCCAGCGAGCTCGGTGTTCGACCGAATACGGTCGGGCTGTGGCGCCGACGCTTTGCCGAGCAAGGTATCGCAGGGCTTCGCGACGCGCCCCGGCCCGGCAAGCCCGCCAAGTACGGCGTCGAGTTGCGCGACCGAATCTTGGCGCAGCTCGAATTGCCGCCACCGGCCGGCATGGCGAGCTGGGACGGGGGCTCGTTGGCCAAGGCGCTGAGCGTGTCCGATCACGCGGTGTGGCGCATCCTGCGCAAGGAAGGCATCCAGTTGCAGCGCCACCGTTCGTGGTGCGTCAGCACGGACCCGGAGTTTGCCGCCAAAGCGGCCGACATAATCGGGCTGTACTTGAACCCGCCCGAGAACGCCCTGGTGATCAGCGTCGACGAGAAGCCCTCGATTCAAGCCCTCGAGCGGGCGCGCGGCTACGTGCAGACCAGCAGTGGCAAGGTCGTCCAGGGAATGAAGAGCACCTACAAGCGGCACGGCACCGTCAATTTGTTCGCCGCATTGGAGGTCGCCACCGGCGTCATCCGAGGCAAGACGACGCAGACTAAAAAGCGCGCCGACTTCCAGGCCTTCATGGACGAGGTCGTTGCCGACCAGCCCGTCGACCGGCAGATCCACGTCATCCTGGACAACTTGAACACCCACAAGAAGAACGAGGACTGGCTCGCCGCACATCCGAACGTCACCTTTCACTTCACGCCTACCAGTGCGAGCTGGCTCAACCAAGTCGAAATCTGGTTCGGCATCTTCCAGCGAAAGACGCTGAACAACGCGAGCTTCCGAAGCGTCGAGCAACTCATTGAGGCCATCCATGCCTTCACTGCCGCCTACAACGAAAACGCAGCGCCATTCGTCTGGCGCAAACGAGAGGTTCGCGGGTCACAGCTTCGTAATACTATTGTTAACTTACGCAATTAAACACTAGGTCACCGCTTGAGTGCGCTGCAGCAGCTTGCGTGACCATTATGAAAGCCGATATTATTTTAACATCTTCCTTGTTCATTTTGATTTCCCGTCCGTATTTTTATTTTAATGCACGTGTTGAATAAATAAGTCGTTTTTATATAAGTAATAATAGATGATGGCGGCGCCATAGTACAGCAGAGCCGTTGCTAATCTATTTTGAGCGGTACGCTGGAAAAACATTCTGTCGACTGCAAGAGAAGATATACGGATGATTATTACATGCGCAAAGACTGCCATGCTAGTAAATAGTGCTCTTGAAATTATGTACACAATATGAAATGAATCATCCCATATCGAGTATAAAGAGTATGCAAACACACCGAAAATAAAAAACAAAACCAATGACTGTTCACTTTGATCGTCTGAAATGTCGATATTAAATCGGTCAAGAGCAAATCGCGCGATAGAGAGGATTGTTGCCGGAATTAAAATAATGGCAAATATTAAAATAACCAATAACTTGAAATCCTGCCCGCTCATTCAGCACCTCGTTGGCTATTTATCATCATTGCGCACGTCTGAGAGGCTGTGAAAATTTCCGGCATGATATATGCATTTAGTATAATTGCTGCTTGAGATTGGAACTGGACTGCACAGCTGATGAAGACGCGAGCACGGGTGTTGTTGCCCAACCGGGGGCAGATGGAGTTTCGGGCGAGCGACCTGGAGTCGCTGCTGCCGGCAGGACATCGGGCGCGGCTGGTGTGGGCCTATGTCGAACGGCAGGATCTGACGCGGTTCTACGCGGGCATTCGTGCGGTCGACGGTGGCGTGGGACGGGCGGCGATCGCGCCCGAGATCTTGCTGGCGCTGTGGCTGTACGCCACCCTCGACGGGGTGGGCAGCGCGCGGGCAGTGTCGCGACTGATCGAATCGCACGATGCCTACCGCTGGTTGTGCGGGGGCGTTCAGGTCAATCACCACACCTTGTCGGACTTTCGCAAGGACCACGGCGAGGCGCTCGACGAGTTGCTCTCGGTGAGCATCGCCAGTCTGATGGCCGCTGGCGTGGTCAAGCTGCGTCAGGTGGCGCAGGATGGCATGCGGGTGCGGGCGAGCGCCGGGGCGGGCTCGTTCCGCCGGCACGAGAAGCTCGAAGCTTACCTGGAGGCGGCGCGTGGGCAGGTGAGCCGGCTCAAGGCCGAGCTCGAAGCCGACCCGGCGCAGGCCGAACGGGCACGGCAAGCGGCGCGGCTGCGGGCGGCCAAGGAACGTGAAGCGCGGCTGGAGCAGGCGCTCTCAAGGCTGCCCGAGATCGAAGCGATCAAGCAGCGGCAAGGCAAGAAGGCGGCTGAGGCGCGCGCATCGATGACCGATGCTGAGGCGACGGTGATGAAGATGGGCGACGGCGGCTTTCGGCCCGCCTACAACCCGCAACTGGCCTCGGATGCCGACAGTCTGGTGATCGTCGGCGTCGAAGTGGCCACCGTCGGCAGCGACCAGGGGCAGCTGGTGCCGATGCTCGAGCAGGTCACCGCGCGCTGTGGCCAGGCGCCCGACGCCTGGCTGGTCGATGGTGGCTTCGTCGGCCACGAACAGATCGAGCGCGCCGCCGAGCACACGGTCGTGTATGGCCCGGTGCCCGCGCCCAAGGACAAAACGGTCGATCCCCACCAGCCCAAGCTCGGCGACAGCGCTGCGGTGGCGGACTGGCGGCAGCGCATGGGCACCGACGAGGCCAAGGCCATCTACAAGCGGCGCGCGGCCACCGCCGAATGCGTCAATGCGCAGGCGCGCAACCGCGGCTTGCTGCAGTTTCGGGTGCGCGGGCTGGCCAAGGTCAAGTGCGTGATGCTGATGTTTGCCCTGGCGCACAACCTGATGCGCATGGCCGCCCTCGCGCCGGAGTTGCTCGGGATAGGGACAGGTGCGTCCACAATCCCCGGAATCGGGGCTTGAGGGCGAAAAATCGGCGGAAACTGGTCAGATGAGCAGGCTATAGCGGCACAAACGATGCAAAACACATATCCCGCCCGGCGCCACGGCGTCAGAACCGCTTGCGTGACCAGCGGGTCGCGTGAACGAAAGATTCACAAGCTCTGAGATCGCCAGCGTCTCGCTTTAGTCTTTCAGCTGTCTTGTAAAAGATAATCGACCGCTCATAATGTGTTGATTTTTCTGCAATATATGCAATCATACAATACACCGAAGCAGATATTTCATTTGCACTAGCACGGAGAGCTGCTGAAAATGGATTTCGAATTGTTTCAATTATGAGAGCTTTCCGATAACTATTCTCAAGCTCTTCTTCAGTCAGAGGTAGTGTGTAAGGAGCTGTATATTGAGATGCCGTCGGGATCGACTTGGGAGAGACTTGAGCGTAAGTCGCATTCTGCATCATTAAATAAACTAACATACAAGCAAACGCTTCTAGTATTCTGAGGTTGTTTTGCATTTTTATATTTAAATATTTTATTTTCGACAGACGTCATTTTTGTTGAAATTAAACAATTCTACTGTATACAATATAAATTGGCGTGAAGGAATTCCTTTCACGCGAAAAATAATTCAACGCGTGATCAAGTTGTGTGGCGGCGTGGAAGACTAGCCACCAGCCGCTCCGGAGGCCGAATCGCGTCGCCTCCGGCTGATCGCGGGGCAAGCGACAGATGAACGCTTTCCGGCGTGATCCGGATCGACGACGCGGCCACCGGTCAGGGGGCATCCGCCCATGAGCTGCCTTGGCACGCTGCGGCAAATTCCCTAGAATCACCTCCTTGCTGAGGAGCGCTGCGACCCGCGACGGATTGTGATTCCCGGGGCCAGGCTCAGCAACCGAACAACGGCGCTCGCAAACCATCAGCCGGGTTTGCCGCGCCGTTTGCTTTTGCGGCGTCTGCCCGGCGTGTTTCGCAGTGACCCACCCGCACGACCGAGGTAGAACCATGCAAGCCGACCGCACCGAAGAACTCCGCACTCTCCTCGCCCAGCGCATCCTGATCCTCGATGGCGCGATGGGCACGATGATCCAGCAGCACAAGCTCGGCGAGTCGGACTACCGCGGCGAACGTTTCAAGGCGCACCCGAAGGACCTGAAGGGCAACAACGACCTGCTGGTGCTGACGCGCCCGGACATTGTCGCCGGCATCCACCGCGCTTATCTCGACGCCGGCGCGGACATCATCGAAACGAACACTTTCAACGGCACGCGCGTGTCGCAGGCCGAATACGGTCTTGGCGATTGTGCGTACGAGATCAACGTCGCAGGCAGCCGCCTCGTGCGCGAGCTGTGCGACGAGTACACGGCGCAGAACCCCGCCAAGCCGCGCTTCTGCGCCGGCGTGCTCGGGCCGACGTCGCGCACGCTGTCGATCTCGCCCGACGTCAATGATCCGGGCTTTCGCAACATCTCGTTCGAGGCGCTCGTCGACGACTATTACGACTCGGCGCGCGGGCTGCTCGAAGGCGGCGCGGACCTGCTGCTGATCGAGACGATCTTCGACACGCTGAACGCGAAGGCGGCGATCTTCGCCGTCGAGAAGCTGTTCGCCGAACGCGTCCGCGAAGGGGGCAACCGCGTGCCGGTGATGATTTCCGGCACGATCACCGACGCGTCGGGACGCACGCTGTCGGGCCAGACCGCGGAGGCGTTCTGGAACTCGCTCGCGCACGCGCGGCCCATCTCGTTCGGCCTGAACTGCGCGCTCGGCGCGAAGGAGCTGCGCCAGTACGTCGAGGAACTGTCGAACCTCTGCGACACCCACGTCTCGGCGCACCCAAACGCCGGCCTGCCGAACCCGCTGTCGCCGACCGGCTACGACGAGACGCCGGAACATCTCGCGCGCGACATCCGCGAATGGGCGTCGTCCGGCCTCGTCAACATCGTCGGCGGCTGCTGCGGCACGACGCCGGCGCATATCAAGGCCATCGCCGACGCGGTTTCCGGCCTCGCGCCGCGCGCGGTGCCGGTGCTCGAAAAGAAGCTGCGCCTGTCCGGCCTGGAACCGTTCAACGTCGGCGCCGACAGCCTGTTCGTGAACGTCGGCGAGCGCACCAACGTCACCGGCTCGAAAGCGTTCGCGCGGATGATTTTGGAGGGCCGTTTCGATGACGCGCTCGCCGTCGCGCGCCAGCAGGTCGACAACGGCGCGCAGGTCATCGACATCAACATGGACGAGGCGATGCTCGATTCGCTCGCGGCGATGGAGCGCTTCTGCAAGCTGATCGCGTCCGAGCCGGACATCTCGCGCGTGCCGATCATGCTCGACTCGTCGAAGTGGAGCGTCATCGAGGCGGGCCTGAAGTGCATCCAGGGCAAGGGCGTCGTCAATTCGATCTCGATGAAGGAAGGCGAAGCCGAGTTCCTGCGCCAGGCGCGGCTGTGCCGCCAGTACGGCGCGGCGGTCATCGTCATGGCGTTCGACGAGCAGGGCCAGGCCGACACGTTCGTGCGCAAGACCGGGATCTGCAAGCGCGCGTACGACCTCCTGACCGGCATCGGCTTTCCGCCCGAAGACATCATCTTCGATCCGAACATCTTCGCGATCGCGACCGGCATCGAGGAGCACGACAACTACGCCGTCGATTTCATCAACGCGGTCGCGTGGATCAAGGCGAACCTGCCGTACGCGAAGACCTCCGGCGGCGTGTCGAACGTCAGTTTCAGCTTCCGCGGCAACGACGCGGTGAGGGAGGTGATCCATACGGTGTTCCTGTACCACGCGATCCGGGCCGGCCTGTCGATGGGCATCGTCAACGCCGGGCAATTGGGCGTCTATGACGAGCTCGATCCGGCGCTGCGCAACAAGGTCGAGGACGTCGTGCTGAACAGGCATGCGGGCGCCGGCGAGGCGCTCGTCGAGGCGGCGCAGAGCGTCAAGGAAGGCCGCGCGAAGAACGCCGGCCCGGACCTCGCGTGGCGCACGCTGCCGGTCGAGGAACGGCTGTCGCACGCGCTCGTCAAGGGCATCACCGACTACGTCGTCGCCGACACCGAGGAAGTGCGCGCGAAGCTCGAAGCCGAAGGCCGCCCGCCGCTGTCGGTCATCGAAGGGCCGCTGATGGCGGGCATGAACGTCGTCGGCGACCTCTTCGGCGCGGGCAAGATGTTCCTGCCGCAGGTCGTCAAATCCGCGCGCGTGATGAAGCAGGCGGTCGCGCACCTGATCCCGTACATCGAAGCCGAGAAACTCAGGACCGGCGCGACGTCGAAAGGCCGCATCGTTGTCGCGACCGTGAAAGGCGACGTGCACGACATCGGCAAGAACATCGTCGGCGTCGTGCTCGGCTGCAACGGCTACGAAATCATCGACCTCGGCGTGATGGTGCCGGCCGAGAAAATCCTCAATGCCGCGCGCGAACACGGCGCGCAGGCGATCGGCCTGTCGGGCCTGATCACGCCGTCGCTCGAGGAGATGAGCCACGTCGCGGCCGAGATGCAGCGCCAGGGTTTCGCCGACGGCGCCGCGCTGCCGCTGCTGATCGGCGGGGCGACGACGAGCCGCGCGCACACCGCGATCAAGATCGCCCCGCACTACGAGGGGCCGGTCGTGTATGTGCCGGACGCGTCGCGCGCGGTCGGCGTCGTCACCGCGCTGCTGTCCGAAGGCGGCGCCGCGGACTTCAAGACGCAGCTCGCTGCCGACTACGACAGGATCCGCGCACAACATGCGAACAAGAAGGGTGTGCAGCTCGTCAGCCTCGAAGCGGCGCGCGCGAACGCGTTCCGCACCGACTGGATCAGGAAATCGGGGACAGACCACGATTTCCTGAAGGGAAATCGTGGTCTGTCCCCGATTTCTCCGGTTCCCGCCGCGGCGGGCGACGAGCCCGGTGAAGTCCGCGAAGCGAAGGCGGGTGCGGGCTATCTGCCGCCGAAGCCGAACACGTTCGGCGTGCACGCGCTCGACGTGCCGCTCGCCGAGCTTGTCCCATTCATCGACTGGGGGCCGTTCTTCCAGACCTGGGACCTCGCCGGCAGCTACCCGAAGATCCTCGACGACGAGGTCGTCGGCGAGACCGCGCGCAGCGTGTTTGCCGACGGCCGGGCGCTGCTCGAGCGCGTCATCGCCGAAAGCTGGTTGCAGGCGCGCGCGGTGTTCGGCCTGTTCCCGGCGAACAGCCTCGGCGACGACATCGCGTTCTACGGCGACGAGACGCGCTCGGCGGCGCTGATGAGGTGGCACGGCCTGCGCCAGCAGCACGAACGCCCGGCGGACAAGCCGCATTACTGCCTCGCGGACTTTGTCGCGCCGAAGGATTCGGGCGTCGCCGATTACGCCGGCGCGTTCGCGGTCACCGCCGGCATCGGCATCGAGAAGAGGCTCGCCGACTTCCACGCCGTGCACGACGACTATCACGCAATCATGCTCAAAAGCCTCGCCGACCGGCTCGCCGAAGCCTGCGCCGAATGGCTGCACGCGCGCGTGCGCAGGGAGTTCTGGGGCTATGCCGCCGACGAGGCGCTCGACAACGACGCGCTGATCCGCGAGCAATACCGCGGCATCCGCCCGGCGCCCGGCTACCCGGCGTGCCCGGACCACACCGTCAAGGCGGCGCTGTTCGAGCTGCTCGATGCGCCGCGGAACGCCGGCATGACGCTGACCGAATCCTTCGCGATGAGCCCGGCGGCCTCCGTCAGCGGCTTCTATTTCGCGCACCCCGACGCCCGCTATTTCGCGATTTCGAAGATCGGCCGCGACCAGCTCGAGGACTGGGCACGGCGCACCGGCATGACGGTCGACGCCGCCGCGCGCTGGCTCGCGCCGCTGCTGTGAGCTCCGTGTCGCCTCGATGAACGAAACGACACCGCTTCCGCGGCACGTGCCGCTCGTCGTCGCGACCCGGGGCGCTGCGGTCGAGTCCGTGCATTACGGCTCGATCGCAGTCGCGAGCGCGACGGGCAGCCTCGTCTGCAGTGCCGGCGACGTCGATTTCCCGGTGTTCACGCGCTCGACGCTGAAGCCGTTCCAAGCGCTTCCCTTCGTCGCCGACGGTGGCCCGGGCCGCTTCGGCTTCTCGCCGGAACAGATCGCACTGATGTGCGCGAGCCACTCCGGCGAGCCGCGCCACGTCGCGGCCGTCGCCGACATGCTCGCGCGGGTCGGCTGCAGCGAGCGCGACCTGCAGTGCGGTTCGCATGCGCCGCTTTTTTACGCTGCGAGCGGCATTCCCGTTCCGCCCGCCCTGCCGGCGACGCCGCTGCATCACAACTGCTCCGGCAAGCACGCCGGTTTTCTCGCGTGGTGCCGCCTGCACGACGAGCCATGCGAGACCTATCTCGACGCGGACCACCCGCTACAGCAAGCCATCCGGCGCGCGCTCGCCGGGTTTCTCGATTGCGGCGAGAACGAGTTCGTCGCCGGCACGGACGGCTGCGGCGCGCCGAATTACGCGCTTCCGCTTGCACGGCTCGCGTACGCCTATGCGCGGCTCGCAGCGCCCGGTGAAGACGCCGGCCCGGCAGCCGATCTCGGCACGCTTTTCAATGCGATGACCGCTCACCCCGGGATGGTGTCGGGTGAACGGCGCGGTGACCTGATCCTGATGCAGGGCGCCCCGGGAGATCGGGTCGCGAAGGGCGGCGCCGAAGGGGTGCAGGCGCTCGGCATCGCAAGCCGCGGCATCGGCATCGCGCTCAAGATCGCGGACGGCGCCCCGCGGGCGGTACGGGTCGCAACCTACGCGGTGCTCGAGCAGCTCGGCCTGCTGCCGCCCGACCCCAGACCCCTGCTGCAATGGCGCGACGCTGAAATCCGCAATCACGCGGGCGTCGTGACGGGCCGGCTGATGCCGGTCTTCCGGCTCGGTTGACGCGTATTTCGAGCCCTTTTCCGTTCAACGCAGGTGCGCAAGGACTTCCGGGGCTACGCCGCCAACGGGCGACTCGGCAACGACGCGCTGACCCGCGAGCAATACCGCGGCATCCGCGCGCCATGCCGAGCGGTGTCGTGAACATGCAGCGTGACCGATGGCATGTCTCGGCACAGCGTTTCCAGTCGCCCGACGAAAGGATCGTCGGCGCCGGCGCGGGTGCAGTAGTGCAGGTCGGCGACCGGCGCTGCGGCGGGACTTGCCCGAAGCGCGTCGAGCCAGGCGAGGAAGGGCGTGATGCCGATTTCCCCGGCCTCGGCTCAAGACTTCTTCGTCTTCGTCTTCGTCTTCGACTCGACGACACTGCCGTCGACCGGGTTGTGGTAGATCTCGACCTTGTTGCCGTCCTTGTCCGTGCCGTATAGCTCGTAGCAATTCCCCTTGGTGACCTGGAAGCGCTCGAGCGTGTACCCGGCGTCGACGAGCTTGCGGAGCATGGTCGTTTGCGGCATCCAGCTGCTTTCCGGGGTTTCGGTGCAGGCCGGGCCGGCGAAAGCGGTGGTGCCAATCAGCACGCTGGAAGCGGCGACGATGAGATGGTGAAGTTTCATGGCTGTTCTCCTTTCATGCCGGGATGGCATGGAACACATTCTGTGGAAACAGACATGAATCCATGCTGAACGGCGCGGCGTGAAGATCGGCGGCGAACGAAATCTGCACGACGGAGCTGTGCACCACGAAGGCATGAGGCAACGTTGGCGTACGGACGCCGCGGTCGCAGTTTTAGAGGACGGTCAGTTTTTCTCGCTTCCGGTCTTAAACGCCGAAATGAAACCGAACCCGCTCTTCCAGCAGGCGCCGGACATCCTCCTCGTTACACTGGCCCAGGCGGTTGAACACTTCGCGGGCAATCGGGCGGAAGGCGGCCATCACATGCGCGTCGAAATGGCTCCCGGTGTCCGCCTCCAGGATCGACATCGTGGTCTCGAAGCCCATTGGCTCTTTGTAGGGTCGTTTCGAGCTGAGCGCATCGAAGACGTCCGCCACGGCAAATATGCGGGCGGCAAGCGGGATTTCGTCGCCCGACAGTTTGCGCGGGTAACCCGAGCCGTCCCACTTTTCGTGATGGGCCGCGACCACCGCATTCGCGTCCTCGAGCCACCCGATGCCGGAAACAATTTCCTCGCCATGCGCGACGTGCGTATGCATGATTTTGCTCTCTTCGGCGTCGAGCTTGCCCGGTTTGAGCAGAATCGCATCGGGAATGCTGATCTTGCCGACGTCGTGCAGAAAACTGCCGACGATCAACGACTGCATCGCTCTGCCGCGCAGGCCGAGACGTTCGCCGATGCGCGCAGCAAGCCACGCAACGCGAAAATTGTGGGCGCCGGTATCGGAATCCCGCATCGCGACGGCACGCCCGAGCGCTTCCATCATCGACAGGTGTGAATCAAGGATTTCGCGGGCCTTGCGCTCGTTGTCGGCGGACAAGCGTACGACGACGGGATAAATTGCGGTGCCGCACAGCAGTGAGGCGAATCCGACCATCAGGGCTGCGTTGAGCGCATTCGTGCGCATCTGTTCGCGCTGCCACGCGGGGACGACGCGAACCCCTTCGAAGTATCCCGTGATCCGATCCGCCTCGGCGGCTCCTCGCAGCGGGACAAAAACTCGCAACACCCAACGCCTGTCTTCAAGTCTGAAGCTCTCATGAAAGCCGGCACGGTAAGCGGGACGTACGTGCGAGGGCAGCTGTTGTTCAACCGCTTCGCCCTCCTCGGTCATTGCCTGGGCGAGCTTTACTCCTTGCCCGTCATAGATTTCGGCGATGTCGAACAGTCCCCCGGCAAGAGCACTCGCGGCCTTGCGGGCGTTGTCCCCAGCCTCCGGGCCGGTCAGCGTAATAGCGCCGAAATGATGCAGAAGGCGGCGTGACTCGTCGATTGCCAGCCATACCGTTCCGTCCTCGGCACCTTTATACGCGACGAACCACGCGACCGGACTGACCAGCGCAGCGAGCAGCGCGCTGACGACCGCAATCCGTACCGCGGTTCGCTTGTTGAACGAGTTCATGTGCTGCTCCCAACGAGTGACTACACGTAGCCCGACCGGAGACGGTACTGGCCAAAGATCCCGGTTTTTCGAGCGCTGCGCGTCGTCCTGAATTCTTGCCGACTTCCACACGTGCGGCTTATTGGATCGCGGCCCGCCGCAGCGCGCGAAGGCGCATGAAGCCTGCGTACGTAGCGGTGCTCACCGTTCATTTTGCATTCAGCTCGACCCGCGTAACGTTCAAACCTGATTCCACGGTAACTGGAGAACGTCATGAACTCCCCGTAAAGAAAGGAATGGGGAGTCGGTTTGCGGCCGCCGGCTCCCTCGTTTCATCCCAGACCGCTTCGAGGCTGGCCCGAATTGCGGGACGGCCTTCAGTGACAACAGAAAGGAGACAGGAAATGAACGCGAAATCTGCAAGAAAACTGGCCATCGCCTGCGCGCTCGCGCTGACTGGGATTGCCGGCGTCACCACGGGAGCAGTCGCTGCAAACGATCAAGTACCGCCGATGCAGGCCGACGTCAAATGGCAAACTGACACGGCTCTCCAGCAAGGCATGCTGAATATTCGGGCAATCGTCGAACAGAGCCTCCCGCGGATTCGGGCAGACCAATTCGGCGAGGAACACTATAATGCCCTGGGCCAGGCGATCGAAACGCAAATGGCATATATTGTGAAAAACTGCAAACTCGAGCCTGCGGCAGACGCGGTATTGCACGACCTCCTGGGGGAATTATCGAGCGGCATCGACCGGGTCACCGCGAGGACGGCCGAGAACCAGCGCACCCACGGCGTCAGTTACATCATCGCCGCGCTGGATAACTACGGTCGCCAATTCGACCATGCCGGCTGGACGCCGATCAAGGTCGTGCCTTGATGGCTGCGGTTGGTGCCGGGCGGGACGGGCGCTACCGGTCGATCGCGGCCGTTTCCCTAGCTGAACAGCGCGCCGACGCTCTCGCCCGTATGAATCCGTTCGATCGCCGCCGCGAACAACGGCGCGACGGTCAGCTGCGTGATCTTGTCGAGCCGCTTGGCCGGCGGCACATGCACGGTGTCGGTGACGACGATCGATTCGATCGGCGCATTGCGCAGCCGCTCGATCGCCGGTCCGCACAGCACCGCGTGCACTGCGCCGGCGTGGATCGAACGTGCGCCGGCCGCGCGCAGCGTGTCGATCGTCGCCAGCAGCGTGCCGCCGGTCGAGATCTCGTCCTCGAAGATCACCGCATCGAGCCCGGCGACCTCGCCGACGACGCGGCCCTGCTTGACGTCGGTGTCGCTGACGCGGCGTTTGTCGATGATCGCCATCGGGATGCCGAGCCGCTCCGAGAAGCGGCCGACGCGTTTCGCGCCGCCGGCGTCGGTCGCGACCGCGACCATCCGCGACAGGTCGTAGTGCTGACGGAAATGCTCGGCGATCGTCGGGATCGCGGTGAGGTGATCGACCGGCACGCTGAAGAAGCCGTGCACCTGGTCGGCGTGCAGATCCATCGTCAGCACGCGGTTCGCGCCGGCGGTCGCGAGCATGTCGGCGATCAGCCGGCCGGTGATCGAGATGCGCGGCGCGTCTTTCTTGTCCGAACGCGCATACGAATAATACGGGATCACCGCGGTCACCCGCCGCGCCGAGGCGCTGCGCAAGGCGTCGAGCGTGATCAGCAGTTCCATGATGTGGTCGCTGACCGGCTCGGTGAACGACTGCACGACGAAGACGTCGCGTTCGCGCACGTTGTCGAGGATCTGGACGCGCAGGTTGTCGTTCGAAAAACGCGAGATGTCGACGGGGCTCAGGCGCATGCCGAGGTGCTCGCAGATTTCCCCGGCGAGTGCGCGGTTCGAGTTGCAGGCGAAAATGCGGAGGGCGTCGTTCATCGCGTTTCTCGCTGGAAGCTGACGCGCGGATTGTAGGCTTTTCGGCTCGCGCCGCAAAAATTGTGCAACAAACCTGCGAGCCGCCGTCAGCGGTACAGCACAAACGCTTCGCGCTCCTGTTGCCACGCGGCTTCGTCCGGCTGCGCCAGCGCTTCGAGGTCCGCCGGGGTCGCGCCCGGATCGTCGACCCAGTCGCGCAGCAGTTCGCTGCCGTTGATCAGGTCGATCGCGAGGCGGTCGTGCTCGTATTCGTACGCGAAGTCGCGCCATAGCGGGTAGTCGGGCCACAGCAGGCGCAGCACCTTGAACGCGAGCGCCTGCAGGCGCCACGGGCGGAACGCGGCGTGGTCATAGTGTGCCGGGTCGTCGACGTGGATCTGCAGGCCGCTGCACAGGCGGCCGGCGTGCTTGTGGAAGGTCGGCTCGAACCAGCATTCGCGCAGCACGCAGCCGGCGAGCCAGTCGGGCGCGAGCGCGCGCATGCCGGCCCGCAGCGCGCGGGCGTCGATGTCCGGCGCGCCGAAGAGTTCGAGCGGGCGCGTCGTGCCGCGGCCTTCGGACAGCGTCGTGCCTTCGAGCATCACGGTGCCGGCATACGCGCGCGCCATCGACAGGCTCGGCGCGTTCGGGCTCGGGTTGACCCAGCTGCGCTCGCCCGCCGGCCAGCCGAAGCCAGGCGCGGCGTCGGGCTCCCAGCCTTGCATCGTGACGACCTCGCAGTCGACGTCGAGCCGCAGCGTCGTGATGAACCAGCGCGCGAGCTCGCCGATCGTCAGGCCGTGGCGCATCGGCAGCGGCCCGGCGCCGACGAAGCTTTCCCAGCCGGGGCGCAGCAGCAGGCCTTCGACCGGCCGCCCGGCGGGATTCGGGCGATCGAGTACCCACACCGTCTTGCCGTGCTCGGCAGCGGCTTCGAGCACGTAGCGCAGCGTCGTGATGAAGGTGTAGATGCGGCAGCCCAGATCCTGCAGGTCGACGAGCAGCACGTCGAAGCTGTCCATCATCGCGTCGGTCGGCCGGCGCACTTCGCCGTACAGGCTGAATACCGGGATGTGATGCAGCGGGTCGACGAAATCGGGCGACTCGACCATGTTGTCCTGCTTGTCCCCGCGCAGCCCGTGCTGCGGCCCGAAGGCGGCGCTCAGCTGCAGGTCGGGCAGGGCGGCGAGCGCGTCGAGCGAATGGACGAGGCTGCGGGTCACGGAAGCGGGATGCGCGAGCAGCGCGACACGGCGTCCGGCGAGCGGGCGGCGCAGCGCCGGGGTGTCGAGCAGGCGGTCGAGGCCGAACTGGATCGAGGGTTTCATGGGGTCCTTTGACGCAGCCGCGGAATGGCCGCGGCGGCGTGTCCGAGCGTGAGTGCGAAGCCCCCGCGAAGGTGAAAGTCGGGGGCCGCGCCGGGATGGCGCAGCGCCCAGTACGAGCACACGCCGTCGATGTCTTCGATGACCGCCGTCAGCCCGAGTTGCAGGCCGTCGATGCTGCCTGCGGGCAACGCGGCGGCGTGAACGTGGACGTCGAGATCGAGCCGGCCGCCGTCCGCGTGCATGACGATGCGCGGCGCGACCGCCGCCAGCGCGGGCGCGACCTCGTCGTCGCGCTCGCGGTAGGCGCGAAACGCATATGCCGCCCATTCGCCGGACGGCGAAAAATTGAATTCGCGGTAAGCCCCGGTGCCGGCCGCGGCGACGAAAAATTCGAAGCACGTGTGCGCCCACAGGCCGTCGACGCGGGCGGCGGGGCGCGGCGACGGAATGCGCAGCCGCGCCAGGTCGCCTTGCAGCCGGTAGCGCAGGCCGAGCATGCCATCGGGCGCGACGCCGACCCGCACATCGAGCGCTTGGACTGCCGCGCACGGCGTTCGCGGATGGGGGAACAGCGCAATGGAATCGCCGGCGACGCTCATCGCGGCTGTCAGTCGAGCGCCAGCGCGATCGAGAGATAGACCTGCCGCGTTGCCGGATTGGCCACGCGCCCGCCATGCAGCATCTGCTCGCTGCCGTTCGCGATCTCCTGGTGGCGTGGCCCGAGGTTCAGCGCGCTCAGCGCGAATCGCAGCGGTTTTCCGCCGAGTCGCGTCTCGTAGCTCAGGTTTGCGTCGACCGTCGTATAGGACCGGGCGACGTAGCGCAAGCGCGGCACGTAGCCCTCGCCGCCGGCGAGCGGCCCGATGCGCAGCACGCTGAGCATGCTTTTCCAGCCCGTGCCGTAATCCTGCAGCCAGCTCAGGCTCGCGGTGTAGGGCGCCGCACGGGCTTCGAGGCCGCGGTCCCCGGCGTCGCGGTCGATGAGGCTGTGCGCGAGACGCAGTTCGGTTCCGCTACGCGGCCGCGCGACGAGCTGGTATTCGACGCCGCGCAGCGTGACCGGCCGGTCGAGGTTCTCGTAGCGTGTCGAGCCGAGAAAGCCGGCGAGGACCGGCGCCGGCAGCAGCTCGGGCTGCGGCACGCGCACCACGAAATCGTCGATGCGCTCGTTGAAGAGGCGCACGTCGAGCTTCGTGTTCCACGTTGCGAAGCGGCCGAAGTAACCGAATTCGACGGTATCGACGCGCGCCTGGCGCAGATCCCGATGCGGCAGGAACGGGCGGGCGAGGAGTTCTCCGCTGGCCGGGTCGATGGCGCGGATGTCGCCATGGCGTTCGAAGAGATTGTGCTGGCGCCAGGCGCGCGAATAGCCGCCGCGCAGCGTGTCGGTGTCGGTCGCCTGCCAGTTGGCGAACGCGCGCGGGCTGAAATGCGCCGGCGCGGTGGAATACTTTTCCTGGGCGCCGCCGAGGTTCAGCGTCAGCTGCGGCAGCGGGCGCCATTCGGCGTTGCCGAACAGGCGATACAGGTGCTGCGGAGCGGGGTTGCCGGTGAAGAACAGGAACGGCGCGTCGACCTCGTCGCGCCGTGCCCCGGCGCCCCACACCAGCTGCATGGCCGGCGACGGCCTGCTGCGATGCTGCAGTTCGAGGTGGTTGCGCACGCTGTGCCGGTTGCGGTCGAGCGGTACGAGCGGGTAGCCCGGCGCGCTCGCAATCCATTCGTCCCGCACATGTTCGTCGGTGCGGTAATAATTCAGCAGCCATTCCTCGCCGTCGTCGACGCCGTGGCGCCCCTTCAGGTGCAGCGTCGTGGTTTCGCTGCGCGCGTTGCGCGGGCCATTGTTGCCGAACACCGAATCCGCGTAGCCCTCGCCGCGCAGTCCGGCGCTCGCACCGGCGCGCAGCATCACGCTGTCCTGCGACGACAGTTGCCAGTCGCCGCGTACCGTGGCGATATCCATGTGGCGCGTGTCGTGCAGCCCGTCAAAGCCGTCGTCGCGCTGCGAAGCGGCGTTGATCCGCAGCGAAACCGGCGAGCCGCCGTTGCTCGTCCAGCCCGCTTCGGCGTCACGCACGCCGCCGCTGCCCAAGCGCAGCGCGCCGCGGGTGCCTGCGCCTTCGGCGCTGTGGCGCGTGATGATATTGATGACGCCGAGAAACGCATTGGCGCCGAAGCTCGCCGCGTTGGTGCCGCGCACGATCTCGATGCGGTCGATTTCGTCGAGGGTCAGCGGCAGCGCGCTCCAGTCGACGCCGCCGAACGCACTCGGCGTGATCACCGAGCGCCCGTCGATCAGCACCTGCATCTCGGTCGGGAAATCGTTCGACAGTCCATGGTACGTGACCCACTGGGCGTGGCCGCGCTCCTGCCCGACCTGCATGCCGGGGACGAGCCGGAACACCCGCGCGAGGTCGCGGTAACCGGTGGCGGCGAGCAGTTCGCGGTCGATCACCGTGACGGCGCCGGGCGCCTCGTGCAGCGGCTGCGACAGCCGCGACGCGCTGAGCACGCGGGGCAGTTCTTCGAGATACGGCACTTCGCCGGCACCCGCGCATGTCGCGATTGCGCAACTTGCGAACGGCACCCACAGGGATCGGGCGGTACGGGAAATCGTCATCGTGGTCGGGGCGGAGGGCTGCACAGCCGGTGGCAGCACGGCGCGAAGGATACCGCTTCTACTACGTCGAAGGTATTGGCGGCCGCCTCCCCATCCGCAGTCGCGCAGGCGCAGGTGGTCCGACGTGGCAAGAATAATGTAAATGTTGATTTCCGGCATCGAACCCCGCGCGGTGCCCGGAGGCGCACCGGGTCGCTGTATGCCGCCGGCCGGAGCGTGAGTCACGGAATTTCTGGTAACAAAAGCGGCTGGAAAACGGGAACGCCGTGTTTCCGCGTTTCGTCCGAAAAAGGAGCGGCGCGAGTCGGGTCGACCGTCGCCGCCGGGAAAACCTGCTTTTGCAGTCAGGAGGTCATCATGAACATCCGGACCGGTGTTTCGGCAATAGTGCTGGCGATCGCCGCCAGCGGTTGTGCAACGTGGGACAACATGTCGTCGCGCGAAAGGAGTGCCGTGATCGGCGCGGGTGTCGGCGGCACGGCCGGGGCAGTCATGAGTGACGGCGGGGTGCTCGGTACCGTCGGGGGTGCGGCGATCGGCGGCGTGATCGGCGACCAGATCGGCAAGCGGCGCCATCCTTGAGGTTTTCGCAGCGCGCGCGAAGGCGCGGTTGCGTCGCCAAACCGCGGGTGTCCGGCGCCGGAACCCGCGGTTTGGCATCTTTGACGACAACGTGTTGTATAGTCGGGCGCCATCGCATCCGCATGACACGCCATGATCGAACTCCTGACCGACCCGCAGCTGATAGTCGCTTTCCTCACCCTCACCGTTCTCGAGCTGGTGCTCGGGATCGACAACATCATCTTCATCTCGATCCTCGTCGACAAGCTGCCGCCCGAGCGGCGCGCCTTCGCCCGGCGGCTCGGCCTGTTCCTCGCGATGTTCATGCGCCTCGCGCTGCTGTCGCTCCTCGCCTGGCTCGCCGGCCTGAACAGGGCACTGTTCGAGCTGTTCGGGCACGGTTTCTCGGCGCGCGACCTGATCCTGTTGCTCGGCGGCCTGTTCCTCGTGTGGAAGAGCACCGGCGAGATCCACCAGCTGATGGAAGGCGAGGAGGGCGAAGCGTCGAGCGCGGTCAAGGCGACGTTCGCCGCGATCATCACGCAGATCATCGTCATCGACCTGGTGTTCTCGCTCGACTCGATCATCACCGCGATCGGCATGGTGAACAACCTCGCCGTGATGGTCGCGGCGGTCGTCGCGTCGGTCGGGCTGATGATGGTCGCCTCCGGGCCGATCAGCGAATTCGTCTCGGCGCACCCGACGGTGAAGATGCTCGCGCTGTCGTTCCTGATGGTCGTCGGCGTCGTGCTGATCGCCGAAGGCTTCGGCCACCACGTGCCGAAAGGCTACATCTACTCGGCGATGGCGTTCTCGGTCGTCGTCGAGATGCTCAACATCCGCATGCGCAAGCGGGCGGCGAAGCCGGTGGTGCTGCACGAGCCGTATGTTGCCGACAAGGCGGGGGAGCGGGCCTGAGCGAAGCGGCGGCAATCCCGCGCTCCGGAGTCCATCTGCGGCGCGGGGCGTGCCTTGGGAGAGACCGCCGCACAGCCGGCGCGGCGGCGACGTGGCGCCGTTACCGCGAGTCGTTCGCGCCGCGCTGTTCGCGCTCCTCGCGGGCGACGGCCGACAGGTCGCGCAGATACCACGCCGCATACGCGAATCCCGCGACCGAGACCAGCGCCGTGAACAGCAGCGTGCGGTCGAACGGCAGCCCGGCGGCGAGATTGGCGACGACGACGTAGCCGAGATAGCACGCGGCGACGAGGCCGGCGAGGATGCGGGTGAGGGCGAAGATCTTGCGCTGGCGCAGCGTTGGAGTGGCTCGGGGCATGACGATATCGTCGAATTGCGGGAGGACCGCATCATCGCAGATTTCCGCCCGCCCGCGCCAATCTGCTGCGCTCCGGTAATTACTTGATAGAATTGGGCTTGTCCCGGCCTCCCGCGATTCGCAGGGCAGGCGATCGGAACCCTTCGTCATCGCTGCGCTTCGTTCTTGCGCCGCTTCACGAGTTCAGCAAGGAACGCCGCAAAGGGCTTGATGTCCTGATGGACACTCGCAGTTTCGAGCGCAGCCATATAGCGGGCGCGCTCTGCCAGAGGTATGACGGTCCACGGATAGCCGCCCGAGGCCATCATCGCGTTCATCAGGAAGCGCCCCATACGCCCGTTCCCGTCGAAATACGGATGGATATAGACGAAGAAGAAATGCCCGAGAACAACCCGTACCGCAGGCTCGCTCTCTTCGCGCAGTTGATCGAAGAGTGCGGGCATCAGTTCGCGTACCGCCTCGCTGCGTGGCGGGACATGCATCGACTGCCGAATATAGACAGGCCCGTTGCGGTATCCCGCGAGGTCCGCGGGCTTCAGTATCCCGGCCACAATGCTCGGGCCGAATAGTTCTCTGTACCAGGCACCGTGATCGTCCTGCGCGACATCGCCCGCATTCTTGCCGGCAAGGATGCGGCCTACACTTTTCTTGACTTGCTGGAACGCTTGCCAGTAGCCGCGCGCAGCCAGCGCGTCGCGATGTTCGCGGTCACGCGCATCCTCAGGATTCCAGTCGCCCGAACGCACGCGCTCGATAAGATCGGCGCTGACTCTGTAGCCCTCGATGGAGAGCGAGTTATAGGCGTCCGCTGCATAGGCGTCCTCGACTCTGCGCAGATACCCGGCAACGTCAGAGGGAAGGCCGGGCGGCTTCGGGAAGCGGGCCAGCACGTCCTCGCGCATTAGCCCCCATGTCATGCGGAGCCGGTTGACGGCGGGAGAGGTTTGCCGCGTGCCGATCGCGACAGGGGGACGGTCATTGAACGGGTCCGTCTCGCTGATCGTGTAACCAGCGGCCCGCATGGTTTCGGTGATCATGTCCGCCATCCGGGCGCGCCCGATGTTGCGGAAGGCCCCGGCCAAGCGTCCGGCAATGCTGCTATGACCTCCCGCAAGCAAACGAGTGAGAACGTCCGAGGCATCCGCGACCATGGCGAGCGCCGCGCGCATCTCGACAGGGTGGGATGCAAAATGTCCCGGCGAGCACACGATCAGCGCTGCGGGCAGCCGCATGACGCGCATTCCATCGATGACTTCCGTATCGCCTGCCGCCGGAACTTCCAGCCGCACATCGAAGATCGACGTACCGTGCAGTAGGCCCGTGGGCTTGTTCCCGCCCCTGGACGCCCGAACAAGCAACTGCCGGGGAACCGTCCAGTGGCCGGTATGAAGCGCCAGCGAGTGTTCCGCGCCGAGGCACCATTCGTCCCCGAACCGCTCCGAGAGATAGGCACCGCAGAACGGCCAGAAGGAAGCGTACCAGTCGGTAGTCTCGCCCGCCGATCCGTCGGGGCGGACGGGGATGTACCAACCCTTCATGACTTCCCGGATGAATCCGTTCTTCAGCAGGCGCTCGCGATGGACGCGGGTCAGGTTCGTTGCGCGGATGGCAACAACCCCGGCGTCCTGGAAGCTCTTGAGCGCCGCGAGAGACTGGGCAAGCTTGTCTGAAGGAGTGGCCATGTGTTTCCAGGATATCCTGTCTTGCGGTTTATAGGTTTTTATGTTTTATCGCATCTAGGTTTTTCTGTCACGCAATTTTTAGGTTATCATGTTATGTCACTCGGGGACGCATCCGAAAGGATTGCGTACATGGCTGCGTACATATGGGGAAGGGTTTGCTGATGTCGAATGGTCCAATCGCAGATGAAGTCAAGCGAAGAAGAACGTTCGGCATCATCTCCCACCCCGACGCCGGCAAGACCACGCTGACCGAGAAGCTGCTGCTGTTCGGCGGCGCAATCCAGCTTGCCGGCACCGTCAAGGCGAGGAAGAGCGCGCGCCACGCGACCTCCGACTGGATGGAAGTCGAAAAGCAGCGCGGCATCTCGGTGAGCAGCTCGGTGATGCAGTTCGATTACGCCGGGCACACCATCAACCTGCTCGACACGCCTGGCCACCAGGACTTCTCGGAAGACACCTACCGCGTGCTGACCGCGGTCGACGCGGCGGTGATGGTCATCGACGCGGCGAAAGGCGTCGAGGCGCAGACGATCAAGCTGCTCGAAGTGTGCCGGCTGCGCAACACGCCGATCATCACTTTCGTCAACAAGATGGACCGCGAAGTGCGCGAGAGCTTCGATCTGCTGCAGGAGATCGAGGAGGTGCTGAAGATCGATTGTGCGCCGATCACGTGGCCGATCGGCATGGGCAAGACATTCCGCGGCGTCTATCACCTGCTCGAAGACCGCGTGCTGCGCTTCGCTCCCGGCGAGGAAAAGCGCAGCGAGGCCGAAGTCATCAAGGGCATCGCGAACGCGCAGCTCGACGAGCTGTTCCCGCTCGAAGTCGGCAAGCTGCGCGAGGAAGTCGAGCTGATTCAGGGCGCCTCGCACCCGTTCTCGCTCGGCGACTTCCTCGCCGGCAAGCAGACGCCGGTGTTCTTCGGCTCCGGCATCAACAACTTCGGCGTGCAGGAGATCCTGCAGGCGCTGCTCGACTGGGCGCCGCCGCCCCAGCCGCGAGTGGCAGGCGTCACGGCGGCTGGCGTCAATGCGGCGGACACCCGCCTCGTGATGCCGGCCGAAGCACCCTTCACCGGTTTCGTGTTCAAGATCCAGGCCAACATGGACCCGAAGCACCGCGACCGCATCGCGTTCTTCCGCATCTGCTCGGGCCGCTACAGCTCCGGCATGAAAGTGAAGCACGTGCGCATGGGGCGCGAGATGAAGCTCGCCAACGCGCTGACCTTCATGGCCAACGAGCGCGTGCTGATGGAAGACGGCGTCGCCGGCGACATCATCGGCATCCACAACCATGGCCAGCTGCACATCGGCGACACATTGACCGAAGGCGAAAACCTCGGCTACAAGGGCATCCCGTATTTCTCGCCGGAACTCTTCAGTGCCACGCGCCTGCGCGACCCGCTGAAGTCCAAGCAATTGCAGAAAGGCCTGCAGGAGCTCGGCGAGGAAGGGGCGATTCAGGTGTTCGAGCAGGAAGGCGGCAACATGCTGCTCGGCGCGGTCGGCCAGCTGCAGTTCGAAGTCGTCGCGCAGCGCCTCAAGGACGAATACAAGGTCGACGCGGTCTTCGAGTCCGCCGACATCCACACCGCGCGCTGGCTGACCTTCCCGGACGAAGTCACGCGCCGCAACTTCGAGCGCGAACAGGGCATGCGCGTCGGCAAGGATGTCGACGGCAATCCGGTGTATCTGGCGACGAGCCGCTACAACCTCGAAGTGACGATGGAAAAGTGGCCGAAAGTCGGCTTCCACGCGACGCGGGAACACGGCGAGAAGCTGAGCTGAAAGCCGCGGCGCGCCGGAAAGCGCGCCGCACCGCGACTGCCGTCAGCGCCCCGCGGCGAGGCATGCCGCGATACCGGTCGCGATTTCGCCGGCCATCAGCGCCTGGCGCCGCGGGTCGCGCAGCAGCAGCTCCTCATCGCGGTGCTTGATGACTCCGGCTTCGAACAGCAGCGCCGGCTGCCGCGCGCGGTACAGCACGACCAGGTTGTCGTAGAAATGCACGGCATGGGG
Organism: Aromatoleum anaerobium; assembly: GCF_012910705.2. Lineage (GTDB taxonomy): Bacteria > Pseudomonadota > Gammaproteobacteria > Burkholderiales > Rhodocyclaceae > Aromatoleum > Aromatoleum anaerobium. The sequence goes on along the minus strand of NZ_WTVG02000035.1, from coordinate 190,596 downwards.
CCGGTCGGCGTATTCCCGCTGGCGGCCGTTCTTCTGCGTCGGCACGAAACCCGCCCGCTGCAGCCGCGCCCCGATCGCCACCGCGCACAGCACGCTGTGCCCCGGATCCGGATTGCGCCGCGACACGAACAGCGAATGCCCCGCCCAGCGGTCGCTGTAGCTGTGCGTCTCGCCATCCGGCTGCCAGTGCTCGAGCTCCCGCTCGCCGACCGAATCATGATGGATCGACAGCAAGAAGTCTGCGGCCGGCACCTGCGCCGGCCGCGCCGCGAGCGATTCGATCGCGCCGTCCGGGTTCACGAGTTCGGTCCGGACGTTCAGCCGGGCGAGCGCCGCGACCACTTGCAGCGCGAGGTCGCGGTTGAAGTCGAACTCGGCGCGGCCGCGTGCGCTGATCGCACCCGGCGCGGCGAGCGTGTGGCCGACGTCGACGGCGACGAGCGGGGCGCGTCCGGGCCCGGCATGCGCGGCAAGGGGGAGCGCCACTGCGGCGATAGCCATCAGGCCGCAAGCAGGCCCGAATCGAGGCGCCCATCGAAGCGCTTGCGGGCGCCGCGGCACACCGATGAACGCGGTCACGAGACGACGCGGGCAGCCGGCGCCGCCGCGCAGGGCGGCAGCCCGCCGCAGGGTACGAACAGCCGCTCGAAGGCTTCGGCGCTGAGGGGGCGATGGAAGAGGTAGCCCTGCCCCATTTCGCAGTGCCGCTCCTTGAGGAACGCCAGCTGGTCTTCGGTCTCGATGCCTTCGGCGAGCACCTGCATCCCCAGCGCGTGCGCCATGTCGATGATCGCGGCAATGATCGAACGCTTGCTGGCCTCGCTGGCGATGCCTCGCACGAAGCTCTGGTCCACCTTGAGTTCGTGGATCGGCAGACGGCCGAGATAGGCGAGAGAAGAATAGCCGGTGCCGAAATCGTCGATGCTGACGGCGATGCCGCGCTCGGTGAGTCGGGACAGCATCTGGCTGGCGCCGTCCAGGTCTTCCATCAGCGTCCCTTCGGTCAGCTCGAGACAGATCGCTGCGGGCGGCACGCCGCGGCTTTCGAGCAGTTCGCACAGGTGTTCGACGAAATGCGGTTCGCGCAGCTGCTGAGCGACGATGTTGATCGAGATCCGGGGCGGCACGAAACCCTGACGGCGCCACAGGGCAATGCGGCTCAGCACCTTGGTCAGCACGTGCTCGCTCAGCGTGACGATCAGCCCGGCTTCCTCCGCCGCGGGAATGAAGCGCCCCGGCGGGATCTCGCCGAGGACCGGGTCGCGCCAGCGCAACAGGGCTTCGGCGCCCACCAGCTCGCCGCCGGCCAGCGCGTTCTGCGGCTGATAGACGATCTCGAAGCGGTCGTTGTCGATTGCCGTCCGCAGGCCGGTTTCCAGCGTCATGCGCTGCTGCACCATGGCCTGCATCGCCGCGGCGAAGAAGCGGAAGCGATTGCGGCCCTGCGCCTTGGCCTCGTACAGCGCGGTGTCGGCATTCTGCAGGAGGCTGGTCGCGGTGTCGCCATCCTCGGGAAAGAGGCTGATCCCGATGCTGGCGGCGCCGCACAGTTCGTGCCCCCGAATGCAGAAGGACACCGACAGATACTCGAGGGTGTGGGCCGCCAGGCGACGGATCTCGTCGACCGTGCGGCTGCGCACGATGACGGCGAACTCGTCGCCGCCGACCCGGGCCAGCGTGTGGGCATCGCACAGACAGCGCCGCAGACGCTCGGCGACCTGCTGCAGCAGCAGGTCGCCGACGTCGTGGCCGAGCGAGTCGTTGATGCCTTTGAAGTGGTCCAGGTCGATGAGCATGACCGCGAGGCTGTCGCGCCGCCGGCGGGCGTCGGCGATGCAGTCCGACAGGCGGTCCATCAGCAGATTGCGGTTGGGCAGGCCGGTCAGCCCGTCGTGCGTGGTCATGAACTCGATGCGCCGCTGTGAGGTCTGCAACGCGCTGCTGTCGCCGAAAATGCCGACGTAGCTTTGCACTTCGCCGTCGGCGCTTTTCACCGCATAGATCGTCAGCCACTCCGGAAAAATCTCGCCGCTCTTGCGCCGGTTCTGGATCTCCCCCTGCCAGCGGCCGTGCTCGGCCAGGCTGAGCCACAAGCTTTCGTAGAACTCCTGCGAATGGAGCCCGGACTGCAGGATGCTGGGAAGCTTGCCCGCGACGTCCTGCAGGCTGTAGCCGGTGATCCGCGTGAAGGCGGCGTTGACGGTCAGGATCACGCCCCGCGCATCGGTGATCATGACCCCTTCGTCGGCACGCTCCATCGCATCGGCCGCGCTCGGCGCCGGGCCCTGCAGGCCGGGTCGGCCGAGTTCGGTCGCCTGCGTGCACAGCGCCGTGACCCGACCGGCTTCGTCGAAGATCGGAAAGCGCACCGCGGCGAGGCGGACCCGACGGTGGCCGAGGTCGATCTCGTCCGTCGATTCGCTGTGGACAGTCCGCTCGACGGCCTCGAGATCCCGCGCGCGCATCTGCCGGGCCTGCTCCCGCTCGAACAGCTGCGCATCGGTCCGACCCACGATGTCAGCGGATTTCATGCCGAACACCTCTTCGAAGCGGCGGTTCACGAATTCGTAGCGGCCGTCCAGGTCCTTGAGGGAAACCAGCGAGGCCGTCTGGTCGATCATCGTCGCCAGCATCGCTTGCCGGCCGCCCGACTCCCTTGCCGGCACCGGCGCGGTTTCGGCCGGGACGTTGTCCGGCGTTTGCGGCAAGACCGCGGGCAGCGGGATGGAGACGACGAATCCGAGCAGTCCGACGCCGCGGAAGACGGGCTCGATGCGACTGGCGAGGACCCAGTCCGGCAGTTGCGGCGAGGCCACCCCGGACAGTCCGCTGCCGACTGGAATGCGGGTGTCCGTACTCAGCGTGACTCCCCATGCGGCCAGCGCCGGCGCGGCGCGCTCGTTGACCTTGACCAGCCGGCCGCGGGTATCGAAGACGATCACGCCGTCGGCCGCGGACAGCCGCTGCACCGCTGCCTCCAGCAACTGGAAGCGCCGCTCCAGTTCCATCTGCGCCAGGCGGGCTTCGATGCTGTTCGCGGTGGTGGCGATCAGCGGCAGGCTGTGCTGGCTGTAATCGTGCCGGAGGCCGGAAAGGTCGAGCACGCCGAGGATTGACGCGTCCACCGGGTCGCGGATCACGGCGGCGGCGCAGGTCCACCTTTGGACCTCTTCACAGAAGTGCTCGGACGCATGGACCTGGATCGGCTGCCCGAGGGCCAGCGCGGTGCCGATGGCATTGGTGCCCATGCTCGACTCGTGCCAGTTGTGGCCCGGGACCAGCCCCGCGCGCTGGATCGGGTCCCGCAGGTGCGCGTCGCCTTCCACGTCGAGGATCGTGCCCTCAGGGTCGGTGAGGATCATCACCGTGCCGGTGTGGGCGAGAAATTCCCGGGCCTGGATCATGAAGGGAGCGCTGGCCGAGATCAGGCGTTCATTCCGGTTGCGCAATGCCTCCAGTTCGCCGCGCTCCACCGCCGGCCGCGCCCCACCGCCCCCGGGATCCACCTGCCCGATGAGGCAGCGCCGCCACGAATCGTCGATCGCCGGGCGCAGCGCGCGGGTCGTGCCACGGAATTGCCCGCTCAGGAGCTTCTCCCATGCGGCCTTGACCTGGGGATTGTTCTCCGGGTGAGACAACGAACTTCCCTGAATTGCTTTTCTCACGGTGTCACCCCGGCCGCTTGAAGCTGCCCTTCGATGAGACTGATGGCCCGCCGACGATTCGGAAGAAGCACCATCCCTCGCGCAATTCGAACGTCGTCCGCAGCGGAAATTCCCTTGCTGGCCGGCAGGCTTGCGGTGGGAAGCCGCGCGTGAGGGGGCTGGAAATCGCATTGGCGTTCTGCGTGCGCAGACAGGGAAGCACAAGCAGGCCTTGGCTTTCAGGAAATATGCTCATCACGTCGCCTCACGCCCCTCGATATCTCCACGCGGCAGCGGTTGTCCCAGTTCGGCGTTCACCATGCGGAGCCGGCCGAGCGAATCACGCGCGCGAAGCAGATCGGTGCCGCGTGTGTCGAAGTGGATGGATTTGAGGGTGTGGATGACGGCCTGGATCTGAGCGACGCTGCGGGCGGTATCTTCCAGTCAGGCGTGAATCGCGCACTGCACGATCAGGTCTTCGCACGTGTGTTCGTCGGGCGCGAGCTTGTCAGGTCTTGCTCCGTAGGTAGGTGTCGATCGGCCAGCGGCGGGTGTCGTCGGTTCATCCCCACGGGCGTGGGGAACACTGGCGCGCTCCGGGCGTCAGTCACGGCCCATGCGGTTCATCCCCACGGGCGTGGGGAACACGAAGCTGTGCCTCAGGGTGTGCGGATGCACGAGCGGTTCATCCCCACGGGCGTGGGGAACACGCGTTTCCGGTCGGGTTGCCGGCCCACAGCGACGGTTCATCCCCACGGGCGTGGGGAACACGCCGAACGCCTCGAAAAACATCAACGGCGTGGCCGGTTCATCCCCACGGGCGTGGGGAACACCCTCGGCCCGACGATGAGCGACGGCAAAACGCTCGGTTCATCCCCACGGGCGTGGGGAACACCAGAGCGAGCGCCGGATGTAGCCCTCCGGCGCCGGTTCATCCCCACGGGCGTGGGGAACACGCAGCGCCGTCCGCGATGCCCGTGACGTCGAACGGTTCATCCCCACGGGCGTGGGGAACACGTCGTAGCCGCCCTCGCCATCGCTGATGGCGACGGTTCATCCCCACGGGCGTGGGGAACACCTGCGCACCTTCGAGCAGTTGCCCAAAAAAGTCGGTTCATCCCCACGGGCGTGGGGAACACTACGTACGCTGCCGACAGCAGGCCGATTTTTTCGGTTCATCCCCACGGTCGTGGGGAACACCGCTGTCGATATCACCGGAAGCGGCGTGTTGAACGGTTCATCCCCACGGGCGTGGGGAACACGACGGGGTTGGCCTGCGTCGCGCCGGTGATGGTCGGTTCATCCCCACGGGCGTGGGGAACACTTGCCGGCTCGCAACCCATGATGTAGAGCAGGCGGTTCATCCCCACGGGCGTGGGGAACACACCTGGTCGGCCAGCGTCTTCTGGCGGCCGACCGGTTCATCCCCACGGGCGTGGGGAACACCGAAAAAGCCCCGCCGAAGGTGAGTGAAGCGCCGGTTCATCCCCACGGGCGTGGGGAACACCTCCCGAGCGGCTCACCCCGCCCGCTCGTCGCCGGTTCATTCCCACGGGCGTGGGGAACACCAGAGGCGCCGGTCGTCGAGCTCGCCGGCGACCCGGTTCATCCCCACGGGCGTGGGGAACACGAACTGCTCAAAGGCGGCTATTGCGACTTGGTGGGGTTCATCCCCACGGGCGTGGGGAACACGTTTGCGTCGTAGAACGCGAGCAGGCTATCGGCGGTTCATCCCCACGGGCGTGGGGAACACTTCTCCGGCGTGCGCGTGTTCTGCGGCAAAACCGGTTCATCCCCACGGGCGTGGGGAACACCGTTGCGATAAAGCAGGCCTCCAGCCATATCCCGGTTCATCCCCACGGGCGTGGGGAACACTGCTGCAGGGGGTGTGAGATGGCGCGCCCCATCGGTTCATCCCCACGGGCGTGGGGAACACTGTATGCGACCGCCAATGGGTCGCTCTTTCGTGCGGTTCATCCCCACGGGCGTGGGGAACACGTGATCGTCGCAAGCAGTTCGCGCCACGCGTCCGGTTCATCCCCACGGGCGTGGGGAACACGGACACGGATGCGCTGATGTTGATCAGCCACTTCGGTTCATCCCCACGGGCGTGGGGAACACCTGCGCGCGAGCGAGATCAACGCCTACTATTCCGGTTCATCCCCACGGGCGTGGGGAACACTTTATCGTGCAGGAGGGGCAGTCGCTGCGCCTGCGGTTCATCCCCACGGGCGTGGGGAACACCGTGCCGATCGCCATATTGACGACGATTCCGTCGGTTCATCCCCACGGGCGTGGGGAACACGCCGGCAGTCGACATGCACTCGCACTCAACCGGCGGTTCATCCCCACGGGCGTGGGGAACACGTCCGCTTCGTACAGCAGACGGCCGCTTCTCACGGGTTCATCCCCACGGGCGTGGGGAACACCAGGCAAATCATCCAGTTCAGGACGTCGCCCGCGGTTCATCCCCACGGGCGTGGGGAACACGCTTCGCGGGTCTTGTCGCGCGAGTCGCCGCGCGGTTCATCCCCACGGGCGTGGGGAACACGATCTTCACTTTCGCGTCGTCGCGCCAGAATCCGGTTCATCCCCACGGGCGTGGGGAACACCTACGCCGTCCTGTCGCGATCTGGTACAAGTACGGTTCATCCCCACGGGCGTGGGGAACACATCACCAGGTCCTCTTCCGTCATGCGCAGCTTCGGTTCATCCCCACGGGCGTGGGGAACACGCGAGCCGAGCCAAGCGCAGTCATCGCGCGTGCGGTTCATCCCCACGGGCGTGGGGAACACAATTCAGGGTGCACCCCTGAATGCGGGAGAGGCGGTTCATCCCCACGGGCGTGGGGAACACGTCAGGATGTGCAGTTTCGCCCGAGCCAGTTCGCGGTTCATCCCCACGGGCGTGGGGAACACTCGTTCCAGCCGATCGAGCGGTTCAGCGCCGCCGGTTCATCCCCACGGGCGTGGGGAACACAAAGATCCGCGACAAGACCGGCAGCGCCTTCTTCGGTTCATCCCCACGGGCGTGGGGAACACCAGCCAACGCATCGCGGGCGCTTCGGGTTTCGCGGTTCATCCCCACGGGCGTGGGGAACACGTCTTCGGTGAGATGCTGGTCTTCGCGACTGGCGGTTCATCCCCACGGGCGTGGGGAACACGCAGGGTCGATTCCAACGACCTCTGCCACCCGCGGTTCATCCCCACGGGCGTGGGGAACACCGTCGAGCGCTTGCCGCATCGCTTCGAGTACGTCGGTTCATCCCCACGGGCGTGGGGAACACTGCTCGATGACTCTCTGCGCGGCGACGAGGGTCGGTTCATCCCCACGGGCGTGGGGAACACCTCCATAGGAATGAGGGTATTCACAAGGTGGCCGGTTCATCCCCACGGGCGTGGGGAACACTACGCCGGCGACACGGTCAAGTACTGCGCGGCCGGTTCATCCCCACGGGCGTGGGGAACACGCCCCGACGGCCAGGCCGTCGCCGTCGCCGACCGGTTCATCCCCACGGGCGTGGGGAACACAAGCGAGCCCGCTCGTACGCAAGCTCATCGAGGCGGTTCATCCCCACGGGCGTGGGGAACACCGCAATCATCCAGCGCTGCGTCTCGACGATGCCGGTTCATCCCCACGGGCGTGGGGAACACTAGCGCAGCTCGTCCGACACCTCGAACGCCAGCGGTTCATCCCCACGGGCGTGGGGAACACGGCCTGCGCCCATTGCCGCAGCGCGTCGGCGCCGGTTCATCCCCACGGGCGTGGGGAACACTGGCCTTTCTCGCCGCCTTGATCTTGCTCATGCGGTTCATCCCCACGGGCGTGGGGAACACATCTTCCTCAACACTGATCTCATCCACAGCCACGGTTCATCCCCACGGGCGTGGGGAACACGGCCTCTTGGGGGCGTCGAGTTTGACCATCTGCGGTTCATCCCCACGGGCGTGGGGAACACGCCGGCCTGACCGCGCCGGATTCCATCGCCACCGGTTCATCCCCACGGGCGTGGGGAACACGGTAGACCCAGTCGAGGTAGAGGTCATATTCGCGGTTCATCCCCACGGGCGTGGGGAACACCGCGGCGCTGCCGTTTCGCGATCGCGTGCTGCAGGTTCATCCCCACGGGCGTGGGGAACACACGCCGCCCCGCTGCTCGATGCGCTGTGGCTACGGTTCATCCCCACGGGCGTGGGGAACACCGTTGGCGCGATTCCGGGCTGTGGTCACCAGCTACGGTTCATCCCCACGGGCGTGGGGAACACTGCTGCATCACGCGAAGCTTGCTTATGGACGGCGGTTCATCCCCACGGGCGTGGGGAACACAACAGCACAGCCACAACCGGAACAGCGGCGAACGGTTCATCCCCACGGGCGTGGGGAACACGTCTTTCGGCGGTTCCTCCTCTGGAGCAGGTTCGGTTCATCCCCACGGGCGTGGGGAACACCTAGTTTCCTATCCAAGCATCAATTCGTCATCCGGTTCATCCCCACGGGCGTGGGGAACACGCAAATGGATTTTGTTATTGTTATCTCGTGTGCGGTTCATCCCCACGGGCGTGGGGAACACCGACGAGGCGCGCGGCGTGAGCCGTTCTGCGCCGGTTCATCCCCACGGGCGTGGGGAACACCGCTACGGCGACTGGACCGCCATCGAATCGAGCGGTTCATCCCCACGGGCGTGGGGAACACGCGACGGGCGCGATCACGATGAAGATCGCCCCCCGGTTCATCCCCACGGGCGTGGGGAACACTTTGAAAATGAGAAACGCATCATACTCAATGGCGGTTCATCCCCACGGGCGTGGGGAACACCGTCACCCAGCCGCCCGCGCCTCGTCCCGCTTCGGTTCATCCCCACGGGCGTGGGGAACACGTTTTCCTCCAGTTCGCGGAGGGCATTGACGACGGTTCATCCCCACGGGCGTGGGGAACACGGCTGGCCTGGCGGCGGGCTGCGCGGTTCATTCGGTTCATCCCCACGGGCGTGGGGAACACGATCGACAGCGCGACGCAGGCCTCGCGGAAATACGGTTCATCCCCACGGGCGTGGGGAACACTGCAGCGACGCGGATTTGTAGAGGCCGAACACCGGTTCATCCCCACGGGCGTGGGGAACACAAGCTGAGCGACGTACTCAGGGACTCCTGCCCCGGTTCATCCCCACGGGCGTGGGGAACACATGCCCCACCGACCCGCGTAACTAGTACCTCTGCACAGAGGTTATGACTGTTTGGCTGGGTGCGGGTAAGCGCGGGCCAGTTTGCTCCGGGCGCGGTCGGTGGTGAACATCCAGTGGATGCGAGCGCCGATGGCGTTGCGCTGCTGCTCCCAAGCTGCAATTTCGCTGACGAGTCGGTCGCGGTCGCCGATGCGCCGGTCGAGGCACTGGCTGCGCAGCACCCCGATTTCGATCTCGACCATGTTGAGCCAGCTGGCGTGCTTGGGGGTGTAATGGAATTCCAGACGATGCAGCAACCGATGAGCTTCGGGCGCCGGGAAGGCTTCATAGAGCGCGCCGGGCGTATGGGTCGACAGGTTGTCGAGGACGACACGGATACGCTCGGCCTGCGGATAGTGGCAGTCGACCAGTTCGCGCATGCATTCGGCGAAGTCGCGCGCGGTGCGCTGCTCGGTTACCTTGACCCGGCGCCAGGACCGGTGCGCGTCGAGGAAGACGAACAGGTTGGCGGTCCCGTTGCGGCGATACTCGTAGTCGTAGCGCTCGAGCTGTCCGGGCATCGCCGGGATGGGCTGGCGCGCCTCGCCGATGAGCTGGGTGGGACTTTCATCGAAGCAGACCACCGGGCGCTCGGGATCGGGGACTTCAGCGTAGAGGTCGAGCACGTCCTCCATCCGGGCAACGTAGTGACCGTCGACCTGCGGGATGCACCACATCTTCTGGCGCCAAGGCTTGAGCTCGTTCTCCGCCAGGCGGCGGCGCACCGTCTCGCGTGACAGGCTCGCGTGCTCGGTGAGCTTGACTATCTCCCCCGCCAGCAATTCGAGCGTCCAGCGCGACCGCCCCGTTGGCGGCTTGGTGCATGCCGTGGCGACCAGCAGCGCCTCTTCCTTGCCGGTGAGCTTGCGCTCCGCCCCGGGGCGCGGCTCGTCGCTGAGCGCCGCTTCGATGCTGCCCAGCACGAAGCGGCGTTTGGTCCGATAGACCGTCGAGCTGCCCACTCCGACGTTCGTGGCAATCTCCTCGTCGCCGGCTCCGGCATCGGCCGCCAGCAGGATCTGCGCGCGTTTCACCTTGCGCACCGCTGCCTTGCCGCCGCCCAGCAGCATCCTCAATTCGTCGCGTTCGGCTTGGCTCAATTCGACCCGGTAGCGTACATTCATCGCGGCCCCTCCAAAATCTGGAGAGACAACAAATGAGCCAGAACTCCGACGCGGAACTCACCCCTTCGTCACCGCGCTTCACACCGGTGCAAGGGCAGTACCTCGCCTTCATCTATGCGTACACTCAGGTGCTCGGCCGGCCGCCGGCCGAAGCCGACTTGCAACGCTACTTCCACATCACGCCACCCTCGGTGCATCAGATGGTGCTCACGCTCGAGCGCCTGGGACTCCTCAGCCGACAGCCTGGAGTCGCACGCAGCATCCGACTCCTCGCCCCGCCCGAAGCCCTGCCCCTCCTGCGCTCGCCCGACCATCAACCTGTCAAATTCTGTGTGCAGAGGTACTAGTATTCCCCGGTTCATCCCCACGGGCGTGGGGAACACGCGCACGGCTTTCTGCAGCTGTTCGGCGCAATCGGTTCATCCCCACGGGCGTGGGGAACACAGCAGGTAATAAACCTGCTTTGGCAGCGCAAGCGGTTCATCCCCACGGGCGTGGGGAACACAGCCATTTCGATTTCCTCATGTGATTGATGAACGGTTCATCCCCACGGGCGTGGGGAACACACGAATGCCAGCGCCTCGGCTTGTTCCTTCACCGGTTCATCCCCACGGGCGTGGGGAACACCCACTCAGAGGCCGAATCCCCGAGCTGGCGACCGGTTCATCCCCACGGGCGTGGGGAACACCCAGCCCGCTCGATCGCCTCGCCTGAGCCTTACGGTTCATCCCCACGGGCGTGGGGAACACGTGCCCGAAGGGGCTGCGTTCTGCGACCCGGACGGTTCATCCCCACGGGCGTGGGGAACACTGCGCCAGTTTCCAGCCGGCCAGGTCGTCGCGCGGTTCATCCCCACGGGCGTGGGGAACACGAGAAAACCAGAAGAAACAGCACATTAGTTCGCGGTTCATCCCCACGGGCGTGGGGAACACGATAAGGCCAATGACGAAAATCCACGCCATGACGGTTCATCCCCACGGGCGTGGGGAACACACAACCGGCGCACCCCGTACCAAAAATTCCCGCGGTTCATCCCCACGGGCGTGGGGAACACACGGTCGCGATCAACAGTCCCGGCGGGGACGTCGGTTCATCCCCACGGGCGTGGGGAACACACTTCTTCCATCTCCATGAATTCTAATGGGATTTCAGAGTGTTCAAATGCTACCGGCTGAATTGTATGCCAAAAAGATATTTTTCGGATTGTTAAGGATCGGGGTTGTCGGCTTCCGGGTGGAAGCTCACCAGCCGTACTCCGTCCCAATCAGCGGGCAGACGCCGGTTGGCACCGAGAGTTTGAAATTCGAAGCCTGCTTCGTTGTTTGTATGCCATGCCATCACTGCGTTACCGTCTTCGATGCCTTCCTCCACCTGCTCCCAAACGTGCTCCCGCACCTTGCGCGAGTAATTGCCCACGTAGACCCCGGCACGTATCTCCAGCAGCCACACAGCAAGCCGCCCGCGTAAACGGGGCGGAGCGTTTTCAAGCACGATGACCAGCATCGCCCAAGTTCTCCGGATTCGGAATGGCGGGGCCGACAGCGTTTTCAGGCGCTTCCGGTCGCGGAATTTCGCCGGCAGCGAGGATTTCCTCGATGTCCGGGATGATCCGCTCCAGCAGTTTCGTTTGCCGGAAAATGTCGCGACAGGCGAGGCGTACCGCACGTTCCGGGTTCGGTGGTCCGCTCGCGGCTACTTTGAATGCGGCCGGGACGACGGTTTCAAACTTGTAGATATCCGCAACGTCATAGACGAACGACAGCGGTTTTCCCGTGTGGATGAAGCCTACCGCGGGTGCGTAGCCTGCGGCGAGTACGGCAGCCTCCGTCACGCCATACAGCGCCGCCGTCGCCGAGGACAGGCAGCGGTTGGGCAAATCCGACACATCCCAACTCTCCGGGTTGTAGTCGCGTCCCGACCATTTCACACCGAATTTCTGTGCCAGCAACTGATAGGTGCGCCGTACTCGTGCGCCTTCGATACCGCGCAACTGTTCGACGCTTCGTCGCGTCGGCGGCTCCTCGCCGAACCGCACCGCATACATCTTGCGCACGACCTTCAGTCGCAGTGCTTCATCGAGAGCCAGCTTCGCCTGATAGAGCAGTCGGTCTGCCCGCGCGCCGCCGGGCTGGCCGGATGAATAGAGCCGGACGCCGGCTTCACCAACCCACACGAGCAACGTTCCCACCCGCGCCGCCAGCGCTGCCGCCCGATGGGATACCCGCGTGCCCGGCTCCAGCATGATGCAGGCAACCCCGCCCACCGGAATATGCGTGAGCACCGGGCGTACCCGAAGGCCCTGATTGTCGACGACGACGAAGGCACCGTCCACGACGTCGATCTCGCCCTTCTCGACGAAGACGATCGACATCCGTTCCTTGATAGGGATGGGTTTGAGCGGTGGAAGCACGTTCAGAGTTCTCCTGCGCGGCGAAGCGCTTCGCGCATCAGATCTGCCGGCACTCGATAGCCGAACGCGGCCAGCGCATCGAAAAGCGGCGAGAGCGCGTCGACGTTGCCGGCTTGTCGTGCGGCAAGCAGTATGCCGACGGTGCCCACGACCGGAATGCCAAGCTGCTGCGCGACCCGGCGTCCCTTGCGTTCGTCGACAAGGGCAGGACAGGCCCGGTCCCGCGCCAGAATCAGCGCCGCCGCCTCGCCGCGTCCGAGCAGATGGTCTGCTGCAAACTGCGCTGTCCCCGTCACTGCGACACACTCGAACAACCCGGACTCGCGCGCGGCGAGAATCGCCCGGGCGCCGAGGCGCTGCGGCTGAATCGTGCATTCGGCAAAGACCTCATCGGGCACCAGCACTTCATCGAAATGGCTCGGCAGCAACCGAAGCAGCTCCAGTCGTGCCAACGCGATCAGCGGTCCGCTATCGGCGACGACCATGACGCGCGATCACATCGAGCTCCTCGTCCAGCTCGGCCGGTGTTTGCTGCACCACGGCCACGCCTGCCGCGCCGGTGCGCTCGATCATCTCCTCGATCCCGAGCCCGGCCAGCTTCGCAGCCTGGGCCAGCGTGACCGTGCCCTCGTCGAACAGCTTGATCGCCAGCGAGGTCCGTACCCCGCTTTCCAGCAGGGCGTCATCGAAGGGGACCGCCACGAAGACCGGGTTGCCGTGCTTGGTGATGACGGACAGTTTGCCCGCCTCGGCGCCCCGGATCAGTTCCCCGGTGCGCTCGCGCAGGTCGCGGACGGTGAAGGTTTCCATGGACGGCCCCGATCTCATGATTGTGCTATCAAATGATAGAACAATCTCAGCCGCGCGCTGGGGCAAGGGACAGCATTCCCAGTCCGAGCGCCTTGCCGTGCCCGATGCCGCAGAGCAGGCCCTTTCCGAGCGCTTCTACATTGGCGGCTTCCAGGATCCCGTCAAACCGTACGGTCTGAACCGTAATCCTGTTCCCCTTGTTGTGCTGCCTGACCGTCAGGCGTTCGCTGCTGCCACGGACGGCCTCGAGGAGCCGGAAGCCATAACGTTCTCCCTGGCGTGCGAGCCACGCTTGCTGTTCGTCCTCCTGTGACAGCCCATAGCGTTTCCCGGCGCGCGTGACGGTAGGATTGGCCACAATGCGGAAATGGTAGCGTCGGCCTTGTCGCAGGAGCGCGCCAAGATCCACATTCTTGTTGGCATGGAGTTGTCGAGCATAGTCATGCTGGGCGAGCAGCGTTTGCCAGTCGCCCGGCTCAGTCGATTGCACCAGAACAACGGCGCCATCGGTGTCAGTGTGACCGTTGTTGTACTCGGCGCGCCACAAGAAGCGCTTGGGTGGGGCATCGGCAAGTGGAGAAAATGCACGGCACAAGGTCCGGTGCATCTCGTACGCGTCGGCAAGATCGCGTCGCGCCTGCGGATGGCCGTGGTCAAGGATGAGCTTGGATAAGTACATCGACCACTCCTGAACGAACAAAGCGCGGCCCGAAGCGGCGCGTGGCGAATGGGGCGAGGGGCTGGTCCAGCCGGACGGCGCCTTCCGATGCATGCTCCGTCATCAGCCGAACGCCATGACCCGTGTGCTCCCTCTGCGGCTCCGCGATGGCCGGCTCCTGGCGCAGCGCGGTTTCCAGGTCTGACTCCCGCAGGCCGTCCGGCAGCCAGACCGGTTGGCTTGGCGGAAAACTCTTGCGGCCGAGTGAAAGCGGCCAAACCGGTGCTCGCAATGCTTGTTGTATGGATTCGAGCAGTCTGCGGTCTGAGCCTTCCAGTCCGACGAGAAACGCGGCATCGGCCAGGTAGTAGCGCGGGCTGACGACCGTGCGCTTAAGGTCGGCCTTGCCTGTGGCAATCATGACGCCGGTGGCGGTCTGGTAGTCACGCATCAGGATGCCTTCCTGGTCCACCCGAACGCCCATGCGCAAAGCGGCAAGATCGTCGATTGCCTCGGCCCGGTCGCGTCCTAGCGCAGCGCAAACGAGGCCGAGGACGCCGGATTTGGAGGGCTCGAGTTGGGTGTCGCGTTCATCGAAGCGGCTGGTGGTACCCCATGACTGCATCGGGCCGGCCAGTCGCAAGAGCAGAGTCGGCATGGTTCAGACTCCCAATCGGGCTGCGACCTGCTCCTTCACCCAGGCGGCCAGTGCATCAAGATTGGGTTGTCCCTTGCCCTTGCCGTCCGGCCACATGCCCGAGAGGTCGAGATAGGCCCACGCATCCTGGCCGTCGCTGTAGACGGCGCTGACCTTGGTGTCGTGCTCGGCCAATGCCGCGACCGAGAGTGCACTCAGCGGGAAGTCCTGTTTCGGCCAGACGGGCTTCTCGAAAGCGTTGGCGAGGTTGATCGGGCTTGTCCGGCGCAGCACGACGCCGACGAAGCTCGGCAGGTTGTGCGCGGCAAAGGTGTTCTGCTTGCCCGTCGGGATAGCGCGTGCCATCGCCTTGGTGAAGGCTTCCAGGCCGGTGAGCGCCAGTGCCGAGTCCTGTTGAAGGTTGTTTGCCAGCTTGTTTGCGTCGACGACAGCGTAACGATAGAAGGTGGCGGAGTTGAACTCCACCTGGCCGATCATGCCGGCACCGGTTTCGTCGGCTGCACCCTCGTCGTCGACGGCAGTAAAGTAGTCGAACTCACGCTCTACGCGATGGGTGCTGATGGCATGCGCGACCTGGCATGCGGCGTCCTGATTGACTTCGGGTAGATCGGCGAGCATGCGGCCAAACAGCGCCACGTCCACTGCCTTGCCCCCGTCGAGCAAGGCTTTGGCCTTCTTCGCTACGCCCTCCGGAGCACTGGCTTTCGCTTCCTTCTTGCTCTTCTTCTCGCCGTTCCCTCCCGTCGCGGTTACCAGTTCGTCCCAGTGTTCGTTCACCAACCGGGCAAAGCCGTCGATCTCGTTCATGCCGAGGAACAGCAGGTACTCGGTTTTGCCGTCGTCCTTGAGCTTGAGACCGGCTGCATTGAGGGCCGCTTCGATGCGTGGCTGTGCTTCGTTGCGGCCCATTGCGGCGAGACGCTCCTCGATCATCTGTACCAACTTCTTGGTGCGCACGCCCTGAAACTCGGGGGGAATGGTGGCGTGATCCTTGGCCGCAAGCCGGATTGCTCGCTTGAAGCACTGGCTGCTCACCCGCGCTCGGCGGTGGCCGCCGAAGAGTGCATCTTTCGGTGCGCCGGTATCGTCACGATTGAGATTGGAAGGGGCAAAGTTCTGGATCAGGTGGAACTCGACAAACAGGGCCATGACGTCCTCGCTTTATTCGGTGATCGTGCTGGAATCGGGAACTGCATCTTCTCCGGCCTCGCGCGGGGCGAGCGCCCGGTAGAAATCTCTTGCCCATCGCTGGCGCAGTGCGTCGCGCTGCTCGTGTGCGTAGGGGTTGAGCCATCGGGTGAGATCGTCGAGCAGCATGGTGTAATCGAAGGCAATGCCATCGGCGGCCAGCAGCGAAACGGCTTGCCGCAGGTAGTTCGACAGGTTCTCGGGATCCGCGGCGAGTAGCGTGATGAAGCGCTGTTCGATACTGTTGCTGTCGCGTTTGAGTTTCAGGTGCCCGAAGGCCATTGCAAGGCTGTAGTCGGCGCGCTGCGCCGGGTGCAGGGCAAAGAGGCCAGCCGCCACGTAGAGCGCTTTGCGGAACGGATCCGCCGTATGGCGCTGGGATCCGACAAAGCGTTCTACGAAAGGGAAGGCGGGCGGATAACTGCCTGGGTCGAAGGCTAGGCTACGCCGCAACGCCGCCAACGCGCCCCGGTCTCGTTCGGCAAGATGCATGAGGTGCCGCACGAAGTCCTGCGCCAGGCTGGGCTGCTTGGGTGAGCTTGCTGCGGTCACGGATATACCTCCTCGGCTTCAATGCTGGGTTCGGTCTTTGGGGTTGGTCTGGCGGTGCCGGCAACTTCGCCGCGCAATTCGCGCAGCAAGAGGCGCAACCTGAAATGGGTCCGCGCTTCGGCGCGAATGGCTTCTGTCGATTGTCCGAGACTTCGGCAAACCGCTTCCCATGCGTTCTGTGCTGAGACGGCGAGAGTGTTGCGCCAGTGGCTGTCAGCCTCGTCGATCTCCCCGTTGGCGATGCGCTGCAACAGGCGGGGCAGGGAACGTTCGGCATTGGCAAAGTAGGCTGCCGCGCACGGGCCGTTGTCGAGCACTGCCCGAGCCCGTGTGCGTGTGTCCTTGCTGGCCGGATCGGGCATCGTCTCCGCGATCATGTCGGCGGCGATGCCACGCAAGCGGAACCAGGTGTCGTCGGCCGCTTTGAGTTGTTGCCGCAGTAGCATTCCCGCATCGGGGTTGAGCAGGAGGGGCGCCGGGAGGGTGAAGCGTTCCGAGCGCCAGCGCAGCAGCTTGGCCTGGTCGCTGGCCAGTCCGGCAACAAGTACTGGCACTTCTGCATCCCACGTATCCGTTGCTTCGTGGAGCGCCGCGGCCCATGCGAGGACGCTGGCGGGAATGGCAAGCTTGCCGCTGCTATCCGGCATCAGCGATGAAAGATCCCGCCATACCGCACGTCCTTCGGTGAAGGAAACGCGAACCGGGCCGTTTGTGCCGATCCGGTAGCTTGCCATCGGGTCCGGTGCGTTTGCATCGTCGGCCAGCGCCAGTCCGGCGGCAAACCGAATGTGACGAATGCCGGACGTGTCGTCGTCCCGGATGAACAACACAGCGCGCGACAGGCGGGTGTAGCGGTCGCACGGTCCGGTGGCAAGGCGAGAATCGGCGCTCAGCGCGGCAAGCATCGGCGGTGTGGATTCCCACGCGGGAAGATCGTATTCGCTGGCGCGACTCGACGGATGAAGCGCCAGACACAAGGTCTGATTCAGGCTTTGGCCAAGCGGCAACACTGCCGCCGTGTTCGCCAGTGCCCCCGCTTTGTCCGAACCGCGAATCACCTTGACGAGGCCACCCGGCGTGAATTGCAGGAAACCCAAGAGGTTGCGAAGGGCCTGCGCAGGCAAAATTGCGGACGGGATTGTGTCGACCGAATGATCGAATACCACTGGTGCATTGCCGTTGGCGCTGTCCAGCGTGATCTGAGTCCAGGGTTTTGTCTTGTCTCGCGTTTCCGCTGCCTCGGCCAGTGCGGCGACCTGCATGAACGGATGTTCCGGGTGGAATAGCCAGAAGCGATCCCGCCATTGTTCGAGATAGCCGCGCAGGGCATCAGGCGGTAAGCCCTTGCGGTACCACTCCGCCCGGTCCCTATCCTTCCAGTTGCCCTTCGTTTGAATCAGCGCCCGATGGGTGATCGCCAGCAGCAGGCGATGCAGCGCGATCAGGTTGGGGGGCGACGTTTCGGTCAGCGCAGTGATGTCATTGGCGCGCTTGAAGAGCTCGATCAGTCCGATCTCCCGGCGTTCGCCTGTGCCGAAGTGCACCGGAATCCACGGTTCGTCCAACAGGTTGAAGCTGCGTGTCATCGCATGTGTCCTCGCTCAAGAAAGTGCGGAGGTGGTGTTTCGTAGAATCAAATTAGCATATGTAATTAAACTATGCAAAGTGTTCCGTGTTATACGAAACGCATTCATGGCACTGCGTCCTGGCGTTGCTCTCGATACAATCGCAGGGCTGTTTCCCCGTCTGCACGGGGATGGACCTTGTTCAGTGTTGCTGCTGTCGGTTACGCAAGGTATTCCCCGCCTCGCGGGGCTGTATGCGGGGCGGCGGGGACTTCCCGTCGTCCCGCATACTTACGCCTACAGCTGTTGCCGTCATTTCGCTTTTCAGCCCTTGTCATAAACCAGCCCCAACTCCGGATCGAGCCGTAGTGTCAGGTCGCCTGCTGTGGCGTGGCCGTCGGCGAAACGCAGGGGTTTCAGGTTTCGTAGCAGGGGGTGCTCGGTGAAGCAGCGGGGGGGCTCGACAGCGCCGAGCTCGGCGACTACGGCCTTGTGGCTCAATTTGAGCTGACGGGCAAACAGGCGGTGTGCCAAGGCGTCGGATGCCGGTTCCTCAGGGTTGAATGGGGGCTCGTCCGGATGTACGCGCCAACCTGTGTCCGACACCCAGACGGGAACGACTGTGATGCCGTCATCGCCCAGACGAGTGCGATTGCGGATGCCCAACCCCTCGCCTTCCTCATTGCCGCGGGGTTTGTCCGCGTAGGCATGCTGGGGTTCGGCATCGGCGTCGATGGCTGCATGCATGGCATAGAGAAACTCTTGCTGTTCCTTGGCGCGGTGCTCGCCGTAGGTACTTTCGTCGATGCGTTTGCGATCTTCCGCTGAAAGGTCATCCGGTAGTTCGACGTCGTCGTCGTAGACACGCTGGACCAGCCGGTCGATATCGTGCGGCAACTGCCATACGGTCTCGCTTGCGGTCAGCGCCCAGGTACGACCGAGGATATAGGCGTCGTACACGTACTGCCACGCCGTTTCCTTGAGCTCTGGAAAGCGCCCCGCGATCAGGCCGGCGACCGCGAGTTGCGCCTCGCTGTGTGCGTCGGGGCGCGTACGCTCGTGCCGGTGCAGACGTCCGGCGCGCTGGAGCAGGAGGTCGATCGGAGCAAGGTCGGAGATCATGAAATCGAAGTCGATATCCAGGCTCTGTTCCGCCACTTGAGTGGCGATCAGCAGGGCACGGGCCGGGCGTTTTCCGTTCCGGCCGAAGGAGCCCAGGACTGCCCGTTCGCGCTGGCTGCGCTCGTCGGCGGGATAGCGGGCATGAAACAGCATCAATGTGCAGTCGGCGGAAAGCTGATCATGCAACAGCCGATATAGTTGTTGGGCGCGGTCCACGGTATTGACGACGATGGCGCCGCAACCGCCCGATGCGAGCTGTGCCATCGCGTGAGCGGCGAGTGCTTCCGGCGCCTCCGCGATGCCGTGCACGTTAATTGGGGGTAACGGGCGGGCTGCGACGGTATCTCCGATGATTCCCCCTTGATGTGCTGCAAGCAGGCGTGGGTAGGCGAGTGTCGGCACGTCGGATTTCGCAATGCCCCACGCAGCCAGCAGTTCCGTCTGGCGTTTCCGTGGAAGCGTCGCACTCATCAGTACAACCGAGCAGTTGAGCGCCTTCAACCAGCGCAGCAGCGCGGCGATCAGGCCGCTGGTGTAAGTGTCGTAGGCGTGCACTTCGTCGAGGACGACGACCCGGTTGGCCAAGCCCCACAGGCGTACGAAGTGATGCTTGACGTTGAGCGTCGCGAACAGCGCCTGATCAATGGTGCCGACGCCATAGGGCGAGATCAGCGCACGACGACGTTGGGAGAACCAGGCCGAAGAACTCACATTGTCGCCCGGTTCTCCGTGAATGCCGCGCAGATGTGCGACGCGCTCATCCAGCACGGCGCCGCCATGGGCGAGCTGGATATCGAGCGGCATGCCATCGGTGAAAGCGCGCAGAAAACTCAAGGTGCGGTCGAACATCGCGTTGCCGGTCGCCTGCGTCGGCAGGGCGACGTAGAGGCCCCGGTGATGGTTTGCCGCTTGCAAGCGCAGGTGGGCCAGCATAGCCAGTTCAGTCTTGCCTTCGCCCATGGGGGCTTCGACGATCAGTAACGTCGGTCCGTCGGCACTCGCAAGCAGCGTGTCGGCGGTGGCCTGAAGGGGGCGAGCCCGGACTTCGTCGTCAGTGCCAATAATGCGTCGGATCAGGCGGTCGATGTCTTCCACTCCGGCCAGAAGCGGGCGGAAATGCGGCCAGCCGATGCGATCGAGTGCGCGTTCGGCTAGTTGCCTGGCTGCGTCGAAGTGTTTGGTCAGGTCATCGGCCCGTTCACCAAGCGGGAACCACTCAGCATTGGAACCGATCCAGTCGGCAACACTTGTGAGCCCCGCCAGCCACTCGACGGCAGTAAGCGACAGCGCTTCGCACGTGGGCTGGCCAATAGGTGCCATCGTTTGCCAGTAGGCATCGAAGAGCTCCTGCCGCGTGTCGGTCCAAGCGGTCGCTTCATATGCCGGTCGTGCGCGTTCAATTTCTGGTCGCAGGTAGTTGAAACCGTGGTGTGCGCTGATCCCCTGCAGGACGCCGCTGATCCAGCCCCGATGTTCGATCTTTTCGCTCAGCAGTGCTCGCAGCAGAGCCCATGTCGCGGCCGCATGGTCGTGGGGTTCGAGGTTGCGTGGCGCGAACGGCAAACCGGCGGACTCATCAACTTGTCGCCCTTCCGGCCATTTCGCCTGAAAGCCCGTGATCCCCTTGCCAAAGTCATGGAGGCCGACGATTGTCGCTAACCATCGCACCGCCGAATCAAACGGCAGTGCGAAGTTGCGGGCTATCCAACTTCGGGTGCTGGGCGCCTCGCGCTCGAGGATCGCGGTCGCGACCGCGGCCACGTCTAGCATATGGGCGAGCACCCCATGGCCGTGTCCTTCGCCGCTCTTGGCCCATACATAGCGGCACGCGGCCGACAGTCTCGAGAATTGAATCATCGGTTTCTCACCTGGAACGTCGCAGCCATGATGCAGGTGGACGGGCTCACAGGATGACCCCTCCCTTCATTTTCTGACTGGATATTTGGCCGACATGGCCACCACTTCCGCCGCCACAACCCCCCGCAACTCCTCCGGCCCCAGCACCTCGCAATGCGTCCCGTGCTTCAGCACATCCATCACCAATTCCCGGTGGTCCGCATACGGCACTTCCAGCACGTAGCTGCCATCCTCCTCGAACGCCCCTTTTTGCTGCGGATGCCAGTGTTCCGTGGCGACCCAGCGGGCGCGTTCGGCAGAGAAGCGCAGCTTCGCCCATTGCAACTGTTCGCCGGCGAAGATGCCGTAGCCCGGGCCGAGGACCGTGTCGAGGGTGCAGTTCGCCACGTCTTTCGCCGTTCGTTCGAGCAGTTCCACCTTGCGGATGCTGTCGACGGCGAAGTTGCGCAGGGCGCCGCGCAGGTGGCACCAGGCGTCGAGGTACCAGTTTTCGCGGTAGTGGACGAGGCGCTGCGGGGAGATCTCGCGTGTCGACTCTTCGTCCTGGCCGCGGGCGTAGTAGCGGATCGCGAGGCGTTTGCGCCGCAGCAGCGCGGAGCCGATGTTTTCGAAGTGGGCGAGTTTCATGCTGCGCTTGCCGATGCCGACGATCAGCACGCGGCGCCGGACTTCGTCGGCGGCGTGTTCGGCGGCGCCGAGCAGTTTGTCGAGGCGGGCGACGAGCGGCTGCACGTGCGGGGCGAGGAGGCCGCCGGGGTCGAGGTTGGCGAGGAGATGCTGCATCGTCAGCAGTGCGTGGATTTCCTTGTCGGAGAACCACAGGCCGGGCAGTTCGTATTGCGCGCCGCGGGTCTGGGCGAGATCGAGGCGGTAGCCGCCGAGTTCGCGGTCCCACACGATCGGGGTATTCATCGCGTCGCGCAGGAAGGCGATGTCACGCTTGAGCGTCGCGGCGGAGATTTCGAGCGTGTCGAGCAGCGTCCGGCGGCTGACGGCGCGCCGCTGGTCGAGCAGCGCGCGGATGCGGACGATGCGATCGGTCTGGCTCACGGCAACCTCGCGGGTGGGGTTGCGTGATCCTGACAATCCTTATGGCATTTGACGAGGAATTACGTCATTGCTCTTTGCATATTTTCCAGATCAGCCTTCCGTCTTCCCCAGCCGCGCCGAGATCGACTCCGCGCAGCCTCGCAGTTTCTCTGCCAGCGGGCCGTGCCAGTCTGCATCGAAGTTGTCGGCGGCGCCCATTGCGGTGATCGTCAGCGCGATGTGGCTGTTGTGGTCGAAGACCGGGGCGCAGAACGCGTTGATGCCGGGGATCGGCTGGCCGACGGCGCGGGCGAGGCGCTGGCGGCGGATTTCTTCCAGCTCGTCGTCGAGCTGTCTTCTCGTCAGGTGCAGCGACGGGTCGCTGGCGCGGGCGAGATGGGCGAGCTCTTCGGTGATCAGCGTTTCGGTCAGGCGCGCCGGCAGGAACGCGGCGAAGACGCGGCCGGTTGCGGAGGTGACGAGGTTCATCACCGTGCCGACGCGCATGTTCACGTGCACCTGGCGGCTGCATTCCTCGATGCTGACGACCGTCGCGCCCTGGTTGCCCCACACCGCGATCGCGACGTTCTGGCCGATCTCGTCGGAGAGCTTCGCGGCTTCCGGCGTCGCGACGCGCAGCGGGTTGAGTCCGTGCAGCGCCGACAGGCCCAGCTGCAGCGAGAACGCGCCGAGCCCGTAACGGCCGGTCAGCGGGTCCTGTTCGATCAGGCCGAGCTTGCCGAAACTGACGAGGTAGGGGTGGGCCTTGGCCGGCGGCATGCCGGCTTCGCGGGCGAGGTCCTTGAGGATCATCGGTGCGCCGTGGCGCACGAGGGCCTGCAGCAGCGCGCCGCCGACTTCGATCGACTGGATGCCGCGGCGGTCGCCGTTACGTTCGGCGGGGCGTGTGGCGATTAGCCCGGTCACTTGCTCGTCTTTCACGGTGGTCTCCTGTGCGGCGCGAATCTTAGCAGCGGGGCGGCAAAAACATACTTTCCGGGGGTGGGTGAATTTAACAATAGCGAATCGATTGACTAATAACAAATCGTCGTCTACGCTTTGTCCATCCCCCGCCTTTCAAGGAGTCCGTTCATGAACACCAAGGTTTTCGCTTCGCAAGCCGACCTCGAAGAGAAGCAGATCAGCTTCGAGCAGCTTTCCGACCACGCCTGGGCCTACACCGCCGAGGGCGATCCGAACACCGGCATCATCGTCGGCGACGACGGCGTGATGATCATCGACGCCACCGCGACGCCGGTGATGGCGCAGGGCGTCATCGCCAAGGTGCGCGAGATCACCGACAAGCCGATCAAGTACGTCGTGCTGACGCATTACCACGCCGTGCGCGTGCTTGGCGCGTCCGGCTACAAGAGCGAAGGGCTCGAGCAGATCATCGCCAGCCGCGATACGTATGACCTGATCGTCGAGCGCGGCCAGCAGGACATGGATTCCGAGATCGGCCGCTTCCCGCGCCTGTTCGACGCGGTTGAGAGCGTGCCCGGGCTGACCTGGCCGACGCTCACGTTCCAGGGTGAGATGAGCCTGTGGCTCGGCAAGCTCGAAGTGAAGATCATGCAGGTCGGCCGCGGCCACACGAAGGGCGACACGGTGGTGTGGCTGCCGCAGGACGGCGTACTGTTTTCGGGCGATCTCGTCGAGTACGACGCGGCCTGCTACACCGGCGATGCCTACCTCGCCGACTGGCCGGCGACGCTCGACCGGCTGGCCCAGTTCGGTGCGGCAAAGCTCGTGCCCGGTCGCGGCCCGGCGTTGACGACGCCCGAGCGGGTGGAGCAGGGGCTCGCCTACACGAAGGCTTTCGTCATCGCCTTGTACCGCAGCGCGCAGGAGGCGGTCGCGCAGGGCATGGACCTCAAGGCGACGATGGAACTCACGCGCAAGCACATGGATCCGCATTTCGGCGAGGTGTTCATCTACGAGCACTGCCTGCCGTTCGACGTGACACGTGCGTTCGACGAGGCGTCGGGCATCCGTGATCCGCGTATCTGGACCGCCGAGCGCGACCAGCAGATGTGGCACGCGCTGCAGCAATAGTCCGCACCCCCGCCCCGACAGACGAGACAGACGACAGGCCGGTGACCGCCCGCAGAAGGCGGCGTCGGCCGATCAAAAGCAGAGAGGAGGAGAACCCGTGCTCAGCACGTACAACTATCCGAAGTTCGAATACCGCAGGCCGCCGGAACTTGCCGGGCAGCGCGACGGGCATTATCCGGTCGTCGTCGTCGGCGCCGGCCCGGTGGGCCTGGCCGCGGCGATCGACCTGGCGATCCAGGGCACGCCGGTCGTGCTGCTCGACAATGACGACACGGTGAGCATCGGCTCGCGCGGCGTGTGCTACGCGAAGCGTGCGCTCGAGATCATGGACCGGCTCGGCTGCGCCGAAGAGATGGTGCAGAAAGGCGTGTCGTGGAACGTCGGGCGCACTTTTTTCCGCGAGGAGGAAGTGTTCAACTTCAACCTGTGCCCGCAGCCCGACCACCATCGTCCGGGCATGATCAACCTGCAGCAGTACTACCTCGAGGAACACCTCGTGCGCCGGGCGCAGAGCCTGCCGAACATCGATCTGCGCTGGAAGAACAATGTCATCGGCGTGGCCGACGAAGGCGAGCGCGTCGCGCTGCGCGTCGAAACACCCGATGGCGCGTATTCGCTCGATGCCGACTGGCTCGTCGTCGCCGACGGCGCACGCAGCCCGATCCGCCACATGATGGGGCTGGAAGTCGAAGGCAAGATCTTCATGGACCGCTTCCTGATCGCTGACGTCGTCATGAAGGCGGATTACCCGGCGGAACGCTGGTTCTGGTTTGACCCGCCGTTCCACCCGAACCAGTCCGTGCTGCTGCACCGCCAGGCCGACAACGTGTGGCGCATCGACTTCCAGCTCGGCTGGCGCGCCGACCCGGAAGAGGAGAAAAAGCCCGAGAACGTGATTCCGCGCATCAAGGCGATGCTGGCAGCTAAGGGAAATGAGGAGCGCGAGTTCGAACTCGAATGGGTCAGCGTGTATACGTTCCAGTGCCGGCGCATGCACGAGTTCCGCCACGGCCGGCTGCTGTTCACCGGCGACGCCGCGCATCAGGTGTCGCCGTTCGGCGCGCGCGGCGCGAACTCGGGCATCCAGGACAGCGACAACCTGGTGTGGAAGTTGAAGCTCGTCCTCGACGGCAAGGCGCCGCCCGCGCTGCTCGACACGTATTCGGAAGAACGGATGTTCGCGGCCGACGAGAACCTGGTCAATTCGACGCGCTCGACCGATTTCATCACGCCCAAAAGCGCCGTCAGCAAGATGTTCCGCAACGCCGTGCTGGGTCTGGCGAAGGACTACCCGTTCGCCCGCGCGCTGGTCAATTCCGGCCGCCTGTCGGTGCCGAGCTTTCTCACCGAATCGCGGCTCAACACGCCGGACGCCGATGTCTTCGCCGGCGTCATGGTGCCGGGCGCGCCGCTCGACGACGCGCCGTGCGAGACGCCGGGCGGCGAGCAGTGGCTGCTGCAGGCCACCGGCAACCGCTTCCAGCTGCTCTACTATGCCCCGGACGCAGCGGCCATCGCCCCGGTCGACGCCGCCGCCTTGGCCGCGCTGGCCGATGCGCCGGTCGCGGTCGAAGTCCTCGTCGTCGCCGAGCGCGGCACCGCTCCGGGTGGGTTGAAAACGCTGATCGACAGCCGCGAGCGCATCCGCGAGCGCTACGATCTGCAACCGGCCACGACCTACCTCGTGCGGCCCGACCAGCACGTCGCGGCACGCTGGCGCACGTTCGATGCCGGCCTCGTCCGCGCCGCGCTCGCCCGCGCCACCTGCAACGCCTGAAGGAGCGAAAACATGAGCCTCAATACCGATTCGAACTTCTTCACGCCCGGCAAACGCTATTTCCGCGCGTTCAGCCCCGGTGACGACTTCTACGAGGTGCTGATCGAGACGCACCGCGACCTCACCGCCGAGCAGAGCGCGATGGTCAATGCGCGCCTGATCCTGCTGCTCGCGAACCATATCGGCGACATCTCGGTGCTGCGCGAAGCGATGAAAATCGCCCGCGACGGCGCGTGACGTGCATTCCGCCCAGGAGAGCCCGATGCTGATCAAGAAGATTCACCACGTCGCGTACCGCTGCCGCGATGCGAAGGAAACCGTCGAGTGGTACGAAAAGCACCTCGGCATGAAGCTCGTGCTCGCGATCGCCGAGGACGAAGTGCCGTCGACGAAAGCGCCCGACCCGTACATGCACATCTTCCTCGACGCCGGCCAGGGCAACGTGCTGGCGTTCTTCGAGCTGCCGACCAAGCCGCCGATGGACCGCGACCGCAATACGCCGGACTGGGTGCAGCATCTGGCGATGGAAGTCGAGTCGGTGGACGTGCTGCTCGCGACGAAGGCGCGCCTCGAAGCCGCCGGCATCGAGGTCGTCGGCCCGACTGATCACACGATCTTCAAGTCGATCTACTTCTTCGACCCGAGCGGCCACCGGCTCGAACTCGCGGCGAACACCGGCACGCCGGAAATGCTCGAGAAGCTCGACGCGGTCAAGCGGGACATGATCGAGGAATGGTCGCGGACGAAGCGGGCGCCGCAGCACGCGCGCTGGATGCACGACGGCAGCATGAGCCGGGAAGGGGGCGCACAATGAAGCTCGCGACGCTCAAGCGCGGCGGCCGTGACGGCACGCTGGTCGTCGTCAGCCGCGACCTCACGCGCTGCCAGCCGGTCGCGGCGATCGCGAAGACGCTGCAGGCGGCGCTCGACGACTGGGACGCCGTCGTCGACGACCTCGAGCTGGTCTACGACATGCTCAACCACGGGCGGGCCGGAAAATTCGGCCGGCATGTGATCCCGTTCGACCCGGCGCAGTGCCATTCGCCGCTGCCGCGCGCGTACCAGTGGGCGGACGGTTCGGCGTACGTCAACCACGTCGAACTCGTGCGTCGCGCCCGCGGCGCCGAGCTGCCGCCGTCGTTCCACACCGATCCGCTGATGTACCAGGGCGGCTCGGACAGTTTCATCGGCCCGCGCGATGACATCGTCGCGGCGAGCGAGGACTGGGGGATCGACTTCGAGGCTGAAGTGGCGGTTGTCACCGGCGACGTGCCCCTCGGCGCCTCCGCCGACGAATGCGCGCTGAAGATCCGCCTGCTGATGCTCGTCAATGACGTTTCGCTGCGCAACCTGATTCCGGCCGAGCTCGCGAAAGGCTTCGGTTTCTTCCAGTCGAAGCCGGCCTCGGCGTTCTCGCCGGTCGCGGTCACGCCGGACGAGCTCGACATGGCGTGGCACGACGGGCGCGTGCATCTGCCGCTGCGCGTGACCCACAACGGCCAGCTTTTCGGCTGCCCGAACGCCGGCGTCGACATGACCTTCAGCTTTCCGCAGCTGATCGCCCATGTCGCGAAGACGCGCGAGCTCGAAGCCGGCTCGATCATCGGTTCGGGCACCGTGTCGAACAGGCAGGGCGGGCTGCACGGTTCGAGCATCGAAAATGGCGGCGTCGGCTACTGCTGCCTCGCCGAAGTGCGGACTTACGAGACGATCGAAACCGGCACGCCAAAGACGCCGTTCATGCGTTTCGGCGATCGCATCCGGATCGAGATGCTGACCGCGCGCGGCGAAGACGTGTTCGGCGCGATCGAGCAGACGGTGGTACCGCTCGAGCGCTGACGGTCAGACGCCCCACACGACCGGTACGCCGTCCTTCAGCGACGATTGCAGCATGTCGAGCAGCGGCCACGCGCGCTGGGCGAGACCGACCGGCGCGCCCATGCCGGTCTTGCCCGCGGCGGCGGCGGCCTCCTTTTCCTCCTCGGTCTCCTCGTCACGCGCGGCCTGCCGCGCCTTGTCCTCGTCGATCGCAGTGCGCAGCCGCTCGATCGCGTCGGGCAGTTGTTCGACGGTGACGATGCCTTTCACGTCTTCCGGATCCTTGCCGAGGATCGCGACCAGCTTCTTCGCGACGTCGGCGAACATGATGACGTCGGCGGCGGCGTCCGATTTGAATGTGTACAGCATCGCAGATCTCCTCAAAGTCCCTTCACTGCGTATATCCCCGGCGCGTTGCGCCAGTAGCCCTTGTAGTCCATGCCGCAGCCGAACAGGAAGCGGTCGGCGACGTCGATTCCGGTGAAATCCGCCCGCATCCCGGGGTAGGCCTTGCGGTCGTGCACCTTGTGCGCGAGCACCGCGGCCAGCACTTCCTTCGCCCCTTCGGCGCGCAGGTACTGCAGGATCGCGTGCAGCGTGTGGCCTTCGTCGAGGATGTCGTCGAGCACCAGCACGGTGCGCCCGCGCAGGTCGGACGTCGGGCGAACGCGCCAGTCGAGCTGCGTGCCTTTCAGCGCATGGCCGTAGCGCGTCGCATGCAGGTAGCCGACTTCGAGCGGGAACGGCAGCCGCGGCAGGATGCGGCCGGCAAGGATCAGCCCCCCGTTCATCACCGTGTACACCATCGGATTGCTGCCGGCCATCTGCGCAGTGATTTCCGCCGCCATGCGCGCGAGCGCAGCATCGACCGCAGTGGCGTCGGCGAGGCAATCGGCCTCCTCGCGGGCGCGGATGATTTCGTCCATATCGACCGGCATTGCAGCAGCCTCCTGAAACATTGCGAAAACGTCGGGCCGGCCATTCTACCGGGCGATGGCCCCGGCTTCCGGGGTCAGTACGGGGCGGCGGGCGACTTGCCGGACGAACCGATCCGCTACGTGAGGCTGCCGCCGGCCCTGGAAGTTTCGCCGGCAGGGGCCGGAATCGCTACAAACGGGCGGCGCGCCAGCGCTCGAACGCCCCAAGCGCGGGGGCGAAGCGCTGACCGAGCTTGCGGAAAACGATCCAGCCGAGCCATGCCCGGCGCGCCACACGTAACGTCGCGCGCGGCCTGACGAGCGCCGCGATCAGCACCACGGAAGACAGCAGCGGGACGTGCTCGCGCGCCCAGCGCACCTGGTCGCGCGCCCGGTCGACGAGATCGAGCGCGGACTCGATGCCGCGCAGGTGCCGGAGCATTTCCGTGCGCTGCTGGTCCGCGCGGATCTGCAGCGCCTGCTTCTTCAGCGCCAGTTCGACGAGCCTCGGGTTCATTCCTTGTGCCGCACCGCTTCGCGATCGCGTGTGAGTTCAGCGAGGCTCGCCGCGAACAGCCGGGTGCCGCGGCGCAGATCGGCGGCGGCGTTGGAGGCGGTGAACAAGCCCGCGCCGAACAGGGCCACGGTGCCGAGCCCGAGGGCGAGGAGGCGATGCTCTTCCCAGAACAGCACGGTGAGGAAAATCGCCAGGAACACGACGCCGAATCCGACCAGCACCGCGGTGAGCACGATGTTCAGCAGCAGGCCGGCGAGGCGCAGCTTTTCTTCCTGCACCTCGACGACGAGCAGTTCGAGCCGCGACTGGACGATCCCCAGCCCCGAATCCAGGAGGCCGCGCAGGCTGGCGGCCAGACGCGGCCTCGAATCCTCCGGCATCGGGTATTGGATTAGCGACGCCCGGCCAGCAGGCCGAGCAGGAACGCGATGCCGGCGGCGACGCCTACCGATTGCCAAGGATTCTTGTGAACGTAGTCGTCGGTCGCATGGGCGACTTTCTTCGTCTGTTCGCGCACCGCGGATTCGGCATCCGCGATGCGGTCCTTGGCCGTGACCAGGCGGTCGCCCAGCCGCGTGCGCACATCGGTGAGCTTCTCGCCTGCCTGGCCGGCGGTCAGTTTCAGCAGTTCCTCGGCATCCGCGACCACCACCTTGAAGTCGGCGACGAGCTTGTCGCGGGACACCGTATCGGTTGTATTCAGCATGTTGTGATCCCCTTTCAGGTCATGACATCCGCGCGGACGCGCGAGCTGAGTACACGCTAGCGCCATTCCCAAATGAAGGCAAATCGTGAGTGAAACGATGCATGCGGGGAGTGCACGAACAGGGGCGAGGGGTCGCCGCAAACCGCATGTCCTTGGCGGGAGTCGTCACAGGCTGCGTTTGCGGTCGATTATCAGTGGTGCGCAATCAAAAAACGCAGCGCCTTGGACGCGGTCGCATTGTCCCCGCAGCTGGCGATGCCCGGCGTCGCGGTTTGGTAGTCACCGGATGAAATATCGGAAAGCGCCTGTCGGCAGTCTCGGCAAACGACCCAATGTAGTCATCGGCATCGCTGCGAAGCGGCACCCCAAGGCGCATCGAGGCCCGGAAACCCGATTCTTGCCAAATTTTGCCAAGTCACCTAGGCTGAAGCCATGAGCACGATGAACATTTCCTTGCCCGACAGCCTGAAGGCCTTCGTGGACTCGCAGGTCAGCGAGCGCGGCTACGGCACCAGCAGCGAGTACGTGCGCGAGTTGATCCGCAAGGATCAGGATCGCCAGAAGTTGCGTGGCTTGCTGCTGGCGGGTGCAGCCTCTGCACCGGCATCGCCAGCCGATGTCGCTTACTTCGAAGGGCTGCGTGACCGGGTACGCAAAGCTGCCAAGCCTGTTTCTCGCGGGTGAAGATCAAACCGGTGGTTCCGCGCGAGCAGGCCAACCAAGACGTTGACGACGCGGTCGCCTACTACTTGGAAGAGGGTGCCGCGTCGGTGGCACTCGATTTCATCGACGCATTGGAACAGGCCTATACCCACATTAGTCGCCATCCCGGCACGGGTTCGCCTCGCTATGGGCATCAATTGCACCTTCCTGGTCTGCGCTCTTGGGCGCTGTCTCGCTACCCCTACCTCGTCTTCTATATCGAACGGCCAGATCACATTGATGTTTGGCGTGTGCTGCATGGCCAGCGCGACATTCCCGCCTGGATGCAAGACCCGGAAGCCTTCGCCTGACGCCACCGCCCGGCATTCCACGAGCCAGTAATAGCTCTCCGCTTACGCCCGCTTTCAGTGGCCGCTTCCGGCCCGTCTCCGGTCAGTAGCATCGAACTCCCTCGCGAACGGTCAGAAGCCGAAATCGTAATCAACCGCCAGTGGCGCGTGGTCGCTGAAGCGCTCCGCTTTGTACACAGAGGCAGACCTCGCAGTTGCGGCGATACCGGGCGTCGCGATCTGGTAGTCGAGGCGCCAGCCGACATTTTTCGCCCACGCCTGGCCGCGGTTCGACCACCAGGTGTAGCCTTCGCTGCCGGCATCGGGATACAGCCGGCGATAGACGTCGACCCACGCCTGCTCCTCGAGCACGCGGCTGAACCAGGCGCGCTCTTCGGGGAGGAAGCCGGAATTCTTCTGGTTCGATTTCCAGTTCTTCAGGTCGATTTCCTGGTGCGCGATGTTCCAGTCGCCGCAGACGATGATCTCGCGGCCGCAGGCGCGCAGCGTCGCGAGATGCGGCAGGAAGCGCTCCATGAAGCTGAACTTGATCTGCTGCCGCTCCTCGGAACTGGAGCCGGACGGCAGATACAGCGACACCACTGACAGCGGGCCGAAATCGAGTTGCAGGAAGCGGCCTTCGGCGTCGATGTCGGCGATGCCGAGTCCTTCGACGATGCGGTCGGGCGGGCGCCGCGTGTAGAGCCCGACACCGCTGTAGCCTTTCTTTTCAGCGTGATGGAAATAGCCGGTGTGGCCGTTCGGCATGCGCACCGCGTCGGTGAGATCGCCGGCCTGCGCCTTGAGCTCCTGCACGCAGACGACATCGGCGTGCTGCGCGGCGAGCCAGTCGAGAAAGCCCTTG
Source organism: Aromatoleum anaerobium (assembly GCF_012910705.2). Lineage (GTDB taxonomy): Bacteria > Pseudomonadota > Gammaproteobacteria > Burkholderiales > Rhodocyclaceae > Aromatoleum > Aromatoleum anaerobium. The sequence goes on along the minus strand of NZ_WTVG02000035.1, from coordinate 159,111 downwards.
CTGACCGCCGAGCGGACGCCGTTGAGGTTGAGGGTGATGACGCGTAACATTCTGCCGGATAAGCTCAAAGTGGAAGCAAAACGTGGATTTTAGCCGGGATTTCATTGCATTGGCCTGCGCCAAAGGGGTGCTGCGCTTCGGTTCGTTCGTGACCAAGGCTGGGCGCAATTCGCCGTATTTCTTCAACGCCGGCCTGTTCGACGACGGCGCGTCGTTCCGCGAGCTGTGCGGCTTCTACGCGCGCGCGCTGCGTGCGGCGGACGTGCCGTGCGACATGCTGTTCGGGCCGGCGTACAAAGGCATTCCGCTCGTCGCCGGGGTCGCGATCCGGTTGGCCGAAGACGGCGTGAATCTGCCTTTCGCGTTCAACCGCAAGGAAGCGAAGGATCACGGCGAAGGCGGCACGCTGGTCGGCGCGCCGCTCGATGGCCGAGTGCTGATTCTCGACGACGTGATCTCCGCGGGCACGTCGGTGCGCGAGTCGGTCGAACTGATCCGCGCCGGTGGCGCTGTCCCGGCCGGCGTGGTGATCGCGCTGGACCGCATGGAGCGTGGCAAGGGCGCCCAGTCGGCGGTCGAAGAAGTGCGCGCAAGCTTCGATATTCCGGTGATCGCCGTGGCGACGCTCGACGACCTTATCGCTTACCTCGGCGATAGCCCGGAACTCGCCGCGAATCTCGACGCGGTGCAGGCCTATCGCGACACGTATGGCATTTGTTCGCCGCGCTGAGCTGCTGTGCGCAGTGCTTTTGGCGTTGCCGCCCGCAGTCGCTGCGCAGAGTGAGCGCACGATCTATTGCTGCGAGGACGCGAACGGCAGGCCGGTGTGCGGCGATGTGCTGCCGACCGTCTGCTACGGCCGCGCCTATCGGGAAATCAGTCCGCAGGGCACGGTGCGCCGCCACGTCGCGGCGCCGCTGACGAGTCGCGAGATCGCGCAGCGCGACGCCGAGATGCAGCGGCGCAAGGATGAAGAAGCCCGCCTGCTCAAGCAGCGGCGGCTCGACCAGGCGCTGCTCGATACATACACGAGCCTCGAAGACATCGACAACCGCCAGGACCGCGCGATCGCCGATATCCGCGGCGAGATCGAAACGGCGCGTGCCCGCGAAACCGAGCTGCTGGCCGAGCGCAGGCGCCTTGCCGAAGAGGCGGCGGCTTACCGCGGCAAGGAGCTGCCGCGCAATATCGCGGTCGCACAGCAGAGCGTCGACGGCGAACTCGCGGCGCAGAAAAGCATCATCGATGCGAAAATCCGCGAAACCGAGGCCGTGCAGGCGCGTTTCGCCGCCGACCGGCGCCGCTACGCCGAGCTGATCGCGGCCGGAGAAGGGCGCCGCTGAGGGGCGGCGCTGAGCGTTCTTCGCGAAGGGGCGACGACGCTGCGTTCGCTGCACGGCGGCCCTTTGGCGGACGCGATGCCCTGTGACGGTTTTGAGGAAAACTCATGAGCCAGCCCGTTGAAAAGGTGGTCCGCGCGGCCTGCCCGCACGATTGTCCCGATACCTGCGCGATGGAAGTGACGGTCGTCGACGGCCGCGCGGTGAACATCCGCGGCGCCGCCGACCTGCCGTTCACGAACGGCGCGCTGTGCCCGAAAGTCGCGCGCTACCTTGAACGGGTGTATTCGGACCAGCGCCTGCTGCACCCGATGAAGCGCGTCGGCCGCAAAGGCGAAGGCCGCTTCGAGCGCATCGGCTGGGACGAGGCGCTCGACACGATCGCCGCAAAGTTCGGTGCGATTGCCGCTGACGATGCGCGCGGCATCCTGCCGTACAGCTATGGCGGCACGCTCGGCTTCGTGCAGGGCGGCAGCATGGATTTCCGCTTCTTCCATCGCCTCGGCGCGTCGCTGCTCGATCGCACGATCTGCTCGTCGGCGGGCGTCGCAGGCTGGAAAGCGACGATCGGCGCAATGGTCGGCACGGACCCGGAAGCGCTTGTCGACGCGAAGCTGATCCTGATCTGGGGCGCGAACCCGGTGGTGTCGAACCTGCACGGCTGGCGCTACCTCCAGGAGGCGAAGCGGCGCGGCGCGAAGCTCGTGTGCATCGACCCGCGGCGCACGCAGACTGCGGAAAAATGCGACGAGCATCTCGCGCCATGGCCCGGCAGCGACGGCGCGCTGGCGCTGGCGATGATGCAGGTGCTGATCGAGGACGACCTGCTCGACCGCGACTACATCGCAGCGCATACGCTCGGCTTCGACGCGCTCGCCGAACGCGTCAAACCTTGCACGCCGGAATGGGCGGCGCCGCTGACCGGCCTGTCGGCGGAGGCGATCCGCAGCCTCGCGCGCGAGTACGGCAGCGCAAAGCCCGCGGCGATCCGCCTCAATTACGGGCTCAACCGCTGCGCCGGCGGCGGCATGGCGATCCGCAACATCGCGTGCCTGCCGGCGCTGACCGGCGCGTGGCGCCATCCCGCCGGCGGCGCGGTGCTGTCGACGTCCGGCAATTTTCCCGTCGACCAGCACGCGCTGGAGCGGCCCGACCTGTACCCGCACGCGCCCGGTCGCCCGCCGCGCACGATCAACATGGCGACGATCGGCGATGCGCTGCTCACCGCGGACGACCCGCCGATCCGCGCGATCTACGTCTACAACTCGAATCCGCTCGCGGTCGCGCCGGACAACCGCAGGGTGCGCGAAGGCTTCGCGCGCGAGGACCTGTTCTGCGTCGTGCACGAACTCTTCCAGACCGACACCGCCGACTACGCCGACATCCTGCTGCCGGCAACGAGCCAGCTCGAGCACCGCGACCTGCACAAGTCCTACGGCCACCTGTACGCGGTCGACAACCAGCCGGCGATCGCGCCGCTCGGCGAGGCGAAGCCGAACACCGAAGTGTTCCGCCTGCTCGCCGCGCGGCTCGGCTTCACCGACCCGGCGCTGTTCGAATCCGACGACGCGATCGCCGCGGCGGCGTTCAAGCGCCGCGACAACCGTATGTATGGGCTGGAACGTTGCCTTGCCGCGCAGGGCTGGGCGCGCCTGAACCTGCCGCGGCCGTTCGCGCCGTTCGCGAAAGGAGGTTTCCTCACGCCGTCGGGCAAGTGCGAATTTTTCTCCGCCAGCCTCGCCCGGCAAGGGCACGACCCGCTGCCGGCGTGGGTGCCGCCACACGAGTCGCCGGTCAGCAACCCAGCGCTCGCGGCGCGCTTTCCGCTGGCGATGATTTCGCCGCCGGCGCGCAACTTCCTCAACACCAGCTTCGCGAACCTGCCGCGCTTTCTCGGCGAGGAACGCGGCCCGTCGCTCGAGATCCACCCCGCCGACGCGGCGGCGCGCGGCATCGTCGAAGGTGACCGGCTGCGCATCTTCAACGAGCGCGGCGCATTCCACGCACGCGCAGTGCCCACCGATCGCGTGCGCCCCGGCGTCGTCGTCGCGCCCTCGGTGTGGTGGCGCAAGCTGTCCGGCGACGGCGAGAACGCGAACGCGGTGACATCAAAGGCGCTGACCGACATGGGCGGCGGCCCGACGTTCTATGACTGTCTCGTCGAAGTCGCGAAGGCGGCGCACGATGACTGACGCGCAGGTTCTCGATGCCGTCGCGCGGCTGGTTGCCGAGGCCCGGCGCATCCTGTTCATCACCGGCGCCGGCATCTCGGCCGATTCGGGCCTGCCGACCTACCGCGGCATCGGCGGGCTCTACCACGAGCGCCTGACCGACGACGGGCTGACGATCGAAGAAGCGCTGTCGGGCGAGATGATGGAGGCGCGCCCTGAAGTCGCGTGGAAATACATCGCCGAGATCGAGGCCAACTGCCGCGGCGCCGCGCCGAACATCGCGCACCGCATCATCGCCGCGCTGGAGCACGAGCACCCCGGCGTATGGGTGCTGACGCAGAACGTCGACGGCCTGCACCGCGCGGCCGGATCGCGCAACCTCATCGAGATCCACGGCAGCGTGCATCGCCTGCGCTGCACCGAATGCAAGCACGCGCGCTCGGTGCCCGACTATTCCGGGCTGCGGATTCCGCCCGGCTGCCCGGTGTGCGGCGGGGTGTTGCGGCCGGACGTCGTGCTGTTCGGCGAAATGCTGCCGGAAACCGGCCTGCGCCGGCTGGAGGCGCTGCTCGACGACGGCGTCGACCTCGTCGTGTCGATCGGTACCACCAGCGTCTTCCCGTACATCTCGGGGCCGATCTGGTGGGCCGACCAGGTCGGCGTGCCGAGCGTCGAGATCAACCCCGGCGAAACCGGAGTCAGCGAGATCGTCACCCACCGCCTGCGCCTGCGCGCGGCCGAGGCGATGCCGGAACTGTGGCGGCGGCTGCATCCGGAGCGGCCGCTGGAGGACTGAACCCGAAGGCCGTAAGGGGAGTTGTCTTACCCGAGCCCATGCACGCCGTGTGAACCCTGCCAGCGGGCGAAGGTACGGGGGGCGCGGGGCAGGGGCCACCGAGGGCCGGCTGCGCGCAACGGGTTACGATTGTTGTCCATCTCCCGGCACGGCCAATGGGGCCCAGTGTCGCCACAGGGTGTCGAGGTCGGCCGGCGATCCGAACAGGCCGCCCTGCGCTTCGTCGCACCCCAAGCGCTCGAGCAGTCGACGCTGCGCCTCGGTTTCGACGCCCAGCGCCACGGCGGCGAGCCCCAGCGCGTGACCGAGCGCGATCAGCGCCGCGACGATCTTGCGGTCGGTTTCGCTCGTGGTGAGGTCTTGGATGAAGCGTGGGGCGATCTTCATTCGGTCGATCGCGGATTGCCCGAGGTGGCCAAGGCCGGAATGGCCGGTGCCGATTTCTTCCGCGGCGAACCGGACGCCGAATGCGCCGAGTTGCCGGACGAAATGCGCTGCCGCCGCATCGCGGTATGCAAACGCGTTCTCGGGGAGCCGGAGCTCGAGCTGGTCCGGCTGCAGGCCATGCTGCCGCAGTGTGGCGAGGGTCTCCGCGCTTGCGTCGCGGTGGCGCAGGCGGGCGGGCGATACGTCGAGGGTAATACGCAGCGCCCGGGCGTTGTGCGACTGCAGCCACGGCGACGCCGCACTTGCCGCTTCCTCCAGCACCCTGCGGTCGATGTCCACGCTCATCCCGCATTGCTCGGCGAGCGGAATCCGACGGGAGGGGCCAGCCGTATCTCCGCCGGCGTGCTTCCATTGCACCGACGCCGCGATTCCGACGAGCACGCCATCGGCCAGCCGTACCCGCGGTTGCCAGATCAGGGGGAGGCCGTCGGGGGGCGAGGCAAGGCACTCACGCAGACTGGATTCGAGCTCCAAGCGTTCCGATACCCCGGCATGCAGTTTCGGGGTATAGAAACGAAGCAGTCCGCGATCTGTTTCCTTGGCACTGTACATCGCCGTATCCGCGTTTCGGATCAGCTCCTCGGCGGATCGTCCGTCGTCCGGGAAGCATGCGATGCCGATGCTGGCCGAAACCTGGAGCCTGCAGTCGCCGATCGGCACGGGCGCCGAAAGGGCCGCGAGGATTTTCCTCGCCGCCGCGGCGGCAGCGCCGGCGTCGGGCGCGGTTTCCAGAATCACCGTGAACTCGTCGCCGCCCAGCCGGGCGATGGTATCGGACTCACGGGTCGTCTCGCGCAGGCGACGGGCCACCTCGATCAGGAGGCGGTCCCCGGCGCTGTGCCCCAGGCTGTCGTTCACCTGCTTGAAGCGGTCGAGGTCGATGAACAGCAGGGAGAATGACGTGCCGGTGCGGCGTGCGCGAGCAACGGCGTGATCGATGCGGTCGTCGAAGAGATGCCGGTTGGGCAGGCCGGTGAGGGCATCGTAGTAGGCGAGCCGGTGCAACCGGGTCCGCCGACGGCTGCCGCGTGTACGGAGCTTCTGGTCCATCAGCGTTTTGCATCGGTCGCGACGCCGCGCGCTTCGGCGGTATCGTCTTCAGCAGGGAGGGCGCGGCCGTGGAGGGGAATCGTCATGGCTGTCCGGGAGTAATGTTGCGGACTATTGCATTCGCATACAGCCGGCGGAGTATATACACGTTGGTTGTTGCGATCAACTGGATGGTTTTCTCAGTATTACGGCCGTGCTTCAAACTCCGCGGATGCCCAGCGGTGAGAAGCGAGCCTTTGCCGAGCGACTGAAGCTTGCGCTGACGCGCAGCCCGAAGGCCATCCACTCGTCGGCCGAGCTCGCCGTCGAGTTCAACCTGCGCCACCGTGGCGACCCGGTCACGCAGCAAGCCGTCCATAAATGGCTGACCGGCAGGGCCCGTCCCACGCCGGACAAGGTCGAGACGCTGGCGGCATGGCTGGGCGTTTCCGCCCGTTGGCTGACCCATGGCACGCCGGGCGATCCGGTCGTCCTGCCCTTCCCCCCGGCACGCGAACCGGTCGACGGCAAGTACGCGTCGGTCGCAGCCGACGTCGTCGAAACCCGGCTGCTGGCCGGCCTGCGCAGGCTCAGCGCGCACCAGCGGCGGTTGATCGTTGAGCTGGTTGACCAACTGCTGCTGGAACGCGACAACCGGCCCTCGGAGTGAGCCTGGACAATCTCGACGCCCTCGATGCGCTGTGCAACGGGTGCGATCGAACGCTCGAATTCATCCTGCGGTACCCGGGCGGCGGTATCACGAGTCCGTCGACAGAACGGCGGATGGGCCGCGCAGCGGCGTTATCCGCCGGATGGCAAGGGGATTGGCATCGGTCATGCAGCGGAAGTACCCTGCGGCGGAAGGCGCCTGCGGCCAGGCCAGGCTGAGCGATGAGGAGTTCGTCGTCTTCGAGCAGATTTTTGGGTCTCGGCCCAGCCACCGCAGGCTACCGGAATGCTCGCCGTGGGCTGGGCGGCGAGGCGCTCGGCCTGCAGCACCGCCCGTCGGCTCAGCCGCTGGTCGCCCAGGTCGAGGATCTCGAACTCTTCGGCAGCCCAGCGCGTGGGCGTGATCCGATCGAAAAATCACGATGTTACGGGATGACCTTCATGTTGCGTGTAATGGAATGCGCCTGGCCAGGGCCGGCGTGGCTGCTACATTGGAAAGCGGGGGCTTTCGATACTCACGAGGAGGAAGAGACATGAAGACCCTGATCCGCCACGCCCTTTGCGCCAGTTTTTTCACCAGCCTCGGCCTGGCTGCCGCCGCCTTCGCGCAGGACGCGACAGTGACGATCAGTTCGCCGGCCGACGGCGCCAAGCTCGCCGCGACGGCGCCGATCGAGATCGTCTATGACGCGACGCCGGGGCCGCGCGGCGACCACACCCACCTCTATGTGGACGGGGACGAGGCGGCGGTGCTGCGTCAGCTGAAGGGCAGCCACAAGCTGGAGCCGCTCGCCAGCGGCATGCACGAGCTGTGCATCAAGGTGGTGAACAAGAACCACACGCCGATCGGTGTCGACAAGTGCGTCAAGGTCGACGTGCAGTGAGAGCCGCCGGGGTGGCGGTCGATCTGCAGAACCTCGCTTATGCGTTGGTGCAGCTGGTGCATAACTTCGGGGCGGTCGCCGTCACCGGCAGCGCGGCGGCGGCATGGTGGGCAGACGGGCGGCCGCCTGCGCCGCGCGGCCTTGCGTGGCTCGCGCTCGCCGGCTGGGCGCTGCAGGCGGCGAGCGGCGCCGGCTTCGGCGCCGTGAGTTATGCCTGGTACGGTCGCTTTCCGGAACTGCACGGCATCGCGGTCGCGGCACTCGTCGTGAAGATGGTCTGCGCGGCGAGCGGCTTCCTGCTCGCCGCCGCCTATCTGCGCTTCGCCCACCGCTGGCAGGAGCGGCGTCGCCGGGACGCATGGCGCGCGCTGTTCGCCCTCGCCGCGGCCGCGCTGTCGGCGGCGGCCTTTCTGCGCTGGTTCGCCTGAGTGCGGCCCCCGCAGCGGAGCGATCAGCACTCGCGCCGCCCGCCGTCGCGCTGCGCTTTTCCGCCCGCTCGCTGGCCGTACTCAAGGGGAAAGTCAGTCACGGGCTGGGTGAGGCCATTTGCCCGAGTGCATTCAAATCAATAGAATGCATGCATCGAATGCAAAGCGAGGTAGTGAAGATGGCGATGTTGACCGTTCGCAACATTCCGGAGGCGGTGCACCGGGCCCTGCGCATGCGTGCCGCCCGGCATGGTCACAGCATGGAGGCTGAGGTGCGTGAGATTCTGGAGTCCGCCGTCAGCCCGCAAGGCCGCGTGAAGCTGGGCTCGCTGCTGGCCGACATGGGCCGCCAAGCCAGGCTGAGCGATGAGGAGTTCGCCGTCTTCGAGCAGGTGCGCGACAAGATCCCTTCTCGTCCGGTGAGCTTCGAATGATCCTGCTGGACACCAATGTGGTGTCGGAGCCGCTGCGCCACGCGCCCGAAGTCCGCGTGATCGAGTGGATCGACGTCCAGCCGCTGGAAACGCTGTTTTTGTCCGCCATCACCGTCGCGGAATTGCGCGCGGGGGTGGCGCTGCTGCCTGCTGGCAAGCGGCGCTCGGGCTTGCAGGAAAACCTGGAAAAGCGCGTGCTGCCGCTGTTCGCCGGCCGCGTGCTGCCCTTTGACCTGGCCTGCACGCGAGCCTATGCGGAGCTGATGGCCAAGGCACGAACAGCCGGGCTCGCCATTGCCACCGCCGACGGCTACATCGCGGCGATCGCTGCCGCCAACGGTTTCGCGGTCGCCACACGGAACACCAGCCCCTTCGAGGCCGCCGGCGCGGCGGTCATCAACCCTTGGCAGGCATGAGAGCTCGTGTCCCTTGGGGGTAGAGCAAACGTCGCTTGACATCAGCCGCCACTTCGCAGACGGAAAACATCAGCGGCAAGGTTTCCAGCCATCGAGCCTATCCGACAGGGTTTCCGCGTAGATTTTTGCTCTTCAAGGCGACCGCTTCACTTGGCGATCCCCAGGAACACGGCCAGGCAACGCTCGACCTCCACCATCGCATCCGCATCAATGCGGCCGAAGGCTTGCCCTAGCTTGGCGCGTTTCACGGTCATCGCCTTGTCCGCCATCACCTGCGAAGGCTTCTGCAGGCCGTTCTCCGGGCTCGGTTGGACAGTGATGCGAAACAGCGGCGCAGCGACCAGCGTGCTTGTTACCGGCAGCACCGTGACGGTGGCGTGCTCGCTAAACGAGTCGGCTTGAATCACCAGGGCGGGTCTTGGCTTGCCAAAGTCGCCTTGCATGGCGACAGTCACGAGGTCGCCCCGCATCATTCCGTCCAGCCGTCAACGTCAGCCAAGACTTCATCCATGAAGTGCTGCAGGTCCAGGTCGGCCATGTCCACTTCGGCAGCAAGACGGCTCTGGCGGCGGCATTCCTCTGCGAAGTCTGGCCGTCGCGTATCCGGCACCCAGATCTGCACCGGACGAAGCCCGGCCCTGCGCAACGCGTCGCGGTGTTTTTGAACGCGGGCATTTACGGGCGTGTTTGCCATGTGAAGCGTCCTTTATCTGTTACATACGACAATATAGTCGCTGCCATCGTTACATGCAACACGCCTCGGGTAAATGGCGTCGAGACAGGCATGCGGCGGAAGGCGGTCATCAACCCTTGGCAGGCATGAGCGCTCGTGTCCCTTGAGGGTGGAACAAGCATCGTGTCGCTGAGACCAGTATGCTAAACATACAGCAGGCCCGCGCCGACGGCGCACAAGACGCCGAGATTGCCACCACCTCGCGGCACCGGCCAATATGCATCGCGTGGCGCCGCACGGGCGGGAATCGAACCCGGGAGACTTCGACATGATGCTGTCCCGCCTCACGCTCGGCGTCGCGATCCTCGCCGCCCTGGTGCTGTTCATGTCCGGTTCGGGCACGCGCTTCGGGCTGTGGCCGTTTCCGACCGGCTTCCTGCTGCTGAAATGGGCCGCGTATTTCGGGCTCGCGGCGGCCGCGGTTGCGCTCGTCGGCCTGCTCGCGCCGAAGCTGCGCGCCGGGCAGGGACGCTGGTTCGCCGCTGCGCTCATGCTCGGCCTCGCCGTCGCGGCCGTGCCGGCCTACTGGTTGCAGGCGGCCGGCAAGGTGCCGCCGATTCACGACCTCAGCACGGACCTCGACAATCCGCCGGCTTTCGCCGCGGTGTTGGCGCAGCGGGGCGACGCGTCGAATCCGCCCGAGCATGGCGGCCCGGCGGTTGCCGAGGCGCAGCGCCGCGCCTATCCGGATATCCGGCCGCTGGTGCTGCCGCTGCCGCCCGAGGAAGCGTTCGCGTCGGCGCTGCGGACGGCACGCGCGATGGGTTGGGAGATCGTCGCGCAGGATGCCGCGGCGGGGCGGATCGAAGCGACGGCAACGACGCTGTGGTTCGGCTTCAGGGACGATGTCGTCGTGCGCGTCGCGCCGGCGGACGGCGGCAGCCGCGTCGACGTCCGCTCGGCGTCACGCGTCGGCGTCAGTGACGTCGGTGCCAACGCGAAGCGGATCCGTGCCTATCTGGCGAAGCTCGCGGACTCCGCCGCTTGATGTTCAGCAGCCGGAGAGGCACTTTGCGTCGGCGTCGAACGTCATCGTCCGGCCGCTCAGCGGCAGGTGCATCGGTGCTGTCAGGGCCTTGCCGAACTGCGCGGTGCGCGTCTCCGGCAGCAACTGGCCGTCGCGCGTCGCCGCCTCGTTCGCGTGCGACGCGATCACCGCGTTCGGCTTGACCATTTCGTTGATGACATAAGCCGCTTCGGCCGGGCCTGTCGTGAAGGTGCCGCCGATGTTGATCACCGCAAGCTTGGCGTTGTAGAAGCGCCGCACGACGAGATCCTGCTCGGCCGTCACGCCGGTATCGCCGGACAGGTACGCGACGAGGCCGTTCGAGAACTTCAGCACGTAGCCGCCGGGCGGGCCGACGTAAGCGGTCAGTCCGGCGGCTTTCAGCGCTTCGGCATGGCCGTCGTCGAGAAACGCCGGGTCGAGGCCGTTGCTGTGCACCGCCGGCACGCTGGCAATGGCGACTCCGCCGACTTTTGCGCTGCCGCCGAAGCGCAGCAGCTGGACCTGCTTCGGGTCGCCGCCCGCGGCCTTGACACGGGCCGCGAGAAAGCCGTGCATCTCGCCGCCGACGATCAGTTTCGCTTTCTTGCCGACGGCGATGTTCACCGTGTTGGAATTCGGCGTCACCTTCACCGAGGCATCCGGTTTGCCGCATTCCCCCGCGTTCGCCGCCGGCGTGTGGGCGTCGCCGAGATGGTCGCCATGCACGTGCGTCAGCAGCACCGCGTCGATCTGCCCGAGCCGCGGGTCGTCCGCGCCGCGCACGGTGCGCCCGGGGTCGTAGAGGACGCGGGTGCCGTCAGGGTCCTCGAACACCATCGCGCGGTCGAACGCGCAGAATTCGCCGTCGTGGCTTCCGAGCGGAGTGATCCTGACGGTTGCGTCAGTCGCAGCAGGCGTGGCCGCAGTGGCCGGGGCGGCCGCCGCGATTGCTGCGATTGCTGCGATTGCTGCGATTGCTGCGATTGCTGCGATTGCGAGCGCGAAAGCTGTCGTTTTCATTCTTTTCCCTCCGTGAGGGGCGGTCGGCAGCACGATTCCACCCGATCAGGCGCCGTCAACGCCGGAAAACCTTTCCGAAGCTTAGACCACCGTCCGGCATCCGGCCCGTCGGGGCGGCGCAAGCGCGAACGGGGCGGAGGTCGCCGGATCGTGCGTTCCGGGCGCAACAGGGATGAAACAAAGGCTTGCGGGCAACCGCGGCGATCGCGGTTATCGTCGGGCGTCCCGGCAACGTGCGAGCAATTCGCCGGCATCGCCATCACAGGGAGAAATCGCCGATGAGAGCACGAAAATCCGGCTGGGTCGGCGTGTGGTTCGATTTTGCCCGGACGAGCGCCCGCGCGTCGGGAAAGATCAGCCGGGCGGCCGGCAAGGCGGCGGCAAAGCGCGCCGCACCGGCGCTGCGCAAGGCCGCGACGCAGCTATTGACCGGCGTCGCGACGCCGACCCCGCCTCCCGCGACGCGCGGCGGCGGACGTTGGGAGGTCGGCCGCTGGGGGCTCGGGCCGATGGCGATGCGTCGCTACCGCCTGTACCTGCCGCCGGGCATCCGCCGGCCGCTGCCGCTCGTCGTGCTGTTGCACGGCTGCGGTCAGGATTCGGCGAGTTTCGCGGCGACGACACGCGCCGCGGCGAACGCCCGCGCCGGGGGCTACGCGGTGCTGTTGCCCGAGCAGGCCTCCGAGGCGAACCCGAACCGCTGCTGGAACTGGTTCGGGCGCGAGCCGGTCGTGGCGACGGAGGCTGCGATCCTGAAAGCCATCGTCGATCACGTCTGCGACGCCCATCCGTTGCGGTCCGACCGGGTGTTCGCGCTCGGCCTGTCGGCGGGGGGTGCGATGGCGCTGACGCTCGCGCTGCGCTATCCGGCGCTTTTCGCCGCCGTCGGCACCCACTCCGGCGCCGTGCCGCACAGCGCGTCGTCGGCGCTGCAGGCCGGGCACGCGATGCGGGGCCGGCGTTCGCCCGAACTGGCGGGGCTGCGCCAGCGGCTCGCGGGGCGCCGCCTGCCGCCACTGGTCGTCATCCACGGCGACGCCGATCGCAGCGTTGCATGGGCGAACGCCGAGGAATCGGTTGCGCTTTGGCTCGGGCTGATGGCGCCGGTCGTCGCCTCGGCGGGGATATCCCGCACGGCACGGCGCGGGGCGCGGCATCCGTATGCGGTGACTGACTGGAAGCGCGGCCGCCGCGCATATGTGCGGATGATCCGCGTCGCGGGGCTCGGCCATGCGTGGAGCGGCGGGGCATCGAAGCAGGCTTTCTCCGATCCGCAGGGGCCTGACGCGCTGAAGCTCTGCTGGCGTTTTTTTGAGGCGTGTGTCGCGTAACGCAGCGGCGGATGCACGCCGGCCATGCCGGGCCCGGGCGAGCGGCCTAAGGAGCGTGGCGTTTTTCGGGGCGACGGCGCGGCGGGCCGTTCGCCGCGTCGACATGTGGGCGGTGATACACCGGTGTCGCGCTCACCACGCCGGGGATTTCCCGTATCCAGCCGACCAGTTCCAGAGTGTCGGAGAAGCGCGTGCAGTCGCTGATCACGGCGAGTCTGCCTGCCGCCGGGTTGATCGTGCAGATGTCGAGCTCGGGCACCGCTGCGATTGTCCGGGCAACCTCCGCGGTCCGTTCGGGCTGCGTCTCGACGAGGATTCCCGGGACATGGGCCGGGGAATCCTCGGCAACCAGGGGTGAAGAACCCTCCGCCGCGGAGACGTGCCGTGCGCCGAAGCTCCTGAAAAGGAAGTGGAGCGCGACCGGCAGCAGCGCGAGCGCCGGGTCGACGACGATGCCGAGAAAAGCGCCCGCCAGCGCGAGAAGAATCAGGCGCGGGAGCTGATGCTGCCTCTTCCATTGGGAACTCGATCGTGCATCCATTGCCATCGCTCCAGGACAGGGCCTGCTGTGCAGAAACGGAAGGTGGCGGCGATGCTCATTGCATGCCTCGGGTTGGCCGGCGCGCCAGTTTTCAACGCTCCCTGTGCATTCGCGGGTTTACCGTGGGCCAGTACGGCGTCCCGCGGGAAGCCGTGTGAGGAATACTGCGTAATGGGTGTTCTCTATGTCAACAACAAGTAGATTCATCCGGTGACGGAATGCCGTGGAGGGTGCATCGGGGCAGATCCCGCGGCTGCAATCACGCTGCGGGCGGGTTCAAAAAACGCTTCTCCCCCTTTCGCCGGAGCTGCACGGCGATAGGAGCATGCCTGCCCTTTTGCACCTTTGATCGGCGCGCGTCCGCAGGATTCCTCAATCCGCCGTTTCTTCGGCAGGCGGTTCCACGCCACCGCTGCGCACGACCCCCGGCAAGGCATCGGGACTGCGGCGCTCCTCGGGGAGCTTCGCAATGCCGGCGAGGTCCGGCAGGCGGTGCGCGATGCCGACATGGCAGTCGATGCAGGTGCGCGTGCCGCTCGCAAGCGAAGTCGAATGCGCGCGGGTTGCGCGCGGGCTCTGGCGCGTGAAGTCCATGTACTCGAACTTGTGGCAGTTGCGGCATTCGAGCGAGTCGTTCGCCTTCAGCCGCTTCCATTCGTTCGACGCGAGCTGCAGGCGCAGCGCCTCGAACTTTTCCGCCGTGTCGATCGTGCCGAAGAGCTTGCCCCAGACTTCTTTCGAGGCCTGCATCTTGCGCGCGATCTTCGACGTCCAGCGATGCGGCACGTGGCAGTCCGGGCAGGTCGCGCGCACGCCGCTGCGGTTCGTGAAGTGGATCGTGCCCTGCAGCTCCTGGTAGACGTTGTCGTGCATCTCGTGGCAGCTGATGCAGAACGCTTCGGTGTTCGTCGCTTCGAGGGCCGTGTTGAACGCGCCCCAGAACATGACGCCGCCGATGAAGCCGCCGATCGTCAGGAAGCCGAGGCTGTAATGGACCGCAGGGCGCCGGATCACCTGCCAGTAACGGCGCAGCAGGCCGATCATCGCTGCCCCGGCTCGCGCGGCGACGCAGGCGCCGGCCCGCCCGGCGGGACCGACGGTGAACCGCTGCGGCGCAGCATCGTTTCGACGTCGACGAAGCGGCTGTCGACGAGCGGATTCACCGGCGCCTGCGGGACGTGGCACTGCAGGCAGAAGTAGCGTCGCGGCGACAGCTCGGCGAGGAAGTTGCCGTCACGGTCCTGGAAGTGCGTGACGCTGATCATCGGCGCCTGGCTTTGCTCGGTGCGCGTGCGGGCATGGCAGAACATGCAGCGGTTCGCGTTGCGGTCGAGCTGGTAGCCTTCGATCTTGTGCGGCACCACCGGCGGCTGCATCGCGTACGCGCGCGAGCGGCGCACGTCGCTGTTGTCCGGGTTGGTGAGCGGCGGCGGGGTGGCCTCCTCGGGGATCGGCACGTTGCCGCGCATGCGGTCGTAATGGCCGGGCAGGTCGGAAGGCACCGGCCGCTGCGCGAGCGTGGCGGCCGGCGCGAAGCCGAGGGCGGCGCACAGGACGACGAGGCTGACAGGACGCATCACAGGAAGGGCGCGCATTGCGTTCTCCTACGCCTTGCGGATGTTGATCGCGCATTTCTTGAAGTCGGTTTGCAGCGAGATCGGGCAGGTCGCGTCGAGCGTCACCTTGTTGATCAGCTGGCTGGCGTCGAACCACGGCACGAACACGAGGCCGGGCGGGGGCTTGTCACGCCCGCGCGTCTCGACGCGGGTCTTCATCGCGCCGCGCCGCGACACCAGTTCGACCGCGTCGCCGCGCCGCAGCCCGAGCCGGCGCGCGTCCTCCGGGTGCATGAAGCACACCGCGTTCGGTACCGCACGATGCAGCTCGGGCACGCGCCGCGTCATCGAACCGGAATGCCAGTGTTCCAGCACGCGGCCGGTGCATAGCCAGAACGGATAGTCGCTGTCGGGCTCCTCGGCGGCGGGTTCGTACGGCAGCGCGTAGAGGACCGCCTTGCCGTCCGCGTGGCCGTAGAAGCGCACCCCTTCGCCCGCCTTGACGTACGGATCGTAGCCTTCGCGGTAGCGCCAGCGCGTCTCGCGGCCGTTGACGACCGGCCAGCGCAGCCCGCGCGCCTCGTGATACATATCGAACGGCGCAAGGTCGTGGCCGTGGCCGCGGCCGAATTCGGCGTATTCCTCGAACAGGCCTTTCTGGATGTAGAAGCCGAAAGCCTCGGCTTCGTCGTTCAGGTAGCCGGGCTCGATCTGCGAGTTCGGAAAACGGTCGACGCTGCCGTTGCGAAAGAGCAGGTCGAACAGCGTCTTGTCGCGCCAGGCCGGGGCCTGGTCGAGCAGTTCCTTCGGCCACACTTCGCTGACGCGGAAGCGCTTCGAGAATTCGGCCAGCTGCCACAGATCCGAGCGCGCCTGCCCCGGCGCCTTGACGAGCTGGTGCCAGAACTGCGTGCGTCGTTCGGCGTTGCCGTACGCGCCTTCCTTTTCGACCCACATCGCGGTCGGCAGCACGAGGTCGGCGGCGAGCGTCGTCACGGTCGGGTAGGCGTCCGAGACGACGATGAAATTCGCCGGGTTGCGATAACCGGGATACCCCTCCTCCATGATGTTCGGCGTTGCCTGCATGTTGTTGTTGCACATCACCCAGTACGCGTTGAGCTTGCCGTCCTTGAGCATGCGGTTCTGCAGCACCGCGTGGTAGCCCGGCTTGTCCGGAATCGTGCCCGGCGGCAGCTTCCAGATGCGCTCGGCGCTCTTGCGGTGCTCGGGGTTCGTCACGAGCATGTCGGCCGGCAGGCGGTGCGAGAACGTGCCGACCTCGCGCGCCGTGCCGCAGGCCGACGGCTGGCCGGTGAGCGAGAACGGGCCGTTGCCCGGCGCCGAGATCTTGCCGGTCAGCAGATGCAGGTTGTAGAGCAGGTTGCTGCACCAGGTGCCGCGCGTGTGCTGGTTGAAACCCATCGTGAAGAACGACACGAGCTTCACTGCCGGGTCGGCGTACAGCTGCGCGAGCCGTTCGAGGCGCTCGCGCGGCACGTGCGACAGCTCGGCGACCGTGTCGAGGTCGTAGCGGCTGACGAAGGCCGCGTACTCGTCGAACGTGATCGGCTTGCCGCCACCGGGGTCGCCGATATTCTTCCCCTTCTGCAGCGGGTGTTCGGGCCGCAGCCCGTAGCCGATGTCGGTGTTGCCGAGCATGAAGCGCGTGTGCCGGTTCACGAAGTCGCGATTCACGTGGCCGCTGCGGATGATGTGGTGCGCGATGTAATTGAGGATCGCCAGGTCCGTCTGCGGCCGGAAAGTCAGGGCGACATCGGCGAGGTCGTAGCAGCGATGCTCGAACACCGACAGCACTGCGACTTTCACGTGCGGCGCCGACAGCCGGCGGTCGGTGACGCGGGTCCACAGGATCGGGTGCATCTCGGCCATGTTCGAACCCCACAGCACGAAGGCGTCGGCCTGCTCGATGTCGTCGTAGCAGCCCATCGGCTCGTCCATGCCGAAGGTGCGCATGAAGCCGGCCACGGCGGACGCCATGCAGTGGCGCGCGTTCGGGTCGAGGTTGTTGGTGCGGAATCCGGCTTTCATCAGCTTCAGCGCGGCGTAGCCTTCCCAGATCGTCCATTGCCCCGAGCCGAACATCCCGACCGCGCTCGGCCCTTTGTCGCGCAGCGTCTTCTTGAACTGCTCGGCCATGACGTCGAAGGCGCGCTCCCACGACACCGGCTGCAGCTCGCCGTTCTTGTCGTACTGCCCGTTCGTCTGGCGCAGCAGCGGCTCGGTGAGGCGGTCCGCGCCGTACATGATCTTCGACAGGAAATAGCCTTTCACGCAGTTGATGCCACGGTTCACCTCGGCGTTGATGTCGCCGTGCGTCGCGACCACCTGGCCGTCCTTGACTGCGACATTGACGCCGCAGCCGACGCCGCAGAAACGGCACGGCGCCTTGTCCCACTTCAGCTGCGTCAGCAGCCGGTCGGTGACGACGTTCTGGCCGAACGCGTCGGGCGGGATTCCCGCCGCGACGGCGGTCGCGGCAGCGGCCGAGTGCTTAATGAACTCCCGGCGGGTCAGTTTCATCGGACACCTCCTCTTCCATCGCGCCGGCACTTTCGGCGTGCTGATAGACCAGCGCGACGTTCAGCACGCCGGGCAGGGCACGGATGCAGTCGATCAGCGCGAGCGTCCCGGCGGCGCTCGCGCATTCGCTGACGACGACCAGCCGGCCCGCCGCGACGGCCGGAACGTCGAGCCCCGGCAGCGCGCGGATCGCCTCGGTGACGCTCGCGACGCGCTCGGCGCGCGCCTGCACGAGAATTCCGGCGATGTGCACTTCAGGCATCGCGGGGACTTCGGGTATCGCAGCTTGCGGGGGCACGACACTAGGCCGTCGGCAGCCGGCCGGACAGCAGCTGGTACATCCAGACGAGGAAACCGTAGCCGCCGACGACGATGACGGCGAGCACCGGCGCGGTCACGACGGCGAGGAACAGGAAGCTGCGCAGCTCTTCCTGCCGCGTCGAAGGCGGAGGAGCCGACGCAGGGGGTTGCGACACAGGCGACACAGGCATGACGGTCTCCGGTAGCCGGTAACGGGATTCGTCTACGACGGCGAATCTTGCTTCAGCAATCGGCGGACCCGGGGCCGCCTGCCGGTTCCCGCGGCCGCTGCCGTCGGTGATCGCCCCGGAGCGGTAGAAACTGCAAAAAGACTGCAAGAAACCGGTAAGTTTTTCAGCCGGGCAGGCGCAGGATTCAGGAGCTGGGGGGATCCACCCGCGCGCCTTTTTCGGCCAGCAGCGCGCGAAGAATCGAGCGATGGCAGTGCGACTCGTCGGCGCAATAGCAGCCGACGGAAAAGTTCGCGTGGTGCGACAGCGCGGCGAGCACGTCGAGCGAACGGCTGTTCTCGGGTGTCACCATCTCGGCGCGGTAGTGCCTGGCAAAAGCCTGCCAGTCGGCGGGCGTGCTGGCGTGTTGCGCCATCTTCATCGTCGCCACGCTCGGCGCGAGGTTCGGATACCAGACGTCGTACCAGTCGCGCGATGCGAACTCGGCTTTCGGTACGCCGCGCGGAGGCCGGCGCACAGTCCCGATGCGCAACCCTTCGTCTGCGGCGCGCGGCGTACCGAGCCGCACGATACGAACGACCATCGCTGCCTCCTCGTATGTTGCCGCGGGACTGTCGCCGGTGGCGCGGCCTGTGGCGAGCTTCACAGTTCCTTATAGACGAGCCTGACTTGGTCGGCACCATGCACCCGTTCGAGGCGACGCACGATGAAGTGGCCGCGGGCCATGTCCTGGAAGTGGTCGATGAACAAGGTGTTGATCAGCGCCCCGCCGAGCGCGCCGACGACCGGCACCGCCTGTGCCGCGACTTTCTGCGACACGGTGATCGAAAAACGCGACGCGACCTGGGTGATGAGCTGCACGATCGCCGGCGCGCCACGGGCGATCGCGCCCTGCTGCGCGGCGTATCGTGCGGCCTCCGACACGGCTTTCGCCATCGCCGCGCGCGCCGCGAAGTATCCCGTCTCCGCGGCGTCGTCATGACCGGATTTCCCGCCCAGCGCCAGCACCTGGACGCACTGCAGGCGCGCTTCGGCCGAGCCGAGGTCTTCGCCCTCGCTGCGCGCGATCTCGGCGATCGAGCGCAGCATGATCGTCGTCGACAGCGGCAGCTCGATCGCCAGCGCCGCGAGGCCGAATGCGCCGCCCGCCGCGCCGGTCGTCCCCACCGCGAGCTTGTGCCAGCGGTTCGACGTCGTCTCGGCCCGTTCGGGGTCCAGTGTGCGCAATGCGACGTCGAGCGCGGCCTCGATCGCCTTGCGCGTGGCGTTCATCACCGCCGCGTTCCAGCTCTTCGGCAGCATTCCGAAGCCGCGCTCGATCGGTGACCCGACGACGTCGCTGATGCGCGCGGCCAGCCCGGGGTTCTCGAGCAGCGCGCGCGCGCGGCGCAGGTCTTCGATGTCTGCAGCGGTCAGTCCCATGCGTGGCTCCGGTATCGAACGTCAGAGGTGCGGCGGGGAAGACGGTTCCCTCCCGGACCTCCGCGCGGGCGCCGCGCGTTGCGTCGGTCTGCGCGGCGGTTTATCTTCGCAGGCTTTGCTGTTTCCCGATACGAGCCCGAGGATGCCGATGAAACCCGTGCAACCACCCCGCCGCGGAAGCGTCCGCGCCGGCGCTGCGGACTGCCGCGCATGAGCGTGCAGCTCGAACTCGGCCTGCGTGACGTCGCCGCGCTCGGCCAGGTGTTCACGCCGGAGCCGGTCGTGCAGGCGATGCTCGCGCTGCGGCGCAATCGCGGCCGCGTGCTCGAGCCGGCGTGCGGCGACGGCGCGTTCCTGCGCCACCTGCCCGGCGCGGTGGGCATCGAGTTCGATCGCGCACACTGTCCGCCGGGCGCGCTGAACGAGGATTTCTTCGCCTATCCGGTCGCCGAGCGCTTCGACACCATCATCGGCAATCCGCCCTACGTGCGCTTCCAGGACATTCCGCCGGCGACGCGACAGCTGCTGCACGCGGAACATTTCGACGGGCGCTCGAACCTGTACCTGTTCTTCATCGAGAAGTGCGTGCGCCATCTTGCGCCGGGCGGCGAGCTGATCTTCATCACGCCGCGCGACTTCCTCAAGGGAACCTCCGCCGTGAAGCTCAACCGGCTGCTGTTCGCCGCCGGCACGATCACCGAGGCGATCGAACTGGGCGACGCGCGGGTGTTCGACGACGCGGTGCCGAACTGCCTGGTCTGGCGCTTCGAGAAGGACTGCTTCGCGCGCGGCATGCGCTACGCGCAGATCGGCGTCGCCGACCGCCTTGCCGCGGCCCTCGCCGCGCCGCGCTGGGAGGTCCGCCACCTCATCGAATGCGCCGGGCACCTGATGTTCGCGCGCGGCGACTATCCATTGCGGCTCTCGAACGTCGCGTTCGTCAAGGTCGGCGCAGTGTCGGGCGCGGACGACCTGTACGCCGGCGCGGCGGGTGCGAACCGCGATTTCGTCTGCTCGGCGACGGTCAGGACCGGCGAGACGCGCCGCATGCTGTGGATCGCGCCGGGTGAACCGCCCCCGCCGGCGCTGCTCGCGCACAAGACGCGGCTGATCGCGCGCCGCGTCCAGCCTTTCGACGAGTCGAACTGGTGGCACTGGGGGCGCGGCTACCATCAGTCGGAGCAGCCGCGCGTGTACGTCAATGGCCGCACGCGCACGCCACGGCCGTTCTTCCTGCACGAATGCCGCCATTACGACGGCGCGGTGCTGGCGGTTTTCCCGCGCCGCGCGGACATCGATATCGCGGCTTTCCGCGATGCGCTGAACGACGTCGACTGGGCCGATCTGGGCTTCGTCTGCGATGGCCGCTTCCTCTTTTCGCAGCGCAGCCTCGAGAACGCGCCGCTGCCGGAGCACTTCCGGGCCTTCGCCGCGGTCTGAGTGGCGTGGGAGCACGCTACACCGGCTGGTGTAATATTGTTTGCAATTCACTTGCCGCGGCACGTCCGCCCGCGGACTTTCCCGAGAAAAGCTCATGGTTCCTCATCTGACTACCGCGTTGACCGGCCCGCTTTTGGAACTGGAAAAGCGATTCCTCGACCACGCGACGGAAATCGAGCGCTGGATGCGCGTGCAGTGGCAGGACCACCTGCCGCCGTTCTACGGCTCGACGGATCTGCGCAACTCCGGTTTCAAGCTCGCGCCGGTGGACCTGAACCTGTTCCCGGGCGGCTTCAACAACCTCAACGACGCCTTCATGCCGCTGTGCGTGCAGGCGGCGCAGGCGGCGATCGAGCGCATCTGCCCCGATGCGCGGCAACTGCTGCTGATCCCGGAAAACCACACGCGCAACCAGTTCTACCTGCAGAACGTCGCCAAGCTGGTGTCGGTGCTGCAGCTCACCGGGCTCGACGTGCGCCTCGGCTCGCTGCTGCCCGAGATCACTGCCCCGACGACGCTGGAGCTGGCGAACGGCAGCACGCTGACGCTCGAGCCGCTGGAACGACGTGGCGCGCGCATCGGCCTCGCCGATTTCGAGCCGTGCGCGGTGCTGCTGAACAATGACCTGTCGGGCGGCGTGCCGCCGATTCTCAAGGGACTCGACGACCAGTGGCTGATCCCGCCGCTGCATGCGGGCTGGCATGTGCGCCGCAAGTCGATCCACGCTGCCGTCTATGACCGTGTCGCGCGCGATTTCGCCGCAGTCATCGGCATCGACCCGTGGCGCATCAACCCCGAATTCGGCGTGTGCAGCCAGATCGACTTCCACGAACGCACCGGCGAGGAACGCCTTGCCGACGAGGTCGACGCGCTGCTCGCGCGCATCCGCGAGAAATACCGCGAATACGAAGTCACCGAGACGCCGTTCGTCGTCGTCAAAGCCGATGCCGGCACTTACGGCATGGGCGTCATGACGGTGCGGGACGCGTCCGAAGTGCGCGGCCTGAACCGCCGCCAGCGCAACAAGATGAGCGTCGTCAAGGAAGGCCTCGAAGTGCACGAGGTCATCATCCAGGAAGGCGTGCATACCTTCGAGACCGTCGACGACGCGGTCGCCGAGCCGGTCGTCTACATGATGGACCACTACGTCGTGGGCGGCTTCTACCGCGTGCACACCGAGCGCGCGCGCGACGAGAACCTCAACGCGCCGGGCATGCACTTCAAGCCGCTGGCGTTCGAGACCTGCTGCTCGCTGCCCGACTGCCGCCAGGGCCCGGACGCGGCGCCGAACCGGTTCTACGCGTACGGCGTCGTCGCCCGGCTCGCGCTGCTCGCGGCCTCGATCGAGATCGAGGAAACGATGCCGGCCGAAGCCGAACTGGCGGCGTGAATGAGCTGCCCCGATCGGATTCCCGGCGAGCGCCCGGTGCCTGAGCCCAAAGTGCGGCCGTCGCGCCCGCTGAACCTTGCCTTCATCCTCGACCCGCTGCACGGCCTCAAGGCCTACAAGGATTCGAGCATCGCGATGATGCGCGAGGCCGCGGCGCGCGGTCACCGCGTATCGGCGATCCAGCGCGAGGCGCTGACGTGGCGCGAGGGCGTGGTCGCCGCGCGCAGCCACGCGATCCACACCCGTGCCGACGAGCGCGGCTGGTACGAAGCGGGCGACGAGGCGTCGCTGCCGCTCACCGCGTTCGACGCCGTCGTGATGCGCCAGGACCCGCCGTTCGACTTCGAATACATCGCCGCATCGTGGCTGCTCGAACGCGCGGTCGCCGGCGGGGCGCGCGTGTTCAACGATCCGCGCGCGATCCGCGACCATTCGGAAAAGATCGCGATCACCGAATTCCCGCAGTTCACCGCGACGACGCTGGTCGCGCGCGACGCCGCCGATATCGACGCGTTCATCGACGAGCTCGGCGACGTGATCCTCAAGCCGCTCGACGGCATGGGCGGCAGCCAGATCTTCCGCGTGCGTGCCGACGATCCGAACCGCAACGTCATCGTCGAGACGCTGACGCACGAAGGCGCGCGCACCATCATGGCGCAGCGCTATCTGCCGGCGATCGCCGACGGCGACAAGCGCGTGCTGATCATCGGCGGCGACGTCGTGCCGTACGCACTCGCGCGCATCCCGAAACCCGGCGAGACGCGCGGCAACCTCGCCGCCGGCGGGCGCGGCGTGGCGATGCCGCTGACCGGCCGCGAGCGCGAGATCGCCGAATTCCTTGCACCGGTCCTGTGGCAGCGCGGCCTGATGGTCGTCGGCCTCGACGTCATCGGCGGCCACCTGACCGAGATCAACGTCACGAGCCCGACGTGCTTCGTCGAGATCGCCGCGCAGACCGGTTTTCCGGTCGCCGGGCTGTTCGTCGACAAGCTCGAACAGGCCTGCGCCTGATGCGCCGGTGGCACGCGCTTGGTCGCCTCGGCGCGGCTTGGGTCGCCCTGTGGTGCGTCGTGCTCCTCGGCGCGTGCACGCAGCCGCAGCTCTTCCACCAGGAAGCCTATGTGTTCGGCACGCGCGTCGATCTCACCGTATACGGCGAACCGCACGAGGCCGCGGCGGAGGCGATGGGCGCGGTGCTGCAGGAGTTCGACCGCCTGCACCGCGCCTACCACGCGTGGCAGCCTTCCGAACTGACGGCGCTGAACGAGGCCATCGCGCGCAGCGAGGCCGCTACGGTGTCCGACGAGCTCGCCGCGATGCTGACCGACGCGCAACGCCTGTCCGCTGCCGGCGACGGACTGTTCAACCCGGCGATGGGCGCGCTGATCGGCCTGTGGGGCTTCCACGCCGACGAATTCGCGCCGCGCCTGCCCGATGCGGCCGCGCTGGGCACGGTGCTCGAAGCGCGGCCGCGCATGTCGGACCTCGTCATCACCGGCAATCGCGTCGAGAGCCGCAATCCGGTCGTGCAGCTCGATCTGGGCGGTTACGCGAAAGGCTACGCACTCGACCGCGCAGTCGCGATCCTGCGCGACAAGGGCATCGACAACGCGCTCGTCAATATCGGCGGCAATGTCATGGCGCTCGGCAAGAAAGGCGATGCGCCGTGGCGCCTCGGACTGCAGCATCCGCGCGAGCCGCAACCGCTCGCGACACTGCCACTGTACGACGGCGAGGCGATCGGGACGTCGGGCGACTATCAGCGCTATTTCGAACTCGAGGGGCGACGTTATTCGCATCTGCTCGATCCGCGCACCGGCATGCCCGCGACCGGCAGCCAGTCGCTGACGGTGCTGGTCACGCCGCGCGAGGACGCCGGCACGCTGTCGGACGCGGCGAGCAAGCCCGCCTTCATCGCCGGCGACGACTGGCGCGAATACACCCGCCGCTACGATATCGATCATGCGCTGCGCGTCACCGCCGACGGCCGCATCGAAGTCACCCGCGCGCTGCGCGCCCGCCTCCAGTTCCCCTCCGGCACGCCCGGAGTCACTGTCGTCGAATAGGTTGATCATGCCCCCTCGCCCGCATCTCGATCGCTTCGCCATGGGACTGATGGTGCTGCTGTGCACCGTGTGGGGATTGCAGCAGGTCGCGATCAAGCTTGCCAATGCGGGCATTTCGCCGGTATGGCAGGCCGGTCTGCGCTCGCTCGGCGCGACGGCGCTGGTGTGGGCGTGGGCGAGCGCGCGCGGCGTGAAGCTGTGGTCGTCGGACGGAACGCTCGCGCCGGGCCTCGTCGCCGGTCTGCTGTTCGCCGGCGAGTTCGCGCTGATCTTCTGGGCGCTCGAATTCACGACTGCGTCGCGCGGCGTGATCTTCCTGTACACCGCGCCGTTCTTCGTCGCGCTCGGCGCAGTGTGGCTGCTGCCGCACGAGCGCATGCGTCGCGCGCAGTGGGCAGGCATGGCGCTGGCGTTCCTCGGTGTGCTGACGCTGTTTGGCGAGAGCCTGCTGCTCGGGTCCGGCCGCGCCTGGATCGGCGACCTGATGATGCTGCTCGCCGCGAGCATGTGGGCCGCGACCACGCTGACCGTCAAGGTCAGTCCGCTGATCCGCGTGCCGGCCGAAAAGACGCTGCTGTATCAATTGGGCGTCTCGGCGCTGGTGCTGCCGCTGCTGTCGCTCGCGTTCGGCGAGCCCGGCGTGTTCGCGCCGACGGCGATGGTGTGGGCGAGCCTCGCATTCCAGACCGTTGTCGTCGCCGCCGCGAGCTACGTCGCATGGTTCTGGCTGATCAGCCAGTATCCGGCGACGCGGCTGTCGTCGTTCTCGTTCCTGACGCCGGTGATGGGCGTGCTCGCCGGCGGCATCCTGCTCGGCGAGGCGCTGACGCCGGCGGTGTTCGCCGCGCTCGCGCTCGTCGGCGCCGGCATCTGGATCGCGAATCGCCCGTCGCCGGCGCGCTGAGCGCCCCGCCTGCAGCGGCCTCAGGCCGTGGCTGCGCCCTCTGCGCGCAGCCACTCGGCAAAGCGCGCGACCTCCGGGCGCGGCGTCCCCGCTGCGGTGACGAGCCAGAAACCGCGGTGCGCAATCTCGCGCGGGCTGCCGCCGACGCATTGCAGACGGCCGTCGGCGAGCAACTGATCGAGCAGCTGGGCGCGGCCGATCGCGATGCCCTGGCCGGCGACCGCTGCCTGGATGAGCTGGTCGTAGTGGTTGAATACCAGCACCGCGCGTGGCCGCACGTGCTCCAGTCCCATCGCCGCGAGCCAGTCGCTCCAGCGCAGCCACGGATAGCGCGGGTCGTCGAAGTCGAGCAGCACGGTGTCGGGGAGCGTCGCGGCGTCGAGCGGGCGCGTGGCCAGCACCGGGCTTGCGACCGGCACGACCGACTCGCCGAACAGGTGCTCGGCGCCGGCCGGCGCGTCGCGGTCGGCGCAATAGCGCACTGCCAGATCGACACCTTCGCGCTCCAGGTCGAACACCCGGTTGCTGGCCGCGACGCGTACGTCGATGTCGGGGTAGCGCGCCTGGAAACGCGACAGCCGCGGTACCAGCCACAGCGCCGAAATGCCGATGGTGGCCGTCACCGTCACCGGCCGCGGGCCGTGCGCGCGCAGCGCGTCGGCGAGTGCGGCATAGTCGTCCAGCCAGCCTTGCGCAGCACGCGCGAGCCGGGCGCCTTCGGCGGTCAGCGCCAGAGTGCGCACGCCGCGCACGAACAGCCGCACTCCGAGGGCGTCCTCCAGCGCCTGCACCTGCCGGCTGATTGCCGACTGGGTCAGGAACAGTTCCTCTGCGGCGCGCGTGAAGCTCAGGTGCCGCGCGGCGGCGACGAAGCCGCGCAGCGGATCGAGCGGCGGGAGTCGGCGGAGTGGGGTATGCATGAGTTTTGCGCATCCGAGCGATGCGCCTTTTCCGTTTGCAGGGCCATGATGTGCTGACGATACTGCAGTCACGGCGTTACGGATAGATGCACGACGTGCATCCGAAATCGCCGTCACAGGAGTTCCTCATGAGCAGGCCTACGCAAATCACCAGGCTGGCCCTCGGGCCGCGCGAAACGATGGTTCTCGACCACGCGCAGGGCGTGGAAGTGATCGCGCGCCAGGGCTGCGTATGGCTGACCCAGCATGGCGACAGCCGCGACATCGTGCTCGAGCAGGGCCAGTCCTTCACGCTGGAAAGCGCCGCGGGCGTCGTCATGACGACGTCGCGCGGTGCGGAACTGATCCTGCGCGCGGCGCAGCCGGGGAGCGCGGCAGCAGCGCGAGCGGGCTGGCTGCGGCGGCTCGCGGGCTGGCTCGATCCGCGCGCGGGCAGCCGCGTGTGCGCCGCGCTCGAGGGGCGCGTCCGCATGCACCGCGTGGCCTGATCCGGGACATCCGCGCTCCGGATCGGCTACATTGACTTATCAACCGTTCAACGAACTGGAGTGCGACCCCCATGTCGAGTCCGAAGATGGAGTTCTGGTACGAGTTCGCCAGCTCGTATTCCTACCTGTCGGTGATGCGCATCGAGGGGCTCGCGACCGATGCCGGCGTCGACGTGCAGTGGCGGCCCTTCCTGCTCGGGCCGGTGTTCCTCGCGATGGGCTGGAACGATTCGCCGTTCAACATCTATCCCCCCAAGGGACGCTACATGTGGCGCGATCTGGCACGGCTGGCGGACAAGTACGACCTGCCCTTCCGCCTGCCCACCCGTTTCCCGCGCAGCGGCGTGCTCGCCGCGCGCGTCGCGCTGCTGGGGTCGGGGCCGGGTGGTGGCCCCGTTTTCGCGCAAGGTGATGCTCGCGAATTTTGCCGAGGACCGCGAGATCGGCGAGGCGGAGGTGATCAGCGGGATTCTCTCCGATCTCGGTCTGCCGGCGCGGGAGCTGCTCGCCGCCGCGGTGGCGGACGACAACAAGCTTGCGCTGCGCCGCCAGACCGAGCGCGCGGCCGAACTGGGGCTGTTCGGCGCGCCCAGCTTTCGTATCGGCGATGAGATGTTCTGGGGCAACGACCGCCTGGAGGACGCGCTCGCGTGGGCGCAGCGCACGACCGCCTGAGGTCGCGCGCGACGGTTCAGTTGCCGCCGCGGGCCTTTTCCTGCTCGCGCTTGCGGATCCGTTCGTCGTAGCGCGCGCGGTCGCGCGCGGCGTCTTCGGCCCGTTTCGCAGCGTCGGCTTCGGCTCTCGAACGTTCGCGCGCTTTTTCCGCGTCCTGCTCGCGCTGCCGGTCACGGGAGGAGGCGGCATCGCGGGCAGCCTGCGCGTCGCGTTCCCGGCGCGTGGCCTCGGCGGCAGGATCGGGCGCGATCTGCGTGTCGGCGGATGGTGCGGCAGGGGGCGGCGCGACCGGCAGCGGAGCCGGTGCTCCCGGCGGCGGCGCGGGCGGCATGGTGCCGCGCAGCGCGGCCTGGCGCTGTTTTTCGGCGAGTTCGAGGCGGCTCGCCTCGGCTTCGATCGCGCGCGCCTTGCGGATCCTGTCGAGGCGCGCTTCCTTCGCCTGCGCGATGCAGCGATTGACGAGGAAACGCTCATAACACGCCGGTTCGGCGCGACGCAGCGCGTCGTCGGCCGCTGCGCGCAGCGCTCGGGCTTCGTCGCGCAGGCGCTCGGCGTGCGCGAGATCGGCTTCGGCGGCGCCGGCGGTCGCGGCGGCGAAGGCGAACAGCAGCGGCAGCAGGCGAGGGATCATCGGCATTCGGCAGCGGTCGATTGGGGGGATGCGTAGAATAACGCCTTTGCCCGAAGATGCGCTGACGTGATCCAGTTCCGCAACCTCCGCCTCGCCCGAGGCGCCAAAATCCTCGTCGATGCCGCCTCCCTGCAGATCCACCCCGGTTGGCGGGTCGGTCT
The DNA here is from genome assembly GCF_012910705.2 of Aromatoleum anaerobium. Lineage (GTDB taxonomy): Bacteria > Pseudomonadota > Gammaproteobacteria > Burkholderiales > Rhodocyclaceae > Aromatoleum > Aromatoleum anaerobium. The sequence continues at coordinate 131,199 of NZ_WTVG02000035.1, read as the reverse complement.
GACCGGGGCCAACGGCACCGGCAAATCGAGCCTGTTCGCGCTGTTGCGCGGCGAACTGCACCAGGACCAGGGGGATCTCGACATCCCCATCGGCTGGCAGATCGCGCACGTCGCGCAGGAAACCCCGGCGCTGGCGAAAGCCGCGATCGAGTACGTGCTCGACGGCGACGTCGAGCTGCGCACCATCGAGGCGCAGCTCGCGGCGGCAGAAGCCGCGCACGACGGCGCGCATATCGGTGAGCTGCATGCGCGCCTGCACGAGATCGGCGGCTACGCGGCGCGCGCCCGCGCCGCGGCGTTGCTCGACGGCCTCGGCTTCCTGCCGGGCGAGGCCGAGCGTCCGGTGTCGGATTTCTCCGGCGGCTGGCGCATGCGGCTGAACCTCGCGCAGGCGCTGATGTGCCGCTCCGACCTGTTGCTGCTCGACGAGCCGACGAACCACCTCGACCTCGACGCGGTGCTGTGGCTCGAACAGTGGCTGCGCGACTACCGCGGCACGCTGGTGCTGATCTCGCACGACCGCGAGTTCCTCGACGCCTGCGTCACGCACATCGCGCACATTGAGTCGCAGCGCCTGACGCTGTATTCCGGCGGCTACTCCGACTTCGAGCGCCAGCGCGCCGAGCGCCTGTCGCAGCAGCAGTCGCTGTTCGACAAGCAGCAGCGCGAGATCGCGCACATCGAGGACTACATCCGTCGCTTCCGCGCGAAAGCGACGAAGGCGCGCCAGGCGCAGAGCCGCATCAAGGCGCTCGAACGCATGGAGCGCATCGCCGCGGCGCATATCGACACGCCGTTCAGTTTCAGTTTCCGCGACGGCCCGCCGGCGCCCGATCCGCTACTCCAGGTCGAGGATGGCGTCGTGCGCTACGCCGAGCGCACCGTGCTCGGCGGCATCCGCCTGACGCTGCGCCCGGGCGAGCGCATCGGCCTGCTGGGGCGTAACGGCGCCGGCAAGTCGACGCTGATCAAGCTGCTCGCCGGCCAGCTGCCGCTCGCCGCCGGCAGCCGCAGCGAAGGCAAAGGCCTCGCGATCGGCTATTTCGCGCAGCACCAGCTCGAAACGCTGCGCCCGGACGAGTCGCCGCTGCAACATCTGACGCGCCTCGACCCGCGTGCCCGCGAACAGGAACTGCGCGACTACCTCGGCGGCTTCGACTTCCGCGGTGACGGCGTCGGTGGCACTTCGACGCCGGCGACGACGCCGTGCGGCAGCTTCTCGGGCGGCGAGAAGTCGCGCCTCGCGCTGGCGCTGATGATCTGGCAGCGGCCGAACCTGATGCTGCTCGACGAGCCGACGAACCACCTCGACCTCGAGATGCGCCACGCGCTGACGCTCGCGCTGCAGGACTACGACGGCGGGATGGTGCTGGTGTCGCACGACCGGGCGCTCTTGCGTGCGACCTGCGACCGCTTCCTGCTCGTCGACGCCGGCCGCATCCAGCCGTTCGACGGCGACCTCGACGACTACCGCGACTGGCTCGCCGAGCGTCGCGCACAGGCGAGCGAGGCGGCGAAATGCCCCGACCGCAGCGCTGACAAGGCGGCGCGCAAGGCCGACCGGGAACAGTCCGCCGCCGAGCGCCAGGCGCGCCTCGCCGCGCGCCGTCCGCTGGTCAAGGAACTGGAGCAGCTCGAAAAGAAGCTCGCCGGCTGGCACGGCGAGAAGAAACTCCTCGACGCGCGCCTCGCCGACCCGGCGCTCTACACCGGCGCCGAAGCCGGCCAGCTGCAGACACTGCTGAAGCGCCAGGCGGAACTCGCCGGCTGGGTCGACGACGCCGAACTGCGCTGGCTCGAAATCTCCGAGCAGCTCGAAGCGCTGCAGGCCGATTGAGCGGTTGTGAGGAAATCGTCGAGCCGCGCCCGGCGGCCTCGCCGACACGGCGACCCTAACGAACAATCCGGGAAGGGGTGATGCTGCGAAATTCGCGACGCCCGATCGAGATCCGGCCAGCGCCTCGGCCGGGTAAGCGGGAGGGTGGCACCGATTCCGGGCGGCGGGATCGATCGCCGCCTGCCCTGGCCGGTGTTGCGGCGCAGAGGCAAGCTGTCTACGTTGAATAAAGACAAGGGAACTCCTTGCAGTCTTTCGCGGCGAGGGAGCCATGAACAAGCCCAATATCAAGGCGCAGCGCCTCGCGGCATTGTTTGTGCTGGGTGGCCTGCTGTTCAACTACCCGCTGCTGGCCCTGTTCAACCGCACCGGAATGGTCGCGGGCGTTCCTTTGCTGTACGTCTATGTGTACGCCGCCTGGGCACTGCTGATCGGGCTGCTGGCGCTGGTTATCGAGCGGAAGTAGCGGCCATGCGGCCCGAGCGCTCGTCCCACCCGATCTGGCCCGAGGACTGAATCTTGCCGGCCTGGATCATCGCGCTCGCTGCCGCGGCCTACCTGGGGCTGCTTTTCGTCATCGCCTACCGCGGCGACAAGGCGGCCGATGCCGGGCGCAGCCTGATCGCCAACCCCTACGTCTATGCCCTGTCGCTCGGCGTCTATGCGACCGCGTGGACTTTCTACGGCAGTGTCGGGCGTGCCGCCGCCAGCGGGATCGGCTTCCTGCCCATCTATCTCGGGCCGACGGTGATGATCGCGCTGTGGTGGGTGGTGCTGCGCAAGATCATCCGCATCGCCAAGGACAATCGCATCACCTCGCTGGCCGATTTCATTTCCTCGCGCTACGGCAAGAGCGCGGCGCTGGCCGGGCTGGTGACGGTGATCGCGGTGGTCGGCGTCACGCCCTACATCTCCCTGCAGCTGAAGGCGATCTCCACCAGCTTCACGGTCCTGCGCGGCTACCCCGAGATCCTGCCGGTCGCGCCGGAGCCGGAAAGTGTCTGGCACGACACGGCGTTTTACGTCGCGCTGGCGCTGGCGGCGTTCACCGTCGCATTCGGCACCCGCAAGCTCGACACGGCCGAACGTCACGAGGGCATGGTCGCGGCGATCGCGTTCGAATCGCTGGTCAAGCTGCTCGCTTTTCTCGCCGTCGGCGCCTTCGTCACCTGGGGCATGTACGACGGCATCACCGATATCTTCGCGCGGGCCGCGGCGCAGCCACAGATCGCCGAGGTATTCACCATCGGCGGTAGCAGCTCGTCCGACATTTATCAGAGCTGGGCCTCGCTGTTCTCGCTGGCCTTCATCAGCATGCTGGCGATCATGTTCCTGCCGCGCCAGTTCCAGGTGGCGGTGGTCGAGAACGTCGACGAGGCGCACCTGAACAAGGCGATCTGGCTGTTCCCGCTGTACCTCTTCCTGTTCAACCTGTTCGTGCTGCCGATCGCCTTCGGCGGCCTGCTGCATTTTGGTGCCGGCGGCGTGAATCCCGATACCTTCGTCCTCACCCTGCCGATGTCCGCGCAGCAGGAGGCGCTGGCGCTGCTGGTCTTTCTCGGCGGCTTTTCGGCCGCCACGGGCATGGTCATCGTCGAGACCATCGCGCTGTCGACGATGGTCTGCAACGACCTGGTGATGCCCGTGCTGCTGCGCATCGGCGCGCTGCGCTTGGCCGAGCGCGCCGACCTTTCCGGCCTGCTGCTGGCGATCCGCCGGATCACCATCGTGCTCGGCCTGCTGCTCGGCTACGCCTATTACCGGCTGGCGGGCGAGGCTTACGCGCTGGTCTCGATCGGCCTCATCTCCTTCGCCGCCGTCGCCCAGTTCGGGCCGGCGCTGCTCGGCGGCATCTACTGGAAGGGTGGCACGCGAAGTGGCGCGCTGGCCGGGCTCGGCGCCGGTTTCCTGGTCTGGGCCTATACCCTGATGGTGCCAGCCTTCGCCCGTTCCGGCTGGCTGCCGATGGCGATCCTCGAGCAAGGGCCGTTTGCCGTCGCGCTCCTGCGGCCGCTCGCCCTGTTCGGCCTGGAGGGGCTGGACGAGATTACCCATGCCATGCTGTGGAGCATGCTCGCGAACGTCGGCGCCTACCTGGCGGTGTCGAATATCAGCGAGCAGAGCGCCATCGAGCAGACGCAGGCGACGCTGTTCGTCGATGTCTTCAGGCATGATCGCGGCGCCGGGCATGCCTGGCGGGCGAGCGGCTCGCTGCCGGATCTTCAGGCGCTGATGACGCGCTTTCTCGGCGCCGACAATGCCCAGCAGGCGTTTGCCGCGTATGCCCGGCAGCGCGGGCAGGAGTGGCCGCAGGAGATCGACGCCGAACTCGCCCGCTACTGCGAAGCACAGCTGGCCGGCGTCATCGGCGCCGCCTCGGCGCGGGTCATGCTCGCCTCGGTGGTCGAGGAAGAGCTGCTGCGCGACAGCCTGACCGCCCTGCCCAACCGCGCGCTGCTGCTGTCCCGGCTCGACGATGCCCTCGACCGGCGCCGGCTCGAATCCGGGCGTGGGTTTGCGCTGCTGTTCCTCACCCTCGACCGCTTCCGACTGATCACCGACAGCCTCGGCGCTTCCGCCGGCGATCAACTGCTGATCGCCGTCGCGCAACGCCTCGGCGCCGGCCTGCGCGCCAGCGACACGCTCGCCCGCGTCGGCAGCGAGAGCTTCGCGATCCTCCTCGACGAAGCGAACGACGTTGGCGAAGCGACGCGTTTCGCCGACAAGCTGCAGAGCGAGCTGGCGGCCGGGCACAATGTCGATGGGCATCAGCTGTTCACCACCGCCAGCGTCGGCATCGTCCTCGGCCACCCCGGCTACGCCGACCCCCGCGACCTGCTGCGCGATGCCGAGACTGCTGCCCACGACGCGATGCGGCGCGGCGGAGCGTGCCACGAGGTATTCGCCGCCGACATGCGCGAGCGCGTCGTCGCGCGGTTCAAAATGGAAACCGAACTGCGCCAGGCGGTGCTGGGGGGCGAGGAGTTCTGCGTCTATTACCAGCCCGTCGTCTCGCTGCAGACGGGCCGGCTCGCCGGTTTCGAAGCCCTCGTGCGCATGCGTCGCCGCGACGGCAGCGTGGTGCCGCCGAGTGAATTCATTCCGCTCACCGAGGAGACCGGCCTGATCGTTTCGATCGGTCGCTGGGTGCTGGCCGAGGCCTGCCGCCAGATGCGCGTCTGGCAACAGCGCTACCCGGATCACCCGCCGATGCAGATGAGCGTGAACCTCGCCGGACGGCAGTTCGCCGAGCCCGCCCTGGCGCAGCAGATCGAGGCGGTGCTGGCGGAGACCGGTCTCGACACCGGGAGTCTCAAGCTCGAAGTGACCGAGACGGTGATCATGGAGCACGCCGAGGCGGCGACGGTGGTGCTGGAGAAGTTGCGCGCCCTGGGAATCAAGCTGCTGATGGACGATTTCGGCACCGGCTACTCATCGCTGTCCTACCTGCATCGTTTCCCGATCGATACGCTGAAGATCGACGCCTCGTTCGTGCGCCGCATGGACGTCGACCGGGAGAATGCCAGTATCATCCAGACCATCGTCATCCTGGCTCACACCCTGAACATGGACCTCATTGCCGAAGGGGTCGAGAATGCCGGGCAGCTGGCGCAGCTGCGGGCGCTGCAGGTGGAATACGGCCAAGGCTACCACTTCGCCAGGCCACTCGACGCGGCAGCGGCCGAGGCGATGATCATCGCCCGGCCGCTGTGGTAGCGGCCCTGGCAGGCGACGAAGCTCAGCTCGTGCCGACGGCGCGGATACCCGGCTCATCAGCGCCTGCGAATACGATTTGCGCGACCTGCACGTAGGGCGGAAAAGCGCAGCGCCTTCCGCCGCATCAATGCGGACCAGCGTTGAGGCGGCCGGCTTCACGACCGGGATCAACAATTACTGTGGCGGAGGGTATGTGGGCGAGCACTTTACATTTCTCTGGCGTGACTTTACATTGAACCGGTAGATACTTTACTTATCCGGGCGCCATGGACATCGTCGACAAGCTGATTTTGCGCATTATCGATAGAGGTGAAGCGCACCCGACCACCACGGCAGCAAAGGAGCTCGGGGTCTCTCGGCAAACCATTGCTGCCCGGCTGAGACGCATGGCGAGCGAGCACGTCATCAAGGCAGAAGGAGCGGGGCGCGGTCGGCGGTACGCGCTGCTTCCGCTTCTGTCGGTGCGAAAGGCCTACGCAATCACAGGGCTCGACGAACACCGGGTGTGGCTGGCCGATGTCGCGCCGCTTGTCTCGGATCTACAGCCCAACGTGATCGACATTTGGCGCTATGGGATCACCGAGATGGTCAATAACGCGATCGATCACTCCGAAGGGGAGCGAGTAGCCGTTTTCATCGAGCGCAACGCGCTGCGAACCACTGCCCGCGTCATCGATGACGGAGAAGAAGGTATCTTCCACCGCATTCAGCGCCTGATGGGCCTGTACGACCCGCGCGAAGCGATCCTTGAGCTTGCCAAGGGCAAACTGACGACAGACCCTGCGCGGCACAGCGGCGAAGGGGTGTTCTTCACGTCACGGATGTTCGACAGCTTTTCGATCATCTCCCGGGACCTGTACTTTTCGCACGAGGCTGCAAGCGACGACTGGCTGATCGACGGGGAAGGAGAGGTGACCGGAACGACGGTGGTGATGACCCTCGACAATGACAGCGCGCGCACAACCAGGGGCGTCTTCGATGAATTTGCCGCGCCTGCGGAATATACCTTTGCGAAGACGATCGTGCCGGTGAGGCTTGCGCAGCACGAGGGCGAGAAGCTCGTGTCGCGCTCGCAAGCCAAGCGGGTGACGATGCGTTTCGAGCGCTTTCAGACGGTTGTGCTCGATTTTGCCGGTGTCGAAGAGATCGGGCAGGCCTTTGCGGACGAGATTTTCCGCGTCTTTCAGGCCTCGCATCCGAGCCTTGAAATGACCCCGATCAATATGTCCGAAGGCGTACGAAACATGGTGGCTCGAGCAAGGGCGCACGGATAGGGAGACGGTGTGAACAGCGCCTTCGCAACTCCCTGATTGTGAACGACCATTTCGGCGGGTCTGCGACGGCGGGATTCGTGTGATTGCCCTGCTTCTTACCTCGACAGCGCGAATAGCGTCCCCGGTTTCCCGCGCTACGCGGGCTGGTTTTCCCTTTCCACATCCGCGAGGAAATCCGCCGCCCTCAGCTGCTCGGCCTGTTCGAGCCAAACGGGGTAATGCGTGCGGAAATCGTCGGCGATCAGCGACAGCGGCACGTCGGCGTAGTGGCCGCGCTGGTGCACGTATTCCATGTGCTGATTGCCGCTGCGGTCGAACGGATGATAAATCGAGTCGCTGCGGCCATCGAATTCCAGCGGCAGCAACCCGAACCGCTCGCACAGCGCGAGGTTGAATGCCGGGGTGGCCTTGTACCAGGATCCGTCGATGAGGATTTCGGTGTAGCCGTGCCACCGGTACAGGTCCGCGCCGAACGTCTCGCGCATGCGTGCGGTGCTGAGGTGGTTGCGTACGTCGGCGTAACCGGGCCGCGCCGGAATTCCCGCCGCGCGGCACACCGCGGCCAGTAGCGTCGCTTTCGGCACGCACCAGCCCGCGCCGCTGGCGATGACGCTGCTCGCCTTCATCCCGGTTTCCGACAGGTCGATGCGATAGGGGTCGTAACGGAAGTCGTCGCGCACGGCGTAATACAGCGACACCGCGCGCTCGCGGACGTCGTTGCCGCGGCAGTGTTTCCGCGCGAAGGCAAGGACTTCGGGGTGGTCGCTGTCGATCAGCGCGGTCGGCGAAAGGCATGCTTCAGTCATCGCAATGCTCCATCCAGTAAAGCGAGGGGATACGGGAGAATAAAACGAAAAACGCAGTTCATCCACTTGGCTTTCCTGGCTCTGCTGCTACGGAGATGGTGAACAGGCTCTACGAGGGTGTGAAGAAATCGCTGCGAGCGGTGTCCGGCGGCATCGCCGACACGGCGACCCTAACGAACAATCCGGGGAGGGGTGAGGCTGCGTTGCAAGATCTGACCCCGTGTTCCCGCCCAAATGCCTGATCTGGTTCCAAAACGCTTGCTTGCTATGAAAAGCCGCAAGGTTCCCAGTCGCTCCTGCTTTCGTCTTCATAAAATACTGGGCAAAATGTGCAATTTTCATAAGTGGATCAGCTATGGCGCTTGTCGCTTGCAGGGAATGCGGGAAAGAGGTCAGTACGGAAGCCAAGACGTGCCCGCATTGCGGAACGTCGAAACCGGCAGTGCAGCCTAAAGTGAAGCAGCCAGCAACAGCCAATGAAACGGCGAAAGCTGGCGGGTCGAAAAATTGGATGAAGTACATCATTATTCTTGGGGTAATCGGTATCGTGGCATCAGTGATGGCTCCGAGAAATAAAACCGATTCACGGACGGCTGCTGTTACCGCTGTCCCGGCTAATCCTGATTGTTCGATTCGAAAGGCTGATGGCAGGCAGGGAGACCGTGAGTGCGATCTAGTCGAATTGTGCAAAGATCGCCGCTATCACGAACGCAAGGTCAATTCTGCACAAACCATGGATGATCGGGTTGCTGCCACGTCAGACCTTGGGCAGGTTCAACGGTGGCTGTCCGAGTACCGCAGCGAAGATGTTCAGCGGGTGTGTTCCCGGAACTGATTGGGCTGGTTTCCGGGAGGTATCACCCGGCTGCCGATAATTTGCAATTGTTCAAAGAGATTTAGAAAAATGTTTAAGACGTTTGTAAAATTATCTGCAATCGCCTCTGTTGCAGTCGCCTCTGTTGCAGTTGCAGTACCAGCGGACACGAAAGTTACTGTAAATGCTAAATCTAAACAGCAAATAGATTCTATGTGCGAGAGCGTAGGAAAATTCGGTGCTAAAGTCTTCGAGGAGATGGTTCGGCAGGGAAATGTAAGTGAATTGATAAGCAAAGCTAAACAGATGGATAAAGGTACGGGGCTTTTGATGTTGGCTGCGGCTGAGGCGGCAATACTGCACTTTGCTAGTGCCACCAAAGATCATGGGCTTTATGCCAGCGAATATAAACTTCAAAAAGAGTTGGCAGAGACCGCAGCTTACATTCGCTGCCACAGTATGGTTGCGCCTAAATTTAATTAAATTGCAGCTGTGCTGAGGTAACCGTTCAGCCCCCTATGCCGCAGCGAGCGTAGGGCGGAAAAGCGCAGCGCCTTCCGCCGAATGCCGGCCGGGCACATACGGCGGATAACGCCTTCGGCTCATCCGCCCTTGTATCTTGTTTTGTGCAAAGTTGATCGCTTGATGGTTTGCCGTTTTGGGGGCCCTTGCAAGGCGCGCGTAGCGCAACTGAAGAGGGCCCCCAAAACGGCGGCGGTCGAAACAGCATGCCTGGGGGGCGCCCCAGGTCGAGCGGCTGGATGCCGTATCCGCCCTTGGGCCTCGCGCCCGCTGCGTAGATCCTTGCAGCAGCCGCTCACCCTCACGAATAGATCGGACAGTATCTTTGGCCCGGCTTGCCGGCAGCCCGCATTCACAAGGTCGATCACGAGAGGACCCACGCGCTTGAGCAACAAAGGAGTCGCCATGCACACATCGTATCTGGGCATTGATGTCGCCAAAGCCAAGCTCGACTGCGCCTTGCGCCTGCCCGAGGGCAAAATCCGACACAAGGTTGTGCCCAACACCCCCGCGGGCTTTGAGGCGCTGCACGCTTGGCTCGTCAAGCAAGGGGCCGAGGCGTGCCATGCCTGCATGGAAGCCACCGGCATTTACTGGGAAGCGGTGGCTGAGTTTCTTGCCGCCTTCGAGACGATCACGGTGAGCGTGGTCAATCCCGCTCAGATCAAGGCTTTTGGCGCCTCGCAGATGGTGCGCACCAAGACCGACAAGGTCGATGCCAAGCTCATTGCCCAGTTCTGCTTCGAGCGTCACCCCGTCCTCTGGCAGGCCCCCTCTGCAGCCGAACAGGCTTTGCGCGCCCTGGTCCTGCGCCTCGATGCGCTGCAGACCATGCATACCCAGGAGAGCAATCGCCTGCAGGTCGCCCGCCCGGCCGTCGAGCAAGGTATCGCCGATCATCTGCAATGGCTCGACAAGGAGATCAAACGCCTGGTCAAGGCCATCCACGAGCACATCGATCGCGATCCCACCCTGCGCGAAAAGCAGCGCCTGCTTGAGTCCATTCCCGGCGTGGGTGAGCGCACCATTGCCGTGCTGTTGGCCTACCTGATCGATCCACAGCACTTCCCCAACGCCCGACAGGCCGTGGCCTTCGCCGGCCTCGACCCGCGACAGCATGAGTCGGGCACCAGCGTCAGAGGCCGACCCCGTATGTCCAAGGTCGGACATGCCTTCCTGCGCAAAGCCCTTTACATGCCCGCCGTGGCAACCTTGTACCGAACCCACTGGGGCCAGCACTTCCAGCAGCGCCTGGCCGCAAACGGAAAGATTCCGATGATCATCATTGGCGCCATGATGCGAAAGCTTGTCCATGTCGCCTACGGCGTGCTCAAGTCTGGCAAGAACTTCGATCCAGCTATGCATGGGGCTTGACTCGGATAACAGTATCTACGCAATTCGAGGTGCCGGCTCAAGCATGCATACCAATCGGCCCGCGCAGCAGAGCTATTCGCAGACTCTGAGCGCCACGCCGGGCGCGTTGGCAACGCCCCCGGCATCTGCCCGCGCCGCCGCTTTGCGCATACAGTAACGATTCGAACGCCCGTTCCGGGCGGGTTGCGGAGAATCGACATGTCGTCCATCCCGGTGCCGCTCGCACTGCCCGATCTCGTCGCTGCGCGCGAACGCATCCGCGACGCGGTCGTCCGCACCGGGCAGTGGCAGAACGACGCGCTGTCCGACGAGCTCGGCGTGCCGCTGCAACTGAAGCTCGAAAACATGCAGCGCACCGGCTCGTTCAAGCTGCGCGGCGCGACGCACAAGATCGGCCGCCTGCTGGAAGGCGGGGCCCGGCCGGCCGGCGTCGTCGCGGCGTCGGCCGGCAACCACGCGCAGGGCGTTGCACGGGCGGCGGCGCGGGCCGGCCTCTCCGCGGTCGTCGTGATGCCGGCGAACGCACCGCTGACGAAGATCCAGGCGTGCCGCAAGCTCGGCGCCGACGTGCGACTCGTCGGCGACACGCTCGAAGCCGCCAGCGACGAGGCGCGCCGGCTCGCTGACGGCGAAGGGCTCGCGCTGATCCACCCGTATGACGACTGGGACGTGATCGCCGGCCAGGCGAGCTGCGGCCTGGAGATGCTCGAAGACGCGCCGGACATGACCGTCGCGATCGTGCCGCTCGGCGGCGGCGGGCTGATTTCGGGCGTCGCGCTGGCGCTGAAGCTGCAGAATCCGGCGATCCGCGTCGTTGGCGTGCAGACCGACGCGGTCGCGCCGTGGCGGCATTTCCTGCACGATGGCACGCTCGAAGCGGTGCGGCCGGACGCGCACACGATCGCCGATGGCATCAAGGTGAAGCGCCCGGGAATGCTGACGCGGCAGGTGATCACGAGCCACGTCGACGACATCGTCACCGTCGATGACAACGCGATCGCCGAGGCGATCGTCACGCTGCTCGAACGCACACGCACGATCGGCGAGGGCGCGGGCGTGGTCGGGCTCGCAGCGCTGCTGCAGCGCAAGGTCCGCCTCGCGCCCGACGACCGCGCGGTGGTCGTGATCTCGGGCGGCAACGTCGATATGACGCTCGTCGGCCGTTCGATCGACTACGGCCTCGCGTCGAGCGGGCGGCTGATGAGCGTCGCGGTGATGATTTCCGATGCGCCGGGCCAGTTGCTCGCGCTGCTGAAGACCGTCGCCGAGCTCGGCATGAACGTGCGGCATGTCGAACACCGCCGCGGCGAACTGCACGTCGCGGTCGGCATGACCGAAGTGATCCTGCAGATCGAGACGCGCGATGCCGAGCACCAGCACGCGCTGCTGAGGCACTTCGCCGCACAGGGCCTCGTCGTGCGCAACCTGCTCGCGGGCTGAGGTCCGGATTCGCCGGCAGGCAGTCCGCGCCGCTGCTAGAATCGCGGCTTTCCCCTTGCCGCTACAGGATATCGCCGTGCAGATCGTCTGTCTCGACCTCGAAGGTGTGCTGGTCCCCGAAATCTGGATCGAATTCGCCGAGCGTACCGGCATCCCCGAGCTGCGTCGCACGACCCGCGACGAGCCGGACTACGATACGCTGATGAAGTACCGGCTGAACATTCTCGCCGAGCGCAAGCTCGGCCTGCCGGACATCCAGGAAGTCATCTCCAGCATGGGGCCGATGGCCGGCGCGCGCGAGTTCCTCGACGAACTGCGCGAGCGCTACCAGGTCGTGATCCTGTCCGACACGTTCCAGGAATTCGCCAAGCCGCTGATGAAGCAGCTCGGCTGGCCGACGCTGCTGTGCCATCGCCTCGAAGCCGATGCGAACGGCGTGCTCGTGAACTACCACCTGCGCATGCCGGACCAGAAGCGCGAGGCAGTCAAGCGCTTCAAGGAGCTGAACCTGACGGTGGTCGCGGCCGGCGACTCGTACAACGACACCGCGATGCTCGGCGAGGCGCACGGCGGCATCCTGTTCCATCCGCCGGAAAACGTCATCCGCGAATTCCCGCAGTTCCCGGTGACGCGCAACTACGCCGAGCTGCGCCGCGAGATCGACAAGGCTTTCGCCCGCGTCGCCTGACCGGAAGCTGCCATGCACCGCGACCGCCGTTTCACGCTGTCCGCGTCCTGCCCCGACCGCGTCGGCCTCGTCGCGCGGGTGTCGGGCTTCATTGCCGAGCATCGCGGCTGGATCCTCGAGACTTCGCTGCACGCCGAGCCTCCTGCCGACGGCGAGGCGCTCGGGCGCTACTTCATGCGCATCGAGATCAGGGCCTCGTCGCTGCCGTTTCACCTCGCCGAGTTCCGCGAGCGTTTCCGCCCGCTCGCCGACGAGCTCGAGATGGATTGGACGATCACCGATTCGGCGGTCAAGAAGCGCGTCGTCGTGCTGGTGTCGAAGCAGGAGCACTGCCTCTACGACCTGCTCGCGCGCTGGCAGTCGAAAGAGCTGGACATCGAGATCCCCTGCGTGATCTCGAATCACGACACGTTCCGCGGCCTCGTCGAGTGGCACGGCATCCCGTTCCACCACGTGCCGGTGAACGCCGACAACAAGGCGCAGGCCTACGCCGAAGTGGGGCGCATCTTCGAGGAAGTGCGCGGCGAGACGATGGTGCTCGCGCGCTACATGCAGGTGCTGTCGCCGCAGCTGTGCGCGGCGTACGCCGGGCGCATTATCAACATCCACCACAGTTTCCTGCCGAGCTTCGTCGGCGCGAAACCGTACCACCAGGCGTGGGCGAAAGGCGTCAAGCTGATCGGCGCAACCTGCCACTACGTGACTGCGGACCTCGACCAGGGGCCGATCATCGACCAGGACGTGATCCGCATCGACCATTCCGATTCGGTCGAGGACATGGTCCGCTACGGCAAGGACATCGAAAAGATGGTCCTTGCGCGCGGCCTGCGCTACCACCTCGAGGGCCGTGTGCTGGTGCATCGCAACAAGACGATCGTGTTCCGCTGACCGCTGACCGCTGACCGCTGACCACTGACCACTGACCACTGACCACTGACCACTGACCGCCAGCGGGCCGCCGTGAGGCTCGCGCGGTGCGCCGCCGTGGCGTAGCATTGCGCCATACATGGGTGGGTCGTCCTGTGGTCTGGAATGCGCTCGCGCGGTGCGCCGCCGTGGCGTAGCATTGCGCCCCTTTCCCGACCGGCTGCATCCGCTTATGGGCAAGACCTCCGCACGGGCCTGCGGCGTCGATTTCGGCACCTCCAACTCCACGGTCGGCTGGCTGCGGCCCAGCGTCCCGGCGCCGCTCGAACTCGAGGGCGACAAGCGGACGCTGCCGTCCGCGGTGTTCTTCAATGCCGACGAGGAGACGACGTGCTATGGCCGCGCCGCGCTCGCCGAATACCTCGAAGGCTACGAAGGCCGCCTGATGCGCTCGCTGAAGAGCCTTCTGGGCAGCAGCCTGATGGACGGCCAGACCGAAGTGCACGGGCGCGCGTTGCCGTTCCGCGATCTCCTCGCGAGCTTCATCGGCGAACTGAAGGCGCGCGCCGAAGCGGCAGCGGGACGAAGCTTCACGCAGGCCGTGTTCGGCCGGCCGGTGCATTTCGTCGACGACGACGAGCGCGCCGACCGCAAGGCGCAGGACACACTCGAGGCGATCGCACAGCAGGCGGGTTTTCGCGACGTCAGCTTCCAGTTCGAGCCGATCGGCGCGGCGCTGCACTACGAGACCGGCCTCGCGCGCGAGGAGCTGGTGTTGATCGCCGACATCGGCGGGGGCACCGCGGACTTCTCGCTCGTGCGGCTGTCGCCGGCGCGCGCCGGCCGCGACGATCGCCGCGAGGATCTGCTCGGCAATGCCGGTGTGCACGTTGGGGGCACCGATTTCGACCGCGCGCTGAGCCTGGAATGTGTGATGCCGCTGCTCGGCTATCGTGGCCGGATGAAGAACGGCGCTGAAGTGCCGTCGAGCCTGTTCTTCCAGCTCGCGACCTGGCACACGATCAATTTCGCCTACACGCGGCAGGCGTGGGCCGGCCTGCAGCACATCTACCGCGATGCGAGCGCACGCACGGAACTCGATCGCCTGTCGCGGCTCGTCAGTCGGCGCGAAGGGCACTGGCTCGCGCTGCAGGTCGAGCAGGCGAAGATCGAGCTGTCGCAGGCGCCGGCCACGGCGCTGCAGCTCGACCGGCTCGAAGCCGGGCTCGTGCACGAGATCGGCCGCGAAGCTTTCGCCCGCGCGACGATGGCGCTCGTCGAGCGAGTCGCAGCGGCGGTGGCGGGGCTGCTGACCGATGCGGGGGTCGCGCGCGAGCGTGTCGATACGATCTATTTCACGGGCGGCGCGAGCGGCGTCGCGCAGCTGCGCGCGCGCATCGCGGCTGAGCTGCCTGCCGCGCGCAGCGTCGAAGGGGACCTTTACGGCAGCATCGGCAGCGGGCTCGCGGTCGAGGCCGCACGCCGCTACGGGTGAGCGGCGGGGGTCCGGACCCGCAAAAGCAAAAAGCCCGGCAATGCCGGGCTTTGGCTCGTTGCGCAGGCCGTGCGGTTTAGCGGACGGCTGCGCGCGAGATCGAATCGAGAATCAGAGCGGGCGGATGTTGCCTGCCTGCTTGCCCTTCGGGCCCGACGTCTCGTCGTACTGAACTTTCTGACCTTCGGTCAGGCTCTTGAAGCCCGAGCCCTGGATCGCGGAGAAGTGTGCGAACAGATCTTCGCCGCCGTTGTCCGGGGTGATGAAACCGAAGCCCTTGGAGTCATTGAACCACTTAACAGTACCAGTTGCCATTTCGAAAAATCCCAAATCAAAGTTAATGAAGGGCGTTTGCCCGGAAGTGCGGCAATCGAGATCGGGGAAAGACGAACTGAGTACCCAAAGGCCGTCGAGCACGAAAAACCACGCGATTGCAGATGCGCACGCGCAGTCTGGTGAAAAACGGACGCGCGGTCAAGGGGTGAAATGGATTGTCACGCTCATCCCGGGGTTTTATAGGGGATTGCCAGTATGTTCAGTGGCAATGTCATACTGTTCAGGCGGTAATTCTGCGGCGCATGAAGCTTTTTTCGGCGGCCGCCTGCGCCCCCGAAAGTTGCCGCGCCGAACGTCGCCGGTGGCAGAATCCGCCCACTCCGGATTCACGATGGTGCAGGGCGGCATGAGTTCCCAATTCAGACTGATGAGCGAACGGCGCTTCCTGCCGTTTTTCATCACGCAGTTTCTCGGCGCGTACAACGACAACCTGTACAAGAACGCCCTGGTCGTGCTGATGACGTTCGAAGCTGCGCGTTTCACGACGATTGCGCCGGGCGTGCTGGTGAACCTCGCTGCCGGGATTTTCATCCTGCCGTTCTTCCTGTTCTCGGCAACAGCGGGCCAATGCGCCGACAAGTTCGAGAAAAGCCGGCTCATCCGCTGGACGAAGCTGCTCGAAATCCTCGTCATGGCGCTCGCGGCGCTGGCGTTTGCGCTCGACTCGCTGGCGCTGATGCTCGGCGCGCTGTTCCTGATGGGCGCGCAGTCGGCACTGTTCGGGCCGGTGAAATACGCGATCCTGCCGGTGCATCTGCGCGAGGACGAACTGGTCGGCGGCAACGCGCTCGTCGAGGCGGGCGCGTTCGTCGCGATCCTCGTCGGGACGATCGCCGGCGGAGTGACGATCAGCCTCCCGGGCGGCGCGCTGTGGGTGTCGGTCGCGGCGCTGTCGGTCGCAGTGCTCGGCTACGCCGCGAGCAGGGCGATCCCGACCGCGCCGGCCGCCGATCCCGGGCTGCGCATCAACTGGAACCCGCTGAGCGAAACCTGGCGCAACATCCGTTTCACCCGCGGCGACCGTACCGTGTTCCTCGCGGTGCTCGCAATCTCGTGGTTCTGGTTCTACGGCGCGCTGCTGCTGTCGCAGTTCCCCGGCTATGCGAAGGACGTGCTCGGCGGCGACGAGCACGCGGTGACGCTGCTGCTCGCGGTGTTTTCGGTCGGTATCGGCATCGGTTCGCTGATGTGCGAGCGGCTCTCGGGCAAGCACCTCGAGCCGGGCCTCGTGCCTTTCGGCTCGATCGGCCTGAGCCTGTTCGCGTTCGACCTGTGGTGGGCGAGCCCGGCGCTCGCGACAGGCAGTGCGCCGCTGCCGCTGGGCGCGGTGCTCGCCGATGCGGCGACGTGGCGAGTGCTGGTCGATCTGCTGCTGATCGCCGTGTTCGGCGGTTTCTTCATCGTGCCGCTCTACACGCTCGTCCAGGCCCGTTCCGCGGCCGCTCACCGCTCGCGCGTCATCGCCGGCCTCAACATCCTCAATGCGCTGTTCATGGTCGTCGCCGCCGGCATGGGCGCGGGGCTGCTCGCGGCCGGCCTGTCGGTGCCGCAGCTGATTCTCGTCGGGGCGCTGCTCAACGCGGCGGCGGGACTTTTTCTCTGCGTCCGGGCGCCGGAGTTCCCGCGGCGCTTCACCGCCTGGCTGCGCGGCGCGACCGCCGATCGTCCCGGCGATGCCCGTTGACGGCCCTGCGGCTCAGTCCCGCAGCAGGAAGTTCTCGAGCGCCGCAGCGACCTGCTCCGGCTGGTCGTGCTGGAGATTGTGCCCGGCGTCGGTCACGGTGGTGACCCGCACGTCGGTGAAACACGCGAGCCGCTGCCGGTAGTCGTCCGAATCCGCGGGGAACCGGTCGACGACGTAGCCCTCCTCCGAGACCAGCAGCAGCACCGGCGCCGTGATCGCGCGCCAGCAGGCCAGCGTGTCGTCGAGGCGGTACGGCGCAGGCGCGGCGGTCTTGTGCCAGGGGTCGCAAGCCATTTCGACCTGTCCGTCAGGCAGTACGCGGCTGACGTTGCGCGCGAGGAACGCGGCACGATCTTCCGTCAGCCGCGGGTTGGCCTGCTGCAGGCGCCGCGCCAGCGCGTCGTGATCCGCGTAGCGCCGCAACTGCGGGTCGGCCAGCACGGCGTCGAGCCACTGGTCGAGGCGCTTCGGCGCGTCGTCGGCGCTGCCGTCCTTGAGGCCGAGAACGTCGAGTATCGCCACCTGCGACACGCGTTGCGGCCGCGCCCCCGAATACACGCCGGCGATGTTGCCGCCCATGCTGTGGCCGACGAGGCGCGCCGGGCGGTGCGGCGAATAATGGGCGAGCAGGGCGTCGAGATCGGCGTAGTAATCGGGAAACCAGTACGGCCTGCGCAGCCACTCGCTCGCGCCGTAACCCCGCCAGTCGGGCGCGATGACGTGCCAGTCCTGCGCGAGTGCGCCGACGACAAACTGGAACGTCGCCGAGTTGTCCATCCAGCCATGCAGGAAGAACACCGGTGGCGCGTCCGCAGCGCCCCAGTGCCGGACGTTGTAGCGCAGTCCGCGGACATCGAGCTGCTCGCATCGGGATTCGGGATTCGGTTTCATGACGGCAATGGTAGCAGCGCGCGGGCCGGGACTGGGGCGGGCCGGCGCGCTGCAGCGAGCGCCCTCAGGCGAGAGCGACTTCCCGTGCCGTCAGCGAATAGCGGAAAGTCGCCGGGTCGAGGCTGTCGAAGCGCGTTTCGCCGCTTTCGCCCTGCGGGTACATCAGGTACGGCGCCTGCGGTCCGCTGCTGCCCGGCAGGCGCACATCGTGGGCGACGTTGTAGCCGAGCCAGTTCATCTCCCACGCGCCGAACAACACGCGGCGCGCGGTTGCGACTTTCGGGTCGTCGAGCGCGAGGCCGCCCGGCGGTTCCTCGAGCACGACCTTGCGCACGTCCGCCGGATCGACCGGCACCCAGCCGAACTGCTCGAGCCAGACTTCGGCACGACAATGCTGTGCTTTCGAGACGTCGCCGCTCTTGCCGAGGCTTTTGTAGCCGAAACGCGAGTCGGCGACGCGCACGCCGTACACGTCGCGTGCCGGCAGGCCCGCGGCGCGCGCGAGCCCGACATACAGGGCGTTCAGATCCGCACACTTGCCGGAAAGATCGCGGCTTTCGAGCATCGTGCGGATGTCGCCGAGGCCGCAGCCGCGGGTCTTTGGGTTGCGGAACGTGTTGTCGACGATCCACTCGTAAATTGCCCGTGCGCGCTCCTCGTCGCTGGTTGCGCCGCGCACGATCGACTCTGCCGTGTCGCGCACGACGCCGTCGGTCGGAATCAGCGCGGTGGGGCGGGTGTATAACGCCCGTTCGGCCGCCGGCAACTCGCGTGCGGGCCCCGGGCGGGTGAAGTCGACGGCCCGGTCGCAGGTCGCGAAGCGGCTGACGACTTCGAGCAGCGGGCTCGCGGCGCCCGGCGCCCATTCGGCCTGCAGCATCGCGGCGCCGTAGTCCGCTTCGGTGACGACGCGCATCGTGTCGGCATTGCCCCGCCACAGGTTGCCCATCGGGCGTATCCATTGGGGATCGTCGATGGACGGCAACGGCACCCAGACGCGCGTCGGGTCGCCGCTCGCGGCGGGCTCGATGCGGCTCGTCAATTCGAAAACGCGCCAGCCGTTGGCGGGGTGGGGCGCGAAAGGCTGCGCTGTCGCGGAGTCGGCGGCGCGGCTCCAGGCCGGGAGCGCGAGGCTGGCGGCGAGGGCGGAGGTTTTGAGGAAATTCCTGCGGTCCATGACAATCGTCCTGATCAGTGTGGTGTGGGGTCGTTCGGGGGCGCCACGAGCGTCATGACGCGCTCGCGCACGGCGGGGTCGTTCCAGTCGAGTTCGCCGCGTATGCGGTGGCGGGGCCGGTGGGAGGCGTCGAGGAGAAACGTCGTCGGGAGGAAGCGCACGTCCCAGGCGCGGGCGATGACCTGTTCGGGGTCGGCGACGACGAGCGGGTCGAGGCCGCGCGCGGCGAAGAATCGGCGCACGTCGCCCTCGCGGTCGGCGACCGCGACGGTGAGCAGCGCGAGGCCCGCTTCGGCAGCGTCGAGGCGCACCAGCGCGGGCATTTCGGCGCGGCACGGCTCGCACCAGGTCGCCCAGAAATTGACGAGTACCGCCCGGTTTCGCAGCGGTTCCAGCGCCGCCTGCAGCACCGCGGGGCGTGCATCGCGCGGATCCACCGCCACCGCTTCGAAGCGGCCGGGCGCGCCCGTGCCGCGAGTTGCGGCGACGAGCGTCGTCGGCGCAGCAGCAAGCGCCGCGAAGCTCGCGAGCGACGCCAGCGTGCGCCTGCGCAAGGCGCGACTGATGTCGGACATTGTCGTGTCCCGATTCCTGTCAGCCGCCCCGGCGCGGAAGCCGCCGGGGCTTAAATTGAGCGTGCGCGTTCGCAACACCCGTCGAAGAGAGCGGTACACAGACCGCCATTTTCCGGCCGATGAGCGACAACGCCCGGCCGGGCCGCGCATTATCGCTGCTGCGGCCGGATTTCAGAACCGCTCAGTGGCAGAACTTTCGGGGGGCGCCTTGCGGCGAGGGGAGCGGCGGCGTCAGCGACGCAGCGGGATCGGCGTTGCCCGGTCGACCGCCACGGCGGTGACGCTGTTCTTCGGGCTGCCTTCGATGAGCTTGTCGGAGTAGGTGAGATAAACCAGGACGTTGCGGCGCACATCGACCATGCGCACGACCTGCAGCCGCTTGAACAGCACCGACAGGCGCTCGGAGAATACTTCCTCCTGCTGCGGCAGCGGTTCGCGTGTGCGGATCGGGCCGACCTGGCGGCACGCGATCGACGCTTCCGCGAGGTCTTCCGCAAGACCGACCGCCCCCGACAATCCGCCGGTCTTCGCGCGCGACACGTAGCACGTCACGCCCTCGACACGCGGGTCGTCGTACGCTTCGACGACGACCTTGTGGTTCGGGCCGATCAGCTTCCACACCGTCGATACTTCGCCGACCGATTCCGCCCGTAGCGGCAGCGGCACGGCCGCGAGCAGGGCAAGGAGGGCGGCGAGGCGGCGGGCGCGCAGGGCGGGGCGGGGACGGGAAGATCTCATGGGCTGCGGTCCTGTGGGGAAAAGTGAGGTTTTCGGGTCATTCGTCATTCGTCATTGGTCATTCATCATTCGTCGAGCGACGTGCGACGCGTCCGTTGCCGCTTGCGTTCGCCCTGCGTCCGTTTCGCTTCGAGACGCCGGATCTTCGCGGCCCTGGTCGGGCGCGTCGCGACCCGCGCGAGCGGTTTTTCATGGCCGGGCGCCCTGGGACGGCGCCCGGTTGTGCCGGTCCCCGCTCCAAGACCCGCCCGGTTGGCCTTACGACGCGTGCAGCGACTGCAGGATCGCGGCGCCCAACGCCGCCGGCGATTGCGCGCCCGACACCGCGAGCTTGCGGTTGAAGATGAAGAACGGAACGGCGGTGATGCCCTGCTGCTGGATCTGGCGCGCCATTCGCCTGACCGCTGCCGCATCGTCGTCGCTTTCGAGATAGGCGAGGACGGTTTCGCGCTCGTCTCCGGCCGCGGCGGCGATATCGGCGAGCGTGGCGTTGTCGCCGAGGTCGCGACCCTCCTGGAAATGGGCAGCGAACAACGCGTGGCCGAGCGCGTTGACATGTTCCTGGGTGTGGCCGAGCGATTGCGCCCGGTAAGTCAGGCGATGTGCGTTCAGCGTGTCCGGACGGGTCGCGATGCGATCGAAAGCGAAAGTCACGCCATCGGGCGCGCCGGCTTCGACGATCCGGGCCAGGACTTCGTCGGCCTTGCGCCGCCCGCCGAACTTTGCGTCGAGAAACGGCCGATAAGGCACCCCGGCCGCCGGCGTGTCCGGGTCGAGGAAGAACGGCAGCCGGTTCACGCGTATTTCTTCGAGGTCGGCCACGCCGTGGCGGACTTCCTCGATGGCCTGGCGCAGGCGTTCGTTGCCGATGAAGCACCACGGGCAGACGAAGTCGGAAACGAAATCGATGTCGAGAATCATGGAGGTTTTCTGTCGATTGGACCGTACCGGACGGCCGGAGAGCTCAGCGCGTTTCGGGGACGTCCGGGAGCCAGCGCGCTTCCCAGCTTGCCACATCCGGCAAGTGGCGGGACAGGGTGTTCTGCAGGTGACTTTCGGCCAGATCGAGCAGGGCGAGGATTTCCGCGTCGGGCGCTTCGGGCAGCACCGGGACCAACCGCACGATCAGCGCGCCGGCGCGCTGTCCGCCGCGCCCGGGAAAGCCGGCACCCTTGACCCTCAGTTCGCGCGTCGTCGCCCGCCCGGGTTCGAGCTTCAGGTGGCGAACGCCGTCCGGCAGCGGAATCGGCAGTTCTCCGCCGAGCAGCATCCTGAACGCGCTGACCGGGCGGCTCAGTATCAGGTCGCGACCGTCGAGCCGGTACAGCGCGTGCGGCGCCAGGACGACCCGCAGGACGAGGTCTCCCGCCTGGCCGCCGGCGCGATCGCAGACTTC
This sequence comes from Aromatoleum anaerobium, assembly GCF_012910705.2. Lineage (GTDB taxonomy): Bacteria > Pseudomonadota > Gammaproteobacteria > Burkholderiales > Rhodocyclaceae > Aromatoleum > Aromatoleum anaerobium. The sequence continues at coordinate 109,568 of NZ_WTVG02000035.1, read as the reverse complement.
GCCGGCCCCGGCGACCCGCAGTTCGTCGCCGTCGAGCACGCCGGCCGGAATCCGGACACGGAGCGTCCGCGCTGCGCGCGCCTGCCCGCTGCCGTGACAGACCGCGCAGGCCTGCCTGCTCAGATAGCCACGGCCCCCGCAATCGTCGCAGCGGGCGAGACTCCTGCCATGGCGAACACGCCCCGAGCCGTGGCAGGTGGCGCACAGCCGGGTATGGCGCAGCACTTCCTCGCCGCTGCCGCCACAGGCGTCGCACGGAATTTCATCGGCGATCATGAACGCTTTCTCGCCGCCGGCGAACGCTTCCTCCACGCTCAGCACGAGATCCTCGCGACGGTCGGCTCCGCGCGGCGTGGCTTCGGGAGGCTCGTCGGGCGGGGCATCGCCGGCCTCCGCGTCGTGGCGCGCCGCTGCCGGCGTCCGGCCGCGCGAATGTCTGGCGAGAAGGTCTTCGTAGGCGGCGCGCAGGCGCTTGAAATGCTCGATCGCGGCCGGATCGGCATTGCGGTCGGGATGCCAGCGCATGGCGAGGCGGCGAAAAGCGTGCTTGATCTCGCGTTCCCCGGCGCCCGGGGCCAGGCCTAGGAGGCTATGGGGGTCGGTGCGCGACATTACACGCGAAAAAAGAGTTCATCGTCAGGGTTCCGGCGCAGCAAAGTGGGACAGGGTAACGCCTGACTCGCGCTCCGTCGAATCCCGCTGCGCGCGAGCGATCGACGCCTTTGTCCCGGCGCCGGCCGGCTCCGACGCGGGCCCCTTGGTGATCGGCGGCACGGGCTGGCACAATCGGTCCCGCGGATACTTTCATCCCGGTAAGCGAATCCTGCCAGAAACGACGGAGAGTGCGCCGCCTGCGGGTCGGCACGAACGAAGACATGCCCGGAACCCTGATCATCATCACTGCGCCCTCGGGTGCAGGCAAAACGACTCTCGTCAGCGGTCTGCTCGAACGCGATCCGCAGGTGAATATGTCGGTGTCCTACACGACGCGCGATCCGCGCCCCGGCGAGCGCGACGGATGCGAATACCACTTCGTCGATGTCGCGACGTTTCGCGCGCTGCGCGATCGCGGCGAGTTCCTCGAATGGGCCGAAGTGCATGGAAACTACTACGCTACTTCGAAGGTCTGGTTGAAGCAGCAGATCGCGACCGGGCGCGACATCCTGCTCGAAATCGACTGGCAGGGCGCGCAGCAGGTGCGCAAGAGCTTTCCCGACGCCGTCGGCGTGTTCATCCTGCCACCGTCGCTCGAAGAGCTGGAAGCCCGCCTGCGCGGGCGCGGCACCGACAGCGACGACGTGATCATGCGGCGGCTGCTCGGGGCGCGCGGCGAGATGCGTCATGTCGGGGAATTCGACTACGTTATACTCAACAACGACTTGCAGTGTGCGATCGACGACCTCGTCGCGGTCGTGCGGGCTTCGCGCCTGCGTTATGCAAACCAGCACGCGCGACATCTGCAGTATTTCGATTTTCTTGAACAGGACTGAACCATGGCTCGCATCACGATCGAAGATTGTCTGAAAAGGATCCCCAACCGCTTCCAGCTCACGCTCGCTGCGACCTACCGCGCGCGCCAGATCACGATCGGCTCGACGCCTCAGGTCGAGCTTGAAAAGGGCGACAAGGACAAGCCGACCGTGATCGCGCTGCGCGAAATCGCGGCCGGAAAAGTCGGTCTGGAAGTCCTCAATCGCGGGCAGGCCTGACCCCTGCGGGGGGAGGGAACAGCCGATGGACGCTGCAGCGATTCCCGCTCCGGGCCCTTTCGGTTCGCCGTCCGGCCCCCCCGTGTCGTCGGATTTCGTCGCGCTCCGGAAGAAGCTCGGGACCTATCTGCGGCCTGAGGATATCGAGAAGGTCGAGGCTGCCTACCACTTCTCGGCGAGCGCCCACGAGGGTCAGCTGCGCATCAGCGGCGACCCGTACATTTCGCATCCGGTCGCCGTCGCCGACATCGTCGCCGACTGGCACCTCGACGCCCAGGCGCTGATCGCGGCCCTCCTTCACGATGTGATGGAGGATACGCACATCTCGAAGCAGGAGATCGCCGACCGCTTCGGCCGTACCGCTGCCGAGCTCGTCGACGGCCTGTCCAAGCTCGACAAGATCGAGTTCCGCTCGCACGAGGAAGCGCAGGCGGAAAACTTCCGCAAGATGCTGCTGGCGATGGCGAGCGACCTGCGCGTGATCCTCATCAAGCTCGCCGACCGCCTGCACAACATGCGCACGCTGCAGTGCGTGCGCTCCGCCAAGCGGCGCCGCATCGCCAGCGAGACGCTCGAAATCTACGCGCCGATCGCGAACCGGCTCGGCCTGAACAATCTTTACCGCGAACTGCAGGAACTCGCGTTCGAGCACAAGTACCCGCTGCGCTACCGCGTGCTGTCGCGCGCGATCAAGGCGGCGCGCGGCAACCGCCGCGAGGTCGTCGGCAAGGTGCTGCAGGGCATGGAGGAGCGCCTGCCGCAGTGGGGCATCGCAGCCGAAGTGCAGGGCCGCGAGAAGCATTTGTTCGGGATTTACCGCAAGATGGCCGAAAAGCGGCTGTCGTTTTCGCAGGTGCTCGACATCTACGGCTTTCGCGTCATCGTGCGCGACGTGCCCAGCTGCTACCTCGCGATCGGCGCGCTGCATTCGCTGTACAAGCCGGTGCCGGGCAAGTTCAAGGACTACCTGGCGATCCCGAAGGCGAACGGCTACCAGTCGCTGCACACGACGCTGATCGGGCCGTTCGGCACGCCGGTCGAAGTGCAGGTGCGCACCGCCGAGATGCATCACATCGCCGAGACCGGTGTCGCGTCGCACTGGCTGTACAAGGAAGACGAGAAGACGCTGACCGAACTGCAGCAGAAGACGCACTCGTGGCTGCAGTCGCTGCTCGAACTGCAGTCGGCCTCGGGCGGTGCGACCGAGTTCCTCGAACACGTCAAGATCGATCTGTTCCCCGGCGAGGTGTACGTCTTCACGCCGCAGGGCAAGATTTTGTCGTTGCCGAAAGGCTCGACGCCGGTCGATTTCGCCTACGCGGTGCATACCGACATCGGCAACCGCTGCGTCGCCTGCCGCGTCAACGGCGACTTGATGCCGCTGCGCACCGAACTGCACAACGGCGACCAGATCGAGATCATCACCGCCGCGCACGCCAATCCCAATCCAGCCTGGCTCGCGTACGTGCGTACCGGCAAGGCGCGCGCGCAGATCCGTCACTTCCTCAAGGGCGCGCAGCAGGAAGAATCGGTCGCCCTCGGCGAGCGGCTGTTGAACCAGGCGCTGCGCCCGCACGGGCTGACGCTGGGCCAGATCAGCACGTTCGCGTGGGAGCGCTTCCTGCGCGACCGCAGCATGCGCAGCAAAAAGGAAGTCTTTACCGACATCGGGCTCGGCCGGCGCCTGCCGGTCATCGTCGCGCGGCGCGTCGCGCAGGCGCAGGACCTCGAATCGGGCCGGCCGGACGTCATCAAGCCCAAGCCCGCGGGCGCGATCCTGATCCGCGGCAGCGAGGGCATTGCGGTGCAGCTCGCGCGCTGCTGCCAGCCGATCCCCGGCGACCCGATCATCGGCATGATCCGCAAGGGCCAGGGCCTGGAAGTCCACCTGCACGATTGCGCGGTGGTGGCGAAGCTGCGCAGCGACCGCGGACGCTGGGTCGACGTCGAGTGGGAGGCGGGTGAAGACCGCCTGTTCGATGTCACGATCCGCGTGCTGACGCGCAACACCCGCGGCGTCCTCGCCAAGGTCGCGAGCGCGATCTCGGAGGAGGACTGCAACATCCAGAACGTCAGCATGGACAACGAGCAGGGCATCTACACCGCGATCAACCTCGTGCTGCAGGTCCGCGACCGGATGCATCTGGCGAAAGTCATGCGCGGCGTGCGCCGGGTGCAGGAAGTCGTGCGGATCGGGCGGCTCAAGGGTGACGTGCGCAGCTGACCGGGCGGCGAGGCGGTGCGATGCGGCCGGCCCCATCGATCGCGATTGGCGCATTCGGGACGCTCGCCTACAATTGCCGATCTTTCCGGGAGCAATGCATGGCGATCTACGAATCCGAACACACCCAATTCATGCGCGAGTGGCTGGCGAAGCATCCGCAGGAAATCGAGGAGCAGCGCAAGGGCCGGGCGCTGTGGTGGGACAAGCCGCAGGACGTCGTCGCGCAGGCGCGCCTCGACCAGTCGAAAGTGCCGGTCAAGCCCTATTATTACGATATCAACCACTGACGCGCGCCGCCCGCGCTGCGGCACGCAACGCCTGATTGTGGAGCGGGTCGGATGCACGAACGTGTCCGACCGATGCCCCCATGTCGCTTCCTGATTCGCTGGTCCTGATCGACGTCGAGACGACGGGCGCGAACCCCGTCTCCGACCGCGTCACCGAGATTGCCGTGCTGCGCATCGAGCGCGGTGAAATCGTCGCGCGCTGGGAGAGCCTCGTCAACCCGCAGCGCCCGATCCCGTCGCTGATCCAGCGTCTGGTCGGCATCACCGACGAGATGGTCGCGGCCGCTCCGACGTTCGCCGAACTCGCCGACCGCGTGCGCGGGCATCTCGACGGGGCAGTGTTCGTCGCCCACAACGCGCGCTTCGATTACGGCTTCATCCGCAACGAGTTCTCCCGCCTCGGCCAGCAGTTCGAGGCGTCGGTGCTGTGCACCGTCAAGCTTTCCCGCGCGCTGTACCCCGAACACCATCGTCATGGACTGGACGCGCTGATCGAGCGCCACGGTTTCACGTGCGGCGCGCGCCATCGCGCGATGGGAGATACCGACGTGCTGTGGCAGTTTGCGCGCCTGGTCTCCGGATCCTTTTCCGCCGACGTGCTCGCGCGCGCGTGCGAGCGGGCGATGAAGCTGCCGGCCCGGCCGCCCGGACTGCCCGAAGGGGCGCTCGAGGGCGTGCCGGACGCGCCGGGCGTGTATTCGTTCTTCGGCGACAGCGACCGGCTGCTGTACATCGGGCGCAGCGCGAGCCTGCGGGCGCGCGTCATGGAACATTTTTCGGCGGGCGGCGGCGGCAGCCGGGAGGCGGGATTGGCGCGCCAGGTGCGCCGCGTGGAATGGGAGGAAACTGCCGGCGAGTTTGCCGCGTCGCTGCGTGAAGCCGAGCTGCTCAGGGCGCGCCGGCCGCTTCATGCCCGGCCGGCGGTCGGCGGCGAAGAGGTGTTCGGCCTGCGCCTCGTGCCGCAGCGCAAGCGCGCGCCGATCTTCGAGCGCGTGCCGCTGCACGCGACCGATCCAGCGGCCTGGGAAGCGGTCCATGGCACTTTTCGCACCCGCAAGGAGGCCGACAGCCTGCTGCGGGAACTCGCCCAGCTTTACCAGCTGTGTCCGCGCCGTCTCGGTCTCGAGGGCGGCAGCGGCCCCTGCGGCGCGCACGAGGCAAGGCGTTGCGCCGGTGTGTGCGCCGGCAAGGAGAGCATCGCCGCGCACGATGCGCGCCTTGCGGGCGCGCTCGGGGCGGTGACGCTGCGGGCGTGGCCGTGGGCCGGGGCGGTCGTCGTCGAGGAGCGCTGTGCGCATTCGGGGCGCGAGGCTTTCCATCTCGTTGACCACTGGTGTCATCTTGGCAGCGCGGACAGCGCCGAGGCGCTCGCGGCGCTGCTCGGCAACGTGCCCGCGCGCCGCTTCGACCTCGATACTTACCGCATGCTGGTGCGCTGGTTCGCTGCCGAGGCGAATCTGGCCACCGTGCGACCGATCGAAAATCCCGGCTGAGCCAGGCCTGGGGCTCCCGGCCGGGCGGCCTCGGGGGTCAGGCGGCGATCGATTGCAGGCTGCGCAGGTCGGTGAGGGTGATCGACCGCCGGCCGCGCGGCACGATGATGCCGTCGCGGGTGAGCCGGTTGAGGACGCGCGAGAACGTTTCCGGCGTCAGGTTGAGTTGCGAGGCGATCGTCTGCTTGTCGCACGACAGGCGCACTTCGACGTTCTGCGCGCTGCAGTCGGCATGCTGCACGAGGTAATGAGCGACGCGCTGGGTCGAACTGCGCTGGATGCATTGCTCCATCCCTTCGACGAGTTCGCCCATTCGTTGCGACAGCCGCGCCATCAGCGCCTGCGTCAGCGACGGGTGCGCGGCCATCGCGGTCTGCAGCGCCGGGCGCTGCAGATGCAGCACCACGCTGTCGCGCGTTGCCTGGGCCGCGAGCGTCTGCGGTGTGTCGGACAGGATGTTCTCCTCGCAGAACGAGTCGCCTTGGCCTGCCAGGCGCACGATCTTCTCGGCGCCCGCACTGGAGATCAGGAATAATTTGACTTCGCCCTCGATGACCGCGTACATGCCGGCCGGACGCGCGCCGCGGTGCATCAGCATTTCGCCGCGCGACGCACGGCAGACCCGCACGCCTCGCGAGAGGCGCTGCAGCGTTGCCGCATCGAGGCTGCTGAAGGGTTCAAGACAGGAAAGTGACTGGAACGCCGGGGTCTGGATAGCGGTCGCCATATTGTCGTGCTCCTTCGAGATGCTCGTGTTCAGGGATGCAGGCCGCAGTCTAGACGCTCCACGTGACGATCGACCCGCCGCGGGTCGGGCAGGCAAACGGAAGATACCTCCTTGGAGGTAGAGAGAAATAAATGCAAGCCATTGATGTAAATGGTTTATACGGAATAATGGTAGCGATCGCCAGCAACTGCGGGGAAAAGGGGGTATGGGTGTGAACAGTGCCGGCAATGCGGATGTCTTTGTCGGCATCAGGGTCATGGATGGTGTGCGCGCCTCGCTCGCCGGTCGCGCGACGCAGCTCCTGCTGGTGCTGGCGTTCGTCGCCGTGGCGTTCATCAGCCTGGTCGGAATCGGCGCCTCGGTGGTCATCGTCGAAACCGTCCAGGGCAGCGGCAGCGCGGTCAACGCGGCGGGCGGCCTGCGCCGTCTTGCTCATCGCGCAGCCAGCGTCGCGCTCGCCGCAGCCCTCGATGGCCGCACCGGACATGCCGAAGTCGCAGCGGCGATCGGTGCGTTCGAGGCCGGGCTGGGCCATGCGACGCTGGAGAAGGTGCTCGAACGCGAACCGGGCAGCCTCTTCGCCTCGGTCTACCGCGGCATCCACACGGACTGGTATGTGAAGCTCAGGCCGCGCCTGCTCGGGGCGCCGGAGCTCGCGAGCGAAAGTCCGGACGCGTTGTTCTACGAGCACCTGCTCGCCGACGTCGACGCCTTCACGGCGCAGATCGACGCGCTGGTGGCGGTGCTCGAGCAGGAAACCGAGACCGGCATCGAGCAGCTGCGCATGACGCTTGCGGTCGCGCTCGGGATGGTGATGGTCGTCATGGTCGCGGCGCTTTGCGTCATCCGCCAGCGCGTGTTCATGCCGCTGACCGAGCTGCGCGACTGCGCCGCACGCATCGCCGGCGGCGATTTCCGCGCCCGCAGCCGCTACACCGGGCGCGACGAACTCGGCCGCGTGGGTTCGGCGTTCAACGCGATGGCCGACGAGCTGTCGACCGTCTATCGCGACCTCGAGCAGCGGGTGGAGCAGAAGACCGCGGACCTGATGCGCAGCAACCGCGCGCTGGAGCTGCTGTACCACGTCATCGCGCGTCTCTATCACGCTCCGGCCTCGCCCGAGACGTATGCCGAGACGCTCAAGGATCTCGAGCAGGTGCTCGGGCTCAAGGGCAGCTTCGTGTGCGTGCAGCCCAAGCATGGCGGGGTCGCGACCGTCCTGTCGACGACGATGGGGGACTGTCCGGTCCGCTCGCGCAGCGAGGAGGAGTGCACCCATTGCCCCGGGCGGACGATGCCGTGGAGCTATCGCCGCGAAGGCGACCTCGATGTGTTCCTGGTGCCGCTGCGCGATGCCGACCACCTCTACGGCATGATGCGGCTCGCGCTGCCGCCGGGCGAGCGGCTGCGCGCGTGGCAGCACACGCTGGTCGAGGCGGTGTCCCGCCACATGGGGATTGCGCTGGGGATTTCGCACCAGAGCGAGCGCGAGCGCCTCCTCGCGCTGCAGGAGGAGCGCTCGATCATCGCGCGCGAACTGCACGACTCGCTGGCGCAGTCGCTGTCGTACATGAAGATCCAGGCGAGCCTGCTGGCGTCGGCGCTGCAGCGGCCCGAACGCCGCGACGACGCGTCCGACATCCTTGCCGACATGAAAGGCGGCATCAACGCCGCGTACCGGCAGCTGCGCGAGCTGCTGTCCACCTTCCGCCTGCAGATGGAGGGGGATTTCGCCCGCCTGCTCGGCAGCACCGTCGAGGAGTACGCTGGCCGCAGCGGCATGCCGATCGAGCTGGAGATCCGCCTCGGCGTGTGCCATCTGAACCCGAACCAGGAAATCCACGTGCTGCACATCATCCGCGAGGCGCTGTCGAACGCGACGCGCCATGCCCGCGCGAGTTCGATCCGCGTCGGGCTGTTCGGCCATCCGGATGGAGTCCGGGTGATCATCGAGGACGACGGCAAGGGCATCCGCCCGGCCGCTGCCACCGAGCCGCACCATTACGGGCTGGCGATCATGGGCGAGCGGGCGCGGGGGCTCGGCGGGGTGCTCGAGATCGTGCCCCGTCCCGACGGCGGCACGCGCGTCAGCGTGCGCTTCGACCCGGTCGCCCGGCACGAGGCTTCGTCACCCGCACCGACTCCCGAGGCGCAATGAACGACAGGAACGACACTCACCAGTCGGTCGTCATCATCGACGACCACCCGCTGTTCCGCAAAGGACTGATCCAGCTGCTGCGCACCGTGCCCGGTTTCCGCCTGGTCGCCGAAGCGGCCGACGGCAAGGAAGGCATCGCACACATCCTGCATCTGCGCCCCGACCTGCTGCTGCTCGACCTGAACATGAGGGACATGTCCGGGCTCGAGGTGCTGAAGTTCGTGCGCCAGGCCGATCTGGACACGCGCGTCGTGATGGTCACGGTCTCGGATGCTGCCGAGGACCTCGTCGCGGCGCTGCGCGCGGGCGCCGACGGCTACCTGCTCAAGGACATGGAGCCGGAGCAGATGGTCGAGGCGCTGCAGGCCGCGGCAGCGGGACGCATCGTCGTGTCCGAAGCGCTGACCCACCTGATGGCGGCGGCGCTGCGGCGGGAAAAACGCCCCGACAGCGTCACCGATGCAGGCCTCACCGAGCAGGAGCAGCGCATCCTCGAGCGCATCGCGGCCGGCCTGTCGAACAAGCTGATCGCCCGCGAGCTGGGCATCGCCGAAGGCACCGTCAAGGTGCACGTCAAGCACGTGCTGCGCAAGCTCAACTTCCGTTCGCGGGTCGAAGCGGCCGTTTGGGCGGTCGCGAACCAGCGCGGCGAGCGCTGAATGCCGATCGCTCGCGCCCTCCCGGTCGCACGTCGCGCAGCGATCTCCGGCCGGCCCCCTCATTTTTCCAGGCCGTGGTCTATGTTGAAGTCAGATTGACGGCTGAGGACGCGACTCGTTCAGAAGCTTCGCCCTCTGCAAGCGGGGCTTCCTGGCAGGGAGCGTTTTTCGCGGAGGAACCGGACCATGTTGAAACGCAAGCTACTCATCACTACCCTGATCGGCGCTGGCCTGATCGGTACGATGGCGTTCGGCGAGTACCAGGCTTCGCGCAGGGCCAATACTTCCGCGCTGCTGACGACGATCGGCGTGCCGTTTTGTGCGCCGCAACGCAGCGGACCCCAATACAAGAACAAGACCTTCTTCCGGCTCGCCATGGCGCAAGCAGACGACGGCCGTAAGCCGGCGCGAACCGAAGTCGGTCCGTTCAGCAGAGCGATCCCGGATGCGGAGTCGATCGCCCAAGCAGATGCCAACCCGCTGCTCATGGACAACCTGGGTACCCTGCACTACCCGATCACGACTTCCAAGCCCACTGCGCAGCAGTTCTTCGACCAGGGCCTGCGTCTTGCCTACGCCTTCAACCACGGCGAGGCGCTGCGCGCTTTTCGCAAGGCGCGCACGCTCGATCCCGAATGCGCGATGTGCTACTGGGGTGAAGCGCTCGTGCTGGGCCCCAACATCAACGCTCCGATGGACCCCGCTGCTGTCGCGCCTGCCTTCGACGCGGTGAACAAGGCGCACGGGCTCTCGGCCAGGGCGAGCGCGAAGGAACGCGCCCTGATCGAAGCGCTGACGGCACGCTACGCGCGGGATCCGCAGGCAGACCGCGCGACGCTCGACGCGGCGTATGCCGACGCGATGCAGCGGGTCGCGGAGCGTTATCCCGACGACGACCAGATCACGCTGACCTACGCCGAAGCCCTGATGGATCGGCAGCCTTGGGACTACTGGGAAGCCGGCGGCTTTCGAGCCAAGGGGCGCGCGGCCGAGATCGTCGGCCTGCTGGAGAAAGTGCTGCGCAAGACGCCGGATCATCCGGGCGCGATTCACTACTACATCCATCTCACCGAGAGTTCCAGCGATCCTGCGCGCGCCGTGCCCTACGCGCAACGTCTCGGCCGGCTGATGCCGGGCGCCGGACATGTCGTGCATATGCCGTTCCACACTTTCTTCCGTGTCGGCATGTACAAGGAGGCGATCGAGGCGAACCGGCAGGCCGTGCGTGCCGACGAGACCTACATCGCCCGTTCGGCACCGGTCGGCATCTATCCGCAGGCTTACTATCCGCACAACATTCACTCGCTGATGGTGTCCGCACAAATGGCCGGCGATGGCGCCACCGCCATCGAGTCCGCCGCCAAGCTGAGCCGGATCGTCTCCGATGCGGCGGCCAGGAACATCCCCTGGGTGCAGCCGATCATGGCCGCGCCCTATTTCGCCCACGCGCAGTTCAGTGACGCGAAGACAATTCTCGGCCTGCCCGATCCGGCGGACTTCCCCTATGTGCAGGCGATGTGGCACTACGCACGCGGCGTGGGCCTGGCCGGCGCCGGTGACGTGAGCGCGGCGCAGGCCGAAGCCGATGCGATCGTCCGCCTCGGGCAGCAAAACGACTTTGCCGATCTGGTCGCCGGCGGCGTGCCCGCGAAGGACGTGCTGCGCCTCGCCGAACAGGTGCTGCGTGCGCGCATCGCCCAGGCGAACCGGGACCCGATGCGCGCCGTCCGTCATTTTGAAGCGGCGGTCGCGCTGGAAGATGGGCTGGCCTACACCGAGCCACCCTATTGGTACTATCCGACGCGCCAGTCCCTCGGGGCGGCACTGCTGCTCGCCGGCGACCTGGACAATGCGGAGAACGTGCTGCGTTCGAGCCTGGCACGCGCGCCCAACAACGGCTGGGCGCTGTTCGGCTTGATGCGGCTTTACGAGCAGCGCGGCGATGCGCCGGGTGCCCGGGTTGTCAGAGGCATGCTGGACAAGGCGTGGATCGGCGACCCCCGTACCCTGGAACTTTCACGCCTGTGAGGGGCTGCGCTCGAGCGCTGTCGTGATGGGGGGGCAGATGCCGGCCGCGGCGAAACCGCAGTGAGCGAGTTCCGGCGATCCTGAAGCGCGGTTTCGCTTCCCGTGGCGAAACCGCGCTGTTCGACCTTCAAGCAGCCTCCCGGAGCGCTCCGCTCTGTGGTTAAATCCACGCCCATGCTTTATGCCGCCGATCTCGCCTGTCTGAAGGGTGACCGCCTGTTGTTCCGTGGCCTCTCCCTGCAGGTGGCGCCCGGTGCCATGCTTCGGATCGCCGGCCCGAACGGCTTCGGCAAAACCAGCCTGCTGCGCATCCTGTGCGGGCTCGCGCATCCCGAAGCGGGCGAGATCCGCTGGAACGGCCGGCCGATCACGGGCGACCGCGAATCCTTTCATCGCACGCTGCTCTATCTCGGCCATGCGCCGGCCCTGAACGACCTGCTCACGCCGCTCGAAAACCTGCGCTTCGCGTGTGCCGCGGCGGGCGACGACGTCGACGAGGACGCTTGCGTCGACGCGCTCGTGCGCATCGGCCTCGCCGACCAGCTCGATCTGCCGGCGCGCGTGCTGTCGCAGGGCCAGCGCCGGCGCGTCGGGCTGGCGCGGCTTTTTCTCGGCATCCGCCGCAGCCTGTGGGTGCTCGACGAACCGTTCACCGCGCTCGACGCCGCAGCGGTCGCCGATCTCGCAACGACGCTGTCGGACCACTGCGCCGCGGGCGGCGTCGTGATCCTGACGACACATCAGGACGCTCCTTTTGCCGTGCCGCCGACGGTGCTCGATCTCTCCGAGGTGGCTGCTTGAGCCGTACGCTGGGTCCGTTTGCCGCAGTGCTGCGCCGCGATCTGCTGCTCGCATGGCGAGGCCGGGCCGACGTGCTGGTCACGCTCGCGTTCTTCGTCGTCGTGGTGTGCCTGTTTCCGTTCGGCGTCGGCGCCGAAACCAACCAGCTGCGTTCGATCGCGCCCGGCGTGCTGTGGGTCGCGGCGCTGCTCGCGACGCTGCTGTCGCTGCACCGCCTGTTCGCGCAGGATCACGCCGACGGCACGCTGGAACAGCTGCTGCTGTCACCGGAGCCGACCGTGCTGTGGGTCGTCGCCAAGGTTGTCGCGCACTGGATCGCCACCGGCCTGCCGCTCGTGCTCGTCGCGCCTGCGCTGGCCCTGCTATTTGACGTGGAGCAAGGAGCGCTCGGGGTCCTCGTCCTATCGTTGGCGCTCGGCACCCCGATCCTGGCCCTGCTCGGTGCAGTCGGCGCGGCCTTGACGCTCGGGCTGCGCGGCGGCGGCATGCTGCTCGCGCTGCTGGTCCTGCCGCTGTTCGTTCCGGTGCTCATTTTCGGTGCCGGCGCGGTAGATTCCCACCTTTCCGGCACTGGGGCGGACGCCCATATCCTGCTGCTCGGTGGCGGGCTGCTCGGGGCGCTGGCGCTGGCGCCGGTCGCATGCGCAGCGGCGCTCAGAATCGCAGTCGAATGATGAAAGAGATGAAAAGACCTGAACGCGGCAAGAGCCTGTTTCGCTTCGCGGCCCCCCAGCTGTTCTACCCGCTCGCGGGCGCGCTGGCGCCGTGGTTCGCCGCGGCCGCCGCGGCGCTCACGATCATCGGGCTGTGGCTCGCGTTCTTCGTTGCGCCGACCGACGCGCAGCAGGGCGAGGTGTACCGCGTGATCTTCATCCACGTCCCGGCGGCGTGGATGTCGATGTTCGTGTATCTGATCATGGCGTTCTGGTCGGCGGTCGGACTGGTCATGAACACCCGCCTGTCGTTCATGATGGCCCGCGCGCTGGCGCCGACCGGAGCGATGTTCTGTGTCGTCGCGCTCGTGACCGGCGCGCTGTGGGGCAAGCCGACGTGGGGTGCGTACTGGGTGTGGGATGCGCGCCTGACGTCGCAGCTGCTGCTGCTGTTCCTGTATTTCGGCTTCATGGCGCTGACCGAGGCGATCGAGGATCCGCGCCGCGCCGACAAGGCGGGCGCGATCATCGCGCTGGTCGGCGCCGTCAATGTGCCGATCATCTATTTCTCGGTGAAGTGGTGGAACACGCTGCACCAGGGGGCGTCGGTGAGCCTGACGAAAGCACCTTCGATGGCCGCGACGATGCTCGCGGGCATGCTCGTGATGGCGCTGGCGTCATGGGCCTACACGATCGCGGTGACCTTGTGGCGGGTGCGCCCGCTGATTCTCGAGCGTGAACGCCACGCCGAATGGGTCGCGGCCGAACTCGACGCGCTGGAGGGCAAGGTCTGATGCAGTGGGAATCATGGAGCGCGTTCTGGCAGATGGGAGGCGCCGCCCCGTTCGTGTGGGGCAGCTACGGCATCACGGCGCTGCTGGTGGTCGGGGAACTGATCATGGTCATGCGCCGTCGTAAGGACGCCCTGCGGCGTCTGCTCAGGCTGCGTCGCGCGAAGGCGGGCGGCAGCGGCGGGCGGCGGGCTTTTGAGGAGATCGTTGAATGAAACCCCGTAGCAAACGTCTGCTGCTCGTGGCCGGCGCCGTCGCGCTGCTGGTCGGTGCGGTGGCGCTGGTGCTGAACGCGTTCCAGCAGAACCTGGTGTTCTTCCACACGCCGACCGAGGTCGCGGAAGGCAAGGCGCCCGTCGGCCGGGCATTCCGCATCGGCGGCATGGTCGAGACCGGTTCGATCCGCCGCGCGGCCGATGGCGTGACCGTGCAGTTTGCGATCACCGACACGGCGAAAGTGATCCCGGTCTCCTACAAAGGCTCCCTGCCCGACCTCTTCAGCGAAGGGAAAGGTGCGGTGGTGCAGGGCACGCTCGGCCCCGACGGCCAGTTCCAGGCGTCCGAAGTGCTCGCCAAGCACGACGAAAACTACATGCCGCCGGAGGCGCAGCACGCCGTGGATCAGGCCAAGAAAGCGGCACAGACGGTGGCCCAATGATTCCCGAACTCGGCCATTTTTCGCTGATTCTCGCGCTGGTGCTCGCGCTCGTCCAGGCGATCGTCCCGATGATCGGCGCCAGCCGCAACCGCATCGCGCTGATGGCGGTCGGGCGGCCGGCGGCGCAAGGGCAGTTCCTTGCCATCGCGTTCGCCTTCGGCTGCCTGACCTGGGCGTTCGTCACGAGTGATTTCTCGCTGCAGCTCGCGGCAGTCAATTCGCATACCGACACGCCGCTGATCTACAAGATCACCGGCGTGTGGGGCAACCACGAGGGATCGCTGCTGCTGTGGGCGCTGTCGCTGTCGCTGTGGACGGTCGCGGTGACGGTGTTCAGCCGCAACCTGCCGGACGCCTTCATGGCGCGCGTCCTCGGCGTGCTCGGCTGGATCAGCGCAGGTTTCCTGTCGTTCACGCTGGTCACGTCCAACCCATTCGACCGCCTGCTGCCGGCGGTCGCGCAGGGACGCGACCTCAACCCGCTGCTCCAGGACGCGGGCATGATCATCCACCCGCCGCTGCTGTACATGGGCTACGTGGGCTTTTCGGTCGCCTTCGCGTTTGCGATCGCCGCGCTGCTCAGCGGCCGCATGGATGCCGCCTGGGCGCGCTGGTCGCGGCCGTGGACGACGGTCGCGTGGGTGTTCCTCACCGCCGGCATCGCGGTCGGGTCGGGCTGGGCCTACTATGAGCTCGGCTGGGGCGGCTGGTGGTTCTGGGACCCGGTCGAAAACGCCTCCTTCATGCCGTGGCTGCTCGGCACCGCGCTGATCCATTCGCTCGCGGTCACGGAGAAACGAGGTGCGTTCCGCAGTTGGACGATTCTGCTGGCGATCAGTGCGTTCTCGCTGTCGCTGCTCGGTACTTTCCTGGTCCGCTCGGGCGTCATCACGTCGGTGCACGCGTTCGCGACCGACCCGCGCCGCGGCCTGTTCATCCTCGCGCTGCTGGTCGTCGTGATCGGCGTTTCGCTGACGCTGTTCGCGTGGCGCGCGCCCAAGCTCTCAGGCGGCGGCAGCTTCGGCCTCGTGTCGCGCGACGCGACGCTGCTCGGCAACAACGTCCTGCTCGCGGTGGCGACCGGTTCGGTGCTGCTCGGCACGCTCTACCCGCTGTTCCTCGACGCGTTGAACCTCGGCAAGATCTCGGTCGGGCCACCGTACTTCGAGGCGGTGTTCGTGCCGCTGATGACGCCGGTCGTGGTGCTGATGGTGCTCGGGCCGTTCGTCCGCTGGAAAGGCGACGGCCTCGGCCGCGTGCTGCGGCCGCTGCTGCCGGTGATGGTGGCGAGCATCGCGATCGGGCTCGGCGTCGCGTTCGCGGTCGGTCACGTCACGGTGCGCACGGTGCTCGGCCTGGTGCTGGCGTCGTGGGTGCTGCTCGGCAGCGCGCAGCTGCTGGCGAGCCGCTTCGCGGAGCGTCGCGGCGCGAGCGCCGCGGCAGTGCTGCGGGGCATTCCGGCAGCGTGGTGGGGAATGTGGCTCGCGCACGCCGGCATCGGCATCTTCATCATCGGCGCGACCATGGCGGGCAGTCTCCACGAACGCCTCGACGTCAAGATGCAGCCCGGCCAGACCGCACAACTCGCCGGCTACACTTTCACGTTCCGCGGTGTCGCGGACGCACCGGGGCCGAACTACGATGCCGCGCGGGCGACGATCGACGTGGCGCGCAGCGGCATTCCGGTCGCGACGCTGCAGCCCGAAAAACGCTTCTACGTCGCGCAGCAGATGCCGATGACTGAGGCGTCGATCGACATCGGCCCGTTCCGCGACGTGTACGTCAACCTCGGCGACCGCCTCGACGACGGCAGCTGGGTTGTCGGCCTGTTCTACAAACCCTTCATCAGCTGGGTATGGCTGGGGTGCTTGCTGATGGCGGTCGGCGGCGTTTTCGCGGCCTCGGATCGTCGCTACCGCCGCCTCGCCGAGCGTGAAGTCCCTGCCGGTGCGGCGCGCCGGACGACATGAGTAATCGACAATGAAAGCGAAGTTTCTCGTCCCTCTCGCGCTGTTCCTCGTGCTGGCAGGCTTCCTCGGCTACGGGCTGCAGCTCAATCCGCGCGAAGTGCCGTCGCCGCTGGTCGACAAACCGGCGCCGCAGTTCCGCCTCGCGACGCTGGCGGCCGCCGACACCGCGCTCGGCGTCGCCGACATGCGCGGCGAAGTGTGGCTGCTGAACGTCTGGGCGTCGTGGTGCGTGTCGTGCCGCGAGGAGCATCCGGTGCTGATGGAACTCGCGCGCGACAAGGTCGTGCCGCTCGTCGGCCTCAATTACAAGGACACGCGCCCCGAAGCGATCGCCTGGCTCGAAGCGCACGGCGACCCTTACACGGCCTCGGTCGTCGATGCCGACGGGCGCGTGGGGATCGACTACGGCGTGTATGGCGTGCCCGAGACTTTCCTCATCGACCGGCAGGGCGTGATCCGCTACAAGCATATCGGCCCGGTCACCCGGGAGGCGGTGCGCGACGTGCTGCTGCCGAAGATCGCGGAGCTGTCGCGTGCGAGCTAGCTCCTTCCGGCATCTGCTGCCTTCGGCCGTGTCGGCCGCGCTGTTCACGCTGATCCTCGCCGTCGCGCCGCCGCAGGCATTCGCCGCCGACGAAGCCGCGCCGCTCGTGACCGACCCGCAGCTCGAAGAGCGTGTCATGGATCTGTCGCACAAGCTGCGCTGCCTGGTGTGCCAGAACCAGTCGATCGCCGAGTCGAACGCGCCGCTCGCGCTGGACCTGCGCAATCAGGTCCGCGAGCAGCTGGCGGCCGGCAAGAGCGAAGAGGCAGTCGTCGATTATCTTGTCGCGCGCTACGGCGATTTCGTGTTGTACCTCCCGCCGTTCAAGGGCACGACGCTGCTGCTGTGGCTGGGGCCGGCGCTGCTGCTCGTCGCCGGCGCGGGCTGGCTGGGATGGCGCCTGCGCCGCCGCGCCGAGGAGGTCCGCAGCGCGCCGCACCTGACGCGTGACGAGCGTGCCCGCGCCCGCGCCCTGCTCGACGGCACGTCCCCTGGCACGTCCCCTTCCTCCGAGGAGCCCCGTTCGTGATTCCCTTCCTGATTCTGGCCACCGTGCTGGTGGCCGGTGCGTTGCTGCTTGTCGTTCCGCCGCTGCTCGGTGGCGGGAGCCGCGCGCGCGAACAGGCGCACCGGCAGCGCCAGGCCGAAACCGTGCTCGTCGTGCTGCGCGAGCAACTGGCGGAGCTGGAGGCCGAACATGCGGCCGGCCACATTGCCGAGGCCGACTATCAGCGCTCGCGCGAAGAGCTCGAACAGCGCGCGCTCGAAGAGGGGCGCGCGGCTGAAGGCGGCGCCGATCTGCGGCCGGCACGCCAATGGGCAGTCGCGGTGGTGGTCGCGCTGCCGGCGCTCGCGGTGCTGTTCTACCTCGCACTTGGCGAACCGCGCGGGCTCGATCCGGCGCAGATCGCCGCGCAGCAGGAACACCAGATCACGCCCGAGCAGATGTCGGCACTGGTCGCCCAACTCGCGCAGCGCCTCGAACGCGAGCCGAACGATGTCGAAGGGTGGATGATGCTCGGCCGCTCCTACTCGATGACGAACGATCTCGACGGGGCCGCGGCGACCTGGCGCAAGCTCGGCGCGAAGATTCCGGACCAGGCGGACATTCTCGCCGACTGGGCCGACCTGCTCGCCGGCGCGGCGGGGGGCAGGTTCGACGGCGACCCGGACCGCCTCATCCGCCGGGCGCTCGAACTCGACCCGGCTCACCTCAAGGCGCTGGCGCTCGCCGGCACGGCGGCGTTCCAGCGCGAGGATTTCGCCGCCGCATCCGCTCACTGGGAACGCATCCTCGCGAACATGGACCCCGGCGAAGGCGTGTACGCAGCGGTCGTCGCAAGCATCAACGAGGCGCGCGCCAAGGGCGGCATGCCGTTGCTGGAAGCGGCGGGTGCGGGCGCGGCGCGGACGGGCGGCAGCGCCGGGGAGGGGGCCGCGCAGGGGGCTGAAGAGGCGCTCAAGGTCAGCGGCCGGATCAGCATCTCGGCCGGGCTTGCTGCGCAGGTCGAAGCGGACGACACCGTGTTCGTCTTCGCCCGCCCGGTGGAGGGCGGGATGCCGGTGGCGGCGCTGCGCCTGCGCGCGGGCGACCTGCCCGCGTCATTCAGCTTCGAAAACGCACCGCGCATGTCGAAGGAACCGCTCCCGGCGCAATTGAGCATCGGGGCGAGATTGTCGAAGCACGGCGAGGCGACCGCCCGGGCAGGCGATCTCGAAGGGGAGCCGGTGAACGTCGCGCCGGATGCGGCGAACGTGGAGATCGTGATCGACCGCGTTCGCCAGTAACGCTGTCATCCGCCGGATGCGCGGGCGATGGTATTTCCGCGAGGACGTTACCGCGGGGGAGGTGGCCGCGATCCGGCCGCGGCGGAGTGCACGTTGCACCCCGCGCGTCCGATGCAAGAGGAGGTGCTCAGGTCCCGGCGCAGCCGCAGCCGCCGCCACCGCCACCGCATCCGCCGGCACTGCGCGGCGCCGGTTCGGCCGGTACGGGTTCCTGGGCGTTCAGCTGGACGGTGAAATCGATGACGATGTTGCCCGGTTCGCGGGCGACGTAATTGATCTTGATCTGCGAGCCATAACGCTGCTGGATCTGACCGAGCAGCGGCAGCGGATCATGGTCGTTCACGAAACGCATCGTTTCCCCTTCTTCGAGGGACTCGAGGGCGCCGAAGATCGCCGCGTGGCGAAAGCGCTTGGCGACGCCGCGGGCGTCGAACGGGAATACGGAACGGTCGATGATCGGCAGTTCATTCATGAAAGCATCCTCCGGGGGTGGGGGTGGGTGCGGCAAGTGTCCGCTGGTTGGAAATGCTAGGGAGCCGCAAGCGCTGCCGCCTTGAGCAAGAACAAGAATCGCGTGGCGGCGCGACGACGTCATCGAGTGTTTGCCGGCGGAACATCCTCGCCATCGAGGAGCAGTTCGAAGCGCTCGTCGATCAGGCGCGGATCGTCGAAATGACGGCGCCCGACGAACGCGGTCGCGTGCCGCCCCCACTGGCGCATCGCGCCCGGGTTGACGATTCCCATCGGCCAGAAGAGGAAGCGCTCGGCGCGTTCGGTGCCGGCGACGAAGCCGTCGGGACCATACAGGCTGCGGCTTTCGCCGTGCGACAGCGGCAGGCGGCGCAGGACGTCGTCCGGTTGCAGGGCATAACGGGACGGCGGCGTCGGCACTGAAGATGGCTGCTCGTGCACGCGCTGCAGGTAATGCGTGCGCGCGGCGATGCGCAGCACGACGCGCTGCGGCTCGGCCTGGCGCGGCAGGGCCTGGGGCACGAACCGCCACTCGTCGAACGAGGCCGGGGCGATGCGCGGTCGTGCTCGCGGCGTCGGGAAGAAAAAATGGTAGCAGCCGCAGGGGTGGATGCTGTCGAACAGCAGCGGTTCGCCGTCGGGCGCAAGGGTCACGCGCCACACCAGGCCGTCGAGATGTCCGGCGAGCAGGTCGAGCGCGCCGTGCGGGGGCCGCGCCGGGAACCACGCCGTGTAGACCAGCTGCAGCAGCACCTGCCCGCCGACGCGCGTGTGCGCCGCGCGGTAGAAAACGGCCGGCTGCGACGGATCGACGCTTGCCGGGCCTCGCGGCGGCCACGCCGGCGTGCCGATCAGGTCGTCGTCGCCCGCGACATCGACTTCCAGCACCGGGGCATGGGCGAGCGCGAGAACGTGCAGGGCTTCGCCCTCCACGTACGGCACGCCGAGCGGATTCGCCGCTGCTTGGCGAATCCGTCGCGCCTGTTCACGTCGCGACGGCAATGCTTCGTCGGACGGGGCGAAGCGCTGCAGCCGACCCTGAACGGGCAACGCGGCAAGCGGCAGCGCGAAGACTTGCGCGGTCTCGCGCTCGAACATCCGGACGCCGGCGGCGAACGGGATCCGCGTCAGCGGGTAGAGTCCGGCAATGCGCCGTACGGTGCTGTAGTCATCCGGCACCACTGCGGCGTCGCGCAGCGCGGCGAGCCGGACGGGGTCGGCAAGGTCGGCCGCGAGCAGTTCGCCGCGACACTGCGCGAGCGCCGCGGCGAGGTCGGCGTGCGGCTGCGGAATTGCGACGGCGAGCGCGTCGCGTGCCGGCGGCGGAAGATTCGCGATTTCGGCGTCGCGCGCCGCGGCGTCGAGGTGTGCGAGTCGCCCCGCCCAGAACCGCACCGCGGCGTCGCCGCTCGCTTCGGTGCCGAAGCTCGCGAGCAGGCGATCGACCCTCAGGTGCGGAAAGCCGCGGATGCGGGCCGCCGACGCGTCGCCGACCCCTTCGCGCGCGACGGCGTCATCGACGCGGGCGAAGAGGGCTTCGCAACGCGTGTGCGGGTCGAGGCGCGGTGCCGCGCGAAACGGCGGGCCGGCGCACGCGGCCAGCAGCGTGCTTCCCGCCGCGATCAGCGCGGCGAGCGTTCGTCTCTTGCCAGTCGCCATGCAGCCTCCCGCTCCCGGCCGTGCGCTCAGCCCGAATATTCGAAACGTACCCGCTTGACGTTGCAGAGGAGTTCGTAGGAAATCGTCTTCGCGGCCTGGGCGATGCGGTTCACCGGAATGTTCGCGCCCCACAGCTCGACGCGGCTGCCCAGGCCGACAGCGGGGAGATCGGTTAGATCGATGGTCAGCAGGTCCATCGACACGCACCCGATCAGGCGCGTGCGCAGGCCGTCAACGGCGACCGGAGTGCCGTTGGGCACGCTGCGCGGATAGCCGTCGGCGTAGCCGAGCGCGACGAGGCCGACGCGGGTCGCGCGCTCGGCGTGAAAGTGCCCGCCGTAGCCGAGCGGCGCGCCTGCGGGGATCTCCCGTACCGCGATCACCGTGCTCTCGAGCGTCATCACCGGGCGCAGGCCGTTCGGCTCGTGGGGCATGGGGTCGGCACCGTACAGCAGGATGCCTGGGCGCGACCAGTCGCGGTGAGTGGCCGGCCAGCCGAGGATCGCGCCGGAGTTCGCGAGGCTGCGCGGACCGGGCAAGTCGCGCGTCGCAGTGTCGAATGCCGCGAGCTGCTCGGTGGTCGCGAGGACGTGCGGTTCGTCGGCGCGCGCGAAGTGGGTCATCAGCGTGATGCCGCCGACCTTGCCGCTGTCCTTGAGGCGCTGCCACGCCGGGCGCAGCTCGTGCGACAGGAAGCCGGCGCGGTTCATGCCGCTGTTCATCTTGAGCCATACCTCGAGCGGCAGCGCCGGGCGCGCGTGGTCGATGATGCGCAGCTGCTCGGCATGATGGACGACGATCCACAAGTCGTGGCGAACCACTTCGTCGAGCTCGGCGGCGGCGAACACGCCTTCGAGCAGCAGGATCGGCTGGTCGATGCCGGCGGCGCGCAGTTCAAGCGCCTCTTCGAGGAACGCGACCGCGAAACCGTCGGCGTCGGCGGCGAGCGCCCGCGCGCATTGCACCGCGCCGTGGCCGTATGCGTTCGCCTTGACGACGGCAAGGGCCCGGCCACCGTGACGGCCGCGGGCAAGGTTGTAGTTGTGGCGCAGGGCGTCGAGATCGATCAGCGCGCGGGCGGGTCTCATGTAGTGAAGGCGCGGGGCCTGGTAGGCGACAAGACGCTACTTTGCCACACCGCCGCC
This sequence comes from Aromatoleum anaerobium, assembly GCF_012910705.2. Taxonomy (GTDB): domain Bacteria; phylum Pseudomonadota; class Gammaproteobacteria; order Burkholderiales; family Rhodocyclaceae; genus Aromatoleum; species Aromatoleum anaerobium. Next base: position 87,803 of record NZ_WTVG02000035.1, on the reverse strand, counting down.
GCATTCGTCGCTGGCTGTGACAGGCGTGTGTCGTTCGTCATGCCGGTGGCGGTCCTTCAACGGACGCCTCCGCCGCGTCGTTCGGTGGTCGCTGCAACATTACGGTAATATTGCGCACCTTCCGGACCCTGCTTGCGCCCGGAAGCCGGCCTCCGGAGGGCTTGGCCATGCGTCTGCACTCACTCTTGAAACCCCTCGCCTACCTCGCAGGCTGCCTCCTCTACGCCGTCCCCGACTGGCTGACCGACGAGTTCGGGTCGGTCAGCATCGACCAGGTTCTCTATCACCTGAACCTCGGCACCGAAGGCCTGCTCTCGAGCGACCCGCAACTGCTCGTGCGCTTCCTGTGGCGCGGCGTTGCGCTGCCGGTCGCCCTCGCGCTCGTGCTGTGGGCACTCGACACGTACGTCCGCTACCTCCGCGCGCATCGCGAAGCCGCGCCGATGCGGGTGATCGGCCCGGTGCTCGGCGCGATCCGCAGGCGCAGCGCGCACGTCGGCGAGCTGTTGAAGGGAGCGTTCCGGCGCGCGCTGCCGCACGCCCTGCCGCTGGTCGTGTTCGGCACGGGGAGCGCGTTCTTCATCGACAGCTTCTCGCTTGCGAGCTATGTCCGCACCTATTTCGGCGAGGATTATTTTTCCGGATCCTATGTCGACCCGCGCCGCGTCAGCCTGCGCAAGGAGAAACCGAAAAGCCTGGTCCTGATCTACGTCGAAAGCCTCGAGAACACTTACTCGGACCCGGCGCTGTTCGGGCGCGACCTGCTCCAGCGCCTGAACGCCTACAAGCCGCGGGCGATCGCGTTCGACGACTATCGCCAGATGCCCGGCGCCCATTTCACCATCGCGGGAATCGTCGCGACGCAGTGCGGGTTGCCGTTGAAGTCGGTGGCGCTGTTCGGTGGCAACACGCAGGGCGAGCAGATCGACCGCTTTCTGCCCCGGGCGCACTGCCTCGGCGACATCCTCGCCGGGGCGGGCTACACGAACGTGTTCCTGAACGGCTCGAGCCTTGTCTTCGGCGGGGTCGGCAATTTCTTCCGCGATCACCATTACGCAAAAGTGCTCGGCCGCGAAGAGTGGGTCGGCCTCGGCGAAAAACCCGAGACGATGAGCGGCTGGGGACTGCACGACGATGATCTGTTCCGCCGCGCGCGCGAGGAACTCGGCGTGCTGATGAAAGCGAAACGGCCGTTCAACCTGACGGTGCTGACGATCGACACCCATCATCCCTACGGGCATCTGTCGTCGCGCTGCGCGCGCGAGGGACGCAGCGATTTCGACGGCATCGTCGAATGCACGGCCGGCCAGGTCGCCGACTTCATCGAGCATATCGCCGCGAAGGGCTGGATGGATCGCGTCGCGATCGTCGTGCAGGGCGACCACCTCGCGATGGGCAACACGTCATACGACAAGCTGGTCAGCAACCCGCACCGCACGATCTTCAACCTGCTGATCGGCGGCGACAGGAAGCTCGTGAAGAATACCGACCAGGTCACGCATTTCGACATGCTGCCGACGATGCTCGACCTCATCGGGCTGCGCGTCGAAGGCCAGCGCGCCGGACTCGGCTACTCGGCGATCGGCCCGGTCACGGTGACCCGCCCGGCCGATCGCCTCGCGCGCATGGAAGAGCAGCTGATGAACTACAGCGCAGCCTACCGCGAACTGTGGGAACTCCCTCCGGCGCCCGACGTCGGCCCGGTGCAGCTGGTCGCGCCCGATCATTCGCCGGCATCGCCGCTGGCCGGCCCGCGCCAGCTTGTGCGCGTCAACTGATTGTGCCGGGCAGCGCGTCCTGCGCCACGCTCGCCTCCCGCTGGCGAATCGAAAACCGTCTTTATACGCACATAAGAGCAAGTTTTTGAGATGCGTAAGCCGGGCGTAAGTCTCCGGGACTACGTTTCGTCTGTCCGGATGAAAATCCGGCCTGACTACCGTACGAGTGGAGGGAGACATGCAGAACGATATGGTGGCAAGAGTCATTGCCAATCCGAAGTACCAACAGCTGGTCAAGACGCGTTCGTCGTATGGCTGGCTGCTGACCGCCTTGATGATGTTCGTCTACTACGGCTTCATCGCGATCATCGCGTTCAACAAAGAAGTGTTTTCGCAGCGGCTCGGCGAAGGCGTCATGACCGTCGGCATCCCGGTCGGTTTCGGCGTGATCGTGTTCACGATCATCATCACCGGCATCTATGTCCGCCGCGCGAACTCCGAGTTCGACACGCTGACCCAGGAAATCATCAAGGAGACCGGCAAATGAGCGGCCGTTTCACGCATATCGGCGCAGGACTGATCCTCGCGCTGCTGTCGGCCGCGGCGCTCGCCGCCGGCGCCGACCTCGGCCAGGCCGAGAAGCAGGCGACCAACTGGACCGCGATCTCGATGTTCGGCGCGTTCGTCCTCGGCACGCTGTACATCACCAAATGGGCCGCGGCAAAGACCAAATCGGCGGCCGACTTCTATACCGCCGGCGGCGGCATCACCGGCTTCCAGAACGGGCTGGCGATCGCCGGCGACTACATGTCGGCGGCGTCCTTCCTCGGTATTTCCGCGGCGGTGATGGCGAGCGGCTTCGACGGCCTGATCTACTCGATCGGCTTTCTGGTCGGCTGGCCGGTGATCACCTTCCTGATGGCCGAGCGGCTGCGCAACCTCGGCAAGTTCACGTTCGCCGACGTCGCCGCGTACCGCTTCAAGCAGACGCCGATCCGCGCGTTTGCCGCGTCGGGCACGCTCGTCGTCGTCGCGTTCTACCTGATCGCGCAGATGGTCGGCGCCGGCCAGCTGATCAAGCTGCTGTTCGGTCTCGAGTACTGGATAGCGGTCGTCATCGTCGGCGCGCTGATGATGGTCTACGTGCTGTTCGGCGGCATGACCGCGACGACCTGGGTGCAGATCATCAAGGCCTGCCTGCTGCTCGCCGGCGCGTCCTTCATGGCCTTCATGGTGTTGCTGTCCTACGGCTTCTCGCCTGAAGCGCTGTTCGCCGCCTCGACGCAGGTCAAGGCGCAGCTCGCGCTGTCGGCCGGCAAGACGCCCGAGGAGGCAAGCATCATCGGCCAGGCGATCATGGGACCGGGCTCGTTCATCAAGGACCCGATCTCGGCGATCTCGTTCGGCATGGCGCTGATGTTCGGCACCGCCGGCCTGCCGCACATCCTGATGCGCTTCTTCACCGTGCCCGATGCGAAGCAGGCGCGCAAGTCGGTGTTCTGGGCGACGACCTGGATCGGCTACTTCTACATCCTCACCTTCATCATCGGCTTCGGCGCGATCGTGCTGGTGTCGACGAACCCCGGCTTCCTCGATGCGAAGGGCGGCCTGATCGGCGGCAGCAACATGGCCGCTATCCACCTCGCCAACGCGGTCGGCGGCAACGTCTTCCTCGGCTTCATCTCGGCGGTGGCGTTCGCGACGATTCTCGCGGTCGTGGCCGGCCTGACGCTGTCGGGCGCCTCGGCGGTGTCGCATGACCTGTACGCGACGGTGTTCAAGAAGGGCAATGCGGACTCGGCCTCGGAACTGCGCGTGTCGCGGATGACAACGATCGCCCTCGGCGTTGTCGCCGTCGTGCTCGGCATCGCGTTCGAGAAGCAGAACATCGCGTTCATGGTGTCGCTGGCCTTCGCGATCGCCGCTTCGGCCAACTTCCCGGTGCTGTTCATGTCGGTGCTGTGGAAGGACTGCACGACGCGCGGTGCGACGATCGGGGGTTTCCTCGGCCTGAGAGGCTGTGAAAAATCCCCGGCCAGTTATATGCCGTTGTTATAATTAGGTCTTGCTACGAGGTCTGGATTTGCGCCGATGACGAAGATGCGAGCACGGGTGCTGCTGCCCAACCGGGGGCAGATGGAGTTTCGGGCAAGTGACCTGGAGTCACTGCTGCCGGAGGGGCATCGGGCGCGCCTGGTGTGGGCGTACGTCGAGCGGCAGGACCTGTCACGGTTCTACGCCGGGATTCGTGCGGTCGATGGCGGGGTGGGCCGCTCGGCAATCGCGCCGGAGATTTTGCTGGCGCTGTGGTTGTACGCCACGCTCGACGGGGTGGGCAGCGCGCGGGCGGTGTCACGGCTGCTCGAATCGCATGACGCCTACCGCTGGTTGTGCGGCGGGGTTCAGGTCAATCACCACACCCTTTCGGACTTTCGCAAGGATCAGGGCGAAGGGCTGGACGAGTTGTTGAGTGTGAGCATCGCCAGCCTGATGGCGGCCGGGGTGGTCAAGCTCAAACAGGTGGCGCAGGACGGGATGCGGGTGCGCGCCAGCGCCGGGGCGGGCTCGTTTCGCCGCAAGGAGAAGCTCGAAGGCTACCTGGAGGCGGCGCGCGCGGCCGTGGCGCGGCTCAAAGCCGAGGTGGAGGCGGACCCGGCGCAGGCCGAACGGGCGCGGGAAGCGGCCCGGCTACGGGCGGCGAAAGAGCGTGAAGCGCGTCTTGAGAAAGCGCTGGCGCGGCTGCCCGAGATCGAAGCGATCAAGCAGCGGCAAGGCAAAAACCCCGACCAGGCGCGCGCGTCGATGACCGATGCCGAAGCGACGGTGATGAAGATGGGCGACGGCGGCTTTCGGCCGGCGTACAACCCGCAGCTGGCGAGCGACGCCGACTCGCTGGTGATCGTGGGGGTCGAGGTGGCCACCGTCGGCAGCGACCAAGGGCAGATGGTGCCGATGATCGAGCAGGTCACCGCGCGCTGTGGTCAGGCCCCGGAGGCTTGGCTGGTCGATGGCGGCTACGTCGGGCACGAGCAGATCGAGCAGGCGAGCCGGAGCACCGTCGTTTATGGGCCGGTGCCGCAACCCAAGGACAAGGCGGTCGATCCGCACCAGGCGAAGGCCGGCGACAGCGAAGCGGTGGCGGCCTGGCGGCAGCGGATGGGCACGGACGAGGCCAAGGTCATTTACAAGCGGCGAGCGGCAACGGCCGAATGCGTCAATGCGCACAGCCGCAACCGCGGCCTGCAGCAGTTCCGGGTGCGGGGTCTGGCGAAGGTCAAGTGTGTGATGCTGATCTTTGCTTTGGCGCACAACCTGATGCGCATGGTCAGCCTCGCACCGGAATTGCTCGGGGTAGGGACAGGTGCGTCCGCAGTTCCCGGAATCGGGGTTTAAGGGGCGAAAAATGGGGAAAAACGTCAAATGAACCGTCGATAGCAGCACAAACGATGCAAAAACCCTATCGCGCCCAGCAAAACGGCGTTAACCCCGCTCGCGCGTCTAATCGGTCCTGCGAACGAAAGATTCACAAACTCTGATCACTGCCGTCGCGCTGACCGTCGTGTCGCCGTCGGTGTGGGAAGTGACGCTCGGCAATCCGAAGGGCTCGGCACTGTTCCCCTACACCTCGCCGGCGCTGTTCTCGATGGCGGCGGGCTTCATCGGCATCTGGCTGTTCTCGATCCTCGACAACAGTGCGCGTGCGAAGGAAGACCGGGCCGGTTACATCGCGCAGAAGGTGCGCTCCGAGACGGGTATCGGCGCGGCCGGCGCCTCGGGCCACTGAGCCTGGTCCGCACAAGCCGTCGTCCGTCACGGTGACGGCGGCGGTGAACGGCAAAACGGCGACGACCGGAAGGTCGTCGCCGTTTTGCTTTTGCATTTCGCCTGCCGCAGCGCCCCTTCAAGAGTTCCCGCGTTCGCCCGCCGCATGCACGGCGAGCCACACGGCGTCAGGCCCGGTCGAGACAACGCGGTGACGGCAATGTGCCGGAATCGTCACCCAGTCGCCGGCACCCATCACCAACTGCCGGCCGTCGGCGAACGCGAGCATTGCCTCGCCGCGGACCAGCATCACCCATTCGTCGTCGGGCTGGTCGTACCAGAAGCCTTCAGGGCTCGTCGCCGCGTTCGACGCGATGCGCTCGATACGCAGGTGCGCATTGGCGAACAGCGTGGCGAAAATCTCCGCGCCGGGTGCGGGCGGCGGCAAGTCGAACAGATTGCCGTGGTCGGGCATGGCTCGTCACTTGCCCCGCTTCAGATCGACGAGCGGCACGATGCCTGGCGGCAGGTCGAATTTCGGGCGGTTCGCTTCGGGCTCGGCCAGCGGCACGCACGGTTTCAGCGTCGCGAGGCTGCGCACGGTGAGTTCGTGGTAGCAGCGCGTGCCGTCGACTTTCCATTCCATTTCCTGCGCGGTGAGTTCACGGACCACCTTTGCCGGGACGCCCGCGGCGAGCATGCGTGGCGGGACGACCATGTCGGCCTTGACGAAGGCGCAGGCGGCGATGACCGCCGAGTCGCCGACGATCGCGTTGTCCATCACCACCGCGTTCATGCCGACGAGCGCGTTGCGGCCGATGCGGCAGCCGTGCAGCACCGCCGCGTGGCCGATATGGCCATCCTCCTCGACGATCGTGTCGAGGTTCGGAAAGCCGTGCATCACGCAGTTGTCCTGCAGGTTCGACCCCGCTTCGAGAATGATGCGGCCGAAGTCGCCCCGCAGGCTCGCGAGCGGCGCGACGTAGCAGCGCGCGCCGACGATGACGTCACCGATCAGCACCGCGTCGGGGTGGACGAAGGCGCTCGGGTGGACGACCGGACGCAGGCCGTCGATTTCGTAGCAGGGCATCGTTTGAGTCTCCCGGATTCGAAAAGGGACAAGAGCGCCGGAGGGTGGCGCCCAGAGCGCGGCGTGCGGTGGGCGCACAGCCGGCGATGCAAACGGGGCGCCGCAGCGCCCCGTTTGCACGGCGAGAGGCGTTACCTCATTCGACGTGATAGCGCCGCTGCACGACGCGGAAGCGGTTTGCGACGAAGGCGCTGTCGGCGTAGCTCGCATTGGCCGCCGGGTTCATGCCGACTCCATGATAGTCGGAGAACGCCGCCGACTGATTGACGAACACGGCACCGGTCAGGTTGATCGACAGCGCCGCCCCGGCATGCATCGTCGCCGCGGTCATCGCATCGAGCACCTGCGGCTTCGTCGAGTACACGCCGACCGTCAGCGCGCCGTGCTCGCGCACGATGCGCTCGGACAGCGCTACCGCGGCGTCGGCATCGGCGACGCGGACGACGAACGAGATCGGGCCGAAACGCTCGGTCATGTAGCTTTTCTCGTTGCTTGCGTCGCAAGTGAGCAGCACCGGCGTGCGCACTTCCGCGTTCGGGAACTCGGGGTGTTCGAGTTTGCGCGACGCGAGCGCCACTTTGCCGTACTCGCCGGCTTCGTCGATGCGGCGCAGCGTGTCCGCGGACTGGATCGCTCCGAGCACCGCGGTCGCGACCGCCGGGTCGGCGAGCGTCTTGTCGATCGCGGCGGCGAGGTCGGCGGCGAACTCGTCGAAGCTCTTGTGCCCCTGGTCGGTGTCGATGCCGCCGGCCGGCACCAGGATCGCCTGCGTCGTCGTGCACATCTGGCCGGAATACAGGCACAGCGTGAACGCGAGGTTGCGCAGCATCGCCTTGTATGCATCGGTCGACTCGACGACGACGTTATTGACGCCGGCGAGCTCGGCATACACCTGCGCCTGCCGGGCGTTGTCGATCAGCCACTGGCCGAACAGGTTGCCGCCGGTGAAGTCGATGGATTTGACCGCCGGGTGAGTCGCGAGCGCTTGCGTGTCCTCGCGCTTCGTGACGACCGCGAGGCTGACGAGGTTCGGGTCCAGGCCCTGCTCGGCGAGCACTTCGCGGGCGATGCGCACGGTGATCGCCGCCGGCAGGATCGCGTGCTCGTGCGGCTTGACGATCACCGGGTTGCCGGTCGCCAGCGCGGCGAAGAGTCCCGGATAGGTGTTCCAAGTCGGGAACGTGCCGCAACCGATCACCAGCGCCACGCCGCGGCCGACGACCTCGAAGTGCTTTTTCATCCGCAGCGGCGGATTCTTGCCCTGCGGCTTTTCCCATACCGTTTCGGCGGGGATGCGGCTCATCTCGTCCCACGCATAGGCGACCGCTTCGAGCCCGCGGTCCTGGGCGTGCGGGCCGCCGGCCTGGAAAGCCATCATCCATCCCTGGCCGGTCGTCAGCATCACCGCGTGCGCAATCTCGAAGCTGCGCTTGTTCAGGCGGTCGAGGATCTCGAGGCAGACGCCGACGCGCCCTTCCGCCCCGAGCCGCTGCCAGCCATCCTGCGCGGCCTGCGCCGCCTCGACGAGTGCCGATGGGGAGCACACCGGATAGCGCACGCCGAGATCGATGCCGTACGGCGAGCGTTCCGGAGCGTGCCGGCCGGTTTCGCCCGCCTGGTCGAGCGGAAAGTCCTGGCCGAAGCAGGCTTCGACCGCGCGCTTGCCGTCTTCATTGGCGGTCTCGCCATAGACCTTCGGGCTGGGCATCTCGGGATACGGCGTCCAGAAGCCGCGGGTGCGGATTGCCTGGACGGCTGCGTCGAGCGTGGCGCGGTGTTTTTCGAACAGCGGGTGGGTCATGGAACTCTCCTCTCGTCGGGATGGGATGCCGCCGCGCAGGGCTCTGCGTTCTGGGGTGCGCCGATGTTGCAGCGCGGAAAACTTGTCAAGCAAAAAACAGTTGTCTTTTGATCTGGGTCAAGATTACTATTGATTGACCGGTCGGTCAAACAACTCCAGCACCCCCCAGCACCCCCAATTCGACGCTGGCAGGACGCGACCGGGACGCCGACAGGGTGCCACGCCGCACCCGGGCAAACAATCAGGAGACCTGAATGAGCAACGAGTTTGACATGCAGGGAGAAACGATCCGCATGGAAGTCGTCGGCGGAGTCGCGACGCTGACGCTGAACCGCCCTGACCGGCTCAACAGCTTCACGAACCGCATGCATGAGGAAGTGCGCGAGGCGCTCGCCGCGGTGAAGGCCGGTCGCGACAGCGGCACCGTCCGCGTTCTCGTGATCACCGGCGCCGGGCGCGGTTTCTGCGCCGGGCAGGATCTCTCCGACCGCGCGGTCGCCCCGGGCGAGGCGCCGGTCGACCTCGGCGCATCGGTCGAGAAGAACTACAAGCCCTTGGCGATGGCGCTGCGCAACCTCGACCTGCCGGTTATCGCTGCGGTCAATGGCGTGGCGGCCGGCGCCGGGGCGAGCATCGCGCTGGCGTGCGACCTCGTGTTCGCGGCGCGTTCGGCGAGCTTCATCCAGTCGTTCAGCAAGCTCGGCGTGGTGCCGGACACCGGCGGCAGCTGGATCCTGCCGCGCCTCGTCGGCCCGGCGCGCGCGCTCGGCCTCGCGCTGCTCGGCGAGAAGCTCGGCGCCGAACAGGCCGAACAGTGGGGCCTGATCTGGAAATGCGTCGACGACGACGCGCTGATGCCGACCGTGCAGCAGGTCGCGGCGAGCCTCGCGCAAGGTCCGACCTTCGGCTACGCGCAGACCAAGAAGGCGATCTGGGCAAGCTCGACGAACGACTTTGAAACCCAGCTCGACCTCGAGCGCAACATGATGACGGTGTGCGGCCAGTCGAACGACTATCGCGAAGGCGTCGCCGCATTCATCGAAAAGCGCGCGCCCCGGTTCAAGGGGGATTAGGACCATGCAACTCTCGCCATTCGCTGTAAAGGACGTCAAATGAAGGCGCTCAACAAGAACGTGAAAGTGCTCGTGATTGGCGCCGGCGCCATGGGCAGCGGCATCGCGCACGTTGCCGCGCGCGCCGGCCACACGGTGTATCTGTACGACGGCCGCCCCGAGGCGGTTCGGTCAGGTCTTGCCGGTATCGACAAGGACCTGCGCTACCTCGTCGGCAAGGGGCGGCTGCCCGAAGCCGACGCCCAGGCAATCCTGGCGCGCGTGCTGCCGTTATCAGCCCTTGCCGACGCGCGCGATGCCGGCCTCGCGATCGAGGCGATCGTCGAGGATCTCGGCGTCAAGCAGTCGCTGTTCAGGGACCTCGAAGCGCTGCTTGGCGAAGACGCGATCCTCGCGAGCAACACCTCGTCGCTGTCGATCACCGCGATGGGCGCCGGACTCGCTCGTCCCGAGCGATTCGCCGGGCTGCATTTCTTCAACCCGGCGCCGCGCATGGCGCTCGTCGAGATCGTCTCGGGGCTCGCGACGGAGCGCGCAGTCGCCGACACGCTGCACGCGACGGCGCGCGCGTGGGGCAAGATTCCGGTGCATGCGAAGTCGACGCCGGGCTTCATCGTCAACCGCGTCGCGCGACCGTACTACGCCGAAGCGTTGCGCGTGCTCGCCGAGAAAGCGGCCGAACCGCAGACGCTCGACGCGATCCTGCGCGAAGGCTGCGGCTTCGCGATGGGACCGTTCGAACTGATGGACCTGATCGGGCACGACGTGAATTTTGCCGTGACGCGATCGGTGTTCGAGGCGTATTTCAACGATCGCCGCTTCGCCCCGAGCCTGATCCAGCAGGAACTGGTGTTTGCCGGCCGGCTCGGCCGCAAGAGCGGGCGCGGCTTCTACGACTATGCCGAAGGCGCGGTCAGGCCGCCGGCGCGCAGCGAACCGCTGCGCAACGCCGAGGCGAAGATCGCGGTTGTCGGCGACATTGGCGCCGCGGCGCCGCTGATCGCGCGGCTCGAAGCCGGTGGCGTCGAAGTGCGGCGCGAAGCGGGCAAGGGCGGACGCGGCTGGATGAAGATCGGCGCGGCGTGCGTCGCGCTGTCCGACGGGCGCACTGCGACCCGCCGTGCGGTCGAGGAGGAGTGCCCGAACCTGGTGCTGCTCGACCTGTGCCTCGACTTTGCCGCGACCGGGCGCATCACCGTCGCGCGCGCCGACCAGTGCGGCCTGGGCGCGTTCCGCGCCGTCATCGGCACGCTGCAGAAAGCCGGCGTCAATGTGACGGTCATCGACGACGTGGCCGGCCTGCTGTCGCTGCGCGTCGTCGCAATGCTCGCCAACGAGGCCGCCGATGCGGTGTTGTACGGCGTTGCCAGCGCTGCCGACGTCGATACCGCGATGTGCCACGGCACCAACTACCCGAAAGGCGGTCCGCTCGCGTGGGCCGATCAGCTCGGCGCGGCGTTCATCGCCGAAGTGATCTCGAACCTCGCTGCGCATTACGGCGAGGAGCGTTATCGGGTGTCGCCGTTCCTGCAGCGCAAGGCTTTCAAGGGAGAGCTGGTGCATGACTGAGGCCGGATTCCGTGATCTCACGAACGGGCTCGCGCCGCAGGCACTCGCTGAACGGGTGCGCGACGGCATGTCGGAGAAGGACCCGACGCTGAAGAGCTTCGGCATCGGCGTCGAAGCGGTCGGGCCGGGCTACGCGAAGCTGACGATGACGGTGCGCAACGACATGCTCAACGCTTTCGGCATCTGCCACGGCGGTTTCATCACGCTGCTCGCCGATGCGGCGTTCGCGTATTCGTGCAACAGCCACAACGAAATGACTGTCGCGTCGGGCATCAGCCTCGACTTCATGGCGCCGGGCCGCCCGGGCGACGTGCTCATCGCCGAAGCGAAAGAGCTTTTCGTCGCCGGCCGCACCGGGGTCTATGACATCAGTGTCGTCAACCAGAAAGGCGAGCTGCTCGCGATGATGCGCGGCAAGTCATACCGCCTGAAAGGCCGGGCGGTCGTGGATTTGTGAACAACCCTTGATGTGGATCGGGGCATGCGAGGTCCAGTGGTGGCCACAATCGTGCTTCATGATGAAATCCACGCAGCCGAAAACCTTTGGAGGAGAGAACCATGCCAGTGAAGACGCCGTTGCCCGGTGATCTGGAGCCGATCGAGACCGCCAGCCGCGACGAACTGCGCGCGTTGCAGCTTGAGCGGTTGAAGTGGAGCGTGCGCCATGCGTATGAAAACGTGCCGCATTACCGCAAGAGCTTCGATGCGCAGGGCGTCCATCCCGACGACCTGAAAACGCTCGAAGACCTCGCCCGGTTCCCGTTCACCGCGAAGGCCGACCTGCGCGACAACTACCCGTTCGGGATGTTCGCGGTGCCGCGCGAAAAGCTTGCGCGGGTGCATGCGTCGTCGGGCACGACCGGCAAGCCGACCGTCGTCGGCTACACGCTGAAGGACATCGACACCTGGGCCAATGTCGTCGCGCGCTCGATCCGCGCCGCCGGCGGGCGGGCCGGCGACATGGTGCATGTGTCCTACGGCTACGGCCTCTTCACCGGCGGCCTCGGGGCGCACTACGGCGCCGAGCGGCTCGGCTGCGTGGTGGTGCCGATGTCCGGCGGGCAGACCGAGAAGCAGATCCAGGTCATCCAGGACTTCAAGCCCGACATCATCATGGTGACGCCGTCCTACATGCTGACGATCCTCGACGAGATGGAGCGCATGGGCATCGACCCGAAGTCGACTTCGCTGAAAGTCGGCATCTTCGGCGCCGAGCCCTGGACACAGGGGATGCGCGAGGCGATGGAGGCGCATTCCGGGCTCGACGCGGTGGACATCTACGGCCTGTCGGAAGTGATGGGGCCGGGCGTCGCGAGCGAGTGCATCGAGAGCAAGGACGGCCCGGTCGTATGGGAAGACCACTTCTACCCCGAGATCATCGATCCGAATACCGGTGAAGTGCTGCCAGACGGCGCCGAGGGCGAGCTGGTGTTCACGACGCTGACGAAGGAGGCGATGCCGGTGATCCGCTACCGCACGCGCGACCTGACGCGGCTGTTGCCGCCGACCTCGCGCAGCATGCGGCGCATGGCGAAGATCACCGGACGTTCCGACGACATGCTGATCATCCGCGGCGTGAACCTCTTCCCGACGCAGGTCGAGGAGCTGATCTGCAAGATGCCCAAGCTCGCGCCGCAGTACGTGCTCGAAGTCGATAAGCAGGGCCACATGGACACGCTGACGGTGAAAGTCGAGATCAACCCGGAGGCCGATGTCGGCCGTCATCCGGAGCAGAAGGAAGCGCTGGCGAAGGAGCTTGCGCACCACATCAAGACTTTCATCGGCGTTTCGGCGAAGGTGCATGTCGGCGAGCCGTTCTCGATCGAGCGCGTGACGATCGGCAAGGCCAGGCGCGTCATCGACCGCCGCCCGAAGGAATGAACGCAGCAGCACCCATCAGAGAATTTGAATTTTCCGGCAGCGCGATCGTGCGCGGCCGGACATGAAGAAGGAGCACATTCGATGTACACACAAGCTCTGGATATTCCCCAGCAGAACACTGAGGCGAAGGGGCCGCGGACGATCGAGAACCCTGCCTACCAAGCCGAGTTCGACGCGAAGATCGACGCCGGCGGCTATATCGAGGCGAAGGACTGGATGCCCGAGTCCTATCGCAAGACGCTGGTGCGCCAGATCAGCCAGCATGCGCACTCCGAGATCGTCGGCATGCTGCCCGAAGGCAACTGGATCACGCGCGCGCCGACCTTGAAGCGCAAGGCGATCCTGCTCGCGAAAGTGCAGGACGAAGGCGGCCACGGGCTGTACCTGTACGCGGCGGCCGAGACGCTCGGCGTGTCGCGCGACGAGCTGCTCGACGCGCTGCACTCGGGCCGTGCGAAGTACAGCTCGATCTTCAACTACCCGACGCTGACCTGGGCCGACATCGGCGTCGTCGGCTGGCTCGTCGACGGCGCCGCGATCATGAACCAGATCCCGCTGTGCAAGTGCAGCTACGGTCCGTATGCCCGGGCGATGGTGCGCATCTGCAAGGAAGAATCCTTCCACCAGCGCCAGGGCTACGACCTGCTGCTGACGATGATGAAAGGCACCGAGGAGCAGCGCGACATGGTGCAGGACGCGGTGAACCGCTGGTGGTGGCCGTCGATCATGATGTTCGGCCCGCACGACAAGGATTCGACGCACTCCGCGCAAAGCTCGCGCTGGGGCATCAAGCGCATCTCGAACGACGACCTGCGGCAGAAGTTCGTCGACGCGACGGTCGAGCAGGCCAAGGTGCTCGGCGTGACGATGCCGGACCCCGAGCTCAAGTGGAACGAGGCGCGCGGCCATTACGACTTCGGCGCGATCGACTGGGACGAGTTCTGGAATGTCGTCGACGGCCACGGCCAGGGCAACGTCGACCGGCTCGCGGCACGCGTCAAGGCCTGGGACGACGGCGCGTGGGTACGCGAGGCCGCGCTCGAATATGCGCGCAAGCACGACGCACGCGACAGCCGTGCGGCCTGAATCCCGATAACAAATTGACCGAAGGGCGGGCTGAGCCGCTCTCAACAGAGGAGATAGACATGGAACGCAAGGAATGGCCGCTGTGGGAAGTTTTCGTCCGCAGCCGTAACGGACTCGACCACAAACACTGCGGCAGCGTGCATGCGCCGGATGCGAAGCTCGCGCTGCAGGTCGCGCGCGACGTCTACACCCGCCGCCAGGAAGGCGTGAGCCTGTGGGTCGTGCAGGCCGACCACATCGTCGCTTCCGACCCCGACGCGAAGCCGGAGCTGTTCGATCCGGCCGAGGACAAGATCTACCGGCACCCGACGTTCTACCAGCTGCCGGACGAAGTGAACCACATGTAAGAGGGCGATGACGATGACCCAACAGATGACAAGCCCCGAACATATCGAATACGTGCTGCGCCTCGGCGACAACGCGCTGATCCTCGGCCAGCGCCTGTCCGAGTGGTGCGGCCACGCGCCGGTGCTCGAGGAGGACATGGCGCTCGCGAACATGTCGCTCGACCTGATCGGCCAGGCGCGCATGCTGCTCACCCACGCCGGCCGGCTCGAAGGGCGCGGCCGCGACGAGGACCAACTCGCGTTCCTGCGCACCGAGCCGAACTATCGCAACCTGACGCTGTGCGAGCTGCCGAACCAGGACTTCGGCCGCACGATGGTGCGCAACTTCCTCTACAGCAGCTTCCAGAAGCTGCTGTGGGAACGCCTGATGACGTCGAGCGATGCCGAGCTGGCCGCGATCGCCGCGAAAAGCATCAAGGAAGCGCGCTACCACGCGCAGCACTCCGGCGACTGGGTGATCCGCCTCGGCGACGGCACGGCTGATTCGCACGCCCGGGCGCAAGGCGCGCTCGACTACCTGTGGCCCTACACGGCCGAGTTCTTCGCCACGACGCCGGTGGACGACGCGGTCGCGGCGGCCGGTGTCGGCCCGGTCTGGAGCGAACTGGAAACGGCGTGGGAAGCGCTCGTCATGCCGGTGCTGGCCGAGGCGACGCTGACGGTGCCGGCGCGCACGCCGTTCCGTTCGTACGGCAAGTTCGGCCGCCACAGCGAGCACATGGGGCATCTGCTCGCCGAGATGCAGATCATGCAGCGCACCTACCCCGGCGCGCAGTGGTGAGCGGGGCGACGACCGCCATGCTGACCGAAGCCCGCGCCTGGCAGGTGCTCGAGGCCGTGCCGGACCCCGAGATCCCGGTGATCTCGGTGACCGAGCTGGGCATCGTGCGCGAAGTCGTCGCGACGGCCACCGGCCTGCGCGTCGTCGTCACGCCGACCTACTCCGGCTGCCCGGCGACCGAAGTCATCGCGCAGAGCATCCGCGACGCGCTGGTCGCTGCCGGCGGCGGAGACGTGACGGTCGAGACGCGTCTCGCGCCGGCCTGGACGACCGACTGGATCACCGAGCCGGCGAAGGAAAAACTGCGCGCCTACGGCATCGCCCCGCCGGGCGGCGACGCGCCGGTCGGCCCGCAGCCGATCCGCTTCGTGCCGAAGAAGCTCGCGTGTCCGCGCTGCGGCTCGACCGATTCGGTGCGCCTGTCCGAATTCGGCTCGACCGCGTGCAAGGCGCTGTATCGCTGCCGCTCGTGCCTCGAACCGTTCGAATATTTCAAACCGATCTAAGTCGCCCGAGAGCGGCCATGGAGACCACTGATGACCCCCAGAACGCCGAAATTCCATCCCCTGAAAGTCACCGAAGTGCGGCGCGAGACGGCCGAATCGGTAAGCCTGCGTTTCGAGGTGCCGGCCGAGCTCGCCGACGACTACCGCTTCGTGCAGGGCCAGCACCTGAACCTGAAGGTGCGGGTCGGCGACGAAGAGATGCGCCGTTCGTATTCCATCTGCGCCGGCGTCGATGACGACGAACTGCGCGTCGCGATCAAGAAGATCGCCGGCGGCGCGTTCTCGACTTGGGTTAACGACAACGGCATCAAGGTCGGCGACGTGCTCGACGTGATGACGCCCGAAGGCCGGTTCCACACGCCGCTCGACCCGTCGCATGCCAAGCACTACGTCGCGTTCGCCGCCGGCAGCGGCATCACGCCGATCCTGTCGCTGATCAAGACGACGCTGCGCGCCGAGCCGAAGAGCCGCTTCACACTGGTGTATGGCAACCGCCGCCAGGGCAGCGTGATGTTCGCCGAGGCGCTCGAGGACCTGAAGAACCGCTATCTGTCGCGCTTCACGCTGTACAACCTGTTCTCGCGCGAGGAGCAGGAAGTGCCGCTGTTCAACGGCCGGCTCGATGCCGCGCGCGTCGCCGCGTTCCTCGACACGCTGATCCCGGTCGATACCATCGACGAAGCGTTCATCTGCGGCCCCGGCGGCATGATCGACGAAGTGGAGGCGGCGCTGCACAAGGCCGGCGTCGCGCACGAGCACGTTCATCTCGAGCGCTTCGGCGTGCCGGCTTCCGCGCCCGAACATCATGTCGAGCCGGGCGACGCGGCGCAGGCGAAAGTCACCGTGATCGCCGACGGTCTCAGGCGCGAGATGGAGTTCCGCGCCGAAGATCCGTCGATCCTGGACGTCGCGCTGCGCGCCGGCATGGACCTGCCGTATTCGTGCAAGGGCGGCGTGTGCTGCACCTGCCGGGCGAAAGTCATCGAAGGCAAGGTGCGCATGGACAAGAACTTCACCCTCGAGCAGCCCGATATCGATGCCGGCTACATCCTCACCTGCCAGGCGCATCCGCTGACCGAGCGGGTCGTGATCACGTTCGACGAGCGCTGAGCGCCCGGCGGCGGCCCGGAAACGGACGAAACGGAAAAAACAGCGCATGGCTCGAGGCAAGGCACCCACATTCGAACTGCAGCGCGCGACGATCCTCGGCGCGGCTGCCGCGCTGTTTGCGCAGAAAGGCTTCCACAACGCATCGATGTCGGCACTCGCGGAAACCTGCGGCGTCTCGAAGCCCCTGCTGTACCACTACTACCGCGACAAGGAACACATCCTCTTCGACATCGCGGACAGCTACATCGACCGCCTGCTGGCGATCATCGACGGCGTTGCGGCACGCGGCCTCGACGACGACGCGCATTTCTCCGAGCTCGTCACACGGTTCATGGAGGAATACGAACACGCGCACGACCAGCACATCGTGATCGTCCAGGACGTGAAATTCCTGCAGCAGGAGCAGGCGGCGAAAATCGCCGAGAAGCAGCGCAGGGTGGTTTCGGCGTTCGCCGACGCGATCGTGCGGATCGAGCCGGGCCTGAAGGGGCGCAAGCTCGAACGCCCGGTGGCGATGATCCTGTTCGGCATGATCAACTGGACTTTCACCTGGATGCGGACCGACGGGCGGCTCACCTTCCGCGACATGGCTCCGGTCGTCACCGGGATTTTCCTCAATGGCGTCAAAGGCTTCGTCGAACAGAGCGGCAGGGTCACGGCATGAGCGGCGAGCCTCGCGGGCCCGCCGCTGCCACCTTCCCGACTGCTTCTCGCGCCATCCGGGAGCAGCGCAGCCCAAGGTGCATGTACGATATGCGACGGCGGTTTTCCGGACGGGGCGCCAGCCGCCACATCAATTCGGCCAAGATGAGGAATTTTTGCTCGTCAACCAGCGATTTGATACACAATAATCAGCTTGAGCAACAAAAAGTGTTGCACGTGGCCGGGACCCAGTCCGGGGTCGGTCGCTTATAAACCGAAGAGGAGGAGACACACATGAAGCTACGCACTTCAGTAATCGCGGTTCTCGGCATGGCTTTCGCGGCAGGTGCTGCTCACGCCGACATCAACGTCGGCGTTACCGTTTCTGCCACCGGCCCGGCCGCCTCGCTCGGCATCCCGGAAAAGAACACCTTCGCGCTGATGCCGACGACGATCGGCGGCGAGAAGGTCAATTACATCGTGCTCGATGACGCTTCGGACACCACCGCGGCGGTCAAGAACACGCGCAAGCTGATCTCCGAAGACAAGGTCGATATCGTGCTCGGCTCGACGGTCTCGCCGAACTCGCTGGCGATGATCGACGTCGTTGCCGAATCCGGCACGCCGATGATCTCGATGGCTGCTTCGGCGCGCATCGTCGAACCGGTCGATGACAAGAAGCGCTGGGTGTTCAAGACGCCGCAGAACGACGCGCAGATGTCCACCGCGATCATCGAACACATGACGAACAGCGGCGTGAAAACCGTCGCTTTCATCGGCTTCGCCGACGCCTACGGCGAAGGCTGGTACGAGCAGTTCTCGAGCGTCGCGGATGCCCGCAAGCTCAAGCTGGTGGCCAACGAGCGCTTCAACCGCAACGACACTTCGGTGACCGGGCAGGTGCTGAAGCTGATCGCGGCGCGCCCTGACGCGATCCTGATCGCCGGTTCGGGCACGCCCGCGGCGTTGCCGCAGAAGGCGCTGAAGGAGCGCGGCTACACCGGCAAGATCTACCAGACCCACGGCGTCGCGAACAACGACTTCCTGCGCGTCTGTGGCAAGGATTGCGAAGGCACGTTGCTGCCGGCCGGGCCGGTGCTCGTCGCGAGCCAGCTCGCCGACAGCAACCCGGTGAAGAAGAGCGCGATCGAGTACATCACGAAATACGAGGCGGCACACGGCAAGGGCAGCGTGTCGACGTTCGGTGCGCACGCCTGGGATACCGGCGTGCTGCTCGCCGCGGCGGCGCCGGAAGCGCTGAAGAAGGCGAAGCCGGGCACCAAGGAGTTCCGCACCGCGCTGCGTGACGCGCTCGAGAACGTGAAGGAAGTGCCGGGGGCGCATGGCATCTTCACGATGAGCCCGACCGATCACCTTGGTCTCGACCAGCGTTCGCGCGTGATGGTGCAGATCCAGAACGGGGCCTGGAAGCTCGTCAAGTAATCAGCCGGAAACACGCTGAAAGAGACCAGTTCGGCGGCGTCGTCCGGCGCCGCCGGACCCGCTTTCGATGCATCGGAGACAGACCGGGCCCGCCTTGGCAGGTTCTGGTCCGGTAACGAGGTTTGTCCATGGATTTCCAGATAGCTATGCTGCTCGGGCAGGACGGCATCACCAACGGGGCGATCTATGCGCTGCTCGCGCTCGCGCTCGTGTTGGTGTTCGCGGTCACCCGGGTGATTTTCATTCCGCAGGGTGAGTTCGTGTCGTACGGCGCGCTCACGCTGGTCATGATCCAGGCCGGAGCGATTCCCGCGACGGTATGGCTGCTGCTCGGTGCCGGGCTGCTGGCGGCGGCGCTCGACGTGCGCCTGGCGCTGCGCGCCGGCCAGCCCGGACGGCTCGTGCGCCTTCTCGGTTGGTATGTCGCTTATCCGCTGGCCCTCGTTGCGCTGCTGTACACGCTGCCCGTCAAGGACTTCCCGATGGCCGCGCAGATCCTCTTCGCGCTCGCCGTCGTCGTGCCGATGGGACCGCTGATGTACCGGCTCATCTACCAGCCGATCGCCGCCGCGCCGGTGCTGGTCCTGCTGATCGTGTCGGTCGCGGTGCACGTCGCAATGGTGGGCTTGGGGCTCCTGTTCTTCGGCGCCGAAGGCTCGCGCACGCCGCCGTTCTCGGAAGCGCGTTTCGAAATGGGCCCGGTCATGGTTTCCGGCCAGACGATCTGGGTCGTGGTCTCGTCGCTCGTGCTGATCGTCGCGCTCTACCAGTTCTTCGAGCGCACGCTCTACGGCAAGGCGTTGCGGGCGACCGCGATCAACCGGGTCGGGGCGCGGCTGATGGGCATTTCGCCGGCGCTCGCGGGGCGGCTCACGTTCTTCCTCGCCGCGCTGATCGGGGCGCTGTCGGGCGTGCTGATCGCGCCGATCACGACGATCTATTACGACACCGGCTTCCTGATCGGCCTGAAAGGCTTCGTCGCCGCAATCGTCGGCGGGCTCGCGAGTTATCCGATGGCCGCCGCCGGCGCGCTGCTGGTCGGCCTGCTCGAAGCGTTCAGCTCGTTCTGGGCAAGCGCCCACAAGGAAGTGATCGTGTTCACGTTGATCATCCCGGTTCTGTTGTGGCGGTCGCTCAGAGGCCGCCACGTGGAGGAGGAGGAATGAAACCGATGTTCTCTCCGCGCCTGATTCTCGGCGTCTTTCTCGCGGTGCTCGCGGTGGCGCCCCTGGTGCTGTCGCCGTTCTACGTCACATTGCTGAACTACATCGGCCTGTATGCGCTCGTCGCGCTCGGGCTCGTGCTCCTGACCGGCGTCGGCGGCCTGACGAGCTTCGGCCAGGCGGCTTTCGTCGGCCTCGGCGCCTACACCACCGCGGTGCTGACGACGGCGACCGAACTGCCGGGCTGGCTCGCGTGGGCGGGCGGGTCGCCGTGGCTCGCGCTCGTCGTCGGCCTGGTCTTCACCGCAGTCGTCGCGCTGGTGCTGGGATCGCTGACGCTCAGGCTGTCCGGCCACTACCTGCCGCTCGGGACGATCGCCTGGGGCATCAGCCTGTACTTCCTGTTCGGCACGCTCGACACGCTCGGCGGCCACACCGGCCTGACCGGCGTGCCGCCGATCACGGTGTTCGGCTTCGAACTCGACCGCGGCGAAGAGCTGTTCTACCTGATCTGGCTGTTCCTGCTGTCGGCGGTGTTCACGACCCAGAACCTTCTCGATTCGCGTGAAGGGCGGGCGATCCGGGCGCTCAAGGGCGGCATGGTGATGGCCGAGGCGATGGGCGTGAACACCGCGCGCTCGCGGATGATCATCTTCGTCATCGCCGCGCTGCACGCCTGTGCGTCCGGCTGGCTGTACGCGCACCTGCAGCGCTTCGTGAACCCGACGCCGTTCGGCTTGCACATCGGCATCGAGTACCTCTTCATGGCGGTCGTCGGCGGGGCGGGCCAGGTGTGGGGCGCGCTCGTCGGTGCCGGCGTGATCACGATCGCCAAGCAGTGGCTGCAGGACGTGCTGCCGAGAATCTTCGGCCAGAGCGGCAACTTCGAAGTGATCTTCTTCGGCCTGATGATGGTCATCGTGCTGCAGCGGGCGCGCGACGGCCTGTGGCCGCTGCTCGCGCGGCTCGTGCCGGTGCGCGCGACGCGCCGCGAACTCGACGCCGCCGCCGAGGCGCTGCCGAGAAAGCCGCTGCCGGCCAAAGGCGAAGTGATCCTCGAGGCCAAGGAGGTCACGCGCCGCTTCGGCGGCCTGGTCGCCAACAACAACATGAGCCTGTCGGTGCGCGCTGGCGAGATTCTCGCGCTGATCGGTCCGAACGGGGCGGGCAAGAGCACGATGTTCAACCAGATCTCGGGCGTCGATACGCCGACTTCGGGCGAAGTGCTGTTCCTCGGCCGCGCGGTGGCCGGGCGCGACTCGCGCGAGATCGCGCGCATGGGCATGAGCCGCACGTTCCAGCACGTGAAGCTCTTGCCGACGATGACGGTGCTGGAGAACGTCGCGATCGGCGCCCACCTGCGCGGCGACAAGGGCGTGCTGTCGTCGGCGTGGCGGCTCGACCGCAACCAGGAGGCACGCTTGCTGAACGAAGCCGCGCGGCAGATCGAGCGGGTGGGCTTGGCCGAGCACATGTTCGATGCGGCCGGCAGCCTCGCGCTCGGCCAACAGCGTATCCTCGAGATCGCCCGCGCGCTCGCCGCCGACCCCTGCCTGCTGCTGCTCGACGAGCCGGCCGCGGGCCTGCGCTTCAAGGAGAAGCAGGCGCTCGCGGAGCTGCTGCGCAAGCTGCGCGGCGAAGGGATCGGCATCCTGCTTGTCGAACACGACATGGACTTCGTGATGGGCCTGGTGAACCGCGTCGTCGTCATGGAATTCGGCGAGAAAATCGCCGAGGGCCTGCCGGAAGACGTGCAGCGCAACCCGGCGGTGCTCGAAGCCTACCTCGGAGGCGTCGAATGAACGCGAACATCCACGGCAGCAACCTGATCCTGAAAACCGTGCTGGAAGTGCGCGACCTGACCGTGTCGTACGGCAAGGTCGAAGCGCTGTCGAACGCCAACATCAAGGTCGGCGAAGGCCAGATCGTCACCGTCATCGGTCCCAACGGCGCAGGCAAGACGACGATGCTGTCGGCGATCATGGGACTGCTCGAGTCGCGCGGCAAAGTCGACTTCGACGGCACGATCGAAGGCGTGCCGGTCGTCGAGCGCATGGTCGCGCGCGGCATGAACCTGGTGCCGGAAAAGCGCGAGCTGTTCGGCGAGATGACCGTCGAGGACAACCTCGTCCTCGGCGCGTTCCAGCGCCACCGTTCGGGCCACCGCGACCACGCGCAGACGATGGAAGAGGTCTACCAGCTGTTCCCGCGCCTCAAGGAGCGGCGCAGCCAGCTCGCCGGCACGCTCTCGGGCGGCGAGCGCCAGATGCTCGCGGTCGGCCGCGCACTGATGGCGAAGCCGAAGCTCCTGATGCTCGACGAGCCGAGCCTGGGCCTGGCACCGCTGATCGTGCGCGAGATCTTCCGCATCATCAGCGAGCTGCGCCGGCGTGGCGTGTCGATCCTGCTCGTCGAGCAGAACGCGCGCGCCGCGCTGCAGGTCGCCGACTACGCGTATGTGCTCGAGACCGGCGAGATCGCGATGGAAGGCCCCGCCCGGCAGCTCGCCGACGACCCGCGCGTCATCGAGGCCTACCTCGGCCTCGGCGGCAAGCATCAGGAAATGCTGTCGACCTGAGTGCGGGAGGTGCGGCGGCCCCCCGGCATGCCGGTGTCCGTCGCACCCGTTGCCCGGCAGTCATGGGCCCGCCCGGTGAGCCGGAAACGGGCCTTGGGCAGCGGCCCATGCGGTGGCGCATCGCCCGCGAATGCTGGCAGAATGACCGCGGTTCGAATTTTCGATTCCCGACCCAGGAGGCACCGTGAATTCCCGTCTGCTTGAACCCGTTCGCCTCGGCGCGCTGGAATTGCCGAACCGTGTCGTGATGGCACCGCTGACACGCTGCCGCGCCGACAATCCGGAATTTGCCCCGACCGAGTCGACGGCACGCTATTACGCCCAACGCGCGAGCGCCGGCCTGATCGTGTCGGAGGCGACGATCGTCTCGGCACAAGGGCGCGGCTACCCCTACACGCCCGGCATCTGGTCCGACGCCCAGGTCACCGGCTGGCAGCGCGTGACCGACGCAGTCCATGCTGCGGGCGGGCGCATCGTCTGCCAGCTGTGGCATTGCGGGCGCCTGTCGCTGACCGAATTCCACGACGGCGAACTGCCGGTCGCGCCGTCCGCGGTCAATGCCGACTGGAAGATGTTCTCGGCCGAGGGGCTGAAGACGACGCCCACGCCGCACGCGCTGAGCCGCGAGGAGATCGCCGCGATCGTCGCCGACTTCGGACGTGCTGCCCGCAACGCGGTGCGGGCGGGCTTCGACGGCGTCGAGATCCATTCGTCGAACGGCTATCTGATCCACCAGTTCTTTTCGCCGACCGCCAACCGGCGCGACGACGAATACGGCGGCAGCCACGCGAACCGCGCGCGCTTCTTCTTCGAGGTGCTCGATGCGGTCGCCGCCGAGTGGTCGCCGTCGCGCATCGGCTTCCGCCTCAATCCGATGATGAACCGCTTCCACGGCATGCGCGTCGACGAGGACACGCTGCCGATGTTCGAGTACGTCGTGCGTCGTGCCAATGCCCATGAGCTGGCCTACCTGCACCTGACCGAACCGTATCTGCCGAACCAGCTCGACGGTGCGGTCGGCGCGATCGACGAGGTGGCGCGCCATTTTCGCGACATCGCAACGATGGCGATCGTGACGAATGGTGGCTTCGACCAGGCACGCGCCGAAGCTGCGCTCGCCGCCGGAATCTGCGATGCGGTCGCGTTCGGGCGCCCGTACATCTCGAACCCGGATCTTGTCGAACGCTTCCGGGTGGGGGCGCCGTTGAACGAGTGGGATGCGGATACCTTCTATCAGGGAGGCGACCGGGGCTATATCGACTATCCTACGCTCGGTGGATGACGATTTTATGGCGATGAAATCGCTGTTTTTCGTGTTGTATCCACGTTCCGGGCAAATCCCCGGCGACCGTGACGGTGCTAGAATCCGCGCGGTAAAGCTGCAATTCTGTACCACACACACACCAATCGAGGATAAGCATGAACAAAGGTGAATTCGTCGAGGCCCTGGCCGACCGTCTGGATGTTTCCCGTGCGCAGGCCGACCGGGCGCTGTCGACCGTGCTGGATATCATCGTCGAGCGCATGGCTGCCGGCGAAAAAGTTGCCTTCACAGGCTTCGGCTCTTTCGAAGTGTCCGAGCGGGCTGCGCGTACCGGGCGGAATCCGCAAACCGGCGCCTCGATCAAGATCGCCGCGTCGCGCGTGCCGAAGTTCTCCGCCGGCGCCACGTTGAAGACCGCAATCAACAGCAAGTAAGAAGTCCGGCTTTTTCATGCCGAAGCAGGACCCGGCGCCTCCTGGTGCCGGGTCCTTCGTTTTTCGTCCTTCGTTTTTCTCTTTCCCGAATACGGAAAATCGGGTACCATTCGCGTCGTTGTGCAATGCAGCAGTCGGTCTTTTTTCAGGTCTATCTCGCGGGATCAGGATTCCGCGGACCCAGCCGAGGGACTGTATCCACAGCCCCATCGCCCCCGACCCTCCCGTCGAACTCCATTCGTTCTTCTGATCGTATGGCATCGCGAATGCCGGTTGGTGCCGATGCGCGGTCGATTTTCGCCTGTTTTTCCGGCGGAATCCGGCCGGCCCAAGCCCATCGCGCGCTTGCCGCCACCGCGTCCCCTGTGGGACGGTGCGATGCTTTTTGATTTGCCCGTTCACCCGGGCATCGATTCGGCACGACCATCCGTTGTGCCGGACATACAAGGAAGAACACATGACGTTCCAGGAACTCGGCCTCCACGAAGCCCTGCTTCAAGCCATCGCAACCACCGGTTACACGGTCCCGACTTCGGTCCAGGAGCAGGCGATTCCCGCCGCGCTTGCCGGCGCCGACCTGATGGTGTCCTCGCATACCGGCAGCGGCAAGACCGCCGCCTTCACGCTTCCGAGCCTGCACCGCCTGATCGACCGCAAGCAGGCGCCCGGCGCCGGCCCGCGCGTGCTGGTGCTGACCCCGACGCGCGAACTCGCGCAGCAGGTCGAAAAAGCGGTCAAGACCTACGCCCGCAACCTGCGTTACCTGAACACCGCGTGCCTCGTCGGCGGTGCGCCGTTCTTCGCCCAGGCGAAGCTGCTGTCGCGCCCCGTCGACGTCGTCGTCGCGACGCCGGGCCGCCTCATCGATCACCTCAACCGCCGCAAGCTCAAGCTGTCCGACATCGAAGTGCTGGTGCTCGACGAAGCCGACCGCATGCTCGACATGGGCTTCGTCGAGGACATCGAGACCATCGTCGCCGCGACCCCGGCGAGCCGCCAGACGCTGCTGTTTTCGGCAACGCTCGACGGCGTCGTCGGCAACCTCGCGCGCAAGATGACGCGCAATCCGCAGCGCATCGAGATCGCCGCGACGGTCGAGAACCGCGCGAACATCGAGCAGCGCCTGCTGATGGCCGACAACATCGTGCACAAGAACCGCCTGCTCGAATCGCTGCTCGGCGGCGATGACCTGCAGCAGGCCGTCGTGTTCACGGCGACCAAGCGCGGGGCCGAGGAAGTGTCGCTGAACCTGCAGGAAAAAGGCTTTTCGGCCGCCGCGCTGCATGGCGACATGCACCAGACCGCGCGTAACCGCACGCTCGACAAGCTGCGCCAGGGCCGCATCGGCGTGCTCGTCGCGACCGACGTCGCGGCGCGCGGCATCGACGTCGCGGGCATCAGCCACGTGATCAACTTCGACGCGCCCCGCCAGGTCGAGGACTACGTGCACCGCATCGGCCGCACCGGCCGTGCCGGACGCGACGGCATCGCGATCACGTTCTCGGGGCCGCGCGAGATGGGCATCATCCGCGCGATCGAGCGCTTCACCGGCAAACCGCTGGCGGTGCATGTCATCGAAGGCCTCGAGCCGACGCAGCGCCCGTCGTCGCCGCGTCGCGCGCCGACCGGTGGCAAGCCGGGCTTCGGCGGTCGTCCGGGCGGGTCGTCGTATGGTCGTGAAAGCCGCGACAGTCGTCCGGGCGCCGGCAAGGGCTGGTCGTCGGAGTCGCCGTCCGGAAACCGCGGCGGCTACGGTCGTGACGGTGGCGCCGGTCGCAGCGAAGGCAGCCGCTTCGGCGGCGACCGTCCGGACGGCGCCCGCCGCCCGCGTCCGGCCGCTCGCGGCTGAACGACCGAGCGGGACGACCGCCCACGGGTCGTCCTTGCGACGAGGCGCGCGGCGCGTGAGCCGCCCGCGCACCTCGTCGCGCAGCCAGGCCGGCTGCTCCACGTTGTATGCCGGAATGAAAAAAGCGCGGAACCGCCACAATGCGGTTCCGCGCTTTTCGTTTTTTGGCATCGTGCCGCGCCGGTGATGGCAGCGTTGTGCGTTCCGGCGGCGCCGGACCCGGCTGCCGCGTCCGGCGCCGCCGGCTTCAGCTGCGGCCGGCGCTGACTTCGGTGGCGCGCAGCTGCGCCGCGAGCTTGTCGAGGACGCCGTTGACAAAGCGGTGGCCGTCCGTGCCGCCGTAGCCTTTCGCCAGCTCGATCGCCTCGTTGATGATGACGCGATAGGGGGTGTCGAGATTGTGCTTGAGTTCGTGCGTCGCGAGCAGCAGGATGGCGCGTTCGACCGGCGACAGTTCATGCACGGCGCGATGGATGAACGGCGCGAACTCCGCCTGCAGGTCGTCGACGTTGTTCAGCGTGCCGCGCAGCAGGCTGATGAAGAGCTCGCGGTCGGCCTTGTCGAAGCCCGAGACCTGGCTGACATGCTCCTCGATGAGCGGCATCGAGTTGGCCGAAAGCAGCCACTGGTAAATCCCCTGCAGCGCGAATTCGCGCGCCCGGCGGCGGGCAGCCTTGCCGCTCATTGGAGCTGCTTCAACAGCTTGGCCATCTCGATCGCGGTGCGGGCGCAGTCGGTGCCTTTTTCCTGCATCCGCGCGAGGGCCTGATCGTCGTCTTCGGTCGTCAGCACGCCATTGGCGATCGGTACGCCGGTGTCGAGCCCGACCCGGTTGATGCCGCTGCCCGTTTCGTTCGACACCAGCTCGAAGTGGTAGGTCTCGCCGCGGATCACCGCGCCGAGCGCGATCAGCGCATCAAAGCGGCCGCTGCGCGCCATCGCCTGTAGCGTCAGCGGGATCTCCAGCGCCCCCGGAACGGTGGCGATGCGCACCAGGTCGGGCGACACGTTCAGGCGCAGCAGCTCGGCGGTGCACGCCGACAACAGGCCTTCACAGACGTCCTGGTTGAAGCGGCTCATGACGATGCCGACGCGCAAGCCGCGGCCGTCGAGATCGGTTTCGAATTCGGGGATGTTTTCGTAGCGGGTCATTTTCGATTCTTGAACGACAAAAAGGCCGGGAGTGCGGCCGCGATGCGCGACGGCTCCGGCGCGGGAGGTTCAGGGTAACACCCTCAGGGGCGCTCGACGAAGCCGGTGATCTCGAGGCCGAAGCCGGCCATGCTCGGGATCTTGCGCGGGCTCGCGAGGAGCCGCATCTTGCCGACCTTCAGGTCGCGCAGGATCTGCGCGCCGACGCCAAAGAGGCGCGCGTCCCATTTCGCGGCGAGCGAGGGGTCGCCACGCAGGCCGGCGAGCAGCTCGCTGCCCGATTGCGGCCGATAGAGCAGCACGATGACGCCCTGTTCGGCTTCGGCCAGGCGCGCCATCGCCTGATTGACGGGGAAAGTGTGGCGGCCGCTCTCGGGATCGATGAAGTCGACGACCGAGATCGGCTCATGCACGCGCACCAGGGTTTCGCGCTCGGGGCGGATTTCGCCGTGCGAGAGCGCGAAATGCACTTCGCCGGTGGTCTTGTCTTCGAACGCGGCGAGCCGGAAGCGGCCGTACGGCGTCTCGACGTCCTTCTCGGCGACGCGCTCGACCAGGTGCTCGTTCGCGGAACGGTACTCGATGAGGTCGCGGATCGCGCCGATCTTCAGGCCGTGCTCTTTCGCGAACTCGACGAGATCCGGCAGCCGCGCCATCGTGCCGTCGTCCTTGAGGATCTCGCAGATCACCGACGCCGGTTCGAGTCCGGCGAGCGCCGCAAGGTCGCAGCCCGCTTCGGTGTGGCCGGCGCGGATCAGCACCCCCCCTTTCTGCGCCATCAGCGGGAAGATATGGCCGGGCTGGACGATGTCGGCGGCTTTCGCGTGGCGCGCGACGGCCGCCTGCACCGTGCGCGAGCGATCGTGGGCGGAAATGCCGGTCGTGACGCCTTCGGCCGCCTCGATCGAGGTCGTGAAGGCGGTGCCGTGCGGCGAGCGGTTGTCGCGCACCATCAGGTGCAGGTCGAGCTGGCGGCAGCGCGCTTCGGTCAGCGTCAGGCAGATCAGGCCGCGGCCGAACTTGGCCATGAAGTTGATCGCTTCCGGCGTCACGTGTTCGGCGGCGAGCACGAGGTCGCCTTCGTTCTCGCGGTCTTCCTCGTCGACGAGCACGACCATGCGGCCGGCGCGGATGTCCTCGATGATCTCGGTGATCGGGGCCAATGCGGTCATTGTGCGGACTCCTCGCGCCAGGCGAGCATGCGTTCGACGTAACGGGCGATGAGGTCGATCTCGAGATTGACGCGGCTGCCGGCGGCTAGATGCTTGAGATTGGTCACGGCCACGGTGTGCGGGATCAGGTTGATCGAGAATTCGCGGGCTTCGACGCGGTTCACCGTCAGGCTCACGCCGTTGACCGTGATCGAACCTTTCTTCGCGATGTAGCCGGCAAGCGTCGCAGGCGCACGGATCACGAGGTCGTGGCTCTCGCCGACCGGCGTGAAGCTCACGACTTCACCGACGCCGTCGACGTGGCCGGTGACGAGATGGCCGCCGAGGCGGTCCGCGAGGCACAGCGCCTTCTCGAGATTGACTTCGTTGCCGGCGGTGTCGAGGCCGGTGGTGCAGTTCAGCGTTTCACGCGACACGTCGAACTGCACGCGGCTGCCGTCGAGCGCGACGACGGTCAGGCAGACGCCGCTGTTCGCGATGCTGTCGCCGATCTGCACGTCGGCGAGGTCCAGCCCGTCGGCATCCACGGTCAGGCGCACGCCGTCCTGCAGGGGTTCGATACGTTCGATTCGGCCGCAGGCGGCCACGATTCCGGAAAACATGATGGAGGGACGGGCAAGTGGGGAAGCAGCGATTGTAGGCGAAAGTGGGCGAAAAACGGTGGATTGCCAATCGCTTCCCGCGCGGCCCCTTGCGCCGGGTTCAGCGCAGCGCGCGGTCGAGCAATTCGCCGAACGGTTCCGCTGCCATGAATCCGACGACTCGCAGGCCTTCGCGCTCCTTGCCGTCGCGATCGAAGAAGATCGTTCCCGGCGGGCCGAACAGCGTAAAACGCTTCAGCAGCGCCTTGTCGTCGTCGCTGTTCGCGGTGACGTCGGCTTTCAGCAGCAGCATTCGGTCCATGCGCGCCTGCACTGCGCCGTCGCTGAACGTGAAGCGCTCCATCTCCTTGCACGACACGCACCAGTCGGCGTAGAAATCCAGCATCACCGGCCGATCGGCCGACGCGAGGCGCGCGTCGAGCTCGGCGACGGACGCGACTTTCTCGAAACGCGGCGCAGTCGCGACGGACGCCGACGCTTCCGCCCGCAGCACCGCGAGCGGCTGCAGCGGGTCGCGCGAGCCCGCCAGCGCGCCGACGAACATCGCCGCCCCGGCGATCAGCATGACGACGCCGGTGCCTTTCCAGAAGCGCGCCCAGCCTTTCGCGTGCGCCGGCAGCGGGTCGATCGCGTGCAGGAAGATGCCCGAGAACAGCAGCAGCGCCGCCCACGCGAGCATCGTCACGAACGCCGGGACGACCGGTGTCAGCAGCCACACTGCGACGGCGAGCAGCATCACGCCGAACGCTTTCCTGACGCCTTCCATCCACGGGCCGACTTTCGGCAGCACCGAACGCGCGGCGACACCGACTGCGATCAACGGTGCGCCCATGCCGAGCGCCATGACGAACAGGGCGACTCCGCCGAGCGTCGCGTTGCCGGTCTGCGCGATGTAGAGCAGCGCCCCGGCGAGCGGCGCGGCGACGCACGGCCCGACGATCAGCGCCGACAGCACGCCCATGATCGCGACGCCGCCGAGACTGCCGCCTTTCTGGTGGTTCGCGGTCGAGCTCAGGCGGCTTTGCAGCGCGTTCGGCAGTTGCAGCTCGTAGAAGCCGAACATCGACAGCGACAGCAGCACGAACACCAGCGCGAAGGCGCCGAGCACCCACGCGTTCTGCAGCGCTACCGACAGCAGCGTGCCGGAGATGCCCGCCGCGACCCCGGCCGCGGCATAGGCCGTCGCCATGCCGAGCACGTACACGAGCGACAGCGCGAAAGCCCGTCCGCGCGAGATGTGGTGGCCATGGCCGACGATGACGCCCGAGATGATCGGGATCATCGGAAAAGTGCAGGGCGTGAAAGCGAGCAGCAGGCCGAAGCCGAAGAAGCTCAACAGGATCAGCGGTACGCTCGCGTCGCGCAGCAGGCCGGCAATGCGCCCGCTTTCGTCGCCGCTCGGCGCCGTCCCGGAGCTTGCGCCCGCCGTGTTGCCGGGCGACAGGAGGCGGTCGATCAGGCTGCCGCCCGCCGCTACCGGCGTCGCCGTCAGGTCGATGTCGGTGCTCTGCTGCAGCGGCGGGTAGCAGATGCCGCCGTCCCAGCAGCCCTGGCTCGTCGCGGTCAGGCGGAACGCGGTGACGCCTTCGGCTGCGGTGACCGGCAGCAGGATCCTGATCTTGTCGCGGTAAGTCTCGACATCGCCGAAGAATTCGTCGTGCCTGATCTTGCCCGGCGCGCGTTCCGGAATGCCCAGTTGCACGGCCGGCGGGTCGGCGGTGAACTTGAACTTGTCGCCGTAAAGGTAGTAGTCGTCGGCGATGTCGAACGTGATCTCGACGGTGGCGGGATCGAGCGCGCGAGCAGCGAAGCGGAAGGCTTTTTCGGGTTCGATCGGGCTGCCTTGCGCGAATGTCGGCGGGAGCAGGGCAAGCAGGCTGGCCAGGGCGGCCAGCAGTAACAGGAGGCGGCGCATCGGTTCGGGAAGGGTGTCGGAATTAGTCGGATTCTGGGGCGTGGCCGGCAACGGAGCCTGAACCAGGATCAAGCTGTCCGAAGATGACGCACTGCGCGCGATCACGGGGTCGGTCTGTGCCCGGTGGATGCCAGAGCCGTCTCTGCGGCCACCCAGTCGAGATAAGCAGGCAGACCCCGCACAACAGGGACCGCGATGATCTCCGGAAGTTCGTATGGGTGCGCGGCGCGGACCGCGGCTTCGAGCGCCGCGTAGCGGTCGGCACTCGTCTTGATGAGCAACGGAACTTCCGCAGCCTCTTCGATCGCGTCGTGCCAGCGATAAACGGAACGGCAGGGCGCGAGCATGTTCACGCACGCGGCGAGCCGCTTTTCGACGAGATGAGACGCGAGCGCACGGGCACTCGCCTCGTCGGGAAGATTCGTCAGGACGACAAGCACTTCGTTCATTCGCGGGCTCCGGAGCGAAAAATGCCGATTGTCACCGACCCGGCCACGTGCGGTAACACCAGCAACCCGGTAACCACTCGGCCGGGAACCGGAAGGGGGCAAGCGGCCCGACCCTTTTCAACCCTCGGCGGCCGGCTTGACGAGCGTCACGGGGATCGTGGAGCGCTTCAGCACCTCGTGTGCCACCGAGCCGAGCACCCTCTGCAGCAGCGCGGTGCGCCCGTGGGAGCCCATGACGACCTTGTCGAAACCGTGTTCCTTCGCGTAGCGGGTGATTGTGTCCGCGACATGGCCGACCGCGACGTGGTGGGTGTAGGGAACGTGCGCTTCGTCGAGGATGTGGCGCGCGGGGGCGAGCGCCGCGAGCCCTTCGTCGCGATGGTAATCCTCGAGCTCCTCCGGGCTGACGAACAGCCGCGCATGGCCCGAGTCGATCGGAATCTGCACGTTGAGGAGGTGGATGTCCAGCTGTGCGTCGCTGCGATAGAGCGCCAGCACGTGCGCCACGGCGCGGTTCGCGTTGTCCGATCCATCCACGGGTACGAGCACTTTCATCATCGCCATCGCAATCTCCTTTACTTGTCGCCCGGGCGCCCGGCGCGCGGGTCGTCGACCGCCAGTTCGACCAGCGGCGGCGGCGCCGCGCCACGCCTGGCGAGCCAGCTGCCGAGCACGACGACGAACGCCGCGCCGATCACCGACGTCGCATAGTGCAGCCACGACGGCATCTCTTCGACCCACGGCCTGACCGTCACGTCTCCGACCAGCATGCCACCGGCGATCCAGCCGAGCAGCGCCGCGCCGAGCGTGATGACGGCGGGGAAGCGGTCCATCAGCTTGAGCACGAACTTGCTGCCCCACACGATGATCGGGATGCTGATGACGATGCCGAACACCACCAGCCCGAGATTGCCTTTCGCCGCGCCGGCCACCGCGATGACGTTGTCGAGGCTCATGACCGCGTCGGCGATGATGATCGTGCGGATCGCGCCGAGCAGGTGCGGCGCGCCCTCGACGCCCGAGTGGCTGTCGCCTTCCTCCGGCTGCATCAGCTTGACGCCGATCCACAGCAAGAGCAGCGCGCCGACGATCTTCAGGAACGGCAGTTCGAGCAACTGCAGCGCGAAGAAGATCAGCACGATGCGCAGCGCGATCGCGCCGACGACGCCCCACGCGATGCCCTTGCTGCGCTGGTGCTCGGGCAGCTTGCGGCACGCCAGCGCGATGACCACCGCGTTGTCGCCGCCGAGCAGGATGTCGATCGCGATGATCTGCAGCACCGACACCCAGAATGCGCCGTCGGTCATGAATTCGAACACGTGTGAACTCCTTGCTGATGGGGGCCGGCCGGCGCCGCGTGCCGCTCCGTAGTCGCTATGTTCCGCACGGTACGCGCGCTTGGCAATCCGTATATGCCGCAGGCAGGCCGCAGCTGTGCGCGGCGCAGGAAAATGCGTGGAACTTTGACTCTGCCGGCCGTTCAGATCGTGCGGCGCTGCCGTCCCTGGCGCGGGCTCGAGGCTACTGCGCGCCGCATACTCCGATGCCGCCATCCGTTTTCGACATCCTCGCCGAACAGCGCATCGCCGAAGCCATCCGGCGCGGCGAATTCGACAGCCTGCCCGGCGCGGGGCGCCCCCTCCATCTTGACGACGAACCGCTGGTGTCGCCGGAACAGCGGATGGCGAACCGGATACTGAAGAACGCCGGCTTCGCCCCGGCCGAGATCATGCTGCGCCGCGAAATCGCCGTGCTGCGCGGGCAACTGGCCGACAGCGACGGCAGCGAGCGCGACGACATCAAGCGGCGCCTCGCCCGGCTGGTCGCGGCGCTCGGCATGATGTCGCGCCGGTGATCGGCGCTTCGTGCAGTCGTCCGGAGGTCTGAAAGGTCAGGGCAGCTTGACCGCCTCGATCTTCGCCTTTGCGCCGATCCCCAGCGTCGTCGGCAGCGACACGTAATGGGCGCGGCTGGTGACGTTGTCGTCATGGACCGCGAAGCCGACGTTATACACGCCGCCTTCGGCCAGCGCCTTGTCGTCACTGTTCGCGAGGCCGAGCGGGCGGATGATGACGACGGTCCAGACGCCGTCCTGCCAGCTGCCCGAAGCCTTGTTGTCGGCCGCCGAACCGCTCGCCTGCGCCGCGCTGAGGACATACTGCGGCAGCATGTCGCCCTCCTTCCAGCCTGCGGCCGCGTCGAAGGGCACGGCGTTGCCGCCCTGGACGAGAATGTGTTCCTTCTTGAACACCTGCTCGGCGGTGACGGCCTTGCCTCCGGCCTTTGCCGCGTCGAACATGAACTTCGGCTGCCTGGTCTCCTTGTCCAGGTTCGCGGCAAAAGGGTTCTTGCCGGCGTCGAAATTGCGGTATTCGAGGACGTAGCCGTCGTCGGCCATGCCGACCGGATTGCTGCGGTGCGCGCGCCACTGGATCAGGTCGACGAAGCCGCCCGCGGCCTTGAGGCGCTCGATCTCGGCGAGCGGCTTGCCGGTTTTCCAGTCGAGCGGGTCGGTGCGCGTCGCCGGCAGGTATTTGCGCACGTCGGTTTTCTTGATCGCCGCCAGCAGCGGGTTGGCCGCCGCTTCCTCGCTGCTCGCCTGCCCGCGGGTGTCGCGCTCGCCATCGTGGCACGTCAGCCAGCACCCCTGCTCGGCGAACAGCGGCACCTTGCCGTCGTCGAGCATGATCGACACGCGGTCTTCATAGATCGCCGGTTGCTTGCCGTCGCGGACCTCCTGCTTGAGACGCGGGCCGCCGTACGCTTTCCACTCCTTGCCGTCGAAACGGTAATACGGGTATTCGACGCCGGGCCACGCGCCTTTCGTTTTCCACTGCAGGCGCAGGTACGCGTTTCGCGTGTCGTAAGCGGCCTGGACCGTCAGAACAGCGTGATCTCTTCGGCGGGAACCTTCGACCAGTCGATGGTCGCCGGATCGGCTGCGATCGAGGGGCCGGCGGTGAGGGCAGCGCAAATCGCGGTCAGGGCGGTCAGTGCAAGCTTGTTCATGGCGTCTCCTGGTGTGAAGAAGGATTCGGGCGCCGGTTGCGTGGCGCTGCTGCCGAGATATGCCGACCAGCATAATACCGATGCTGTCGACGCGGCAGATTCATGACGAACGCGTTGACTCCGGGCAGCCGGGGTCGGGTCGATGAGCCGGGTCAGGCCGCTACTTGAGAAGCCGCCGCCGCGTCAGCGCGAGCGCCAGCCAGAAGGCTGCGGCGCCGTAGCCGGCGATGACGGAAAGATGCAGGGCGACGTGCTCCGGCAGCCGTCCGAGCAGCAGCGGCCGGGCGAGTTCGATCGCGTGCGTCAGCGGCAGCAGCGTCGCGGCGGCCCGCAGCGCAGGGGGGAGCTGTTCGATCGGGAAGAACACGCCCGACACCAGCGTCATCGGCGTGATGAACAGCGTGAAGTAATACATGAAGAAGTCGTAGCTTGGCGCGAGCGCCGTCATCACCAGGCCGAGTGCGGCGAACGCGAGGCCGACGAGGAAGATCAGCGGCAGCAGCCACAGCACGTAACGGGTGTCGACGAGCCCGAAGGCCGAGATCACGAGCAGGATCGCGGCGCCCGACAGCAGCGCTTTCGACGCCGCCCACACCAGCTCGGCGAACACGACGTCGTCGAGGTCGATCGGCGCATTCATGATCGCTTCCCAGGTCTTCTGCACGTGCATGCGCGAGAAGCCGGAATACAGCACTTCGAACGACGCGGCGTTCATCGTCGAATAGCACACCATGCCCGCCGCGAGAAAGCTGATGTAGCGCACGCCGCCGACTTCGGGCACCAGCATGCCGATGCCGAAGCCGAGGCCGAACAGGTAGATCACCGGGTCGGCGAGGTTGCCGAGCACCGACGGCAGCGCGAGCTTGCGCCAGACGAGGAAATTGCGCCGCCATACCGGGATGAAGCGGCGCGAGAGTTGCGGCGCGCGCCAGGAACTCGCTGAGGTCGGCATCGATTCGCTCCGGTCAGTCCCTGAGCTCGCGCCCGGTGAGCTTGAGGAACACGTCTTCGAGGTTCGCCGGGCGGTGCAGGTAACGCAGGCCGGCCTGCGCGGACAGGTGTGCGAGCAGCGGCGCCGCGTCCTCGACGTAGCAGAAGGCGGTCTCGCCGCTGACTTCGAAGCGCCGCGCGAACGCCGCGGCGTGTCGGGCGGCCCACGCTTCGGCGCCGCCCGCGGCACCGCCGCCGTTCCAGTCGCCGTAGACCTCGACGACCTGCGGCTCGATCTGCGCGGCGATGACGTCGCGCGGGCTGCCTTCGGTCAGCATGCGTCCGGCGTCGAGAATCGCGAGGCGGTCGGCGAGGCGCTCGGCCTCGTCCATGAAATGGGTCGTCAGCAGGATCGTCGTGCCGGCGCGGCTCAGGTGCTTGAGGCGTTCCCAGATCAGGTGGCGCGCCTGCGGATCGAGGCCGGTGGTCGGCTCGTCGAGGATCAGCAGGTCGGGGCGGTTGACCAGCGCGCGGGCGAGCGTCAGGCGCCGCTTCATGCCGCCCGACAGCGCCTGGATGCGCGCGTCGCGCTTGCCCTCGAGGCCTGCGAACGCGAGCAGCTCCGGGATGCGCGCGCGGATCGTCGCCTCGTCGAGGCCGAAATAGCGGCCGTAGACGATCAGGTTCTCGGCGCACGTGAAATCGGGGTCGAGGCTGTCCTGCTGCGGCACGATGCCGACGCGCATGCGCGCTTCCCGCGCGCGCGCCGGCACCGGCAGGCCGGCGAGTCGGATCTCGCCGGCGGACGGCGCGGTGAGCCCGAGCGCGCAGCGCAGCGTCGTCGTCTTGCCGGCGCCGTTCGGGCCGAGCAGCGTGAAGCACTCGCCGCGTCGCAGCTCGAGGTCGATGCCGGCGACCACCTCGGTGTCGCCGTAGCGCTTGCGCAGGCCGCGGATCGACAGCGGGGAGGCCGGCGACCGGCTCGCGAGCGTCAGGGGACGATCCGCCTGCACCGGCTCTCCGGAAAAGTCCGTCCTCGCAAGATGCACTGCATCATCATCCTACCGGCGGCTTGGTGTCGGTGAAGCTCGGGCGGGCGAACAGGCGTGCGGCCAGTGCTGCCAGCGCGGGGTGCGCGGCGCGCCAGTCGTAGTCCGGATGGCGCAGGTCGAGGTAGGCCAGCGCCGTGCCGGCGGCGATGTCGCCGAGGCTCAGGCTGTCGCCGTGCAGCCAGTGACGACCGGTCGCGCGCCGCTCGAGCTCGTCCAGCGCCCGGCCGATCTTGCCCGTCTGGTGCGCGATCTCGTCGTCGCTGCGCTTCGCCTCGGGGCGGCGCGACTCGAGCACCATCGCGACGGCCGCATCGGTGATGCCGTCGGCGAGCGCCTCGATCTGTCGCACCCGCACCGCGTCGATCGGTTCGTGCGGCAGCAGGTGGGGGGAAACGTTGAGGGTTTCGAGGTAGCCGGCGATGACGGGGGAATCGAAGAACACTTCGCCGCCGTCGGTGAGCAGCGCCGGCACCTTGCCGAGCGGGTTCACGGAAGGGATGCGCGTGTTCACTTCCCACGGCGAATCGACGACGAGCTCGAACGGCAGTCCTTTTTCGGCAAGGATGATGCGGATCTTGCGCGCGTACGGGCTGGTGAGCGAGGCGAAAAGCTTCATTGCGGCGATCTCCTTGAGGGCGGGTGCCCGGGCACTGTTCAGCGCGGCGCCCAGGCGCGCGCGATGATGTCGCGGATCAGATGCAGCTTGCCGTGGAAGAAATGGTCGGCGCCCGGGACGACGACGATCGGCAGTTCCTGCGGTCGCGCCCAGTCGAGCACGTTCGCCAGCGCGACGTTCTCGTCCTCGGCGCCGTGGATCACCAGCGTATCCTTCGGCACCGCTTCGGTGGTGTAGCTGCGCGCACCGCGCACTTCGCCGGTCGCGGTGCCGACCAGCACGATGCGCTCGGCCGGCGTCAGGCTGTCGGCGAGCCGTTTCGCGACCCGCGTCTGGACGAAGGCGCCGAACGAGAATCCGCCCAGCGCGATCGGCAGGCTGCCCCAGCGCGATTGCGCCCACGCGATCACCGACAGCATGTCCTCGGTCTCGGCGTCGCCATGGTCGTGCGCGCCCTCGCTCTTGCCGACGCCGCGGAAGTTCGGCCGGATCGTGGCGTAGCCGAGTTCGCGCAGGCTGCGGGCGAGCGTGTGGGCGATCTTGTTCGTGTTCGCGCCGCCGAACAGCGGGTGCGGATGGCACACCAGCGCGATGCCGCGGATCGTCCCGGGGACGTCGATCAGCGCCTCGATCGCGCCGTCCGGGCCGCGCAGCAGCACGCTTTCGCTCGCCTGCGGCCGGCTCATGCGGCGTCCGGCAGGCGCAGGCGGGTCACGATGCGGCCATGGACGAGGTGCTCGTCGATGATCTCGTCGATGTCTTCCTTGTCGATATACGTGTACCAGACGTTGTCGGGGTACACGACGAGCACCGGGCCTTCGTCGCAGCGGTCGAGACAGCCGGCCTTGTTGATGCGGATCTTGCCGCGGCCCTTGAGGCCGAGCGCCGCGATGCGGTCCTTCGCATACGTCTGCATCCCGGTGGCGTTGTGGTTGTTGCAGCAGGTGTCGCCGGGTTCGCGCTGGTTGCAGCAGAAGAAAACGTGGTGCTTGAAGTAGCTCATCGACGGTCTCCGGTCGGGGAAGGTGGCCGGCGCCGCAACGCCGGACCGGCTTCGGGCCGATTATAGCTGCGGGACAATCATCCCCGCGCGGTTCAGCGCCCGGCCAGGTGTTCGCCGCGCCACAGGCCGATCGCGGACAGGTAGGACAGCGCGAGAAACGGCCACAGGTTCGCCGTGAGCCGGGTCAGACCGTGGAAGTTGAGGAAATTTCCCTGCGGCAGCGACGCCAGCCCGAGCATGAAATACGGGTTGTCGGGGAGCAGGTTCGTCAGCGTCGTCGCCGCCAGCATCGTCACGCCCGCGAGCGCGTGCTGGTGCAGGCGCGGCAGCATCAGCGCCGCCGCCAGCAGCGGCACGCCGTACAGCAGCCCGCGGGTGGTGCCGGGCGTGAGCCACACCAGCGCCGCGCCGGGGGCGAAGAACGACGCGGTCGCAACGGTCTTCGCGGCAAGCCCGAGCAGCAACAGCAGCGCAACCGGCAGCGGACTGGCCGCCTGCATCATGCAGCGGCAGAAAAGGCCGACGGCGACGATGCTCACGGCGACGACGACCGATTCGAGCAGGATGAAGCGTTCGGGATCGAAATGCAGGGGCGTCGGCAGGCCGAGCAGCTGGCGCAGGTCGCCGCTGCCGAACAGCAGGCTGTCGGGCATCAGCTGCGCGAGCAGCCACAGGCCCAGCAGCATCAGGCCGAGGTCGCCCGAGTGGCCGGGAATGATGCGTTCGGAGCGCCAGCGGTGCAGCCAGCCGCGCTCGTCGAACAGCGCATGGCCCCAGCGCGCGCCGGCGAGCGCGCCGATCAGGCCGCCGAGGACGTTGAACCCGAGGTCGATGTTCGACGACACGCGGGTCGGCAGGAAATTCTGCGTGACTTCCATCGAGAAGCTCAGCACGCCGGCGATCAGCGTCGCGACCACGACTGCGCCGGCGCGCCCGAGGCGCTCGGGGAGCGCCGGCGCGAGCACGAAGCCGAACGGCACGAAGCCGAGCAGGTTGAGCGCGAGATCGGCGTAGCGGAAATACTTCGGCCACGGCGCGAACAGGAAGTCCAGCGGTGGCAGGCCCGTCGGCTTCCACCCGGCGAGCGGGTGCAGGCAGGCGTAGACGATCAGCAGTCCGTACGCGAAGGCGAGGTGGCGCGGCAGGGTGGGAACGGCGCGCGCGGCGGGCATCGGCAGGTCCGGGCGAAGAATCTGGGAAGCCGATTCTATCCCGGACGCCGGGGCGGGGACGTCGTCCCCGCTGCAGCGGATCAAACGGTGGGCGTCAGGCGGCTGTCCGCGCAGCGGTGGCGGGTGAGGGGGTTGAGCCGGCGCAGCACGTTGGCTGGCGCATATTCCTTCTGCAGCGCGTCCCAGTCCACGGCGTCGAGTGTGTTCTTCACCAGCAGGCCGAGGTCTGTGTCGCCTTCGGTCAGCAGCCGGCGGCCGAAGAACAGCGTATCGGCATCTTCCTCGCGCAGCGCGAGCGCAAGGTAGTCGCGGACGTTCGCGGTCAGCGTGAGATCGGGCGTGCCGCGGCCGGACAGCGGACGAAAGCCGCGCGCGTCGAGCGTGAAGTCGAGCGTCAGCCCGGCGTCGCGGACCTTGATGCGCAGGTGCCGGCCGCTCAGCGGTTCGAGGTTCTCGCGTGGCAGGATGCGCCCGAGCGCGAGGTTCAGCGCGGTGGTCAGTGCGAACGTCGGCGGGCGCTGCGGCAGACGGGCGGCAAGGCGCGCGAGCGGCGCGGGCAGCGTGAAGGCCGGGAGGCGAAGCGTAGTCATCGGGATGGACTCCAGGAAGGCGGATTCAGGATGGAACGTATTGTTCCACACCCGGACGGCCGTGCCAGAAACCATTGCACGGCGCCTCGACCATGCATTCGGCGCTGCGGCGGAAAGCTTCCTGCGGGGCGAGCCGCCCGACGGCCGATTCGCGGAACAGCTCCAGCACCCGGATCGTATGCTCGCCCTGCGGACTCACCCGCACGACCTGCGCCGAACGCCGCACCGACGACAGGTCGGCGAGCAGGTTATGCACGCGCGCCGATTGCGTCTGCACGCCGTTGAGCGTCAGGAAAGGTTCGCCTTCGCGCGTGCGCAGCACCAGGCCGTCGCTCATGCCGAGGCAGCGGAATTCGCAGGTGTCCTTCTGCAGGTTGAAGTGGCGCGCGGTGAAGCAGCGCGCCGAATGCGCGAGCGGCAGCCGGCCCCACGCGAGCACCTCGGTCTTGATCTGCGGCGCGCCCGACGCGAGCAGCTCGGCGAGCACCGCGCCCGACATCTCCGGCGGCGCGACCCAGCGCGTCGCGCCCGACTCGGCCAGCAGCGCAAGCGTGTGCGGATTGAAGATGTTCAGCGTCGGCCCGGCGATCCAGTCGCGTCGGCCGGCACCGGTCAGCAGGTGCACGGCCGACATGTCGTTCGCCTCGACGCGGAAATCGGCCTGGGCGACGATGCGGCGCAATGCCTTGAGATCGGATTCGGATTCGATCAGCGACTGCGACGACAGCACGACTTCCTTGCCGGCCGCCCGCAGCATCGCGGCGACCTCGAGCCAGTCGTCGAGGCGCAGCTCGTGGCGGCGCGAGCACACGGTCTCGCCGACATAGACGACGTCGGCTGGGCTGTCGGCGACCTGCGCATAGAAGTCGAGCGTCGCCTGGCGCGGCCAGTAATAAAGGAGGGGTCCGAGAGCGAGTTTCATCGGGTTCATCGCGTTCATCGCGTTCATTTCCACGGCCGGTAATACGCGCCGAGCGTATGGCTGCGGCCTTCGGAGACTTTGTCGAGCTCGGCGATCCAGGCCGGCTGGACGCGGAAGCCGTCAATGTCGCGCATCACGCGGTCGAGCGCCTCGCGCCACACGCGCGTGACCTGCGCGACGTAGGCCGGGCTCCTCTGGCGGCCTTCGATCTTGATCGCACGAATGCCGGCGCGGGCGAGGTCGGGGAGCAGCTCCAGCGTGTTGAGGCTGGTCGGTTCCTCGATCGCGTAGTAGGTCTCGCCGCCCACGTCGAAGCGGCCCTTGCACAGCGTCGGGTAGCCGGCGCGTTCGCCGTCACCGAAGCGGTCGATGAGGATGCCGTTGAGCCGCGTCTCCATCCCGCTCGGCGTCTGTTCCCAGCGCACGTGCTTGCCCGGCGAGCACGCGCCGTTGCAGTTCGGCGATTCGCCCGTCGCGTACGCGGACAGCGCGCAGCGCCCCTCGACCATCACGCACAGGCCGCCGAAGCCGAACACTTCGATCTCGACCGCGGTGTTCGCGATCACCTGCTCGACCTGCGGCAGCGACAGCACCCGCGGCAACACCGCGCGCTGGATGCCGAAGCGTTCGGCGTAGAAGTTGATCGCCTCGTAGCTCGTCGCCGAGCCTTGCACCGACAGGTGCAGGCGCAGTGCCGGGTGCGTCTTCTGCGCATAGGCCATCAGGCCCGGGTCGGCGAGGATCACCGCGTCGATGCCGAGGTCGGCGGCGCGGTCGATCGCCGCGGTCCAGGCCGACCAGTTGCCTGCCTGCGGATAGGTATTGAGCGCGAGCAGCACCTTGCGGCGGCGGTCATGCGCGTAGCGCACGCCTTCGCGCATCGCGTTGGCGTCGAAATTGAGCCCCGTGAAGTTGCGCGCGTTGGTCGCGTCCTTGAAGCCGAGGTAGACGCAATCGGCGCCGTGGTCGACGGCCGTCTTCAGCGCCGGCAGGCTTCCTGCCGGGCAGACGAGTTCTATTCTGGAATTGGAGGTCATGGCGGGGGCTGGGGAAAAGAGCCCCGCAACCATAGTGCGACTCGCGCCGGACCGCGTTGACCGGGGTCAAGGGCGCGGCCCCGCAGCTCCGCGCGAGTGCTGGCCGCGGTGTGGCGGCGAAACTTACTTTGCCGCGTTCGGGAAGAACAGCTGCTCGCCGTCGATCCTGTAAGCGGCGATCGCCTGCTGGCCTGCGGGTGAAACGATCCAGTCGATGAACTGCTGGCCAAGTTCGCGCTTGACGTGCGGGTGTTTCGCAGGATTCACGAGGATCACGCCGTACTGGTTGAACAGACGCCTGTCGCCTTCGACGACGATCGCCAGGTCCTGGCGGTTCCTGAACGACAGCCACGTGCCGCGGTCGGCGAGGATGTACGCGCCGAGCGATGCCGCCATGTTCAGCGCCGGCCCCATTCCGGAGCCCGAGTCGCGGTACCACGGCCCTTTCGCCTGCTCGAGGTCGATGCCGGCGAGCTTCCACAGCCGCAGCTCGGCGGCGTGCGTGCCGCTCTTGTCGCCGCGCGACACGAACGGCGCCTGCGCGGCCTCGATCTTCTTCAGTGCCGCGACGATGTCGCGCCCGCCGGCGACTTGCGCCGGATCGCTTTTCGGCCCGACGAGGATGAAGTCGTTGTACATGACGTCACGGCGCTCGACGCCATGGCCTTCGGCGACGAATTTCTCCTCGGCTGCGCGGTCATGCACGAACACCACGTCCGCATCGCCGCGCCGCGCAGTGTCGAGCGCCTGGCCGGTGCCGAGCGCGACGACGCGCACCTCGATGCCGGACTGCTGCTCGAACACCGGCAGGATGTGGCCGAACAGGCCCGACTGCTCGGTCGAGGTCGTCGAGGAGACGATGATGAACCGGTCGCCGGCGTGTGCGGCGAGGCCGAGCATGCAGGCGAAAGCGGTCAGCAGGAGGCGAAGCAGATGTGCCATGAAAGATCTCCGTGGATGGAATGTGCACGAATTCGGGGGCTGTCGCGGGAACACCGCGCGTACGCAAGTTCTTTTACCAAAGCCGCGTGTGGCGGGCCAGTCCGACGCTGGTTGGGGGAGTCCTGCATCGGCAAAAGAGTGCATAAATTCGTCCGCCGCGCTGCGCCGCTTCCCGTTTGTAGCGCCCTCAAATGGCGAAGGCGAAGCGTGCGGTGCCGGCTGCTCGCCACTTCATGCCATGCCGTCGTGGCAAAAATGACCGTTGTTTTTTGCGCAGGCTCTTGCCCATCTCCGATTGCGGAAAATTAATATACGACGTACGATATTGAACGTCGTATATTAATAGGGGACGATTCATGTCCATCCCTGCCGCGCCGGACGGCCGCCGCGCCCGTAAGCGCCAGCAGACCGCGGACCACCTGGTTCAGGCCGCCTTCGACCTCTTCGCCGAGTTCGGCTACGACAAGGTCACCATGGAGCAGATCGCCGTCGCCGCCGACGTCGCCAAAGGCACGCTGTACAACCATTTCCCGGTCAAAGAG
Organism: Aromatoleum anaerobium; assembly: GCF_012910705.2. GTDB lineage: Bacteria > Pseudomonadota > Gammaproteobacteria > Burkholderiales > Rhodocyclaceae > Aromatoleum > Aromatoleum anaerobium. Next base: position 44,601 of record NZ_WTVG02000035.1, on the reverse strand, counting down.
GCGCTCCTGCACCACCGCTTCCACGTCGATCTGGCGGCGGCGATGCCGGCGCTGTTCGCCGAGCTGGCGACGCTGCCCGGCTGCGCGGCGCGGCTGCGCGCCTTCCTGCACCGGGCGGCGGACTTCGCCGAGCGCTTCCGCGACTATATGGCGCCCTACCTGCACTACCGCCTCTCGCAACCGGTGGATACCCTGGGTCGCGACAACCGCAGCGGTCTCGACCAGATCTACGCCCGGCTGCTGGCCGAAGGGCAGGCGAGCGGGGAAATCCGCGCCGACTTGCCGACGCAGCAGCTCGCCGACACCCTGCAGTTCATGTACCTGTGCACCGTCATGCGCTGGCTGCGCACGCCCGGCGCGTCGCTCGCCGCCGACTTCGACGCCATGCTCGATCTCTTCCTGGGCGGCGCCCGCGCCGGGGGTCAAGCATGAGCGCGACGCCGCTGATCATCGATTTTGCTGCTGCGGCCGAAGCCGGGCCGCGCCTCGCCGGCGGCAAGGGCCACCAGCTCGGCCGGCTGGCGCGCTACGGTCTGCCGGTGCCCGACGGTTTCGTGCTGACCACAGCGGCTTTCGCGCAGGCGGCGTGCCTCGACCTCGATGGCGTCGTCGCCGAGGCGCTTGGCCAGCGCGGCTGGGAAAGCACGCCGCTCGCGGTGCGCTCATCGGCGCCGATGGAAGACTCGCAGCGCGCGTCGTTCGCCGGTATCCACCACAGCGCGTTGAACGTGACCGGGGGCGCGGCGGTGGCCGAGGCGGTGCGCGCCGTCTGGGCTTCGCTGTCGACGCCGCAGGCAGTCGCCTACCGCGAGCGCCTGGGCATCCATGAAGCCGCGATGGCAGTGGTGGTCATGCCGATGCTGCCGGCCGTCGCCGCCGGTGTCGCCTTCAGTTGCGACCCGGCGAGCGGACGCGACGACCAGGTGGTGATCAACGCCGTTCCAGGCCTTGCCGACGCGCTCGTTTCCGGTCGGGTGAACGGCGAGGAAATCGTCCTCGAAGCCGACCCGGTCAGCGAGGACTACGCCGTCATCCGCCGGCAGGGGCCGTCCGCTGGCCTCGCCGACGCCGGCGCCGTCGAACTCGCCGAACTGGTGCGCGAAACCGCCTTCGCCCTCGACTACGGTGCGCCGTGGTTCGACATCGAATGGGTGTGGGATGGCGAGCGCTTTCACCTCGTCCAGGCCCGCCCGGTCACCGCCCGCCCGTGGCACACCTATCCGGCGCTTGCCGGGCAGGCGGCGCTGTGGTCCGACGGCAACACCCGCGACGCCCTGCCGCACGTCATGTCCGCCGGCGATTGGGCCTTCTCGCGGCGGCTGGTGAACCTGCTCCTCGAACAGGGCTGGCGGCTCGCCGGCTACCCGCTGCTGCCCGGCGCGCAACGCGCCGCGCTGTTTTCGGGGCGGCTCTACCTCAATGCCGCGCTGCTCCAGTGGGAAGGCTACGACGCCGTCGGCATCGCCCCGGCGGCGATGAACCAGCTGCTCGGCGGTCACCATCCGGAGATCGCGGTGCCGCCCGCCGGCTTCAAGGAACGCACCGTGCGCGCGCTGCGCATGCTGCGCTACGTCGTCCGGTCGGGTCGCGTGCGCCGCCTCGGCCGGCGCCAGGTGGACGAGGCCCATGCCGCCTGCGCCGCGTGGCGCGCCGAGAACCTCGCCGCGCTCGACAACGAAGAACTGGGCCGACGCCTGTTCATGGTCGGGCTGCATACCCGCCGGCAAAGCGGCCTGCTGTTCCTGCAGGGATCGGGCGGCGGCAGCCTGTCGCTGCTGCTCGACCTGATCGAACGCCATCTGCCCGGCGAAGCGCACGCGCTCGCCGCCGCGCTGCTGGCCGGCGGCGAGCCGAGCGTCACCGCCCGCCAAAGCTACGAACTGCAGGCGCTCGCGGCCATTGCCGCTGCTGAGCCGGCCGCCGCCGCGCTGCTGCGCGCCGGCGCCAACGATTGGCAAGGGCTGCCTGATGACAGCCCCTTCCGCCGCCGCTTTGCCGCCTTCATCGAACGCTACGGCCACCGCGGCATCTACGAAACGTATTCGCGCAACCCGCGCTGGCGCGAAGACCCCGCCTACCTGCTGCGGAGAATCGCCGAATTGATGGACGGCGATCCGGCGCTGCCCTCACGCCTGGCCGCACGTCAGGCCGAGGCGAGGCAAGCCGCCCGCGCGCGGCTCGTCCGCCTGCCGGGGTGGGCGCGGCGCTGGGCGCTGGCGCTGGCCAAGGCCGCCACCGCCGAATGCAACGACCGCGAAGCGGCGCGCAGCGCCTTCATCGCCTATGGCGAAATCGGCCGCCTGCTGGTACTGGAAATCGGCCGGCGGCTGACGGCGCGCGGTTGTCTGGAGCGGGCCGAACAGGTCTTCCACCTGATCCCGCCGGAAGTCGCCGCCGCGCTCGCCGGCCGGCTCCAGGGCGCCGCGTTGCGCCACCGCGTCGCCGACCGCGAGCGGCTGTTCGCCGAGTGGGAGGCGAACCCGGCGCCGGACGTGATCCACGAAGGCGTCGCCGCTCCCGTTACCGTCCCGGCGGCGGCCGATGCGGCCGGCGGTCTGTGGCGCGGCACCGCCGTCGGCGCCGGGCTCGCCGCCGGTCCGGTGCGCGTGATCCGCTGCCCGGAGGACGGCGGCCGGCTGGCCGCCGGCGACATTCTCGTCGCGCCGTCGACCGACCCGGCGTGGACGCCGCTCTTCCTGAAGGCCGGCGGCCTGGTCATGGAAACCGGCGGCTACCTGTCGCATGGCGCCATCGTTGCGCGCGAATTCGGCATCCCGGCCGTCGTCAACCTGCCGGGCATCCTTGCCGCGCTTGCCGACGGCGAGCCGCTCGAAGTCGACGGCGGGCGCGGCACGGTGCGCAGGATTTCAAACATGAAGCAAAGAAGGCCATGACTGACCGCACCCTGACCGTCGCCGCCGTGCAGATGGAAAGCAAGAACGGCGACATCGCCGGCAACCTCGCGCGCGCCGGCCGCTGGGCCGGCGAGGCCGCCCGCTGCGGCGCGGCACTGGTGCTGCTGCCCGAGCTGTTCTCGACCGGCTTCGAACTCAACGCCCACTCCTGGCACAGCGCCGAGCCGCAGGGCGGGCCGAGCGAAACCTGGCTGACGGCAGTGGCCCGCCGCCACGGCCTGCACATCGGCGGCAGCTACCTGGAAGCCCGGGGCGAGGACTTCTTCAACACCTTCGCGCTCGCTGCGCCCGACGGCGCCATCGCCGGCCGCGTGCGCAAGTCGCACCCGTGCTCGCTCGAAGCCTACGTCTTCGCCGGCGGCGACGACGACCACGTCATTCCGACGGCGATCGGCCGCATCGGCGTCGCCATCTGCTACGACAGCAGCCTGCACGCAGTCTGGGACAAGCTGCTCGCCGGCGACCCCGACCTCGCGCTGATGCCGATGTCGGCGCCGACGCCGATGCGGAACTTCCTCTACACCCAGAAGCGCATCGACGCCTACCACGCCGCCTTCCGCGACGGCGCGACGCAGATCGCCGCCGGCGTCGGCGTGCCGGTGCTGATGGCGAACAAATGGGGGCCGTGGGAAACCGACCTGCCCGGAATCTGGCCGCGGCAGACCTCGCGCTTTCCCGGCTTCTCGCACATCGCCGACAGCGACGGCCGGGAAGTCGCGCGCGTGGGCGACGGTGAAGGCGTCATCGTCGCGCCGGTCCGCCTCGTTGCCGGGCGCAAGCGTCGGACGTTGCCGCCGGAATGCGATCGTTACCGGCCGTGGATCGGCTCCGTGCCGTCCGACTTCAAGCTCTTTCGCTGGTTCGAAGCCCTCGGCCGGCGCTGGTACGGCAGGCATCCGCAGCGTGCCGGCGTGGCCAGACGGATCTGCGCCACCGGATCATCGTGAGCCGCCCCCGCCGAGCGGGACGTGATGCGGACTGCTGTCGATCTGCTGCGTGCCGGACGAAAGTCGCCGCAGCGTTTTCGGGTAAGCTTTTTCGATGAGCGTGAAACTCGACTACCGTTTCGTCGCCGGCGTGGCCGGGGCGTCGCCTGCAGCGGCACTGCAGCTGCAGAATCCGCTGCTGGCGATGCTCGACGCGATCCGTGTGCAAGGATCGATCGGCAAGGCGGCGACGCAGCTCGGGCTGTCGTACCGTCATCTGTGGGGCGAGCTGAAGAAGCACGAGGCAGTTTTCGGCCAGGCGCTGCTCGCCAGCGGCCAGGGCCGGGCGGCGCGGCTGTCGGCGTTCGGCGAACGTCTGCTGTGGGCGGAAAAGCGCATCCTCGCGCGCCTGTTGCCACAGGCGGAGAGCCTCGCCGGCCAGCTCGACCGCGAACTGTTGCTGGCGGTCGATCCGGGGCTGAGGCTGCTGCCGGCCTGTGCGAGCCACGACCTGCTGTTCGGCGTGCTGCGGGACTCGTTGTTGCGCGGCGCGCGCGTGCTGCTCGATGTCGAATACGTCGGCAGCACGCGCGCGCTCGAACGCCTCAATGCCGGTGCGTGCACCGTGGCGGGCATCCACCTGCCGCTCGATGACGAGCGGCTGTGCCGGCGCGGCTCGCGGATCCACCTCGCCCTCGGGCGCGAACTGCGGCTCGGCGTGCACAAGCTGATCCGCTTCGCCCGCCGCGAGCAGGGGCTGATCGTCGCACCCGGCAACCCGCTCGGGCTGGTCTCGCTGAACGACCTCGACCGGCCTGGCGTGGTGTTCGTCAATCGCCTGCGGGGTTCCGGCACGCGGCTGATGTTCGATGAACTGCTCGCGCGCGCGGACGTGCCGTCCGCGGCGGTGGTCGGCTACGACACCGAGGAGCCCACCCATCTGTCGGTCGCGGCGAACGTCGCTGCCGGCAGCGCGAGCTGTGGCTTCGGCCTGCGCGCCGCGGCCGCGCGCTTCGGACTCGACTTCGTGCCGCTCGCGCACGAACAGTATTTTCTCGTCTGCCTCAAGGATGCGCTGGGCACGACGGCAATGGAGGCGGTCATCGGCGTGTTGCGCAGCGCGGATTTTCGGCGGCTGGCCGGGGCGGTGCCGGGCTACGATGCCGAAGCCGCAGGCGAGATCGTGTCGCTGCGGCGCACGCTGCCCTGGTACAAGTAGCGCGGCAGGCGCGGCCCCTGCCGGATCCCGGCCACGTCCGTGCCGACGCTCCCCGGTGGGCAGACCCGGCCTGCGGCTCATCCGCCTTCTTGTCGTGAGGATTTCTTCGCGAGTCGTCAGCGTCGCTTCGCTTCGTCCCACAGCCTACGCACGAGGCGCTTCGCGAGCACCGGCGTCGCGCGGCGGCGGTACGGCACGCTGACGGTCGTCGTTTCCATCGGCTGGATCGTGCGCTTGATCTGGCGTTCGATGACTGCGAACGCAGCATCGTCGAGCGGCTGCCCGGCGAGCGCGTCGAGGCCGCCGACGAATTCGGGCCGCGACGACACACCGGTGCAGGCGATGCGCAGTTCGCCGAGCGCGTCGCCGTCGCGCCGCAGCACCACCGCGACGCCGGCGAGCGGGAAGTCGATCGCGCCGCGCACGCGCAGCTTCTCGTAGCCGCTGACCCGGCCGGCGACGAGCGGCACGGTGACGGCGAACAGCAGCTCGTCGGCCCCCAGCGCGAGCCAGCGCATGCCGTCGTCGACGTAGAGTTCGGCGAGCGGCAGGCGCCGGATCCCTTGCGGGCCGAGGAGCTCGACCTCGGCGCCGAGCGCGAGCAGCGCGGGTGCGACATCGCCGCTGAAGGCGGCGTAACAGCGGCTCGATTTCGGCGCGACGCGGCAGGTGTCGCCGGCGAGCTTCATGCAGTAGTTGTTGCCCTGGCGCCAGCTCTCGCTCTGGTTGAAGTACTGGCAGCGCGTTTCGAGGCACAGGTTGCCGCCGAGCGTCGCCGCGGTGCGGTGCGTCGGGCCGGCGACGCACAGTGCGGCTTGGGCGAGGGCCGGCAGGCGCGCGCGGACCCTCGGGTCGGCGGCGAGCGTCGCGAGCGTGACGCCGGCGCCGATGCGCAGCGTGCCGCCCTGGTGCTGCAGCTCGCGCATCTCCCCGACGTTGCCGAGGTCGATGACGATATCGGTGCTGACGAGGCCGCGCCGCATGTTCGGCACGAGGTCGGTGCCGCCGGCGATGAAGCGGCTGGTGGGATGTTCGCCGCGCAGGCGGACCGCGTCGGCGGCGCTCGCCGGACGCAATACACTGAAATCGGACAGCGCGCCCATCATGCTTCTCCTTTTGCGGTGGCCGGCGCAGGGGCGCCGACGCGGGGTTTGCGGTGCAGCGCGTCGAACACGCGGTCCGGCGTGAAGGGCGTTGCCTGGATGCGGGTGCCGGTGGCGTCCTCGATCGCGGCGGCGATCGCGGACATAACGCCCGCGAGCGGCCCTTCGCTCGCTTCCTTCGCGCCGAACGGGCCGTTCGGGTCGAGGCTCTCGACGATATGCACTGCGATGTCGGGCGATTCGACGATCGTCGGCACGCGGTAGTCGAGCAGACTGACCGCCTTGTGGCGGCCGTTCTCATACACGGTTTCCTCCGAGATCGCCTGCCCCATGCCCATCCAGATCGCGCCCTGGACCTGGCCTTCGACCGACATCGGGTTGATCGCGAAGCCGCAGTCGATCGCCGACCAGACCTTGTCGACGGTGACCTTGCCGAGCTCGGTGTCGACGCTGACTTCGACGGCCTGCGCGGCATACGAGAAGCCCATCGTCGAGCCGACCGCGCCGCCGCGCTGCTTGCCGCCCTGGAACTCGACCGGGCAGGTGAAAGTGCCCTTGACGGTCAGCATGCCGGTGCCGACCAGCGCTTCCTCGACGACGTCGTGGAACGGGATCTGGCGCGCCGGGTCGCCGACGACCGCGGCGGCTTCGCCGAGCCAGTCGACCTCGGCCTCGCTGACCTGCAGGCGCTTCGCCGCTGCGGCGACGAGCACGCGCTTGAGGTTCTGCGCGGCATCCGCCGCCGCATTGCCGACCATGAAGGTGACGCGCGACGAATACGAGCCGTTGTCCTTCGGCGTCAGCGCCGAATCGGTCGCGACCACGCGCAGGCGGCGGTAGCTCACACCGAGGATCTCGGCGACGACCTGGCTGATGATCGTCGACGAGCCCTGGCCGATGTCGGAGGCGCCGGTGAGGATCGTGATGCCGGCGTCGAAGTCGATGCGCAGCGCGATCGTCGCGTGCGGCTGGCCGGTGAAATGCACCGGTTTGGCCGAGCCGCTGACGAAGTGCGAGCAGGCGATGCCGATGCCGCGCTTGATCGGGCCGTCGCCGTTCGCCTTGAGCCGGGGGGCGCGGTCGCGCCAGCCGCTCGCCTGCTCGACCCAGTCGAGGCACTCGGGCAGGCCGTAGCTCATCACCTTGAGGCCGTTGATTGTCTCGGTTGGCGCCTTGAGCAGGTTGCGGCGGCGCACCGCGAACACGTCGAGGCCGAGCTCGGCCGCCATCATGTCGAGCAGCGATTCGAACGCGAAACGGATGTTGACCGTGCCGTGGCCACGCATCGCGCCGCACGGCGGGTTGTTCGTGTAGACGCGGTAGCCGTCGTACTTGACCGCGGGAAGGTCGTAGAGGCCGTTCAACAGCGCGCCTGCATACAGGATAGTCACCAGCCCGTAGCCGCCGTACGCGCCGCCACGCTGCACGACCTCGGCCTCGCAGGCGGTCATGCGCCCGTCGCGCGTCAGGCCGAGCTTCATGCGGACCTGAGTCTGCGGCCGGCCGCGGTGCGTGAGGAAGGCTTCCTCGCGCGTCTGCAGCAGGCGCACGGTGCCGCGTGCCGCGCGGGCGAGCAGCCCGGCGATGATCTCGAAGTTCAGCGTCTCGACGCGGTGACCGAAGCCGCCGCCGACGAACGGCTTGATGACGCGGATATAGGCCGCGTCGAGCTTCATGCAGCGCGACAGCGATTCATGCACGTAGTACGGCACCTGGGTCACCGACCACAGCGTGAGGTGCCCGCGCTCGTTGTCCCACGCCGCGAGCGCGGCGTTCGGCTCCATCATCGCGTGGTGGACTTCGGCGCACTCGAAGGTGTCCTCGCGGATCAGGTCGGCCGCTGCGAAACCGGCGGCGGTGTCGCCGAACTCGTTGTGCACCTCGCGCTCGATGTTGCCTTTCTTGTTGTCGTGCAGCAGCACAGTGTCGGCCTTGCGCGCATCGGCCGCGGCGAAATAGGCCGGCAGTTCGCGCACCTTCAGCCGGATCAGCGCGAGCGCCGCGTCGGTGGTCGCCTCGTCAATCGCGGCGACGGCGGCGACCGGCTCGCCGACATAGCGGATGCGGCCGCGCGCGAGCGGGAATTCATTCTGCGCGATCGGGATCACCCCGTAAGGCGTATCGCAGTCGTCACCGGTGACGATGCCGCGCACGCCGGGCAGCTTCAGCGCTTCGCTGATGTCGACCTCGAGCAGCTCGGCGTGCGCGTAGGGGCTGCGCAGGATCTTGCCGACCAGCGCGCCCTGGGCCGGCAGGTCGGCAGTGTAGCGGGCCGTGCCGGTGACTTTCTCGACGCCGTCGATGAGCGGCAGGCGGGCGCCGACGCCGCGCGGCGCCGCGGCCGCGCCGAGCGTGCGCAGTTCGCGATCGGGCGCGTTCATGCCGGCACCTCCTCGCAGCCGGCCGCCGCCTCGACCGATTCGATGATCTTCACGTAGCCGGTGCAGCGGCACAGGTTGCCGGCGAGCGCCGCGCGGATCTCGTCGCGCGACGGCTGCGGGGTGCGGCGCAGCAGCGCTTCGGCCGCCATGATCATGCCCGGCGTACAGAAGCCGCACTGGCTGCCGAGGTGTTCGTGGAACGCGCGCTGCAGGCGCGACAGGTTGCCCTCGTGACTGAGGCCTTCGATCGTCTCGATCGAGCGCCCGGCGACGCTGTGCGCGAGCGTGCAGCACGCAAGCCGCGGCTGGCCGTCGACGAGCACCGTGCAGGCGCCGCACTCGCCGCCGTCGCAGCCCTGCTTCGTGCCCGTCAGGCCGAGGGTGTCGCGCAGGTAGTCGATCAGCAACGCATTCCCGGCCACTGCGTCCTCGCGCGGCCGGCCATTCACCGAAAGTGTCAGCAGGGTCTTCATGTCGCCTCCTTGTGCGGATCGCCGCGGCCGCGGGTGCGTTCATCGCCGGTCCGGCATCAATGTTTGATATCAAACAATTTAACGTGAAGCGATGCTAGCACCGTTCGGGACGCCGGAAAATATGAAGCGGAAAGCATCGGTCGCCTGCGAGGTAGGCGATGCAACAATATGAATTTCAAGGAAGAAGTTTCATGGCGCGAGAGCGTTGAACTCCCGCGGCTGCAACAAACGGGCGGGGTTTATGCCGTCGCCCGAAAGGCACGCAACAGCTGCCGCAACTTTTGTGGCAGGCGCCCCGCTGACGCCCCCGACGGGCGTGCGATCCGGGCAGGGGCGTGATTTGACCTTGCGGGGGCCGAAGCGAACAATGGCCGGCATCGAAACCCGGAGAGCCTGTGCGATGAATTCCGGCAACACGGCTGGCGTAGCGGAACAAGGATCGCGCGCCGCGACGGGCGAAGGGCAGCCGGCGCGGCCGCGCATCGTGCTGCTCGGCACCGGCGGCACGATCGCGGCGGTGGCGGGCGAGGCGACGCAGCTCCACGACTACACCGTCGGCGCGACCACCGACGAGCTGCTCGCCGCCGTGCCGCAACTGCGGACGCTCGCCGAGGTCCGCGGCGAGCAGCTCGCCAATGTCGACAGCCGCGACATCGACAATGCGCTGCTGCTGAAGATCGCCCGCCGCGTCGATGCGCTGCTCGGCCAGCCCGATGTCGACGGCATCGTCATCACGCACGGCACCGACACGCTCGAGGAGACGGCGTATTTCCTGAATCTTGTGCTGAAGAGCGCGAAGCCGGTCGTGCTCGCGGGCGCGATGCGTCCGGCGACCGCGTTGAGCGCCGACGGGCCGCTGAACCTGTACAACGCTTTTCTCGTCGCCACCTGCACGGCGGCGCACGGCAAGGGCGTGCTGGTGATGATGAACGACCGCATCGGCGCCGCGCGCTTCGTGACCAAGGCGGCCACCACCGTGCCTGACGCGTTTCGCGCGTTCGAGCAGGGCAACCTCGGCGAAGTCGCCGCGGGCAAGGTTCATTTCTTCACCGCGCCCTTGTGCCGGCACACCGTCGACAGCGAGTTCTCGCTCGCCGCGATCGGTGAGCTGCCGCACGTCGACATCCTCTACGACCACCAGGGCGCGGGGCTGCACCACTATCGCGCCGCGATTTCCGCGGGCGCGCGCGGCATCGTCGTTGCCGGCTGCGGCAACGGTGGTCTTTCGCCGGCGGCGCGCGCCGGCGCCGAAGAGGCGGCACGCCACGGCGTCGCGGTCGTGCGCTCGAGCCGCGTCGGACAGGGCGTGGTCACGGCGTCGGCCGACGACGCGGTGCTCGGCACCGTCGCGGCGAACTCGCTGAATCCGCACAAGGCCCGCATCCTGCTGATGCTCGCGCTCGGCCGTTCGCGCGACGCCGGCGAGCTGCAGCGCTGCTTCGACCAGTACTGAACGGCGCCCGCGGGGGCCGTTCAGCGCCCCGCGTGCGACTGGTGCTGCGTCTGCAGGTGCGCGGCGACGTGGCCGTGGACGGGCTTGACCAGCGTCTGCGGCAGCAGCGAACCGGCGATCATGCCGACGATGCCCGCGAGCATGCCGGCGAAATGCGGCGGGACGTCGGCGTCGGGGGCGGCGATCTCGAGCAGCACCCAGACGACGAGGCCGGCCAGGATCGACACCAGCGCGCCCTGCGTGCTGGCGCGCTTCCAGTACAGGCCGAACGCGAGCGGCACGAAGGCGGTCGCGAGCGTGACCTTGTAGGCGTTCTCGACCATGCCGTGGATCGTCTCCTCGGTGTATGTCGCATACCACGTGATCAGCAGCGCGAACGCGACGACGATGATCCGCGTGAGCAGCAGGAACTGGCGATCGTCGAGGTGGCGGAACGTGCCGCGCAGGATGTTCTCGGAGAAGGTCACCGAGGGCGCGAGCAGCGTCCCCGAAGCGGTGCTCATGATCGCCGACAGCAGCGCGCCGAAGAACATCACCTGCGCGAACAGCGGCGTGTGCGCGAGGATCAGCTGCGGCAGGACGTGCTGGCTGTCGCTTTGCTGGTAGCGGGCGACCAGTTCGGGGTCAATCAGCGTCGCCGAGTACGCGATGAACAATGGCACGAACGCGAAGAGAAAGTAGCCGGAGCCGCCGAGCAGCGTGCCGCGCACGGCGATCTTCTCGTCGCGCGCCGAGTTCAGCCGCTGGAACACGTCCTGCTGCGGGATCGAGCCGAACCCCATCGTCAGGATGCCGGCGAGAAAGGCGATGATGTCGGCCGGGTCGAGCGCGGGCAGGAAGTTCAGCTTGCCGGCGGCGTTCGCGTGGCTGACGACCGTGCCGACGCCGCCGGCCATGTCGCCGACCAGCCACGCGATGTAGAACAGCCCGGCGATGATGACGATCATCTGCATGAAGTCGGTCAGCGCCACCGACCACATGCCGCCGAACAGCGTATACACCAGCACCACCGCGGCGCCGATCATCATGCCGGCCTCGTTCGTGATCGCTCCGTCAGAGAGGATGTTGAACACCAGGCCGAGCGCGGTGATCTGCGCCGCGACCCAGCCGAGGTAGGAGACGACGATCGCGATCGAGCACAGCACTTCGACGGTGCGCCCGTAGCGTAGCCGGTAGTAGTCGCCGAGCGTCAGCAGGTTCATGCGATAGAGCGGGCGCGCGAAGAACAGGCCGACGAGGATCAGGCACAGCGACGCGCCGAACGGATCGGACCACAGGCCGCGCAGGCCTTCGTCGATGAACGTCGCGGAAATGCCGAGCACGGTTTCCGAGCCGAACCACGTCGCGAACACCGTCGCGGTGACGATGTACAGCGGCAGGTGGCGCCCGGCGGCGACGTAGTCGGCGGTGTTCCTGACCCGCGTCGCCGCGTACAGCCCGACGCCGATCGAAACCAGCAGGTAAGCGATGACGAAGCCGATCAGCATGGGCGGGTTCTTCCGGGGACGTGGATTGAGCGGGCCGAAGTTTAGCAACGAATTTCGTCGCGAGGGCCGCCCGAATCGATCCGAATTCGCGCCCGATCGGGCCGGCGAACGGGCCGACGAGTGTGGCGACGATTGTGCCGAACTTCGTCGTCCCGTCCCCGAGTGCGCAAGCGCGCTGCGCTCAGCCGTGCAACGGCCCGTGCTCGCGGCGGCGGCTCGCAGTCGCGAGCGTGTCGAGGATCACGTCGATCCCCGCGTCGAGGACGGCGTCGTCGATCACCAGCGGCGGCGCGAAGCGCAACACCGTGTGGTGCGTGTCCTTCGTCGCGATGCCGCGTGCGAGCAGCAGTTCGGCGCCGGTCGCGGCGTCGAGGATGCGCGGGTCGAGCTCGATGCCGACCAGCAGGCCGCGGCCGCGCACCGCCGTCACGCACGGCGGCGCACCGTCGGCGAGCCGCCGCATCAGGTGTTCGCCGAGACGCGCGGCGTTTTCCCACGGCCGCGTTTCCTCGAGCAAGTCGAGGACTTCCAGCGCGACGGCCGCGCCGAGCGGATTGCCGCCGAACGTCGAGCCGTGGTCGCCGGGGTGGAGCACGTCCATCACTGCGGCGTCGGCGAGGAACGCCGACACCGGCAGCAGGCCGCCGCCCAGCGCCTTGCCGAGGATCAGCCCGTCCGGATGCACGCCTTCGTGCTCGCACGCGAGCAGCCGGCCGGTGCGTCCGAGCCCGGTCTGCACTTCGTCGACGATCAGCAGCACGTTGTTGCGGCGGCAGATCTCGGCGCAGCGCGCGAGATAACCGGCCGGCGGCACGATGATGCCGCCTTCCCCCTGGACCGCCTCGACGAGGAAGGCGGCGGTGTCCGGCGTGATCGCGGCTTCGAGCGCGTCGGCGTCGCCGTACGGGATCAGCTTGAAACCGGGCGGGAACGGCCCGAAGCCGTCGCGGTACTGGGGCTCCGACGACATGCCGACGATCGCGATCGAACGACCGTGGAAGTTGCCCTGGCAGGCGATGATCTGGGCACGGTCCGTCGCGACGCCCTTGACCTTGTACGCCCACTTGCGCACCGTCTTGAGCGCGGTTTCGACGGCTTCGAGGCCGGTGTTGACCGGCAGCGCGCGCTCGAAGCCGAACATTGCGCACAGCCGCTCGAGCAGCAGCGGCAGGCGGTCGTTCGAATACGCGCGCGACGTCAGCGCGAGGCGCTGCGCCTGGTCGTTGAGCGCGCGCAGCAGGCGCGGGTGGGCGTGACCGAAGCTCACCGCCGAATACGCGCTCATCATGTCGAGGTAGCGCCGCCCCTCGACGTCCCACAGCCAGACGCCCTTGCCGCGATGGAACACCACCGGCAGCGGCGCGTAGTTGTGCGCGCCGAAATGCTGTTCCTGGGCGCGCAGCAGCGCAGTGCCCGGGCCGAGCGCGGCGCCGGCGAATTCGGCGATCCAGCCGGCGCCCGCGCCGAGCGGATCGAGTTCGGGCACGTATTCGACGATCTCGAATGCCGTGAAGTCGGGGCACGCGCGTAGCGCGAGCAGCGCGTCGGAAAGCTCGTCGGCCGCGAGACCGCTGCTTTCGATACATGTCACCGCCGGAAAGATCGCCGGATCGAGCGCGTCGAGATCGAGCGTGACGCCGAACGCAGCGGTGTTGCGCCGCACGACGCCGAGCGCGTCGGAGAACACCGCCGACAGCCCCCGCTCGCGGATCGTCGCCATATCGAAGATCGTCACGCCGAGCCGCTGCAGGCGCTCGAACTCTTCCGGCTCCCACGAGCGCGCGCCGATGATGCAGACGTTGTGCGGGTCGAGGCGCGGGCCGGGGATGCCGGTCAGCAGCGGGTCGCCTTCGCCGAGCACGGCCGCGAGCGGCATGCCGTGGATGTTGCCGGAATGGGTGCTGGCGTCGGTGTGGCTGTCGAGGTGGGCGTCGATCCAGATCAGCCCGAGCGTGCCGCGCGCCGCGACGCGGCTGGCGATCGCCGGCCAGGTGCCGATCGCGATCGCATGGTCGCCGCCGAGGATCAGCGGGAAGCGCGCCGGGTCGAGCGCGGCGAGTTGGTCGGCGACGCTTCGTGCCAGGTCGCCGACGCTCTTCAGGCGTTCCTCCATCGACGCGCCCGGCGCCGCTGAGTCGTGCGGCAGCAGCGTCTGCTCCCATGCCGCGGTGATGCCGAGGCCGCGCAGCCGCGCGACGAGGCCGGACGCCTGCAGCGCCGCCGGGCCCGCATCGGGGCCGCTTCCGGGCGCGCCAAGCGCCGACGCGACGCCGAGGATGCTGACAGCGGCATGCGCCGCGGAATCGTTCGAGATATGAAGCGGGGCTGAATGCGTCATGACATCCTCCCAGACCGCAGCTGCGGACGAACAAGTCAAAATGCTTGACGGTTCGACGTGGGCGGCAGGGATTCGTTCAGCCGCCGCAACGCGTGGCGCCGCGTCGACTGCTCCCGGTGCAGCCGCTCAGGCGAAGCCGCGGTACAGCTCGATCGTGACGATCGCCGCGAGCAGCAGCGCGACGACGGCGAGCAGGCGCCCCTGGAAGCGCTGCGCCGCGGTGAGGCGCTCGAGCTGCTCGCGCTGGACAGCGTGGTGCAGCGCCGGCTCGACCAGCGCCTGATGCATCAGGCGCGGCAGCTGCGGCAGCGTGCCGGCCCACGCCGGCGCCTCGTCGCGCACGCCGCGCAGCAGCGCGCGCCAGCCCATGCGCTCGTCCATCCAGCGTTCGAGGAACGGCTTCGCGGTCTTCCACAGATCGAGATCCGGGTCGAGCTGGCGCCCGAGGCCCTCGATATTCAGCAGCGTCTTCTGCAGCAGCACGAGCTGCGGCTGGACTTCCATCTCGAAGCGGCGCGCGGTCTGGAACAGGCGCAACAGCGTCTTGCCGAACGAGATGTCCTTCAGCGGGCGATCGAAGATCGGCTCGCACACCGCGCGGATCGCGCCTTCGAACTCGTCGACGCGGGTGTGCGCGGGCACCCAGCCGGCTTCGATGTGCGCGCGCGCGACGCGATTGTAGTCGCGCTTGAAGAAGGCGAGGAAGTTCTGCGCGAGGTAGTTCTTGTCGACTTCGGTCAGTGTGCCGACGATGCCGAAGTCGAGCGCGATGTAGCGCCCGTCGGCATGCACGAAGATGTTGCCCGGATGCATGTCGGCGTGGAAGAAGCCGTCGCGGAACACCTGCGTGAAGAAAATCTCGACGCCGGCGCGCGACAGCGCCTTCAGGTCCGTGCCCTGCGCGCGCAGCGTCGCGAGCTGCGAGATCGGCACGCCGTGCATGCGCTCCATGACCATCACCGACTTGCCGCACCAGTCCCAATAGACTTCGGGCACGACGAGCAGCGCCGAGTCCTTGAAATTGCGCCGCAGCTGCGAGCAGTTGGCCGCTTCGCGCATCAGGTCGAGCTCGTCGTGCAGGTATTTGCTGAACTCGGCAACCACTTCGCGCGGCTTCAGGCGCCGGCCTTCGACCCACAGCTTGTCGAGCAGCAGCGCCGCGGTCTCGAGCAGCGCGAGGTCGTGCTCGATGACGCGCTCGATGCCGGGACGCAGGATCTTGATCGCGACTTCGGTGCCGTCTGGCAGCTCGGCGAAATGCACCTGTGCGACCGACGCGGAGGCGACCGGGGTGCGCGCGAAATCGACGAAGACATCGTCGACCGGCCGGCCGTAGAAGTCCTCGAGGACCTTCAGCGCCTGCTCGGTCGGGAACGGCGGCACGCGGTCCTGCAGCAGCGCGAGCTCGTCGGCGAGGTCGGTCGGCAGCAGGTCGCGGCGCGTCGACAGCATCTGGCCGAACTTGACGAAGATCGGACCGAGCGACTCGAGTGCCTGGCGCAGCCGCACGCCGCGCGGGGACGACGGGTGGCGCCAGAAGAACACGAGGTGCCACAGCCGCAGCAGCCGGCCGCTCGGATCGGCGTCGAGCACCATCTGGTCGAGGCCGAAACGCAGGCCCACGGTGACGATCTTGGCGAGACGGAACAGGCGCACGGGAGGGGTGAAAGAGGGGAAACCGCGGACTTTAGCCCGAAAGGCGGGGCGGCGAAAGGCGCAACCGGGCGCAACCGCGCGCGAACTGCGAAGCGCGGCGGGTCCGGCGGGGCCGATCCGTTATAATTCAGCCCTTTTACGATTTCCCGAGTGCCATGAGCGCCGATTCGAAAGTACAACTCACCGCCTTGTTGCGCGCCGCGCTCAAGAGCATCGCGCCGGAACTGGCCGATACGCCGATCCACCTCGAACGGCCGAAACAGGCCGGCCACGGCGATTTCGCGACGAACCTCGCGCTGCAGCTGGCGAAACCGCTGCGCCGCCGCCCGCGCGAGCTCGCGGAGTTGCTGCTCGCCGAGTTGCCGCGCTCGCCGCTGGTCGCGGCGACTGAAGTCGCCGGCGCCGGGTTCATCAACTTCACGCTCGCCGCCGACGCGAAGACCGCCGCGGTAAGCAGGGTGCTCGAACGCGGTGCCGAGTTCGGCCGCGGCGCGCACACCGGCACCCGCGTGCAGATCGAATTCGTCTCGGCGAACCCGACCGGCCCGCTGCACGTCGGCCACGGGCGCGGCGCGGCCTACGGCGCGTCGCTCGCCGCGGTGCTCGATTTCGCCGGCTCGGACGTGACCCGCGAGTACTACATCAACGACGCCGGCCGCCAGATGGACATCCTCGCGCTGTCGACGTGGCTGCGCTATCTCGCGCTGCATGGCGTCGACATCCCGTTCCCGCCGAACGCCTACCAGGGCGACTACGTCATCGACATGGCGCGCGCGCTGCGCGAAGGGCACCAGGACCGCTTCGCCGGCTTCACCGCCGAACAGGTGCTCGAAGGCGCACCGGGGCTGCCGATTGCCGAGCGCAAGGATGACGAGGCGAAGACGCAGCGCGAGGACCACCTCGACATGCTGATCGCCAACGCCAAGCGGCTGCTCGGCGAGGACTACCACTTCGTGCACGGCTTTGCGCTCAACGAGCAGCTCGGCGACGGGCGCGACGACCTCGAAGAGTTCGGCGTGCATTTCGACAAGTGGTTCTCGGAGAAGAGCCTGTTCGACACCGGGCTCGTGGACCGCGCGGTCGCCGAGCTCGAAAAACGCGGCCACGTGTATCTGCAGGACGGCGCGAAGTGGTTCCGCTCGACCGCGTTCGGCGACGAGAAGGACCGCGTCGTGCAGCGCGAGAACGGCCTGTACACGTATTTCGCGTCCGACATCGCGTACCACCTGAACAAGTACGAGCGCGGCTACGACCGCATCATCGACATCTGGGGCGCCGATCACCACGGCTACATTCCGCGCGTCAAGGGAGCGATCGCGGCGCTCGGCCTGCCGCCGGAAAAGCTCGAGGTGACGCTGGTGCAGTTCGCGGTGCTGTATCGCAACGGCCAGAAGGCGTCGATGTCGACGCGCTCGGGCGAATTCGTCACGCTGCGCGAACTGCGCCGCGAAGTCGGCAACGACGCGTGCCGCTTCTTCTACGTGCTGAGGAAAAGCGACCAGCACCTCGATTTCGACCTCGACCTGGCGAAAAGCCAGAGCAACGAGAACCCGGTGTATTACGTGCAGTACGCGCACGCCCGCGTCTGCTCGGTGCTTGAGCAGTGGGGCGGCGACGCGGCCGAACTGCGTGCCGCGCAACTGGATCTTCTCGAAAACGAGCGCGAGCTCGCGCTGTGCGCGCGCCTCGGCAGCTTCCCCGAGCTGATCCAGAACGCCGCCGCGGACTACGCGCCGCACCAGATCGCGTTCTACCTGAAGGACCTCGCCGCGGAGTTCCACAGCTGGTACAACGCCGAGCGCATGCTCGTCGACGATCCCGCGCTGCGTCTGGCGCGGCTCGCGCTGGCGGCAGCGGTGCGGCAGGTGCTGGCCACCGCGCTGGCGCTGCTCGGCGTGTCGGCCCCGCAGTCGATGTAACGACGCAACGTCCGGAGAACCCTCGTGAGCCGCGCCCCCCAATCCCCGCCGACAACCCGCCGCCCGCCTGCGAAAAGCGGCGGCGGCGTGGTCGTCGGCATCTTCATCGGCCTGATCCTCGGTGCGCTGTTCGCCGCCGGTGCCGCGTGGTGGTTCACCCGCTCGTCGCCTTTCCAGACACCGCAAGGCAGCGGCAGCGGCAGCGGCAGCGGCAGCGTCAGCGTGCCGAGCCGCGTGCCGTCGGCGCCGGACCAGCCGCCGCTGTCGCTGCCGGGCAAACCGGGCGACCGTCCTGTCGTCAAGCCCGTGATTTCGAGTTCTACAAGATCCTGCCGCAGGGCAACGTGGCGCCGGCCGAAGCTCCGCCCGCCCCGCCGCCCCCGGCCCCCGTCGCCGAGCGGCTGTACCTGCAGATCGGCGCTTTCGAGAATCCCGCCGAAGCCGACAACCTCAAGGCGAGGCTCGCGCTCGCCGGCATCGAGGCGAGCGCGCAGCGGGCGCAGCTGCCCGACGGACGCACGATGCACCGCGTACGGATCGGGCCGTTCGCCAAGCCCGAAGACATGAACCCGGTGCGCACGCGGCTCGCCGAGGCCGGCTTCACCGGGACCGTCGTGAAGGCCACCCCCTGATTCGCGGCTCCATGCCGCCGGCACGGGCGTTTGCGGGAACGTCCGTCCGCGGCCGCCGTCCGAGACCCTGTCATCCACCCGGGAGCAATGCATGAATCGTCGTCTCGCCCTCAAGCAACTCGCCGCGCTCGGCGCGCTGTCCACGCTGGGCGCCTCCGCCTCCGTCTTCGCCCAGCGGGAGGCTTTCCAGACGCTGGGTACGAAGGTCCCGACCGAAGTCGCGGGCAAGGTCGAAGTGATCGAGTTCTTTTCCTACGGCTGCCCGCACTGCCACGACTTCGAACCGCTGCTCAACGGCTGGGCGAAGAAGCTGCAGGGTGACGTGAACTTCGTCAAGGTGCCGATCACGTTCAACCGTCCCGAATGGACGGCGCTGGCGCGGCTCTACTACACGCTCGAAGCGATGGGCCAGGCCGAAGAGAAAGGGCCGGCGGTGTTTGCCGCGATCCATGACCAGAAGCAGCCGCTGTACCGGGACGACGTGCTGATGCAGTGGGTCGCCAGCTCGGGACTCGACAGCAAGCGCTTCGGCGACATCTACAAGTCGTTCGGCGTGCAGTCGAAAGTGCAGCGCTCGAACCAGATCGCGGCGGCCTACAAGGTCAGCGGCGTGCCGATGATGGCCGTCGACGGCCGCTACACCGTTTCCGCGAGCTCGGCGGGCGGATTCGAGCAGATGCTCAAGGAAGTCGACCAGCTGATCGCGCGCTCGCGCAGCGAGCAGAAAAAAAGCTGAACTCCGCCACGACCCGCATCCCCCGGCCGACCCGCGCGGCCGGATAGCCCTACCGGGTAAAAGCTTCTTTCGCCGCGCGCCCGATCCGGGTATCGTTTTCGGCGGAAGCGGGTCGGCGCCCGTATGACGCCGCGTTGCACAGCCCGTCTTCGACAAACGGAGGCAGCGATGCAATTACTTCAGGCGGACGTCGACGCCGCGCGATTCGACGCGGTTCTGGAACAGATCGCGAACAAGTTGCCGGCCGACCAGGCGGCGCTCATCGAGCCGTTCGCGCGGCGGTGGTTCGGCCAGGTCGCTCCGGAGGATCTCGCCGACCGCTCGGTCGACGACCTGTACGGCGCCGTGGTCAGCCACTGGCAGTTCGTGCGCAAGCATCGCGGCGGCACGCGCTTGCGCGTATACAACCCGAAGCTCGAAGAGCACGGCTGGGAATCCACGCACACCGTCGTCGAAATGGTCAATGACGACATGCCGTTCCTCGTCGATTCGATCACGATGGAAGTCAACCGACAGGGGCTCACGCTGCACCTGATCATCCATCCCGTGATGCGGGTCGTGCGCGACGATACGGGCCAGTACCTCGGGATCGCCGAAGACGGCGACACGCGGGGACATTACGAGTCGATCATCCACGTCGAAGTCGACCGGCGCACCGAGGCGGGCGACGTCGACGCGCTGCGCAACGGGCTCGAGCGCGTGCTCGCCGACGTGCGCGCGGCGGTCACCGACTGGCCGGCGATGCAGCAGCGCGTGGTCGAGATCATCCAGGGCATCGAGCAGGACCCGCCGCCGGTCCCGCCGGACGAGATCGCGGAGACGGTGGCTTTCCTGAAGTGGCTGCTGGACGAGAACATCGTGCTGCTCGGCTGCCGCGACTACGAGCTGCTCGCCGCCGACGGCGACAGCGAACTGCGCATCCGACCCGGCTCGGGGCTCGGCTTGCTGCGGCAGCGTCCGGGAGAGAACGTGTCGCGCTCGTTCGCCGCGCTGCCGATGACCCTCAAGGCGACGCTGCCGAATCTGCCGGTGCTGCTGACCGTGACCAAGTCGAACACGCGCTCGACCGTGCATCGGCCGGGCTTCATCGACCGGTTCAGCATCAAGGTGTTCGACGAGAACGGCCACGCGCGCGCCGAGCGGCGGGTGATCGGGCTGCTCGCGTCGACCGCGTACAGCACCAGCCCGAGGCTGATCCCGTTTCTGCGCCGCAAGGTCGCCGCGGTTGTCGAACAGGCCGGCCTGCTGCCGAAGAGCCATGCGGCGAAGGCGTTGCTGACGATCCTCGAACGCTACCCGCGCGACGAGCTGTTCCAGATCTCGACGGAGGATCTGTACCATCAGGCGATGGGCATCCTGCGGCTCGGCGAGCGCCAGCGCACGCGCCTTTTCGTCCGCACCGACCCGTTCGCGCGCTTCGTCTCGTGCCTGATCTACGTGCCGCGCGAGCACTACAACACCGACCAGCGGCTGCGCATGCAGGCGGTGCTGATGGAGGCGTTCAACGGCAGCAGTGCCGAGTTCGACGTGCAGTTTTCCGAATCGGCGCTGGCGCGCGTCCTGATCATCGTGCGCACGCGCGACTCGACGATTCCGCCGTTCGACGTGCATGAACTCGAACAGCGCCTGGTGCGGGCGACGCGGCGCTGGGAGGACGAGCTGCAGCGCGCGATCCTCGAACACCTCGGCGAGGAGCGCGGCATGGCGCTGCTGCGCCGCTACGCCGACGGTTTTCCGGCCGGCTACCGCGAGGAATACGCGCCGCGCGTCGCGGTGTTCGACATCGAGCAGATGGAGTCGCTCGCCGATGACCGCGATCTCGCGATGAGCCTCTACATCCCGCTCGAAGCGCCGCCGGGGCGGCTGAACTTCAAGATCTACCGCGTCGGCGCGCCGGTGCCGCTGTCGCAGAGCCTGCCGATGCTCGAACGCATGGGCGTGCGCGTCATCGACGAGAAGCCGTCGGAGATCGAGCGCCAGGACGGGCGCGGCGTGTGGATTCACGACTTCGGGCTGTCGTACGCGGGCGCCGAGGAGCTCAACCTCGACCGGCTGCGGGCGCTGTTCCACGACGCTTTCCTGCACGCCTGGCGCGGCGACATCGAGAGCGACGACTTCAACCGCCTGACGCTGCTCGCCGGGCTCACGTGGCGCGAGATCGTCGTGCTCCGCGCCTACGCCAAGCACATGCGCCAGGCGGCTTTCACGTTCAGCCAGGCGTACATGGAGCAGACGCTCGCCGCCCACCCGAAGCTCGCGCGGCAACTGATCGACCTGTTCGCGCTGCGCTTCGACCCGGCGCGCGGCGGCGAGCGCGACGCGCGGGCGGCGACGCTCGTCGCGAGCATCGAGGAGGCGCTGAACAATGTCGCCAACCTCGACGAGGACCGCATCCTGCGGCAGTTCCTCGCGATGGTGCTGGCGACGCTGCGCACGAACTACTACCAGCGCGCCGCCGATGGCGGGCCGAAGCCGTACCTGTCGCTGAAGCTCGATCCGCGCCGCATCCCGAACCTGCCGCAGCCGCTGCCGATGTTCGAGATTTCCGTCTATTCGCCGCGCTTCGAAGGCGTGCATCTGCGCGGCGGCCGTGTCGCGCGCGGCGGCTTGCGCTGGTCCGACCGCATGGAGGATTTCCGCACCGAAGTGCTCGGCCTGGTGAAGGCGCAGATCGTCAAGAACGCAGTCATCGTGCCGGTCGGCTCGAAAGGCGGCTTCGTCGTCAAGAACCCGCCCGCCGGCGACCGCGAGGCGCTGCTGGCCGAAGGCGTCGAGTGCTACCGCACGTATCTGCGCGGCCTGCTCGACGTGACCGACAACCTCGTGCAGGGCCAGGTCGTGCCGCCCGTGGATGTGCTGCGCCACGACGAGGACGACCCTTACCTCGTCGTCGCCGCCGACAAGGGGACGGCGACGTTCTCCGATCACGCGAACGCGGTGGCGGCCGAATACGGTTTCTGGCTCGGCGACGCGTTCGCGTCCGGCGGGTCCGCAGGCTACGACCACAAGAAGATGGGCATCACCGCGCGGGGGGCCTGGGAGTCGGTCAAGCGCCACTTCCGCGAACTCGGGCTGAACACGCAGGAACAACCGTTCACCGTCGTCGGCGTCGGCGACATGTCCGGCGACGTGTTCGGCAACGGCATGCTGCGTTCGCGCACGATCCGGCTCGTCGCCGCGTTCGACCACCGTCACATTTTCATCGACCCGATCCCGGACGCCGAAACCTCGTTCGCCGAACGCGAGCGCCTGTTCGCGCTGCCGCGCTCGTCGTGGGACGACTACGACAAGGCGCTGATCTCGGCAGGCGGCGGCGTGTGGTCGCGCCACGCGAAATCGATCCCCCTGTCGCCGCAGGTGCGCGAGGCGCTCGACATCGAAGCCGAGATACTGTCGCCCGCCGAGCTGATCCGCGCGATCCTCACCGCGCCGGTCGATCTGCTCTACAACGGCGGCATCGGGACGTATGTCAAGGCGACGAGCGAGACCGACGCCGCGGTCGGCGACCGGACGAACGACGCGGTGCGGGTCAATGGCGCGGCGCTGCGCTGCCGCGTCGTCGCCGAAGGCGGCAACCTCGGCGTCACCCAGCTCGGGCGCATCGAATACGCGCTCCGGGGCGGCAAGATCAACACCGATGCGATTGACAATTCGGGCGGCGTCGATTGCTCCGATCACGAGGTGAACATCAAGATCCTGCTCGACAGCGTCGTCGCCGAAGGCGACCTGACCGACAAGCAGCGCAACGCGCTGCTCGTCGAGATGACCGACGAAGTCGCCAGCCTCGTGCTGCGCGACAATTACGGCCAGACGCAGGTGCTGTCGGTGACGCGCTCGCGCAGCGTGGCGCTGCTCGGCGAGCAGGCCGAATTCATCCGCCGGCTCGGCCATGCGGGACGCCTCAACCGCAAGCTCGAGTTCCTGCCGATGGACGAGGAGATCGCCGAGCGGGCGCTCAAGCAGGTCGGCCTCGTCACGCCCGAGCTCGCGGTGCTGCTCGCGTACAGCAAGATCGAGCTGTTCGACGAAGTCATCGCCTCCGACGTGCCGGAGGACCCTTACATCTCCGCCGCGCTGAAGAATTATTTTCCGAAGCCGCTGCGCGAACGCTACGCGGCGCAGATCGAGCGCCATCCGCTGCGGCGCGAGATCATCGCGACACATGTCGTCAACAGCATGATCAACCGCGTCGGACCGACGTTCGTCAGCCGGCTGCACGGCGAACTCGGCGCGACGCCTGCGGAAGTCGTCCGGGCCTACATGGCGAGCCGCGAAGTGTACGGCCTCGTGCCGACGTGGCGCGACATCGAGTCGCTCGACAACGTCGTCGCCGACACGGTGCAGACCGAGATGATCCTCGAATCAGTGCGGCTGATCGAGCGCGGCGCAGTGTGGTTCCTGCGCCACCGCAACTGGATCGCCGACCTGCAGGCGACGCTCGACTACTTCTCGGCCGGCGCCGCCGAGCTATCGGCCGGGCTGCGCGACTTTGTCCAGCCGGCGTACCGCGAAGTCCTCGACGCCGTCGCCGCAGGCTTCATCCAGAAAGGCGTGCCCGCACCGCTTGCGCAACGCATTGCGTCGCTCGACGAGCTGTATTCGGCGCTCGACCTCGTCGAGGTCGCGGCGGAAACCGGCCGGCCGGAGGCGACCGTCGCCCGCGTGTATTACGCCCTCGGCGACCAGCTCGACCTGTACTGGCTCGGCCTGCAGATCTCCGCGCTGCCGGCCGAATCGCGCTGGCAGGGGCTCGCGCGCAGCGCGCTGCGCAGCGAACTGTCGAACCAGGCGCGCATCCTCGCGTCCGAAGCGCTCAAGCATTGTCCCGGCGTCGAACAGCCCGAAGTGGTGATCGCCGCGTGGGAAGCCCGCAACCGCAGCAACGTCGAGCGTTACCGGCACCTCCTCGCCGATGTGAAGACCGCCGCGCAGACCGACATGCCGATGCTGTCGGTGCTGTTGCGCGAGCTGCGCAACATGGCCTGAGCGACACGCGGCGGCGGTTGTGCACAGAGGGTTCCGGCTGCCGCCCGCCAAACTCGTTCAGGCCGCGTTGGTGGGAGCATACAATTCGCCCTTTGCCGGCGTAACAAGCGATATCCATGCCGCTTGGGCGATCCATCTCGGGTGGTAGCTGGGACAGTAAAATCCCAATGTTCCATGAGACTCGTGTCAATGAGACAACGTCGGTAGGGCATGCCTGAACCGACGTGACTCAAGGCGGCTTTTTGTTGCGGAGGTTTCGCAAGCCACGCGCTATCACGAACAACGAGAACATGACACCGACCAATTTCCAACAACTCGCCAACTTCATCTGGTCCGTCGCCGATCTGCTCATCAAGGGCCACAAGGACAGCCGCATCGAATACGAGCCCGACCCGGCACACAAGGATGCCGAGAATGTCCCCCTCAAGGAAGACATCGTCAGTTACTTCCTGCAAGAAGGCGAACGCGTTACGGAGCGCGTCCGACAAGAACTTGACATCTCGGTCAGACTTCTCAAAGAGCGTCGCGCCGCCCTGATCACCGCCGCCGTCATCGGCCAGCTCGCGCCCGAGGCCATGGCCGCATGAAGCTCGAAGCCTTCAAATCCGGCGTCTGGCACAAGCAGTACCAGTACAAGAGTTTTGCGCCCAGCCTGATCGACCATGAGTGGAGCTGGGACGACGGGCGCATCAACGTGCTGCTGGAATCCGCCACCAAGGCGCTGGGCGAGCTGGATGCATTTTCGCTGATCGTGCCGGATGTGGATCTGTTCATCGAGATGCATATCCTCAAGGAGGCCAACACTTCCAGCCGCATCGAGGGCACCCGCACCGAGATGGACGAGGCGCTGTTGCCGGAAGAAAACGTCGCCCCGGAACGGCGCAACGACTGGCACGAGGTGCGCAACTACATCGACGCGATCAACATCGCGATTGCCGAACTCAAACGGCTGCCGGTATCGAACCGCCTGCTGCGCGAGACTCATGCCATTTTGATGCGCGGGGTGCGTGGCGAGCACAAGCAGCCGGGGGAGTTTCGCAGCGGGCAGAACTGGATCGGTGGCTCGGGGCCGATGGATGCAGCCTTTGTGCCGCCCCATGCGAGCGAGGTGCCCGAGCTGATGAGCGATCTGGAGAAGTTCCTGCACAACGAGGAAATCGCGGTGCCCCATCTGGTGCGGGCGGCCATTTCGCACTACCAGTTCGAAACCATCCACCCGTTCAACGATGGCAACGGGCGTATCGGTCGCCTGCTGATTGTGCTGTATCTGATCGGCAAAGGGCTGCTGTGCAAGCCGTCGCTGTACCTGTCGGATTTTTTCGAACGCAACCGGGCCACCTACTACGATGCCCTGATGCGGGCGCGCACCGCCAACGATCTGGGGCACTGGGTGCGCTTCTTTCTCGCGGGGGTGCAGGAAACCGCAAGCAAGGGGCGGGATACTTTCCGCAAGATCCTGACGCTGCGCAGCGAGACCGAGGCGCAATGCCTGACCCTGGGCAAGCGGGCGCCCCTGGCGCGCACGGCGCTGAACCTGCTCTACCGCAAGCCGGTGATCATCGCCAAGGAGTTCGGCGCGGCGCTGGAGGTGGCACCCCCGACAGCCAATGCGCTAATCCGCGAGTTCGTGCGCCTTGACATCCTGCAGGAGATCACCGGGCAGCAGCGCGGGCGTGTTTTTGTGTTCCAGCGTTACCTAAGCCTCTTCGTTATTTAACGCTAAAGCGTTTGCTTTAATTAACGCGGCTGGGAAATTAAAGTTGAGCAGGGAAATCAATCCATGAAACGCACCGGCGAAGCCGCCTTTGAAACCGCCATCGAGGCTGTGCTGCTCGCTGAGGGCTACGACAAGCAGACGGCCAAAGACTTCGACCGCGAGCGGGCAATCTTCCCCGCGGTGGCGCTGGATTTCATCCGCGAAACGCAGACCAGGACCTGAGAGAAGCTGCAGCCTTGCACGGCGAGCAACCCGGCGAGCGGGTGCTGAGCGCTGGAGTCTTGCTTACGAGGGTCTGTCTGTCGGCTCGCGCTTGCGGTAGGACAGGCGCCGCCGCGGCGCCGCCGACGCTACAGCTCGACCTGCGTGCCGAGCTCGACGACGCGGTTCGGCGGGATGTGGAAGTAGTCGGCCGCGCTGCCGGCGTTGCGGAACATGACGATGAAGAGCTTCTCGCGCCAGCGCGGCATGCCGGAACCGACGCGCGACACGAGGGTTTCGCGGCCGAGGAAGAACGACGTCTCCATCATGTCGAATTTCAGGCCGAAATCCGCGCACTGCAGGAGCGCCGCCGGCAGGTCGGGGTCGTCCTTGAAGCCGTAGTTCACGCGCACGCGGTAAAAGCCGTAGTCGAGTTCCTCGACGACCACGCGCTCGCTGTCCGGAACGCGCGGTACGTCGGCGGTTTCGACCGTCAGCAGCACGACCCGGCGGTGCAGCACCTTGTTGTGCACGAGGTTGTGCAGCAGTGCGCGCGGCACGCCCTCGAGCCAGGTCGTCATGAATACCGCAGTGCCATCGACGCGCGGCGAAGGGCTGTTGAACATCGACCGGATGAAGCTGTCGAGCGGCATGGTGTCGGTGCGGATGCGGCTGTTGAGCAGTTCGCGGCCGCGCTTCCAGGTTGTCAGCAACGTGAAGATCAGCGCCCCGATCAGCAGCGGGAACCAGCCGCCGGCGAGGATCTTCACGGTGGTCGCGGAGAAGAACGCGACGTCGACCGCGAGGAACACGCCGAGGAAGAGTCCCGCCTGCAGCCTGCCCCAGCCCCACAGCGCGCGGACGACGACGAACGCGAGCAGGGTGTCGATCATCATCGTCAGCGTGACTGCGATGCCGTACGCCGACGCGAGAGCGCTTGACGAGCGGAAGCCGACGACCAGCGCGATCACCGCGCCGAGCAGCATCCAGTTGATGCTCGGCACGTAGATCTGGCCCATCTCGCGTTCCGACGTGAAGATCGTGCGCATGCGTGGCGCGTAACCGAGCTGCATCGCCTGGCGGGTCAGCGAGTAGGCTCCGGAGATCACCGCCTGGCTGGCGATGATCGTCGCCAGCGTCGCCATCGCGACCATCGGGTACACCAGCGCGTCGGGCACCAGCAGGTAAAACGGATTGCGCACGTTGTCGGGGTGATCGAGGATCAGCGCGCCCTGGCCGAGGTAGTTCAGGTACAGCGACGGAAACACGACGAGGAACCACGCGAACTTGATCGGCCGGCGGCCGAAGTGGCCCATGTCCGCATACAGCGCTTCGCCGCCGGTGATCGCGAGCACCACCGCGCCGAGCGACAGCCAGCCGACCAGCGGCATGTCGGCAAAGAAGCGCAGCGCCCAGCGCGGGTCGAGCGCGCCGATGATCTCGGGATGCAGCGTGATACCCGCAATGCCGAGCACCGCGAGCAGGACGAACCACACCAGCATCACCGGCCCGAAGATCCTGCCGACACTGCCGGTGCCGTGGCGCTGAATGACGAACAGGCCGCATAGCACCGCGAGCGCGATCGGCAGCACATACGGGCGGAACGCCGGCGTCGCGACCTCGAGGCCTTCGACCGCCGACAGCACCGAGATCGCCGGCGTGATCATGCCGTCGCCGTAGAACAGCGCGGCACCGAACACTCCCAGCGCCGACAGCACCCAGGCCTTGCGGCCGGGCGGCACCGCGCGCAGTACGAGCGAGGTCAGCGCCATGATGCCGCCTTCGCCGCGGTTGTCGGCGCGGGTGATGAACAACACGTATTTCGCCGACACCACGAGCACCAGCGCCCAGAACACCAGCGACAGGATGCCGTAGACGTTCTGGGGCGTCACCGGCACCGCATGCGGGCCGTTGAAGACTTCTTTCAGCGTGTAGAGAGGGCTTGTGCCGATGTCGCCATAGACGACGCCGATCGCGGCGACCGCGAGCCCGGCAATGCCGCGTCGCGGAGCGGGGGCGTGCGCCGTGGCAGCGGCTGCGGGTGAAGTATTCACACCCTCGAGTGCCTGCATGAATACTCCCGGGGGACTTGGTGCGAGGCGCGTAGATTAGCGCAGTGCACCATCGCCGACGAGCAGATTTTCACGCTCCGGAAAAAGAATCCGTGGTTCTCAGGGCGTCGCCGCGGTCGCCGCCGCAATGTCGCGCGCGTTGCCGGGCTCGACGCCCAGGGCCGCCGCGACGCCGGGATGCATGACGCGGCCGGCGCAGATGTTCAGCCCCCGCGCCAGATGCGGATCGTCGCGCAGCGCCTGGCGCCAGCCCTTGTCGGCAAGCGCGAGCACGCAGGGCAGCGTCGCGGCGTTCAGCGCGAGCGTCGAGGTCCGGGCGACTGCGCCGGGCATGTTCGCGACGCAGTAATGCACGACCTCGTCGACGACGAAAGTCGGGTCGGCATGAGTCGTCGGGCGCGAAGTCTCGAAACAGCCGCCCTGGTCGATCGCGACGTCGACGACCACGGCGCCGGGGCGCATCCTGCGCACCATGTCGCGCGTGACGAGCTTCGGCGCGGCGGCACCCGGCACCAGCACTGCCCCGATCACCAGATCGGCGTCGAGCACCGCGGCTTCGATCGCGTCGGTGCTCGCGTGCAGGGTGTGCAGCTGCGGGCCGAAGCGCTCGCCGAGACGGCGCAGGACTGCCACCGAGCGGTCGACGATGGTCACCGCGGCGCCCATGCCGAGCGCGATCAGCGCGGCGTTGCTGCCGACCACTCCGCCACCGAGGATCACCACCCGCGCCGGTTCGACGCCCGGCACGCCGCCGAGCAGCAGCCCGCGGCCGCCGGCTTCTTTCTCGAGACAATGCGCGCCCGCCTGCACACTCATCCGCCCGGCGACTTCCGACATCGGCGCGAGCAGCGGCAGCCCGCCGTCGGCGTCGCTGACCGTCTCGTATGCGATCGCGGTCACGCCGCTCGCGAGCAGGTCTTTCGCCTGTTGCGGGTCCGGGGCGAGGTGGAGATAGGCGAACAGCACCTGGCCGGCGCCGAGACGCGCGCGCTCGACAGGCTGGGGTTCCTTGACCTTGACGATCAGTTCGGCCGCCGCATACAGCGCCCCGGCGTCGTCGACGATGCGTGCCCCGGCGCGCCGGTAGTCGTCGTCGGCCGCGCCGATGCCGCGTCCCGCATCGCGCTCGACGATCACCTCGTGGCCGTGTGCGACGACCTCGCGGACGCTCGCCGGCGTGAGCCCGACGCGATATTCATGGACCTTGATTTCCCTCGGTACGCCGATAAGCATGCTGAAAACCTCCCGCGAAGGTGGCCGGACGCCGGCCGGCGCGACCCCGGGCAGCGGCCCGATTGCCGCATCGCCTACAATCGTAGCCTTCCCCAACGACTGCAAATCGAAATGCAAGTATCCACGATCCCGCCCGAATCCGCCGTACTGGAAGACGCCGTCGGCGTGGTGCACCGCCCTGCCGAAGGGCCGGTGCGCATCGTGTCGCTGGTGCCGTCGCTGACCGAACTGGTGTGCGAGCTCGGCCTCGCCGACCAGCTCGTCGGACGTACCGGCTTCTGTATCCATCCGCGCGACATCGTGAGGAAGGTGGCGAAAGTCGGCGGCACGAAGGACGTCAGGATGGAAGCCGTGCGAGCCCTCGACGCCACTCACCTGATCGTGAATATCGACGAGAACCGGCGCGAGACGGTCGACCAGCTCGCCGCGTTCATTCCGAACGTCATCGTCACCCACCCGTGCGCGTCCGAGGACAATTTCGGGCTGTACAGGCTCTTCGGCCGGATCTTCGATCGCGACGCCGCAGCCGGCCGGCTGGCCGCGGACCTCGCCGCCGCCCTCGATGCCGCGCGCGCCGCCGCCGTGTCGCTGCCGCCGGAGCGCGTGCTGTACCTGATCTGGCGCGAGCCGTGGATGAGCGTGTCGCGCGACACCTATATCTCGGCGACGCTGCGCGCGGTCGGCTGGGAAACCGTGCCGCCGGGCGACGCATCGAGTCGCTATCCGGAAATCGACTGGCAGGCGCCCGCGCTCGCGCAGGCGCAACGGGTGCTGCTGTCGTCCGAACCCTACCGTTTCCGCGCGTCGCATCTGGACGAGGTCGCGCGGCTGTCGGGCCGGCCCACTGCGCTGATCGACGGCGAAATGACGTCCTGGTACGGCAGCCGCGCCGCGGCCGGGCTGCGCTATCTCGTGCGGCTGCGGGAGCGGCTCGCCGCGGCGTGAGGAAAGCTCGCGGGCGGCTTCGACGCCGGCAGCCGATTCAGCGCGAAGCGAGCTCCTGCGCGAAGTTTTCCGGCGTCAGGACCGCGAACAGCGACCGCAGCAGGCGGTGGCGGTTGAGCTTCAGCAACGCCTTGTCGCGGCTGACGAGATGGCTCGCTTCGCCGTCGCGCGCGATCTCGAGAAACTTCTGGTCGTCGCGGTCGCGGCACAGCGGCAGTGCGGGCAGCGCCTGTGCCGGTCCGTCGGCCAGGGCGGGTGCGCCGCGGTCGGCGAGTAGCGTGACCCGCGCCGTGTAGCCGGCGAGGATCGCCGCCTGGCGTTCGGCATCGACGCCGAACTGGCGGTACGCGAGGACGTGGCGCAACTCGTCGAGTGCGTCGGCGCGCGTGACGAGCGTGAGATGGCGGCCTTCGATCACGTCTCGCAGGCGCGCCAGCGCCGGGTCTTCGAAGAGCCACAGCGCCATGACGGTATTCGTGTCGAGGACGACGCGCGGGCAGGGAAGGTCGGGCATCGGGTCTTCCGCGGGTGGCGGTCAACGACAGCGAGGGGGCCGCAGCCCCCTCGCGAGGTGCGAGCGGTGGCGCGCGTCAGGCGGCCTTGGTCGCGTCGAGACGGATCTTGACGAAGGAGCCGGGAGCGTCCTCGATCGGCTTGAGCTTGCCTTTCGCCGGGTCGCGCGCGTCAACCTGCTCGGGATCCTGCGGCACCACCCATCCCTGCCAGTCGGTCCACCACGAACCCTCCTGGTGCTGCGCGCCTTCGAACCACGCGTCGGCGTCCTTCGGCAGCTTTGCCGACGGATTCAGCCAGTAGCCGTACTTGTTTGACGCCGGCGGGTTGACGATGCCGGCGATGTGGCCGGAGCCGCCGAGCACGAAGCGTACCGGCCCGCCGAGCGCCTGCGCGCCCGTGTAGGTGCTCTTCCACGGCGCGATGTGGTCTTCGAGCGTCGAGATGAAGTAACACGGGATCTTGATCTTCGACAGATCGATCGGCACGCCGTCGATGACGATGCCGCCCGGCTCGACGAGCCGGTTTTCCATGTACATCGTGCGCAGGTAATAGCTGTGCATCTTCGCCGGCATGCGCGTCGAGTCGGAGTTCCAGTACAGCAGGTCGAACGGGAACGGGTCCTTGCCCATGAGGTAGTTGTTCACGACGAAGGACCAGATCAGGTCGTTCGCACGCATCATGTTGAAGGTGCCGGCCATCTCGGAGCCTTCGAGGTAGCCGCGCTCGAACATCTTCTTCTCGAGGCTCGATACCTGGCCCTCGTCGATGAACACGCCCAGTTCGCCCGGCTCCGAGAAATCGATCATCGTCGTGAAGAACGTCGCCGTCGCGATGCGCTTGTCCTTCTTCCCGGCGAGGTAGGCGAGCGTCGTCGCCAGCAGCGTGCCGCCGAGGCAGTAGCCGCAGACGTTCACTTCCTTCTCGCCGGTCTGCTTCTCGATCGCATCGAGCGCCGCGATGATGCCTTCGTGCATGTAGGACTCGAAGGTTTTCTCGGCCAAGCGCTCGTCGGGGTTCACCCACGACACGACGAACACCGTGTGGCCTTGGTCGACGCACCACTTGATGTACGAATTCTTCTCGCGCAGGTCCAGGATGTAGAACTTGTTGATCCACGGCGGCACGATCAGCAGCGGGCGCTTGAGCACCTTGCCGGTGCGCGGCGTGTACTGGATCAGCTGCATCATGTCCGTCTGGAACACCACCTTGCCCGGCGTCGTCGCGACGTTGCGGCCGAGTTCGAACGCGGTCGTGTCGGTCATCTTGACGCGCAGCTGGCCGCCGCCGTCTTCCATGTCGCGCAGCAGGTTGTTCAGGCCCTTGATCAGGTTCTGGCCGTTGTTCTTGACCGTCTCGCGGAAGACCTCGGGATTCGTCAGCGCGAAATTCGACGGCGACAGCGCGTCGATGTACTGGCGCGTGAAAAAGTTCACCTTCTTCTGCGAGTGCTCGTCGAGCCCTTCGACGCAGCACACCGTGTCATGCACGTGGCGCGCGGTGATCAGGTACGACTGCTTGATGAAGTCGAACAGGAAATGCTCTTCCCACTGCTCGTCCTTGAAGCGCTTGTCGGCTTTCTCGGGCTGCGCGATCGGGGCGCCGTGCATGCCCATGACGCGCAGCATCGAATGCTGCCACAGCGAGAAGTAGTCCCACACCAGGTTCATCTGCGACTGGGCGAGCTTGTACGGATTGGCCAGCAGCTTGGCCATCATGTCCATGAACGCCTGCGCGATGCCCAACTCGTCGCTGGGCGTGGAGACGCCTTTCTTGAGCTGGCGCTGGACGTGTTCGCTGATCAGGTGCGAAGCCCGCTGGGCGACTTCCGCGTAGGTCTTGGCGACCTCCTTCGGGTCCGGCAGCTCGGCAAATACATTCTCGGGGGTGGGTGCAGCCATCTCTCTAGTGCTCCTGTTTTTCATGCAATGCGTTCGAATCGGATCGTGCCGTCGTCGCTGATCAGCCTGCGAGCCTCGTTTCTTTTGACAAGGTAGTTGAGGTGAGCGATCGCTTCTCCCATCGCGAACATGACCTGGTGCGTGTCCAGCTCGCGGGGAAACAGTGTCGAGAGAACGTCCGCGGCGCTGCCGGGCATTCCGATTGCGCCCAGCAGTTCGTCGCAGCGTTCACGGTGGTGTGTTTCGAGCTGTGCGATTCTTGCCCTGATGCCGCGGAATGGTCGACCATGCGATGGTAGCACGAGCGTATCGTCGGGCAAGTCCTTGAAGCGATTCAGCGAATCGAGGAACCAGCCGAGCGGATCGTCATTCGGCGTTGCCGCATAGACGCTGACGTTCGTCGAAATGCGCGGTAACAGCATGTCACCCGAAATGAGTACCCCGAGCTGCGCGCAGTACAGGCTCGCATGCTCGGGTGCATGACCATATCCTACGATGACGCGCCACTCGTGGCCGCCGATCGTCACGACGTCGCCGTCGAACAGCCGGTGGTAGGCTCCGGGGAGCGTGGGTACGCCGCGGCGGTAACCGTTGCCGCGATCGACGAGTGCCGCCTGCCGCGCGCCGTCGAGTCCATGGCTGCGGAATTGCGCGACCATGTCGGCGACCGAATATCCCGGCAGCTGGCTCCATATCGCGTGGCCGGACAGGAACTCGCCCTGCGTCATCCAGACCGGTGCGCCGTCGCGCGCGGCGAGCCAGGTCGCCAGGCCGAGATGGTCGGGATGGTGGTGGGTGACGACGACGCGCCCGACCGGGCGTCCGTCGTTGGCGAGGATCGTGTTCCAGTGCTCGCGCACTTCGTCGAGGCCGAAGCCGGTGTCGATCGCGGTGAGCATTTCGCCGTCGTCGAGCAGCCACAGGTTGATGTGGTCGAGGGCGAATGGCAGCGGCATCCGCACCCAGCTCACCCCCATCGCCACGGGGAGCGTCTCGCCGCCGGCAGGGGTCTCGCTGAACGGATACTGCAGTTCGGTAAGACGATTCATCGATTTCTCTCCGTTGGACGGGGCACGCAATCGCCGATTGCTCAAACCCCGCAATTCTGATTAACTTTTCTGCTCTTTCAGAGCGGCTGCTTGCGCTGGACGCAATCGACCAGGCCGTTTTACTTCGGGCACCGACCAATGGCAAGCGAACAAACCTACACCATTACCGAACTCGCGCGCGACTTCGACGTGACACCTCGGGCAATCCGCTTCTACGAGGACCAGGGTCTGTTGAAGCCTTCCCGTGCCGGGCGCACGCGCATCTATTCCAAGTCCGACCGAACCCGCCTCAAGCTCACGCTGCGCGGCAAGCGCCTCGGCCTGTCGCTCGCCGAAATCAAGGAATTGCTCGAGATGCACGGCGGCGTGCGCAATCCCGCCGCCCAGCTGGTGCGTTTCCTCGTCGTGCTCGCCGACCGCCGTGAAGCGCTCGAACAGCAGCGCGAGGACATCGAGGCGGTGCTCGGCGAGATCGCGATGCTCGAAAAACAGTGCTCCGAGCTGCTCGGCCACGATCCCGGCGGCGCGGCGGCCGCACGCGCCGAGATCGTGCGCCGGATGCGCAGCGGGGCTTGATTTTTTTCGCGATTAGTTTACGTTGACGTAAACGTAATAACAACTGGAAATTCTGCAATCCGGACGAGGAGACGCGATGAGACACGAGCTGCCGATTTTCCAGCCGAAAGATCCCGGGTATGCAGATCGCGTCCGCGAAAGTTTCCGCCTGCAGCAGGCAATGGCGCTGATCGGCGCCGAATTGCCGGTCGTCGAGCCGGGCTACGCTGAGATCCACCTGCCGTTCAAGCCGGAAATCACTCAGCAGCACGGCGTCATCCATGGCGGCGTCGTCGGCATGATCGCGGATTCGGCGGCGGGCTACGCCGCGAACACGCTGACGCCGCCGGACACCAGCGTGCTGACGGTCGAATACAAGCTGAACCTGATCGCGCCGGCGGATGGCGAACGGCTCGTCGCGCGCGGCGAAGTCATCAAGTCCGGTCGCACGCTGCTGATCACGCGCGCGGAAGTGTTCGCGATCAAGCGGGAGCAATGGACACTCTGCGCGGTGATGCAGCAGACGATCATCGCGATGCATGGCAAGAAGGAAAGGGTAGAGTGATGTCAGCGGCCGCGGGCGTCCACACCGGCGGCTGACAGGGGTGGCGCGCCGATCAGGAGGCAACGATTCGACCGGATGCGGCCGTCGCGGCGTTGCAAGCATATTCTGAAGGAATTTTCTGTGCCAGTTGAACTTCGCCACCTGGGCGCCGATGACGAGGCCTGCCTCGACCACGTCCGCCAGTTCTTCCGCAACTACGCCGCATCGCTCGGCGTGGATCTGGGCTTCCAGTGCTTCGACGACGAGATGGCGTCCTTGCCGGGGGCGTATGCCGCGCCGCAAGGCAGGCTCTTCTACGCTGAAGTCGATGGTCGCGCGGCGGGCTGCGTCGGGATTCGCCCGTTTTCCGAAGGCATCTGCGAGATGAAGCGGCTGTACGTCGAACCGGGGCTGCGCGGTCTGGGCGTCGGCCGCGATCTGGTCCTCGCGGCGATCCGCGCGGCGAAAGCGATCGGCTACCGCCGTATCGTGCTCGACACGCTGCCGACGATGCGCATCGCGATGAAGCTGTATCGCGAACTCGGTTTCACCGAGGCGCCGGCCTACTATCCGGCGCCTCTCGAAGGGAGCCTCTTCCTCGCTCTGGATCTCGACAACTGGTCCGAAGAGGAGGTGGCGGACGAAAACCTGTTCCATCTCTTCGATTACAACCGTGCCTGGGCGCACCAGATGCAGCAGATCGATCCGGGTTTCTTCGAGAAACTGTCGAAGCTGCAGGCGCCCGAGTACCTGTGGATCGGCTGCTCGGATTCGCGGGTACCGGCGAACCAGGTCATCGGCCTGCTGCCGGGCGAGGTTTTCGTGCATCGCAATGTCGCGAACGTCGTTGTGCATACCGACCTCAACTGCCTGTCGGTGATCCAGTTCGCCGTCGATGTGCTGAAGGTCAGGCACATCATGGTCGTCGGCCACTACGGCTGCGGCGGCGTGAAGGCGGCGCTCGGGCGCGAGCGCGTCGGTCTCGTGGACCTGTGGCTGCGCCATGTGCAGGACGTGCACGTCAAGCACCGCCAGGCGGTAGACGGGCTGCCGCCGGAGCTTGCGCACGACCGCCTGTGCGAGCTGAACGCGCTCGAACAGGTGGTCAATGTGTGCCAGACCGTCGTCGTGCAGGACGCGTGGAAACGCGGCCAGCCGCTGGCGGTGCATGCGTGGATCTACGGGCTGAAGAACGGGCTCGTGCGCGACCTCGGCCTCAACGTGACGCGCCCCGAAGACCTGGTGCCGCGCTACGTCGCGGCGCTCGAAACGCTGGCCTGAGAGCCGGCTATCCCTACAAGTCGTACAGGAGAGAAAGCATGAATGATCCAGTCGTCATCGTTTCCGCCGCCCGCACGCCGATGGGCGGCTTCCAGGGCGATCTTGCCGCGCTGAGCGGTCCGCAACTCGGCGCCGTCGCGATCAAGGCCGCGGTCGAGCGCGCCGGGGTCAACCCCGAAGCGGTGCAGGAAGTGCTGATGGGCTGCGTGCTGCCGGCCGGCGTCGGCCAGGCCCCGGCGCGCCAGGCCGCGCTCGGCGCCGGCCTGCCGCTGTCGGCCGGCTGCACGACGGTCAGCAAGGTGTGCGGCTCCGGCATGAAGTCGGTGATGCTCGCGCACGACCTGCTGGTCGCGGGCACGAACGAGGTGATGGTCGCCGGCGGCATGGAGTCGATGTCGAACGCGCCCTACCTGTTGCCAAAGGCGCGCGGCGGCTACCGCCTCGGCCACGGCCAGGTGCTCGACCACATGTTCCTCGACGGCCTCGAAGACAGCTACTCGAAAGAGAACAAGGGTCGCCTGATGGGCACGTTTGCCGAGGACTGTGCGCGCCACTTCGACTTCACCCGCGCCGCGCAGGACGAGTTCGCGGTCGCCTCGACGACGCGTGCGCAGAACGCGATCCAGGACGGCAGCTTCGCGTGGGAAGTCGCGCCGGTGACGGTCCCGGGGCGCAAGGGCGAGGTCGTCGTCGACCGCGACGAGCAGCCGCCGAAAGCGCAGATCGACAAGATCGCCGGCCTGAAGCCCGCGTTCGCCAAAGACGGCACCGTTACGGCCGCGAACTCGAGCTCGATCTCGGACGGTGCCGCCGCGCTCGTGCTGATGCGCCGCTCGACCGCCGACAAGCTGGGCCTCGCGCCTCTCGCGACGATCAAGGGCCATGCGACGCACGCGCAGGACCCGGCCTGGTTCACGACGGCCCCGGTCGGCGCGATGCAGAAGGTGCTGGCGAAGGCCGGCTGGAACGTCAGCGACGTCGACCTGTGGGAAATCAACGAGGCTTTCGCGGTCGTCACGATGGCAGCGATGAAGGAACTCGACCTGCCGCACGACAGGGTGAACGTGCACGGCGGCGCGTGCGCGCTGGGCCATCCGATCGGCGCGTCCGGCGCCCGGATCATCGTCACGCTGCTCGGCGCACTAAAGCAGTACGGCAAGAAGCGCGGCGTCGCGAGCCTGTGCATCGGCGGCGGTGAGGCGACGGCGGTTGCGGTGGAGCTCGTCTAAATGATCCTCACGCAAGAACAGGAGATGGTCCGCGATTCCCTGCGCGCGTTCGCGCAGGAGCGCCTCGCGCCGTTCGCCGCCGAATGGGACCGCAACCACACTTTCCCGCGCGAAGCCTTGCGCGAACTCGCCGGACTCGGCGCGCTCGGCATGGTCGTGCCCGAGCAGTGGGGCGGCGCGGGGATGGACTACATCAGCCTCGTGCTTGCGCTCGAAGAGATCGCGGCCGGCGACGGCGCGACCTCGACGATCGTCAGCGTGCAGAACTCGCTCGCCTGCGGCATCCCGAACCGCTACGGCAACGACGCGCAGAAGGAGCGCTGGCTGAAGCCGCTCGCCAAAGGCGAGAAGCTCGGCTGCTTCTGCCTCACCGAGCCGCACGTCGGCTCGGACGCGTCTGCGCTGAAGACAACCGCGGTGAAGGACGGCGACGGGTGGATCATCAACGGCGTGAAGCAGTTCATCACGACCGGCCGCGAGGCCGACGTCGCAATCGTGTTCGCGGTGACCGACAAGACCGCCGGCAAGAAAGGCATTTCGTGCTTCCTTGTGCCGACGGGTTTCCCTGACTACGTGCCGGGCTACATCGTCGCGCGCATCGAGGAGAAGATGGGCCAGAAGGCGTCCGACACCGCGCAGATCGTGTTCGAGGACTGCCGCGTGCCGGCGGATGCGCTGCTCGGCATGGAGGGCGAAGGCTACAAGATCGCGCTGTCGAACCTCGAGGCGGGGCGCATCGGCATCGCCGCGCAGTGCCTCGGCATGGCGCGCGCCGCGCTCGACGCGGCGGTCAGGTACGCGCACGAGCGCGAGACGTTCGGCAAGCCGATCTTCGAGCACCAGGCGGTGAACTTCCGCCTCGCCGACATGGCGACGCAACTGGAAGCCGCGCGCCAGCTCGTGTGGTACGCCGCGAGCCTCAAGGATGCCGGCCGGCCGTGCCTCAAGGAAGCGTCGATGGCGAAACTGTTCGCATCCGAGATGGCCGAGAAGGTGTGTTCGGATGCGATCCAGATCCACGGCGGCTATGGTTACGTAGCCGACTTCCCGGTCGAGCGCATCTACCGCGACGTGCGCGTGTGCCAGATCTACGAAGGCGCGAGCGACATCCAGCGGCTGGTGATCGGCCGCGCGCTCGCCGCCTGATTTCGTTGCCGCGCCCGCGGGAGCCGGGCCGGGAGGCCCGGACAACAGGAGACAGCAGGATGTACGAAACCCTCGAAATCCGGACCGAAGGCGGCGTCGCGACGATCTGGATGAACCGCCCCGACGTGCATAACGCGTTCAACGCGCAGCTGATCGCGCACCTGACCGCGGCGTACCGCGAACTCGACGCGGATGAGACGGTGCGCGTCGTCGTGCTCGCCGGACGCGGCAAGAGTTTCTCCGCGGGCGCGGACCTGAACTGGATGAAGGCGGCCGCCGCAGCCAGCGTCGAGGACAACCTCGAGGATGCGCGTAAGCTCGCCGGCATGCTGCGCACGATTTCCGGGATGGGAAAGCCGACAATCGCGCGCGTGCAGGGCGCGGCGCTCGGCGGCGGCATGGGGCTCGCAGCCGCGTGCGACATCTGCGTCGCCGCGGAGCAGGCGGTGTTCGCGACCTCCGAAGTCAAGTTCGGCATCATCCCGGCAGCGATCAGCCCCTACGTGATCCGTGCGATCGGCGAGCGCCAGGCGTATCGCTATTTCCAGACCGCGGAGCGGATCACCGCCGCGCGCGCCGCGGAGATAGGCCTTGCGCACGAAGTCGTCGCTGCCGAAGCGCTCGACGCGAAAGTCGCGGAGATCGTCGCGGCGCTGCTGCAGGGCGGGCCGAAGGCGCAGGCCGCGGCGAAGGATCTGATCCGCAATGTCGCGAACCGGCCGGTCGACGAGGCAGTCGTCGAGGACACCGCGCGCCGCATCTCCAGCCTGCGCGCGACGCCGGAAGCGAAGGAAGGCCTCGACGCGTTCCTGTCGAAGCGCCCCGCGGCGTGGGTGCCGCAGGGCTGAACGCCGGGCCGGCTTCGCGAGGCACGCCAACAGGATTGCGCGGCCGGTACGCGAACCGAACGCGCCGACGACGGACCAACGACAACAACGATTCAACCAGACCCCCACGACAGCATGGACCCCACTTCTCCCTGCATGAACATGTGCCGCATGGATACCGGCAGCGGTTACTGCGATGGCTGCTTTCGCAGCCTCGACGAGATCGCCGGCTGGAGCCGTTACACCGACGACGAGAAACGCCGCGTTCTCGCCGCGCTGAGCCGGCGCCGTGCGCAGGCCGCCGCTGCAAACGCGGTTCGCATGGAGCAACCCCGATGAACGATGCGCTGTGCGTCGGCGTCTGCATGATCGACTGGGATAGCGGGGTGTGCCTCGGCTGCGGCCGCACCGCGGACGAAATCGACGGCGTGCCGGTCGCGCCGGTGACGAGGCCGGCGCCGGCGAAAGTGCCGCTGCCGGCGAATGTCGCAGAAAACGTCGGCGAAGGCCTGCAATGACGGCCGCAGCGAAGCTTCCGGCGACGATCGCCGTTCTCGAGCGCGGCTGGCTGTCGTCGAACAACGTCGTGTTGTTCGACGACAGCGAGGCGACGCTGATCGACAGCGGCTACGTCAGCCACGCCGCCCAGACGGTCGCGCTGCTGCACCGCACGCTCGACGGCCGCCGCCTCGGGCGGCTGATCAACACGCACTCGCATTCCGATCACATCGGCGGCAACGCGGCGGTGCAGCGGGCGTTCGGCTGCGCGATCACGGTGCCTGCGGGGATCGCGGGCGCGGTTGCCGAGTGGGACGAGGCGGCGCTGCTGCTGAGCACCGCGGAGCAGGCCGGCGAACGTTTTCACGCCGGTCGTCTGCTGGCCGCGGGCGAGACCGTCGAGATGGGCGAACTGACGTGGCAGGCCCTCGAAGCGCCGGGTCACGACATGGATGCGCTGGTGTTCCACAACGCCGACCGCCGCATCCTGATTTCCGGCGACGCGCTGTGGCGCGACGGCTTCGGCATCCTGTTCGCGGACGTGCTCGGCACCGGCGACGGCATCGGCGCGGCGCGGCGCACGCTGGAGGCGATCGCGCGCCTGCCGGTCGAGGTCGTCATTCCGGGGCACGGCGCGCCATTCGTCGAGTTCGACGACGCGCTGACGCGGGCGTTTGCGCGGCTGAAGGCGTTCGAGGAGGACGGCGCGCGCATGGCGCGCAACGCGATCCGCGCCTGCATGACGTTCTCGCTGCTCGACCTGCGCTCGATCGCGCTCGACGAGCTGCCGGAACATCTCGCCCGCGTGCCGCTCTACCGGGAAGCCAACGCGCGTTTCCTCGGCCAGTCGCCGGCGGCGCTGGCCGACTGGCTGGTCGCGGAACTGTCGCGCGCCGGCGTCGCCCGCTGCGAAGGAGGGCGGCTGGTCGCGGCCTGAATACCGCCTGCATCGACACGGACTTTCGCCGCTGGCCTGTGCCTACGACTTTCGCCATAATCCCCGCGATAGGGGGAGTGTCCTGTCATGCAGATCGTCCTGATCAGTGGCTTGTCGGGTTCCGGCAAGAGCATCGCGCTGAAAGTGCTGGAAGACGTCGGTTATTACGCGGTCGACAACCTGCCCGCGACACTGCTGCCCGAACTCGTCGCCGAGCTGCGCGACACCGGGCACGTGCGCGTCGCGATCGCCGTCGATGTGCGCTCCGGCGCGAGCCTTCTGGCGCTGCCGCAGCAGGTCGAGCACTTGCGCGCGCTCGCGTCGGATCTTCGCGTGATCTTTCTCGATGCGCGCGACGACACGCTGATCGCGCGTTTTTCGGAAACCCGCCGCCGCCATCCGCTCGCCAGCGAAGACGTCTCGCTCGCCGAAGCGATCCAGAACGAGCGCGGCGCGCTCGCGAGCATCGCCGAACTCGGCCACCGCATCGACACCAGCGAACTGCAGGCGAACACGCTGCGCGCATGGATCAAGGACTTCCTCGCGATCGAGGCGACCGAAGGGCTGACGCTGATGTTCCAGTCGTTCGGCTTCAAATACGGTATTCCGCTCGACGCGGACCTCGTCTTCGACGTGCGCTGCCTGCCGAACCCGCATTACGACCTGTACCTGCGGCCGTTTACCGGCAAGGACCAGCCGGTCATCGAGTTTCTCGACAGCTTCCCCGAGGTCGGGCGCATGTGCGAGGACATCCGCCGCTTTGTCGCGACCTGGTTGCCGAGCTACGCGCGCGACAATCGCAGCTACCTCACGGTCGCGATCGGCTGCACCGGCGGACAGCACCGCTCGGTGTATATCGCCGAATGGCTCGGCCGGCACTTCAGCGACACGCTGCGCGTGCTCGTGCGTCACCGTTCCGCCGCGCGCCGTATCGTCGACCACGGCGCCGACGTGGCAGGCCAGTGAATCCGCGCTTCGCCGACTGGCTGGCGCTGCTGCGGCCGGGCGATTTCGCGACGCTGGCGGGCGCGCTCGCGGTATGCGTCGT
This sequence comes from Aromatoleum anaerobium, assembly GCF_012910705.2. Classification (GTDB taxonomy): domain Bacteria; phylum Pseudomonadota; class Gammaproteobacteria; order Burkholderiales; family Rhodocyclaceae; genus Aromatoleum; species Aromatoleum anaerobium. The sequence continues at coordinate 2,681 of NZ_WTVG02000035.1, read as the reverse complement.
GTCGGTGTTGCTGCTGTGGCGCGGCGGCGCCCCGGACAAGGCGATCGTGCGCGCCGGCGGCGCGGTGTTCGCCGAACTGAGCCTCGCGAGCCCGCAGCGCGTCGACGTCCCGGGGCCGCTCGGGATCACGCGCATCGAAGTCGAGCCGGGCCGCGCGCGCGTCCTCTCCGATCCCGGGCCGCGCCAGTATTGCGTTCGCCAGGGCTGGCTGAGCCGCGCCGGAGCGGTCGCGATCTGCGCGCCGAACGAGGTCAGCCTGAGCCTTTCGGGCGGCGCAGCGGACTATGACACGCTCAACTACTGATTTTTCATCCTGCGCGGCCCCCCTCCGGGCGGCTGTGCGCACCCAAAACAGTTCAAAAGTAAACCATTTAACATAGACATGATGTTCCGGCCTCTGTACTCTTGCCGCCTGGCAGGCCCGATGGACGTGTCATACCTGAAGGTGCGGGGCGGGCACGACGGGATGGGTCGCAATCAACCATAAACAGGATGCGCAATGTCGGGTCGTCAAACATCGGTAGCGGTCAGGTTCAGCCTGGTACTCGTTACTGCCATCACCCTTTTGCTGCTCGGCGTTGCATTCGGGCTCGCGCAATATTTGAGCAATAAACTGGAACAGAAGTCGCTGGAGGGGCTGCAAGCGACCAACCGCATGATCATCAACATGATCGACGGCTATAACAGCGCCGCGCAACAGGCCGTCCAGCGCCTCGCCGCGGTCTTTGCAGGCAATTACCCGCAAGCGTTCCACATTCATTCCGGCAGCGGTCTCCTGATGCACGGCGACCTCCCGATCACATTCGAAGAAACCTCCATCCCCGATCGCTTCACCAGCCTCTCGGGCGCGGCGGCGACCGTGCTGACCCGCCGCGGCAATGACTTCGAACGCATTTCGACTTCGATAAAGGACGAAAAGGGCAACCGCGCCTCGGGTATTCTGTTGGGCGATGACCATCCGGCCGTCCCGTTCCTTCTCAAGGGGAAGTCCTATACCGGCATCGCCAAGATGCTCGGCCGGGACGTCATGACACACTACGCTCCCATCAGCGACAGCCGCGGCGAAACGATCGGTGCGTTTTTTGTCGGCGTCGACTTCACCGACGGCATGGCGGCGATGAAAGAAAAAATCTCGGCAATCCGGATCGGTGCGACCGGCTATCCCTATGGGCTCGACGCCGGGCGCGACAAGGGCCGCATCGTCATCCACCCGAGCCTTGAGGGCAAATCGCTGCTCGGTCAGAAAGACATCCATGGCCGCGAGTTCATTGCCGAAATGCTGGCTTCCGGGAACGGCGTCATCAACTACTGGTGGAAGAATCCTGATGAAAAGGAAGCGCGGGAAAAAATCGTCGTGTACAACCTTTATCCGGCGTGGAACTGGATCGTGGCTTCCGGCAGCTATCTGGACGAATTCAACAGCGAAGGGAAGGAAGCCGGCCGAGGGCTGATGCAAGCCGCCCTGCTGCTGATTCCGGTGGTGCTTGCCCTGGTGTGGATCGCGACGCGGCGCTGGATCGCCAAGCCGCTTGGGGAAGCAGTCGTCGTCGCCAACAAGGTCGCCGAGGGCGATTTCACTGCGCGTGCCGAAGTGAAGTCGAATGACGAGATCGGTGCGCTGGTGCGCGCGCAATCGACGATGGTCGAACAGCTTGGCCAAACCATCAGAGACGTGCGCGTTGCTGCGGCCAGCGTCGCCGCCGACGCCAGGCAGCTTGCCACGGCCGCCGACAACGTCGCGACCAGTTCGACGATGCAAAGCGGCGCCGCAGCCGACATGGCCGTATCCGTCGAACAGATGAGTGCAAGCATCGACATGATCGCCGAGCATGCCGCCGAGGCGCTGAAAATTTCGACCGACTCCGAAACCGAATCACGCAGCAGCGTCCTCGTCATCGACCGCGCGGTGGCTGCGATGAATCATATTGCCGACACCGTTCGCCGCTCTTCGGCGGCCGTCGAGCAACTCGGGCGCGAATCCCAGGAAATTTCCGCGATTGCGCATACGATCAAAGACATCGCCGACCAGACCAACCTCCTTGCCCTCAATGCCGCAATCGAAGCTGCGCGCGCCGGGGAGCAGGGCCGCGGTTTCGCCGTCGTCGCAGACGAGGTACGAAAGCTCGCCGAGCGCACCACCACTTCGACGCACGAAATCGGCGAGATGATCGGACGCATCCAGCAGGGCACGCTGAATGCCGTGGACAACATGAACATCGGGGTCGAGCAGGTCTCCAGCGGGGTCGAACTCGCGGCGGAGGCCACTGCTGCCATCGAACGGATCCATCACGGCGCGGTACAGGTGTCCCAGGCGGTGTCGGGCATCACCACGGCCATTCGCGAACAGAGCATCGCGACGACCAGTGTGGCTCAAGGTCTGGAGAAGATTGCCCACATGACCGAGCGCAATAACGTCGAAGCGCAGGAAACCGCGCAATCGGCCGAAGGATTGCAGTCGATCGCTGCCCGGCTCCAGGCGGCTGTCCAAGTCTTCAAGGTGTAGCGTCGGGATCACCGCGGGGCCGAACCTCAAGAGCGGGAGTCCTTGCCGGGGCCCTGCCAGTCACGCTGCCGGACCCCTCCGGACCATCCCTCAGGCCGGCAATGCGGCTGCGAACCGTTTGATGAAGCGGATGTTTTCTTCCACCTTCCCCTGAATATGCTCGATCTGCGCGGGGCTG
>NZ_WTVG02000036.1 GCF_012910705.2 Aromatoleum anaerobium | reverse complement strand
ACTCCCGCAATCACGCCCCGCGCAGCCGGGCCGGAAAGAAAACGCAGGCAATCTTCCTGTGGACAATGCGTTTTTATGGCTCCAGTATTCCGAGTTCTGAATAGATCAGAACTTCCTTGGCGAGTTCTACGATACTCAGGCTGCGCGTTTGGCGTGAATGAGATAATTCACATCGGTATCATTTCCAAGGGAATACACGCTTGTCAATGGACTGTAGCTCATGCCGAGCAATTCGGCGATTTCCAAGCCGGCTTGGCGGCAATGCCGCGCGAGTTCGGATGGCTTGATGAATCTAACATAATCGTGTGTGCCGCGCGGCAATAGCTTCAGGATGTATTCTGCCCCGAGGACTGCAAATAGATACGCCTTGAAATTCCGGTTGATCGTGGAGAAAAATACGTGGCCGCCGGGTCGGACCAGTTGGGCGCACGCGGCCACTGTGCTCGCCGGATCAGGAACATGCTCGAGCATTTCCATGCATGTCACAATGTCGAATTCACCTGCATGTTGCGCGGCGAATTCCTCGGCGCTTGCATGATGATAGTCGACTTTCTGGCCGCTCTCGAACAGATGAAGGCGAGCCACGCCGAGAGCCTTTTCCGACAGGTCGATGCCGATAACCTGCGCACCTGCGGCCGCCATACTCTCGGACAGGATTCCTCCGCCACACCCAATATCCAAGACACGCTTGCCTGCAAGCCCCGCGTTCCTGTCTATCCAGTCGAGGCGCAACGGGTTGATTTCGTGGAGGGGTTTGAATTCGGACGTGGTGTCCCACCAGCGGTGGGCGAGTTCGCTGAATTTCTGCAGTTCTGCAGGGTCTGCATTCATGTTCATTGCCTGAAGCCTTTCATCACGATGGGACCAATGCGGCGCAGCCGTGTTCCTTTCGGTTGCCAAATGAAAAAGCCCTGCCGGGGCAGGGCCTTCACGGGCACTCGGAAGGATCGCTTACTTCGTGCCGATCACCTCAACTTCGACGCGACGATCTGGTTGCAGGCATTCGATAAGAGCCTTGCGACCGAGTTTGTCCGAGCAGGTCGTGCCCGTGACCGGTTGGCGCTCGCCCTTGCCTTCGGTATAGATGCGGTTTGCTTCGACGCCCTTGCCCACGAGGTAGGCCTTCACGGCGTTGGCGCGGCGCTCGGACAGCTTCTGGTTGTAGGCATCGGAGCCAAGGCGGTCGGTATGGCCGACCGCGAGAATCACTTCCAGCTTGACGCTCTTCGCCTGCTGGGCAAGCTGATCCAGCTTGGTCCTGCCTTCGGGCTTGAGGACGGCCTTGTCGAAGTCGAACAGGGTGTCGGCCGAGAGTTTGATCTTTTCAGCGGTGGGCTTCGGTGCAGGAGCGGCGGGGGCGGGAACTGCCGCCGGGATCACTGCCGGCGTACACTTTTCTTTCGGCACGATATCGCTGTCGCATTCACAACCCGCCGGGAACTGACCGGCCATGGCGGTACCGGCAGCGGCCGGACTCCAGTAGCCGGTGCGCCAGCACAGGCCGGTGCCGCTACGCGCGACGACGTTGCGCGAGTCGATAACGTAGGGAATCTCGCCCTTGCCATCGACCACGACATCCTTTGTCTGCGCAAAGGCGGCCGGTGCGGAGAGGCCGATCGAGGCGATTGCGGCCAGTATGAACATCTGCTTTTTAGTCTGTTTGATCATGATTTCCTCGTCGATGGGCAGGAGGATGGGTGGGGATGACTGATTAACCGGGCGAATCGAATTCTGCAGTACCCGCCAAGAGTAAGAGCCAAACATATCCAGTTCAGCTACCAGACTTAGTTTGCCACAGTGCAGTAAGCGCGAGCAATTCGCTGTCGTTTAATTGCAACATCAAATTCCCTTTATTTACACGGATTTCTCCGCCGACCCACACGTGGGAGACGTGCTCCCGTCCTGCCACATAGACCAAATGCGAGGCAGGATTGAAGCAGGGGCGCGTTTCGATCCGGTCCAGCGCGACGGCGCAAAGATCGGCTGCCTTGCCCGGTTCGATTGACCCGATCAGGTCTCCCATTCCCAGAGCGCGGGCGGAATTGAGCGTCGCCATCCGAATCGCGGCATGGGCAGGAATCACGGTTGCGTCGAGGGTGGACACCTTCGCAAGAAGACAGGTGTGGCGGATTTCCTGGAAGAGGTCAAGACGGTTGTTGCTGGCCGCACCGTCGGTGCCCAGGCCCACCGTGATGCCGTCGTTCAGCAACCGGGCTGCCGGGGCGATACCGCTTGCCAGCTTCATGTTCGAAGTGGGGCAGTGCGCAATGCTGCAACCATGCAGGGCGAGCAGGTCGAAATCGGATTGGTCGAGATGAACCGCATGGACCCCGAGCAAATTGCTGCCAAGCAGCCCGAGTCGCGCGAGTCGGGTGAGCGGACGGACGCCGTGCCGGGAATGGGAGTCCTGAATCTCCTGGAGCGTCTCGTGGAGGTGGATGTGGATCGTCGTGTCGAGTTCGGCCGCGAGGCTGGCGACGCGCACCAGGGTTTCATCCGAAACGGTATACGGCGCGTGCGGTGCGAGCGAAAAACCGATCCGCGGATGAGTGTGCCACTGACCCCGCGCCGCCAGTCCCTTGCGGAGATAGTCGTCGGCGTCGCTGGCGTAGGGCGTGGGAAATTCGAGCACGGTAATGCCGAGGACGGCGCGCATTCCCGCCTGGTCGAACGCTTCAGCGGCCGCGTCGGGGTAGAAATACATATCGTTGCAGGTAGTGATTCCGCCCTGCAGCATTTCAGCCGCCGCCAGCAAGGTCCCGTCGCGGACGAAAGCGTAGGACACGTGCCTGCTTTCAGCCGGCCAGATCGCCTCTTGCAGCCAGCGCATCAAAGGCAGGTCGTCGGCGATGCCGCGCATCAGCGTCATCGCTGAATGCGCATGAAGATTGATCAGCCCCGGAATCAGGACGTGATCGGCAAGTTCGAACGATTCGGGTGCGTGATAGCGCGAGCGTGCTTCGTCCTGCGGCAGTATCGCCAGGATGCGCCCGTTGCGCACCACGACGGCATGGCGCTCGAGTACGACGTTCGCGGGCTCGACGGGAACGATCCAGCGGGCGTGGATCAGCAGGTCTGCAGGCTGGCTCAACTCTTGCTCCAGAAGATGCGGACGCTGCGCATGTGCGAAAGCTTTGCATCTCGGTTTTTCGACGATTTAAGCATACGTCCGTTTGTCCCGCCATCGGTGCGTCCATGATGCGTACCGTCCGGCACACCGGCAGGGCAATCGCATCAAAATGCGGATGCCATTGTCGTTGACCCACTGAAAAAACCGTTAACAGTCAATGGATTACGCCGGGGCTGTTCACAGGATCTTGATTTGTGTAGTTTTCTGTCTTTTTGGGGTGACTCATGGAGACGGGAAATCGGGGAACTGGAAGCGAGAAGTTGTCGCTGGTGGAGGCGTTTTCTGGCCTTCCTGATCCGCGTGTGGCGGGACGGTCGAAACACGACTTGGTGGAGATACTGGTGATCACGGTCTGCGCCCTGGTGTGCGGGATCGACGACTTTGTCGGCGTTGAAGACTGGTCCAAGGAGCGCCTTGACTGGTTGCGGCGCTTCTTGAAGCTGGAGAACGGGATTCCGTCGCACGACACTATTGGCCGTCTGTTCGGGCTGCTGGACAAGAAAGCGCTGGAGGCAGGGTTCCGCCGCTGGGTCGGCGGCGTGCTGCCGGCGCTGGCCGAAGGCACGGTCGTGGCGATCGACGGCAAAGCGAGTCGGCGCAGTCGTCAGGCGGGCAAGCAGGCATTGCACATGGTCAGTGCGTTCGCCGCCGAGGCCGGATTGGTGTTGGGGCAGGAAGCCTGTGCCGAGAAGTCCAACGAACTGACCGCGATTCCCGTCCTGCTGGAAGCCCTGATGCTCAAGGGTGTCATCGTCACCATCGATGCCATGGGTACCCACGCCAACATCGCCCAATCGATTCGGGACAAGGAAGCCGATTACGTCCTGTCCGTGAAGGACAACCAGCCGACCCTGGCTGAATCGATCACGACCTTCTTCGAGATCGGCCAGTCCGAGGGCTGGAAAGCGACCAGGCACACCTACGTCGAGTCGGTCGAGAAGGATCACGGCCGTCTGGAAGTGCGCCGCTGCTGGGCCTTCGATCAACTGGCGTGTTTGGCCAATCCGCAGCAATGGCCGGACCTCATGATGTTCGGGGTGATTGAGGCAGAACGGACGATCAACGGCAAGACCAGCTGCGAGCGTCGCCTCTATATCGGCAGCATTGCCGCCGATGCCGCAACGCTGGCGAATGCGGTTCGCAGTCATTGGGGCATAGAAAATCGTGTTCATTGGTGCCTCGATGTCGCCTTGAACGACGACCAGATGCGTGCCCGCGTAAAGAACGCCGGCGCCAACCTCGCCATCATTCGTCGTCTTGTCCTCAATCTCTTTCGCCTCGACTCTTCTCGAAAAACCGGCATCCACACTCGACGCATCATCGCCGCCTCTTCCGACTCCTACCGCGAAACTATCTTGGGACTACAGGGGATTTGATGCGATTGCCCTGGGCACACCGGCAATGCGGACCGTCCGGTACTGGCCGCATGGTAAGATTGCACGCTTTTGACCGAGCGGTTTTCGCCGCCGCCGCTAAATGACCCCGTTTGCCAAGGAAACGCTGCCGATCAGTCTCGAAGACGAGATGCGGCACTCCTATCTCGATTACGCGATGAGCGTGATCGTCGGTCGCGCGCTGCCCGATGCACGCGATGGCCTCAAGCCGGTTCACCGGCGCGTGCTGTTCGCGATGCACGAGCTGTCGAATGACTGGAACAAGGCTTACAAGAAGTCCGCGCGGATCGTCGGCGACGTCATCGGCAAGTATCACCCCCATGGAGACTCCGCGGTCTACGACACGATCGTGCGCATGGCGCAGGACTTCTCGCTGCGCTACATGCTCGTCGACGGGCAGGGAAACTTCGGTTCGGTCGATGGCGACAACGCCGCAGCAATGCGATACACCGAAATCCGTATGGCGCGCATCGGCCACGAACTGCTCGCCGACATCGACAAGGAAACGGTCGATTTCGGCCCGAACTACGACGGTTCGGAGAGGGAGCCGCTGATCCTGCCGGCAAAGATCCCGAACCTGCTGATCAATGGTTCGTCGGGCATCGCCGTGGGCATGGCGACGAACATCCCGCCGCACAACCTCGGCGAAGTGCTCGATGCCTGCCTGAAGCTGCTGGAGAATCCGGACACCGATATCGAAGAGCTGATCGCCCTCGTCAAGGCGCCGGACTTTCCGACTGCCGCGTTGATCTACGGGCTCTCAGGGGTGCACGACGGCTACCGTACGGGCCGCGGCCGCGTCGTGATGCGCGCGCGCACGCACTTCGAGGATATGGAAAAGGGCAACCGCCAGGCGATCATCGTCGATGAGCTGCCGTACCAGGTGAACAAGCGCACGCTGCTCGAGCGCATCGCCGAGCTGGTGAACGAAAAGAAGATCGAGGGTATCAGCGAGATTCGCGACGAGTCGGACAAGTCCGGCATGCGCGTCGTCATCGAGCTCAAGCGCAACGAAGTGCCCGAAGTCGTGCTGAACAACCTGTTCAAGCAGACCCAGCTGCAGGACACGTTCGGCATGAACATGGTGGCGCTGGTCGATGGCAAGCCGCGCACGCTGAACCTGAAGCAGATGCTCGACTGCTTCCTGTCGCACCGGCGCGAAGTCATCACGCGCCGCACCGTGTTCGAGCTGCGCAAGGCGCGCGAGCGCGGGCATATCCTCGAAGGGCTGGCGGTCGCGTTGTCGAATGTCGACGAGATCATTGCGCTGATCAAGGCGGCGCCGACCCCCGCCGACGCCAAGCGCGGGCTGATGGCGCGCACGTGGCATTCCGCGCTGGTCGAGGAGATGCTCGCGCGCGCGCTCGCCGACAGCTACCGGCCCGACGGCTTGCCGCCTGAGTTCGGGCTCTCGGCGCAGGGCTACCGGCTGTCGGACGCGCAGGCGCAGGCGATCCTGGAGCTGCGCCTGCAGCGCCTGACCGGACTCGAGCAGGACAAGATCGTTACCGAATACCGCGAAGTGATGGAGGTCATTACCGACCTGCTCGACATTCTCGCGAATCCGCCGCGCATCACGGCGATCATCGTCGATGAACTGGGCGCGATCCGTAACCAGTTCGACGACCCGCGCCGTTCCGAGATCGTGCTGAACACGGCCGAGATCAACATCGAGGACCTGATCGCGCCCGAAGACATGGTCGTGACGCTGTCGCACGCCGGCTACTTCAAGCGCCAGCCGCTGACCGACTACCGCGCGCAGCGCCGCGGCGGTCGCGGCAAGCAGGCGACCGGGATGAAGGACGACGATTTCATCGACCGCCTCTTCGTTGCCAATACGCATGATTACATCCTGTGCTTCTCCAGCCGCGGCCGAGTCTATTGGCTCAAGGTGTATGAGGTCCCCGAAGGCACGCGCAACTCGCGCGGCCGTCCGATCGTGAATCTTTTCCCGCTGATGGACGGAGAGAAGATCAACGCGGTGCTGCCGGTGCAGGCTTTCGACGACGATCATTTCGTCTTCATGGCGACCGCCGAGGGCACGGTGAAGAAGACCGCGCTGACTGCGTTTTCCAATCCGCGCAAGGCCGGCATCATTGCGGCGAACCTCGACGACGGCGACCGCCTGATCGGCGTCGCGATCACCGACGGCAACAGCGACGTCATGCTGTTTTCCGATGCCGGCAAGGCGGTGCGCTTCCCCGAAGGCGACGTGCGCCCGATGGGCCGCGAGGCGCGCGGGGTACGCGGCATGAATCTCGAGGAAGGCCAGCGCGTGATCGCGATGCTGGTCGCGAAGGACGAGGAGCTGTCGGTGCTGACAGCGACCGAAAACGGCTATGGCAAGCGCACGCCGGTCGCCGAATACACCCGCCACGGGCGCGGCACCAAAGGCATGATCGCGATCCAGACGTCGGACCGCAACGGCAAACTTGTCGGCGCCTGCCTCGTCGAGGAAAGCGACGAGGTGATGCTGATCTCGACCGGCGGAGTGCTGATCCGGACCAGGGTGCAGGACATCCGTGAGCTGGGCCGGGCGACGCAGGGTGTGACGCTGATCAACCTCGACGAGGGCACCTCGCTGGCGGGGATCGAGAAAGTGGCGGAGTCCGAAGTCGACGAGCCTGCGGCCGACGTTCCCGACGACGGCGTCCCGGGGGCCGACTCCGCGTCTGCGGTGGATGGCACGCAAACGGATGGTCTGCTGGAGTAAGACCGCGAAGGGGGAGTTCCAGACGATGACACGTATATACAACTTCAGCGCCGGACCCGCGGCGCTGCCCGAGCCGGTGCTGCGCCAGGCCGCCGAAGAGATGCTCGACTGGCATGGCGTGGGTTGCGGCGTGATGGAAATGAGCCATCGCGGCAAGGAGTTCACGTCGATCGTCGCACAGGCCGAAGCGGATTTGCGCGAGCTGCTGGCGATTCCGGACAACTACCGCGTGCTGTTCCTGCAGGGTGGTGCGACGCAGCAGTTCGCGCAGATCCCCATGAATCTGCTCGCCGGAGGGTCGGCCGACTATCTCGTGACTGGGACCTGGTCGAAGAAGGCTTACGGCGAAGCGAAGCATCTGGTCGGCGCGCTCGGCGGCGCAGTCCGGCTCGCCGGCTCCACGGAGACTGCCGGATTCACGCGCCTGCTGCGCACGGAAGAACTCGACCTCGACCCGCGGGCGCGCTATCTGCATCTATGCACCAACGAGACGATCCACGGCGTTGAGCTGCGCGAAGTCAGCCGGTTGCCGGACACCGGCGTGCCGCTGGTCGCCGACATGTCGTCGCATATTCTGTCGCGCCCGCTCGACATCGGCCGCTACGGCCTGATCTATGCCGGGGCACAAAAAAACATCGGTCCTTCCGGGCTGGTCGTCGTCATCGTGCGCGAGGACCTGCTCGGCCATGCTTCGCCGGTGACACCGACGATCATGGATTATCGCGTGATGGCGGAGAACGGATCGATGCTCAACACTCCGCCGACCTACGCGATCTACATCGCCGGACTTGTATTCCGCTGGCTCAAGGCGCAGGGCGGCCTCGCGGCGGTCGAGGCGAACAACATCGCGAAGTCGGACCTGCTCTACGATTTTCTCGACGCCAGCGACTTTTACGAGAACCGCGTCGAGCACGACAGCCGCTCGCGGATGAACATCCCGTTCCTGCTGCGCGACGACGCGCTCAACGACCCTTTCCTCGCCGGGGCGAAGGCCGCTGGACTGACCCAGCTCAAGGGGCACAAGTCGGTCGGCGGGATGCGCGCATCGATCTATAACGCGATGCCGTTCGCCGGAGTGCAGGCGCTGGTTGATTACATGCGGGATTTTTCCGCGCGAAACGGTTGAACACGGACGGCTGAAAGGGCGAGCATGAGTGACGAACTGCTGAACCTCAGGAAGAACATCGACCGCCTCGACGAGGAAATCCTCGTCCGCCTTGCAGAACGCGCCCGCAACGCGCAGCGCGTCGGCGAGATCAAGCAGGGCAACGTATATCGCCCCGAGCGCGAGGCGCAGGTGCTGCGCCGCCTCGGCGCTGCCAATCCCGGGCCGTTGCCGGATCTGGCGGTGCAGCGGATCTTCCGCGAAATCATGTCGGCGTGCCTCGCGCTCGAACGGCCGCTCAGGGTCGCCTACCTCGGGCCGGCGGGGACCTTTTCGGAGAGCGCGTCGCGCAAGCATTTCGGCTCGGCGCCAAACTTCGTGCCGACGTCTACGATTGATGAGGTCTTTCGCGCGGTCGAAGCCGGCAATGTGGACTACGGCGTCGTGCCGGTCGAGAACTCGACCGAAGGGGTGGTCGGCGGCACGCTCGACCTGCTGCTCGAGAATCCGTTGCAGATCTGCGGTGAAGTCAAACTGCGGATCCATCAACACCTGCTGTCGAAAGCCGCCGGCATCGGCGCGGCCAAGCGGCTGTATTCACACGCCCAATCGCTCGCCCAGTGCCACGAGTGGCTGAACCGCAATTTGCCGTCGCTTTCGCGCGTACCGGTCGCGAGCAACGCCGAGGCGGCGCGCTTGGCATCTGAAGATGCCGAATCGTGCGCGATCGCAGGCGAGGCGGCCGCCGAACTGTACGGCCTCGACGTGCTGGCCGCGAACATCGAGGACGATCCGAACAACACCACGTGCTTTCTCGTTATCGCGCACCACGACGCGGACCGCTCCGGCCAGGACAAGACCTCGCTGGTGTGCTCGGCGCCGAACCGGCCGGGCGCGATGCATGCATTGCTCGAACCGCTGGCGAAGCACGGTGTCAGCATGAGCAAGCTGCAATCCCGTCCGGCGCGCGGCGGATTGTGGGAGTACGTGTTCTACATGGACATCGAAGGGCACCGCGAAGACCCGGAGGTGGCCGCGGCCTTGAAGGAACTCAACGAACGTGCAGGGTTCGTCAAGGTGTTGGGATCCTATCCGGTGGCGGTGATCTGACCGGCGCGGCAACGACAATCAGGAGATCGCAATGAGCGTAGCCAGCAAGGCCCCCGATTACATCCATGCAATCACGCCCTATCCGCCCGGCAAGCCGATCGGGGAACTGGCGCGGGAAATGGGGATTCCCGAGGCCAGCATCGTCAAGCTGGCGTCCAACGAGAATCCGCTCGGCATGAGCGTGCGGGCCAAGGAAGCCGCGGTGGCGGCGCTCGTCGACATCGAGCGTTACCCGGACGGCAATGGTTTCGAACTGAAGGCGGCGCTGTGTGCGCGCTTCGGCGTGCAGCCCGACCAGATCGTGCTCGGCAACGGTTCGAACGACGTCCTCGAGCTCGCCGCGCATGCGTACCTCGCCCCCGGCAGTTCTGCAGTGTTCTCGCAGCACGCATTCGCCGTCTATCCGCTCGCGACCAACGCAATGGGCGCGCGTGGCATCGAGGTGCCGGCGCGGGCTTACGGACACGATCTGGCCGCAATGGCAGCCGCGGTCGCGACCGACACGCGGATCGTGTTCATTGCGAATCCGAACAATCCGACCGGCACCTTCGTCGACGGCAGCGAGCTCGAGGCTTTCCTCGCCCGGGTGCCGTCCGATGTGCTCGTCGTGCTGGACGAGGCCTACACCGAATACCTGTCCGAACAGCAGCGTTACGACAGTCTCTCGTGGTTGCCGCGCTTTCCGAACCTGCTCGTTTCCCGAACCATGTCGAAAGCATACGGCATGGCGGGCCTGCGCGTCGGCTACGGCATCGGGCACCCCGATGTCGTCGACCTGATGAACCGCGTCCGCCAGCCGTTCAACGTCAACAGCGTGGCGCTCGCGGCGGCGACGGCTGCGCTCGCCGACGAGGAATTTCTCGCCCGCAGTGCCGACGTCAATCGGCGCGGCATGGCGCAGATTATCGAGGCGCTGGCCGAACTCGCGCTGGAATGGATTCCGTCGGCGGGCAATTTCGTCACGTTCAGGGTCGGCAATGCAGCGGCGGTGAATCTGGCGCTGCTGAAACAAGGCGTCATCGTGCGGCCGATCGGCGGCTACGGCATGCCCGAATGGCTGCGTGTTTCGATCGGCCTGCCCGAAGAAAACGCCCGCTTCATCACCGCCCTCCGGCAGGCGCTCGCATGAAACAGGCAAGGTGCAGGCAATGGTCATGATCGACAAGCTGGTCGTCTGCGGCGTCGGCCTGATTGGCGGTTCGTTCGCGCTGGCGCTGCGCCGGGCCGGACTTGTCAGGCGTATCGTCGGGATCGGCCGCAGGCCGGCATCGCTTGCCCGCGCAGTGGCGTTGGGAGTCGTCGACAAGGCGGCCGCCGGCTGGGCCGACGCGCTGGACGGCGCCGATTTCGTCCTGCTGGCCACCCCGGTCGGGCAGATGGATGCGGTGATGGCGGCGATGGCGCCACATCTGGTGCCGGGAACGGTAGTCACGGACGCGGGCAGTACCAAGCGCGATGTCATCGAGGCGATCTACCGCCATCTTCCCGGCCATCTGCCGTACGTTGTCCCGGCGCACCCGATCGCCGGCGCCGAGTGCAGTGGTGTCGAGGCGGCATTCGCCGGCCTGTACGACGGCAGGAAAGTCGTCGTCACGCCGCTGCCGGAAAACGAGCCGGGCGCGGTGCTGCGCGTGCGCGAGGCGTGGGAGGCGTGCGGGGCGCTGATGTACGAGATGCCACCGCAAGAGCACGATCGGGTGTTCGCCGCGGTCAGTCACCTGCCACATCTGCTGGCGTTCGGGCTGGTGCACGACCTTGCCGGACGGCCGAACGCCGAACAGCTGTTCGGGTACGCCGCGAGCGGCTTCCGCGACTTCACGCGCATTGCGGGCAGCCATCCGGAGATGTGGCGGGATATCTGCATCGCAAACAGGCAGGCGCTGCTGGGCGAACTGGACCAGTATCTTGCCGAGCTAGCATACCTTCGGGCGCTGCTCTTGTCCGCTGACGGCGACCGGCTCGAGCAACTGTTCGCCGAGGCGCGCCACGCCCGCAACGCGTGGGCCGAGCAATTCTCCACCGCCCCCAACGCTGTTCCGACGCCTGAATGACCATAGACTTTCTCGACCTTCCGCCGATGCTCGATGCCACGGGGCGGGTGCGTCTGCCGGGCTCGAAGAGCATCTCGAACCGCACTTTGCTGCTTGCCGCCCTGGCCGAGGGACGCACGGAAATCCGCGACCTGCTCGCCTCCGACGACGTCGAGCGGATGCTCGACGCGCTGCGCACGCTGGGCGTCTCGTGGGCACGCGAGGGCGACAGCGACCACTATCGGGTCGACGGCGTCGCCGGGCCCTTTCCGGTCAAGGCCGCGGACCTGTTCCTGGGCAATGCCGGCACGGCGTTCCGTCCTCTGACTGCCGCGCTCGCGCTGTCGGGCGGCGAATACCGCCTGACGGGGGTGCCGCGGATGCATGAGCGGCCGATCGGCGATCTCGTCGACGGCCTGCGGCAGATCGGTGCGGATGTGCGCTATCTCGGTATCGAAGGCTTCCCGCCGCTGCATATCCTGCCCGCCACGATTCGTCCTGGCGGTGTGCTGCGCGTGCGCGGCGACGTTTCGAGCCAGTTCCTCACCGCGCTGCTGATGGCCTTGCCGCTCACCGGAACCCGGACCACGATCGAAGTCGTCGGCGAACTGATCTCGAAGCCGTACATCTCGATCACGCTCGATCTGATGGCCCGCTTCGGCGTCGAGGTGCAGCGTGAGGGGTGGACACGTTTTATCGTTCCCAGCGGTGCCCGCTACCGCAGCCCCGGCAGGGTGTTCGTCGAAGGGGACGCCTCGTCGGCTTCGTACTTTCTTGCCGCGGGTGCGATCGGGGGCGGGCCGGTTCGCGTCGAAGGCGTGGGCCGCAGCAGCATCCAAGGCGACGTGCGCTTCGCTGAGGCGCTCGCCGAACTCGGCGCGCGGGTCGACATCGGCGATAACTGGATCGAAGCGCGCGCGCCGGAGAGCGGGCGGCTGAAGGCGTTCGACCTCGACCTGAACCATATTCCCGACGCTGCGATGACGCTCGCCGTCGCGGCGCTGTTTGCCGACGGTTCGTGCACGCTGCGCAATATTGCAAGCTGGCGGGTCAAGGAAACTGACCGCATCGCCGCGATGGCGAAAGAATTGCGCAAAGTCGGCGCCATAGTGGAGGAGGGCGCGGATTTCCTGCGCGTCACGCCGCCTGCGAAGCTCGTGCCGGCCGCGATCGACACCTACGATGACCACCGCATGGCGATGTGCTTCTCGCTGGTGAGCCTGGGCGGCTGCCGCGTACGCATCAATGATCCGAAATGCGTGAATAAGACTTTCCCGACCTATTTCGAGTGTTTCGCCAGCATCACCCGGCCTGTCCCGGTCGTCGCGATCGATGGACCGTCGGCCTCCGGCAAGGGCACGGTCGCAGCGCGCGTCGCCGCCGCGCTGGGCTACCACTACCTCGACAGCGGTTCGCTGTACCGCCTGGTCGCGCTCGCGGCAATGCGTTCGGAGCTTTCATTAGACGATGAACCGGCGCTCGCGGCGCTCGCTGCCCGGTTGCCGGCCCGCTTCAGCGCAGCGCAAGTGATGCTCGACGACGAGGACGTCACCGACGCTATCCGCACCGAAAGATGTTCGGTCGGCGCCTCGCAGGTGGCGGCATTGCCTGCGGTGCGTGCTGCCCTGCTCGATCGCCAGCGCGATTACCGTCGTGCGCCCGGACTCGTTGCGGAAGGGCGCGACATGGGTTCGGTCGTTTTCCCGGACGCGACAGTCAAGATATTCCTCACCGCGACTGTCGAGGCACGCGCGCAGCGGCGCTATAAGCAGTTGATGGAGAAAGGAATGGGTGCTAGCATGGAAAGTCTTTTAAAGGATCTTCACGAACGGGATGCGCGCGATGCCGCCCGCACTGTCGCTCCTTTGAAGAAATTGCCGGATGCGGTGCTCCTGGATACGACGGAAGTCAATGTGGAGCAGGCGGTCGGTTTCGTGCTCGACCGGGTCCGCTCTTAGATCGTTCCCGCAGGCGGGAAACAGACTCGCAAGAGTTTGTTTTCTGATTTTCAATCCTCTACTGGTAGCCGCTTTCGGGCGGTTTTTGGACCTTCACTCTTTATGACCACTGCCACCCCCGTTTCCGATTTCCAGGAAAGTTTTGCCGACCTGTTCGAAGAAAGTCTTGCGCGTCAGGAGATGCGCTCCGGCGAGGTAATCACCGCCGAGGTCGTGAGCATCGACCACAACTTTGTCGTCGTGAATGCCGGCCTGAAGTCCGAGAGCTATGTGCCGATCGAAGAGTTCCGTGATGACCGCGGCGAACTCGAAGTCAAGGTCGGTGACTTCGTCCACGTCGCCATCGACGCGTTGGAAGACGGCTATGGTGAAACCCGTCTGTCGCGCGAGAAGGCGAAGCGGATCGCAGCCTGGAACGATCTGGAAAAGGCGCTCAACGAAGGCTCCCTGGTGAAGGGCCTGATTTCGGGTCGCGTCAAGGGTGGCCTGACGGTCATGACCAACAGCATCCGTGCGTTCCTGCCGGGCTCGCTGGTCGACATGCGTCCGGTCAAGGACACGTCGCCGTACGAAGGCAAGGAATTCGAGTTCAAGGTCATCAAGCTCGACCGCAAGCGCAACAACGTCGTCGTGTCCCGCCGCGCGGTGCTCGAAGAGACAATGGGCGAAGAGCGTGAAAAGCTGCTGGCGAACCTCAAGGAAGGCACGGTCGTCAAGGGTATCGTCAAGAACATCACCGACTACGGTGCGTTCGTGGACCTCGGCGGCATCGACGGCCTGCTGCACATCACCGATCTGGCGTGGCGCCGCGTGCGTCATCCGTCCGAAGTGCTCAACGTCGGCGACGAGATCGACGCCAAGGTGCTGAAGTTCGACCAGGAAAAGAACCGCGTCTCGCTGGGCCTCAAGCAACTGGGCGAAGATCCGTGGGTCGGCATCGCTCGCCGCTACCCGCAGGGCACCCGCCTGTTCGGCAAGGTTACGAACATCACCGACTACGGCGCGTTCGTCGAAGTCGAGCAGGGCATCGAGGGCCTGGTGCACGTCTCCGAGATGGACTGGACCAACAAGAACATCCATCCGACGAAGGTTGTCCAGCTGGGCGACGAAGTCGAAGTGATGATTCTCGAGATTGACGAGGACCGCCGCCGCATCTCGCTCGGCATGAAGCAGTGCATGTCCAACCCGTGGGATGATTTCGCGATCAATCACAAGAAGGGCGACAAGGTCCGCGGCCAGATCAAGTCGATCACCGATTTCGGTGTGTTCATCGGTCTGGACGGCGGCATCGACGGCCTGGTGCACCTGTCCGACCTGTCATGGAGCGACACTGGCGAAGAGGCTGTGCGCCGCTTCAAGAAGGGCGACGAAGTCGAGGCTGTCGTCTTGGCGATCGACGTCGAGCGCGAGCGCATCTCGCTCGGCGTGAAGCAACTCGAAGGCGACCCGTTCACGAACTTCATCGCGACGCACGAGAAAAACAGCATCGTCGGCGGCACCGTGAAATCGGTCGACGCGCGCGGTGCGGTGATCGCGCTGAACGAGGATGTCGAAGGCTACCTGCGGGCTTCGGAAGCGGCTGCGCATCGTGTAGATGACTTGACGACCGTGCTGAAGGAAGGCCAGGAAGTCGAGGTCATGATCATCAACGTCGATCGCAAGACGCGTTCGATCAACCTGTCGATCCGTGCCAAGGACCAGGCCGAGCAGAGCGACGCGATGCAGAAGTTCGCATCGGACAGTTCCGCAGCCAGCGGTACCACGAACCTTGGTGCGCTGCTGAAGGCCAAGCTCAACGAGCAGAAGCAGTAAATCCGGTTGGATATGACCAAATCGGAGCTGATTGCGAGGCTGGCTGCGCGTTTTCCACAGCTGGTCGCAAAAGACGCCGATTACGCGGTCAAGATGGTGATCGATGCGATGTCCGAAGCGCTTGCGCGCGGGGACCGCATCGAGATCCGGGGATTTGGCAGCTTTGCATTGAACTATCGACCGCCGAGGGTGGGGCGTAATCCGAAATCCGGGGACAAGGTTCTGGTTCCGGAAAAGTACGTGCCCCACTTCAAGGCCGGCAAAGAGCTACGCGAGCGCGTCGATATCGCCGGATGAGCTGCGCGGCGATCGGGTCTGCATCATGAATGTCCGGGAAGGCGGCGCGAGCCGCCTTCTTTTTTGCCCTTCGCTCGGAGATAATTCATCCCATGCGCGTCGTAATGTGGATCATCCGGCTCCTGCTGTTCTTCCTGCTGTTCGGTTTCGCAGTCAAGAACGACCACCTCGTGAGCCTGCATTTCTTTTTCGGCAGCAGCTGGCAAACGCCGCTGGTGTTCGTCATTCTCGTCGCATTCACCGCGGGTGCCCTGCTCGGCGTGACCGCGACTTTCGGCTCGCTGCTGCGTCAGCGCCGCGAGATCGGCCGTTTGCGGCGCCAGCTCGATCGCGCCACGCGCGATCGTCCGGCCACCCCGGTTCCGAGCGCCGCCGAAGTGCAGGCGCCCGAGACTTTTTGAGCGATGGAAATCGAATTCTGGTGGTTTCTGGCGCTACCGCTTTTTTTTGCGCTGGGCTGGCTGGCAGCCCGCATCGACATACGTCAGGTGGTGCATGAATCGCGCGCGCTGCCGCGTTCGTACCTGTCGGGCCTGAACTTTCTGCTCAATGAACAGCAGGACAAGGCGATCGATGCATTCATCGAAGCGGTGAAGATCGATCCGCAAACGATCGAGCTGCATTTCGCGCTGGGAAGCCTGTTTCGACGCCGCGGCGAGACTGATCGCGCCATTCGCATGCACCAGAGCCTCGTCGACCGTGAGGACCTCTCCGATGAGCAACGCCTTCAGGCGCTCGCCGAGTTAGGCCAGGATCATCTGAAGGCCGGGTTGCTGGACCGCGCCGAGGCGGTGTTCCTGAAGCTTCGGGACACTCGCCTCAATGACACTGCGGTGCGTTTTCTGCTCGAGATCTACCAGCAGGAAAAGGACTGGGCAAAGGCGATCGAGGCGGCAAAGGCCTTGCCGGATCACGAGAGCGTCCTGTGGCGCAAGGAGGTCGCGAATTTTTATTGCGAGCTGGCGACCCTCGCCCTTGCAAGCTCGCGGAACGACGAAGCGCGGCGCCATCTCGACCAGGCGTTCGCGATCAACCGGCGGTGTGTCCGCGCGAGTATCGTCCTCGGCGATCTGATGGTGGCGGAGAAGCGCTACGACGAGGCCATCGAAGTGTGGAAGCGCGTCGAGAGCCAGGACCCGGTCTACCTGGCGCTGGTCGCCGAACGCATCATGGACGCCCACCGGCGGCTCGACCGGGTCGAGCAGGGGCAGACGTTGCTGCGCTCGTGGCTCGAGCGTCATTCCTCGCTCGATCTCCTCGACGAGGTGTTCCACTGGGAGCTCGAAAAGGAGGGGTCGCGCGCGGCCTATGACCTCGTCAGGGAAGAGCTGCGCCGCAATCCGACCCTGCTCGGGCTCGACAAGTTGCTCGAAGCCGCATTGCTGAATGCCCCGGCCGAGCAGCGCAGCGACATCGAACTTGTAAAACAGTTAATCCATGGCCACACCCGCCGGGTCGCGCGTTATCGTTGCGCCGAATGCGGGTTCAAGGCGCGCCAGTTCCAGTGGCGTTGCCCGGCGTGCGGCGGCTGGGAAACGTATCCTCCGCGCCGCACGGAAGAATACGATCTCGCGCCGTAAGCGCCGATGACATGTGTCGCCGGTCGCGCGCGGATCGCCCGCCGGTTTGTTGTTTCTTCCGATTGAGGACGATTCATGAAAATCACCGTCGTGGGTACCGGGTATGTCGGACTCGTCAGTGGCGCCTGCCTCGCGGACGTCGGCAACGATGTGCTGTGTCTGGATGTAGATCCGGCCAAGATCCGCATACTCGAGGACGGCGGAATCCCGATCCACGAACCGGGGCTGCTGGAGATCGTGCGCCGCAATGTCGATGCCGGACGGCTGTTTTTTACCACCGACGCCGAATATGCGGCGCGCCACGGAACGGTGCAGTTCATCGCGGTCGGGACGCCGCCGGACGAGGATGGGTCGGCGGATCTGAAGTACGTGCTTGCGGCGGCGCGAAACATCGGCAAGCACATGGACGACTATCGCGTCGTCGTCAACAAGTCGACGGTCCCGGTCGGTACAGGTGACCGCGTTCGCGAGGCGATCGTCGCGGAATTGGCGGCGCGCGAAGCCGGTTTCCCGTTCAGTGTCGTGTCGAACCCGGAGTTCCTGAAGGAAGGCGCGGCGGTCGATGACTTCATGCGCCCGGACCGGATCATCGTCGGTGCGGGCGACGAGCGCGCGATCGATCTGATGCGCGAACTGTACGGCCCGTTTCAGCGCAATCGCGAAAAGATGCTGGTGATGGATGTCAGGAGCGCCGAGTTGACGAAATATGCCGCCAACGCGATGCTTGCGACCCGCATCAGCTTCATGAACGAACTGGCGAATCTCGCCGAGACGCTCGGTGCGGACATTGAACTGGTGCGCCAGGGCATCGGCTCGGACCCGCGCATTGGCTGGCACTTTCTCTACGCCGGATGCGGCTACGGCGGTTCGTGCTTCCCGAAGGATGTGAAGGCGCTGATCAACACCGGCAACGAGCGCGGACATGATCTGCTGATCCTGAACGCCGTCGAGGCGGCCAACGAGGCGCAGAAGCTGCGTCTCGTCGACAAGGTCGTCGCCCGGTTCGGCGAGGACCTGTCAGGTCGCCATTTCGGACTGTGGGGACTCGCCTTCAAGCCCAACACCGATGACATGCGGGACGCCCCGAGCCGGATAATCGTCGCCGAGTTGCTGCGCCGTGGCGCTACGGTCGTTGCCTACGATCCGGTCGCGATGGACGAGGCGCGGCGCATCTTCGGCGACGAACCGCGGCTGGCGTATGCCGAGCGGCCGATGGAGGTCCTCGAAGGTGCTGATGCGCTGATCATCGTCACCGAATGGAAGGAGTTCCGCAGCCCCGATTTCATCCGGATCAAGCAGATGCTGCGGCACGCGGTGGTCTTCGACGGGCGCAACATGTACGAGCCGTCGGTCATGGCACGGGTCGGCCTCGAATACTACGGCATCGGACGGCGCTAAGTCCCCGTTCCAGAACGATTGCCGATATAAGCTTATGCCGCCCCGCGGGTTTGCGCGGACGGGCTCCACGCTTACTATCGGCCCATCGAAATCAGACCGGACCACAGGGATATGGACTACAAAACGCTTGAAGACTATGTGGGCCACACGCCGCTGGTGCGCCTCAAGCGCATCGGCGCGGGCCGCAACAACGTCATTCTGGCGAAGCTCGAAGGCAACAACCCCGCCGGGTCGGTAAAGGACCGGCCGGCGCTGTCGATGATCGTGCATGCGGAAGCGCGCGGCGACATTCGCCCCGGCGACACGCTGATCGAGGCGACCAGTGGCAACACCGGGATCGCGCTGGCGATGGCGGCAGCGATGCGCGGCTACCGGATGATTCTCGTGATGCCGGAAAACCAGAGCGTCGAGCGGCGTCAGACAATGCGGGCGTTCGGCGCCGAGCTCGTGCTGACACCACGCGACGGCGGCATGGAAATGGCCCGGGACGTCGCCGAGCGGATGCGCGACGAAGGCAGGGGGATCATTCTCGACCAGTTCGCGAATCCCGACAATCCGCTCTCTCATTACGAAGCGACCGGTCCCGAAATCTGGGAGCAGACGGGCGGCCGGATCACGCATTTCGTCAGCAGCATGGGCACGACCGGGACGATCATGGGCTGCTCCCGCTTTCTGAAGGAAAGGAATCCGGCGGTCCGGATCATCGGCTGCCAGCCCGACGAGGGCTCGCAGATCCCGGGCATCCGCAAGTGGCCCGAGGCCTATCTGCCGAAAATCTACGAAAAACCGCGGGTCGATGCGCTCGAAAACGTGAGCCAGGCCGATGCCGAGGAAATGACGCGGCGTCTGGCGCGCGAGGAAGGTATTTTTGCCGGGATCTCCTCTGGTGGCGCGATGCACGTCGCGGTCCGCATTGCTGCCGAATTGGAAAATGCGGTGATCGTGTCCATCATCTGTGATCGTGGCGACCGGTACCTGTCGACCGGCGTGTTTCCGGGCTGAACTCCGTTCCGGCCGGGGCATGGCGCGGCTGGCTTTTCTTCTTTTGATCCTGGCGTGGTCAGGGTTTGCCGGAGCGCGGGCCCTGCAACTCGACCTGGGCCGCCTCACGCATCCTGTTTTCGTCATCGATGGCCTGCGCGTCCGTCTCGGTGACGAAGGCGAGGCGGCCGAACTGGCAATCGAACGCTTCGCGATCGGCAAGCGCGACTGGCAGAACGTCACGATCCGTTGCCCCGCCTTTCGCTTCGAACGTGCCGTGGTCCGCTGCCGGAGAGGCATGTTGACCGTGCCGGGCCTGTTCGAGCGTGCGACCATCGACCTGCACTTCGACACGCGGAACAAGAGCGGCGAACTCAATCTCCGCATGCCCGGCCGCGAAGCGATCAACATCGTGATGCGCCCGGATGGCCGAATCGTCGCATCGCTTGCAGGGTTTGCCGTCGCGCGGCTGGGGGAGCTTCTCGATCTGGCAAGCTGGAATGCGGCGGGGCGGCTCGTCGGTCGCATCGAATATTCCCCGACGCGCGACGGCGCCCGCATCCGTGTGTCGGGCAAGCTCGAAGGCGGCGGATTTACGCAGGCGGATGGGCTGCGGGCGGCGGAAGGACTGGGCCTGGATATCGATCTGGGGGCGCGGCGCGGGCCCACCGGATGGGATTGGCAGGGGCGCGTGGCGTGGAACGCAGGCGAGGCATATCTGCATCCGCTGTACCTCGTGGCCGGTCCGGCTGTCGAGGCGGCGGGGCGGCTCGAAGCGGAGGTGCTCACGGTGGCGCGCGCGCGGCTCGAACTCGAAGGCGTGCGCACGATCGCCGCGAACGCCGAAATTGGTCTGCAACCCCTGGTGGTGAGAAGCCTGGCGTTTTCGGTCGCCGACGCCGATCTCGCGGTGGTCGGTCCGCGCTATCTCGCACCGGCGTTTGCGCCGGCCGTAACGGACCAGCTACGGTTCTCGGGTCACGTTAGCGCCGCGGCGACACTCGAAGAGGGGGTGCCGACCGCGGTGGACCTTGCATTCGACGAGGCCGGCTTCAGCCTGAGTAACAAGGAACTGAGTTTCGGTCCGCTGACCGGCGTGATGCCCTGGCGCGCCAAGGCTCGCACCGAAGCGCGACTGGCGGTCGGCGGCGGCCGCTGGCAGAAGCTCGCGCTGGGTGCCTTCGAACTTGTCGCACGGCTCGACGGGCAAGGCGTCGACGTCGACCACGTCGCGATCCCGGTGCTCGACGGAGCGCTGGTGCTCGAGCGGCTGGCGCTCGCGCGCGATGCGGCGGGCTGGCATGGCAGCGGCGCCGCGGTCGTCGAGCCGATATCGATGGCGCTGCTCGCCGAGGCGGTCGGCCTGCCTGCGATGTCCGGCGTGCTGACCGCGTCGTTGCCGGGGCTGCGCGTCGCGCCCGGTGAAGTCTCGCTCGACGGCGCTCTGGTGATTTCGGTGTTCGACGGCTACCTGCAGGCGACGCGGCTGCAACTGTTCGAACCGTTCGGCGTCGCGTCGCATCTCTACGCCGACGTCCAGGCGCGCCACCTCGACCTCGCGCAACTGACCGAAGCCTTCTCGTTCGGCAGCGTGTCCGGCTTTGTCGATGCCGACGTGCTCGGGCTGGAACTTGCGCGCTGGCGGCCGGTGCGCTTCGATGCGCGTGTCATCAGCAGCCCCGGAAACTATCCGCGGCGGATCAGCCAGCGTGCGGTGCAGAACATCAGCGCGCTCGGCGGGCCAGGTGCGGTGGCCGCGCTGCAGCGCGGGCTGCTCGGCCTGTTCGAGACATTCGGCTATCGCGAGATCGGCATCTCATGTGTCCTGCGCGACGGCGTATGTCGCATGGACGGTCTGGATGACCGCATCGCGCCCGGTGACGGCTACTACATCGTGCGTGGCGGCGGCATCCCCGCGTTGAATGTCATCGGCTACAATCGGCGCGTCGATTGGAACGAGCTGATCGACCGTCTGCAGCGGGTGATCGCGTCGAACGCGCCTCTCGTCATCCAGTAGCAGTCGGAATTCGCGGCTTCGCCGCGGGCAGGAACAGGAGGCCGGATGTCCGCATTCCCCAGAGTCGCTGTGCTCGGTGCCGTGATGGCGACCGCCAGCGCCTGCGTGACGATCAATATCTATTTTCCCGCTGCGGCCGCGGAAAAAGCCGCCGATCGCATCATCGAGGACGTCTGGCAGCTGGGCGAAGGCGAGACGCCGACGATCCGGCCGCAGCCGGACGGTGAGGCGAAATGAATGCGATGACGAATGCGATGACGAATGCGATGACGAATGCGATGACCAAATTTCGCGGCTGGATCGCCGTGTTGCTGCTCGGCTTTGCCGGACTGGTGCTCGCGCAGGGGAACATCGAAATCGACACGCCGGCGATCGCGGCGCTCAAGCAGTCGATGCAGCAGCGTCATGCGAAGCTCGCGCCGTTGTATGCGTCGGGCGCCGTCGGGCTGGCGGCCGACGGCAATGTCGCCCTGCGCGATGCCTCCGGCGTCCCGTTGGCGCAGCGGGGCCAGGCGAATGCACTGGTCGCCGCTGAAAACGCCGATCGCGCGGCTCTCTACCGCGAGATTGCGCGCGCCAATGGTCATCCCGAATGGGAGGCGGATGTGCGCGCCACGTTCGCGCGGCGCTGGATCGACCGCGCCCAGCCGGGCTGGTGGATCCAGCGCGATGGCAACTGGGTGCGCAAGTGATGCCGGTCCTCGTCTTCGATATCGAGACCATCCCGGATGTCGAAGGCATCCGCGTGCTCAACGATCTGCCCGACGATCTCGACGACTACGAAGTCGCCGAGTTTGCTTTCCAGCAGCGGCGCGCGGCCAATGGCAGCGACTTCCTGCAGCATCACCTGCAGCGCGTCGTGACGATTTCGTGCGTGCTGCGGGACGCCTCCCAGTTCCGGGTGTTCTCGCTGTCCGCACCGGAGTGCACGGAAGGCGAGATCATCCAGCGCTTCTACGACGGCATCGAACGCTTCACGCCGCAGATCGTGTCGTGGAACGGCGGCGGTTTCGATCTGCCGGTGCTGCATTACCGCGGCCTGAAACACGGCGTGTCGGCGCCGCGGTACTGGGACCAGGGCGAAGGGGATTACCAGGATTCGCGCGATTTCAAGTGGAACAATTACATCGGCCGCTATCACAGCCGGCACCTCGACCTGATGGACCTGCTCGCGCTGTACCAGCCGCGCGCGAACGCACCGCTCGACGAGATGGCGAAGCTGATGGGTTTTCCCGGCAAGCTCGGCATGGACGGTTCCGCGGTGTGGTCCGCGTGGCAGGACGGGCGCGCCGCGGAAATCCGCGATTACTGCGAAACCGATGTCGTCAACACTTACCTGGTGTACCTGGGTTTTCAGCGCATGCGCGGTCAGCTCGATGCGGCGTCGCACGCCGCCGAACTCGCAGTCGTGCGCGAAGCGCTTGCGCGCATCGACGCGCCGCACTGGAAGCAGTTCCTTGCCGCCTGGCCCGAAGTCTGAACATCACGGAAATACGCTAATGTCGATCATCGGGACCATCATCATCGGCTTCATCGTCGGACTCCTTGCACGCCTGCTGCATCCTGGCAAGGATGGCCTCGGGATCATCATGACGACGCTGCTTGGCGTCGCGGGGGCGATGCTTGCGACGTACGGCGGGCAGTTCTTCGGCCTGTACCGGCCGGGGGAGCCCGCCGGTTTCATCGGCGCGGTCGTCGGCGCAATCATCATTCTGTTCATCGTCAGGCGCCTGCGCAAATGATCGGCGCGGAGAGCTGAAAAACGGCCAGCGTGAAGCTGGCCGTTTGTGTTTCACGCTCGGTGGCGCCCGCTGCCGCGCAATCAGTACACGTCGTGCTGAGTGTTATAGATGTTGAAGTGCCCGGTCGGTGTGATCAGCTTCGGATCCTTGATCACGGTCTTCAGTTCGAGCGTCCTGTCGTCGACGACGACGAGCGCGGACTCCTTGTCTTTCGCCGACCACACCGAGAACCACACTTCGTTGCCGTCCTTGTTGTACTCCGGCTGCACGACCCGCTTCGCGCCGTCGTCCTTCAGCTCGGCCCATTCGGCAATCGGCAGCACCTTCGAACCGGCCTGCAGGTTCGTGAGGTCGTATACCGCGACCGTCTGGCTGACTTTCGCATCCGGATGAAGCGGGTTGTCGACGTACAAATGTTTCGACTTCGGATGCGTCTTGATGAACAGCGACCCTCCGCCCTGGCTCTTCAGCGTGTCGACCATCTTCCACGCGTACTGTCTGTGGTTCTTCGGATCGGTACCAATCAGCGCGATCGTGTCGTCGCCCAGGTGGCCCGTCGCCCATACCGGGCCGTACTTCGGATGCGTGAAGTTTGCGCCGCGTCCCGGGTGCGGGATCTTGCCGACGTCGATGAGCCCCGCGAGTTTGCCGTCCTTCGCATCGATCGCCGCGACCTTGTTCGACTGGTTCGCGGCGACCATGAAGTAGCGCTTCGACGCGTCCCAGCCCCCGTCGTGCAGGTAGGGGGCCGAACCGATCTCGGTTGTCTTCAGGTTCTGGAGGTCGGAGTAGTCGACCATCAGCGTCTTGCCGGTTTCCTTGACGTTGACGACGAACTCCGGCTTGAAGTGCGATGCGACGATCGCGGCGACGCGCGGCTCGGGGTGGTATTCCTGCGTATCGACGGTGAGGCCGCGGGTCGAGACGATCTTCTGCGGCTCGAGCGTGTCGCCGTTCATGATGACGAACTGCGGCGGCCAGTACGCACCGGCGATCGCGTATTTATCCTCGTAGCCCTTGTACTTCGAGGTGTCGACCGAGCGGGCCTCGAGGCCGATGCGGATCTCGGCGACGTTGTCCGGCTTCTCCATCCACAGGTCGATCATATTGATCTTCGCATCCCGTCCGATCACGAACAGGTAACGGCCTGAGGCCGAGATGCGGGAGATGTGCACGGCGTAGCCGGTCTTGACGATATTGATGATCTTCTTCGTGTCGCCGTCGATCAGCGCGATCTCGCCGGTGTCGCGCAGCGTCGTCGAGAAGATGTTCGAGATGTTGTAGTCGTTCATCTTCTTCTTCGGCCGCTGCTCGGGCGGGACGATGACTTTCCACGTCTCCTTCATTTGCGCCAGGCCGAACTCGGGCGGTTGCGGAGGCGACTGCTGGATGTAGCGCGCCATCAGGTCGACTTCTTCGTCGGTCAGTTCGCCCGATGTGCCCCAGTTCGGCATGCCGGCGGGCGAACCGTACTTGATGAAGACCTTGAGGTATTCGCTGCCCTTGCCGAGCGTTATGTCGGGCGTCAGTGGCTTGCCGGTCGCCCCCTTGCGCAGCACGCCGTGGCAGCCGGCGCAGCGCTGGAAGTAGATGTTCTGGGCTTTCGCGAATTCGGCCTTGGTGATCTTCGGCGCGTCGGGATTGATGTCCTGGTACATCTCGACATCGGCCAGCGGAGAACCGCCGGCCTGGTACTTCGCCTCCGCCTCGCCGACATGCTCCTCGGTGTTCGCCTGGGCGAACACCTGCGACATTGCGAGCGGCAGGCTCGCCAGCAGGAAGACGCCGCTGATCCGATTCCTCTTGATACCCATCGTCGATCTCCTTCAGGGATGAACTGGTGGCGCAACGACTCTGCCGGGTACTGGTTGTCGAGGAACTCAACCCGTCAGCGCGAGCTCTTCGACTGACGTTCCATTCCCAAGCAGGGCATGCAGCGACACCACCGACCCGATCACGATCAACGCCGGAGACTTGAGCTGTGCCCGTTTCACGGTCGCCGAGAGCTGGTCGAGCCGGTCGGTCACGGTGACTTGCCTGTTTGTGGTGCCTGCATGGACAACCGCCGCCGGCGTGTCGCCCGGAAGCCCGTGCACCACCAGCTGGCGGCAGATGATGTCGAGCGCCCCAAGCCCCATGTAGATGACGACTGTCTGGTGCGGCCGGACCAGCGCGGGCCAGTCGAGATTGACTGTGTCGTCCTTGAGATGCCCGGTCGTGAAGATCACCGAGCGGGCGTGGTCGCGATGCGTCAGGGGTATGCCCGTACAAGCGGATACGCCGCATGCCGCGGTGATCCCGGGTACGACTTCGCATTCGATTCCGGATTCGAGCAGCTCTTCCATCTCTTCGCCGCCGCGGCCGAACATGAACGGATCGCCCCCTTTCAACCGCACGACTTCCAGCCCGCTGCGGGCGAGATCGACCAGGAGGCCGTTGATTCGGTCCTGCGGCAATGAATGGTATCCCGCCTCTTTGCCTGCATAGATCATCCTTGCCGCCGGATTGGCCAAGTTGAGGATTCCCTCGCCGACAAGGTGATCATAGACGACCGCCTGCGCCTTCGACAGCAGGCGTGCCGCTTTCAGCGTGAGAAGCTCTGCATCGCCGGGGCCCGCCCCGACCAGGTACACCTTGCCGGGCCGTCTGCCTGCTGCAGGGGCATCGGGACTGTCTCCCGAAGGATCGAAGCCGCCGATATGCTTGCTCATGAATGGCTCTCCGCGTGTGCCGCGAATCTGTGCTTCGCGGCGGTTCGAATGGCGCGAACAGGAGGTTCGGGCGCCGCCACTTTATCCCTACTTGCCGTCCGGGAAATTAACCGATATCAAGGAGGCCCGGGCTATGTCGGTACGATACTCGGGCCGTAGCTGAGCGGATCCAGGTCGGCGTCCCGCCTCCCGTCCGTGATGGCCAATCTTTCCAGTGCGGACTGACGAGGACCCGAGCGTGTTCTGTCGAAGCATCCTGATCGCGGCTTTCCTTCCGGCGCTGGTTTTCCCGGTTCACGCCCAGAACACTGCGCCCGACGACACGCGGCAGCGCGAGCTGGTGCATATGGTTCGCCAGGACTGCGGATCGTGTCACGGCCTGACCTTGCAGGGCGGCCTCGGCCCGGCCCTCACCCCGGCGGCGCTGCGCGGCAAGCCTCCGGAGGGGCTGGTGGCGACGATTGTCCATGGTCGGCCCGGCACGCCGATGCCGCCGTTTCGCGGCCTCCTCGATGAATCGGAGGCTGCATGGGTCGTGGAACGGCTCGTCGAAGGCTTCCCTGCGGATGGCGGCCCGGCGTCCGCCCAACAGACGGCGGGCGTGCGGTGATGACATCTTCGCCGGCTTGCACATCGGCACCCGAAAAAGAGAGACGCATGATTCCCGGAAGCAAAGTGAAGCGTGCAGTATTGACAGTCTCGATGCTCCTGCTGTCGGCGTGCGCGTCCCAACAGCCGGTTGCCTTGCGTGGCACCGGCGACCTCGGCGTCGTCGTCGAGCGCGCGACCGGACAGTTGCAGGTCATTGAAACCACGCATCGTCGGGCGCTGGCGCAGGTTTCCGGCCTCGGCGATCTGTCCCACGCGTCGGTCGTGTTTTCGCGCGACAGTCGTTACGCCTACGTGTTCGGTCGCGACGGCGGGCTGACGAAGGTCGATCTCCTCACCGCGACGATCGCGAACCGAGTGGTACAGGCTGGCAACGCGATCGGCGGCGGGATTTCCCAGGACGGCCGCATCCTCGTCGCACAGAACTACGAACCGGGCGGAATCAAGGCCTTCGACGCCGACACGCTCGAACTGCTCGCCGATGTGCCGGCCACTTACGGCCCGGATGGCAAGCGCTCGAAAGTCGTCGGGCTGGCCGATCTGCCGGGCAACCGTTTCGTCTATTCGCTGTTCGACGCCAACGAAATCCGCGTCACCGACCTGTCCGATCCGCGGCATCCGAAGACCGAACGTTACCCGTCCGGCAAGCAACCGTACGATGCGCTGGTGACGCCCGACGGGCGCTACTACATCGCCGGGCTGTTCGGCGAGGACGGTCTGTCGATGCTCGACCTGTGGCATCCCGAATTGGGCGTGCGCACGATCCTGCCGGGCTACGGCCGGGGCGAGCAGGCGTTGCCGGTGTACAAGATGCCGCACCTGCGCGGCTGGGCCGTTGCCGCGGGACGCGCATATCTGCCGACGATCGGCCGTCACGAAGTCCTGGTCGTCGAGCTCGGCAGTTGGAAGGAGATCGCGCGGATTCCGGTCAAGAGCCAGCCGGTGTTCGTGATGGCGAGGCCCGACGGCCGCGAAGTGTGGGTCAATTTTGCCTTCCCCGACAACGGCTGGGTCCAGGTGATCGATACGGTCGGAAACGCAATCGTCGATACGCTGCAGCCCGGCCGCGCGATTCTCCACATGGAATTCGCGCCGAAAGGCGAGGAGGTTTGGGTGTCTGCGCGCGACGACAACAAGGTTGTGATCTACGGCACCGCGAAGCGCGACAAGCGCGCCGAGCTTCCCGCCGCCAGCCCGAGCGGCATTTTCTTCACCAGCCGCGCCTTCCGGACAGGGTTCTAGGACATGGCCTGCACGAGCGCCACGCAGATGTGCACCACGACAAGGGTCGGGCGCGAAGCGGTTCATCAGCCCGAGGCGGCCACGTTTCGCCTGCTGAACGACTACCAGCGCGGGTTTCCGCTTGTTTCCGAACCGTTCGCCACGATCGGGGCGGAATGCGGATTGAGCGAGCCGACTGTTCTCGCCGCGCTGCAGGACTGGCTGGGCTGCGGCGTCGTCAGCCGGGTGGGAGCGGTATTCGCGCCGCGGCGCGTCGGCGCCAGCGCGTTGGCGGCGCTTGCAGCACCTGCATCCCGGCTCGAGTCGATCGCTGCCCGCGTCAGCGCGGTGCCGGAAGTGAATCACAACTACCAGCGCGAACATTCGCTCAACCTGTGGTTCGTCATCACGGCTGCGTCGGGGGAGCGATTGCGGCAGATCGTCGCGGGAATCGAGCGGGACACCGGCTGCAGGGTCGTCGTGCTGCCCCTCGAGGAGGAATTCCACATCGATCTCGGCTTCGATCTCGGCGGTGCCGTGCGCGGCGCTGCCAACGTTGCGACGGGCGATTTGCCGGCCCTCGGCGAGACGGCCTGTGCGCTGCCCGGCATCGAGCGCCGGTTGATGGTCGCTTTGCAGTCCGGACTGCCGTTGCTGCCGCGGCCGTTCGACGCGCTCGGGCGCAGCGTCGGGCTCAGCGAAGCGATGGTCATCGAGCTGATCGCTTCCTGGCTCGAAAACGGCCTGATCAAGCGTTTCGGGATCGTCGTGCGCCACCATGAGCTCGGCTTTTGCGCGAACGCGATGTGCGTGTGGGATGTCCCCGACGACCAGGTGAGCGAACTGGGTCGCGGTCTCGCAGCCGAGCCTGCGGTGACGCTTTGCTACCGGCGCAGCCGCGTCCTGCCGGACTGGCCGTACAACCTGTTCTGCATGATCCATGGCAAATCGCGCCAAGCGGTGCTCGAGGTGCGCGAAGCCATCGCTGCGCGCCACCACATGAATCACTGGCCCGGCGCAGTGCTGTTCAGCACCCGGCGCTTCAAGCAGCAGGGCGCGCGTTATCTGGCGGACGGTGACGCATGAACCGGGCGACAGCGAAGGGGCGGGCGCCGGTGCTCGACGAGACCGACCGGGCGCTGATCAACATGCTGCAAGGGGATTTTCCGCTGCTACGCAACCCGTTTGCCGACGTCGCCGTCCGGCTCGGAATCGAGCAGGAGGAGGTCATCGACCGGCTGCAGCGCCTGCTCGATCAGCGTGTACTGACCCGGTTCGGTCCGATGTTCCAGATCGAACGGATCGGCGGCGCGTTCTGCCTCGCGGCGATCGGCGTGCCTGAAGCCGATTTCGAGCGCGTCGCGGCCGAAGTGAATGCCTTTGCCGAAGTGGCGCACAACTACCGTCGCGACCACGCCCTCAACATGTGGTTCGTTCTGGCGACCGAAGCCCCGCAGGGCATCGCCGCGACGGCAAGACAGATCGAAATCGCGACCGGGCTGCCGGTATTCCTGTTTCCGAAGGAACGGGAGTACTTCGTCGAAATGAAACTGGAGGCGTGATGGCAGCGCACCGGGAAAATCCGGCCTCGCAGGACGCGAGCAACGTTAGTGCCACGCCCGGCGTCAGCTGCGATGAGGCGATCGAGCGACGCATCATCGTCGCGACCCAGGGCGGGCTGCCGCTGGTCCCCGAGCCGTGGGACGAAGTGGCCCGGGAAGTCGGCCTCCCGGTCGATGAACTGTTTTGCCGCATCCGCGTCATGCTCGAGCGCGGCGTCATCCGTCGCATCGGTGTGGTGCCGAACCATTATGCGATCGGCTACACCGCGAACGGCATGAGCGTGTGGGATGTCGCGGACGAGTGTGTCGATGCTGTCGGCGAGTTCATCGGCGCCCTCGATGCCGTCACCCACTGCTATCGACGTCCGCGCCGTCTGCCGGACTGGCCGTACAACCTGTTCGCAATGGTTCATGGGCGCAGTCATGACGAGGTGCGGCAGCAAATCAGCGACATCGCAGACCGCATCGCGGCTCGCTTTCCCGGCGCCTGCCGCAGCCGCGAGGTGTTGTTCTCGTCGGCAATCCTGAAGAAAACGGGACTGCGGATCGGTGGCGCAGCCGGAAATGTACAGCAGCGCGAGTGAGTTTCCCCTTGCGGGCAGGAGCTTCCTGCGCGGCCCGGGAAAAACCGTGATGTTTCGCCTCGGAGGGCGGCTCCGAATATTGCAAATTGCTTATGCGTTTTACGTTGTGATAAGAAATTGTTATGTCAAGCAATTTTATCCACAGAGGGGATAGGGAAATTTAACGCATATCAAGGATCGCCCGCGGTTATCAGATCGATACTGGCTGCATTGTTGTTTCACATCCCGAGCTGCTTAAGGAGAAAGACGTGCAAAACAAGAGTTGGATGGGCAAGGCGTTCGCACTGGCGCTGCTGCCGCTGGCAGTAAGCACGGTTTGGGCGCAATCCGCCCCCGAATTGACCCAGGAGGAAAAGGACAAGGCGAAGCAGATCTACTTCGAGCGCTGCGCCGGCTGCCACGGCGTGCTGCGCAAGGGCGCGACCGGCAAGAACCTCGAGCCGCACTGGGCGAAGACCGCGGCCGACGGCACGAAGACCGAAGGCGGCACGCTCAGGCTCGGCACGGAGCGTCTGGAGAAGATCATCGCCTACGGCACTGAAGGCGGGATGGTGAACTACGACGACATCCTGACGAAGGAAGAGATCAACCTGATGGCGCGCTACATCCAGAACACGCCGGATGTGCCGCCCGAGTTCTCGCTGAAGGACATGAAGGACAGCTGGAAGCTGATCGTTCCGGTTGCCGAGCGTCCGAAGAAGCAGATGAACAACATCAATCTGAAGAACGTCTTCGCGGTTACGCTGCGCGATGCCGGCAAACTCGCCCTCATCGACGGCGACACGCACAAGATCTGGAAGGTGCTCGATACCGGCTATGCGGTGCATATCTCGAGGCTGTCGGCATCCGGGCGCTACGTCTATACGGTCGGTCGCGACGGCCTGACGACGATCATCGACATGTGGTACGAGGAGCCGAAGACGGTTGCCACGGTGCGCCTCGGCTCCGATGCGCGTTCGGTCGATACGTCGAAGTTCAAGGGCTATGAGGACAAGTACCTGATCGGCGGTACGTACTGGCCGCCCCAGTACTCGATCATGGACGGCGAGACGCTCGAGCCGATCAAGGTCGTCTCGACACGTGGCCAGACGGTCGACGGCGAGTACCACCCGGAGCCGCGCGTCGCGTCGATCGTCGCCTCGCACATCAAGCCGGAGTGGGTGGTGAACGTCAAGGAAACGGGCCAGATCATGCTCGTCGACTACACCGACATCAAGAACCTGAAGACCACGACGATCGAGTCCGCGAAGTTCCTGCACGACGGGGGCTGGGATGCGTCCAAGCGCTACTTCATGGTCGCGGCGAACGCGTCGAACAAGGTCGCCGCGGTCGATACGAAGACCGGCAAGCTCGCAGCGCTCATCGACACGGCGAAGATTCCGCACCCGGGTCGTGGCGCGAACTTCGTGCATCCGCAGTTCGGTCCGGTATGGACGACCGGCCACCTCGGGGCCGACGTGATTTCGGTGATTTCGACCGCGTCCGACGAAGCCAAGTATGCCAAGCACAAGGGCCAGAACTGGAAGGTCGTGCAGGAACTGAAGATGCCGGGCGCAGGCAACCTGTTTGTCAAGACGCATCCGAAGTCGACGCACCTGTGGGCCGATGCGCCGATGAACCCGGAACGCGAGGTCGCCGAGTCGGTTTATGTCTTTGACATGGGCGATCTGTCGAAGGCGCCAACGCGCCTGGACGTCGCGAAGGATTCCGGATTGCCCGAAAGCAAGGCGATTCGCCGCGCGACCCATCCGGAGTACAACGAAGCGGGCAAC
The DNA here is from genome assembly GCF_012910705.2 of Aromatoleum anaerobium. GTDB lineage: Bacteria > Pseudomonadota > Gammaproteobacteria > Burkholderiales > Rhodocyclaceae > Aromatoleum > Aromatoleum anaerobium. The sequence goes on along the minus strand of NZ_WTVG02000036.1, from coordinate 284,877 downwards.
GAAGTGTGGATCTCGCTGTGGGGCGGCAAGACGAATCAGTCGGCCATCGTCGTCTATGACGACAAGACGCTCAAGCTGAAGAAAGTCATCACCGATCCGTCGATCGTCACGCCGACCGGGAAGTTCAACGTCTTCAATACGATGCACGACGTTTATTGATCGCCTCGTCGATCGTGAGCTGACACCCCCCGGGCCGCGGCGCGGGGGGGACGAGGGTGATTTCCATGACAGATCGAGACAGCAACTCCAAACAAGATACTTCCAGCGGCTTCATGGCCCGTCTTCGCCGCCCGAGCGTGAAGTACTCGCTCGGCGGCCTGTTGGTCGTGGGATTTTTCGTCGGCATATTCTTCTGGGGCGGTTTCAATACTGTGCTCGAAGCGACCAACACCGAAAAGTTCTGCATCTCGTGCCACGAGATGAATGACAACGTGTACGTGGAATACAAGGAAACGATCCACTACACGAACCGTACGGGCGTGCGCGCGACGTGCCCGGATTGCCACGTGCCGAAGGACTGGACGCACAAGATGATCCGCAAGGTGCAGGCGTCCAAGGAGGTGTGGGGCAAGCTTACGGGGAGCATCGATACGCGCGAGAAGTTCCAGGCGAAGCGTCTGGAGCTGGCGAGGAACGAGTGGAAGAGGATGAAGGCGTCCGATTCCCGCGAATGCCGCAACTGCCACAGCCTCGACAGCATGAATACCGAGTTCCAGAAACAGCGTGCGCGCAAGCAGCACGAGATGGCACGCGAAGACAGCATGACCTGCATCGACTGCCACAAGGGCATCGCGCATCACAAACCCGAAGGCATGACCGAGGAAGATGACCTGTGAGGGCAGGCAGCCGCGAATTTCGAGCATCCACCGAGAGGAACCGAAAATGAGAAAGACGTTGATCGCGAGTGCGATGACCGCTCTCCTGACGCTGGGCGCGGGGAGCGCACTTGCTGCGGCACCGGCCGACTGGAGCAAGATTCCCGCGAAGGACATCACACTGCTCTATCCCGGCGTGTCGCCGGTCGAATGGATCACGAAGGGAACCGAGCACGGCGGCGCGCGGGCGCTCAAGAAGGGCGAGCGCTGCGCCGACTGCCACGATGAAGAAGCCAAGGACATGGGCGCGAAGATCGTGAGCGGGCAGAAGATCGAACCCAGTCCGATCGCCGGCAAGGCGCCGGCGATCCCCGTCAAGGTGCAGGCGGCACACGACGGCGAGAACCTTTATTTGCGCTTCACGTGGGCGCAACCGAAGGCATCGGGCGCGCCGAAGATGGACGACAAGAACCCGGTGAAGGTTGCGTTCATGCTCGAATCCGGCGGCAAGGTCGAACTCGCGGACCAAGCCGGTTGCTGGGCAACCTGTCACGCGGATTCGCGCACGATGCCGGGCGCAGCCGATACCAAGACGAAGTACGTCAAGGGCGGCTCGCTGGCCGAAGGCAAGTTCTACGATCTGATCCAGTGGCGCAGTGGGGAGAAGAAGGGCTTCGACGGGCACGTTGCTGACAAGCGCGTGATGGAAGGCGGCAAAGGGCTCGTCAAAGCCGATGGCAAGCTCGAGGGCAATAACTGGTCCGTCGTGTTTACGCGCAAGCTGTCAGGCGGGGGCGAGGGTGACGTAAACCTCGAGCCCGGCAAGGTCTATAACTTCGGTTTCGCGATCCACGACGACAACGCGGCCGGACGCTTCCACCACGTATCGCTCGGCCACAAGCTCGGTATCGATGCGAAGGCCGACATTACCGCTGCCAAGCAGTAACTTCGCTACCCCTCCATCTGCCGCAGGAGTGACAATCGTGCGTGCGATGTTCCAGGCCACCCTCGCGGGTGGCCTCTTGGTACTGGGTCTTTCCGCGCCCCTGCAGGCAGCCGACGTGATCGTGGAAATCTCGGACTACCGCTTCAAGCCGGCCGAAGTGCGAATCAGGCCGGGTGACACGGTCACTTGGCTGAACCGCGAGAAGCGGACCAGCCATTCGGTGCTGCTGGAGGGGACGGGCGAAGAGTCCGAGCGGTTCTTCCCGGACGAGAAATGGTCGCGCGCCTTTCCGCAGGCAGGACGTTTCGAGTATCACTGCGGTCCCCATCCCGAAATGAAGGGCGTCGTCATCGTCGGGGATTGATCCGGGGAATCTGCTCCGCCACGTGACGACGTGCGGGGTGGCCATTGCGGCCGAAGCAGTTTTCGCATATTGCTGTCCTCCTCGCCCGCGCGACTGCGTTCCGGTCCGCTATGCCCTTGACCGCGGTCATTTCCCTGTATGTTGCAGTCCGCTGTAATGGCTGGACTCAGGAGAGCCCGTCATGTTTCGTATCTCGAACTTCATCCGCGAACTCGATCATCCCACGCCTGCCGGGCCGCACCGCAACCCCCCCGGACCAGTGGTGATCTGGAACCTGATCCGGCGCTGCAACCTCACCTGCAAGCATTGCTACTCGATCTCGGCCGACACCGACTTTCCCGGCGAGTTGTCGACCGGGGAAGTGTTCCGGGTGATGGACGATCTCAAGGCATTCCGCGTGCCGGTTCTGATCCTCTCGGGCGGGGAGCCGCTGCTGCGCCCGGACATCTTCGAGATCGGCCGCCACGCGAAAAAAATGGGCTTCTATGTCGGCCTGTCGAGCAACGGCACGCTGATCGACGAATCCAACATCGACCGGATCGACGAGATCGGCTTCGATTACGTTGGCGTGAGCCTTGACGGCATCGGCGGCACGCACGACAGGTTCCGCCGTCTCGAGGGTGCCTTCGATGCCTCGATGCGCGGCATCCGGCTGTGTGCGGCCCGCGGCATCAAGGTCGGCGTGCGCTACACGATGACCGAGGACAACGCCGCCGATCTGCCCGCACTGCTGCGCCTCGTCGAGGACGAGGGCATCGACAAGTTCTACTTCTCGCACCTGAACTACGCCGGCCGCGGCAACAAGCACCGCGGCGACGATGCGCACCACCGCACGACGCGCGAGGCAATGGACCTGCTGTTCGATACCTGCCTGGATCTGCATCGGCGCGGCATCGACAAGGAATTCGTCACCGGCAACAACGATGCCGACGGCGTTTACATGTACCACTGGGTGGCGCGCCGGTTCCCCGAGCGGGCCGAGCATATCCGTGCAAAGCTGCTGCAGTGGGGCGGCAATGCGAGCGGCGTCAACGTCGCGAACATCGACAACCTTGGTGTCGTGCATCCCGACACGATGTGGTGGCATGTGCCTCTCGGCAATGTGCGCGAGCGGCCGTTCTCCGAGATCTGGAGCGACCTGTCGAATCCGCTGATGGCGGGCCTCAAGCGCCATCCCCGGCTCCTCGGCGGGCGCTGCGGCAAATGCAGGTTCCTCGCGGTGTGCAACGGCAGCTCGCGCGTGCGCGCGCAGCAGATCACAGGCGACCCGTGGGTCGAGGACCCGGCCTGTTACCTCAGCGACGAGGAGATCGGCGTGACGGCGGCCGACTACGGCAGCGAGCGGGTCAAGACCACTCCTTTCGTGCCCCGCCGCCGTCCTGCCTGACCCCACCGAGACACGCAATGAACTTTCTTCGCCCCCGGCTGGCGGCGCTCCGACCATCAGCCCGTCTTTTCGCTGCCCCCTTGCTGCTTGCGGCGGCCTTCGTCACTTTCAACCCGTCGGCGCGCGCTGCCGACAGCGACGCGCCGAGCCGTCATTACCAGCAATACTGCGCCTCCTGTCATGGCGCCGACCGCCTCGGCGGTAGCGGGCCGGCGCTGTTGCCGGAGAATCTCGTGCGCCTGCGCAAGGAAGAGGCCTTGGAGGTCATCCGCGATGGCCGCGCCGCGACCCAGATGGCGGCGTTCGGCGCCACGCTGAAAGCGGACGAGATCGCGGCGCTCGGGGCGTTGATCTACACGCCGGTCGTCCCGGCGCCGAAATGGAGCGAAGCCGACATCCGCGCGTCGCGCATCCAGCACGTCGACCCGACGACGCTGGCGGCAAAGCCGGTGTTCGATGCCGACCCGATGAACCTCTTCGTCGTCGTTGAAGGGGGCGACCACCACGTGTCGGTGCTCGACGGCGACAAGCTCGAACCGATTCACCGTTTTGCGTCGCGGCTTGCGCTGCATGGCGGGCCGAAGTTCACGAAGGACGGCCGGTTCGTGTTTTTCGGCTCGCGCGACGGCTGGGTGACGAAGTACGACCTGTGGAATCTCAAGGTCGTCGCCGAAGTCCGGGCCGGCATCAATACCCGCAACGTCGCCGTATCGCCGGACGGCCGGCACGTCGCGGTCGCGAACTATCTGCCGCATACGCTGGTGCTGCTCGACGGTGATCTCAATCTGCTGAAATCGATCGACGTCACCGACCGCGAAGGCAAGCGCAGCTCGCGCGTCTCCGCGGTTTATGAAGCGACGCCGCGCAATGCCTTCGTCGCCGCGCTGAAGGACGTGCCCGAGGTGTGGGAGATCAGCTACGACCCGGCGGCGGAGGAAATTCCGATCGGCCACGTCCACGACTACAAGCTGCGCGAAGGGGCGTTCGTTCGCGGCTACCTGAACCCGCGCCGTACCGAGCTCGCGCAGGTGCTCGACGACTTCTTCTTCACCCAGGACTACTCGACGGTGCTCGGCGCATCGCGCGAGGGCGTCGGCCAGGTCGTCAATCTCGACGTTCGCCGCAAGATCGCCGATCTGCCGCTCGACGGCATGCCGCATCTCGGTTCCGGCATCACTTGGGAGTGGCAGGGGCGACGGGTGATGGCGAGCACGAACCTCAAGGCGGCCGAAGTCACGGTGATCGATCTCCAGGACTGGAGTGTCGTTAAGCGCATCCCGACGCGCGGTCCGGGGTTCTTCTTGCGCAGTCACGAGAACAGTCGCTACGCTTTTGTCGATTCGATGATGAGCCGCGATGCGAAGAACATCCTCCAGGTCATCGACAAGCAGACGCTCGAGATCGTCAGGGAACTCAAAGCCGCTCCCGGCCAGACGCTCGCGCACGTCGAGTTCACGCGCGATGGCCGTTACGCGCTCGCGAGCCTGTGGGAAATGGACGGAGCGCTGGTTGTCTATGATGCGCAGACGCTCGAAGAGGTGAAGCGCCTCCCGATGAAGAAGCCGGTCGGCAAATACAACGTCTGGAACAAGACCATGCGCGAGGAAGGCACGAGTCACTGAAGCGCGCGCGGGGTTCCCGCGCGCCGCAGTCGCTAGCCGGCCGCCGGCACGAATTTCAGGGCGACCCCGTTGTTGCACCAGCGCTTGCCGGTCGGCGGCGGCCCGTCGTCGAACACATGGCCCTGGTGCCCCCCGCAGCGCGCGCAGTGATATTCGGTGCGCGGCAGGATCAGCTTGAAGTCCCGCTTGGTCTCGACATGGCCGGGAATCGTCGTGAAGAAACTCGGCCAGCCAGTGCCGCTGTCATATTTCATGTCCGACGTGAAGAGCGCGAGCTCGCAGCCGGCGCATACGTACTCACCCGCGCGCTTCTCATCGTTCAGCGGACTGCTGCCGGCGGGCTCGGTGCCGTCGCGACGCAACACCTCGAACTGCTCAGGTGTCAGCAGCTTGCGCCACTCGGCAGCGGAACGTTCGATTCTGCCGATGCCCGCATTCCGCACAGGACTCGCCGGTCCCGTGCCACGAACGAGGGGCGTGGCCGCCACGCCCAGCAGCCCGCCCAGAAATAGTCGCCGATTCATTCCTTCGTCTCCTTGTTGCCCGCCGCGCCCCACAGCGCTTCGAGGCGCTGGTCGCGCCCGCAGCCATGGCGGTAGAACTTGTAGCGCAGCGGATTTTTCTGGTAGTAGTCCTGGTGGTATTCCTCGGCTGGATAGAACTTCATCGCCGGAACGATTTCAGTGACAACCTGCTGGGCGAACGGTTTGTTCGCAATGAGCGCTGCGCGCGAGCGCTCTGCGGCGGCTCGTTGCTCATCGCCCTGATAGAAAATCTGCGCCCGGTACTGGCTGCCCCGATCGCAGAACTGTCCGCCGGGATCGGTGGGGTCGATATTGCGCCAGAACACGTCAAGCAGCTGTTCATAGCTGACTTTCGTCGGGTCGTACTCGATCTGCACCGCCTCGGCATGCCCCGTGCGTCCCGACGAGACCGCCTCGTAGCCGGGATTCGGCACGTGCCCGCCCGTGTAGCCGGAGGTTGTCGACACGACGCCGTCGAGCCGGTCGAACGGCGGTTCCATGCACCAGAAGCACCCACCAGCGAAGATCGCCGTGGCGGGCGATGACGCCGGAGCCGCATGTCCCGCGCCGGCCCCGGCCACTATCAGGGCAAGCCCTAGCAGGCACGCCAACCTGCCTGACAATCGTGAAACGAAACCACCGTCTTGCGTCGTCATCGAGGGACCTCCTGTTTCACCGCAATTGGACCGACAAGTGCGCGTTTCATTTCCACGTCGATGCGGCTTCTCGTTCCCGCTCCGGCCCGTGCCGCACGAAACCGGGTACATCGGGCAGTGAGGGGTTGGACGAAATCCTTGCGAAAGAGCCCATGTTGAAAAAAGTTTTGCGCGGACTGTTGCGTTGCATAGCGGGCGTACCTATAATGCGCAGCTCTTAGCAGGCGCGTAGCTCAGCTGGTTAGAGCACCACCTTGACATGGTGGGGGTCGTTGGTTCGAGTCCAATCGCGCCTACCAACATATGGAGTTGGGCAGTAATGTTCCGAACTACTACCGAAGCCGGAAACTGAAGATCGGGCTCCGCTGTAGTGCTCCAGGAAAAAAGTGCGGTTCGCCCGCACTTTTTTTTCGTCCACAATTCGCCGAAACATTTGTCCGAGGCCTCGAGATCATGCCGAATATCACGCTTCCCGACGGTTCTGTACGCAGCTTCGATCATCCCGTCACGGTATCCGAAGTCGCCTCATCGATCGGTGCAGGTCTGGCGAAAGCGGCGCTCGCCGGCAAAGTGGATGGACGGCTCGTCGACCTCTCGTATCGCATCGAGACCGACACGCCGCTCGCGATCGTCACCGAAAAAGGCGACGAAGGTCTCGATGTGATCCGTCATTCGACCGCGCACCTGCTTGCGCATGCGGTCAAGGAACTGTTTCCCGAAGCTCAGGTGACAATCGGCCCGGTGATCGAGAACGGCTTCTATTACGATTTCGCCTACAAGCGTCCGTTCACGCCGGAGGACCTCGAGAAGATCGAAAAGCGCATGGCCGAGCTTGCCCGGCGCGAGATTCCGGTCTCGCGCGAGGTCTGGCCGCGCGACAAGGCGGTCGAGTTCTTCAAGGCCCAGGGCGAGCACTACAAAGCCGAAATCATCGCCTCGATCCCGCAGGCCGAGGACGTGTCGCTGTATCGCCAGGGGGATTTCATCGATCTGTGTCGCGGGCCGCACGTTCCATCGACCGGCAAGCTCAAGGTCTTCAAGCTGACGAAGGTCGCGGGCGCCTATTGGCGCGGCGACTCGAAAAACGAGATGTTGCAGCGGATCTACGGCACCGCGTGGGCGAAGAAGGAGGATCTCGACAGCTACCTGCACATGCTCGAGGAGGCCGAAAAGCGCGATCACCGCAAGCTCGGCCGGCTGCTCGATCTCTTCCACATCCAGGAAGAGGCGCCGGGCATGGTGTTCTGGCACGCGAAGGGCTGGACCCTGTGGCAGCAGGTCGAGCAGTACATGCGCCACACGATTCTCGACAATGGCTACCAGGAAGTCAAAACGCCGCAGATTGTCGACCGCTCGCTGTGGGAAAAGTCCGGCCACTGGGACATGTACTCTGAGCTGATGTTCACGACGCAGTCGGAGAAGCGCGACTACGCGGTCAAGCCGATGAACTGCCCGTGCCACATCCAGATCTTCAACCAGGGGCTGAAGAGCTACCGCGACCTGCCGCTGCGCATGGCCGAGTTCGGCTCCTGCCACCGCAACGAGCCGTCGGGCGCGCTGCACGGCATCATGCGCGTCCGCAACTTCGTCCAGGACGACGCGCACATCTTCTGCGCTGACGATCAGGTGCAGGCCGAATCGGCGGCCTTCATCGCGCTGCTGCAGAAAGTCTATGCCGACTTCGGCTTTACCGAGATCCTGATCAAGCTGTCGACGCGTCCTGACAAGCGCGTCGGCACCGATGACCAATGGGACGCCGCCGAAGCCGCGCTCGCTGCCGCGCTCGATGTCCAGGGGCTGGCGTACGACCTGCAGCCGGGCGAGGGCGCTTTCTACGGGCCAAAGATCGAGTTCTCGCTGAAAGACTGTCTCAACCGCGTGTGGCAGTGCGGAACCCTGCAGCTCGACTTCAACCTTCCGGTGCGGCTGGGAGCCGAGTACGTCGCCGAGGACAACGCCAAGCACTATCCGGTAATGCTGCATCGCGCGATCCTCGGCTCGCTCGAGCGTTTCATCGGCATCCTGATCGAACACTACGCCGGGGCCCTGCCGTTATGGCTGGCTCCGGTCCACGCGGTCGTGCTGAACATTTCCGAAGGGCAGGCGGACTACGCAACTGAAGTCGCCAAGCGGCTGAAGCAGGCGGGTTTCCGGGTCGAGGCGGATTTGCGTAACGAAAAGATTAACTATAAAATCCGCGAACATAGCGTGCACAAGCTGCCTTACCAGATTGTCATCGGCGAAAAGGAAAAGGCAGCAGGAGTCGTCGCAGTGCGCGTGCGGGGAGGTCAGGATCTTGGCCAGATGCCCCTCGATACACTGATCGAGCGTTGGCAGCGCGAAATTGAGGCGCGGTCGGGCTCGATCTGATTTTTTTGGCATTCGTGGAGAATTGAACCATCGCTCAAGAAAAAAAGCAGCGCGTCAATGAAGAGATCAGCGCGCCTGAAGTCCGTCTGGTCGGCGAGGACGGCGAGCCGCTCGGCATTGTTTCGCTGAATGCAGCCCTGAATGCGGCCGAAGAGGCTGGTCTGGATCTGGTCGAGATTGCGCCGATGGCGCAACCCCCGGTGTGCCGGGTGATGGATTTCGGCAAGTTCAAATACCAGGAGCAAAAAAAGGCGCATGAAGCCCGGCTCAAGCAAAAGCAGGTACAGATCAAGGAAGTCAAACTCCGTCCGGCGACGGATGAGAACGACTACCAGATCAAGCTGCGGAACTTGAAGCGTTTTCTCGAAGAAGGTGACAAGTGCAAGGTCACCTTGCGCTTTCGCGGACGCGAGATGGCCCACCAGGAATTCGGGCTGCGACAGCTTGAGCGTGTGAAGGCGGATCTTGAAGAGATCGGACAGGTCGAGCAGATGCCCAAGATGGAAGGGCGTCAGATGATCATGGTGATCTCACCGAAGAAGAACCGCTGATCCGCGATACAGAATTTGTCTCCTGCTCTCCGGCGGGAGGCAACTGCCGGCAGAGGATCTGCCGGAATACAAGTGGTGTCAGGTTGAAAACGCGCCGCGCGGCGACGCTACCTGACGGCATTCATAAACCTGGAGTCAGCAATGCCCAAGATGAAGACCAAGAGCGGAGCCGCGAAGCGGTTCAAGGTTCGCGCTAGTGGCGGGATCAAGCGGTCACAAGCGTTCAAGCGCCACATCCTTACCAAGAAAACCACCAAGAGCAAGCGTCAGCTGCGCGGCATGACGGGAGTTCACGCCGCCGACGAAAAGCTGATCCGCGCAATGCTGCCTTACGCTTGATAGGAGACCGCCATGTCCAGAGTTAAACGTGGTGTAACGGCCCGCGCGCGTCACAAGAAAGTTCTCGATCAAGCCAAGGGTTACCGCGGCCGCCGCAAGAACGTCTACCGTATCGCCAAGCAGGCGGTGATGAAGGCGGGGCAATACGCCTACCGCGACCGCCGTCAGCGCAAGCGCCAGTTCCGCGCGCTGTGGATTGCGCGTATCAACGCCGCTGCGCGTGAAGTCGGGCTGACGTACAGCACTTTCATGAACGGCCTGAAGAAGGCGGCGATCGAAGTGGATCGCAAAGTCCTGGCCGATCTGGCGGTATTCGACAAACCCGCCTTCGCGGCGCTCGCCGACCAAGCCCGGGCCAAACTCGCTGCGTAAGAGCATGCGGCATGAAAAAGGAGGCCTAGCCTCCTTTTTTTTCCTGAATTTTCCACGGCACGCAAATGGATAAGCTCGATCAACTCGTTCAACAGGCGGCGGCAGAGTTCGCCGCGGCAACGGACGGCGTCCAGCTCGAACAGGTCAAGGCGCGCTACCTCGGCAAGACCGGAGCGCTGACCGAGCGGCTGAAGGGCCTGGGCAAGCTCGCCGCAGAGGAGCGCCGCGTCGCCGGCGCCGAGATCAACCGCGCAAAAGATGCGATCGAGGCGGCCCTCGAAGCCCGGCGCCAAGCCCTGCGCGAAGCGGTGCTGGTCGCCCAGCTCGCCGCCGAAGCGCTCGACGTGACACTGCCGGGGCGAGGGGCTGAGCAAGGCGGTCTGCATCCTGTCAGTCGGACGCTGGAGCGCATCGAGACGCTGTTTCGCTCGATCGGCTTCGTCGTCGCCGATGGTCCGGAAATCGAGACCGACTGGCACAACTTCACTGCGCTGAACACGCCCGAAAACCATCCGGCGCGCTCGATGCACGACACCTTCTACCTCGAAGGACACGACGACGTGCTGTTGCGGACGCACACCAGCCCGGTGCAGATCCGCACGATGCTCGACCACGTCGCGCGCTACGGCGATCGCGAGTCGATGCCGGAGATTCGCGTGATCGTCCCGGGACGCGTGTATCGCGTCGACTCCGATGCGACGCATTCGCCGATGTTTCATCAGGTCGAAGGCCTGTGGGTCGGAGAGTCGGTCAGCTTCGCCGATCTCAAGGGCGTGATCGCCGATTTCCTGCGCAAGTTCTTCGAAACCGAAGACCTGCAGGTCCGTTTCCGGCCGTCGTTCTTCCCGTTCACCGAGCCGAGCGCCGAGATCGACGTCGCGTTCATGAGCGGTGCACTGAAAGGCCGCTGGCTCGAAATCGCCGGCTGCGGCATGGTTCATCCGAACGTGTTGCGCTTTGGCGGGATCGATCCCGAACGCTACACTGGCTTCGCGTTCGGCATGGGCCCGGACCGGCTGACGATGCTGCGCTACGGGGTCAATGATCTGCGCCTCTTCTTCGAAGGCGATCTGCGCTTCTTGAGCCAATTCAGGTAATCGAACCATGCAATTTTCGGAACACTGGTTGCGGAGTCTCGTCAATCCGCCGCTCGACAGCGAATCGCTCGGCCACCTGCTGACGATGGCGGGTCTCGAAGTCGAGGAGGCCGTGCCCGCCGCCGCTGTATTTTCAGGCGTCGTCGTCGGTCGCATCATCGAGGCGGAAAAGCATCCGAACGCCGACAAGCTGAAGCTCTGCAAGGTGGACGTGGGACAGGACGAGTTATTACAGATCGTCTGCGGCGCCCCGAACGCGGCAGCAGGTTTGCGCGTTCCCTGCGCGATGGTGGGCGCAAAACTGCCGGGCTTCGATATCAAGGCGGCAAAGCTGCGCGGCGTCGAGTCCTTCGGTATGCTTTGCTCGTCGCGCGAACTCGGATTGTCCGATGATCACGCGGGTTTGCTGGAGTTGCCGGACAATGCGCCAATCGGCCAGGACATCCGGAAATTCCTCGCGCTCGACGATACGCTCTTCACGATCAAGCTCACCCCGAACCGCTCGGACTGTCTCAGCCTTGTCGGAGTCGCGCGCGAAGTCGCGGCGTTGACCGGCCGGCCGCTCGCGCTGCCGCAGATCGAGGCGGTTGCGCCGGCCATCGATGATCGGCGAGCGATCGTCCTCGACGCCCCCGACGGTTGTCCGCGCTATTGCGGGCGCATCGTGCGGGGCGTCGATGCGAAGGCGCCGACGCCGGACTGGATGAAGCAACGCTTGCAGCGCAGCGGCGTGCGCTCGATCAGCGCCCTGGTCGACGTGACCAACTACGTGATGCTCGAACTGGGACAGCCGCTGCACGCATTCGACAATGCAAAACTCGTCGGCGCGATCCACGTCCGCTATCCGCGCGAAGGCGAAAAAGTGCTGCTGCTCAACGAGCAGACCGTCGTCCCGGCCGCCGACACGCTGCTGATCGCCGACGAGGCGCGTGCGCTGGCGCTCGCCGGGATCATGGGCGGCGAAGACAGCGGCATCACGCTCGACACTGTCGACGTGTTCCTCGAGAGCGCATTCTTCGCGCCGGCGGCCATCGCCGGGCGCGCGCGCAGCTACGGCTTCATCTCGGACGCGTCCCATCGTTTCGAGCGCGGTGTCGATTTCGAACTCGCGGGATGGGCGATAGAGCGTGCAACCCGGCTCATTCTCGACATCTGCGGCGGCGCCGCGGGGCCGGTCGATGAAGCGGTCGCCAAGGACCACCTGCCGGCGCGTCCGGCAGTCCGGTTGCGTCCTGCGCGGGCCCGCCGCCTGCTTGGTATCAATCTCGGCGACGATGCGATCGTGAGGCTGCTGGAGGGCGTGCATCTGTCGGTCGAACGCGAGGGCGAGGCGCTGCTCGTCACGCCGCCGTCGTTCCGCTTCGACATCGAGATCGAGGAAGACCTGATCGAGGAGATCGCGCGCCTGCACGGCTACGATGCCATTCCGGCCTGCGCGCCGCAGGGTTCCCTGATGATGCTCGACCGTTCCGAGTCGAGCCGCTCCGTGTGGGATGTCCGCCATCTTCTGGCAGCGCGTGACTTCCAGGAGGTCGTCAACTACGCGTTCGTCGAGGAAGCCTGGGAGCGGGATTTCTGCGCGAACGCCGAACCGATCCGCCTGGCGAATCCGATCGCAAGCCAGATGAGCGTGATGCGCTCCAGCCTGGTCCCGGGGCTTGCCGCGAACCTCGTCGCAAACCGCAAGCGCCAGCAGGCCAGGGTGCGCGTGTTCGAAATCGGGCGCTGCTTCGAACGCAAGGCGGACGGCGAGCCGGTCGCCGGCTTTCATCAGCCGCTGCGCGTCGCGGGGCTGGCGGCCGGTCTTGCGTTGCCTGAACAGTGGGGCGTTGCGAGCCGCCAGGTCGATTTCTATGACGTGAAGAGCGACGTGGAAGCACTTTTCGCGCCGCGCGTGCTCGGATTCGAACGCCTGTCCGATCCCGCGCTGCACCCCGGACGCGCGGCCAGCATCCTGCTCGACGGCCGGCGTATCGGACTCCTCGGCGAGATCCACCCGGTATGGGTGCAGCGCTATGAAATGGGAACGGCGCCAGTCGTGTTCGAGATCGAACTGGACGCCGCGCTCCTGGCGGATCTTCCCGCCTACCGCGAGATTTCCCGCCAGCCTGCAGTCACGCGCGATGTCGCCCTGGTCGTCGAGCAGGCGCTGACCGCTGCGCGGGTGATCGAGGTCATGCGCGAGGCGGCGCCGGCGATTGTCATGGGGATAGAGTTGTTCGATGTCTACTATGGCAAAGGCATCGACCCAGAGAAAAAGAGCCTTGCGTTCAGGGTGTTGATGCAAGATACTCAGCGAACGCTCGAAGATGCCGAGGTGGATGCGGCGGTCGGAGCAATCGTCCGCCATGCGGAAATTTCTTTGGGTGCGCGGCTGCGTGGATAGTGTAATGAACGTGACCCTGACCAAAGCGGAACTGGCTGACCTGCTGTTCGAGCGGGTCGGTCTCAACAAGCGCGAAGCCAAGGACATGGTGGAAGGCTTTTTCGAGGAGATCCGCCAAGCGCTGGAGCGCGGGGAGTGCGTGAAGCTTTCGGGCTTCGGCAACTTCCAGCTCCGCGACAAGCCCCAGCGGCCGGGTCGCAATCCGAAGACCGGCGAGGAAATTCCGATCACTGCGCGCCGGGTCGTGACCTTTCACGCCAGTCAGAAACTCAAGGCCGCCGTGGAGCAGCTGAGCGATGCAAGCAAGCAGCCATAACGAGACTCCGGCCACTCAACTGCCGCCGATCCCGGCAAAGCGGTATTTCACGATCGGCGAGGTCAGCGAACTGTGCGCTGTCAAACCACACGTGCTCCGATACTGGGAACAGGAATTCACCCAGCTCAAGCCGGTGAAGCGGCGGGGTAACCGACGCTACTATCAACATCATGAAGTACTGCTCGTCCGCCGGATCCGGGAACTGCTCTACGAGGAGGGCTTCACCATTTCGGGCGCCCGCAACAAGCTCGGGGAGACGGCGATCCACCAGCATGAAGAGGCCGAGGAAGTCTCGCGTCTGCGATCCTTGATCGCGCACGTGCGGTCGGAAATCGTCACCACGCTGGAGCACCTCAAGGCCTGAGGCAGTACTGGCAAATGTCGAGAATATCGCTATAATGCTCGCTTGTGTCGGGGCGTAGCGCAGCCTGGTAGCGCACTTGCATGGGGTGCAAGGGGTCGCGAGTTCGAATCCCGCCGCCCCGACCAATGGAATCAAGCAAAATGGCCAGTCAAAAGACTGGCCATTTTGCTTTACAGCCCTCACGGGCGGCTGGGCGCCGGGGGGCCTCAGCTGATGTGCGCGATGTGCAGCAGGTTGGTGCTGCCGCTAAGGCCGAAGGGCAAACCGGCGACCACGACGATGTCGTCGCCGGGCTCGGCGAAGCCGTGGATGACGACAGCCGTGCATGCGTGCTCGACCATCCCGGTCACGCCCTGCGCATTCTCGAAGGGTACCGGGTGCACGCCCGCCCCACACTTCGACGTTGGCCATCTTCTCCAGCGCCTGCACCGTTGCCGAGTGGTCACGGCTGGCACCGCCGTGCGCGGCGCAGGCGTTGAACAGTTCCTGTGCGGTCGCGGTGTTGGGCAGCGACATGCCGATCTGGCGCGCAACGGTCAACCCGAGGTTCAGGTCCTTCTGGTGCAGTTCGATGCGGAAGCCCGCGATTTCGCGGTCGCTGATCCGTCCGAGCATCCACAGCCCGTTGAGGATGAGGACGGCGCGACGTAGAACAGGGCGAGGCCGGTAAGCATGGAGGCGTGAGTGTCCGGTTGCGCCGGCGACGTCCGGCCGCGGGGCCGGACGTGGGCTGTTCAGCGGGGGATGTCGATCAGGACGGTGTCGGCGACCGTTACCTCGTCGCAGTTGTGGCCGGGCCCGGCGCGGTCGATGACGATGAAGTCGGAGACCGCGCCGAGCGCAAGCAGCGGGTGGTGCCAGACGCCGCGCGCGTAATTGACGCCCTGGTCGCCGCGCGCCCTGAAGACGCGCAGGGATTCGACGCCCGGCGCCTCGCCGGCGGCGGCGACGACGACGAGGTATGGACGTCCCGATACCGGCACGAAAGCCTGACTGCCGAGCGGGTGCCGCTCCATCATCTCCACTGCGAACGGCAGCGCGCGCGGTTCGCCGCGGAAAATCGACAGGATCGCGTGCCCGTCCGGTCCCGGATCGATGTTCGCGAGGTCGTGATAGCGCACGGTGTTGCCGCCGTTGATCGGGAAGTGGCGTACCGCATCGTCGGCTTCGATGACATCGCCGAAAGGCGCAAACGCTTCCCGCGTCAGGGGTTCGGCGACGATCGTTCTCGGTGAGGGCGCGGTCGGTGCCGGTGCGGGCTTCGTGTTCATCGCTGCACTTTGCCCCACAAGCGCAGGCGGGAGACGCCGCCGTCCGGGAAGATGTTGAGGCGCACGTGGGTGACGGGGCCCATTTTCTCGATCTGTTCAGTGAAAGTGTGGATCGCGTCCATGGAGAGCTTTTGCTCGGGCAGCAGCACCGGCCAGAACATGCTCTGTGTGATCACCGACTGGTCGGTGCCGCCCTCGACGAACGCAGCCTGGATCGAGCAGCGGTCGGGGTAGTTGCCTTTGAAGTGGGCAGTGTCGACTTCGATCTTCTCGATCGTGCCGGCGCCGCCGAGCTGCAGGATGCACCAGTCGTTGCCCGGCTCGCGGCGGCGGCGGGTTTCCCAGCCGTCACCCATGTTGATGCCGCGCCCGGGCAGGATGAGGTTCGCGGCCGAGCCGAAGTGCGCGTCGTTCCATGCGACCGGGCGGCCGCCGTTTTCCAGCGCGACGAGGTCGACGAGCTCATCGCCGCGCCCCTCGAACACGCCGACCGGCTGGCCATAGACACGCAGTCGCGCGATGCCGCCGTCGGGGTAGATGTTGACGCGCAGATGAGTGAAGGCTTCGTCCGCGTTCGCACGCAGCAAGTGATGGCTGTTTCCGGACAGCGAGGTCGAGGGCAGGATCTCGACCCACTTCGCGTCCTTCAGCGCGGCGACGTCGTCGGTATCCGAGACCGTCGCCTCGATCGAAACGGCGGGGGCGTAGTTTCCGGTGAAGTGGCTGGTGTCGACGTCGAAGCCGCGGATCGTGCCCTTGCGGCCCAATTTGACAAAGCACCAGTCGTGACCGGTAGTGCGCTTGCGGCGCGTCTCCCAGCCGTCCATCCACTTGCCGTTGTCGTCGAACTTGCCCGGGATGAACTGGGCGGGGTCGGGGTTGAGCATGCGCGAGACGTCGGCGAAGAAGTCGTCGGAGGCATACAGCGCGGCGGCACCGATCCTCGGGTTGGCGAGGTCGACCGAGCGGGCCGCCCAGTCGGGCAGGACGGGGGGCTCGGCGATCCGGATGCTGCCGGTGTTATGACTGCTCATGAAACTTCTCCTCTGAATTTTTGTGCGGGTCGGGTTCGATCCCTGCGTTTCGGGACTGCGTTTTTGGTGCAAGGCGATTATGTGTACGCATAATGCTATAAAAGTGTACACAAAAACAAAAGTCAAGTTTTCCTTTGGCTGTTCGGCGTTCGGCGTTCGGCGTTCGGCGTTCGGCGTTCGGCTGGACGCTGCAATGCAGCACGAACTCGGGCGAGCGGGAGGTAGGACCAGGGTTGCACGAGATGCCTGGCATTGCTCAGTCTGTATAGGATCGAACTCAATGCGGAGAGTAGTGGAGTGACGGGCGCCAGAAAAAATATAAATGAACACAAAAAGATCTTGAATCGGATACAAACAACTTCTACACTCGCACCGACAAATGTCGCCAAATGTTCGGGATTGCGTTCTCGCATTTGGCTATGGAGCGCAGCAGATGAGCAAGAAACGGTCGGCGATCGATCTGGGAACAGCACATGGCGAGGAGGGGGGCTCGGGCAATGGTCGCGACGAAGCCATCTATCGCAACCTGTACGCGGCGATTGTCGAGAATCATCTCGCACCCGGCACCAAGCTGCCGGAGGACACGTTGGCCGAGGCCTTCGGCGTCAGTCGTACGAGCATCCGCAAGGTGCTGCAGCGCCTCTCGTACGAGCGGCTGGTGGATATTCGGCTCAACCGCGGCGCGACCGTAGCCCAGCCAACCGTCAAGGAGGCGCGCGACGTGTTCGCGGCGCGGCGCATTGTCGAATGCGGCGTGATGCCCCAAGTCGTCGCGAAGGCCACGCCCGAGCGCATCGAGGGGCTGGGCGCGATCGTCCAGCGCGAGCACGCAGCCGAGGCGCGAGGCGACCGGCGCGAGGCGATTTTCCTGTCCGGCGAATTCCACGTCGAACTGGCGAAGGTTGCCGAGAACGAGGCGATCGCGGATTTCCTCGCGCGGCTGGTGTCCCGTTCCTCGCTGGTGATCGCGACCTACGGTGCACCGATGGCTGGCAGCTGCCGCCACTCCGAGCACGACGACGTGCTGGAGTTGATCGCAGCGGGCGATGCGCCGGCCGCACAGCAATGGATGGACCGGCACCTGCGCGACGTCGAGCGCACCGTCGTCCTGGTCGAGGAGGCGCCCGAGGAGCCGGACCTGCGCAAGATTCTGGACGCCGTGGCGCAACGCCAGCGGCGCGAACGATAAGCCCCGGCGGGGCAGTCCCCACACCAGCAGCGAGGAGCACGCGATGCAGATTCGAGTCATCAACCCCAACACCACCGCGAGCATGACCGCGAAGATCGGCGAGGCCGCGCGTCGTGTCGCGGCGCCCGGCACGATCATCACCGCCACCAATCCGACGAGCGGGCCGGTGTCGATCGAAAGTCACTTCGACGAGGCGATCAGCGCGCTCGGCGTGACCGAGGAAATCCGCAAGGGCGAGCGCGAGGCCGCAGACGGTTACATCATCGCCTGCTTCGGCGATCCGGGCCTGCTCGCGGCGCGCGAACTGACGGCCAGGCCGGTGGTAGGGATCGCCGAGGCCGCCTTTCATCTCGCAACGATGATCAGCACGCGCTTCTCGGTGGTCACGACGCTCGGGCGTACCTGCATCATCGCCGAGCACCTGCTGCAGTCCTACGGCTTCGCGCACCACTGCCGGCGCGTGCGTGCGGCCGAGATCCCGGTGCTCGACCTCGAGGACGACGGCGCCTGCGCGGTGTCGCGGATCATTGATGAATGCCGCCGTGCGCGGGACGAGGACGGCATCGGTGCGATCGTGCTGGGCTGCGGCGGCATGGCCGACCTGACCGAGGAGATCGGCCAGGCGGTGGGGCTGCCGATCGTCGAGGGCGTTACCGCTGCGGTGAAGCTTGTCGAGGCCCTCGCGAGCCTGAAGCTCGGCACCAGCAAGCATGGCGACCTCGCCTTCCCGCGCGCCAAGCGCTTCACCGGACAGTTCGAATACCTCAGCGCCTGAGCGCCCAGCATCGAAGGCCTCCACCCGAGAAAGGGGCCGAACAACGACACCAAGGCAGCACGGAGCGCGGCACGACAGCTGCGCCCGTATAACTAGGAGCGAGACAATGGCAACAGTGAATCAGGATGTCGGCCTGGCCGGCTGGCAGCCGGACGCGGTCGCGGCAGTGACGGCGAAAGGCGTGGAGCATGCGGGACAGCACAAGGCGCTCGGCGAGGAGTCGCTGGCGCCGCAGCAGATCCGCATCATGGGCAAGTGGTCGTATCTGCTGGCATGGTTCGGCGGCTGCGTGTCGATCGGCACCTTTGCGATGGGCTCCAGCGTGGTCGGCACGCTGAACCTGCTGCAGGCAACCCTCGCGATCGCGATCGGCTGCTTCATTATCGGCATCGCGCTTACGGTGAACGGCGCGGCCGGCTACAAGTACGGCATCCCCTTCGTGGTGCAGGCGCGCAGCGCCTTCGGTTTTGCCGGCACGAAGTTTCCCGGGCTCGTGCGCGCGGTGCCGGCGATCGTGTGGTACGGCTTCCAGAGCTGGGTCGGCGCAGGTGCGCTGAACGCGGTGTCGGTGTCGATGTTCGGCTTCGACAACCTGGTGGTCTGGTTCGTGGTGTTCCAGCTGCTGCAGATTGCGCTGTCGGTGCTGGGCTTCCAGGGCATCAAGTGGCTGGAGAACATCGGCAGCGGCTTCATCCTCGTCTCGCTCACCTACATGTTCATCAGCGTCATCAACAAGTACGGCGACGTGATCACCGAGCGCCTGGTGAACATCGAGGGCACCTGGGGCCTGCCGTTCTGGGGCGCGACGATGCTGTTCCTCGGCATCTACAGCACGATGATGCTCAACGTCAGCGATTACGCACGCGAACTGGAGAAGGGCGTCAAGCGCGGTCCGCTGACCACGATCTACGCGATGTCGATCCTGCCTTGCACGCTGTTCATGGGGCTCATCGGCCTGATGGTGTCGGGCGCGACCGGCGTGGCCGACCCGATCCAGGTTTTCTCGAGTGCCGTCGACAACAAGCCGCTGCTGATCGCGACGCTGCTCTTCATCACCTTCGCCCAGGTCACGACCAACGTGCTCAATAACGTCGTGCCGCCGACCTATGTGCTGATGGATGTCTTCAAGATCTCCTTCCGCACTGCGGCGATCATCGTCGGTCTGCTCGCCTTCGGCACTTTTCCGTGGGAACTCGTCAAGGACGAGTCGGCCGCCGGCCTGCAGGTCTTCGTGCAGACCTACTCGGCCTTCCTCGGCCCGATCTTCGCGGTGCTGGTGGTCGACTACTACATCGTGCGTCGCCGCACGCTGAACCTCGCCAAGCTGTACGACGAAGAGGGGCCGTATCGCGGCGTGAACTACGCCGGCATCATCGCCTCGCTGGTCGGCGCGGCCGTCGCGCTCACGTTCTCGACGGTGTCGTGGTACGCCAGCCTGATTCCGGCGGGCCTCACCTATTACCTGCTGATGAAGCACTGGGGCGCCTGCCGGCGCTTCTGCGAGAACTGATTTTCCCTCATCGATGAAGTTGGGCGGATGCGCCGTTGGGGCCATGCCCCGGAGGCGCGACAAATGCACTGGGTAGAGATGATGAAGATGGATGCCAATTACCCGCGCGACCTGGTCGGCTACGGTCGCAACCCCCCGTATGCGAACTGGCCCGGCCGCGCGCGTGTCGCGGTGCAGTTCGTGCTGAACTACGAGGAGGGCGGCGAGAACTGCGTGCTGCATGGCGATGCCGGCAGCGAGCAGTTCCTGTCGGAGCTGTTCAATCCGCCGGCAATCCCCGACCGTCACCTGTCGATGGAAGGCGTGTACGAGTACGGTTCGCGCGTCGGTGTTTGGCGCTTCCTGCGCGAGTTCGAGCGACGCGGCCTGCCGATGACGATCTTCGGCGTGTCGATGGCGCTCGAGCGCCATCCGGAGGTGACGGCCGCGTTTCGCGAGCTGCGCCACGAGATCGCGTGCCACGGCTGGCGCTGGATCCACTACCAGCACGTCGATGAAGCGACCGAGCGCGAGCACATGCGCGTCGGCATGGAGATCATCGAGCGGCTCACCGGCGAGCGCGCGCTCGGCTGGTACACCGGGCGCGACTCGCCGAACACCCGGCGCCTCGTCGCCGACTACGGCGGCTTTCTGTACGACTCGGACTACTACGGCGACGACTTGCCGTTCTGGACCGAAGTGCAGAAGAGCGACGGCGAGACCGTGCCGCATCTGGTCGTGCCCTACACGCTGGATACCAACGACATGCGCTTTGCGCTGCCGCAGGGTTTTTCGCACGGCGACGAGTTCTTCGAATACCTGCGTGACGCCTTCGACGTGATGTACGCCGAGGGCGACGAACGGCCGGCGATGATGAGCGTCGGCATGCATTGCCGGCTGCTCGGCCGCCCGGGGCGCTTCCGCGCGCTGCAGCGCTTCCTCGACCACATCGAGAAGCACGACCGGGTGTGGGTGTGCCGTCGCGCCGACATCGCCCGCCACTGGATCGAGCAACACCCTTACACGCCCGAGGCCTGATCACGACGGCCGGGGCGCGTGCGGCCGTCATGCATCAAGACAGTGGCGAACTTCATCCCCGCCGCGTTCGGCCTCGCGAATCTCGCGCCGGCGAAGAGCAGCGCGCGCGCGCGCGAGAGAGAGAGAGAGAGAGAGAGAGAGAGAGAGAGGGTGTTTTCCCGCCTGTGTCGGGCTTTTACGCAGTCGCGTCGGGCTCGCCGCACTGGGCGAGGATTGTTGCGCGCGTTGCATCGCGCAGCGCGAGTGCCGCGCTCCAGTCCGTGCCCTGCGGCGGGATCGGGGGGGCGATCGATACCGTGATCGGGCCGCGACGAGGACGCCACGTCGCGTCGGGCAACACGGTGCGTGTGCCGCGAATGGTTACCGGCACCACGGGTAGCCGGGCCTCGCAGGCGGCGAGGAAGGCACCGAGGCGGAATTCGCGCAGCCCGGGCTGTCCGACGAAGGTGCCTTCGGCGAAGTAGAACAGCGCTGTTCCTGCGCGCGCCCGTGTGGCGAGCCGGTGGGCGGCGTCGACGCTGTCCTGGACCGCGAAGCGCTCGACGAACTCGGCGCCCAGTCCCTGCAGGAAGCGAGAGGCGATCGCGTTGTCCTGCAGTTCGCGCTTCGCGACGAACGCGAAGGCTCGCGGGAGCGCGGCGACGGCGATCAGGCCGTCGAGATAGCTTGCGTGGTTCGCGACGACGATGCAGGGAGTGTCCACGGGGAGATTTTCCCGGCCGCGGACGTCGAGGCGGATGCCCACCAGCCGTGCGAGCAGCCGCGCTCCGTGGCTGCCGATGCGCCAGCCGACGGCAGGGCGGCGCAGCACCGCGACCGCCAGCCAGACCGGCACTGCAAGCAGCACGAGAGCTGTCCACGCCCAGCCCGCCCACAGCAGCGCTGCGCCGCGAGACAGCGTTCGCGAGGCGCGCTCCGCGAGTCCCGCCGCCGCGAGGCGCAGCAATTGCATGGGCACGCTGCGCTGCCGGCCCACCGCCCCGCTGAGGTACAGGTCGCGCGTCGCGACACGGCGGATCTTTCCGCTTGATGTTTTCAGCACGCTGTGCGGCGGCGCCAGCACGACCTCGTCGAGCGGCACGCCGAGCAGTTCAATGGCGAGGCCTTCGACCGCGTGCTGCAGCGTACCGCGCTCGTCGTCCTGCTTCGCCCTGGTTTCGACGACGGCGACGAGTCGTTCGCTGGCGGTGGTGGGGTCGGCGGCGCCGAACACCGCGACGCAGCCTTTGCGCACGCCGGGCAGGGTGCCGATCGCATCCTCCAGCTCGTAGGGGTACAGGTTGCGTCCGCCGCGGATGATCATGTCCTTGACGCGGCCGGTGACGAACAGCTCGCCGTCGGCGAGGTAGCCGAGGTCGCCTGTGTCCAGCCAGGCTCCGTGCCACAGCTTGCGGGTTTCCTCGGGGTTGCGCAGATAGCCGGATGTGGCCGACGGGCCGCGGAACTCGATGCGGCCGACGTGGCGCTCCGGGAGTTCCGTACCGGCCGGATCCGTCACGCGCAGCTCATGCCCGGGCAGCGGCTGCCCGCAGCCGACAAAGCGAATCGTCGTCGTGTCACTCGCCGTTGCCGCAAACGCCTTGCGGTCACGGAAAAACGGCTCGCGCGCGATGCGGTCGATGCGAGCGCCGCGGCCGGGGAGAGGGACCGTCAGCCCGACGGCGTTCTCCGCCAGCCCGTATGACGGCGTCAGGGTCTCGCGGCACAGGCCGTAGGGCGCGAAACGCTCGCTGAAGCGCTCGATCGTGTCCGGGCTCACGGGCTCGGCCCCATTGACGGCAAATCGCCAGCACGACAGGTCCAGCCCCGCGAGCTCGGCGTTTTCGACATGCTTCAGCACGAGTTCGTAGGCAAAATTAGGCCCTGCGGAGAGACTGCCGCGGTAGCGGTGTATCGTCCACAGCCAGCGCGCCGGCCGCGACAGGAAGTCCAGCGGCGACATCAGCACCAGCGGGCAGCCGTTGTACAGGCTGCCGAGCCAGGCCGCGATCAGGCCCATGTCGTGATACAGCGGCAGCCAGCTCACGGTGACATCGTCGGCGCTCATCCCGATCGTGCGGCTCCAGGCCCGGATGTTCGCGAGCAGGTTGGCGTGGCTGAGCATGACACCCTTGGGGTTGCCGGTGCTGCCCGAGGTGTACTGCAGCAGGGCAAGGTCCGTTGCACGCACCGCGGCCGACGTGCTGCTGGCGGCGGTCGCTGCCAGTTCCTGCACCGTTGCGACTCGCTTGAGGCTTGGCGACTGCGTGGCGAGCAACCGCGCGACGGTACGCACGTCCGCGTCGGTGATCAGCACGGGCGCCCGACAGCTGTCGAGAATGCCGGCCTGGCGGCGCAGGTGGTCTTCGAGCTGCGACGGGCGCGTCGGCGGATACATCGGTACGGGCACGCCTCCGGCCAGCAAGGCGCCGAAAAAGCTCGTGAAGAACTCCAGCGCGGTCGGCAGCATGATCGCGACCGCCTCGCCCGGCGCGAGTCCTCCCTGCCGCAGGCCCGCGGCAATGCGACGGGCGCCCTGCAGCAGATCGTCGTGCGTCAGCGTCGCGATCTCGACGTCGTCGCGCAGCAGGCGGATATGCACATGCTGCGGCGAGCGCGCGGCGTGCCACTCCAGCACCTCGACCAGCGTGGCGGCCTGCGCCGGGGCTTCGATCGCCTCGCCGGGCGTTTCCGGCAGGACGATGTCGGTCCGCAATCCTGCAAGTTCGGGATGCGCGGCGCGCAGCGCCGCGAGCAGCTGGCGCGGAGTCTCGGCGGCCGCGAGCGTGCCGGCGGGCAGGCGGACTGCGGCAGCGTGCTCGAGGCGCGCGAGCAACTCGACGCGTGCAAGGCTGTCCAGCCCCAGATCACGCTCGAGATGGCTGTCCAGATCCGGTGTTAACCGCTGCCCCGGACGAAGCTCGGCGACGAGCACGCGCACGATCTGTAGCACTTCTGCGGCATCTATCACCGCCGAGGGTCGATCCATGCTGAAGTCCTGCGTGTGTTGGTCTGCCGCCGTTCGTTACCGAGCGCCTGCCGACCCCTGGCGGGCGTCGGCAGCACCGGCGTGTCGCGCCGTTGAATCCGCATTGAGACTTGACTACAAAGAGGTTGTCGATACCATGAACGGCTGCCGGTTCCCGCTGCGGACAGGCCGGTTACTAAAAATCAATCGCCCTCAGTTCGACGGCTTTCCGATTTCTCATCGACTGGATACGATGAGCGCTGAATGATGCGGATTCAGACGGTACATCGCGTCAAGCGCGGCTGCAAGATTGTGAAAGGAGCCCACTCCTTTTCTGCGCTGCGGATAGGGCGGCACGGATCATAAAATCGGCCGGTTCAGCGAATTCGAGCGCACTGGGGAAAATTATGCGCACACCGTTTTCTTGTGATTCCGACCTCGGTAAGGGATTCGGGAGCCGCTTCGAGATTTTGCCCGCGCTGGATCAATCCACGCGCGACCAGGTCTTCACGATTCGGCATGAGGTGTACTGCGAAGACCTCGGCTTCGAGCCGCTGCGCGAGGACCGGCATGAAACCGACGAATACGATCGCCACAGCGTGCATTGCCTGCTCCGTACGGCAGACGAATCGCATACGCTAGTCGGCTGCACCCGGTTGGTGCTCGCACGCCCGGAGGACCCCGCTCATCCTTTCCCGTTCGAGAGCGCTTGCCGGGCGAACCTGGATCAGCATACGATCGATTCGCGCGCTCTGCCGCGACACAAGATCGCGGAGGTCTCCCGGCTCGCGGTCAGGCAGATGTACCGTCGCCGGCGCGGTGAAAAGCATACCGAGATGATGCTGCGAAACCGCGACTTCGGCTCGAGCGCCAGCCCGCGTTTTCCATTCATCCCGGTTGGTTTGTATCTGGGCACGATGGCATTGGCCGAGCAATGCGGCATCGAAAAGGTGTTCGTCATCACGGAGCCGCGCCTGGCCGCGCATCTGTCCCGGCTGGGGTTCAGTATCGTGCAGGTCGGGCCGCCGATCGAACATCGCGGCACCCGGGTGCCGTCGATGATGGACGTGGAGCAGAGCAAGGAAGGCCTGCGTTCGCTGATTCGCCCGATGTGGGAGCTGATCCGCGGCGGCGTCATGGCCGGCTACGAGGGGAGACGGGCGGCGATGGTCGCTACCTGACGAACGGACCGGACCTCGTGGCCGATCTCGTGCCCTGAGCTCACCGGCAACACAGCGGCCGGCGAACTACTGTCCCAGTGCGGACCTGATCGAGTTCAGTTCAGCGCGCGATTCGGCAAGGATTTCCGCAACCGCAGGGGACACCGCCGCTGACGGCGTGGCGGGCGTTTCTCCGGGCTGCGAAAACGGATGGGGACGGGTGGTCAACCGGTTCGCCAGGTGGAGAATGTTTGCCAGGGTGGCCGGAGAGTCGCCCTCGTACGCCGTCTCGCACCCGGAGATCGCGTCGAGAATGGCATCTGGCGCATCCAGTGCCCCGAGCACGGCGGTGCCGACAGTCGCGTGCCATTGCGAAAGAATGCGGCACAGGTCGTCATCGTCGTGGGCGATTCCGGGATGGCGGGCAACGCGCGACAGCAGATAGAAGTAACCGACGTCGTGCACGAGGCCGGCGAACATCGCCTCGTGCGGGTTGATGCGGGTCAGCTTGCGCGCGATGACGAACGACAGGGCGGCGACGTCGAGGCTGTGTTCCCATAGTTGGCGTGCTTTGCCGGCATACGGGGCCATCTCCCTGTCGAGCATCAGTTGTTCGATCGCGACGGAAATGGCAAGAGTGCGAATCGCCGAGAAGCCAACGCGCATCACCGCGCTTTTGACATCGCGGACGTCGTTTCCCGAAAAGTTCAGCGCGGCCGAGTTGGCGAGCCGGATGACCTTCGCCGACACCAGCGGCTCGGTTCCGATCACCTTGGCGAGGGCGTCGACGGTCAGGTCCGGGTTGTCCAGCGCCATCCTGATCTTCATCGCGGCGTCCAGAAAGGTCGGGAAACTCACGTCGCCGGACGAGAGGTCGTCCGCGATCTGGATCAGGAAGCGCTGTGCGGAAACGTCGTTCGCCATCGTCGATGAATGCAGGCTGTCACGAAGCCGCGCGGCTTATCGCAGCACCATGTTGTCGCGGTGGACCAGTTCGGGTTCGTCGATGTAGCCGAGCAGCTTTTCGATCTGTATGCTGGATTTGCGCGCGATCCGGCGGCATTCGCTACTGCTGTAGTTGACGAGACCGCGCGCAATCTCCTCGCCGGCGGCGCTGCGGCATGCGACCGCTGCACCGCGCTCGAATTCGCCCCCGACCTCGACGACCCCCACGGGCAGCAGGCTGCGCCCGCTGCGCAACGCGCACACCGCGCCCTCGTCGAGGATCAGGTCGCCGGCGAGCTGCAGGTGGTCGGCGAGCCACTGCTTGCGCGCCTGCAGCGGCGAGCTGGTCGCGTAGAGCAGGGTGCCGAGCGGTTCGGCCTGCGCGAGGCGGATCAGCGCGTCGGCTTCGTTGCCGCTGGCGATGCACGTGTGGGCGCCGCTGCGCGCCGCACGCTGGGCGGCGCGGATCTTCGTGATCATGCCGCCCCTGCTGATGCCGGTGCCGGCGCCGCCCGCCATCGCCTCGTACGACCTGTCCTCGGCACGGCCTTCGGAGACGAGTGTTGCATTGGGGTCGCGGCGCGGGTCGGCGGTATACAGGCCCTGCTGGTCGGTGAGGATCACCAGCACATGGGCTTCGATGAGGTTCGCGACCAGTGCGCCGAGCGTGTCGTTGTCACCGAACTTGATCTCGTCGGTGACGATCGTGTCGTTCTCGTTGATGATCGGCACGACGCCCAGTTCGAGCAGCGTCGTCAGCGTCGAACGTGCATTGAGGTAGCGCTTGCGATCGGCGAGGTCGTCGTGGGTCAGCAGGATCTGGGCGGTGTGCAGACCGTGACGCGAAAAGGCATCTTCGTAGGCTTCGACGAGGCCCATCTGCCCGACCGCCGCAGCGGCCTGCAGCTTGTGCATTTCGTGCGGGCGCTTTTGCCATCCGAGGCGCTGCATTCCCGCGGCGATCGCGCCCGACGAAACCAGTACGACCTGCTTGCCCGTTACGCGCAGCGCGGCGATCTGGCGCGCCCAGTCGCCCATCGCCGCTTTATCGAGCCCGGCGCCGTTGTTCGTGACGAGTGCGCTGCCGACTTTGACGACGATGCGGCGCGCGTTACGGATCTTGTCTCTCATGACGAGTTGGGAAGGTTCCTAATGATTGGGCGGGTTGGTGTCCTGCTCATCGGTGGGATCGTTCTCGTTCCCGTCGCGGTCGTCGTCGTCGCCGGTGCCAGTCTCGCCCTCGGCGAGGAGCGCCTGCAGCCGCGCCTGATAGGCCGCTTCGACGCGCGCTTCGGCTTCGGCCGCGGCGAGCGCTTCCGCATGGGTGCGGGCCGCTTTCTCGGCTTCCGCCTGGGCGCGCCCGGCGTCGAGGAAATCCTGGATCGCGAAGACCAGCTTCCTGCAGCCGTCGCCGGTCAGTGCCGAGATTTCGAAATGGCGTTCGACCGGCCCGTAGGCTTCGAGGAAGGCGGCGACACGCGCGGCGCGTTCGTCTTCGGGAATCAGGTCGAGCTTGTTCAGCGCGAGCCAGCGCGGCTTGTTGTACAGGGATTCATCGTATTTGCGCAGTTCCTCGACGATCGCCTTGGCGTCCCGCACCGGGTCGGCGTCCGGGTCGAACGGCGCGAGGTCGACGAGATGCAGCAGCACGCGCGTGCGCTGCAAATGGCGCAGGAACTGGTGGCCGAGACCGTGCCCTTCAGCCGCCCCTTCGATCAGTCCCGGAATGTCGGCGATGACGAAGCTGCGGTTCTGGTCGGTGCGCACGACGCCGAGGTTCGGCGCGAGCGTCGTGAATGGATAGTCGGCGACTTTCGGCTTGGCCGCCGAGACTGCACGGATGAACGTCGACTTGCCGGCGTTCGGCATGCCGAGCAGGCCGACGTCGGCCAGCACCTTGAGTTCGAGGCGCAGCGCGCGGCGCTCGCCTTCCTCGCCCATCGTGCGCTTGCGCGGGGCGCGGTTGACGCTCGACTTGAAGTGGAGGTTGCCCAGGCCTCCCTTGCCGCCGCGCGCGATGATCGCCTGCTTGCCGTCCTCGTCGAGGTCGGCGACGAGTTCGCCGGTGTCGAGGTCGGTGATCACCGTGCCGACCGGCATGCGCAGCACGATGTCTTCGCCGCCCTTGCCGTAGCAGTCCTTGTTGCCGCCGTTCTCGCCGCGTTGCGCGCGGTGCATGCGCGTGAAGCGGTAGTCGACGAGCGTGTTGAGGTTGCGGTCCGCAAGCGCATAGATGCTGCCGCCGCGGCCGCCGTCGCCGCCGTCCGGGCCGCCGCGCGGGACGAACTTCTCGCGCCGGAACGACGCCGAGCCGTTGCCGCCGTCGCCGGCCATGACCTCGATGCGTGCTTCGTCAATGAACTTCATGATGATGAGGTGCCTGTGGCAAAAACAAAAAAGCCCTACCGCAAGGATAGGGCTTTTCGAACCGGAACGCCGCCAGGTTTCAGGCGGCTTCGGGCACGATGACGACGGTGCGGCGGCGCTGCGCGCCCTTGATCGTGAACTGCACGGTGCCGTCCTTCAGGGCGAACAGCGTGTGGTCCTTGCCGATGCCGACGTTTTCGCCCGGATGGTATTCGGTGCCGCGCTGGCGAACGATGATGTTGCCGGCGAGCACGAACTGGCCGCCATAGCGCTTGACGCCGAGGCGTTTCGATTCCGAGTCGCGGCCGTTACGGGAACTGCCGCCAGCTTTTTTGTGTGCCATGTCGAATTACCTCCGGACTCAGGCCGAGATCGCTTCGATGCGAAGCTCGGTGTAGTTCTGGCGATGCCCCTGGTGCTTCTGGTAGTGCTTGCGGCGGCGCATCTTGAAAATCTTGATCTTGTCGTGACGGCCGTGGGACACCACGGTCGCCGTGACGACGGCGCCGGAAACCACCGGGGTGCCGATCTTGACCGACTCGCCCTCGCCGACCATGAAAACCTGGTCGATGGTGATTTCGGAGCCCACGTCTGCCGGTATCTGTTCTACCTTGATCTTTTCGCCGGCCGCGACGCGATACTGCTTGCCGCCGGTTTTTATCACCGCGTACATGGTGTTGCTCCAGTTGATGGGTTTGCAAAAGAATCGAGCACTCTAATTGCGAAGTCGATGATAGTCAAGGATTTCAAGGCCTTCTGCCGGTGGCGGAGAGGCCGGCAGAGTTTGCGGGGTAGCGTGGCATGACCACCGCTGCGAAGGCCTGGTGAGTGCTCTTGCCATTTCGGCAGGTCCGGGCGGCGTGCGCCCGGCCGTCACGCTACAGCAGTCCGCGTTCGGCGAACGACAAAGGCTGCGCATGGGCGGTGACGATGAAGTGATCGAGGACACGGATATCGACGAGTTCGAGCGCCTGCTTGAGGCTGCGCGTCAGCAGTTCGTCCGCGGGGCTCGGCTCGGCGGCGCCCGAGGGGTGGTTGTGGGCGAGAATCACCGCGGCCGCGTTGCGCGCCAGCGCGAGCTTGACGACTTCGCGCGGGTAGACGCTGGTCTGCGTCAGCGTGCCGCGGAACAGTTCGACCGCTTCGATCAGGCGATTGCGCGCATCGAGCAGCAGCACGTGGAACACCTCGTGCGGCAGCGAGCCGATGCGCAGGCGCAGCCAGTTGCGCACGGCAAGCGGCGACTCGAACACGTCGGCATCGTTCATCTGCTCGGCGAGCGCGCGCCGCGCCAGTTCCATGACTGCCTGCAGTTGGGCATACTTTGCGAGGCCCATGCCCGGGATCGCGGAAAATTCCGCGGCGGAGGCGGCGCACAGGCGGGTCAGCGAGCCGAACTGTTGCAGCAGCTCGCGCGCGAGATCGACGGCGCTTTTGCCGCGCATGCCGACGCGCAGGAACAGCGCGAGCAGTTCGGCGTCGGACAGCGCGGACGTGCCGCGGGTGAGGAGTTTTTCGCGCGGACGCTCGTTTTCGGGCCAGTCGGTGATTGCCATGATGGGGTGGGTGTGAGGATGTGTTCGCTAATTATACGGAATATGCCATGAGCGAATTGAACGGGCGCCGGATCGTGCTTGGCGTCACCGGCGGCGTTGCCGCGTACAAGGCTGCGGAACTCGTGCGGCTGCTGGGAAAAGCGGGCGCCGACGTGCACGTCGCGCTGACCGCCGGCGGCGCGCGTTTCGTCACGCCGGTGACTTTCCAGGCGCTGTCGGGCAACCCGGTGTGGTCGGATCTGTGGGATGCGCGCATCGATAACAACATGGCGCATATCGATCTGACGCGCGGCGCCGACGCGATCCTGATCGCACCGGCGACGGCCGACGTCATCGCGAAGCTCGTCCACGGCATCGCCGACGACCTGCTGACGACGCTGTGCCTCGCGCGCGAATGTCCGCTGCTCGTCGCGCCGGCAATGAACCGTCAGATGTGGGAGCACCCGGCCACACGGCGCAACGTTGCGCAGCTCGCGGCCGACGGTGTCGCGGTGGTCGGCCCGGGCGCCGGGGATCAGGCCTGCGGCGAGACCGGCATGGGTCGGATGCTCGAGCCCGACGAACTGCTCGAGCACCTGATCGCCTTTTTCCAGCCGAAGCTGCTTGCCGGGCGCAAGGTCGTGATGACCGCGGGGCCGACCTTCGAGGCGATCGATCCGGTGCGCGGCATCACGAACACGAGTTCCGGCAAGATGGGCTACGCGCTCGCGCAGGCCTGCCGGCGCGCCGGCGCCGAAGTCGTGCTGGTCAGCGGGCCGACCGGACTGTCGGCGCCGCTCGGCGTCGATCGCGTCGACGTGCGCAGCGCGCTGCAGATGCGCGATGCCGTCACCGCGGCGCTGCCGGGTGCCGATGTCTTCATCGGCGTCGCCGCGGTCGCGGATTACCGGCCGGTGTCGGCCGCCGAGCACAAGGTGAAGAAGTCGTCCGCCGAGCTCACTTTGACGCTGACGCCCAACCCGGACATCCTCGCCGAAGTCGCGGCACGACCGGACGCGCCGTTCTGCGTCGGCTTCGCCGCCGAAAGCCGCGAGCTCGATGCGTACGCCGAAGGCAAGCGGCGCGCCAAGCACCTGCCGATGCTGGTCGGCAACCTCGTGCAGGACGGGCTCGGCGGCGACGACAACCAGGTGATCCTGTATGACGACGCCGGGCGCCATCCTCAATCGCGCGCGCCCAAAACCGTTGTCGCGCAGAAGATCGTCGAGCATCTGGCGGGCCTGCTGGCGAGGCAGGCCGCCCGGCAGCTCGCGACTTGAGCGCGACCGGCCGCCGCGTTACGACCCGGGACCAACGGGCGCGATAATCAACAAAGTCATTTCCGTTTGCGGCGGCGGTCTGTCGGCTGCGCGGGCGACGATTTTCAGTTCCGAGGGGAAAATGCACCGAATAGACGTCAAGATTCTCGACGACCGCCTGCGCACTCATGCGCCCGCGTATGCGACGCCGGGTGCGGCAGGGCTCGATCTGCGCGCCTGCCTGAACGCGCCGGTGAGCCTCCATCCGGGCGAGACCACGCTGATTCCGAGCGGACTCGCGATCCATCTCGCCGATCCGGGGCTCGCGGCGATGGTGCTGCCGCGCTCGGGCCTCGGTCACAAACATGGCATTGTGCTCGGCAACCTCGTCGGCCTGATCGATTCGGACTACCAGGGGCAGATCTTCGTGTCGGTATGGAATCGCGGGCGCGAAACCTTCACGGTCCAGCCGATGGAGCGCATCGCCCAGCTGGTGGTCGTGCCGGTGCTGCAGGTCGGCTTCAACATCGTCGATGAATTCCCGCAAAGCGATCGCGGTGCGGGCGGTTTCGGCAGCACCGGCAAGCACTGAATGCGCGACGGGATTCCGGTCGGCGTCCACGTCATCGTCGAGCGGAACGGCGAAGTGCTGCTGCTCAGACGCGCCGGGACGGGATTCTTCGACGGGCTGTACAGCCTTCCCGGCGGCCACGTGGAACCCGGCGAATCGCTGCTCGAAGCGGCCGTGCGGGAAATGTGCGAGGAAACCGGGCTGTGCTTGCACGCGGATGCGCTCGAATACGTCGGCGTCGTGCATCGCCGGTCCGACACGAATCGTGTCGATTTCTTTGTTCGCGCGAAGCGTTTCACGGGCGAGCCGCAGATTCGCGAACCGGACAAGTGCGACGGACTCGGCTGGTTCGGGCGTGACGGTCTTCCTGCCGCGACCGTTCCTTACATCCGCGCTGGGCTGGACGCGCGGCCGGCGCCGTGGGTGCTGGAGCTCGGGTGGCAGGACGATGCGTGAGGCGGCCGCCCGTCAGGCCGCCTGGTCTGCGCGTCCGCGCTCGTTGCTCCACAGGTTGCAGAAGCGCAACTCGGTCGGGTACGGGAAGAAGTCTTCGAGATAGCCCCTGCGGATCGACGCCTGCACGTCCTGCCAGAACTTGGCGTCGAGCAGGTCGCGGTGGTGCTTCAGGAAAGCCTTGCGCACGCGCGGCGCGCCAAGCAGGAAGGTCGCGAATTCTTCCGGAAAGACGTCCATCGGACCCGCCGAATACCACGGCTCGGCGGCCATCTCCATCTCCGGATACGGTGCCGGCGGGATCCTGCGGAAGTTCATGGAGGTCATGAACTCGATCTCGTCGTAGTCGTAGAACACCACGCGGCCGTAGCGCGTCACGCCGAAGTTCTTCCACAGCATGTCGCCGGGGAAGATGTTGGCCGTCGCCAGCTCGCGGATCGCGTTGCCGTATTCCCGCACCGCGTATTCGACCTGAGCGTCGTCGGCGCGCTCGAGGTAGATGTTCAGCGGCGTCATGCGGCGTTCGATGTACAGGTGCTTGATGATTACCGAATCGCCTTCGATCTCGAACGCCGATGGCGCCAGCGCGCGCAATTCGTCGAGCAGTTCGGGGTGGAAGCGCGACAGCGGCAGCGCGGCGTACGAGAATTCGAGCGTGTCCGCCATGCGGCCGACGCGGTCAACCTGCTTCACCATCAGGTACTTGCGCTTGACGGTCGCGCGGTCCATGTTTTTCGATGCGCCGAACACGTCCTTGATGATCTTGAACACGTAGGGGTAGGACGGCAGCGTGAACACCAGCATCACGAGGCCGCGGATGCCGGGCGCAATGATGAATTGGTCGTTCGAGTGGCGCAGGTGCGCGATGAGGTCGCGGAAGAACATCGTCTTGCCCTGCTTGCCGAGCCCGAGCATCGTGTAGAGCTCGGAACGGTGCTTGTTCGGCATGATCGAGCGCAGGAAGTGAACGTAGCCGGACGGGACTTCCATATCGACGAGGAAATACGCGCGCGACAGCGAGAACAGCACCGAGATGCGCCACGGATCGAGCAGGATCGTGTCGATCTCGAGCCGGCCGGCCGGGTTGTGCCGGACCGCCAGCGCGAACGGATATTCCTGGTAGCCGTTGATCGCCTTGCCGATGATATAGGCGGTCTTGTTGCGGTAGAACGCCGAGTACAGCACCTGGATCTGGCAATTGACCTCCATGTCGGGCCATTCGCCGAGGTGGTCGTGCACGGCGCGCAGGATGTTGTCGATGTCGCGGTCCAGATCCGCGAACGGCCGCTGCCAGTCGAAATCCTCGATGATCCGCCGCACGGTGGTGCGCAGGCCTTCGTCCTGCGGGTAATAGCTGCTGTAGACCGGCGGATAGGATTCGATGTATTCGGTCGAGACGGCGGGGCGCGCGAACAGGTAGTCGTTGTTGAAATACGTGCGGTGCAGGATCTTGCAGCACACCGAATTGAAGAACGTCTCCGCCAGTTCCGGCTGCTTGTGCCGCATCAGGATGCCGATGTACTGGAGCTTGAGCTGCTGCCAGGTGCTGTCGTCGAGCGAATCGGCGTCGAACTCCTCGTGCAGCCGCCGGACCGCCTCATCGACGCGCTCGTCGTAGAACTGCACCCGCTCGCGCACCGCGTCGATCTGCGCCTGCCAATCGGCGGCCTCGAAGCTTTCCTTCGCGCGGCGCGAGGTCTCGCGGAAGATCCGGTAGTGCTTGTTGAAGCCTTCGATCATCGCCTGGGCGATCGATTGGGCGACCGGGTTTTCCCCGACGGGTGCGTCCATGGATTCCTCGTCTCGGTGATGAGGTGCGACGTTGGCGCGCGCAGCGGCGTGATGGCGCACATTTTATCCCGAAACCTGATAGGGGCTGACTGGAGCACCGCTCCCGAGCTGATCGCAGAACCGCTCGTACCGGTGGGTCGATGGTGGATATCTTGTGTCTTATATAAGAGTAAGATTGTGCGGCTGGCGGCAACCTGCCGCGCTCGCAGGTCTATAATTATGCGCCGTCAGAAAATGAGCGGATGCGATCGAGCCTTCAGGGGCCGTATCTCGTCCCGTTTTTGCGTCCGTCAGGCTTTGCGCAGGCAAAATAACGAGGGAGAAATGCATGACAACGAAGAGTCCGACCATCATCTACACGCTCACCGATGAGGCGCCGCTGCTGGCGACCTACTCGCTGCTGCCGATCATCGAGACGTTTGCCGCGCCGGCCGGCATCAATATCGCGAAGAGCGACATCTCGGTGGCGGCTCGTATCCTCGCCGAATTCTCGGACTACCTGACCGACGCGCAGAAGGTGCCCGACAACCTGGCCGAACTCGGCCGGCTCACGCAGGATCCGGACACCAACATCATCAAGCTTCCCAACATCAGCGCCGCGGTGCAGCAGCTCACTACCGCGATCGCCGAGCTGCAGCAGAAGGGTTATGCGATTCCGAATTACCCGGAAGCGCCGAAGAGCGACGAAGAAAAGATCATCAAGCAGCGCTACGGCAAGGCACTCGGCAGCGCGGTCAACCCGGTGCTGCGCGAAGGCAACTCGGACCGCCGCGCCCCGCCGGCGGTCAAGCGCTATGCGCGCAAGCATCCGCACTCGATGGGCGAGTGGAGCATGGCGTCGCGCACCCATGTGGCACACATGAAGAGCGGCGACTTCTACCATGGCGAGAAGTCGATGACGCTGGATCGCGCGCGCGACGTAAGGATGGATCTCGTCACCCGGCGTGGTGAGACCATCGTGCTCAAGCCGAAGGTCGCGCTGCTCGACGGCGAGATCATCGACTCGATGTTCATGAGCAAGAAGGCGCTGTGTGCGTTCTACGAAGAGCAGATGGAAGACGCGCGCAAGACCGGCGTGATGTTCTCGCTGCACGTCAAGGCGACGATGATGAAGGTCTCGCACCCGATCGTGTTCGGCCACGCGGTCAAGATCTTCTACAAGGAAGCCTTCGAGAAGCACGGCAAGCTCTTCGACGAACTGGGCGTCAACGTCAACAACGGCATGTCGAACCTCTACGAGAAGATCGCGACGCTGCCGGAATCGAAGCGCGACGAGATCGTTCGCGACCTGCACGCCTGCCATGAGCATCGCCCCGAACTGGCGATGGTCGACTCGGCCAAGGGCATCACCAACCTGCACGCCCCGAACGACGTGATCGTCGACGCCTCGATGCCGGCGATGATCCGCATCGGCGGCAAGATGTGGGGCGCCGACGGCAAGCCGAAGGACACCAAGGCGGTGATGCCGGAGAGCACCTTCGCCCGGATCTACCAGGAGATGATCAACTTCTGCAAGACCAACGGCAACTTTGATCCGACGACGATGGGGACCGTCCCGAACGTCGGCCTGATGGCGCAGCAGGCCGAGGAATACGGTTCGCACGACAAGACTTTCGAGATTCCGGAGGCCGGCGAGGCGCGCATCGTCGATATCGCCACCGGCGAAGTGCTGCTGACGCAGAATGTCGAGGAAGGCGACATCTGGCGCATGTGCCAGGTCAAGGACGCTGCGATCCGCGACTGGGTCAAGCTGGCCGTCAACCGTGCCCGCAACTCCGGCATGCCGGCGCTGTTCTGGCTCGACCCTTATCGCCCGCACGAGGCGGAGCTGATCAAGAAGGTCGAGACCTATCTGAAGGATCACGACACCACCGGGCTCGACATCCAGATCATGTCGCAGGTGCGCGCGATGCGTTACACGCTCGAACGCGTCATCCGCGGCCTCGACACCATCTCGGTGACCGGCAACATCCTGCGCGACTACCTGACCGATCTCTTCCCGATCATGGAACTGGGCACCAGCGCGAAGATGCTGTCGATCGTGCCGCTGATGGCCGGTGGCGGCATGTACGAAACCGGTGCGGGCGGCTCGGCGCCGAAGCACGTGCAGCAGTTGGTCGAGGAAAATCACCTGCGCTGGGATTCGCTCGGAGAATTCCTCGCGCTGGCGGTGTCGCTCGAGGACATGGGCATCAAGACCGGCAACGACAAAGCCAAGTTGCTTGCCCGGACCCTCGACGAGGCGACCGGAAAACTGCTCGACAACGACAAGTCGCCGTCGCGCAAGACGGGTGAGCTGGACAACCGCGGCAGCCACTTCTACCTCGCCCTGTACTGGGCGCAGGCGCTGGCGGCGCAGGACGACGATGCGCAGCTGAAGGCCCGTTTCGCACCGGTGGCGAAGGCGCTGGCCGAGAACGAGCAGAGGATCGTCGAGGAACTGCGCGCAGCGCAGGGGCGTCCGGCCGATATCGGCGGCTACTACCTGCCTGATCCGGCGAAGACCCGCGCGGTGATGCGCCCGAGCGCCACGTTCAATGCGATCCTGGCGGAAGCCTCGGCCTGAGGGTGGCGAAGCGCGCGTCGCGGAAGGGGCGCGCGCAGGCGGAAATCCTGGCGCCGGAAGAAGGTGCCGGGGTTTTGCGCCACAGTTGATATCCGGAGGGGGGGAGGAGCATCATCCGCATACGTCGTCCCCGGGGGCGCCCTGCGAGGTGATCCCCCAAGCTGCCAGTCGAAGGTTTTCAGTGCAAAGCTGAGTCAATCGAAACGCGTCCACATAGAGGGAGTAGGCATGAGCACATCTCACATCACAGTTCCCGCCGGCGGCCAGAAAATCATTCCCGGCCAGCCCATCCCCGACAATCCGGTCATCCCGTTCATCGAAGGTGACGGCATCGGCGTAGACATCACCCCGGTGATGATCAAGGTCATCGACGCGGCAGTCGACAAAGCCTATGGCGGCAAGAGAAAAATCCACTGGATGGAAGTCTATGCCGGTGAGAAATCGACTCAGGTCTACGGCCCGGATGAGTGGCTGCCGAAGGAAACCTTCGACGCGCTCAAGGAATACTCGGTGTCGATCAAGGGCCCGATGACGACTCCGGTCGGCGGGGGCATTCGCTCGCTGAACGTCGCGCTGCGCCAGGAACTCGACCTTTATCAGTGCGTGCGTCCGATCCAGTACTTCAAGGGCGTACCTTCGCCGCTGAAGAACCCGGAACTGACCAACATGGTGATCTTCCGCGAGAACACGGAGGACATCTATGCCGGCATCGAGTGGCAGGAAGGCTCGGAGCAGGTCAAGAAGGTCATCGCGTTCCTGCAGAACGAAATGGGCGTCAAGAAGATCCGCTTCCCGGAGACGTCGGGCATCGGCATCAAGCCGGTTTCGGTCGAAGGCACGCAGCGCCTGGTGCGCGCCGCGCTCAAGTACGTGATCGACAACGACCGCAAGTCGCTGACCATCGTGCACAAGGGCAACATCATGAAGTTCACCGAAGGCCTGTTCCGCGACGTGGCCTACGAGCTGGCGCAGAAGGAATTCGGCGCGCAGCCGATCGATGGCGGCCCGTGGTGCAAGTTCAAGAACCCGAACACCGGGCGCGAGATCGTCGTCAAGGACTCGATCGCCGACGCCTTCCTGCAGCAGATCCTGCTGCGTCCGGCCGAGTACGACGTCATCGCGACGACCAACCTGAACGGCGACTACATCTCCGACGCGCTGGCCGCGCAGGTCGGCGGCATCGGCATCGCGCCGGGGGCGAACATTTCCGACCAGTACGCCTGCTTCGAAGCGACCCACGGCACGGCGCCGAAGTACGCCGGCCTGGACAAGGTCAACCCCGGTTCGCTGATCCTGTCCGCCGAGATGATGTTGCGTTTCATGAAGTGGACAGAAGCTGCCGATCTCGTCATCAAGGGCATGGAAGCCGCCATCGGCGACAAGGTCGTGACCTACGACTTCGCGCGCCTGATGGAAGGCGCCCAGGAAGTGTCCTGCTCGGCGTTCGGCGACGCGATGATCGCGCGCATGTAATTCGGGTTCGTTGAAACGCACAAGCCCCCGAAAGGGGGTTTTTCCCGTTTACGGCGGACGTTCGTGCCGTCGCTCGACGTTCCCCCTACCGGCGTTCGCTGACCCCGTGGCAGCGGTCGAGACGATTCATGGCATGAACGTAGATGCCGATGATGACCAGGTAGGTCAGCAGCGATCCCTGGGCAAAGATGTAGAAGCCGAGAGGGAAGCCCAGGAAGGAGTAGCGGTTGAGTTCGTCGGCGAAGTAACCGGCTCCGAACGTGACGAGGAACCAGACGGACAGCAGCGCTATCGTGAGCAGCAGGGTGCGGCGCCAGTAGGCCCGCTGTTGTTCGGTCAGTTTCATTGTTCCAGCCGAGGGTCCGGGTGAGCCCAACAGGGAGCGCAAGCGGCAGGCGAGCAGCGCCCCCGGCGCTTGCGCGCGGTTCTCCTGATACGGGAGGCGTCTTGCGCTATTGGGCCGAACTCCGCTCGGCATGGAGCTTCGCGAGGCGCTGTTGCACCTCCTGCGGGGCGGGCTCGTGGCCGCTCGCGGCGAGCACGAATTCGCTCTCGCCGGCGCAGATCGCTTTCAGCCGCGCCTCGAAGCCTTCCATCTCGGCCATCGGCACGGTCGCGGTGAGCACTGTCCACCCGCTCGCCGGGCTCTCGGTGGCCGTGAGCCGGCCCCGGCGCGCGGCGAACTCGGCGGTGATGTCGCCAAAATGACTGTCCTCGACTTTCACCGTGACCGTCACCAGCGGTTCAAGCACGATCGGCCGCGCGGCAAGCAGGGCGTCGAGCGTCGCGTGACGCCCGGCGGTGACGAACGAGATTTCGTTCGAATCGACCGCATGATGCTTGCCGTCGGTCAGCACGACGCGCACGTCCTGCACCGGGAAGCCGGACAACGCTCCTTCGGCGAGCGCCTGCCGCACGCCTTTCTCGACGGCCGGCAGGAAGTTCGTCGGAATCGCGCCTCCTTTGACCTCGCTGCCGAGCTCGATGCCGGAACCGCGCGGGAGAGCCTCGACGCGCAGCGCGACCTCGCCGAATTGTCCGGCGCCGCCGCTCTGCTTCTTGTGGCGGTAGCGCGCCTCGGCGGTGGCGGCGATGGTTTCGCGGTACGGCACTGTCGGTGTCGCGGTGTCGAGCTGCAGGTTCCAGCGCGTGCGCAACTGCTCCAGCACGATCTTGAGATGCAGCTCTCCGAGACCCCGGATCACCGTGTGGCGCGCCTGATGATCGAACCCGACCTCGAGGCACGGATCCTCGTCGACGAGCCGCGCCAGCGCTTCGGCCAGTTTCTGTTCGTCACCGTGTTTCCTCGTGATCAGGGCGAGACCGAACACCGGTTGCGGATAGCGCGGCGCGGCGAGGTGGTAGGTGTCTTCGTCGTGGGAGTCGTGCAGCACGGCGTCCGGGTGGATGTCGTCGACGCGCGCGACGGCGCAGATGTCGCCCGGCACGCCGACCGGGGTTTCGACCTGGTTCTTGCCTTGCAGGCGCAGCAGGTGCGCGACCTTGAAGCTCTTGCGGCTGTCGCCGATATAGAGCTGGGTGTTCGGGCCGAGCGTGCCCTGGTGGATGCGGAACAGCCCGAGCTTGCCGCGGTACGGATCGTTCGCGACCTGGAACACATGCGCGATGACGTGGCGGGCGGGGTCCGGCGTGACCTCGACCGGCTGCGCCTGGTTGCCTTCTCCTTTGAGGAAGCGCGGCGGATTGCCCTCCGTCGGGTCCGGCATCAGGCGGCCGAGAATGTCGAGCAGCTCGTTCACCCCGGCGCCGGAGCGCGAAGAAACGAAGCACACCGGGATCAGGTGGCCTTCGCGCAGTGCCTGTTCGAACGGCGCGTGAAGCTGCTCGGGGTCGAGCGACTCGCCCTGCTCCAGGTAACTTGCCATCAGCGCCTCGTCGAGTTCGACGACCTGGTCGATGATCGCCTCGTGCGCCGCGCCGACCGACGAGAACGCGGTTTCGGCATCGTGGTCGGGCGTGAAAAAGCAGTCGATGACGCGTGCGCCGTCGGCGGCCGGCAGGTTGACGGGCAGGCATTCGCGACCAAAGGTCGCCGTCAGTTTCTCCATCAGCCCAGCGAGGTCGGCAGTGCTCGCAGCGTCGATCTTCGATACGACCACCAGGCGGCACTTGTCGGCCGCGGCGTCCATCATCCGGCGCGTGCCGCTTTCGATGCCTGCCTGTGCGCTGACGACGACTGCCGCCGTCTCGACCGCGGGCAGCGCCGACAGCGCCCGGCCGGCGAGATCCGGCAGGCCCGGAGTGTCGAGCATATTGACCCAGTGCCCGGCCCATTCGAAGTGCGCGATCGACATCGCAAGGGAATGGCCCATCGCCTTTTCCTGCGCATCGAAGTCGCTGACGGTGTCGCCGCGCTCGATGCTGCCGGCCGCGCCGATCGTCCCCGATGCGACGAGCAGGGCTTCGAGCAGAGTGGTCTTGCCGCCGCCGGAATGGCCGAGCAGGGCGACGTTGCGGATGTCGTGTACCGAGGTGGGTGTCATGGCGCTGTCCTCCCGTTGTCGTTTGGCTAGAGTTTCCGCCTGTCGCGCCGCGCGTGCAACGCCCGGCGGCGCGACAGGCCGGTTCAGGCGCTGCGCAGGCCGAGCAGCCGGGTCACCGCGATCGCCAGCAGCGGCAGCGACAATCCCAGCAGTGTGACGGTGATCAGCAGCACGCCGAGTTCGGAATAATCGGCCGGGATGGTCACGGCGCCACTGGCCGGATCGCGCACTTCGCGGCTGACCGTGAAGATCTCGTTCAGGTATTTCGTGCCGAGCTGCGCCGCCGACAACGCGAGGTTCGTGAACGACGCCATCACCGCGAAGAACGTCGCCTTCAGGTGAGGAGGCGCGGAATTCGCGATCCACGCGAGCATCGGCACCATCGACACCTGTCCGAGCGGCGACTCGAGCGCGGTGTTCGCGATCGCGATGAAGCGCGCGTCGATGAGCCCGCCCGTGAGCCGTGCGGTCCATTCGTGCAGGCCGTAGAACATGCCGACGATCGGGCCGGACAGCAGCGTCGCGGCAAGCGTCAGCACGATGACGATCTGCGCGATCGACTTTTCCGCCATGAAGCGGCGGAACAGGAACAGGCCGGCGAGCGTCAGCGTGCTCGTGATCAGGTCGAGCCGCGACAGGAAGCTCTGGTCGAAGCCGAGTACATCGATCATCCACCAGCTCGCGCCGGCCCCCGGCGTCGGCATCGCGCGAAAGACGAAGATCACGATGACGGTGCCGAGCAGCGTGCGCGCTGCCTCCGGGGCGAGTTCGCGCAGCAGCTTCGCGATCATCACGGCGATGATCGCGAACGACGACGCGAAGATCAGCTCCTGGCCGTACGCCATGCCGGACAACCCGACGCCGAGGGTGAGGGCGACGAACACCGCGCTGCCACCCAGGATCCACCAGTTCGGCGCCGTTTTTTCCTGTGGATCGTGCACCAGGCGATCGACTTCCGCACGGCTGTGGCCGAGCTTTGCCAGCCGCCGCGCCTCGCGCCGCTTGAGCATGCCGGCGAGCAGCACGCCGCTGATCGACAGCAGCGGGATCACCAGCGCGAGCTCGTAGATGCGCACGTAGATCT
Organism: Aromatoleum anaerobium; assembly: GCF_012910705.2. Taxonomy (GTDB): domain Bacteria; phylum Pseudomonadota; class Gammaproteobacteria; order Burkholderiales; family Rhodocyclaceae; genus Aromatoleum; species Aromatoleum anaerobium. Next base: position 243,317 of record NZ_WTVG02000036.1, on the reverse strand, counting down.
CGACCTTCGCGGACTCGGGCAGGGTTTCGGCGCCCTGGAACATCGCGACGTTCGCGAGCGACACCAGCACCGTGCCGCCGATGATCGCGACGCGTCCGAGCATCTGCATCGTCGTGTGCATCAGCCTGACCGTCTCGGCCGGGTAGGGGGCGCCGTCGGCGTCGAGCCGGGGCACCGCCTCGACCGTCATCGCGTCGGCGACCGCGTCCTGCATCACGTAGCCGAGCGGCGCGAGCAGCGCCGACAGCACGAACCAGGCTTCGGCGCTCATCACAGTGCGCATCTGGTCGGGCCGGGAGATCAGCCCGATCATGATCGCGAGGCTCGCCGCGATCAGGGTCGCGCCGAGATAGACGAGGCCGGCCTTGTGCCGCCACATCAGGTCGACGAGATGGCCGATCGGCATCTTCAGCGCCCACGGAATGCCGGCCCAGAAGCCGAGCGCGGCGAGAAAAGCCGCCGACAGGCCGAGGTAGTCCTTGACGAAGAAGGTGCCGACGATTCCGGTCAGGCCCGACACGCCGGCCGCGACATACACCATCAGCGGCGGCAGGTACGACAGCCGCATCTCGCGGCCGAGCTCCAGGATGTTGCGGTCGAACCAGCGGTACAGGGCAGTGCCCAAGGTGGGGGTTCCGGTGGTCAGGGGCGGATCGGGTTGAAGGGGAAAACGAAGGGGGAAAGACGAAAAGGGGAAAGCCAACCGGCGGCACATCAGCCCGTCAGTCGCTCGAGCCACGGCAGGACCCACGGCAACGAGGCGGCGGTCAGCAGTCCGTTGAGGCCCATGCCGAGCGCGGCGAAGGCGCCCGCCTGTTCGCTGACCTGGAACGCGCGCGCCGTGCCGATGCCATGCGACGCGATGCCGATCGCGAAGCCGCGCACCGCGTGGTCGTCGATGCGCAGCATCCGGTAGACATAGCGCGCGCAGATCGCGCCGAGGATGCCGGTGCAGATGACCAGTACCGCGGTGAGCGAGGGCAGGCCACCGAGACGCTCGGCGACTCCCATCGCGATCGGCGTCGTGACGCTCTTCGGCGCAAGCGACATCATCGACTCGCGGCTCGCTCCGAGCAGCGCCGCGATGCCGACCGCCGACAGCGCCGCGGTCAGCGACCCGGCGACGAGCGTCGCGAGCAACGGCACCAGCATGCTGCGCAAGCGCCCCCACTGCGCATACAGCGGGATCGCCAGCGCGACGGTGGCCGGGCCGAGCAGGAAATGCACGAACTGCGCGCCGTCGAAATAGGTCTCGTACGAGGTGTCCGTCACGCTCAGCACCAGCACCAGCATGATCACCGCGAGCATCACCGGGTTCAGCAGGGGATGATGGTTCGCGCGGCGGTACAGCCACAGCGCTGCCTGATACGCGAGCAGCGTCAGCGTCAGGCCGAGCAGCGGCGTCGCCGACAGATAGACCCAGATCTCGCCGAGCACCGGCGTCATCGGGATTCTCCGCGGCCGTGTGTGCGGTGCGTCAACCTTTGCAGCAGCAGCGCGGCGACTGCGATCGACAGCAGGGTGCTGAACACCAGCGCGACGCTCAGCGGCAGCCACTCGTCGGCAAGTCGCTGGAAATGCAGCATGACGCCAGTGCCTGCCGGCACGAACAGCAGTGACAGGTGCTGCAGGACGCCGTTCGCAGTACCGCGCAATTGTTCGCCGGGTCCGCGGCGCACGATCAGCGTGACGAACAGCAGGCCCATGCCGACGACCGGACCGGGGATCGGCAGATCGAGCGCGCGCACCAGCACTTCGCCGACGAGCTGGAACACGAGGAGTAGCGTGAGGGCGCCGATCATGAAGTCTCTCCGGGGCGGGCCGAGCGGGATGATCGCGACATTCTAGCGGCACCGCGCGACGGGTCGCACCGCGGCAGCGCTGCGATTGCCCGGTATTGCCGACACCCGCCCGAACGCCCTATCGTTGCGGCTCGATGACAACGGCGACAGCAGAAGGAGACGGCAATGACGATGGTCGAAACGGCGCGCGGCACGGTGCATGAATGGCAACGGGATCACATGGGACATATCAACATCCGCGCCTACATGGAGTTCCACGATGCGGCGAGCTGGCAGTTCTACGCGATGCTCGGGCTGTCCGCGTCGCTGTTGCGCAGCGGCGCGGTGAATCTGGCGATGGTGCAGCAGAACATCAGCTACCAGAAGGAACTGTATCCGGGTGACACGGTATTCGTGCGGAGCGGGGTGCTCGAAATGCGGGAAAAGGTGGTGCGCTTCCGCCATGAAATCGTCAATACCGAAACCGGTGAAGTCTGCTCGACGTCGGACTGCACCGTCGTGTGCCTGAATCCGGTGACGCGCCGCTCGCAGCCGTTCCCGCCGGAGGTCGCGCTGCATGCCGAGGAGTTCAGGTTGCCGATGGTGCAATAGGGCGTCGGGGAGCGGGGCGAGGTTCATGATGAGCCCGCACCCGGGTCTGGCGCAGCGGAGGCTTCCGGCTGGAGCGGCGGGTAGCGGGCGAGAAGTTCATCGACGATGGCTCGCATCCGGCGCCAGTGCGATCCTTCCCAGAAAACGCGGCGGCACACGTCGCAGGTGCTGAAGCGCGTGTGGCTCGCGCGCACTCCCGGCGGCAGGCGGTCTTCGACCTGCGTCTTGTCGATCGGCCGCAGCGGAGCGTTGCAGTCGAGGCACAGCGTGAAAGGCTTCGCGCTGCCGGCGAGGTCGAGCCGGTCGAAGATCTCGTGCACCTGCTGCGCCGGCTTGAGCGCCCGCACATAGCAGCCGTGCGTCAGCGTGCGGCGCTTGAGCAGTTCGCGGTCGCGCGTCAGCACGATGCGGGCGTCGCGCGCGGCGATGATCTCGATTTCGCCGTCGTCGAAGTGGTTGTCGTAGAGCGTGTCGAAGCCGGTCATCCGCAGCAGATGGGCGAGTCCGCCGAGATGCGCGTCGGCGACGAAGCGCATCACCCGCAGCGGGTGGCGCCGCACGCGCAGCAACGGCGTGATGTCGAGCGATTCGAACTTCGGATACACCGCGACGCGGTCGCCATCACGCAACAGGCGCCCGAAATCGACCGATTCGCCGTTGACGAGCACCAACTCGACTTCGGTGTGCGGCACGCCGAGCGCCTCGACCATGTGCTTGACGGTCGCAGCGCGCGCGCACGGCGCGTCGAACTCGCGCCGGCGTCGTGCCGGGGCGAGGAAGTCGTTCAGCTCCTCATAGAATCGAAATGTCGCCGTCACCATCGATGTGCTCCCGCGTTGCGCGCCGGAGGGAGACCGGGAAAAACCGTGCGTTCATGGCTCCGGATGGGGCTGGAACGCGAAACGCGCGGCGACCTCCGCATGCCTGATCGGCTGCAGCGGCAAGCCGTACCACACCACTCCCGAGCCGCCGCCCATGACTTCGACGAAGGCAGCGTCGCTCGCCGGCCCGCCGTCGTCGGCCCGGCACTGCCCGACGAACGCGGAAAGATCCCGGTCGTCGAGCAGCCCGACACCCTGCGACGTATGCAGCAGCACGTTGCCGTCCTCGTCGAGGTACGCGGCAATGACCGGGCCCGTCGCCGCGCCAGTGTGCGCCGTGAGGCTGCCGTCGACGTCGAGCCGCAGCACCAGAGGCGTGTAATCCAGCGTCACGAAGACCCGTTGCGGCCCGTTCTGGACGAACCAGTTGCCGTCCCCGTCCGAGCGGTAATTCGCGTTCAGAAAGCCGTTCAGCCCGGCATGCGTGACCGGCTCTCCTTTGAGCCGCCAGCCGCCGCGCCGGTCGAGCGATAGCCATCCGTGGACGGCGGGCACTCCGGGCCAGCGCACCTCAGCGTCAGCCGCGCGCTTTCGCGACCTGGCGCCAGCGGTGCAGCAGCGGTTCGGTGTAGCCGCTCGGCTGAGCGCAGCCCTTGAACACGAGGTCCTTCGCCGCCTGGAACGCGACCGACTGGTCGAAATCCGGGGCCATCGGGCGGTACAGCGGATCGCCCGCATTCTGCTGGTCGACGACCGCCGCCATGCGCTTCATCGTCTCGAGCACCTGGGCTTCGTTGGTGACACCGTGGCGCAGCCAGTTCGCGATGTGCTGGCTCGAGATGCGCAGCGTCGCGCGGTCTTCCATCAGGCCGATGTTGTTGATGTCCGGCACTTTCGAGCAGCCGACGCCCTGGTCGATCCAGCGCACGACGTAGCCGAGGATGCCCTGGGCGTTGTTGTCGAGCTCCTGCTGGATCTCGGCGGCGCTCCAGTTCGGGTTCGCGGCGACCGGCACGGTCAGCAGGTTGTTCATCAGCGTCTCGCGCTCGGCGTCGAGGCTGATCTTTTCCATCTCCTGCTGCACCGCCTTGACGTCGACCTGGTGGTAGTGCAGCGCGTGCAGCACCGCGGCGGTCGGCGACGGCACCCACGCGGTGGTCGCGCCGGCCTTCGGATGGCCGATCTTCTGCTTGAGCATCTCCGCCATCAGGTCCGGCATCGCCCACATGCCCTTGCCGATCTGGGCCTTGCCGCGCAAGCCGCAGTCGAGGCCGATCAGCACGTTTTGCCGCTCGTACGCCTGGATCCAGGCGGAAGTCTTCATGTCGCCCTTGCGGATCATCGGGCCCGCTTCCATCGCGGTGTGCATCTCGTCGCCGGTGCGGTCGAGGAAGCCGGTGTTGATGAATGCGACGCGCGACTCGGCGGTCTTGATGCAGGCGGCGAGGTTCACCGAAGTGCGGCGCTCCTCGTCCATGATGCCGATCTTGATCGTGCTCGCCGGCAGCCCGAGGAGCTGCTCGACGCGGCCGAACAGTTCGCTGGCGAACGCGACTTCGGCCGGACCGTGCATCTTCGGCTTGACGATATAGACGCTGCCGGTGCGCGAATTGCCGCGGCGGGTGCGGTCGTGCAGCGCGATCAGCGTCGTCACGACGCCGTCCATGATGCCTTCGGGAATCTCGGCGCCGTCGGCGAGCAGGATCGCCGGGTTGGTCATCAGGTGGCCGACGTTGCGGATGAACAGCAGCGAGCGGCCGTGCAGGCGCAGCGCCGAACAGTCGGGCGCGGTGTATTCGCGGTCGGCGTTCATGTGCCGTTCGACCAGCTTGCCGCCCTTGTCGAACGTTTCGACCAGCGTGCCGTTCATCAGACCGAGCCAGTTGCGGTAGGCGACGACCTTGTCCTCGGCGTCGACCGCGGCGACCGAGTCCTCGCAGTCCATGATCGTCGACACCGCGGCTTCGACGACGACGTCCTTGATGCCGGCCGCATCGGTCTTGCCGATCGGGTGGTTGCGGTCGATCTGGATTTCGAGGTGCAGGCCGTGGTTCTTCAGCAGCACGGCTGACGGCGCGTCGGCCTGACCCAGGAAGCCGGCGAATTTCGCGGCATCGGCGAGGCCGGTCTGGGCGCCGTCGGTGAGCGTGACGACGAGCTTGCCGCCGGCGACGGCGTAGGAGGCGGCCTGGTCGTGTCCGCCCTGCGCGAGCGGTGCGGCCTGGTTCAGCACGTCGCGCGCAAAAGCGATCACGCGCGCGCCGCGCACCGGGTTGAAGCTCGCGCCGATCTCGGCGCCGCCGTCCGAAGGAATCGCATCGGTGCCGTACAGCGCGTCGTACAGGCTGCCCCAGCGCGCGTTCGCGGCATTGAGCGCATAGCGCGCGTTCATGATCGGCACGACGAGCTGCGGGCCGGCCTGTTCACCGATCTCGACGTCGACGTTCGCGGTGCTGACCTTGAACGGCGCCGGCACCGGCTGCAGGTAGCCGATCGACTCGAGGAAGGCGCGGTACGCCGGCATGTCCTGGATCGGACCCGGATGCGCGCGGTGCCAGGTGTCGATCTCGGCCTGCAGGCGGTCGCGTTCGGCGAGCAGCGCGCGGTTCTTGACCGCGAGCTCGTTGGCCAGTTCGCTGAAGCCTTTCCAGAACGCCGCCGCGTCGAGGCCGGTGCCGGGCAGGGCTTCGGTTTCGATGAAGCGCTGCAGCGCCGCGTCCACCTGGAGCTGATTACATTGGATTCGTTCGGTCATGATGTCTCGCCTTTATTGCAGGTACGTCGTGTAGAAATAGTAGACGGTCAGCGAAGTGCCTACCGTGATGATGAAGCGCCGCAACCACGCGGCGGGAACCTTGCGGGCGCCGACCGCGCCCCAGTAACCGCCCAGCGCGGCGGTCGTCAGCATGACGAGCGTGTGCGGCCAGCTCACCGCGCCGGCGATGACGAAGGTCACGACGGCGACGCTGTAGATCACTGCCGACAGCCAGTTCTTCAGCGCATTGATGTCGTGGATGTCGCGGTGGCCCTGGATCGCCAGCGCCGCAATCATCACGATGCCCATGCCGGCGCCGAAGAACCCGCCGTAGATTGACACCGCGAACTGGAACAGCAGGCCGCTCGGCGTTGCGTGCGAGGGGCCGGTTGCGGCCGGCCCGCGCAGCCGCGCGAGGAGGCCCGAAATCCGCCCGCTGCCGGCGAACATCACCGTCGCGATCAGCAGCAGCCACGGAATCAGCATCGAGAACGTGTCGTCGCGCGTCGACAGCAGCAGCAGGCCGCCGGCGATGCCGCCAACGAACGCGACGGCCGTGAGCGCCGGCAGGCCCTTGCCGAAGCGCGCCAGTTCGCCGCGATACGCGTAGGCGCTCGACACGCTCGCCGGCCACAGTGCGACCGCGTTGCTGGCGTTCGCGATCACCGGCGGCACGCCGATCGCGAGCAGCGCCGGGAACGAGAAGAACGTCCCGCCGCCGGCGACCGCGTTCATCGCCCCGGCCATCGCCGCGGCGACGCCGATGACGAGGAGTTCGGTTGGGGTCATGGGCGGAGGGTCATGCGCGGGGCGCGCCGACAAGGCGCGGGCGGACGAAGTCGACCACATCGGTGAGCCGCTGGCCGATCGCCGACGGCGTCACGTCGAGTGCTTCGAGAGGCTGGCCCGAGCGGTTGATCCAGAAGGTCGTATAGCCGAACCAGGTCGCGCCGGCCGCGTCCCAGCCGTTCGACGAGACGAACAGGATGTCGCGCGCTGCGCAGCCGAAAGCGTCGGGCCCGAGCTGATATGCGGCGTCGGCCGTCTTGTACTGGCGCACCGTGTCCACCGACAGCACGTGATCGAACAGCCCGTTCATGCCGGCGCTCTTGATCGCGACATCGAGCATCCGCGGCGTGCCGTTCGACAGCACGGCCAGCGGCACGCCGAGCTCGCGCAAAGTCTTCAGCGCGCCGAGGTTTTCGGGGAAGGGCGACAGGCACGCATACTGGTTCATCAACTGGCGATGCTGCGCGTCGTTCATGCCGAGGCCGAGTCGGCTGGCCGAAAACCGCAGCGCGTCGTCCGTCACTTCGAGGAACGGTTTGTAGCGGTCCGACAGGGTGCGCAGGAACGAGTATTCGATCTGCTTCAGCCGCCACATCGCGGTCAGCGCTTCACCGTGGCCGGGAAACAGCTGCTCGGCGAGTGCGCCCACGGAGTAGACGTCGAAGAGGGTGCCGTAGGCGTCGAAAGCGATTGCGCGGATCTGGTCAGGATGTTTCATCGTCGTTGGAATTCCGGTTCGTGCGCCTTGGCGACCGGCAACCCTGCCGCTCGCAGCCGTCCCGATTGTCGGGGCAGCGTCTCCTCCACCCCCAGGTCGAAGAGGAGTGTATTGGTATCATGTGCGCGATAGAAGATGTGCATCAGTCAATTTATCTGTTACTTTCAGTACAAAATGGACACGTTCAAACAGGTCGAGAGTTTCGTCAATATTGCCAGCCGCGGCAGCCTTTCGGCCGCGGCGCGGGCGGAGGGCGTCACCCCGGCCATCATCGGACGGCGTCTGGACGCGCTGGAACAGCGCCTGGGGGTCAAGCTGCTGACGCGCACGACCCGCAGCATCGCGCTGACGTTCGAAGGCGCCGCGTTCCTCGAGGATTGCCAGCGCATCCTGCACGATCTGGCAAATGCCGAAGCGTCGGTCAGCCTCGGCGGAGTCAAGGCCAGCGGGCACATCCGGGTGTCGGCGCCGGCCGGCTTCGGCCGCATCCACGTCGCACCGCTGATGCGCGATTTCCTCGAAATGAACCCGGACGTGTCATGCATGCTGGATCTCAGCGACCGCGTCGTCGACCTCGTCAACGAAGGCATCGACTGCGCGATCCGCATCGGCGAGCTTCCCGATTCGAGCCTGGTGTCGATCCGGCTCGCCGAGAACCGCCGCGTCGTCGTCGCGAGCCCGGCCTATCTTGCACGCTTCGGCACGCCGGCGGTGCCGCAGGATCTCTCCGGCCACAAGTGCCTGTCGCTCGGCCAGCAGCGAGGCTGGCTGTTCCGCGACGAGGACGGGGAGACGATCACGCTCAAGGTCGGCGGCCGGTTTGAATGCAACGACGGCGCGGTGCTGCACGAGTGGGCACTTGCCGGTCACGGGCTCGCATGGCGCTCGCTGTGGGAGGTCGACGCCGACCTGTGCGCCGGGCGTCTGGTGTCTGTGCTGGACACGTTCGCCGCGCCGACCACGGGCATCTACGCCGTCTTTCCGCAGCGCAAGCATCTCGCGCTGCGCGTCCGGCTCTTCATCGATCACCTGAAAAATCACTACGGCCGCCCGGACTACTGGCGACAGGCCTGAGAGGGGCCGTCGACGGAGAGGCAGCCGCTCTGCCTGCAACGCGTTTTACCGCGGACGAGGACAGCCATTTCATGCAACGCAACAGTTGAACCCTGCGCCGACCTGATGTATATTTCGCCGCCTTGCTGCTGTAGCTCAGTCGGTAGAGCAACTGATTCGTAATCAGTAGGTCACCAGTTCGATTCCGGTCAGCAGCACCAATAAAATCAAGGGCTTGCAGCGATGCAAGCCCTTGTTGTTTTCCGGTGGGCTAGCACCGGGCTAGCATTACGGCCGAAACAGCCGTTGCGGGAGCGCGCGGTATGGGCGTCAGCCTGTCAGTTGCAACAGCGATTGCAGGGGGTGAAACTCTTGCGCATACTCGCACTCGAACTATGAGCCGCCCGACGTAGCGGCTTTTGTCTACACAAGAGGAACCTCGGGAGCGCCATCATGAAGCGCAATTTGATCACCCGCGAGACGGTTGTAAAGGCCAACGAGGCGATGGTCCGTAGCTCATCGAGCGGTGGCCTTGTTGCCTCGGGTGTCACACGTGCGGCCGTACCCTCTGCTAAGACGAAGCTTAGTAGTACGGAGATCAATAAGGCCTATGCGGCAGCCAAGAAGTGCCTAGCTGCGGCGTGATGTAGATGGCCAACGGCTACAACCATATATTCGACAAGCTTGTACAGGATGATGGGGACTTCGTCGGGATGGTGGCCTACACCGTCTACAAGCGCCAAAAGGTCGAGTGGCTGAAGAGGTTCGAACAGGACCATTTCCGGATCCCAAATGACGACGAAGTTGAAGCTGGGTTCTCCCGTTTCAGCAATATGCAGTCCCAGCTTGATGGGTATCGCGAGCAGGCACTAGACCTTCTCGACAACTTTCTGGATTTTGCGCTCGCAGAACAGATCGAGGAGGCGCGGAACGAGATCCGCGACGACGCCATCGTAAAGGCAGTCAAGACGCCATTCTGGACCGGAGTAGGTCATAACCTGGCAGCAGGCTTCGCCGCTTCGTTTATCACCCTCGCGGGTGCCGGCCTCGTCTGGGTGGCTTCGAAGGGACCGGAGAACCTGTTTCGTGAAGCACTGCAAAATTACCTGAACGGATCGGCCCGAGAGACCGGGCCGCCTTCGCAGTAAGCCGAGACCGTTGTAGTAAGTAACAGACAGAAGGCCCGCCGCTTCTCGGCGGGCCTTCTTTTTCCGGTGCGCCCAGCATGGGCGCACTCTTGCGGGTGCAAGTCCCGCCGTAAGTTGATCACAGCGAACGAAGTGAAGCGCAACTGCATGAGGGCGACCGAGTGTGGGAAGGAAGCGTGGATCGAAGCTGCGAGCCGATGGACAAGAATCGGATAAAAGGCGCTGCCGAGCAGGGCGAGCGGGCCGAAAACCGCGAAGCTCTCGTGATCAAGGCGAAGTGGCGTAGATCCGGCGGTTGTGCAGCGAAGGAGTGCGTTCTTACCTGGGGAGATCTCGCCTTGTGGCTGAAAGGCCGACGGTGACAAGCCGGAGCGAGAAGTCAGCAGAGGCCGTATTAGCTGCCGGTACGGGGCGAAGGGCCGAACGAGTAGGAGGGCCGAAGGCCATGTCGCTCGGAAGTGCAGTGCATCAGAAGCCCGGGCAACCGGGGCGCAACGCGGGAGGGCGAGGTGAAGCCAGACCCGAAGCGATGCGTGATGAAGCACGTCCGGCGCGGCATGAAACCGAAGGCTCAGGGCGAGACGACCTGCTCGCGCAGGCGCTCGCGAGAGAGAACATGGTGCTGGCGTGGAAACGCGTCAAAGCCAATCGCGGCAGTGCCGGGGTGGATGGGTTGTCGATTGCCGAGACGGCGGCGTACCTGAAGACGCACTGGCCCCGGCTTCGGGAAGCGTTACTGGACGGCAGTTACCGGCCTCAAGCCGTGCGGCGCGTCCAGATCCCGAAGCCCGGTGGCGGGGTGCGTGAGTTGGGGATACCGACGGTGACGGATCGGCTGATTCAACAAGCCCTGCTACAGGTCCTGCAGCCGAAGATTGATCCAACGTTCTCCGAACACAGCTACGGCTTCCGGCCATACCGCCGAGCGCATGACGCAGTGCTAACGGTGATTGCGATGGCCGCCACCCCTGATGATGAAAGAGAATTCGGGGTGGAAGGAGGCGGGAAGAGGTCGCGCAATTTTTTGGCGGCTCGACCCCGCAAGCTAACGTGACCCGCCGAACTGACTCGTACCCCGGATTGCTTCCATAGAGAGCGCACGTTAAACAGGCCGTCGGCGACTTGTCGCCTTCAGGCACTTTCAGTTCTGGCACCCGCCCCCTTCCACTGTTGAGTGTAATTCGACGGGAGATGGCATGGAACTGGTAGCGCTACACAAACGAGTCATCGGACTGGATGTGCATCAGGCGCAAATTACGGCCTGCGCGATCCTCGAAGAGGCCGACGGCACGACGCGTATCGAACAGCGGCAATTCGGTGCGTTCAAACGCGATCGGCGCGCACTGGCCGACTGGGCGGCATCGCTTGCTCCCGATCAGGTGGTGATGGAGAGCACGGGCATCTACTGGAAGAGCCCGTATGCCGCACTGGAAGCGGTGGGCATCCGTGGGCAAGTGGTCAATGCCCGGCACGTCAAGAATGTTCCCGGACGCAAGACCGATGTCGGCGATGCGCAATGGTTGGCGACGCTCTCGCGTGCCGGATTGCTGCGCGGTTCGTTCGTGCCGCCGGCACGGCTGCGTGAGTTGCGTCTGATTTCGCGGCAGCGGCAGAAACTGGTGGGTCTGCTGGCCTCCGAGAAGAACCGCCTGCACAAGGTGCTGACCGACGGCGGCATCCGCCTGGGCGTGGTGGTGAGCGATCTGCATGGTCAGTCGGCACGCGCCATGGTCAAGGCCATCATCGAAGGGCACTCGCCGAACGAGGTGCTGAAGTTCGCCAGTCGGCGACTCAAGGCCAGTCGCGAGGAAATCTTCGATGCCTTGCAGGGGGAACTGACCGACAGCCATCGCTTCGTGCTCGATGAACTGATGCACCATGTCGAGGAGATCGAGGCGCGCATTGCGCGCTTCGATGCGCGACTTCTGGATGGACTGCAGGACGAACGAAACGCGCTCGCCTTGCTGCAAACCCTGCCCGGCGTCGATCTGATCGGCGCAGCCATGCTGCTGGTGGAAATTGGCACCGATATGGAGGCATTCGGCTGCGCGGATCGGCTGACGTCCTGGGTCGGCATCTGCCCGGGCAACAATGAGTCGGCGGGCAAGCGCAAATCCGGACGCGTTCGCAAGGGCAACCTCTATGTCCGACGCCTGCTCTGCGAGTTCGCTCATGCCGCCAGCCGCACCAAATCGGCCTTGCAGTCGAAGTTCCAGTCGCTCATCGTTCGCCGCGGCCACAAACGCGCCATCGTCGCCTTGGCACACAAGATTCTGCGCACCATCTACTTCATGCTCAAACGTGGCGAACACTACCGGGATTCAGCCACCGACTATGAGGCGCTTTCCGTTCAACGCAACGCTCCACGCTGGATCAAGGCGCTGACTCGCTTCGGCTTCATTCGCGCAGCCGCCTGATTCACCCGCCCTTCCACCCCATGACCTTCAGCGGTCAGGCGCGCGCTCGTCTCGGATGTGGGCTCTTTCACGTTAATGGCACAGCGCTATGTGCAGGACGGCTACCGGATGGTGGTCGATGTGGATCTGGAGAAATTTTTCGACCGGGTCAATCACGACATCCTGATGGATCGGCTATCGAGGCGAGTCTCGGACCGCGCCGTGCTGCGGCTGATCCGTCGCTACCTCGTGGCCGGCATCATGGATGGCGGGGTGGTTACGCAGCGGTATGAGGGCACGCCGCAAGGCGGTCCGCTATCGCCGTTGCTGGCCAACGTGCTGCTCGACGAGGTGGATCGGGAACTGGAAAAGCGTGGCCATCGGTTCGTGCGCTATGCCGACGACTGCAACGTGTATGTGCGCAGTCGCCGCGCGGGCGAGCGGGTGCTTGATGGACTACGTCGGCTCCACTTGAAGGTCAACGAAGCCAAGACGGCGGTCGCGCAGGCGACCGGTCGCAAGTTTCTGGGCTACGAGCTGTGGCGCAGTGCGGGTGATCGAATCAAATGCGCCGTCGCAAGAAAGGCTTTGGAAACCTTCAAGCAACGCATCCGAGAAATGACGCGACGCTCGGGCGGGCGCAGCCTGCCGGAGGTCGCCGAACGACTGCGGACTTACATGCCGGGCTGGAAGACATACTTCCAGCTTGCGCAGACGCCCAAGGTGTTCCGCGAACTCGACGAGTGGTTACGTCATCGGCTGCGTGCGCTGCAGCTCAAGCACTGGCGTCGGGGGACAACGATGTATCGGGAGTTGTTGGCGCTGGGCGCCTCGAAGACGGACGCTCAGCGGATCGCCGCAAACAGTCGCCGATGGTGGCATAACAGCCGCCTCGCGCTCAATCGTGTGATGCCGATTGCCTACTTCGACCGGCTCGGCGTACCCCGGCTCTCATGACCTCAACTGCTCGAACCGCCCGGTGCGGACCCGCATGCCGGGTGGTGTGGGAGGGGAACGGTCAGGTACTCTGGCCGCCCCTATCCCGATCGTCCAAGGATAGATTGTGCCGGCTTCCGGAATAGACGGTTCGTTCCTTCAGCCAGCGCACGCCGCGTCAATCGCGCTCGCCGATCGAGAACCGGCCGCTCACCCGTCGCGCCACGCCTCGCGGCGGCGTATGCACGGCCGGCAGCAGCGGGTTGCCGTTCGACCCCTCGCCGAAGCGGTAGCGCCGCGTCTCCTCCTTCGTGCGTGCGGTGCCGCGGTACGTGACGATCTGCTCCTGCACGATGCCGCGCGCGGCCATGCGGCGGAACGCAAAAGCGAGCGGGCGCCACTTCACCCGCAGCGCCTCGGCCGCAGCGAGGGCGCCGACCCACTCCCCTTCATGCGCGACCAGCACCGCCAGTGCCGCGATCTCGACTTGCCGGCGGTACTGGTCAGTGCGACGGCTGCGCAGCTCGGCGGCGGTCTCCGCCTTCATGGTCAGCGCGCGGCAGCCGGTTGCGGCGCGGCGAGCCGTTGCTGGCGCTTCGCATCCTGCTGCTTGAACCGTGCGACAAAGTCGTCATATATCTTCGCTTCCTCGGCTTCCATCGAACGAATCTGCCCGCGCCGGTACGCCAGGCTTTTCGACTCGTCGGCCCGGACCGCGTCGATCGCATCGCGCTTGGCGGCGATGGCTTCGCGGTAACTGTCGACAGCCTTGCCGAGCCCGAGCAGCTCGGCCTGTTCGTGCTGGATCTTCGACTGCAGACTGCGCCGCTGGGCGTGGTCCTCGACCTTCGCGGCGCGGTGGAAGGCGTCCGCCGCGTCCGTCGCTTCCTCGGCGTACTTCCAGAACCGCGCCCGGGTGCCGCGGATGTCGCCGGCCGGCTGCCAGAACTTGCGCACGATCGGGATTTCGCGGCTCTCGACGTCGGCGAGCGGGAGCCCGTCGGCAACGGTGTTCTTCACCAGGGCCGCGCTATCGACGAAGAACCGCCCGGTGCCGCCGGTTGCCGTGCCCCACAGGTAGCGCATGGTCTCGGGGCTCACGTCGAGCCAGCCCTTTTCGACTGCGCTGCCGCCCGTGATCGCGTTCAGCGTCTCGGCGCTGCGGTGCCAGACCGTGCCGACCGTCGCGCGCCACAGCTTGAGGTTGTCCGGGCGGCTCTCGTCGAACTTGCTTTCCGGATAGATCGGCGCACCCAAACCGGTGCGGTTGGCGATCGGCGAAGCGATGATCTGCGCGACGGTCGGCAGCAGGAAGAGCACGTTCTTCTCGTCGCCGTCCGCATCCGCCGCGGCGCCCCACACGCTGAACTCGGAAACGAAGTTCGAGGCGAGGTGCAGCGCGATTTTCGCCGGATCTTCGCCAGCCTGCAGCTCGTGCAGCTTGCGGCCGAGCGTGAAGGCAAAGCCGTAGCCGTACGCGATCGGAATTTTCGCCCAGCCCGTGCCCGTCCAGATCGTGGCGTGGCGCTCCTTGGTGAATTCGCCGAGCTTCTCGTATTCGTCCTCGTCGCCGCCGCCTCGGGTCATGGCCATCAGGTAGCCGAGTCCGACCAACCCGGCGGTCAGCGCCTGCGCCTGATGCTTGTGCTTGCCCTTGAACAGCGCATGCGCGATCGATGCCGAGCCCTGCACCGCCGGGTTGAAGAACAGATACATCGCGCCCAGCATCGGCCCCAGCTCTCCCGTACGGTTGAAGTTCACCGTGCTGTTCTTCGCCAGCGCGGCAGCCTGCGCCCGCGTATGACCCATCTCGACGGCAGTGCGGTACGCGGCCAGGCGCATGCTGTTCTCGCCGGCCTGGTTGAGCTTCTCGACCCAGCCGATGAAAGCGCCGACGGTCTTGCGGCCGGCCACGCGCGCGGCCCGCAGCGGTCCGCCGTGGCGCGCCGTCTCGACGAGGCCGGCGTATTCGTCGTAGGCTGCCTGAACGTCGCGCCCGACGCGCTCGAGGTCGGAGAGGTACGCGGCGCCGGTCGATCCGCCATCGGCGCGGTACTGGCGGATCCAGTTCGACGCGTTGCCGGTGAAGGCGTAGCGCAACAGCTCGCCCATCGCCTTCGGGTAGTTCGCGATGGTGCGCGCGGTGAACACCGCGCCTTCTTCGCCGGTCAGGTTGATCACGCCCGTCGTGAAGTCGCGGATGATGTTCGTCGACAGAAATTCGATGTTCCAGGCCGTATAAGCCTTCGACAACCAGGTGTTGATCATCCGCGCGCCGCGGAAAATCATGTTCATATGCTCGGCGCCCTGCGCGTTCCAGGCGCGGGCGAGCAGCTCATCCTTGAACTGCACGCGCACCGCGTGGCCAGCGACAAATACCTGCGTCTCGCTCGGGTCGAGCACGGGGCTGGGCATCATCACGACGTCCAGGTCGTGGCTCGTGGCGATGTTGAAATCCTTCGCGCTGCGGCCCCGCTTCAGCGCCTCCTGCCCGACGTAGCGCTGTGCATCGGCGAGGTTGTGGAACGTCTCGACGGTGGCGCCGCGGTAGCTCACCGCATAGGCCTTCGCATCGCGCAGCACCTTGCGCCGGACCGGCTGGCCGATGGTGATCAGGTCTTCGTTCGCGGCCTCGATCGCGAGCTGCAGCAGGTGCTGCCCGACGCGGTTTTTCTCGACCTGCAGAATCGCTCGCTCGTGGTCGCGCAGGATGTTCTCGATGATCCATTCGTCGCGCGCTCCGTGGCCCAGCGCGCGCTTGACCTTCTGCTTCACGGTCAGGCCTCGGCCGGTGCCCTGGTTCGCTGCATCCTCCTCGGGGCCGCCTTTCAGCGGTATGTAGTGCTGGTAGGCCGCGGTCCAGGCGTCAGACATCTCCTGCGTGAGGATGCCGGCGTCGAGCAGCAGGCGGCGCGAGTCGTCGGTGACCGCCCGCAGCTCATTGGCCAGGCGTACGAGCTCCGGCCGCTGGCGGTACTGCGCGAGCTTCGCCTGCGCCTCGGCGGTCGTCATGCCGCTGCCGCCGTCGGGCATCTCGCTGTTGAGCTTCGCGATCTGCGCATTGCGCTCCTCGGCGTGCTGCGCGTGGAGAAAGTCGGCGACGTCCGCCATCGTGAAACCGGCCTTGCGAATGGCCTGGATGAGCGGTTGCACGCGAAGGGTGCGGAAGTCCTCGATCTGCGTCGCGGTCCGGCCGTGCATGCGTTCTTCGGCGCGGAACACGTCGGCTTGTTCGGAGAGCGTCACGCCCTGCGCCTTCAGCCAATTCTGGACGACGCTGAAGCGGCCGAGCTTGTCCTGCCAGCGGCGTTGAGTGCGACGGGCGAGCGTCTCCTCGGGCAGCGCCGGACGCGCGGGGTTGTAAGGCTGCCCCTGCTGCCCGACCCGTGGCACATTCGGCTCTGCGCCCTGACCCGCCACCTTCGAGCCCGTACGCCATGCGGGTTCGGCCTCTGACCGGTCGGGGCGCTTCTCGTTCTGGCTGCCGTAGTCGCCGGCGTCTTCGCGCACGATATCCCGCTCGACCGGGTCGAACGCACCGGAATTGCCGGTCGCGCTCTTGATCTGCTCTGGCTTGAACACGGCGAAGATGTCACTGATCTCGGCATAGTCCTTGTGCATCGAATCCTCGGCGTTACGGAAGATCACGCCGTCATGGCCGGCCGCTTTCGCCTTCGCGACCACGGCGCCGAAGCTCTGCTCGCGGTACTCGTCGCCGCGGTAATCGACCACCAGCGGATTCTGCAGCGACAGGTACAGCGGCAGGACATTCGCACCTTTGACCGGATCGGCCAGCGCGTCGCCGGTGTAGCCGGACCATTCGGCAGCTTCGGCCTGCTCGGCTTCGGTCGGCGCCGCGAGCTTCTGCGTGATGAGCCGGCGCAGGTTCTCCGGCAGCACGTCGCTCTTGGCTGCGTTCTTCAGGACCGCCACGCCCAGCGACGGGCGCGACTCGGACAGCATCGCGTAGCCGGACGCGACTTTCGGGCTGGCAGCGAAGAAGAACGCCCGGCGCGCCGAGCCCGCTTTGGTGTTCGCTCCGAGCGCGAGCGGGTCGAAGAACGTCAGGTCGGCTGCGGTGCCGTGATAGACGACGAGCGGCGCGCCGTCGGCATCGACGGCTTTGCTGTCGCCGAACCAGCGCTTGAACGCCGGCGACTGGGTCTGCCGGGTGCGGTAGGCCGGCGCGTCCTCGCGCACGATGTCCGCGTCGAGCGGGTCGAAGGCGCCGGTGTTGCCGATCGCGCTCTTGATCGACGCCGGATCGAAAGTCACGAGCTCGACCGTGCCGTCGTCGAACACCAGCGCGGACGCGTCGTAGCCGGCGGCACGCATGCGGCGCGTGGCTTCATCGACCGTCGCCTGCGAGACACGCGACAGCTTGCGCTTCAGCTCCAGATCGGCCGGGTACGCGTTCGCCGATCGGACGAACACCGGCAGGATGTTCGGCCCGGCGTCGCCCGGCTGTTTGATCTTCGAGTAGCTTTCGGCGATAAAGTCGTCGCTGCTGACGTACGCGCCCCTGCCCAACCAGCCCGCGTCTTTGCGGCGTGGGTGATTGAAGTCGAACGACGCTACGTCGTCGCCGGTCCCGTGGAAGAAGACTCGCGGCTCTCCGGTGTCTGGGTCGAGCGTGACTCGATCCACGCGTCGACTTCCTCGACTGTCCGCGCCTGGTCCAGCGTCGCGGGTGCCGGCGGCGGCAGTGGTCTGCTCGGGTCGTCCGGCTGGGCCATCAGCCATTCCCGGATCTGCTGCGCTGCTGTTGTCGATGTCATGCTGCCAATCTCCGAACCAGTTGATGAATGCCGGGGTGCGGACCTGCACCCACTGCCGATACCCGAGCTTCGTGCGACCTTCGGCACGGGCCTGCTCCCAGGCGGGGCGCGCGCCATGCGCTTCGGCGGTCTGCTCGTGCTCGCTCGCGTACGAGTATGGCTCCGCTTCGGCAACGCGCGCGGCGGGTTTGAAGTTCTGGTCGAGAAAGTCGCCGGAAAACGGGACGCCGGCAGTACGCAGGCTCAGACCGTCGGCCTGGACCACGTCAGTGAAAATGCCTTGGTGCAGCAGATGCCGCAGCGCGTGAGCGTCGCCGTCGGCTGGCAGTACGATGAATCGCGAGCCCCCAGCACCGACCGCGCGAGCGGCACGCCGCACGACCCCTTTGAGCTTCGCAATCCCCACTTTCGAAGTGTCGGTCAGGAGCGCGGCCGGCAGATCCACGATGAGCTGCACTTCGCCGGCGCGGCGCGTGAACGCGAGCGTTGCGTGTCCGCCTTCGATCTGCAGCGCCTTGCCCAGCGTCGCCACGTCCTGCGGCCCGTTCAGCTTCGTCCCGAGCAGCGCGTGTTCCAGTTCCGGTTTTGCGTGGAAATCGACGCCGTTGAGCTCCGGCGCGGCGATCGTCTGCGCGCTGCCGTTGGCGTCGATCGTGGCATATTCGTTGTGGTCGATGACGACGTGACCGCGAAAACCCGGAACCGCGGCGGCGATCGTGCGCGTCAGCCCCAGATCCGCCGATGACGGGGCGGCGCGGCCAGACGGGTGGTTGTGCAGCACGAAATACCCGGCGGCGCCATAGGCCGCGGCGTCGCGCTGAATGTCCAGCGCGATGTTCGGCAAGAAGACCGCAGCGGGCAACCGGCTCGAATAGCCTGCTTCACCGATGATGCGCCCGCTGGCGTCTGTGTAGAAAACGCGGAAAGTTTCGTATCTCGGATCGCGGAAAACCTGTGCGAGCGCGGCAAGATCCGCCGGCGACTCTACGGTTTGACCGACGAGTCGGTTTCCGCCGGCGGTGGCGAAGCCGTCGTAGAGGTTTGATCCAAGTACGCTGATCGCCCCTCGATCAGCAGCACGTCCCCGTTCGGGTAATACGTGATGCTCGAGCCGTCGGAAAAGGTCTGCGAGCGCGCTTCGTCCGGTGTCGAGCTGCTCGTCGGTGCTGCCGGGTCGGGTTTTGCGGTGGTCATACACGGTCTCCGGCGGAGCCAGGTTCTTGAACGCGGACGTAGCGCGGACCTTCTTCGCGAACGCATCGAGGTTCGCGCCGGTGTTGAGCACACGATAGCGCGCCGTGCCGCTTTTGAACGTGACGTAGCCGATGCGCTCGCGCAGTTTCGCGAGGTCCTGTTCCGCATTATCCGCCCATCTCGTCAGCTCCTGCGCCTTCGCCCGCTGGGTCTTCTTCAAGGCCGCGGTCCGGCGCGCCTCGCTCACGCGCTGCACCAGGTCGTGGTACTCGGCGACTGCCGCCGGGTCGCCAGTCCGCTGCTGGGCCTGGTCGATCGCGGTGAGGATTGCGGCACGCCCGTCGGCCCGGCGCGCTGCTGGCTTGCGTGGGGCCGGGGGAGCGACTGGTGCGGGTGCCGCCTCGATGGGCGGAGCCGTTTCGCGCTGCGCCAGCCCCCAGCCGCCGGGCACTTCGACGGGCACCATGTCCAGCTTGCGCTGCTTCGCGCTCGCCGCCGCGAGCCTCGCGGATGCGAAAGGCTGGCCGTTCGCCATCAGCGCCGGTGCGGGTGATGGCGTCGCAGCGGGTGCGGGATCGGCAGCCGGCGCTGGATCGGCAGCCGGCGCAGCGCTCTGCTCGGCCTGGAACTTCCGTGCCAGCGCGATGAACTTCGACGGCTCCCACTTCACGAGCTGGTCGAGGTGTGCACGCAGTTCCTTGTCGCCGAACTTCGGCCCGAGCTTCGCACGCATCGCTGGCCACAGCTCGGTGAAGAGCGCCTGTGCCTCGGCTTTTGCAGCCTTGCGTTGCGCGGCGTCGTCCTTCGCCTGAGCCTTCGCGGCTTTCGCCTGGTCGCGCTTGTGGCTGTCGAGCTCAGCGTTGATGCCGTTCGTGCGGCCCGGGATGTTGAGCGCGCCATGGTCGAGCGCGGGAAGTGCCGCGGGCAGGTTCTCGGGTACCGCAGTGCGCTCCGGCGCCGTCGGGATAGCTTCTTGCGGCACAGTCGGCGGATCGGTGCGCAGGGCCGGCGCCATCGTGCTCGACAGATCGGCCGGCGGTTGGTCGAGCGGCGCGCCCGGTGTCGTGCTGGCCGAGCCGTAGCCCGTGCCGACAGTTGCCGGCGGGACGTCGGGGCGGGTCTCGACGTCGTTCTGTGCCGGCTCGATCTCGAGGTCAGCGTCACGCGGTGCTGCGGAGCGATCGACGACAGCCCAGCCGGTGAGGCGGTGCTCGACAGCGAGGTCAGCGTCGGGATGCCGGCCTTGCAGGATCCGCAGTGCGACCGTGGCGCCGGTTTTGCGCGGGAAGGTTGCGATGGCGTCGGGCGCCTGGTCGGTGAAGATGGCATTGGTCGGGGACCAGCGATGCGCCTTCAGCTGATCGCGCAGGTTCTCGACGGTGACTTCGGTACGCCCTTCGAGCGGCTCGTCGAGCGGCTCGTCGAGGGGGCGGTTTTCAGTTCCGGTCCCTTGATCCGGTGTGCCATCAAGGGGGCTGTGAATCGCCGGGTCCGTTTGGCCCGTGGTCATATCGACGGGTGCGGCGCCGTCAGCGGGCGCGGATGTGGCGCCGTCGACCGTGGTGGTGTTCGGTTCGATCGGTGCGATGCTCGGTTCGATCGGCGCGGTGCTCGGCTCCGTCGGCGCGGCGGCGCGTGCCTGGTCGAGCAGCGTGTTTTGATCGATCGGCGCCGCTTCCTGCCGCCCGGGCGCGCGGGCCGCGTCGTTTTCGAGTCGGGTGACGGCGAGGTCGAGCGGGTCGCCACGCTGCGCAGCATCGGTCTCGCGCTGCCGAAGGAGGGCTTCTTGCTGCGCGGCGGCCGGGTTCAGGGCGGCACGCGCGGCCGCTTCGATGCTCTCGGGCGTGAAGTCCATGCCGGTGGTGGCGTCTTCCAGCGGCGCGCGCAGCTGCGTGGCAACGTTCGCGGTCGTCGCGCCCGCTCCCATGCCGAGCCCGGCGATCATGCCTTGCGCGGCCGCTTCGGGAACGCCCTCAGTCCACGGTCGGTCGGTCGCAAGGTTCGTGAACACCTGCTCCTGCGCCGACTGCGGCAGCTCCTCGACGATGCCTTCCTGTGTCGCGCTTTTGACCACCCTCTTGCCGGCGTCGGCGGCCGTGATGCGCTGGCCCGCGCCGAGTCCGATCGTGCCGGCAGCCGTGTCCGCATCGGGCAGAACCTTCGCCGCCAGCCGGCCAATCGCAGCGGTCCCGACCCCTCCGGCGACGGCGTAGGGCGCCGCCTCGGACCACGTCCGGCCCTCCTGTCGTGCGCCTTCCTGGATCGATCCGGCCGCGGTCGCGCCTTCCGTGGCGCTGCCGACCGTTGCCAGCCGGGCCAGGATCTCCGGGCGCTTAAGAAACTCCCCCGCAGCAGCGGTGCCCGGTGCGATGCCGGCGCGGGCAAGCAGCCCCGTCGCGGCACTGCGCACGGCAGCCGCGGAGCCGAGCATCAACGGTGCGGACTCAACCATCGCCCCGACGGCGGTAGCCGGGTTCTCGATCATCGCACCAGCCGTATCGACGAAGCCGTCAGCGGCCTGCACACGGGCGTTCTCAACCTTGCGCGCGTCGGAGTAGCCCGAGCTGAGGATTTCCTTCGTCCGCTTCGGATCGTAGCCGACGTGCGCCAGCGCATCCCCGGCGGCGTTGCCGGTCAGCAGATCCGCGACGCCGATGACGGCCTCGCCTGCGCCGACCACGCCTTTCGACAGGTCGAGCCCCACGTCGGAGACCCGTTCGAGCGCGCGCCGGCCAAGGCTCTTTTCTTGCGGCGCGATCGGTTGATCAGTGCTCGGCGGTACCGGTGCGGCAGCACGCGACGGCAGCGGCCGCGCGGCGAGGAACTCGGCAATTTCGCTGTCGGTTACGCCGTCCGCGTGCGCACGGTCGAGGTTGAAGCCGTGCTTGGCGGCAAGATGGGCGGCAATCGCGGTGTCTTGTGCGCCGTCGGCGCGGGCCTGCTGTAGGTCGAACATAGGGGGTCTCAGCGGAAGTACCGGTCGAGGTTGTTCGGAGCGGCGACAGGTCCGCCGCGCTGGTCGGTGGCTTGCGGCGCCTGGCCGGGGCGGTTGCCGGTCGTGATGCTCGGCACGTCACCGCTGCCTGCCCCGGCACCTGCACCTGCACCTGCACCCAGCTTCAGGCGAATGTCGCGGCGCAGTTCCTCGACTACCGCCGGATCTTCCAACTGCATTTGCGCGAAGGCGTCGCCGCGTGTTTGTGTCCGGAACACCGCGAGTTGGCGCTCGACTTCGGCGTCGACGGCTTCGGTCGAGGCGCTGCGCCAGTAGCTCGCTTTCTTCACTTCGGGCGGTTGATACGCCGAGCCTTGCGCGGCCTGATCCTGGAGCACGCCGAAGAGGTCCAGTTCTTCCGGCGTGGCCGTGCCGCTTGCGACCTTGCGGGCAAGCGCCGCCCGCGTTGCCTGCTCACGGACCTTCGCGCTGAAACCCGTTGTCGGACTCGAAGCTGCCGCCGATCGGCCCCCCGTGCCCGGCGCCGGTGCCTGGTTGCGCTGATGTGCGAGTGCGTCGGCGGCGCGGGTCTGCGCTTCGTTCTCGCCGATCTCGCTGCGGGTCTTCTGGAGCTTGGCGAGCTGCTCCTGCTCCTCGATCAGGTCGTCGGCACCCAAAACGCCGCCGAGCGCGAACTGCGAGAAATCGCGGATTTTTGCGCCGGTTTCGTCGAGGATCTGATAGCGATTCGCCGGCCGGCCGGTTTCGTCGGTACCAGGCGTCATCCCCAGCTGAACCGTACGGTTGAAGAACTGCGGTCCGCTCAGAATGCGTGCCAATTCGGGCAGATCGCCACGACGGAGCGCGTTGGTGGCGCCAGCTTGCCGGAACGCTTTGGCCTGCTTCATCAGCGGTTCGACTTCTTTTTGCGGAATGCGCCCGGTCTTCAGCCCTCTTTTCAGAATCTCGGCGCCAAGCTGTTCCGGTGTCGCGTCTTCGCCCAGCTCGGCGGCGGTCTCTTGAACAAGCCGCTCGTAGCCGGCAAGTCGCTGCCGCTCGGCTTCTTTCAGTGCGCGGTCTTCGCGCTGGAAGGTCTGATCCTCGCGCGCGATTTCGAGCACACCGTCGCGATATTTCGCTTGATCAGCCTGTTGAGCCTCCTGCAGCCGCAGCTTTTCGGTCGCCTGAATGGCCGTCGTGCCCTGCATCAAGCCTTTGCCGATGCCTCCAAGTAGATCAAGTCCGCCCATGGAAACCTCCTTCGCCGAAGTTGAGTTCCGCCAACCACTCCGCCAGCACTCGGCCCACCAAGGCGCCGGGCATTTCGGGCAACGGTGGCCGGTAAGTGCCGCGCGCCATCGCGTCAATCAGCGTGGCGGCCTGTTCAATGGCAGCTGCAGTGCAGCGCATGTGCGTGGTCATCGGTCAGCGCTCGGCGATGCGGTAGATCGCATCCGCGAGTTCTTCGTTATCGCGAGTCGCCCGGGCGAGCGTCGCAAGGGGTACGTGACCGGCGAAGGCTTCGTCGATCAGGTACTCGACGATGTCAAGCAGGCGCACGAACTGATGCGACATGGGGTGCTTCGTGTAGTCGTCGGGCAGGGTCACAACGCTACCGATGTCGTCCCGGACCTTGACCGGCAGACCACGCTCGGCGAGGTCGATCAGTGCCGGGCGCGTGTCCTCGGCAGCGTCGCCGAGAATGTCGCGCAGGTAACGCGCCTGCTCGAGTGCGAGAAACAGCTCGGCAAAAGGCGGACGATTCGGCTTGGTGGTGGCAGGGGTGGCGACTGTTTTCATTTTGGTGCTCCTGTAAGGGCGGCGCGGGATTGAGCTTTGCCGATCTCGGCGGGCGGGCGGGAGTTAAGCCAGGCGATCAGGGAGGTGCGGCGGAACCTGATCGACCGGGGGCCTGTTTTTACGGGAGGGTCGAGGCGCCCGGCCTCGATGTCGCGATAAATCGATGCCTTTGAGCGGCGTGTGCTTTGCATTACCTCGGACAGGGTCAGGAGGTCATCCATGGCGGTGTGTTCCGGAGTCGTCATACCCGGAAGTCTGCGGGGGTGGAATCTCCAGGGGTGCCCTTATCTGATGCTTCTTAAGGCCTTTTTGAGCTTCGTGAGAAGTCGTGAGACCAGAACGGCATATGCCTGTGAGCTGTTTTCACAAACCGTGAAGCGCGCTCACGAAATCGCGGCGCTGTGCTTGCTCGAGGGTGCCGGGTGCGGTCTGGCGCGGGCGTGTGTATAGTGCGCATCATGAACAGCGCCGCCGTGATCCGTTTGCTGCTCGCCGACGGTTGGCAAGAAGTTGCCGTGAGAGGCAGCCATCACCAGTTCAAACACCCGACCAAGCCGGGGCGGGTGACGGTGACGCACCCGAAGAAGGATTTGCCGCCCGGAACACTGCATTCGATCCTGAAGCAGGCCGGGCTGAAGTAGGAGGGAACACACATGCGCTACCCGATCGCGATCGAACCAGGCGACGACATCCACGCGTGGGGCGTAGTGGTGCCGGATCTGCCAGGGTGCTTCTCAGCCGGCGACACGCTTGACGAGGCCATCGAGCAGGCACGCGAAGCGATCGAGCTGCACATTGACGGGCTGCTCGATGATGGGTGCGACGTTCCTCCCCCGCAGCCGGTGTCAGCCCATCAAGCGCGGCCCGAATTCGTCGGGTGGATCTGGGCGGTTGTGGCGATCGATCCTGCGATGCTCGACGACAAGGTCGAGCGGGTGAACGTCACCCTGCCGCGGCGGGTGCTGTCGCGCCTCGATCGGGCAGCGAAAGCAGCGGGTGAGACACGCTCGGGCTACATCGCGCGCTTGGCCATCGAAGCGCCGCACCGTCGCTGCGTGCAATAGAAAAGCCGGCGCTCGGCCGGCTTTTCGATGTGGTGCGGATCGCGGCGTCAATGCGGCGCGTTCGCCCGGCGGCGTGGATCCTCGCCACGCATCCAGCTGATCACATCGGTCTTCCGATAGTAGATTTTGCCACCACGCTTGATGTAGTCCGGCCCTTCGCCGGACACGCGGAAATTCTGCAGCGTGTTGGTGGCCAGCTCCGTGACGGCCGCAACGGTCGCGGCCGAGTGAATCGATTCCTCCGGCGCGGCCCAGAAGACGAGCTGGGCTTCGGCTTCGCGCGAGAGGGTGACAGGCGCCAGGGCGGGATTGACAGACGGGGTCATGGCAGGCTCCTTCGAGGTGATGTGTGCGTTAGACATCGCCGAAGAGTCAGGCAGCCCGAGCAAGGCACGGGAGCGGACCGGAACCGGGTCGCTCGCCCCGCAGATGCGCCGCAGGGCAAGGATGCCCAGCACACAGCACCGGCGCTGCTTCAGCCGTTCCTACCGCATCCACTGTGGCGAGCGCGCGCTCAACATCGCACACGCGCATGCGGTCCGCCTCCGTAACCCAGCTGCGGCCCGTGCCCACGGGCACGCCGACGGTGCTCAGGACGTGGCGCCAGACCCGCGCGGTAACGCAGCAGCGCGCCATCATGGTCGGGGCGGTGTCGGCGACACCGTTGATGCGGTCGTGGAGTTTGGCGAAGTGGGTCTGGTTGATGGTTTCGGCGGCGGTGCTCAAGCGAGACTCCCTGTTTGTCGTTAATCGAAACACGGTATGTGTGTAACCGGATGTTTCCAGAACCCATGCGTCTCGGATACGCGACATGTACTCACGTCCCGGTCGATCTGCCGTGCGCTGTACTCACGACGTTGCTGCGTCTGACGTTGCGGCCGCTGGCGATAGGTGAGCGATGGCCGACGCCTGATCGTGCTATAGGAATTCTTCATCACACGAACGTGAAGCGCCGGCTGTGGGCCACCACGTTTTGATACACATCCTCACGCGCGCCGTTCCGCCGGGGATTGGTGGTGCCGGGCACGTTGTCGATGTGGTGCGGCGCGGCCTGTGCTCTTGCACGCGTACTGCCCGACGCGTTGTCGGCGGACGTGAGCCGCGGCGAGTGCTCCCCCGCGCGTACTGCGCCGTTTCTCCGATGGGTCGGTGCCTGGTGTGCCGCTCAGGGTTCGCGCGCGCGAGAAATGTCGCAAGCGCGGTGCGGCCCTTGCCGTGCCGGTGTCGTGTCGGCGTTACGTTGGCAATTTTTTTGTCGCGGATCGGTGTTTTTGCCGTACGTGTGTGTGGAGTATTGCCCAAACTCCACAAAAACGTGGAGATGCTGGATAGATTCTCACAAGGCTGAGTGCCTTTGATTTCAAGCCTTTTATATTTCTTTGTGGAGTTTGTGGAGTTTGTGGAGATAATTAGAAAGCTGCAGGGATCGCACTAAGGCGGCGTCGCCGTCGGGCTATGCCCGCGGGCAGAGTCGGCACCCTGTGTCGCTGCTTCTGCCCGCAGAATCCCCCCAAGAAGTTCGGGCACTATCTCCCCCACAAACTCCACAGAAGAGGCTGAGACCCAGTAACGGCGCGGGTTTCAGCCTGTGGAGTACGCTCCACGCGGAGGCCTTTTAACCCCACAACTCCACGCGGAGAGCTTGTACCGGATCAATCGAACGGATTCGGAGGCACCTCGATCTCCTCGTCACGAATCGAGTCGTGCCATCGATACCTGCTCTCGTACTGGCCCAGCAGCCGGATGCCACTGAACGAATCGACGTTCAACCCCGGCGCGGGTTTGTTCTCCACTGGATGGCCTAAGCTCCGTGCCATGTCCAATACCGTCGCCTTGAATCGGCTGCGACTAAAGGGCTGGATTCTCTCCTCGGCGCAGAACATCAGAAAGCTGGGGTAGAGATGCAACTCCTTATGTTCCTGGACCAAGCGCCCACCCTCGGCGCGTAGTTCCCGACTTTGCCCGATGACACCATGGTGCTTCGGGTCAGGGGCACAGCACCCCACCATCCATCGGGCGACGTGGTTGTTTACCAGCAGGGCTTCAAAATCGGAGCGGGCCGCCTTCCGCGGCGGGTTATTCAAGATCCGGGCGACTTCCTCACGCGGCATCTTGAGGAGGCGATTCACCAGGCCGGGGATTTCGGCATGCAGGACCGATTCCTCGCCTCCTTGCTCGCGCCACGCGGCCTTCTGTGCCTCGCTGACGACGTTCTCCATGTCGATGCTGCGCTGTCGACGTTCGATGCCGGATGTCTGATCGGTTGATGTGAACCTGACGTTCGATGCAATCAGTACCATCCCGCGGTAAATGAACTGGGAGCGTTGCGACTGCTGGACATGCTTTCGCTCGTTCCGCAGCCAATCCTCACCGGTTGCAGCCTTGAGGTTATCCACCGCTTTGCCATATTTCCCGGCGTCGTTGATGACGACCAGGCGCATGCCGTACAGACAGGCCGTCTCGAACTGCCCCTCCTCCAAAGCCTTGAGCGTCGTCGTATAGGTGTTGCTCTGCCCCACAAGCGCAGTCGCCAATCGCAAAAAAGTGCTCTTCCCCGTCCCGCCGGGACCGAAGAGGTAGAAGAAGATTTGAAGATCTGATCTGCCGGTGAGGATCGCAGCGAGCGCGGCATACGCGTACGTGACCATCGCATCATCCCCCCCCCATCGCCTCACGGAGCCAGTCGGAGATTCGTGGACAAGTCGCGTCGGGGGTGTAGTCGTAGGGCAAGGCCCATGTGTTTCCGTGCTGCGGATTCGACGCGGTGAGTTCCCGAGTGTGAAGGTTGAGGACACCGTTTCGAAACGGGACCTGCTGCCCGTCGTCCCACTCCGGCAACGGCAGGCAGTCGCCCATGCGCAACAGCTTTTCGATGCTCATAACGTAGTCAGGGTTGAACCCTAGATCGCTGCAGCCGATTTCGACAGCATCATGGAGTCGTTTATGCGCGACGGCCCCGTCCCCTTGCGGTGTCCAGCAGGTACCGTTCCACACATGCCACATGGCCGCTTCGCGGGCCCACGCTACGCGCCCCCGTAGAGATGGCAGGATCTTGTCGCGCGCCTTGCTGGCGACGTCACGACCGCGCTTACCGTCTTGCGATCGCCAGACGAGGGCGCCCGGCGCAACGGCCATCGGCTCAGCGTATGAAAAGTCACCGTCGAACGCTGACAGGTCGGCCGGTTTCGGCTCCAGGTAGTACGTCACGTCAAGCCCGTGTGCGCGTGACAGGATCTTCACCCGCCCGTCGGTCTGTCCCTTCGTGAAAATCGTCGCTTTGTTCGCCCCGTACTCAGGTTCGAAGGGGTCGCGGATGCCGCGGCGGTCGAACTCATCGCGGCGGGCGACGATCTCGGCGACGGCGATCTTCTCCCCATCGTTGAGCGTCACCAGGAAATCCGGGGGGAGGTCTCGGTGCTTCTTTTCCGCGAGGTCCGAGAGCTGCGCCACGCGCTCGGCCCGCTTGTCTTCGGGCAAATGGGCGGCCAGGCGCTCGGCCCATTCACGTCGCGCCCGCGCCGCATCCCCTGCAAGCAGCTCTTTCGCAGCCCGCACCCTCTCGTTGTACTCGCGCTCTTCAGTCTCGGTGAGCGGCAAGATATCGGCGGCGCGAACCTGACGCTGACGGCCGCGCCGCTTCTCGACCAGGCGCGGCTGGGTGATCCGCACATCCTTCAACACCGCGCCCCGTTCGAAGATCGGTTGGTTGCCAGATGCAAGCGCTCGGTCGACGATCGAGCGTTCGAGCATTACGCCGCTTCCGCTGATCAGAATTCGACCGTACCCGGCGAGCCAGGCACGGCGGAACAGCACATCGAGCACACGCGGAATTTCGGCGCCCGAGTCGATCGCAAAGAACGTGTGGAGGCCACGCAATCCGTACGAGCCGGTAGGCCACTGCAAGTAGCTCGAGCTGCTGGGGGAAGTGATGCAATCGGCGTCAAGCCCGAGCGCTGCGAGCACCTGAACCACATCAGCCGGTGTTGCGAGGCCGCGCCAGGACTCGAGTTCGTCGGAGTCGATGGTCAGTAGTCCAGCCGCTACCGGGAAAGGCAACTCGTCCTTCGCGCGCTGCGCCGCGTACGGCAGCGTGATCCGGTCCTGCTCATGCACGCCGGCGGTCAGCAGTGCGAGGTCGCTTCGCTTGTTCCGCGCGAGGGCCTCGTGCAACTGGTCCAAACCGATGGTGTGCCGGTGTGCTTCGCCGTGCCAGAATCCCTTCGGTTGCACCTTGACGACACGACCGTCGGCGTCGAGGCCATACCCCTTCTTCACTCGGTCAGCTGCTTGGGCGTGCCGCTCGACATCATGAGGACCGGCGTCGGGGTCGCGCGCGTAGAAGGCGCTGAAACACACGTTCGCCCAAGGGAGCGGGTCGGGGGTGGCGGCCGCACGTGACACCATCGGATGCAGCGGAACGACATTCCCCGAGACCTTCGGTGCTTCGGCAACGGCAGGCTCGGCGCAGATGCACGAGCCGACGGCGACGCAGAACTTTTGACCACATTCAGGCTCAACATCGTCGGTCGCCGGCGTCAAGGAAACGGGATGCAGCGCAGCAGGCTGCGGGATGACACCGCTCGCGATCGCGTTCTGTCTTTTTGCTTCTCGATTGCGGCTCATGCGGCACCTCGCTTGCGCTGTAGCACTTCGGCCAACATCTCGGCGGCCTCAGGGTTGCCGCCGCGCTTCTGGGCCTTCAGCTGGCGCAATCCGTTGCGACGCTGCGCGCGACTACCGAATTTCAGGATCCAATCGCCGTCGGCCTGCGTCACGGGCTTGGGGACGCCAAATCCGGAACTGGCAGCAGTGTCAGCAGGGCGGGGCGGAGTAAAGCGGCGGCTCATAGCGTCACCTCGCCGCCCATCAGCACGATGGTGCTCGGCACTCCCTCATCCTCGAATGCAGCGGAGCGTGGATCCGGGAACGTCTGAATATCAGGGTTTTCTGATATTGCAATCGCTGACGACTGCGCTACAATGCTGTGAGCTTGCTTCACTAATTCGCCCCCGCTGAGTTGCCGCTCAGCCGGGGCGTTGTCTTTTTCAGGGGGCAGTTCTGCGCGGCCGAAGATCGCGTCGTACAGCTCAGCGTCGAAGGTGGCGTCGTGTAGGCGAGATGTACTCACCCCATTGCCCGGCGCCGTTCGCGCCGGCGAGACAGACTCACGTCCAGCGGCGAGTGTTGCGGCATACGCCTCGTACCCAAGATCGATCACGCCTTGGTCACCGACGTGCACTACGGCATCTGGTGAGCGAAGAATCACGACTTCCTGCTCCCGACGCTCATTCGTGTAGTAGGCAATGTCGGCGCGCTGCACCTCCGCCTCGAGCAACACCGGGCGCCCGACCCGCCCCGCGAAGCGCATCGCGAACCAACACGCCACGTCACGGTTGAGGCTCCACGAGATGCCCGGCGCGCGGCCGCCAGTGAGACCCCCCGACGTGCCGCGCCACACGCGAACGGTCTGCGGGATTTCCGGGGTGTCGAACGAGGCGTAACGGAACATACTGGCCAAGCGGCGGCGCGTACCGGCGGCAGCGAGCACCTCGCGATGGTCGTGCTCCCAAACACTGCCGAAATAGGCTTGGAACGCGCGGCGCGGGATCTGGGCCTGCCACAGGATGACTGCCACATCGCCGCGCTTGGCGTTGCGGAGAGCCACACAGAGGCTAAATGCGGCTTCGACGTCGCCAGCGATGGCCGGGTGGATGAAATTCTGCGACCAGGGTTCGGCGATCTGGCAGAGCGCCAAGGTCGCGTAGGCGGCCCTCTTCTGCGAGATGTACTCACGTTCAGCGGCGTTCATGCTGTCGCCCCCGTTGTCCTGGAGCGCTTTTCAAGCCAGGCAATTAGGTCAGCGCGGCGGTAGCGGACCATCCGGCCGATTTTGACGAAGGGGAGGGCATAGCGGCCGGTGCTGCGCCAGACAGACAGAGTGCCCGGTGTTGTCGTCAGAAATTCCGCTGCTTCCTTGTCGGTCAGCAACTCCTTACTGGTGTCGATAATCTCTTGAAGGCTCATAGTTCGCTCCGTTGAATTCGGCATGGTTGCCGTATGGGAGCGAAGTTTGGAGAAAGCGAAAGGGGTAAAAGCCGAGTTCGGGATTCACCCCTGAAATCGGGATTACGGCATGCCTCGCAAGATGGCCCGGATTGTGTCTTCACCAATGCGTCCACCGGGGCTGAGCTCGGTAATCTCGCTAATTCGAACTGCCGCTCCGCGGTCCGTGCAGTCGATTCCAGCTCTCTTCGCCAATGCGACAATCAACGTCTCATAGGTCCGCCGCATTTTGGTGTCCCCAGCTCTTCGCTGGGGCCGTTCCTCCTCGCACTGGCCTTGGTGGATAGCGCCGAAGTCTGGTGCCTGGTTTGTGGGCCAGCAGAAGGCCGAGAAAACATCGTCGGGCGAGTAGGCCGACTCCGTGAGGGGCGATCCCGTGTCTCGACCGTCGACTCCCGTCGACCAACGGTATTGGGCGGCGAGCAGGTCCAAGACACGCACCTTCGCCGGTTCGTCCGCCTGTTTGAACCGCCCGAAGCGGTCCCAGGTGTAGATTCCCGCCTGTTCGATCGCGGTCGCCAGGGTGGCGATGGTGACGTTACACCCTTCGAGCAGGTCGCGCAGCGTGACGTATTCGCTCATGCCTTACTCCGCTTGCCGTTCAGCTTCACTACGTCCGCGCGGTCTTTCAACCCAGCGGCCTCCATCATCGCTGACGTTGCCGTATTCACTGACTGCCGCACGGGGTCTAAGTCGAGCCGCGCATAGATCGCGGTTGCTTGGTGCGTCTTGTGGTTCAGGCTCTTGCCGATGATGGCGAGACTTGCACCGGTCATCGCCTGCCAGCTGCCCAGTGTGCGGCGAAGGTCGTGGATGCGAAGGTCGGACAAGCTGAAATCAGCCGGGTCGATCTTGGCGGATTCGGCTTCTGCACGGTATCGCTTTTCCGCTCTACTCAGACGTGTGAGTGCGAGAGCGTCCGCTTCCTCGCGTGCGTCCGCATCCAGCACACCCGCAACCCCCATCGCATCAAGCAAGCGGGCCAAGCTTGCCGTGCGCTTGATCGTGTCCCACGAGTTCTTCGGCTCGACGAGGTGTCCGGTCTTGCCGCTGCCCGGGAATACGAATGGTGACCCGTTCGCTCCTTCTTTGCGGGACTTCAAGACCGCACTGGCTTCTGGCGACAGCGTTACGTTTTGTGGAGTGCCGTTCTTTGTCTTGCCAATGCGCCAGACACCTGCGGTCAGATCAACGTCACGCCAGGCCATTGCTTGAACGTTCGCGCGGCGCGCCCCTGTCAAGAGGGACAGCAGGAAGTAATCGCGCTGCGGCGACTGCGCGATGGCCTCGTACAAACGCGGCAGTTCGTCGGCGCCAGCAAACCGGTCGCGCGACTCTTCGGCGAAGCCCTGGATCCCCGCCGCCGGGTTTTCACCGGAGTACATTCGCCGATCACGTGCGTAGTTGAATACCGATGAGACCAACGCTTTCGCGCGGTTCGCTGCGAAGGGCGTCGTCTTGCCGATTTTGCGATGGAGTTTGGCGACCCGCTCGTGACCGACTGCTGACAGCTTCAGCGGCATGATCTCCGGCAGGTATAGGCGGGCGTGGTTCTGGTATTCGGTTTTCGTTCGCTCGGCCAGCGGCTCTCCGTTGCGCTTGCGCTTGTGCGCCAAGTAGTCGTCGAACACCTCTTGGAACGTCGCTTCTCCACGGTAAGCGCGTTTCGCCTCTGCAGGATTGGCCCCTTTTGCGAATTCGGCGAGCAGCTTCTGGGCCTCGGCACGCGCTTGCTCCACCGTCATTTCGGGGAACGCCCCTAGTTTCATCCATGCCATTGCCGCGCCGACACGCCTTACCACATAGAAGGTTCGTGCGCCTGCATGCGTGAGGCGTAAAGCGAGCTTCGGTACTTCCGTATCGTAGATCGTCTGACGCTGTCCCTGTTCCGGGATGGGCAGGGCCTGGAGGGCAGTTTTCGTGAACCGTAGCTTTGTCATATCCCCACCTTTCATAATCCGGGCTAGCGCCGGGCTAGCATTGGCTAGCAAATTACGTCATATTTCAGGCTAGCCGGTTAAGGTGAGTATCGCTTAAAAGCCTTGTTACGTAAAGGATTGTTAAGGTACGTTAAACAGTGGAACCATAAGAACCCACAGATTCGTAATCAGTAGGTCACCAGTTCGATTCCGGTCAGCAGCACCATAGATTCAAGCACTTACGCCAATCCTTCGGGGTTGGCGTTTTGCTTTCTGTCTTGCGGTTGCCGTTCGGTTGCCGTTCCGCTGGGACTAGTGTTTAATTGCGTAAGTTAACAATAGTATTACGAAGCTGTGACCCGCGAACCTCTCGTTTGCGCCAGACGAATGGCGCTGCGTTTTCGTTGTAGGCGGCAGTGAAGGCATGGATGGCCTCAATGAGTTGCTCGACGCTTCGGAAGCTCGCGTTGTTCAGCGTCTTTCGCTGGAAGATGCCGAACCAGATTTCGACTTGGTTGAGCCAGCTCGCACTGGTAGGCGTGAAGTGAAAGGTGACGTTCGGATGTGCGGCGAGCCAGTCCTCGTTCTTCTTGTGGGTGTTCAAGTTGTCCAGGATGACGTGGATCTGCCGGTCGACGGGCTGGTCGGCAACGACCTCGTCCATGAAGGCCTGGAAGTCGGCGCGCTTTTTAGTCTGCGTCGTCTTGCCTCGGATGACGCCGGTGGCGACCTCCAATGCGGCGAACAAATTGACGGTGCCGTGCCGCTTGTAGGTGCTCTTCATTCCCTGGACGACCTTGCCACTGCTGGTCTGCACGTAGCCGCGCGCCCGCTCGAGGGCTTGAATCGAGGGCTTCTCGTCGACGCTGATCACCAGGGCGTTCTCGGGCGGGTTCAAGTACAGCCCGATTATGTCGGCCGCTTTGGCGGCAAACTCCGGGTCCGTGCTGACGCACCACGAACGGTGGCGCTGCAACTGGATGCCTTCCTTGCGCAGGATGCGCCACACCGCGTGATCGGACACGCTCAGCGCCTTGGCCAGCGAGCCCCCATCCCAGCTCGCCATGCCGGCCGGTGGCGGCAATTCGAGCTGTGCCAAGATTCGGTCGCGCAACTCGACACCGTACTTGGCGGGCTTGCCGGGCCGGGGCGCGTCGCGAAGCCCTGCGATACCTTGCTCGGCAAAGCGTCGGCGCCACAGCCCGACCGTATTCGGTCGAACACCGAGCTCGCTGGCAACCTCGTCATTGCGCTTGCCATGCAGGCACGCCAGAACGATGCGCGCACGCTCGACCAGGCGAACCTCGCCGCTCCGACTTCGAGACAGACGCTCAAGCTCCGACATCACTTCTGCCGGACACGACAACTCAACCGCCACTCGCGCCATGAGACCCCCTTGTGTCAAGCGAAGTGGGTATCATAATACTATCTTGTATTAACGCAACTAAACACTAGGGGTGCTATCCCCCTCCCCAAGAGGCGAAAAAGCCGGGTCGCCCCGGCTCTCTGTCACCCTCGCAACGTGCTTCGCTCAGGCGGGGCAGGTTTCCGCAAGCACATCCACCAATCCGAGCAGCGCGCGTTCCCGGTCGGTCAACGTGCGGCCCGACAGCTCGACAACCTCCGCCATCCAGCGGTCAGCGGCTTCCCCGTCGCCGTGGAGCATCGCGTGTGCTTTGCGCATCAAATCGCGCTCCAGGTCGGTCATTTGCTTGCGGGCGAGGGCTTGCTCTAGTACCTCTGCACACAGAATTTGACAGGTTGATGGTCGGGCGAGCGCAGGAGGGCAGGGCTTCGGGCGGGGCGAGGAGTCGGATGCTGCGTGCGACTCCAGGCTGTCGGCTGAGGAGTCCCAGGCGCTCGAGCGTGAGCACCATCTGATGCACCGAGGGTGGCGTGATGGAAGTAGCGTTGCAAGTCGGCTTCGGCCGGCGGCCGGCCGAGCACCTGAGTGCTACGCATAGATGAAGGCGAGGTACTCTTGCACCGGTGTGAAGCGCGGTGACGAAGGGGTGAGTTCCGCGTCGGAGTTCTGGCTCATTTTGTTGTCTCTCCAGATTTTGGAGGGGCCGCGATGAATGTACGCTACCGGGTCGAATTGAGCCAAGCCGAACGCGACGAATTGAGGATGCTGCTGGGCGGCGGCAAGGCAGCGGTGCGCAGGTGAAACGCGCGCAGATCCTGCTGGCGGCCGATGCCGGAGCCGGCGACGAGGAGATTGCCACGAACGTCGGAGTGGGCGGCTCGACGGTCTATCGGACCAAACGCCGCTTCGTGCTGGGCAGCATCGAAGCGGCGCTCAGCGACGAGCCGCGCCCTGGGGCCGGAGCGCAAGCTCACCGGCAAGGAAGAGGCGCTGCTGGTCGCCACGGCATGCACCCAAGCCGCCAACGGGGCGGTCGCGCTGGACGCTCGAATTGCTGGCGGGGAGATAGTCAAGCTCACCGAGCACGCGAGCCTGTCACGCGAGACGGTGCGCCGCCGCCTGGCGGAGAACGAGCTCAAGCCTTGGCGCCAGAAGATGTGGTGCATCCCGCAGGGTCGACGGTCACTACGTTGCCCGGATGGAGGACGTGCTCGACCTCTACGCTGAAGTCCCCGATCCCGAGCGCCCGGTGGTCTGCTTCGATGAAAGTCCCACCCAGCTCATCGGCGAGGCGCGCCAGCCCATCCCGGCGATGCCCGGACAGCTCGAGCGCTACGACTACGAGTATCGCCGCAACGGGACCGCCAACCTGTTCGTCTTCCTCGACGCGCACCGGTCCTGGCGCCGGGTCAAGGTAACCGAGCAGCGCACCGCGCGCGACTTCGCCGAATGCATGCGCGAACTGGTCGACTGCCACTATCCGCAGGCCGAGCGTATCCGTGTCGTCCTCGACAACCTGTCGACCCATACGCCCGGCGCGCTCTATGAAGCCTTCCCGGCGCCCGAAGCTCATCGGTTGCTGCATCGTCTGGAATTCCATTACACCCCCAAGCACGCCAGCTGGCTCAACATGGTCGAGATCGAAATCGGGGTGCTGCGCAGCCAGTGCCTCGACCGGCGCATCGGCGACCGCGACCGACTCGTCAGCGAAATTGCAGCTTGGGAGCAGCAGCGCAACGCCATCGGCGCTCGCATCCACTGGATGTTCACCACCGACCGCGCCCGGAGCAAACTGGCCCGCGCTTACCCGCACCCAGCCAAACAGTCATAACCTCTGTGCAGAGGTACTAGCTGGGCGACAGTCGCCCGTTGTAGGTGCGATACGATGCGCTCCGTGGCATCTGCGGTGAGACCGATCCAATCGTAAGCGGGTGTCGTATGATTCCGGGTAGCCATGATGCACTTCTCCAAGCAGTCGTGCGTTGCGGTCAGGCGGTCGGGGTGCGGGAACACTCCGCGCCGCCGCTCCTGTCCTGTCGGTCAGGTACATTCATTGTCATGTGTACGGTACTTGTACGTCAAACAATATGTATGAAAATCAAAGACTTGCTTACGTGTAAGCACGTAGCCACGGGTGCCTTGACGCCTCGCAACTAGGGGTGCCCGCCGGGGGGCAGGACCGCGACCGGTGGTGGGGTGCCATACCCATATTGGGTAGTTCTCGCAGTTCAGGCCGAAAAATTCCTCCATGTAACAAATCTCACAGTCCCCGATGATGTCAGTCGTGTATCTTAATTGCATGTCACCTCTCATTGGACGAGGGCGTACTCCTGTCGAGGTGTTGAAGTAGGCAATCGGCGTCAAGCCGAGATTCATGCGAGGCTAAGCCGATGTCGAGGTGTTTCCGCTGCGGTGGCGAAATCGAGTTTCGATACATCGATCGCCGACTGACCCCGATTCATCTTTCGGGCGGATGGTGCCAAGGTGATCGAGGTGTCGGTGGGCGTACGACAGTCGAATTCACACCCCCGGAACGCCGCTTCGAAGATGTCTGTCGGGCAAGGAAATGCCCGCAATGCCAGCGGCCGGTCTACTTCTTCACGCACAACGGCGGTAGCGTGTGGGTCGATGAGCTGGGGTGGCCGTGGCCGAAGCACGCTTGCTTCGATCGTCGTCCGGCTCCGACGTGGTTCGACTACTTCAAGAAGACCCTTGAGCGAAAGCCACAGTACCGGGCAATCGTCGGGGTTGTCTTCCGGGCGAAGTGGATGCCCGGCGGCCCGCACCTGCCCGCGCACATTCTATTGGCCGTGGATGCGGGAGATGGCGGAAAGGTCTGCGTTGCTACAACTGGAGCGAATACCGCCGACTATCTACTCGGCCGCATGGCGAGTGCCGATCTTAACGGCATGACCATGATCACCTCGAACCACGAGGAGCGGCCTATTTTCAACGTCATGGTTCCACCGTGGCTGCTCGATCTGCCGGACAAATGGGCGACCATCCCCTACCCTCAATCGTTTCGCCCCTACCCTGAGCTTAAGACGCATCAATCCCGTACGCACCAGCAAGCCGGCTTTCACCAGGAAAGCCCCGAGTCGGCAGCGCGCATAGCGAACTGGATCACTCAGCTCGAAACGACAGCTGGCGAGCCTCCTGCCAGTCGGGCAGTGCGCGCTGCGTGGTGATGCGGCGTAGCTCGCGCTCGATCCGATTGAAGGCCGCGATGAAATTCTCCTTCCATTGCGCGGCGCTGCGACCGGTGAAGCCCATCGCCAGGAAGGCGAAGCCGTCCCGCGTAATGCAGTACATGGGTTGAACCTTGCCCCGATCGTCGACGTATTCTCGCGGCTCAAAATTGAGCCTAGCGAACTCCGGCGAGCACTCCAGGTTCTCGATCGCGCGCAGAACGTTCTTGTAGAGCTTGCCGAACTTCTCCGCGACCAGCAGGGAGGTTGTCCGGGCCTCGGCGTGGTCCAGCTCGACGAGGGGGGCGGCGATATGATGGCGGCGCGGTTCCAAGACGCTCGTCATCTGTTTAGGGTGACGGGCGTTGTTCATTGCGCCACCTCGACAGCGGTCAGACGTTCGACTGCATCGGCGGGCCACAGCAGGCGGCCGGACGGAAGCTTGAAGAGCTTGATGCCTTGGAAATGCCCGTTGCGCCAGACGGCGGTTCTAATGCTGGCGGGCTTGTAGCCGATGCGTTGCGCAAGGGCTGCTGTTTGGATGGCTCGCCGGAGTTCCGGGAGTGTAGGCGTGTGTGTCGTTTGTTGCATGGCGTCACCGTTCGTCTATGAAGGTGATGCCACTCTGATTACCGGCAACATCCGAAAAGCTTACCGCCGGTAGCGAGTCCCAGCAGCGGCGAGGGTTTCAGCCTCGCCTGCCGGTAAGATTACCGGCGTCGCCTGCCGGTAAGTGAGTCGAGCGAAAGTGCTTTTTCTTCCCACGCATCCAACCAATCCGGAAACTCCCGGCGGACAATGGCGGCGGCCGCCCCTTTTCCGATATGCCCGTTCGACACCATGCAAAATGCAAACTGCGCGGGGTTCCATAACGCCAATACACCGCGCTTGCCGTTCGATTCCCGAGCGGTTTTCAGCCACCCCGGGCAGTCCCCCAGAAAACCGCCACTTGCCCACCGTTCAGCATTCACGGACTTGGGCGCGGGGAATGCCTGGCAAATGCGTACCTTCGTCGCATACTCCTTGGCTTCACGGGTGTCGTTCGCTTCATGCCTCGAGGTTCCGCTCGGCTCTTGCGCATCCTTTGTCGCTGCCGGCGCGGCTTGCTCACGTGCTGGCACGGCATCGGCGATTACGGTCGGCTCCGGGGTCGACTGCGCGGTGTCGTCAGCCTGCTTCGCACACCGCAGCGATTCGAAATTGCGCCGTTGATGCCTTGCATGCGCTCGGAAGATGGTCTGCTGCTCGGGGGAGTCATCATTCCGCGCCTCGATGCGCTCCCAAATGGGCGTCATCACGGTGATGTAGTGGTCGAGCGCAATCTGGAATGATGGCCCTTGCACGAAGGCGGCAAGCTTCTGTTGCTCCACCTGTTGCAGTTGCTGAAATGCCCTGAATTTCTCCAAGTCTGGCTGTCCCTTCTCCGGGTCAAGCGATGCTCTGCGCAGACTATCCAGTTTCCTCACGTCGCGCAGCAGAGTCTCAAACCCTCGCCACTCAGTGGCGTACGCCCCATCTCTTTCGACCCGTTCCGCTGCATGCAGAAGGGCAATATGTTCGTGTATCCACGTTTGCCGAAGGGGCGCGTTCCAGTCGGGCAGCGGGTCAAGTTCGGACGGATGAAGCGGCGGCAGACCGAAGTCGGGGTCAAGCCATGCCTCGTCATCCCTCTTCACGGTCTCGGGCCATTCTTCGGCCTCTACATCACCTGGAGTGCTGGTCGCCTTGCGGTCGCGCCAATCATCCCGGAGAAGCTTGCTCATCGTTTGCGTTCCATCGTGCGCACCATCGGAAAAGGAGCCACGCCAGCCGGGCGATGGTGTCCCGGTTTTCCCTCCGTCGAGGTAGGCGCGGCGTTGCTCGGTCAGGCGCCGATGCGCGCCACCGGTGGCCGTTCCTTGGCACGTTCGCCGGCCGCCCACAGGTCGCGCTGCGCCTGTAGCTTCAACCAGTAGCCCGGCGTCGTGCCCAGTGCTTCGGATAGTCGCAGGTCCATGTCGGCGGTCACTGCGGCGTGCCCGTTGAGGATGCGCGAGAGCATCACGCGGCTGATGCCCAGATGCGCGGCAAAGGCGGTCACGCTCATGTCGAGGTCTTCGAGCCAGCCGGCGAGCAATTCGCCGGGCGGCGCGGGGTTGTGCATGTTCATGTGTCGTGCCTCAGTGGTAGTCGAGGTAATCCAGCAGTTCCACGGCTCCGCCCTCGAATCTGAACGTCAGCCGCCAGTTCGCTTGCACCGTCATGGACAGGAAGCCGGCGCGATCGCCGGTCAGGCCGTGCAGACGCCAGGAAGGGCGGGCAAGGTCTTCCGGTCCGGCGGCAGCGTTCAATGCGGTCAACATCTCCCGCAGGCGCTTGGCGTGCATCGGCTGGATGCCTGCTTGGGAGCCGGTGCGGAAGAACGCTTCCAAGCCCTTGTGACGGAACGAGACAATCATAGTTTGTATAGCCTAGATTTACAATTCAGGCAGCGTTCTTGTTCTTGCGCCGGAGCGGGCGCACGTTCCCGGCCGGTTTCTCGCCTTTCTCGATGGCGTCGAGCCGCGCTTCCCATGCCACCAGCGCGGCGCGCTTCTCGTCCGTGTAGGCATGCCGGTCGTAGTGCGCGGCCTGAACTCCGCTGATGCCGTGCGAAAGCAACTGCGCCCGCGTGTCGCGTGATATGCCCATGCCGGCGAGCAGCGTCTCGCAGGTGCGGCGGATGTCGCGCAGGTCGAAGGGCTCGCACTTCATGCCGGCGCTGATTTCGGCCGCGCGCTTGCCCGGTGTCGTGAAGGTCATCGCCACCTTGCCATGCGTCGAGAATAGCCACATGCCGCCTACGTCGCCGGGTTCCTTGCCGGCATCCTTGGCGCGCTTCTGCTCGCGCTCCTTGGCCCGGGCCACCAGACCAGCAGCAAGGGCGGCGGCTTTCGGCGCCAGCGGCAGCAGGTGTTCGCGGGCGCTCTGTCGCTTGCCCTTGCCGTCCCACAGTCGAAGCGTCGCCGTGTCGGCGTCGTAGTCGCTCACCTTGGCGCGCAGCAGTTGCGCCATGCGTTGCCCCCCGGCCAGAAGCGCCAGCCGCAAGGCTTGGCCGGGCAGTTCGTCGCCAAGGGCTTTGATGTAGCCGCGCAGTTCGTCGGCGGACAGGGTGCGGTTTCCGGCCTGGACTGCGATGGCGGGGATGTTGTCGACCGGGTTGTGCTCGACATTGAAGGCGATGAGGTCGGCAGGCATCGCGGAATCGAAGGGCGCACGCTTGGCGGCATTGAAGGCGGCAGACAGGTAGCTGCGCAGTATCCCGGCGGCGCGCTCCTTGCCGGCCTCGCGCACCTTGCGCACCATCGCGGCGATTTGGTGCGAGGTCACTTCACGGGCCGGGGCAGCGGCAATCGCTTCATGCGTGAAGACGTGGCACTTGAAAGCGGAGCGGGTCGCGGCGGCGCTCTTGCCCTTGCCGATGCGCTCGAGGTGGCCTGTATAGGCGTCGCACAGGGCGCGCAGGGTGTAGCGGCTGCGTTCGTCGGCGGCGCGCTTGGCAGTCTCCTGTGCGACCTTGGCGGCGGCCTCGTCGGCGGCGCGGGCCTCTTCCAGTTCTCGCAGCACGTCGCGCGGGTCGAGTCCGTCGTCAATCCACCTTTGGAACTTGCGGGCCTCGTCGCGGGCGGCCTCGATGGTCCATGCGTCCGCGCTGCCGATGGTGATGCGGATGGCCTTGTAGTTCAGCGTCGCTTTGAAGATGAACGACTTTGTGCCAGACGGGCGAGCGCGCATAGTGAGACGCGGCATGTCCTCGTCCCGCAGCAAGCCCTCGCCCTTCGGAAGGGTCAAACGCGCGCGCCCGAAGGTTTGCCTGCGGCAGCTTGCGGCGGCGGCGACACCGAAGGCAGATAATCCTCGATCAGGTCCCGCAAGGTCGTGCTGAGCGGCATTGCGCCGGTGGTCTCCCGCAGCGCCGCGGCGGCGTCCCGCTGCCACGTCGACAAGGCTTCCTGCGCCGCAGTAACGAAGGCGCTCTGGCTGCCGATCATCGTTTCGGCAAGGTGCTGCACGGCGTTGACCTGGTGCTGCGCGGCTTTCCACGGCATTTCGCCCGCCGCGAGCGTCACTGCCGTCCAGTCGCCGGCGGCGAGCATGCGAGCGATGACGGTCTCGAATTCAGCGCTGCAAGTGTCGATCGAATGAGTGTTCGCGTCGATCCAGCGCAGGCTGTTTTCCCGCAGCAGTGCGCACAGGCGCAGGTACAGTTCGAGATTCGTCTTATACAGCGCCAGCGACGCACGAGTATCGAAATGCATGGCGACATCCTTTTCGGGAGTGACGAAGGGGCGGGCGCGGAGGACGGCGAATGCCTATTTTTCCCGCACGTACTGGCCGGGGGCATCGTCGAGGGCGGGGTAACCGGACCGCGGTGCACCCAGCGCCGGCGGGGCGACCGGAGCCGCCGAACGCGCCTTCAGCCAGGCGGCCCACTCCGGCCACCATGACCCTTCGTGGTGGGGCGCGATCGCGAGCCAGTCGTCGGGTGAGACATAGTTGCTCCCGCGGCGTCGCTCGAGGATCTGGAAGTGCCGTCGCGCCCGGCCGGGCTCGCTTATGATGCCGGCATTGTGGCCGCCGCTGGTGAGCACGAAGGTGATTTCCGCCGGGGTCAGGTAATGCAGCTTGTAGACCGACCGCCACGGCGCGACGTGGTCCGTGACCGTGCCGACACAGAAAATCGGCGTGTCGATGTCGCTCAGCGCGACGGGCTTGCCCCCGACCGGGTAGCGCCCCTCGCTCAGGTCGTCGTTGAGAAACAGCAGCCGCAGGTACTGCGTGTGCATGCGCGCGGGCATGCGTGTCGCGTCGGCATTCCACGCCATCAGGTCGTTCATCGGCGCGCGCTCGCCCATCAGGTATTCGCCGACCATACGCGACCACAGCAGGTCGTAGGAGCGCAGCAACTGGAACGCGCCGGCCATCTGCCCGGCGGTGAGATAGCCGGTCTCGGCCATCTGGGCTTCGAGCAGGCTGACCTCGCTTTCATCGATGAAGAGCGCCAGCTCGCCCGGCTCGGTGAAATCCGTCTGCGCCGCGAACAGCGTCATCGACGCGAGCCGTTCGTCGCCGTCGCGCGCCATCGCGGCATTGGCGATCGACAGCAGCGTGCCGCCGAGACAGTAGCCCGCCGCGTGCACCTTGCGGTCAGGGACGATCGCATTGACCGCCGCGAGCGCCGCATGGAAGCCGGACTGCACGTAGTCTTCCATGTCGAGGTCGGATTCTTCCGCGCCGGGGTTCTTCCACGAGATGCAGAACACCGTGTGTCCCTGGTCGACGAGGTACTTCACGAGCGAATTGGGTGGTGACAGATCCAGGATGTAGTACTTCATGATCCACGCCGGAACGATCAGGACCGGCTCGGGATGGACTTTTTCGGTCGTCGGCGAATATTGGATCAGCTCGATCAGGCGGTTCTTCAGCACCACCTTGCCCGGCGTCACGGCGACATCGCGGCCGACGACGAAGTCTTCGGCGCCGGCCGGGGGATGTCCGGTCGCGACGCGCTCGAGATCGTCCAGCGCATTCACCAGCCCCCGCCACAGGTTCGTTCCTCCCTGCTCGGTGGTGCGTTTCAACACCAGCGGATTCGTCGCGAGGTAATTGCCCGGCGAAAAGACGTCGAGCCACTGCCGCGCAGTGAACGAGACGACGTTCTCGTGATGTCGCGAGACGCCGGGAACGCTCTGCGTCGCCGCCTGCCACCATTCGTCCGCGAGCAGGAAGCACTGGTGCATCAGGTTGAACGGCCAGTGGTGCCATTCGTCGGCGATGAAGCGCCGGTCGCGCGCCGGAGGCTCGACGCATTCGCGCGCCGGCGAGCCCGGCAGCGCGAGGGCGAGTTCGCGGAGGTAGCGCACCAGGCGGCGGTTCTGTTCGAGCGCGAGGTTGACGAGCTCCAGCCGTTTGCCTGGCGAGCCGGCAAGGTGTCCGGCCCAGTCGATGCTCGCGAGCAGCAGGGACATCGGGGAAACCGACGACGTCGCCCGCGCCAGCGCGGCATGGACCTTGATGTCGAGAGGATTGCGGGTGCGTGAGGGCGCTGCGGGAATTGTCGGGGGCGTCGCGGGCGAGGGATTGCGCATGTTCATCTTCGTCTGCTCCTGCAGGGCAACAGCGGGGCGATTATCCGTCGAGCGGGGCTCGCGCATAGTGTGGGGCATTCTTTTATGCTGTGTTAGAGTTTTCGTCGCCCGGCAGGGGGCGGAAGGAAGGTCGTCCCAGCCGGAACGCGCAACACCTCAGGATTCAATTCCCTCGAAGGAGACGTCGATGAAGCTCTATCACTCCCCCGGAGCCTGCTCGCTCGCGCCGCATATCGTCGCATGTGAACTGGGCCTTGCGGTCGAACTGGAAAAAGTCGATCTCCCGACGAAGAAGACCGCCGGCGGCGACGACTACTGGAAGATCAATCCGAAGGGCTACGTGCCGACGCTGGTCCTCGACAATGGCGAGGTGCTGACGGAAGTCGGCGTCATCTGCCAGTACCTCGCGGACCGGAAGCCCGAATCGGGGCTGGTGCCGAAACCCGGCACGATGGAGCGTTACCACCAGATGGAGGCGCTCAATTTCGTCGCCACCGAAATCCACAAGCAGATCGGTGCGCTGTTCAATCCGGCGATGACGCCGGAGTTCAAGCAGGTGCAGCTCGGCACGATCGAGCGTCGCCTCGATGCGCTGGAAAAAATCCTCGCCGGGAAGCAGTTCATCACCGGTGACGCCTTCACGGCCGCCGACGCCTATCTTTTCACGGTGCTCAACTGGACAGGGATGCTGAAGATCGACGTCGCGAAGTGGCCCAACATCCAGGCGTTCATCGCCCGCGTCGCGCAGCGGCCGAAGGTGCAGGAGGCGATGAAGGCCGAAGGCCTGGTCGCGTAGCGGCGACGGCTCCCGCATGCGGGAAAACGGCCCGTCGACGTGTGTCGACGGGCCGTTCCGTTTTCTGCGCGGCTCGTGGAAGAGCCGCGAAACAGCGCGGGCTCAGGCGGCGAAATTCTTCGAGGCAAAGTCCCAGT
Organism: Aromatoleum anaerobium; assembly: GCF_012910705.2. Classification (GTDB taxonomy): domain Bacteria; phylum Pseudomonadota; class Gammaproteobacteria; order Burkholderiales; family Rhodocyclaceae; genus Aromatoleum; species Aromatoleum anaerobium. Next base: position 198,961 of record NZ_WTVG02000036.1, on the reverse strand, counting down.
TCGCGAGATTGTTCAGGAACGCGGCGACAAAGTCCGGGCGGCGGTTGCGGTAGTCGATGTAATACGCGTGTTCCCACACGTCGATGCACAGCAGCGGCTTGTCGCCGGTCGTCAGCGGGGTGCCCGCCGCGCCCATGTTGACGATGTCGACGCTACCGTCGGCTTTCTTCACCAGCCAGGTCCAGCCGGAGCCGAAGTTGCCGACGGCGGAAGTTGTGAAGGCCTTCTTGAAGTCTTCGAACGAACCCCACTTGGCCTTGATCGCGTCGGCCAGCGAGCCCGCCGGTTCGCCGCCGCCGCTGGGCTTCATACAGTTCCAGAAGAAGGTGTGGTTCCACACCTGGGCGGAGTTGTTGTAGATGCCGCCGGCCGGCGCCTTCTTGACGATCGCCTCGAGATCGAGGTTCTCGAATTCGGTGCCCTTGATCAGGTTGTTCAGGTTCGTCACGTAAGCCTGATGATGCTTGCCGTAGTGGAATTCCATCGTCTCGGCCGAGATGTGCGGGGCCAGCGCGTCTTTCGCGTAGGGCAGCTGAGGCAGGGTATGTTCCATTTTTCTCTCTCCTGTTGCAATTCAGGTTGTTGGGCTAAAAGCCTGACGATTCTAGTCGGGCTTTGATGATGGTAGCAATGCCGGAACGGCGACTCCGCAGGCAAGGTCGTACCGGAAGCGCGCGTTTTCCGCGTCATGCGTCCGTGCTGTTCACCGTAGCATGAAGTCGGCCGGTGGCCAGTTCGACCGATACCCTCTCGCCGGCGCCCACGCCCGCCGACGTGCGCAGGATGCGCCCCCCGGCGTCGCGCGTGATGCTGTAGCCGCGCGCCAGCACGGCGTGTGGCGCGAGGTGCTGAAGATGGGCGGCGAGGCCGGCGAGGCGCGCGCCATGGCGGTCGATCAGGCGCTCTCCGGCGAGGGCGAGGCGGTTCGCAAGGCGTGTGCAGCGTTCGGCCTCGCGCTCGATGTCGGGCCGGCGCGCTTCGAGGCGAAGGCGAAGCTGCTCGTTGCGGGCGTGCAGGCGTTCGAGGCGGCGGCTCATCGCCGCGGCGAGCCGGACGCCGAGGCGGGCGGTGCGTTCGTGCCCCACCGCCAGGCACTCGCGCGGGTGAACGAGGCGCAAGGCGGCGCGGTCGATTCGCTGCGCGAGCGTATCGAGACGATAGTGCAGCGCCGCCGAAAGCGTCCGGCCGAGCGAAGTGATGCGCGCACAGGCTTCGTGGTAGCCCGCGCTCGCGAGTTCGGCCGCGCCGGTTGGGGTTGCCGCGCGCAGGTCGGCAGCAAAGTCGGCGATCGTGAAGTCGGTCTCGTGTCCGATTCCGCTGACCACCGGCACCGGGCACGTGCGGATCGCCCGGGCGAGGTTCTCGTCGTTGAACGCCCACAGATCCTCGATGCCGCCGCCACCACGCACGAGCAGCAACAGGTCGATGCCATCCATTGCGGCGCGCCCCGAGGCAACGCGCACCGCCTCGGCCAGTCGCGTTCGAGCCGCCTCTCCCTGCACCGGAGCCGGGTACAGCACGACTTCCAGGTGCGGCGCGCGTCGTCGCAGCGTCGCGAGAACGTCGTGCCACGCGGCCGCTGCCGGCGACGTGACGACGCCGAGGCGTCGCGGGTAGCGCGGCAGCGCGCGCTTCAAGGCGGCATCGAACAGTCCTTCGCCGGCGAGCCTGTCCTTCAGGCGCACGAAGGCTTCGAAAAGATTGCCGACCCCGGCTTGCCGAAGCGCTTCGATGCCGAGCTGGAAGTCGCCGCGCACTTCATACAGCGTCACCAGCGCGCGGGCTTCGACGCGCATGCCGTTTTCCGGCCGGAACGGCAGCAATTGCGCGCGATTGCGCCACATCGTGCAGCGAACCTGCGCCTGCGCGTCTTTCAGCGTGAAGTACAGGTGGCCCGAAGGCGCGCGGGTCAGGTTGGACAGTTCGCCGCCGACCCACAGCAGCGGAAAACGGGATTCGAGCGTCTGGCGCGCGAGCCGGTTGAGTTCGGCGACGCTCAGCACGTGGCCAGCCGAAGGGAGAGGGCGCGGATCCCCGTCGCCATGCGGGAGCTCGGTTTGCATGCGCGGATTGTAGCGGAATCCACAAGCCCGGCGCCTTGTCAATCCCGATCCGGAAAACCCTTTCGATTCAAGGTTGTATTTTCAACATATTGATAATAAAGGAAGTTTTAGTTGCCCATTTTTTGATCGAAGTGGCCATTGGCTTGAGGCGACAGAGTTTCGGGACGCTATCCGCGAAAAATCCACATACTTATCCACAGCTTTTGTGGATTCTTCGGGGGGCGTCCGAGCTTGCCCTGCAGGCATGCGAACGCTAGAGTTCCGCCTTTGCAAAGGGGGAGTCTTCTCACGTGTTCGCGCTCATACAGGCCTCGGGCTGGCCGATCTGGCCGCTGTTGCTGGCATCGGTGATCGCCGTGACACTCATCATCGAGCGCCTCGTGACGCTGCGTCGCTCCAGGATCGCCCCTCCCGGCCTGCTCGACAAGGTGCTCGCGGATCTGCGCCAGAAAGGCGTATCGGGTGAAATGACGAACCGCATCGCGGCCCATTCGCCGCTCGGGAAAGTCCTCGCCGCCGGATTGCGCAACGTCAACAGCTCGCGCGAGGTCATGAAGGAAGCGATCGAGGAAAGCGGCCGCTTGGTCGCGCACGAGCTCGAACGGTTCCTGACGACCCTCGGCACGATCGCCGCGATCAGCCCGCTGATGGGGCTTTTCGGCACCATCGTCGGCATGATCGACATCTTCGCGTCGCAAAGCGCTGCCGGCACGAACCCGCAGCAGCTCGCGCAGGGCATCTCGACCGCGCTCAACTCCACCGGCCTGGGCCTGATCATCGCGATCCCGGCGACGATCTTCTGGCGTCATTTCCGCGCCCTCGTCGACAGTTTCGTCATCGAGATGGAGCAGCAGGCGATCAGGCTCGTCGAAGTCGTGCACGGCGAGCGTCGCGCCTGAGAAAGCACATGAACTTCCAGCGCGGCCGACGCCAGGAAGAGCCGGAGATCAACCTGATCCCGCTCATCGACATCATGCTCGTCCTGATCATCTTCCTCGTGCTGACGACGACGTTTTCGAAAGTCTCGGGCCTCGAGATCAACTTGCCGACCGGTGAAGCGCAGCCGGCCGAGACGTTGCCCGACGAGATCGACCTCGCGGTGAGCGCCACCGGCGACATCCTCGTGAACCGGCAGCCGGTCGGAGGCAAGGGTATCGAGGCGATTGCGGCGGCGCTGGGGCGGGCGGTTCCAGCCGGAAAGGATCAGCCGGTCGTCGTCATCAACGCCGACGCGAAAGCCGCCCATCAAAGCGTCATCAACGCGATGCAGGCGGCGCAGCGGGCGGGCCTGTCGCGCATCACGTTCGCGGTCCAGGCGCCGCCCCAATGACGCCGGCCCCTGCCTCTTCCCGTCAGGGACCGGCGCGGTCGTTCTGACCCATGCCGCGCAACGCGCCGGCGTTCTGGCAGACCCGCTCGCTCGCGGCCGTGCTGCTGCTGCCGTTGTCGGGCCTGTTCCTGCTGCTTGCAACAGCGCGTCGCCAGTTGTTCAAGCTCCGGATCCGGCGCGCGGTACGCCTTCCGGTGCCGGTCGTCGTCGTCGGCAACATCGCGGTGGGGGGCAGCGGCAAGACGCCGGTCGTCGAATGGCTCGTCGCCCGGCTGCGGGAGGCGGGCTTTACGCCGGGCATCGTCAGCCGCGGCTATGGCAGCGAAGTCGCCGGCGTCGTGATCGTGCCGCCACACGGGGACGCCCGGCAATTCGGCGACGAGCCGGTGCTGCTCGCGCGGCTCACCGCATGTCCGGTCGCCGTCGGCGCCGACCGACCGGCCGTGGCGTTCGCACTGCTGCAGGCACACCCCGAATGTGACGTGATTGTCGCCGACGACGGCTTGCAGCATTACCCGCTCGCGCGCGACGTCGAGATCGCGGTCGTCGATGAGCGCACGCTTGGCAACCGCTGGCTGCTGCCGGCGGGGCCGCTGCGCGAGGGGCCGGGCCGGCTGGGCGACGTGGATATGATCGTCGCCCATGGCGCAATGTCGCCCGCGCTGTCGTCGCTTCTCGACGGGCGTCCGGTCTTTGCGATGCATCTCGAAGGCGGCGAATTCCGCCGGCTTGACGGCAGCGCATGCTGCAATGCCGAAGCGTTTCGCGGCAGGCGCGTGCACGCTCTCGCCGGCATCGGCCGTCCAGAGCGTTTCTTCGCCCAGTTGGCCGGGATGGGGCTCGATGTCGTGCCGCACCCGTTTCCAGATCATCATCCCTTCACCGCCGCGGACCTCGATTTCGCCCCCGGCGAGCCGAAAATCCTCACCAGCAAGGATGCGGTAAAATGCGCGTCTTTCGCGTCCGCCGACACTTGGGAGTTCCCGGTGAAAGCGCATATCGCCGCGGGCGCCGCCGAACGTATCCTGGAGAAACTGACGCATGGACGCCCGACTGCTTGAAATCCTCGTGTGCCCGATCTGCAAGGGCCCTCTCGACTTCGTCAAGGACAAGCAGGAACTGGTGTGCAAGGCCGACCGCCTCGGCTTCCCGGTCCGCGACGGCATCCCGGTGATGCTCGAAGAGGAAGCGCGCCAGCTCGGCGCCGAAGAAGTCGACGCCTTGCGGCGCCGCTGATGGCTGCGTTCCACGTCGTTATTCCGGCGCGCCACGCGTCGACGCGGCTCCCGGGCAAGCCGCTCGCCGACATCGCCGGCAAGCCGATGGTCGTGCGCGTGCTCGAGCAGGCGCGCCGCGCCGGCGCCGCCTCGGTGTGGGTCGCGACCGATCACCCGGCGGTGTTCGACGCGGTCAGGGCGGCCGGCGGCGATGCGCTGATGACGCGCGAAGACCACCCGAGCGGCACCGACCGGCTCGCCGAAGTCGTCGACGCGCTGGGCTGGAAAGCCGACGACATCGTCGTCAACGTCCAGGGCGACGAACCGCTGATCGAGCCGAAGCTGATCGCCGCGGTCGCGCAGGCGCTCGCGGACGACCCGGTCGCGGCGATCGCGACGGCCGCGCACCCGCTGCACGCCGCGGCCGAGTTCTTCAACCCGAATGTCGTCAAGGTCGTCTGCGACGCGCAAGAGCACGCGCTGTATTTTTCGCGCGCGCCGATCCCGTGGGCGCGCGATGCGTTCGCCACTGCCCGCGACGCGATTCCCGCCGGCCTGCCGGTGCTGCGCCACGTCGGCTTGTACGCGTACCGCGTCGCGTTCCTGCGCTGCTACGCGAGCCTCGCCCCGTCGCCGCTCGAGCAATGGGAAGCGCTCGAACAGTTGCGCGCGCTGTGGCACGGACACCGGATCCGGGTGATGCCCGTCGCGGTCGCGCCGGCAGCGGGCGTCGATACGCCCGAAGACCTCGAGCGCGTGCGGGCGGCGTTTGACCGGCACGAACGAGTCGGTTAAGTTCCGCGGCTTTTGGCAGTTCTTTTTTTGCATAACGACGCGGCCGGCAGCATCGGCCGCCTGACTGGGAGAGAGGTGTATGCGTCTGATTCTGTTGGGACCGCCGGGTGCGGGGAAGGGTACGCAGGCGAACTTCATCAAGGAGAAGTTCGGCATTCCGCAGATTTCCACGGGTGACATGCTGCGCGCCGCCGTCAAGGCCGGCACGCCGCTGGGCATCGAGGCGAAGAAAGTCATGGATGCGGGCGGCCTGGTGTCCGACGACATCATCATCGGCCTCGTGAAGGACCGCCTGAAGGAAGACGACTGCAAGTCCGGCTACATGTTCGACGGCTTCCCGCGGACGATCCCGCAGGCCGACGCGATGAAGGAAGCCGGCGTGCCGATCGACTTCGTCCTCGAAATCGACGTGCCCGACAGCGAGATCATCGAGCGTATGAGCGGGCGGCGCGCGCATCTGCCGTCAGGGCGCACCTACCATGTCAAGTACAATCCGCCGAAAGTCGCCGGCAAGGACGACGTCACCGGCGAGGATCTGGTCCAGCGTGACGACGACCGCGAGGAGACGGTGGCGAAGCGCCTCGAGGTCTATCATTCCCAGACCAAGCCGCTCGTCGAGTACTACTCGAAGTGGGCCGCGTCGGGCCAGCCGGGCGCGCCGAAAGTGCGCAAGATCAGCGGTCTCGGCGCGGTGGACGAAATCACCGCGCGGGCATTCGCGGCGCTGAAGTAAATCGGAGTTTTCCCGCATGGCGCGGCGAGCGGCGGGAATTTTTCCCGTCCCTCGCCGCGTTTGCGTTTCCGGACCGTGATGAACAAAGCCAACCTGCTCTATGCCCAGTCCGGCGGCGTGACCGCGGTCATCAACGCGACTGCGGCAAGCGTCATCGAAGCCGCTCGCGCCCGCGCCGATGCGGTCGGGCGGGTGCTCGCTGCGCGTCACGGCATTCTTGGCGCGCTCGACGAAGACCTGATCGACACTGCGGCGCTGTCGGCCGCCGATCTGCGCCGCCTCGCCGGCACGCCGGGGGGCGCGTTCGGCTCGTGCCGCTTCGACCTCGATCCGCCGGAGGCGAACCGCGACCAGTATGACCGCCTGTTTGCGGTGTTCGCGGCTCACGACATCGGTTATTTCCTCTACAACGGCGGCAACGGCTCGATGGATACGGTCGCGAAAGTATCGCGCGCGGCCGCCGAGCGCAGCTATCCGCTGGTCTGCGTCGGGGTGCCGAAGACCGTCGACAACGACCTCGAAGGCACCGACTGTTCGCCCGGATTCGGCTCCGCGGCGAAATACGCGGCGACCTCGATGCTCGAAGCCGGGCTCGATCTGGCGGCGATGACAAGCCCCGTCGGGCGTGCCTTCGTCATGGAGGTCATGGGGCGCAACGCCGGCTGGCTCGCTGCGGCGACCGCGCTTGCCGCGTGCAACGACGACGAGCCGCCGCATGTGATCCTGATTCCCGAGGTGCCGTTCGACGAGGAAGCTTTCCTCGCGGCGGTCCGCTCCACCGTGTCGCGTCTGGGATACTGCGCGATCACCGTCTCCGAAGGCATCCGCCGCGCCGACGGCACGTTGTTGATGGAGCAGGACGAGGATGCGAAAGGGCATGTCCAGCTCGGCGGCGCCGGGCAGTGCATCGCGCGCCTGATCCACGCGCGCCTCGGCTACAAGCATCACTGGGCGATCCCGGACTACCTGCAGCGCGCGGCCGGCCACCTGGTGTCGGCGACGGACCATGCGCAGGCCCGCGCGGTCGGGCAGGCGGCGGTGGAGTACGCGCTGGCGGGGCGCGATGGTGTGATGGCCGCGATCCGCCGTCTCGCCGACGCCCCGTACCGCTGGGACGTCGCGCCGGTCGCGGTGGCGGCGATCGCGAACCTCGAACGCCAGGTGCCTGCGGCCTTCATTCGCGCCGACGGGCTGCACGTCACCGACGCCGCGCGGGCGTACCTGCGCCCGCTGATCGAAGGGGAAGTGCCGGCGTGTTTCGCCGGCGGCCTGCCGGATTACCCGCGTTTCGCGCTGGCTGGCGTGCCGCGCATCCTCGTCCCGTATCGCCCGTGACGCGCGCTCGCCACGCCCGCCTGCCTCACCCCGCGCGGCGCTCCAGCGCGGGATTCAGGCTGTAGAGGCCGGTCAGCTTCGCCTCGGCCAGCACATGGCCCGCAAGCGCGTTGCGCACTTCGGCGCCGCCGAAGCGGCCTTCGAGTGCGATGCATTCGACGTCCAGCGCATAGAGCGTGAAGACGTAATGGTGCACCAACTCGTCGTTCCACGGCGGACAGGGGCCGTCGTAACCGTAGTAGTCGCCGCGCATCGACTCGTCGCCGGCGCACCACACGGTGTAATCGTTGATCCCGTGCCGCCCGTGCGGCGCTTGCGGCCCGGGTTTCCCGCCCGCCGTGACGGCCGCCGAGAAGCTGCCGGCGGCGATTTCGCGCAGCTCCGCGGGAAGATCCACCAGCACCCAGTGGAAGAAGTCCACGCGCGGCAGACTTGCCGGCACGACGCGTCCTTCCTGATTGACGTCGTCGCCCTTGCCCGGCACATCGGGGTCGTGGCAGATCAGCGCGAACGAGCGGGTTCCGGACGGGATGCTGGTCCAGGCCAGGTGCGGGTTGAGGTTGCTGCCGAGGCACACGTGCCCGGCAGCCGCGGGAATGCAGAATGCGAGTTCCCCGGGAATCGTGGCGTTGTCGGTGAAGCTGTGGCTGATGAGTTTCATGCCCATGGGCTCCTTCGGTGGAGAAAATCGGGATGGATTCATTGTAGAGCGCGATGGGGTGATCGGCGTCCCGCCTCCAGACCGGCATTGGCCTCACGCAGGCCTCACGCAGCGCGGCGGCGAAAATCGCGCAGGCGAAAGCCGAGTGCCAAAAGCGTCGCGAAATACGCCACCATGCCGGCGGCGACGACCGCCGACAGCCGCAGCACGCGCGCCAGCCCGCCTTCCGTGAGCCACCACGCGTCGTCGCCACGGCCGAACCACAACACGGCGCCGAGCACCACCAGCCCGCCCGCGAGCCGCAGCCAGAACCGGCCCCACGCCGGCTGCGGCCGGTACACGTCGCGCCGCCTCAGTCCGCGATACAGCAGCCCCGCGTTGAGCAGCGACGCGAGGCCGATCGACAGCGCGAGCCCCGCGTGCTGCAGCGGCACGATGAACGCGAGGTTCATCAGCTGCGTCGCCGCGAGCGTCAGCAGCGCGATCTTCACCGGTGTGCGGATGTCCTGGCGCGCATAGAAGCCCGGTGCGAGGATCTTCACGAGGATGAGCCCGGCAAGCCCGACGCTGTACGCGATCAGCGCGAGACGGGTCTGCATCACGTCGGCGGGGGTGAACGCGCCGTGCTGGAACAGCGTCGAGATCAGCGGCACCGCGAGCAGCGCCAGCGCCAGCGCGGCCGGCAGCGTCAGCATCAGCGTCAGCCGCAGGCCCCAGTCGAGCAGCGACGAAAAAGCTTCGGGCTGTTCGTCGGCATGCAGCTTCGACAGGCTCGGCAGCAGGATCGTCCCGAGCGCTGCGCCGAGCAGTCCGGCGGGGAATTCCATCAGGCGGTCCGCGTAATATAGCCATGACACGCTGCCGCTGGGGAGAAACGACGCGAAGACGGTGTTGATGATCAGCGACACCTGGCTCACCGAAACGCCGAGCATCGCCGGCCCCATCAGCTTCGCGATGCGGCGTACGCCCGGGTCCGACAGCTTGAGGTCGAAGCGCGGCAGCAGCCCGACGCGCGCGAGCGGCCGCAGCTGCAACATCAGCTGCAGCACGCCGCCGATGAACACCGCCCAGCCGAGCGCGAGCACCGGCGGGTCGAAGTACGGCGCCGCGAACAGCGCCATGCCGATGAACGACAGGTTCAGCAGCACCGGCGTGAAAGCCGGAATCGCGAAGTGGCTCCAGGTGTTGAGCACGCCGCCGGCGAGCGCGACGAGCGACATGAACAGGATGTACGGGAACGTGATGCGCGTCAGCTCGACGGTCAGCGCGAACTTGTCCGGATTCGCCGCAAACCCGGGCGCCGTGACCTGGATAATCCACGGCGACGCGAGAATGCCGAGCACCGACACCGCGGTCACGGCGAGCCCGAGCGCCGTGGCGACGCGATTGACGAGCCGGTGTGCTTCGTCGGGCCCCTGGCGGTTCCGGTATTCGGCGAGGATCGGCACGAAGGCCTGCGAGAACGCCCCTTCGGCGAACATGCGCCGCAGCAGGTTCGGCAGCCGGAACGCGACGAAAAAAGCGTCGGTCGCGATCCCGGCGCCGAATGCCCGGGCGATGACGAAATCGCGCACGAAACCCAGGATGCGCGACAACAGGGTCATGCCGCTTACGGTGGCGAGGGCGCGCAGCAGATTCATCTCGGGTAGCCAAAAGGGGGGGATGATAGCGGCTGAAGGCCCGCGGCGCACTTGCATCGGACAGCCCGAATCGGTAGACTCGCGCGTTTTCAAGAACCAACCAACGGAAGAACATCTATGGCCAATTCGGCACAAGCCCGCAAGCGCGCCCGTCAGGCGGTCGTGGCCCGCGCTCACAACGGCAGCCTGCGTTCTCGTCTGCGTACCGCGATCAAGGCTGTGCAAAAGGCCGTCGTGGGTGGCGACAAGGCGGCGGCGCAAGCCACGTTCCGCACCTCGATGAGCACTATCGACAGCATCGCGGACAAGAAGATCATCCACAAGAACAAGGCTGCTCGCCACAAGAGCCGCCTGTCGGCCGCGATCAAGGCGATGGCCGCCTGAGCTTCACACCGGCTGGCAGTAAATGAAAACGGCGACTTCGGGTCGCCGTTTTCATTTCCCGCGTCGCGTCCGTCGCTGAGAAGGTTCAACGCCCGTTTCTGCGTCGGGCCGAAAAAGGCAGGGCTGCGCGGGGAATCAGATCTTCATCTGGTCGTCGTCGATCCGGTCCACGACCAGGTCGTTGTCTTTGGCAAAGTTGGTCAGGAACTTGTAGGCCAGAGGCTCGATCTCGTACAGCCTGGCATCGACCAGCACCGCCTTGTGCCCCTTGAGCGTGCAACCCGGGCGGACGTAGGGCGAATACATCATGCGATGATCCGCGCCGAAAGCAGACATGATTCCGCACAGGCGGTCTGCCCAGTCGCTCGGGCGGAAAGTCTTTCCCTCTCGCGTGACTCCGATGATGACAAAGCTTTCGATCAATTGGCTCATGTAGCGCAACCCGGCGGCTGAGGGAATTTCAGAAGGCGGCGTCCCGGCTCGAGCCGGTGTTGTGAGGACCGCGAAAGACGCGGCGGATTCTAGCAGAAAACCGGCTTTGCGATTTCATGTCGTGGCTGACGGTTTCATGATGTGGGTGCGGTGAGGCGGTGAGGCGACACGCGCCGGGGGTTTGCATCGGGGCTTGCAATCTGTACAAGGCGCGCCTTTTTCGCTTAACATCGACCCTTCGATTATTCACGGCGGCCAGTGCCGCCGTGTGCATTTCTGCTTCATCCTGATCGGGGTCCTCCATGTCGCATCTCATGAATACCTACGCCAGATTGCCGGTCGCATTCACGCACGGCGAAGGGGTCTGGCTCTTCGATGAGACGGGCAAGCGTTATCTGGACGGCCTGTCCGGGATCGCCGTGTCGACGCTCGGTCACAATCACCCGCGTCTGGTGCGGGCGATCGCCGGCCAGGCGGCGAAAGTGCTGCATACGTCGAACATCTACCGCATCCCGCTGCAGGAAGAACTCTCCGACCGGCTCGCCGCGGTGTCGGGCATGGACGAAGTGTTCTTCTGCAACTCCGGCTGCGAGGCCAACGAGGCCGCGATCAAGCTCGCGCGTTTCCACGGACACCGGAAAGGCATCGACCAGCCGGCGATCGTCGTCATGGAAAACGCGTTCCACGGGCGCACGCTGGCGACGTTGTCGGCGACCGGCAACCGCAAGACGCAGGCCGGCTTCGAGCCGCTGGTGTCCGGTTTCCTGCGCGTGCCGTACAAGGACATCGGCGCGATCCGCACGGTCGGCGAGCACAATCACAACATCGTTGCGGTCATGCTCGAAATGATCCAGGGCGAGGGCGGCGTCAATATCGCCGACGAAACCTTCCAGCGCGACCTGCGCGCGCTCTGTGACGAGCGCGGCTGGTTGCTGATTTGCGACGAAGTCCAGTGCGGCATGGGACGCACCGGACGCTGGTTCGGTTTCCAGCAGGGCGGCGTGGCCCCTGACGTGATGACGCTCGCGAAGGGCTTGGGTTCCGGCGTGCCGATCGGCGCGTGCGTCACCACCGGACTCGCCGCCGGCCTGTTCGGACCAGGCAATCACGGCTCGACTTTCGGCGGCAATCCGCTCGCCTGCGCCGCGGGCCTCGAGACGCTCGCGACGATCGAGGACGACGGGCTGATGGCCAATGCCGTCAAGGTCGGCGAAGCGATCCGCGTCGGCTTGCAGGAAGCGCTCGCAGGGCTTTCCGGCGTCGTCGATATCCGCGGGCGCGGGCTGATGATCGGCATCGAGCTCGATCGTCCCTGCGGCGACCTGGTCCGCCAGGCGCTCGATGCCGGCCTGCTGATCAACGTCACCGCCGACCGGGTGATCCGCCTGCTGCCGGCGCTGGTGTTCACCGAGGCCAATGCCCAGGAGCTGGTGTCGCGTCTCGCGCCGCTGGTGCGCAAGCATCTCGAATGAGAGGAGGCGCGATGACCAAACCCAGGCATTACCTGCAGTTCAAGGATTTCACGCGCGACGACTACCGGCACGTGTTCGACCGCACGCGCTGGATCAAGGACAAGTTCAAGCGCTACGAACCGTATCACCCGCTGTTCGACCGCACGCTGGTGATGATCTTCGAGAAGGCGAGCACGCGCACGCGGCTGTCGTTCGAGGCCGGCATGCAGCAGCTCGGCGGCTCGGCGATCTACCTCAACACGCGCGACTCGCAGCTGGGTCGCGGCGAGCCGGTCGAAGACGCGGCGCAGGTGATCTCGCGCATGAGCGATGTCGTGATGATCCGCACCTTCGAGCAGGACATCATCGAGCGCTTCGCCGCGCATTCGCGCGTCCCGGTCATCAACGGACTGACGAACGAATACCACCCGTGCCAGATCCTCGCCGACATCTACACCTTCATCGAGCACCGCGGCTCGATCCAGGGCAAGACGGTCGCCTGGGTCGGTGATTCGAACAACATGTGCAACACCTGGCTGCAGGCCGCCGAGCTGCTCGATTTCAACGTCCACGTGTCGACGCCGCCCGGCTACGAAGTCGAGCCGGAACGGGCCGGACTGTACGGCACCGGTCATTTCGAGCAGTTCGCCGACCCGATGGAGGCGTGCAAGGGTGCCGACCTCGTCACCACCGACGTGTGGACGTCGATGGGCTTCGAGGCGGAAAACGACGAGCGGATGAAGGATTTCGCCGACTGGTGCGTCGACGCCGAAATGATGGCGGCGGCTCGCGCCGATGCGGTGTTCATGCACTGTCTGCCCGCCCACCGCGGTGAGGAGGTCACCGCGGATGTCATCGACGGTCCGCAGTCGGTCGTGTGGGACGAAGCGGAGAATCGCCTGCACGTGCAGAAGGCCCTGATGGAGTACCTGGTGCTCGGCAAAGTCGAAGACTAGCCGGCGCCTTTGCAAGTCCGGGCCACGGACCACAAGGCTGCGGCCCGTCTGTTGAGCGGAAATCGGAAAAAGCGGAAATCGACATGAGCGACGTCAAGAAAGCGGTGCTTGCCTATTCGGGCGGGCTGGATACCTCGGTCATCCTGAAGTGGCTGCAGGATACCTATCAGTGCGAAGTGGTGACGTTCACGGCCGACCTCGGCCAGGGCGAAGAGCTCGAGCCTGCGCGCCAGAAAGCGCTGAAGTTCGGCATCAAGCCCGACAACATCTTCATCGATGACCTGCGCGAAGAGTTCGTGCGCGACTTCGTCTTCCCGATGTTCCGCTGCAACACCGTCTATGAAGGCGAATACCTGCTCGGCACGTCGATCGCCCGCCCGCTGATCGCCAAGCGCCAGATCGAGATCGCACGCGCGACCGGCGCCGACGCGGTGTCGCACGGCGCGACCGGCAAGGGCAACGACCAGGTCCGCTTCGAGCTCGGCTACTACGCGCTGATGCCGGGCGTGAAGGTCATCGCACCGTGGCGCGAATGGGACCTGCTGTCGCGTGAAAAGCTGCTCGCTTACGCCGAGAAGCACGGCATCCCGATCGAGATGAAGCACAAGCAGGGCGGCTCGCCGTATTCGATGGACGCGAACCTGCTGCACATCTCGTTCGAAGGCCGCCACCTCGAGAATCCGGCTGCGGAAGCCGAGGAGTCGATGTGGCGCTGGACCGTGTCGCCGGAAGCGGCGCCGGATGCCGCCGAATACGTCGACCTCGAATTCGAGCGCGGCGACCTCGTCGCGATCAACGGCACGCGCATGAAGGCGCACGAACTGCTCGCGAAGCTCAACGAGCTCGGCGGCAAGCACGGCATCGGTCGCCTCGACCTCGTCGAGAACCGCTATGTCGGCATGAAGAGCCGCGGCTGCTACGAGACGCCGGGCGGCACGATCCTGCTGCGTGCACACCGCGCGATCGAGTCCGTGACGCTCGACCGCGAAGTCGCGCATCTCAAGGACGACCTGATGCCGCGCTACGCCAGCCTGATCTACAACGGCTACTGGTGGAGCCCGGAGCGTCGCGCGCTGCAGGCGCTGATCGACAACACGCAGGAATCGGTCAACGGCTGGGTACGCGTCAAGCTCTACAAGGGCAACGTCATCGTAACGGGGCGCGACTCGAAGACCGATTCGCTGTTCGACCCGACGATTGCGACATTCGAGGACGACCAGGGCGCCTACAACCAGAAGGACGCGCACGGCTTCATCCGCCTCAACGCACTGCGCATGCGCATCGCGGCGAACGCGAAGACGAAGCGCGGCTAAGGAGGCCGATCGATGGACGGCGACGCAGTCATCTTCGGACTGACGATCGCGGAGTTCGAGGACTGGTCGCTCAAGATCCTGCTGACTGCGCTGATCCTCTACATGCTGTTCATCATCGGCAACCTCGCGAAGCAATCGAAAGCCGGCAGATACGGCACCGTGTGGCTGTTCCTCGCGCTCGGGCTGGGTTTTGTCGGCTTCGTTGCGAAGAGTTTCATCCAGAGATTTCTCGGCATCGAATAGGAAAGCAGCAATCATGAGCCTCACCGACAAGTTCGACGGCGTCACGGTCGCCACCAAGGCCAGCGTCTATTTCGACGGCAAATGCGTGAGCCACGGCATCGTGCTGGCCGACGGCACGAAGAAGTCCGTCGGCGTGATCCTGCCGGCGACGCTGACGTTCAACACCGGCGCGCCGGAGATCATGGAAGGGGTCGCCGGAAGCTGCCGCGTGCGCCTGAAAGGCGAGTCTGAGTGGAAGGGGTACGGCGCCGGCGAGTCCTTCAAGGTGCCGGCCAATTCCAGCTTCGACATCGAAGTCGCCGGCGAACCGTACCACTACGTCTGCCACTTCGGCTGACCGGAGTCGAGCCATGCCATCCTTCGACATCATGTCCGAAGTCGACCTGCCTTCGCTGAAGAACGCGGTCGACGTCGCCAATCGCAAGATCAGCGGCCGCTACGACTTCAAAGGCAGCGACGCGCGGGTCGAGCAGGGCGAAAAAGTGCTGACGCTGTTCGGCGACAGCGACTTCCAGATCGACCAGATGCGCCAGATCCTGCTGCCCGAAATGACAGCGAAGAAAATCGATGTGCGCTGTCTCGAATATGGCGACCTGCAGAAGATCGGCGGCAACAAGCTCAAGCAGGAACTCAAGGTCCGCGTCGGCGTCGAGCAGGACCTCGCGAAGAAGATCGTCAAGCTGCTCAAAGACAGCAAGCTCAAGGTCCAGGCCGCGATCCAGGGCGAAGCGATCCGCGTCTCGGGCGCCAAGCGCGACATCCTGCAGGAAGCGATCGCGCTGGTGAAGAAGGAGATCACCGACTTCCCGCTGCAGTTCGGCAACTTCCGCGACTGACGGCGCCGCTGATGAACGTCGCCGCGATCGCCGCTGCCGCTTCCGCGAACAGCGCGGCCAGCGTCCAGGCGCAGGCCTCGCTGCTCGTCCTCAGGAAAGCGATGGACCTGCAGCAGTCCCAGGCCGCGCAGCTCCTTCAGGCGCTCCCTCAAGCCGCGGTCGCGCCCGTTTCCGGCGCAACCGTCGGCGGCTCGATCGACATCTTCGTCTGACTTCGCGCGTCGCGGCGCGAGCGATCCGGCGCCGAAGCGGCGGGCGATTCTCCGAAAACTCCCCCGCAAATCCTCCCAAAGAACGCGTTTTCGACGTCCACTACCCGTTTCTGGTAGTCGATGTACGTCCTGTTCGTCATAACAATCCTGCTGTTCAGCGTCTAGTGTTCGATCTGGTGACCGGCTTTGGCCTCGGACAGCCGGTCGGGGGGGGCGCGTGCAAAGCTTCCGGGGAAAGCCAAAGGAGAGATCGATGAACAGACGACGTAGCCCGGTTATCGGTGCAAGTGTTGTGGTCGCCGCCCTCTTGGCGGGTGGAGCACCGAGTCATGCCCAGGACAGCCCCGACCGCCCCGCCGCGGCCCCCGCGATGCAGCGGCCGAAGTGCAAACCCCGCGACAAGTCCCCGTCACCCGCCCCGAGCAGCGCCCTGTCCGAACATGACCGGTCGAACGTGTTCAACCCGCCGGACGGAGCGCCGCTGTCCCCGGCTTTCCGCAACCAGCCCGACAATGGCCGCGTGCTGGGCTTCGATTTCGCCCGCGATCCCCTGAACGCCAAGGAGCCGATGCAGACTTTCGAGGAGACGATGCGTGCCGACGTCGCCGCCCGCGCAAAAGTCATGCAGACTCAGCGCGGGCTGCTGGCGAGCCGCTACGACCTGACGCCGCGCCTCGACCCGGAAGCGCGGATGTCGCGCGGCAAGCCGTTGCCGGTCGGCCCGACCGCGCGTCTTGCGCGAGGCGTGGACTGGGATGCCCTCGCCGAAATGCCGCCGGAGCAGATCCGCGAGCGCGGCCTCTTCCCCTATCCGTCGCTGCCTCATCCGAAGCAGGCCACGGGCGGCCAGGTGTTTCCGCAGATGCAGATCGACATGTTCCCGCGGCTGGAGCGCTTCGACGTCGAGTTCGACCTCCCCGAAGCTTTCCTGCCGGAATTCCCGCCGGCGATTTTCCTGCAGAACCGGCCGGAGCTCGGCGACGTGTCGCGCGGCGAAGTGGTGTCGATCAACAACTTCCACCGTCTGTTCAAGGGCATCCTGACGCCCGTCCAGCTCGACGGACTGCGCCTCCTGGTCACGCCTTTCCCGCAGGAGGAGTTCAACGCGACCGACGACCGCAAGAGCGCGCAGCCGAGCCTGGGGGTCGCCTGTTTCGACTGCCACGTCAACGGCCACACCACCGGGCAGTTCCACCTGAACCCGGACGACCGCCCGCAGGAACGGCGCTTCCGCCTCGATACAGTCAGCCTGCGCGGGCTGTTCAACCAGCAGATCCACGGCTCCAAGCGCAGCCTGCGGTCCGTCGAGGATTTCACCGAGTTCGAATTCCGCACCGCCTACTTCAACGGCGACCCGATCCACGCGATGAAAAAAGGGTTCACGATCTTCGACCGCATCCACGTCAGCCACATGGCGCAGCTGCAAAACATGCTCGACTTTCCGCCGACGCCCAAGCTCAACGTCGAAGGGCGGCTGGACCCGGCCAAGGCGACCGAGCAGGAGCTGCGCGGCGAGGCGATCTTTTTCGGCAAAGGCCGCTGCGCGGGCTGCCATGAGCCGCCGGCCTACCTCGACCACCAGATGCACGACCTGCACCTGGAACGCTTCCTCAACGAACCGGGCGACGGACCGATGAAGACGTTCACGCTGCGCGGCATCAAGGACAGCCCGCCGTACATGCACGACGGGCGCTGCCTCACGCTCGAGGACACGGTCGAATTCTTCAACCTCGTGCTGGCGCTGAAGCTGAACGGGCAGGAGAAGGCCGACCTGGTCGCGTTCATGCGGCAGCTGTAGGGAAAAGGGCGGGATGGTGTGGCGCGCTTCACGAGGATGCCCCGTTCCTCCCTCGACGCGGGGCTGCGAGGCCGCGGCGTGATCGGCGACGGTCTCACCCTCCGGGGGTCATCGCAGCCGCTCGTCGAGTAGACTGTGCCCCTTCATCGACAGCACCACCGCCCGATCGAGGCTCCGATACACAAGCAAAGGGACGTTGAAGAGTGATTGGAATCCTGAACAGAATCACGCGCAGGAAGCACGACGACAACAAGCGGTCGCTGAGAGAGAACGCCGAAAAAGTCCTGAGGCACGATCAGCTGATCGCGAGAGTGAAATCGGGGACGGAAGCATCTGCCGCACCCGCCGCCGCTACTATCAGACGAGTGCAGGAGTCGCCTTCGGCGGAACCGGTGATCGATCTCGAAAGCCCCGTGGCCGCCGGCCCCGAACCCGACCTGCCGCCGGGATTCGAGGATGAGTTGCGGCGACTCAGTAAATTGATGGATTTTTGATGGGGAGCGGGTGAGCAAGAACCTGTTCCAGTAGGGCGACTGTCCAATCGGCACGGCGATCATGGTGAATGTAGGTCGGCTCTGCCGGCCGGGCTGCCGACAGTCATGTTGCAGCAGGGGTACGGCCTTTTTTCAGGCCTCATAAAATGCTATTTGGAAGTTCAAGAAAATGACATTAGAATTCATCGCATTGTTTGACCGCCGCGGTGGAAACCATGACGCGAGATCGGGGTTCATGCAGGATCAGCCGGGACTTCTGCCTGGAAAGTCACGGGCTTGTATCTCCGCGGCAGCGAGGACTCGATGGATTCTCGTTAATCGAGTTGCTTGCGGTGCTGACGGTTGCGATGGTGCTGGCTGGTGTTGCCGTGCCCTCCTTCGCGACTCTCATGCGTGAAAACCGCCTGACTGCCGCCGCCAACGAATTGCTCGGAGCGATCCTTTATGCGCGGTCCGAAGCGATCAAGCGAGGAAGCCGAGTGACGATCTGTACCAGCTCAGGCTTGATCGATTGCAAGCCGAACACAGGTTGGCATGGCGGCTGGATCGTGTTCGAAGACCGCAGTGCCAACGGAGAACGCGAGGAGGGGGAGAGCATCCTGCTGGTTGGTGATGGCTGGAACGGCGGTCCGGTCATCACCGGTAACACGCCGGTGCGGGACTATGTTTCTTATGTTTCCTCCGGCGCCTCCCGCAGGTTGGGAGGCGCCTTGCAGATGGGGACCATAACGTTCTGTGACGGGGGCGCGGCGCGGCAGATCGTGATTAGTGCAAGCGGACGGCCGAGGGTCGTCCGTGTTGCCAGTTGCGACTGGCGTTCCAGCTGACAGAAACCCTGCCGGCAAGCCCCGTGCGGGAGGCGTATCGAGCGGCTTCAACGGCGCCAGCAGAGCGATTCATCGGCCGTGCCGGTGCGGGATTTTGCGCCTGTATTTGTGATCCTGAGGGAGCCGCAGGGGTCTCCGGTCATTAGGCCTTTCGGGACGGCTTCAAGGGTATAAGTGGTTGCAGTTACCGTGTCGTCGCTGAAATCCAGATTGTAGTATTTCGTCGCGCCCTCCTTGGGAGCTTCACCAAACGGGAGGTTGTCGTCATCGTCAAAGACATAAGTTCCGTTCGTCGTGTAATAGCGCTCCATGAACTGAGCCAATTCGAGTAACGCAGTCTGCGCATCGGCGCGTCGAGCCTTGCGTACATGGTCCTGATAGGATGGATAGCCGACCGAGGCGAGAATTGCGACGATCGCGACGACTATCATCAGTTCGATCAGGGTGATGCCGCGGATTGTTGAATGCATGGAAGGGATCCGTTTGATGTCGCGGGGGCATACTCCCCCGTTTCCTGAAAAATTTTGTCGCGAGACAAGGGTAGGCGATTGTCTTGGTGGTTTTTCGTCCTGCCGGTGAGAGTCACCGAGCATCACGTACCGCAGCAATTATTCGGCAAGCACATGGATCGCAATGATAATTGGTGTCTGTTCGCCATCTGGTGGTGTATGGAATGTGACGCGCACCAGCAGGCCCCGCGCCAATCGCTCGGGGCCGACGGGAGCCGGTCCAAGGCCTGAGACACGAACAGAACGCGACAACGCATATTCGGTGTTGCCGATGACTATCTTCGAGGCTGACGGATGAATACTGCGGATACGGCCCCCTGAAGTGCTGGTCTCCTCTTTCCCGTGGGGCGCATGTGAGGCGCCATGGGCATTGGGCTGATGCCAGACGAGGACGGACACCAGAAGGGCTGTAACCAGGCAATTCAGCGATTTGGTCGTCACGGCAGATCCTTTGCCGATTCAACGGCCGAGTTGGCGCCAGGTCTGGCGGCCCGTGTCCCACGGGCCCGAGTTCTCGATAATCGTCTCGAGACCCGCGGAATTGGAAATGTACTTCCGTTCCTGCCCGCCCTTGCCGGCCATGACGCTCGGCGTAGCAGCGGCACCGCCATCAAGCTTCATTCCGGAAGGGGGAGCCTTCTGCGTGTCGGAGATAGACAAGAAATCGCCCGTCGAGAATTTACTGTCGGCATTCACGTCGAACGGTGAGTAGGCAAGGCGCGATCCGCTGCCGGCATCGAACTCCATTAACCAACTCGGGCCACCGGGGATGCAGGGATCGTTTGCAGGTATGACAGTCGTGAAGATGATGCGGTTGTTGCGCAATAACGGGTCAGTGACCTGTCGCTCGCCCTGCAATGTGTTCGACGGCGGCAGCAGATCGATGAACCACCCCCCCTTTGTTTCCCAGTCCACCGCATTCTTCGTGGTGACCCGATAAGCCCCCTCCTGGAGGATGCTCTGCTGAGCCAGACTGGAGCGGCCGCCCACGGTGGTGGCATCTTTGTCCGAGATGGCGTAGAAGGTTTGCTTGCCCCCCGCTGCGCCATTGTTATCACCGGTCTCCAGGTATTGTCCGGTACCGAAATAGACGATCACGCCAGAACCCGTGGGGTGTTTGCCGATTTCAGGACGAACAGTAATCGGCTGACGATTTGAACTCGACCCCGTCGTGCAGGCGTTCGCGGCGCAGGCCGTGAACAGCGGCTTCGGGGTGCTGCCCTGCTTGAATGCCACGTCCCACTTGGCGGCGGTGTCGCTACTGAGGTCGAATTTCCAGAGATTGCCGAAGAAATCGCCGGCATAAATTGCCTCGATGATGTGATCGCCGTCGACGTCCGCCGGCGCCACGGTCGCAAGCCCGTTGGGACGGCCGGTTCCCTTGGGGTCCTGGGCGGTGCCGACTGCGGTATCGATCTTGCGGAGGAGGGCCCCGGTTTCAAGGTCAACGATGAAAAGCACTGCGTTGCCGGTTATGCTCGCCCGTCCGTCGGCTTCCGTGTTGTTGTAACCGTTGCCGAATACGGCAGCCCACTTGCCGGTCTTCAACCGCACAATGGCCGGACGACTGTATGTGTAGCCAAGGTCGGCGTCATTCAGATGCGTGAATTCCCACAGTACGAGTTTTGCCGCATTCGCTGCTGTCTCGCTGAAACTTGCGGGATCGGTCACGTCCAGGGCGTAGATTCCTTGTCCTCCCCTGTTGAGTCCGCCGACGAGCACGGATTTCCATGCGCTGCCAATAAATGCATCGATCACGGTGGGCGATCCATCGACGTAGTAGCGATGGCTGTAAGTGGTGGAGGGGAGCTCGCTCAATCGGCCGTACACAGGGCCGGGAACGTAGGCCATTTGTTCGATGCCGGTGTCGGCATTGAAGCCGTGGAGCATTCCGTCGTTGGCGCCCACGTAGATCATTTTGGTGCGGTTTTTCTTGTTGGTCACAAAGGTCGAATAGGCGGCGCTCTCCAGACTGTCCGGGTAGCGGAAACGGGGTGCACCGACAAACACGGGGGCGGAGTTGACAATGTCTCCGAGTTTGACCGTCCGGTTCCGGAAAGTACCGCCGTTCCGCAGCTCCAGAGCATCGTTGCCCCGAAGGTACTCGAGCACGGCACTGCTGCCGAGCGCGCCCTGCTGATTTCCTTCGGTACTCGGCTCTGCGGCCGTGCTGAGTTCGCTCCACCGGAAAGGGATTCCGTCGCCATTCTTCACCGTGAAGATATTGCGGGAAGACCACGCAGGGAGCTTCGATCCCGCATCCCACAGCGCCCCGCCCGGTCCGGAACCACTGGTCAACACACGACCATAGTTGGCTTTTGCGTAATCATCCTCGATCGCAAAGGCCAGCAATTGTCCGCTCCAGTCCCCACTGTTGAACCGGGCTTGGTAGACCTTCGTGTCAGCACCGATGAAACCCGCATTGGCGGTGGCAGAAGACGAGGAGCCGGATTGTTCGAGAATCGAGGCGAGAGCAGCCTGGAACGCGGTGGCAAGTTCCGCCTCATTGCCGGCTACCAAAAATTTTCCCCCGCCCTGGGTTGCGGTGCTCTGCATCAGCGGGTCGTTGATCGCCTGATCGTCGGCGAAGCTGATCAGATGTGTGCGGATGTTGTTTTTGGCCCCGGGCGGATCGTCCAGATCGGGGCGCAAGTCCATTTCGTAGAGTGCCTGGGCGACATCGTCGAGATAGTCGCTGCCGGCCGACTCGTACTCCTGATCTGGCTTCCGGTCATGGGTTTGACAGGGCGGACTTGCGCCAGCGCAGTCCCCGTCATAATCCCTCAGATACGTACTGATGTCCTGGTCCTGCTGCGGCCGGCCGTCGGTAAGAAGCACGGCGAAGCTCTTCTGGCATGAATACTCGATTGGCGCCACAATGCTCTGGTCGCTGTCGTTCTCGAAACTGTGATTGTTGAACACCTGCGAGACAGTCGCTGTACTCTGGTTGGGGCGTCCCGGATGCAGGGTGAGGGCTCCGGTGTAGCCCGTCGCGAAGTACCGTCCGATGTCGGAAAGCGTTTCGGCCAGGGGGGTGGCACCCGAAGCGGCCAGGCCGTCGATTTTGCTCTTGAGGGTCGTCTTTTTCGATGTGGTCAGATTGCCGACGACCTCCTTCAAACTGCCTCCATCACCGCTGTTATATGAGGATAGCCCGACCCGCATTCCGGCACTCATCGTATCGATCAGGTTCTTCCCGGCTTTCTTTGCAATCATCATTCGGCTTTGTGAACATGGCTTCCTCCCGGATGACCATGTATTGGAACAGCCGGTGGGGTCGTTGGCGGTATCGAAGTACCAGTTGAGATAATTTCCCGTGTATTGCGCCGGAAGATAGCTGCTGGTGCTTCCCCCATTGGAGCCATCGGCATAAAGCTTTGCCATGTAGTCTGTATTGCTTGCAAAGCAGCGCCTTCCAGCGGCGATACCGAATCTGTAATTGTCACTGCCGATGCGTATGCGGGGACTCCCATCGACGATGCGGGTTTCTAGCTGGGTGCTTGCCGAGACACGATTTTCGCTCGGGCAACTGGCCAGATACGTCGTATTTGGGTTGTAGGGCGTGTCCGGCACGATGTTCTGCATCGAGCCAGAATTGTCGAGCATGAGCATGACGTTCGGTTGAACCGAAGTGGATACCGTGAGCGGGGCTTCCGACAGGGCAAGGGGAGAGGACAGGGCTGCGCCCGGAATCAAACTCCCGAAGCTCAACATGCCGACAACGATACGAGCGACGGAATGGTTCTTCACGATATTCTGTTCTCTCAGTCGAAACGCTGCTCGGGGACGTAGGTGGTTTGCAGGCGAGCCTCGGCGTCGTCTGTCTGCCCGGTTCCGCGGGCGGTGACGCGATAAATATCCCTGCCTGGGGTGTGTCCGTGGCCCACTCTCAACGTGTCTTTGATGGATCCGTATTCTTCGATCACGTAGCGGGGGTTGGTAGCCCAAGGGATATCCGTGTCGGCCAAAGGCGTATATTCGATCGCGTTATTGTCGGCGCATGAGTCGCCGCCGGTCCACCAGCAGTGGCTTACGGTGGCGAGGTCCAGCGAAGCAGGGGCGATCTTGCTGTAGACACTGCATTGTGCTCCGTCCGCGCAAGGGTATCCGGCTGGCGTCGGGCGTTCAGCGTACCGGGCCATCGCAGCTTCGCCTGCCCGCAGTGCTGCCTCGGCGGCCTGGAAAGCAAGGTTTTGGTCGCGCATGTTGCCCGCCATGCGCTCTTCCAGAGTGGTGCCCCGCATGCCGCTTACACCCAGCATCGTGAGCAGCAGGAGCATGATTAGGGAGATGACGAGCACCACGCCACGCTGACGAGGAACGGGTACGGGAGGACTGAGTGGGTGGGTCATGATCATTGAAGCCGGTTGCGCAGGCCGATCGTGGTCGTAAAGATCTGGCCAAGGCGGTTGTTCGGGATGGCGACATTCACACCATTGCAGGGCACTGTGATCGCTTCGGTGGCGACGTTGGTCTCGACGCTTTCGGCGACGACGCATACACGGGCGGCTACCACGCTGGCCCAGTCGGTGACGGCGTTTGCTGTGACGTAGTTGTCGGCATCGAGGTCGTCGTCGGGATCCACGCCGTAAAGCACCTGCATGCTGCGGACTCCCTCTACGAGTTCTTCCGCATCGCGGTAGAGGGACAGGATGGGATGGCCGGTCGGAGTGAGGCGGCCGGTGTCGGAAACGTAATAGGTATAGTCCCTGAAGGACATCACGATTGCATCCTCGCCATAAGCCTTCGAAAGCCTGTTGCTGGTATTGCTGTTTTGCGCATGCGCTATCGTGACGTTTCCGTTTGACACGTTTGTAGCGCGGAATATGTCTGCGGTTTCACAATCGGTAATGAACAATACGTCACCAGCTTTCCAGTTCGAAGGATTACTTGTTACCTGGATGTTTGCGTTGTCAGCGGTCAGGTTGCCTCTCAGTTGGGCGTCGGCAGGGTCGGCAAAACGCATGGTGACAGTGTCGGTGCCGGCGGCGACACTTCGTCCTCCTACGATCGTGCCAGCGGCCACATTATTCGCACCCTGCAATGCGGTGCCACTCGTAAATACGACAGGGGGGTCGGCAATGATGTTCGGAACCATCGTCTCCAGGTTGGCGCAGCCCTGATATCCCGTCATGCGCAAATCCCTAGAGAGAAATTCGATCGCGAAGCGTCCGCTTTCCTGCATTCGCGACAGCGCTTCGTTGGTGCGGTAAGCCTGCTTGCTGCCAATAAAGACCTGCAATACCCCACCGAGCAGGAGCAGGCTCAACGTCAGGCTGATCATTAATTCGACGATCGTAAGGCCTTGCTGTTGCCGGCTCGTCAGCGGTCTGCGCATGGTTCTGTCCGATAAGCGAAGGTCTTGGTGCTGTCGCTGGTGCTATCCCCGCCTGTCTTGATGTGTCCCCGGTTGTCGTTCCATTGGATGGCGATCGTCGCGTCCTGGCCGTTCAATTCGAGTGTTCCCTGAGCGCCCGGCCCCAGAAGCTGGACGACGCTCGCATCCCAGTCGGCGCGATCTCCACTGCTTCCATCGGCGTAGGCGTCGCCGCGTACGCCTTCACAATTCGCCCGCATGCGATCGCTAAGATCGTACGCGAGCAGACTCGCCTGCGATCGCATGTAGGCGCTGTGGTTGCTCTGGAGGCTGGTCATTTGCAGGCCGGCGAGCCCGAGCAGGCCGATCGAAAGCACTACCACCGCGACCAGTACCTCGATAAGCGTGGCGCCGCGCTGCGGCGCGCAAACACGGGCAACCGCGCGCGTTGCCAACGGGACGATGGAAGGCGCTTTCATGGGCAGGCCGTCCTCGTGGTCGAAACGCGACCGGTGGTCTTTACGTTGATTGTGCGCTTTTCATTACCGCTGCAGTCCTTGAAAACCACCGAAAAGTCAACCTCTCTGCTGGCCTGACCGTTCTGCTGAAACGTAATGCCCGCGTTGGGGCCGGTTAGGATCGCCCTCCCATGAGGTGGATCCCATACCTGAATAGTAATTTGAACGACAGTTCCGTCGTCTTGCTCCTGGGGGCCTTGCACCAGCCAGCCGACCGCCCAATCGGTTCCATTCGCGCACGCGTCACCGTCCCCATTACGCCGGCAAACCACGATGTCCTGCCGGCGCTTGACGGCTTCGGAGCGGGCCAGTTGAAGGGCGGTGACTAGATCGTTGGTGGCCGAGGTGGCGCGATTGTTCTGTATTGCGGAGTTGAACGCGGGCATCCCCAGGCCGAGAACGATCCCCAATATGGCAATGGCGACCATCAGTTCGATCAGGGTGAATCCTCGAACCGGATACCGGGCATTGAGGTGTGCGGAGGCCACGAGGTTTCCGTTTGTGCTGGTGAGTTGTACGGGGCACCGGCTGATGCCGAGACTGTGCCTCGACCCAGCATAGCGAAAGGTCTGCCGATGGTGCCGGCACCGCCGACGAGCGCGTATTTTCCGCTTACGAATGGTCGAGCCGGGGGGGGAGGGCGGTTTCTTGTAGGATGACCCCATGATCGACAGTGGGCGGCCGCAGCCGCAAATCACTCTCCCCGACTTTCGCAACCTCGGTGTCATGCTCCGCATCCTCGTCATCGCCGAGGTTGCAAATCTCGGTTCGCTGGTTGCTCACTCGCCGGAAGGGTTTTTCGTCCTGCCCGAGGCGGCGAACTGGGGTTTCATATTCGAGGCGGCGGTTCTTGCCACGGTTCTGGCGCTATTCGTCCTGTCTCCGTGGCTTGCAAAAGCTCCGTATCCCCGGGGCGTCGTCTTGGTGACGGGACTGGTGTCGCTGGTTGCCGCAGGATTCGATGTCGGCATGCGAACCCTGGTGGGTGCGGGGTCCCCGGAAAGTGCCGTGAAGGCGGCAGTGCTGGCTGCGTTGCTCGCCGGTTTGATTCTCGGGTACTTCAACTGGCGCCAGCGTGTCTTGTCACCGGCGCTGGCTGAAGCTCGCCTGATGGCGCTTCAATCACGCATCCGGCCGCATTTCCTTTTCAACAGCATCAATACGGTTTTGTCGCTGGTGCGGCAGGATGCACGGCAGGCCGAAGCGGTCCTGCTCGACATATCCGATCTGTTCCGCGTACTGCTGGCGGAACCCCGTTCGCTCGTGCCGCTCGCGGACGAGATCCGTCTCGCGCGTTCGTATCTAGAGATCGAGCAGTTGCGGCTCGCCGAGCGCCTACGGGTGAAATGGGATTGCGCGGGCGCGCCCCTTGATGCGTCGGTGCCGATTCTGTTACTGCAGCCCTTGCTCGAGAATGCGGTGCGCCATGGAGTCGAGCCTGCGGCGGCGGGCGGCGATGTCTTGGTCAGCATAGGTGCGCGGGACAGGATGTTGTGCATCGAGGTCCGCAACTCGATTCACGATTCGGCCGCGGAGGCTTCCGCCGGCAACCGCATCGCGCTCGCCAACATCCGCGAACGTCTCGACTTGCACTTCGATTCCGAGGCGCAATTGCGCACGTTCGAGAAGGACGCCCAGTTTGTCGTGCGGGTGAGATTGCCGCTCACCGAATGTCACCCCGGCCGCTCCCCCAGTAATCCGGGCGCATGAGACAAGAGGAGTCCGGTATGAGTATTCAGGGCCGACCCTTGGGCTTGCTTGTCCGCCATACTGGATTCGGTGTCCAATGTGAGGAGAATGTGGGCGCGGAGCGGCCGGAGTTCCGGCCGTAACCTTGTGCTTGCCGGGGATGTCCTCGTTCACGACACGATCAGCCGTTGGAGTCGCTTTCCGGGCCGCATGGACATGCAGCGGGAGAGCGGCCGGCTCGTGCTGCGCAAGCGTTACTGAGCCCTCCAGGAGGCGGCTTTGCCGTTTCCGCCCCCCGAGGGGACAAGAAAACTTGGGGGGCCGGGTTTTCTCAAAAGGTAAGACGAGTGATCGAAAAGAGGCTCATGGAAGCGGCGTTCGATGCCGAGGGGCTGCGGCGCCGGTTTGTCGATGCGCCGCAGATGGCGCCGGTGCGCGAAGACGGCTCCCACCGGGGCGAGTTCCGGCCGGCCGCGGTGCTGGTGCCGGTGGTCCTGCGCCCGGAACGGCTCGCGGTGCTGCTGACGCGCCGCACCGATCATCTGCACCATCATCCGGGGCAGATCAGCTTTCCCGGCGGGCGGGTCGAGAAGGCGGACGTCTCGGCGGTGATGACGGCGTTGCGCGAGACGGAGGAGGAGACCGGTCTCGATCCGGAACGCATCGAGCTGCTCGGCGAGCTGCCCGAGTACTTCACCGGGACCGGCTTCAGGATCACGCCGGTGGTCGGGCTCGTGCATCCGCCGTTCGAGCTGAAGCTCGACACGTTCGAAGTTGCCGAAGCGTTCGAGGTGCCGCTGGCGCATTTCCTCGATCCGGCGAACCACGAGCGCCACACGATGGAGTACCAGGGCCGGATGCGACAGTATTACGCGATGCCGTACGAAGGGTATTTCATCTGGGGTGCGACGGCGGGAATCCTGGTGTCGCTGTACCGGTTCCTGGGCGGATCGTGAACGGGGACTGCGTGAATCGACGCCCCGTTGCCGGGGGGTGGCGGTTCAGATCAGGAAGGGGCCAAGAGGTCGGTGATCGTATGGCGGAGGGTAGATAGTTTCGCTTCGACGACGCCCCATACGAGCTTGTCGTCGACTGACGCATAGCCATGGATCAGCACGTTTCGAAACGACACGATGCGCGCGAGATCGGGGATGACTTTCGCTGTTGCCGGGTCACGGCGCGAAAGCGCATTGAGCGCTTCTCCGATGATTTCGAGTTGCCTCTCGACTGCGGACTTGAGCATCGGGTCGCTGACGTAGTCCTCGTAAGATCTGCCCGATACGAACCGCTCTATGAGCGCCGCAGCGTTTTGCACGTCCCAGAGATACTTGGGCGAATCAGGGTGCATAGACCGTTTCTCGCGTCTGCAGGACACGATCCCGGAAATAAGGGTTGGTCATCGCGCTGCTCGTGACGAGATCGATCGGGCGCCCGAACAGCAGTTCCAGTTCTTCGTGCAGGGTAAGCCACGCCTCAGCGTACTTGGCAGGGGGACTATCGTTGAACTCAACCAGGAAGTCGAGATCGCTGCTGGACGGCGAATAGTCGCCGCGAACCCCTGAGCCGAAAAGATCCAAGCGCTGAACCCCGAGCGATCGGCAAAGTTCGGCGATTCGTGCGCGTTGTGACTCGACGAGAGCAATCACTGTCGTCTCCATGGGGGGGCGTCGGGATCGAATGAAGTTTAGCCTATGCGCGTCAGTCGCTGGCGCGATAGACGAACTGCTGCGTGGGAAGGGGTGGAAAATCCATCGGTATCGGCTTGCCAGTTGACGTTGACGTCAACGGACATTATGTTGCGCCCTCGTACGCCCGCGTCGGGCGGCATTCACGGAGAGTCTCGCAATGAAGATCGAAAATGGCGTGTTCGTCGTCACCGGGGGCGGATCGGGACTGGGGGCGGCGACTGCGCGGATGCTGGTCGGCGCCGGAGGCAAGGTGGTGCTGGCCGACGTGAATCGTGACGCGGGCGAGGCGCTGGCGGCGGAGCTGGGCGCCGCTGCTGCGTTCGTCGCGACCGATGTGACCGACGAGGCGAGCGCGAAAGCGGCGATCGATCGCGCGGTGTCCGGCTTCGGCGCACTGCACGGGCTGGTCAATTGCGCCGGCATCGCTCCGGCCGAAAAAGTCGTCGGTCGCGAGGGACCGCATCGGCTCGAGTCGTTCGCGCGCACGATCACCGTCAACCTCATCGGCAGCTTCAACATGATGCGCCTGGCGGCGGACGTGATGACGAAGGCGGCGCCGAACGACGAAGGCGAGCGGGGCGTGATCGTCAGCACCGCGTCGGTCGCGGCTTATGACGGCCAGATCGGTCAGGCCGCGTATGCGGCGTCGAAGGCGGGCGTCGTCGGGCTGACGTTGCCGGTGGCGCGCGAACTGGCACGCTTCGGCGTGCGGGTGATGACGATCGCGCCGGGGATCATGGAGACGCCGATGCTGATGGGCATGCCGCAGGAAGTGCAGGATTCCCTCGGCAAGACGGTGCCGTTCCCGTCGCGCATGGGACGGCCTGCGGAATACGCGGCGCTGGTGCGCCACATCATCGAGAACGCCTACCTCAACGGCGAGACGATCCGCCTCGACGGCGCGATTCGCATGACGGCGAAATAAACTGAAGCGGACGATTGCGGCTCTTCGGGGGCTGGCGTGCCGCAAGTTTTGCTGCACTGCAATAGCGGCGGGACGTCAACTGTGCTAAAAGACGTTTCGATGCCTGAACGGACGGGTGGGGCCGCCCACTCGCCGCCCTCGGTGTTTCCCTGATGAGCGCTTCCGAAATCGAGTCTGTCCGAGCATCGTTGCCTGAGCAGGACTGCTATCACTGCGGCCTGCCGGTCCCGCCCGACACGCACCACTACGTGACGATCGACGGCGCGTCGCGGCGCATGTGCTGCGTCGGCTGTGAGGCTGTCGCCGGGTCGATCGTCGCGAACGGACTCACTGATTACTATCGCCATCGCGACGCGATGCCCGAGCCGCAGAAGGAGGCGCTGCCGGCCGAACTGCAGGAACTCGGGCTGTTCGATCATCCCGATTTCCAGAAAACCTTCGTGCAGCCGATCGGCGAGCATGAGCGCGAGGCGGCGCTGATCCTCGAAGGCATCACCTGCGCCGCGTGCGTGTGGCTGAACGAACAGCATGTCGCGCGCCAGCCGGGTGTTTCGCTGGTCGAGGTCAACTATGCGACGCGGCGGGCGCGGGTGCGCTGGGACGAGCGGCGCATCAAGCTGTCCGGGATCCTCTCCGCGATCCAGGCGATCGGCTACCGCGCGTATCCGTACGACGCCGAGCGCTCGGAGCAGATCGGCAAGCGCGAGCGCCGCTCGATGCTGTGGCGCGTCTTCGTCGCCGGCTTCGGCATGATGCAGGTGATGATGTACGCCTTCCCGGCGTACATCGCCCCGGAGGGCGACCTCGCGCCGGACATCGCGCAGCTGATGCGCTGGGCGAGCCTGCTGTTGACGCTTCCGGTCGTGCTGTATTCCGCGGCGCCGTTTTTCCGGCGGGCGCTGCGCGATCTGAAGTTGCGCCGCCTGGGCATGGACGTGCCGGTGGCGCTTGGAGTTGGCAGCGCCTTCGCGGCGAGCGTCTGGGCGACGCTCGCCGGGAGCGGGGAAGTGTATTTCGACTCGGTGACGATGTTCGTGTTCTTCCTGTTGTGCGGGCGCTATCTGGAGATGGTGGCGCGCCAGAAAGCGGTGCGTGGCGTCGAGGAACTTGGCAAGGTGCTGCCGGCGTTTGCCGAGTGCCTGCCCGGCTGGCCGGCGCCGGAGGGTGAGCGCGTGCCGGTGTCGCAGCTGGTGCCGGGCAACTTCGTGCGGGTGCGTCCCGGTGAAGTGATGCCCGCCGACGGCGTCGTCGTCGACGGGCGCAGCGAGGCGAACGAGGCGCTCTTGACCGGCGAGAGCCTGCCGGTGCCGAAGTCTGCCGGGAGTCCGGTCACCGGCGGCAGCATCAACATTTCGAGCCCGCTGACGGTGCGCGTCGAGCAGGTCGGGGACTCGACCCGCCTCGCGGCGATCCGCCGCCTGATGGAGCGCGGCGCGAGCGAAAAGCCCCGCATCGCGCAGCAGTCGGACCGCTTTGCGGCCGTGTTCATCGTCGCGCTGCTCGCGCTTGCGTTCGCGACGGGTCTCGCGTGGTACTTCATCGAGCCGGAACGGGCGCTGTGGGTGTTCGTGTCGGTGCTGGTGGTCGCGTGTCCTTGTGCGCTGTCGCTGGCGACGCCGACGGCGCTGACGGTGGCGACCGACGCGCTGGCCCGAATGGGCGTGCTGGTGACGCGCGGGCATGCGATCGAGACGCTCGGGCGCGCGAACCACTTCGTCTTCGACAAGACCGGCACGCTGACGCGGGGGCGGATGAGCCTCGAGGAAGTTCTGCCGCTCGGCGACCTTGGTGAAGCCGAATTGCGCACGTTGGCGGCGGCGCTCGAGCGCGACTCCGAGCATGCGGTCGCCGAGGGACTGCGCCGCGCGGCAGAAGACGCCGTTCTGCCCGCGGTCGAGGAGGTCGTCGCGCAAACCGGGCAAGGCATCGCGGGGCGGATCGAGGGCGTGCGCCATGCGATCGGGCGGGCGGCATACGTCGCTGCGCAACTGGGCATCCCTGAATCGGCGCGCTGCGCGGAGTTCGAGGCGCGGGGCGGGTCGATGATCGCGCTCGGCAGGACGGGCGAATGGCTCGCGCTGTTCCGCCTCGCGGACGTGCCCCGCGAGGAAGCCGCGCAGCTGACGGCGAAGCTTCGCGCAGAGAAAGTGCGCCTGACGGTGCTGAGCGGCGATTCGCCCGGCGCGGTCGATGCGGTCGCGCATGGTCTCGGCATCGACGACGCGCACGGCGCGCTGACGCCGCAGGGCAAGCAGCAGTTCCTGGCGAGGTTGCAGCGTGCTCCCGGGGCAGTGGTGGCGATGGTCGGCGACGGCGTGAATGATGCTCCGGTGCTTGCCCAGGCCCACGTGTCGGTGGCGATGGGCGGCGGCACCGAGCTCGCCCGCAACGAAGCCGACATCGTGCTGTTGAGCGAGAGCCTCGCGGGGTTGGGGTGCGGGCTCGATCTTTCGCGCCGCACGTTGCGGATCATCCGGCAGAACCTGTGGTGGTCGTTCGCGTACAACTTCACTTCGGTGCCGCTTGCGATGGCGGGCCTCGTCACGCCCTGGATGGCGGGCATCGGCATGGCCGGAAGCTCGCTGCTCGTCGTTCTCAACGCGCTGCGCCTGCAGCGCCAACCGCGCAGCCGGGTTCGCTGATGGAAAGCCTTTACATCCTGATCCCGCTCTCGGTCGTGCTGGTTTTCGTGATCGGCGTGATCTTCTGGTGGTCGCTCAAGTCAGGGCAGTACGACGATATGGAAGGTCCGGCGTACCGGGTGCTGATGGACGACCGCGACGCCCCGCCGCCTGCCGAGAAGCAGCCGGACGGCACCGACTGCGAGCCGCCGAAGTAAGTCGGCGAAGTGAGTCGGCGAAGTGAGTCGGCGAAGTGAGTCGGGGCACATCGCAGCGCTGCCGGGGGCACTCTTTGTTGACCCTGGTCAAAACTTCATCCGGGCGAGATGGGCATACTTTTCCCATGGTTTTCACGGGTGTCGCCGCGAAGTTTCGGGCGGCATTCCGGCAACTGGTATTCATGTCTCTCTGTTGGGGTTGGGGGTGCGTTCGATACGCACCCTTTTTTTTGCCTGCGATTTTCACCATGTTACCAACATGGTTTTTTGCGCGATTGATGCCTCATGTGCTTCCGCCCGATTGCGCGGTGCAATATAATGTTGACCTAAGTCAACGGCCGGTCAGCGGTGTTGTGCATCAACGTGTTCGTCCGGGCTGCTAGCGCGTGGATGATTGCAGACCGGACGCAAAGGTTTTTCATCAGGGGGGCAGTTACATGCAATCGCAAGCGACTTACAACTACAAAGTCGTGCGCCAGTTCTCCATCATGACAGTGGTGTGGGGAATCGTGGGCATGCTGGTCGGCGTGATCATTGCGGCACAGCTTGTATGGCCGGAACTCAACGTCGGGGAATGGTTCCACTTCGGCAGGTTGCGTCCGCTTCACACAAACGCGGTGATTTTCGCGTTCGGCGGCTGCGCCTTGTTTGCGACGTCATATTTCGTCGTCCAGCGCACCTGTCATACCACGCTGTTCGCGCCGGGTCTCGCGGCTTTCACGTTCTGGGGCTGGCAACTGGTCATCGTGCTGGCCGCGGTCACGCTGCCGCTCGGCATCACGAGCAGCAAGGAGTACGCCGAGCTCGAATGGCCGATCGACATCCTGATCGCGGTGGTGTGGGTGTCCTACGCGATCGTGTTCTTCGGCACCATCGCCAAGCGCAAGACCTCGCATATCTACGTCGCGAACTGGTTCTTCGGCGCGTTCATCCTGACCGTCGCGCTGCTGCATATCGTCAATAGCGCAGCGCTTCCGGTGACGCTCACCAAGTCCTATTCGGCGTACGCCGGCGTGCAGGACGCGATGGTGCAGTGGTGGTACGGCCACAACGCGGTGGGCTTCTTCCTGACCGCCGGCTTCCTCGGCATGATGTATTACTTCGTGCCGAAGCAGGCCGAGCGCCCGGTGTATTCGTACCGCCTGTCGGTGGTGCACTTCTGGGCGCTGATCTTCACCTACATGTGGGCGGGCCCGCACCATCTGCACTACACCGCGCTGCCCGACTGGACCCAGTCGGTCGGCATGGTGTTCTCGCTGATCCTGCTGGCGCCGTCGTGGGGCGGCATGATCAACGGCATCATGACGTTGTCCGGCGCGTGGCACAAACTGCGCACCGACCCGATCCTGAAGTTCCTGATCACCGCGTTGTCGTTCTATGGCATGTCGACCTTCGAAGGCCCGATGATGTCGATCAAGACGGTGAACGCGCTGTCGCACTACACGGACTGGACTGTCGGTCACGTCCATTCGGGCGCGCTCGGCTGGGTCGCGATGATCTCGATCGGCTCGATGTATTACCTCCTGCCGCGCATGTACGGCCGGACCGAGATGTATTCGACGGGCCTGATCAATGCCCACTTCTGGATCGCGACGATCGGCATCGTGCTGTATATCGCGTCGATGTGGATTGCCGGCGTGATGCAGGGGCTGATGTGGCGCGCGACGAATCCGGACGGCACCCTTACGTACTCGTTCGTCGAGAGCGTCAAGGCGAGCTACCCGTTCTGGTCGATTCGCCTGGCAGGGGGAGTGCTCTTCCTGACCGGCATGCTCATCATGTTCTACAACATGGTCAAAACGATGGCCGGCCACCGCGCGTACGACGCTCCCGTCGTGCTTCCCGCCGCTGCGCACGCCTGATCGGAGAAACGTGACATGGCCAAATCCAAATCGAATCACGATTTCATCGAGCGCAGCGTTGGCTGGCTGATCGTGCTCA
The DNA here is from genome assembly GCF_012910705.2 of Aromatoleum anaerobium. GTDB lineage: Bacteria > Pseudomonadota > Gammaproteobacteria > Burkholderiales > Rhodocyclaceae > Aromatoleum > Aromatoleum anaerobium. Next base: position 164,815 of record NZ_WTVG02000036.1, on the reverse strand, counting down.
CGCTGCTGACGGTGAGCGTCGGTGGTCTCGTCGAGATCGTCCCGCTGTTCTTCCAGAAGTCGACGACGATGCCGATCGATCGCCAGGGCAACCCGCTGAACGTCAAGCCGTACGATCCGGTCCGGCTCGTCGGGCGCGACATCTACGTCCGCGAAGGCTGCTACAACTGCCACTCGCAGATGATTCGCCCGTTCCGCGCCGAGACCGAACGCTACGGCCACTACTCGGTCGCCGGCGAATTCATCTATGACCGGCCGTTCCAGTGGGGCTCGAAGCGGACCGGCCCCGACCTGCAGCGCGTCGGCGGTCGCTACTCGGACGAGTGGCACCGGGTGCATCTAAACAATCCGCGCGATGTCGTGCCGGAATCGAACATGCCTGCGTTCTCGTGGCTCGAACGCCCGGTCGAGGCGGACGACATCGAGCAGAAGATGCAGGTGCTGCGCACCCTCGGCCATCCGTATTCCGATGAGGAAATCGCGGGGGCCCGGGCAGCGCTCGAAGGCAAGACCGAGATGGAAGCGCTGATCGCGTACCTGCAGGGGCTGGGTACCGCGCTTTCGAACTTCAAGTGACGAGCAGGAGAAGCGCCGTGGATATCAACGATTTGCGATCCCTCATCACCGTACTCGGCATGGCCTGCTTCCTGGGTATCTGTTTCTGGGCTTACAGCAAGCGTGCCCGGGCCGGATTCGATGAAGCGGCGCTGCTTCCCTTCACCGACGATGATGCGCCGGTGCCACATGCTGCCCGGCAAGCCAAGGAAGGATGAAAAATGGCTGACTTTGTTAGCGGCTTCTGGAACATGTATGTGATGGGCCTGGTGGCCCTGAGCCTGCTGTTCTGCCTGTTCGTGCTGATGTCGAACAACAAGCGTGAGACCGGTCCGGTCGAGTTGCACGGCCACGTCTGGGACGAGAACCTCGCCGAATACAACAACCCGCTGCCGCGCTGGTGGTTGTATCTGTTCTGGCTGACGCTGGTTTTCGCGGTGGTCTACCTGATCCTGTATCCGGGATTCGGCAACACCAAGGGCGTGCTCGGCTGGGCGTCGGTCGGGCAGTACGAAACGGAGACCCGGAAGGCGGAGGAGCGCTATGCGCCGATCTTCGCCAAGTACCAGGGCATGGACGTGGCGGGAGTGGCCGCGGACCCCGAGGCCCGGGGGATGGGGCAGCGGCTGTTCGTGACCTACTGCGCGCAGTGCCACGGCTCGGATGCGCGCGGTGCGAAAGGCTTCCCGAACCTCACCGACAAGGCCTGGCATTGGGGCGGCGATCCCGAGACGATCAAGGCCACCATCACCAACGGGCGGATCGGCGTGATGCCCCCTCTCGGTCCGACGCTCGGTGCCGACGGGGTGAAGGATGTCGCGAACTACGTGCGCTCGCTGTCCGGCCTCGCGCACGACTCGCTGCGTGCGCAGCGCGGTGCAGAGCTGTTCCAGCAGAACTGCGTGGCATGCCACGGAGCCGAAGCGAAAGGGATGCCGGCGATGGGCGCTCCTGATCTTTCCGATGACGCCTGGCTTTATGGGTCTTCGGAGGCGACGATCATGGAAACGGTCACGAAGGGCCGGATGAACCGGATGCCGGGATTCGGCGAATTCCTCGGCGAGGCGAAAGTGCACCTGCTGACGGCGTACGTGTACGGCCTCTCGAACAAGCCGGCGCAGTAAACCGTTTCGGGCAGCAGTCATTCCCCGGGGGCGACCCGGGGAATTCAAGCCCGCCAAATTAGAACTTACGGATATAGCGATATATGACCGCCCCGATACCCCTTCGGAAGTTCCCTTCCCCGCGCGACAAGTCGGCCGAGTCCGACGAACTCTATGCTGCGCGGAAGAAGCTCCACGTGCGTTCGGTGAGCGGCCGCTTTGCGACCTGGCGCTGGGTCCTGGTGTGGTTTACGCAGATCCTCTATTACGGCCTGCCCTGGCTCACGTGGAACGATCGACAGGCAGTGCTGTTCCACCTGACCGAGCGCAAGTTCTACATCTTCGGCTGGGTGTTCTGGCCGCAGGACGTGTTCTACCTCGCGATCCTGCTGATCATCTCCGCTTTTGCGCTGTTCTTCTTCACCGCGATTGCCGGGCGGCTGTGGTGCGGGTACGCGTGTCCGCAGACTGTCTACACCGAAATATTCATGTGGATCGAGGAGAAGATCGAAGGGGATCATCTCAAGCGCAAGAAACTGGACAGCGCGCCGATGGGGGCGCGAAAGCTCGCGATCCGCTCGGCAAAGTACGGCGCATGGATTCTTCTGTCGCTGTGGACCGGTTTCACGCTGGTGGCGTATTTCACGCCGCTCGACGAGTTGCTCCAGGCGGCGAAGATGCTGAGTTTCGGACCCTGGGAAATATTCTGGATCCTGTTCTACGGCGGCTTCACCTATCTTTTTGCCGGAGTGATGCGCGAGCAGGTCTGTCTGTACATGTGCCCGTATGCGCGCTTTCAGAGCGTGATGTTCGACCCCGATACGCTCGTCGTCACCTATGACCAGGAACGCGGCGAGCCGCGCGGTTCGCGCAGGAAGGGCGTCGCACCGCGCTCGGCCGGGTTGGGTGACTGCGTCGATTGCGGGATCTGTGTCCAGGTGTGCCCGACCGGGATCGACATCCGGCAGGGCTTGCAGTACGAATGCATCGGTTGCGCGGCGTGTATCGACGGCTGCGACCAGGTGATGGACCGGATGGGCTATCCGCGCGGGCTGATCCGTTATTCCACCGACAATGCGCTCAAGCAGCACTGGGGACGAAAGGAAATCATCGCGCATGTGTTGCGACCGAGGACGTTGATCTATAGCGCAATCCTGACGTCCGTTTGCATCGCGCTGCTGTGGGGCCTGGCGACGCGTTCGGACCTGCGGGTGGACGTGATCCGCGATCGGGCGACGCTGGCGCGCGAGGTCGAAGGCGGCCTGATCGAGAATGTCTACCAGTTGCAGATCATGAACATGCTCGAGACTCCCCGCGTGTTCGACATCGCGGTGTCGGGTCTCGACGGGATTCGCATCGACGGTGTCCGGCAGGTGAGCATCGCTCCGGCGTCGACCGAATCCGTGACGGTGCATGTGCGGGTGCCGCCTGAATCGGGCGCGCCGGGTTCGCACGAAATCGTCTTCGACGTCGGCATGAGCGGTGATCCGTCCGTGTCGGTGCAGGAAGACACGACTTTCCATTTGCCTCGCTAAGAGGGATCAATCGAATGCGCACAGCAGCCCTGACGAAAGACATTCAGCCGTGGTACCAGCAGGGCTGGCCGTGGTTCCTGATCGCAATCCCGGCGACCGCCGTCATTGCGGGCGCGGTGACCTTGTGGCTGGCGATCACCAGCTGGGACGGGCTGGTGGTGGACGATTACTACCAGCAGGGCAAGACAATCGAAAAAACCATCGGGCGCTCGGTCCGCGCACGCGAAATGGGCCTCGTCGCCGATTTCCGGCTTCGCGCGGAGGAGGTCAATGTTCGGTTGGGCGCCGCGCAGGGAATCGTCTTGCCCCCGACGATGGTGCTGACGATCGCGCATCCGACGCGCGCCGGGCAGGATCAGAAGCTCCTGCTCAAAGGACGCGACGGGGTGTTCACCGGTGCTGTCGCGCCGCTATCGACGGGTCGGTGGCTGATTCAGCTCGAGGATGAGGCGCAGACGTGGCGACTCAGTGAAACCATCCTCGTGCCGACGGGTGCGGAGATCCGGATAGTCCCCGCGGATTCGTAACTGACTGGTGAAGGGGGTGTCAAGTGCTGAAATGGATCCAGGTCCTGTGGCCTTCGTTTCTTGTCGCGGGCATTGCCGAGGCGGTCTTCTTTACGGTTGTCGATCCCAAGACCCTGTATTTTCTTGGCGAACCCGTCGAATATTCGCTGACCGCCACTTATTCGATCGGGTTTTTCGGTTTCTGGATCGTCTGTGCTGCCTCCAGCCTGGCGACGCTGTTTCTCCAGCGCAGCCCGGAAGAGCTCAACCGGCCGCAGCCCTAGCTCACTGCAGCGAGACCCGCCTCGCAGGCCTCGCATGCCGGTCGTCAATCTCAGCGATACACCAGTACGGGAATATTGCTGTGCGTAAGCACTTTCTGTGTCTCGCTACCCAGCAGCAGGCCGGCAATTCCCCGCCGACCATGTGAAGCCATGAAGATCAGGTCGCAGCCGTGCCGCTTGGCCGCGTCGATGACCGCTTCGTACGGCACTTCGTTCACGATCGTGTCGGTGTCGGCAGCGACACCTTCGCTGTCTGCCAGCGCTTTGGCCTTGCCGAGGATCTTCCTCGCTTCCTCTTCAGCCGATTTCGCGAACTGCTCCGGCGTGGTCGGATCGATCAGTGCGCCTTCGCCATAGATCGGCATCGGAAAATCGGGCTGCGCATAAAAGAAGGTGATCCGGGCGCCGGCATCCTTGGCGAACGAAACCGCACGTGCGACAGTGCCTTCCGACAGCGGCGAGCCGTCGGTGGGGACGAGAATGTGCTTGAACATCGCGCTGCTCCCTCGGTTTTTGAATGGACGGTTGATTATAGCCAGCTCGGGGGCAATGGCGCGATGCGGGCAGCAGCGGACGATTGACCCAGGTCAACCAGCGCGAAGGGATATGAGAACAAGCTACCCGCAATGCGGGAGGGGCTATGGATCTGACATTTTTGGGCGCCGCCGGCGAAGTTACCGGGTCGTGCGCGAAGGTACGCCACGAGGGTGGCCTGTTCCTCGTGGATTGCGGCATGTTCCAGGGTGGCCGCGATGCGATGCGAAAGAACCTGCAGGCGCTCGATTTCGATCTTCGTGAGGTCGATTTCGTTGTCTTGACCCACGCCCACCTCGATCATTCAGGGCTCGTGCCGCGACTGGTTTCGCTCGGTTACCGGGGAAAAATCTATGCTACCGCCGCCACCGTCGACCTTCTCGGCGTGATGCTGCTCGATTCGGCGCACATACAGGAGAAGGAGGCGGAGTGGGCGGTCCGCAACAACCGGCGGAAGAACGTGCGGCACGGCTGGTCGGCAGCGCCGCTCTACACGGTTAACCAGGCGCTCGAGAGCCTCGCGAGCCTGCGCAAGGTTCCCTACGATGAAGAGGTCGTTCCGCATCCCGGCGTGCGCTGCCGGTTCCGCGATGCCGGGCACATCCTGGGTTCGGCGATCATCGAAATCGATATCGAAACGGGCGGGACGTCGCGCAGGCTGGTTTTCAGCGGCGACCTGGGGCGACCGATGCGACCGGTGCTGCGGGATCCGGTGAAGATCCCGAGGGCGGATTATCTGTGCATCGAATCGACGTATGGCAATCGTGCTCATCGTCCGATCGAGGCTACCGAGGCGGAACTCGTCCACGTCCTGCGCGACACCCTGGAGCAAAGGCGCGGCAACGTGATCATTCCTGCCTTTGCCGTAGGGCGGACGCAGGAGGTGATCTTTGTTCTTGCCGATCTTGCCAGGGCGGGGAAGATCCCGCGCCTCGAGGTCGTGGTCGATTCGCCGATGGCATCGGCCGTGACGGAGCTGACGCTGCGGTACGATGAGCTGTGGGACGAGGAAACCCGGTCCCTGCTCGCCTGGATTCGCGCCCATCCGGAAAGGATCAGCGTGCGCTTCGTGCAGGACGTCGAGGACTCGATCGCATTGAACGCACAGTCCTCAGGGCTGGTCATCATCTCGGCAAGCGGCATGTGCGAAGCCGGGCGTATTCGTCATCACCTCAAGTACAACGTCGGCCGCAGCGAGTGCAGCATCGTGATCTGCGGCTTTCAGGCGGCAGGGACGCTGGGCCGCCGGCTGGTCGACGGGGCCCGCACGATCACGCTGTTCGGTGAACCCATCGCAGTGCATGCGCAGGTTCATACCATCGGAGGACTCTCGGCTCATGCAGACCAGCCGGGGCTGCTGGAGTGGCTCGCGCACATCGAAGAGGCGCCGCGTCGGACGTTCGTTGTTCACGGCGAGCAGGAAGCCGCGTCGGCGTTTGCCGATGCGCTCGCCGCGCGGCTGCACTGGCCCGGGATTACGATTCCTGCAGCGGGGCAAGTCTACGCGCTCGATTGAGCAGGACCCTTTCGGCGGGGCGATTGCAGCACGCAGCGATTCGCCCCCCAAGACGACGGGATGATGATCGTGAATACAGCAAGAAACGGAAAGCCCTCCAGTCCGCTCACGCCGCCGCAGGCAGTGCGGCGGACGCTGCGCGAGATCCACGAGCACGTCGAGGGCACCGTCGATCCCCTCGGCGTCGCGGCGCCGATCGTGCATGCACAACTCGCCTGGTTTGCGCATCCGCAGGAACTTGCGGAAAGGATCGCCAGCCTGTCCTCCGATCTTTGGCGTCTGCAGGAGCACTCGTGGCGCCGCGCCGTGGGGCTGACGAATCCCGATCCAATCAGCCCGAACATCGACGACGAACGCTTTGCCGACCCGGTATGGACGGATATGGCGTCCTGGGATCTGGTCAAGGAGTGGTATTTGGCAGTTACCCACCACATGCAGGACATGCTGTACAACACTCCCGGAATGTCCGGCAAGGAGCGTCGCAGGGCGGCATTTTGGTGGCGCCAGTGGATCAATGCGGCTGCGCCGACGAACTTCTATTGGACGAACCCCGTCGCGATGCGCAAGGCCATGCAGACCCGCGGCGCGAGCCTCTTGCGCGGATACGGCATTTTTCTCGGCGATCTGCAGGCGGGCGACGTGCGCATGACCGACCCGCACGATTTCGAGGTCGGCAGGAACCTCGCAACGACGCCAGGCGCGGTCATCTTCCGCAACGATCTGCTGGAAATCATCCATTACGCGCCGACCCGGGCCAAAGTGCACGCGGAGCCGGTCGTGATCGTCACGCCCTGGATCAACAAGTTCTACATTCTCGATCTGGTGCCGAGGAAAAGCATGATCCGCTTCCTCCTGGACCAGGGGCTGGACGTGTTCATCACCAGCTGGAAGAACCCGGACGCCGGAATGCGCGATGTGGGGTTCGATCGTTACCTGCAGGACGGCGTTCACGCGATTGTCGAGACGGCCCGTCGCTTTACCGGCGCCGCGCGGGTGCATGCCGTGGGCTACTGCATCGGCGGGACGGCGCTGTCGATGTACATGGCGTGGGCCAATCGGCGTTTCCAGCCGGAAGACGTCCCGGTGGCGGACTGGACGTTGCTGACGACGCTCGTGGATTTCCGCAAACCCGGCGACATCGAAGTCTTCATCGATGAGGGAAGCATTCGCTATCTGACCGCCAGCATGGCGCGCAAGGGGTTTCTCGACGGCAAGGAGATGGCTTCCGCTTTTCGCCTGCTGCGTTCCAACAGTCTCGTCTGGCACTACGTCGTCCACGGCTGGCTGTATGGCGAGGCGCCGCCGCCGTTCGACGTGCTGTACTGGAACATGGATACGACGCGGATGCCGTGCGCGATGCACTCATGGTATTTGCGCGAACTCTACCTGCACAACCGGCTGATCGAGCCGGATGCGCTGGCCATCGCGGGCGAGCCCATCGATCTCGCCCGCATCACGCAGCCGCTGTACGCCGTCGCCGCCGAGGACGACCACATCGCGCCGTGGCACGAGGCCTATCGCGTGAACAACTTCGTCACCGGACCGAAGCGCTATGTGTTGTCGAGTTCGGGGCACATCCTCGGCATCGTCAATCCCCCCGTGACTCCGCCGAAGCGCAAGTACCGTGTCGCCGACGCGCACCGATCCGACACCGCGGAAGCGTGGTACGCGAAAGCCGCGGAAGAGGCCGGCAGCTGGTGGACCGACTGGATGAGCTGGCTCACGCCGCGGTGCGGAGAACTGGTCGATGCGCGGGCGGCCGCATCGGATGCATATCCCCGGCTCGCGGATGCGCCCGGAATCTATGTCCTGGAGCGTTGAGCAGCATTCGCGGCGCGGTTTTTCCGGTTGTCACGGCCTCTTCGCAGGCTTCTTTATGCAATTGACCCGAGTCAAGGTGAGCACTCCGGGCGCTGGGGAGAATGCTTCGGGCCTGCCAGCCCACCAGCTCTTGCGATCAGCCCTGGTAATGGGCGAGGCCGGCCGGATCGTGCAGTGCGATATGTTTGCCGTGGACGGTGATCAGTCCTGCATTGACGAGGTCGTGGAAAATTCGCGAAAGCGTTTCGGGAGTCAGGTTCAGACGCGAGGCAATGACCTGCTTGCTGGTCGGCAGCTGGATGTCGCGAGCGCCGGTGGCGCCGTCCTGCTCGACCTGCTGCAGCAGATAACCGATCACGCGCTGGGTGCTCGAGCGTAACGAATAGATTTCGACGTCCTGGATCATGCTGTGCAACCGGATGGCCATGCCCGCCAGCAATTTGCGCGCGAAGCTGGAGTCCTGGTCGATCAGATCCGAGACGACCGCTTGCCCGATGTGCAGGAGGCGGGTGGGCACGAGTCCTTCGGCGAAAACGGGATACGGGCGGTTCAGGAACATCACCGCTTCGCCGAAGCTGTGCATCGGGCTGATGATCTCGACAACCTTCTCGTTGCCCTGGGCCGACGAAACCGCGAGTTTCACCTGCCCGGAAACGACGAAAAAGAAACCATGGACCGGGTCGCCGCGCTGAAACAGGACTTCACCTTTTTCCAGCGTGCGTTCCCGGGTGTAGCGGGCAACCCGGTCGATGTCGTCGGCGGAAAGTTCGCTGAAGAATGAAATCTGACGCAGCAGGGTGGGGATGTCGGCAATGGGGTTGGGCATCTTGGCCTCCAGCGGAAACAACTGGACATTCTACCGTGTCGGACCCTTGCCCCCGGAATTCCCGGCCGCAGCGGCCCGCGCAGGGATCATTGAAGGAACGCAGCACCATGCAGACTCAAACCAAGGCCGCGCCCGCGCCGCCGATTCTCTTTGCAGCGCCGCATCGGACGATGTTCTTTTCCGGTGGCGTGATGTTGCTCGTGGCCTTCGTGCTGTGGGCAGTCGAGCTCGCGGGCCGCGTCGGCGCGGTGGCGCCGCTGCCGTGGACGCTTCCGCCGGGCTGGATGCACGCGTTGCTGGTCCTCGCCGGCGTGTTTCCGTTGTTCATGTTCGGTTTTCTCCTCACCGCGATGCCGCGCTGGCAGGGCGCGCAGGATGTGCCCGCGGCAGCCTGGCTGCTGCCGTGGCGCCTGCTCGTTGCCGGGTGGGCAGTTGCCACCCTCGGATTGTGGATTCCCGGCCTGCTTGCGGCCGGCCTGCTGCTGGTGCTGGCCGGCTGGGGCGGTGTTCTGCGGGTGCTGTGGGGCGTGGCGTTCAACGACAATCCCGATTCGCTGCACGCCCGACTTGTGACCACTGCGCTCGCGGCGGGTGGCTTCGGAGTGCTCGCCTGGTTCGTTTTTGCGATCACCGGTGACGGCGTCTGGGCGCGCGTCGCGATCAGCCTCGGTGTGTGGTGGTGCCTGCTGCCGGTGTTCTTTACGGTCTGTCACCGCATGATTCCGTTTTTTTCCAGCAACATCGTCAAGGATTACGTGGTTGTCCGTCCGCGCTGGGCGCTCGGCATCGTGCTGGGGGCGAGTGTCATCCACGGCGCGCTGACGATGGCGGGGTTCGGCGCAATGACCTGGATCGTCGATGCACCGGCGGCGGCGACTGCCCTCTGGCTGTCGGTGCAATGGCGCCTGGTCCCGGCGTTGCGCGTGCCGCTGCTGGGGATGCTGCACATCGGTTTCGCGTGGCTCGGGATCGCTTTCCTGCTCTCGACGCTGCAAGGCGTCGCTGCGCTGTTCGGCCACGCGTGGCTCGGCCTCGCGCCGCTGCACGCGCTGGGCGTCGGATTCTTCGGCTCGGTGCTGCTGGGCATGGTGTCGCGAGTGACCTTGGGACATTCGGGGGGCAAGCTCGTGGCGGACAAGCTGACGTGGTCGCTGTTCCTCGGGCTCGAACTCGTCGTGGTCGTGCGCGTGGCCGGCGAACTGGTGCCGCCTTCCTGGTCGAGCGGCGTGATGCTCGCGGCGGCGCTGGGCTGGATAGGCGTGTTCGGCTTGTGGGGAACCCGCTATCTGCCTGTTTATCTGCGTCCGCGCAGTGACGGCCGGCCGGGGTGAAGTGCGGTGTACGCTGCGATCAAACACCTGCACATCCTGTGTGCCATGTTGAGCGGGTCGGGATTCCTGCTGCAGGGGATCTGGATGATGCGGCGCAGCCCGCTGCTCGATCATCGCGCGACCCGCGTTCTGCCGCACGTGGTCGATACCGTATTTCTCGCCAGCGCGATCACGCTCGCCGCGCTGAGCGCGCAGTACCCGTTCGTTGCCCCGTGGGTCACGGCGAAGGTGATCGGGCTGGTCGTCTACGTCGTGCTCGGTTACGTTGCGCTGCGCCGCGGCCCGACGATGCGCATACGCGTCTTCGCGCTGGCCTGCGCATTGCTCGTCTTTTCATGGATCGTGTCGGTCGCGTTGACGAAGAACGCGGCCGGCTTTCTTGTTCTTACCGGAGCTTTCTGATGGCTGATTCCCTGATACCCGTTGCTCCCGGCCTGGAGACGCCGCTCGAAATGCTCGAAGCTTGCCACGGACGTCTGCAGGCGCAGCTCGCGACGCTGTCGCGCCTCGCGGCGTGGCTGCCCGAGCATGGCGCCGACCGGCAGGCACAACAGGCGGCGGTCAACGTGATGCGTTACTTCGACCTCGCGGCCGTGAATCACCATCTCGACGAGGAAGATGATCTGTTCCCGGTCTTGCGCGCGCGCGTTGATGGCGGGCGCCGGGAAGCGCTGTACGAGCTGATCGACTGGATCCTGGCGGACCACCAGGAAATGTTCGCTGCGTGGGCGGCAATCCGGGCGAAGCTCGATCCGATCTCGCGGGGCGAGCCGGCGGAGCTGTCGGCCGCCGAGGTCGAGCAATTCACCGCTCGTTACCGGCGCCACATGGAGCGCGAAGAGGGCGAACTGCTGCCCTATGCGCGCGAGTTGTTGACGGAGCAGGACATTGCCGCCCTGACAGCCACGATGACTGCGCGACGGCGGCAGGATGCGCCGTCGCGCGGTTCCTGATGCAGCTCAGGCCCGCGGCGACGGGTGCTGGATCAGCTTTTTCAGGCCGCCGATATTGAGAATGCGGATGTGCTTCTGCTGGACAGCGATCAGTCCCTCTTCCTGGAACTTCGAGAACGCCCGCGACACGGTCTCCAGCTTCAGCCCCAGGTACGAGCCGATTTCCTCGCGCGTCATCCGCAGGTGGAATTCCGCCGCAGAAAAGCCGCGCGCGGTGAATCGCTGCGACATGTTCAGCAGGAACGCCGCCAAGCGTTCTTCGGCGCGCATCGAACCGAGCAGCGTCATGACGCCGTGGTCACGCACGATCTCGCGGCTCATCACCTTGTGGAACTGATGCTGCAAACCTTCGACGACGCGCGACAGCTCTTCGAGCTTGCCGTAAGCGATCACGCACACTTCGCTATCCTCGAGCGCGATCGCGTTGCACGAGTGCAATTCCGTGCTGATGCCGTCAAGCCCGAGCATCTCGCCGGTCATCTGGAAACCGGTGACCTGCTCGCGTCCGTCTTCAAGCAGCACGTCCGTCTTGAACGAACCCGCCCGGATCGCGTAGATCGCCTCGAAAGGGTCGCCCGCACGATAGAGGTGATGCTGGCGCTTGATCTTGCGACGCGCTCCGACGAGTTCGTCGAGGCGGTCGATCTCGTTTTCCGACATGCCGAACGGCAGACACAGCTCGACGAGGTTGCACTGGGAACACGCGACTTTCAGACTGGCTACCGTAATTGGCACCGTGGCCTTCATTTGCACGATAATAATGCCCTCTGTTCAAGTCCGACTTGCGATTGCCAAGGAAGTCCGTTGATCCACGTCAACCCCCACGGCGCTGCTTTTTGCGATCGTACGAAACGCACCCGAGCGATACAACCATGACCAGCCAGAACGATCTTGTATTCGACCCGCAGCTGATCCGCCGCTTTGATATCAACGGGCCGCGCTATACGTCCTATCCGACCGCCGATCGCTTCGTCGAAGCCTTCGATGACCGCGCCCTCCGGGACTGGCTTGCCCAGCGTGCGGTGGGCGGGGTAAGCAAACCTCTTTCATTATACTTCCACATCCCATTTTGTAACACGATTTGCTACTACTGCGCGTGTAACAAGATCATCACGAAAGATCATGCTCGTTCCGCCAAGTATCTGAAATATCTGGATAAAGAAATCGGGATGCAGGCCGAGGCGCTGGGCGGCAGCCACCAGGTCACCCAGTTGCACCTCGGAGGAGGAACGCCGACTTTTCTTTCGCACGACGAGTTGCGCCAGCTGATGGATTCGGTCCGCTCGCGCTTCACTCTGGTGCCGAACGGCGAATACTCGATCGAAGTGGACCCGCGCAAAGTCGACTTCGAAACGGTCAAGCTGCTTGCCGACCTGGGTTTCAACCGCATGAGCGTCGGCGTGCAGGACTTCAACGAGGACGTCCAGGTCGCGGTCAATCGCGTGCAGAGTTTCGACGAAACCAGGCTGGTCATCGACTCGGCCCGGTCGACCGGCTTCAAGTCGATCAGCCTGGATCTGATCTACGGGCTGCCGAAGCAGAACATCATCAGCTTCAACCGCACGCTCGAACAGGTCCTTGCGCTGTCCCCGGACCGCATTTCGCTTTACAGCTATGCGCATCTGCCGGGTCTGTTCAAGCCGCAACGGCGCATCACCGTCGTCGATATGCCCACTTCGGACGCGAAGCTGCAGATCCTGCAACTGGCGATCCGCCGGCTGACCGACGCGGGCTACGTGTATATCGGCATGGATCACTTCGCGAAGCCCGACGACGAGTTGACCGTCGCGCAGCGCCAGGGCCGGCTGCATCGGAACTTCCAGGGCTATTCGACGCAGGCCGAATGCGACCTGCTCGCGTTCGGCGTCTCCGCGATCGGCAAGATCGGACCGGTATATTCGCAAAACTACAAGTCGCTCGACGAGTATTACGACGCGCTCGATCGCGACGAACTGCCGGTGCTGCGCGGCATCGAGCTGACCGCCGACGATCTGCTGCGCCGCTCGATCATCCAGGCGCTGATGTGTCATTTCGAGCTTTCGATCGATTCGATCGAAATCGCGCACTTGGTCAAGTTCAACGAATATTTCGCCGAAGAATTGCAGGACCTGCGCGCAATGGAAGAGGCCGGGCTTGTCGAGGTTACCGACAAGTGGATCAGCGTCATGCCGGCAGGCCGTCTTCTGGTGCGGGGCATCGCGATGGTGTTCGACCGGTATCTGCGGGCCGATCGGGAGCGCGCTCGCTACTCCAAGGTGATCTGACCGCGCCTCGGCCGGAGCCCGGCGACGGGGGAGTGTTAGAATAGAAGCGTTTTCTGCGACGCGGTACCGCGTCGCGTTCGCTTGTATTCGACGCTACCTGATGCCTGAAACCGGTTATATCGCAGTTTTCCTCATCGGCCTGCTTGGCGGAACTCATTGCGTAAGCATGTGCGGGGGGATCGTCGGGGCGATGACCTCGGTGCGCATGCCGGGCGACACGCGTCGGCAGTGGCCGATCCACCTCGCCTACAATCTCGGCCGCATCGCCACCTACACCCTGCTGGGCGCAGTGCTCGGCGCGCTCGGCACGGTCGGGCTGCTGTTCAACGACGTGCTGCCGGTCCAGCTCGGCCTCTACGTGCTGGCGAACCTGATGCTCATCGCGCTCGGCTTGTACCTGACCGGGTTCACGCGTCTATTGACCCCGGTGGAGCGGGTCGGACTGCGGCTGTGGCGGCGGGTCCAGCCCCTGACGCGGCGCTTCCTGCCGGCACGTTCGGCGGCTCAGGCCCTGCCGCTTGGCCTGTTGTGGGGGTTCCTGCCGTGCGGTCTCGTCTATAGCGTGCTGACCACTGCGCTCGTCACCGGCTCGGCGGGGCGGGGTGCCGGACTGATGCTGGCCTTCGGGCTCGGGACGCTGCCGAACCTGATGCTGGCAGGAATGCTCTTCAAGCGGTTCAGGGATGTCACGCGCAACGGCAAGGTTCGCTTCGCCGCCGGTCTGCTGGTGCTCGGGTTCGGAGTATTCGGGCTGTTCAACGCGCCGACGCTCGGGGGCAAGCTGTGGAGCGGGGTGGTCTGCGAAGTCTGAATGCAGCCATCAAGCGAACCTTTCTCCGTATGCCACTTTGTCAATTAGCCTCGCCGCCGAGGGTGCGCAGGATCGGACACGGTGCCGGTGCTTCCGTGTGCTCGCAGCAGCTGACGAGCTCCTGCAACGCGGAATGCACGCTCTGAAGTTGCCGAATGCGCTCTTCAACATCCGCAATCTTCGCCCTTGCCAGGGCCCGGGCACTTTCGCGGTCGGTTTCCTCGTCGAGGGCGAGCAGGCTGGCGATTTCATCGAGCTTGAAACCCAGCGCCTGGGCGCGGCGGATGAAACGCAGGCGCGCGAGCTCCGAGTCGCCATAGACGCGAAACGCCCCTTTCTTCGTGCCTGCCGTCGCCAGCAGGCCGCGACGCTGGTAGTAGCGCACGGTCTCGACGCCGACGCCGGCAGAACGTGCCAGCGTGCCGATTGTGATTTCGCTGCTCATAGGAGTTGACTCCGTACTTTGGTACAGGGTCTAGACTGCCACTGACAGCTGCGGCCCGCAACATCGTTTCCGCGGACCGCTGACCTTCGGTGTTTTGCAGAGTCGACCAATGAACAATCCCGTGATGGATCCGCGCAACGCTGTAATCGAACTGCCGGTCTCGGGCATGACTTGCGCTGCCTGCGCCGCCCGCATCGAGAAAGTGCTGAACCGCCTGCCGGGGGTCAGCGCGAATGTGAATCTCGCAGCCGAGAAAGCGCGCGTCAACTTCTCCGGCGCCGAGGCCGGCCCCGCGGAGGTCGTCGCGGCGATCCGCAAGGCGAGTTTCGATGTTCCGGCGGCGACGCTGGAACTGGCGATTTCGGGCATGACCTGCGCGGCGTGCGCCACGCGGCTCGAAAAAGTCCTCAACCGTCTGCCGGGCGCCGAGGCGGTGGTGAATTTCGCGACCGAGCGCGCCACCGTGCGTTACCAGCCCGGTCTGGTCACGATCGAAGCGCTGAAGGATGCCGTGCAGCGTGCCGGTTTTGCTGCGACGGAAACCGGGCTTGCGGACCGGGAGCAGGCGCGTTTGCGGCAGGCCGCGGCGTGGAAGGCCGAGCTGCGCCGCTTCTGGATTGCTGCGCTGCTGACGCTGCCGCTCGCTGCCCAGATGCCTGCGATGTTCGGTGGGGGCTGGGCCGCCGACGCGCACCACGAGTTCCTGCCGCGCTGGTTGCAATTGATGCTCGCGACGCCGGTGCAGTTCTGGATCGGGGCGCGTTTTTACCGCGGTGCCTGGTCCTCGCTGCGAGGCGGCGGCGCGAACATGGACGTGCTGGTCGTGCTTGGCACGAGCATGGCCTGGAGCTACAGCGCCATCGTCACGCTGTTCGGCCGCCACGATCTGCACGTGTATTACGAAGCGTCCGCGATGATCATCACCCTGATATTGCTCGGCAAGCTGCTGGAGGCGCGCGCAAAGGCACGCACCACCGCTGCGCTCGATGCGCTGCTGCGCCTGCAGCCCCGGGTCGCGCATGTCGAGCGGGACGGGGTTCTGGTTGCAGTCCCGGTCGACAGCCTGAAGCCGGCTGATCTGTTCGTCGTGCGGCCGGGAGATGCCGTGCCGGTCGATGGCGAAGTCGTCTCCGGAGCGTCGGCACTCAACGAGGCGATGCTGACCGGCGAGAGCATGCCGATCGACAAGCGGCCCGGTGACAAGGTGTTCGCCGCGACGCTCAACGGCGAAGGGGTGTTGCGCTGCCGGGCGACGGGCGTCGGCGCCCACACGTTGCTCGCCGGCATCATCCGCATGGTCGAGCAGGCGCAGGGCTCGAAGGCGCCCGTGCAGCGCCTCGCGGACCGCATCGCGGCTGTGTTCGTGCCGGTGGTGGTCGGCATTGCCGTCGTCACGTTCGTCTCATGGTGGTGGCTCGGCGGGGACTTTGCGCAGGCGCTGATCAGCGCGGTCGCCGTGCTCGTGATCGCATGTCCGTGCGCGCTGGGGCTCGCGACGCCGACCGCGATCATGGTCGGGACCGGGCAGGGCGCGCGCGCGGGCATGCTGGTAAAGAACGCCGAAGCGCTCGAACTCGCCGAGAAAATCCGCGTGCTGGTGGTCGACAAGACGGGCACGCTGACCGAAGGTACGCCGGCAGTCAGCGACGTCGTGCCGGCCGACGGCTGGGACCGCGCCGGCCTGCTCGGGATTGCCGCGGCACTGGAGCAGGCCAGCGCGCACCCGATCGCTGCGGCGGTCGTCGCCGAGGCGCGCGCGACGGGCGTCTCGATTGCGTCGGCCGGGGACAGCGTCGCCGAGCCGGGCAAGGGACTGTCGGGCCGGGTCGATGGACGGGACGTCGTGCTCGGTACTCCCGCTTTCCTCGCCGAGCGCGGCATCGACATGTCGGGCGTCTCCTGGGAGAGCCTCGCAGCGGCCGGCAAGACGATGGTCGCGGTCGCAGTCGACGGCCGGTGCGCAGGCGTGATCGCGGTCGCCGATCGCGTGCGGCAGGATTCGGCGAGCGCCGTGGCGCGCTTGAAGGCGCGCGGCCTGCGGGTCGTGATGCTGACCGGCGATCACGTCGCCACGGCGGCCGCGATCGCTCGCGAAACCGGCGTCGACGAGTGGCAGGCGGGCGTGATGCCGGCAGACAAGGCGGCCGTGGTACAGGCTTTCGCGCAAGGCGGCGAACGGGTCGGGATGGCCGGCGACGGCATCAACGATGCGCCGGCGCTCGCCGCGGCGGAGGTGTCGTTCGCGATCGGGGTCGGGGCGGACGTTGCGGTCGAAGCAGCCGACATCACGCTGGTGAGGAACAGCCTGCACGGTGTCGCCGACGCGATCGATCTGTCGCGCGCGACCTTGTCGAAGATCCGGCAGAATCTCTTTTTCGCGTTCATCTACAACATACTCGGCATCCCGCTCGCAGCGTTCGGATTGCTCAATCCGGTGATCGCGGGCGCGGCGATGGCAATGAGTTCGGTGTCGGTCGTCACTAATTCGTTGTTGCTCAAGCGCTGGCGGCCAGGACGGTGATTTTGTGTGGACAGGAGAATTCGTGATGGTTGAAACGGTAATCAGGGTCGAAGGAATGAGCTGTGGCGGGTGCGTGCGCAGCGTCACGGCGGCGCTGAAGTCGCTCCCCGGCGTCACGGATGCAGATGTGTCGCTGGAATCCGCGCAGGCGCGCGTGCAGTACGACCCGGCAACGGTTTCCGAGCAGCAACTGCGCGAGGCGGTCGAGGATGCCGGTTTCGACGCGCCGGCATAATGGCACTGCTGGCGCGGCACTGCTGGCGCGCTCAATCGTCGAGACGGAACACGATCGGAACCCGCAGCCAGCTGTCGACCCGCGCCTCCCCCCGCTGGGCAGGCGTGAAACGCCAGTTGCGCACGGCCTCGCGCGCGGCGTCGTCCAGGCGCGAATGACCGCTGCTTTCCGCCACTTCCACCGCGTCCGCGCTCCCGTCCCCGAGTACATGCACCCTGAGCACGACTTTCCCTTCGTCGCCGCGTCGCCGTGACGCGCGCGGGTAGGTGGGCGCCGGATTATGCAGATAGGCGGCGTCGAAGCTCGCCGGAATCAAGGCAACGGTCGTCGGTGGCGGGGCGGGTGGGGTGGTTGCCGCGGATGGGATGCCGGGGACCGCTGCGCTGCCCGGGTGCGTGGACGATGGCGTTGCCTGCGCGACGGGCCGGGGCGGGTTGTCGGGAGGGACGTTGTCGTGACGTGGCGATGCCTCTGCGGGCGGGACGATTTCCGTAGCCGGGCGGGGCGGCGTCGCCTTGGGTGGCGGTGTGCCGGGCGTGGAGCGTATGGCCGGTTTTGCGATTGGGCTGGGCGGCGTGACCTTCGCAGGCGGCGCAGCGACGGGGGCAGGCATCACGGACGGGGGCATCACCGCTGTGGGCATTACCGGCGCTGGCGGGGCAATCAGGCGCACGCTGAGGGTCGCCGGCGCAGCGGGTGGAACCTGTGCCGGCGCGGGGCCGCCGAGACCCGACAGCGCGAGCAGTCCGGCCGCATGGGCGCCGGCGACGAAAGCCAGCGGTCCCCAGTGGACCGACGAGAACCGCTGCCGGGCTGTACGGCTGCCGGACCGGGGGAATTGAGAACCTGGTGAGCCCATTGAATCCCGCGCAAAGGTTGTCGAATGCGGGGCTGGCACGGGCACAAGGCGCGTGCTGCGCGGCCGGCCCGCAACGCAGTCACCATCAGGAAGGCCGGTCTCCGGGCTTTGCGCAAGGCGCGCATCTACCGTTGCGGGGGCAGCGCAGGAATTTCACCTGCTTCCCGATTCTCCGCGACATCGATCGTCGCGGCACCTTCGAGCGGTCCGATTATATCGCCTCCGCCGGCTGTTTTCCCTCCGGGCGCTTGCGCCGGCGGCGGGCGGACTTCGTTCGGATGCCCTTCGTGCGGTGCTGCTTGATTCAGATCAGTTGCGCGGCAAACCTCGCCCTTCAGGCCGGGGAAGGATAGCGCGGACGCCGCAGGCGTCCTTTGCGGCGGTGGAGTTTTGAGATAGTCTTTTCGCATGCAACGTCTCCAAGCCTTCAAATTCGAGCTGATGCCGACCGGCGAGCAGCAGCACCAGATGCGCCGCTTCGCAGGCTCGTGCCGGTTCGTGTTCAACAAGGCGCTGGCGTTGCAGAAAGAGAACTACGAGGCCGGCGGCAAGTTCATCGGCTATGTCGCGATGGCGAAGCATCTGACGGCGTGGCGCAACAGCTTGGAGACATTCTGGCTGAAGGATGCGCCCGTCCATCCGTTGCAACACGCCCTCAAAGACCTCGAAAAAGCCTACAAGAACTTCTTCGAGAAACGGGCCGACTTCCCGCGCTTCAAGCGCAAGGGGCAGCGCGACAGCTTCCGCTATCCCGACCCGAAACAGATCAAGCTCGATCAGGCCAACGGCCGCATTTTTCTGCCCAAACTGGGCTGGCTGCGTTACCGCAACAGTCGGGAAGCGCTGGGCGAGCTGCGCAACGTCACGGTCAGCCTGAGCGGCGGCAAATGGTTCGTCAGCATTCAGACGCGCCGCGACGTTGAAACCCAACTGCCACATGACGGCGCGGTCGGCATCGACATGGGCATTGCCCGCTTCGCCACGCTGTCGGACGGCACGTTCTACGCGCCGCTCCACAGCTTCAAGCGACACGAAACCGCTTTGCGTCGCGCGCAGCGGGTGATGAGCCGCAAGACCAAGTTCAGCAACAACTGGAAGAAGGCGAAAGTCCGCGTCCAGCGTATCCATTCCCGCATCGGCAACGCCCGCCGCGACTTCCTGCACAAAGCCACGACCACGATCAGCCAAAACCACGCGATGGTGTGTATCGAGGATTTGCAGGTACGGAACATGTCCAGGTCGGCAGCAGGCAGTAGCGAGCAACCGGGAAAACAGGTTCGGGCCAAATCCGGCCTGAACAAAGCCATCCTCGATCAAGGCTGGGCCGAGTTCCGACGACAACTGGACTACAAGCCGGCGTGGAACGGCGGACACCTCATCGCCGTGCCGCCACGCAACACCAGTCGCACTTGTCCGTGCTGCGGCCATGTATCGGCGGACAACCGCCAGACGCAGGCGCGGTTTCTGTGCGTCGAATGCGGTTTCGAGGAGAACGCCGATGTGGTCGGCGCGATCAATGTGCTAAGGGCGGGACACGCCCGGTTAGCTTGTGCAGATACTTCGCCTGAAGTCAGGGCGTCGGGCCAAGAACCCACCGAAGCGACTATACAGTTCAGCGTATAGCGCCGTAGGAATCCCCCTCCTTTCCGGCCTCAAGGCCGGCGAGCGTTAGCGAGAGGTGGGGGAGGATGTCAATCAGATCACGTGCAGGCGCCGGCGTCCTATACTTTGTCGTTTGCCTGCGTGCCGTGAGGTCGGGCGAACATCCAGGAACGAAATCGTGAAGACATTATTTGCGCCCGCTGAAGCGATGATGAATCGCCTGAGCTATCCGTTTAAATTCGGCTTGCTCGGAGTCATCATCCTTGTTGCCTTCGCGAGCCTGATGCTGACGCTCGCCAACGAACTCAACGAGACAGCCGAACGCACCCGTCGTGAGCTTGTCGCATCGAGCCTGTCGCGGCACTTGTCGAAAGCCGTCGAGCTGATGCAGCAACATCGCGGCCTGTCTTCCTCGCTGCTCGGGGGCGCTTCGGCGATGGGTGCCCGGCGGGCGGCGAAAGAGGACGAGGTGAATCGGGCGATAGTGGCGCTAGAGGAAGCGCTGCCGGAGACCGACCGCCGCTCTGGAGAATGGCAATCCGTCCAGAGCCAGTGGAAGCTGATCACGAGCGAGGGCCTGAGCTGGACGCAGTCCCAAAGCGTCACTGTGCATACCGCGATGATCGGCCGGTTGCTGGCGTTCCAGATCTCGCTCGCGGACGAATACGGACTGACGTTCGACCCCGAGCAGGAAAGCTTCTACCTGATGTCCACCGCGGTCGTCCGGATGCCTTACCTGCTCGAGCGCACGGGCCAGCTGCGCGCCAAGGGGGCAGGGGTGCTCGCGCGGGGCGACGCCGACGACGCGGCGCGCGTCGACATCGGCGTGATCTCCGGCGACGTGAGCGTCGCGATGCGCGATCTCGAATCGAACATCGGCAAGATCACGGTGAGTCGCCCGGACCTCAAGCCGAAGCTCGATGCGACACGGGATGCACTGAAAGAGAAGCTCGACCGCACCCAGGCCGTCGTGGCGGACATCGTCGGCGGCAATGCGTCGAGCATGCCCGCGGAGCGGTTTTACGAGATGGCGACGGAAACGATCGGCGTCGGCTATGCGCAGATGCACGAGATCCTCCTGCCGACGCTCGACGAGCTGCTGCGCCAGCGGATCGCCGAAGCGCAGCGCATGCTTTACTTCAACCTCGCGGTTCTGCTGGCGGGGCTTGCCCTCGTCGCCTATTTCTCGGTCGGCGCGTACCTGTCAGTCATGGGCAGTGTGCGTCGCCTCGCCGAGGGCAGCCGCCACTTCGCCGCGGGCGATCTGACGACCCGGATCGAGCTCAAGGCCCGCGACGAGTTGTGTCTGGTCGCCAGCAGTTTCAACGATATGGCGGTCGAGATGCGCAAGCTGATCTCGAACATCCAGAGCAATTCCGGGCACGTTGCGGATACCGCGAGGGGGATGGTCGAGTCGTCGCAGCAGATCGACCGCGCGTCGGCGAGCCAGAGCGAAGCGGCGTCGAGCATGGCTGCGGCGGTCGAGCAGATGACCGTCGGCATCGAGCACATCTCGACCAACGCCGGCGCCGCCAACGAGCTCGCGCAGGAGTCCGGCAAGCTGTCGCGCGAAAGCGGCGAGATCGTCGCGGAGGTGGTCCGCGAGATCGGCGATATCGCCGAGACGGTCGGGTCTTCGGCGCGCACGATCGAGAATCTCGGCCGCAGCTCCGAGCGGATTTCGGCCATCGTCGATGTCATCAAGGAGATTGCCGACCAGACGAACCTGCTGGCGCTGAATGCCGCGATCGAGGCCGCCCGAGCGGGCGAGCAGGGGCGCGGCTTCGCGGTCGTTGCCGACGAGGTGCGCAAGCTCGCGGAGCGCACGACACAGTCGACGCAGGAAATCGCCGGCATGGTCCAGTCGATCCAGGCCGGTGCGCGCGAGTCGGTGCAGCGCATGCACCAAGGCGTGAGCCAGGTGAATGCCGGCGTCGAGCGCGCGCAGCGGGCCGGCGAGGCAATGGCGCATCTGCGCGATGCGGCGCGCCGCGTCGTCGACACCGTGGGCGAGATTTCGGACGCGCTGCGCGAGCAGAGCGCCGCGTCGACGGAGATCGCGAAGAATGTCGAGACCATCGCCCGGATGGCCGACGAGAACTCGGCCACCGCAGCAGAAAGCCATCACACCGCGGACCGGCTCGAGAGCCTCGCCGAAAACCTGCTGCAGGATGTGAGGCGCTTCAGGGTGTCATGACGTGATCGCTGGCCCCGTCACGGGCGATGGGCGCAGGCGTGGAGCGGACGATCGCCGGAACCTTAAGCAGTGCCGCCCAGGGCGCAGCTCGCCCGGTTCGCACTGGAACCGGTGCTGCGCAGCGTCTCCGACGGAAGTTCGCCGAACATCGTGCGATAGTCCGCCGCGAAGTGCGACAGGTGCCAGAAACCCCACTGCGCGGCAATGTCGGCGACTGCGGCATGGCCGTGCTCCGCATTCTTCAGCGCACGGCGCACGCCGTTCAGGCGCAGGGCGCGCAGGAAGCTGACGGGGTTCAGGTTGAGGATGTCCTGGAAGCTGTATTGCAGCGTGCGCCGTGAGACCTCGAGCTCGGTGCACAGGTCCGCGACCGTGATCGGCTCGTCGATGTGGGCGCTCATGTATTCGCGCGCGCGATCGACGATGAGTTGCCGGCCGCGTCCCGGCGTAGGCGCCCGCGCGGCGTCCGGCGCACCGCTGATGGCCGCGAGGAGGCTCGCGTAGATCGCCTGCTCGAGGCCCTTGCGCATCTGTGGGTGCCGGAGCAGTTCCGGCGTCGCTTCGAGGCTGGAGATCACCGTCAGCAGAAAGGATCGGAGTGTCGTGGCCTGTTCGGGCGTCGCGGCGATGACCCGGCGGTTGCCGATTTCGGCTTCGATGTCGCGGTGTTCGACCTGTGCCGCGTAGTCGCTGAACGCCTGGGTGTCGGTCGTGACCGCGACGACGTCGTGCACGCGCGGGGTGCGGTAGTCGAGATCGTCGCCGCCGCGCAGCGTGATCAGCGAATCCAGCCCGCAGGCTTCGCCGCAGTACCAGCCGGTGCCGTCCAGCGCGACCGGCACGCCCACCGTGCGCGAACCTTCCCACGCGCTGCCGATTTCGTGCACGACCTGATTCGTGCGTTCGCGAAAGACCTGGACGTTGCCGAACCAGAACTCCTCGAACTTGCCGGCGAATGCACCCGCCGACAGCTGGTCGTAGCGCTGCCGCCAGTGCTGAAGGCAGGATGCGTGGTCGTCGGCGTCGCGCGTGTCGAGCTGGACGGCGGAAAAGGCGTCGTCGCCGGCGAGCGCCGGGTCGTCGCTTTCCGCCGTCATTGCAAGAGCTTCCATTCGGTCTGTCTCCTGACCGGAAAGTGTTCTGATGATGTTTTCTTTATATTTTTCAGACTAATCCCAAATCCACACGGCGAACAAGCGTTTTCCGTTGTTTCGTGTATCGCGATTTGTGAGAGTTGCCCGGAGCGGGGCTGGGGTTCGTCGCCGGTCGTGCAGGTCACCCGCCCGTTCCGGCTCCGGGCAGGGCAGCTGAGCAAGGGAATTTGCGTTTGCCGATTTCGGATAACGCTCGCTGAAGGGCCGTTCATACAATCCGCCAAGCCAGCAGGACAACACGTCATCGAGAACGTGAAGGCAGCAGAAGCACCGGCAACACATACAAAAAGCGAGGAGACGAACGTGACCAGAACGACCATCAAACCACCCCGCCTGGGCCTTATCTGTCTCGCCGTGGCGGCCCTTGTCGGCAGCTCGGTGGTGCGGGCAGCGGCCACCGACGCGGAGGCTGCCGCACTCGGCAAGAACCTGACGCCGGTCGGCGCCGAAGCCGCGGCCAACAAGGACGGCTCGATTCCCGCCTGGACCGGCGGCATGACGAAAGTGCCCGCGGGCTGGAAGCCGGGTCACCTCGACCCATTCAAGGATGACAAGCCGCTCTATTCGATCGATGCTGCGAACGTCGACAAATACGCCGACAAGCTGTCGGCCGGGCAGCTTGCGCTGATCAAGGCCTACAAGGGCTACCGGATGGACGTGTATCCGAGCCGCCGCAGCTGTCCGGTGCCGGATTTCGTCGCGGAGCAGACGAAGAAGAACGCGACGGCCGCGAAGCTCGGCGGCGACGGCTGGCAGCTCGAACAGGTGTTCGGCGCCGGCATTCCGTTCCCGATTCCGAAGACCGGCGCCGAAGCGATGTGGAACTTCAAGCTGCGCTACACGGGGCTCGGCCGGCGCGCGCAGATCGCGGCCTTGATGCCCGAGAAGGACGGTTCCTACGTCGAGAACAAGCAGTGGGCGTACGAGATGTATCCGTTCAACGACCCGAAGGTGACGGGTCCGGCGGACGTCGCCGGCATCGAATCGAAGCTGCTGTATGACGTGCTGACGCCGCCGTCGCGCGCCGGCGAGGGCTACCTGATCCACTCGTATATCGACAAGCCGCAGGACGCCTGGATCTATTTCCCCGGCCAGCGCCGCGTGCGCCGTTCGCCGACCTTCGCCTACGACAACCAGGTCGCCGGCTTCGACAACCTGTATTTCGTCGATCAGATCAACATGTTCACCGGCGCGCTCGACCGCTATGACTACAAGCTGGTCGGGAAGAAGGAGATGCTGGTCCCGTACAACTCGTACAAGCTGATCGACAAATCTCAGAAATTCAAGGACATGCTCGGCCAGGAGTATGTCAAACGCGACCTCATGCGCTACGAGCCGCACCGCGTGTGGGTCGTCGAGGCGACGGTGAAGCCGGACAAGCGTCATTCGTTCGCGAAGCGCGTGTTCCACTTCGACGAGGATTCGTGGGCCCTGCTGCAGGTCGATATGTACGACGCCAAGGGCAACCTGTGGCGCGTGCAGGAAGGCAGCCTGTGGGCGGCGCCGGATGTCGGTGCGTGCATCACCTACGAGACGCAGATGTACGACCTCGTCGCGCGCCGCTACGTCGTCGACAACTGGACTGCGGAAGGCGAGGTGCTCGACCTGACTGCCGCGAAGGACGGCCGGGTCACCGCCGCGAACTTCACGCAGGACGAAATGCGTCGCCGCGGCGAACGCTGACCGCCGCCCACTCGAGGGAGAAAATCAATGAAAACAAAGACGATTTCGCATCGTCGGGGCGCGTTCGCGCCGTCGATCCTGGCCGTGTCGGTAGCGGCGGCCTGCTGGGCGCCGGAGAGCCAGGCGTTCCGCTTCGGTTCCGAGGAAGGGCTGTCGGGGAGCCTCGACAGCACGGTTTCGTTCGGCGTCGCGAGCCGGCTCGAATCGCCGAGCTGCTCGATAATCAGCAACGACAGCGGCGGCTGCAACAACGGCACGGACAATGCACTGTCGCGCGTCTATAACCTCGACGCCGGCACGGGCTACGCGAACGCCGACTTCAACTACACCCAGTTTGACGATGGCAACCTGAACTACGACAAGGGGGACATCGTTTCCGCGGCGCTGAAAGGCACGCACGACCTGTCGCTGAAGTACCCCGGTGGCTGGAGCGCGCTCGCGCGGGTGAACTGGTTCCACGACTGGAAAGCCGACGACACGCAGCGCACCGACGTCGCGAGCGAGGCGACCGACGACGCGACGCTGCTCGACCTGTGGGTCGCGAAGACGTTCAGCCTCGGCGACCGTCGCGGCAAGGTGAAAGTCGGCAACCAGGTGATCTCGTGGGGCGAGGACATCTTCATCGTCGGCGGCGTGAATCAGATCAACGCGATCGACCTGCAGAAGTTCCACGTGCCCGGCACGCAGCTGAAGGAAATCTTCATCCCGGCGCAGATGATTTCGGCTTCGATGGACCTGACCGAGCAGCTCGGCGTCGAGGGGTACTACCAGTGGCGCTGGAACGGCTTCAAGTTCGACCCGTCCGGCACGTTCTTCTCGACAGTCGACGTGCTCGGCAAGGGGCGGCGCATCGCGTACGTGCCGACGAGCATCATCGAGGACTTTGCCGGCGTAGGAGCCTGTGCAGGGCTGCCGAACGGGCGCTGCGGTGACGATCCCGGCCTCCCCGACGCCGATCTCATCGCCGAAGGTCTGGCAGTTCCCTATCTCGGCCAGGACGAGCCGAAGAAGAGCGGCCAGTACGGCGTGAATTTCCGCTACAACGCCGAGGAGATCGACACCGAGTTCGCATTCACGTACCAGCGCTACCACGACAAGCTGCCGTTCCTCGGCTTCACCGGCAGTCCGGAAGGCGCCGTCACGGGCTATTTCCTCGCATACGGCGAGGACAAGGACCTGTACGCGATCTCGGCGAACACCAAGCTGATGAACATCGCCGTCGGCGCCGAATTGTCGTACCGGCCCGACGACAGCGTCGGCGTCGACCCGACGGTGCCATTCGCGGGCAAGTTCAGCAGCTTCGAGAACGGCAGCCACCCCGGTTTCGTCGAGGAAGAGAAATACCAGTTCCACCTCACCGGCTTCTACACCTTCTCGCACAACGACCCGCTCGGCGGCATCGCGAAGGCGCTCGGCGCGGTCGACGGCTTCATCCTCGCCGAGGCCGCGGTCGCGCATTACCCGGGCCTCGACCGCAGCGGTGTGACGCCGTACTTCCTGCCCGACTATTCGTTGCCGGACAAGACCTCGTGGGGCTACGTCGTCGAGGCCGCGCTGAACTACCCGAACGCCTGGGGCACCGGCGTCACGCTGACACCGCAGATCGACTGGTACCACGACGTCAATGGCACGACCCCGAACGGCCTGCCGTTCGTCGAGGGCCGCAAGGCGCTGACGCTGTCGCTGTTCGCGAACTACCGCGACAACTGGAAGGGTGCGATCCAGTGGGTCAACTTCTCCGGCGGCGGCGCGAACAACCTGATGCGCGACCGCGACTTCCTGTCCGCGAGCATTTCGCGTTCGTTCTGACCAGAGAGTGCCGGCACGGCGGAACCTTTCCGCCGTGCCGGCCTGACGGATACCCAACATGATCGAGACACTGGTGCGTGCATTGCAGCAGGCGTGCTTCCGGCACCGCCTGACCATCCTGCTCGCGCTGCTTGGCTTCACCGTGGTGATGGCGGTGTTCGCTTCCCGCCTCGAGATGAGCGCCGGCTTCGACAAGCAGCTGCCGCAGGACCACGAATACATCCAGACTTTCAACCAGTATCGCGACGTGCTGTTCGGCGCGAACCGCATCATCGTCACCGTCGAGGCGAAGAACGGCGACATCTGGAACGAGAAGGCGCTGACGAAACTCCACGACGTCACGCAGGCGGTGTTCTTCATGAAAGGCGTCGACCGCCGCACGGTGACGTCGCTGTGGACGCCGAACGCGCGGGCGGTGCAGATCACCGAGGAGGGCATGCGCGCCGAGGACGTGATCGGCGGCGACGTGACCGTCAAGGCCCTGACCGACGACAACATCGCGGCGATCCGCGAGCGTACGATCG
The DNA here is from genome assembly GCF_012910705.2 of Aromatoleum anaerobium. Lineage (GTDB taxonomy): Bacteria > Pseudomonadota > Gammaproteobacteria > Burkholderiales > Rhodocyclaceae > Aromatoleum > Aromatoleum anaerobium. Next base: position 137,748 of record NZ_WTVG02000036.1, on the reverse strand, counting down.
TCGGCGGCTTCGTCGGCAGCCTCGTCGCGAACGATTCGTCGTCCGCGATGGTCGTCGCCGAGCTGGCCGATCCCGATCCGCAGACCGGTGAACGGCTCAATTACCAGGAGTTCAGCGAGCGCCTCGAGCGCGAAATCCGCGACACCTTCAGCGACGACGACATCCGCATCCGCATCATCGGCTTCGCCAAGCAGATGGGAGACATCTCGGAAGGGGCGACCAGCGTCATCGAGTTCTTCGCGCTCGCGTTCCTGCTCACTGCCGCGGCGGTCTACTGGTACACCCGCTCGCTGCTGCTGACCTTCCTGCCGCTGGTGTGCTCGCTGGTGTCGGTGGTGTGGCAGTTCGGCACGATCACGCTGCTCGGCTTCGGGCTCGATCCGCTCGCGATCCTGGTGCCGTTCCTCGTCTTCGCGATCGGCGTGTCGCACGGCATCCAGCAGGTCAATTACATCGCCAAGGAAGTCATCAACGGCGCGGACGGCTACACCGCCGCGAGCCGCAGCTTCACCGGCCTGCTGGTGCCCGGCACGCTCGCGCTGATCACCGCCTTTGTCGGCTTCGCCACACTGGTGCTGGTGCCGATCCCGATGATCCGCGAGCTCGCGATCACCGCCTCGGTCGGCGTCGCGTACAAGATCGTCACGAACCTGATCATGCTGCCGGTGGTCGCGAGCTATTTCCGCTTCGACGACGCTTTCGTGCTGCGTGCAGGCAAGGTCGAGGCGATGCGCAACCGCATGATGTCGTCGCTCGGCGTGCATATCGCGAACCCGAGGAACGCCGCGATCGGCACGCTGGTGTGCCTGGTGCTGATGGGCATCGCGGTGTGGCAGAGCCAGGGCCGCCACGTCGGCCACGTGCTGCCGGGCGCACCGGAACTGCACGACGATTCGCGCTACAACCAGGACGTCGAAGCGGTCGTCGGGCGCTACGGGCTCGGTCTCGACTTGCTGACGGTGGTCGTCGAATCGCCTGCGGACGGGTGCTACCGCCACGACGTCATGAGCTATGTCGACCGGTTGACGTGGTATCTCGCGAACGTGCCCGGCGTGCTGTCGGCGCAGTCGCTGCCGAGCATGACGAAGCTCGCGGCGTCCGGGGTGAACGAGGGCAACCCGAAGTGGGCCGCGCTGCCGCGCGAGGAACTGACGCTTGGCGAAGCGGTGCGCCAGGTGCCTGAAGGCATGCGGCTCTTCAACGCCGACTGCACGCTGTTGCCGGTGAATCTCTACCTCGCCGACCACAAGGCCTCGACGATCAAGGAGGTCGTCGCCGCGGTGAAGCATTTCCGCGAGATGCAGCCGTTCGACGGCGTGACCGTGCGGCTGGCGAGCGGCAACGCCGGCGTGCAGGCGGCGACGAACGAAGTCGTCGAGCATTCGGAACTGCCGATGATGCTCTACGTGTATGCGACGATCCTCGTGCTGGTGTTCGCGGTGTATCGCGACTGGCGCGCGATGGTCGCGTGCTGCGTGCCGCTCACGCTGGCGACCTTCCTCGGCTACTGGTTCATGAAGGAGCTCGACATCGGGCTCACGGTGGCGACCTTGCCGGTGATGGTGCTGGCAGTCGGGATCGGCGTCGACTACGCGTTCTACATCTACAACCGCCTGCAGATGCATCTGGCGCATGGCGACGACATTGTCACGGCGTTCAAGCAGGCGCTGCGCGAGATCGGCGTGGCGACGGTATTCACCGCGGTGACGCTGTCGATCGGCGTCGCGACGTGGTCGTTCTCGGCACTCAAGTTCCAGGCCGACATGGGGATGCTGCTGACCTTCATGTTCATGATGAACATGATCATGGCGATCACCCTGCTGCCGGCGCTGGCAGTCACGATCGACATGCTGATCCCGCGCCGTGGCCCGGTTCGCGCGCCGCTGATGGCTCACTGAGGAGATGCCCGTGAAAAGATCGAACCGATTCGCGCGCGGCATCGTGGCGCTGGGCCTGGCGATGGGCGCGCTCGCCTGCGTGGCCGCTCCCGCTGCTCCGGAAAGCATCACGACGGCCGTCCCGGCGATGAAGGCAAGGCTCGCGGCGAAGGTGCCGCTGACCGGCATCGCACGCGCCGGCAACGCGCTCGTCGCGGTCGGCGACTACGGCATGGTCGTGCGCTCGACCGACGACGGCAGCACGTGGCAGCAGGCCGAAGGGCCGGTCAGTGCGCTGCTCACCGCCGTGCATTTCGTCGACGAACGCCACGGCTGGGCAGTCGGCCACGGCGGCGTGATCCTCGGCAGCGACGACGGCGGTGCGAGCTGGAAACTGCTTGAGGTGCTCGACGAGCGCCCGGTGTTGCTGTCGGTGCATTTCCTCGACGCCCAGCGCGGTTACGCGACGGGTGCCTACGGCGCGGCGTTCCGCACCACCGACGGCGGCCGCAGCTGGGCGCCGATGGCGGTGGGTAGCGGCCACGATGCCGATCTGCACCTCAACCATGTGTTCTCGGTGCGTGACGGCACGCTGTTCATCGCGGCCGAAAGTGGCCTGGCGTTCCGCTCGACCGATCGCGGCGCGAGCTGGACCAAGCTCGACACTGGCGTCTCGGGCTCGCTGTGGAGCGGATTCGAGCGCAGCGGGGGCGAAGTCGTGCTGCTCGGCATGAGCGGCAAGGTCATCACGAGCCGGGATGGCGGCGACACCTGGCAGGCACGTGATACCGGCACCGACCAGTCGCTGACCGCGGGCATGACGACCGCGGATGGCGGCGTGATCGTCGTCGGGGCGGGCGGGGTGGTGCTGCGCGGCAACGCCAGCGGCCCGCTGCAGCTGGAAATCCGACCCGACCGGCAGAACCTCGCCGCAGTGATGACAGCCCCGGCCGGCGGTGGCGTCGTCGTGGCCGGACAACTCGGCGTCGAGCGGCTCGTGTCGGCGCGCTGACTCAGAATTCAGGATTCAGGACATTCCGTGGAGACCTCCGCATGCTGACAAAACTGATGGCGCTGCTGTCCGGCGAGCTCCAGCCCGAAGGGCTGGAAACCGGTCCGTTCGAACGACGCCATATTGCCGTCGCGGTCCTGCTGCTCGAAGCGATGTACATCGACCACCGCGCCACCGAGCGGGAACACGCGGCCGTCGGACGCCTGCTGCACGAGCATTTCGGCTTGACGGAGGACGTCGCACGCCAGCTCGTGGCCGTCGCCGATGAACGGTTCGCCGAGGTGCTCGACGACTGGGAGTTCGGCGAAGCGGTGCGCGCGGGCTTCGACGCGGCCGAGCGCCAGGAGGTGTTGACGATGTTATGGGAGGTGGCCTACGCCGACGGGGATCTCGTCGGGCTGGAGGACCGCCTGATGAACCGGCTCGCGAAGCAGCTCGAGATCGGGCCGGAAGCCGCGGATGCGGCGCGAGCCGCCGCGGTGGCCCGCGCCGGGCTGCTCGACGATGGCGCCGGCGGAAACTGACAGGGACGAAAGGCGCAACGATGAGCATTCCTCAACACGAAGAACCACACGGGTGGAAACGGAGGACGATGTGAAGGCGCAAATGAGCGAGGCGTTTCGCGAAGGGGTTCGCGACGGGATTCGCGACGCGATGCAGTGTGGTGCAAGGATCGCCGGCGTGCTGGCCGTCGCAATGGGCATGGCTGGTGCGGCGCACGCGGCGAACGGTGACGCCGCGGCACAGCGGCTGATCGAGGCGAAGTGCGGCGCCTGTCACCTGGACAACGGCAAGCTGACGCGCATCTCCGAGATGCGCAAGAGCCCGGAAGGCTGGGACATGACGGTCGTGCGCATGGGCATCTGGCACAAGGTCGAACTGACGCCCGGCGAGCGGCAGACGATCGTCAAGTACCTCGCCGACCGGCAGGGCCTCGCGCCGTCGGAGAGTGCGCCCTACCGTCCCCTCACCGAGCGCCGGCCGAACATGCAGGACACCGCACCCGACGAGGAGATGGCGCAGATGTGCGGCCGTTGCCACAGCTATGGACGCGTCGCGCTGCAGCGGCGCGACGAGGGCGAATGGCGCAAGCTGATGCACACGCACCTGGGCCAGTTCCCGAGCGCGGAATACTCGGCGATGGGCCGCGACCGCAACTGGTGGGAGATCGCCCGCGACCAGTTGCCGGCGCGGCTGGCGGCGCTGTATCCGAAGGACACGCCGGCCTGGCGCGAATGGCGCAGCGCGAAGCACCGCCCCGCGACGGGGAGCTGGGTCGTCGCCGGCGAGCGCCCGGGCTGGGGGGCGTACACCGGCACGATGAAAGCCCGGGCCGCCGGGCCGGATCGCTACGAAGTGAGCTACGAGCTGCGCTTTGGCCCCGGCAACACGGTGCGCGGGCAGGGCGACGCGATCGTCTACACCGGCTATGAATGGCGCGGCTCGGCGAAGCTCGGCAACGAGGACACGCGCTCGATCTTCGCGCTGAGCCCGGATGGTTCGCGCATGTCGGGACGTTGGTTCCTCAAGGGCGCCGACGAGATCGGGGCCCGCTTCGAAGCGGTGCGCGCCGACGACGCGGTGAAGAACGAGCTCGTCGCGGTCACGCCGCGGATGCTGCGCAACGGGGCGACGACCGACGTGACGCTCGCCGGCGTCGCGCTCGATGCGAAAGTCGACCTCGGTCCCGGCATCGAAGTCGTCGAATGGCTCGGCAAGTCGCCCGGCGAGCTGAAGGTGCGCGTCCGCGTCGCGGTCGATGCGCCCGAAGGAGTGCGCAAGGTCGTGGTCGGCGGCCGCGAGTCGGCGCAGACCGTGGCGGTGTTCCGTCGCTTCGACACAGTGCGCGTCGAGCCTGCGTTCGCGGTCGCGCGGCTCGGCGGCGGCACTGTCGCGCCGATGAGCGCGCAGTTCGACGCCATCGCCTTCCTCAACGGCGCGGACGGCAAACCGGGCACCGACGACGACATCCGCCTCGGCAGCGTCCCCGCGACGTGGTCGACCGAGCCGTTCGACGACCGGGCGCGCCACGACGAGGACGCGCGCTACGCCGGTCACATGGCGCCGCACGGCCAGTTCGTGCCGTCGTTCGGTGGTCCCAATCCGCTGCGACGCGGCGGCATCAACAACGTCGGCAACCTGTCCGTCATCGCGACGGTTGCCGACGGCGACCAGACGCTGAACGGCAAGGGCCAGCTGATGGTGGTTGCGCAGCGCTGGAACCCGACACCGCTGCGCTGAAGGAGACATCCCGTGACGACATTACAGGTGCAGGCCCACAACTATCGTTCGATCCGCTCCGGCGGCCGGCATGTCCTGCTGCACGTGCCGACGACGTCGATCTTCGAGCTCGATCCGGCCGCGACCGACCTGCTCGGACTGTTCGAGTCGACGCCCGCAGTCGCCGCCGAGGACATCCAGGCGCGCTTTGACGGGCGCTATTCGCCGGGCGAGCTGTGCGACAGTCTCAGCGACTTCATCGAGCTGGGGATCGTCGCGCCGCAGCCGAAGCACTACGAGATCCCGCCGCGGCTGGTCGAGCGCTCGCCGCTGAAGACGCTCGTGCTGACGCTGACGACCGGCTGCAACCTCGGCTGCAGCTACTGCTACCGCGAGGACCTGACTTCGCCGAAGAACTCGTCGGTGATGGACTACCAGACCGGCACGCGCTCGATCGACCTGCTGCTTGCCGAAGCGAGCGAGAACGAGCGCGTCGCAGTGGTGTTCTTCGGCGGCGAGCCGCTGACGCGCATCGCGGTGATCCGCGACCTCGTCGAATACGCCGAAGAGAAGGGCGCGGCCGCTGGCAAGGACGTCGAGTTCTCGCTGACGACCAACGCGACGCTGCTCACCGACGATGTCATCGATTTCCTTGACGCGCACCGCTTCGGCATCACCGTCAGCATCGACGGCGGCGAAGCGCAGCACGACCGGCATCGCCGCACGATCGCCGGCGGCGGCACCTACAAGACGGTCGCGATGCGCGTGCAGCGCCTGCTCCAACGCTACAAGTCGCGCCCGGTCGGCGCCCGCGTCACGCTCGCGTCGGGCAACGTGGACGTCGCCGGCATTTACCGGCACCTGCACGACGAGCTCGGCTTCTTCGAGGTCGGCTTCGCGCCGGCGACAGCGGGGCCGGATTCCCCGGTCGGGCTGTCGCCGCAGGAGCTTGACGAAGTGTTCGCGGCGATGCAGGCGCTCGGCCGCGAATACGTCAGCGAAGCCAAGCGCGGCCGGCGCCACGGCTTCGGCAACATGCACCAGTTGATGACCGACCTGTGGATGGGGACGCGCAAGGTGCTGCCGTGCGGCGCCGGTGTCGGCCTGCTCGCGGTCGGCACGACCGGCAAGATCTCGTTGTGCCACCGCTTCACCGGCTCCGACTCCGACTTCTCGGGGTTCGGCGACGTGACGAGCGGCATCGCGCGCGAGTCGCTGTCCGGTTTCGTCAGCGCCGCGCAGAACCCGCATGCTGCGTGCCGCACGTGCCCTGCGCGCAGCCTGTGCGCCGGCGGCTGCTACCACGAATCGTATTCCCGCTACGGCGACCCGTTCCTGCCGACATTCGAGTACTGCGAGCAGATCCGCGCCTGGATCGCGTTCGGCCTCGAAGCCTTCGGCGAGATTGCGATCGCCAATCCGGCGTATTTCAACGCCTCCAACGGACAAAGGAGTGCCAGACAATGAAACGCTTGCGAGCCCTCAACCACAAGGCACAGCTGCTCGAACACGCCGTGCAGGAAGGCCACGGCGAGGAAGTGCAGCTGATGAGCAGCGTCGTCGGCTGCACGACGACTTTCGATCCGGGCTGGGAAATCGACGCGTTCGGCGGACTGGCGAGCCTGTGCCAGCCGATGGAGGCGGATCTCTACGGCTGCACCGATCCGTGCTGGTGGCCGGCGCAGCTCGCCGACGGCCTGAACTCCGCGCGCGACTGGACCGACGGCAAGAACTCGGCGCTGCGCGACTGGCGCGAGCTGCAGACCCTGTTCCCGGGAGATTGAGCATCATGAAGAAACTGCTCGTTGCGCTGTGCTGTGTCGCGGCGTCGGCGTCCGCGATCGCCGCGGAATACCTGCTGACGGTGACGCGGCCGAACACCCTGCATGTCATCGATCCGGCCAAACGCGAAGTCGTGCGTTCGATCACGATCCCCGGCGACGGCGTGCCCGGCACGATCACCGTGCCGAAGGACGGCAAGGTCGCCTATGTGCTGACCAACCGCATGGAAAGCGTCGTCGGCATCGACCTCGACAGCGGCAAGCAGGTGTTCCGCGCCGATTTCTCGAGTCCCGGCAAGCGCATCAAGGGCTTTTTTGCCGCCGCCGTCAGCGAGGACGGGCGCGAGCTGTACGTGCACCAGGCGCCGGTCGTGCTCGGACGCTCGGAATACAAGGTCGAGGACACCTACATCGCAGTGTTCGATACCGCCGACGGGGTGGGCGCGAAACCGCGCCGCACGTTCCCGGCGCCGCGCCGCATCAGCCTCCTCGCGCCGACCGGCAACAAGGATCACCTGCTCGCGCTCGGCTGGGACATGTATCTGTTCAACACGCGCAGCGGGACGATCGAGAAGACTTTCCCGATCCGCCACTGGGACCGTCCCGGCCTCGGTGAGCCGGACGTCCTGGCGATGTGGGGAACGTTCGAGCAGGCGCGCGCGCTGAGCACTCCGTACTTCGTCGCCAAGACCGATGCCGCGCCCGATTCCGCCGAGGCGTTCAAGGCCGGCATCGCGGTGTTCGACCTCGACACCGAGACGCTGAAGACGGTCGAGTTCGAGAACGCGCAGACGGCGATGTTCTCGTCGGTGGTCAATCCGGCCGCCCGCAACGAGGCTTTCCTCGTCATGAACCAGCTGTCGAAAGTCGATACCGAAACCGGCAAGCTGATCAAGCGCGTCGACCTCGAGCAGACGTTCTACGCGGTCAACATCTCGGGCGACGGCAAGGAGGTCTATCTCGGCGGGGCGCTCGACAAGATCGTCATCCACGACGCCGAGACGCTGGAGAAGACCGGCGAGATCATGATGCCGGGCGGCGCGGACCAGTCGATCGGATGGCTGCGGGTCGTGAAGCGCTGAGGAGTGCCGCCGCGTGATCGCGCTGCGGAAAAAGGGGTCGCTGCCGCTGCAGGCGCTCGCGTGGGCGTGGCCGACGGTGCGCGGGCGCGCGGGCGCGGCAGCGGGCATCGTCGTGCTGTCCTTCCTCGCGTCGGGGGCCGCGTTGCTGCCGCCATATCTCACGCAGCGCCTCGTCGACGACGGCATCGTCGGCGGGCGCATGGACGTGGTGCTGCAGTTGTGCGGCGTGTTCCTCGCGCTGCTTGTCGCCGGCGTCGCGGTCGAGGCCGTTTCCCGGCTCGCGTATCTGAAGCTGTCCGCGCACGTGCTGTTCGGCCTGCGCGAGCAGATCTACCGCCACCTCCAGACGCTGGCGCCGACGTACTACGCGCGCACCCGCGGCGGCGAGATCCTGTCGCGGCTCGACGGCGATGTCGCCGAGGTGCAGCGTTTTGCGATCGACGCGCCGATGGGTCTCCTCAACGCGGCGTTCTCGCTGGTCGTCGCGCTGGCGCTGATGCTGTCGCTGAGCCCGCTGCTGACGGCGCTGGTGTTCGCGCTGGTGCCGCTGCATGTCGCGGCGCTGCTCGGGTCGCGGCCGTGGCTCGAACGCAGCGCGCAGGCGGTGCGGCAGCAGAGCGCGGCGATGTCGAGTTTTTTCGTCGAATCGCTGCGCGCAATGAAGTTCATCCAGGCGACGAATGCCGGCGCGCGGCAGGAGGCGGAGCTGCGCGCGCATCACGGCGATTATTTCGCGGCGCTGCGCCGCTCGCAGGTCGCCTCGCTCGGCGCCGGGGGCGTGCAGCGCATCCTGTCCGGGCTCGGCGTGCTGCTGGTGTTCGCGGTCGGCGGCAGCCTCGCGGCGGCGGGCGAGCTGACGGTCGGCGTCGTCGTCGCGTTCATCGCCTACACAACCCGTGCGGCCGGTCCGCTGCAGACCGCGGCGGGCGTTTTCATGGGCTGGCAGCGGGCGAAAGTCAGCCTGCAGCGCATCCGCGAACTGGCCGCTGAATTGCCGACGGTCACGTCGCCGGCGCAGCCGGTCGCGCTCGCGCAGCCGGTGCGCGGCGACCTCCGACTCGTCGACGTGCGTTTCGGCTACGGCGAGGCGCGCGTGCTCGACGGCGCGTCGCTCGACATTCCGGCCGGCCGCAAGCTCGCGCTGATCGGCGCGTCCGGGGCCGGCAAATCGACGCTGATCGACCTGCTGCAGCGTCATTACGATCCGGGCGCCGGCCACATCCTGCTCGACGGGGTGCGGCTCGACCGGCTCGATCTCGCCGAACTGCGCCGGCGCGTCGTCGTCGTCGACCAGGACCCGGTGCTGATGCCCGGCAGCGTGCGCGACAACCTGCGCTTCGTCGCGCCGGATGCCGACGAGCCGGCGCTGCTGCGCGCGCTCGATCTCGCCGGTCTCGCCCGCTTCGCCCACGCCGGCGGCCTCGACAAGGCAGTCGGCGCGTCGGCGTCGGCGCTGTCCCGCGGCGAACGACTGCGCATCGCGCTCGCCCGCGCGATCCTGCAGGACCCGGCGGTGCTGATCCTCGACGAGACAACCTCCGGGCTCGATCTGCCGGTCGCCCAAGCGATCGTCATGGCGGTCGACCGCGTGTTCGCCGGGCGTACCCGCATCGTCATCACGCACAACCTCGCATCCGTCGGAGAGCTCGACGGCGTCGTCGAGCTGCGTGACGGCGCGCTCGTCGAGCAGCCGCCGGCGCGACCGCTGGCGCCGCTGCTGAGGGCCGTATGAAACTGCGCGTCGGCGTCGTCGATGGCGGTTTCGAGCGCGTGCCGCCGGCGGCGCTGCACGCCGCGGCGCAGTTCGCCAGCGGCGACTTCGATGGCGCCGAGTCCGATGGCGCCGAGTCCGATGGGGTCGTGCGCTGCGAAGCGCCGCACGGACGTGCGCTGCCGCACGGTGAATGCGTCGCCGCGCTGGTCCTCGATGCGGCGCCGGCCGCCTGCCTGCTCGACGCCCGCGTCGCCACCGCTACCCGACCCGCGACGCCGCGCCTCGTCGCCGCCGCGATCGACTGGTGCGTCGCCGAAGGGGCCCGGGTCGTCAACCTGAGCCTCGGCCTTGCCGACGACCGCCGCGTGCTGCGCGAAGCCTGCGAGCGGGCCGTGGGGCAGGGCGTGGTGCTCGTCGCCGCAGCGCCGGCGCGCGGCGCGCCGGTCTATCCGGCGCGTTACCCCGGCGTGCTCGCGGTGAGCGGTGATGCGCGCTGCGCTCCCGGTCAATGGTCGCGGCTTGACCCGGCGAGCGTAGCCGGCGCCGCGTGGGGAACCTGTCCCGACGCGCCCGGCGGAGCCCCGGGCGGCGCGAGCATGGCCGCGGCGCGCTTTACCGGCATCGTCGCGCATCACCTCATGCAGCACCCCGACGCGGGCCTTCGCGGGCTCGTCGACCACCTCGCGGCCTTTGCCACCTGGCAGGGGCGCGAAAACAGAAGAATCGCGGAGACCGATTCATGACACCGACCCCGACCCCGACCCCCACCCCGACCTTTCCATTCCGCCAAAACCTCCGGCTGGCCCGATCGAGCTTGGCTTTGCGCTCGTCGACGAGCGTGAGCTGGCCGCGTTCGCGCGCCAGGAGCGTGTCACGCGCGACGACTATCTCGAACGGCTCGGCGACGCCCGACAGTGCGTCACGCTGCCCGACGACGCCGAGCCGACGCATTTCTTCCTCGGCAGCGAGTTCTGCGAGCACCTGCTGCCGAGCATCGAGGCGATCGATCGCGCCGTGGCCCTCTGCGAGCGCTGGGGAGTCACGTTCGGCCTCGTCACGCCGATCGCCTGCGACAGCCTGTTCGAGCCGCTTCGCGCCGCGCTCGCGCGCCTGCCCGCGGGCGCCGAAGTGACCGTCAACGACTGGGGCGTCGCGCGCGTCGTGCAGCGCGAATTCCCGGGTCTGCGGCCGGTCGCCGGGCGGCTGCTCGGGAAGATGCTGAAGGACCCGCGGCTGCCGTCCGCGACGTGGGCGCGCATGTACCCGAACGGCCTGCGCGCCGGTCCGTTCCGCGAGATCCTCGACAATTTGGGCATCGGCCGCCTGGAACTCGACTTCCCGCCGTTCGGCGCAGCCGACATGTATGCCGGCATCGACTTCCCGGTCGGCGTGCGCGCGCCCTACGGCTACATCGCCAAAGGTCGCATCTGCAAGCTCGGTTCGCTCGCGCTTGATGTGCCGGAAAAATTCTCGCCCGGCCACCGGTGCCGCCGCGAATGCCTCGGCTTCTCCGAAGTCGGGGCGCGCCCCGGCACGCGTGAGCTGGAGACGTCGCAGCGCGGCAACACGATGTATTACCGGCACGCGCCGGGCATGACCGCGGCAATCGCCGAGGCGGTAGCGAAGGGCTGGGTCAGCCGTATTGTCCTGTCGGGAGCCTAGAGTGAAACAACCCCCACGCATGAAAATCACCGCCCCGATCAGCACGCCTGCCGAAGTCGAACCGCTGGTGCGGGCCGGCGCGCGCGAGCTCTATTGCGGCGTCGTGCCGCCGGACTGGGTCCGGCGCTTCAACACCTCGGGCGTCAATCGCCGCGTATTCGGCAACCTCAACGGCTATGCCGACCTCGAACGCGTCATCGACAAGGCGCACACGCTCGATGCCGAAGTGTTCCTCGTCCTCAACGCGCAGCAATACGGCGAGCAGCATCTGGACGCGCTGACCGAAATCGGCGCGCGCTTTCGCAGCATCGGCGGCAACGCCGCGATCGTCGCCGACATCTCGCTGATCGCCTCGCTCGCGGCGAACGTGCCGGAGCTCCCGATCCACGTCAGTTCGGTGGCCACCTGCCGCAACGTCGAATCGGCGCGCTTTTTCGCGCAGCTCGGCGCGCGCCGCATCATCCTGCCGCGCGACGTCACCGTTGCGGAAATCTCCGCGATCGCGACCGAACTCCCCGAACTCGACATCGAAGCCTTCGTCCTCAACGACGGCTGCGTGTTCGAGGAGGGCACGTGCCATACCGTGCATCTGCCGATGAACAAGGGCGGCCCGATCTGCATCGACAACTACCAGTTCGAATACCGCGCCGCGAGCGGCGAAGCGCCTGCGGAACGGGCGCTGCGGCGGCTGGAAAAGAACGACCAGGACTACAAGCGCTGGCTGTGGTATCGCTTCGGCAACGGTTTTTCGGTTGCGCCGAACGGCTACCCGTGGGGCCCGTGCGGCCTGTGCGCGATGCCGGCGATGCACGCGGCGGGCGTGCATTCGGTGAAGATCGCCGGGCGCGAAGGGGCGAGCGAACGCAAGGTGAAGAGCGTCGAACTCGTCCATGAGGTATTGCGCCGTATCGAGGACGGCGAACCGGAGCCGAAAGTCCGCGAATGCGCGGTCGGACTGCGCGACGCGCCGAGCCACTGCGCGAGCGGTTACATGTGCTATTACCCGGAGAAGCGCAGCCGGCCGGAGATCCCCGTTCACGCACAACCCGCCTGAAGTCGCGGCCGGATCGCCTCCGGCATCAGCCTTTTCCGGCATACTCCTTACATCGTGACCGTCTCCTCCGGGAGGTTTCATGGATGCCCTTTCCGCTGCCTTTGTCCCGCTGCTTTATGGCGGGCTCGGCAATCTCGCGGCGTATCTCGCGGCCCACGTGCTTCTTTGCCTGCTGCCGGCCTTTTTCATCGCCGGCGCGATGGCGGCGCTGATCCCGAAGGAAACGATCACGCGCTTTCTCGGACGCAATTCGAGCAAGGCCGTGTCGTATCCCGCCGCGGCTGCGGCGGGCTCGCTGCTGGCGGTCTGTTCGTGCACGATCGTTCCGCTGTTTGCGGGGATCTACCGGAAAGGTGCCGGCCTCGGCCCTGCGATCACGTTCCTGTTCTTTGCCCCGGCGGCGAACATCCTCGCCCTGGTCTATACGGGCGGCATCATCGGCCCCGATCTCGCAGCGGCCCGCTTCATCCTGTCGCTGACGTTCGGCATCGGCATCGGGCTGATCATGGCGCTCGTCTTCCGTGCCGACGACGCCGCGCACGACAAGGCGACCGACACGCTGTTTTCGGCGCAACGGGCGGCGGGCATGCAACGCGCAGCCCTGCTGTTCCTGCTCGTCTGGATTGCGCTGCTGCTGGCAGGCACGCTCAAGCTGAGCGTCCTGACGGGTACGGCGGTTTCGTTCGATCTTCCCGCGACGAACGCCGCCGGCTGGCAGGCTGCGCTCGATCGCCTCGTGCCCTACGATGCGGCCAGAGGCGAAGAAGGGGTGTCGGTGCAGGGCGTCGTGCTGATCGCGCTGCTCGCTGCGATCGGTTTCGCCGCGTGGCGGGGCTTCGAAAACATCCAGGACGGCATCACCGCCTGGACACGGACGAGCCTCGCGCTGATCGGCGTGACCCTGCTGTTTGCGGCGCTGTCGCTGCAGGCGACCCCGGAGGGCCTGCGCATCGGCCTGACCGGCAAGTTCTTCGGCGTGGCGGCTGCACTCGCCGTCCTGTATCACCTCGGCTCGCGCCGGCTCGCAGCGGAAAACATTCAGGACTGGCTGTGGGAGTCGTGGCGCTTCGTCAAGCAGATCTTCCCGTTGCTGGTGATCGGCGTCTTCCTCGTCGGCGTCATCCGCGTGCTGATCCGCCCGGAATGGATCGAAGCGATCGCCGGCAGCAATTCGCTTTCCGGCAACCTCGCAGGCGTCGCCTTCGGCGTGTTCATGTACTTCCCGACGCTCGTCGAAGTTCCCATCGCGAAGATGTTCCTCGATCTCGGCATGCATCGCGGGCCGCTGCTTGCGTACCTGATGTCCGATCCCGAATTGTCGCTGCAGAGCATCCTGATCATCTCGGCGATCCTCGGCAGGAAGAAAACCGCGGTCTATGTCGGCCTCGTTGCGCTGTTCAGTGCCGCGGCCGGCCTGACCTACGGCGCGTGGATCGACGGAATGCCGCTGCTGATCATCACGCTGTGGCTCGCGGCGTTTATCGGCTTGCTCGTGACGTCGGTCAATTTCATGAGCCGCAATACCAAAGCCAAAGCTCTCGGGGGAGTCTGATCATGATCACCATCAAGGTTCTGGGGCCCGGCTGCGCGAATTGCCGCAAGCTGGAGGAGGTCGCGCGACAGGCGGTCACGTCGCTCGGCGTCGAAGCGGACATCGTCAAGATCACCGACATGGCCACGATCATCGACTACGACGTCATCCAGACGCCGGGCCTCGTCATCAATGAAAAGCTCGTTTCGTCCGGCCGGATTCCGGCTGCGGCGACGATCGCCGAGTGGATCAGGACGAGCAGTTGAGCACAGAGGGACGGCGGCTCTCGAGCGATCCGGGCGATTAGCCGTCGGATGGCCGATTATGTAACGATGTGTTTCGCTGCCTGTTTAGTGTCGCGAAACAGACTGCATAACGCGTAGGCGTAATGCCGGCTGAAGTCTGGCGGCCGGAGCCGCCGCACAAAGTCCCCTGCGCGAACGTCATCGTGCTGGCCGGGCGCGCGAAAGTTGCTCGCGGATGGCTGCTGGGAAAGAATGCTTCACCGCACAAAAATATACTGCCTGTGCGGTAGCAATGATCGAGGGTGCAGCGGGACGGTCACAACCGCGCGCTGCACTCGAAGCTGAACCCGGCGGTTTGCGCCGCCACATAGCAGGCCCTGCCCGGACCCTCCGACGGTCCTATTCGGGGCTGACTCCCGGATCGTCGATGAAGCTCTTCTCTGCCTGGCCCCGCTGGGTCCAAATCCTTTTTTCCGTTGCCGTCTTTATCGCCGTCGTCGCCGGCTGGGTCGCGTTCGATTACCACAGCCACGCGCCGGGCGCGGCCGGCAAGACTGAACTCGCTCGCCAGTTCGAGTCCGGCCCCCGCCTGTGGCTGGATCACCCGCTCGACGCCTCGGTCTTCGCGGACAAGCTTCGACAGGGCGAGATCGCCGCGATCGGGGTCGATGGCCAGCGCGTGCTCGCGACGACCCGCAGCGGCGAGCAATTCAGCACCGAGCTCGTCGCGGGCGAGGAAGGACTGCTGGCCGGCCTTGAAACTGCGAGCCGGGAGCAGGGTTTCGCGCTGACCCGCATCAGCGTCGACCCGCGCACGGTCGGTGAACGCATCGTCGCCAGCACGGGCAGCGTGCTCGAACGGCTCTTCACGCTGTTGACGGTCGCCGCGATGGTGGTGCTCGGCATCTATCTGTTGCGGCAAGGTGCAATGGGCGGTGGCGCGAAGGCCAGGCTTGCCGAGAAGCCGCAGACGAGTTTCGCCGACGTGGTCGGCGCGTCGGATGCGAAGACCTCGCTTCAGCAGGTGACTGCCTTCATGCGCGACCCGCAGAAATATCTCGCGCTCGGGGCGAAGCCGCCGCGCGGCGTGCTTCTCGAAGGCCCGCCGGGAACCGGCAAGACGTTGCTGGCACGCGCCCTCGCCGGCGAATGCAAGGCCAATTTCATCGCCGTCGATGGTTCGCATTTTTCGAGCATGTTCTACGGCCAGGGCATTGCGAAGGTCCGCGAGCTCTTCGCGATCGCCCGCAAGAATGCGCCCTGCATCATTTTCATCGACGAGTTCGACGGCATCGGCAAGCGCGCGAGCGGTGCGAAAGTCGAGGGCGGGCAGTCCGAAGAGAATCGCATCATCAACAAGCTGCTCGTCGAGATGGACGGTTTCTCGACGTCCGACAACATCATCGTCATCGGTGCGACGAACCACGTCGGCAACGTCGACGACGCGCTGCGCCGCCCCGGTCGTTTCGACCTCGTTGCGCGCGTCAACCTGCCCACCGTGCACGATCGCCGCGAACTGTTCGAACTGTGTCTCGCACGCGTCAGGGCCGAGCCCGGGCGGATCGACGCGGAGGCGCTCGCCCGCGCGAGCAGCGGCTTGTCGCACGCCGACATCACCAACGTCGTCAATCGCGCGACGGTGCTGGCGGCGGAGTCGGAAAGTGCCTCGGTGACCCAGGCTCACCTGCATCGCGCGCTCGAAACGCACCAGCTCGGCGGCGAAGTCTCGAGCCTGAAAGCCGCGTTCACCGAAACGCACCGCGAGCGCATTGCGGTGCACGAGGCAGGCCACGCGCTGGTCGCCCACGCGTTGAAAGCGGGCCGCGTCGAGCGCATCAGCATCGAACCGCGCGGCCAAGCGCTCGGCGTGACCTTCGTCAGCCGCGAGGACGAAGTGCCGCTGTACGGCGAGCGCGAACTGAAGGCGCGGCTGTCGATGCTGCTGGCCGGCCGTGAGGCCGAACTGATGAGCTACGGCAACACGACGTCGGGCGCGGCCGATGACCTCAAGCGGGCCTCGGAACTGGCGATCGAAATGGTCAGCTCGATGGGGTTTTCAAGCCATTTCGGTCTGCTGAGCCTCGCCGGCGTGCCCGAAGCCCTGGTCGGGCCGCATATCCAGGAGAGGGCGCTCGGCGAAGCGCGGGCGATGCTCGAGGCGGCCCAGCGTGCATGCCGCGAGACGCTCGAACGCCATCGCCATGTGCTGCACGCTGTAACCGTGGCGCTGCTGAAGGACGATACGGTTTCCGGCGCGTTGCTGCGCGAGATGCTGCCAGTGCATGATTTCCATGCCGACGCGGCGAACGACGCGGCGGCACTGCGTGTCGCGATGGAAACGGCTCCGGCGCCGGTGTAAAAGGCGGTTCCGGAGCCGGCGCTGTGTTGTGGCAGCGTCAGAGACGCTTCGTCGCGACGATCGCGCCGCGGATGTCCCCTTCCTTGTAGCCGGTAGCGCGGTCGTCGGGATAATGCTCGTCGATAACGGCCCTGACTTCGGGCTTGAGCTGGTCGCGCGGGCCGTGGCAGCTCAGGCATAGCGCCTGGGTCGGCAGGGCCTTCGCGTAGCGATAGACGGGCCCGCCGGCGGTCTCGACCACTTCCCCTTTCTCGAGCGTCGCGGGGTTCTCGCCCGCGGCGGCGCGGCGGTCGAATTCTTCCAGCGCGGTTTTTTCCCACGCGTCCGGCGTGGCGCGCTGTGCGTTGCGCGGCTTCAGGCTCACGCGCTTGAGCTGCCACCCGGTGCTCGCCGCGACTTCTTTCGCCATTGCCGGCGCCATGTCCTTGCACACCGGGATCGCCCCTTCGGGACCCACCTCGGCGATTTTCTCGTTCAGCGCGGCCAGCAGCCTCGGCGGCAGTGTGGACGCCGCTGCGCGCGCTTCCGTGATCCTTGCGTCGTCGGCAGCGAGTGCGGAAAACGACAGGCAGGCACAGCCGAGCGCGACAGCCACGGGGGTGGGGATGCACTTGAGGGCGGGCATGAGCTTCATCGGAGTCTCCTTGGTTGTCGTATAAAAGAGAACGCTAATATTACGCGCGATTTCCTTTTGGCGCGATCGGCACGACGATACTTCATGTCCGGCAGCGACCCTGACGGTCCGCATGGGATAAAGCACCGTTCGGCACCGTTCCGCAAATCAGCTCGGATGCCGGAAAGCGCCCCGCCAACCATCCACGATGCACCGCCATGGCTATTCCGTGGTGCACAATATGCCGGGCCTTTTGTGGTATCTTGGCCAAAAATGAATGGTTTGCAGGCTTTTTTACCCCGACCCCCACCTGAATGACGCTTTTCTCGCTGATCGTTGCATTGCTTATCGAGCAGATGCGCCCGCTGCCGGTCCGGCAGGTTGTTCTGGATCCCCTCAGACGGTTTTCCTGCGTATTCGTTGACCGCTTCAACGACGGCCGGGCGCGGAACGGAACGATCGCGTGGTGGTTGCTGATGCTTCTCGCGGTCCTGGGAGGCGGACTGGTTTTCGTCCTGCTGTGGCTGATCCACCCGGCGCTCGCGTTCGCGTTCAATGTCGCCGTGCTGTATCTGACGATGGGTTTTCGCCAGGAGAGCCATTACTTCACCGACATCCACCTCGCGCTGCGCATGGAAGAGCCTGCCCGCGCCCGCATACTCCTCGGCGAATGGCGCGGCGGACAGTATCCCGAGGCGAGTTCGAGCGAGGTTGCGCGGCTCGCAATCGAGAAAGCTCTTGTCGCGGCGCACCGCAACGTTTTCGGTGTCGTGTTCTGGTTCATCGTCCTGCCGGGGCCGACGGGCGCGATTTTCTACCGCCTGGCGCGCTTCCTCGCCGAGGAATGGGGGCAGCGCCGCGATGCCGAATTCGGCGAGTTCGGCCGCTTCGCGAGAAAGGCGTTCGAGGTTATCGACTGGCTGCCGGCACGCCTGACCGCAGCGTCGTTTTCGGTCGTGGGCGACTTCGAGGACGCGGTGTTCTGCTGGCGCACCCAGGCGATGCTCTGGGGCGAAAGGGCGTCCGGTATACTGATTGCCGCGGGTGCGGGAGCGCTGGGAGTGCGCCTCGGCATGCCCGTTCACGAATCCGGCGAGATCGTCGAGCGGCCGGAAATGGGCGTCGGCGCGGAAGCCGATGCCGACTACATGCAGAGTACCGTGGGGCTGGTATGGCGGGCGTTGGTGCTTTGCTTGTTAATGCTCGCTTTGGTTGTGATAGCCGGTTGGGTTGGTCGTTGATTTTTGAGGAGGGAGCACTGAGATGGCGAATCGTGAAGTAGTGGTTTTGAGTGCGGTACGTTCGGCGGTCGGCGGTTTCGGCGGTTCGCTGAAGGACATGGAACCGGCTGAACTCGGCGCTGTGGTCGTCAAGGAAGCGATTGCCCGCTCCGGCGTGGACCCGAAGCAGATCAGCTTCGCCGCGGTCGGCAACTGCATTCCGACCGAGTCGCGCTACGCTTACGTCGCGCGCCTGGCGACGATCCAGGGCGGCATGTCGATGGATTCGGTCGCCTTCGCGGTCAACCGCCTGTGCGGATCGGCGCAGCAGGCAATCGTCAATTCGGCCCAGGCAATCATGCTCGGCGACGCGGATTTCGCGATCGGCGGCGGCGTCGAAGTGATGTCGCGCGGCGCGTACCTGCTGCCGGCGCTGCGCAGTGGCGCGCGCATGGGAGACACCAAGTCGATCGACGCGATGGTTGCAGTCCTGACCGATCCGTTCGGTGTTGGACACATGGGTGTGACCGCAGAAAACCTGACGACGAAGTGGAACATCAGCCGCGAGGAGCAGGACGCGTTCGCGCTGGAATCGCAGAACCGTGCCGCGGCGGCGATCGCCGATGGTCGTTTCAAGAGCCAGATCGTGCCCATCACGTTCGAGACGCGCAAGGGACCGGTCGTGTTCGACACCGACGAGCATCCGCGCATGACGACGATGGAAGCGCTGGCGAAGATGAAGCCGGCCTTCAAGAAGGACGGCTCGGTGACCGCCGGCAACGCTTCGGGCATCAACGACGCAGCGAGCTTCCTGGTGCTGGCCGAGGCGGGCAAGGCTGCGGCCGCAGGCCACAAGCCGATCGCGCGCCTGGTCGCTTACGCGATCGCCGGCGTGCCGAACGACGTGATGGGTGAAGGCCCGATCCCCGCTTCGAAGCTCGCGCTGCAGCGTGCCGGGCTGACGCTGGACAAGATCGACGTGATCGAATCGAACGAAGCGTTTGCCGCTCAGTCGATCGCTGTCAATCGGGGCCTCGATCTCGACCCGAAGAAGACCAACCCGAACGGCGGCGCGATCGCGCTCGGCCATCCGGTCGGTGCGACCGGCGGGGTGATCATCACCAAGCTGCTGCACGAGCTGATCCGCGTCAATGGCCGCTACGGCATGGCGACGATGTGCATCGGCGGCGGCCAGGGCATCACGACGATCTGGGAACGCGTCTGACCGCGTCTCGCGACCGGTACGAAACCCCGCTGCGGCGGGGTTTTTTTCGGTGCGCCCAGCATGGGCGCACTCTTGCGGGTGCAAGTCCCGCCGTAAGTTGATCACAGCGAACGAAGTGAAGCGCAACTGCATGAGGGCGACCGAGTGTGGGAAGGAAGCGTGGATCGAAGCTGCGAGCCGATGGACAAGAATCGGATAAAAGGCGCTGCCGAGCAGGGCGAGCGGGCCGAAAACCGCGAAGCTCTCGTGATCAAGGCGAAGTGGCGTAGATCCGGCGGTTGTGCAGCGAAGGAGTGCGTTCTTACCTGGGGAGATCTCGCCTTGTGGCTGAAAGGCCGACGGTGACAAGCCGGAGCGAGAAGTCAGCAAAGGCCGTATTAGCTGCCGGTACGGGGCGAAGGGCCGAACGAGTAGGAGGGCCGAAGGCCATGTCGCTCGGAAGTGCAGTGCATCAGAAGCCCGGGCAACCGGGGCGCAACGCGGGAGGGCGAGGTGAAGCCAGACCCGAAGCGATGCGTGATGAAGCACGTCCGGCGCGGCATGAAACCGAAGGCTCAGGGCGAGACGACCTGCTCGCGCAGGCGCTCGCGAGAGAGAACATGGTGCTGGCGTGGAAACGCGTCAAAGCCAATCGCGGCAGTGCCGGGGTGGATGGGTTGTCGATCGCCGAGACGGCGGCGTACCTGAAGACGCACTGGCCCCGGCTTCGGGAAGCGTTACTGGACGGCAGTTACCGGCCTCAAGCCGTGCGGCGCGTCCAGATCCCGAAGCCCGGTAGCGGGGTGCGTGAGTTGGGGATACCGACGATCGCAAGTTTCTGGGCTACGAGCTGTGGCGCAGTGCGGGTGATCGAATCAAATGCGCCGTCGCAAGAAAGGCTTTGGAAACCTTCAAGCAACGCATCCGAGAAATGACGCGACGCTCGGGCGGGCGCAGCCTGCCGGAGGTCGCCGAACGACTGCGGACTTACATGCCGGGCTGGAAGACATACTTCCAGCTTGCGCAGACGCCCAAGGTGTTCCGCGAACTCGACGAGTGGTTACGTCATCGGCTGCGTGCGCTGCAGCTCAAGCACTGACGTCGGGGGACAACGATGTATCGGGAGTTGTTGGCGCTGGGCGCCTCGAAGACGGACGCTCAGCGGATCGCCGCAAACAGTCGCCGATGGTGGCATAACAGCCGCCTCGCGCTCAATCGTGTGATGCCGATTGCCTACTTCGACCGGCTCGGCGTACCCCGGCTCTCATGACCTCAACTGCTCGAACCGCCCGGTGCGGACCCGCATGCCGGGTGGTGTGGGAGGGGAACGGTCAGGTACTCTGGCCGCCCCTATCCCGATCCTGTAATTCCGCACAAACCAAGCGATGGCGGAATGAATCACCAGCCCTGCGTTTGCCGTTTTGCGTGGGTGATCTCTTCGCGGATGACGCGAAAATGCTCGAAGCGTCGCGCATCGATCGTGCCCGCTGCAATCGCCGCCCGCAGCGCGCAGCCCGGTTCGGACTCGTGCAGGCAGTCGCGGAAGCGGCATTTTCCGAGGTGCGGCGCGAACTCGACGAAGCTTGCCGCCAGTTCATCGGCGGTCAGGTGCGCGAGGCCGAAGGCCTGCAGGCCGGGGCTGTCGATCAGCCAGCCTCCGTCGAGCGCATAGAGGCGCGCGAACGTCGTCGTGTGCTTGCCGCTGTTCAGCGCTTCCGAAATCTCCCGCGTCGCCGCCCGCGCCTCGGGTATCAGGGCGTTCGTCAGCGTCGATTTGCCCATGCCGGACTGACCCACCAGGATGCTCCGTTCGCCAGCGAGGAAAGGGCGCAGCGGCCCGGCGCCTTCGCGCGCACTGAGTTCGACGATGCGGAAGTCCAGTTTCTCGAACGGCGCGAGGATTCGCCGGGCGGCCGGCAACTGATCGCGCAGGTCGGCCTTGTTCAGCACGATCAGGGTGCTGATCTGCTGGCTTTCCGCGGCGGCGATGCAGCGCGAGATCAACAGGTCCGAGAAACCCGGTTCGGTCGCGACGACGACCACGACCTGCGTGAGGTTCGCGGCGATGAGCTTTTCGCGGAACGCGTCCGAACGCCACAACAGGTTACGGCGCGGGTGCAAGCGGTTGATGACACCCTGTCCGCCGCCGGTAGGGCTGACCTCGACTTCGTCGCCGCACGCAAAGACGCTTTTCTTGCCGCGCGGATAACACTTCAGCCGCGGCTGGGCCGGATCGGAAGCGCTTGCAGCGTGATGTCCGGCGAGATCAACTTCATAGTGACGGCCGAACGCGGCGGTGATGACGCCGTTCAGGCTTGCGCCGCTGTCGTGCGAATGGGATGCGGTCAATTGGGTTCGCAAGGCTCAGCTACCCACGCGCAGGCGCGAAACCCGCAGCGACGCGGGTGGGTGGGAATCGAAAAAGCGTGAATACAGCGGATCGGGCGTCAGCGTCGAGGCGTTGTCGCGATACAGCTTGACCAGCGCCGCGGCGAGATCGGCCGCGCTCGCTTGCCGGGCCGCGTACGCGTCGGCCTGGAACTCGTGCACCCGCGACCAGTGGCTCATCAGCGGTCCGAACGGAAACGCGAACACCGGCAGCACGAGCGCGAACAGCGCCAGGGCGACGGCGGTGCTGCCGGCCCCGTCGTCGATGCCGAGCCCGGCGAAGAACCAGGACTGTTCCATCAGCCAGGCGAGCAGCCAGAGCAGCGCGAGGCTCGTGGCCGCGATCACCGCGAGCCGCTTCCAGATGTGCCGGTGATGGAAGTGTCCGAGCTCATGCGCGAGAACGGCCTCGACCTCCGCGGGGCTGAGTTTGTCGAGCAGCGTATCGAAGAACACGATGCGCTTGGCGGCGCCGAAACCCGTGAAGTAGGCGTTGCCGTGCGCCGAACGACGCGAGCCGTCCATGACGAACAGTCCACGCGAGCGGAAGCCGCAGCGCGCGAGAAGGTTTTCGACGCGCTTTCGCAGCGCCTCGTCGGCGAGCGGGGTGAACTTGTTGAACAGCGGGGCGATGAAAGTCGGCCAGACGAACAGTCCGAGCAGGTTGAATGCGAACCAGAACAGCCATACCCACAGCCACCAGTGCTCGCCCATCGCGCCCATCAGCCACAGCACCGCGGCGAGCACCGGCAGGCCGATGAGCGCGGCAAGGAGCGCTTCGCGTGCGACGTCGGCGGCGTACAGCGCCGGCGTCATCCTGTTGAAGCCGAAGCGTTTTTCGATGACGAAAGTGCGGTACAGCGCGAACGGCAATTCGATGAGCCAGCCCAGGACGCCGAGCGCGGCGAGCAGCGCGATGCCATGGGCCAGTCCTCCGGCGTCGAACCACGCCGCAAGCCCCTGGTGCATCGCCTGCAGGCCGCCGCCGAGCGTCAGCGCCAGCACGAAGGCCGCACCGATCGTTGCGTCGACGATGCCCAGTGCCATTCGTGCACAGGTGTAGTCGGCGGCCTTGCGGTGCGATTCGAGACTGATCGAATCCGCGAACGGCGCGGGCACCTGTTCCCGCCGCATCCGCACGTGATGCCTCTGGCGCAGCATCAGCGCGACCTTGATGAACAAGGTGGCGAGAAGCGCGGCAACAAACAGATTCGAGAAGGTGTCGGGTGACATGCGGGAGGGGGTGGAAGGCGGCGGGGCGGCGATTTATGCCACAATCTGCGCTTTATTAAACCGGGCCGAAGGATTATGGCACAGGATCAGAACCACCTCATCTGGCTGGACATGGAGATGACCGGCCTTGAGCCCGATTCCGATCGCATCATCGAGATCGCGATCGTGATCACCGACTCCCAGCTCAACACCATCGCCGAAGCGCCGGTGATCGCTGTCCATCAGCCCGACCGCGTGCTCGACGCAATGGACGAGTGGAACCGGAACACGCACGGCAAATCCGGCCTGACCGATCGTGTCAAGGCGTCGCTGATCGGCGAAGCCGACGCCGAAGCGCAGATGCTCGCGTTCCTGCAGCAACACGTGCCGGCGCGCACCTCACCGATGTGCGGCAACTCGATATGCCAGGACCGCCGCTTCATGGCGCGCTACATGCCTCAGCTCGAAGCCTGGTTCCACTATCGCAACCTCGACGTGTCGACGCTGAAGGAACTCGCGAAACGCTGGCGGCCCGAGGTGTACAAAGCCGTCGAGAAAAAGGGCAAGCACGAAGCGCTCGCCGACATCTACGAGTCGATCGCCGAACTGCGCCACTACCGGGACAATTTCCTGCGCCTCGTGCCGTGATTTTCGGCCGGGGCGGGCGCGATCAGCTGCCGTCGGGAGGGCGCCGCATCGCCTCGGCCGCCGCCATCAGGCCTGCCGTGGAGGCGTCGTGATTCTCGCGCGCGCCCGCTGAAAGACTGCGCGCCATCTCCTTGCCCAGCTCGACGCCATACTGGTCGAAGCTGTTGATTCCCCAGATCCAGCCTTGCACGAACACCTTGTGCTCGTACAAGGCCATCAGCTGGCCGAGCGAGAACGCATCGAGCGCGGGCAGCAGCACCGTCGTGCTCGGCTGGTTGCCCGGACAGGCCAGATGCGGCGCGAGCCTTGCCGCTTCGCTTTCCGCAAGTCCTTTGGCGCGCAGGCTGGCAAGTGCCGTGTCGAGGCTGCGCCCCGCCATCAGCGCGGCGGCTTGCGCGAACGCGTTCTCAACCAGCGAACGCTGACAGGCGTCGTCCGCCCCGACCGGGACGATGAAATCGAGCGCGACGCGACGAGTGCCCTGGTAAAACAGCTGGTGGAACGCATGCTGGCCGACGGTGCCGACGCCGCCCCACACGATCGGCGAAGTGTGGACGCCGCTCGCGGAGCCGTCGCGCAGGCAGCGCTTGCCGTTGCTTTCCATCTCGAGCTGCTGCAGCCAGGCGGCGAAACTGCGCAGGCCGTGTGCGTAGGGCAGCAGCGCGAGACTTTCGATGCCGAGGAAATCGGTATTCCACAGGCCTGTCAGGCCCATCAGGACCGGAAGATTTTCGCCCGGCGGCGCATTGCGGAAGTGTTCGTCCATCGCCCGGGCGCCGGCCAGAAACGCGTCGAATCCGCTCTCGCCGATCGCGATCATCAGCGGCAGGCCGATCGTCGACCACACGGAGTAGCGTCCTCCGACCCACTCGGGCAGCGGGAAAACGCGCTCCGCGGCAATGCCGAATGCGACGGCAATGTCGGTCGCATTGCTGACCGCGGCGAAATGCAGCGCCGGGTCGCAGCCCGCTCCCAGCCCTGCCTGCAGCCAGCTCCGGGCTGCCTGCGCATTGGCCAGGGTTTCGGCGGTCGCAAAGCTTTTCGAGGAGACGATGAACAACGTGCCTGCCGGGTCGGCGTCGGCGAGCGCTTCGTCGAATTCGCGCCGATCGATGTTCGCGACAAAGCGGACTTCCGGTGTCGCCTGCGGCCCGGCTGGCAGGAGTGCCTGCACTGTCATCCGGGGGCCGAGATCGGAGCCGCCGATGCCGAGGTTGACGACCAGGCGGATCGGTTTTCCGCTCGCGCCGGTCATCGTTCCGCTGCGCAGCGCCGCTGCGAAAGCACGCATGCGCTGTTGCGAGTGCGCGAGGGTTGCGGCGTCTTGGGGCGGAGCCGGGCAAGCACCACGCAATGCCATGTGCAGCGCTGCGCGGTCTTCGGTGAAATTGAGATGCTCGCCGGCGAAAAGCGCCTCGATACCGTCAAACAGGCGTGCCTGGCCAGCGAGATCGACGAGGGCCGCGAGGGTCGGGGCGTCGATCGATTGCTTCGACAGGTCGAGCAGCAGGCCCCGGTGGCCGAAGGACAAGGTCGTGAAGCGCGAGGGGTCGCGCTCGAACAATTCCGCGACGCGCGTGCTGCGCAACCGGTTGGCACGATTTTCGAGCACGCTCCAGGCGGGCAGCCGGTGCGGAGGGGTAAAGGGCTCAGTCACGGGGTTCAGTCACGGCGATAAAGACGGAATGTTTCGAGTTGTTTGCCACCCCCGCGGCGATACTCCCAGATCTGCTGCCATTCCTCGGCCGGCCGGAGCGTGGCGGGGTTGCGGCTATCATATACCAGCAAAAAGCCGCAGGCCGTTTCGTTGCCCGAAACGCTTTGAGGACGCACGCCGGCGAAATAATGGAACGAGGCCCGCTGGCTTGGCGACAGCCCGAGCATCGCGACGCAGTCGCTCCTTTCCCCGGCCAGCGCGATCGCCAGCGACGTGGCAACCGGCCGGTAGCTGCGGCCGTAGTCGAACCACGGCATCAACAGCACCACCGCGAGGCACCACAGCGTCGTCATGCCCATCGCCCAGCTTGCCGGGCCGCGATTGAAGGAGCGCGGCAGGCGCCACATCAGCACGACCCAGGTCACGCAGATGCCGATCCCGGCGAGCGCCTGTGACACGCTCCCTTTGAGTTCGAACCCCGGAGCGACCCTCGCGACGTGGCGCGCGAGCCCGGGGGGCCAGGAAACGGCCTGGGCCGTCCATGCGATCCACACCAGCAGCGCGAAGACGACGAAGGTCATTACCGCAAACCAGTCGAAAGCGTTGGCTGCGCCGCGCCGCAGCGTCGGAATGCCCGCCGCGGCGAGCAACGCGAGCGGGGGGATCAGCGGGAGCATCGTCGCCTGCGCGAGACTCCCGTTGGCGATGATCCAGCCGCCGGCAAGCAGCGCTGAGGCGATCGGCAGGAGCCAGGAAATCCGCATCAGCTGGCGGCGCGCCCGCCACAACGACCACAGCGCGATCGGCCACAACGGCCAGACGAACCAGCCGAACAGTTCGACGAGGCGTGAAAACTCGTCGGGCCGCAGGGGGTCCGCGCCGAACTCGAGCCATTCCCTGCGCCACCACAGCGCGAGCAGTTCGGGAGCCTGATAGTGAAGAACCAGCGGCCACAGCGCGCCGGCTCCGACCGCGAGGCTCAGGCCGAGAATCAATCCGCCGCTGGCGCGCGGGTTGCGGCATTCCGGGCACGCAATGACGACGACGAGGAACAGCGGCAGCGTCAGCATCACGCCGGGCAGGCCTCCGGCGAGAAATGCGAGCACCGAGCCCGCAGCGGCCTGCAGGCTGCCGAGTGCGGGCCGCGTCGGGATCAGCGACAGGCCGGCAAGGGTCATCGCGACGAACGACATCACGGCGATCATCGGCTGGGTTTCGTGCGCGTGGAGCACCAGTCCCAGCGTGCCCAGCGTCAGCAGCGCGGCCGGCGTGCGCGTGTGCTTGCCGTACAGCCGCGCGGAAGCACGGGCGATCCAGAAGATCGCGAGCGCCGTGAATAGCGTGGTGGCGAGGCGCGCCGCATCGTGGGGCGGCAGCAGCCAGCCGAACAGCAGCGCAAACGCCGAACCGGTCCAGTAATACAGCGGCGGGAAACTTGTCGAGGGTTCGCCGGCGATCAGCGGGAACAGAAGGCCGTTGCCCTGCAGCATCTCGAAGATCGGGCCGAAATGCCGGGCGTCGTCGCCGCGCCAGGGGACGTGGCCGGTCAGGCCGACAAGAAGGTACAGCGCGACGAGCACGGCCAGCCCGGCTGCTCCGTAAAGGTGCTGCTTCGGCAGGGGAGAGTCGGGGGCGCGAGTCATTCGGGACGGGTGTCGGGCAGCACTTTCAGGTGCGGGGACCAGAGGACCACCACGGACACGTTCGCGACGCGCCGTCGTCGTCAGGGCGGAATTCTAGCCGGCAAACGATCGGGCGCGCTGCGACGGGCCGACGGCGCGGCAGCGGTTGAATAAAAAAGGCAGCCGAAGCTGCCTTTTCTAGACTTTGGCCAGGAATCAGCCGAGGCGCTGAACGCTGCCGTATTTCTGGCGGAAACGTTCGACACGGCCCGCGGTGTCGACGATCTTCTGCTTGCCCGTGTAGAACGGATGGCAGGCCGCGCACACTTCGACGTGCAGCGCCGGCTTGCCGAGCGTCGAGCGCGTCTCGAAGGTGTTGCCGCAGGAGCAGGTCACCTGGACTGCGGCGTATTTGGGATGGATGTCCGCTTTCATGATGATTCCCTTGTACGAGCGGGCGGTGACTGTGGCCGCCCTGAGAGCTGATTGAAAACGCAGAATTATCGGGGATGAAGGGAGCAAAAGCAAGGATGGAAAGCGCGGTCAAGCGCGGTAGGGGCTGGGCTGGGCGGTAGCCACCGGGCGAGACGCGCTCGCGCTCGCCGCGGTGGCCAGTGTTCAGTTATTCGCATAGTGAGCATCAAAATGATGCCCATGCAGGGCTGAGACTGCTACTATCGATGACGCCGTTCTCACCCCAGAATCGTCGCTATGCCGCTACCACTTTCCCACTCGCAACGCGAGCGTCTCGCGTACCTCGAATTGCGAGCGTACTTCGTGGGGGAGTTGCGGCGGGGTGATCTGGAGGCACGCTTTTCGATCAAGCCCGCGGCGGCGACCCGCGATCTCAATGCGTACCGCGAGCAAGCGCCAGACAATCTGATCTACGACCGCTATGTGAAGGCGTACGTGCCGACTGCACGCTTTCGCCCCGTCTTTGGATTTTCTGCGGATCGAGTGCTTTCGTGGCTGCTGAACGGCTTCGGCGATGGGCAGGCATTGAAGATCAGCCGCACGATTCCATGCGAGGGAGCAGGCAATCTCGTTCAGCCCGATTTCGCAGTGCTGGCCGAACTGACCCGGGCGATTCATGCCGGACAGGCAATGAAGATTGAGTATCTCTCCTTGAGCTCCGGTGTCGCCAAACGGGTGATTGTTCCGGTGGCACTGGCCGACAACGGTTCTCGATGGCATGTACGCGCCTATGACCGCAAGCGAAGCCATTTTTCCGACTTCGTGCTGACGCGCATCACCAAGGCCCGGACACTGTCAGAACGCGGCGCGGATCATGAGCAGATCCGGGCGGATACAGAGTGGAATCGTATTGTTGACCTGCAACTGGTGCCGCATCCCGGACTCTCGCACCCGGAAGCGGTCGTGGCGGATTACGGCATGAAGGATGGGCAATTGCACCTTCAAGTTCGTGCCGCGCTGGCCGGTTATGCAGTGCTGCGGTGGGGGGTGGATTGCTCCGTAGATCACCGCCTGGATCCTTCTCGCCATCACCTTTGGCTTGCGAATCCGCAAACGCTCAATGGCGTTGAGAGCGCCGCTCTCGCGCCGGGCCATGGTGCAGCCGGCGATGGCGGAGCGGGACGGTGACAAAATCTCCTGTGCTCTACAACGCCGAAATCTCGGCTGGCTCTCTGATGCTGGTCGAAAGTCGCCGCATCGCCCGCCTGCTGCTCACTCATCCGGATCGCGTCACCTGGTTTGACACCCTCAAGTACGACAACATCCTGCAAAAGAAGTCTCCGGCCACCGCCCGTCGCCAGGCGCGACTCATCCGCAATCGGCTGGAAACGCTGGACGAATTGGGCTGGCAGATGGTGGCCGATGGGGAACAGGAAATCGCGCTGCAGATCCTGCTCGCTGCGGCAATCAAGCACAGCCGGTTGCTTGGGGATTTCATGCGCGATGTGGTGGCCGGGCACTTGCGCCGACTGGAGCACACCTTGTCGCCCGCCAACTGGGACGCCTTTCTGGCTGATTGCGCACAGCGCGACTCCATAGTGGGGACGTGGTCGCCCAGCACGCAGGCCAAGCTTCTGCAGGTCGTGCTGCGCATGCTGGCCGAAGCGCGCTATCTCGAATCCACCCGCAACTTGCAGCTGACGCCCCCGATGTTGCACCCCGAGGTGCTGCGCTACTTGCAGGCGCGATCGGAAACCGCAGTGCTTGCCGCCATGGAACTCAAGCAATGACCGACACTTTCGAGGACCGCCTCAATCAGATCCTGCCTCGCGTCACGTCCGAGGACTTCCTGCAGAACCGTGGCCTTGGCAACGAGATTGGCTTCTGGATCTTCGACTATCCGCCTGATGCGGAAATCGCCATGCGGGATTTCATTTCCAGCGTGATCGAACCCGTTCTCAAGAAACATCAGCCGCCCCTGAGTTTTGCAACGCTCGACCTGTTCGAACTGGTGGTGAACCTCCTCGAAGATCGCAAGCTGCTGGACAAGGCCATCGACATGCAAGGCAAGCAGGGGGACGACAAGGCGCTCGAATCTCTGCGTCGCGTGCTCAAGGAAGACAAGCTCGCCGAGCGCATCGTGCAGCAACACAACCCGGACGCACTAGACCTCCTGATGCTCACCGGTGTGGGGGCCGCGTACCCCATGCTTCGCACACATACGCTGCTCTCCGCGCTACATCCGCACATGAAGCAAACGCCTCTGCTGATGTTCTACCCCGGCCGCTATGACGGCTACTCGCTACGCCTCTTCAACAAGTTGTCGGAAGACCACTACTACCGCGCCTTCCGGCTTGTGCCTTGACCAAACTTCGGATACCGATAATGCAGATCAGGGAACTCTTCACCAAAGCCATCGACCGTCCGATCAACGGCGTGATCAAGGCCGACCAGAAAGACGCCGAAAGCATTTGGCAGGAACTGGACGAATACGTCGTCACCAAGCAGCTCACCGACCACTTCCGCCGTTTCTTCGATGCCTATCTTGCGGCGGCAGACAACCCCAACGACCCGGTGCTGGGAGCACGCATGGGCGTATGGGTGTCCGGCTTCTTCGGCTCGGGCAAGTCGCACTTCATCAAGATCCTCTCCTATTTGCTGGAGAGCCTCCAAGCGACCAACCCAGCCACCGGTGAAAGGAAACGGGCCGCGGCATTCTTCGATGAGCGCAAGATCAAGGATCCGATGCTGCTCGCCGACATTCAGCGCGCGGTGCGCGGCAGTGCGGACGTGATCCTCTTCAACATCGACGCCAAGGCCGACAGCAAAGACGAGCGCGACGTCATCCTGCAGGTCTTCTTGCGGGTATTCAACGAGAAACTCGGCTTTAGCGCGGATGCACCCCACATCGCGCACATGGAGCGCTACCTGGTGGAGAAGGGCGCCTACGACGCGTTCAAGTCCGCCTTCGCGCAAAGCAACGGCTCCACGTGGGAAGCCGAACGCGATGCAGTCGATTTTCTGCGCGATGACGTCGTTCATGCCCTTGCGGTTGCCCTCAAACAAAGCGACGAATCGGCTGGCCAGTGGTTCGACCGCGCCCGCGACGAATACCGCATCAACATCGAATCCTTCGCCAGATTGGTGCGCGACTATCTGGATACCAGGCCTGCCGGCCATCGCATCATCTTCCTGGCGGACGAAGTCGGTCAGTTCATCGGCGACAACACCCAGCTCATGCTCACGCTGCAAACCATCACCGAGCAACTCGGCACGGCCACGCAGGGCAGGGCATGGGTGATCGTTACCAGTCAGGAAGACATCGACGCCGCCCTGGGCGAGGCAAACAAGGCGAAATCGCAGGATTTCTCCAAGATCCAGGGGCGCTTCCATACCCGGCTGTCGCTGGCCAGTTCGAACACCGACGAGGTGATCGGCGAACGCCTGCTCGCCAAGACCGAGGCCGCCCATGGCGCGTTGCGTGACACCTTCGAAAAGTCCGGCGACATCATCAACAACCAACTCGCCTTTGTCGGCAACTCGGTCAACCTGCGCAGCTACAAGGATGCGGCCGAATTCGTCGGCGTCTATCCCTACGCCCCCTACCAGTTCACGCTGCTGCAGAAGGTGTTCGAATCCATCCGCAAGGTCGGCGCCACCGGCAAGCACCTTTCTCGCGGCGAACGGTCACTTCTCGACGCCTTCCAGTCAGCGGCCGTGCGCAATGCCGACCATCCCGTCGGTTTGCTGATTCCGCTTTACGACTTCTACCCGTCGATCGAAAGCTTCATCGACACCGTCGCCAAGCGTTCGATCGACGAGGCACCACAAAACGGCGCACTCGAAGCCTATGACGTACTTCTGCTCAAGGCGCTGTTCCTGATCCGCTACATCGGCGATATCGTCAAACCCAACGTCGACAACCTCGCCACCTTGTGCGTGGATCGCATCGACACCGACAAACTCGCCCTCAAACGCAAAATCCAGGAAAGCCTCGCCCGCCTCGAGGCGCAGCGGCTGGTCAGCCGCAACGGCGACCTGTGGTTCTTCCTCACCAACGAAGAACGTGACGTCGCCCGCGAAATCGGCAATGTCGAAGTCCCCTCGGCCGAAAAGGCCCGGCTGCTGTGTGAATTGCTGTTCGACGACATCCTGCAGGGCGCCACCCGCATCCGTCACCGTGACACCAAGGGCGATTACGACTTCAACCGCCTGCTCGACGGCGT
Source organism: Aromatoleum anaerobium (assembly GCF_012910705.2). Taxonomy (GTDB): domain Bacteria; phylum Pseudomonadota; class Gammaproteobacteria; order Burkholderiales; family Rhodocyclaceae; genus Aromatoleum; species Aromatoleum anaerobium. The sequence continues at coordinate 106,007 of NZ_WTVG02000036.1, read as the reverse complement.
TCCCTACAAGAATGCCACCCACGAACTCAGCGTCGAGATCGTCTCGCCCCTCGGCGACGACTACGAAACCCTGTCCGATGCCAAGGCCGTCCTGCGCAGCAGCGAAGGTCACGGGCGCGTCCTGATCAAGCTCGCGGAAGGCGAGCGCTTCGACATCGAGCTGAACCTCTACCGGCAGATCGAGAAGTACATCGACAGCCCCAAGGCCAGCAACGCCACGCCGTCGTTGCGCACCATCCTCCTCAACCGCAAGGACGAAAACCGCGAACGGCGTACCCGTCTGCGGGAACAGTTGTCCGCCATGCTGCTGCAGGGCGATTGCTACGCTTTGGGCCAGCGCGTCGAACTCAAGGCCGGTAACGCCAGCAGCCTGCTGGACGAGCTTGGCAACTACCTCATCACCAACACCTATACCAAGCTCGGCTACCTGAAGCATCGCAATCCCGACCCCACCGCCGAGATCAAGGCGGTGTTGTTGGCCGACGACATCATCCAGAAGAAGCTTGCCCTGGGCGGAGACGAGGGTAATCCGCTGGCGCTGGCCGAAATGCGCGAATACCTGCAGCTCAAGGCCAGCGCCAGTCGCGTGATGCTCGATGAGGTCGTCGCCCGCTTCACCGGCATTCCCTGGGGCTGGAAACCCGAGTGGGAAGTCGTGCTGCTGGTGGCACGGCTCTTCATGGCGGGAGAAATCAAGCTCGTCATGGACAGCGCCGACCTCGAACCCCGCGCGGCCATCGAGCCTCTCACCAAGTCGGCGCGCTTCAAGCAGGTTTCCATCCTGAAGCGCAAGGTCGCCGACGCGGAAAGCATCAAGAAGGCGCGCAAGCTGCATCAGGCGCTGTTCTCCAGTCTGCCGCCCGAGGACGAAGACGGCCTCGTGGCCGCCATGCGCACCCGGCTCGCCGGCTGGCACAGCGAGCTCAAGGGTTATGCCCCGCTGGCCGCCACCAAGCACCATCCGGGCAAAACCATCATCGATACCGTCGTCGCCCGTATCGGCAAACAACTGGCCATCGCAGACAGCTTCGAGTTCGTCGAGTCACTGGTGAAGGATCGGGACGCCTGGCTGGATCTTGCCGATGATGCTCACGACGTTGCCAGCTTCTACAAGACTCAGCGCCCCACCTGGCAACGCCTGCTCGATACGCTGGAGCGCTACGCCGACAACCACGACGCGCTGGACAAGAACATCCAGGCCGCGGCCGCACTGGGCACCCTGGAAAGCCTGCGCGATAATCCCGCCCCCTGGGGCATGGTGAGCCAGATCGAGCCGCTCATCGCCACCGTCGATGCGATCAACGAAGGGCTGGCCCAAGGCAGGCGCGAGCACGCTCTGTTGTCGATCGACGCGAAAATCGCAGAGGTCGAACAGGCCCTGGATGCGGTCCATGCCGACGCCGCCCTGCGCAATCGTGCTTTGCTCAAGTTGCAGGAGCTCAAGATCAAGGTTGCCGGGCTGACCAGTATCCCGATGATCTTCTACTGCCAGGATCAGGCCGGCGACGCCCTCGATGCGGCGATGGCGATGATCGAAGCCGCCACGCCGAAAACAGCGCCCGGCACCGCGGCCGAGCATGGCAACCAGAACACCGCCACCAAGACCGGCCCGACGGTCGCTCCGCCCAAGCCGAGCAAGGTCGTCCGCGTGGCTGATCTTGCCGGCAAAACCTATCTGGAAACCGAAGCCGAGGTCGACACTTACCTTGTCCGCCTCAAGTCGGAGCTGCTCAAAATCATTAATGCCGGCCAGCGTGCCCGGCTGCAATGAGAAAAGCGTGATGCCGGGTTCAGGCCTTCAGCACCTCGGCGCAGAACGCTGTCGGCGTCAGGATGCGGGTGCGCCCGAGGTGGCCGCGTTGCAGAAGGCCGGCCCGGCGGTCTCCTGTCACCAGGTAGTCCGCCTTGCCGGCGGCAGCCATGGCCAGCAGGAAGACATCGTCCGGGTTATCGGCGCTGAACTGGTGCAGCTTTTCCGGCGTCGTCGCCTGCGTTACGGCGCCTTGGCCCAGTCAAGCGCCTCTTCGACCATGGCGGCAAGACCCGTCTCGCTCACGCCGGCATTGGCCGCCTTGGCTTCCTCTGCGCTCAATTCCAGGATATGGGCGCGCACCGCTTCCTCGATGAAGCGGGACAAATCGCCCTTGCGTCCGCCGCCCTGGCTGGCGAGAAACATCCGCAGAGCCTGGTCGGTTTCGGTCGAAACCGCCACATTCCAGCGTGTCGTCGGCATCGGGTTCTCCTGATGATCGGTGTTTATGTGTTTATACGCTCAGCCCACTCCCTGCGCCACCCCAGAACCCGAACAAGACCTGCCCCATGAACAAATCAAAACTCAAGACCTACGCTCCCCAGGCCCGCAGGGATTTCATTGCTGCCGTGACGCAACGGGCGAATCTGCTCGGCATCTCCGAAGCTGCAGGCCAGCTGGAGGTGCTGCCCAACGAACGTCGGGGCGACGTGGCGATCATCGCCGGCCGCGAATGGCCGGCCAAAGTGCATGAGCAGCGCGAACGGCTCATCAGACGCATTCGGCGTGACGGCTTCGCCCAGACCATGGAAGCAGTTGCCTACACCTGGTTCAACCGCTTTGCCGCGCTGCGCTTCATGGAGCTGCACGAATACCTCAGCCACGGTCACCGCGTGCTCTCCAGCGCCACCGCCGGCGGCCTGCCGGACATCCTTGCCCACGCCGCCGACCTCGCCACCAGTCGCGAACTGCCCGGACTGGATGCCGCCCACATCGCCGAGCTCAAGCTCGCCGGCAACAAGGATGGCGAGCTCTACCGCCTGCTGCTGGTCGCCCAGTGCAACGCGCTTTCCGCCGCCATGCCCTTCCTCTTCGAGCGCATCGACGACGAAACCGAGCTGCTGCTGCCCGATAACCTGCTCCGTACCGACTCGGTGATCGCTCGGCTGGTCGCCGAGATTGCGGAAGAAGACTGGGCGCAGGTCGAGATCATCGGCTGGCTCTACCAGTTCTACATCAGCGAGAAGAAGGACCAGGTCATCGGCAAGGTGGTCAAGAGCGAGGACATCCCCGCCGCCACCCAGCTCTTCACCCCCAACTGGATCGTGCAATACCTGGTGCAGAACAGCGTCGGTCGCCTGTGGCTGATGGCCAACCCGTCGAGCACGCTCAAGAGCGAATGGCCGTACTACATCGAGCCCGCCGAGCAGACCCCCGAGGTCAACGCCCAGCTCGACGCCCTCATCCAGACCCGCATGGCCGAGGACGGCGGCAGCCTGAATCCCGAATCCATCACCGTGCTCGACCCCGCCTGCGGCTCCGGCCACATCCTGGTCGAAGCCTACGCCCTGCTCAAAGGCATCTACCTGGAACGCGGCTACCGCCTGCGCGACATCCCGCGCCTGATCCTGCAAAAGAACCTCTACGCCCTCGACATCGACGACCGCGCCGCCCAGCTCGCAGGATTCGCCCTGCTGATGAAGGCCCGCGCCGACGACCGCCGCCTGTTCAACGACCCGCCCCGACTCAATGTGCTGAGCCTGCAGGAGAGCAAAGGGCTGGACCTGGACGAACTCGCCAACCATCTCGCGCCCTTCGGCGTGCAGCGCGCCACCGTCAAGGCGCTGCTCGACACCTTTGAGCACGCCAAGACCTTCGGTTCGCTGATCCAGATTCCGGATGCGCTGAACGGGCAACTGCCGACGCTGGCGGAGGCGTTGGCGAAGGCCAACGAGACCGGGGATCTGTATGCGCAGGCGGCGGCGCAGGACTTGATGCCGTTGGTGGAGCAGGCACGGGTGCTGGGGCGGAAGTTCGATGCGGTGGTGGCGAATCCGCCGTATATGGGGTCAAGCTACATCAACCAACTGCTGAAAACACATTTAAAAAGCTTTTTCGCTGGTTGCGAGAAAGACTTGTTTTCGTCGTCTGTTGCTAGGTACATCCTGTTTCTCAGGAGAAGTGGTGCCCTTGGTTGTGTAACGCCTTTCACATGGCTTTTTACCTCGTCATACGCCGCTCTCCGGGAAAAACTTATGGAAGCAGGGGCCGTCACCAGTCTTGTAAAGCCATCATTTACAGCTTTCTTTGAGTCGGCGATTGTCTCTTTATGTGCATTCGTATTCCAGCGCACCCTGCCGGATTTTCGTGGTGAGTACTTTGACCTAGGTCACTTGGGTTCGGGCGATTCACAGGCTGGAAAGCTGAAATTACTCATCGAGGACGAGGATTCAGGTGGTCGTCATCGACAGCAATGGAGGCGCTTTGAGCTATTACCCGGAAAGCCAATTTCGTACGGGATGAGCGATAAGCTATTTGATGCATTTCTCCAGAACGAAAGACTGGACAAATACTACCGTCCATGCGAAGGGTTGAAGACTGGGGATAATAATCTTTTTTTAAGGTATTGGTACGAAGTTGATCACAATAAAATAGCAACCAATGCAACTTCGTTTGAAGCGCTGACCGGCACTAAATTCAAGTGGCTTTGGCATCACAAGGGAGGAGAGTATCGACGCTGGTATGGAAACCACGAGTACGTGATCAACTGGTCCAATAACGGGCAAGAAGTAAAGAGTCATCCAAAGAGTACGGTCAGCAACCTCGGCTATCAACTCAAGGAGGGCGTCACTTGGTCATATATATCCGCAAGCTACTTTGGAGTTAGGTATTCGCCACAAGGGTTTACGTTTAACAATAAAGGACCAATGCTTTTTGGTTCAGACGCAATATTCGCAGCAGCTTACCTTTGTTCGTCGATTGGTTCTCTGATAATGAAGAATATAAATCCAACCATGAATTTTTCGGTTGGAAATATCGCTAGCCTTCCATTTCCGTCGTCAATTTTTAGTGGTCGCGGTGAAGAACTGATGGCAATTGCACAAGCTTGTGTGTCGCATGCTAAATCAGATTGGGATGCGAATGAGGTTTCGGCAGATTTCGCAGTGTCGCCGCTTCTGAGTAGCTCGCCACGGACGGCAGAACTGGAAAGCTCATGGTTGAAGCACGCCGCAGTGACGGCAGCATCGTTCAGTGATATGAAGATCCTCGAAGAGCGAAACAATACTGTCTTTATTAACGCCTTTTCACTGCAGAACGAAGTTGATCCTCGATTTCCAGAAGACCAGATTACCCTCGCTCGCGCCGACCGCGAGAAAGACTCCCAACGCCTGATCTCCTACACCATCGGCTGCATGATGGGGCGCTACAGTCTCGACGAACCCGGTCTGATCTACGCCCACGCCGGTAACATCGGCTTCGACGCGACCCGCTACCCGACCTTCCCGGCCGACGCCGACGGCATCGTGCCGATCACCGACGAGTTCTGGTTCGAGGACGACGCCGCCAACCGCGTGCGCGAGTTCCTGCGCGCCGTGTGGGGCGCCGACACGCTGGACGAAAACATGGCCTGGCTCGCCGAGAGCCTGGGCACCAAGGCCGGCGAGACGCCGGACGAAACCCTCCGCCGCTACCTGGCCGACAAGTTCTTCAAGGACCACCTGCAGACCTACAAGAAGCGCCCCATCTACTGGCTGTTCTCCAGCGGCAAACAAGGCGCCTTCCAGGCGCTGGTCTACCTGCACCGCTACTTTGATGGCACGCTCGCCCGCCTACGCGCCGAATACGTCGTGCCGCTCACCGGCAAGATGCAGGCCCGCATCGAGATGCTGGAAAAAGACGCCACCGCCGCCCCCAGCACCGCCGCGCGCAACAAGCTCAACAAGCAGATCGAGAAGCTGCGCAAGAAACACGTCGAACTCCTCGCCTACGACGAAAAGCTCCGCCACTACGCCGACATGCGCATCCGCCTGGACCTGGATGACGGGGTGAAGGTGAACTACGGCAAGTTCGGCGATCTGCTGGCGGAGGTGAAGGCGGTGAGCGGGGGAGCGAGCGAAGAATGAAGATCAAGGCGTTTTACTTTCAGGACGTCGGCCCATTGGGTGATCAGACCATTCGTCTGGTGAACGATTGGGATGACAGCATCGAGGCCCGGGCGCTGCTTTCGGGGCCGAACGGTTGTGGCAAATCCACCTTGCTGCGGGCAGTTGCCATGCTGTGGGAGGCGTTGGGCTATTGGCTCGACCATCGCAAGGCGCTGCCAAGAAGCCACGCGGCGCGGGAATGGCTGCAGCGCTGGGGCGGTTGTGCCGTGGTGCTGGAGGGTTTGCCGACCGCTGGCCAGGAGGTGGGGCTGGTGTTCGGGGAGCTGAGCTGGTGTCACGCGCTGCAGGCGGAACTGGCCGAGGTGGCCTGGATCGGCGAAGGCGTGGCGCGAACGGGCAAGCCGGGCAACCCCAAGCGGGAACTGCTGATGCCCAGACAGCCCTGGCTTCAGACGTGGTCCGAGGCCAGAAAGAAGATGATCCTGAGCTTCGACAAGGTCGACTTCCCCAATGTGATCTTTCTGGATGCGGAGGAGCGGCGCTGGGTGCCTGCACGACGCAATGTGGGGGAGCACATCGCCGAGAATCCGGGGCGACGCTGGCTGACGAAGCACGTGGCGAGTGAGGACTGGAAGGACCAACTTGAAGCCTCGCTGATCACCTTGAAAACCACTCAGCTGCACAAGTATCACGAGGTGATCCGACTGCTGAACGGCTTTCTGTCGGGCAAGGAGATCGATCCGGATATTCAGCCCGGTGAAGGCCGGCTGCGGGTGAAGCTGAAGGGGCGCAGGGCTCAGTTTCATACCCTGGATGAGTTGAGTGCGGGAGAGCACCAGGTGCTGATCCTCCTTTATCTGCTTTCGCGCTGGGCGGAGAAGGGGGCCGTGGTGCTGATCGACGAGCCGGATCTCTATCTTCACCCGTCTTTGGTGGCTGGTATGTTGTCGAGCTTGGAGAAGCTCGTCAGCGATCTGGGCGGGCAACTGATCATCAGCTCCCATCTGCCCGAGGTATGGCAGCGCTATGAAGCCTCGGGCAAGCGCATCGAGCTCGGAGGTGAGCAGTGAGCAAGGTGCAGGAGCGCATCGCGCAGATCCGTACACAGCTCGTAGGGGAATCGGGGGCTCGGGTCTTGCTTGTCGAAGGCTCGGACGATGTGGATGCCTTCCGCATCTTTCTCGACAAGAAGTTCCCGGCTTGGGAGCAAGCGTGGCATCTTGTGGAGGCGGGCAACAAGAGAATGGTGCAGAAGATCGCCGCCGTTGAGCCGCAATGGCTGGGACTCGTCGACCGCGATGAATGGATGGAGGACGAGATCCAGCAGTACATGCAGGAGACGCCAAACCTGCTGGTGCTGCCGAGGTTCTGCCTGGAAAGCTATCTGGTTGACCCCGATGAACTATGGGCCGCATTCCCGCAGAAGCAACGGGACAAGATTGTGGGTGGCCAGGCGGCGTTCTTCGAGGCGTTCTCACAGGGGCTGAAGCCGTGGATCCGCCATGCGGCTCTGTGGCAGGAGATCCGGCCGTTGTGGCAGCGGCTGCGCGGGGCGGGCTTTCCGGATGCGGTGCTTGATGCGCCGAATGTTCCAGACGAGCCGACGCTGCGTGAGAGGCTATTGGGCTGGCGAGATACGCTCGATGTTGAGAATATCGTCGAAACGGTGCGTGCGCTTGAGGCCGCGTTGGCAGAGGAGGGGCTGCATAGGCTGTGTACGCAGCGAATCCACGCCAAGAGTTTCTACCCAAAGTATGTTCATCCGCTATTGGACCGGTTACTGGGTCAGAAGGACGCCAGGACACGGCGGATTTCTGTTCTCAGGACCCGCGCGGTCCCGGACGATCTGGGTGTGGTGTGGCAGCGGATGGGGTTTGAGTGATGGAGCGGATTTGTGCGCACAGGATGGCGTCGATTGGAGGGGTGATATCCGATGATTGAGCTGATTGCAGTCCGGAACTTCAAGTCACTGGCTCAGTTCAAGTTACGACTGCACCGGTTCAACTGCCTGGTCGGCATGAACGGCGCGGGCAAGTCCACCGTGCTGCAGGCCATCGACTTCATCGCACAGCTGATGGAAGGGCGCATCGACGAGTGGCTGGCGATGCGCGAGTGGAGCGCGTCAGAGCTGAACTGCAAGCTGCGCCCAGAGAGCAATATCTCGGTGGCGGTGAGCTTTCGCACTTCGAGCGGCCAGCAGCTCAACTGGGTCGCGACTTTCAACAGGACGGAGCTCCAATGCTCAACCGAAACGGTCGTCGGGTCGGGCGGGGTCTTGCTGCATGTAAAGGGGCGACACTATCGGATCGGCGGCGGAAAAGACGCCCCGCTCACCTTCAAGTATCAGGGTTCGATTCTGTCGCAGTTGCGCGACGAGGAATTGCCCGCGTCACTGCTCGAATTTCGCGACTGCATGCGGAAGATCCGCTCCCTCGAACTGCTCGCGCCCAACCTGATGCGACGCCGGGCCAGATCGGGGGACACCGACATCGGTGCGGGTGGCGAGAAGCTGACCGCGTTTCTGCATGGCATCAAGGGCGCGGCACGAGATCGCTTGCTCGAACTGCTGCGAAGCTTTTATCCCACGCTTGTCGACTTCAAGGTGTCGACGCAACGTGCCGGCTGGAAGCGGCTGACGGTCATCGAGCAGTTCGGTACGCAGCGTCTCGAGACCGAGGCACGCCACGTCAACGACGGCTTGTTGCGTGTCTTGGCCGTGCTGGCGCAGGCAGATTCCGACCGTTCGCTGATCCTCCTCGACGAGATCGAGAACGGCATGAACCCCGAGATCATCGAGAAGCTGGTCGATGCGCTGGTGGAGGCACATCAGCAGATTCTGGTGACGACCCACAGCCCGATGATCCTGAACTATCTGGACGATGCCGTTGCGCGTGAGTCGGTAAGCTTCATCTACAAGAGCGAGCGCGGAGAAACCCGCGCGCGGCCGTTCTTCGAGGTGCCGCGCATTGCAAAGAAGCTGGAAGTAATGGGGCCGGGTGAGGCGTTCGTGGATACGGACCTCAACCTGCTCGCGCAGGAATGCATGACGCTGGATGACGAGGATGCAGCCCGCGAAGCGGCGGAGGCGGGCTGATGCTGTTGTTGCTCAGTGGTGAAGGGCCGAGCGATCTCGGCCGCTGTGCGATGCTGGAGCGGATTGCCCGCAGTCTGAAATGGCCGGTGGGGGAGCGCTTGAAGGCGGCAATCCGGCTGGTCAAGGGGCTGAAGGTCAGCGAACTGGACGCATGTCTGCAGGCCGTTGAGGATACGCAGCGCTTTGCCCGCGATCTGAAGCCGGAGTTTCGGCTACGCTTTCGCGGTGCTGCGGTAGCAGACAGCGAAAGGGCGGTATTGCGCCACGGCGCCTACCAGGGGATGACGCGAAAGCTGGTTGTGCCCTTGGTCGTAGGGGGTACGGCCTTGGAGCAGGCGGTCGCTGTTCGCCACTTCGAGGCGGTCGAGCGCGTTTGTCGCCAGTGGCATTCCGATCTGCCGTCCTGGAAGACAGCGCCGCCTGCAGGGGATGCCGAAGCATTGAACCAGCGTCTTGGCCAGCGTAAGCCGGAGAACGCCTTGCTGCTGATTGGTCTGGGACGGGGCGCGGACAAGCGGAAGATTCGTAACGTGGCTTACCGCTACGGGCTGGCGACGCAGTTCATGCGGCTCGATTACCCGCCGAGGACCTATCAGTCCACCTACTACAACAACTTGGCGGCCGGCGTGTTCAGCAAGGGTGGCGGCGTGCTGTGTGCGATTGACGACATGCCGGGCGAGACTGACCTCTTCATTGGTCTCGATCTGGGCGGTGTCAGCCAGCGGGCGCCCGGACTTGCATTCCTGTTTACCCGTGAGGGGGCACAACTGGGTTGGCAACTCGCCGAAGCGCAGCGTGGCGAGCGGGTTGAAGATGCCGTGTTGCGTGATCTGCTGGAACGTAGCCTGGAGGCATATCGGCAGGCGCATTCCGGTGCGCTGCCGCGCAGGATTGCGCTGCATCGCGATGGGCGGCTTTTTGAGTCACTGGACGTGATTTGCGACTTCGAGCGCGACCATTCGGTGGGGCTGGATGTGCTCGAAATCGTGAAGAGCGGTTGTCCGCCCTTGTATCGACGCACCTTCGTTGCGGAGAACAAGAAGGAATTCCGCAATCCTGAGGTGGGCGACGCCTTCGAACTCCCGGGGCTGGATGAGTTGATCATCGCCACCTACAGCGGCGAGGAGCTCGGATCGAGTTGGGGAGACAAGGTCACCGTGCGGCCGTTGCGCCTGCGCAAGCGTTACGGTGAAACGGATCTCCACACCCTCGCCAGACAGGTGGTGCTCTTGAGCCGCATACACGGGGCATCGCTCTACCGACATCCGCGACTGCCGGTGACGACGCACCATGCGGACCGCTTCGCCACACTGCGGCAGGAGTGCAATCTGGATGATCTTTCCAAGATGGACCGGCTGTGTCCCGTTTACCTTTAAGCGGGCCTCTGGGTTCGTGGATCAGGAGTCGTAGTGAGCCATCAACGCATCATCGAGGCCCTGCAGGCGCAGTTTGCGACGCAGCAGCTTCTGTTCTGGGATGACCCGGAAGGGGAGTTCTCTACCTGGATAGATAGCCTCAGCCTGGACGGGGTGCACATCCTGCGGCTCGACCGCACGCCAGCCCTGCAGGTGAAGCTCGACGTAGAGCGCGCGCCCGGCACGCGCTGGTTGTTTTATCGACCGGCGGCCGAGCCGGATCCGGCGAAGGACTGGCTGCTCGACCTGCGCCTGCGCGGCCGGGCGTTCCGTGCCGACTCGAACTCCATGCTGCTGGACGATCTGGGCCTGACGGGCCAGGCCCTGCGCCCGCATCTGAAGGCGCGCAGCAAGTTTCTGCGTGCCAAGGACCGCGTCGAAAAGCTGCGTCGGCTGGTGACACCCAGTGACGACGCCGAGGCGCTGGACCGCAAGATGCTGGCCGTGCTGGTGCGCTCGGAGCAGGCGGATTTCCAGACCATTCTGCTGCGCCTGTTGAGTTCGATGGTGCATGAGGGCGAGGCAGATTTGGCGCGCGAGCCGCGTATTTGGCAGGACATCGTTACCAACGAACTGGATTCGGCGTTCTGGGCTTTTGCTCGGCAAACGCTGGGCTACGGTGCGGATGGCGTGGCCCCGGCCTTCACCTTGCGGGGTCTGTTGTATCGGATTCTGGTGACGGATTTTTGCCGCTCCCTGTCCGGAAAGGCGCCAGAGTCGCTGCGGCACTTTGTGTTGCCGGATCGCACGCTGGCGGCTAACGCGTCGGTGTTTGCAGCGCGGTGGCGGACCGATATGGCCGCCTATGAGAGCTACAGCCTGCTTTCGGATGCGGTGGCCGGCGAGATCGGCCTGGATGGGGTGCTGAGCGTGCTGCCAGGCGAGGCCTTGGCCGAGACCATGACCTTTGCGGTCGCCGAACGGAGGATCCTGAAGGACTTGAAGGATCGTGTGCTGGCCGGCGCAGGGGCGAGCGATGAGGCGATGCAGGCGCTGATCGCCCGTCGGCGAGATGGCCACTGGGCGAGTCGGCTGATGGCGCAGAGCTCGAGCGAGAGCCGCGCGCTGGCGGCGTGCTACGACGCGATCGAGGCTGGGGCGGCGTTCTTCGAGCTGAAGGCGCGCTTCGATGCGGGCTTCAGCTTTGCCAACGCCGAGGCGGCGCTGATGGCCTATCAGTCAGAGCTGTTCCGCTTCGACCAGTTGTATCGGCATTTCCATGAGGCGGGGGAGAAGGTCGAGCCGATGGGGTGGGCAGTCTTGCACGAACTGCGCACGCGCATCGAGGAGACTTACACGGGTTGGTTTCTGCCGCAGTTCGGTACGGCCTGGGCCAAGGTGATCGAGGGCGAGGGGGGCTTGCTGAGTCAATGGACGGCCGCCGGGATGCCGAACCAGCATCGATTCTTCGACATCCAGGTTGCGCCACTGCTGGCGGCCGGTGCGAAGCGGGTGTTCGTGGTGATCTCGGATGCCTTCCGTTACGAGGCCGCTGAGGAGCTGGTGCAGCAGCTCAACAGCAAGAGTCGGTTCAAGGCGGGGCTGTCGTCGCAGCTGGGCGTGCTGCCGAGCTATACCACGCTGGGAATGGCGGCGCTGCTGCCGCATCACAGTCTGGCCTACAAGGCCAACAGCAATCTCGATGTGGTGGCCGATGGCCAGCCGGTGGCCACGCTGGAACAGCGCCACGCACACCTGGAGAAGTACGAGGGGCTGGCGATGAAGGCCGACGAGCTGCTCGCCTTGGGCAAGGACAAGGGCAGGGCGCTGGTGCGCGATCGGCGGGTGATCTATGTGTATCACGACCACATCGATGCCCTGGGCGACAAGCAGGCCACCGAGGGGATGACGTTCCGCGCGGTGGACGAGGCTCTGGCCCAGCTCTCGCAGCTCGTGAGCTTCATCATCAACAGCTTGAACGGCTCGACGGTGCTGCTTACCGCCGACCACGGCTTCATCTATCAGGAGGCGCCGCTGCTGGCTGCGGACAAGTCGGCGCTCGACGCGCAGCCGGAGGGCACGCTGAAGGCGAAGAAGCGCTACCTGCTCGGGCGCGGCATCGGCACGTCGCCCAAGGCATGGTGCGGCAACACGGCGCTGACGGCAGGCACGGATCCGGACGGTAGCCTGGACTTTTGGGTACCGAAGGGCGCGAGCCGCTTCCACTTTGCCGGTGGGGCGCGCTTCGTGCACGGCAGCGCGATGCCGCAGGAGATCGTGGTGCCGGTGATCACGGTGCGCGAGAGCGAGTCCGACAAGGAGAAGGCGCGGCATGTGGAGTTCAGCCTGCTCGGTGCGTCGAACAAGGTCGTCACCAACACCCAGCGCTTCGAGTTCATCCAGACCGAGGCAGTCTCCGACAAGGTGCTGCCGCGCACGGTGGTGATCGCGCTGCGCGATGGTGACCGGCTGATCAGCAACGAGCAGACGCTGACCTTCGACAGCGCCTCGCAGCTGCTCGACGAGCGTAAGCGCTCGGTGTTCCTGACCGTGCTCGCAGGCACTTACGACAAGACGCGCGACTACTGGCTGACCACGCGCGATGCGGCCACCAAGGTCGAAGTGCTGCGTGTGCCGCTGCGGGTTGATCTCGCATTTACGAATGACTTCTGAAACACACATGACCGAACCCGTGGATACCGCCCGACTTGATCGGCTTCTCAACACCCACTTCGCCGGCAAGGTGGTCCGCAAGGACCTGACCAAGCTGATCAAGGAGGGCGCAAACGTTCCCGTTTATGTGCTCGAGTACCTGCTCGGGATGTACTGCGCGTCGGACGACGAGGCGACGATCCAGAACGGGATGACGATGGTCAAGCGCATCCTGGCCGAGAACTACGTGCGGCCGGATGAGGCCGAGAAGATCAAGTCGAAGATCCGCGAGAGCGGCAGCTACAAGGTCATCGACAAGGTGACCGTGAAGCTCAACGAGAAGCGCGACGTCTACGAGGCGCTGCTCTCGAACCTGGGGGTGAAGAACGCCGAGGTGTCGGACGCCTTCGTGCGCCAGTTCGAGAAGCTCCTGGTGGGCGGCATCTGGTGCATCGTCACCCTGAACTACCAGTTCGAGGAGAACCAGCGCGGCTCGCCCTTCACGGTGACCGATCTCAAGCCGATCCAGATGCCCAACATGGACATGGCGGGCCTGTTCGAGGGGCGGCGCGCCTTTACCGAGGATGAATGGATCGACGCGCTGATCCGCTCGACCGGCATGGAGCCGGGCTGCTTCAAGGATCGGGTGAAGTGGCATCTGCTCGCGCGGATGATTCCGCTGGTCGAGAACAACTACAACTTCTGCGAGCTGGGTCCGCGCGGCACGGGCAAGAGCCACATCTACAAGGAAATCAGCCCGAACAGCATCCTGGTGTCGGGGGGGCAGACGACCGTCGCCAACCTCTTCTACAACATGAGCGCGCGCAAGGTGGGCCTGGTCGGCCTGTGGGATACGGTCGCCTTCGATGAGGTGGCTGGCATCAACTTCAAGGACCACGACGGCGTGCAGATCATGAAGGACTACATGGCGTCCGGCTCCTTCAGCCGGGGCAGGGAGGCGATCAACGCCAATGCCTCGATGGTCTTCGTCGGAAACATCAACCAGAGCGTCGAATCCCTGGTGAAGACCAGCCATCTGCTCGCACCCTTTCCCGAGGCCATGATCGACTCCGCCTTCTTCGACCGCTTCCACGCCTACGTGCCGGGCTGGGAGATTCCGAAGATGCGCCCGGAGTTCTTCACCAACCAGTACGGCCTGATCGTCGACTATCTGGCCGAGTACCTGCGCGAGATGCGCAAGCGCAACTTCGCCGACGCGATCGACAAGTGGTTCAAGCTGGGCAATAACCTCAACCAGCGCGACACCATCGCCGTGCGCCGGACCGTCTCCGGCCTGCTCAAGCTGATCTGCCCGCATGGCGAGTACGACAAGGAGAGCGTGCGCCGCTGCCTGGAGTACGCGCTCGAGAGCCGTCGTCGGGTGAAGGAGCAGTTGAAGAAGATCGGCGGGATGGAGTTTTACGATGTGCATTTCAGCTACATTGACCTGGAAGACAGCCAGGAGCGCTTCGTCACCGTGCCCGAACAGTCAGGCGGTGCGCTTATTCCCGAGGGGCGGCTCAATCCCGGCACGCTGCATACGATCAGCCTGGGAGAGTCTGAAATGCCGGGTACCTACAGGGTGGAAGTCCAGGCTATCGCCGGTAACGGCAAGGCATCGGTCTCCGGTGTGGCACCGCGCGAAGCCGTAAAGGTGGCCTTCGATTATTTCAAGGCCAATGCAAGCCGGATCAGCGCTTCTATCAAACCGGGTGAGCACGACTTCCACCTGCATCTGCTGGAGCTGCAGCACACCGGGACGCCGAAGGCATTCACCCTCGCAGGACTGATCGCTTTGTGTTCTGCCGCGCTCGCCAAACCGATTCAGCCTCAAATGGTGGTGCTGGGCGATATGAGTCTTGGTGGTACCGTGGTCCAGGTCCGCAATCTGGCCGAGAGCCTGCAGGTGGCCTTTGATGCGGGTGCCAAGCGAATACTGTTGCCGATGTCGAGCGTGACCGACATTCCGACGGTTCCAGGTGAGCTCTTTGCAAAGTTCCAGACAAGTTTTTACTCGGACCCGGTGGATGCTGCGTTCAAGGCGTTGGGCGTCGAGTAGCTAGACATGGCGATCATTGACATTTGCTAAATATTGATACCAATGGATAACTATCGAAAGCCGAACCTGCTGCGCAGTAATCATCCTCGCGCCGGTAGCCTTTTCGAGGAGATGTGTTTGATGCGCCTTCGGGCCGAAATCGACCCTGTCCTGATGCGTCGCGGGATCGTCGGCCTGGCGCGTGCCGCCGGAGTCCCGAGTCGATGAGCTACGCCAATTCACGCATTCCCGCGAGCGCCCAGTCCGGCGTCCACGAGCAGCTGTTGCGTCGCGTCGAGCGCCATCTCGCCGAATCCTTCCGCAAGCCCTATGCCGACTACAACCAGGCGGCCTTCACCGCGAGCCTGGAAGGGTGGAACGGAACGGCGCCGCTGATCCTCGACGCCGGCTGCGGCGTCGGGCACAGCACGATCCAGCTGGCGCGCAGCTTTCCCGATCACTGGGTGATCGGTGTCGACCAGTCGGAGGACCGCCTGAACCGGCGCAAGCCCTACCCGCAGGCGCTGTTGCCGACGAACATGGTGTTCGTGCGCGCCGATCTCGTCGATTACTGGAGACTGTGCTGCGATGCCGGCCTGACGCTTGCACGCCACTACATCCTTTATCCGAACCCCTGGCCGAAGATCGGGCATCTGGCGCGGCGCTGGCATGCCCATCCGGTGTTCCCGTTCATCCCGCGGCTCGGCGGCGTGCTGGAGTGCCGCAGCAACTGGCATGTCTATATCGAGGAGTTCGCGTGTGCGCTCGGGCGCGTGACGGGACAGGAAATCATCCCGGAGGAATTCGCCGCGCCGATCCCGCTGACGCCTTTCGAGCGCAAATATCGGGACTCCGGCCAGCAGCTGTATCGCGTCATCTGCGACCTCGGCCCTGCGGCTTGCGCGCCGCTGTCCGAAGGCGCACCCTGCCTGCCTTGACGGAGAAGAAATGATGAATATCGAAGCAGCGCCCCAGGACGAAACGCCGAACTCCCATCTGCTCGACGACGCGCAGTTCGAAGCCCTCGAAGAGCTGCTCACGTCCGACGCGGTGCCCGAAGACTGCATGGACCTGGAGATGCTCGACGGATATCTCGTCGCGGTGCTCGCGTCGCCGCGGCGGATCGCGCCCGAGCGGTGGCTGCCCGAGGTGTGGTCCGCGCATGGCGAGGACGTGTCGTTCGGTTCGGGAAGCCAGATGCAGCGGGCAATCGGGCTGGTGCGGCGTTATTACAACGAACTGGCGACCACGATCGGCGAGCCCGAAGGCTGGGAGCCTTTTTGCTACGCGGCAGGCGACGGCGATTCGCTGCGGATCGGCGAGGAATGGATCGAAGGCTTCGCCCAGGGGCTCGAGCTGTGGTCGGACGATTGGGACCAGGGCGTGCCCGAGGACGCGGCGCAGGCCGTCCGGGATGCGATCGACACGATGATGACGCCATGGGCCGACGAAGCGTCGGCAAGCGCGGCGGATGATGCCACGCGGCTGCAATGGCTGGAACTCGCCGTCACGGGAGTCGGCGAGATCATCGGGCAGTGGCGAAAGCTCGGGCTCGCACCGGTCGAGCTGCTGTCGGTCGATGAGCCGGCTGCACCGGCACCGGCAAGTGCGGGGCGCAACGAGGCCTGTCCGTGCGGCAGCGGCAAGAAATACAAGAAATGCTGCGGCGCCCCGCGATGATGGGCAGTTCGGCCGATCCGGTTCCCGTCATCGAACGCATGGCGTGCGGTCCGGCGAGCCGATGAGCGACGATCACTGCGTCCGGTGCGGCGCGTGCTGTGCGGCTTTCCGGGTGGATTTTCACCGCTCCGAGCTGGCTGGCGCGACGGCGGGCGGCGTGCCGGACGCGATGACCGTGCCGGTCACCGGGGCGCTCGTGCGCATGCGGGGCACCGATGAAGGGCCGCCGCGTTGCGTGGCCCTGGCCGGCGAGATCGGTGTCCGCGCCCATTGCACGATCTATTTGAACCGGCCTTCGCCGTGCCGCGACTTTGCGCCCTATGCGGCGCTCGGGATCGGCGAAGACGCGTGCGACCGCGCGCGCACCCGGCACGGTCTGCCGCCGCTGCAGTCCTGAAGCGGCTTGGCGCCCCGGCGCGTCCGCCGGTGTCGGCTTCCGGGCGTTTCTGGTTTCGATCACGCTGGAAATCCGACCGCCGCCAGCAGGTGCAGCGGGCCGATGCGGCGCACGACCTCGATCTGTTCCGGGCGGCGCACGAACAGCGATCCCGCGAAGCCCAGCGCGTTCACCGAGATGCCTTCATGCTGCTCGCGGCGGCGCGGAATCACGACGAGCCAGCCGCCGCCGGTCAGCATGTTGTAGGGCAGCATCGGATCGCGGTCGGCAGCGATGCCGAGTGCGTCGCAGGCGGCGTGGAAGGCCTGGTGCAGGGTTGCTCCATTGAGGGCGCAATCGCTGCCTGGCGGTGCAGGCCGGAGGCGCACGAAACAATGCCGCCACGGCAGCGTCGCGTCGAATGTGACGTCACCGGGCACATCCGCCGGCAGGCGGGCGGTGAAGCCGTCGAAGTTCGAACTGCCGGCAGTGGCGGGAATCCATTGCAGATGCTTGTGGCGCTGGCTCGCGCCGGCTTCGGTGCCGCCATTGTAGAAGCCGAGTCCGCCGAGCTCGGTGGTGACGCGCGCGAGGGCGACGAAATCCGCAAGGCTGAGCGGCACGGTCTGGGATTCGAACGCCCGCGTGACGATGAGCAGATGGCGCTCGATCACCGGATATTTGTTCAGCACGGCGAGATGATGTTTGCCGACCGGCCCGACGTTCAGGTCCTCTTCGGGCGGCAGAAAGGGGTTGTAGTCCGGATCGCGGCGCAACGCCGCGCTGACCCGGCCGGCATCCTTCAGCGCGAGCGAAGATACCCAGCGAACGGTGAAGTCGAAGTCTTCGTCGCGGATGAATGCACGCTCCGTGCGGATCGGCTGCAGCGCCCCCGATTCGTTCGCGTGGACGTACGTGCGGTCGATTCTTGGCAGGAGCGGCAGCGGCATGTTTCTCGTTCGCGGAGGCGGCAGACAGTGAGTTGGCAGTGTAGGCTTGCGGCTTCCGATCGATCAATTGATTCGCGCAGCTCGAGAGGGCTGTGCGGGAGTATGCAATGACAATTTCCTTTGCCGTGCGCGGCGAATACATCCAGCTCGACCAGCTGTTGAAAGCGACCGGGCTGACCGGAACCGGCGGCGAAGCGCATGCCGCCGTCGAAGGCCAGCGGGTCCTCGTCGACGGGCGGGCCGAATCGCGCAAGCGGGCCAAGCTGCGCCCGGGCCAGACGGTCACTTTCGGCGACGAGACGGTCGTCCTCGTTGCCGCGCAGGGCTGAACCGGCTCAGCGTTCGTGCGGGGCCGGGCTGGCCACCGGATCGCGCGAGAATTTCTCCCACAGCCATCCTCCCGGCAGATCCCGACCGCTCAGCACATAGGTGAGGGCGTGTTCGTTCGATAGCGTCAGGTCGAATTCATGCCTCGCCTCCTGCCGGCCGACCAGCAGCAGTTCGTCGCCAGCGCGGATTTCAGTGTCGGGATCGGGCAGCAGGAGGTGATCGTCGTCGTCGCGGTGCAGGTACAGCACCTCGCACGCGAGTTCATCGTCGCGGTTCGACGGGGCGCGCAAGATTTCTCGCAGGGCGATCGTCGCGCCATGCATCAGCTTGTGGTGAAGTGCCGGTGCCTGGGTGAAGCTGATGCGTTCGCTCCAGACGCTGGGTACCTGCCAGCCGAATCGTCCGGTCAGCCTGTCGAGCAGCGCCGCGCACCAGGGTTCGTCGCGGCGCTTGACCTCGTTCAGGAAGGGCACGAGCAGCGGCGTCGTCAGGATCGCCAGGCATTCGTGCGCGATGATTTCGCTGGGCACGACGTCGACGTCGGAATCGTAAGCCTCGAACAGTGAGTGGTTGGCATAGTGGTTCTGGCGCAGGATCACGAACAGCGCCGGGTTCAGTTCGCGCGCGGTCACCGCGATCGACAGGTTGTCGACATCGTTCCCGGTGCCGGCGATGATGCCGGCAGCTTCGCGCACGCCCGCCTGCTCGAGCGCCGCTGCGCCGGTGCCATCCCCCTGCACCCAGCGGTGGTGAGGGTCGTCGGATGGTTCGCGGTCGATGATCGTGATCGATACCGCCGATTCCTGTTCCATCGCCTGCACCAGCACTCGCCCGAAGCGCCCGTGTCCGCATACGATCCAGCCGCCCGGCGGCGGGTCCCGCTCACGCTCGATGGTCGTCCCCGGCAGTCCCGTCAGCCAGGTCAGCAAATGCCACGCGGCCGGCGCGTGCAACGCGAGCGACAGGTATTCGGCGAACTTCTCGAACGGGTTGATGATGTAACGCGTGCCGAACGAGGCCATGTTCGCAGCGGTTTCCGGCGTCTCGGCGCGGCACAGCGCCGGGATCTTCGGCGCGAGCAGACGGGCGGCGATCGCAATTGCGAGGTTCGCGCTGTCGTCGTTCGTCAATGCGATCACGCCGATGCAATACGGATGGGTGAGGCCGGCGAACTGCAGCAGGTCGGGATTGCGTGCGTCGGCACACATCGTCGGCACGTCCGCCCGGTAGCTGTGCAGGTCGATTTCGCCGGCCTTGACTTCGTCGCATTCGACGACGACGGCGCGATAGCCAAGCTGGTCGAGCGCGCTGCAGATCAGCCGTCCGGTCTCGCCATATCCGCACACGAGGTAGAACGGCTCGCGCAGGCGCTTGACTGCGCGCAGGAAGCGATGCGTGCGGATCGCCAGTTGCAGGCTGCGATCGGCGAGCAGGGCAAACACGGTTCCGACGCTGTATGCCCAGCCGATCACCGACAGGTAGATGCACAGCGTCACCCACAGGCGCTGCTGGTCGGAAAATGCGTACGGAATCTCGCCGAAGCCGATCGTCGTCGCCGTGTAGCTCATGAAATAGAGCGCGTGGAAGAAGCTCAGGTAGTGGACCTTGCCTTCGTCGTCCACGCCCGGCGCGAGCGTCAGGCCGAGCACCGAGACCGCAAGGATGCTGATGAGCAGGATCAGCGGCGCCCGCAGGCGGCGCATGATCAGGAAGATGATGCTGTGATGGCGCAGCAGGGGCGTCATCGGTGCGCCTGGCCGCCTAGCGGCGCTGCATGATCGTTTCGGCGATCAGGATGGCCACCGACACGACGTTCGCGAACAGCGCTCCGCCCGACAGTGAAACCACCCGGGCGACCATCTCGGGCGTCACCCCACCGGCGGAGACATGCGCGGCATAGCCCCATACCATCGCGGCGGCGATGAGCTGCAGGTCTGCCACCAGGCTCGTCGCCAGATGGACCGCGCCGATCTGGGTGCGGTCGCCGAACTTGAGGACGGTCGCGATCAGGCTCACGACGATCGCGGCGAAAAGCTCGTAGATGTCGTGGTGCGAAGGGTCGTCGATGTCGCCGACGAAGAAGCCAAAGTTGAGTGTGGCGGCGAGCACGATGAAGAAGCCGAAGATGACTTTTTCGAGGTTCATGTTTTTCTCGTTGCCGGATCGCTCTGCGGCTCGTCGGTTGTCATCGGGATTCAGTCGGGCGGGATATTCCCCGGGCAATTATAGGGGTCGGGGGTGACGCACGACTGCTTCACTCGTGAATATCGCCCTCCACATACTGCCAGCGACCCTGCGTGCGCACGAAGCGGCTCGTCTCGTGCAGGCGATGGGCGCGGCCGCCGACGCGATATCGCGCGACGAACTCGACGACCGCGGCATCCGCACCGGTCTGGACGTGTTGGCGGATCTGCAGCCCGATCCATTTGGGCGCCGGGTCGGTCGTGAAATCGATCGCTGCCGGGCGGGTCGACGGATGCCAGCTCGCGAGGAGATACGACTCGTCGCCCAGTGTGTACGCGGTATAGCGGCTGCGCATCAGCGCCTCCGCGGTGTCGGGCAGAAGCTCCCCGGCGATGAGTGCAGCGCAGCAGTCGTCGAACGACTTGCCCGACTGGCAGGGGCAGGGTGGGGCGGCGGTTCGTCGCATCGGCGCATTCAATTCTATTGCACGCGCCCGAGAATCTCCCGCAGCACATACGGCAGGATGCCGCCATGACGGTAGTAATCGACTTCGACCGGCGTGTCGATGCGGCACAACACCGGGACCTCGGTCCGCTCGCCATTGCGCCGGTGCACGACCAGCGGTAGATCCTGCTGGGGTTTGAGCGTTGCATCGATGCCGAGGATGTCGAACGTCTCGTCGCCGACCAGACCGAGACTCTCCCACGAGTCCTGACCCTTGAACTGCAGCGGCAGCACGCCCATGCCGACGAGGTTCGAGCGATGGATGCGCTCGAAACTTCTTGCGATGACGGCCCTGACGCCGAGCAGCTGCGTGCCTTTCGCGGCCCAGTCGCGGCTCGAGCCGGTGCCGTACTCCTCGCCGGCGAAGATCACCGTCGGCGTGCCGTTCGCCATGTATGCCATCGCCGCGTCGAACACCGTCGTCTGCCGGCCGTCGAGAAGCGTGTAGCCTCCTTCGACGCGCGAGCCGTCCTGTTTCGGCGGCAGCATCATGTTCCTGATCCGCACGTTGGCAAAAGTGCCGCGCACCATCACGTCGTGAATACCGCGCCGCGAGCCGTAGGAGTTGAAATCCTGCTTCGCGATGCCCCTGGCGATCAGCCACTGCCCTGCCGGGGTCGTCTCCCTGAACGAACCGGCTGGCGAGATGTGGTCGGTCGTGACCGAATCGCCGAGCAGCAGCAGCACGCGTGCGCCCTTAATGTCTGCGATCGGTCCCGGCTGCGGCGAGAAGCCCTCGAAGAACGGCGGACGCGCGATGTAGGTCGATTCCGGCCATGCGTACACCTGCCCCGCCGGTGCCGAGATCTCGTTCCACAGGTCGTGGTCCTTCGTGAAGTCGGAATACAGGCGCGTGAAAGTCGCCGGGTCCATTGCATAAGGCATCACTGCGGCGATCTCGTCGGACGTCGGCCAGATGTCCTTCAGGTACACATGGTGGCCGTCCGATCCGGTGCCCAGCGGGTTCTCGGTGAGATCGACGTTGGCCCGTCCCGCGATCGCGAACGCAACCACGAGCGGCGGCGATGCGAGAAAGTTGGCGCGGATGTTCGGATGAATGCGCGCTTCGAAATTGCGGTTGCCCGACAGCACCGCGGCGGCGATGACATCGTGCTCGCTGATCGCCTCGTTCAGCTCCGGCGCGAGGTCGCCCGAGTTCCCGATGCAGGTCGTGCAGCCGTAGCCGGCCAGCGCAAAGCCGAGCTCGGCGAGCGGTTCGAGCAGCCCGGCTTTCTGCAGGTAGTCGGTGACGACGCGCGAGCCCGGCGCGAGCGAAGTCTTGACGTGGGGTTTCACGCGGAGGCCCTTTGCAACCGCTTTCTTCGCCAGCAGGCCGGCGGCGATCAGCACGGCCGGGTTACTGGTGTTCGTGCAGGACGTGATCGCGGCGATGAGGATGTCGCCATGGCCGAGGTCGACGCCCGGCAGCTTCGTCGGAAAACGCGTGCCGAGTGCAGCTTCCGGCTGGCCGAAGCCGTTTTCGCTTGCCGGCCGGGAGAACAGGCGGTCGAACATGTCCTCCATGTCGGACAGCGGGATGCGGTCCTGCGGCCGCTTCGGCCCGGCGAGCGACGGGACGATCGATGCCAGATCGAGCGTGACCGTCTCCGAGTAGTCGATCTCGCCCGCCTGCGGAACGCCGAACAGCTGCTGCGCCCGGAAATAGGCTTCGAACAGTTCGCACTCGGCGTCGCTGCGACCGGTGCCGCGCATGTAGGCGACGGTCTTGTCATCGACCGGGAAGAAGCCCATCGTCGCGCCGTATTCGGGGGCCATGTTGGCGATCGTCGCCCGGTCGGTTACGGTCAGGCTCGCGGTACCTTCGCCGAAGAACTCGACGAACTTGCCGACGACCTTGCGCTGCCGCAGCAGTTCGGTGACGGTCAGCACGAGGTCGGTCGCGGTGACGCCTTCGTTCAGTCGCCCCTTCAGCTCGACGCCGACGACGTCCGGCGTCAGCAGGTAGACCGGTTGGCCCAGCATGCCGGCTTCGGCTTCGATTCCGCCGACACCCCAGCCGACGACGCCGACGCCGTTGATCATCGTCGTGTGCGAGTCGGTGCCGACCAGCGTGTCCGGGTAATACAGCATGCCATCCCCGCTGTCGTGCCCGCGCACGCCGCGGAACAGATATTCGAGATTGACCTGGTGGACGATGCCGATGCCCGGCGGCACGACCCGAAACGTGTCGAATGCCTGCATCCCCCATTTCATGAACTGATAGCGCTCGCGGTTGCGCTGGAATTCGAGTTCCATGTTCTGCCGCAGCGCGAGCGGCGATCCGTAGTGGTCGACTTGCACGGAATGGTCGACGACCAGATCCACCGGCACGAGCGGTTCGATCAGCTTCGGGTCCTTGCCCATGTCGGCCGCGACGTTGCGCATCGCGGCGAGGTCGCACAGCAGCGGCACGCCGGTAAAGTCCTGCAGCACGACACGGGCGACGACGAACGGGATTTCGGCGGTGCGCGGCGCGTTCGCTTTCCAGCCCGCGAGCTGGCGCACGTGGTCTTCGGTGACCTTCCTGCCGTCGCAATGGCGCAGCACGGCTTCCAGCACGATGCGGATCGACACCGGCAGGCGCGAGATTGTCGCGACGCCGGCGGTTTCGAGTGCCGGTAGCGAGTAAAACCGGCCGCTGCGCCCGCTGGGCGTGAAAAAGGTTTTCAGCGTGTCGAACAGAGTGTGGAGCATGGTCGGTCTCCCGATGAATGGGGCTTCGTCGAAGGGCGCGAGGTGACGCCGCCGGGTGCACATCCACCATTAGAACCCCTGCTGGCGGCGCTCGTTCCCGTCGTACTCCTTTGCCCTGTTTAGTTGAAAGCCCCGCGCAAAGCAATGACGGCGCGATGAGAGTGACGCCACCCGGCCCGCAACCGGAGCGGGAAGAGTAGAATCCCGGCGCGGCAACGGGATGCCCCGAATGCTGCATTGCACCCCAGGTCTTATAAAAGACATATAATCACAGAGTTCCGTTCGGGTACGCACCCGGACGCCCTGCCACCGCCACGATATTGGAAGGAATCGCCCGTGCTTGAAGCCTACCGTGCCCATGTCGCCGAACGTGCCGCCCTCGGAATCCCGCCGCTGCCGCTGTCGAAGCAGCAGACCGAGGAACTGGTCGCGTTGCTGAAGAATCCCCCGAAGGGCGAGGAAGAGTTCCTCGTCGAACTCCTGACCTACCGCGTGCCGGCGGGCGTCGACGATGCCGCGAAGGTCAAGGCGGAATTCCTCGCCAAAGTCACAAAGGGTGAGGAGACCTGTGCACTGGTGTCCCGCACGAAGGCGACCGAACTGCTCGGCACGATGCTCGGCGGCTTCAACATCAAGCCGATGATCGACTTGCTTGGCGATGCCGAAGTCGGCGCGGGTGCGGCCGAAGGGTTGAAGAAGACCCTGCTGATGTTCGATTACTTCCACGACGTCAAGGAACTGGCTGAGCAAGGCAACGCCAACGCCAAGGCCGTGATGCAGTCGTGGGCCGACGCCGAGTGGTTCACCAGCCGTCCGGAAGTGCCGGCCTCGCAGAAGCTCACCGTGTTCAAGGTCACCGGCGAAACCAACACCGACGACCTGTCGCCCGCGCCGGACGCGTGGTCGCGGCCCGATATCCCGCTGCACGCGCTGGCGATGCTGAAGAACCCGCGTCCGGGCATCACGCCGGAAGAATCCGGCGTGCGCGGCCCGGTCAAGTTCCTCGAAGACCTGCGCGCCAAGGGCAACCTGGTCGCCTACGTCGGCGACGTGGTCGGTACCGGTTCCTCGCGCAAGTCGGCCACCAACTCGGTGCTGTGGTTCACCGGTGAGGACATCCCGTTCGTGCCGAACAAGCGTTTCGGCGGCGTGTGCCTGGGCTCCAAGATCGCTCCGATCTTCTTCAATACAATGGAAGACGCCGGCGCGCTGCCGATCGAGCTCGACTGCGGCCAGCTCGACATGGGCGACGAGATCGAGCTCCAGGTCGACGCCGCCAGCGGCAAGGTCACCGCGCTCAAGAACGGCGCCGTGGTGTCCGAATCGCAGCTCAAGACCCTCGTGATCCTCGACGAAGTGCGCGCCGGCGGCCGCATTCCGCTGATCATCGGGCGCGGTCTCACCGCCAAGGCGCGCGAAGCGCTGGGCCTGCCGGTGAGCACCCTGTTCCGCCTGCCGCAGGCTCCGGCCGATTCCGGCAAGGGCTTCTCGCTGGCGCAGAAGATGGTCGGCCGCGCCTGCGGTTTCCCGGAAGGCCAGGGCGTGCGCCCGGGCACCTACTGCGAACCGAAGATGACCACTGTCGGCTCGCAGGACACCACCGGCCCGATGACCCGCGACGAGCTGAAGGATCTGGCCTGCCTCGGCTTCTCCGCCGATCTGGTGATGCAGTCCTTCTGCCATACCGCGGCCTACCCGAAGCTGGTCGACGTCAAGATGCACCGCGAGCTGCCGTCTTTCATCAGCACGCGCGGCGGCGTCGCGCTGCGTCCGGGCGACGGCGTGATCCACTCGTGGCTCAACCGCCTGCTGCTGCCCGACACCGTCGGCACCGGCGGCGACAGCCACACGCGCTTCCCGATCGGCATCTCCTTCCCGGCCGGCTCGGGCTTGGTCGCCTTCGCCGCGGCGACCGGCGTGATGCCGCTCGACATGCCCGAATCGGTGCTGGTGCGCTTCAAGGGCACGATGCAGCCGGGCGTCACGCTGCGTGATCTCGTCAACGCGATCCCGCTGTACGCGATCCGCCAGGGCCTCTTGACCGTCGAGAAGAAAGGCAAGAAGAACGTCTTCTCCGGCCGCATCCTCGAGATCGAAGGCCTGCCGGACCTCAAGGTCGAACAGGCTTTCGAGCTGTCCGACGCCTCGGCCGAGCGTTCCGCCGCCGGCTGCACGGTGCACCTCGACAAGGCGCCGATCATCGAGTACATGCGCTCGAACATCACGCTGATGAAGTGGATGATCGCCAACGGCTACGAGGACAAGCGCACGCTTGGCCGCCGCATCAAGGCGATGGAAAGCTGGATTGCCGACCCGCAGCTGCTGAAGGGCGACGCCGACGCCGACTACGCCGCGGTGATCGAGATCGATCTCGCCGACATCCAGGAACCGATCGTCGCGTGCCCGAACGACCCGGACGACGTCAAGCTGCTGTCGGAAGTCGCCGGCGACAAGATCGACGAAGTCTTCATTGGCTCGTGCATGACCAACATCGGCCACTTCCGCGCCGCGGGCAAAGTGCTCGACGGCAAGTCGGACATCCCGACGCGCCTGTGGATCGCCCCGCCGACGAAGATGGACGCGATGGTGCTCAACGAGGAAGGCTACTACTCGGTGCTCGGCAAGTCCGGCGCGCGCATGGAAATGCCCGGCTGCTCGCTGTGCATGGGCAACCAGGCGCAGGTGCGCAAGGGTTCGACCGCGATGTCGACCTCGACGCGCAACTTCCCGAACCGGCTGGGCATCGATACGCGTGTCTATCTGGGCTCGGCCGAGCTCGCGGCGGTGTGCGCGCTGATGGGCAAGATCCCGACGGTTGCGGAGTACATGTCGCAGGTGGAAGTGGTCAACGCCAAGGCGAAGGACGTCTACCGCTACATGAACTTCGACCAGATCGAGGAGTTCAAGAGCGTGGCCGACACGGTCGAAGTCTGACCGTCACCCCGGCGGCGGGAGCGCAGCGCGCATCCCGCCGTGCCGGGCAAGCAGAACGCCCCTGTCCGGGAAGCCGGCAGGGGCGTTCGCTTTTCGGAGCGGGCTCATAGCGGGCGGGCTTCCTTGAGCACTTGATTGCGGAATTTTTGGGGTAGGTCGCCGGGTGTCAAAACGTCGACGCGGATCCCGAGCAACTCCTCGAGATCGAGCTGAATGTCACCCAGATCAAGCAGGGTGGCGCCGGCATCGGGGTCCACCAGTAGATCCAGGTCGCTCGACTCGGAGTCCTCGCCGCGCAAAACGGATCCGAAAACCCTCGGGTGGCTGGCCCGGTGCGCGGCGACGATGCGCAGAATCTTGTCGCGGTGTGTGGCGAGCAATTGCGAGGGGGTCATGGCGGTATCCCGGAACGCGTTACATTAATCCCAACATGTTCTTTGAGGAGAGCCAGCACAGGAGTTCCTCGAAGGCGCGAATGTACTGCGCAATTTGGGATTGCGTAACCAGGTAGCCAACAAACGGGGTTCTCATCCGCGCGTTTTCCAGGTTCCACTCGCCGGACGCTATTCGCCCTATGTCGAGGCTGGTAACAGTCCTCCGGGAGCGGCTGCAGGGGATGTCTATGCTTGAAAGCCTTCAGCAAGTTCCTTGACGCCCCGTGCACTCCCGTTCCACCCCGGACCGGCGTGGTCGAATGCGTGGCTCCGCTGTTGTACTACGATGAAAACCAGGCGACGGAGATGTCTGGTCCGGCGCCGAGTCCGCACCCGACAGTGAAACTCCGACTTGCCAAAGGAGCACGCGATGCTACTCAACCCCTATCTGACGTTCGATGGCCAGTGCGAGGCCGCTTTCCACTTCTATGCCGATTGTCTTGGCGGCACCGTGACGGCGTTGGCCCGCTTCGGTGAAGCGCCCCAGTGCGACGAGGTGCTGACGCCGGAGCAGCGTGAGCGGATCATGCACGCGCGCCTGGCGGTCGGCGACCAGGTGCTGATGGGTTCGGACACGACTCCCGAGCACCCGTACGAAGGCATCCACGGCTGCGCAGTGTCGCTGAACGTGGACTCCATCGCCGAGGCCGAACGCATCTTCAGGGCGCTGGCCGAAGGCGGCACGGTGCAGATGCCGCTGGCGCAGACATTCTGGGCGGCGCGCTTCGGCATGTGCGTCGATCGCTTCGGCGTGCCGTGGATGGTCAACTGCGAAAAGAACCAGTGACGCACCAGTGAGGCGCGGCGTAATGTGCTGCGCCAGGGCAGGGCCTCTTCCTTGGATGGCGATCGCTTCGCGGCTTTGCAAAACGACAATTCAATGAGCAACGACGTCACGATCGGCGAACCGTGGATGTGGGCTGCTTTCGTCGCGTTCGTGCTGGCCATGCTGGCGCTGGACCTGTTCGTGTTCGGTGGACGGAAAGCGCACAAGGTGAGCGTGAAGGAGGCGGCCTTGTGGTCGCTGGTGTGGGTCAGCCTCGCGGTCCTCTTCAACGCCGCCCTGTGGTGGTATCTGGACGGCACCGTGGGGCGGGACGTCGCCGACAGCAAGGCGCTGGAGTTTCTCACCGGCTACCTGATCGAGAAGTCGCTGTCGGTCGACAACGTGTTCGTCTTCCTGCTGATCTTTTCGTCTTTCCATGTCGCGCCCGAATTCCAGCGACGAGTGCTGATCTATGGCGTGCTGGGCGCGATTGTCATGCGCGCGGTGATGATCCTGGCCGGGGCGTGGCTGGTGCGCGAGTTCTCGTGGGTCCTTTACGTTTTCGGTTTCTTCCTCGTCGTCACCGGCATGCGCATGTTGTTCATGGCGGACAAGGAGCCCGACCTGGAGAAGAACCCCGTGCTGAAATTCGCGCGTCGCCACCTGCGGATCGCCGAAGGCGAGCACGGCGAGGATTTCACCGTGATGAAGAACGGCGTCCGCCACTTCACGCCGCTTTTCCTGGTGCTGATCCTGATCGAGGCATCCGACCTGGTGTTCGCGGTGGATTCCATTCCGGCCATCTTCGCCGTCACGACGGACCCCTTCATCGTGTTCACTTCCAACATCTTCGCGATCCTCGGCTTGCGGGCGCTGTACTTCCTGCTCGCCGACGTCGCGAGCCGCTTCCACCTGCTGAAGTATGGCCTGGCCATGGTGCTGACCTTCATCGGCGTGAAGATGCTCATCGCCCCCTGGTATCACGTCCCGGTTGCCGCCTCATTGACGATCATCGCCGTGCTGATCGGATCGAGCGTCGTTGTCAGCCTCCTTGCGACGCGCAGGACACCGTCCTGACGTCCGTTCCGAGGCAAGGCTGCCAACTGCGCACTGCGCCGCGCTACGGCCGTTCGTCGCCGTCGTGCAGGAAGCGTCCCGTCGCGAGGAAGGCTGCGACCTGGCGGGCGCAGGCTTTCGAGAACAGCATTTCGGAATGAGCGACGTGCAGCGTGAGCGAGTCGGTCGCCTCGGCGAGCTGCGTTTCGGCGACTGCCACGATGCCGTCATTGGGTTGGGGCAGGCCGAACAGCAGCGGCCCCGTGCCGACGCCGCGATCGCCCGCGATGACGCCGATCTCCACCCCCGCGGCGAGCGGCGACGTGACTCCCCGCCAGTCCTGCATGGAGTGTCCGACGATCCGGGCGCACCCGGGAATCCCTGCCAGCATGGCCGCGCAATGCGACCCGCGGCACGGCGTTCCCATCAGCACGGCACGGCCGATAGGCGGCACGGCTGGCCGCGACAGCAGGTTCAATATCAGCAATCCGCCCAGGCTGTGCCCGACGAGGTGCACTTTTTCGGCATCCCGGCCGGCGACGAAGTGCGCAAGGCGATCGGTGTTCGCGGCAAGGCCCCGACGCACCGAAGGATAGGAGAAGGTCTCCACCCGGAAACCGCAGCGCATGAGCGCTCGCCGCAGAAAATGAAAGACGACCCCGTGCATCCATAGCCCATGGACCAGGATAACGGTCTCGCCGCGCTGCGGGCGCGGGTGCTTTTCAGTTGAAGACAGGGTGAATCGCGTACTGCGGGAGTATTCCGGACCTGCCTCAATCCTGCTGATCGACCTCGAACAGATGGAGAACCGAATTGAAGGCATCGGCGCTGACGCACGGGTCGTATCGCGAGAGAAGTTCGAGCTGGCGAACTTTCGTCGCTGACTGGGCGAGATCGATGATCAGCTGCCGCTCGGCGGCAATCTCGTCGCACATGCGGCTGGTGACGAACAGGAACGGAATCGGTATGTAAAGGTCATCCGGCCCCTGCGTGTGATAACGAAGATTCGTGATGTGTGTCTCGTTGTCGGAGTGTCTTTTCATTGGGTTGCGCCTTGTTGGTGACGTTTGGAGCACATCTAACTCTGCGATGCCAGTCGCCGAAAAGCGTTGATGTACCGCAAGAAATCTTGAAGGCATGTATCGGGGCGCACAATACCCGTTTTCGCGCAATTGCCCTAAGCGGTTGCAAAGATGCGAAAACCGTGCACTATAATGCATCGATATGAATCATCCTTCCGAACGGTGAACGCTCATGCACAGCGAAAACAGTGGCGAAAGACTGAAGCGGCCCGATTTGACGGTCGAAGAAAACGGCTATCTGCTGATGCTGGGCGAGCGTATACGCGAATTGCGTGCCCGGCGCGGAATGACGCGCAAGGCCTTGGCGCACCAGTCCGGTGTCTCGGAACGCTATCTTGCCCAACTGGAAACCGGGCACGGCAACATCTCGATCATCCTGCTGCGGCAGATCGCGCTGGGCATGGGGCTGCCGCTCGTCGACCTGGTGCGCGAAGAGCCCGAGCAACCGGCCGAGCTGACGCTGCTGGTGCAATACCTGAGCCGCTTTTCGCCGAAAAAGCTGAACTGGGCGCGCGGCCTGCTGGAAAACGAACTCGAATCGTCCGGCAAGGCGGCTCGGCGTGAGCGGATCGCGCTCATCGGGCTGCGCGGGGCGGGCAAGACGACACTCGGTTCCCTGCTGGCGAAAGAGCTCCGGGCGCCGTTCTTCGAGCTGGCGAAGACCATCGAGCAGGAAGCGGGAGCCGAGCTTTCGGAAATTTTTTCGCTCTACGGGCAGAGTGCCTACCGGCGCTACGAGCGCCGCAGCCTCGAATCGATCATGGAGAACAATGAGCGCTTCGTGCTTGTTCCGGGCGGAAGCATCGTCTCCGAGCCGGCGACCTTCGAGTTCCTGCTTTCATCGTGCTACACGGTGTGGCTCAAGGCTTCGCCCGAAGAGCACATGGAGCGCGTCGTCGCGCAGGGCGACTACCGCCCGATGAAAGACAGCCAGGAGGCGATGGATGACCTCCGCCGCATTCTCGCCGGCCGGATCGCGATGTACAGCAAGGCCGACGCGATCGTTGAAACGTCGGGCAAGACTGTCGAGCAGAGCCTGGCTGCGCTGCGCGAAGCCGTGCTGGCCTGAATTCGCACGGCCGGTGTCACCGGCTGTGTCGACGGCGTTGTCCGGCGCCCGCTTTTCCTCCCTGCATCCGCGCGCCGAATCTCCCCCTCTCATTTCCCGTTGCACCAGAGTCGCCGCGGGAGTCCCCCGCAGCATTTTGGCCGTGTACGTACTCCTCGCCGGGTGACCGCGGAGGCCGCCACGGCACGCTTAGTGTTTCTGTATGGACTGATTTATCTTGCTGCAATGCACAAAAATGCATGTATGAAAAAAATGCCGAAGAAAAATGCACGGGAGTGCAGTTTTCCTGTGTCGTGTTTGATCTATGTCAATAGCGGCTGCACTGGAGTGCGTACTATGCGTAATCATGCAGGGCCGGAAAAATAATGCAGCAGCCGCGGGGTCGGTCACAGGCAACGCGGATAAATCAGAGGAGATAGTTCGATGAGCGATGGTTTGTTCGACCAGTTCAAGACCTGGTACGAGAAGCGCCACGATTATGCACGGGACTGGAAGGCGCGGACCGGCGGGCAAGTGGTGGCAACGATGTGTACCTACACTGCCGAGGAATTGCTGATTGCCGCCGGGATGCTGCCGGTGCGCGTGCTCGGTGCCCACGAACCCCAGAACGTGACCGAGCCGCACATCTTCGGCATGTTCTGCCCGTTCTGCCGCGACTCGCTCGCACAGGGCCTGCTGGGCCGTTTCGACTACGCTGAAGGCGTGACGCTGACGCAGTCGTGCATCCAGTATCGCCAGACCTTCGGTTCGTGGCGCCTGCATGTCCCGACGGTGAAGTGGGACTACTATGTGCCGATGCCGAACGAAGTCCAGTCGCAACATGCGAAGAAAGCGCATTACGAAGAGCTGCAGTCGTTCCGCGTGTTCCTGCAGACGCTGACCGGCAAGGAAATCACCGACGACATGCTGCGTGAGTCGCTCGCCGTGGTCGACGAGAATCGCCGCCTGCTGCGCGAACTGTTCGACTACCGCAAGGATGCCAATCCGAAGGTGACCGGCGTTGAAGCGGTCTATGCATCGCTGACCGCCCAGTTCATCGACAAGCGCGAGCACAACGAGCAGCTGAAGAAGGTTCTCGCCGCGCTGCCGTCGCGCAAGGTCGAGCGCAAGACGGGTGCCCGTTTCATGACCATCGGGTCGGAAAACGACGACATCGCGTTCATGGCGATGGTCGAATCGGTCGGCGCGACGATCGTCATCGACGACCAGTGCTCCGGTACCCGTTACTTCTGGAACGAGTCGAAGCCCGAAACCGACGTCATCAAGGCGATTGCCGATCGTTACTGCGATCGTCCGGCCTGTCCGACCAAGGATTACCCGGTTCATACCCGTTACGACCACGTGCTCGGCCTGGCCAAGGACTACGACGTTCAGGGTGCGATTTTCCTGCAGCAGAAGTTCTGCGATCCGCACGAGGGCGACTACCCGGACCTGAAGCGTCACCTGGAAGCCAACGGCATCCCGACGCTGTTCCTGGAATTCGACATCACGAACCCGATCGGCCCCTTCCGCATCCGTATCGAGGCATTCCTCGAGACGTTGAGCGAAGAAGAGCTGTTCTGAACTGACTGCGGAGAGAACGATGAACGCAATGGCAAACAAGTATCCGACCGAGCCGCTCAAGCTCTGGGGCAAGGCCAAGCAGCTGCGCGAGCAGTACTACCAGAACTACGCCCGGGCGAAGGAAAAGGGCGGCATCCGCTGGTCCGGTTCGGCATGGGCGCTCGACGCGATCCCGGCCGGCCTCGGCGAGGACGTGTATTCGTTGACCGGCGAGCCGTACGCGGCAGCCGTCGCGCACGATCGCAAGTTCGCGAAGGAGTGTATGGACGCTGCGGAAGCCTACGGCTTTGCCCGCGACCTGTGCTCGTACATGCGCATCTACTGGGGCGGCATGCACCTGAACAAGTACGCCTTCGGCGGCGAGTTCCCGAAGCCCGACTTCGTCTTCCAGACCCAGATCTGCTGCTCGCACTCGAAGTGGTACCAGCACGTCGCCAAGGAAGAGAAGGTTCCCGAGTTCTACCTTGACGTCGGCGTCGGCCCGTACCGGGACATGACCGATGCGCGTCTCGACTACGTCGCCAACCAGCTGCACGACGGCATCGAGTTCGTCGAGAAGGCGAGCGGCCGCAAGTTCAACGACGAGTTGTTCATCAAGGCGGTCAAGAACGAGATGCGTTCGACCAGCCGCTGGGCCGACATTTGCGCGCTGAACAAGGTCAAGCCCGCGCCGCTCGAC
The DNA here is from genome assembly GCF_012910705.2 of Aromatoleum anaerobium. GTDB lineage: Bacteria > Pseudomonadota > Gammaproteobacteria > Burkholderiales > Rhodocyclaceae > Aromatoleum > Aromatoleum anaerobium. The sequence goes on along the minus strand of NZ_WTVG02000036.1, from coordinate 72,711 downwards.
GAGAAGACGATGTACTCGCTGTACGTGCTTTGCACGCTGTCGAAGTCGTCGCAATGGTGTGCTGACTTCATGGACGAGCTGTACGAGGAAGTGAAGGATCGCGTCGCTCGTGGCATCGCCGCAGTGCCGAACGAGACCGTTCGCCTGATGACCGACACGCAGCCGCCCTGGTCCTTCCTGAAGATCTTCCGCTACCTCGAGACCTTCGGTGCGGTGTCGATCGGCTCCCTCTACACCTTCGCGCTCGAAGGCATCTGGGAAGACAAGCCGGACGGTTCCTGGGGCGGCCGCACGCTGCCGTGGGAAAAGGGCATCGAGATCAACGACCGCGATACGGCAGTGCGCCTGTATGCAGACTGGAATCTGTCCAAGCCGCAGTGGCAGCACTTCTACGACCCGAGCATCAAGAGCGAAATGATGCTGCGCATCATCAGGGAATGGCAGGTCGACGGCGTCATGCTGCACCTGAACCGCGGCTGCGAAGGCCTGTCGATCGGCATCATGGAAAACCGCCTCGCGATCGCCCAGGCCGGTACCCCGGTGATGACGTTCGAAGGGAACATGGGCGACGAGCGCGAGTTCGACGAAGTCCGCACCCAGGCCCGTGTCGATGCGTTCATGGAACAGCTCGGCATGCGCCGGCAAGCCGCTTGATCAGAACTGAGAACCCAAGGAGGACACGAGAATGATTACCGCTGGAATCGACATGGGCTCCCGCAGCGTGAAGGTTGTGCTGCTGGAGGAGATCAAGGTGGATGGGGCGCCGCAACTGAACTACGCGGTGAAGAAAGCGCACCTGATGATGCCGGGCGACATCGACGCCGACCAGGCCGCCGAGAAGGCCTTTACCGAAGCGCTGGCCGCGGCCGGGGTGTCGCGTGACCAGGTGAAGTCGGTGTTCGCGACTGGGGCCGGGCGCAAGCAGGTCGAGTTCGCGACCGAAGGCGTCACCGAGATGACGGCGGGTGCGCGCGGCGCGGTGTACATGTACCCGCAGGCGCGCACCGTGGTCGACGTCGGTGCCGAGGAAGGGCGCGGCATCAAGACCGACGCGGACGGCAAGGCGATCGACTTCGCCGGCAACGAGAAGTGCGCCGCCGGGGCGGGTTCGTTTGCCGAAGCGATGAGCCGCGCGCTGCAATTGACGCTCAAGGAATTCGGCGAAGCGAGCCTGCGCTCGGACAAGTCGATCCCGATGAACGCCCAATGCACGGTGTTCGCCGAGTCCGAAGTGGTGTCGCTGATCCACTCCGCGACGCCCAAGGAAGACATCGCCAAGGCCGTGCTCGACGCGGTCGCCAGCCGGGTGTGCGCGATGGTGCGCCGCGTCGGCATCGAAGGCAACGTGGTGCTGATCGGCGGCATGGTGCACAACCCCGGCTTCGTCGCCTCGCTCAAGAACGCGATGGACGTCGATCAGGTGCTGCTGCCCGAGCTGCCCGAATTCGTCAGTGCGCTGGGCTGCGCGCTGATCGCGGCCGAGCGCCAGCACTGAACCGCCACACGACACGGATAAAGGAGCGATCAAATGAATGCAGAAGTTGCTACGGCACCGGTGGCAGAAGCGGCCCCCGAGAAGAAGGAATTCTGGCGCTGGCAGGAAAACGTCTGGTTCGACGAGACGAAGAAGGACTGGAGAGAGGCGAAGATCATCACCTGCGGCATCGACGTCGGTTCGGTGTCCTCGCAAGCGGTGCTGGTCTGTGACGGCGAGCTGTACGGCTACAACAGCATGCGCACCGGCAACAACTCGCCGGACTCGGCCAAGAATGCCCTGCAGGGCATCATGGACAAGATCGGCATGAAGCTCGAGGACATCAACTACGTCGTCGGCACCGGCTACGGCCGGGTGAACGTGCCCTTCGCCCACAAGGCGATCACCGAGATCGCCTGCCACGCGCGCGGCGCGAACTACATGGGCGGCAACAAGGTGCGCACGATCCTCGACATGGGCGGCCAGGACTGCAAGGCGATCCACTGCGACGAGAAAGGCAAGGTCACCAACTTCCTGATGAACGACAAGTGCGCGGCCGGCACCGGGCGCGGCATGGAGGTCATCTCCGACCTGATGCAGATCCCGATCGCCGAACTGGGCCCGCGCTCGTTCGACGTCGATGTCGAACCCGAAGCGGTGTCGTCGATCTGCGTCGTGTTCGCCAAGTCCGAAGCGCTGGGGCTCCTGAAGGCCGGCTACACCAAGAACAAGGTGATCGCGGCCTACTGCCAGGCGATGGCCGAGCGCGTCGTGAGCCTCTTGGAGCGCATCGGCGTCGAGGAAGGCTTCTTCATCACCGGCGGCATCGCGAAGAACCCGGGGGTCGTGAAGCGCATCGAGCGCATCCTCGGCATCAAGGCGGTCGACACCAAGATCGACAGCCAGATCGCCGGCGCGCTGGGCGCGGCGCTCTTCGGCTACACGCTGATGCAGAAGCAGGCGAAGGCGGCCTGAAGTCGGGGCTGAAGCAGCGCCGGCCGTCTCGGAGAAACGCCGCGATTGAACGCGGCGGTTTTTCCGGACGGCCGGCGGCCTACGACTCAATTCACAGGAGAGAACGGACATGATCGCGAACTACGGCTACAAGGACGGGTCCGGCGAGTATTACATCAGCATCGATACCGACAAGTGCATCGACTGTACTGCGGGGCGCGCCTGCCTGACCGCGTGCCCGAAGAATATGTTCGAAATCATCACCGATGATTACGACGACGAAGTGGCATGGGTGAAGAAGGAATGCACGCGCGCCCTCGCTTACGACTGCGCCGCATGCAAGCCGGCCGGTGGCTACACCAGCCTGCCCTGTACCACCGCCTGTACCCCGGGCGCGATCAAGCATTCCTGGTAGGCCGGACGAGATGAAAGGCGTGACGACGGAGGGTTCTGCGGTGAACGTGAAGAAGATGATCCCGATCAAGCTTGCTTCGGCGAATGAAGAAGAGGAGATCGAAGACCGTCTGTTGCGCCAGGGTTGGAAGCGACTGACGACGATCGGCGAACCACGGTTGTCGGAGATCGCCGAGGCTTATCGCGGCATGGGTTTCGAGGTGCACGTCGAGACTTACAAGAGCGAAGGCGACGGCTGCAACACCTGCCTCGACGCCGACCAGGAAATGGGCAAGATCATCGGCACGGTGTACACGCGCCGCGCGGCTGTGCCGCAAAAGGATGACGAGTTGTTCTGAACGGCGTGCGACGCGCGTCCAGCGCGAAGCCGCGATATCCAAGGAGGAGTGCAAATGGCCGAACAGAAGCGCGTAATGCGGTTGCTGAACAAGGACGACCTGAATGCGATCGTCGAAATCGATGCTGCCGCTTCCAAGCAGAATCGTCGCGATTACTACGAGCGCAAGATCGAAACAATCCTGAACCCGAAGCACAACATCAATGCATCGCTGGTCTGTGAGATTGACGGCAAACTGGCCGGCTTCGTCATGGGCGACATCTATTTCGGCGAATTCGGGATTCCGGAAAGCACCGCGACGATCGACACGATCGGCGTCGACCCGCGCTTCCAGAACCATGGCGTCGCGAGCGAACTGCTCGACCAGTTCATGATGAACATGAAGGCGGGCGGCGTGAGCAAGGTCTACACGCTGGTGAACTGGGACGATTTCGCGCTCGAGAAATTCTTCTCGCGGCAGAAGTTCGCGCCGTCCAAGCGCATCAACCTCGAATACACCGTGGTCTGAGAAACACCCACGCGCGGAGCCCATCCCCATGTGGATCGATTGCCATTGCCACACCAAGTACTCGTACGACAACTGGCTGGAGCCGGTGAACCTGATCCGGCGTGCCCGTGAACTCGGGCTTGATGCGGTTTGCATCACCGAGCATTACTCGTACGAGGCGTCGGAGCCGGTCGAACAGGTCGGTCGCGACGAGGGGATGCTGGTTCTGCGCGGCGTCGAGATTGCGACGGACCGGGGCCACATGCTGGCCTACGGGGTCGAGGACGACGGCTGGAACATCTGGGGGCGGGACAACTACCTCCCGCTGGCCGAAGTCGTGGAACGCATCAACGGAATCGGTGGCATCTGCGTGCCGGCGCATCCGTTCCGCGAAGTCGGGGCGTGCCTGCTCGAAAGCGTGCTTGACCTGACGGGGCTTGCAGCGGTCGAGACGCACAACGGCGGCAACCGCGAGAGCGACAACGAACTGGCGATCTCTGCCGCGCGACACATGGCTCTGCCGTCGCTCGGCGGCAGCGATTGCCACAAGACCGAAGCGGTCGGCCGCTGCGCGACGCAGTTCCTGCAGCCGGTGACCGACATGAAGAGTTTCATCGCGGCGGTGCGCGCCGGAGCGTGCCGGGGAGGGTACTTCCCCGGTTTCGCCCAGGCGGCGCTCGCGGCGTAGGGATACATCGCGGGCGAGAAGCGGCGCGGACGGCCGCGACGCGACCGCGGAAAACGAATGCAGCTTTTGTAGCCTCTGTAGGGCGGATGAGCCGCGAAGCGGGGCTCATTTGGCCACTGCGCCGCCGCGATGAGAAAAGTGTGCCGGGTGGCGGAAGGCGCTGCGCTTTTCCGCCCTACGATGAGCGCCGGAACAAGATAGGACGAGAGAGACATGGAAGCCGTACAGACATCCGAGATCAGGTGGTGGAAGGCCAGCCGGCCGGTCGATATGCCGGAGTTCGGCGCCCCGGTGCAGTTCAGCATCGACGGCGTCGACATCGAAGCGCCCGCCGGCGCGTCGATCCTCAATGCCGCGACGGCGGCGGGCCTCTACATTCCGGCGCTGTGCGCGCATCCCGATCTGCCGCCGGCCGGCCAGCGCGGCGCGGGAGACGGCGGCTGCAACCTGTGCATGGTCGAGGTCGAAGGCGAAGAGGGGCTGCGCAAGGCCTGTTCGATGCCGGTCAAGGCCGGCCTCGTCGTCAAGACCCAGTCGCCCGCGATCCAGGAATCGCGCCAGGCGAGCCTCGCGAAGATCCTCGGTCCCCATCCTCACGTCTGCCTCACCTGTCCGCAGCGCGAAGGCTGTTCGCGCTCGCAGTGCTCGTACGGCAATCCGCAGGAGACGCGCTGCTGCTCGATCTTCTCGAGCTGCGAGCTGCGCAAGGTGTCCGACTTCATCGGCATCCCGAACAGCACCCCGCCGTACAAGCCGGCGCAGCTGCCGATCATCAAGAACGAGCCGTTCTTCGACCGCGACTACAACCTCTGTATCGACTGCCGCCGCTGCCTCGTCGCCTGTAACGACGTGCGCGGCGTGGGCTGCCTGGAAGTCAAGGAAGTCGACACGCCGCAAGGCAAGCGCACCTATGTCGGCACGATCGCGCCGACGCTGATCGAATCCGGCTGCACGTTCTGCCAGGCCTGCGTGACCGTATGTCCGACCGGCGCGCTGATAGACCGCACGCTCGACCCCGCCCACCGCGAGGAATCGATGGTGCCGTGCAAGTCCGCGTGCCCGGCCGGCATCGACGTGCCGCGCTACGTGCAGCTCGCCGCCGAAGGCAAGTATGGCGAGGCGATCGCGGTGGTGCGCGAAAAGCTCCCGTTCCCGGGCATCCTCGGCCGCGCCTGTTTCGCGATGTGCGAATCGGCCTGCCGCCGCAAGGACCTCGACGACCCGCTGTCGATCCGCAACCTCAAGCGCATCGCCGCGGACAACGACACCGGCATCTGGCGCGAATTCGCCAAGAAGCTTCCCGCGACCGGCAAGAAGGCCGGCGTCATCGGCGCCGGGCCGGCAGGCCTGACCGTCGCGTACTACCTCGCGAAGCAGGGCCACGCGGTCACGATTTTCGACGCCCAGCCGGCCGCTGGCGGCATGGCGCGCTACGGCATCCCGTCGTACCGCGTGCCGGCCGAAGTCATCGACGACGAAGTCAGCGAGGTCGCGGCGCTCGGCGTCGAGTTCCGCTACGGCGCGAAAGTCGAGAACGTCGATGAACTTTTCAATGACGGCTATGGGGCGGTGTTCGTCGGCATCGGCGCGCAGGGCGGCGACAGGCTGGGCATCCCCGGCGACGACCTGCCGGGCGTAGTCGACAGTCCGACTTACCTGAAAGCGGTGACGATGGGCCTCGTGAATACGCCCGAGGGCATCCAGACCGGCAAGAAGGTCGCGGTTATCGGCGGCGGCAACGTCGCGACCGACAACGCCCGCAGCTCGCGACGCTTCGGTGCCGAAGTCGACATGGTGTATCGCCGCACCCGCGAGGAAATGCCGGCGCGCCTCGAAGAGTTCGAAGGCTGCGTCGAGGAAGGCGTGAATATCCGCTACCTGCTCGCGCCGAAGAAGATCGAGCCGGGCACCAACGGTTTCCGACTGCAGATCACGTACGCGAAGATGGCGCTGGGCGAAGCGGACGCTTCCGGTCGCCGTCGCCCGGTCGAGACCGGCGAGGAAATCGTCGAAGGCGTCGATCTCGTGATCGGGGCGATCGGCCAGTTCCCGAACCGCTTCGAAGGCTTCGGCGTCGAGACCGACCGCAAGGGCCGCATCACGGTGCGCGAGGATTCGATGCTGACGAGCCGGCCCAAGGTCTATGCCGGCGGCGACTGCGTGCTCGGACCCTCGACGCTGATCGAGTCGGTCGCGCAAGGCCGGGTCGCGGCCTCGGCGATGGACAAGGCGCTCGGCGGCGACGGCGACATCTCCGAAGTGCTGCTGCGCGACGGCTGGGAAACCAACCCGCGCATCGGTCGCAAGGACGGCTTCAACACGACGCGCAAGTTCCACCCGATCATGCTCGCGCCGGAACAGCGCACGGGCTGGGACGAAGTCGAGCTCGGCTTCGACGATGCGACCGCCCGTCTGGAGGCCGCCCGCTGCTTCAAGTGCAACCTTGCGCCGAAGATCGCCGAAGCGGTGCTGCCGCCGGAATCGTCCCTGACCTTCGACGCCGCCGCGATTGCCGCAGTGCCGACCGAAGCCGGCGTGTTCCAGCTCCTCGACGGCGACAAGAACGTGCTGATGATCAAGGGCGTCGAGAACCTGCGCGAAGGCCTCACCGAGCAGCTCGAACGCGGCAGCGACGCGACGAACTTCGTGTTCGAGGAAGCGGCGATGTTCACGTCGCGCGAAAGCCAGATGATCCAGGCTTACCTGCAGCAGTACGGCAAGATGCCCGGCGGTGGCTCGGACGAACTCGACGATCTGTTCTGAGGAGTGGCCGACGTGGGACAAGTCATCGATTTCTGGTCGGCGGAGGAACTCCGCCCGACGATCTCGGCGGAGGCCAAACGCCGCTGCACGAATTGCGGCGCCGACTTGTGGCACATCAGCTGTGACGGCGAAGTGTGCTGTGCGGACTGCGACGCCGTGTGCCCGTACCGCCTGCAGATAAAGAACGAAAACTGAACACGATCCAACCGCACGTCCCGGGAAACGGGAAACGGGAAACGGGAGACAACATGACGCAAGCGCAATTCAAGTTCATCACCTACGGCGTCGCCAATGGCCTGGCGACGCTGACGATCAACCGGCCGCCGTTCAACGTCCTCGACATTCCGACGATGGAAGAGGTCAACGTCGCGCTCGACCAGTGCCTCGCGGCGAGCGACGTCAAGCTGCTGATGATCACCGGCGCCGGTGAAAAGGCGTTCTCGGCCGGTGTCGAGGTCGCGGACCACACGCCGGACAAGGTCGACCGCATGATCGAAGTGTTCCACGGCATTTTCCGCCGCCTGCAGGAGCTGCCCGTGCCGACGCTCGCGGCAGTCAATGGCGCGGCGCTCGGTGGCGGCATGGAAGTGGCGATCGCGTGCGACATGATCGTCGCCGCGGCGAATGCCAAGTTCGGCCAGCCCGAAATCAAGCTCGCGGTGTTCCCGCCGATCGCGGCGGTGCTGCTGCCGCGCTTGGTGCCGCCGGCGCGGGCGATGGAACTGCTGCTCGGCGGCGAGAACATCGCGGCCGAGGAAGCCCGTGCGATCGGACTCGTGAATCGCGTCTTCGCGAAGGAAACTTTCGCCGCCGACGTGCAGGCTTTCGTCGCGCCGTATCTCGCGCTGTCGCGCGCCGCGCTGGTGAGCACGCGCAAGACGATCCGCGCGACCAGCGGCAAGCCGTTCGGGCAGGCGCTCGATGTCGCCGAGAACATCTATCTGAACGAACTGATGGTGACCGAGGATGCGAAAGAAGGCCTTGCCGCTTTCCTCGAAAAGCGCAAGCCGGTGTGGCGTGACCGCTGACCGCTGCGATCGATCGAACGACACTGATCTAATGGAGACAAGCGTGATTCCGCAATTCATCGATACCTGGCAGATGACCGAGCCGGGCAAGCTGCAAAAGACGCGCGTGCCGATGCCCGAACTCGGAGCGGGCGACGTCGTCGTGAAGATCGCCGGCTGTGGCGTGTGCCACACCGACCTGTCGTATTTCTACATGGGCGTGCCGACGGTGCAGAAGCCGCCGCTGTCGCTCGGCCACGAAATCTCCGGCGTCGTCATCGGCGGCGAGGCGTCGATGATCGGCAAGGAAGTCATCGTTCCGGCGGTGATCCCGTGCGGTGAATGCGAGCTGTGCAAGACGGGTCGCGGCAACCGCTGCCTCGCGCAGAAGATGCCGGGCAACTCGATGGGCATCTATGGCGGCTATTCGAGCCACATCGTCGCGCAGTCGAAGTACCTGTGCGTGGTCGAGAACCGCGGCGACACGCCGCTCGAGCATCTCGCGGTGGTCGCCGACGCGGTGACGACGCCCTACCAGGCTGCCGTGCGTGCGGACCTGAAGAAGGACGACCTCGTGATCGTCGTCGGTGCCGCCGGCGGCGTCGGCAGCTTCATGGTGCAGACTGCGAAAGGCATGGGTGCGAAGGCCGTCATCGGCATCGACATCAACGAAGAAAAGCTCGAGATGATGAAGGGCTTCGGCGCCGATTTCATCATCAACCCGAAGGACAAGAGCGCAAAGGAAGTGAAGGAGCTCTTCAAGGGCTTCTGCAAGGAGCGCGGCCTGCCGTCGAACTACGGCTGGAAGATCTTCGAGGTCACCGGCAGCAAGCCCGGCCAGGAGTTGGCGCTGTCCTTGCTGTCCTTCACCGGCAAGCTCGTCATCGTCGGCTACGGCACGGCCGAGACGAACTACATGCTGTCGAAGCTGATGGCCTTCGATGCCGAAATCATCGGCACCTGGGGCTGCCCGCCGGACCGCTATGCCGCCGTGCGCGACATGTGCCTCGACGGCCGCATCCAGCTCGGACCGTTCGTCGAGACGCGCCCGATGAGCCAGATCGAACACGTGTTCGACGAGGCGCACCACGGCAAACTCAAGCGACGCGTCATCCTGACGCCCGATTTCTGAACCACGCTGACCACCGTAAAAACAGGAGACATTTCATGGCACTCGATTGGCTGCCCCGCGACAACGAAATCAAGGATCACGCCCTGCTGGGCGAAGAGCACTTCGGCACCGAGGCTCCCTCGGTCCTGTTCGAGAAGCGCCCGGTGACGGATCCGCAGGGCAACGTGGTTCCCGGCCTGTACGCAGCGTGGATCATTCTGAACAACCCGAAGCAGTACAACTCCTACACCACCGAGATGGTGAAGGCGATCATCGCCGGCTTCCAGCGTGCGTCGTCCGACCGCACGATCGTCGCGGCCGTGTTCACCGCCGTCGGCGACAAGGCGTTCTGCACCGGCGGCAACACCGCCGAGTACGCGTCCTACTATGCACAGCGCCCGAACGAGTACGGCGAGTACATGGACCTCTTCAACGCGATGGTCGATGGCATCCTGAACTGCAAGAAGCCGACGATCTGCCGTGTGAACGGCATGCGCGTTGGCGGCGGCCAGGAAATCGGCATGGCGACCGACCTCACGATCACCTCCGACATGGCGGTGTTCGGTCAGGCCGGCCCGAAGCACGGCAGCGCGCCCGACGGCGGCTCGACCGACTTCCTGCCGTGGATGCTGAACATGGAAGACGCGATGTACAACTGCGTCTCGTGCGAGCCGTGGAGCGCGTACAAGATGAAGGCGAAGAACCTCGTCACGAAGGTCGTGCCGGTGCTGAAAAAGGACGGCGAATGGGTCCGCAACCCGCTGGTCCGCACCGACGCGTATGTCGATGACGGCGAGCTGGTCTACGGCGAGCCCGTCGCAGCCGACAAGGCCAAGGCCGCGAAGGAACTGATCGCGCAATGCACGACCGACTTCGCGAAGCTCGACGAAGCCGTCAATGCGCTGGTGTGGAAGTTCACGAACCTCTTCCCGCAATGCCTGATCAAGTCGATCGAAGGCATTCGCGGCAAGAAGAAGTTCTTCTGGGACCAGCTCAAGACCCCGAACCGCCACTGGCTCGCCGCGAACATGAACCACGAGGCGTACCTCGGCTTCACCGCCTTCAACAACAAGAAGGCAACGGGCAAGGACGTCATCGACTTCATCAAGTTCCGCCAGCTCGTCGCCGAAGGCCATGCGTTCAACGACGCCTTCGCCGAGCAGGTCCTGGCCAAGCCGCAGTCCTAGAGTCAAAAGTCTCTCCCTTCTCGGGGTGGGGGCGACGGTAATCCGTCTTTAACCCACCCCGTTTTTTTTCGCGCGGGAGAGAGCGAAATCCCTGGCTGCACCTAATTCGAACAGTCGCGTCCGCAACAAGGGGAGCAGACATGCAATTGAAGGACAGAGTCGCCATCGTCACCGGCGCCGGGCAGGGCATCGGCGCCACGGTGGCGAGGGCCTACGCCCGCGAGGGCGCGAAAGTGGCGGTGATCGATCTGAACATCGACGCCGCCAATGCCGTTGCGGCCGAGATCGTCGCGAACGGTGGCGAGGCGCTCGGCGTCGCGTGCGACGTGTCGAACCGCGACCAGGTGCTGGCGATGGCCGAGCAGGTCACGGCCAAATGGGGACGCGTCGACATTCTCGTCAACAACGCCGGCATCACGCGCACCGCGATGCTCAACAAGATGACGCCCGAGCAGTGGCAGCAGGTCCTCGGCGTGCATCTGACCGGCGCATTCAACTGTCTTCAGGCGGTCGTTGGCGGCATGATCGAGCGTCAGTACGGCCGCATCATCTACGTCACCTCGACAGCGGGCCTGCTGGGCACGATCGGGCAGATCAACTACAGTGCCGCGAAGGCGGGCATCGTCGGCATGACGATGAGCACCGCGAAGGAGCTCGCGCGCTACAACATCACGGCCAACGCGATCGCACCGGGCGCGGCGACGCCGATGACGGAAACCATCCGCACCGACGAGCGCTTCAAGGAAAAGTATCTCGACCGCATTCCGCTCGGCCGCTGGGCCGAACCGGAAGAGATCGCACCGGTATTCCTGTTCTTCGCCTCCGACGCGTCGAGCTACGTCACCGGACAAATACTGGCAGCTGACGGCGGCATGACGATCCGCTAGCCACTGCGCCACTGCGTGAACGCGCGGCATCGACGCGGCGGGTCGAAACGATTGGGCGGGACTCGGATCGCGTCGGTGAAAGAAATCGTCAATCGAGTCCAATTGGAGAAGAGACCATGCCAGAACTGAGTACCGCAGACCACACGTCGAGCCCCCCGCACATCACGATTCCGCGCGACTACAACGCTGCCCATGACCTGATCGAGCGCAACCTGCGCGCCGGCCGCGGCAACAAGATCGCGGTGATCGACGACGCCGGCCAATACACCTATGCGCAGCTGGCCGAGCGGGTCGACCGCTTCGCCCACGCACTCGGTGAACTGGGCGTGCGCATGGAAGAGCGGGTGTTGCTGTGCCTGCTCGATACGGTCGATTTTCCGGTGGCGTTTCTCGGCTGCATCAAGGCCGGCGTCGTCCCGGTGCCGATCAACACGCTGCTGACCGCGTCCGACTACAGCTACATGCTGCGGGACAGCCGCGCCCGCGTGCTGGTGGTGTCGTCGCTGCTGCTGCCGGCGTTCGCGAATGCGATCGAGCAGAGCCCGTTCGTCAAGAACGTCGTCGTATCCGGCGGAGATGAAGGCGTCAGGGGCAGCCATCTCGATTTTGCCGATCTCGTGGCCGCACCGCGCCCGCCGTTCGAAGCCGCGCCGACGTGTGCCGACGACCCCTGTTTCTGGCTGTACTCGTCGGGCTCGACGGGTGCGCCGAAGGGGACGGTCCATCTGCATTCGAGCCTGATCAACACGTTCGAGCTGTACGCGCGGCCGATCCTCGGCGTGCAGGAAAGCGACGTCGTGTTCTCCGCCGCCAAGCTGTTCTTCGCCTACGGTCTGGGCAACGGCCTGACTTTTCCGCTGGCGGCGGGCGCGACGGCAGTGCTGATGGCTGAACGCCCGACGCCCGCGTCCGTCTCCCGCGTGCTGCGCCAGCACCAGCCGACGGTGTATTGCGGCGTGCCGACGCTGTACGCGTCGATGCTCGCCAGCCCGGAACTTCCCGGGCGCGATGAAGTATCGATCCGCCGCTGCGCCTCCGCGGGCGAAGCCCTGCCGGCCGAAGTGGGCAAGCGCTGGACGGAGCACTTCGGCGTCGAGATCCTCGACGGCCTCGGGTCGACCGAGATGCTGCACATCTTCCTGTCGAACCGGCACGGCGAGGCGCGCTACGGCACCAGCGGAAAGCCGGTGCCCGGCTATGAGCTTCGCCTCATCGGCGACGACGGCGAAGAAGTTGCGCCCGGCGAATCCGGCGAACTGCAGGTGCGCGGGCCGACCAGCGCGGCGTTCTACTGGAACAACCGCAGCAAGAGCCGCGACACCTTCATGGGGCAGTGGACGCGCAGCGGCGACAAGTACAGCCAGGACGCGGACGGCAACTTCGCCTACGCGGGCCGCAACGACGACATGCTCAAGGTGGGCGGCATCTACGTGTCGCCGATCGAGGTCGAGTCTGCGCTGATCACTCACGAGGCGGTGCTCGAAGCGGCGGTCGTCGGCAAGGCCGACGTCGACGGCCTGATCAAGCCGCTCGCGTTCGTCGTGCTCAAGCCCGGCTTGCGCCCGTCGACCGGCCTCGGCGACGAACTCAAGCTGCACGTGAAATCGAAACTCGCGCCGTACAAGTATCCGCGCTGGCTCGAATTCGTCGACGAATTGCCGAAAACCGCGACCGGAAAAATCCAGCGATTCAAGCTGCGCGCCGCGTCCTCCGTGTAACATCACGATCCAAATAAAAAACGTAACGCGCCGAATGAGCGGCCAATCACCGGAGGAGTGTTGCCATGAGTCATGAAGTCAATCGTCGCCAGTTTCTTCTGTCCAGCGCCGCGGTCGCGGCAGGCCTGGCGCTGCCGTCTGCGCCGTTGTTCGCGCAGGGCGCGAGGAAAGTGCGGGTCGGGCTGATGCTGCCTTATACCGGCACCTACGCGGCGCTCGGCAATGCGATCACCAACGGTTTCAAGCTGGCGGTCGAGCAGGGCGGCGGCAAGCTCGGTGGGAGCGAGGTCGAATACTTCACCGTCGACGACGAGTCGGATGCGGCGAAGGCGCCGGAGAATGCGAACAAGCTGATCAAGCGCGACAACGTCGACGTGCTCGTCGGCACGGTGCACTCCGGTGTCGCGCTGGCGATGGCGCGCGTGGCGCGCGAGACCAAGTCCTTGCTGATCGTGCCGAACGCCGGCGCCGACGAGATCACCGGCCCGCTGTGCGCGCCGAACATCTTCCGCACCTCGTTCTCGGCGTGGCAGCCGGCCTATGCGATGGGCAACGTGATGGCCGAGCGCAAGCACAAGAACGTCGTCACGCTGAGCTGGAAGTATTCGTTCGGCGAGCAGTCGGTGGCGGGTTTCAAGGAAGCGTTCGAGAAGGCCGGCGGCAAGGTCGTCAAGGAGCTGTACCTGCCGTTCCCGAACGTCGAGTTCCAGCCGTACCTGACCGAAATCGCGGCGCTCAAGCCGGACGCGGTGTTCGTGTTCTTCGCCGGCGGCGGCGCGGTCAAGTTCGTCAAGGACTACGCGGCGGCAGGACTCAAGAGCACGATCCCGCTGTACGGATCGGGCTTCCTCACCGACGGCACGCTCGAGGCCCAGGGCGATGCCGCCGAGGGCCTGCTGACGACGCTGCATTACGCCGACGGCCTGGATATCCCGAAGGACAAGGAGTTCCGCGCTGCCTACGCATCCGCGTTCAAGATGCAGCCGGACGTCTATGCGGTGCAGGGCTATGACGCCGCCCAGCTCTTCGCCGCAGGCCTTGCGGCCGTCAAGGGTGACGTCGGCAAGCGCGACGAGCTGGTCAAGGCGATGGAGTCCGCGACGATCGACAGCCCGCGCGGGAAGTTCACGCTGTCGAAGGCCCACAACCCGGTGCAGGACATCTACCTGCGCAAGGTCGAGGGGAAGGAAAACAAGGTCGTGGCGGTGGCAGCGAAGGCGCTGGCCGACCCGGCGCGCGGCTGCCGCATGTAATCCTCTCTGTGCGGGGCCGCATCTGCGGCTCCACCCCCTCGCCTCGCCGTCATCCGGGCGCCTTCGCGGCGGCCCGGACTGGAGCCTTCATGGACTTGACGACCTTCCTGATTCAGCTACTGAATGCGTTGCAGTACGGGTTGCTGCTGTTCCTCGTCGCCAGCGGACTGACCCTGATTTTCGGCATCATGGGCATCATCAACCTCGCCCACGGCAGCTTCTACATGATGGGCGCCTACATGGCGTTCGCGCTGACCTCGGCGACGGGCAATCTCTTCGTCGCGATCCTCCTCGGCATCGCGCTCAGCGCGCTGATCGGATTCCTGCTCGAGTGGGGACTGTTCAGCCGGCTCTACAAGCGGGACCACCTCGATCAGGTGCTGCTGACCTACGGCCTGATCCTGGTGTTCGAGGAGATACGCAGCATGATTGTCGGCGACGACGTGCACGGCGTGCGGATTCCCGAGATGCTTTCGGCGTCGATCCAGCTCAGCGAGACCCTCAGCTATCCCGTATATCGGCTGTTCATGTCGGCGGTCTGTATCGTGCTCGCGGTGCTGATGTACTGGCTGATCCGCCACACCCGGCTCGGCATGATGATTCGCGCGGGCAGCAGCAACCGCGAGATGGTCCAGTCGCTCGGCATCAACATCGATCTCATCTACCGCCTCGTGTTCGCGCTCGGCGTCACGCTCGCCGCGTTCGCCGGCATGCTCGCGGCGCCGGTGTCGTCGGTCTATCCGGGCATGGGCAACCAGGTGCTGATCATCTGTTTCGTCGTCGTCGTCATCGGCGGCGTCGGTTCGGTATGGGGCGCGCTCGTCGCGGCGCTGCTGATCGGCCTCGCCGACACGTTCGGCAAGGTCATCATCCCCGACTACGCCGGACTGACCGTCTATCTGCTGATGGCCGCGGTGCTGCTGTGGCGGCCCGAAGGCATCTTCCGGAGGATATGACCATGTCTTCAGCCATCAAGACCCCGCGCGCCGCCCTGCTGGCGACGCTGCTGGTGCTGTCGGTTTTCCCGTTGTTCGGCTCGGACTACTACAGTGAACTGCTGACGAAGATCATGATCATGGCGATCTTCGCCATGAGCCTCGACCTGCTGGTCGGTTTCACCGGCCTCGTCAGCTTCGGCCACGCCGCGTTCTTCGGCATCGCCGCGTATGCGGTGGTGCTGGTGTCGCCGCAGTACGACCCGTCCAGCCTGTGGCTCGTGCTGCCGGCTGCGGTGCTCGCAGCGGCCGTCGCCGCGTTCGTCGTTGGCCTGTTCGTGCTGCGCACGAAGGGGATCTATTTCATCATGGTGACGCTCGCGTTCGCCCAGATGATCTACTTCGTGTTCCACGACTCTCCGCTCGGCGGCGGGTCGGACGGCGTGTTCATCAACTTCAAGCCGGAACTGCGGATCGGCGAGACGCAGCTGCTCGACCTCGGCGACGCAGGGCACTTCTACTACGTCGTGCTGCTGCTGCTGGTCGCGACGTACGTGTTCCTGCGCATCCTGTTGCGCTCGCCGCTCGGGCACGCGCTCGCCGGGATCAAGAGCAACGAGCACCGCATGCTGTCGCTGGGCTTCCCGGTGTTCCTGTACAAGCTCGCCGGTTTCGTCATCGCGGGCGCGCTGGCCGGCGTGGCCGGGTTCCTCTCGGCGTGCCAGTTCGGCTTCGTGACGCCGGAGATCCTGTCGTGGCACCAGTCGGGCAACGTGCTGCTGATGGTGATTTTGGGCGGCATGGGCACCCTCAACGGTGCTGCGATCGGCGCGTTCGCGTTCGTCGTGCTGCAGGAGGTGTTCTCGGCGCTGACCAAGCACTGGCAGTTCCTGATGGGCACGGTGATCGTTCTGGTGGTGATGTTGCTGCCGGGCGGCCTGGCGAGCCTGACGCAGCGGCTGCGCCGCCTGCTTCTGGGAGGTGGCTCGAATGGGTGAATTGGTACTGGCTGCGCGCGGCCTGTCGCGCCAGTTCGGCGGGTTGGCCGCAAACAAGGACGTGTCGCTCGACATGCATCGCGGTGAACTGCACGCGGTGCTGGGGCCGAACGGCGCCGGGAAATCGACGCTGATCAACCTGCTGTCGGGCGATCTGCCGCCGTCGGGCGGGCAGATTCTCTACCGCGGGCAGGATATTTCGGGCTGGAGCCCGGACCGGCGCTCGCGCGCCGGGATCGGGCGCAGCTACCAGCGCACGAACATCTTCCCGGCGTTCACGGCGTTCGAAAACTGCCGGCTCGCGGCGCAGTCGCGCACGCCGCGGGCATTGCATATCTTCTCGCGGGCACAGAACTACGACGACCTGCGCAGCGCGGCCGATCGTGCGCTCGAACAGGCCGGACTCGCGGCGCGGCGCGACATCGTCGCCGCGACGCTGAGCCATGGCGAGCAGCGCCAGCTCGAGATCGCGATGGTGCTCGCGACCGCGCCGTCGGTGCTGCTGCTCGACGAGCCGCTCGCCGGCATGGGTTCGGAGGAGTCGCAGCTGATGGTGACGCTGCTGCAGAAGCTGTCGGCCGATCACGCGATCCTGCTCGTCGAGCACGACATGGACGCGGTGTTCGCGGTCGCGGACGTCATTACCGTGATGGTGACCGGGCAGGTGCTCGAGAGCGGGCCGCCGGATCAGATCCGCGCGAGCCTCGCGGTGCAGGAAGCCTACCTGGGCGGAGGAGAACCCGACGATGAGTGAAACCTTGCTGGAAGCCGAAGGCCTTCATTCCTTCTACGGCAGCAGCCACATCCTGCACGGCATCGATTTTGTCGTGCGCCGCGGCGAGACGATCGGGCTGATGGGCCGCAACGGCATGGGCAAGACGACGCTGATCCGCAGCATGCTCGGCCACGTTCGCCCGCGCCACGGCCGCGTCGCAGTGCGCGGCAAGACGATGACCGGTTCGGCGCCGTATCTGATCGCGCGCAAGGGCATCGCCTACGTGCCGGAAGGGCGGGGCATCTTCCCGAACCTTTCGGTGCGGGAAAACCTGCTGATGGCCGCCAAGCCGGGTATCGACGGACGCCGGGACTGGACGTACGAGCGGGTGCTGGAGACCTTTCCGCGCCTCGGCGAACGGCTGACAAACGGTGGCGGGCAGCTCTCCGGCGGCGAGCAGCAGATGCTGACGATCGGCCGCGCGCTGATGACGAACCCGGACGTGCTGATCCTCGACGAGGCGACCGAAGGCCTGGCGCCGCTGATCGCGAAAGAGATCTGGTACATCGTCCGCCAGATCCGCGCGACCGGCATCGCGACGATCGTCATCGACAAGAACCACGCCGCGGTGACGTCGATTTCGGATCGCAACGTGATCCTCGTCAAGGGCAAGGTCGCGTTCGAAGGCTCGAGCGCGGAGCTGCGCGCGCAGCCGGAACTCCTGCACAAGCATCTCGGCGCAGGCTGACGCGATTCGACGCGGGCCGCACGGCGCGCACCGTGCGGCGAATTCGATATTGATCCCGCCGACACCTCACGAAGCGGCGTGGCACAGGATTTAACCAACAGGAGACAGGGCAATGCGGAAAATCGATGTTCACGAGTTGATCGACAAGGCGAAATTCAACCGCTTTCACTGGCAGGTGCTGTTCTGGTGTGCGCTGATCATCATTTTTGACGGCTACGACCTGGTGATCTACGGCGTCGTGCTGCCGGTGCTGATGAAAGAGTGGGACCTGACGCCGCTGCAGGCCGGCACGCTCGGCAGCTACGCGCTGTTCGGGATGATGTTCGGGGCGCTGATCTTCGGCCCGTTGTCCGACCGGTTCGGGCGCAAGCGGGTGATCGCGATCTGCGTCGTGCTGTTCAGTTTCTTCACGTTCATAAACGGCTTCGCGACGACGCCGACCGAGTTCGCGATCTGCCGCTTCCTCGCCGGGCTGGGTATCGGCGGGGTGATGCCGAACGTGGTCGCGCTGATGACCGAGTACTCGCCGAAAAAGCTGCGCACGACGCTGGTCGCGATCATGTTCAGCGGCTATTCGGTGGGCGGCATGCTGTCGGCCGGCCTCGGCATGTACCTGATCCCGAATTTCGGCTGGCCGTCGGTGTTCTTCGTCGCCGGCATTCCGCTGCTGCTGCTGCCGGTGATCCTCTACGCGCTGCCGGAGTCGATCGGCTTCCTGCTGCATGCGAAGCGCGATGCCGAAGCGGGCGTACTGCTCGGCAGGGTCGAGCCGAACTTCGCGGCGCGGATCGGCGACCGCTACGAGATGCCGACCGGCAAGACCGCCCACGTGTCGCTGGTCGCGCTGTTCAAGAACGGACGCGCATTGAGCACGCTGATGTTCTGGCTGGCGTTCTTCATGTGCCTGCTGATGGTGTACGCGCTCGCGTCCTGGCTGCCGAAGCTGATGACCCAGGCGGGCTACGGGCTCGGCTCGAGCCTGTCGTTCCTGCTGGTGCTCAATTTCGGTGCGATTTTCGGCGCCGTCGGGGGCGGCTTCATCGCCGACCGGCTGCACCTGAAGACCGTGCTGATGGTGTTCTTCGTCATCGCCGCGTTCTCGATCAGCCTGCTCGGTTTCAAGAGCCCGACTGCCGTGCTCTACCTGCTGGTGGCCGCGGCCGGCGCGACGACGATCGGATCGCAGATCCTGCTCTATGCGTACGTCGCGCAGTTCTACCCGATGGCGATCCGCTCGACCGGCATCGGCTGGGCCTCCGGCGTCGGGCGCAGCGGCGCGATCGTCGGTCCGATCCTCGGCGGCACGCTGCTCGGCATGGCGATGCCTCTGGAATACAACTTCATGTTCTTCGCGATCCCCGGCGCGATCGCGGCGTTCGCGGTATCGCTGGTCGCCCGCAGCGCGGCGCACGCTCCGACGGAGGAGCTGCCGCTGCCGTTCGCCGCGGAATCGGGCGCCATTTCCGATTGAGCCCGCCGCGCGCCGCGTTCGCGCGGCGCGCGGGCAGCGCCCGCTACCGCGGGCTGGTGCCCCAGCGCAGCATTCCCACCATCGTCGCCGCGATTTCCTGCGGCGACCGCCGCCCCTCGCGGTACCACAGGTATACCCAGTTCATCGCGCCGAGCAGCGTCAGCCGCAGCAGCGAGCGGTCGGTGCCCGGCGCGACGGGCAGGGCGTCGATGAGCCCGCGGTACAGATCTTCGTAAGCGTCGCGCACCGGCCGGATTTTTGCCAGCAGCGTATCGTGGCCGATCAGCGCCAGGCTGTGGCCGGTTACGCGGTGCACCGGCGAGCCGCCGACGATGAGATGCACATGCACCTCGCACGCGCGCGTGAGGCGTTCCCACGGGTCGCTCGCGCTGTCGACGGCGCGCTGCACCGCTTCCATGACGTCGCGGAAACCTTCGCGGTGCACCGCCAGATACAACTCATCCTTCGACGCGAAGTGGTGATAGACCGATCCGGCGAGCAATCCGGCCTTGTTCGCGATATCGCGGATCGAGGCACGGTCGTAGCCCTGTTCCGAAAACAGTTCGGCAGCCGCGTTGAGGATCACCTGGCGCCGGTCCAGCGGCTCGTCATGCGCCCCGGCCTCACCTCCGGACGGCCCGCGGGCCGCCTGCGCGCTCAGCGTCGCGCGCTCGAGCAGCCGGCGCTGGCCGTCGCTCAGTGCCGCGAGGCCGCGATCCGAATCGCGCATCAGTGCCTGCAGACGCTTCGCCGCCGTCTCCAGCCCGTGTTTCTGCCACAGGTAGCGCACGCCGGACGCTGAAATCCGCATCCCCGAGCGCCCCAGCCGCGCCGCCACCGCAGCCTGCCCGAGCTCGGGCTCCTCCCGCGCCAGCCGCAGTATCGCCTGCTCGGGGTCGAGTTCTGGCGTGTCGTCAGCGGAAGTCGTTTTCGGTGCCATCCGGAATCCTGCAGTGCATCGGGGCCGCAATGATAGCGAGCAATGGCCGGGGACGCCCCTGCATAACGGGTGCCTGCGTCGCGTCGAATCGTCGCGTGCTGCAGTCCGTCCGCTTTGCAGCATCCTCTGACAAACTACTTGAACAAGTGTTTGACAAGATGGTTCGGCATTGCTAACTTTGCGACACGCCGACATCTTTCGGCGCGATACCCAGAGCGGTCCAGCCGCCGTTCGATTGACCCGGGGAAGTCCGGAGTCAGAACCAGAGGAGTGACCATGCAAGTCAAGAAGCTCGCAGTCCTGTGCTCGTTCGCGTCGCTGTCGTTCGTTCAACCGGCTGTCGCCGATATCACGGTGGGTGTTTCACTGTCGGCGACCGGCCCCGGTGCCTCGCTCGGCATTCCCGAGAAAAACGTCTTCGCGCTGCTGCCGACGCAGATCGCAGGGGAAAAAATTCACTACATCGTGCTGGACGACGCGACCGATCCGTCGATCGCGACGAAGAATGCGCGCAAGCTGGTCACGGAAAGCAGCGTCGACGTGCTGGTTGGTTCGTCGACGACGCCGGCCACCGCCGCGATGGCCGAAGTCGCTACAGAGAGCGGGACGCCGCAGGTCGCGATCAGTCCGGTATCGCTGCCCGGGGACCGCAACAAATGGGTGTTCCGTACGCCGCAGCAGAACAGCGTGATGGCCGATGCGCTGCTTGCACATATGAAAGCCACCGGGGTGAAGACGCTCGGCTTCATCGGCTTTTCCGACGCCTACGGCGAAGACTGGCTCGGCGCTGTGAAGAGCCGCGCCGAGGCGACGGGCATCAAAATGGTGGCGGTCGAGCGTTACGCGCGTGCCGACACCTCAGTCAGCGGGCAGGTGCTGAAGCTGGTCGCGGCGCGGCCCGACGCGGTGCTGGTGGTGGGCTCCGGAAGCCCCGCCGCACTACCGCAGACGACGCTCGGGGAGCGCGGGTACAAGGGGCAGATCTACCAGACGCACGCGGCCGCGAGCCAGGCTTTCCTGAAAGTCGCCGGCAAGGCCGCCGAGGGCGTGATCATGCCGGTCGGACCGGTCGTCGTCGTGGACCAGGTGCCGGACACGCACCCGTCGAAAACCGCCGGGCACGAGCTCGTGCGCAAGTACGAAGCCGCCTACGGCGCGGGCTCGTTCTCGTCGTTCGCGGGACATGCGTTCGATGCGTTCCGCCTCATTGAACAGGCAATCCCGGTCGCGCTGAAGGCAGCCAGGCCGGGCACGCCTCAGTTCCGTGCGGCGCTGCGGGACGCGATCGAGTCGAACAAGGAGGTCGTCGGCAGCCACGGCGTGTTCAACATGAGTCCTGCGGACCATTTCGGTCTCGACGAACGCTCGCACGTGCTCGTGAAGATCGAGAGCGGTGCATACAAGATGATCCCGCAGTAACCGGACCGGGCGGAAAATCCCATGAGCACCGTGATATCCGATATCGACGCGATGTTCGCCCGGCCGGTCGTGAACGTCGAGGCGCGCCCGGACGGCAGCCGCATCCTGCGTTCGGGGATTCCCTTGCCGGACAGCTATGCGCGCTGTGTCGGCGAGTGGCTCGAACGCTGGGCGCGCGACACGCCCGAGCGCCTGTTCCTCGCCGAGCGCAACGCGGCCGGCGAGTGGGACCGGGTCAGCTATGGCGAAGCGCGGCGCCGCGTCGTCGCGATCGCGACCTGGCTGCTCGGCCAGAACCTGTCGGCCGAGCGGCCGGTCGCGATCCTCTCCGACAACTCGATCGAGCATGCGCTGCTGATGCTCGCGGCGATGCACATCGGCGTGCCGTCGTGCGCGATCTCGTCGGGCAACTCGCTGATGTCGAAGGACTTCGCCAAGCTGAAGGCGAACATCGAGCTGCTGCGGCCGGGCGTCATCTATGCCGGTCCGGTCGGGCGTTTCGCTGCCGCGATCGATGCGATCGGACCGCTGCACGACGGCGTCGTCGTCGCCGGGGGCGGCAGCGAATCGGCCGCTGGCTACTTGCGGTTCGCCGATATCGAGGCGGAAAGCGACGAGGCCGCGGTGATGGATGCATATGCCCGCATCACCCCGGACACGATCGCGAAGTTCCTGTTCACGTCGGGCTCGGTTGGCACGCCGAAAGCGGTCATCAACACCCAGCGCATGCTGTGTGCGAGCCAGCTCGCGAAGGAGCTGGTGTGGCCTTTCCTGGTCGACGAGCCGCCGCTGCTGATGGAATGGCTGCCGTGGAGCCACACTTTCGGCAGCAACCACAACTTCAACATGGTGCTGCGCTTTGGCGGCAGCATGTATCTCGACGACGGCAAGCCGACGCCGGCGCTGCTCGACCGGACGCTGCGCAACCTGCGCGACGTCTCGCCGACGATCTATTTCAGCGTGCCGCGCGCGTTCGACATGCTGGTGCCGGTGCTGCGTCGCGACAAGGCGCTGCGCGACAGCTTCTTCAAGCGCCTGAAGCTGATTTTCTACGCCGGCGCCGCGCTGCCGCAGCACCTGTGGGCCGAGCTGGAGAACCTCTCCGAGGAAGCGACCGGCCGCCGCGTCACGATGGTGTCGTCGTGGGGCTCGACCGAGACTTCGCCGCTCGCGACCGACTGTCACTTCCAGGCGGTGCGCTCGGGCGTCATCGGCGTGCCGGTGCCCGGCACCGAACTGAAGCTGGTGCCTTCGGCCGACAAGCTCGAAGTGCGGGTCAGAGGGCCGAACGTGTTCCCCGGTTACTGGAAGCAGCCTGAGCTGACGGCGAAATCCTTCGACGACGAAGGCTTCTACCTGATCGGCGACGCGGTCGAGTTCGTCGATCCGGCGCATCCGGAACAGGGCCTGCTGTTCGACGGTCGCGTCGGCGAGGACTTCAAGCTGCTGACCGGCACCTGGGTGCATGTCGGAGCGCTGCGCGTGAAGGCCATCGACGCGCTCAAGCCCGTCGCGCAGGACATCGTCGTCACCGGCCACGACCGCGACGACATCGGTCTGCTGGTGTTCCCCAACATTCCCGAGTGCCGTTCCCTGTGCCCGGGCCTGCCTGCCGATGCGCCGGTCGAGCAGGTGCTGTCGAACCCGGCGGTGCTCGCCCGCGTGCGCCTCGGCATGGCGGCGATGACGCAGGCGGGCGGCGGCTCGTCCATGTGTCCGACCCGCGCACTGCTGATGGCCGAGCCGCCGTCGGTCGAAGCCGGCGAGATCACCGACAAAGGCTACATCAACCAGCGCGCGGTCCTGACCCGGCGCAGCGACCTCGTCGAATCCCTGTACGCGGCGATGCCGGACAAGTCCGTCGTTACCGTGTAGCCGGACGCCGACCGGAGAATTTCGGCATGAATCACGAAAGGATCATTTTGATGACCGAACAACTGGTAAGAACCTCGTATGAGGACGACATCTACACCGTTACGCTGGCGCGCCCCGCCAAGCGCAACGCAATCAGCGACCGCCTGCTGGCCGCGATCGACGAAGCTTTCGCGACCGTCCCCGACGACGCGCGAGTTATCGTGCTGGCTGGTGACGGCGAGCATTTCTGCGCCGGCCTCGACTTGACCGAGCACCAGCACCGCGAGCCTTTCGGCGTCATGAAGCACTCGCAGGGCTGGCACCGCGTGTTCAGCCGCATCCAGAACGGCGGCATTCCGGTCGTTGCCGCGCTGCACGGCGCGGTCATCGGCGGCGGCCTCGAGCTGGCGGCCGCGACCCACGTGCGCGTCGCCGAGCCGAACACGATCTACCAGCTGCCCGAAGGGCGCCACGGCATCTTCGTCGGCGGCGGCGCCTCGGTGCGGGTCGCGCGGATCCTCGGCGCCGGGCGGATGGGCGAAATGATGCTGACCGGACGCATCCTCGATGCCGACGAAGGCCAGCGCCTCGGCCTGTCGCATTACCTCGTCGGCCCCGGCGAAGCGCTCGCGAAGGCGCAGCAGCTCGCGCGCCGGATTGCCGAGAACGCCCCGATGGCGAACTGGGCGATGGTCACATCGATCGCCCGCATCGAGAACATGGCGGCCGACGACGGCTTCTTCGTCGAGTCGCTGACCGCCGCGGTCACGCAGACCGGCCCGGAAGTCGCCGAGCGCATCGGCCAGTTCCTGCAGCGCAAAGGTCAGGGAGCACAGCGATGAATACAACGAATTCCTACGCCGCGTCGCAAGCCGCGGCCCATGTCGCGCGCTATGACGACATCTGGCTCGTCGCCGGCAGCCGCACGCCTTTCGCCGACTACAACGGCGTGCTGCGCGACGTGTCGCCGACCGATCTCGGCATTTTCGCGGCGCGTGCGCTGTTCGACAGGAGCGGCATCCCGGCCACTGAGATCGACGCGATCGTCGCCGGCAACATGGCGCAGGCGAGCTTCGACGCGTATTTCCTGCCGCGCCACATCGGCCTGTATTCGGGCGTAGATCCCGCGGTGCCGGCATTACTCGTGCAGCGGCTGTGCGGCACCGGCTTCGAGACGATCATCGCCGCCGCCGACCAGATCACGCTCGGCAAGGCGAAAGTCGCGCTGTGTGTCGGCACCGAGTCGATGTCGCGCAACCCGATCGCCGCGTACACGCACCGCGCCGGTTTCCGCATGGGCCAGCTCGATTTCCGCGACTTCCTGTGGGAAGCGACGAAGGACACTGCGCCCGGCGCGAGCATGGGCGACACCGCCGAGAACCTTGCAAAGCGCTACGGCATTTCGCGCGAGGAGGTCGACCGCTTCGCCGAGCAGAGCTTTGCACGCGCCGTCGCGGCGTGGGAGTCGGGCTGGTTCGCCGGCGAGGTGACGCCGGTCGTCAATGCGAAATGGGAATTCGACGGCTACAACGCCCGGTCGCTGAAGCTCGCCGACCGCGCTGAAGTGTGCGATCGGGACGGCCATGTGCGCCCGACGTCGTTCGACGCGCTGCAAAAACTGAAACCGGCGTTCGGCGGCGTGCAGACCGGCGGCAACAGTTCGGCAATCGTCGACGGCGCCGCTGCGGTGATCGTCGCGCACGGCGACTGGGTGCGCGCGCACGGCATCCGCCCGCTGGCGCGCATCGTCGCGGCAGCGTCGGTGGCGGTGCCGCCGGAGATCATGGGCATCGGGCCGGCGCCGGCGATCCGTGCCGCAGCGGCGAAGGCCGGACTCACCGTCGGCGAGTTCGGGCGCGTCGAGATCAACGAAGCCTTCGGCGCGCAATATCTCGCGTGCGAGCGCGAACTGGGGCTCGACCGCGAGCGTGCCAACGTGCATGGCGGCGCAATCGCGATCGGCCATCCGCTGGGTGCGTCCGGCGTGCGGCTGACGACGACGGTGGCGCGCGCGCTGCAGGAGGCGCGGCTGCAGTTCGGCGTGTCGTCGGCGTGCTGCGGCGGCGGCCAGGGTGTCGCGATCGTCGTCGAGAACGCCGGCTGAACGACCGGTCGCAGAAAAGGGGAAAAACGATGAAACTCGAAAGCAGCACTTTTATCGTCACCGGCGGGGCGTCGGGGCTCGGCGAAGCGACCGTGCGCGCGTTCCACGGCGCCGGCGCGAATGTCGTCATCGCGGACCTGAACAGCGTCGGCGGCGAAAAGCTTGCCGACGAGCTCGGCATCCGCGCGGCGTTCCACCGCACCGACGTCGCGTCCGAAGCCGATGCACGCGGCTGCGTCGAGCTCGCGCTCGCACGCTTCGGCGCGCTCAACGGGCTCGTCAACTGCGCGGGCATCGGCAGCGCCGCGAAAGTGCTCGGCCGCGACGGCCCGCATCCGCTCGACACGTTCGCGCGCATCGTGAACATCAACCTGGTCGGCACTTTCAACATGATCCGGCTCGCGTCCGAAGCGATGTCGAAAACTGAGCCGAACGCCGGCGGCGAGCGTGGCGTGATCATCAACACCGCGTCGGTCGCCGCGTACGACGGCCAGATCGGCCAGGCCGGCTACGCCGCGTCGAAAGGCGGCATCGTGTCGATGACGCTGCCGATCGCGCGCGAGCTCGCGCGTTTCGGCATCCGCGTCGTGACGATCGCGCCGGGCCTGTTCCTGACGCCGATGATGCAGGCGCTGCCGCCCGAGGCGCAGAAATCGCTCGGCGAAGCCGTGCCGTTCCCGCCGCGCCTCGGCGAACCCGCCGAATACGCGCAACTCGCGCGCCAGATCGTCGAGAACGCGATGCTCAACGGCGAGACGATCCGCCTCGACGGCGCGATCCGCCTCGCACCCCGCTAAGACCACTTGGCCGGACCTGCGCCGGCCGGAGCCGCCACCATGCACGATTACGCCGCGCCGCTGCGCGACATGCATTTCATCCTCCGCGAGTTGGCCGGGCAGGACGCGGTTTCTGCGCTGCCGGGATTCGAGGACGCGACGCCGGACGTCATCGAGGCGATCCTCGATGAAGCCGGCAAGTTCGCCGCCGGCGTGCTCGGCCCGATCAACGCCCGGGGCGACGTGCAGGGTTGCCGGCTCGACGCCGACGGGCGCGTCGTCACGCCCGAGGGCTGGGAGGATGCGTGGGACCGCTTCGTCGAGGCCGGCTGGACCGGCCTGTCGCTGCCGCCGGAATTCGGCGGACAGGGCCTGCCGAAGCTGGTGTCGACGCCGGTGTGGGAGATGTGGTTCGCGACGAACATGGCGTTCGCGATGCTGCCGCAACTGAACGTCGGCCAGGCCGAAGCCCTGCTGATCGCCGCCAGCGACGAGCTCAAGCAGACCTGGCTGCACAAGGTTGTCAGCGGCGAGTGGGGCAGCACGATGAACCTCACCGAGCCGCAGGCGGGCTCCGACCTCGCGGCGACGCGCACCCGCGCGGAGCCTGCCGCCGACGACAGCTATCGCGTGTTCGGCCAGAAGATCTTCATCTCGTACGGCGAGCACGAACTGACGAGCAACATCGTCCACCTCGTGCTCGCCCGGCTGCCGGATGCGCCGGCCGGCGTGAAAGGGCTGTCGCTGTTCCTCGTGCCGAAGTTCCTGCTCGACGCCGATGGCAATCCGGGCGCGAAGAACGACGTGCGCTGCATCGCGATCGAGCACAAGCTCGGCATCCACGGCAGCCCGACCTGCACGATGAGCTACGGCGACGCCGGCGGGGCCGTCGGTTACCTCGTCGGCGCGCCGAACCGCGGCCTGGAGACGATGTTCATCATGATGAACGAGGCGCGCTTCGGCGTTGGCGTGCAGGGCGCCGGGCTCGGCGAGCGCGCCTACCAGCTCGCGCTCGGCTATGCGCGCGAACGCGTGCAGGGCCGCGACGCGATCACCGGCGAAGCCGGCCGGCCGATCCTCCATCACCCCGACGTCAAGCGCATGCTGCTGTCGATGCGCGCGCGGGTGATGGCGATGCGCGCGCTGCTATACACCGCTGCCGGCTGGTTCGACCTCGCGGAGCATCATCCGGACGCCGCGCTCGCCGCGAAATGCCGGCGTTATGTCGACCTGCTGATGCCGGTCGCGAAAGGCTGGTGCACCGAAGTCGGCCAGCAGGTGTGCAGCGACGCGATCCAGGTGTTCGGCGGCATGGGCTTCGTCGAGGAGACCGGCATCGCGCAGTTCGCCCGCGACGCGCGCATCATCACGATCTATGAAGGCACGACCGGCATCCAGGCCAACGACCTCGTCGGCCGCAAGATCCTGCGCGAAGGCGGCGAGACGCTGCGCGAACTGGTCGCCGACCTGCATGCGACGGCTGCCCAATTGCGCGAAGAGGCCGAACTCTCATCGCTTGCCGACGGATTCGCCGACAGCATCGCCGCCGTCGAACGGGCGGCCGACTGGGTGCTCGCGAACGGGAAGGAACGCTTTGCCGAGGTGCTCGCCGGTGCAGTGCCGTTCCTGCATCTGCTCGGAATCACGTGCGGTGCGTGGCAGATGGCGCGCCTCGCGCTCGCCGCGCAGCGCCGGCTTGCCGCCGGCCAGGGCGACCCGGTCTACCTCGCGAGCCTCGTCGAGCTCGCCCGTTTCTACATCGCAAGCTTCGGCCCGCAGGCCGTCGCCTGCTCGCAGGCCGTGCGGGAGGCCGGCGGGCCGCTGATCCGCTTCGACGCCGCTGCTTTCTGATGCCGGACCGCTCGCTTCATTCGAGTCGCTGCCGGATCGCGTCGAATTCGCTGCGGTACTGTTCGACGAGTTCGCGTGCGGTGTGCCGGAGCCGCTCCGGGTTGGCGTTCAATGCGTTCGCGATCCCGCCCGCGAGCTCGTCCACCGCGACCGTCGCACGCACTTCCGGCGGCTCCCACGTCGCGGCGAAAGCCGTCTGCTTGCCGGGCCGTCCCGGCGCTGCCGGATGGAGCAGGTTGAGGCGCGGCAGCGCGAACGCCATCGCGACGATCCGGCCGTGCAGGCTGCTGCCGCAGTACCCCTGACTCGCGGCGATCAGCGCGCAGATGTCCCAGATGTCGAGCGATTCCAGAATCCTCACCGGTGTCGCCGGCAGGCGCGCCACGAGCCGCGCGTAGCAGGCCCTGTCGTCGTGCCACGGCGCCGCGCCGGCGCGGAACAGGGCGACGCCATGGCCGCTCGAGCGCGCGCTGCGTTCGAGCCCGGCGGCGATCGCGTCGAGCGTCGCGTCGTCGCCAAAATCGGCGCTGAACTGCACCGCGAGATAGCCCTGCGGGAATGCGGCGCGGATCTGTGCGATTTCGCCGGCGCGGGCGTGCCGGGCGATGCGCTCGCCAAAGAGCGCCGCGACCATGACTGCGGGGTCGGGCACGAGGCGGGCGGGGACACCCGCCGCGGCGAGCTGCGCGAGCGTTTCCCGGTCCCGCACCCCGACCTCTTCGGCGGCGTGCAGATTCGCGAGGACTTCGGCGCGCAATGCCGCATCGCACTGGCCGAGCTCGGTGCCGCCGACGGCGTTGAAGATCACGTGGGCCGCGCCGGAGAAAAGGCCCTTCGGCAGGCAGTACGGTGCGAGCGCCCGCGTGCCGAGCCGGCGCTGCGCCCATTCCAGCGCCTCCCGCGGTCGCGCGTCGAGGCGGGTGATGGCCTCGTGCGCCTGCTGCGGCGGTAGCAGCATCACTGCGGCGTGCCACGCGCCGCAGGTGAGAATCTCGCCGCCGACGTGGATGATGTTGACTGGGCGCTCGCCCCAGGCTGCCGCGAGTGGCGCGATCGCGCTGACTGCATGTCCGCCGAAACGCCGCAGATCGGCGTCGACGAGACCGGCGAAGACCGGATTTTCGTCGTCGAGCATCGCGGCGACGACGTGCGGGAACAGCAGGTCGCCGAAGTTGTGGCGGTCGAACGCGCCGAACAGGATCGTCGGGATGTTTGCCGGCGGCTTGGGTGCGCCAGCAGGGCTCCGTATCACGGCTGACTCCTTTGTTCGGGCGCAGCCGAAGCGCGCCGATTGCCTCTAGAATGTCCGGCCCGAGCAACTCCCCGAGCTGATGTCAGACACCTCCCTGCGCGTTTTGTCGGTGATCCCGCCGATGACGCAACTCAACACGCCGTACCCGTCCACCGCGTACCTGACCGGCTTCCTGCGCTCGCGCGGCGTCGACGCGGTGCAGGAGGATCTGGCACTGGCACTCGTGCTGCGGCTGTTTTCCGGTGATGGCCTCACGGCGATCCGCGACGGCATCGAAGCGACGCCCGAATGCGAACGCCCGCCGCGCGTGCAGGCTTTCCTCGCGCAATTCGACCGCTACCGGACGACGATCGGACCCGCGATCGCGTTCCTGCAGGGGCGCGATCCGACCGTCGCGCATCGTATTGCCGGGCGCAGCTTCCTGCCCGAAGGCTCGCGCTTCGAATCGCTCGACGTCTATGTCGACCCGGACGGAGGCGATCCGCTCGCGTGGGCGTTCGGCGCGCTCGGGCTGCAGGATCGCGCGCGGCATCTGGCGACGCTGTATCTGAACGACGTCGCCGACGTGCTGCGCGAGGCCGTCGACCCGCGCTTCGAGTTCGTGCGCTACGCCGAATCGCTGGCGCAGAGCCAGCCGACTTTCGATCCGCTCGCCGAAGCGCTCGCGGCGCCGCTCAATCTCGTCGATCGCACGCTGCGCGAACTGACGCTCGACGCGATCGCACGCCATGCGCCGCAGCTCGTGCTGCTGTCGGTGCCGTTCCCGGGGGCCGTCTACGCGGCGTTCCGCATCGCGCAGGCGATCAAGGAACACGACCCGGCGATCGTCACTGTCCTCGGCGGCGGATTCGTGAACACCGAGTTGCGGGATCTGCGCGAACCGCGGGTGTTCGATTATTTCGACTACGTGACGCTCGACGACGGCGAGCGCCCGATCCTGGCGCTGCTCGATCACCTCGCCGGCGCACGTCCGCGGGAGCGGCTGGTGCGCACTTTCGTGCGCGGCGACGCTGCGACGGTGCGTTACATCCACTTCGACGAAGCCGACATCGCGTTCGCCGAAGTCGGCACGCCGACCTGGGACGGCCTGCCGCTGGACCGCTACCTTTCGGTCCTCGACATGCTCAACCCGATGCACCGGCTGTGGTCAGACGGGCGCTGGAACAAGCTCACCGTCGCGCACGGCTGCTACTGGAAAAAGTGCAGTTTCTGCGACGTCAGCCTCGACTACATCTCGCGCTACGACGGCGTGGCCGCGACGACGCTCGTCGACCGCATCGAGGCGATCATCGACGAGACCGGGCAGACGGGTTTCCATTTCGTCGACGAAGCCGCGCCGCCGAAGGCATTGAAGGCGCTCGCGCAGGAGCTTCTGGCCCGCCGCCGTGCGATCTCGTGGTGGGGCAACATCCGCTTCGAAAAATCCTTCACGCCGCAGCTGTGCCGGCTGCTGGCCGACAGCGGCTGCATCGCGATTTCCGGCGGTCTCGAAGTCGCGTCGGATCGTCTGCTGAAACTCATGAACAAAGGCGTCTCGGTCGAGCAGGTCGCGCGCGTCACGCACGGTTTCAGCGAAGCCGGCATCCTCGTCCACGCCTACCTGATGTACGGGTTTCCGACCCAGACCGTGCAGGACACGGTGGATGCGCTCGAATACGTGCGGCAGCTTTTCGCAGCCGGCTGCATCCAGTCGGGGTTTTTCCATCGCTTCGCCTGCACCGTGCATTCACCGGTGGGCCAGCGCCCGGAGGAATACGGTGTCACGCTCGTGCCGCTGCCGCCGGGCTCCTTTGCCAGGAACGACGTCCGCTTCGTCGACCCGACCGGCGTCGACCACGACGTTCTGGGCGTTGCCCTCAACAAGGCGCTGTACAACTACATGCACGGCATCGGCCTGGAAGAAGACGTTCGCAGCTGGTTTTCCGACCGCGTCCCCCGCCCCAGTGTCCCCCGCCATTTCGTCGCCCGGGCGTTGCGGTGAGCGATATCCTGCAGTGATCCGCGCCGGCGCAGAGCCGCTAGCCGAAGAGTGCGTCGAGATCGGGGCCGGTCTGGGTCGCCTCGGCCTGCTGCAAGACAATCAATCCCTCGGCTACCAATTGCTCGAAGTTCCGCGTCTGGTTGCGGCCGTGCTCCTTCGCAAAATACAACGCCTGATCGGCGCTGCCGAGGATGTCCGTCGGGGCGGCTGCCGGATCAACCCGGGTGAAGCCGAGACTGCATGTAATCTGCCCGATTTGCGGGAACTCATGTTTTTCGAGCATTTGCCGGAAACGGTCGAAAATGTTGAACACGTGTTCCTGTGGCGTGGGCTGGAGCATGACCACGAATTCTTCGCCACCAAACCGGAATAATCGATCGGTCCGGCGAAACGCGGTTTTCATGACGTTCGCGACGCGAAGCAGGACTTCGTCACCGAACAGGTGACCGTACGTGTCATTGACGCGCTTGAAGTGGTCGATATCGATAACCCCGATCCAGCGGGGGTCGTCGGGCGGTCGCTCGCCCCGCCGTTCTGCGGGCGGTTCCAGCGCCACGTCAACGGGAATACGGGCCAGCATGCGGTCGAAGGCTTCGTCAAAGGTTTTGCGGTTGAGCAGTCCGGTCAGCGAGTCGCGTTCGCTGTAGTCGAGAAGGCCGATGAAGTTCACGTAGATCTTGACGAATTGCTCGAGCGCTTCGCGTTCAACCTGAACCAGCGGTGGAAGGCCCATTACCGCGAGGATGCAAAGATTGGAATTGCCTGCGTCCGGCAAGGGGAAGACGCAATCGCTGTGCGTCGGCCCGGCTTTCCAGACCGGCCTCGAATCGCGCGCTGCCGCAGTGATCAGCGGATGCGCCGCAAGCGGCTCGCCCCGCTCGTCCTCGCCGGCCTTTTCACGGAACTCAACCCCGGCGTCGGAAGCGGCGACCACAATCGTTACCTGGGATTCGGCGCCGACATTGCTGCTCAGCCTGTACAGCCGAACGGTACCGGGTCTGAAAACGGTTTTCAGGGTCGAGACCAGGCTTATAGCCAGAAGATCGCGATCGCGACATGCCGAAATGCTCTCTAACTGTCGAAGAAGTTCGTTCATTGCACTGTTGGCTTGCGTCAGGAAACTTACCAATATGAGGATATCCACTACCGAGAGTGATTTTCCTCTTTCCCGCGCGTACCTTGTCGCGCTTCTTGCCTTACATGCCAATTATTACCCTTGGGCAGATTCAATGACCACACGCAGCCGGGCCAGGATTCGATGGTTGATCTTGTTGGTTGCCGTTCAAACGCCCGGTTCGGAGGTCTCACGATCGCTTGTCCGCCCGCATTTATCCGGCGTAGTTCTTGAGACGGCGCCGCCGTTGCGTTAGGCTGGTGGCCGGTTATTTTTTACTGCGAACAGCCGTGTTGCGCGCCCCGGCCGGTTCTTGACCATGTTTTGGGGTGTCACGACAGGCCTTGCCCGAGTCGTGTGGCCAGGGGCGTAAGCGGTTTGTCCGATCTTGAAGCGGAGTGTTTGACGACATGAGTGCCTGGAGTTGCCCTCACGATCTGAAGGGAATTTGTCAGCGGGTGCAGGGCGCGGTCTGTTCGCCCGGCATGCGCGGTTGCGAACTGGAAGGCAAAGTCCGGTTCGCGCGCGACGAGATGAATCTGCCGCGCAAGCCGGTAAAGGCCGCGCCTGCCGCACGGGACGGAAAGCCTGCGCTGCCTCCGAAGCGTCGCCTGCCGTTCTGACGGACCGCAAGCATCAGTCGATATCCCCCGGCGTATGCGGCCGGGGTCCCCCTCAAGGACAGCAATGAGCCGACTCCGCTCCGATGTAACACTCGACGTGCTCAACGAGCGCGGCAGCGAATACCTGCCGGGCTACCTCGGCATCGAAATCCTTTCCGTGGGGCAGGGTGCGCTCAGCAGCCGGATGCCGGTCAGGCAGCTGCATTTCGCACCAAACAATTTTCTCCACGCGGCAAGCATCGTGGCGCTGGCCGACACCACTTGCGGCTACGGCACGATGGCGCACCTGCCGGACGGCGCCGAATCGTTCACGACGATCGAACTGAAGAGCAACCATCTCGGCACGGTCAGGGACGGGAGCATCGCGTGTGTGGCGACCGCGCAGCACCTCGGCAAGAGCACGCAGGTATGGGACGCCGTCGTGACCGACGAGGCGAGCGGGCGCAAACTCGCGCTGTTCCGCTGCACCCAGATGATCCTGTGGCCGAAGTCCTGAGGCAGTCCGAAAGGAACAAAACGGGTAGGGGCCGGTCTCCCGCGGCAGCGCGAACGCCGATACATCCAGCACCGACGAGGAAGTTAGCCCGCGTTTCAGCTTGATCTGGACGCCGACGGCGGCGCAGACCTACTACGCGAGCTACAGCTATGCGTTCCTGCCTTCGGGCGAGCAGCTGAGCCTCGCGCTTTCAGCGAGCCTTCGGGTCCGCTTTTTGATGTACCTTTCCGGCACCAGACTTTGCCGGGAGGAAAAAACATGACGACGAACACCGCCTATTCCGCGACCGCCCCCGACCGCACCGAGATCGATGCGCTGCAGGCGCCCACCGTGGTCGAGTTCGGTGCGAACTGGTGCGGGTATTGCCAGGCGGCGCAAGCGCCGATTGCCGCCGCGTTCGCCCGCCATCCGGGGGTGCGACATATCAGGATCGAAGACGGCAAAGGACGCAAGCTGGGCCGCTCGTTCGGCGTCAAGCTGTGGCCGACACTGATCTTCCTCAACGAGGGAAGGGAAGTCGCCCGCCTGGTCCGCCCTGTGGAGGCGAAAGCGATCGCAGAGGCGCTCGCGCGGATCGATACGGAAGCGTGATGCGCGCGGCCTTCACCCGCTTTCGTTGAATCCCCTGATCTGCCGCCGCGCCTTCTTCGTCGGGCGCCCGCGCAGATCGCTCCCCGGTACCGGCGCGAGCCGGCGGTTTTCCTTTTCCGCCGCGCGCCGTTCACTGCTTTCGATGGTCTCCTCGTACAGCTCCCGTGCTTCCGGGGCGGGGCGCCGCTGTTCGTTGAGACCGCGCACGATGACCGTCCAGTGCGCATCGCCCGCGACGATCTCGAGCATGTCGCCCGAGCGCACGTCCCGCGCGGGCTTGACGGCGTGACCGTTGAGCCTGACGTGGCCGGCCTCGACCGACTGGCTGGCGAGCGAGCGGGTCTTGTAAAAACGCGCCGCCCACAGCCATTTGTCGAGGCGCATGCGGTCGGTGTTTTCGGCGTCTGCCATGCTGGAACGTATATCTCCTGACGGTTTATCGCGCGGGTGAGCCGACACGCCGGACCGGCAGGTCGGGCAGACGAGCGGGCAGGCCGGTTCAGCGTACCTCGATCTCGTTGATCACCGCCCTGACGCCGTGCAGATACCACGCGTCCAGTTCGGCGCGCTGGCGTTCGTCCTCGGAGGAGACGACGCCCTTGAGCGTGATGACGAAATCGCGACTGCCGACGGCGATCTGCTCCGCATGCACGAGCGGGTCGGTTTCGAGCACGAGACGCATCGCTTCGACGACTTCCTCGTCATTGTCCTCTTCCGGAGGCCTGATTTCGAGCGCGTTGTCCACGTCGCGACAGCCGCGCGCCCACCACGCCAGCACGCCCGCCAGGCGTTTGTGGGACAGGCTGATGACGTGGCCGCTCAGCGTGATCACGCCGCCCTCGACGGCGATATCGATGGCCCCGCTCGGATCGACACTCGCGTCGCGCAGCACTTCCAGACGGCCCGAACTCAGCACCCGCAGCGTGCAGTTGAAGAAATCCACGTCGCGCGAAATCCATTTGCAGGCCGCGTCGCGGATCGCCCCGTCGCCTGCCTCCACGGCCGGTGGAATCCGCAGCCGATCGATGACCGCCCGCACACCCTCGACCTCGGTGGCGGCCGCAACCGCGCGTCGCTTGTTCGCGATTGCCGGTACCTCGCCCGACAGGGTCACTGCGCCGTCTGCGGCAGCGCTCACCTCGAGCGGATAAAGAACGGGATCGATATGTGCGCCGCGCTCGAGTGCGGCAAGAATGCGGCGCACGATGTCATCTTTCGTCTGCATGATCCGTCTCCTTCGGCGATGTCGGCAGGGCCGTTTGTCTGATCATAGACAACGAACCCGCAGTGGCGCGATCCGCAGGGGTGGAGGTGGTGCAGCAGGCCGGAGCAATGCGGCCCGATCCGGGCCCCAAAAGCACAGCGCCCCGCGACTGGCGGGGCGCTGTGGCGCTCTTTACTGTCCGGCCGCGGCCGATCGGCGGCCGTGACCTCAGCCGCCGGCGATGATCGGCACCAGCGTCACCCGGTCGCCGTCGTTCAACGCGGTCTCGCGTTCGCCCGACAGTACCATGCGGCCATTGACCGCGACGTTCCACGAATGATCGCCGAGTTCCTCCTGCGCTTCCGGGAACCGGCGGCGCAGGGCTTCGCGCAGCGCGATCACGTTC
Source organism: Aromatoleum anaerobium (assembly GCF_012910705.2). Lineage (GTDB taxonomy): Bacteria > Pseudomonadota > Gammaproteobacteria > Burkholderiales > Rhodocyclaceae > Aromatoleum > Aromatoleum anaerobium. The sequence continues at coordinate 36,953 of NZ_WTVG02000036.1, read as the reverse complement.
GATACCGGCTCGTCGATGACGACGTCCTTGTCGGGGGCGCCCGGAAGCGGCTTTGGCAGCTCGACGCGGACTGCAAAGCCGGTCATCGTGTGGGCGAGCTGCTCGTGCCAGTCGGCGCTCGGCACGCCTTCGGCATTGAGCCCCGTGACCGCGTAGAAGCGCGACTTCATTGCCTCGAATTCCTTGCGATCGACTTTCTCGCCCTTGAACGGACCGACTTCGATTTCCTCGTCGAACCAGCGCCGCGGCAGCGTGTCGTCCTTCGCCCGCAGGCCGAGGCGGAAGTTCAGCAGCCGCTCGATGCCGGTGATGTTGCGGCCGATTTCGTTGAGCTCGTCGGCGCTGAGCGTCACGTCGGTGGCCGTCGACACCTGTGTCGCGAAGTCGCCGCAGTCGGGCGTGGTGGGCGAGTTGAACAGCTTGGTGTTGAAGCGGCACATGCCGACCGAGTCGCCGACGGCGAAAGTGTTCTCGCAGCGACGCACCGCGAATTCCTTGCCTCCATAGCCGTTCGGCTCCGGCACGACGGCGCCGCCGTAGAGCTGCGTCTTGAATGCCGCGTCGTCGTTGATGCGCGCGTTGATCTCCAGCGTCACGCGGTTCCTGAGATGGTCCATGCCGCGCGTCGCGACCGACAGGCCAAGCGCGAACGCCTTGAGGATGCGTGCGTCGTGCGGGTCGGACTGGAACAGGCCCTTGACCGCCATGCGGTAATCGAGCGCTTCCTTCGGGTACTTGCCGCGCTCGACGGCGCGCGACGAATCCGCGATGGTGTCGCCGAAGCCTTCGCGCTTGGCCGTCATGAACAGCAGTTTCTCGACGGTCTCGTAGTTGCCCCATGACAGGTCGAGGCCACCGGTGTGACTGGCGTCGATGATGCCGCGCTGCCACAGTTCCATTGCCCATGCGATTGCGCTGCCGGTCGAGGCCGAGTCGAGGCCGAGGTCGTTGAGGATGTTGTTCAGGCGCAGCACATGCTCCGGCTCCTTCAGCCCGATCATCGGGCCGAATTTGCCGACGGTGACGTACTCGGGGCCGTCGCCCTTGTCGTACTTGTCGAACTGGCCGTCGCCATGGATGCCGTTGTAGGTGCGCTCTTTGCCGTGCTCGATGTCGGCCTGCGCCTTGTCGTAGCTCGCATTGCCCTTGAGGCCTTTCAGTGCCGCCGAACCCCAGCCGCCCTTGCCTTCGGGAGTCATGTCGTTGAGGTTGCGGCAATGCACCGGGCACTTATAGCAGCCGTCCATACCGGGGCGGTAGGGGTCGAAGTTGTCGGCGTCGAGCGTCTCGTGCCATGCAGTCTTCTGGTTGTTCATCGTGCCCAGCGCGCCGAGCACGCGCGAAGGCTTGTAGAGGAACGGCGTGCCGACCTGCTTGAGCGCGTTCTTGATGACCGACGTCGAGGTGATCTTCTTGCCGATCACCTTGTTGTGCGCCTTGAGCTCCGCGACCTTCGGCGCGTCGCCCGGCTTGCCGTGCACCATGATCGCTTTCAGGTGCAGCGCGCCCATCTTCGCACCGCCGCCGCCACGCGCCCAGATCGCCTTGATGCCGCCCATGATGCCGCTGCACAGCGCGAGGTTTTCACCCGCGCTCGTGATACGGGCGAGCGCCATGTCCTTGCGTTCGGTGCAGTCGAAGTCGCGCTCGATTGCGCCGGGGATCTCGAGGTTGTCGAGGCCGACGTAAGGCGTCGCGTCGAGGAACTGGACTTCGTCGTGCGCGATGCGCAGCAGCGTCCATTGCGGCGCCAGGCCGTACAGCACGATGTGGTCGTAGCCGTGGCGCTTGACGAAGGACGGGAAGTAGTCGCCGCCGTTGGTGTCGAGGATCGCGTCGCTTTCAGGGGAGCGGCTGGTGAAGTTGCCGCGCGTCGCGGCCGGCATGTCCCCGGTGAGCGTGCCGGCACCGAAGATCAGCGGCACTTCGGGGTCGAGGGCGTCGCGTTCTTCCTGCAGCAGGTTGTAGAGCAGGTACATGTTCGCGCCGCGACCGCCGAGGAACGTCTGCAGCACGTCGCGCGGCAGGTATTTGCGGCGCGTCTCACGGCGTTCGAGATCGACGAACAGGGTGAGGCCCTGCGTGGGGAACTGCGGCTCGTCATGCATTCTGGCGCACAACTGCTCGACCTTCGTCCTGATATTCATTGGCGTGTCCGTGGCGATCAAGAGAGTGGTTCGAAGTATAGAGAGCAAATTGTTTGACGTCAAACAATGGTGGCGAGCAATGAATGTCGGTGGACGACGATCGATTTTCGATATTTCGGCGACGAATCTCCTCGTTGTTTCATCCTCCCGATCGCCCGGCCCGTATGGGCACCGAAACGGGGGTGTAAATGAAAACGGGCGCCGCAGCGCCCGTCTATTCCAGTCGGGAGATGATCAGAACAGGTGGTTCAAACCGACCATCAGGTTGCGGCTCGTGTCGCCGGGCGAAGTATTGGCCGCACTGACAAACGACGGGGAGCGCACCGCCCGTCCGTCGTCGTTGCTGATGTGGCCGTAACCGGCATAGGCGAGCGTGCGCTTCGACAGCGAGTGGGAATACACCACGGCCCACGAGTCGGCGTCGCTGTCCTTCGCATCCGCGTCCAGTTGGCCATAACCCACGGAGAATTTGCCCGAGGTGCCAATCGGGACGGTGCCGCCGATATGCCAGACGTTGTCGGTGTCTTCCGCCGCAGTGGCGTCCTCGATGCGCTGGTACGAGCCTGCCAGCTTGAACATGCCGAAGTCGTAGGAGCCGCCGAGGTACGCTTCGCGCTTGTCCTCGTCGCCGACGGGTTCCTTCACCTGGCTGTAGATCAGGCCGACGGCGAGCGGGCCGTTCGCGTATTCGGCGCCGATGGCCGCGATGTCGCCTTTCTGACGGTCGCTGGTCTGGTTGACTTCATTGAGGCCATAGATCGCGTTGAGCGTCAGGCCGCCGAAGTTCGGCGACTTGTAGTTGATCGAGTTGCTGACGCGCGCGGCACCGCCCGCCACCAGGTTTGATCCGGCGGAAGCCGCCAGGGCAAATTGCGGGCTGATCGGCACGGGAACGATGGCGTCGTACTTGAATACGTAGTAGCCCGGGTGGTACTGGCGACCGAGGCCGATGAAGCCGAAATTGCCCTGCAGGCCGATGAACTGCTGGCGGGAACGGTTGGGCGCCGCACCGAGACCGTCGTTTGCGTCCATCTCGATTCCGTACTCCAGCGTGAAGACGGCCTTGAGCCCATTGCCGAGGTCTTCGGTGCCGCGGAAGCCGAGGCGCGAACCCGCCCAGCCGCCACTCTGCACGCCGGTAAATTTGGCGTCTCCGGTCTTACCGTGGCCGATGAAAGCATCGGCCACGCCATATACCGTCACATTCGACTGGGCTGCGGCCGAAGCCGAAGCCAGACCGGCGACGATACAAGAGACCGCTATGGCGAGACGTTTTTTGTGCATTGATTTCCCCTTTTTGGATTCGAAGCCCGTTGCAACTCGTCCGACGCGGGTCGGCAAGTTGAACTTTGTTATGGAATGGTGCTGCTCTCCTTGGTGAAACCTGGCAAAAGATCAACGAATTTATCCGGCAGGGGTCGGACGACTCCCGGCGCCTGCCGCTGCAGACCCATCCGCGGGTCGGGGGCGACGCCCTTCCGAGGTCACTTGCAAGAGACGTTTGTGAATATCGTAGATTGTTTGATATTCATCAATCTAAGCGAAAATAGACAGCGCTTCGTGTTGTCGGGCGCCTGCCCCAAGCCTATCGTGCAGAAAAACAAAAACCACGAACCGATACACCGGAGGAGCACATGAGCAAAGGTATTTCAGCTGGATTGAGGGTAGTGGCCGGCGCGACGATGGCGCTGGCGTTCAGTGCAGTGTCAGCGGAGGAAGTGACGCTGAAGGTGCACCACTTTCTGCCGCCGGGTTCGACGGCGCACGCGAAGTTCATCACGCCGTGGTGCGACAAGATCAACAAGGAATCTGCCGGCCGGCTGAAATGCCAGATCTACCCGGCGATGCAACTTGGCGGCACGCCGCCGCAGCTGATCGACCAGGCGCGTGACGGCATCGCCGACATCGTCTGGACGCTGCCCGGCTACAGCGCCGGACGCTTCCCCGCGGTCGAAGTGTTCGAGTTGCCGTTCATGACCAAGACGGCGGAATTGTCGAGCCGCGCGCTGTGGGAATACGTCACGGTGAACAAGCTCGACCAGACCGAGTTCAAGGACGTCCATCCGATCCTTTTCCACGTCCATGACAGCGGGCAACTGCACCTCGTCAAGGGGGCGATCGGCCAGCAGTCGAACTTCCGCGGCCTCAAGCTGCGGGCGCCGACGCGCCAGACGAACAAGTTCCTCGCCGCGCTCGGTGCGACGCCGGTCGGCATGCCGGTACCGCAGGTTTCCGAAGCACTGTCGAAAGGCGTTATCGACGGGGCGATGCTGCCGTGGGAAGTGGTCCCGGCGGTCAAGGCACACGAGCTGGTCAAGTTCCACAGCGAAGGCGACCCGAAGGCGCGCGCGCTCTACACGACCGCCTTCATTTTCGCGATGAACAAGGCGAAGTACGACAGCCTGCCGGCCGACCTGAAGCAGGTCATCGACGCCAATGGCGGAGCCGAGGCATCGGCGTGGGTGGGCAAGGTGTGGGACGAGTCGGCGACCGCCGCGCGCAAGCTGGCGTCGGACCGTGGCAACCAGTTCAACGTCATCCCGGCGGCCGAGCTCAAGAACTGGGAGAAGGCCGGCCAGCACGTCTATGACTCCTGGGTCTCGGAAGTCTCGGGGAAGGGATACGACGGCAAGACGCTGCTCAAGAGCGCGCAGGACCTGATCCAGAAACACGACCCGATCTGAAGCATTCGGCGTACCGCGGCGCGAACCGCCAAGGTTCGCGCCGCGGCCACATGACCCGCGGTCTGCGGGTCCGGGGGACGAATCCGTCCGCCGGCCGGGATCGCCTCACCGGGAGACTTCAAGTGTCCGAACCCATTGCAACGCCGGTCTGTCCGCCACAGGACCCGATCGGCCGCTCACTGTTTTTTCTTTCCCGCACCTTCGCCGCGACCGGCGGACTGGTGCTGGTCGCGGTCAGCATCATGTCGGTGTTCAGCATCGCGAGCCGCGCGCTGACCGGCAACGCCGTGCTCGGCGATTTCGAACTGGTGCAGATCGGCTCCGCCGTTGCGGTCGCCGCGTTCCTGCCGTGGGGCCAGATGCGCGGCAGCCACGTGTTTGTCGACTTCTTCACCACCGGCCTGCGCCCCTGTATGCGGGCACGGCTCGACGGTCTCGGTGCCCTGCTGCTCGCGATCTGCGCTGCGATCGTCGCCTGGCGGATGACGATCGGCACGGTCGATCTCAGGGCCAGCAGTGAAACCTCGATGCTGCTCGGCGTGCCGACCTGGTATGCATACATGCTGATGTCGCCGTCCTTCGCGCTGCTCGCCGCGACCGCGTTTTACACGTCCTCACAGAAATTCCGGGAGCAGCCAGCATGAGCGGTACGGCTATCGGTGCAAGTTTCTTCGTTTTCCTGCTGGTGTTGCTGGCGCTGCGGGTGCCGATCGCGATCTCGATGCTGATCACCGGTGTGGCCGGCTACGTCACGATGGCGGGCTGGGATCCGCTGCTCGGTTATCTGAAGACCGCCGCCTACGGGCGCTATTCGATCTACGATCTGTCGGTGGTCCCGCTGTTCCTGCTGATGGGCAGCTTCGCGTCGCGCGGCGGCCTGTCGAAAGCGCTGTTCGGCGCCGCCGAATCGATGATCGGCCATTACCGCGGCGGCGTGGCGATGGCGGCGGTCGGCGCCTGTGCGGGGTTCGGCGCGATCTGCGGCTCGTCGCTCGCGACGGCGGCAACGATGGGGCAGGTTGCGCTGCCGGAACTGCGCCGGCTCAATTACTCGCCGGCACTCGCGACGGCGACGCTCGCCGCCGGCGGGACGCTGGGCATCCTGATCCCGCCGTCGGTCGTGCTGGTGATCTACGCGATCCTCGCCGAGCAGAACATTGCCAAGCTGTTCGCCGCGGCGCTCATTCCCGGCATCATCGCCGCCCTCGGCTACATCGCCGTCATCGCGCTGCACTGCCGGCTCAATCCGGAGGCGGGTCCGGCAGCCGAACGCAAGAGCGTGGCGATGCGGGTCCGTGCGCTGATTGACGTATGGCCGGTGCTGGCGATCTTCGTCGTCGTCATCGGCGGCATCTACGGCGGCATCTTCACGCCGACCGAAGCGGCTTCGGTGGGCACGATCGGTGCCGGCGTGCTGGCGGTGGCGAAGGGCATGCGCTTCGACGGACTGATGGAGTCGCTGTACTCGACCGCCGAGGCCACGGCGATGATCTTCCTGATCCTGCTCGGGGCCGACGTGCTCAACGTGTTTCTCGCGCTGACGCAGATGCCGGCGGAGCTGGCGAGCTGGGTTTCGGGTTCGGGACTGCCGCCGCTGCTGGTGCTGTTCGCGATCATCGTGATTTACGTGTTCCTCGGCTGCGTCATGGACAGCCTGTCGATGATCCTGCTGACGATCCCGATCTTCTTCCCGGTGATCATGGGACTCGATTTCTGGGGCCTGGATCAAACCGAAAAGGCGATCTGGTTCGGCATCCTCGCGCTGATGGTCGTCGAAGTCGGCCTCATCACGCCGCCCGTCGGCATGAACGTCTACATCATCAACAGCATGGCGAAGAACGTCCCGATGTCGGCGACTTTCCGCGGCATCGTGCCGTTTCTGATGTCGGACGCGCTGCGCGTCATCCTGCTGGTTTTCTTCCCGGTCCTGTCGCTGTTTCTGGTCCGGGTAATTGAATGAAGCCCGGGCCTTCCGGGTTAGAGGAGAAATCGCAATGAATGCTGCGGAAACTTTGTTGTCGACGGGCGCGGACACGGCGATCGCGATCGAATGCGACGATGAGAAAGTGAGTTACGCGGTGCTGCGCGACCGCGTCAGCCGCGCGGCCGGCGCATGGAAGGAACTCGGCCTGCAACCCGGCAACCGCGTCATCGTGTTCGCGCCGGACAGCGTCGACTGGGTCGTTGCCTACCTTGGCGCGATCTGGGCGGGCGGGGTCGCGATCGGCGTCAATCCGCGCCTGTCGATGAACGAGTTCGCGCCGATCCTCAACGAATGCGAACCGCGCTTCGTGTGGTGCGAGAACGAGCAGGCCAGCGCGCTGGTCGCGCAAGCGCGGACCGCCGCAGAGATCGTCGCGAACGGCCCCGGCACGTGCAACTGGACGGCGCACCTGGCCGCGGCCGAACCGATCGCGCCGCTCGAGCGCGCCACCGAGGACGCCGCGCTGTGGATCGGGACGTCCGGGACGACGGGCGTGCCGAAAGGCGTCGTCCATGCGCAGCGCACGGTGGCCGACGCGCATTCGTTTGCCTGCGGCATCCTCGGGCTGACTGCGGCTGACCGGCTCTACGCCAGCTCCAAGCTGTTTTTCGCCTACGCGCTCGGCAACAGCCTGTTCGCGGGCCTGCGCGTCGGCGCGACGGTGATCCTCGATCGCGAATGGCCGACTGCGGAGCGCGTCGAGTACATGGTCGAAAAATACCGCCCGACGCTGCTGTTCAGCGTGCCGACGCTGTACCGCAAGATGCTGCAGACCGGCGTCGCCCGGCGGATCGCGAAATACGGCATCCGCCACTACGTCTCGGCCGGTGAGGCGCTGCCGCTGGCAGTGCGCCAGGACTGGCGCGACGCGACGGGCCACACGCTGATCAGCGGCTACGGGACATCCGAGACGCTCTGTCTGATGCTCTTCAGCGACGACGACTCCGGCCTGATGCGGCCGACCCCGCTGACCGAGGTCCGCTATGCCGACGACGTCGATGCGGACGTGCCGCAGCGCCTGTGGATTCGTCATTCGGCAGTCGCGCTCGGCTACTGGAAGCGGCCTGAAGCGCAGGCGGACGGGTTCCGCGACGGCTGGTTTTCTCCCGGCGACATGTTCCTGCGCCACCCCGACGGGCGCCTCGAATACACCGGGCGTAACGACGACATGCTGAAGATCGCCGGCCAGTGGGTCAGCACCTTGTGGGTGGAGCAGTCGCTCGCATCGGTTTGTGGTGAAACGCTTCATCAGATCGCGTCCGTCGGAGTAAGCTCCGCTGACGGCCTGACGGCGCTCGCAGTGCTTGCCGTGGCGGCGCCGGAGCGCGGCAGCGAAGCGCGCCGGCGGATGGACGAAGGCATCGCGACGCTGCCCGGCCATCGCCGTCCACGCTGGGTACACTGGCTGGACGAGCTGCCGCTGACGGCCACCGGCAAGCTTCAGCGCGGACGTCTGCGGGCGTTGCACGAGAGTGCAGTCGGCGTGTCCTGACTTGGGTTTGCGCCGCGCGCTTTGGGAAAATTCTGCCAGGGCAGGGGAGAACGGGAATGCGCGCGGACGAACTTGATTTCTTCTCCCTTGTCGAGCTCCGGCCCAACGAGGGAGCGATCGAGTTCTGCGGCCGCCGCGCGATCCTGTTGCATACCGATGCGATGGGAGCGCTGCGCAAGGAGCTCGTCGAGACGCTCGGCGCGGAGGCGGCGAAAGTCGTCCTGACGCGCTACGGCTTCAGCTGCGGCCACGAGGATGCCGGCCTCCTCGCCGCGTACATGCATCCGGACACCATCGAGCAGTTCGTCCGCGGCGGCCCGCGCACGCACATGTTCGCCGGCATCGCCGAAGTCGAGACCCGCTATGTCGAGATCGACTGCGAGCGCCGGCGCTATCGCATGGGCGGCTTTTGGCAGCGCTCCTACGAAGCCGAACAGCACTTGCGCCTGTTCGGCCGCTCTCATGAGGCGGTGTGCTGGACGCTGGCCGGCTACGCGTCCGGCTTCGCGTCCTTCGTGTTCCAGACCGACATGATCTGCATCGAACATGAATGCGAAGGGCGCGGCGACGAGCGCTGTTCGTGGACATTGATGAATGCCGACGACTGTTCGCCCGAACTCGCCGAACTGCGCAAGTATTTCCAGCCGCTGAACATCAAGGATCAGATCAACGGCCTCGAAACCAAGGTCTTCGAGCGCACGCGCGAGCTCGAGGCGTCCGAGCAGCGTTACCGCAACCTGATCGAGGACCTGCCGGAAATCGTCTTCGCGCTGCATCTGTCCGGCCGTCTGGTGCAGCTCAACAAGGCCGGGCGCACGCGCCTGGGCATCGACGAGGCCGAGCTGCCGTCGCTGCGTCTGAAGGATCTGGTGCTGCCGGAGTATCGCGCCCAGGCGTCGAGCTTCCTGAAGCAGAGCGCGCGCCAGCGCAGCGTGAGCCGCCTCGACGTCGTGATGAGCGATTCGGCAGGACATCCTTTTCCGGTTCAGCTGCAGGTCGAGCCGGTCATCAAGGGCGACAAGATCGTCGGCTACAGCGGCCTCGCGCTCGACGTCACCGCGCAACAGGAACGTGAACGCAAGCTCACCGAATATGCCGCGCGGCTCGAAAACCGTGAACAGCAGATCCAGGACATCATCAACGACGCGGTGTACATCCTCGATCTGGACGGGCGCCTGAGCTTCGTCAACACGCGCATGGCGGAGCTCCTCCGCGTGCCGGCCGACCGCGCGATCGGCCGGCACTGCGGCGAATTCATGCTGCATTCGTCGGCATTGCGCGTGGAGCGGGATTTCCGGCGGCGCCTGGCCGGCGGGCCGGGGCTGCCGTTCGAGATCGCGATCGAGGCGCCGTGCGGGACGAACTGCCTCCTCGAAGTCAGCACCGCGGTGCTGCTGGCGAACGGAAAAGCCGAAGGCGTAATCGGGGTCGCACGCGACATCACCGCCCGGCGCGAAATGGAGCGCCAGCTCGCGCAGGCGAATCGCCTCAGTTCGCTGGGGCAGTTCGCTTCCGGCATCGCGCACGAGATCAACAATCCGCTCGGCCTCGTTTCCGGATTCGCCGAAGAGCTGCAAGCGCTGATGGAGGCGATCCCGAATGCAGCACAGATCCCCGACCTGGAAATCATCCGCGACGGGCTGACGACGATCCAGGAACAGGCGCAGCGCTGCAAGGCGATCACCGACAATCTGCTGCTTTTCTCGCGCCGGCAGACCCCGCCGATCGAACCGGTGGACGTCGCGTTGTACGTGCGTGAGCGCTTTGCCTCGTACCGCGATGTCGGCCTCACGCGCGGGCTGGAGATCACGTTCGACATTGAGGACTGCCTGGCGCCGGTGCGCACGAATCCGACGCTGCTCGACCAGGTGATCCAGAATCTCGTCAAGAATGCACGCGACGCGATGAATGGCGCGGGCCGGCTGCGGGTCGAGCTGCGGTGCGCGGACGACGCCGTCGAACTCGGCGTGCTCGACGAAGGCTCTGGTTTGCCTGCGGGCGTCATCGACCATGTCTTCGACCCCTTCTTCACGACCAAGCCGCCGGGCCGCGGCACCGGCCTGGGGCTGTCGATCTGCTACGGGATCATGTCCGAGCTGCACGGCAGGATCACCTGCGGCAACCGGCATGAAGGCGGGGCGTGGTTCCGGATTTTGCTGCCGTACGACGAAGCCGGCATCGAGGGCGCGCAGTGATGAACGGGCATATCCTGATCGTCGACGACGAGGCGCTGTACCGCCAGTTGCTCACCAGCCGGCTCGGCCGCGCCGGCTACCGCCTCAGCGAGGCCGCGGACGGCGAGGCGGCGCTCGAATGTGCGCAGCACGGCGGAATCGACCTCGCGCTGGTCGACATCAAGATGCCGGGCATCGACGGCATCGAGGTGTTGAAGCGCCTCAAGGTGCTCGATCCGCTGATCGAAGTTGTGATCCTGACCGGCCACGGCAACGTCGACACCGCGATCTCGGCAATGAAGCTCGGTGCCTTCGACTACCTGTCAAAGCCTTACAAGCTGACCGAGCTCGACATCGTCGTCGAGCGTGCGCTCGAAAAGCGCGCGATGGCGCAGCGCTGCGCGGCGCTGAGCGCGGAAATTGCCCATCTGCGCGGTCCGGAGGAGGCGGCCGTGATCGGCGCGAGCGCCGCCTGGCAGCGCACGCTCGCGCTCGTCCGCAAGGCCGCACCGCTCGACCTGCCGGTGCTGATCACCGGCGAGAGCGGCGCCGGCAAGGAGGTCGTCGCGAGCGCGCTGCACCGCTGGAGCGGCCGCGCGGCCGAATCGTACGTGCCGCTGAACTGCGGTCTGCTCGACGACGATCTCGTCGAAAGCGAACTGTTCGGCCACAAACGCGGCGCGTTTTCCGGTGCGACGAGCGACAAGGACGGCCTGTTCCAGGTCGCGAGCGCCGGGACGCTGTTCCTCGACGAAATCGGCGAACTTCCCGCCGCGTGCCAGGCGAAGCTGCTGCGCGTGCTCGACAGCGGCGAATTCCGGCAACTGGGCTCGACGGCACTGCGCCACACCCACGCCCGGCTCATCGCCGCGACGCACCGCGACCTCGATGCGCTGGTCGCGGAGGGCAAGTTCCGCCACGACCTCCTGTATCGGCTGAACGTCGTCCATATCCATGTCCCGGCGCTGCGCGAGCGGCGCGAGGACATCCCGCTGCTCGTCGATTACCTGATGCGCCGCGCCGCCTCCCATGTAACCCGCCTGCCGCGTGTCTCTCCGGCGGCACTGTCGCGCCTGGTCGATTATCCGTGGCCCGGCAACGTGCGCGAATTGCGCAACGTCATCGAGCGCCTGCTGGTCTTCAACGACGGCGAGACGATCGACGAGGCGACGGTCTGCTCGATCCTGTCGATCCCGCCGGAAAAAGCGTCGACGCCGGCTGCACAGCGTGCCTTTTCCGCCATCACGCCGCTCGAAGACTTCGAGCGCGACTACATCGTCTGGGTGCTCGACAAACTGGACGGCAACGTCAGCGCGGCCGCCGCGGCGCTGGGCGTATCGCGCTCGACGGTTTATCGCTTTCTGCGCGCGGCGCAACTGGCCGGGTAGCGAGCGACCGCCAGGCACCGCTGCCGCCACGGCCACCGGGGCCTGGCGCTTGCCGCTGTCCTGTCACCGGAATGCCGCGGCTGGTCCCATTTTCCTGACGTGATCTCGCAGAAGGTGAGGCAGACCTCGTTCTGAAGGTTTGTCGGAAATTTTTACATTCGCCTGCTCGGCGTCCCGGTATTGATTTGCAAAGGCTTGGGAGGAAAGGGAATTTAAAGTCTGGTCCGGAAAATGCATTGCGGAGCTGGCAGGGGGATTTTGCGTGTATTCCATCCGCAAATGCAAAGGACAACAAAAATGCAAACACAGCTCAGAACTTCCGGCATCGCCATTGCGTCACTCTTCGCGGCGATTGTGCCGTCCGCAGCGCATGCGCTGCTGATGACGGATACGGTGACCTTCGGCGATTCGGCGAGCGTCACCGACACCGAGGGCGGGGGCGCGACGACCGTCAGCGGCGCAAGTTTCGGCACCAGCGAGCTGGCGCAATTCGACGCGAGCGCCGGCGTGCTGACGGGCGCGACGTTGAATCTCACTTCGACGCGGACGCAGACTGTGACTGTGTCATCCACCGACGGACCGAATAGCGGATCAAACCCGAGTGTCACCACCACCGGCACGGGGCAGAGCACCGCGAGGATTGTCGCGCCGGGCGTGAACAACACTTTTTCGCCGGCGATCAGCGGTTCGGACGGCTGTACGGACAATCGCAAGGGGGCCTGCAGCGGGGCAGGTACGACTTCGTCGGCCGCGACGAACCTCACGGCGACGATTTCTTCCGCGGATCTCGGCAGTTACGTCGGTGGCGGCACGATCGACGTCAGCCGCAGTGCGCCGACCCTGTCGGCGACGCAGACGACGAACTTTTTCACCGGTACCGAGACCACGAGCTACGGCGTGACGTGGGCGGGTGAGGTCGGCGTCACCTACGATTACCTGCTGCACGCGGCGCCCGGCCTCACGGCGCTGACGCTGGATTTCGGCACGCTGTTCCTGGACGAAACCGCCAGCCTGAGCTTCGACATCCTGAACCTCGCGGGCGATCGCGTCGGCCTGGATCTCGACGGCTTCGACCCCTTCTCCGGGCCCTTCAGCAGCGATCTCGCGACTTTTGCCGGTCTGGAGGCCGGCGGCCTCCTCGGTTACACGGCGATGATGGATACCTCGGCCGAGGGGACCTTCAGCTCCACGTACCGTCTGTTCTTCTCCGATGCCGATGTCGGGGTCGCCGCGACCCGTTCCGCCTATGCGCTGGATCTGACCTTCAAGGGCATCGTCGTCGCCCGTCCCTCGGATATCGGCCCGACCGCCGTTCCCGAGCCGGACCTGCTCGCTTTGCTCGGAATCGGGCTCGCCGCGCTGGCTTTTACCGATCGACGCAAGGCGCGCCAGAAATAGGGAACAGGAAGGCGGAAAACGGGAGGCAGACCCGACTTTCTTCCCATCTCGTCGGTGAAGGAGAACGCAAACAAGTCGACTCTGACCCCATTTCCACGCTTCTCCAATTCGTCAATTGATCAGGGATTTTTAAAGCGCAAACCGAACGCATGCGGTGATTTCAACAATCCGCCAAGGGGAAAACCATGAGACTGATTCTGTGTATGCCGGTGATCGAGCCGCATCGGTGGGAGCAGGGGGCTGGTATGTTTCCGAGGTGCGCAACGGCGTTCCTGGCGGCACTTGTGGTCGTCCTGTCGCTGGCAGCCATGGCGGCCCACGCGTTCGCTTCCCCGCTCGACGAATTCAAGGCGCGATATGAGGACGGGACATTTCTTGCCCACGAGCCGGACTACGCCGCCCTCTATTCCAGATCGACCGGCCGGACAATCGAAATCACCCACGCGCAGCAATTCGATGGCCGAATCGACGCATGGTATTACACCGCAATGCTGTTCGATGGCCAGCCCTACGAGCAACGCGGCGTCATGTCCTTGTATGTGGAGGATGGCAAAGTGGTACGCGAGGAACACGCCGTCATCGAATCCGCCGCCGCGGTGGACCTCGCGATGGCCGGGCAGGCCGCCGACATTGGCACAACCGCAGCGGCACTCGGCATGGGATTCGCGGAAGGCAACCCGGCGGTTGCAGCGCTCATCGGCACGCCAGCGGGGATTGTTGCGGTGGTCGGGCTGAAGCTCGGCGCCGTGCAATACGCAAATTCACGCGGCCTGGCAGAGTGTGTCACGGCGCGCTCGCTGCTCGGGTCGATAGGGTGGGGCGCCGGAGCGTGGAACATCGGTATGGTGGCGGCCGGGCCGGTCGCCGCCGTCGTATTGGGGATCACCTCCGCGTATGTCGCGTGGAATCGCGTCGCCGCCGACTCCCCTGCCAGATGTATCACTGCTGTTTGATAGGGCGGCTGATCCGGAACTCGGTGCCTCCCGCTATCCAGTCAGCGGAATGTCGAGGGCTGGTGTTTGCGACACGATATTCCGGGAACCATGACGAAATCGTCATGGTTCCATTCGCGGTTTCCGATGCCTGCGCTGCTTCCGCTGTTGTTGCGCGCGTGCCGCATAGGTCGCTTGGTTCCGGAAACGCTACGTTAGGCCAACCGCATCATGGCTTGCGGGTATTGGTATATCCGGTATATCCGTGACTCGTCGGCGCATGTTCCGCCGATGCGTATTTGCGGCCGGCTGATTTGATTCCCCATGACAGAGACTGCCGGATCGCGCTGTTTGCTCGGTCTCTCCGCGTCACGCTGCGCGATGGTGACACTCACTCGCGTCGCCTGTCGCAAAAACCGACACTGCCCGGATTTGCGACACCGTCACGAAAGCCACGGGGCGACGTCACGAAGCGAGCGGCCGAGGCGAGTGTTGACCTGGATGTGTTCAGATTCCAGACACCAAGTCGACTGCCGGCGGGATTCTGATCAGTTCAATAAGTAACTGTTAACACGATAACTTTCTCGCTCTGCAACTTCCGGCACGGCCTTTGCTTTAATCCCGTTTCGGGAATGCCGCAAAGACCAGGAACAGGGAGGAGAACGGGATGCGTGCCAACAGGGTGGCGTGTTTGATTGTCGCTGCCGGCGCAATGCTGGGGGCCGCCGGAGCAGGGGCGGGGCAGTGGCGCGACGGGGCGCAGGTGTACGAGAAGGTCTGTGCGCATTGTCATGAGGCCAATGTCGGGCCGGTGCTCAAGGGTCGCCAGCTTCCGGTGGTGTACATCGAGCGCGTCGTGCGCCACGGCAATCGGGCGATGCCGAGCTTTCGGCCGAGTGAGATCGACGATGCGGCGCTTGCCGATGTCGCGCGGCTGTTGGCTGCCAGTGCGCCGCTTGGGAAGGAGTAGGCGCGTGACGGAACGACGCGATTTCCTCAAGGGAATGGTGGGGGGCTGGCCGGGACGCCGCCATATTCAAACTTTCCCTTCGCCGGCCGCAGTGCGGCGACAGGACCTGGCGCAATTGCCGCTCGAGGAACCACTCCATGACTGACATCCGCATGTTGATCGGCGGCGAGCCGCGTGCTGCCGCCAACGGCGCAAGCTTCGAGCGCCGCAACCCGCTTGACCACAGCGTGGCCACGCGCGCGCCCGCCGCCACTGCAGCCGATGCGGTCGCCGCAGTCGACGCCGCCGCAGCGGCGTTTCCCGCCTGGGCCGCGATGGGTCCGGGCGAACGGCGGGCGCTGCTGCTGAAGGCATCCCGGGCGCTCGAGGCCAAGAGTGACGCTATCGCCGCGGCAATGGCCGCCGAGACCGGCGCCTCCGGCATTTGGGCCGGTTTCAACGTGCGCCTGGGAGCCGGCATATTGCTCGAGGCCGCGTCACTGACCACCCAGATCACGGGCGAGCTGATTCCCTCCGACGTGCCCGGCAACGTGGCGATGGCGGTGCGTCAGCCCGCCGGCGTGGTGCTCGGCATCGCGCCCTGGAACGCGCCGGTGATCCTCGGCGTGCGCGCGATCGCCACCCCGCTGGCCTGCGGCAACACCGTCGTGCTCAAAGGCTCGGAGCTGTGCCCGGCCACGCACGGCCTGATCATCGAGGCGCTGCAGGAAGCGGGCCTGCCCCCCGGCGTGGTCAACTTCGTCACCAACGCGCCCGCCGATGCCGGTGCGGTAGTCGAAGCGATGGTCGCCCACCCGGCGCTGCGCCGGGTCAACTTCACCGGCTCGACCCGGGTCGGCCGCCTGATCGCGCAGACCTGCGCCAAGTACCTCAAGCCCGCAGTGCTCGAACTGGGCGGCAAGGCACCGCTGGTGGTGCTCGACGACGCCGACCTCGACGCTGCGGTGACCGCGGCGACCTTCGGTGCCTTCGCCAACTCGGGGCAGATCTGCATGTCGACCGAGCGCATCATCGTGGATGCTGCAGTCGCCGACGACTTCGTCGAACGCCTCGCCGGACGCGCGCGCGGCCTGCCGCTGGGCGACCCGCGCAAGGGGCCGGTGGTGCTCGGTTCGGTGGTGGACATGGGTACGGTCGAACGCTGCAACGCGCTGATCGACGACGCGCTGGCCAAGGGCGCTACCCTGGTGTGCGGCGGCAAGACCGACAACACCCTGATGCCGGCGACGCTGCTCGATCGGGTAAGCGCGGATATGCGCATTTACCGCGAGGAGACCTTCGCCCCGGTGAAGGCGATCGTTCGCGTGCGCGGCATCGAGGAGGCCATTGCCTGCGCCAACGACAACGCTTTCGGTCTCGCCGCAGCCGTGTTCGGGCGTGACCTCGCGCGTGCCTGGCAGGTGGCCTCACGCATCCAGTCGGGTATCTGCCACATCAACGGCCCCACCGTTCATGACGAGGCCCAGATGCCCTTCGGCGGAGTCAAGGATTCGGGATACGGGCGCTTCGGCGGCAAGGCCGGCATCGAGGCTTTCACCGAACTGCGCTGGATCACGATGCAGACCACACCCCGTCATTACCCGTTCTGACCTGCCGGAAGGTGCACCCCCACGCAGCGGAATCTTGTGACATCCTGTATATGGTTTTAGCATATGGAAAATCTCCGTGCCCGCCCTGCGGCACACCTCGCGAATGCGATTCACTCTTATTGCTGAATTCGAGAGCCCGCGTCGCCGGTCTGCCTGATGCGGAAAACTGCGAGTACAAGACCATGAACGGAAGCACGAAAATCATGAAGTTCCGCAGCACCTTCTGAGCGAGGTTTCACAATTTTATGAACCTGCTGCAAACCGATTTTCTTTTGCACTGCGCAAGGCACTGCGGATGTCACACGCTTAAAGCCAGATTTTTGAAGGGGGTCATTTTTTACTGCGATGCAGCAGAGACATTAACAAGGCAACTGGTACGATCCATGCTTTTTATTCCTTGTCATCCGGAATCGGGCATCTCCGGCGTTCATGCGGACAGCCGGCCCGAGAACGGATCTTTGCAAAAGCCGAAGTTCACCTCGAGCATTCATGACTCAAGCATTGAATTTACTCGAAACAATCAAGGGCAAATAACAGCATTCCACCAGCCCTGCCATTCGAAATACTGTTGAAAATCCTGAGTATTTCGTTTCATATAAAAATACCAACTTTGCATTTACCACAGTTGTATTTGCTCGAGGAGGAAGTCGTGAACGACCAGCAGCCCCGTCTTAACCACAATTGCACGCCACGCATCAAATCAGTCAGCAAGGCCGTCGCCGCCCTTTGCGCAGGCATGGCGGTTTCAGGGGCAGTTTTCGGCGTCACCATCGATACAGGCAATCCCGATCTGTCGATGCGCTGGGACAATACCGTCAAATACAATGCGAGCTGGCGTGTCGAGCAGCAGGACGCGAGCGGGCCGGCCTCGGATGCAGGCGCGCAGATCAACACCGATGACGGCGACCGTAATTTCTCCCGCGGCCTGATTTCGAACCGGGTTGACCTGCTCTCCGAGTTCGACTTGCGCTACCGCAACAACATGGGCATCCGCGTCAGCGGCGCCGCTTGGTACGACCAGGTCTACAACGAGTCCAATGACCGCAGCCCACGCCACGCCGGGTCCCTCAACCAGCGCTCCGCGGATTTCGACGAATTCACGACGGCCACCGAAAAGCTGCACGGCCGGAAAGCGGAATTCCTTGATGCCTTTATCTATGGCCGAACCGACATTGCCGGCAAGGGCCTCAACCTGAAGGCAGGACGCTTCACCCAGCTCTACGGCGAAACCCTTTACTTCGGCGCCAACGGGATCGCCGGAGCCCAGACCCCGCTCGATCTGGCCCGTGCCCTGTCGGTGCCGAACTCGCAGTTCAAGGAAGTCGCCCGCCCGGTCGGGCAGGTTTCGGCCCAATTGCAGCTCAGCCCGGAAGTATCGGTCGGCGCCTACTATCAGTACGAATGGCGCGAATCGCGACTGCCGGGAGCGGGAAGCTATTTTGCGTTTGCGGATTTCCCCGGGGCAGGCGGTGAATTCCTGTATGGCCCTTTCGGACCGAACGGCACGCTGCACCGCGGAGGCGACCTGGATGCCAAGGACTCCGGCCAGGGCGGCATGCAGGTCAAATTCCGCGCCGGCGACACCGAGTACGGACTGTACGCCGCCCAGTTTCACGACAAGCTCCCGCAGTTTTACGTACGGCCGGGCCTGCACGCCGATCCGGCCAACGGCACGGACGGCGATTACGTCCTGGTTTTTGCGGAAAACATCCGCACCGTAGGCGCAAGCTTTGCCACGCTGCTGGGGGAGACGAACGTCTCGGGCGAACTGTCCTTCCGCGAAAATCAGCCGCTGGTGGCTTCGGGCAACATCGCGCTGGGTCTGGGGGGCGCGGACAACGACGACAACGCCACCTTTCCGAAAGGCAAGACGATGCATGTGAGCCTTTCGGCGATCACCGTTCTGCCGGCCAATGCGCTCTGGGAGGGGGCGGCCTTTGTAGGCGAGTTTGCCTACAACCGGGTGTTGAGCGTCACCGACAACAAGGCAGTGCTCGACCCCAATGCCACGCGTGAAGCGAGCGCCCTCCAGTTCGTTTTTACCCCGGAATATTTCCAGGTCGCTCCCGGGCTTGATTTGCAGGTGCCGATCGGGGTCAGTTATGGCCTGGCGGGGCGCTCCTCCGTCAATGGCGTTCTGTTCCCGTCTGAAAATGGCGGCAGCCTGAGCATTGGCGTAAAGGCCGATTACCGTAAGACCTGGCAGGGCGGCTTGAATTACACCCACTATATCGGCTCCTCGGGTTCGGTGGTGAATCCGGCAGGAGAGCTGTCCTATGACAATTTTCATGGCGACCGCGATTTCGTATCGCTCACGATTCAGCGCACGTTCTGATATCGGACCTAAAGCTTGAGGAGACGGAGACTAGTTATGCACAAGAAAACAGTGGTATGCACGATGGCATTGGCACTGATCGCAGGCATTCAGCCGGCATGGGCCGCAGTCAGTGCAGAGGAAGCCGGCAAGCTGAAAACCTCCCTTACGCCGCTCGGCGGGGAAAAAGCCGGCAATAAGGAGGGAACCATCCCGGCCTGGACGGGAGGGCATGCCGGCGCGGTCGCAGGCGCGAAAGTCGGCGACATTCCGGTAAGCCTTTTTCCGAATGAAAAGCCGGTCCTGCAAATCACTGCGTCCAATATGGCCCAGCATGCGGACAAGCTCTCCGAGGGCACGCAGGCGCTGCTGAAGAAATACCCGGAAAGCTTCCGTGTCGACGTTTATCCGACGCATCGCACGGCGACGGTGCCGGAACACGTGGCTGCAAACACGTTCAAGAATGCGACCAGTTGCAAGACGACCGAAGGCGGCCATTCGATCGAGGGCTGTTTCGGCGGCCTCCCGTTCCCGATCCCGAAGACCGGCGTGGAGGTCATCTGGAACTATCTACTGCGGGTCGAGCCCGAGTCGGTCGAATTCGGCTTTAAGAACATCGTCGGCTCCTCGGATGGCAGCCATACGCTGGCCACCCGCAACGACAACTTCTGGCAATACCCTTACCACTACAAGGATGGCTCGTGGGAGACGTGGTCGAAGGACAGCAAGGGCGAGTATTCGATACAGCGCTTCAATACCACGGCGCCGTCCTTCAAGGTGGGTGAATCGCTGGTCATTCGCGACAGCATCGATCCCAAGACCTCACGTCAAGCCTGGCAGTACCTGGTCGGCCAGCGCCGCGTGCGCCGCGCGCCGACGGTCGCCTACGACACGCCGGACTTTGTCGCCTCGGGCGCGAACTATTTCGACGAGGTGCAAGGTTTCTTCGGCCACACCGACCGCTACGAATGGAAGCTGGTCGGCAAGCGCGAGATGTACGTTCCCTACAACAACAATGAACTGGTCACGGCCAAGGTGGCGGAAGCCTACGACAAGTTCCACCTGAATCCCGCCAAGGTACGCTGGGAACTGCACCGGGTGTGGGAAGTCGAGGCCACGGTGGTGTCGGGCAAGCGTCATGCGGTGCCGAAGCGCAAGTATTACTTCGATGAGGATACTGCGCTGTTGGTGCTGATGGACGGCTACGATTCCGAAGGCAAGCTGTGGCGCACCTCGCAGATGCCGAACTTCTTTGTCCCCGCCGTTCCGGCGATGTTGGTCAAACAGGTGACGGTATTCAACCTGCAGGCGGGCACGATGAGCACGGTGCAGGGCCTGAATGACGAGTCATACCGTGTCGTGCCGCGCAAACCCGAGACTTTCTTCACCGGAGATGCCGTCGCCGCCGACGCCTCACGCTGATCTCGCCGGGCTGCTTGACAGTCGTTAAAGGGCCTGCCCGGCCACAGGCAGGCAGGCCCTTGATTCTCAACCCGGGTTTTTCGCTTTTGAATGACGTTCCGTCCTCAGCACGGATCCACAGGGTCTGTCCTGGCGTGGCGAAGCGCGAGTGAGAGTAAGCAATATGGTTTTCAACACTGCAGTGCGGCCCCTGATGGCTGCCACCCTTTTGAGTGTGATGGGTCAGCTTGCGGTGGCGGCGCCTGCCGGCCAGCCTGTGCCGGATCTGATGGAGGTGGCGGCAAGCATAGATGTGCGCGCCACCAGCGCTGTCCAGCTGGCGGTCACACGAGCCGGGGATCGGCTGGTCTCGGTGGGCCCCCGGGGAACAGTGCTCCTTTCGGACGATGGCGGTAAAACCTGGCGGCAGGCCCGTTCGGTCCCTTCGAGCGTGGCGCTGACCGATGTCTGCTTCGTCAATGACAAACTGGGCTGGGCGGTCGGCCATAGCGGCATCGTGCTGCATTCCCGGGATGGCGGTGAAAGCTGGGTGCGCCAACTGGAGGGCCGGCAGGCGGCGCAACAGGTGCTGGAAGAAGCCCAGGCCCTCGCAGCGACCGGCGGCAGGGAAGGGGCCGGGCGGCTGCTGCGCGATGCCCAGGGGATGGTCGAGGACGGCCCGGACAAGCCGCTGCTGAGCGTGAGTTTCACCAACGAACGTCGCGGCTACGTGGTCGGCGCCTACGGACTCGCCCTTGCCACCGAGGATGGCGGCCAGTCCTGGCAGGCTTTCATGGCACGCCTGCCGAATCCGCGCGGCAAACATCTTTATCAGGTTCGTGCCGACGGTGCCAAACTGCTCATATCAGGAGAACAGGGCGCGCTGTTTCATTCGGATGACGCCGGGCTTTCCTTCGCCGAAGTCAGGACGCCTTACCCCGGCACGTTCTTCGGCGTCCTTTCGCTCGCTGAAGACACTGTTCTGGCGTACGGCTTGAGGGGCAATGTGTGGCGCAGCGGGGACGGGGGCGCGGCCTGGACGCAGATCGCCATCGATCAGGACATTACGATCACGAGTGGCGTGCGGCTCAAGGACGGCGCCGTCGTGCTGGCGGACGAGAGCGGGCGGCTGCTGCGCAGCGACGACCAGGGGCGCAGTTTCAGCGCACTCAAAGCCAAGGCCCCCAACGCGGTCACCGCGCTGGTGCAGAGCGACGACGGCGCACTCGTCATGTCCGGCGCACGCGGCCTCGACCGTGTCGACGCAGCCCGACTCGTTGTCAGGGAAAGTAGATAATGTCGGCCTATTCACTTCCCGCTGAAGCGGTCATAGGCAATCTTGCCGACTTCGATGCGCGTTCCGGTTCGCTTGCCGAGCGCGTGCTGTTCAACAATCGCCTGATCATCGTCACCCTGTGCTTTCTGGCCACGCTGGTGCTTGGCTACCAGGCATTCGGACTCAAGTTGAACGCCGCGTTCGACAAGATGATCCCGACCAGCCACCCTTACATCGTGAACTTCCTCGACAACCGCAGTCAGCTCGCGGGCATGGGCAACAGCCTGCGCATCGCGGTGGCGACGACGGAAGGGGACATCTTCGACGCGGAGTACCTCGATACCGTGCGCAAGATGAGCGACGAGCTGTTCCTGATGCCGGGCGTCGACCGGCCCTACATGAAGTCGCTGTGGGCGCCCGCGGTGCGCTGGACCGGCGTGACCGAGGAAGGGCTCGACGGCGGGCCGGTCATCCCGGACGACTACGACGGCTCGCCGCAGAGCCTCGAGCAGGTGCGCGTCAACGTCGAGCGCTCCGGCGAGATCGGCCAGCTGGTGGCTGCGAGCTATACATCGAGCATCATTTTTGTCCCGCTGCAGGACAAGATCGCCGACACCGGGGAGCGCATCGATTACCACGCGCTGTCAAAGCGCATCGAGACGCTGCGCGCGAAGTACGAGTCGCAGAAGATCAGGATCCACGTCACCGGTTTCGCCAAGGTGGTGGGTGACCTGATCGAGGGCCTGCAGCAGGTGATGATGTTCTTCGCCGGGGCGATCGTCATCTGCACCGGCGTGCTGTACTGGTACACCCGCTGCCTGCGCAGCACGCTGCTGGTGGTGGGGTGCTCGGTGGTGGCCGTGGTGTGGCTGCTGGGCCTGCTGCCCACGCTCGGTTACGAACTCGACCCGTACTCGGTGCTGGTGCCCTTTCTCGTCTTCGCCATCGGCATGAGCCATGGCGCGCAGAAGATGAACGGCATCATGCAGGACATCGGGCGTGGCACGCATAGCCTGGTGGCGGCACGCTACACCTTTCGCCGCCTGTTCCTTGCCGGGCTGACGGCGCTCCTGGCCGACGCGGTCGGCTTCGCGGTACTGATGGTTGTCGATATCCAGGTTATCCAGGATCTGGCGATCACCGCCAGCATCGGGGTCGCAGTGCTGATCTTCACCAACCTCGTGCTGCTGCCGATCCTGCTGTCCTACACCGGGGTGAGCCCGGTCGCCGCCCAGCGCAGCTTGAAGGCCGAGTTGATGGAGGCGGGCGGCGCCCACCACGGCAAGCATCCGTTCTGGGCCTTCCTGGATCTGTTCACGCAGCGCAAATGGGCCCGCATCGCGGTGCTGACGGGGCTGGCGATGGGGGCGGTGGGCCTTGCGGTGAGCTTTCAGCTCAAGATCGGCGACACCGACCCCGGCGCCCCCGAGCTGCGCCCGGACTCGCGCTACAACCGCGACAACGCGTTCATGACGGCCAACTATGCCGCGAGCAGCGACGTGTACATCGTCATGGTGCGCACGCCGCAATACGCCTGCGGCCAGTACGACACGCTGATGGCGGTCGATGCGCTCGAGCGCGAGCTGCAGCAGCTGCCGGGGGTGGAAGCGACCAGCTCGCTGGCGGGCCTCGCGAAGGCGTCGAATGCCGGCATGAACGAGGGCAGCCTGAAGTGGTTCGAGATCCCGCGCTCGCAGGACATGCTCAACGCGATCATCACGCGCGCCCCGCGCGAGATGTTCAACCAGAACTGCGACCTGCTCACCGTCTATGCCTACCTCAAGGATCACAAGGCCGACACGCTCGCCAGCGTGGTCGGCGTGGTCGAAGCCTTCGCCGCGCGCCACGACACCGAGGAGGTGCGCTTCCTCAACGCGGCGGGCAACGCGGGCATCGAGGCGGCGACCAACATCGTGGTGAAGAAGGCCAACGTGCAGATGCTGTTCCTGGTCTATGCGGCGGTGATCGTGCTCGCGTTCATCACCTTCCGCTCGTGGCGCGCGGTGGTGTGCGCGGTGGTGCCGCTGATGATCACCTCGGTGCTGTGCGAGGCGCTGATGGTGTGGCTCAACATCGGCGTCAAGGTCGCCACCCTGCCGGTGATCGCGCTCGGGGTGGGGATCGGCGTCGATTACGCGCTGTACGTGATGACGGTCACCCTGGCGCGGCTCAAGGAAGGCATGAGCCTGTCCGAGTCGTACTACAAGGCCCTGATCTTCACCGGCAAGGTGGTGGTGCTGACCGGGATCACGCTGGGCCTGGCTGTCGCCACCTGGGCCTGGTCGCCGATCAAGTTCCAGGCCGACATGGGGATACTCCTCGCGTTCATGTTCATCTGGAACATGCTCGGCGCGCTCATCCTGCTGCCGGCGCTGGGGCATTTCCTGCTGCGGCCGAAAAAACCTGTGCTGGGCTGAAAACAAGGGGAAAAATGGAATGTACCGTCACATACTCGTGCCACTCGATGGATCGGAACTGGCGGGCTCTCTGCTCGCGCAGGCAGTGGAATTCGCCCGCGCCCTCGGCGCCCGGATAACCTTCTTCACGATGGCGGAGGATTACGGCGCCACGCAGGAGGGTGCACTGATGCGCACGCTGTCCCCCGAAACGTTTGAAAACGAGATGAAACGCGAAGCCTCGCACATCCTGTCGAAAGCCCTGGAAGCGGGCCAGGCCGCGGCGCTGGTCTGTGACGCGGTTGTGCGCGTCGGCTCGGAAGCGTATGTACAGATTATTCAGGTCGCGCAGGAAAAGGGCTGCGATCTGATCTATATGGCATCGCACGGCCGTCGTGGACTGAAGGCTTTGATGCTCGGGTCCCAGACCCAGAAAGTGCTCACCCACTCGCCGCTTCCGGTTTTTGTCGCCAAGGCCGCGGCGGGTGGTTGAATGCTGCGGACTGCCCTGCAGGGAGGCGAACCCTATGCAGGGCAGATGGCACGACCCTTCGTCATGCAGTGCAAAAGTCGGCGCAGGGGCGTGCAGACGGCCAACTCCAAGCATCGAAAAACCAGTACTGACCCATGCAGTCCGGCCGGCCGGCCATCAGGCCTCGCCTTCGAGTTTGTATTTTTCGCACCGATACGCCAGTTGCGACCGGGTGATGCCAAGCAGTCTCGCCGCCGCGGAGTAATTGCCATTTGAAATGGAGACAGCATTCTCGACCAGGGTTCGTTCTATTCCCTCCAGGGAAATCGATTTTCCGTCCCCTTGAGTCTGCAACAACATCTGCAGCAAATCGGGTGGCGTCCCAGAAATTTCATCCGTTTCGGCCTGCACGTTTTTGAGCACTCCTTTTCCCGCTCCCAGGTCTACCCGACCGGGGACGGCCATGCGTGGTTCTCACCGATCGTCCCCCGCAACGGTGAAGAATTCATCCACGCGCACAAGGTATTCACCAAGGCCGCGCGCGAAATGAACATCACGTCGGCCCCCATCAGCGTCACCAATGTGCCCATGTCATGGCAGTACCGTACCTACCTTTACCTGTTCCCTGTTTTCGTTTCCCGTTCCGACAAGGAGCGCAACAGGAAGTCCGTTGACGACTTCAACAAACTCATCACCCTGGCTGCCGAGAACGGCTGGTCCGAATACCGCACGCCGCCCATATTCCAGGATGCGGTGGCAGCAACTTACTCCTTCAACAACAACATCCTGCTGAAATTCCAGGAACGGCTCAAGGATGCCATCGACCCCCACGGCATCCTGGCGCCAGGACGCGGAGGCATCTGGCCCAAACGATACCGGGAGAATTCATGATGAAAAAGCTGTTTGGTGTATGTACCGCCCTGGTGACGGCGCTGGCATCCGGACAGGCATGGGCCGGCGGACAGACGGAGGCCGAGCGCGGCCTGGCCGTATTCCAGGAATGGTGTGTCTCGTGCCACGGAATCGGTCCCGGACACCCGGGAACCCAGGCGCTCGATCATCGCTATCAGGGCGCCCTCGCAGGAGCGCTGGAGCAGCGCACCGATCTGTCACCGGAGATTGTCAAGGCATTCGTCCGGAACGGAATCTCGGTCATGCCGTTCTTCCGCAAGACCGAGATCAGCGACGCCGAACTCGACGCGCTGGGAGCCTACCTGGCGCGCAATGATCAACGCTAGCATTTTCATGCAGGAGGTCGCGAACGTCCTTTTCGGCGAGCGCGCTCCCCACCTCCGCCGACCGCCGTTACGTCCAGCTCGTCGAGTCCTATGCTGAGCGTGATGCAGACGGCCGACGGTCTGCCGATCTATCACTTGCGCTGCGGTATGTGGTCCAGCGGGTCGAGCCACGGAGTACCTGAGATCTCCGGTTGGGCTTCAAGCAGGGCAATTTCGGCAGTGGTGTTAGCACCGATTGAACGCACGATGTCGAGAAAAACCTTCTCTGTCCATTCCTCGGGTGTACCGACTATCGCATTTGCCATGTCTCTGCTGACCTGAATTAGACCACCTTCATGTTTGACAAAGACGGCATACATGTCAAGATGATAGCCATTCTTATATTGAAAGAGGCATGCAGTGAGGTTCAGATTGTTGCTGCCTGTAACGCGCCTTTCGGCTTTAGCGGTCCATGTGGCCCCTTCGCATGTGGCCATGCGAAAGCCCAAGCTACCCGCCCCGCCCGCCAACGCCGCCAACCTTGTACCTTCAAGGGGATTGACGAGCTTGAATCGACCCGCCTTTTCAGGAATTTCTCCTGAAGTTGGGATTGGCGTGGCTTCCTGAGCATTGCCAACATTTCGTCCGATACCGTCACTGGCTGCCTTTGCCACACTCTGTCGGGTGGCTGCGGTCTTGATATCGTAAATTCGGTAGTATTCGACGGTCTTGGTTTTTTGGGAAAGATAGTTATTGGTGGTTCCGCACCCTGCTAAGATGGTCGCTACTACAGCGCCAAAAATAAAGTGTCTCATGGTGCTCCTTTCATCGTATCTCAGCCCGTTAACGTGAACGTGAGCATTACGCGCCCATCGTTTATATGTAGGGCTTCAGTGCCGGTACGCGGACTGCTGGTAAAAATGATTCAAGCCGTGCCGCGTAAGCGTGTTTCAGTTGGTCCACTGCTGGAAATATTCGGTTACGTGGCGACAGGATAGACCAAAAGCATTTTTATGTCTATTGGATGATCGAGTAATGGTGGGCTGCTGTGTCTACGATCGGAGGCGCCACCACGGCTTACTCATCCCGGAGTTGGCTCGATTTCTCGCCGTCGCACTGTCGGCGGTAACTCTCACTCGCGCTGTTTTGTCGCAAAAACCGACACTGCCCCGATTTGCAACACTGCCACGAAAGCGCCGGCGCGACGTCGCGAAGCGAGCGGCCGAAGCGAGGGGTGACCTCGATGTGTTCAGATTCCAGACACCCAACCGGCTGCGGACGGTGTTCTCCTCGGTTCTATAAGTAACTGTTAACACGAAAACTTTCATGCTATGAAGCTTTCGGCACGGCCTTTGCTTTAATCCCCTTTCGAGAATGTCGCAAAGACCATGAACAGGGAGGAAAACGGGATGCGTGCCAAGAGGTTGGCGTGTTGGGTGGTCGGTGCCGGGGCGATGCTGGGATCCGCTGGGGCCGGGGCGGGACAGTGGCGGGACGGGGCGCAGGTACGAGAAGGTCTGCAGCCATTGTCATGAGGCCAACGTCGGGCCGGTGCTCAAGGGTCGCCAGCTTCCGGTGGCGTACGTCGAGCGCGTTGTGCGCTATGGCAATCGGGCGATGCCGAGCTTTCGGCCGAGCGAGATCGACGATGCGGCGCTTGTCGATGTCGCCCGGTTGATCGGCGGCGGTGCGCCGCTTGCAAAGGCAAAGGAGTAGGCGCGTGATGGAACGACGTGATTTCCTCAAGGGAATGGTGGGGGGCGGAGCGCTGGTGGGAGTGCCGCTCGGGGCGCTCGCGGCAGCGACGCCTGCCGGTGTCGCTGCGGGGGCCGCGGTGACAATTGTCCGCCAGGTCGATCTGCCCTTTGCGGCGGCGCTCGCCGGGCGGATCGGCGGCAGCCTGGATGCGGCAGGCATGCGCGTTGCCCGGCTTGCGCCGCACGGCGACGAGCTTGGTCGCTTCGCGAGCGTCATGGCAATCCTCGACGGCGCGCGGAACGGGCACCTGATCGGGGTCATGGACGATGCCTCCGCGGTGATCGTCCAGCAACTCGCGGCTTCGCGCGGGGCGGCGTGCGTGATTCAGACGCACCACAGGGTGTCAGCACGAGATGTCCGTAACTGCTGCACCGTTGCCGGCCTCGAATCGAACCTCGTCTGGTCGGATGGCGTCGCGTCGCCGGCAGACCGCATCGGGCACCTGTACGCGCAGGCGGTCGGCCGTGGACGCGCCAGCTCGGGCAGCCCGACAGCGGTTGCCAAAGACGGATTCGCACTTGCGAACGACGCTTCCGCGGCGAGCCTCGTATCCTTCGTCATCAACACCTCGAGCATCGGACGGCGTCATACATCCAGGGAGACAGCAGCATGAGTTCAAACAAAAGGGCATTGCCGAAAGGCGTGACGGTGGGCGATTTCGACAAGGCGATGCGGGAGATCCGCGCCATCGTCGGCGCCGAGTACGTGCTCGTCGATGAGGAGCCGCTCGCGCCGTACAGCAAGATCATGATTCCGGTGCCCGACGCGCAGCACGCCCCATCCGCGGCGGTCATGCCCGACGGCGTCGAGCAGATCCGGAAAATCATGAAGGTTGCGAACAAGTACCGCGTGCCGGTCTATCCGATCTCGACCGGCAAGAACATCGGCTACGGTTCGGCCGCACCCGTCGAGCGCGGCCAGATCGTCATGGATCTGAAGCGCATGAACCGCATCATCGAGGTCGATGCGGAGTTGTGCACCGCGCTCGTTGAACCTGGCGTGACCTACCAGCAGCTCTACGACTACCTGCAGGAACACAACCTGCCGCTGTGGTTCTCGTGCCCCGCGCCGTCGGCGATTGCCGGCCCGGTCGGCAACATGGTCGATCGCGGCGTCGGCTACACGCCGTATGGCGAACATTTCATGTTCTCGTGCGGCATGGAAGTGGTGCTCGCGAACGGGGACGTACTGCGCACCGGCATGGGCGCGATGGAAAATTCCAACACCTGGCAGGTGTTCAAGTGGGGCTACGGACCGACGCTCGACGGCATCTTCACGCAGTCGAACTACGGCATCGTCACGAAGATGGGGATGTGGCTGATGCCGGCGCCGCCCGACTTCCGCCCGTTCTGCATCCAGTATCCGAACGAAACCGACATCACGAAGATCGTCGATGCGTTGCGCCCGCTGCGTATCGCGATGGTGATTCCGAACGCGGTGGTGATCGCCCATACGCTGTGGGAGGCGCCGTGCACCCCGGTCAAGCGCACCGACTACGTTACCGGGCCGGGCGCGATTTCCGACGACGCGGTGCTGAAGATCCAGGCCGATCACAACATCGGCGCGTGGAACGTGTACGCGGGCCTCTACGGCACCAAGGAAACCAACGACGCGAACTGGAAGATCATCGAGGCGGTCGCGGCCGCCACCGGCGGCAAGATCATCACCGAGGAAGCTTCGCGCGGCAGCAAGGCGCTCGAATACCGCTTCGACCTGATGAAGGGCAAGCCCAACCTTGGCGAGTTCGGGCTCTACAACTGGCGCGGCGGCGGCGGCTCGATCTGGTTCGCGCCGGTGTCGCAGGCGAAAGGCTCCGAGACGCTCAAGCAGATGAAGATGGCGAAGGAGATCCTCGGCAAGTACGGCTTCGACTACGTCGGTGAATTCATCGTCGGCTGGCGCGACATGCATCACGTCATCGACCTCCTCTACGACCGTTCGGACGAGACGCAGCAGAAGAACGCGTACGCGTGCTACGACGAGCTGCTGCACACCTTCGCGAAGGAAGGCTACGGCATGTACCGCGCGAGCACCGCGTTCGCCGAGAAGGTCGCGGCGACTTACGGGCCGGTCAAGCGCGACATCGAGAAGCGCCTGAAGAAGGCGCTCGATCCGAACAACATCATCGCGCCGGGCCGGTGCGGCATCAGTCTGTGAGGAGGTCACTCATGAAGGAATACAAGCTCTTCATTGATGGCGAATGGGCGGAGTCGTCGTCGGGCACGATCCTCGACGACCTCAATCCGGCGACGGGAGAAGTGTTCGGGCGCGTGCACCAGGCTTCCGCAGAGGATCTGGAGCGCGCGATCGCCGCGGCGTACCGCGCGCGTGAAAGCTGGGGCGGCACGCTCGCGAACGAGCGCGAGGCGATTCTGCTGCGTGCTGCCGACGTGCTCGAAAAGCGCATCCCGGAAGTCGCCGAGGTGCTGATCGACGAAGCGGGTTCGACCTTCGGCAAGGCGATGTTCGAGGCCTCGTTCGTCGTGAACCTGCTGCGCAGCGCCGCGGGAGAATGCCGACGCATCACCGGCGAGACGATGCCGTCCGACAGTCCCGGCGTGTTCTCGATGAGCGTGCGCCGGCCGCTGGGGGTGATCGCCGGCATCGCGCCGTTCAACTTCCCGTTTCTCCTCGCGACGAAGAAAGTCGCGCTCGCGCTCGCCGCCGGCAACACTTTCATCCTGAAGCCTGCAACCTACACGCCGGTCACGGGGCTCAAGATCGCCGAAATCTTCGCGGCCGCCGGCCTGCCGAAAGGCGTGCTGAACGTCGTGCCGGTGCAAGGTTCAGTGCTCGGCAACACTTTCGTCGCCGACCCGCGCATCCGCATGATCACCTTTACCGGCTCGACTGAAGTGGGGCGGGAGCTGTCGACCGAGGCCGGCAAGCACTTCAAGCGCATCACGCTGGAACTCGGCGGCAAGAGTCCGCTGATCGTGCTCAAGGACGCCGACGTCGATTACGCGGTCAATGCCGCCGCGTTCGGCATCTTCCTGCACCAGGGCCAGGTGTGCATGGCGAACTCGCGCCTGATCGTCGAGGCGCCGATCTTCGACACGTTCTGCGACAAGCTGACCACCAAGATCAAGGGCTTTCAGGTCGGCGACCCGCACGACCCGCAGACCGTGATCGGCCCGCTGATCGACCGCAAGCAGTGCCGCGTGCTCGACGCTCACGTCGTCGACGCGGTCGCGAAAGGTGCGAAGCTGCTCACCGGAGGAAAAAGCGACGGTGCTTTCTACCAGCCGACGATCCTCGCCGGCGTGACGCCAGACATGCTGGTGTTCAGCGAAGAGAGCTTCGGCCCGGTGGTGTCGGTGATCCGCGCCGCGGACAGCGAGGCGGCGCTCGCGCTCGCGAACGACTCGTGCTACGGGCTCTCGTCGGGCCTGATCACGAATGACCTGCAAAAAGCGTTCGACCTGTCGCTGCGGCTCGAGGCGGGGATGGTGCACATCAACGACTCTTCGATCATGGACGAACCGCACGTGCCGTTCGGCGGCGTCAAGGACAGCGGCTTCGGCCGCGAGGGCGGGCATCACTCGATGGACGAGATGACCGAGCTCAAGTGGATCACCGTGCAACTGGGGCAGCGGCAGTTCCCGTTCTGATGCGGCCCGGTCCCCGCGCTGCGCCCCGATGGGCAGTGCGGGGGCTGAATTCGTTGCGCCCGTGGGGCGGCGCGTGGGGTTAACGCTGTTCCGGGAAGATCTTCTGCAGCAGCGTCACCAGCGTGGCGCGCTCCTCTTCGGACAGGTGCTCGACCAGCCGTTTCTCGTGTTCGCCGACGCGTCGCTTGAGCTTTTTCAGCAGTGCGACTCCGTCCGGGGTGAGCACCAGCGCGTTCGAGCGACGGTCGTTGTCGGCCGGCCGTCGTTCGACGAGGCCGCGGCGTTCGAGATTGTCGATCACCGAAACCACCGTCGAGCGGTCGAGGTGCGCTGCGCGGGCAAGCTCGCTCTGCTTCAGGCCGGGGTTCGCGTCGATGATGACGATGACGCCGAACAGTCCGGGCGTGACGTCGAACTCGCCAAGCGCAGCGGCGAAATCGCGAAAGATCGCGATCTGCGCAAGTCGCAGCTGATAGCCGGCCAGGCTGGGCAGAATGCCGAAATCGAGGCCTTTGTCTGCGGATGTCTTCTTTCTTGTCATGTCCATTCCGGGCTTGGCGTCACAGACGCTACTTGGGTTCCAGGCTCGAATGCTACCGTAGATCGGCGTCGCGTTGAACTGCGGTTATATTGTTAGACGTCAAACAATTTGACTTGGAGCAATGCGGGTGTTACCGTTCGGCCATCGGAATGCTGGCGATAGCCGGGCGAGTGCGTCCAGCCGATGCACCCCTCCGGCGAACCCGGGCCGAATCACCATGGACCCCCAAGCGTACAAAACAGGAGAAAGCGGCAATGGCCTTGATGATCAACGACGACTGCATCAGTTGCGACGTGTGCGTTCCGGAGTGTCCGAACGAGGCAATCGCCACCGGAGACGATATCTTCGTGATCGATGCCGGCAAATGCACGGAATGTGTCGGCTACTTCGACTCGCCGCAATGCATCGACGTCTGTCCGGTCGATGCCATCGTGCCGCTGGTCGCTGCGTAGCGTCTCTTCCCGGCCTACCCGGCCATTGCAGTGCAACTGCGGACAGAAGAGCGTGACGGGATACAAACAAAAAGCGCGAAAGCGCTTTTTGTGTATCAAGAACGCGTTGTGGATTGATTGATCAGGAACGGTTTCCAGGCCAGCAGTCAGCAAAGGCGGGTTTCTGCGCTACCGCTGCTCCGCCGCTTCCCGGTGCGTAGTGTCTTCGAGGCCGCCGAAACGTTCGTAGAAATACGGCGCGGCGGGCGGCAGCGGGCCATTCGGCGTCCTGCACGTCGCCATCAGGTGCTGCTGGGCGAGGCGGTACGTGATGCGATAGATGTCGCGGCACACTTCGCGGGCCACCGAGCCGCTCCAGTCGACAGGCATCAGTTGATCGGGGAGGAGCGGATCGTGCAGCAGGGCGCGACGAAAATCGTGCATCGTCAGGGTCTGCACGAGGAAGCATTGTTCCGGATCCAGGTCGCGAGCGGTGCGCAGCGCCCGCAGCACCGGGCGCAGCCGGTCTGCGAACTCGCGGTAGGTTGCCCCGATTGCCTCCAGGTTCCAGCATTCGCGCGCCAGATCCTGCAGCGGGCGGTTCGACAGCGCGCCCAGATTGTTGGCGGTCATCGGCACGACCTTGTCGTGGGTGCCGGTCTCCTGCAGGATTTCCAGCAGGGTTTCGGTATCCGCCGATGGGTGCGCAAGCACGCCCGGAGCGATCGTGCCGTAGCCCGCCCACGACAGTTCCTTGCGCAGCGCGTCCCGCTGCGGTGCGGCCAGCGTCGAGGGCAGGATCACGATCTGCCATTCGCCATTCCACGGTAGCTGCCGCGCGTCGTAGATCCGGCGGTAGGCATGTTCGAACCGCCGCCGCCCGGAGGCGGTGAGGCTGTAATAGCTGTTGCGCCCGATCTGCTCGGAAACCAGCCACTTGTCCTGCGACAGGCGATAGACGCTGGTGCGGACCATCCTCTCGTTCAGGCCGAGAGGCTCGACCAGCCGTATGAAACTGCCGAGCCACACCGTCCCGCCGTGCGGGGCGATGAAGTCTCCGTAGATGGTGATGATCAGGGAGTTCGCGCGTACGCGGCGCTCGGCCAGGTAGTCGTTGATCCACTGCGCGATGAATCGGCTCTTCATTGTTTTGATGACGTCTTCCGTAGGGTGGGGGCTCGCGGCGCCTTTGATGCGGATCGATTCTAGCGCCTGGATGCACATTCCAGAAACCGGCGCGGAGGGTTCGCGCGCCGCGCATCAGCGCCGCCCGAGCTTCGCCCTCCGGCTCTGTTTGATCTAGGTCAACCATCCTCGACAATTGCTGCTAACGTGATACAAAACTATTGACTAAGTTGAGCACGATTCGTATCGTGACTTTCAGAAGCGGTGGTTGGTCCGACGGATGTCCGAGGGCCTGGCGATAGCGGTTGATGAGGTGGACGATGCGACGCAGTCCTGATTTCATGGCAGTGGCTCATGGCCAATACGACGTCGAGCGTTGGGTCGATGGCGGCGCGATCTGCGAAGAAGACATGGTTGCCGAAGAAGTCCCTGTCGCGCTCGTCTACAACGGCTTTTCCCACGCCGTGATGATGACCACACCCCAGGACCTCGAAGACTTCGCGCTCGGTTTCAGCCTCAGCGAAGGCATCATCACCGATGCGTGCGAGCTCTATGACATCGAAGTCGTCGAACATCCCCAAGGCTGTGAAGTGCAGATGCGCATCGCCGGCGAGCGGTTCGCCGGGCTGCGCCAGCGCCGCCGCGCGATGGCCGGGCGCACCGGCTGCGGGCTGTGCGGCATCGAGAGCCTGAACCAGATCGTTGCTCGCCCCGTGGGAACGGTTAACGCAAGCCGCGGCGTGCTGCACACCGGCGCCTTGTCCCGCGCGCAGGCAGAACTGCACGCACGGCAGCACCTGTTCCACCTGACCGGCGCAGTGCACGCGGCCGCATGGTGCGGCCTGGACGGCGCGGTCGCGCTCGTGCGCGAGGACGTCGGCCGGCACAACGCGCTCGACAAGCTGATCGGCGCGGTCGCCGCGCACGGGGACGCCTTTGACGAGGGCTTCGTGCTGATGACGAGCCGCGCGAGCTACGAGATCGTGCAAAAGGCCGCCGCGGTGGGCATCGCGGTCGTCGCCGCGGTGTCGGCGCCGACCGGCATGGCGGTGCGCCTGGCCGAAGCGGCCGGGGTCACATTGATCGGGTTTGCACGCGGCGCGCGCCACAGCGTGTATTCGCACCCGCAACGCATTCATTGAGGTGAGGAACACCATGACGCTTGCCCCCAAGCCGCAGTCGGTCGCCAAGGTCGCGAGCTACTGCTACAACTGCGTCGCCGGCCCGGACTTCATGACGGTGAAAGTCGTCGACGGCGTGGCGACCGAGATCGAGCCGAACTTCGCCGCCGAGGACGTGCATCCGGCGCGCGGGCGGGTGTGCGTGAAAGCCTACGGGCTGGTGCAAAAGACCTACAATCCGCACCGCGTGCTGCAGCCGATGAAGCGCACGAACCCGAAGAAGGGGCGCAACGAGGATCCCGGCTTCGTGCCGGTGTCGTGGGACGAGGCGCTCGATCTGGTCGCCGCGAAACTCACCGCGACGCGCGCGAAAGGGGTGACGGACGAAGCCGGCCTGCCGCGGCTCGCGGCGAGCTTCGGCCACGGCGGCACGCCGGCGATGTACATGGGTACGTTCCCGGCCTTTCTTTCGGCGTGGGGGCCGATCGACTTCAGCTTCGGTTCGGGCCAGGGCGTCAAGTGCGTGCATTCGGAGCACCTGTACGGCGAGTTCTGGCACCGCGCGTTCACGGTCGCGGCCGACACGCCGCTCGCCGACTACGTGATCTCGATCGGCTCGAACGTTGAAGCCTCCGGCGGCCCCTGTGCGGTGACGCGCCACGCCGGGGCGCGCGTGCGCGGCTACAAGCGCGTGCAGGTCGAGCCGCATCTGTCGGTGACCGGCGCGTGTTCGGCCGAATGGGTGCCGATCCGGCCGAAGACCGACCCGGCGTTCATGTTCGCACTGATCCACGTGCTGGTGTGCGAACAGGGTCTGGATAAGCTCGACGTGTCGTTCCTGCGTGATCGCACCTCGTCGCCGTATCTCGTCGGCCCCGATGGCCTGTACCTGCGCGACGCGGCGACACGCAAACCGCTGCTGTGGGACGAGGCGAGCGGGCGCGCCGTGCCGTTCGATACGGCGGGTGCAGTGCCGGCGGTGGCCGGATGCTTCCCCGTGGCCGGTGCCGTGAGCGTCGACGCCGATGATGTGTGTCGCGAAATGGGCACGGTCGAAGGCAAGACCGCGTACACGATGCTCGTCGAGCACATGAAGAAATACACCCCGGAATGGGCGGCAGGCGTGTGCGACGTGCCGGCGGCGACGATCCGGCGCATCGCCAACGAATACCTCGAAGCCGCGTCGATCGGCGCGACGATCGACATCGATGGCCACACCTTGCCGCTGCGCCCGGTCGCGGTGACGCTCGGCAAGTCGGTCAACAACGGCTGGGGCGCGTTCGAATGCTGCTGGGCGCGCACGCTCTTGGCGACCCTCGTCGGCGCGCTCGAGAACCCCGGCGGCACGCTCGGCACGACGGTGCGGCTGAACCGCCCGCACGATGATCGCCACGTCAGCGTCAAGGCCGGCGAAGACGGCTTCATGGCGCAGAACTTCAACCCGACCGACAAGGAACACTGGGTGTCGACGCCGACGGGGCGTAACGCGCACCGCACGCTCGTGCCGATCGTCGGCAACAGCGCCTGGAGCCAGGCGCTGGGCCCGACGCAACTGGCGTGGATGCACCTGCGCGAAGTGCCCAGCGACTGGTCGATGCCGGTGCCGACGCTGCCCGACGTATGGTTCGTCTATCGCTCGAACCCGGCGATCTCGTTCTGGGACACGCCGACGCTGGTCGACACGATCGCGACGTTTCCCTTCACGGTGTGCTTTGCCTACACGGTGGACGAGACCAACTGGATGGCCGACGTGCTGCTGCCCGAGGCGACCGACCTCGAGTCGCTGCAGATGATCAAGGTCGGCGGCACGAAGTTCGTCGAGCAGTTCTGGGAGCACCGCGGCGTCGTGCTGCGCCAGCCCGCGGTCGCGCCGCAGGGCGAGGCGCGCGACTTCACGTGGATCAGCACGGAACTGGCCAAGCGCACCGGGCTGCTCGAAGGCTACAACACGGCGCTCAACCGCGGCGCCGGGGGCGGGGCGCCGTTGAAAGGCGAGCAGTACGACCATACCCTCGACCCAAGCCGGGAACATGGCGTCGAGGCGATCTGGGACGCGATCTGCAAGGCGTCTTCCGCGAGCCTGTCGCACGGGGCCGAGACGCACGACCTCGAATGGTTCAAGGAGCACGGCTTCTACACCGTGCCGATGTCGAAGTTCGACTGGTACCTCACGCCGACGATGGAGAAGCACAATCTCCGCTACGAGATGCCGTACCAGGAGCGGTTGCTGCGGATCGGCCGGGAACTGGGCAACCGGCTGCACGAACAGAAGATGCACTGGTGGGACGCGCAGCTCTCCGAATACACGGCGCTGCCCGAGTGGCACGACGTGCCCGGGCGCTGGACCGAGCAGCTCAAAAATGCCGGCGCCAACCCGGACGACTTCCCGCTGTGGCTGCTCGCGACCAAGAGCATGCAGTACCACACCGGCGGCAACGTCTCGATCGCGCTGATGCGCGAAGTCGCGCAGAACGTGCGCGGCCACACCGGCGTGATCATCAACGCGGGCACCGCCAAGCGCCTCGGCATCAA
>NZ_WTVG02000002.1 GCF_012910705.2 Aromatoleum anaerobium | reverse complement strand
TCAAGCGAAGTGGGTATCATAATACTATCTTGTATTAACGCAACTAAACACTAGCATGGCTGCGCCCCCGGCCAGGGTTGCGCAATCTGCCCCAGCGTCGTGACGTCGACCTTCGCGTAGATCTGCGTGGTGTCGATTGAACGGTGCCGGAGAACGGTGGCAATGTCTTGCAGCGACGCGCCGTGCCGCAACATCGAGGTCGCCGCGGAGTGACGAAGGACATGGGCGGCTCCTCGGCTCGGGCATTTGACGCCAGACCGGTGCAGGGCGCGTTCGACGATGACCGAGACGGCACAATGATTGGCGAAGGCACGGAAGGGGGCCCGGGCGCGAACGAACAGGGCGTCGGAGTCGGTTCGCGGTCGTCCTTCCTGCAAGTAGTCCACCAGGGCCTGGCCGACCTCCTGGGTCAGGGGCAGCCGCGTCTCGCGCCGGTTCTTTCCCGTGACCGATAGCCAGGCGCCTTTCCAGTCGATATCCTCCAGACGCAACTGCACGATGTCGCCCGCCCGAAGCCCCAAGTGGGCAAGTAACAGCAGAATCGCACGATCCCGTCTGCCAA
>NZ_WTVG02000037.1 GCF_012910705.2 Aromatoleum anaerobium | reverse complement strand
GGGTCACGTTAGCTTGCGGGGTCGAACCGCCAAAATATTGCGCGACCTCTTCCCGCCATCTTCCACCCCGTAGTTTCTTTCATCATCAGGGGTGGCGCTCGTCGCAATGACCGTTAGCCCTGTCGGATTACCATCCGGTAAAATGCCGCTCCGCCTCGCCCAGAGGTTCCCTCGCTCATCAAGCGAACAACGGAGTAGATGATGGAATGCACTATCAAGTGGGTCGATGGAATGACCTTCCTCGCGGAGACCGGTACCGGTCACGTCGTGGCGATGGATGGCGCTCCGGAGGCGGGCGGCCGGAATCTTGCCCCCCGGCCGATGGAAATGATGCTTGCCGGCGCTGGCGGGTGCACGGCGTTCGACGTCGTATTGATCCTGAAACGCGGGCGCCAGGATGTTCGCGGCTGTGAGGTAAAGCTCTCGGGCGAGCGTGCGGAAGCGGACCCGAAGGTGTTCACCCGCATCACTTTTCACTACACCGTGCGGGGTAAAGGGCTGAAGGCCGAGGCGGTGGAGCGCGCGATTCATCTATCAGCAGAGAAATACTGCTCGGCGTCGATCATGCTCGGCAAGACCGCCGAATTGGTGCACGAATGGGACATCGTCGAGTGCGAGTGAGGGCGCTGTGTGCCCGACGCGCCGCACGCGTTTTGCTCGTTATACCCGGTACGCGGTCGCCGTCATCACGCGGGCCATCAATCTCATCGCTCCCCTGAAGGGCGCAGGCAGTTCGTGAGCCCCGAGGGCGCGCGCGACGTCGGCGTGATGGGCCTCGTCCGCCTTCATCTGCTCGAGAATTTCACGAGACTTGCGGTCCTCGGGGGGCAAATGTTCCAGATGGCCGCTGAGATGCGCTTCGACCTGGCGCTCGGTTTCGGCAAGGAAGCCGAGATTCCATCGGTCGCCAAGCCTCCCGGCCAGCAGCCCCAGCGCCAGCGACCCGCCGTACCACAGCGGATTCAGCAAGCTCTTGCGCCCGCCGAGTTCGGAAATGCGTTGCTCGGTCCACGCCAGGTGCTCGGTTTCCTCGTCGGAGGCCCGCGCGAGCTCGCGCTTGACGTCGAGGTCGACCGCGCTCATCGATTGCCCCTGGTACAGCGCCTGGGCGCATATCTCGCCGCTGTGGTTGACGCGCATCAGGGCCGCGACATGCTGCCGGTCACGATCCCCCAGATGCGTTTCGGGCACGTCGGCGCCGGGGACCGGGCGCACGCTGCGCGCGGGAGCGAATAGCGTGCGCAACGCCTTGTCGAACTGGACAATCGCTTCGTCGATCATGAACACCTCGAGATGTCGGTCACTTCAATGCCGGCTCCATGCCACGCAGCCGCCGCAGCACTTCGCCGACGTTGCGCGGCGGGACTGGTCCGTCGCAGAAATATTCCTTCGCCAAAGCTGCGCGCGGACGGTTGTACGCGGTGTCGATGATTGGCTGCCAGCCGGCGTCGCGCGCCACCGCCCACTCGCCTGCGTCGCGGCCGACCGCATAGATACGCCATCCGGCCACCTCGCAGCGGATGCCTTCGAAAGTGACGTTCTCGGCTCCACCCGTGGTGTGCACCACAAGCACGTAGCGGACGACACCATCCTCGCCCACTGTCAGGCTATGCTCGTCGAGCAGAAAACGATTGCGCGAAGTCACATCGACGGGGAATTCGCGCAACGCGGAGGGAAGCGGCGGAGCCGGCAGCTCGTAGTCGCCTTCCTTCCAGTTCGGATCCGGATCGCTGAAAAGGCCGGCGCAAGCGGCGCCGGAAAAGAACACGAGGGCAGCCATCCCCGCTTGGACGATGGTTTGGAACGATTTCAAGCTTGCAGGTCTCCGCACAGGGACAAACGAATCCTCTCGGGCAGCGGATCCACCGCGGCAGAGTAGCCGGATGATCGATCCCGATTGCGAGCCCTCCACCGCTCTTCACCACCCGGATCATGTCCGGCGGCAGCTCGAATCGAAGGAAATGCACCGCAGAGGTCTTTTCGGCATTGTCACGTTCCAGATTCTCGTCGGCAATCGAAAAAGCAAAAACCAGCCTTACGTCCGCTAGGCGGGTGGACCAGCGACCCCCTACGACTCGAGGTTTTCAAGATATCCAGGTGGGCCTGCCCGGTCTCGCCTTCGGCCGTCCAGCGGAGGGGAAAGCGTCATGAGACGCCTTGCGTGCCGGGCTTATTGCCTCAGGCGGAGATTGCCGCTTCGATCTCGGCGAAATTCCTCGCGATCTCGGTGCTGACCGGCTGGGGCTCACCGAGCTGGCGCGCGATCTGTGAGGC
The DNA here is from genome assembly GCF_012910705.2 of Aromatoleum anaerobium. Taxonomy (GTDB): domain Bacteria; phylum Pseudomonadota; class Gammaproteobacteria; order Burkholderiales; family Rhodocyclaceae; genus Aromatoleum; species Aromatoleum anaerobium. The sequence continues at coordinate 599,512 of NZ_WTVG02000037.1, read as the reverse complement.
CGAGAAAATCCCCCTGATCAGGCCCCGTCCGCCCTCGCAGCGTTCCAGCACCAAGGCATGCTGCCGGCCAGAACGTTTCAGCGTCGCGAGAACATGCCCCACGTCCGCGCGCATGACTTCGCCGAGTTCGACGGCCTCGGTGCGCTCGAGTGGCGTCATGACGGAATCGACGGTCAGTTCGCCGACCCGTGTGCCGCGTTCCTGTGCGGTCCGCACCGGGCTTTCGCCCAGCAGGTCGGCGACCGAAATCACGCCCATCACCTGCTGACGCGAATCGGTCACCAGCAACAGTCGCACTCCGCGCAGGATCATGGCGCGGTTGGCATCCCCCAGCGACGTTTCGGCCGCGATCGTCGCGGCGGGAATTCTCGTGAGGTCCGTCATGACCTCTATCGCCGGGGAGTTGCGGGAAACCCTGCGGTTGTTATCGGTTCTTGCGACTTCGCAATGCAGGCCCGCCAGGCGCGCTTGCGGAAGCGGATCGAATTCCCGGTTCATGGACACCTCCCATTACAGAATATTGACAAGCGTGCCGATCGCATGCCGCTGGTTTTTTCGGCCCGCCGCAAGCGCATTTTTTTCACGTCCGAGAAGCTTTGCAGCGACCGCAGCCGAACGGCCCGGACGCATCCATTCGACCCGATCGTTTCCGGGGAGTTCATCGCCGTCAACCGACTGAATCCGGGGACCCGAGCGTCGGCCAAAGAAAACGCCCCGCATGACGAACATCGACATGCGGGGCGACGAGGAATGGCGCTCAAGGCTCGCGCACTTCGGTCAGTACCTTGTAGGCCTCGGGGGGGTCCCGGGGCCGCGTGCGGAACAATGTCTTCGACAGTTCGAACAACGCCTGCTGGTACACCTGCCGCTTGAACTCAATCACGGCTTCCAGTGGCACCCAATAGTCACTCCAGCGCCAGGCATCGAACTCCGGATGAGTGCTGGCTCGCAGACAGACGTCGGAATCACGCCCCACCAAACGCAACAGAAACCAGATCTGCTTCTGTCCCCGGTAGGTATTGCGCCATTCCCGTTTGATCCAGTGCTTCGGAACGTCGTACCGCAACCAACCACGCGTGCGGCCGAGAATCTTCACATGCTCGGGACGCAGACCCACTTCCTCGAACAGTTCGCGAAACATGGCCTGCTCGGGCGTTTCGCCGTGCTTGATGCCACCTTGCGGGAACTGCCACGAATGCTCACGGATCCGCTTGCCCCAGAAAACCTCATTGCGCGTGTTGACCAGAATGATGCCGACGTTCGGGCGATAGCCTTCACGATCGAGCATGATCAAACCTTCAATTCAAGAACTGTCACAATTTTTCCACATTTACAGAGGCTTGGAAAGGCGAACCACCGGAAGCGTTCCCGTTCCGCAGCTTCGCGGCGGGTGGGCAGCAGGCCGGGCGGCGTAGGGGCGCGGCGTACCGCGATCTGCATATCCGTCGTCGACACGGTAAAATCGCGTCTTTGCTCACCAGCCCGACCCCCGGACCCAGCATGCGCGCCAGCCAGTATTTCATCTCCACCCTCAAGGAAGCCCCCTCGGATGCCGAGGTCGTCAGCCAGAAACTGATGCTGCGCGCGGGCTTCATCCGCAAAGTCGCAGCCGGCATCTACAGTTACCTTCCCATCGGCCTGCGCGTGATCCGCAAGGTCGAGGACATCGTGCGCGAGGAAATGAACCGCGCCGGCGCACTCGAACTGACGATGCCGCTCGTGCAGCCCGCCGAACTGTGGGACGAAACCGGTCGCTGGGAACAGATGGGCGCCGAGATGCTGCGCTTCAAGGATAGGCACCAGCGCGACTTCGCGCTGCAGCCCACGTCTGAGGAAGTGGTCACCGACATCGCTCGTCAGGAACTGAAAAGCTATCGTCAGCTGCCGAAGAACTTCTACCAGATCCAGACTAAGTTCCGCGACGAGCGCCGGCCGCGATTCGGCGTGATGCGTGGCCGCGAGTTCACGATGAAGGACGCGTATTCGTTCGACCGCGACGCGGCGGCCGCAGGCCGCAGCTACGACGCGATGTATGCCGCCTACTGCCGCATTTTCGACCGGCTCGGTCTGACGTACCGGGCTGTTGCTGCCGACACCGGGGCGATCGGCGGGGATCGTTCGCATGAATTCCAGGTCATCGCCGACACCGGCGAGGATGCGATCGTCTACTGTCCCGGCTCCGCCTACGCGGCCAACATCGAACTTGCCGAAGCGCTGCCGTTGCTGGCGACCCGCGCCGCGCCGGCCAAGGCGCTCGAAAAAACCCCCACTCCGGGCAGGACGACCTGCGCAGAGGTCGCCGAGCTTCTCGGCGTGCCGCTCGCGACGACGGTGAAATCGCTGGTCCTCGCGACCGAGGACGTCGATGACGCGGGCAAGCCGGCCGGCGTCACGCTGTGGCTGCTGCTGCTGCGGGGCGATCACGAACTGAACGAGGTCAAGGCGGGCAAGCTCCCCGGCCTGAAGGCGGGGTTCCGCTTTGCGACGGAAACCGAGATCGCCGAGCGCTTCGGCTGCAAGGCCGGCTACCTCGGGCCCGTGGGCTTGAAGAAGACCGTCAGGGTCGTCGCCGACCGCACCGTCGCGAACATGGCCGACTTCATCTGCGGCGCCAACGAGGCGGACTTCCACTTGACCGGCACGAACTGGGGCCGCGACCTGCCGGAACCCGATCTCGTCGCCGACCTGCGCAACGTCGTCGAAGGCGACCCGAGCCCGGACGGCATGGGACGGCTCGCGATCCAGCGCGGTATCGAGGTCGGCCACGTTTTCTACCTCGGCACCAAATACTCGCAGTCGATGAATGCGACCTTCCTCGACGAGGACGGCAAGCCGAAGCATTTCGAAATGGGCTGCTACGGCATCGGCGTCACGCGCATCCTCGGTGCGGCGATCGAGCAGAACCACGACGCCCGCGGCATCATCTGGCCGGACGCGATCGCACCGTTCCGCGTCGTCGTCTGCCCGGTCGGCTGGGGCAAGTCCGAAGCGGTGCGCAGCGAAGCGACGAAGCTCTACGAAACGCTGCTCGCCGGCGGCATCGACGTGATCCTCGACGACCGCGACGAGCGTCCCGGCGTGATGTTCGCCGACTGGGAACTGATCGGCGTTCCGCATCGCGTCGTCATCGGTGATCGCGGACTGAAGGAAGGGATAGCCGAATATCAGGGGCGGCGCGACGCCGAGCCGGCGAAGATTCCGCTTGCCGAACTCGCCGCTTTTGTCGGCTCGAAGCTCCAGCCGGCCGCGTGAGGAGCGTCGATAGCCGTGGCAGGAGTGCCGCGTGCGGCCTCGTGCTGAGTGTCGCTCTGCTCGCGGGTCTCGCCGGCGCTCCGGAGCAAGCGCTCGCCGGCCGCCAGCAGTACGAACCGATGGCGGCGAGCGTGCGCTCGGCGTTACATGCGGCGGTAAGCGACGCGGGCGCTCCGGAACTCCTCATTGCCAACGCCGGGGAGCGTGTGCGGTGGCTGCAGGATATGTCCCGTCGTCTCGAAAAACGTATCCCGGATCCTCATTACCGGGAAGAATTGCTGACCGCCGTGCACTACGAAGCCACGCGGGCGGGACTCGATCCGCAACTCGTGCTGGGCCTGATCCAGGTCGAGAGCGGCTTCCGGAAATACGCCGTGTCGAGCGCCGGAGCGCGCGGCTTCATGCAGGTGATGCCATTCTGGATCAAGGCTATCGGCCTGCCGGAAGACAATCTCTTCCACCTGCGCACGAACCTGCGCTACGGCTGCACGATCCTGCGCCACTATCTGGACATCGAAAAAGGCGATCTGTACCGGGCGCTGGGACGCTACAACGGCAGCCTCGGCAAGCCCGAGTACCCGAACCTGGTGCGGGCGGCGTGGGAGAAGCACTGGGGCTACCAAGCGCTGCGGCTCGCGTCCGATGACCGCGGGAGCCGCGCGAACTGAACTGATGAGCGGGCGCGCCTGCGGCGACCGGCCTTCAGCAGGCCGCCTCCTGGCGCATGTCGCTCAGACACGACAATCGTCAGCCGGCGCCCACGACTGCGACTTTCGGCGTCGACTCCTCGCGCGGCACGACCCTCCCCGCTTCCTTCGCCGACGCCAGGGACTGGACGTCGCCGGACAGCTCGCCGCCTTCCTCGATCAGGATCTTGCCGTAGCGGATCTTGCCGCTGACACGGCCCGTCGCGTGGATCACGAGTTGGGTGCGCGCAGTGAGTTCGCCGTCGAACCGGCCGCGGATTTCCGCGATGTCGATGCCGACCGTTCCTGCAAACGAGCCGCTTTCGGCGATGCGAATGACGCGGCTGTCCATGGTCGCTTCGACGCGACCCTCGACGATCAGCGTGTCGCAATCCAGTATCTCCGCGCCTTTGAGCTTGACCTCCGGCCCGACGATGAGGCGGCTGCCGGAACCGTAGCCGGCGTCTTCTGCGACCTCGTTGGCGCGCGGAAGGGGACTCGACGCGGCTGTCCCGCCTGCCCCGCTGCTCGCGCCGGCATCGCGCGGCGACGGGGAGGTCTCGGCAGAACTGCTGGTCAGCCCGGCCGGCTGAGCGGTTGCGAAATTGCCCGGCCCGATGCGCTGTCCACGCGCGGCCTGTGGATCGGCAGCTTTCGGGAACACTGGGGATTTGCTGAACATGATCTCTCCTGGGTGAATTCGCGTCAGACGACCAGCGACGCGGACGCAAAATTCACGCCATGCGGATTTAGTCTTTTATATTCATCTTTCTACGAATATAAGCTGGAACAATACACGAGATTTTTTGCGCTCTGATGTCGCCATGACACGACATCTCATATGCGGATTCGCATTAAGCATTTGAATTTTATTGATTTGTTTATGTCGCTTCAGAGCGACATTCGTGTAGCCAAAAAGCGCCAGCTTGCATTTCCTTACGGACCCCGCCTGAGACCGCGCACTAAACTGCGACGCCGGACTATGAGCTCATTCGCCGGCCGTCCATGTCCCGCCTGTCCTTCAGTGCCACGCTGCTTGCGAGCTTTCTGCTGATCGCCGCGATCCTGGGCACCGCAGCGCTTGGCGGACTGCTGACCCTCGAAGACTTTGCGGTGCGCAGTCGCGAAGGCGCAGGACACGCGCTCGGTTTTTCCAGCGCGCTCCAGGAACTGGGCGAACGCACGGTGGATATGGAACGCAGCGCCCGCCAGTTTCTGGTTCTCGACGATCCCGTGCTGCTCGAGCGGTTCGAGCAGGCGCGCGACGACTCGATGACGGCGCTGGTGTGGATTGCCGGCCTCGGAAGCGCGAAATCGCAAGAACTCGTCAACCAGTGGATCGACGCTTCCAACCGGGGCGCGGCAGCGTTGAACGCTCGCGCGGGAGCCGACGCCGCGCTCCGGGCACTCGGCGAGTTGCCGATCCTCAACGAGCAGCTCGCTGCGGAACTCCGCCTGCAGCTGGAGGCGGAGTCGAAACAGCTGCTCGACGAACTCGACAGCAATCGCGAACAGCTGGCGTGGCACTTGTTGGTGGCGGTGACGGCGGCCTTCCTGCTCGCGGCGCTCACCGGATGGTGGGTGCTGCGGCCGCTGAACAGGGTCGAAGGCGCGATCGAAGCGCTCGGCGAGAGCCGCTTCGACGAAGCGGTCATCATTGGCGGGCCAGCCGACCTGCGCCGGGTGGGGCGGCGCCTGGACTGGCTGCGGGTACGTCTCGCGGACCTGGAAGCGAACCGTACGCGAGTGCTGCGCCATGTGTCGCACGAACTGAAGACTCCGCTCGCATCCCTGCGCGAAGGCATCGCGCTGCTCAAGGACGGCGTTGTCGGCAGGCTCACGACCGAGCAGCACGAAGTCGTGGCCATTCTTGAACACAATACCCGCGCGCTGCAGCTGCGCATCGAAGGATTGCTCGGCTACAACGCCGCGGTGTTCGACGCGCGCAGCCTCAAGCGCCGGAAAGTGGCATTGCGAGCACTGGTCGAGGCGGTGGTCGCGGAACAGCAATTGCAGATACAGAGCCGGAATCTTCACGTCGATATCGACGTAAAAGGCAATGTCCCGCCGTTGATCGCCGATCCCGACAAGCTGCGGATCGCGCTCGCGAACCTGGTCGCGAACGCGATCTCGTTCAGTCCGCACGGGGGCAAGGTCCGCTTGAAAATCGCTCGCGAGCGGCGCGACGTGACGATCGACTGCATCGACGAGGGACCTGGCGTGCCTGAAAACGAATCCGAACGCATCTTCGAACCTTTTTACCAAGGCAGCCGGCAGCCGGCAGCGCCGCGTCATGGCAGTGGCCTGGGGCTTTCGATCGTGCGCGAATTCATCCACGCGCATGGCGGGAAAATCGAGCTGGTGCCGACCTCTGCGGGCGCCCATTTCAGGATCGTGCTTCCCGATGAAAGCTGAAACTGAAACGGGTCGCTCAGCCTCGTCGGTCCCGGCAAGTTCTGCGGCACGGCGACCGGGGTTCGTCGCAAGGACGTTCGTGGCCTTGCTGGCCGCCGTCCTGCTGGGGGCGTGCGCGAACCTGGCTGCGCCGGGGCCGGGCGACGCCGAGCGCGCCGACCCGTCGAAGGACGGCGGCCGACGCGCAGTCGAGAGTGCGATCGAGTACTACCATTTCGTCCGCCAGCTCGAACCGGCCGAGCTGGAACGGGAACGGGATGTCCTTGCGGTCGGCGCGGGCGACCCGCTGAATCAGCTGCTCCAGGCGATCGCGCTCGCCCGTCCGCCGGGAAGCAATATTCCGCGCGCGCTGGCATTGCTGGCAGTGGTGGACGCCTCGCCACGACCCGAGGCGGTCGCGTTGCGTCCGCTGGCGCGGCTGCTGGCCGATCAATTTGCCGAGCAGCAACGTCTCGAGACGGCGGCGCAATCCCTCGCCCGGCAACTCGAACGCACCGGCCAGCATCTCAAGGAAAGCCGCCGGCACGCCCGCGAGCTCGAGGAAAAGATCGAGGCGCTGACCGAGATCGAACGCACGCTACCGGAGCGCCCGGCCGCCCATGCGGCCCCGCCTCTGGCGCCGACGGAACGGAGGATCACGCGATGAAACCCACTCACAGCCCTGCCCCCACTGCCGGCGCCCACCTGCTGCTCGTCGATGACGACACCGACCTGCTCAAGCTGCTGTCGCTGCGCCTGCACGCGAGCGGCTATCGCGTCAGCACCGCCGAGACGGCGGAGGCGGCGCTCGGGCGCATCGCAGTCGAACGCTTCAGCCTGGTCGTCAGCGACGTGCGCCTGCCCGACCGCGACGGGCTCGCGCTGTTCGAAGAGATCCGGCGCACCTGCCCGGTGCTGCCGGTGATCCTGCTTACTGCGCACGGCAGCATTCCCGACGCCGTCGAGGCGACCTCCCGCGGCGTCTTCGGCTATCTGACGAAACCTTTCGACAGCCAGGCGCTGCTCGAGAAGATCGCGCAGGCGCTGCAAGTGGGCGGCCCGATGCACATCGGGGACGACGCCGATGACGGGGACTGGCGCGATGAAATCATCAGCCACAGCAACCGCATGGCGACTGTTCTCGACGAAGCCCGCCTCGTCGCCGCGTCGGACGCGAGCATCCTCATCCGCGGCGACAGCGGCACTGGCAAGGAATTGCTCGCGCGCGCGATCCACCGCATCAGCAGCCGCGCGAACGCGCCGTTCGTCGCGATCAACTGCGGCGCGATTCCGGAACAGTTGCTCGAATCGGAACTCTTCGGCCATGTGAAAGGCGCCTTCACCGGCGCGGCAACGGCCAACACCGGGCTTTTCCTCACCGCCCATCGCGGCACGGTGTTTCTCGACGAGATCGGCGACATGCCGCTCGCGCTGCAGGTGAAGCTGCTGCGCGTGCTGCAGGAGCGCGCCGTGCGCCCTGTGGGCGCGAGTCGCGCCGAGCCGATCGACGTGCGCATCATCTCCGCGACGCACCGCGACCTGGAGCTCGCGCTTGCCGAGGGGCAGTTCCGCGAGGATCTGTTCTACCGGCTCAACGTCGTCAGCCTGACCTTGCCGACGCTCGACCAGCGCCGCGAGGACATCCCGCTGCTCGCCAACCACTTCCTTCAGGTGATCGGGCGCAAATACCACAAACGGCTGCGCGGTTTCGCCCCGGAAGCGATGGAAGCGCTCGCGACCGCGGCCTGGCCGGGGAATATCCGCCAGTTGCAGAACGTCGTCGAACAGGCCTGCGCGCTCGCGACGACGTCGCTGATCCCGCTCGCACTGGTCGAGCGGGCGCTGCGCGTGCCGAGCATCGAAGCCCTGAGTTACGCCGAAGCGAAGCAACGCTTCGAGCGCAACTACCTCATCCAGCTGCTCAAACTCACCGACGGCAATGTTTCGGACGCGGCGCGCCTCGCGGACCGCAATCGCACGGAGTTCTACCGCCTGCTGCAACGGCATGCGCTGACTCCGAGCCTGTTCCGCTACGGCGGGGTTGTTGCCCGCGAACGACAGCCATAACGTCAAAACGCCTTCGATACCGCCTTTTCAACCTGCCTATTGCACGCCCGAGCAGCAGCAACGCCTCCGGGCGGCTGGAACGCATGGGCGCCGGCAGTCTTCAGCCGGTCCCGCCGACCGTCAACCCGTCGATGCGCAGCGTCGGCTGGCCAACCCCGACCGGCACGCTCTGGCCATCCTTGCCGCACGTGCCGACGCCCGGATCGAGAGCCATGTCGTTGCCGATCATCGATACGCGCGTCAGCGCATCCGGACCGTTGCCGATCAGCGTCGCACCCTTGACCGGCCGCGTGACCTTGCCGTTCTCGATGAGATAGGCCTCGGCGGTCGAGAAGACGAACTTGCCCGACGTGATGTCGACCTGTCCGCCACCGAAATTGGCTGCGTACAGGCCTTTTTTCACCGATTTGATGATTTCCTCATGCGACTTGTCGCCGTTCAGCATGTAGGTGTTCGTCATGCGCGGCAGCGGCAGGTGGGCAAACGACTCGCGGCGGCCGTTGCCGGTCGGCTTCACGCCCATCAGGCGCGCATTCATCGTGTCCTGCATGTAGCCGGTGAGGATGCCGTCCTCGATCAGCACCGTGCATTCGGTCGGATTGCCCTCGTCGTCGATCGTCAACGAGCCGCGGCGGTCCGGCAGCGTGCCGTCGTCGACGACCGTGACGCCTTTCGCCGCCACCTGCTGCCCCATGCGCCCGGAGAACGCGGAGCTGCCCTTGCGGTTGAAGTCGCCTTCGAGGCCGTGGCCGATCGCCTCGTGCAGCAGGATGCCGGGCCAGCCCGGCCCGAGCACGACGCTCATCGTGCCGGCCGGCGCCGGCCCGGCGCCGAGATTCGTGCGGGCCTGATGCACTGCCGCCAAAGCATATTCGCGCAGCCGGTCATCGTCGAAATAACCGTAGTCGAAGCGTCCGCCGCCGCCGCCGCTGCCTTGCTCGCGGTCGCCGTTTTCTTCCATGATCACGGTGACCGAAACCCGCACCAGCGGACGCACGTCGGCCGCCATGTGGCCGTCGCTGCGCATCACCATGACGACTTCCCACGAGCCGGAAATGTGCGCCATCACCTGCGTGACGCGCGGGTCTTCGTCGCGCGCGAAGCGTTCGAGCCGTTCGAGCAGCTTCACTTTCGCGGTGTCGTCGAGCGACGCGAGCGGATCGTCGCCGCGGTACAGGCGCGGCACGCCGGCATGCGGCCGGACCGCGACGCTGCGCTGGCCGCCGGCATCCGCGATCGCCCGCGTGGCTTCGGCAGCCGCAGTGAGCGCCGGCAGCGAAATGTCATCGGAGTAGGCGAAGGCGGTCTTCTCGCCGCAGATCGCGCGCACCCCGACGCCCTGCTCGATGTTGAAGCTGCCGGACTTGACGATGCCTTCCTCGAGGCTCCAGCCTTCGGAACGGTGATACTGGAAATACAGGTCGGCGTAGTCGAGCCGGTGGTTCAACAGCTTGCGGAACACTTTTTCGAGTTCCGGATGGCCCAGATCGTAGGGGTTCAGCAGGTAGCGGTCGGCAACCTTAAGCGAGTTTTGTGTGGGGCTCATTGTTTGTCCAGTCGTTGGATCGCCCTGTTCGACAGGGCCGACCCGATAAAGGTCACCGGAGTCTTGTCCGGCACCCTCGGGTTCAGGTTGCGAGGCAGCGGTGCCGCAGCGCCGGCAGGCTCTCGCGCACCGCCGCGATACGCTCGGGGTCGAGGTCCGCGGCGACGATGCCGGGTCCTTCGTCCCGGCAGGCGAGCACCTCGCCCCACGGGTCGACGATCAGGCTGTGTCCCCAGGTCACGCGCCCGCCCGGATGGCGTCCGCCCTGCGCAGGCGCCATCACGTAGCACTGGTTCTCGATCGCGCGCGCACGCAGCAGCACCTCCCAATGGTCGCGACCGGTCGTCCAGGTGAAGGCCGCCGGCAATACGATCAGATCGACCTTGCCCATCGCGCGGAAGAGTTCGGGGAAACGCAGGTCGTAGCACACCGACAAGCCCACGCGGCCGCACGGGCCGTCGAACGTGACCACCTCGCGCCCGGCCTCGATCGTCGCGGCCTCGTCGTACTGTTCGCTGCCCTTGCGGAAGCCGAACAGATGGATCTTGTCGTAGCGGGCGACCTGCTTGCCACTCGGGTCGTACACCAGCGTGCTGTTGCGGACCTTGCCGTCGGCTTCGGCGACGAGCGGAATCGTGCCGCCGACGAGCCACACGCGATGACACATGGCCGCCTCGCGCAGGAAGTCCTGCAGCGGGCCGTGGCCTTCGCTCTCGCGGATCGCGACCTTCGCCGTCTCGTCCGGTGTGATCAGCGGGAAATACTCCGGCAGCGCGACGATCCGTGCACCGTCAGCCGCAGCTTCGGCAACCAGCGCCGCCGCGACGCGCAGGTTCTCCGCGACGTCCGGGCCGGACACGGTCTGGATCGCCGCGATCCGGCACGCTCCGGGCGAAGGGTCTGGGGACACGCTCACGTTCATCATTCCTGGTCAGGTTGCGGATTCGCCGCGGCCGAACGGCCGGCGAGCTTCTCGACCTTCGGGTCCGCCCAGCTGCCGGTGATCGCGTAATTGAAGGCGAACAGCTTTTCGATCGGGTCGCTGAGCGCTTTCTGCGCGACGTAGGCGACGACGCCGGCGACCGGATTGATCAGTCCGGCCGCCGCGCCGATCGCGACCGATTCGGACAGCGTCGGCTGAACCGTGACCTTCAGGTCCTGGGTTTCCCTTTCGACGTCGGCCGAACCGCTCATGAGGATCCGGGCCGCCGGGCCGCGGATCAGCAGATCCTCGGTCCGCATGACGCCGGCGCTGACGTCGATGCTACCGGAAATGCGATCGAACGCGAATCCTTCGCTGAGGACATCGCGAAAATCCAGCGTCAACCGTCGCGGCAGCGCCTGCAGGCTGAGGACGCCGAGCAGGCGGCCCATGCCCGGCTCGAGCTTGCGGAACTGGCCGTTGCCCGCTTCGACGAGCATTCCGCCCGACAGCGACGGGTAGTGGATGCGCGTCGGCGCCCCGCTCCAGCCGAGCTTGCCGCTGAGGACCGCATGCCCGCCGCGCACCGCCTCCTCGTAGCCCATGCGCGTCGCGAAACGGCCGATGTCGCTGGCTTCGAGACGAAAATCGAGCGCGGTGCTGGCGCGGGCGCCGGGTCGCCATTCGCCGCTGCCGGCCAGCGTCGCGTCGGCATTGGCGATCGCGAGGGCATCGAGATGCCAGACCTCGCCGCGATTGCGGGCCTGCAGTTCGAGGCGTCCGAGGTCGATGCCGCGCAGCACGAAGCGTTCGGCGACGACATTCAGTCCGGGCAGCCGGCGCGGCGGCTCATAGGCTTCGAGCGGATCCGCGCCGCCGCCCCCGCCCTCGTCCACGCCACCCCCTACAACAAGACGCTTCAGGCGCGCCTGGAGTGCGCCTTCGCCGCGCTCGCGCCAGTCGAACTCGCCCTCGACTTCAGTGCTCGCGATGCGCCCCTTCCAGCCGCCGGCATCGGTTCGGGCAGCAATCCGCACCTCCGACAGGCTCTGCCCGAAGGCCGTCGCGCGCTTCGCCCGCAGTTCGATGCCCGCGAGCGACGGCATCTGCCCGGCGGCGGCGCCCGGCTGCTCACCGGCGGCCTCCTCGCCACCGAAAACCGTGCGCCACGCGTCGACGTCGAGCTCATCGAGGTCGGCGACCACCATCACGCCGCGTTCAGCCTGGCGCAGCGGCGCAAACAGCGCCAGGCCACCACGGTCGATCTCCCATCCCTGCTCGCTGCGTCGCCGCACGAGCTCGAGTTCGGCGCGCCCTTCGAGCGAGACGCGGATGTCCTCACGCGCGCCGCCGGGAAAGGCGAGCGCGACGCGCAGCGGCCAGCGCGCCGTCGCACTCTTGTTCATCGGCTGCGGCAGGCTAGACGCCACCCCCGACAGGTCGGACTGCACGACGACGCTGGTCTGTTGCGCGCGCAGGTCGATGGTGGCCTGCCAAGGCAGCGTCCCCGACAGGTGCGCAAGCACCGGCCAGTCCTGCGCCTGCCGCAACGCCTGGACGCTTGCCGCCCCCGTCGCCCTGAAGCTCACGCCGCCGTCCTTCGCGGCACCGGCGACCAGTTGCATCGGTTCGCCGAAAAGCCGTCCGTGCGCAGCCGGGATCGCGAGATCCTTTTCGGTGAAACGCACTCTGCCCGCGGCTTCGGTCACCGGCGGCAACGCGTCGACCAGCCACAGGCGATTGTCGGCGAAGCGGAATTCGCCTTTCACGGTGCTGCCGCCGATGTCGCGCAGCGGCATCACCAGCTTCAGGTCGAGCGTTCCGCGCCCCTCGGCGCGCATGCCGTCGGTGAAACCGTCGATCCGCCCGCTGACCGGACTCGCCGACACGAAGCGGAGAAACTCCGCGGTCGGACCGCCTGCCCGCCCGTCGATCGTCATCACCTCGCCGGCAGGCGCATCGAGCTCCGGCACGTCGGCGACGACGCGGCCCAGCGTCGCGCCCAAGATGCGCGCGCGCTCGGCAACGATTCGCATCCCCGGCCCATCGAAACGGACTTCGGCGTGAATGTCGGTCATCGCCGGCCAGCCTTCGGCATAGTCGAGGCTTGCTCCGGCAACGCGCGTCGTCACCAGGAACTGGCCCGATGCGCCGTCGCGAAACGGAAAGTCGTCGAGCTTGCCCCGCAGCCGCAACCGCGCCTCCGGCACCGTTCCGCCACTGAGGCTGTGGCGCAGCCAGTCGCGCGTCGCGTCGTTGACGACTTTCGGCAGGTAGCGCCACACGGCCTTGCTTTCGGCGCGCGTCAGGTGCGCCGCGAGGTCGATTTCTCCGCGCCCTTCGGCCGCAGGCCGATACCAGCCGGAAGCGCTGCCGGCGGCATCCGGGTTGTCGAAACTCGCGCGGTCGAGCGCGATCTCCAGTTGTCCGTCCTTCCGCGTCCAGCCGCCGTCGGCGCGCAGCATCGAGAACGCGAGGCGGGGCTCCGGGAAGACCGCGGGCAGGTCGAGCGCCATGTCCTGCCCGACGAGACGGAAACGGCCGCGCTGTTCGTCGCCGTCGATCTCGCCGGACAGCCCGGCGAGGCCCGGCAGCACCCCTTGCGGCCGCAGCCCGAGGTCGTGGAACCGGGTCTTCACGCTCCAGCTGTCGGGCCGCGCGACGTCGCCGCGCCATGCGGCCTGCAAGTCCTCCAGCCGCCCCTGCGGATCGACCGCCGCAAGGCGCGCCCGTCCCGCCTCGTCAAACGGCAGATGCGCCGCCAGACGCGCGAGCACGGCAAAATCGAGCCGGTTCGCGCTGAACTGTCCCCCGTCCGGCTTGCCGTCGATCGGCTCGCGCAGCGTGAAATCGAAATCGACGGGTTCGTCCAGGCCGTCGCCGGTGGCGATTTGCAGCGCCCGCGCCGATAAGCTCAGCCCGGCCGGCGAACGCCGCCCGGACAGCCAGCCGCGGGCGCTGGCGAGCTGCAGTTCGGGCAGCTCCGCAGCAAGGCGCGTCGCGACGTCAGCAGCAGCGAAATTCGCCGTGAATGCCTCCGGCTGCCCGTGCGTGAGGTCCAGCCACGCCCGCACGCCGCCGCTGCCGGCAAGTTCGATCGGATAGTCGATCCACGCGCGCCATCCCCCGAAGTCGGCCTGCGCGAGGGCCAGGTAAAGCTCGCCGCTCCATGTCGCGGGCGCCGCGGGCTGCGCACTCGTGATGTCCCCGCGCAGGTCAAGGGTCGACGCGAGCGCAGCAGGAGGCGCGGCCTGCAGGCCGAAGCGGTAACGCCCGCCGGCATGGACGAGACGGAAATTCACGTGTTCGAGCCGCAGCTCCGGGGCCGCGCGCCAGGCATCGTGCCAGCTCAGCACCGCATCGCGGATCACGAGCTCGCGCTGCCCGAACAGCCAGTCCGACAGCCCGCCGGAAGGGCCGCCCGAGTCGACGGGAATCCCGGCGACGAAGAGCTGCCCGCCGGCATCGCGCCGCAACGCCAGTTGCGGCGCATGCAGGACGAGCTGGTGAAAGTGCGGCTGCCCGCGCAGCAGCGACGACCACGCGAGCGTCGCATCGACGGTCTCGAGCCGCAGCGCGGGACGGCCTTCGCGGTCGCGCAGCTCGACACCCGACAGATGCAGGCGCGGACGCAGCCCCGACACGTCCGCCGACAGCGCGTCGATCGAAACCGGCAGGCCGACCGCATCGCCGATCACCGCGGCAATGTGGCCGCGATACTGGTCGGCACGCGGCAGCAGCACGTCGCGCACGAACAGAAACGACAGCGCCGCGACGAAGAATGCAAGCGCCAGCCCGATCGCCAGGGGACGCCACGGCGCGCGGCGGGGCGTTGCCGTGCTCGCGGCGTCGTTTGCGGCAGGAAGGACGGAAGGAGCGTTCATCTCGATAATGCTTGAAGCCGATGCTGCACGACTGAAAACGGACAGGCTTGGCTACAATCCGCTCCACGTCCTCCGCGCCGACGCCGCCACGCGGCGTCAGGAGCCCGCCATTCTAACAATGATCCGGAGCTCGCCTCCCATGTCCGTCGACTCCTCGCCGCTGCCCGAAGCGCTCCGCCGCGCCGCGTCCATTTCCCGATTCATGCGCCGCATGCTCGACAGCCGGCCGTGGCTCGCCGCGCAGCTCGCGGGTTCGCTCGCACAACCGCTCGACAGTGAGGCGATGTCGTCGTTCCTCGCGAGCCGCGGTCTCGACGAAGCGAGGCTGCGCGCGAGCCTGCGCCACTTGCGCAGCTGGGTCGTCTGCCATGTGCTGACGCGTGACCTGAACGGCTTGGCGGATCTCGCCGAAGTCACCGAAACGATGACCGTCCTCGCCGAGGTGACGATCCGCGCCGCATACGAGGTGCTGCGCGAAGGACTGGTTGCGCGCTACGGCGCGCCGCTGTCGCCGACCGGTTGGGAGCAGGAGCTGCTGGTCATCGGCATGGGCAAGCTGGGCGGGCGCGAACTCAACGTGTCGTCGGACATCGACCTGATCTTCGTCTACCCCGAGGACGGCGACACCGGCGGCAACAAGGTGATCAGCAACTTCGAATTCTTCGAACGGCTCGGCAAGCAGATGATCCAGGCGCTCGCCGACGTCACCGAGCACGGCCAGGTGTTCCGCGTCGACATGCGACTGCGGCCGAACGGCGATTCGGGCCCTCTGGTGTGCTCCTTCGATGCGCTGGAAAACTATTTCATCACCCAGGGTCGCGAATGGGAGCGCTACGCGTGGATCAAGGCGCGCGTGCTGGCCGGCGAGCGCTATCACGAGCTGGAACAGATCGCGCACCCATTCGTGTTCCGCAAGTACCTGGATTTCGGCTCGATCAACGCGATGCGCGCGCTGCACGCGCAGATCCGCCGCGAAGTCACGCGGCGTGACCGCGTGAACAACATCAAGCTCGGGCCGGGCGGCATCCGCGAGATCGAATTCACCGCGCAGGTGTTCCAGCTGATTCGCGGCGGGCGCGAACCGGGACTGCAGGTGCGCGCGACGCTCGACGTGCTCGCGGTGCTCGGCGAGCGCGGCATGCTCACGCCGCAGACGGTGCGCGAACTGGCCGAAGCCTACGACTTCCTGCGCCGCCTCGAGCACCGGCTGCAGTACCTCGACGACGCGCAGACGCACGACCTGCCCGGCAACGACGCAGACCGCGAGTGCATCGCGCGGGCGATGAACTTTCCCGACTACGCGTCCTTCCTCACCGTGCTCGACCACCATCGCGCCGCGGTGAGCCGGCATTTCGATCACGTGTTCGGCGATCCGAGCGAGGAAGCCCACACGCTCGACAGCATGTGGGCGGCCGCGCGCGACGTCGAGCAGGCCGAGCCGATCCTCTCGCGCCTCGGCTACGGCGACCCGTCCGGCGCCGCCCACCGGCTCGCGGCGCTGCACGGCAGCGCACGCTACCAGCAGCTGCCGAACCACATCCGCAGCCGCCTCGACGCGCTGATGCCGCGCGTCGTCGAAGTCGCCGCCGCCACCCCGGGGCCGGACGAAACCCTCGCACGCTGCCTTGACCTGATCGAGGCGATCAGCCGCCGCGGCGCCTACCTCGCGCTGCTGCAGCAATATCCGCAGGCGCTGCGGCGCGTCGCCGACCTCGTCGGCGCGTCGCGCTGGGCCGCGCAGTACCTCACGCGCCACCCGATCCTGCTCGACGAACTGCTCGACGACCGCAATCTCGAACCGGCACCCGACTGGGACGCGCTGCGCACGCAGATGCGCGCCACCCTCGACGCGCTCGAGCCGGACATGGAGCGCCAGATGGACGTCATGCGCGAGCAGCACCATGCGCAGGTGTTCCGGCTGCTGACGCAGGACATCGCCGGCCTGCTGACCGTCGAGAAGCTCGCCGACCACCTGTCGGCGCTCGCCGACCTGATGCTCGAACTCGCGCTGCCGCTGGTATGGCGCAAGATCAAGATCCGCCACCGTGACGACCCCGCGTTCGCCGTCATCGCGTATGGCAAGCTCGGCGGCAAGGAGCTCGGCTACGCCTCGGACCTCGACATCGTGTTCCTCTTCGACGACCCCGCTCCCGAGGCGCTCGAGGTCTACACCCGGCTCGCGCAGCGCATCAACACCTGGCTGTCGAGCCAGACCGCCGCCGGCATCCTGTTCGAGACCGACCTGCGGTTGCGCCCGAACGGCGATTCCGGCCTGCTCGTGACGTCGATCGAGTCGTTCCGCAAGTACCAGCTTGAATCGGCGTGGGTGTGGGAACACCAGGCGCTGACGCGCGCCCGCTTCGCCGCCGGCGACGCGACGATCGGTGCGGCCTTCGAGCGCATCCGCTGCGAAGTGCTGCGCCTGCCGCGCGACCTGGACACGCTGCGCGCCGAAGTGCTGGCGATGCGCCGCAAGATGAGCGACGCGCACGCCGGGAAAAGCGAACGCTTCAACCTCAAGCACGACGCCGGCGGCCTCGTCGATGTCGAGTTCCTGGTCCAGTACCTCGTGCTCGGCCACGCGCACCGCTACCCCGAACTTACCGGCAACCTCGGCAACATCGCGCTGTTGCGCATCGCCGGCGAACTCGGCCTGATTCCGGCGGAACTCGCGACGCGCTGCGGCGACAGCTACCGCCTGTTCCGCCGCCTGCAGCACCGCCAGCGCCTCAACGGCCTGCTGTCGCTGGTCGATCCGGATGAGGTCGCGGCCGCTCGCGAGCCGGTCCAGGCGCTCTGGGCAATCGTCTTCGGCAGCGCCTGAGCCGCAGCGCCCCCGAACTCCCGCAGCGCGCGCATCGCATCGCATCGCATCGCCATACATCTGCCGGTAACGGCACGAGGACTACAATCGGCCACTTCTTCACCCGTGGCCCGCCACCTTCCAATGAGCCAGGAAATCGAACTCAAACTCAGCCTGCCCCCGAAAGCGGTGCCTGCGCTGCGCCGCCATCCGGTCTTCAGCGGTGCCGCCCGGCAGGGCAACGCGGTGACGCTCGACAACACTTACTTCGACACCCCGGACCTCGCGCTGAAGCAGCGCAAAGTCGCGCTGCGCATTCGCCGCCACGGCCGGGTACGACTGCAGACGGTGAAATGCTCGGCCGTCTCCGCCGGCGGCCTGACCCAGCGCCCGGAATGGGAGCAGTCGTACAGCGGCGCCTTCGACTTCTCCGCCATCGATGCGCCCAAGGTGCTGAAGCTGCTGAAGCGGCACGAAGCGGCGCTGCAGCCGGTGTTCTCGACCCGCTTTCGCCGCGAGACGCGCCTGTACGCCCCGCGCGAGGGCGTACGCATCCTGATGATGATCGACACCGGCGAAGTGATCGCCGGCGAACAGCGCGAACCGATCTGCGAGCTCGAACTGGAGCTCGTCGAAGGGGAACCGCTCGACCTGCTGCTGCTCGGGTCGGAACTCGCCGCCCACCTCCCGCTGCTGCCGAACGACGTCAGCAAGGCCGAACGCGGTTACCGGCTGCATCTGGGCTGCGAGCCCGAAGCGATGCGCGCCGAAGCGTCGACGATCGACGCGAAACAGACGCCGGCCGAAGCGTTCCGGACGCTGGCCTTCTCCTGCCTGCGGCAATGGCAGGCGAACGCGAGCGCAGCGGCGCACAGCAGCAAACCGGAATTCATCCATCAGTTGCGTGTTGCGTTGCGGCGCCTGCGCTCGCTGCTCGCGCTGTTCGCGCCCGCCCTGCCTGCGGATTTTGTCGCCGACTGGCGCGAACGGCTGAAGCTCAATGCCGACCGCTTCGGCGACACGCGGGACCTCGACGTGCTCTACGACGAAGTGCTCGCTCCCGTCGTCGCCGGCGCGACGGTCGAAGAACCGGCGGTCACGCGGCTGGCCGGACTCGCCCTCGCCGCACGCGATGAAGCACGCGACGCGGCGGTCCATGACCTCGACCTTGCGGCCCAGGGCCGCCTGCTGATCGGACTCACCGCCGCACTCCATGCGCTGCCGACCAACGACCTGATCGAAGCGATCGATCTGCGCAGTTTCGCGCGCCTCCAGCTCACGCGCCTGCGCAAGAAGGTGCGGCGGCGCTTCGAGGCCGCGGCCGACTTCGTGCCGGCGCATCTGCACGCGTTGCGGATCGCGCTCAAGCGCCTGCGCTACGGCGTCGAGTTCTTCGCTCCGCTGTTCTCCCCCAAGGCCGGCAGGCGCTATCTTCAGCGCATCGTCCGGGCGCAGGATGCGCTGGGCTTCGTCAATGACGTCGAGGTCGCACGCGGGCGGCTGCTCGGCTGGGCCGGCGAGGACGCGGAACTGCGCGCCGCGGCGGCTTTCGTCAGCGGCTGGCACAGTCCGAAATATGCGCGCCTGGCGCGGCGTGCGCGGCGCGAGCTCGAGCCGCTGCTGTGGGGCAAGACCCCGTGGAGCCGTTGAGCGCGCAAGGGCACTCGAACCGGGGGCGACGGTCGACCCGTCATCGAGGCGCAACCGGCCGTATTCAGGCTGTCGCCCTTTTGACCGGGAGCAAGCGATGGATCTGTTGTTGTGGCGTCACGCGGAGGCCGTCGAAGGCACTCCGGACCGGGCTCGCGAACTGAGCGCGCGCGGGCGCGAGCAGGCGCGGCGCATGGCGCGCTGGCTCGACGAGCACCGCCCGAAAGCGCTGCGGATACTCGTCAGCCCGACGATGCGCACGCGCCAGACCGCGCTGGCGTTCACGCGGGATTTCGAGATCGTGCCGTCGATCGGACCCGAGGCCGGCGTCGCGGACCTCATCGCGGCAGCCCGCTGGCCGGAGGCGCGCGGGGCATGTCTCATCGTCGGCCATCAGCCCACGCTCGGGCGGCTCGCGGCGCTGCTGTTGTGCGGTGCGGAAACCGACTGGACGATCAAGAAAGGCGCGTTGTGGTGGTTCAACGATCGCGTGCGTGAAGGCGAGCCGCAGACGGTGCTGCGTGCTGCAATCCCTGCCGATTTCACGTAACTGAAGGTTGGCGAAGCGACAGGAAGCAGCCCAAGCGCCCAACATGGGGCGAGTCGCAGGCGCGATGACGACGAAACATGATTTCGTGCAGTGCACAATCCCCGGTTTCGTGCCTAAACTGTCAGCCACCTGAACCGAAACGGCCCGCCATGAACACACTGATCGCCAATGGTACTGTCCGCGTCATCGGAAACATCGAACGCGTCTACTACGACGGTTACTGGATCAAGGCCTACGATCCGCCCGCCGACTCGCTGCGCGCAAAGAAGCAGCTGATCGAAGCCCTGACGCGCCGGCTGTTCAATCACGTCGAACACGGCATCAACATCCCGGGACGCCGGCTGAACGAAGCGCGACAGGCCTTCGAGTCGGAGACCGAGCCGGCGCGCAAGCGGGTCAAGGGAGCGATGCTCGCCGGAGCGTTGTTCAACCGCGCGACCGACATCTTCACGAAACTCATGGAGCTGCAGGAGCTGGGCATCGAGATCGACGAGGAAAACGCGTTGATGCGCGAGTGCGGCTTCTGTCTGCAGGAAGCGCTGACCTTCGGCAAAATGGTGTTGCATCGCAGCGGCGAGGAAGGCATCGACGAGCTGTGGGGCGAGCCGTTCCGTGCATTCTCGATCCCGGTCGAAGCCTTCTACGACAGCCGCTACATCAAGATCGCCCAGACGCTGCGCGACATCGATCGCATTGCGCAGGTGATCGTCAGCACTTTCGGCGGAACGCGGCTGTTCGAAGGCATCGAATGCCTGGTGCTGCGCTTCACCGAGGCCGCCAAGATCAAATGCGAAACGCTGCGCACCGACCCGGCGATCTTCGACGTGTGGGCGGATTTCGCAGTGGCCGGCGAGGAGCTCGCCGCGTTCGCGCCGCGCCTCGTCGGCGCCACCTCGGCGGAGGCCCTGCAGCTTGCGGCCGACGGGCTGCAGCTGATCGTCAAGGGCCGCGATCTCGTCGGCCACATCACCCGGGCGCGGGTGCCGATGCCCAAGAGCACACGCGAATACATCGAGCACTGCGAACATTACAGTGCGAGAATCCACAGCCATTTCCAGGGCTGCATGAACCTGCCCTGAACCCATACCGGCCCGCCAGCGCGGCCGATTCCTACCAGGACAAAGTCGATGAAACGCACCGATCTCGAGAAACTCAACGGACTGAAAATCCAGGGCCGGATGAAGCGCGACGGCACGCCCGAGCGGTTCCGCTCGGGGGCTGAAAACGAGGCGAAGGCACCGCTCAATCCGCTGATCGAAAAACTGCTGCGCAAGAGCCTCGGAGCCAAGGACGGGAACTGAGCGTCCGGGGCAGCGCTGGCCGGCGCGGCGCGGTCAGGCGATCACGCCGCCGCCGAGGCACACCTTCGACTCATACACGACGACGCTCTGCCCCGGCGTCAGCGCCCATTGCGGTTCCGCGAACATGATCTCGGCGCGCCCGTCGGCGATCGCCTCGATCTCGCACGGCATGTCGGGCGTCCGGTAGCGCGGCTTGGCGGTGTATACCCAGTGCGTGTGGGGCTCGCGCTCGGCAATCCAGTGCAGGTCGGTCGCGGTCAGGCGGGTCTTCAGCAGGGCCGGATGCTCGTGCCCCTGAACGGCATACAGCACGTTGGCCTTGACGTCCTTGCCCGCGACATACCACGCCTCGTGCTCACCGGCGTCGTCCTGGCGGCCCTTGATGCCGCCGATGTGCAACCCCTTGCGCTGGCCGATGGTGTGGTACATCAGGCCCTGGTGCTCGCCGATGACGCGGCCGTCGTCGAGGTTGCGGATCTCGCCGGGGCGCATCGGCAGGTAGCGCATGAGGAATTCGCGGAACGGCCGCTCGCCGATGAAGCAGATGCCGGTCGAATCCTTCTTCCCGGCGACATGCAGGCCGGCCTCGGCCGCGATGCGGCGCACGTCGCGCTTGTAGAGGGCGCCGAGGGGAAACAGCGTCTTCGCGAGCTGCGCCTGGCTCAGCCGGTACAGGAAATAGCTCTGGTCCTTCGTGCCGTCCTCGGCTTTCAGCAGCTGGTATTCGCTGCGCCCGTCATTGACCCATTCGCGCACCTGCGCATAGTGCCCGGTCGCGATGCGGTCCGCGCCGAGCGCCATCGCGTGATCGAGAAAGCAGCGGAACTTGATCTCGGAATTGCACAGGATGTCCGGGTTCGGCGTGCGCCCGGCCTCGTATTCGCGCAGGAAATCGGCGAACACGCGGTCCTTGTACTCGGCCGAGAAATTGACGACCTCGAGGTCGATGCCGATGACGTCGCAGACCGACGCGACATCGACGAGATCCTGGCGCGTCGAGCAGTGCTCGTCGTCGTCGTCGTCCTCCCAGTTCTTCATGAACAGGCCGGTCACCTCGAAACCCTGCTGCTTGAGCAGCAGCGCAGTCACCGAGGAGTCGACGCCGCCGGACATGCCGACGACGACCTTCATCCCGTTGGGATCGGTATTACTGGACATTCGGTCCTTCTCCATTGAGCCATTCGGCGAGCGGCAGGATGACTGCCGGCTCGCCATGATTTCCGAACCAGCTATCGACGACGAAACGTCCGCCCGGCGCAGTGATGCCAGCAGCACCGGGCGGCGACACTTCGGGGTCGCGCGGTCGCGGGATGTCGTCGATGACATTCTGGCAGTCGCACAGCGCCAGCAACAGCGGCACGTGATCGGGAACACTGCCCGCCGCAGCGGCGGGAACCTCCGGCGCCGCCGGCCAAGGGGGCGGGACCTCCTCGATCAGCGCCGAGAAATGCTGAAAAATCACGCGCGAGCGGCGCGCCGGCTCGAGCACGCGGTGAAAGCGCAGCCAGCCGCGGTCTGCCATCAAAGCCAGCAGGCGCGTGGTCGTCGTCGCATGGTCGATGCAGTCCATTCGCCCGTCGATCCCGTCATCGAGGAAATTGCCGGCACGATCGGCCGCGATCGGCGATTGCTCTCCGGCGATCCGGTGCAACGCGGCGACCGCCAACGATATCGCCACCCGCTCCCGCTCTGCATCACCGGTGTCCGAAAACAGCCGCCCGACCTCGTCGAGCCGCTCGTCGGCGAAGCGGATTTCGGCGCTCGCCGCGCAGCCGTAGTTGAAGCAGACGTCGACGGAAGCGGCCGCCTGCACGGCACCCCAGACGGACAGCGCGAACAGGGCCGGCCACTGATGCATCGGTGCCGCGGTCAGCCGGAATAATGCGTGATGAACTCGAGCGGGTAGCGGCGCCCGGCGATCCAGTCGTCGACGCAGCGCATCACGAGCGGGCTGCGGTGACGCGGCGTGCAGCCGCGCAGCTCGTCCGCCGTCAGCCACACCGCCCTGACGATGCCGTCGTCGAGCTTCGCGCCGGTCGACTCGCCGAGCACCGCCCCGCCGAAGGTGAAGCGCAGGTAGGTGATGCCGCCGTCCGGCACCGCCCATTGGTAGACGCCGACGAGGCACTCCGGCACGAAACGGTACGCGGTCTCCTCGAGCACTTCACGCGTCGCCGCCGCGACGAGCGACTCCCCTTCTTCGAGATGGCCCGCCGGCTGGTTGAAACGCAATCCGTCGGCGGTTTCTTCCTCGACGACGAGAAAACGGCCGCCGCGCTCGATGATCGCCGCGACGGTGACGTTGGGTTTCCAGGATCTATTCATCGTTTTGCCGGGCAAAGGCGCGATTTTAGCGCCTCGGGGACGGCCCCGCACTTGCGGCGCACGCGCCCGAAGGCGCCGCGGCCCGGCAAAAATACCGGACTTTGCGCTAGAATCGCGCGCTTGCTCCGCTTTGCCGCGGACGCTTTCACCAACCTGATTTTCCGCTGGAGAACACGCACCATGTCCATGGCTGACCGCGACGGTTTCATCTGGCAGGACGGCAAACTCGTGCCGTGGCGCGAAGCCACGACTCACGTCCTGACCCACTCCCTGCATTACGGCCTGGCCGTCTTCGAGGGCGTGCGCGCGTACAACACCGCCAGGGGCACCGCGATCTTCCGCCTCGCCGAGCACACGCAGCGCCTGATCAACTCCGGCAAGATCTACCGCATGGAGATCCCGTTCTCGAAGGAAGAGCTGATGGAAGCACAGAAGGAAGTGGTGCGCGCCAACAAGCTCGAATCCTGCTACCTGCGCCCGCTCGCGTTCTACGGTTCGGAGAAGATGGGCATCTCGACGCGCGGCGCGACCGTGCACGTCGCCATCGCCGCGTGGCCGTGGGGCGCATACCTCGGCGAGGAAGGCCTCGAGAAGGGCATCCGCATCAAGACGTCGTCCTACTCCCGCCACCACGTCAACGTCACGATGCCGCGCGCGAAGATGTCCGGCAGCTATGCGAATTCGATCCTCGCGAACCTCGAGGCGACCGAGGACGGCTACGACGAGGCGCTGTTGCTCGACACCCAGGGCTTCGTCGCCGAAGGCTCGGGCGAGAACCTCTTCGTCATCAAGGACGGCAAGATCTACGAACCCGAGATCGCCTCGGCGCTGACCGGCATCACGCGCGACTCGGTGATCCAGGTCGCGCGCGAATTCGGCTACACGGTCGAGTCGCGCCGCATGACGCGTGACGACATCTACATCGCCGACGAAGCCTTCTTCACCGGCACGGCGGCGGAAGTGACGCCGATCCGCGAACTCGACAACCGCACGATCGGCGAAGGCCGTCGCGGCCCGATCACCGCCAAGATCCAGGCGCGCTTCTTCGATATCGTCAATGGCCGTGCGCCCGAATACGAGCGCTGGCTCACCCACGTCTGAGGATTCCTCGATGGCCGAAACTCGCGACAAGACCCAGCCGATCGCCGTCACCGCGGCCGATCTGCCACTCGCCTGCCCGCGCCCCGACGCCCCGCTGTGGGCGCGGCACCCGCGGGTGTTTCTCGACGTGCTGAAGGAAGGCGAAGCGGTGTGCCCGTACTGCAGCGCGAAGTACGTGTTCACCGGCGAGCATCCGAAAGGCCACCACTGAACGGCCTCGCCGCGCGGCGGCCTCTTCCCGGCGGTCCGTTCCGTCATCAATGGGGGGCCGAAGATGCTTCCGCGCAGTTTCGCCCGGTTGCGGGCGAGGATTGAAACATTGTGAGCAAACCCATCTACACTTCGGTCGCCGAAGCGGAAGCGGCGTTCTACGACGCGCTGGCACGCTCCGACCTCGATGCAATGATGACAGTCTGGTCGGAAGACGACGAAGTCGTCTGCGTGCACCCGGACACCCCGCGCCTGGTCGGGCTCGCCGCGGTGCGGGAATCCTGGCGCCAGCTGTTTGCGGGCGGCACGCGGCTGCAGGTGCGCACCTCCCACCACGTGGTGTGCCAGAACATGCTGCTGACGATCCACAACGTGATCGAACACGTCACGGTCGAAGGCGAGGACCGGCTGCCGCCGCCGATGATCGCGACCAACGTTTATACGCGCGGAGCGCTCGGCTGGCGCCTCGTCATGCACCACGCATCGCCGGCGCCGGAAAACCCGCACGCCCCGGCTCACGGTGCGCCGCACGTCATGCACTGAACGGGCTGTAACAGCCCGGACAGGGCGTGCACCGGCAGGTCTGCGATAATGCCGCCCGTCATTCACCCACCATCGACCGGCCTGCGCCATGACCCCTACTCCGAACTCCGCGACACCCTCCTCCTACGCTCCGCCCGCCCCCGAGATCTTCAAGGCCTACGACATTCGCGGCATCGTCGACAAGACGCTCACCGCCGAGGCCGTGCGCGCGATCGGGCACGCGCTGGGTTCCGAGGCCAGGAAACGCTCGCAGCGCGCGATCGCGATCGGCCGTGACGGGCGCCTGTCGGGACCGGAGCTGGCCGGCGCACTCGCCGACGGCATCCGCGCCGCCGGCGTCGATGTCATCGACATCGGCTGCGTGCCGACGCCGCTGACGTACTTCGCCGCCTACCATCTCGGCACCGATTCCTGCGTCAGCGTCACCGGCAGCCACAATCCGCCCGACTACAACGGCCTGAAGATGGTGCTCGGCGGCGAGACGCTCCACGGCGAGCTGATCCAGGACCTGCGCCGACGCATCGTCGACAACGACCTCGCGCACGGCGCAGGCGAGTTGCGCGAAGCTCCGGTCATCGACGCCTACCTCGACCGCGTCACCTCGGACGTGAAGCTCGCCCGGCCGATGAAGATCGTCATCGACTGCGGCAACGGCGTCGCCGGCGCGGTCGCCCCGCAGCTTTTCCGCCGCCTCGGCTGCGAACTCGTCGAGCTCTTCTGCGACGTCGACGGCACCTTCCCGAACCATCACCCCGATCCGTCCAAGCCCGAGAACCTGCAGGACGTCATCCGCGCGCTGCGCGACACGGACGCCGAACTGGGCCTCGCGTTCGACGGCGACGGCGACCGCCTCGGCGTCGTGACGAAAGCCGGGCAGATCATCTATCCCGATCGCCAGCTGATGCTGTTTGCCGCCGACGTGCTGTCGCGCGTGCCGGGCGGCGAGATCATCTACGATGTCAAATGCACGCGCAATCTCGCCGGCTGGATCCGCGAGCATGGCGGCAAGCCGACGATGTGGAACACGGGTCATGCGCTCGTGAAGGCGAAGCTCAGGGAAACCGGCGCGCCGCTCGCCGGCGAGATGAGCGGCCACGTGTTCTTCAAGGAGCGCTGGTTCGGCTTCGACGACGGCCTGTACGCGGGCGCCCGGCTGCTCGAGATCCTGTCGCGCGCCGCCAACCCAAGCGCCGTGCTCGACGCGCTGCCCGACGCGGTCAGCACGCCGGAACTGAACATCAGGATGGCCGAAGGCGAGCCGTTCGAACTGGTGCGGCGGCTGAAGGAGTCCGCGCGCTTCGACGGCGCGAGCGATGTCATCACGATCGACGGCGTGCGCGTCGAATACGCCGACGGCTTCGGCCTCGCGCGGCCGTCGAACACGACGCCGGTCGTCGTGCTGCGCTTCGAAGCCGACTCGCAGCAAGCGATCGAGCGCATCCAGGCGGATTTCAGGCGCGCGATCGAAGGCGTCTGGCCGGGCGTGCAACTGCCGTTCTGAGCGACCCGCACCGCCTGCAAGGGGACGGCCGGCCGCGAGCGCGGCCGACTCGCTTCCGGTCGGAACCGGCAACAAGGCCGCCCGCAGGCGGCCTTTCCTGAAAGCGCGCGATCAGAGGCGCGCTTCGGCCCAGGCTTTGACCGACGCGAGCGCTGCCGGCAGATGCGCCGGTTCAGTGCCGCCGGCCTGCGCCATGTCGGGCCGCCCACCGCCCTTGCCGCCGACCTGCTGCGCGACCATGTTCACGAGCTCGCCGGCCTTCAGCTTCGCGGTCAGATCGGGCGTGACCCCGGCGATCAGGCTCACGCGCCCGTCGGCGACCGCCGCGAGCACGATCACCGCCGATTTGAGCTTGTCCTTGAGCTTGTCGAGCGTCTCGCGCAGCGTCGCGACGTCGGCCCCTTCGAGCATCGCGGCGAGCACTTTCGCGCCCCGCACCTCGACCGCCTGCGCGACGAGTTCGTCACCCTGGCTCGCGGCGAGCCGCGACTTCATCCGCGCGAGCTCTTTCTCGAGCGCGCGCACGTTGTCGAGGATGCCGGCGATGCGCTCCGCGACCTCGTCGGGCTGCACTTTCAGCAGCGCCGAGATGCCCTGCACGCGCCGCTCCTGCTCCTGCGCGTAGCGCAGCGCGTTCGCGCCGGTCACCGCCTCGATGCGGCGCACGCCGGCCGCGACGCCGCCTTCCGAGACGATCTTGAACAGCCCGATGTCGCCGGTGCGGGCCACGTGCGTGCCGCCGCACAGTTCCTTGCTCGAGCCGATCGCGAGCACCCGCACCTCGTCGCCGTACTTTTCGCCGAACAGCATCATCGCGCCGGACTTCTGGGCTTCGTCGATCGGCATCACCCGCGCTTCGGTCGCGACGTTGGCGAGGATCTCGGCGTTGACGATCTCTTCGACCTCGCGGATTTCCTCAGGCGACAGCGGCGCGGTGTGCGCGAAGTCGAAGCGCGTCTTGTCCGGATCGACCTGCGAACCCTTCTGCTGCACATGGGCGCCGAGCACTTCGCGCAGCGCCTTGTGCATCAGGTGCGTGACCGAATGGTTGCGCTGCGTGCTCGCACGCGCGGCCGCATCGACACGGGCAGTGACGTCCTGCCCGACCGAGAGACTGCCGGTCTTGACGACGCCATGGTGACCGAACACCGCCGCCTGGATCTTCTGCGTGTCCTCGACTGCGAAGATGCCGGCGCTGCCGCGCAGTTCACCGCGGTCGCCGACCTGGCCGCCGGACTCGGCGTAGAACGGCGTGTTGTCGAGGACGACGACGCCAATGTCGCCTTCCTGGAGTTCCGCGACCGGGAAGCCGTCCCTGTACAGCGCGAGCACCTTGCCGCGCTCCTCGAACCGCTCGTAGCCGTGGAACACAGTTTCCGGCCCCTCGTATTCGAGGTTCGCGGCCATGCGGAACTTGCCGGCGGCGCGCGCCTGCTCCTTCTGGCGCGCCATCGCCGCGTCGAACGCCGCCGCATCGACGGTGACTTCGCGCTCGCGGCAGACGTCCGCCGTCAAGTCGAGCGGGAAGCCGTAGGTGTCGTGCAGCTTGAACGCGGTCTCGCCGTTGAACGTCCGGCTGCCGGCCGTCGCCATCGCCGCGAGCTCGGTTTCGAGAATCGCCATGCCGTTCTCGATCGTCGCGAAGAAGCGCTCCTCTTCCTGCTTCAGCACGTCGGCGACGCGCGCCTGCCCGGCTTTCAGCTCCGGGTACGCCACGCCCATCTCGGCAACCAGGTCCGGTACCAGCCGGTGGAAGAACGCGGTCCGCGCGCCGAGCTTGTAGCCGTGGCGGATCGCGCGCCGGATGATGCGGCGCAGCACGTAGCCGCGCCCTTCGTTGCCGGGGATCACACCGTCGGCGATCAGGAACGAGCACGCCCGGATGTGGTCCGCGATCACGCGCAGCGAAGGGCTGTCGAGGTCCGCACATACGGTCTCGCGCGCCGCCGCGCGGATCAGGTTCTGGAACAGATCGATCTCGTAGTTGCTGTGCACGTGCTGCAGCACCGCCGAGACGCGCTCGAGGCCCATGCCAGTATCGACGCTGGGCTTGGGCAGCGGATGCATCACGCCCGCCTCGTCGCGGTTGAACTGCATGAACACGTTGTTCCAGATCTCGATGTAGCGGTCGCCGTCCTCGTCCGGCGATCCCGGCGGACCGCCCCAGATCTCGGGACCGTGGTCGTAGAAGATCTCGGTACAAGGCCCGCACGGTCCGGTGTCGCCCATCATCCAGAAGTTGTCGGACGCGTAGCGCGCGCCTTTGTTGTCGCCGATGCGGATCACGCGCTCCGCAGGCACGCCGATTTCCTTCGTCCAGATGTCGTAAGCCTCGTCGTCCTCCGCGTAGACGGTGACCCACAGCTTGTCCTTCGGCAGCCCGAACTCTTCAGTCAGGAGTTCCCACGCATACGTGATCGCGTCGCGCTTGAAATAGTCGCCGAAGCTGAAATTGCCCAGCATCTCGAAGAACGTGTGATGCCGCGCGGTGTAGCCGACGTTCTCGAGGTCGTTGTGCTTGCCGCCGGCGCGCACGCATTTCTGCGACGTCGTCGCGCGGCTGTACGGCCGCTTGTCGAAGCCGAGGAAGACGTCCTTGAACTGGTTCATTCCGGCGTTCGTGAACAGCAGCGTCGGGTCGTCGTGCGGCACCAGCGAACTGGAGGCGACGATCTGGTGACCTTTGGATTCGAAGAACTTCAGGAACTTCTCGCGGATTTCAGCGCTTTTCATGGGGGAGGTTCGCCTGGACTGATCGGATCGACACAGCGGAATTCGTAAAACGGCAATTCTAACGGATGAAAGGAGACCGGGAGGCTTCGCCTATAATCGGCCGACCCCAACTGCACAGGAAGACGAGAAAATGGGACATCGGCTCTCGAAGATCTACACCCGTACCGGCGACGCCGGCACGACCGGGCTGGGCGACGGCAAGCGTGTGGCGAAGAACAGCCGGCGCATCGACACGCTCGGCGAAGTGGACGAACTGAACGCGGTCATCGGGCTGCTGCTGTGCGAGGACCTGCCGGACGACGTGCAGGCGCTGCTGACCGACGTGCAGCACGATCTCTTCGACCTCGGCGGCGAGATCTGCATCCCCGGCATGAGCATGATCAGCCAAAAGCATGTCGACAAGCTCGAGACCGAGCTCGACCGGCTCAACGAACCGCTCGAACCGCTGAAGGACTTCATCCTGCCCGGCGGCAGCCGCGCCGCGGCGCTCGCGCACCTCGCGCGCACGGTCTGCCGCCGGGCGGAACGCGCGATCGTCGCGCTGGGACAGGAAGAAGCGGTCAACGACGGGCCGCGCCAGTACCTGAACCGGTTTTCCGACCTGCTGTTCGTGCTCGGGCGCGTGCTCAACCGGGCCGCCGGCCGCGGCGACGTGCTGTGGGAGAAAGGCAAGAACGCCTGAAGTTCGCGTTACTCCACCCCGTCGGCGTCCGCGAACAGCGGAAGCTGCGGGTCCGGCGCCGCGCAGGCAGCGAAGCGCACGCCGACGCCAAGCAGACGGACCGGCAGGCCGCGGCGGCGGTGGGCTTCGGCGAGCAGCCGTGCCCAGGTTTCGGCGCCGGGCGCCGGATCGACGCATTCCGCCGTCGTCTGCGTGAAATCCGAGAACTTCACCTTGACGAAAACCTTGTGCACCGTCTCGCCGTCGCGCAGCCGCGCCATGCGGCGCGAGAATTCCTCGACGAGCGCCGGCAAGGCCTCGAGGCAGGCCTGCAGGTCGGGAAGGTCGCGGTTGTAGGTCGTCTCCACCGACAGGGATTTGCGCTCGCGGTCGGGCGCGACCGGCCGGTCATCGATGCCGCGGCACAGCCGGTGCAGGTTCGCGCCGAAGCTGCCGAATTCGCGCGCGAGATCGGCGAGACCCCAGCCGCGCAGATCGCCGCACGTCTCGACTCCCAGCCGCAGCAGGCGCTCGGCGGTGACCTTGCCGACGCCGAAGATCTTCTTCACCGGCAACTCGGCGACGAAGGCGTCGACCTCTTCCGGGCGCACGATGAACTGGCCGTTCGGCTTCCTCCAGTCGCTCGCGACCTTCGCGACGAACTTGTTCGGTGCGATGCCGGCCGACGCGGTGATGCCGACTTCGTCATGGATGCGGCTGCGGATCTCCTGCGCCATCAGCGTCGCGCTGCCGCGGCAGCGATCGACGGCGGTGACGTCGAGATAGGCCTCGTCGAGCGACAGCGGTTCGACGAGCGCGGTGTATTCGCGGTAGATCGCGAGGATCTGGCGCGACGCCGCACGGTAGCGGGTGAAGTCCGGCGGCAGCAGCAGCAAGTGCGGGCACAGCCGCAGCGCGTGCGCGCTGGACATCGCCGAACGCACGCCGAAAGCGCGCGCCTCGTAGTTGCACGTCGCGACGACACCGCGCTCGCCGGGCTTGCCGCCGACCGCGAGCGGACGGCCGACAAGCGACGGATCGTCGCGCATCTCGACGGCCGCGTAGAAGCAGTCGCAATCGCAGTGGATGATCTTGCGCGACACGCGTCGTGCCTGATGCGGAGGATCGACGACGCTGCGGCTTCAGGCGCCGGGCCCGACACCGACATCCATCACGCGCAGACCGGAAAGGCGCGACGTTTTGCGGCAGGCCGGTGCGTACATGACCCCGGCCCTCAACCGCCGGCGCGGCAGCTACCCGACCGCCGCGTCACTCCAGGTCGGCGCGTTTGACGCGGCGCTGGCGTACCGCCTCGGCGAGGATTTCGAGCACGGTGACGCTGTCTTCCCAGCCCAGACATGCGTCGGTGATGCTCTTGCCGTACTCGAGTTCCTTGCCCGGAATCAGGTCCTGACGCCCTTCCTTCAGGTGCGACTCGACCATCACGCCGATGATGCGGTCGTCGCCGGCCGCCATCTGCGCGCCGACATCGCGCGCGACCTCGATCTGCAGGCGGTGCTGCTTGCGGCTGTTGGCGTGCGAGAAATCGATCATCACCTTGCCCGGCACGCCCGCGGCGGCGAGCTCCTTGCAAGCGGCATCGACGCTGACGGCGTCGTAGTTGGTGCTCTTGCCGCCGCGCAGGATGACGTGGCAGTCCTCGTTGCCGAGCGTCGTCACGATCGCCGAATGCCCGGCCTTCGTCACGGAGAGGAAATGATGCGGCGACTGCGCGGCCTTGATCGCGTCGACGGCGATCCGGACGTTGCCATCGGTGCCGTTCTTGAAGCCGACCGGGCACGACAGGCCGGATGCGAGCTCACGGTGCACCTGACTTTCAGTCGTGCGCGCGCCGATCGCCCCCCACGCGATCAAGTCGGCAATGTACTGCGGCGTGATCATGTCGAGGAACTCGGTGCCGGCCGGCAGCCCCATCTCGTTGATCTCCCACAACAGCTTGCGCGCGAGCCGCACGCCTTCGTTGATGCGGAAGCTGTTGTCGAGGTAGGGATCGTTGATCAGGCCTTTCCAGCCGACCGTCGTGCGCGGCTTCTCGAAATACACCCGCATCACGACGAGCAGGTCGTCCTTGTGGCGCGCCGCCTCGACCTTGAGCTTGCGTGCGTATTCGAGCGCCGCGTCCAGATCGTGGATCGAGCACGGTCCGATGACGACCAGCAGGCGGTCGTCCGCGCCGAACAGGATGCGGTGGATCCCCTGCCTCGCCTCGTACGCGATTTCGGCCGCCTTCGGCGTCGCCGGAAACTCGCGCAGCACGTGGGCGGGCGGAATCAGTTCCTTGATCTCCTGGATGCGGACATCATCGATGTGAAGCTTGACTGAGGCAGACATGGCGAAACTCTGTTGAGCAGCGTTGGCAAGCGAACGATTCTAGCCGAAGATCGCCCGTTTCTGCGCCAGCCGCGTCCCGCCGAGAGTTCGGGTTCAGGCCTTTTTCGGCCGGATCGCCTGCTTCGGCCGGAAGGCCTTGATGACTTCGTCATCGGTCTCGACGTACGGCCCGCCGATCAGGTCGATGCAGTACGGGATCGCCGCGAAGATGCCGACGTGACTCACCGAGCCGTCGGCGGCGCGCAGTCCTTCGAGCGTTTCACGGATCGATTTCGGCTGCCCCGGCAGGTTGACGATCAGGCTCTTGCCGCGGATCACGGCGACCTGGCGCGACAGGATCGCGGTCGGCACGAAGTTCAGGCTGATCCGGCGCATCTCTTCGCCGAAGCCGGGCATCTCCTTTTCGCCGACGGCCAGTGTCGCTTCCGGCGTGACGTCGCGCGGCGCGGGCCCGGTGCCGCCGGTGGTCAGGATCAGCGTGCAGCCTGCAACGTCGGCAAGCTCGATCAGCGTGCGCTCGATCGTCGGCCGGTCGTCCGGGATCAGCCGCATTTCGGCGCGCCACGGCGAGGTCAGCGCGCGATCGAGCCACTCGCGCAGCGCCGGAATGCCCTGGTCCTGGTACCTGCCGTCGGAGGCGCGGTCGCTGATCGACACCAGGCCGATCGTGATTTCGTCACTCATGGGAATCCCCTTTCGATCATCGGGCACGCCGGAACGCCCGGCCGTGCTCACTCTTCATCGTCATCCTGCGGCTCGTCCGCCGGGGCCGCGGCAGCGCCGGCATCGAGGTCACGCAGCACGCGGAACAGCTCGCGGAACGCGCGCGGCGGCTTGTTCTGCTCGCGCTCCTTCAGCGCATTGCGCCGCAAGGTGCGCAGCTGCTGGAAATCCGCGTCCGGCCAGGTCTCGGCGATCCGCTGCAGCACCTTCTCGTCGTCGAGCACATCGGCGCGCAGGCGCTCTAGCCGATGCTGGCGCGCGATCTCGGCCTTCGACAGGCCGTTGAACACGTCGAGCTGCGCCTGGATCGGTTCGGGATCGATGTGGCGCATCAGCTTGCCGACGTACTGCATCTGGCGGCGCCGCGCCTCGTGCTTGGTTATGCGCTTGGCCTCGCGTACCGCGTCGGCGAGCGCTTCGGGCATCGGCACTTTCTTCAACTGGTCGACGGACAGCGCGACCAGTTGCTCGCCGAGATCCTGCAGCGCGTGCATGTCGCGCTTGCGCTGGCTCTTGCTTGGCGGCAGCGGCAGCCCTTCCTCGTCGTCAGGCAGGTTGTCGTCGTGGTCGGCGTGGATCATGAAAAGTACAGTGCGTGGGAACGGGGTAAGATTATAGCCTTTGCTCCCTGGTCTCCCGCCCATGTCCGCTCAAGGCTTCTCGTTCTCCCCCGACCGGCTGCACGAAATCGCCGCCGATGTGCTGAAATTCGCGAAAAAACGCGGCGCGACGGCATGCGAAACCGATGTTTCCGAAGGCTTCGGCCAGTCGGCGACGGTGCGCAAAGGCGAAGTCGACACGATCGAATACAACCGCGACAAGGGCATCGGCGTCACGATCTATGTCGGCCAGCAGCGTGGCCATGCGAGCACTTCGGATTTCTCGAAGGCGGCGCTGAAGGCGACGGTCGAAGCGGCCGTCTCGATCGCCCGCTTCACCGCGCCCGATCCGTGCGCCGGCCTCGCCGACCCGGAGCTGATGGCAAAGGACTGCCCGGACCTCGACCTCCACCACCCTTGGCAGCTCAGCGTCGAGGACGCGATCGCCGCGGCGCGCGAGTGCGAGGAGGCGGCGTTCGCCGTGAGCCCGACGATCACGAATTCCGAAGGGGCGAGCGTCTCGACGCAGCAATCGCACTTCGTCTCGGCGAACAGCGCCGGCTTCATCGGCGGCTACGCCAGCTCGCGCCACAGCATCTCGTGCTCGGTCATCGCCGGCGAAGGCGACGGCATGCAGCGCGAATACTGGTACGACTCGCGCCGCGACGCGGCCGACCTGATGGCGAGCGATCTGGTCGGACGGCGTGCAGCCGAACGGGCCCTCGCCCGCCTCGGTGCGCGCAAAATCAAGACCTGCGAGGCGCCGGTGCTGTTCGAAGCGCCGCTGGCGGTCGCGCTGATCGGGAACTTCGTCCACGCGGTCAGCGGCGGCTCGCTGTACCGCAAGTCGTCGTTCCTGCTCGACAGCCTCGGCCAGCCGGTGTTCGCGCCGATCGTGAACATCTCCGAGCGCCCCCATGTTTCGAAAGGCTTCGGCTCGAGCCCGTTCGACAGCGACGGCGTCGCGACGCGCGACCGCGAAGTCGTCAGCGACGGCGTGCTGCAAGGCTATTTCCTGTCGACCTATTCGGCACGCAAGCTCGGGCTTCAGACGACTGGCAACGCCGGCGGCTCGCACAACCTCATCGTCGGCGCCGGCGACATGGACTTCCCGGCACTCGTCAAGCACATGGACCGCGGCCTCGTCGTCACCGAACTCCTCGGCCACGGCGTCAATTACGTCACCGGCGACTACTCGCGCGGCGCCGCCGGCTACTGGGTCGAAAAAGGCAAGATCAAGCACGCGGTCGAGGAAATCACGATCGCCGGCAACCTGCGCGACATGTTCCGCAGCAT
The DNA here is from genome assembly GCF_012910705.2 of Aromatoleum anaerobium. Taxonomy (GTDB): domain Bacteria; phylum Pseudomonadota; class Gammaproteobacteria; order Burkholderiales; family Rhodocyclaceae; genus Aromatoleum; species Aromatoleum anaerobium. Next base: position 564,413 of record NZ_WTVG02000037.1, on the reverse strand, counting down.
CGTCGCGATCGGCAATGACGCGCTGCCGCGCGGTTCGAAGCATTGCGGCTCGGTGCTTATCGAGCGCATGAAGATCGCCGGCCGCTGAAGGCGCGCCGCACGCCTATCGCCGTGGCGTAGTGCCACGGATGGCCGTGTGGCCTATGAAGCGGCGCAGGGTTCCTCTGCGACGCCGCGCCCGCACCACCCCTCGGGGAATCTCGCCGGCATTGCCGGAAATTCATAAAGCACAACAAGGAGAGATCGTGGAACGTCGAAAATTTCTCAGAAGCGCGGGCCTCGCCGGCGTGCTCGCCGGCGCCAGCGCACCGGCGATCGTCCATGCGCAGGAAAACATCCGCTGGCGTCTCGCGTCGAGCTTCCCGAAATCGCTGGACACGCTGATCGGCGCCGCCGAGACTTTCGCGAAGAACGTCGCCGAATCGACCGGCGGCAAATTCACCGTCACCGTGCATGCCGCCGGCGAACTCGTGCCGGCCTTCGGCGTCGTCGACGCGATCCAGCAGGGCACCATCGAGTGCGCGAACACTGCGCCGTACTACTTCTTCGGCAAGGACGAAACCTTCGCGTTCGACTGCGCGATTCCGTTCGGCATGAACGCCCGCCAGCTCACCGCGTGGATGTACGAAGGCAACGGCCAGAAACTGCTGCGCGAGTTCTACGCCCCGTACAACATCATCAGCCTGCCGATGGGCAACACCGGCGCGCAGATGGGCGGCTGGTACCGCAAGGAAATCAAGTCCGTCGCCGATTTCAATGGCATGAAGATCCGCATCGGCGGCTTTGGCGGCCGCGTGCTCGCCAAGCTTGGCGTCGTGTCGCAGAACATCCCCGCGGGAGAGATCTATTCGGCGCTGGAAAAGGGCACGATCGACGCGACCGAGTTCGTCGGCCCGTACGACGACCTCAAGCTCGGCCTGCATCGCGTCGCCCCCAACTACTACTATCCGGCATGGTGGGAAGGCAGCGCGCAGACGACCCTCTACGTCAGCGCCAAGGCCTTCAATGCGCTGTCGAACGAGTACAAGTCCATCGTGCGCCAGGCGGCTTCGGATTCACACGTCGTCACCCAGGCCCGCTACGACGCCCGCAACCCGGCCGCATTGAAGCAGCTGATTTCCGAAGGCGCCAAGCTGAGGCGGCTGCCCAAGGAGGTCATGGATGCGGCCTTCAAGGCATCACGCGAAGTCTATGCCGAGCTGAACGACAAGAACCCGGCCTGGAAGAAGATTTACGCCGACTACTCACGCTTCATGCAGGCGCAGTACCAATGGACGCCGCTCGCCGAAGGCAGCTACGACCAGTACATGGCGGGGCAGAAACTGTAAGCCACGGCCCGGCCCCCCCGCGGCCGTCGCGCGTTGCGTTGCGCGCGACGGCCGCCGATCTTCCCTGAGCATCGGAATATTAGGGTTTCCCGCGAATTTCGCCGCCGTGCAAACCCTTGTACTCTCGGTGCCATTCCAACAGCGGAAGGTCAAGGGAGACATCGTGGAACGTCGTTCATTTCTGAAAAATGCAGGTATCGCGGGAGTTCTTGCTGCCGGAGCCGCTCCGGCCATCGTCAACGCCCAGCAGAACCTCCGCTGGCGCCTGGCATCGAGCTTCCCGAAGTCGCTGGAAACCCTCTTCGGCGGCGCCGAAGGTTTTGCCAAGAACGTCACCGAGGCGACCGGCGGCAAGTTCACCGTCAGCGTGCATGCCGCCGGCGAGCTCGTTCCGGCTTTCGGCGTCGTCGATGCCCTGCAGCAGGACACCATCGAGTGCGCCCACACCGCGCCCTACTATTTCTTCGGCAAGGACGAAACTTTCGCACTCGACTGCGCGATTCCCTTCGGCATGAACGCGCGCCAGATGAGCGCCTGGATGTACGAGGGCAACGGTCTCAAGCTGCTGCGCGAATTCTACGCCCAGTTCAATATCGTCAACTTCGTAATGGGCAATTCCGGCGCCCAGATGGGCGGCTGGTACCGCAAGGAAATCAAGTCGGTCGCCGACATCAACGGGCTGAAGATCCGCATCGGGGGCTTTGCCGGGCGCGTGATCTCCAAGCTTGGCGCCGTGCCGCAGAACATCCCGGCCGGCGAGATCTACCAGGCGCTCGAAAAAGGCACCGTCGACGCCGCCGAATGGATCGGCCCCTATGACGATCTGCGGCTCGGGCTGCACAAGGTCGCCAAGAACTACTACTACCCGGCGTGGTGGGAAGGCAGCACCCAGTTCTCGCTGCTGGTCAATAACAAGGCCTACAATGCGCTGTCGAACGAGTACAAAGCCATCGTTCGGCAAGCAGCATCCGACGCCCACGTCGAAGTCCTGGCGCGCTACGACGCCCGCAACCCGACCGCGCTCAAGCAACTCATCGCCGAAGGCGCCAAGCTCCAGCGTCTGCCGAAGGACGTCATGGACGCCGCGTTCAAGGCCTCGCGCGAAGTCTACGCCGAGCTGAACGGCAAGAACCCGAACTGGAAGAAGATCTACGCCGACTACTCGCGCTTCCAGGCCGACGCGTATCAGTGGGAAGGAATCGCCGAAGGCAGCTACGACCAGTACATGTCGGCACAGAAACTCTGATGTGTGTAGAAACGGTCCGCCCCGGCGGGCCGTTCCCGCTTCCGCCGTCCGGAATACGGCTGCAGCCTCCATTCGCCGGCCGACGCTTGTGAATCCTCCTCCCCACGTTTCAGGCAAACACCCGATGGGAATTCTGCTCAAACTGTCAAAAGGGATCGATGCGATCGGCCGACTGATCGGCAAGATCATCATCTGGTTCATCCTCGCGACCACGCTGATCAGCGCCGGCAACGCCGTCGCACGCAAGGCGTTCAGCATCGGCTCGAACGCGTTTCTCGAAATCCAGTGGTACCTGTTCGCTGCCGTGTTCATGCTCGGCGCCGGTTACGCCTTCCTGCAGAACGCCCACGTGCGCATCGACGTCGTGGCCGGCAAGCTCAGCAACCGCACGCGCAACTATGTCGACATCATCGGCATCATCGTCTTCCTGCTGCCGCTGTGCTACTTCATGATCAGCTTCTCGTGGCCGGTGGTGCACGGCGCCTACGTGTCCGGCGAAATGTCGTCCAACGCCGGCGGCCTGATCCGCTGGCCCGTCTACGCGCTGGTTCCCGTCGGCTTCGCGCTGCTCGGGCTGCAGGCCATCTCCGAGCTGATCAAGCGCATCGCCTTTCTGACGGGTCGCGGCCCGGATGCCTTGGCGACCGCCGGGCATGACGAAACCCAGGACCACGTACACGCCGCCGTCGGCGATACCTCCGAGTCCAACACTGCCGGCGAGCCCCAGAAATGATCGAATTCGTCTCCGCCAACATCGCCCCGATCATGTTCGGGGTCATCATCTTCTTCCTGCTGTCAGGCTTTCCCGTCGCCTTTTCGCTGTCGGCCTGCGGGCTGTTCTTCGGCTTCATCGGCCTCGAACTGGGCCTGATCCCCGCGGCCCTGTTCCAGGCGCTGCCGCTGCGGGTGTTCGGCATCATGCAGAACGATACGCTGCTGGCGATCCCGTTCTTCACACTGATGGGGCTGATCCTCGAACGCAGCGGCATGGCCGAGGACCTGCTCGAGACGGTCGGCCAAGTGTTCGGCCCGATCCGCGGCGGCCTCGCGCTGGCGGTGATCTTCGTCGGTGCGCTGCTCGCGGCGACGACGGGAGTCGTCGCCGCCTCGGTGATCTCGATGGGCCTGATCTCGCTGCCGATCATGCTGCGCTACGGCTACAGCCGGCCGATCGCCGCGGGCGTCATCACCGCGTCGGGCACGCTCGCGCAGGCGATCCCGCCGTCGCTGGTGCTGATCGTCATGGCCGACCAGCTCGGCCGCAGCGTCGGCGACATGTACAAGGGCGCGATGATCCCGGCGCTCGCGCTGGTCGGGTTGTATGCGCTGTTCATTATCGGCCTGGCGATCTTCCGGCCGAAGATGGTGCCTGCGCTGCCGCCCGAGGCGCTCGCCTATCGCGAACCCGACGGCAGCTCGGGGCTGCGCTCGCTTGGCGTGCTGGCGCTGCTCGTGACCGTCGTCTCGGTCGCGCTCGGCCAGAACTACGGCGCGCTCCTCGCCTGGCTCGAAGGCCAGGAAGTGCCAACGCCGGCGCTCGACGAGACCATCGTCGTGGCGCTGACCTTCGGCACGATGCTGGCCCTCGTGCTCGCGCTCCTCAACCGCGCGCTCAGGCTCGGGCTGCTGTCGCGCATCGCCGAACGCGTCACCTTCGTGCTGATCCCGCCGCTGATCCTGATCTTCCTCGTGCTCGGCACAATCTTCCTCGGCGTCGCGACGCCCACCGAAGGCGGCGCGCTGGGCGCGGTCGGCGCGCTGGTAATGGCGCTGTCGCGCCGCCGCCTGGATATGAAGACGCTGATCCAGGCGCTCGAATCGACGACGCGGCTGTCGATCTTCGTGCTCTTCATCCTCGTCGGCTCGACGATCTTCAGCTTTGTGTTCACCGCGGTGGACGGCCAGATCTGGGTGGAGCACCTGTTCGACCGGCTGCCCGGTGGCCAACTCGGCTTCCTGCTGTTCGTCAACACGGTGATCTTCTTCCTCGGCTGCTTCATCGACTTTTTCGAGATCGCGTTCATCCTGATGCCGCTGCTCGGCCCGGTCGCGGACAAGATGGGAATCGATCTGATCTGGTTCGGCGTGATCATCGCGCTGAACCTGCAGACCTCGTTCCTGACGCCGCCGTTCGGTTTCGCGCTGTTCTACCTGCGCAGCGTCGCACCGGCTTCCTCGTACCTCGACCGCATCACGAACAAGCGCATCGAGGGCATGAAGACCGGCGACATCTATCGCGGCTCGGTCGCGTTCGTGATCATCCAGCTCGTCATGGTCGCCCTCGTCATCGCCTTCCCCGAGCTCGTCACGGGCGGGCTGGGCGAGAAGACCAAGGTCGATCTCGACACCATCCAGATCCAGCAACCGCCGGGCGATGCCGGCAGCTGGGGCGACAACGGGGGCGGCGACGCATGGAAATGATGCGCGCGACGCGGCTGTGCCTGATTCGACATGGCGAAACCGCATGGAATGCGGAAAAGCGCCTGCAGGGACACCTGGACGTGCCGCTCAACGAAATCGGCCACGTCCAGGCCGAAGCGACCGCCGCGAGCCTCGCCGGACATCGCTTCGCCGCGTTCTACTGCAGCGACCTGCGCCGCGCGCAGCAGACCGCGGCGGCGGCGGGCCGCACGCTCGGGTTCGAAGCGACTCTCGAACCCGAACTGCGCGAACGGCACTACGGGGTATTCCAGGGCCTCACCTACGACGAAGCCCGCGAGCGATTCCCGCAGGACTTCGCCCGCTTCCACGCCCGCGACCCCGACTTCGCCTTTTGCGGCGAAGGTGAGAGCCTCGGCGCCTTTGCGGCGCGCATCCACCGCGCCCTTGAACGTATCGCCACCCGGCATGCAGGCCGGCAGGCGCTGGTCGTCACGCACGGCGGCGTGCTCGACATTGCCCATCGCCTCGCGACCGGCAAGGCACTGGATACGCCGCGCGACTTCACGATTCCCAACGCCGCGCTCAACTGGATCGAGTTCGACGGCCGCCGCTGGCACCTCCTGGCGTGGGCCGAGCAGGCTCACCTTGCTGCCGCCCGCGACGAACTGCCGAACACCTGACGGTCCGGCGCAGCCGCCTGCGATCGGCAGGACGGCTGTACCGGGCCACGCGTGCGCCACAGGGATCTCCGCGCGGCTGCGGGCGAATGCTTGCCCCACCCATGACCGCTTGCGGTGCGTGCTAATATCCGCTTTTAAAACCAATCGCTTCGAGTCCGTCTCATGTTCTCTGCGCAAGACACCCTCGCCAAGGTCGACCCCGAGCTGTGGGCAGCCATCCAAGCCGAAAACCGCCGCCAGGAAGACCACATCGAACTCATCGCTTCGGAAAACTACGTTTCCCACGCCGTGATGGAGGCGCAGGGTTCCCAGCTGACGAACAAGTACGCCGAAGGCTACCCGGGCAAGCGCTACTACGGCGGTTGCGAGCACGTCGATGTCGCCGAGCAGATCGCGATCGACCGCATCAAGAAGCTGTTCGGCGCGCAGGCCGCCAACGTCCAGCCGAACTCCGGCTCGCAGGCGAACCAGGCGGTGCTGATGGCCTTCGCCAAACCCGGCGACACGATCATGGGCATGAGCCTCGCCGAAGGCGGCCACCTCACGCACGGCATGCCGCTGAACATGTCGGGCAAGTGGTTCAACGTCGTCGCCTATGGCCTCGATGAAAAGGAAGAGATCGACTACGACGCGATGGAACGGCTCGCGCGTGAGCACAAGCCGCGCATCATCATCGCCGGCGCCTCCGCCTATTCGCTGCGCATCGACTTCGAGCGCTTCGCGAAGATCGCGAAGGAAATCGGTGCGATCTTCTGGGTCGACATGGCGCACTACGCCGGCCTGATCGCCGCCGGTTACTATCCGAACCCGGTGCCGCACGCCGACGTCGTGACCTCGACGACGCACAAGACGCTGCGCGGCCCGCGCGGCGGCATCATCCTGATGAAAGCCGAACACGAGAAAGCCATCAACTCGGCGATCTTCCCGGGGTTGCAGGGCGGCCCGCTGATGCATGTCATCGCCGCCAAGGCGGTCGCCTTCAAGGAAGCGCTGACCCCGCAGTTCCGCGACTACCAGGAACAGGTCATCGCCAATGCGCGCGTGATGGCACGCGTGCTCGGCGAGGAGCGCGGCCTGCGCATCATCTCGGGCCGCACCGAAAGCCACGTCTTCCTCGTCGACCTGCGCTCGAAAAACATCACCGGCAAGGCCGCCGAAGCGGTGCTCGGCTCGGCGCACATCACGGTGAACAAGAACTCGATCCCGAAGGATCCCGAAAAGCCTTTCGTCACTTCCGGCATTCGCATCGGCTCGCCGGCAATGACGACGCGCGGCTTCACCGAGATCGAAGCCGAGCAGGTCGCGCACCTGATCGCCGACGTTCTCGATGCGCCGCAGGACGAGGCAGTCCTCGCGGATGTCCGGGCCAAGGTCGCCGAACTGTGCGCCCGTCACCCGGTGTATGGAAAGTAGGCGACTGCGCCTGAGCCGCGAGCACGCGCCGGCGCGCGGCAGCGGTTTTTCGCCAACCGCTCGGGCCGGCGCCGCAGCGTCCCGGCGCCGCTCATGAAATGCCCTTTCTGCGGCGACCCGAACACCCAAGTCGCCGACACGCGTGAGAACGAAGGCGGCGAAGTGGTTCGCCGCCGGCGGCGGTGCCCGAAGTGCGACAAACGCTTCACGACATATGAGCGCATCGACCTGAAGATGCCGCACATCGTCAAGCGCAATGGCAACCGCAGCGAGTTCGAGCACGACAAGCTTGCCGGCAGCATGAAACTCGCGTTGCGCAAGCGCCCGGTCACGCTCGAAGCGCTCGACGCGGCGGTCGACCGCATCGAGGCGAAGCTGCTGGCTCTGGGCGAACAGGAAGTGCCGAGCGAGAAAGTCGGCGAACTCGTGATGCGCGAACTGAAGAAGCTCGACAAGGTCGCCTACATCCGTTTTGCCTCGGTTTATCGCAACTTCGCCGACGTCGACGAATTCGCCGAGGTGATCCGCGAAGTCAAGGCGCGCCCCAAGCGCAATCGTCCCGCAGACCCCCCGGAACCGACCTCCGAGAATGACCTATTCCGAAGCTGACCATGTCGCGATGGCCCGCGCGCTGCAACTGGCCGGGCGCGGGCTGGAGACGACGACGCCGAACCCGCGGGTCGGCTGCGTCCTGATGAAGGAAGGCCGCATTGTCGGCGAAGGCTGGCACCGGCGCGCCGGCGAGCCGCACGCCGAAGTCCTCGCGCTGCGCGCTGCCGGCGACGCGGCGCGCGGCGCGACCGCCTATGTGACGCTCGAACCCTGCACCCATCACGGACGCACACCCCCGTGCGCCGACGCGCTGATCGCCGCCGGCGTCATGCGCGTCGTCGCGGCGATGGAAGATCCGAATCCGCTCGTCGCCGGCACCGGGGTCGCCCGCCTGCGCGCCGCGGGCATTGCCGTCACGACGGGCCTGCTCGCGGCCGACGCGCACGAACTCAACATCGGCTTCGTGTCGCGCATGACGCGCGGGCGCCCGTGGGTGCGGCTGAAGACCGCGGGCACGCTCGACGGCAAGACCGCGCTGAACAATGGCGTCAGCCAGTGGATCACCGCAGACGCAGCGCGGCGCGACGGACACCGCTGGCGCGCCCGCGCGTGCGCGGTGCTCACCGGCATCGGCACCGTGCGGGAGGACGATCCGCAGCTCACGGTGCGGGCCGTGCCGTGCGAGCGCCAGCCGCTGCGGGTGCTCGTCGACGCGCGGCTCGACGTGGCCCTGTCGGCGAAACTGCTGCAGGGAGGCGGCTGCCTGATCGCCACCGCCATCGAGGATCGCGAAAAGAGCGCGGCGCTGAAGGCACTCGGCGCCGACGTCGTCGTGCTGCCGAACGGCCAGGGGAAAGTCGATCTGCCGAGCCTGATGCGCGAACTCGGCGACCGCGGCATCAACGAAGTCCATGTCGAAGCGGGGCTCAAGCTCAACGGTTCGTTGCTGCGCGAGAACTGCGTCGACGAACTGCTGTTCTACGTCGCGCCAATGCTGGTCGGCGACGCCGCCCAAGGGTTGTTCAACCTGCCGGAACTCGCGCAACTCGACCGCGCGATACGGCTGCAATGGCGCGATGTCCGCTTCATCGGCGACGATCTTCGCCTGCTCGCCCGTCCGCTGAAAGCCTGAATCTGAAGGGGGTCGCCCGGAAATTCAGTCGTCCCGCCCGGCGCACACTTCGCAGGCCGGATCGCGACCGAGCAGGACGCTGCGCCATTCCATTGCGAGACCGTCAAGCAGCAGCAGGCGGCCGTCGAGCGACGTACCGCAGCCGATCAGGAGTTTCAGCGCCTCGGCCGCTTGCGTCGCACCGATGATGCCGGTGAGCGGCGCGAACACACCCATCACGGCACAACGCACTTCGTCGACATCCTGCCCTTCCGGGAACAGGCAGTGGTAGCAGGGGCTGTCGGATCGGCGCAGGTCGAAGACCGAAACCTGCCCGTCGAAGCGGATCGCCGCGCCGGAGACGAGCGGCTTGCGAAAGCGGACGCAGGCACGATTGATCGCGTGACGCGTGGCGAAATTGTCGGAACAGTCGAGTACCAGGTCCGCCGCAGCGACCTGCTCGTCGAGCTCAGCTCCCTCGAGGCGCATCGCGAGCGGCTCGATCCGCGCCTGCGGGTTGAGCCGGAGCAGCGTGTCGCGCCCCGACTCGACTTTCAGGCGCCCGACCCCTTCGGCGCTGTGCAGGATCTGGCGCTGCAGGTTCGTCAGATCGACGGTGTCCCCGTCGCACAGCACGACTGTCCCGACGCCGGCCGCGGCGAGATACATTGCCGCCGGCGACCCGAGCCCTCCGGCTCCGATCACCAGCACTCGCGACGCGAGAATCGCCTCCTGCCCCTCGACGCCGATTTCGGGCAGCAGGATATGCCGGCTGTAGCGCAAAAGCTGGTCGTCATTCATCGGGGAAAAATCCGGGTGAGGGGGAAGCGCCGGCATGGAAAAGAAAGGGCCCGGGGAAAGGAACCCGGGGAACCTCCGGCCTACTTGTATTCGCGGAATTCGACCGGCGTATCGTCGTGATCGCCGTGGAGGTGATGGTCATACGCCGTCACATAGACTTCGTTCGATTTCTTGATCAGCCGCTCGGGCGACCCGAGATTGTGCCGCTGCGTTTCCTCGCAAAAATAAACGAAAGTCCGCACCAGCCGCCAGTAAAGCGCGTTGTCGAGGTGGAAACCCGCCTCGGACAACGCGCTCTCGACCATTTCGAGCGAAAATTCGAGCACCGAATAGGAGACGATCAGCGATAGCGGATGTTCCCCCGTCGCAACACGCAATCCCCTGAACATCTGCAGCGAGCGCATCGCCTGCCCGACCTGGCCGGGCGGCAGGGATGCAAAACGGATTTCCCGCTGCTTCTCGAGCCCGGCTCCAGCAACCGGGTGGTCATGATGCCTGCCGGCCAGCTTGTAGGCAGTCTCCCGACGCATCACGTCTCCTTATCGCGTTTTTATTCTTTCTTATTCTGGACGATCTGCAGGCCCTTGAGAAGGTTCAGCGCCTGGTTCAGCTGGTAGTCGTCCTTGCTCGCGAGTTCCGGACGGGGCAGCGCATCGGCTTCGTCGTCGGCAGGCGACTTGTCGCCCGCCTTCGGCTCGTCGGCCTTCTTCGGCTCCGCCTCGGGGTCGCGATCATTGCCGAGGTGGCGGTCCAGGTCGGCCTCGCGCAGGCGCCGCGACGAACCGTTTGCCGTTTCCTCGACGATGATGTCGGGCTCGATGCCCTTCGCCTGGATCGAGCGGCCGCTCGGCGTGTAGTAACGGGCCGTCGTCAGCTTGATCGCGGTGTTGCTGTTGAGCGGCAGGATCGTCTGGACCGAGCCTTTGCCGAACGTCTGCGTCCCCATCACGACCGCGCGGCGGTGGTCCTGCAAGGCGCCGGCGACGATTTCGGAAGCCGAGGCCGAACCGGCATTGACGAGCACGACCATCGGGAGCGTGCGCGCGGCCGCCGGCAACTCCTTGAGGAAATCCTCACGGCTGCCGCGCAGGTAGTCGTCTGCCCGCGCGCGATATTCACGCTTGGCGTCGTCGGTCCGCCCGTCGGTCGACACCACCAGCGCATTCGCCGGCAGGAACGCCGAAGCGACGCCGACAGCGCCGTGCAGCAAGCCGCCCGGATCGTTGCGCAGGTCGAGCACCAGGCCTTTCATGGTGCCTTCCTTGGCGAGCTTGGCAAGGTGCTCGGCGACGGCTTGCGAGGTGTTTTCCTGGAACTGCGCGACGCGCAGGTAACCATAACCGGGTTCGACCATCTTCGACTTGACGCTCTGCACCTTGATCACTTCGCGCGTCAGCGTCAGCACCACCGGGCGATCCTCGCCCTTGCGCACGATGGTCAGCGTGATGTCGGTCTTCGGCTTGCCGCGCATGCGCTTGACTGCGTCGCTGAGCGTCATGCCCTTCACCGGCGTTTCGTCGAGCTTGACGATCAGGTCGCCGGCCTTGACGCCCGAGCGGAACGCGGGAGTATCCTCGATCGGCGAAATGACCTTGACGAACCCGTCTTCCATGCCCACTTCGATGCCGAGCCCGCCGAACTCGCCGTGCGTGCCGACCTGCAGTTCCTTGTACGCTTCCACATCGAGGTAGGCAGAGTGGGGATCGAGCCCGCTCAGCATGCCGCTGATCGCGTGGTTGATGAGTTTCTTGTCCTCGACGGGTTCGACGTAGCCCTGCTTGATCGCGTTGAACACGTCGGCAAATGCGCGCAGCTCCTCGACCGGCAGCGGGGCAGGTGAAACTTTGTCGGCACTGGCGGGGAAATTGAGACTGATCAGCACCCCGGCGAACACGCCGGTCATGATCAAACCCGCTTTCTGAAGCTTGTTACGCATGACTACTCCATCGAGGAAAAAACACCGGGAACCCCGGAAAAGCTAATTGAGCCGCACCCACTGCAGGGGATCGACCGGCTGCCCGCGGTAACGGATCTCAAAGTATAAACCCGATTCGGAGGCGCCTCCGCTCGCTCCAACGCTGGCAATCGGGTCCCCCCCGGCAATCACGTCGCCGAGCTCCTTCAGCAAGGCGTCGTTGTTACCGTATATCGACAGGTAGTCACTGCCGTGGTCGACAATGATGAGGTTGCCGTAGCCGCGCAGCCAGTCCGAGAACACGATCTCGCCCGCCGCCACTGCCCGCACCTCCGCACCGCCGGAGGCGCGTATGAAAACGCCCCGCCACGTCGTGCCACCTTCCGCCCTTGGAGCACCGAAACGTCCAACCAGTTCGCCGCGGACCGGAAATCGCATCTTGCCGCGCAACTGCGCAAAGCTCACGCCCGTCGGAGTCGCTTCCGCGGCCTGCCGGACCTCGCCGACGACCGCTTCCGAACGGGAGCGCGGCGTCGACGGCGCGCCTCCCACCGCGTCCGCCCGCTTCTCCGCCGCCGCCCTTGCCGCCGCGCGGGCGGCAGCTTCGCGCGCGGCGGCAAGGGCCGCGACACGCGCGGCTTCGCGTTCGGCCGCCCGCCTGGCGAGGACTTCCACCAGGCGACCGAGCCGCTGCTGATCCTGGCGCAGCGTCTCCTCTTCCTTGCGCTGGCTGAGCAGTTGCCGGGATATCCCTTCGAGGGCCTGCTTGCGCCTGGCCTGCATCGATTCGAGCGTGGCATGCTGGGCGCGCTGTTGCGCCTCGAGCGCCACCAGGCGGTCGCGCCGGCCGGCAATCGACTCGCCGAGCTCGGCTTTCTGCCGCAGATCCCCGCGCAGCGACTCGATCAGCGCCAGGCGGGCCCTGCCGAGGTGTTCCAGATAGTGAGCGTCGCGGGCGAATTGATTCGCGTCGCGGCTCGACAGGAACGGCGCGACCCCGCCGCCCGCGCCATGGACATAGTGCCGGCGCAGCCACTCGCCCAGTTCGGTCTGCCGCGCCGCGATCCGGGCCTCCACCGCCTCCTGCTCGGCCTCGAGGATCGCCAGCGACTTTTCGGTCGTCGCCCGCTCCGCGGCCAGGGCGTGCAGCTGGCGCTGCGCCTGCGAAACCGCCCGTTCCGCGGCGGCGAGTTCGGCGGCAGCGCCCGAACGGGTTTCCTCGGTATCGGCAATCTCCTTGCGCAGATCCGCGATGCGGCGTTTCACCTCTTCGAGGTCGGAACGCTTCTGCGCGACCTCGGCCGGCTCGCTTGCCTGCGCCGCGGGGGGAGCGAGCAGCAACGCCAGCGCCAGCGCAGGGATAAGAAACTGCAGTCCGAACCGGACGATCATTCTCGGGAGGGCTTTCAGCCCTTGGCCCTGCCCTGCCCGGCCACCGCGGCCTCGGCCGCCCGAATGGTGTCGGCATCGGCGAGGTAGTAGTTCCTGATCGGGCGCAGGTTCGCGTCCAGTTCGTAGACGAGCGGCTGCGCGGTCGGGATGTTGAGGCTGACGATCTCGCTGTCCGAGATGTTGTCGAGATACTTGATCAGCGCGCGCAGGCTGTTGCCGTGGGCCGCGATCAGGATGCGGCGGCCGGCCAGGATGTTCGGCACGATCATCGTCTCCCAGTACGGCACGAAGCGCGCAACCGTGTCCTTGAGGCATTCGGTGCGCGGGAATTGGGCGCGCGGCAGCGATGCATAGCGCGGGTCGCCGCTGGTGAGCCGTTCATCGCCCTCCGGCAGCGGCGGCGGCGGGATGTCATATGAACGGCGCCAGATGAGCACCTGGTCGTCGCCGAATTTCGCCGCCGTCTCGGCCTTGTTGAGCCCCTGCAGATCGCCGTAATGCCGTTCGTTCAGGCGCCACGAATGTTCCACCGGCAGCCACAGCGAGTCGAGTTCCTCGAGGACGATGTTCAGCGTCTTGTTGGCACGCTTGAGCACCGACGTGTAGGCCAGGTCGAAGGTGTAACCCTCGCGTTTCAGCAAGCGACCGGCAACCCGGGCCTCCTCGACCCCCTTCTCGGTGAGATCGACGTCGGTCCAGCCGGTAAAGCGGTTGTCCTTGTTCCAGGTAGACTCGCCATGGCGAAGCAGAACGATTTTGTACATGAACGCTCGGGAAAAAGTGGTTGAAATTGTGAAGCTGACATCAAACGACAGGACGAGGCCGGGACCGGAGCGCCCGGCAAAACACAAAGACACCGGACTCGCCCTTAATCGGGCCGCGATATTTTATACTAGTCGCCTGATCTGCACTTCACGCCCACAGTGGACAACAACGCCATCATCGACCTGATCGACAAGCACGAGCACATCGAGACCGCCGCTCGCGCCCTCAAGGCGATTGCACACCCCCTGCGGCTCAAGATCCTGTGCGTGCTCGGCGAGAGCGAGATCTGCGTCCAGGAAATCGTGGAGGCGGTCGGCACCTCGCAGAGCAACATCTCCCAGCATCTCGCGATCCTTCGGGACAAGGGGGTGCTGCAAACCCGCAAGGATGCCAACCGCGTCTATTACCGCGTCTGCGACCAGCGGACGCTGCAGCTGATCGTGCTGATGCGCGAAGTGTTCTGCGGCGTCGCCCGCGACAGGATGTGAGCCGGCGCTGCCGGCTGCAATCCCGGTTGCCATCTGAATTGTCACCTCAGTTGTCACCTCAGTTGTCACCATTCGCATCGAACCCATAGAACGGAGCAAGATTTCGTGGAATTCCTCCAGCAAAACTGGTACTGGGCTGCGCTCGCTGTAGCGAGCGGCAGCTGGCTGCTGTTCGACTTCGCGCGCGCGCAAGGCGATAAAAGCCAGGTATCCCCGATCGAGGCGACGCTGCTGATCAACCGCGAAGAGGCGATCGTCATCGACATTCGCGACCAGGCCGAATACGCGCGCGGCCATATCCCGAACGCACGCCATATTCCGCAGGGCGATCTCGAACGGCGCAGCGCGGAACTCGCGAAGTTCAAGGACCGTCCGCTGATCGTTTATTGTTTCACCGGTGCTCGCTCGTCTGCGGCGATTGCAACGCTGAGGAAAGCGGGATTCGAGAAACTCTTCAACCTGCGGGGCGGTCTCGTCGAATGGGAAAAAGCCGGGCAGCCGGTCAGCCGCAAGAGGAAATGAACATGGCAAAAATCAGAATGTATGCCACGAACGTGTGCCCCTACTGCGTGCGTGCCGAACAACTCCTCAAGCGCAAGGGCGTGACCGACATCGAGAAGATCCGCGTCGATCAGGATCCGTCGCTGCGCGACGAGATGATCAGGCTCACCGGGCGCCGGACGGTACCGCAGATCTTCATCGGCGACCAGCACGTCGGCGGTTGCGACGACCTGTTCGAACTCGACCACGCCGGCAAGCTCGACTCCTTGCTGGCCGTGCCCTGAGCGTCCCGGCCCCGGCCCGGCGCCATTTACACCCGCGCCGCCGCCAGCCGTGTCAGCTTCGCATCATCCGCACCAACCCGATCCACTTCCCGATCCACTTCCCGATTCACTTTCTTTTCCAGGCCTTTCCATGACCGAAAACGCACAAGCCGCGCAACCCGTCTTCTCGATCGAAAAACTCTACGTCAAGGATCTCTCGCTCGAAGTGCCGAACGCGCCGAAGATTTTTCTCGACCGCGAGAACCCGCAGATCAACGTGCAACTGCGCACCGAGGCCAGCAACGTCGACGAAGGCATTTTCGAAGTCACGCTGACGGTGACCGTATCGTCGAAACTGGCGGAAGACCGGACGGTGTTTCTCGTCGAGGTTGCGCAGGCGGGTATTTTCCAGATCCGCAACATTCCGGAAGGCGATCTCGAGGCGGTGATGATGATCGGCTGCCCGAACATCCTTTTCCCGTATGCGCGCGAATCGGTGTCGGACGCGATCACCCGCGCCGGCTTCCAGCCGGTGGTGCTTGCCCCGGTGAACTTCGAATCGCTGTACCAGGCCCAGCAGCAACAGCAGGCCGCGGCGGCCGCGCAGGCCGGCGAACTCCCGATCCAGTAAGACGAATGCGCGCGAACATCCGCTTCTCGCTGTCCCTTGCCGCCGCGCTGGCCCTGTCGGCCGGCGCTGTCGAGGCGATCGAATTCCGTTCGGTCGGCGAACCCGCCGTGCTGTTCGACGCACCTTCCGAGAAGGGCAAGCGCCTGTACATCGTCGCTCCGGGCACCCCCGTCGAAGTCGTCGTGACGCTCGACAAGTGGGTCAAGGTGCGCGATGCGGGCGGCGCGCTGACCTGGATCGAACGGCGCGCGCTGTCCGAAAAACGCACGGTGATGGTTGCCGTGCCGCGTGCCGTGGTGCGCCAGCGCCCCGCGGACGATGCGCCGGCGGCATTCGAGACCGTCAAGGATGCGGTCCTCGAATTCGTCGCGCAACCGGGCGACGGCTGGATCCAGGTCCGCCACAAGGACGGCACGCAGGGCTATGTGAAGATCAGCGAGGTGTGGGGGCTTTGACGCGAATGCGCATCGCGGTGTTCGGCGCCGGTGCCTGGGGCACCGCGCTGGCGCTCGCATTCAGCCCGCGCCACGACGTCGTGCTGTGGGGCCGCGACGCAATCCATATCGATACCCTGGCCACGACGCGACACAACGAGCGTTACCTGCCCGGCGTGCCCCTTCCGGAAGAACTGGCCCTGACGGCCGACTTCGCCGCTGCTGCCCGCACTGCCGACCTGCACCTCGTCGTCACGCCGCTCGCCGGCCTTCGCGCCGCGGTCGGCGAACTGAGCAGGCTGCAACCCGGCACGCCGTTGATCTGGGCATGCAAAGGTCTCGAAGCGGGGACCGGCAAGTTGCCGCATGAAATCGTCGCCGAAGAGCTCGGGCCCGCAGCCCTGTGCGGCGTATTGACCGGCCCCAGCTTCGCTGCCGAAGTCGCCCGCGGAATGCCGACCGCGGTGACGCTGGCGGCGGTCGACCCGGCTTTCGCCAATCGCTGGGTTCCTGCGCTCCACCAGCCGCGGTTGCGCATTTACGCGAACTCCGACCTCGTCGGCGCCGAAATCGGCGGCGCGGTCAAGAACGTGCTCGCGATCGCCGCGGGCGTGTCCGACGGCATGGGGTTCGGCCTCAATGCGCGCGCGGCACTGATCACCCGCGGGCTCGCCGAAATCGCGCGGCTCGCCGAAGCCCTCGGCGGACGCCCCGAAACCCTGATGGGCCTGGCCGGCATGGGGGACCTGATCCTGACCTGCACCGGCGACCTGTCGCGCAACCGGCGCGTCGGGCTCGCACTCGCGCAGGGCAAGACCCTCGCCGAGATTCTCGGCGAACTCGGCCACGTCGCCGAAGGCGTGTCGACCGCCCGCGAGGTCGTCAAGCTCGCCACCCGCCACGGCGTCCAGATGCCGCTGTGCGAAGCCGTCGACACCCTGCTCCACGACGTCCGCCTCGGCCCGCGCGAAGTCGTCGAGCAACTGCTGTCGCGCGAGCCACGGCACGAGTGAGCCGGGCCGGGGCGTTCGCGCCTATTGCGGCGCACCGACAGCCCGCCTCCGGTCCGCCCCCGCCGCTTCCCGCCGGGCGGATGCACCGGAGCGCTCAAGTCGCGCCGGCAAATCCCAGTTGGCGCCACGCTTCGAAAACGACGACCGCCACGGCGTTC
The DNA here is from genome assembly GCF_012910705.2 of Aromatoleum anaerobium. Lineage (GTDB taxonomy): Bacteria > Pseudomonadota > Gammaproteobacteria > Burkholderiales > Rhodocyclaceae > Aromatoleum > Aromatoleum anaerobium. The sequence goes on along the minus strand of NZ_WTVG02000037.1, from coordinate 547,340 downwards.
GACAGGTTCACGCTGCGGTTGGCCGGGCACATCGGGATGCGCAACGTCTGCATGTCCGGCACCGAATCGAGAACCTCGGCCGGCAGCCCGCTGGTTTCGCGGCCGAACAACAGCACGTCGTCCGCACGGTAGTCGACGAGATCGTAGCGCGTCCGGCCTTTGGTGCTCAGCGCCAGCAAGCGCCGGCCGGCCAGCGCCGACCGGCACGCGTTCCAGTCCTCATGAATGGTGACCGTCGTCAGATCGTGGTAATCGAGGCCGGCGCGCGCGAGTTGCCGGTCGGAGAGGTCGAAGCCGAGCGGACGCACGAGATGCAGGCGCGCGCCGGTGTTGGCCGCGAGCCGGATCGTGTTGCCGGTGTTCGGCGGGATTTCGGGCTGGAAGAGAACGATATCGAGCATGTCAGTGGGGGGAAGGGGTGCGTGCGACGACGAGGTTTTCGACGCGCGCGGCGCCGTGCGTCTTGAGCGTGCGGGCGAGCTCATCGAGCGTCGCGCCGGTCGTCATGACGTCATCGACGACGATCACCGTGCGGCCGGCAAACGAGGCCTCGCAACGGAAGGCGCCCCGCATATTGACGCTTCGCTCCTTCCACGGCAAGGACACTTGCGGCGCGGTGTTCAGCGTGCGCCCGACAGCCGCGAGTTCGAGCGGCAAGCCCCACGCGCGTCCGAGCGGGCGGGCGATCTCGACGGCCTGGTTGAAGCCGCGCTCGCGCAGCCGGCGGACATGCAGCGGCATCGGCAGCAGGAGCGAAGCCGGCCGGGGCGGGCCGAGCGGCAACAGCGCCTCGGCGAAGAAATTCGCCAACGCCAGCCGGTGCCGATACTTGAGCCCCTGGACGATCCGGTCCACGGGAAAAGTGTACGCAAACGCGGCGCGGCTCGCATCGAACGCCGGCGGATTGCGCAGGCAGCGCCCGCAAGTAGCGCCATCGGCAGTCGGGACGGCACATACCGGGCACGACACCGGCTGGCGCGGCAGATCGTTCCGGCAGGCGCTGCACAGCGCAGCCGCGCCCGACATCGACCCGCACACGAAGCAGTCCTGCGGCATCAGCAGGTCTGCGATCCGGCGCGCGCGATGGCGCAACGCATCGAGCACGTTTGACAAGATTTCCGCCAATGAAGGAACATGCGAAGCTTCGCATTACATCCCGGAACCGCTTTCATGACAATGACTTCAGCGCCCGCTGCCGAACGCCAAGCCGACACGGCCGTACCCCGCACCCAGTGGACCGTGGCCGAAGCCGTCGAGCTGTTCGAACAGCCTTTCATGGACCTGCTCTTCCGCGCGCAGCAGGTGCACCGCGCACATTTCGACGCGAACGCGGTGCAGCGCTCGACGCTGCTGTCGATCAAGACCGGCGGCTGCTCGGAAGACTGCGGCTACTGCTCGCAATCGACGCGCCACAACACCGGCCTGGACCGTGAGCAGCTGCTGAAAGTGGCCGAAGTCGTCGAGCACGCGAAAGCGGCGAAAGCGAAGGGAGCGTCGCGCTTCTGCATGGGCGCGGCGTGGCGCGGGCCCAAGGACAAGGACATGGAGACGGTGCTGGCGATGGTGCGCGAGGTGAAGGCGCTCGGCCTCGAGACCTGCGTGACCCTCGGCATGCTCAAAGGCGACCAGGCGCTGCAGCTCAAGGAAGCCGGCCTCGACTACTACAACCACAACCTCGACACCGCGCCGGAGTTCTACGGCCAGATCATCACGACGCACACCCTGGCCGACCGCCTCGACACGCTCGAACAGGTGCGCGGCGCGGGCATCAACGTCTGTTCCGGCGGCATCGTCGGCATGGGTGAAGGACGACGCAGCCGCGCCGGCCTGCTGGTGCAGCTCGCGAACATGGCGTCGCCGCCGGAATCAGTGCCGATCAACAACCTCGTGCCGGTGCCCGGCACGCCGCTCGAAAACGTCGACAAGATCGACCCGTTCGAATTCGTCCGCACCATCGCCGCGGCGCGCATCATGATGCCGACGAGTTTCGTCCGCCTGTCCGCCGGACGCCAGCAGATGAGTGACGAGCTGCAGGCGCTGTGCTTCATGGCCGGCGCGAACTCGATCTTCTACGGCGACCGCCTGCTGACGACCGACAATCCCGACACCGACCGCGACGAGACGCTGTTCGCGCGCCTCGGCCTGCGTCCCGTCTGAGCCGAATGAGCGTCCCCGCTCGGCCGCCCGAAGGGGGCGCTCGTCCTCCCGTGGGGAGGATGTCGCGCAGCGACAGGAGGGTAGTCCAGTGAGCGCTCCGGCCGACTTCACCCTCGCCCACGAACTCCTCGTCCGGCGCTTCGGCCGTGCCGCGGCGACCTACGACGAGGTCGCGGTGCTCGCGCGCGAAGTCGCACGCCGGATGGACGAGCGGCTCGACTACATCCGCATCGAACCGAAGCGCATCCTCGATCTGGGCTGCGGCACCGGGGCGGACTTCGAGGCGCTCGGCAAGCGGTACCCGAAAGCGACGCGAATCGGCGCCGATTTCGCGCTGCCGATGCTGGACCGCGCGCGCGGCGAGCGCAGCCTCTTCGGGCGGCTGCGCTCGCTCGGCCGCAACGCGCCGCCGTCGCTCGTCTGCGCCGATGCGTCCGCCCTCCCGTTCGCCCGTGCCAGCCTGTCGCTGGTGTGGTCGAACCTGCTGCTCAACTGGCTCGCCGATCCGCTGCCTGCGTTGCGCGAAATGCACCGCGTGCTCGAGACGGACGGCCTGCTGATGTTCTCGTCACTGGGGCCTGACACGCTGAAAGAGCTGCGCGCGGCCTTGCCCAGCACGCACGGCGAGCGGGTGCACCGCTTCATTGACATGCACGACCTGGGCGATGCGCTGGTGCAGGCCGGCTTCTCCGATCCGGTCATGGACATGGAGGTCCTGACGCTGACCTACACCGACCTGGACGAACTGCTGCGCGACCTGCAGCTTTCCGGCAGCGCGAATGCGAGTCTCGCGCGACCGCGCGGACTCGCCGGCAAGTCGGGCTGGGCCGCGGCGCGCAACGCGCTCGAAGCGTTGCGCCGCGACGGGCGCCTGCCGGCGACTTTCGAGGTCGTCCAGGGCCACGCATGGAAAGCGCAGCCGAAAACGACCGACGACGGCCGCGCGGTCATGCAGTTCCAGCCGCGCAAGCTGCGCGGATGAACGCTCCGCTCCCGCCCCGACTGGTGTGGCTGTTCGACCTCGACAACACGTTGCACAACGCCAGCGCCCACATCTTCCCGCACATCAACCGCAGCATGACGGCGTACCTCGAGCAGCACCTGTCGCTGAGCCGGGAGGAAGCGAACGCGCTGCGGGTCCACTACTGGCATCGCTACGGAGCGACGCTGCTCGGCCTCGTGCGCCACCACGGCACCAACCCGCACCACTTTCTCGAGGCGACGCATCGCTTCGAGAAACTGCACAAGCTGATGGTGTTCGACCGCGCGCTGCGCTCGATGCTGCGCCGCCTGCCGGGGCGCAAGATCGTGTTCTCGAACGGCCCGCAGCGCTACGCCGAAGCGGTCGTCGAGGCGATGGGCATCCGCCGGCATTTCCATGACGTGTTCGGCATCGAGCAGATGCGCTTCCATCCGAAGCCCGGCGTGCAGGCGTTCCGTCACCTGCTCCACGATCACCGCCTGGACCCGCGGCACTGCGTGCTGGTCGAGGATTCGGCCGAGAACCTGCGCACCGCGAAGCGGCTCGGCATGAAGACGGTGCTCGTCGGGCGCGGCCTGAAGCAGCCGGCCTACATCGACATGAAGATCAGCTCGATCCTGCGCCTGCGCCGCGCCGCCCGGCCTTGGCTGGCGTGACGTCGGACGGAAGGGTCAGGCGGCCTTCAGCCAGCGCGCCGCGTCGAGCGCGAAGTACGTCAGGATGCCGTCGGCGCCGGCGCGCTTGAACGACAGCAGCGCCTCCATCACGCACGCCTCCTCCGCCAGCCAGCCGTTGGCGATCGCCGCCTTCAGCATCGCGTACTCGCCGCTGACCTGATACACGTAGGTCGGCACCTGCAGTTCGGTCTTCACGCGCCGGACGATGTCGAGGTACGGCATGCCGGGCTTGACCATGAACATGTCGGCCCCTTCGGCGAGGTCGAGCGCGACTTCGCGGATCGCTTCGTCGGAATTCGCCGGGTCCATCTGGTAGGTGTATTTGTTGCCTTTGCCGAGGTTGCCGGCCGAGCCGACCGCATCGCGGAACGGGCCGTAGAAGCTCGACGCGTACTTTGCAGCGTACGCGAGGATGCGGGTGTGGATGCGACCGTCGCCATCGAGCTCGGCGCGGATGCGCGCGACCCGCCCGTCCATCATGTCGGACGGCGCGACGACGTCGGCGCCGGCCTGCGCATGGCACAGCGCCTGTTTCGCCAGCGCTTCGAGCGTCTCGTCGTTGAGCACATAGCCGCGCGAATCGTCGGGATCGATCAGCCCGTCCTGGCCATGGCTGGTGTAGGGATCGAGCGCGACGTCGGTGATCACGCCGAGTTCCGGGAAGCGCGTCTTCAGCGCCTGCACGACCCGCGGCACGAGTCCATCAGGATTCCACGCCTCTTCGGCGCCGGGCGTCTTGCCCCCGGCCTCGATGACCGGGAACAGCGCCAGCGCCGGCACGCCGAGCGAAACCGCCTCTTCGGCGACGCGCAGCAGATTGTCGAGCGACACGCGGTTCACCCCCGGCATCGACGGCACCGCTTCGGTGAGGCCCGTCCCTTCGAGCACGAACACCGGATAGATCAGGTCATCGGTGGAAAGCCGGGACTCGCGCATCAGGCGGCGGGAAAAGTCGTCGCGGCGCATCCGCCGCATGCGGGTCGCGGGAAAGATTCCGGTAGGGCGCATGGTCAGTCCAGTCAGGTGGGAGCGAAACACCCGGTAACGAAACCGCGGGGGAACTTCGCCGAAAGAGGCTTATCTTATCGTACAGATGGTGACGAGCCATCTCCCGCTTCACCTCCCTGAGCGGGTGCCTTAATCCAGTTAAGGCGTTTGACCCCGGGCTTTATCCCCTTTAGCCCGGGGTTTTTTATTGCCCCGGTCGTTTATTCGCCGACTGCAGACCGGTTACTTCCCTGCCGCGCGCAGCTGGGCCGGGGTCGGAATTGCCGGCAAATCCTCGCTCGGCAGACCGAGCCAGCCAGCCACCTTGTGCTCGACCTCTTCCATGCCGATTTTCTTCAGGCTGGAGAACAGTTGCACGCTGATCTGCGGCCCGATTGTCGCGACTTCGCGCCGAACGCTGGCGAGCGTGGCCGCAGCCTCGTTGCGCGACAGCTTGTCGCATTTCGTCAGCAGCGCATGAATCGGTCGCCCGCCGGGCACGAACCAGTCGATCATCTGCCGATCGAGCGGGGTCAGCGGATGACGCGAATCCATGATCAGCACCAGTCCGATCAGGTTTTCACGCTTGCGCAGGTAGTGCTCGAGCAGCCCCTGCCATTGGCGGCGGATGTTTTCCGGCACTTTCGCGTAGCCATAGCCCGGCAGGTCGACGAGCACCGCCCCGCAATCGAGGCGAAAGAAATTGATCAGCTGGGTGCGTCCGGGCGTCTTCGACACGAATGCCAGACGGGTATGATCGGCAAGCGTATTGATGGCGCTCGACTTCCCGGCGTTGGAGCGTCCGGCGAACGCGATTTCCGCGCCCTCCGGAGGGGGTAAATCTCCTGATTTTGCAATGGAAATTTCGAATCGTGCGTTACGGAAGATCGGCATCTGGGAATCGGCAAGAACAAGGACGGGGTGGGAGCGCGCCCACCTTGCATCGCGCAAAACGGGGTACTTGATATAGAATAACGCGTTTGTGACGACCGCTCACGGCTTTCTGAGGACACCATGATCAAGCGTTCCCTGCTGCTCCCGCTGCTGCTGGTTGCCGGCGGCCTTCAGGCCCAAGACCAGGCTCCCGATCTTGCAAAGGCGAAAATGACGGCCGAAACCGTCTGCGCCGGTTGTCACGGAGCGGACGGCAACAGCCCGATTTCGGCCAATCCGAAGATCGCGGGGCAGCACGAGGAATATCTCTACAAGCAGCTGAGGGCGTTCAAGTCGTGGGACGGCAAGACGCCAGAGCGCGAAAACCCCATCATGGGCGCCATGGTGGCCGGGCTCGAAGACGCGGACATGAAGGCGCTTGCGACCTATTTCGCGTCGCAGAAACTGCAGCCCGAGAGCGCGAAGAATGCGGCGACGGCACAACAGGGCCAGGACATCTGGCGTGCCGGCATCGCGGCGAAAGGCCTGCCGGCCTGCGCCGGGTGTCACGGCCCGACGGGTGCCGGCATGCCGGTCCAGTACCCGCGCGTTGCAGGCCAGTTCGTCGAGTACACCGAAGCGCAACTGAAGGCCTTTCGCGACGGCGTACGCAAGAACGATCCGAACCAGATGATGCAGACGATCGCACTGAAGATGACGGACGCGGAAATCAGGGCCGTCTCGGATTACGCGGCGGGACTGCGTTAAGAACCTGCTGGCGGAATCGCGGTTCGTGAATGGGGTGGCTCGACCACCCTTTTTTCTTGCCGGACAGGCGCCGGCCAGGTGATGGCAGGGCGCCAGCGGCGGCATCAGCGATGCGACGAATCGCCTCACGACCAGACGACCGTGCGATGATAATGAACAGTCTGGCGCTACGCCGCCGCGTCAAGGGATGAGAGTCATGAAACAGAACTCCGCCGGGAAATCCGCGCCGCGGTCCCCGCATCTGACCACTGCTGAAGCGCGACGAACGATCCTCGAACGCCTGTCGCCGATCGGCGGGTGGGAACGCGTCGCGGTCCGCAACGCGCTCGGACGGGTTTTGCTCGAGGACGTGATGGCGCCGTGCAACGTGCCGGCACACGACAACTCCGCGATGGACGGCTATGCCGTGCGGTTCCGCGATCTCGATCTCCGGCACGATACCGCGCTTGCGGTGGTAGGCACCGCGTTCGCCGGCAAGCCGTTTTCGGGCATCGTCGGTGCGGGACAGGCGGTACGGATCATGACCGGTGCGCCGATTCCGCAAGGCGCCGACACCATCGTCGTACAGGAAATGGCCCGCGCCGGCGACGGCCAGGTGTTCATCCCGCCGGGACAGCAGGCAGGGCAAAACCTGCGCCGGGCGGGCGAGGATCTCGCCCTCGGCAGCGTCGCACTGCCGGCTGGCAAACGCTGCGGCCCGGCCGAACTCGGCCTGATCGCTTCGCTCGGCATCGCCGAAGTCACGGTGCGCCGACGCCTGCGCGTTGCGTTCTTCTCGACCGGCGACGAACTCGCGTCGATCGGCAAGCCGCTCGCACCCGGCGAAGTCTACGACAGCAACCGCTACACGCTTTTCGGCGCGCTTTCCCGTCTGGGCTGCGACATGCTCGACATGGGCGTCGTGCCCGACAACCCGGCGGCCCTCGAAGCCGCTTTTCGCGGTGCCTCGGCCGATGCGGACGTGATCCTCACCAGCGGCGGCGTTTCCGTCGGCGAGGCCGACTTCATCCGCGAGCTGGTGAATCGCCTCGGCGAAGTCGCGTTCTGGAAGATCGACATCAAGCCGGGCCGGCCGATGGCTTTCGGCCGCGTCGGCGATGCCTGGCTGTTCGGCCTGCCGGGCAATCCGGTCGCGGTGCTGGTCACTTTTTACCAGTTCGTGCAGGATGCCCTGCTCGTCCTCTCCGGCGTCTCGCCGCTGCCGGAACCCGCGCTGTTCGAAGTCCCGTGCGGCGAAGCGATCCGCAAGCAGGCCGGCCGCCGGGAGTTCCTGCGCGGCCAGCTGGGAACGGTCGACGGCCGGCAGACGGTGCGCCTCGCCGGAGCGCAGGGCTCGGGGGTGCTGCGGTCGATGTCCGAGGCGAACTGTTTCATCGTCCTGCCCGAGGAGCGCGGCGACGTGGCGGCCGGAGAACCGGTGATGGTGCAGGTTTTCGACGGACTGATCTGAAGCGGCGTTTCACCGGATGGACATTTCACCATGACCCAGGACGAACTCAAGAAGGCGGCCGCGATCGCGGCACTCGACTACGTCGAAGACGGCATGATCGTCGGCGTCGGCACGGGCTCGACCGTCAATCATTTCATCGACGGTCTCGCCAACATCAAGGACCGCATCGTCGGAGCGGTGTCCAGTTCGGAAGCCAGTTCGCGCCGCCTGCAGGGCCACGGCATCCCGGTTCTGGATCTGAACGACATCACCGACCTGCCGGTGTACGTGGATGGGGCCGACGAGATCGATGCCGGATTTTGCATGATCAAGGGCGGAGGCGGCGCGCTGACCCGCGAAAAGATCGTCGCGGCGGTTGCGCGCCGGTTCATCTGCATCTGCGACGCGAGCAAGAAGGTCACCTGTCTCGGCCGCTTTCCGCTGCCAGTCGAGATCATTCCGATGGCGCGCGCCTACGTCGAGCGCGAACTCGCGCGGATCGGCGGCCGGCCCGAACTGCGCGAGGGGTTCGTCACCGACAACGGCAACCTGATCGTCGACGTGCACGGCTTGATGATCACCTCACCGCGCGCGCTCGAAACCGAGCTGAACCAGATTGTCGGGGTGGTCACTAACGGCCTGTTCGCGCGCCGCGGAGCGGATGTGCTGCTGCTGGCAACGCCCGCCGGGGTCGAACGACAGGTTGCAGACTGAGCAGCGCACGCTCCCGACGCTCACCTGAAACATTCCGGTCACTTTTTACTGCTAGCCTCCTCGCACACAGAGGATTCCGACATGCCGAGCAAACACACTCTTACTCATTTCGACACCGAACTGGAAGCCATCCGCAAGCGTCTGCTGGAAATGGGCGGTCTCGTCGCGCAGCAGCTGAGCCGCGCGATCGACGCGCTGGGCAGCGGGGACATGGCAACGATCGAAGCGGTCATCGAAGACGACCGCCGCGTCAATGAAGAGGAAGTCGCACTCGACGACGCCTGCATCCAGCTCATTGCACGACACGGGCCCACAGCGGGCGACCTGCGCATGGTCATGACGATGATCCAGATGATCACCGATCTCGAACGGGTCGGCGACGAAGCCAAGAAGATCGCGAAGGCGGGCAAGCAGATCATCGGCTCCGAGGTGATCTTCGTGCCGAAAGTCGAACTGCGGCACGTCGCGGCGATGGTCGTCGACATGCTGCAGCGCGCGCTCGACGCCTTCGCCCGCATGGATCCCTCCTCGTCGGCCGACATCGCCCGCCAGGACAAGGAAGTCGACGCGATCTTCAAAGGCATCATGCGCCAGCTGATCACCTACATGATGGAAGATCCGCGGCTCATCACGCGCGCGCTCGACGTGCTGTTCATTGCCAAGTCGATCGAGCGAGTCGGGGACCACGCCAAGAACGTGTCGGAATACGTGGTGTATATGGTCAGGGGCCGCGACGTGCGCCACGAAGGGATCGAAGCGCTGGAGCGCGAGTCGGGCAGGCGCTGAGAGGGCTGCTGCGGCCGGAAAAACGAAGGGATGACCCGCAGGTCATCCCTTCTTCGTTTGCAGCCGCGGCATGCGCCGGGATTTACTGTGCGGGCGGAACGTAGCCGCCAACCTGGTCCGCGCCACCGCCGAAGAAATGCTTTTCCATCTGTTCGGCGAGGTACTTCCGCGCCCGCGCGTCCATCAGGTTGAGGCGATTTTCATTGATCAGCATGGTCTGGTACTTCACCCACTGCTGCCAGGCTTCCTTGGACACATTGTCGAAAATGCGCTTGCCCAGCGCGCCTGGCACTGGCGGCAGGTCCAGCCCTTCCGCTTCGCGCCCCAGCTTGATGCAATTGACCATACGGGCCATCGTTCAATCCCCTCTGCAAATGGGTTCATCGGATTCTGAAGGCGCCATTCTATCGGATTCGTGCGCCTCGCTCCCGGCCAGCGTCCATCTGTCGCGTCCCCGATTCTTCGAGCAGTACATCGCCTGATCGGCAACCGCGATGAGCTGCTCCGGGGTGTCCGCGTGCTGCGGGAACAACGCGATCCCGAGGCTCGCGGTGAGGCCGGTGGAGCGGCCCTCGAATTCGAAGCGCTGCGTCCTGATGACTTCGAGGATGCGGCGCGCCAGTTCGCATAGATCCCCCTCTTCGGCATCCGGCACCAGCACGCCGAATTCGTCGCCGCCGAGGCGGAAGAACATCTCGTTGCGCCGGATCACGCCGCCGACGGCCTGGGCGAGGCCGACGAGCACTGTATCGCCCGCCTGGTGACCGAACTCGTCGTTGATCGGCTTGAAGCCGTCGAGGTCGATCGCGATCAGTCCGACGCGGACTTCGTGGCGGGTCGCTTCGGCCAGCAGGCGATTCAGCTCCTCGTGGAAACGCCGCCGGTTGAAAAGGTTCGTCAGCGGATCGCGCTCGGCCAGTTCCACCATCTTCCGGGCGATCTTTCGCTCTTCGGTGACATCCTCGTAGATCCACACCCGCCCGATCCAGCGCCGGCCCTGGGCCGACTCCACGACCGTGGACACGTCGGTGACGATGCGTCCGTCGCGCAGGCTGATCTCGTGCGCTTCGCTGACACCATGCATCTGCAGCACGCCCGCGATGTGCTCGAAATACGCTTCGGGTTGCTCGAGCAAGGGAGCCACGCGGCTTTGCAGCACCACGTCGCGCATCCCGATCAGGTTCTCGTCGGGCGCGAACCCCCAGATGCTGAGCATCGCGCGATTGTAGTAGAGGACCCGGTGATCACGGTCCATGAACAGGATGCCGAGGCGGATCACGTTGAGCAGCGCCGAAAGGCGTTGGCGCTCATCGTTGCTGCGGGCCAGATAGCGTTCGCGAAGCGCCTGTGCGCGACGCAGCTCGGTCACGGTCTCGAGCAGCTTGTACTCGGTTTCCTTGCGCGCCTGGATGTCCTCCGCGGACATGCGCAAACCTGCCGGATGAGTCGAATCGTCGCCGAGCCGCCGCCAGTGGCATGCGACCCAGCAGATGCGCCCGTCGGCACGCATCAGGCGCATCTCGAAATTCGCCGGCGGGCCACCCTCGGCGACTTTCCGCGCCATGCGCAAACAATAATTGCGGTCCGACTCATGCACGAGGAAGACGATCGCGTCCGGCGCTCCGAGGCATTCCTCAGGCGTGCGGCCGGTGATGCGGTGGATCGACGGGCTGATCCAGACGAGGCGCCCGGCAACATCGAAAAGCGCCTCGAGGCCATACACCCCTTCGGCTATCTCCCGCAGCCGCCGTACCTCATCCGACGCCGCGTCGAGACGCGCGAGGGCGTCCTGCGGCCGAACCTCCCGTGACGGCGCGAGCGGAATTGCCGCGTCGGCGTCGAGCCGGTCGAGCCGCGCCGCAATCTCGAGATTGCCCTGCTCCCTTTCGCGCGCCCGGCGCAGCCTGTCGCAGCGCACGGCCGCCCCGGCCAGCAGACCGATCGCGGCGATCGTGATCACCGCCGCCAGACGCGCGCCATCGTCACCGATATACTTTCCGATTCCGACGGCGAACGCCGCAAGCATCGCGGCGACCACGCCGGCGAGCACCGGAAGCAGCTTCGCGTCGCTCCCTTCGCCGCTCAAGTCGTCGCCTCCTCGCACAGTGCGAGGGACCTCTGTGCGGCAGGCAATGCATCGCGAATGCTCATAACGGCTTCGTGAACACCTTGGAGCGGCGCTGGTAGTTGTAGAGTTCGCGCTTCTGCCGCGGCAGGGCGTCCGGCCCGATCTCGCTGAAGCCGCGCTCGCGGAACCAGTGGGCGGTGCGCGTCGTCAGCACGAACAGCCGCTCGAGGCGCTGCGCCCGCGCGCGCTGTTCGATCCTTCGCAGCAGTTGGTCGCCCAGTCCCGCCCGCCGGTACTCGGGAGTCACTGCAAGGCAGGCGAGTTCGGCGGCGCGTTCGTCGCTGAACGGGTACAGTGCAGCGCACCCAACCAGCACTCCGTCGTGTTCGACGACAGTGAAGCGGTCGACTTCCTGTTCGAGCAGCTCGCGGCCCCGCCGCACCAGCGTGCCGTCCGCTTCCATCGGCGAGATCAGCGCGACCAGCGCGGCGACGTCCTCGACCGTGGCTTCGCGCAAGCCGAATAGCGGATCGCGCGACACGACGGTGCCGACTCCGGCGTGCGTGAAAAACTCCAGCAGCAGGCCGCCGTCCTTGTCGTGGTCGATCAGATGCACGCGTGCGACGCCACGGCGCACGGCGCGGATCGCACAGGGCAGGTAAAGATCGAGATCCTCGGTCAGCCCTTCGCCGGCGTTGAACATGCGCTCGGCCTCGTCGGCGGTGACGGAATCGATCAGATGCTGGTCGGCATCCAGCAGCCCCGGCGCGTCGCACAGGTAGATGAGCTTTTCGGCGTGGACCGCTATCGCGACCGCTTCCGCGACCTCTTCCATCGACAGATTGAAAATCTCTCCGGCCGGCGACACCCCCAGCGGAGTGATCAGCACGACGTTCTGCTGATCGAGATCGGCGTTGATTTCCTCGGCGATGATCTTGCGCACCGCTCCCGTGTACAGGTAGTCAACGCCCTCGACGACGCCGACCGGGCGCGCGGTGATGAAGTTGCCGCCGGTGATCCGCATGTAGCTGCCCGCCATCGGCGTATTCGGCAGCCCTTGGGACAGCAGCGCTTCGACCTCGATGCGCGTCACCGCCATCGCCGCCTTGACGCATTCGAGCGCGTCGGCGTCGGTCACGCGCAGGCCGTTGTGGTAGCGCGGCTCGAGACCGCGCCTTGCCAGTTCGGCATCGATCTGGGGACGCGCGCCATGCACAAGAACGAGCCGGATTCCCAGCGCCGCCAGCAGGTTGCAGTCGTACGCGAGGCTTTGCGCGCGGGCGCCGGCCGCGACTTCGCCGCCGAAGCCGATCACGAACGTCCGGCCGCGAAACGCGTGGATGTAGGGCGCCGCCCCGCGCACCCAGGCGACGAACTGGTCGGTGCTCGCAGTAACTTCGGTTGCGGCACGGGAGGGAGTGGTTTGCCCGTTCAAGCGATCACCGTCAGGAGTTTTTGAGCTGTGCGCGCGGTCGAAGCGACTGCGCGGAGCCCGCAAGGTCTCCATTCTAACGAAACAGGGGCGCTGCGCATGCGCTTACCGCCTCCCGGAACGCGAAACGTCGTTTTTCAGCTCGTTTTCAAGTCGTGCGCAGAGGGTTTGCAACACTTTGATACGTGCAAACAACTTGTTTTCCGCTTCGACCAGCGTCCAGTGCGACGTTTCGGTGCTGGTTCGGTCGACCATGTCGCACACCGCCCGGACGTAATCGTCCCAGCGCTCGCGGTTGCGCCAGTCGTCGTCGGTGATCTTGAAGCGCTTGTGCGCTTCGGCCTCGCGCGCCCTGAACCGCAGCAGCTGCTCGTCCTTGCCGATTTGCAGCCAGAACTTGACGACGATCCCGCCGGCGGCGGCGAGCTGATCCTCGAAATCGTTGATTTCCGAGTATGCGCGCATCCAGTCCGCCTCGGAACACAAGCCTTCGACCCGCTCGACGAGCACACGTCCGTACCACGAGCGGTCGAAGATCGCGACCTTCCCCTGGCGCGGCAGATGGCGCCAGAAACGCCACAGGTAAGGCTGCGCGCGCTCTTCTTCAGTCGGCGCGGCGACCGGAATGACGTGATAGAGGCGCGCGTCGAGCGCGGCCGTCACACGACGGATCGCGCCGCCTTTTCCCGCCGCATCGACGCCCTCGAACACCAGCACCAGTGACCGTTCGCGAAAAGCTGCATGGCGCGTGAGCAGCGCGAGCCGGCCCTGGTAGCGCTCGAGGAGCTCATCGTAGGTGTCCCGCTCGAGCGGCTGGTCGAGAGTCAGGCTGTTGAGGATGTTGCGCTCGTCGAGCACCGGCGGCAGCGGCGCCTGGGTCTGTCGCGGCGTCCAGCCCTTGGCGGCGACGTCGAGGCGTTTGCGCATCGCGTCGAGCAAGGTGCGCCCGACAAGCAGCGCCCGGAAGCGCGGGTCGGAACCGTCGACGATCAGCCACGGCGCCTCGCCGCTGCTCGAATGGCGCAGCACATGCTCGGCGACCCTGCGGTAGCGAGCGTATTGCGCGTAGTACCTCCAATCCTGCCGGGTGACGCGCCAGCGCGTGCGCGGATCCTTTTCCAGCGCCTTCAGCCGCTTCCTCTGCCCGTCCTTCGACAGGTGGAACCACAGCTTGACCAGCAGCACCCCTTCGCGCACCAGCATCGTCTCGAAGCGCTTGATTTCGTCGAGATGCTGGTCGAGCTCGGGCTTCTTGCTGAGCCGCTCGACCCGTTCCCGGATCGGATCGGTGTACCAGTTGCCGAACAGCACGCCGATCTTGCCGCGTGGCGGCAGCGCGCGCCAGAACCGCCACATGAACGGGCGTTCCGCTTCGTCAGTGGTCGGCGAATCGAACGCCCAGCTCTGGATGTGGCGCGGGTCCATCCACTCGTTGAGCAGGTTGACCGTTTCCCCCTTGCCCGCGCCATCGATACCGTTGATCAGCACGACGACGGCGAAAGCCTTCTGCTCGAGCAGGTCGAACTGCGCGTCGAGCAGCTGCGCGCGCAACTGCGGCTCCACCGCGTCGTATTCGGCCTTGTCGATCTTGTGGCCGAGCTCAGCCGACTCGAACACGTCGCCTCCCGTCCGGCTTCAGAAATCGCCCCACAGCGCCTGCAGCGCGGCAATCGCAGCGAGCCCGGCGGTCTCGGTGCGCAGCACCCGTGGCCCGACCCCGACGGGAACACACCCCGCGGCCCGGCACATCGCGAGCTCCTCGTCCGACCAGCCGCCTTCGGGGCCGACGAGCAGGTGCAGCGCGGCATCGGGGCGGGCGAGCGACGCCAGCCGCCGGCCATCGACGGGCGTCAATACGAGCCTCGACGCCGCTGCGGCGCTGGCAAGATACTCGCGCAGCCCGCTGATCGGCTCGATCTCCGGCACGCGATTGCGCCCGCTCTGTTCGCACGCGGAGATCGCCACCTGGCGCCAGTGCGCGACACGCTTGTGCGCACGCTCGCCCGACAGCTTCAGCACGGAACGCTCGGCCTGCAGCGGGACGAGCGCCGACACGCCGAGCTCGACGGCCTTCTGCACGATCCAGTCCATCTTCTCGCCGCTCGCGAGCGCCTGCACCAGCACCAGGGACAGCGGCGACTCGCGTTCCAGCGCGTGGTGTTCGCCGCGTACCGCGAACGCGTCCCGGCCGCGCACTTGCAGCCGTGCGGCCAGCTCTCCACCGCGTCCGTCGAACAGCACCAGCGGGTCGCCGTCGCGCAGGCGCAACACGCGCAAGGCGTGGTGCGCGAGCGCATCCGGCAGTTCGATGTCGCCCGAACCGGGCAAGGGGCAAGGAAAAAAGAAGCGAGAAATCATCATGCTATTATAAGGAAACCCTTGTCTTCCGGAGCTTCTCGATGGTCGCCACGACAACTCCGCTGTGCAATTTCGGCTGGCCGGCGCCGGACTTCGACCTGTCGGGCGTCGACGGCAAGCGTCATACGCCTGCCTCGGCACGCGGGCCCAACGGCCTGCTGGTGATGTTCATCTGCAATCATTGCCCGTACGTGAAGGCCGTCACCGACAAGCTCATCCGCGACACGCGCGAGCTGGCGGAGCACGGCATCGGCAGCATCGCGATCATGGCGAACGACCCGGCCGACTATCCCGAAGACTCGTGGGACAACATGGTGCGCATCGCCCGCGACCTCGACTTTCCGTTTCCGTACGTGCTCGACGCAACGCAGGTGGTCGCGAAAGCGTACGGCGCGGTGTGCACGCCGGATTTCTTCGGCTTCAACAGCCGGCTCGAGCTGCAGTACCGCGGCCGCCTCGACGCATCGGGGCGCGGCCCGACCCCTGCCGGGGCGCGCCGCGAGCTCTTCGACGCGATGCTGCAGGTCGCGCGCACCGGCGAAGGGCCACGCGAACAGACCCCGAGCATCGGCTGCTCGATCAAATGGCGGGATGCGTGACATGCCGACTGTCGGGCAACGACTCGCCTGTGCCCGTGCGCTCGAATCGGTCGTGCGCGACATCGCCCGCGAAGTGATCCTGCCGCGCTATCTGAAGACCGCGCGCAATCGCAAGCCGGACGGGTCGCTGTTCACCGAGGCCGATCTCGAATCGCAGGACCGCTTCATCGAAGCCCTGCCCCGCCTGTTGCCCGGCCCCGTGCTCGGCGAAGAAATGAGCGGCGAAGAGCAGGCGCACCTGTGGAGCAGCGGGCGGTCCGGCATGTGGTGCATCGATCCGATCGACGGCACCACCAACTTCGCCAACGGCATTCCGTTCTTCGCCGTGTCGATCGCGTATCTGGTCGAACAGGAAACCCGCTTCGGTGTCGTCTATAACCCGGTCACCGACGAATCGTTCTACGCGGCGAAAGGCGCCGGGGCGTTCCTCAACGGTGTCGAGCTCCCTCTCCGTCCTGCTGCGCCGCGCCTGCACGACGCGGTCGCCGGCATCGACTTCAAGCGCATCAGCCATCACCTCGGCGACGAACTCGCGGTGCGGCCGCCCTATTTCTCGCAGCGCAACTTCGGCTCGAGCGCGCTCGAATGGTGTTTCGTCGCCGCCGGCCGGCTCGATGTCTACCTGCACGGCGGGCAGATGCTGTGGGACTACGCGGCGGGCCGGCTGATCCTGGCCGAAGCCGGCGGGGAGGCGGCGGCGCTCGATGGCGGCTCGCTGATGGCCGGCCCGGCGATCAAGCGCGGCATCATCGCCGCGGCCAATCCGACGCTGTTCCTCGAGTGGCGCAACTGGGTGGCCGCGCACTCCTGACCGGCCCGATCCGGCTTCCGGCCGGCAGCTTCGCCCCGCGCCACGAACCTCACCACTTTCAAGATCACCGCTTTCAAGATCACATTTCCCACGAACCTGCCCGCGGAACTTCGCCATGTCCATGAAACATCCGATCATCGCCGTGACCGGTTCCTCCGGCGCCGGCACGACCACGGTGAAACATACGTTCGCCGCGATCTTCCACCGCGAGCGCGTCAACGCCGCGATCGTCGAGGGCGACAGTTTCCATCGCTACACGCGCAACGAGATGAAGCGCCTGATCGAGGATGCTGAACGGGTCGGGCAGCGCGGCATCAGCCATTTCGGGCCGGAAGCGAACCTCTTCGAAGAGCTCGAGAACCTGTTCCGCGCCTACGGCGAATCGGCGACCGGCCGCAGCCGCTCGTACATCCACAACGAGGAGGAATCGGCGCGCCTCGGGCTGCCGATCGGCACCTTCACCGAATGGGAAGACCTTCCCGTCGGCACCGACTGCCTGTTCTACGAGGGGCTGCACGGCGGCGTCGTCGCCGACAAGGTGGATGTTGCGCGGCACGTCGATCTGCTGATCGGCGTCGCACCGGCGATCAATCTCGAATGGATCCAGAAACTGCACCGCGACACCAGGATTCGCGGCTACTCGATGGAAGCCGTGCAGGACACGATCCTGCGCCGCATGCACGACTACGTGCATTACATCGTGCCGCAGTTCTCGCTCACGCACATCAACTTCCAGCGCATCCCGATCGTCGACACCTCGAATCCGTTCATCGCACGCGATGTGCCCACGCTCGACGAATCGATGGTCGTGATCCGCTTCAAGGACCCGCGCGGCGTCGATTTTCCCTATCTGCTGCGTATGATTCACGAATCGACGATGTCGCGCGCCAATTCGATCGTGATTCCCGGCGGCAAACTCGATCTCGCGATGCAGCTGATCCTGACGCCGCTGATCTGGAAGCTGATGGAACGCCGGCGGCAGTGGGTATAGACACGCTCCGATATCTTGGGGCGGCGGCAATAGCTTTGCCGCGCCAGACACTTATCCGTTTTGCGGCGCAGCACGCGCTACCCCATCGCTGCCGTTTTCGGCGATAATTCCGCTTTTTTCAAGCCGTCACAGGCCAGAGAAAGCCATGCCGCCAGCCGCACACACGAACCCGCGCAACGTCACCCCCCCGGTCTTCAACCCGGTCACCGGCGCGATTCGCGCGCTCGCGATGGACGCCGTCCAGCAAGCCAACTCGGGCCACCCGGGCGCCCCGATGGGCATGGCCGAGATCGCCGAAGTCCTGTGGCGCCGTCACCTGCGCCACAACCCGGCGAACCCGCAATGGGCCGACCGCGACCGCTTCGTGCTGTCGAACGGCCACAGCTCGATGCTGATCTACGCGCTGCTGCACCTGACCGGCTACGACCTGCCGATCGAAGAACTCAAGCGCTTCCGCCAGTTGCACAGCAAGACTCCCGGCCACCCCGAGTATGGCTACACGCCGGGTGTCGAGACGACCACCGGGCCGCTCGGCCAGGGCCTCAGCAACGCCGTCGGCATGGCGATCGCCGAGAAGGTGCTCGCCGCTGAATTCAACCGGCCCGGCCACGCCATCGTCGATCACCACACCTACGTGTTTGTCGGCGATGGCTGCCTGATGGAAGGCATCTCGCATGAAGTCTGCTCGCTCGCCGGCACGCTCGGCCTCGGCAAGCTGATCGCCTTCTATGACGACAACAGCATTTCGATCGACGGCGACGTCGCGGGCTGGTTCACCGACGACACGCCGAAGCGCTTCGAAGCCTACGGCTGGCACGTCGTGCGCGACGTGCAGGGCCATGTGCCGGCCGAGATCGACGCCGCGATCCGCGCCGCGAAGGCCGAGACCGGCCGGCCGACGCTGATCTGCTGTAAGACGGTCATCGGCGCGGGCTCCCCGGCCAAGCAGGGCGGCCACGACTGCCACGGCGCGCCCCTCGGCGCCGCGGAGATCACGGCCACGCGCGCGCATATCGGCTGGACCCACGCGCCGTTTGAAATCCCCGCCGATGTCTACGCCGAGTGGGACGCGCGCGAAGCCGGCATGGCCCGCGAAGCCGACTGGAACGTGAAGCTCGCCGCGTACGCCGAGTCCTTCCCCGAAGCCGCCGCCGAGTTCGAACGCCGCATGAAGGGCGAGCTGCCGGCGAGTTGGGCGCAGCATGTTGACAGCGTGCTCGCGAAGTTCGGCGAGAAGGCCGAGACGATCGCGACGCGCAAGGCGAGCCAGAACTCGATCGAGGCGTTCGCGCCTGCGCTGCCCGAGCTGATCGGCGGCTCGGCCGACCTCGCCAGTTCGAACCTGACGCTGTGGTCCGGCTCGAAGGGCGTGTCGAAGGATTCCGGCGGCAACTACATCTACTACGGCGTGCGCGAGTTCGGCATGGCCGCGATCGCCAACGGCATCGGCCTGCACGGCGGGCTGATCCCCTACACCGCCACCTTCCTGATGTTCAGCGAATACGCGCGCAACGCGCTGCGGATGGCGGCGCTGATGAAGCTGCGCCAGGTGTTCGTGTTCACGCACGACTCGATCGGCCTCGGCGAGGACGGCCCGACGCACCAGCCGGTCGAGCAGACTGCGACGCTGCGCCTGATCCCCAACATGGACGTGTGGCGGCCGTGCGACACCGTCGAAACCGCGGTCGCCTGGGCGAACGCGATTGAACGCCGCGACGGCCCGTCGTCGCTGCTGTTCTCGCGCCAGAACCTGCCGTTCCAGGCGCGCAACCCGGAGCAGGTCGCGGCGATTCGCCGGGGCGCCTACGTGCTGTCGGAAGCGGCGAACGGCAAGCCGCAGGCAGTCGTCATCGCCACCGGTTCGGAAGTCGGCCTGGCGATGGCAGCGCAGCAGGCGCTCGCCGGCGACGACATCCATGTGCGCGTCGTGTCGATGCCCTCGACCAACGTGTTCGACCGCCAGGAAGCCGCGTACAAGGCGTCCGTGCTGCCGTTCGGCGTCCCGCGCGTCGCGGTCGAAGCCGGCGTTACCGGCCTGTGGCACAAGTACGTCGGCCTCGAAGGCGCTGTCGTCGGCATCGACACCTTCGGCGAATCCGCTCCGGCGGGGGACCTGTTCAGACATTTCGACATCACC
The DNA here is from genome assembly GCF_012910705.2 of Aromatoleum anaerobium. GTDB lineage: Bacteria > Pseudomonadota > Gammaproteobacteria > Burkholderiales > Rhodocyclaceae > Aromatoleum > Aromatoleum anaerobium. The sequence continues at coordinate 527,571 of NZ_WTVG02000037.1, read as the reverse complement.
GCCGACGCGGTCGCGCGCGCCGTGCGCTCGGTCCTTCTTTAACCGCCCCGTTCCATATTCCTATATTCCTCGAGGGAGATTCTTCGATGACCATCAAAGTCGCCATCAACGGTTACGGCCGGATCGGCCGCTGCACGCTGCGCGCGCTGTACGAGCTGGGCCTGCGCGACCAGTTCGAGATCGTGGCGATCAACGCCTCCGGCGATCTCGCCACCAATGCGCACCTGACCCGCTACGACACCACGCACGGCCGTTTCGCGACCCCGGTCGCGACCGAGGGCGACCACCTCATGATCGTCGGCGACGACCGCATCCCGTTCTTCTCGACGAAGGACCCGCTGGCGGTCAACTGGGGCGATCTGGGCGTCGACGTGCTGCTTGAATGCACCGGCGCCTACACATCGAAAGCGAAGGCCGAGGTGCTCCTGAAGCAGGGCGCGAAGAAGGTGCTGATCTCCGCCCCCGGCGGCGACGACGTCGATGCGACGATCGTCTATGGCGTGAACCACGACGTGCTGACCCGCGACATGACGGTCGTGTCGAACGCGTCGTGCACGACCAACTGCCTCGCGCCGGTCGCGAAGGTGCTGCAGGACAACATCGGCATCGAGCAGGGCCTGATGACCACCGTCCACGCGTACACCAACGATCAGGTGCTGGTCGACGTGCGCCACAAGGATTTGCGCCGCGCGCGCGCTGCCGCGCACAACATCATCCCGACGAAGACCGGCGCAGCGAAAGCCGTCGGCCTCGTGCTGCCGGCGCTGAAAGGCAAGTTCGACGGCTTCGCGCTGCGTGTGCCGACGATGAACGTGTCGCTCGTCGACCTCACCTTCACTGCCAGCCGCGCGACTTCGAAGGAAGAGATCACCGCGCTGATGAAGGAAGCTGCGAACGGGGCAATGAAAGGCGTGCTGGCGGTCAACGAGGAGCCGCTGGTGTCGATGGACTTCAACCATGACGCACACTCGTCGGTGTTCGATGCGACCCAGACGCGCGTCATGGACGGCACGCTCGTCAAGGTGCTGGCGTGGTACGACAACGAGTGGGGCTATTCCTGCCGCATGCTCGACGCCGCCCGCGTTTTCCACCAGGCCAAATAACCGTCCACCGACTCCCGACGCCCTGCTCTTCGCAGGGCGTTTTTCCATCCGGAAGAAATCCCCATGAACGTCAAGAAACTCGCCGACCTCGACGTCGCCGGCAAGCGCGTCTTCATCCGTGCCGACCTCAACGTGCCGCAGGACGAAGCAGGCAACATCGTCGAGGACACCCGCATCCGCGCGTCGCTGCCGTCGATCCGCTACTGCCTCGAACGCGGTGCCGCCGTCATGGTCACGTCGCACCTCGGCCGGCCGGCCGAAGGCGAATGCCGCGCCGAAGACACGCTCGCGCCGATCGCCGTGCGCCTCGGCGAGCTCCTCGGCAAGCCGGTACGCCTGATCCGCGACTGGGTCGAAGGCGGCTTCGAAGTCCGGGCCGGCGAAATCGTGCTGCTCGAGAACTGCCGCTGCAACAAGGGCGAGAAGAAGGACAACGAGGAACTCGCGAAGAAGATGGCCGCGCTGTGCGACATCTACGTGAACGACGCGTTCGGCACGGCGCACCGCGCCGAAGCCACGACCCACGGCATCGCGCGCTTCGCGCCGGTCGCGTGCGCCGGCATGCTGATGGGCGCCGAGATCGACGCACTGACGAAAGCGACCGAGAATCCGGCCCGTCCGCTCGTCGCGATCGTCGGCGGCGCGAAAGTGTCGACAAAGCTGACGATCCTGAAGACGCTCGCGCAGAAAGTCGACCAGCTGATCGTCGGCGGCGGCATCGCGAACACCTTCCTGCTCGCGTCGGGCAAGCGCATCGGCGAATCGCTCGCCGAACCGGAGCTCGTCAAGGAAGCGCAGGCGATCATGGACATGATGAAAGCGCGCGGCGCCGAAGTGCCGCTGCCGGTCGACGTTGTCGTCGCCGACGAAGTGTCGGCGCTCGCGCGCGCGAACCGCATTCCCGTCGACGAAGTCGGCCCGCACGACCGCATCCTCGACGTCGGGCCGAAAAGCTCGGCAAAGCTCGCCGAGATCATCGCGCACGCCGGCACGATCGTCTGGAACGGCCCCGTCGGCGTGTTCGAGCACAACCAGTTCGCCGGCGGCACGAAGATGATGGCCTCGGCGATCGCGCATTCCGAAGCGTTCTGCATCGCCGGCGGCGGCGACACGCTGGCGGCGATCGCGAAGTTCCACATCGCGCAGGACATCGGCTACATTTCGACCGGCGGCGGTGCCTTCCTCGAGTTCCTCGAAGGCAAGAAGCTCCCCGCGATCGCCGCGCTCGAAGCGCGCTTCGCCGACTGACCCCCTCCTCCGACCGACCCGCAGCGGACAATCCATGCCACGCCACACCAAGATCGTCGCCACTCTCGGCCCCGCTTCGTCCGACCCCCAAGTGCTTGAACGCATGGTTCACGCCGGCGTCGACGTCGTGCGGATGAATTTCTCGCACGGCAAGGCGGAGGATCACGTCGCGCGGGCCGAGGCGATCCGCGAAGCGGCGTCGCTGGCGGGCCGGCCGGTCGGCATTCTCGCCGATCTGCAGGGACCCAAGATCCGTGTCGGCAAGTTCGCCGAAGGGCAGGTCGAACTGCGGCGGGATGCCGAATTCATCCTCGATGCGCGCTGCGAGACGGGCGACGCGGAGCGGGTCGGACTGGACTACAAGGACCTGCCGAAGGACGTCAAGGCCGGCGACGTGCTGCTGCTCGACGACGGGCGGCTGAAGCTGACGGTCGCGCGCGTCATCGGCCACGAGATCCACACCGTCGTCAAGGTCGGCGGCACGCTGTCGAACAACAAGGGCATCAACCGCCAGGGCGGCGGCCTGACTGCGCCGGCGCTGACCGCGAAGGACATGGACGACATCAAGACGGCGGCGAAGATCGGCGTCGATTTCGTCGCGGTGTCGTTCCCGAAGAGCGCGGCCGACATGTACATGGCGCGCCAGCTGATGCGCGCCTCGGGCGTCGATGCGCTGCTGATCGCGAAGATCGAGCGCACCGAGGCGGTCGCGAACCTCGATGAAATCCTCGACGCTTCCGACGGCATCATGGTCGCGCGCGGCGACCTGGCCGTCGAGGTCGGCGACGCCGCGGTACCGGCGCTGCAGAAGAAGATGATCCGCGCCGCGCGCGACCGCAACAAGCTGACGATCACCGCGACGCAGATGATGGAGTCGATGATCACCAGCCCGGTGCCCACGCGCGCCGAAGTCTCCGACGTCGCCAACGCGGTGCTCGACGGCACCGACGCGGTGATGCTGTCGGCCGAAACCGCTTCCGGCAGGTTTCCCGTCGAGGTCGTCGAGGCGATGAGCCGCGTGTGCCTCGAAGCCGAGAAGTCCTCCGACGTGGCGCTCGACCGCGACGTCCTGAACCGCGTCTTCACGCGCATCGACCAGTCGATCGCGATGGCGGCGATCTGGACGGCGTGGCACCTCAAGGTCAAGGCGATCGCGTCGCTGACGCAGACCGGCTCGACCGCACTGTGGATGAGCCGCCTCAACAGCGGTGTGCCGATCTACGCGCTGACGCCCGAAGCGAGCGCGCGCAACCAGATGACGCTGTACCGCGAAGTCTTCCCGCTGCTGATGTCGCAAACCCACCAGGACCGCGACGTGCTGCTGTGGGAGGCCGAGCAGATCCTGATCGACCAGGGCGTCGTCGAGCGCGGCGACCTGATCGTGCTGACGATCGGCGAACCGATCGGGGCGTCCGGCGGCACCAACACGCTGAAGATCGTGCGCGTCGGCGAACACCCGCCGCCGCACGTCGCCGAGCAGTAGACGCATCGCCGGGCCGGGACGAGGACGACGCAAGGGAATTCCCGCGCAGCGGTCGGCCAGCCGGAAAAGAAGGGGGATATCTGCCGCCGAGGCTGCGTTGAGGACAGCCGGGCGCTGACCTATACTCGAATGGCTTGAACACTGGCCGTGCGCACATGTCATGCGCGGCTCAATAAGAACTTCAGTCAGGTCTATCGCCAAGGGGACTGCGCATCATGAAGGCTCAACTCCAAACGCTCGCCCTTGCGAGCCTCACCGTCACCCTCGCGGGCTGCCTCGGATCGATGCCGGTAATATCCGGGGATAGTGGCGCGAAAACCGTCGCCACCGGCGCTGCAGGGGGCGGCACCGCCGAGAACGCCAGCGGCCAGCTCGAGCGCTGCGACCGGCCGTTTGGCACGATCGCGGTGGTCGAAGACCAGAACGCCTCGTGGTACCACATTCTGTCCGGCCAGTACCGGCTCACCTCGACGGTGCCGGTGCTGCGGCTGCTGATGCAGCAGTCGAACTGCTTCATCGTCGTCGATCGCGGCCGCGCGATGGGCAATATGCAGCAGGAACGCGCGCTGCAACAGACCGGCGAACTGCGCGCCGGCAGCAACTTCGGCAAGGGCCAGATGGTCAGCGCCGATTATTCGATGACGCCGGAAGTGCTGTTCAGCGAGCGCGGCACGGGCGGGCTCGGGGCGATCGCCGGGGCGGTCGGCGGCAGCATCGCCGGCGCGGTGGTGGGCAACATGAAAACCAACGAGGCGGCGACGCTCCTGACGCTCGTCGACAACCGTTCCGGCGTGCAGGTCGGGGTCGCCGAAGGCAGCGCGAAGAACACCGATTTCGGCCTGGGCGGGCTGATCGGCGGCGGCGGTGCGGGCGCCGGCCTTGGCGGCTACACCAACACGCCGCAGGGCAAGCTCATCGCCGGGGCGTTCATGGATTCGTACAACCAGCTCGTGCGCGCGCTGCGCAACTACCAGGGCCAGACGATGGGTGACCGCAACCTGGGCACCGGCGGCCGGCTCGGCGTCGACGGCGCTGTACAGCCCGCCGGCTATTCCGGCGGCAAAATGGGCCTGCGCGAGGCCCAGGCGAAGCTCAACCAGCTCGGCTTCGACGCCGGCGCGCCGGACGGGAAGATGGGTGGGAAGACGCAGAGTGCGCTGCGCGAATACCAGGTCGAGCGCAACATCCCGGTCACCGGCCGGCTCGACCCCGCGACACAGGCGGAGCTGCTGAAGTAGGCGCGCGTTCCGCGCGACGGCACGGCCCGGTACGTCCGGGCCGCTTCACTTTAAAACCCGGCTCGCGGACTCTCCGACCCGGCGCCCGTGAACAGGCTAAAATGCGCGCCTCGATTGATCTGTCGCACGTCCGCAGAGCCGGCGACCCAACTCCGGAGAAGTATCATGCCCCTCGTTTCCATGCGCCAGCTGCTCGATCACGCCGCCGAGAACGGCTACGGCCTGCCGGCGTTCAACGTCAATAACCTGGAACAGGTCCAGGCGATCATGGAAGCGGCCGCCGAGGCCGACAGCCCGGTCATCATGCAGGCTTCGGCCGGCGCGCGGAAATACGCCGGCGAGCCGTTCCTGCGCCACCTCATCGACGCGGCGATCGAAGCCTACCCGCAGATCCCGGTCGTCATGCACCAGGACCACGGCCAGTCGCCGGCGATCTGCATGGCCGCGATCCGCTCGGGCTTCTCGAGCGTGATGATGGACGGCTCGCTGCTCGAAGACGGCAAGACCCCGTCGTCGTATGACTACAACGTCGCGGTGAGCCGCGAGGTGGTCAAGTTTTCCCACGCGATCGGCATTACCGTCGAAGCCGAGCTCGGCTGCCTCGGCTCGCTCGAGACCGGCCAGGCCGGCGAGGAAGACGGGCTCGGCGCCGAAGGCACGCTCGACCATTCGATGCTGCTGACCGACCCCGACCAGGCTGCCGACTTCGTCAGGCAGACCGACTGCGACGCGCTCGCGATCGCGATCGGCACCAGCCACGGCGCGTACAAGTTCAGCCGCAAGCCGACCGGCGATATCCTCGCGATCGAACGCGTCAAGGCGATCCACGCACGCATCCCGAACACCCACCTCGTCATGCACGGCTCGTCGAGCGTGCCGCAGGAACTCCTCGAGATCATCCGGCAGTACGGCGGCGACATGAAGGAGACGTACGGCGTACCGGTCGAAGAGATCCAGACGGCGATCGGGTTCGGCGTGCGCAAGATCAACATCGACACCGACATCCGCCTCGCGATGACCGGCGCGGTGCGCAAGTTCATGGCCGAGAATCCGTCGAAGTTCGACCCGCGCGAGTTCCTCAAGCCGGCGCGCGAAGCGGCCAAGCTGGTGTGCAAGGCGCGCTTCGAAGCGTTCGGCTGCGCCGGCCAGGCGAGCCGCATCAAGCCGATGCCGCTGGAAAAAATCGCTGCCCGTTACAAGAGCGGTGAATTGACCCAGGTCGTGCGCTGAGCGCGCATCGCGTCATCGCTCGGCGACGAAGCGCAGGTCGCCGAACAGCGTCGTCACCTGCTCGCCGGTGTTGTCGGTATCGGCGCTGACGGCGATGCCGACGATGCGCGGCGCGGCTTCGCCGAAGGCCGCGCGGAAATCGGCGGCGACGTTGCGACGCACGCTTACCCACTGCCCGGCGTGCGCTGCGCCGCTGGCGACGACGACCATCCTGACGCGGTCGGTATAAGGGTTCGGTCCGATCGCGCCCGGCGGCTGCGCCGTGCCCCATACGTACGCGATCGCGGCCGCGGGCAGGTCGGCTCCGTACAGGGCGCGCCCGAGCGTGATCCTGGCCCGGTCGGCGAGCGACAGCCGTTCGACCGGATAGTCGAACAGCACATACACCCTGCCGGCGTAGTCGTCGCCGCCTTTGTGGCCGAAGTCCGAGCCGGCCACCGGGCGGGAAACTTTCCAGCGCCATTCCAGCACCGGCGTTTGCGCCGGATCGACGTCGAGCGGCTGGGCAAGCGTCGACGCGGCGGCGTCCGAGCGGACCCGCAAGACCGTCCGGCCGTCGTCCTCGACGAGGTCGAAACGGTTCTGCCGTTCGACTCGCGGCAGCGGCTGGTGTCGCCACGGAGCGGGCGGCGCCGTGCCGGGTTCGGCCGCCGAGAACGGCGCCGGCGTCTGCGCCAGGATCGGCGACGGGAAGATTTCCGCGGCAAACGCCAGCAAACCCGCTGCGACGATCATCCCCGCGCGGTACGCGACGCGGCGGCGAAATCGCAACACTCTTTTCATGCGCGTCTCCCGCAGGATAAGGTTGTCCAGGCCGCCTCGCGCGGGGAGCGTTCCATTGCGGCGGACGGCGACGACGACGTGACTGTCGCCAGTGTAGACTGCGGGCCGATGCCGTCGGCAGGTTCGAAGCAGACGCGCCTCGCGCAGGCGCCCGCCCCACGGAGAACACACATGCCTGCCCCGCTGCCCCGGCTGCGCTAGACGATGAAGCTGTCGGTCGTCATCCCGGTCCTGAACGAGGCCGGCAACCTGCCCGGACTGCTCGCACGGCTCGCTCCGCTGCGCGCCCGCGGCACCGAGATCATCGTCGTCGACGGCGGCAGCAGCGACGGCTCGGCCGGGATCGCCGAACACGCCGGCGTCGTCACCCTCCGCAGCCCCGCCGGCCGGGCGTGCCAGATGAACGCCGGCGCCGACCGCGCGACGGGCGACGCACTGTTGTTCCTCCATGCCGACACGACGCTGCCGCCGTCCGCCGACCGCATCGTCGCTGCGGCGCTGCAGGGCAGCCACGCCTGGGGCCGTTTCGATGTGCGCATCGACGGCCGCAGCCCGATGCTGCGCGTTGTCGCGGCGATGATGAACCTGCGTTCGCGGCTCACCGGCATCGCCACCGGCGACCAGGCGATCTTCGTCACGCGCCAGGCTTTCGACGCCGTCGGCCGCTTTGCGCCGTTGCCGCTGATGGAAGACATCGAACTCTCCCGACGCCTGAAGGCGATCTCCCCGCCGGCATGCGTGCGGCAGCGCGTGCGCACCTCCGGACGGCGCTGGGAGACGCGCGGCGTGTGGCGGACGATCCTGCTGATGTGGCGGCTGCGCTGGGCGTGGTGGCGCGGGGTGCCGGCCGAGCGGCTCGCCGAGCGGTACCGCTAGGATGACTGTCGACGTCGCGGCGAAGCCCGTGCGCATCCTCGTCTTCGCCAAAGCGCCCCGGCCCGGCTTCGCCAAGACGCGGCTGATCCCCGCGCTCGGCGCCGTCGGTGCCGCGGCGCTTGCGCACCGCATGCTGGACGATACGCTCGCAGCCGCCGTCGCCGCCGCGGTCGGGCCGGTCGAACTCGTTGCGACCCCGCACGTCGGCACACTCGCCTGGAGCGATATCGCGTTGCCCGCCGGAATCGCCGTCACCGACCAGGGCGAGGGAGACCTCGGCCGGCGCATGGCCCGCGCGATGCGACGTACCGCCGAACGGGGCGAAGCGGCGCTGCTGATCGGCACCGATTGCGTCCACCTCGGCCCCGCAGTGCTGCGCGCCGCGGCGGCGGCCCTGCGCACGCACGACGCCGTGATCCACCCGAGCACCGACGGCGGCTACGTGCTGCTCGGCCTGACGCGTTTCCACCCGCGGCTCTTCAGCGACATCGCGTGGAGCACCGAAACGGTCGCAGCGGTGACGATCGCCCGCCTTCGCGAGATCGGCTGGTCGCTGCACGTCGGCAAGGCGATGCATGACGTTGACGTGGCCGACGACCTGCGGCATGTGCCTGTGGGCCGGGCTGACGGAGACGGAGACGGAGACGGAGACGGAGACGGGCGGGCAAGGGAATAATCGCCCGTTATCCGCAGCGGCCTTTCCCGGAACATGCCGCTGGAGTATAGTCCGCGAGCTGCCCGGCCGTTACCATTTGTTACCACTCACCTCCGGTGTCGAATGGGGCGAACCGCTCGGGTTTTCATCATTCGCCCGCCGGTGCCAAGCCCTCTACTCCGATGATTTCGATCAAGACCATCCGCGGACTCCTGCTGATCGCAGCAGTAGTGTTTTCCACCGCACTCGTCGCAGTGACGCATTACGCGGTTTCCGGCGTCGTCGAACGCGCAGTGCGCGAAGAGGCGATGCGCGACGCCAGCACGTTCGCCGAGATGACTTCCCAGTCGATGTTCGAAGTGATGGTTGCCTGCGCGCCGGTGGTCCCCGTCGCGATCATCGCGGCATTGCTGATGGTGATGTACATCCGCCGGCGGATCGAGCGTGCGATCCGCGGCTTTGCGCACGACATCCGCTCGGTGAACAAACTTTCCGACCTGCGCCAGCTCGCGCAGACCAGCCTCGATTTCGGCTTCACCGAGTTCAGCCCGATCGCCGACGAGGTCAGGCAGCTGACCGAGCGCGTGCGCTTGATCGCCGTCGACAAGGAGATGCTCGAATTCGAGATCCGGCTGCTCGAAAAATTCATCCTGACCTCCGACGTCGTCAAGGACTGGCGCGAATACGTCAACCGCCTGCTGATCGACATCGACGACGTGATGCCGGCCTACGCGCTGTTCTCGATCTTCAAGATCGGCGACGACATCTTCGACCTCGAGGTGTTCTGGCGCTACGCGCCGTCGAGCGAGAGCAGGCGGCTGTTCGAGGAAATGGTCAAGGAATCGCTGAGCCGCAATCCGTATTTCACCGGCGGCTATGCGGTCAACATCGAACACAACGTCGCCGACAGCTCGCGCCAGATTCCCGACCTGGTGCACGGCGACCTCGAGGTGCAAACGAAATCGCTGCTGCTCGATGCGCCGAAAATCGGCGGCATCGTCGGCATCGGCATGCAGGCGCAGGCAAGCCCCGAGGCGACGCGCTGGCTGGTCGTCGAGAGCATTCTGTCCACGCTCCTGAACGTCGTCGGCTCGGTCAAGGCGATCGACAAATACACCAAGGATCTGGAGTATTACGCAACGCGCGACCCGCTGACGAACCTCTACAACCAGCGCGTGTTCTGGGAGCTGCTCGACAGCGAGGCGGTCCGTTCCGGGCGGCACGGGCACAAGTTCGGCCTCGCTGTCCTCGACGCCGACAACTTCAAGTCCGTCAACGACACCTACGGGCACAGCTTCGGCGACGTGCTGCTGCAGGAAGTCGCAACGACGATTCGCGGGGCGATGCGCGAGGACGATCTGCTCGCGCGTTACGGCGGCGACGAGTTCGTCGCGATCCTGCCCGAAACCGGGCTCGTCGGCACCATCGAGGTCACGCGACGGATGATGGAGGCGGTCGCCGGCCTGTCGATCGAAACCCCGGACGGTGCCCGCGTCGGCAGTTCGCTGTCGATCGGCATGGCGGTGTATCCGGACCACGCGGTCGAGACCAGGGATCTGTTCCTGTTCGCCGACAGCATGATGTACCGCGCGAAGGCCGAAGGTAAGGGCCGCGTCGCGATCCCGACCGAGCACGACGTCGTCGAAGTGTTCCGCTCGCTGTCCGAGAAAAGCATCCTGATCCTCGCCGCCGTCGAGGCGCGCGGCGTGATCCCGTACTACCAGCCGATCATCGATCCACGCACCGGCAAGGTCGAGGCGCTCGAAGTGCTTGCGCGCATCCGCCTCGAGGACGGCACGATGCTCGTCGCCGACGCTTTCGTCGGGATCGCGGAAAAAATGGGGCTGATGCACAAGCTCGACTACATCATGATGGAACGCGCACTCGAGGCGGCCGTCGCCGCGAACTACCAAGGCCTGCTGTTCCTGAACATGTCGCCGCGCGCGCTGGTGCTCAACGACTTCGTCCAGGAAACGCGCCGTATCGCTCGCGCATCGGGGTTCGAGCCGTCGCGCATCGTGTTCGAGATCACCGAGCGCGAAACGATCAAGAACATGGTGCTGCTCGAACGCTTCATCAATACGCTGCGCGCCGAAGGCTTCCGGCTGGCGATCGACGACTTCGGCTCGGGCTTCTCGTCGTTCCACTATGTCAAACGCTTCCCGATCGATTTCCTGAAGATCGAGGGCGACTTCATCCTCGGCATGAGACACAACGACAAGGACCGTGCGCTGGTGCGCAGCATCGTCGCGCTGAGCCGCGAACTGGGCATCCGCACCGTCGCCGAATACGTCGAGGACGGCGAGGTGCTGGCCGGCGTCATCGAGCAGTCGATCGATCTCGCACAGGGCTACCACATCCGCCGCCCCACGGCGTCGATCGCCGAAGCGCTCGACGTGCGACCGCATTGACATACTTTTCGATACGCCTTTGTCCTCGCGGGCGCCCTCCGCCGCACCTACAATGAAACGGCCCGGACCGTTCCAGTGCGCGAACGGTGGCGGCGCGACGATTCCCGGCGGGACAAGAAGAGGAGACGGATCATGAAACAGCTACAACGACTGTTCGCGATGCTGCTGGTCATCTGCTTTGCCAATGCGACAATGATCCAGGCCGCGCAGGCGGCACTCGTGACGACCGAACAGGTCGCCGGCATGGCAGCAGCTTCTCCTCAGGATTCGCCGCATGCGCGCCTCGGCGCGCTGATGACCCGCGCCGATGTGCAGGCCCAGCTCGAGCGCTTCGGCCTGAGTCCCGACGTCGCCAAGGAGCGCATCGCGGCCCTTACTGACGACGAAGCATCGCGGCTCGCGCAGCAGATCGAAAACGCCCCGGCCGGCGCCTCCGATGTGCTCGGCGTGCTGCTGTTCGTGTTCATCGTGCTGCTGGTCACCGACATTCTCGGTTTCACGAAAATCTTCCCGTTCACCCGCTCGATCCGCTAGCGCATCGAACGACGCCGTGCGGCCCGGCCCTCGTCGACACCCTGCGCTCCCTATCGCCGTGCTGCGCGCGGCAATGCTCCTGATGCTCGCGCTGACGGGCTGCGCAGTCCAGGTGCCGCGCCTGCTCGGCCACCCGCCACCCGATCTGCCACGGCAGGTCGAGCTGGTGCGGACGCCGTTCTTCCCGCAGCTGGAACTCCAGTGCGGACCGGCGGCGCTCGCGACGGCGCTGTCGGCGAACGGTCGCGCGATCCAGCCGCAAGCGCTCGTCGACAAGGTCTTCCTGCCCGGTCGCGAAGGGTCGCTGCAGCTCGAAATGCTCGCCGGGGCGCGCCGCCACGGCATGGTCGCGACGCTGCTGCCGGGTTCGCTCGAAGCGGTGATGCGCGAGACCGCGGCGGGCCACCCGGTGATCGTGCTGCAGAACCTCGGGCTATCCTGGGCGCCGACCTGGCACTACGCGGTCGTGATCGGCTACGACCTCGACGCGGCAACCTTCGTGCTGCGCTCCGGCACGACCGAGCGCCTCGAACTGGCGTTCCGCACCTTCGAACACACCTGGGACCGGTCGCAGCGCTGGGCCTTCGTCGCGCTGCCTCCCGGCAGGCTGCCGGTCACCGCGACCGAGGACGAAGCGACGCGCGCGCTGGTGGCATTCGAACGCAATGCGCCGCCCGAGGCCGCAGCGCGGGCCTATGCCGCCGCCCTCGCCCGCTGGCCCGACAGCCTGGTGCTGGCGATGGGTCTCGGCAACGCGCGCCATGCAGCGGGCGACAAGGCGGGCGCCGAACAGGCGTTCCGTGACGCCGCCGCGCGCCACGAATCGAGCGCGGCATGGAACAACCACGCCTCGGTGCTGCTCGAACTCGGGCGGCGCGACGAAGCGAGACGCGCCGCGCAGCACGCGGTCGAGCTCGGCGGCCCGCTGCGGGAAACCGCGCTCGCGACGCTGCGCGCCATCGACCGATAGCCTTGGGTCAGAATCAGTACACAAACCCAACAATACGTAGAGGTCATAATGATGAAAACAACCCTTCTTGCCACCGTCGCGACGCTGCTGATCGCCGGTTGCGCACAGAATCCCTACTATGGCGACACCGCAAAAACTGCCCGCGGAGCGACGATCGGCGCCGGCGCCGGCGCGGTGCTGGGCAGCGTCGTCTCGGGATCAGGCGATCGCACCAAAGGTGGCCTGATCGGCGCGGCCGTCGGCGCGACGGTCGGCGGCCTGATCGGCCGCCAGATGGACAAGCAGGAAGCGGAACTGCGCGAGCAGATGGCGGGCACCGGCGTCGAAGTCCAGCGCCAGGGCGACACGATCCGCCTGCAGGCTCCCGAGAACATCACGTTCGACACGAACCGCGCGGACATCAAGCCGCAGTTCCAGCCGGTGCTGGGCCAGCTCGCGCAGAGCATCCAGCAATATCCGGGCACCGTCGTCCAGGTCGAAGGGCACACCGACTCCGTCGGTTCCGCGAGTTACAACCAGACGCTGTCCGAGAACCGCGCCAGCGCGGTGCGCAGCTACCTGATCCAGCGCGGCGTCGAGGCGAACCGGCTGGCGGCGGTCGGCTACGGCCTGACGCGGCCGGTTGCCGACAACAGCACCGCCGCCGGACGCGCGCAGAACCGGCGCGTCGAAGTGCTGATCGTCCCGGCACAGCAGCCGGCGCAGCAACAGCCGGCGCAGCAGCCCGCCCAGCAAGCCCCGCGCTATTGACGTTGCCGTGCGCCCGGCAGCGCACGCGACACGCGCGACACGCGCGAACACGACGCCAGCAGAGCGCTCCTCGGGCAACTTCGGCTCGCGCCACTCGATTTTCGACGGGGACAACAGCACATGAAACAGATCTCTGCCGGCACAGGCAACACTTCGCCGACCCTCCCTGCGCGTCCCGAGCGGGCGCTCGACCCGGCGCGGCGACGCTCGCCGGTGGGGCCGCTGCGCGCGGCCGTGGCGCAGTCTGCGCCCGAGATCGAAAGTGGTTTCGGGACGATCATCGGCGAGGCACCGGTAATGCGGTCGCTGTTCGAAGCCGTCGCGCAAGTGGCCGACTGCGACGCCACGGTGCTGCTGATCGGAGAGACGGGGACCGGCAAGGAAATGATCGCGCGGGAGATTCACGAACGCAGCGCGCGCCGCAACCGCCGGCTGGTCAAGCTCAACTGCGCGGCCCTGCCCAGCGAACTGGTCGAAAGCGAGCTGTTCGGTTACGAAAAGGGCGCGTTCACCGGCGCGATCAGTCAGAGTTTGTGAATCTTTCGTTCGCAGGACCGATTAGACGCGCGAGCGGGGTTAACGCCGTTTTGCTGGGCGCGATAGGGTTTTTGCATCGTTTGTGCTGCTATCGACGGTTCATTTGACGTTTTTCCCCATTTTTCGCCCCTTAAACCCCGATTCCGGGAACTGCGGACGCACCTGTCCCTACCCCGAGCAATTCCGGTGCGAGGCTGACCATGCGCATCAGGTTGTGCGCCAAAGCAAAGATCAGCATCACACACTTGACCTTCGCCAGACCCCGCACCCGGAACTGCTGCAGGCCGCGGTTGCGGCTGTGCGCATTGACGCATTCGGCCGTTGCCGCTCGCCGCTTGTAAATGACCTTGGCCTCGTCCGTGCCCATCCGCTGCCGCCAGGCCGCCACCGCTTCGCTGTCGCCGGCCTTCGCCTGGTGCGGATCGACCGCCTTGTCCTTGGGTTGCGGCACCGGCCCATAAACGACGGTGCTCCGGCTCGCCTGCTCGATCTGCTCGTGCCCGACGTAGCCGCCATCGACCAGCCAAGCCTCCGGGGCCTGACCACAGCGCGCGGTGACCTGCTCGATCATCGGCACCATCTGCCCTTGGTCGCTGCCGACGGTGGCCACCTCGACCCCCACGATCACCAGCGAGTCGGCGTCGCTCGCCAGCTGCGGGTTGTACGCCGGCCGAAAGCCGCCGTCGCCCATCTTCATCACCGTCGCTTCGGCATCGGTCATCGACGCGCGCGCCTGGTCGGGGTTTTTGCCTTGCCGCTGCTTGATCGCTTCGATCTCGGGCAGCCGCGCCAGCGCTTTCTCAAGACGCGCTTCACGCTCTTTCGCCGCCCGTAGCCGGGCCGCTTCCCGCGCCCGTTCGGCCTGCGCCGGGTCCGCCTCCACCTCGGCTTTGAGCCGCGCCACGGCCGCGCGCGCCGCCTCCAGGTAGCCTTCGAGCTTCTCCTTGCGGCGAAACGAGCCCGCCCCGGCGCTGGCGCGCACCCGCATCCCGTCCTGCGCCACCTGTTTGAGCTTGACCACCCCGGCCGCCATCAGGCTGGCGATGCTCACACTCAACAACTCGTCCAGCCCTTCGCCCTGATCCTTGCGAAAGTCCGAAAGGGTGTGGTGATTGACCTGAACCCCGCCGCACAACCAGCGGTAGGCGTCATGCGATTCGAGCAGCCGTGACACCGCCCGCGCGCTGCCCACCCCGTCGAGCGTGGCGTACAACCACAGCGCCAGCAAAATCTCCGGCGCGATTGCCGAGCGGCCCACCCCGCCATCGACCGCACGAATCCCGGCGTAGAACCGTGACAGGTCCTGCCGCTCGACGTACGCCCACACCAGGCGCGCCCGATGCCCCTCCGGCAGCAGTGACTCCAGGTCACTTGCCCGAAACTCCATCTGCCCCCGGTTGGGCAGCAGCACCCGTGCTCGCATCTTCGTCATCGGCGCAAATCCAGACCTCGTAGCAAGACCTAATTATAACAACGGCATATAACTGGCCGGGGATTTTTCACAGCCTCTCAGCACAAGGGACGCTTCGAGACGGCCGACGGCGGAACCCTGTTCCTCGACGAGGTCGGGGATCTGGCAACCCCTGCCCAGGCCAAGCTGTTGCGCGTTCTCGAGGAACAGGAGTTCGAGCGGGTGGGCGGCATGCGCAGCGTCCAAGTCGACGTGCGGGTCATCGCCGCCACCAACCGCGACTTGGCGGATATGGTCCGTGATGGGGCGTTCCGCGTGGACCTGTACTATCGCCTGAACGTGTTCCCGATCCCGCTGCCGCCGCTGCGGGAACGCCGCTCCGACATTCCCCTCCTCGTGCGCTTTTTTGCCGACCGGTTCGCGCGAAAAATGGGGAAGACCATCCCCGGGATCGACCCGCGATCGCTGCAGCGACTGACCGAATACGCGTGGCCCGGAAATGTCCGGGAACTGCAGAACGTCGTCGAACGCGCGGTGATTCTCGCCCGCGGCGGCCTCCTCGACGTCGAGGTCGCCCTCCAGCGGCGGTTCGACGAGCCGCTCCAGGAAGCCCATGACCCCTTGCGCCAGAACGCTTCCGGCACTCTGGAAGCCATGGAGCGGACCTACATCCGCCAGATTCTGGAAGACCGGGACTGGATCATCGAAGGCCCGCGCGGCGCCGCGGCACTGCTGGGTCTCAAACCCAGCACCCTGCGCTCACGCATGCGCAAACTGCACATCGGTCGGCAGAGCTCGCTACCGGGCGGGGCTCCCCGCGACGGACTTGCGCAGCGCCAGCAGGGTTTCTAGCGCCGCGGCTTGATCCCAGTGGTACTCGCCGACCACCCGATAGCGTAACCGCCCTTGCGGATCGATCACGTAGGTGGTTGGCAGGCCCTGCACCGACCACTCCTTCAGCATCGCCTGGTCGCCTCCCAGGAGCACCGGAAAGCTCACCGGGATGGCCGAGAAAAACTGTGCCACCTGTTCGGCCTTGTCCTGGAAGTTCACCGCCAGGATCAACACCTGCTGATCGCGCAGCTGTTCCCACGCACGTTGCATCGCCGGCATTTCCCGACGGCACGGCGCGCACCACACCGACCAGAAGTTGATGACCACCACCCGACCGCGGTACGCCGACAACCGATGAGGATCCCCTTTGGTGTCGGTCAGCGTGAAGTCGGGGGCCGCGGGCATTTCGGGCACTGCGGCGAGGGTTCCGACCGCTCCCCCGACTGCCCCCGCCGTGGCGGCATCGGCACGGCTCGCTCCCGCCCACACAGCAATAACAATATATAAGCTCAACCCTGCTGCGACCGCCCCCGCCACCCTGCGGCGGGCGCGCCAAGATTGGCCGACCGCGCCCCTGTCCCGCTCAGCGCAGCGGAGACGCTGCGGAAAAAACCCCTGGTCCATCGAATTTGCTCAAAGGCGCGGGATCACTTCTACGGAGTAGTGTAGATCTGCTTTCTCATCGCCTCTTCGAGTTCATCCTGCATCTTCTTCGACCAAACCGTTTTCCCGTCGACCTGCAGCGTATCCACGTCGACCGCCTTGTAGAGCTTGTTCACCTTTCCAGTCACCGACACATCCTTGAGCGCATACCGCGCCTTCACGCTGCGATCGACGTTCGTCAGCATGTAATAGCTTCCGTCAGCTTGCTGGAGGACGAAGTCCCTCTCGAGCGCCACCATCGCATCGACCTGGTCGACCGGACAGACGAATCCCGACATTGCGCATTGCAAGCCATTGATCTTGCCGGTGAGCGTTTCGGCGAAGGCCGATAGCGGCATCAGCAGCAAGGCCATGAGCATGCCGGTCAGGTACCGTGACGAGAGTTTGTGGATCGAGAGCATTATCTTTTCTCCTCGGAGCTGGTTGAGTGGTCGCGTAGAGTTCCCGGAACTACTGACATCCATGGACCGCGACACGTCATGCTCTTCGCAGCCGTGCCGTTCCATGACAACGCATGACCCCCGGTGAGCCCACTACCGGCGCCTGCCAGGGATCGCGCGAATAGGCGACTGTCGTCGCTATCGATTACGGAGCAAAATTGGTGCCATGTTCTTGCACATGCTGCAGCGGTTTTCCCCAATGATATTTATTTCCGCTACTTATCATCTTTGCGGCTGATCCCGCGGCAGGCTCGGGGGTGGCGCGCGCAGTGCGCGATGCCATCGAAGCCACGACATTTCGTGGCGCCACGAAAAACTCCCGAGAACGCGGGGGGCCCGCGGCGCGCAACGACATTCTGGCCGCCTCCGCCGCAACGCGAAGGGGCATCGCTTGAAGAGGCTTTCTTCTCCGGCGGGTGACCGGTACCCTTGCGCGGTCCCCCGCTCTGCCCACCGATCATGCCCCTGTTCGAAGAACACCCCCAGCGCCGCGCGCTGAATGACGAAGTCCACTCGCGCCCGCCGGTGCCGCTCAATACGCCGGAGCTTGTCAGCTACCTCGCCTTCCTGCACGTCGACGGCAGCGCCGATCTGGAGGCCGCGCACCTTCATCAGCTCGCCGCGCAACTGGGCCTGCCGGAGCCCTCCACCGACACCGGCCACGTGTCGCTGGACGCCGGCGAATTTCGCCTCAGGTGGGAACGGCACAGTGAATTTTCGAGCTATACGTTCTTCCGCCACGGCGCCGATCATGCGCTGCTGGCGGTTCCCGCGGGGTGGCGCAAGGGCATCCCGGGTCAGCTGATCGTCGCCACTCAGGTCGAAGTGCGCGATGCGGACGATATTCCAGCGGAGACGGTCATTGCCCAGGATGGTCATGGCTTCACCCCGACCGTCGCGTCGCAGATCGCCGGCGGCGCAGGCTGGGTGCTGACCGACTTCCGCATCGTCGAGGGATTTTCGCGCTTCGTCGTCTTCAACCGCTCGCTGACTCCGCGGCAGGCCGGCCGCAGCGTCCAGCGGCTCGTCGAGATCGAAACCTACCGCGTCATGGCGCTGCTCGCGTTCCCCGTCGCGAAGGACGTCGGCCGGCTGCTCGCACGCGCCGAGGGAGAGCTCGCCGACCTGATGGACAACATGGGCAATTCGACTTCGACCGACGACGAACGCCGCGTCCTGAACCGGCTGACCCGGCTCGCCGCCGAAGTCGAACGCTCCGTCGCGCGCACGACGTTCCGTTTCGGCGCCGCCGCCGCGTACTACCAGCTGGTGCGCCAGCGCATCGAGGACCTGCGCGAAGTCCGCCTCGATGGCTACCCGCCGATCCGCGAGTTCATGGACCGCCGGCTCGCTCCGGCAATCGCGACATGCGCGACGATGGCCCGCCGGCAGGAAGACCTGTCGGGCCGCATCGCGCGCAATTCGCAGCTGCTGCGCACGCGCGTCGACATCGAGCTCGAGCGGCAGAACCAGGAACTGCTCGCGCAGATGAACCGGCGCGCGAAGCTGCAGCTGCGGCTGCAGGAAACCGTCGAAGGCCTGTCGGTCGTCGCGATCACGTATTACGCGTCGCAGCTCGTGCAATACCTCGCGAAAGGCGGCAAGGACTACCTCGCCCCGGCGACGCCGGAAGTCATCACCGCGGTGTCGATCCCGATCATCGCCGGCCTGGTCGCACTCGGCCTGCGCCGCATGCGCCGCCAGCTTGCCGCCGAGGAGGCGGTGCCGGGCCACTGACATTGAGCGGGCGCCGCGCGGCGAGCGGCGGTCCGACAAGCTGGCCTATAATCGCGTTTTGCCTGAATGAGTCCGATCGTGGCCCAACCCCTGTTCGAATCCACCCTCAAGAGCCTGCCGTTGCTCGGCCGCGGCAAGGTCCGCGACATCTACGCCGTCGATGCCGACCGCCTGCTGATCGTCACCAGCGACCGGCTGTCCGCGTTCGACGTGATCCTGCCGGACCCGATTCCCGACAAGGGGCGCGTGCTGACCGCGATGGCCGCGTTCTGGTTCGCGCGCCTCGGCCACATCGTGCCGAACCAGCTCACCGGCATCGACCCCGAATCGGTCGTCACCGCCGACGAGCGCGACCAGGTGCGCGGCCGCGCGCTCGTCGTCAAGCGGCTCAAGCCGCTGCCGATCGAGGCGGTGGTGCGCGGCTACGTGATCGGCTCGGGCTGGAAGGACTACCAGGACAGCGGCGCGATCTGCGGCATCAGGCTGCCCGCCGGCCTCGCGCAGGCGGCGAAGCTGCCGTCGCCGATCTTCACCCCGGCCTCCAAAGCCGACGTCGGCGATCACGATGAGAACATCTCGTTCGCCGAAGCCCAGACGCGCTGCGCCGCCGAGTTGACCGGTCTCCTGGCCGGCACCGGCACGAACGGCGCCCGCCTCGCCGCGCAGGCGCGCGACGCGGCAATCGCGCTGTATGCCGAAGCGGCAAACTATGCGGCCGGGCGCGGCATCATCATCGCGGACACGAAGTTCGAGTTCGGCGTCGATGCCGCCGGCACGCTGCACCTCATCGACGAGGCGCTGACGCCGGACTCGTCGCGCTTCTGGCCGGCCGACAGCTACCGCGAAGGCATCAGCCCGCCGAGCTATGACAAGCAGTACGTGCGCGACTACCTCGAGACGCTGACGTGGGGCAAGAAGGCACCGGGCCCGCACCTGCCGGCCGACGTCATCGCGAAGACCGCGGCGAAGTACCGCGAAGCGTTCGAGCGCCTGACCGGACAGTCGCTGGCCTGAGCAGCGCGGCTCGCGACGACACGCTGCCGCAACGTGTCGAAATCCTCCTGACCGGATCCGCATCGCGTCTGACCCGAAGGTGAGCCGGCCCGAGGACTGCCGCGAACTTGCCGTCGGCGCCTCTCTCTAATTTGCGTCGCGGGACCCGCACCGACGGCGAAAGGGCGCGGGCATAAACCCCCGCGCGTCCTGTTCCGGAGGAGGCCGTCATGGACAAACCGCATGGTGCGCGGGATCGACATTTCCCGCTGCCTCAGGTGCGCCGGGTCGACAGCGCGCGACCTTTCGCGTGGCTGCGCAGGGGCTGGGCCGACATGCGCGACAACCTGCCGGCAAGCCTGAGCTATGGTCTGCTGCTTGCGGCCGCCGGTTCGTTCATCCTCGGCTATGCAACCGGCCTGCCGCATCTGTTCACAGCGGCGATTTCCGGCTTCTTCCTCGTCGGCCCGGTCGCCGCGGCCGGCTTGTACGAGATCTCGCGGCGTCACGACCGCGGCGAACCGGCGAGCTTCATCGATTCGCTGCGCGGGTTGAGCACGCATACCGATCACCTGCTGTATTTCGGCGCCTTCCTCGCTTTCGTGCTGCTCGGCTGGGAACGGCTGTCGGCGATCCTGTTCGCGTCGTTCTACCCCGAGGACGCGAGCGGTCCGGGCAGCTTTTTCCTGGAAGTATTCCTGACGGGCGCTTCCGCCTCGTTCGTCGTGTGGTACCTGGTCATCGGCGGCGCAATCGCGGCCGTGGTCTTCGCGCTGTCAGCGGTGTCGGTACCGATGCTGATGGACCGCGACACCGACGTCGTCACGGCGATGGTCGCGAGCGCGCGCGCGGTCGGCATGAATATCGGGGCGATGGCGGTGTGGGCGCTGCTCATCGTCGTGCTGATCGCGGTCGGTTTCGCGACGATGGCGGGCATGATCGTGCTGCTGCCGCTGCTCGGCCACGCCAGCTGGCATGCCTACAAGGATCTCGTCGAGTAATGCCCGTTGTGCCCCCGCCGTGGCGAAGAGCCGCGCTCGGGAAACCCCGCGGCGGCGATGCGGTTAGAATGCGACACATGCTCCAGCGCCGTTTCCTCCCGTCTTCCTTCCAGCCTGCCGGAGAATCTTCATGTCCAATCCCCTCCTCGATTTTTCGGCGCTGCCGCGCTTCGACGACATCCGCCCGGAACACGTCGCGCCGGCAATCCGCCAGCTCATCGACGAGAACCGCGCGCTGATCGCGGAGCTCGTCGCCGATCCCGCTCCGCCGACGTGGGCGAACTTCGTCACGCCGATGACCGAGGAAGGCGAACGGCTCGGCCGCGCGTGGGGCATCGTCGGCCACCTGCACAGCGTCATGGACGTGCCGGAATGGCGCGAAGCCTACAACGCGATGCTGCCCGAAGTGTCGAGCTTCTATGCCGAGGTCGGGCAGAACCTCGAACTGTTCGAGAAATACCGGCTGCTGCACGACAGCGCCGAATACGACATGCTGTCCCCGGCGCGCCAGCGCATCATCGACCACGAGTTGCGCGACTTCCGCCTGTCGGGCGCCGAGCTGCCGGACGCCGACAAGCCGCGCTTCAAGGAAATCCAGGAAGAGCAATCGGCGCTCGCGGCGAAATTCTCCGAGAACCTGCTCGACGCCACCAACGCCCACGCCGAATGGATCGAGGACGAAGCGGAGCTCGCCGGCCTGCCGGACGACGCGATCGCCGCGGCGCGTGCAGCCGCCGAACGCGACGGCAAGCCGGGCTGGAAATTCACGCTGCAGATGCCCGCCTACCTGCCGGTGATGCAGTACGCCGACAACCGCGAACTGCGCGCACGGATGTATCGCGCATATGCGACGCGCGCGTCGGAACAGGGCAGGCCGGAGCTCGACAACGGGCCGCTGATCGGCCGCATCCTCGCGCTGCGCGCCGAAGAGGCGAAGATGCTCGGGTACCGCAACTTCGCCGAAGTGTCGCTCGTGCCGAAGATGGCCGAAACGCCCGAGGAGGTGCTCGCCTTCCTGCGCGAGCTGGCGACGAAAGCCAAGCCGTTCGCCGAGCGCGATCTCGCCGAACTGCAAGCCTTCGCGCGCACCGAACTGGACCTCGATCCGCTCGAGCCGTGGGACATCGGTTATGCGTCGGAAAAGCTGCGCCAGGCGCGTTACGCCTTCTCGGACCAGGAAGTGAAGCAGTATTTTCCCGAGCCGAAAGTGCTCGAAGGCCTGTTCGGCGTGATCCGCACGCTGTATGGCGTGGATATCGTCGCCGACACCGCGCCGCTCTGGGATCCGGGCGCGCATTTCTTCCGCATCGACCGCGATGGCGCGACGCTGGGGCATTTCTACCTCGACCTGCACGCGCGCGAGACCAAGCGCGGCGGCGCGTGGATGGACTCGGCGCGGAGCCGCTACGTCGGCCCGCGCGGCACGCAAACGCCCGTTGCGTACCTGGTTTGCAACTTCCCCGGCCCGGTGGGAGGCAAGCCTCCGACCTTCACGCACGACGACGTGCTGACGCTGTTCCACGAATGCGGCCACGGCCTGCACCACCTGCTGACACAGGTCGACGACCTCGCGGTATCGGGCATCCACGGCGTCGAATGGGACGCCGTCGAACTGCCGAGCCAGTTCATGGAGAACTTCTGCTGGGAATGGGACGTGCTCTGCGGCATGACTTCGCACGTCGACACCGGGGCACCGCTGCCCCGCGAACTCTTCGACAAGATGATCGCGGCGAAGAACTTCCAGAGCGGCATGCAGACGGTGCGACAGCTCGAGTTCTCGATGTTCGACCTGCGTCTGCACAGCGAGGTCGACGCCTCGGCCGGACCGGTTCCGATCGAGCGCGTCATGGAACTGCTCGACGAGGTGCGGCGCGAAGTCGCGGTGATGATCCCGCCGCCCTGGCACCGCTTCCCGCACAGCTTCTCGCACATCTTCGCCGGCGGCTACGGAGCCGGGTATTACAGCTACAAATGGGCCGAAGTGCTGTCGGCCGATGCGTTCTCGGCGTTCGAGGAAGCGGGTGCCGGGAAAGGGACGTTGCTGGATCGTGAAACGGGGGAACGCTTCTGGCGCGAAATCCTCGCCGTCGGAGGCAGCCGCCCGGCGCTCGAATCATTCAGGGCTTTCCGCGGCCGCGAGCCGCGCGTCGATGCGCTGCTGCGGCACAACGGCATGGTGAGCGCCTGACCCGCCGCGGCCCCGCCGCGGCCCCGCTGCCGCCCGGGCAGCGGGGCCGCGCGAGACTCAGAGATGCGAGGCAGTTCCCTCCAGCACACGCCGCTGGACGTGCAGCGGGACGCCGCGCTCGGTCATGTTCATCTGCGCGTTCGCGTGGTCGCCACCTCGGGCAAGATAATCCATGATTGTCCCGACGAACTGCCGCATGGCCCAATCGACACGCATTTCCGATCCGCTGAATGCCACCGTTGTCCCCCTTCATGGCGAAATGCGTGAGCTGCGCATGACGCCATGTCATAGCCTCCCGAGAGCCAAAGCCAGTTTTATGCCACACGCAGGACACGACGTGGATACAATGAATTGCAGCGGGCACCGCGAGGGTTGCGCGCACCATCGCCGCACGATGTAAGAATTTTCGACACCGCCGATCCGGCTGAACTGTTCAATCCCCACGCCACCCTGCACACGATGAAAATCGCCACCTGGAACGTAAACTCCCTCAAGGTCCGCCTGCCCCACGTGCTCGACTGGCTCGCGGCCAACCGGCCCGACGTGCTGTGCCTGCAGGAACTCAAGCTCGAGGACAAGTCGTTTCCGGTGGCCGAACTCGAAGCGGCCGGCTACCACGCGGCGTTCAGCGGCCAGAAGACCTACAACGGTGTGGCGATCCTGAGCCGGTCCGCGCTCGACGACATCGGCTACGGCATCCCGGGTTTCGATGACGAACAGAAACGCGTACTCGCGGCGACGGTGAACGGCGTACGTGTGATCTGCGGGTATTTCCCGAACGGACAGGCGGTCGGCTCGGAGAAATTCGCGTACAAGCTGCGCTGGCTCGCGGCCCTGACGGAGTGGCTGCGCGAAGAACTCAAGGCACATCAGCGGCTGGTGCTGACGGGCGACTTCAACATCGCCCCCGAGGACCGCGACGCGCATCCCGACTGGAAGGACGAGATCCACGTCTCGCCTGCCGAACGCGCCGCTTTCGCCGCGCTGACCGGGCTCGGCCTGGCCGACGCTTACCGTCTTTTTCCGCAGGATGACCGGAGTTTTTCGTGGTGGGACTACCGCATGGGCGCTTTCCGGCGCAACTTCGGCCTGCGCATCGACCACATCCTGCTGTCGCCGGCGCTGCGCGATGTCTGCTGCGCGTGTACGATCGACAAGGCACCGCGCAAGCTCGAACGCCCGTCCGACCACGCTCCGGTGATCGCCGAATTCGAGCTGTAGCCCCAGCAGCGCAGCGCGACGGAAGACGACGATGACGACTCCGCACACGCCAGAGCTGGCCCGCCTCGCCCACCGCTATCCGGTGATCGCCACGCTGCCCGAATCGGCCCGGCACCGCCTGTTCGAGACTGCGCGCTGGGCGCGCGTGCCGGCCGGCGCCCTGCTGTTCGACGACCACCAGGCGTGCGAAGGTTTTCCGTTCGTCGTCGAAGGATCGGTGCGCGTCGTGAAGTGCGCCGCCAACGGCCGCGAGCTGCCGCTGTACCGGGTCGCGGCGGGCGAAACCTGCATCATCTCGTCGTCCTGCCTGCTCGGCCACGAGGACTACAACGCGCGCGGCATCGCCGAATCCGACACCGTGCTGATGCTGCTGCCGAAAGCCGAGTTCGACGCGCTGCTCGCCGAGCCGGCGTTCCGCAATTTCGTCTTCCACCTGTTCGCCGAGCGTATCGCCGACCTGATGCAGCTGATCGAAGAAGTCGCGTTCCACCGGCTCGACCAGCGCCTCGCCGGCCAGCTGCTCGGCAAGGGGCGCGTGCTGCACGTCACGCACCAGCAGCTCGCCGACGAGCTCGGCAGCGTGCGCGAATTCATCAGCCGCCTGCTCAAGGGCTTTGCGGCGCAGGGGCTGGTGAAGCTGTCGCGCGAGCAGATCGAGATCCTCGATCCCGCAGGGCTGCGGCGGATGGCGAGCGAAGGGCGCCACGAGTAAGGCTGGGGCCAAGGCGCCGCTGTGTAACCGAGGTTACAGACCGGGCGACGGTGGAGTGGTCCAATACGCTCGTCATCCACCCCATCGCAACGGAGAAAACCATGAATGCAAACGTCGGCGGCATCGACCGGATCCTGCGCATCGTCGCCGGGCTGGTCCTGGTCATCCTCGCCATCCTCGGCATCGGCAGTCCCTGGACGTGGATCGGTGTCGTCCCGCTCGCGACCGGGCTGCTCGGCTGGTGCCCGGCCTATACCCTCTTCGGCCTGCGCACCTGCCCGCTCCGGAAAGCCTGAGCGCTACGGCGATCTGCCTCGACGCCCGCCCGTGACGGCGCCGAGGCGCGCGCCGGATCGGCGCACTGCGCCGAGATCACGCGTTTGCGGGCGCGCGCGGCGACTTCGCGGCGATGTAGTTCGTGATCGCGACGTAGTCGGCGACGGTCAGGCGTTCGCCGCGCAGGCCCGGGTCGATCCCGAGCGCGGGAAAATCCGCTTCGTCGAGCCATTCGCGCAGCGTGTTGCGCAGCGTCTTGCGGCGCTGGCCGAACGCGGCGGCAACGACGCGCTCGAGCAGCGCCTCGTCCTGCGCGGTGCGCTGCTCGGCCGGCAGAGGCACCATGCGGACAATGCTCGACGTGACTTTCGGCGCCGGGCGGAACGCCCCGGGAGGCACGTCGAACAGCCGCCCCATGCGGAAGCGATATTGCAGCATCACCGACAGGCGGCCGTAGTCCTCGGTGCCGGGCTCGGCGACCATGCGCATCACGACTTCCTTCTGCAGCATGAAAGTCATGTCGCGCACGGCGGCCGCGAACTCCGCGAGGTGGAACAGCAGCGGCGTCGAAATGTTGTACGGCAGGTTGCCGACGACCCGCAGCGGCGCGCCGAGCGTGGCGAAATCGAACTTCAGCGCGTCGCCCTCGTGGATCGTCAGCCGCTCGGGTGAATAACGTTCGTGCAGCCGGGCGATCAGGTCGCGGTCGATCTCGACGACGTGCAGATGACTGAGCCGTTCGACGAGCGGATCGGTCATCGCGCCCAGCCCCGGGCCGATCTCGACGACGGTCTCGCCCGGCACCGGGCGGATTGCGTCGATGATCTTGCGGATGATGTTGGGGTCGGACAGGAAGTTCTGGCCGAAGCGTTTGCGCGCGCGGTGTTCGTTCATCGGGCGGCATCCCGGCTGCGCACCATCGCGATCGCGAGTTCGAGCGCGGCGAACAGGCTGCCCGGATCGGCCCGGCCCGTGCCCGCGAGATCGAGCGCAGTGCCGTGATCGACCGACGTGCGAATGATCGGCAGGCCCAGCGTGACGTTCACGCCGCCGCCGAAGCTCGCGTGCTTGAGCACCGGCAGCCCCTGGTCGTGATACATCGCGAGCACCGCGTCGCCCTGCGCGAGCGTGTGCGGCACGAACAGCGTGTCGGCCGGCAGCGGTCCGACGAGGCGCATGCCTTCGCCGCGCAGCCGCTCGAGCACCGGCGCGATGACGTCGATTTCCTCGCGCCCCATGTGCCCGCCCTCGCCGGCGTGGGGGTTGAGGCCGGCGACGAGAATGCGCGGTGCGACGAGCCCGAAGCGCCCGACCAGATCGGCGTGCAGGATGCGCAGCGTCTCGTCGAGCAGCGCCGGCGTGATCGCTCCGGGCACGGCCGCGAGCGGCAAGTGGGTGGTCGCGAGCGCGACGCGCAGCCCGCCGCCGACCAGCATCATCACGACGCGCGGCGTGCCGGTGCGCTCGGCCAGGTATTCGGTGTGACCGCTGAACGCGACGCCGGCGTCGTTGATGACGCCCTTGTGCACCGGAGCGGTGACGATGGCGCCGAACTCGCCGCTGCGGCAACCGTGCAGCGCGCGGTCGAGCAGCGCCAGCACGTAGCCGGCATTGGCGGGATCGAGCCGGCCCGGTCGCGCGGCGACGTTCAACGGCAGGTGCAGCACGTCGAGCACGCCCGCTGCGGCAGGCACGTCCGGCGCGTAGGCGCGCACGGCCACCGCCGCGCCTGCGCGCGCCCGGATCAGCTCGATGTCGCCGAGCACGACGGGGCGCATCGGCCACTCCCGGCGGGAGAGTTGCGCGCACAGCTCGGGGCCGATGCCGGCCGGCTCGCCGCTGGTGACTGCAAGGATCGGAGGGAAAGCCACTGCGCGGACCCTGACCTATTCCTTCCCGGCCCGGTACTCGACATAGGTACGGTCGCGCAGCTGGCGCAGCCAATCCTCGAACGCCTCGTCGGCCTTGCGCTCGCGCAGCGCATTGCGGGCCGCGTTGCGCTTGCGCTCGTCGGACACGTCCTGAAGCCGGCGCGCCTCGACCTGGATCAGATGCCAGCCGAACGGCGAGCGCACCGGCGCGCTCACTTCGCCCGGCTTGAGCGCGTTCATCGCGCGCTCGAATTCGGGGACCGTGTCGCCAGGGCTGAGCCAGCCGAGATCGCCGCCCTTCGCCGACGACAGGTCCGCCGAATGGGCTTTCGCGAGGTCGGCGAAACTGGCGCCGTTGACGATCCGCTCGCGCAGCCCGAGCAGGCGGCTTTCCGCGTCGCTGTCGTTGAGGATTTCCGAGGTGCGGATCAGGATGTGACGCGCCCGCGTCTGTTCGAGCTGCTGCGGACCGGCCGCCGCGCCGCCGCGCCTGTCGAGCAGCTTGACGATGTGCAGACCCGCCGAGCTGCGCAGCACTGGCGACACGCCGCCGGGGCTCAGGTCGCGCACCGTGTCGGCAAACAGCGGCGGCAGGCGGTCGCGGCTGCGCCAGCCGAGCGCGCCGCCGTTCATCGCATCGGGCGCATCGGAATAGCTGGCCGCAACGCGCGCGAAATCGTCACCCGAATTGAGCCGCTGTTTCGCGGTCTCGGCGCGCGCGACGAGGCCCGCCATCTGCTGCTGCGTCGCCGCTTCGGGCACGCGGATCAGGATGTGGGCGAGCTCGAATTCCTCGCCGGACAGCGCGTCGGCGTTGTTCGCGAGAAAGTTGTCGACTTCCGCATCCGTCACGACGATGCGGCTATCGACTTCGCGCTCGCGCAGGCGCGTCAACAGGATTTCGGTGCGGATATTGTCGCGGAAGCGACTCCAACTGACGCCGTCCTTTTCCAGCGCGGCCCGCAGCTGGGGAAGGGTCAGGCGGTTGCTCTCCGCGATCCGCGCGATCGCCCGTTCGAGCGTCGCCTCGTCAACCTGCAGCGACGTCTCGCGCGCCAGCTGCAGCTGTGCCCGCTCGAGCACCAGCCGCTCCAGCAACTGTCGCTCGAGCACGTCGGCCGGCGGCTGCGGCGTGCCCTGGCGGTTCAGCTGGTGTATCGCCTGTTCGACCCGCTCGCGCAATTCCCTGGCCGTGATGACTTCGTTGTTCACGACTGCGGCGATATGGTCGACCTCGACGGAGCGGGGATTGGCCGCATGAACGGGAAACAGGGCTGCGGCGCAGGACAGGGCGGCGAACAGGACGAGACTGAGGCGCGAGGGAATTCGACGCAAAGAAATGCGACGCAAGGGAATTCGTATCATGGTTTCTCGAAAAATGAATCGACTCGTGTAACGCTGAAATAGGGCCGCGCCGGAATCAGTAGGCACCGAAGACGCGGTCGGACACGGGTTCGTTGATCTTGCCATATCCCGCAACGCTGCGTTTGAGCAGATTGACCGGACTGGAACCGACACTGGCCAGGCCGTTGAGTTCAAGCTGCAGGAACAGCGCCTCGGTGACGTCGTCGGGGTTGGTCGCGAAACGGTGCACGGCGCTGCGCACCACCCAGCAGCCGCCATCGTATTCGACGCCCGCGATCGTCTCGGTGATGCGGTTTTCCTTCAGCGAGCGCGTCACGCGCGCGACGCCGTACCAGCCGCCGCCAAGCGGCCACTGCCCGGAAAGGTCGAGATCCTGCAGCACCTCGCGCGAATAACGGTAGCCGAGATTGAGCGCCTTCGCGAATTCAGGCTGATAGCGCACGGTGAAATTGAAGCGCTCGGTCAATTGGTCGCGCGGGTTGTACTGCCACGCCGAATCGATCGACGAGCTCGTCGTGACGCGGCCGCTGAACGCCGCCAGCATGTCGGCGCGGCGCCCGCTGCGGCGCGGTTCGCCCGGCAGCGTGACACGCTGGTCGTCGAAGTAGTAGCGCTGACCGAGGGTCGCGCGCATGCGCTCAGCCCCGCTTCCCGGATCGATCAGCCGCGACGTCACGGCCGCGGTGACCTGGTCCGCGTCGGCGATACGGTCGCCGCCGGCATACAGGTTTTCGGAGAAGATCTGCGCGAAGCCGAAGTCGAAGCGCGCCGTGTCGAAAACCGGGATGTCGTCCTGGTTGCGGTACGGCGTGCGCACGTAATAGATCCGCGGCTCCAGCGTCTGGAGGTAGTCACGGGCGAACAGCGTCGTGTCGCGCTCGAAGTTGAGGCCGCTGTCGAGCGTGAAGATCGGCAGCGAACGCGTGATCGAGCGGCTCTCGCCAGTCAAGTCGCGGTCGAGCGCGTATTGCGTGTGGTGCACGCCGATTTTCGGCGTCACGTAGTAGCCCGGCCGCTCGAACGGCAAGGACAGCTGCGGATACAGCGTGAAGCGGCTGCCTTCGGGCTTGCGGCTGTCGGCGTGCTCGAACTGCACGTATTCGCCGCGGAAGCCGAACACCGTGCCCGCGGGCAGGTCCTGCCGGTTCGCGTTCAGCAGCAACTGCGGCAGGCGCCGGTAGGGGTCTTCGCCAGACAGCGTCTGGTAGCTTTGCACCAGCGCCGAGGCGCTCCACCAGTCGCTCGCGACATAGCTGAGCCGGCCTTCGCGCAACAGATTGACCTGCGACGCGACCGACAGGCGCGAGCTGAGATCTTCGAAATACTGGTCGTCGGAGACGGCGTTCAGGTCGAGCGAGCCGTACAGGTTCGGCGTGATCCGCTGCTGGTGCTGCACCGATCCGAGCGCGCGCTCCTCGCCGGTGACGGCGTCGCGCGGCAGCCACTCGACGCGTGACTCGCCGCGGTAGCCCGGCGTCAGGTAACGGAACTCGCCGCCGAGCTGCACGCCGCGTCGCCCCATGAAGCGTGGCGCGAACGTTGCGTCATAGTTCGGCGCGAGGTTCCAGTAATAGGGCGCCGAGATGTCGACGCCCGCTTTGTTCGACACGCCGACCGTCGGCGAGAGGAAACCGGACTGGCGCTGACCGACGAGCGGAAATTCCGCCCACGGCCACCAGAAGATCGGCACGTCCTGGAAGATCACCGATCCGCCGCGCACGACGCCGACTTCACGGTCGTAGTCGAGCTCGAGGTCGCGCGCCTTGATATACCAGTCCGGGTCGTCGGCTTGGCAGGTCGACCACGTGGCGTTCTCCAGGCGGTAGTGGTTCTCGCCTTCGAAGCGCATCACGTCGGCCTGCCCGCTGCCGGAAATCTCGCGCACGGGCTCGCCTGGCACAGGGTCGGAGCGGCGGCTGAAACGGTATTGCGGCGCCTCGAATTCGCCGACCTGCTCGGCGATCTTCAGATTCGCGCGCGGCCCCTCGACCCGGTCCGTCCCCTGCGCCAGCAGCACATTGCCTTCGGCCCGCGCCTCGTCGGTCAGCTCGCTGTACGTCAGCCGGTCGGCGGACAGCAGTATCCCGTCGCGCCGCAGCTCGGCGTTGCCTTCGGCGACCAGTTCGACGGCTCGCGTTCCGCGGATCTGCTGTGCACGGATGTCGGTCGCTCCCGCAGCGATCGGCGCGCTTTCCGCCGCCGCAGCGCCGGCAGCCGGTTCGGCGGGAATCCCGGCCGGGGGCGGCACGGCAGTCGGCAACGATCCCGGAGTGGTCGATGGCTTCGTCGGTGCAGGCGACGGCGCCGGCAGCGGGAGCGTGTCCGGGCTTCGGGCCGGCGCCTGTCCGGCCGGACGTTCCGGCCGGCTCTTCACCAAGTCAGGTGAAACCACCAGCGGCGGCAATCCTGCCGCCGCCGCGCCTCCCGAGAAGCAGCACATCAGCAGCGGGATAAGCCTCAGCCGCGTTCTCAATCGCGTTTCGCGCAAGCGTCTTCCCCAATCAATCAAGAGTCAGCCCGACGGCGAGCGGCACGGTCGAAGCCTTTGATAAACTCATCGATTTTACACGAAGCCTCGCGGAGAACCCGGTGCAACGACTCACCCAACTGAACGCCTGGCTCGCGGCGCAGCTACCCGGACAGGATTTCGAACTGAGCCCGGCATCAGCCGACGCCAGCTTCCGGCGCTATTTCCGCGTGCGTTTTGCCGACGGCAGCCCGAGCCGCATCGTCATGGACGCCCCCCCCGAACACGAGGACACGCGCCCGTGGCTCAAAGTCGCCGAACTCTTCGGCGCCGCCGGCGCCCACGTCCCCGAAGTGCTGGCGCGCGACCCCGAGCAGGGCTTCCTGCTGCTGTCGGATCTCGGCAACACGACCTACCTCGCTGCGCTGATCCCGGCGAACGCCGCGAACCTCTATGCCGACGCCCTCGGCACATTGATCGCGATCCAGCAAGCGAGCCGCCCCGGCGTGCTGCCGGACTATTCGCGCGAGCTGCTGCGGCGCGAACTGATGCTGTTCCCGGAGTGGTACCTCGCGCGCCACAAGGGCGTCACTCTCGACGAGCGCCAGCGCGCGACGCTGGACACTGTTTTCGACCGCATCCTCGCCGTCAACCTCGCCGAGCCGCAGGTGTTCGTGCATCGCGACTACCACTCGCGCAACCTGATGTACCTCGCCGATGGCGCCAATCCGGGCGTCATCGATTTCCAGGACGCGGTGTACGGCCCGCTGACTTACGACCTCGCGTCGCTGTTCAAGGACGCCTACCTCCACTGGGAAGAGGACTTCACGCTGGACATGCTCGCGCGTTACTGGGAAGCCGCGCGCGCGCTCGGCCTGCCGGTGCGCGAGGATTTCTCCGACTTCCACCGCGACTACGAATGGATGGGCGTGCAGCGCCACGTCAAGGTGCTCGGCATCTTCGCCCGCCTCTGTCACCGCGACGGCAAGGACGGCTACCTCGCCGACATGCCGCGGGTGATGGACTACCTGCGCCGCGCGTGCAAGCGCTACCGCGACCTCACGCCGCTGCTGCGGCTGCTCGACCAGGTCGATCCCGAGCCGGTCGAAGTCGGCTACACTTTCTGATGCGCGCGATGATCCTCGCCGCCGGACGCGGCGAGCGGATGCGTCCGCTGACCGACGCCTGCCCGAAACCGCTGCTCGAGGCCGGCGGGCGGCCGCTGATCGCGTGGCACCTCGAGCGGCTGCGCGCGGCGGGCTTCACCGACGTCGTCATCAACCACGCCCATCTCGGAGCGATGATCGAAGCGGCGCTCGGCGACGGCCGGCAGTTCGGCCTGCATATCGCGTACTCGGCCGAAACCGAGGCGCTGGAGACCGCCGGCGGCATCCGTCAGGCACTGCCGCTGCTCGGCGACGCGCCTTTCCTCGTCATCAACGGCGACGTCTTCTGCGACGCAGACCTCGCCGCGCTGCGCCCCGTCGGCGCCGAACTTGCCGCGACGGGCGACCTCGCCCACCTCGTGCTGGTGCCCAACCCCGACCATCACCCCGGCGGCGACTTTCGCCTCGACGGCGAGCGCCTGCACCGCGACGGCGAGCCGCGGCTGACGTTTTCCGGCATCGGCGTCTATCGGCCGGCGCTGTTCGCTGCCCTCGCAGCGGGAACGAAAGCGCCGCTGGGCCCGCTGCTGCGGGAGGCGATGGACGCCGGCCGGGTGCGCGGCGCGCTCTATCGCGGCTACTGGCTCGACGTCGGGACGCCGCAGCGCCTTGCCATGCTCGACCGGCATCTGCGACAGGTCATCGACTGAGAGGCTGTGAAAATTTCCGGCATGATATATGCATTTAGTATAATTGCTGCTTGAGATTGGAACTGGACTGCACAGCTGATGAAGACGCGAGCACGGGTGTTGTTGCCCAACCGGGGGCAGATGGAGTTTCGGGCGAGCGACCTGGAGTCGCTGCTGCCGGCAGGACATCGGGCGCGGCTGGTGTGGGCCTATGTCGAACGGCAGGATCTGACGCGGTTCTACGCGGGCATTCGTGCGGTCGACGGTGGCGTGGGACGGGCGGCGATCGCGCCCGAGATCTTGCTGGCGCTGTGGCTGTACGCCACCCTCGACGGGGTGGGCAGCGCGCGGGCAGTGTCGCGACTGATCGAATCGCACGATGCCTACCGCTGGTTGTGCGGGGGCGTTCAGGTCAATCACCACACCTTGTCGGACTTTCGCAAGGACCACGGCGAGGCGCTCGACGAGTTGCTCTCGGTGAGCATCGCCAGTCTGATGGCCGCTGGCGTGGTCAAGCTGCGTCAGGTGGCGCAGGATGGCATGCGGGTGCGGGCGAGCGCCGGGGCGGGCTCGTTCCGCCGGCACGAGAAGCTCGAAGCTTACCTGGAGGCGGCGCGTGGGCAGGTGAGCCGGCTCAAGGCCGAGCTCGAAGCCGACCCGGCGCAGGCCGAACGGGCACGGCAAGCGGCGCGGCTGCGGGCGGCCAAGGAACGTGAAGCGCGGCTGGAGCAGGCGCTCTCAAGGCTGCCCGAGATCGAAGCGATCAAGCAGCGGCAAGGCAAGAAGGCGGCTGAGGCGCGCGCATCGATGACCGATGCTGAGGCGACGGTGATGAAGATGGGCGACGGCGGCTTTCGGCCCGCCTACAACCCGCAACTGGCCTCGGATGCCGACAGTCTGGTGATCGTCGGCGTCGAAGTGGCCACCGTCGGCAGCGACCAGGGGCAGCTGGTGCCGATGCTCGAGCAGGTCACCGCGCGCTGTGGCCAGGCGCCCGACGCCTGGCTGGTCGATGGTGGCTTCGTCGGCCACGAACAGATCGAGCGCGCCGCCGAGCACACGGTCGTGTATGGCCCGGTGCCCGCGCCCAAGGACAAAACGGTCGATCCCCACCAGCCCAAGCTCGGCGACAGCGCTGCGGTGGCGGACTGGCGGCAGCGCATGGGCACCGACGAGGCCAAGGCCATCTACAAGCGGCGCGCGGCCACCGCCGAATGCGTCAATGCGCAGGCGCGCAACCGCGGCTTGCTGCAGTTTCGGGTGCGCGGGCTGGCCAAGGTCAAGTGCGTGATGCTGATGTTTGCCCTGGCGCACAACCTGATGCGCATGGCCGCCCTCGCGCCGGAGTTGCTCGGGATAGGGACAGGTGCGTCCACAATCCCCGGAATCGGGGCTTGAGGGCGAAAAATCGGCGGAAATTGGTCAGATGAGCAGGCTATAGCGGCACAAACGATGCAAAACACATATCCCGCCCGGCGCCACGGCGTCAGAACCGCTTGCGTGACCAGCGGGTCGCGTGAACGAAAGATTCACAAGCTCTGAGTCCGGCCGGTGCCGGTAAGGTCGACAAGACGAAAGGCTGAAAACCGAGCCGTTACGGGAGCGTCAAATCACGTAGCTCAACTGTCTCTGGTGCCGTATCGCCAAGAGCACTACCCGGTCGCTCGAATTTGCATACAGCACGACGTGATTCTTGAGCACATACTCACGCAAGTGCGGCAATCCCGCCTCATCGGCCAGGGCTTGAACCTTGCGGGCACGAATCCGCGCCTGAACGGACCGCCCGGCGAAAAACCGCGCAGGACGACCACCGGCTGGCGCCCACCCGAGCGTCTCGGTCATCTCACGCAACTCGGCACGAAGCACCCGAAAGCGCTCGTCGGCAGTCGTCTCGTCCTGCTCGACGAAGAACGCCTTCGCCTCCTCCAGACAGGCGGCGAAATGCGGCGTCGCGGCGACAGAGGCTCGCTGGGTTGGCGTCACCGGCATTCAGTCCGCAAGCAAGTGATTGAGTTCGTCTTCGGTGACGACCTGCCCCTCCAGCACCTGGCGTAGCCCGACCTCGGCGTCGTCCAGCATCACCAGGCAGGCGTGCTCCTCCTCGAGCGCGTGGTAGTAGTCGAGCTTCCTGGCGTCCACGATGGCCACGTAGCTCGCGCCGTTCTTGGTCAGGATCTTTTCAGCCCCGGCCCCCACGACTTCTTCGGCGAGCTCGGTCAGTCGCGCTCGCGCCTCGCTGATCGGAACCACATCGCTGGCACGCATCGTCACCTCCTTAATGAATTCGTTAACGATCACTGTAGCGAACGAACCGGGCGGTGGAAAGTTCGATCGGCCCTGCCGCGGAGTGCGGTGCGAAGCGTCGCCCGTGCCGCTCCGCGCTCGGGCTGCCAGCGGGAATTTCGATCGCGGCATAGGGCAGCGTCCAGGTGGCGCGCGTGGCGTCATCCTGCACGGTAATCTGCGTATCCTTCATCGCCACGACCGTAGCACTGCGCAACTGAAGCGCAACACCCGGCGCCTTCCAGTCCACGAAGCGAACGCGTTGCCCCAGATTGAGGTGCAGGCAGATCTGCACGATGCACGCCGGATCCGACATCAGCCGCTCGATCACGGTGGAGAGGTGGAAGAGTTCCAGGGCTTTACGATCTGACCATTTGAGCCGACAATCTCGTCAGAGATGACCATAAAAGGAGCCGCAGGATGAAAACCACCACCGTCGCCGATGCCAAGTCGCATCTCTCCGCCCTGTTGGCCGAAATCGAAACCGGCGAGGAAGTCGTCATCACCCGGCGCGGCAAACCGGTTGCCCGGCTCGTGCCGGAACCTCCCGCCCATGGTTTCGAATGGTCCGACCTGCGCGACTGGGTTTCTGCCGCCCCGGCCCCGGGACTGACGGTCGCCGATATGCGCGAGCAAGATCTCCTGTGATCTATCTCGACACGTCAGTGCTCGGTGCGGTGTTCTTTCGCGAGACCAGAGCCGCCGACCTCGTGTCACGGCTCGAAAGCATGCGCAAGGAACGGCTGATGATCTCGGCATGGACGCTCACCGAAATGGCCAGCGTGGGCGGAATCAAGCAACGGACGGGTGCCGTCGACGGCGCCATGCGCCAAGCGGCGCTCGCCAATTTCCAACGATTTGCGTCGACCCATCTGGGCACCGTCGAAATCGAACCCGCCGATTTCCGCACCGCGGCGGTGCTCATCGAAACGCCGGCCGCGCTACGCGCCGGCGATGCCTTGCACCTGGCAGTCGCCCGTCGTCTCCAAGCCAGAATTGCGACGCTGGACCAGAGACTACGCCAAGCAGCCGACACGCTCGGCTTGCTGTGCATTCCGCTGGAGGACTGATTGGGGCGCGACAATCATCTTGGCCGGCATGTTGCCTCGCGAAAGAATATTACCCGTGGGAGCGTTATCGCTCTCGATGAGCTTCGAGCGGCGACGACCATCCTGTCGATCAGCGCCGACGTGCCGTCCTTGAGTTTGTAGCGGGCGCAGCTGTACAGCAGTCGCGTCGCCATCGGTCAGCGACCACCAGCGGAGCACTCGGTGTAGGCTGCGGATGCGGTCGGACCGTGGCAGTTGGTCGCCATCATCGCGTTCATCAAATCGCGCCGTCATCGAGCGGAACGCCGCAGTAGATGCCGTCCGAACCGGCAACGATCGGCAGGTGTTCATGCGATTGCCGTGGGGCAAGCTCCGCCGCGTCGAAACCGGGAACCGCCCCCGTGCCATAATGAATTTATGAACAGCCTTCCAGAGCGCCCCGTGCCTGACATCGCCCCGTTTCACGCCCGCCGCGAGCGGCTTCTCGCGCGCATGAACGCGCTCGGCGGCGGCATCGCGGTGCTGCCGACCGCGCCCGAATACCCGCGCAACCGGGACACGCACTATCCGTTCCGCTTCGACAGCTACTTCCATTACCTCACCGGCTTCGGCGAGCCCGAGGCGGTGGTCG
Source organism: Aromatoleum anaerobium (assembly GCF_012910705.2). GTDB lineage: Bacteria > Pseudomonadota > Gammaproteobacteria > Burkholderiales > Rhodocyclaceae > Aromatoleum > Aromatoleum anaerobium. The sequence goes on along the minus strand of NZ_WTVG02000037.1, from coordinate 490,816 downwards.
TGCTGGTGGCCGGCGAATCTCCGCGCTCGATCCTGTTTTGCCGCGAGAAGAACGAGGAACGGGAGATCTGGGACGGCTACCGTTTCGGCCCCGATGCGGCCCGCGAGCGCTTCGGCTTCGACGAAGCGTGGACGATCGGCGACCTCGACCAGCGCCTGCCCGACCTCCTCGCAAACCAGCCGAAGATGTGGTGTGCGCTGGGCTACGAAGCGGACTGGGACGCCCGCGTGATGCGCGCGCTGAACGCGGTGCGGGCGAACGCGCGCGCCGGCGCAGTGCCGCCCCATGCGATCCACGACGTGCGCACCGAGCTCGACGAAATGCGCCTCGTGAAGGACGAATCTGAACTCGCGATCATGCGCCGCGCCGCCGCGATCTCGGGCGACGCGCACCGGCGGGCGATGGCCGCGACCCGCCCCGGCCGCCACGAATACGAGATCGAGGCGGAACTCCTGCACAGCTTTCGCCGCGCCGGCAGCCAGGCGCCCGCCTACCCGTCGATCGTCGCCAGCGGCCCGAACGCGTGCGTGCTGCACTACGTCGAGAACGACCGCGTGATGGCCGATGGCGAGCTGCTGCTGATCGACGCCGGCTGCGAGCTCGACGGCTACGCGTCCGACATCACGCGGACGTTTCCCGTCAATGGCCGCTTCACGGGCGCGCAGCGGGACGTCTATGAACTCGTGCTCGCCGCGCAGCGCGCCGCGAAAGACACGATCCGTCCCGGCGTACTGTGGAACGACCCACACGACGCCGCGGTGCGGGTCATCGCGCAAGGCCTGCTCGATCTCGGCCTGCTCTCCGGCACGCTCGACGCGGTCATCGAGCAGGACCTCTACCGGCGCTTCTACATGCACCGCACCGGCCACTGGCTCGGCCGCGATGTCCATGACGCCGGCGAATACAAGCGCGCCGGCGAGTGGCGCCCGCTCGAACCCGGCATGGTGCTGACCGTCGAGCCGGGGTGTTACATCCGCGCCGCCGCCGACGTGCCGGAAGCGTTCTGGAACATCGGCGTGCGCATCGAGGACGATGCCGTCGTCACCGCCACCGGCTGCGAATTCATCACCGATGCGGCGCCGCGGTCGATCGCCGACATCGAGGCGGTGATGCGCGAGGGCGCCGGTGCGACAGCCTGACCTCTTGGTCGTCGGCGCCGGGCCGGTCGGGCTCGCCCTGGCCCTCGCGCTGAAGGACAGCGGCCTCAAGGTCGTGCTCGCCGACGCCCGCCCGCGCGCGGCCGTGCTCGCCGACCCCCGCGTGCTGGCGCTGGCGCACGGCACGCGCCTGACGCTGGAGCGCCTCGGCGTGTGGGACGGGCTGGCGGCGACGCCGATCCGCAGCATCCACGTGTCGCAGCAAGGCGGCTTCGGCCGCACCGAACTGCGGGCCGAGGACTACCGCCAGCCGGCGCTCGGCTACGTCGTTTCGGCAGGGGCCCTCGCGGGCGCCTTGCGCGCGGCGGTAGACCGGGGCGGCATCCCCGTCCTCGACGAAACGGTAGTGACGGCCATCACGCCGCAGGCCGACGCCGTCGTTGCGACCCTCGCCACCGCCGCGAATGCACCGGACGACGCGCCGTGCAGCGCGCGCCTCGTCGCCTGCGCCGAAGGCCGGCTCGAGGCTGGCGGACAGGACGTCGTCGAGCGTGACTACCGTCAGCACGCCCTCATCGCGCGGATCGACGTCGACGGCGGCCATCGCAGCCGGGCTTTCGAGCGCTTCACGCCGCAGGGCCCGATCGCGCTGCTGCCCTGCGACAGCAACTTCGCGCTGGTCCAGGTCGTTTCGCCCGAACGCGCCGACCAGCTGCTCGCCCTCGACGACGCCGGCTATGTCGCGCAGTTGCAGGACCGCTTCGGCACCCGTTTGCGGTTCGGGCCGGTTTCCCGCCGCCACCGCTATCCCCTCGGCCTGCGCTACCGGCGCGATCCGGCGGGCGCGCGCACGGTGTGGCTCGGCAACGCCGCCCAGACTCTCCATCCGGTCGCCGGACAGGGCTTCAACCTCGCGCTGCGCGACGTCTGGGCGCTCGCGGACACGCTGCTGCGCCACCCCGGCGATCCGGGCGACGCGGCAGTCCTCGACGCCTACGCCGATGCCCGCCGCCTCGACCGCTTCGGCGCGATCCACTTCACCGATGCGCTCGTGCGCGTGTTCAGCAATGACTTCGCCCCGCTGCGCCAGCTGCGCGGCGCCGGCCTGCTGACCCTCGACATCATCCCGCCGCTGCGCGATTTCGTCGCGCGGCGGATGATGTTCGGCGCCCGCGCCTGGCCTTGAGCGGCGCCTTCCCGCCCGGACGGAGCGCGGGCGCAAATGCGACAGGATGTGATGCAATCGGCCCCGGCGCTGCGTTCCGCTGCTCGCCCGGCGGCGCATGGGGTAAAATGCGCCCTTTTCCCCAAACACCCTCTCCATCCATGCAGTACGCCGGTTTTACCCTGCGCAACAATCTTTTCGTCGCCCCGATGGCGGGTGTGACCGATCGGCCGTTCCGCCAGCTGTGCAAGAAGCTCGGCGCAGGCGTCGCGGTCAGCGAAATGGTCACGTCGAACTCGCTGCTCTATGGCAGCGCGAAAACCCGTCGCCGCGCCGAGCATGCCGGCGAGGTCGAACCGATCTCGGTGCAGATCGCCGGCGCCGATCCGGCGATGATGGCCGACGCCGCCCGCTACAACGCGGACAACGGCGCACAGATCATCGACATCAACATGGGCTGCCCGGCAAAGAAAGTGTGCAACGTCATGGCAGGCTCGGCGCTGATGCAGAACGAGCCGCTCGTCGCGCGCATCCTCGAGGCGGTCGTCGCCGCGGTGCCCGGCACTCCGGTGACGCTCAAGTTCCGCACCGGCTGGAATCGCGACAACCGCAACGCGCCGGCGATCGCCCGCATCGCCGAGGCATCGGGCATCCGCGCGGTCGCGATCCATGGCCGCACGCGCGCCGACCAGTACACCGGCAACGCCGAGTACGACACGATCGCCGAAGTGAAATCCCTCGTGAAGATCCCGGTGATCGCCAACGGCGACATCACGACGCCCGAGAAAGCCCGCTACGTGCTCGACTACACCGGCGCCGACGGCGTGATGATCGGCCGCGCGGCGCAGGGCCGGCCGTGGATCTTCCGCGAGATCGAGCATTACCTCGCGACCGGCACGCTGCTGCCACTGCCGCTCGTCGCCGAGATCCTCCAGGTGTGCCGCGAACACCTGGGCGACCTGTACGCGTTCTATGGCGAGGAAACCGGGGTCAGGATCGCACGCAAGCACATCTCCTGGTACACGAAGGGCCTCGTCGGCTCGGCAGCTTTCCGCCGCACGATGAACCAGCTGTCGGATGTGCGCGAACAACTCGAGGCTGTCGAGGACTTCTTCGGCCGCCTCGCCGAGCAGGACGCCCGCCTGCGCTACGAAGAAGAACTCCCGCAGGAACTCGCAGCATGACCCGCTCGAACGAGATCGCCGAATCGATCCACCGCACCCTCGACCAGTACTTCCGCGATCTGGACGGCGAGAAGCCGGCCGCGATCTATGACATGGTGATTCGCAACGTCGAGCGCCCGATGCTCGAATTCGTGCTTCGCCAGGCCAATGGCAACCAGACCGTCGCCGCCGAGATGCTCGGCATCAACCGCAATACGCTGCGCCGCAAGCTGACCGAATACGAACTGCTGTAGCGCATCCCGACCCTCCCTCCCCGCGCGGCGAAGCCGCCGCGTCGCCCACCTGATTTTTCTTGCGATCCTCACGATGAAAGTCTCCCAAGCCCTGATCAGCGTCTCCGACAAGCGCGGCGTCCTCGAATTTGCCCGCTCGCTCGATGCGCTCGGCGTCAAGCTGCTGTCGACCGGCGGCACCGCCGCGATGCTGCGCCAGGCCGGCCTGCCGGTCACCGACGTGTCCGAGCACACCGGCTTTCCGGAAATGCTCGACGGCCGCGTCAAGACGCTGCACCCGAAGGTGCACGGCGGCATCCTTGCGCGCCGCGACCTGTCCGAGCACATGGAGACGATCGCCGCGCACGACATCTCGCGCATCGACCTCGTCGTCGTGAACCTCTACCCGTTCGCCGCAACCATCGCCAAGCCCGACTGCACGCTCGACGACGCGATCGAGAACATCGACATCGGCGGTCCGACGATGGTGCGTGCCGCGGCGAAGAACCACGGCAACGAAGCGGGCGGCGTCGGCATCGTCACCGACCCGGAAGACTACGCGCCGATCATTGCCGAGCTGACGTCGGGCGACGGCGCGCTGAGCTACAGAACGCGCTTCGCGCTCGCGGTAAAGGCCTTCACGCATACCGCGCGCTACGACGCGGCGATTTCCAACTACCTGACGGCGCTGAGTTTCGACGACGCCGGAGCGGCCACGCGGCAGGCCTACCCCGAACGCTTCCAGTTCGCCTTCGACAAGGTCCAGGACCTGCGCTACGGCGAGAACCCGCACCAGTCCGCAGCCTTCTACCGCGAGCCGTCCGCGCCGGAAGGCGTGATCGCGGCCTATCGGCAGCTGCAGGGCAAGGAACTGTCGTACAACAACATCGCCGACGCCGATGCGGCGTGGGAGTGCGTCAAGGCGTTCGACGTCGAGGCCGGGCGCGTCGCATGCGTCATCGTCAAGCACGCGAACCCGTGCGGCGTCGCGCTGGCCGAAACCCCGGCGGCTGCTTACCGCAAGGCCTTCTCGACCGATCCGACGTCGGCCTTCGGCGGCATCATCGCGTTCAACTGCGAAGTCGACCAGGCCGCTGCCGAGGCCGTCGCAGCGCAGTTCCTCGAAGTGCTGATCGCACCGTCGTACAGCGCCGACGCGCTCGCGGTGCTCGCCACGAAGCAGAACGTGCGGGTGCTGACGTGCGCGCTCGGCAAGCCGTCCGGCGCCCTCGACCTGAAGCGGGTCGGCGGCGGGCTGCTGGTGCAGAGCGCCGACGAGGCGCGCATCGCGGTCGCCAATCTCAGGATCGTCACCCGGCGCGCGCCGACCGAACAGGAACTCGGCGATCTGCTGTTCGCGTGGCGGGTCGCGAAATACGTCAAGTCGAACGCAATCGTGTATTGCCGTGACGGCATGACGGTCGGCGTCGGCGCAGGCCAGATGAGCCGCGTCGACTCCGCCCGCATCGCTGCAATCAAGGCCGAGAACGCCGGGCTGACGGTGCACGGTTCGGTCGTCGCCTCCGACGCGTTCTTCCCGTTCCGCGACGGGCTCGACGTGCTCGCCCGGGCCGGCGCCACCGCGGTGATCCAGCCCGGCGGCTCGATGCGCGACAGCGAGGTGATCGCCGCGGCCGACGAACAGGGCGTGGCGATGGTGTTCACCGGTTTCCGTCATTTCCGGCATTGAGAGCCGCACAGGAAAACTCATGAAAGTTCTCGTCATCGGCTCCGGCGGCCGCGAACACGCGCTGGCCTGGAGACTCGCCCAGTCGCCCAAAGTCACACGCGTGCTGGTTGCCCCGGGCAATCCGGGCACCGCGCGCGAACCGCTGCTCGAGAACGTCGCGGTCACTGCGATCCCCGACCTCGTCGAGCTCGCACGCACCGAGCAGGTGCAATTCACCGTCGTCGGCCCCGAAGCATCGCTGGCGGCCGGCGTCGTCGATGCCTTTCGCGCCGCCGGCCTACCGATCTTCGGCCCGACGAAAGGCGCGGCGCAGCTCGAAAGCTCGAAGGATTTCGCCAAGCGCTTCATGGCCCGGCACAACATCCCGACGGCGAAACACGCGACCTTCTCCGACCCGTCCGCGGCGCACGACTATGTCGAGGCCGAAGGGGCGCCGATCGTCATCAAGGCCGACGGCCTGGCCGCCGGCAAGGGCGTCGTGGTCGCGATGACGCTTGCCGAAGCCCATGCCGCGATCGACCTGATGCTGAGCGGTAATCAGACCGGCGTGCAGTACGACGAAGCCGGCGCGCGGGTCGTCATCGAGGAGTTCATGGCGGGCGAGGAAGCGAGCTTCATCGTCATGGCCGACGGCAAGCATGCGCTGGCGCTGGCGACGAGCCAGGACCACAAGCGCCTGCGGGACAAGGACGAGGGACCCAACACCGGGGGCATGGGCGCCTATTCGCCGGCACCGGTGGTGACGCCCGAAATCCACGCCCGCGTGATGCGCGAGATCATCCTGCCGACTCTTGCCGGCATGAGCGCCGATGGCCTGTCCTATACCGGCTTCCTGTATGCGGGCCTGATGATCGACGAAGCGGGCCAGCCGCGCGTCGTCGAGTTCAACTGCCGCCTGGGCGACCCGGAAACCCAGCCGATCATGATGCGCCTGAAGACCGACCTGTCCGACCTCGTCGAAGCGGCGATCGGCGGGCGCCTCGACCAGGTCGAGGCCGAATGGGACCGCCGCGTCGCGCTCGGCGTCGTGCTCGCCGCCGAAGGCTATCCCGAGGCGCCGCGCAAGGGTGACGCGATCTCCGGTTTCCCGACGACCGAGAGCGAGGACGTGCACGTCTTCCACGCGGGCACTGCGGAACTGGACGGGCGGGTCGTGACCGCCGGGGGCCGCGTGCTGTGCGTCACCGCGCTCGGCGACAACATCCGCAGCGCGCAGAAGCGCGCCTACGAGATCGCCGACGGGATCCTCTTCGAAGGCCGCCAGTACCGCCGCGACATCGGCCACCGCGCCATTGCCCGCAAAGGCTGAACGATGGACGCGCCCGATTCGCGCGTCGTCAGGCAGCACCTGCTCGACCTGCAAAGCCGCATCGTCGCCGCGCTCGAGCGATTCGACGGCGGCAGCTTCCGCGAGGACGCCTGGCAGCGCCCGGCGGGCGGCGGAGGCATCACGCGCGTCATCGAGGAAGGCCGTTTCTTCGAACGGGGCGGGGTCAATTTCTCGCATGTGATCGGCGGCGCGATGCCCGCGTCGGCGACCGCGCACCGCCCCGATCTGGCCGGCCGCGCGTTCGAGGCGATGGGCGTGTCGCTGGTGCTGCATCCGCGCAACCCCTACTGTCCGACGGTGCACATGAACGTGCGCTTCTTCATCGCGTCGCACCCGGACGCTGCCGTTGCGCCGCCTGCCGCGGCGCCGGTGTGGTGGTTCGGCGGAGGCATGGACCTGACGCCCTATTACCCGTACGAGGAAGACGTGCGCGATTTCCACCGCGCCTGCCGGGCCGCGGTGCTGCCGTGGGGCGGGGAGCCGGAATACCGTCGCCTCAAGGAATGGTGCGACCGGTACTTTTTCCTGAAACACCGCAACGAACCGCGCGGTGTCGGGGGCCTGTTCTTCGACGATCTGGGCGCCGACGGCAAGACGGACTTCGACGCCGCATTCGGGCTCACACGCAGCGTCGGCGACGCGTTCCTCGACGCCTATATGCCGATCGTCGCGCGGCGACGCGACGTCGCATATGGCGAACGCGAGCGCGACTTCCAGGCCTACCGCCGCGGCCGCTACGTCGAATTCAACCTGGTGTTCGACCGCGGCACGCTGTTCGGCCTGCAGTCGGGCGGACGCACCGAGTCGATCCTGATGTCGCTGCCGCCGCTCGTCAAATGGCGCTACGACTGGCAGCCGGAGCCGGGCAGCACCGAGGCGCGTCTATATGACGAGTTTCTCGTCCCGCGCGACTGGTGCTGACTGCCGCGCGGGGGAGCGAGGCCGCTCAGGAGGCCACTCAGGCAGACGCTCAGGCAGCCAAGTGTTCGGCTGCCGCGCGATAGTGGGCGTGCGCCTCCTCGGCCCGTTCGAGACGCTCGAACAGATGCGCGAGCGCGAGGTGGGTTTCGATTGTCGGCGCAAGGTTCAGCGACGCCTCGAGGTAACTCTGCGCCTTGCCCCACAGCTGCGCCGCCACGCATAGCCGGCCGAGCGCATACAGCAGGTCCGCATCCTTCGGATGCTTGCGCAGCCACCCTTCGGCACGCGCGAGGCAGCCGGTCGCATCGCCGTTCGCGCACTGGGCGTACAGTCGCGCCAATCCCCCATCCCATTCGGTGTCGAGCATGCGTTCCACGGTCTTGCGCACCAGCGCTCCCTGTCCCGCTGCGGCAAGATAGGGAACGGCTTCCTCGACCATGCGCCGGTCACCCAATTCGGCAGCGGGAATGCTGCGCCAATACGCCGCGAGCGCCTCGCCGTCGCGGGCCAGTTCGCGTATCCGTTCGACGTGCGCGCGGCGCACCACCGGTTGCGCCTGCTCGTCCGTCAGCGCCTTGTGCTTGCGCAACTGCCGCGCGAGGCGCAGCACCTCTTCCCAGTGCCCCAGCGCCGAAGCGACCTTCAGCGACAGGCGCAGCGCGGCGATGTGGCGATGCCCGGACAGGCGCAGATTTTCGAGCCGTTCGGCGGCTTCCTCGAAACGCCGCCCTTCGATCGCGAGTTCGGCTTCCGTCATGAGGCGCGCAACACGGGCTTCTTCTTCCTGCTCGGCGGCCCGCCCGATCCAGATCCGGTAACGGGTGTCATCGTGCATGCCGTGCGCCGCACGTGCCGCGACGAGCGCCGCCATCGAGCGGCTTTCCCCGGCGTCGAAAGCGTTGCCGGAGAGCTTCAGCGCCTGCGCGAAGCGGCCTTCGAACAGCGCACGCAAGCCGTCGCGCAGCGCTCGGCCGGCCTTGTCCTTGCGCCGGCGCTCGCGAAACACGCCGACCCGGCCCGGCAGCGCGATCGTTTTCCCGACCAGCCGGAGCGCCACGTAGCCGGTGAAAAACGCCGCCAGCAGCGCGACGATGAGAAGATTCAGTGACAGCTGGGCGCGCCATGGCGGCAGCACGACGAGCACGTAGCCGGTGTTGATGCTCGCAAGCATCGCCACCCCGGCAGCGAGAGCGAACAGGGCGATGAGCCAGAGCAGGGCACGCATCCCGGGTCTCCTCAACGCTCGCCGGCGGCCGGCGCCTGCTCGCGCGGCTGCGCGGGCGGGACAGGCGCCGGCTGGGTCGCGGGAGCGGAAGCCGCACCGCCGGGCGAACGGCCCGTAGCCGAGGCCGCGGCACCGCCGGGCGCCGGCGTGCCGTTGAGCGGCCGCCGGCCTTCGGCCGAGCGTGCCTGCAGCATCCGCAGGGCGGCAATGCTTTCGGTCGGCGTCGGCTGCTCGACCTTGACCGGCAAGGCCTGCAACGCCGCGAGTTCGGCGAGCGTTTCCTGGACGGCCGGGTCGCGCTGGTCGAAAAAGCGTTCGATCCAGCCGCGCGCCTGCGCGAGGTCGGCGGCGAAAGTCCGGCCGTCGCGCGCGAGCAGCGCGAGCCGCGCGGTCAGCAGGCGGATCTTGAGATTCTCGCGCAGATAGGTGCTCTGCGCCGGTGCCAGCAGCACGGGCTGCGACTGGTCGAGACGCTCGATTCGCACCAGCGTCAGCATTTCGCGCCAGATGTCGCGCGCCAGTCCGGTGATGAAATCGATCACCGAAGGGTCGGTCGAAGCGCGCTCCGGCGCGCTCGCCCCGTTTCGGGCGGTAGCAGGATCGTCGAGTTGGCCGGCGAAAGCCAGCGGCAGGGTGTCCACACGTTCGAGCAGCGCCTCCAGGCGCAGCGCGATGCCCGGCACGTCGACCTGCGGCGCGGTCTGGAGCCGCTCGATGTCACGCACCAGCGCGCGGCGCAAGGCCTGGAACTGGCCGCGGTCCTGCGCCGCGAGCCGCGCCTCGGCCCCCTGCAACGCGATCAGCGCGGCTTCGTGGTTGCCGGCCAGCTGCAGTTGCTGCGCGGCGATGCCGATCGCCTGCTCCGCTTCGGCGACGATCCGATCGTCCCGCGTGCGCGAAAACTCCTGGTAGAGATTTTCGAGCGCGGCGGCCTGCCCTTCGGTGGCCGCGACGTGCGCCTCGAGCGCGCCGATCTTGCCCTGCAGCGACGCGATCGACTCCTGCTGCTGACGCGCCGATCCCCGCGCTTCGGCGAGCGCGGAATCGCTCGCCGCCAGGCGCTGGGCGACTTCCTCGCGAATCTCGATGACGCCCGAGCGCAACGCGTACACCTGCCAGCCGGCGAGCCCGGCGGCGGCGAGCGCGACCAGCGCCACGGCCGTGGCGACGCCGCCCCGCTTCGTGGAGGAAGCCGGGGGCGTGGAGGACGAGGTGGACGGCGTCGATCCCGACGGCGGATCGGAACGCGGAGGCTGGGAAAGCGCTGGAATTTCTTCTTTCATGCCGAGAGTTTAACCGAGGTCGCTAGAAATGAGATTCGAGTGCGCGAATCAGCCCTTCGTCGCCGGGGCCGGTTTCGACGACGCACACGAAGCCCGCCGCGCGGGCGTGCGCCGCAATCCTCGGGTGCGGCGCGAAGATCGGGACCGGGCGCAGCAGGCGCAGGCCCTCGGCGCCGACGATCGCGACGAGCTTCGCGACGCCTTCGCTGCTCGTCAGCGTGATCGCATCGAGTACGCCGCGCCGCGCGAGGTCGAGCAGCGGAGCCGGGTCCTGGTCGGGCTGGAAGCGGCGATAGCAGCTCACGTATTCGACGTCGGCACCGTGTTCGCGCAAGGTTTCACCGAGCAGATCGCGGCCGCCGTCGCCGCGGAAGATCACGATCCGCCGGCCGCGCACCGCCTCGGGCCGGAATTCCGGCAGGGCAAGCACGGACTCGCTGTCGAAACCGCTGCGGGGCGCGACAACGGAGCGAAAACCGAATGCCGCGAGCGCCCGCTCGCTCCCCTTGCCGACGGTCGCGACGACCACTCGCGGCGGCCATGCGCGCCGCGCGAGGATCGGCGTGAGCGCGTGCTGCACGGCGTTCGGGCTGACGAAAAACGCGAGGTCGAACTGATCGAGCCGCGTGGCGATGTCGTCGAGTTGCGCACCGTCGACGGCGCCGATCGCGAGCACCGGAAAGCGCACCGGAATGCCGCCGCGCACCGCGATCGCCTCGCACAGGCTGTCAGCCTGCCCGGCGGGGCGGGTGACTGCGACGTGACGTCCGCAGAGCGTGTTGCGCGTCATCGGCGCCATCGACAATGCCGTGCCGTCCGTACGGGGCTCACCCCAGCCGCGCGAGGATGTCTTCGGCTCCTTGCGCGCGCAAGTCGTCGGCCAGTGCCAGCCCGAGCCCTTCGGCATCGGCCGCATCGCCTTCGCGTTCGGCGCGGACCATGCGACTGCCATCGGGCAACGCAACGAACCCGCGCAGCCACAGCCGGCCGGCGCGCATCTCGGCGTAGGCGCCGAGCGGCACTTCGCAGCTGCCCGCGAGCGCGCGCGAGACGGCACGCTCGGCGCGCACGCAGGCGGAAGTGTCGGCATCGTTCAGCGGCGCGAGCCAGGCCGCGATGTCGGTGCGCTTGGCCAGGCATTCGATGCCGAGCGCGCCCTGCCCGGCCGCCGGCAGCGACACCTCGGACGGCAGTTCGGCGCGGATGCGGTCCGCCAACCCGAGGCGCCGCAGTCCGGCGGCGGCGAGGATGATCGCGTCGTACTGCCCCTCGTCGAGCTTGCGCAGCCGCGTGTCGAGGTTGCCACGCAGGCTCGTGACCGCCAGGAACGGGAACTGCGCATGCAGCTGCGATTCGCGGCGCAGCGACGAGGTGCCGACGACCGTGCCCGGCGGCATGTCGGCGAGGCTCGCGTAGCGCGGCGACACGAACGCGTCGAGCGGCACTTCGCGCGCCGAGATGCACGGCAGCGCGAACGGTTCGGCCAGCTGCATCGGCACGTCTTTCATCGAATGCACCGCGATGTCGGCGCGCTCCTCGAGCAGCGCGGCTTCGAGTTCCTTGACGAACAGCCCTTTGCCGCCGACCTTCGCGAGCGGACGGTCGAGGATCTGGTCGCCGCGTGTGGTCATGCCGAGCAGCTCGACGCGACAGCCCGGATAGAGCGCCTCGAGCCGGGCCTTGACGTGTTCGGCCTGCCACAGCGCGAGACGGCTTTCGCGGGTGGCGATTACGATGCGTTCGGGGGCGGGAAAGTCGGAGGTAGCGCTCACGGTGGGCAGACTCGTCACGGAGAAATCGGAATGGATCGGTGTCGCTCGCAGCAAAGGGTTGCCGCAATGCAACATCAGGGTTGGCGCCAATGGCGCACGGGCTGGCCGGCATTCTAGCATGGGTGCAAATCGCGTTTTTCCCTGCCCCGGCGGCGTGAATCCGCATCGTGTGCACCGCCGAGCTGGCGGCAGCTCCCACAACATACCCACCTCAAACCCGGAACAGACCATGACTGAAGCTGAAGACAAGGACGCCCCGCTGCGCGAAGACATCCGGCTGCTCGGGCGCGTGCTCGGCGATACCGTGCGCGACCAGCAGGGCGAAGCGGCGTTCAGCCTGATCGAGCGCATCCGCCAGACTTCGGTGCGCTTCCGCCGCGACGACGACAACGCGGCGCGGCTCGAACTCGAAGGCATCCTCGACGCGCTGTCGCGCGAACAGACGATCGAGGTCGTGCGCGCGTTCAGCTATTTCTCGCACCTGTCGAACATCGCCGAGGACCAGCATCACATCCGCCGCAGCCGCGCCCACCTGATCGCGGGCTCGGCGCCGCGCGAAGGCAGCGTCGCGCACGCACTGGGGCGCGCGCTGGCGAGCGAGCTCCCGCCGGCGCGGCTCGCGGCGTTCTTCGACACCGCGCTGATCTCGCCGGTGCTGACCGCGCATCCGACCGAAGTGCAGCGCAAGAGCATCCTCAACTGCCAGACCGACATCGCCCGCCTGCTCGACGCGCGCGACCGCATGACGCTGACCCCCGAGGAGCGCGAGGAAAGCGACGAGGCGCTGCGCCGCGCGGTGCTGACGCTGTGGCAGACGCGCATGCTGCGCCCGGCCAAGCTGTCGGTCGTCGATGAAGTCGCGAACGGCCTGTCGTATTTCGACGCGACTTTCCTGCGCGAGCTGCCGCGCCTCTATGCGAACCTCGAAGACCAGCTCGCGAGCCGCGATCCGGCGCTCGCCGGACTCGAACTGCCGGCGTTCCTGCAGATCGGCAGCTGGATCGGCGGCGATCGCGACGGCAACCCCTTTGTCACCGCCGACGTGCTCGAACGCGCGCTCGCGATGCAGGCGGGCGCCGCGCTCGGCTTCTATCTCGACGAACTGCACGCGCTCGGTGGCCGCCTGTCGCTCGCGCTCGGGCTGGTCACCGCCTCCGACGCGCTGCTCGCGCTCGCCGGCCGCTCGCCTGATCATTCACCCCACCGCAACGACGAGCCCTACCGGCGTGCGATCTCCGGCATCTACGCCCGGCTCGCCGCGACCCACCGCGCGTTGCTCGGCACCGAACCGCCGCGCCACCCGGTAGCAGTGGCTGAGCCCTATGCCAAGGTCGCCGAACTCGCCGATGATCTCGACGTCATTCACCGCTCGCTCGTCGCGAACGGCTCGGCGGCGCTCGCACGCGGGCAACTGCGCCGCCTGCGGCGGGCGGTGCGGGTGTTCGGCTTTCACCTCGCGCCGATCGACCTGCGCCAGAATTCCGACGTGCATGAGCGCGTCGTCGCCGAACTCCTCGCGACGGCCGAAGCCGGCACCGACTACGCCGCACTCGACGAGCCGGCCCGCGTCGCGCTGCTGCTCGAGGAACTCGCGACGCCGCGCCCGCTCGCGTCGCCGCACGTGCGCTATTCCGACGAGACCGAAGGCGAGCTCGCGATCTTCCGCGCCGCGCGCGCCGCCCACCGGCGCTACGGCACTGCGGCGATCCCGAACTGCATCATCTCGAAGACCGACGACGTCTCCGATCTGCTCGAACTCGCGCTGCTGCTGAAGGAAGCGGGCCTGCTGCGACCGCACGAACGGGCACTGGACGTGAATATCGTCCCGCTGTTCGAGACGATCGACGATCTCGCGAACGCGCCGGCGGTGATGGACCGCCTGTTCGCGCTGCCCGGATACATGAACCTGCTCGCCGCCTCCCGCGACCGCACGCACGAAGTCATGCTCGGCTATTCCGACAGCAACAAGGACGGCGGCTTCCTGACGTCGGGCTGGGCGCTGTACAAGGCCGAGATCGGCCTGATCGAGGTGTTCGCGCGGCACGGCATCCGCCTGCGCCTGTTCCACGGCCGCGGCGGTTCGGTCGGACGGGGCGGCGGCCCGAGCTACCAGGCGATCCTGGCGCAGCCCGGCGGCGCTGTGCAGGGGCAGATCCGGCTCACCGAGCAGGGCGAAGTGATCGCGGCGAAATACGGCAACCCGGAAGTCGGCCGGCGCAACCTCGAAGTCATCGTCGCCGCGACGCTCGAAGCGAGCCTGCTCGCCGATCGCGCTCCGGCGCCGCGCACCGAGTTCCTCGACACGATGCAGGCGCTGTCGGACGCCGCGCTCAAAGCGTACCGCGGGCTGGTCTACGACACCGAAGGGTTCGAGCGCTATTTCTGGGAATCCACCGTGATCTCGGAGATCGCCGAGCTGAACATCGGCTCGCGGCCCGCGTCGCGCAAGAAAGGCACGCGCATCGAGGACCTGCGCGCGATCCCGTGGGTGTTCAGCTGGTCGCAATGCCGCCTGATGCTGCCGGGCTGGTTCGGCTTCGGCAGCGCGGTGAAAACCTGGCTCGCGGCACACCCCGACGACGGCATCGCCCGCCTGCAGGCGATGCACCAGGAATGGTCGTTCTTCGCCGCGCTGCTGTCGAACATGGACATGGTGCTGGCGAAAACCGATCTGGCGATCGCGTCGCGCTACGCCGGGCTCGTCAAGGACGTCAGCTTGCGCGACGCAATCTTCGGCCGCATCCGCAGCGAATGGCAGGATACCGTCGACGTGCTGCTCGCGATCACCGGCCAGCGCGAGCTCCTCGACGGCAACCCGCTGCTGAAGCGCTCGATCCGCAACCGCTTTCCCTACCTCGATCCGCTCAACCACGTGCAGGTCGAGCTGCTGCGCCGCCACCGCGAGACGCACGACGACGCGCGCATCCGGCTCGGGATCCACATCTCGATCAACGGCATCGCGGCCGGCTTGCGCAACAGCGGCTGAGGAAGTCCGCGCGTCGGAGCGAGAGTCAGAGCCCGAGCGCGTGCCGGACCACCGGCCACTGCCGCCGGCTGATCGGCAGGCGTTCGGCCAGGCCGGCGAGCACGACGTCCCAGTGCGGCTCGCCGTCGTCTTCGCCCGCGCGCTCGACGCCCGTCACGACGCCGCGCGCGACGAGGCAGTTGCGATGGATGCGGACAAAGCGATCGCGGAACTCCTGTTCGAGCTGGACCAGCGACTCGTCGAGCAGGAACTCGCGCGCTGCGGTGCGCGCGGTGACGTACTTGAGTTCCGCGCGCAGGAACAGCACGTCGGCAACCGGCACCAGCACGATGCGCCCGCGCTCGGTCACACTGAAATGGCGCCTTGCGCCGCGCGAAAGGCCGGCCAGCAGCGCGTCGGCAGCGGGCGAGCGCCGGCGCGCGCGGGCAAGCGCTTCGGCAAGCCGCGCTGCGCGGACCGGTTTCAGCAGGTAGTCGGTCGCCGCCAGGTCGAACGCCTGCACCGCGTATTCGTCGTATGCCGTCGTGAAGATCACCGCAGGCGGACACTCGAGGCGGCTGAGATGGCGCGCGAGTTCCACCCCGTCCATCACCGGCATGCGGATGTCGGCGAGCACGACATCGGTCGCCAGGTCTTCGATCAGGCGCAACGCTTCGAGCCCGTTCGCAGCCATGCCGACGACGCGCGTCGGTTGCGTGTCCGCGATGTCGTCGAGCAGGTCCTTGAGGCGTGCGCGGGCGGGCCCCTCGTCGTCAACGATGACGACTCGCAGAGCAGCTTCGGTCATGCAGGAATTCTCCGTTGTGGCGACGGCGGGCAAACCCGCGTCACAAGCTCCTGCCGAAAGCCGGCGGAGCTTTTGCTTTATACTTTTCACCCCTTATGCGCGGCGGACAAAACCTGCGTCGCCGCGGCATCGAATGATCTTCCCGGTCGGTTTTCCCTTCCACGGACATTATGACAGACACCTCCTCCTCGCAGCCGGCCAAGGCGTGGTCCGGCCGTTTTTCCGAACCGGTCTCGGACCTCGTCAAGCGCTATACGGCCTCGGTGTTCTTCGACCAGCGCATGGCGCGGCAGGACATCCGCGGCTCGCTCGCGCACGCGAAGATGCTCGCCCGGCAGGGCATCATCGGCGCGCAGGATCTCGCCGACATCGAGCGCGGCATGGTACAGATCCGCGGCGAAATCGAGCGCGGAGAGTTTGATTGGAACCTCGACGACGAGGACGTGCATCTGAACATCGAGAAGCGCCTCACCGCGCTCGTCGGCGACGCCGGCAAGCGACTGCACACCGGGCGCAGCCGCAACGACCAGGTCGCGACCGACATCCGCCTGTGGCTGCGCGACGCGATCGACCAGATTCTCGCGCTGATCGGGGAGTTCCAGAAGAACCTGCTCGACGTCGCCGAAGCCAACGCCGCAACGCCGATGCCCGGCTTCACGCATCTGCAGATCGCCCAGCCGGTGACTTTTGGCCACCACCTGATGGCCTATTTTGAAATGAGCCGGCGCGATGCCGAGCGCTTCACCGACTGCCGCAAGCGCGTGAACCGCCTGCCGCTCGGAGCCGCCGCGCTCGCCGGCACGAGCTACCCGATCGACCGGGAGTTCGTCGCGCGCGAACTGGGCTTCGACGAAGTCTGCTACAACTCGCTCGACGCCGTCAGCGACCGCGATTTCGCGATCGAATTCTGCGCCGCCAGCGCGCTCTTGATGACCCACCTGTCGCGCCTGTCCGAAGAGCTGATCCTGTGGATGAGCCCGCGCGTCGGCTTCATCGACCTCGCCGACCGCTTCTGCACCGGCAGCTCGATCATGCCGCAGAAGAAGAACCCGGACGTACCCGAACTCGTGCGCGGCAAGACCGGGCGCGTCAATGGCAGCCTGATCGCGCTTTTGACGCTGATGAAGGGCCAGCCGCTCGCCTACAACAAGGACAACCAGGAAGACAAGGAACCGCTGTTCGACACCGCCGACACGGTCATCGACACGCTGCGCATCTACGCCGACATGATCACCGGCATCCGCGTCAAGGCCGACGCGATGCGCGACGCGCTCAAGCAAGGTTACGCGACCGCGACCGACCTCGCCGACTACCTCGTCAAGAAAGGCCTGCCGTTCCGCGACGCGCACGAAGCGGTCGCGCTCGCCGTGCGCGCGGCCGAGGCGAAAGGCTGCGACCTGCCGGACTTCAGCCTCGACGAGCTGCGCGCATTCTCGCCGCTCGTTGGCGACGACGTGTTCGCGGTGCTGACCGTCGAAGGCTCGCTCGCGTCACGCGCGCATGTCGGCGGCACCGCGCCGGATCAGGTCCGCGCCGCCATTGCCCGAGCCCGCAGCACGCTTGGATGACGAGCCGGAGCCGGTGGAACGGATCGGCAAGTACGACATCCGCAGGCTGATCGGCGAAGGCGCGACCAGCGTGGCCGCGCTCGAGGACGCATCCGGCACCTGCAGGATGCACTTCTACAAGGCCTTCCTCGACGTGCTGTCGACGCGTTTGCCGATGGCCAATTCGAGGATTGCGAACGCCGGGCCCTGACTTCACAATCTGCAAGGCCGGTTTGCCCGCGCCCGGAATCCGGCGCGGGGCGAAGCACGGATCAGGAAGCCGACGTCACGCCTGCTTCGGCGAGCATGGTCTGCAGTTCGCCGTTTTCATACATCTCGCGCATGATGTCGCAGCCCCCGACGAATTCACCGTTCACGTACAGCTGCGGGATCGTTGGCCAGTTCGCAAACTGCTTGATGCCATTGCGGATTTCGTCGTTCTCGAGAACGTTCACCGAAAAGAACTTCGGCACGCCGCTGTGCTTGAGGATCTGCACGGCTGTCGACGAGAAGCCGCACTGCGGAAACTGGGGCGTGCCCTTCATGTACAGGACGACGGGGTTCGTGGTGACCTGTTCGCGGATGACTTCCTGGATGTCCATGATTTATATTCCAAAAGTTGAGTGTTTCACTCGGGTAATTCTATGGATGGATGCCGCACGCGTCAATAGCCTCCGGACGCCGTGCGAGCGCGGGCCTCGCCACGATCAACGGCCGCGCCACTGCCCCCCCGATACCCGTTCGATGCCCGCCAGATCCTTCCACGACGCGATCGCCGAAAAACCGGCATCAGTCAGCAGCCCGCGCACGGCGGCCGCCTGGTCGAAGCCGTGCTCCATGAACAGCCAGCCGCCGGGTTCGAGGTGGTGCGGAGCCTGCGCGGCGATGGCCGCGAGGTCGTCGAGCCCGTCGGGGCCGGACGCAAGCGCGGTGCTCGGTTCGAAGCGCACGTCACCCTCTTCGAGATGCGGGTCGGCCGCCGCAACATAGGGCGGGTTCGCGACGATGAGTTGATAGTGGTCGTCGCCGAGCGAAGAAAACCAGTCGCCGAGCACGAAGGAAACGCTCGCCCGCAGGCGTGCCGCGTTCGCCATCGCGACCCACAGCGCTTCGCGCGAACGATCGACCGCGACGACGTCGGCCTGCGGCAGCTCGAGCGCGAGGCTGACCGCGAGCGCGCCGCTCCCGGTACCGAGATCGAGCACCCGCGTATGCGGCTTGTCGCCGAAATGCGCCAACGCCAGTTCCACCAGCAGTTCGGTGTCGGGGCGCGGAATCAGCACCGCCGGCGTCACGATGAACGGGTGGCCGAAGAACTCGCGCTCGCCAGTCAGGTAAGCCACCGGCTCGCCGGCCTCGCGCCGCTCGACGAGCGAGCGGAACTCCGCCCACTCCGGGGCTTCGAGCCTGGCCTCCGGATACGCCGCGAGGCGCACCGCCGAACACTGCAGCACATGGCGCAGCAGAATGCGCGCATCGACGACCGCGATCCGCGCCCGCGCCCAGTTCAGCGCGCCGCCGATATCGGGCGCAGCTTCGGTCATTTTCACGTCAGTCACCTCCCAGCGCCGCAAGCTGGTCGGCCTGGTGCTCGCGCGTCAGCGCATCGATGAGCTCGTCCAGATCGCCCTGCATCACCGCGTCGAGCTTGTAGAGCGTGAGGTTGATGCGATGATCCGTGACGCGCCCCTGCGGATAGTTGTACGTGCGGATGCGTTCGGACCGGTCGCCACTGCCGACCAGGCTCTTGCGCGTGGCGGCCTCGCGCGCCTGCTGCTCGCGCAATTGCCTGTCGTGGATGCGTGCGGCGAGCACCGACATCGCCTGCGCGCGGTTGCGATGCTGGGAACGATCGTCCTGGCACTCGACGACGATGCCGCTCGGAAGGTGCGTGATGCGCACCGCCGAATCGGTCTTGTTGATGTGCTGGCCGCCCGCGCCGCTGGCGCGGAACGTGTCGACGCGCAGGTCCGCGGGATTGATGTTCACCGCTTCGACTTCATCGGCCTCGGGCATCACGGCCACCGTGCAGGCGGAGGTATGGATGCGTCCTTGCGTTTCCGTCACGGGGATGCGCTGCACACGATGCCCGCCGGACTCGAACTTGAGCTTTGAATACGCCCCGGCGCCGGCGACGCGAAGGATCACTTCCTTGTAGCCGCCGAGATCCGACGGACTCGACGACACGATCTCGACCTTCCAGCGCTGGCGCTCGGCATAGCGCGTGTACATGCGCAGCAGGTCGCCGGCGAACAGCGAGGCTTCGTCGCCGCCGGTGCCGGCACGCACTTCGAGAAACAGGTTGCGCTCGTCGCTCGGGTCGCGCGGCAATAGCGCACGCTGCAATTCGGCCTCCAGCGCCTGCAGGCGCACCGCCCCCGTTTCGAGCTCGCTCTCGGCGAGCTCGCGCATCTCCGCGTCGGCCAACATGGCGCGCGCGCTCTCGCAGTCGGCTTCGGCTTGGCGGTAAGCGCCGTACAAGGCGACAACCGGTTCGATCTCGGCCCGCTCGCGCCCGAGCGAACGGAACGCATCCATGTCACGCACGGCGTCCTCGGACGACAACTCGCGATCGAGTTCCGCCAGGCGGTGGGTCAGGAGTTCGAGCTTGTCGCGGATGCTCTGCTTCATGAAAGGCGTGATCGAGTGGGAAACGAAACGGGTTGGGCGGCCGACGGCTAATCGGGGGAGTTGAGGTTGAACAACTGCTGGACGAGCCGGCTCGCATCGGCCTGCTGCTCGCCTTCGGACTGATTGAGGTAGCGGGTCGGACCATGCATCAGCTTGTTGATCAGCCCATGACTGAGCGCATCGAGCACTTTCTGCGGGTCTTCGCCTTTTGCCAGTAGACGCGTCGCCCGCTCCAGTTCGACCGCGCGCATCGTCTCTGCGTGCTGGCGCAGCGCGCGAATCGTCGGCACCGCATCGCGCGCCTGCATCCAGTGCAGGAAATCATTGACGCGCGAATCGATGATCTCCTCGGCTTCCAGCACGGCCTGCTGCCGCGACTCGAGACCCGCGTCGACGATCTGCGCGAGATCGTCGACGGTGTACAGGAAAACGTCGTCGAGCTGGCCGACTTCGGCCTCGATGTCGCGTGGCACCGCGAGATCGACCATCACGATCGGCCGGTGGCGACGCGCCTTGATGGCGCGTTCAACCATGCCCAGACCGACGATCGGCAGCGGGCTGGCCGTACAGGACACCACGACGTCGAAGTGCGGCAGCATCTCGCCGACCACGTCGAGCCGCATGACTTCCGCGCCGAAGCGATGCGCGAGCAACTGCGCGCGCGCTTCGGTGCGGTTCGCGACCGCGATCCGCTTCGGGCAGGCCCCGGCGAAATACGCGGCACACAGTTCGATCATCTCGCCGGCGCCGATGAAGAGCACGCGCTGGTCCGACATCCGCTCGAAAATGCGCTCGGAAAGATGCATCGCCGCCGCCGCCATCGACACGATGTTCGCCCCGATCGCCGTCGTCGAGCGCACTTCCTTCGCGACGGCGAAAGTGTTCTGGAACAGTTTGTGCAGCAGCGTGCCCATCGTCCCGGCTTCTTCGGCACGGCGGGCGGCGTCCTTCACCTGGCCGAGGATCTGCGGCTCGCCGAGGACCATCGAGTCGAGCCCGCTCGCGACGCGGAAGACATGCCGCACCGCATCGCGTTGCGGATAGGTATAGAGATACGGCGAGACTTCGCTCAGCGGCAGGTGATGAAAACGCGCCAGCCAGTCGGCAGCATGCTGCGGTTGCTCCGTGGCGAAGTACAGTTCGGTGCGATTGCAGGTCGACAGGATCGCCGCCTCGCGCACCGTCCGCTCGTGCGTCAGATCATGCAGCGCGTCGTCCAACCGCTCGGGCTGAAACGCCACCTGCTCGCGAATCGTGAGCGGCGCCGTATGATGATTCAGGCCAAGAGCATAAAGTTGCATGCGCGATCGCAGGGGAGCGTAATGCCGCGAATTATAGCACTCCGCGAAACTGCGAAAGATTGAGCAAAATCAGGCAGTTCTGGCAGATCTTTGGCAGTGTCAACGAAAACGGGCCGGCATTCGCCGGCCCGTTTTCGTATTCTGGTGGCCAGGGACGGAATCGAACCGCCGACACGCGGATTTTCAATCCGCTGCTCTACCAACTGAGCTACCTGGCCGGGAAAGCGCGCATTATAGCCGAATCGGGACCGCCGTCAATCACCGATGCAAAAATCGTTTCTACCCCCCAGTAGGCAGGCTCCTCAGGTTACCGAAAATGACGGGAGGAAAGGCTGGGCCGGCGGGGTGACCAGTGGTCCGCGCGGGAACAGGACTTGCGCCGTCGTACCCGGACCTGTCGGGTTCGGATTCAGCGTCACCGTGGCGCGGTGCAGCTCGGCGATCTCCCGCACGATCGGCAAACCCAGGCCCGAGCCGTCAACACCGCTTCCGAGCACACGATAGAAGCGTTCGAAGACGCGCTCGCGGTCCGCTTCCGGAATGCCGGTGCCCGTATCTTCGATCTCCAGCACGATCGCGCCCGCAACGCGGGTTCGCGCGGTGACACGTCCGCCATGCGGCGTGTATTTGATCGCGTTGTCGAGCAGGTTCTTGATCAGTTCGCGCAGCAGCACCGGGTTACCCTCGATCGGCAATGCCCGGCCCGCATCCTCGACCCCCAGGTCGATTCCTTTCACTTGCGCACGCGGATACAGCTCGAGCGCCACATCGCGCACCATCGCATCGAGGTCCACCTGCTCCACCGCGTACAGTTTTTCGAAACTCGCTTCCGCGCGGGCAAGCGACAGCAACTGGGTGATCAGATGGCTGGCCCGGTCGGTGCTGTCCGCGATGCGCTGCAACGATTCGCGCAGTTGCTCGGGGTCCGTTTCGAGCAGCGCGAGGTCGGTCTGCATCTTCAGGCCGGTCAGCGGCGTGCGCATCTGGTGCGCCGCGTCGGCGATGAAGCGTTGCTGCGCCTGCAGATTCTCTTCGAGACGCGCCATCATGTCGTTGAACGCGACGATCACCGGCCGCACTTCCTCGGGAACGCTCGCCGCCGCGATCGGCGACAGGTCGGTCGGACGCCGGCGGCGGATCAGGCTCTGCAACCGGTTCAGCGGCGCGATGCCGCGCGTCAGGCCGACCCACACGAGCACGACCGCGATCGGGATGATCGCGAACTGGGGCAGCAGCACGCCGGTCACGACGCGCGACGCGAGGTCGCTGCGCTTGTTGCGCGTTTCGGCCACCTGCACCAGCACCAGCGGGCTTGCGGGTTCGGGCCAGGCACGCAGGTACTGGTACGCGACGCGCACCTCCTCGCCGTGAATCACGTCGTCGCGATACAGCACCTCCTCCGCGACCACGGTCGCGGGCGGCGCGACCCAAGAAATTTCGCGGTCTCCGGTGACGACTTCGCCGCTGCCGTTGGCAACCTGGTAATAGACGGTGTCGTCCTGGTCGGCGCGAAACAGCGCCCGCGGCGGCGCAGGAAAATGCACCGCGATATTCCCGCCTTCGACCGACACGAGGCGTCCGAGCGCCCGCACGCTGTCTGCCATCGCCCGGTCATACGGCTGGTTCGCCAGATTGTCGGCGACGTTGTGCGTGACGATGATAGAGATCGGCCACAGGAACAGCAGTGGCGCGAGCATCCAGTCGAGGATCTCGCCGAACAGCGAGTTCGGCTGCGACGGCGGTCGGTTCGCTGCCGCCGTCTTGTCAGGCTTTCGCCGTCTGGACCGCATCCGGGTTTTCCAGGCAGTAGCCGAGTCCGCGCACGGTGACGATGCGCACGCCACTGTCTTCGAGCTTCTTGCGCAGCCGGTGGACGTAGACCTCGATCGCATTGCTCGAGACCTCCTCCCCCCAGCCGCACAGGTGATCCACGATCTGGTCCTTGCTCACCAGTCGCCCGACCCGCAGGACGAAAATTTCGAGCAGGCCGACTTCCCGCGCCGACAATTCGACGACCTGGCAGTTGATCTTCGCCACCCGGTCAGCCTGGTCATACGAAAGGCTGCCGATCTCGATGCAGCGCGGCTGCCCGGTGCCGCGTCGCGTCAGCGCGCGCACGCGCGCCTCCAGTTCCGGCAGCGCGAAAGGCTTCGTCAGGTAGTCGTCGGCACCGGCATCGAGTCCTCGCACACGCTCTTCGACCCCGTCCTGGGCGGTAAGGATCAGCACCGGCAGCACCGACTTGCGCGCGCGCAGGCGTTTCAGGACGTCAATCCCGGGGAGCTTCGGCAGGCCGAGGTCGAGAATCAGCAGATCATATGTCTGGGTGGCCAGCGCGGCATCCGCCTCGCTGCCGGAAGCAACGTGATCGACGGCATAACCGCCGCGCTTGAGGGCCCGCCCGAGGCCGTCTGCAATCACCGAGTCATCTTCAGCAAGAAGGATCCGCATGGAAATATGGATGTAAGTTGTCCGTAAGCGGGCACGCCTATTGTTACACCCGCTGTTCTCCTATTACCGGCCCGGGGAATGTCGGCGCCTTTTCGGCCCGCACATTCCGGGGAGCGCCCGTTTGCACAACCGGTGCTCCCTGCCCCTTTTTCCTCACGATCAATTCATTATCCCACCTTTCCGCAGCGGGGCGCGTCGACACGTCCGTCACCGCGCCAAAGCAAACGGCCCCGCCGCAGCGGAGCCGTTTGCTTTGGCGCCACCGGGCCCGAAAGCCCGGAAGCACGAGGCGAACCTCAGACCGGCATTTACATGCCCATGTCCATGCCGCCCATACCGCCCATACCGCCCATACCGCCCATGCCGCCCATCGAGGGCTTTTCTTCAGCCAGCTCGCCGACCATGCAGTCGGTGGTCAGCATCAGGCCGGCGACCGAGGCGGCGTTCTGCAGCGCGATGCGCTCGACCTTGGTCGGGTCCAGCACGCCCATGTCGACCAGGTCGCCGTACTCGCCGGTGGCGGCGTTGTAGCCGAAATTACCGGTGCCTTCGACGACGCGATTGACGACGACGGACGGCTCGTCACCTGCATTGGCGACGATCTCGCGCAGCGGCTGCTCGAGCGCACGCAGCACGATCTTGATGCCGGCATCCTGGTCGTGGTTGTCGCCCTTGAGCGTACCGAGGCTCGCACGGGCACGCAGCAGCGCGACGCCGCCGCCGGGGACGATGCCCTCTTCGACCGCGGCACGGGTCGCGTGCAGCGCGTCTTCGACGCGGGCCTTCTTCTCCTTCATTTCGACTTCGGTCGCGGCACCGACCTTGATCACCGCCACACCGCCCGCCAGCTTGGCGACACGTTCCTGGAGCTTCTCGCGGTCGTAATCGGAGGTGGCTTCCTCGATCTGCGCGCGGATCTGCTTGACGCGGCCTTCGATGCGCGCGGGTTCGCCGGCGCCGTCGATGATGATCGTGTTTTCCTTGCCGACCTCGATGCGCGCCGCCTGGCCCAGTTCGGCCAGCGTCGCCTTCTCCAGCGTCAGGCCGACTTCCTCGGCGATCACCTGGCCACCGGTCAGCACGGCGATGTCTTCGAGCATCGCCTTGCGACGGTCGCCGAAGCCCGGCGCCTTGACGGCGCAGGTCTTGAGGATGCCGCGGATGTTGTTGACGACGAGGGTCGCCAGCGCTTCGCCTTCGACGTCTTCGGCCACGATCAGCAGCGGGCGGCTGGCCTTGGCGACCTGCTCGAGCACCGGCAGCAGATCACGGATGTTGGAGACCTTCTTGTCGAACAGCAGGATGAACGGGTTTTCGAGGATCGCCACCTGGCGGTCCGGGTTGTTGATGAAGTACGGGCTGAGGTAGCCGCGGTCGAACTGCATGCCCTCGACGACATCGAGTTCGTTCTGCAGCGACTTGCCGTCCTCGACGGTGATCACGCCTTCCTTGCCGACCTTGTCCATCGACTTGGCGATGATTTCGCCGATGTCGGCGTCGGAGTTCGCCGAGATCGAGCCGACTTGGGCGATTTCCTTGCTCGTCGAGCACGGCTTCGACAGCTTCTTCAGTTCTTCGGTGACCGCGATGACGGCTTTGTCGATGCCGCGCTTGAGGTCCATCGGGTTCATACCGGCGGCAACGAACTTCATGCCTTCGCGCACGATCGACTGGGCCAGCACGGTCGCGGTCGTGGTGCCGTCACCAGCGATGTCGGAGGTCTTGGAAGCGACTTCCTTGACCATCTGCGCGCCCATGTTCTCGAACTTGTCCTTCAGTTCGATTTCCTTTGCCACGGACACGCCGTCCTTGGTCACCGTCGGGGCGCCGAACGAGCGCTCGAGCACGACGTTACGGCCTTTCGGGCCGAGGGTGACCTTGACCGCGTTGGCCAGGATATTGACGCCGGCGACCATGCGGTCACGGGCGGAATCACCAAACTTGACTTCTTTTGCAGCCATCGTTCATTGCTCCTTGAATTCGTTGGACGGGGTCGACAGGGGCGCTCAGGCCTCGACGACGCCCATGATGTCTTCTTCGCGCATGACGAGCAGTTCGTCACCCTCGACTTTCACGGTCTGGCCGGCGTACTTGCCGAACAGCACCTTGTCGCCGACCTTGACGGCCATCGGGCGAACCTTGCCGTCGTCGAGGATCTTGCCGTTGCCCACGGCGAGCACTTCGCCCTGATCGGGCTTCTCGCCGGCCGAGTCGGGGATGACGATGCCGCTGGCGGTCTTGCGCTCGGCTTCCAGGCGCTTGACGATCACGCGATCATGCAAGGGACGAATTTTCATCGAGATGACTCCTTCAGTTCGAATTCAACATATCTGCGGGCAGACCCGCAGCATAAACATATCAAGGGCGCGGACTGGCCCGGGACGGTTAGCACTCACTGCCAACGAGTGCTAATAATAGGGACGGCCCCGGCCGATTTCAAGAGCGGAGAATTCAAATTCCCGTCGAGCGGCGACAGGAACGCGGGATGCTGCACCTTTTGCTCCATTCGACAGGAGGCCCGATATGGCCAAGCGCCGCATGCTCGGTGGCGACGACGCGCCGTACGTCTGCGACGCCGCAGGACGGGTCCCCCGGCATGCGACGGGGTCCCGCGGCGCCGTTCAAAATGCGATGGCGATGCCGAAATGCAGGCGCAGCCGCCGTTCCTCGTGGCCGTAAGCGAGATCGATGGCGAGCGGGCCGGCCGGACTTTTCCAGCGTGCGCCGACCCCGTAGCCAGTCTTGAGAGTGAATCCGTCGCGGCTGTCGGCGGCGTCGCCCGCATCGACGAAGGCCGCCGCTCCCCACTGCGGCAAGAACCAGTGGACATACTCGGCGCTCAGCGTCGCGAGGTAACGTCCGCCGACGGTGGCATCGCCCTCTCTCACGCCGAGGCTCTCGAACGCGTAGCCGCGCACCGTTTGCGTGCCACCGGTACGGAACAGGAAATCGTGCGGCACGCCGTCGCGACTCGGTGCCAGCGTCGCCCCGCCTTCGGCGCGCAGGATCAGCACGTCACGCTCGGCAAAAGGCAGGTAGCGCACGTAGCGGCCGTAAAGCCGGAGGAAATCCTGGTCGGACAGTACCGCCTTCGCGCCGCCGCCGATGTCGAACTGCAGCACATCGCCTCGTCGTGGATCGAGGAGGTTGTCGACCCGCAGCCGGATCCACGTCCAGTTCGCCGTCAGCGCGTTGCGGCTCGTCGACGGTGCGCCGTCGGGGTCGCGTTGCTCGTGCTGCAGGCGCAGCGCGAGGCGCGTGTCGATGTTGCCGCGTGTCTTGGTGCGCGCCACGCCCACCGCCTGGGTCGTCAGCGTCAACCCCTCGACGGTGCTGCGCTCGATCGCGGCACCCAAGCTGTCCCGATGGCCGGCGCGCGCGGGCGGAAGGAAAACATCCGCGTACGCGGCGTGACGGCGCTGCTCGAGTCGTAGTCCGGCGGCGAGTTCCCAGCCGCGGTCGAGAAGGTTTACGTCGCGCCAGCTCATCTCGGTACGAAAACCGGTGTTGGTCGAATAGCCGACGCCGAAACCGAGGTGTCGGGACTGCGCTTCGGTGATCTGGACCCGGATCGGCACGGCGGCGGCAAGCGCCGGGTCGCGCTCGATATCGACGATCACGGAGGCGAACTGCGGGGAGTTCTGCAGCGCAGTCTGCAGCGCGAGGAGGCGCTCCTGGTCGAACGGCTCGCCGGGCTCCAGCAGGTTGAAACGTTCGACGAAATCGGGAGGAAGATCCTGCAGGCCCGACACCTCGAGCGGGCCGAGGAAAAAGCGCGGGCCGGAGTCGACCGTCACCGAAAGCTGCACGGTTGCGTTGTCCGGATCGACTTCGGCACGGCTGTCGACAATGCGCGCCGCAGCGTAGTCGCGCACCGCGACCCCGTCGAGGAGCCGCGCCTTCGCGTCGTCCCAGGCGCTCTGGCGAAAAGGTTCTCCCGGCGCGAGAGGCCAGGCGCGGCGCAGCGCAGCGCGACGTTCCGCGCGCGCCTTGCCGTCGCCGGCCAGATCGCCGTCGAACAGCAACTCGACACCGGCGATGCTCGCCTGCGTGCCGGGCTCGACCGACAGCTGCCAGCGGCCATCCGGCTCGCGCTGCAAACGGATCTCGGGTGTGAAATACCCTTCGGTCGCCAGCAGTTCCGCCGCTTCGCGCCGCGTGCGCCGGGCCAGCGCGATGCGGTCGGCCTGTGCTTCGGGCAAGGCCTGGTCGTCGCGATCGAGAATGCGCAGATGACGCTCGAGCAGCGGTCGCACGCTGTCAGGCGCGTCGAGTTCGACCTGCAGCGGGGCTTGGGCGAACACGGTGCCGGACGAAAGGCCAAGGCACAGCGCGACGAGCCACAGCCGGAGCAGCGCACGAATCCGGAAAGCTGTCATGACCGGATTCTACGGCAGAGGCGCGGCCTCGGCGGAATCCGGATCGTGCTGCGCCTTCAGGCTGCGGCTGGAGCTCCCGCCGTCTTTCCCGGCATGGACGCCCTACAGCCCGGCATCGTCGGCTCAGCCTTCGAGATGGTAGGCGGTCACGCGCTCCACTTCGTGGGTCGAACCGAGGATCACCGGCACGCGCTGGTGCAGCCTTTCCGGCTGCACATCGAGGATCCGCTGGCGCCCGGTCGTTGCCGAGCCCCCGGCCTGCTCGACGAGCATCGCCATCGGATTCGCCTCGTACATCAGGCGCAGCTTGCCGCCCTGGTCACGGCATTTCTCGTCCAGCGGATACATGAAGATGCCGCCGCGCGTGAGGACGCGATGCACGTCGGCGACCATCGACGCGACCCAGCGCATGTTGAAATCCTTGCCGCGCGGCCCCGTCTTGCCCTGCTGCAACTCGGCCACATAGCGCTGCACCGGCGGCTCCCAGTGGCGCGCGTTCGATGCGTTGATCGCATATTCCTGTGTATCCACCGGCACCGTCATGAACGGGTGGGTGTAGACGAAGCTGCCCATCTCGCGGTCCAGCGTGAAGCCATGCACGCCGTTGCCGACGGTGAGGATCAGCAGGGTCGACGGACCGTACAGCGCGTATCCCGCGGCGACCTGCTCGCGACCGGGCTGCAGGAAGCATTGCTCGTTCGGCTCCTTGACACCTTCGGGAAAGCGCAGCACCGAGAAGATCGTGCCGACCGAGATATTGACGTCGATGTTCGACGAACCATCAAGCGGATCGAACAGCAGCAGGTAGCCGCCCTTCGGGTAGTCAAACGGAATCTGGTGCACCTCCTCGACCTCTTCCGATGCCATCGCCGCGAGGTGCCCGCCCCATTCGTTAGCCTGCAGCAGGATCTCGTTTGCGATCACGTCGAGCTTCTTTTGCGCTTCGCCCTGGATGTTGTCGGTGCCCGCCTCGCCGAGCAGGTCGGCCAGCGCCCCTTTCGAGACATTGACGCCGATCGCCTTCACCGCCCGGGCGACGACTTCGATCAGCAGTCGCAGGTCCGGGCTGGTGCGGCCAGCGCGCTGCTGCTCGATCAGGAATTGGGTTAGCGTGACGCGTCGCATGAATTGACTCCTTGTTGGTCCAGCCGGGCCAGACTTCAGTTTGTTTCGCAAGCTTGCGGCGCGGATTATCCCGCGGAAGGCGGTCGAGCGCACCACTGTGCGCGAACGCGGTTATGATCCTTGGGCGATCGCTGCCCCTGCACCGCTGCACCGCCTCGTACTGCGCCATCGCAGACGTCCGGTCCGGCGCGGCTCAAAAATTCTTTCCGTTCAACCCACTCGCTCACTATGCATGTTCTGGTTCTCGGCGCCGGCGTGACCGGCGTCACCACCGCCTGGTATCTGGCCAGGGCGGGCTTCGAGGTAAGCGTGGTGGATCGCCAGCCCGAGGCCGCGCTCGAAACCAGCTACGCCAACGGCGGCCAGATCTCGATCAGCCACCCCGAACCCTGGGCGAACCCCGCGGCCCCGCTCAACGCCCTGCGCTGGTTCGGCCGCGAGGACGCCCCGCTGCTGTTCCGCCCCCACGCCGACCCCGCCCAATGGGCCTGGACGCTCGCCTTCCTGCGTGAATGCCTGCCGCACCGGGCGCGACGCAACACCGCCGCCATTGCCAGTCTCGCCGTGCACAGCGGCGAACGTCTGCGCGCGCTGCGCGCGGAAACCGGCATCGCCTACGACCATCTCGAGCGCGGCATCCTGCATTTGTTCTTTACGCCGCAGGAGTTCGCGCGCGTCGGCGCCAAGGTTGCGGAACTCGCGACCTATGGCATCCAGGCCCGCTCGTGCAGCCGCGACGAATGCCTCGCGATCGAACCTGCGCTCGCCGGCACGGCCGGGGAACTTGCGGGCGGCCTGTATGCACCGAACGACGAGTCGGGGGACGCTTTCCGTTTCACCCAGGCACTCGCCGAGCGGGCGGCGCAGGCGGGCGTGCGCTTCCATTACAACACCACGATCACCCGCATCGACCACAGCGGCGGGCGCATGAACGGCATCGAGGTCCACGACGCCGAAGGGCGCAACGGCGGGCTTACCGCCGCGGCCTACGTGCTGTGTCTCGGCAGCTACAGCCGCCCGCTGGTCGCCCCGCTTGGCGAGCAGCTGCCGATCTACCCGGTGAAAGGGTATTCGGTGACCGTCCCGCTACGCGACCCGCAGCGCGCGCCCAGCGTCAGCCTCACCGATGAATCGCGCCGCATCGTGTGCTCGCGCCTTGGCGACCGGTTGCGCGTCGCCGGGACGGCCGAGTTGAACGGCTACAACACCGAGATTAACCTGGCCCGCTGCCAAGCCATCCTGGACTGGCTGGAGGCGCGTTTTCCCGACGTCACCGACACCGCCGGCGCGCACCTGTGGGCCGGCCTGCGCCCCGCCACGCCCGGCAAT
The DNA here is from genome assembly GCF_012910705.2 of Aromatoleum anaerobium. Taxonomy (GTDB): domain Bacteria; phylum Pseudomonadota; class Gammaproteobacteria; order Burkholderiales; family Rhodocyclaceae; genus Aromatoleum; species Aromatoleum anaerobium. Next base: position 460,401 of record NZ_WTVG02000037.1, on the reverse strand, counting down.
GTCCCGCTGATCGGGCGGAGCCGTCTGCCCAACCTTTGGTACAACACCGGACACGGGACACTCGGATGGACGCTCGCCTGCGGGTCTGCCAGCTGCCTCGCCGACCTGATGTCGGGCCGGCGAGCGCCGGTACCCCACTTCCCGTTCCTGGGAAACGAAGCCTGACCCTCGGCCGCGCTCGTCCCGTTAACCGAGCGGCGTCCGGGCCTGTGCTGCACCCGGTTACTTGACGATCTTCAGGTGGTTGCGTCCCGCCGGCGGACGCCTTTCCGCAGGCGGCGTGGCGGCGGCAGTGCCCTCGTCCTGCTGTCCGCCGACCTGCTCGGCCGGGACACCAGGTGCCTCGACCACCGCTTCAGGCTCGAACGCCATGCCGTGCCCGTTCTCCCGCGCGTAGATTGCAAGGACGTTGGACACCGGGACCGACAGCGCGTGGGCGACGCCGCCGAAACGCGCCTGGAAAGTGATCAGGTCGTTGCCCATGACCAGTTGCTGCGTCGCTTCGGAACCCAGGTTGAGCACGATCTGTCCGTCTTGCGCATAGCCCGCCGGGACCACGGTACGCTCGTCGACGAGCACCGCGATATGGGGCGTGAAGCCCTGGTCGACGCACCATTCGAAAATGGCGCGGAGCAGGTAGGGTTTGGTAGATATGTTTGTCATGGTCGGTAGCGCCCCTCACACGGGGCCTCGGCGTTCAGCGCCGCATCACCTTTTCGGACGGGGTCAAGGCGTCGATGAAACCCTGCCGGCTGAAAATGCGTTCGGCGTATTTCATGAGATTCGCAGCGGCCTTCGGCAGTTCGATGCCGTAATGCTCGAGACGCCAAAGCAAGGGGGCGATCGCGACGTCGAGCATCGAGAACTCGTCGCCTAGCATGAACTTCTGCTTGACGAAGATCGGTGCGAGTTGAACGAGTTGGTCACGCACGTGGGCGCGGCTCTTTTCGACGCCCTTCTGGTTCTTCTCGAGCACGTCGATGTGCGAGAACAGTTCCTGCTCGAACGTGTGCAGCAACTGGCGGGCACGCGCGCGCAAGATCGGGTCGGGCGGCATCAGCTGCGGATGCGGGAAGCGCTCGTCGATGTACTCGTTGATGATGTTCGCCTCGTACAGGACGAGGTCGCGATCGACCAGCACCGGCACCCGGTTGTACGGGTTGATGATGGCGATGTCTTCGGGCTTGTTGTAGAGGTCGACATCGATGACCTCGAAGTCCATTCCCTTTTCGAAGAGCACGATCCGGCAGCGGTGACTGAACGGATCGGTTGTGCCGGAATACAGGTTCATCATGTTGTTGCAGCTCCTGGTACAAAAGCAAAGCGCACCACGCGATGACCGCGTGGTGCGTCAAATTCAATGAGTGCGCGGATCAGGTCCGGCGGGTTCTCAGTGAATATCCTTCCAGTAATTTTTCTTCAAAGCATAGGAGAGCACGAACAGCCCCGCCAGGAAGATCAATACGTACATCCCGATCGTCTTGCGTTTGTCGGCCATCGGCTCCCCCATCCAGACGAGGAAGGAGACCAGGTCGGCAACCGTCTTGTCATATTCCTCGACGCTCATCCTGCCCGGCGTCGCGAGTTCAAGGGCGACCGATTTCGTGCCGTCCTCGTGCTCGGTGACCTTCGCGACCTGTTGGCCCTGCAGTTCCCACAGCGCGTGCGGCATGCCGACGTTGCCGAATACCACGTTGTTCCAGCCTGTCGGGCGCGCCGGATCGCGGTAGAACTGACGCAGATAAGTGTACAGCCAGTCGGCGCCGCTGCCGAACTCGGATGCGCGCTGGCGCGCGATCAGCGTCAGGTCGGGCGGGGTCACCCCGAACCACACCTTCGATTCGGCCGGGCGCATCGCGATCTTCATCAGGTCGCCGACGCGTTCGCCGGTGAACATCAGGTTGTCGCGGATCTGCTGCTCGTCGAGACCGATCTGCTGCAGCGTGTTGTAACGCGCGAAGCTCGCGCTGTGGCAGTTCAGGCAGTAGTTGACGAACACCTTGGCGCCATTCTGCAGTGCGGCCGGGTCGGAGCTGACCGGCGCCTTGTCCAGATGCAGTTCCGCCCCGGCGGACAGCGCGAGAGCCGGCGCGAACAGCACGATGGCGGCCAGGCGCTTGAGAGTCTTGATCACACGAATGCTCATTTGAACGTCACCCTTTCCGGTTCGGGTTTGCACTTGTCGAGTTTGCTGTACCACGGCATCAACAGGAAGAACGCGAAGTACAGCACCGAGCAGATCTGGGCGACCAGGGTACGGCCCGGGGTCGGGGGCAGCACGCCGAGGTAGCCGAGGATGAAGAACGCGACCAGGAACACCGCCAGGATGGCCTTGAACAGCCCGCCCTTGTAGCGGATCGACTTCACCGGGCTGCGGTCCAGCCACGGCAGGAAGGCGATGATCACGACCGACGCGCCCATCGCGACGACGCCCCAGAACTTCGCATCGACGCCGAACAGCGGGTACGTCACCGCGCGCAGGATCGAGTAGAACGGCGTGAAGTACCACACCGGCGCGATATGCGGCGGCGTCTTAAGCGGGTCGGCGGGGATGAAGTTGTTGTACTCGAGGAAGTAGCCGCCGCCCTCGGGCGCAAAGAACAGGATTGCCGAGAACACGATCAGGAAACCGACTACGCCCATGATGTCCTTCACGGTGTAGTACGGGTGGAACGGGATGCCGTCGAGCGGGATGCCGCTGGCGTCCTTCTTCTTCTTGATCTCGACCCCGTCCGGGTTGTTCGAGCCCACTTCGTGCAGCGCGACGATGTGCGCCAGCACCAGGCCGATCAGCACCAGCGGCACGGCGATCACGTGGAACGAGAAGAAGCGGTTCAGCGTCGCGTCGGACACCACGTAATCACCGCGGATGACCAGCGACAGGTCCGGCCCGATCACAGGGATCGCGGAAAACAGGTTCACGATCACCTGCGCACCCCAGAACGACATCTGCCCCCACGGCAACAGGTAGCCCATGAACGCTTCGGCCATCAGCGCAAGGAAGATCAGCGTGCCGAAGACCCAGATCAGCTCGCGGGGCTTGCGGTACGAGCCGTACAGCAGCCCGCGGAACATGTGCAGGTAGACGACGACGAAGAACGCCGACGCGCCGGTCGAGTGCAGGTAGCGGATCAGCCAGCCGCCCGGCACTTCGCGCATGATGTATTCGACGCTGGCGAATGCGACGGGGATGCCGGACGCGTTCACCGAAGCATCGGGCTTGTAGTGCATGACCAGGAAGATGCCGGTCACGATCTGGATCACCAGCACCAGCAGCGCGAGCGACCCGAAGAAGTACCAGAAATTGAAGTTCTTCGGCGCGTAATATTCCGACAGGTGCGCCTTCCAGGTCGACGTGAGCGGGAAGCGCGCGTCGATCCAGTGCATCAGTTCTTGTGATTTTGTAGTCATCGCTTAGGCCTTTGCGTCGTCACCGATGAGAATCCGCGTATCCGCGAGGAACTTGTAGGGCGGAATCTCGAGATTGTCCGGCGCCGGCATGCTGCGATAAACGCGCCCGGCAAGGTCGAACAGGGAGCCGTGGCAGGGGCACAGGAAGCCGCCCGGCCAGTCGGGCCCGACGCCGCTCTCGGCACCGACCTTGAACTTGTCGCTCGGCGAACAGCCCAGGTGGGTGCAGATGCCGACCGCGACGAGGTATTCGGGGTTGATCGAACGGTGCTTGTTTTGCGCGTATTCCGGCTGCATCGGCTTTTCCGAAGCCGGATCGCTCACCAGCGGCTCGGTCTTTTCCAGCGACGCGAGCATTTCGGGCGTACGCCGCAGGATCCACACCGGCTTGCCGCGCCACTCCACAGTCATCATCTCGCCTGGCGCGAGCTTGCCGATATCCGCTTCGACCGGGGCGCCTGCCGCCTTGGCACGTTCCGACGGCGTCAAGCTGGCAACGAACGGCACCGCCGTCGCGACCACTGCAACGCCGCCGACCGCCGACGTTGCGACAAGCAGTTGCCGCCGGCCACTGTCCATCTTCTGATCCACGCTCATGACATCATCCCTGAAAAAAAGCCATTTCCGGATACAAAAAAACTGCCGGATTCTATCAAACTGGCCGCAACATAAAAAGCATAAAGCTCAAAGGTGTATTCGGATCATGGATTTAGCATTCCGCGCGGGCGCCCGGAACGCAGCTGCAACGAGGTGTTTTGTGCGGCGCAGCAACATGCTGCCGGCGGTCAGAGCGGGCGCCTCTCGACGAGCGCCTGCGCGATCGTGCCGGTGTCGGTGTGTTCGAGTTCGCCGCCCACCGGCACGCCCCGCGAGAGACGGCTGACCTTGACGCCGCGCGCGGCGAGCAGTTCCGCGACGATGTGGGCCGTCGCCTCGCCTTCATTCGTGAAGTTCGTCGCGAGGATCACTTCCTGCACGGTGTTGTCGGCGACCCGGGCGAGCAGCTTGTCGAGCTTGAGTTCGCGCGGACCGATGCCATCGAGCGGCGACAGACGGCCCATGAGCACGTAATACAGCCCGTTGTACGCATGGGTCTGCTCGATCACCGCGAGGTCGGCCGGCATTTCGACGACGCACAGCAGCGACGCGTCGCGCTGGGGGCTCGCGCAGCGCTGGCAGATCTCGGTTTCTGTGAAGGTGTTGCAGCGTTCGCAATGACACAGCACCGCGAGCGCATTGCCGAGCGCCCGGGCAAGACGTTCGGCGCCGCGCTGGTCGCGCTGCAAAAGATGGTAGGCCATGCGCTGCGCAGACTTCGGCCCGACCCCAGGCAGGCCGCGCAACGCGTCGATCAGTTCGTCAAGACTGGAAGGGGACATTCAGAACGGCAGCTTCATCCCGGGCGGCAGGTTGAGGCCGGACGTGAAGCCCGCCATTTTCTCCTGCGTCGTCGTTTCCACGCGGCGCACCGCGTCATTGACAGCGGCCGCGAGGAGATCCTCGAGCATTTCCTTGTCGTCCATCACCGAGTCGTCGATCGTCACGCGGCGCACGTCGTACTTGCAGGTCATCAGCACCTTGACCATCCCGGCGCCCGACTGCCCCTCGACTTCGACCGAGGCCAACTGGTCCTGCATCTTCTTCATGTTTTCCTGCATCTGCTGGGCCTGTTTCATCAGCCCGGCAATTCCGCCTTTCATCATCGCCAGATTCTCCGCAAGAGAAATTCAAAGTGGTCTTACCGACGCTTCCACGAGGGACGCGTCGAATCGTTCGATCAGTTCACGCACGAAAGGGTCGCTCTCCAACGCCGCCACAGCCTCGACGTGCCGCGCCCGTTTTTCCGCCTGGTCGCGTTGCGCCGGGGTTTCGCCGGCGATCGCGCCGGTCTCGATCCTGAGCCGCAGCGGACCGCCATACTGCGTCGCGAGCGCGTCCTGCAGGCGGTCGAGGAGTCCCGGATTCATGCCCAGCAAATGGCGATGGGTTTCGGATAGCCGGAGGTTCAGCACGCCGTCGGCAAATCCGGTCCATTCGCAGTGCTGCGCGAGTTCCCGCATCATCCCGCCGAGGCCGAGCGCGCGGAGGATCGCATGCCATTCGCCGGCGGCAAAGGCCGACGCGATCTCGGGCGCTGTTGTGCCCGGCGATGCGGGCGTGACTTCCGGCCGCTCGGCGCGCCGCGGAACAGCACTTCCGGCCGCCGCCGTCGCGCTTCGTGCCGGCGTGGGCAGGGGGGACGGCTCGACCACCACGTTCCCGGAGTGCAGGCGCGCCGGCGCGGACGAGCGGGCGGGTTGCGGCACGGATGTTTCCCCGGCGAACGCCTCCGGCGGCAGGTCCTCCCACGGCGGAACGGAGTTCGACGGTTCGGCCGGACCTTCGGCGACCGCCACTGCTCTGCCGGGCGGCGACGAACGCGTCCCGGCCTCGGCAATCCCGCGTTCGCGTGGCGAATGCTCCACGGGGATCCCCCTTGCCACCGGCGGTCTTGCCACCGGCGCGGCGTCGCGCTGCGGCACCGGTGCCGTGGCCCGTGCTGCGAGACTGGCGGCCGGCTGCGGCGGCGACGGAGGGATGACACGCGCCCGTCCCGCCCCGCCTCCGCCGGCCGCGTCGCCGGGACTGCCGAGCGCCACCGGCTGCTCGGGGCGGAATGCGTGCAGGCGCAACAGGCTCATCGTGAAGCCCGCGTAGTCGTCCGGCGCCAGCGACAGTTCGTCGCGGCCATGGATGGCGATCTGGTAGGCGAGTTGCAGGAACTCGGCGTCGAAGGCCTCGGCATACGGTGCGAGACGTTGGCGTTCCGCATCGTCGGCGATCGCCGCCGGGGCGAACTGCATGAGCGCGATGCGGTGCAGCAGCGAGGCGAGCGCCTGCAACGCCGCGTCGAACGACAAACTGCGCGCCTCCATGCGATCGGCCACCGCGAGCATCCCGGCGACGTCGCCTGCGGCCAGCGCGTCGAGCACCGCGTACAGATGGTCGTCGCCGACCGTACCGAGCATGTGCGAGACCTGCTCTTCCTCGACGCGCCCCGAACCGTGCGCGATCGCTTGGTCGAGCAGCGACAGTGCATCCCGCATCGAGCCGTTCGCCGCCTTGGCGAGGTGGCGCAGCGCGGGGACCTCGAATGGCACGCCCTCGGCCTCGAGGATGCCGCCGAGATGGTCGATGATGTGCCCCGGCGGCATCTGCTTGAGGTTGAACTGCAGGCAGCGGGAGAGCACCGTCACCGGGATTTTCTGCGGATCCGTCGTCGCCAGGATGAACTTGACGTGTTCGGGAGGCTCTTCGAGCGTCTTCAACATCGCGTTGAACGCATGCCCGGTCAGCATGTGGACTTCGTCGATCATGTAGACCTTGTAGCGCCCCTGCGCCGGCGCATAGACCGCCTTGTCGAGCAGCGCCGCCATGTCCTCGACCCCGCGGTTCGAGGCCGCATCCATCTCGACGTAGTCGGGAAAACGGTCCGCGTCGATCGCGCGGCAGGCCGCGCAAGTGCCGCACGGCTCGGGCGTGACGCCGGTTTCGCAGTTCAGTGCTTTCGCGAGAATGCGCGAAATGGTCGTCTTGCCGACGCCGCGCGTGCCGGTGAACAGCCACGCGTGGTGCAGCCGGCCGGTGGCGAGCGCATGGCTGAGCGCCCGGACGACGTGTTCCTGGCCGACCAGCGTCGCGAAACTCTTCGGGCGCCACTTGCGGGCGAGAACCTGATAGCTCATGGCGGGATTCTAGCAGAGCGGCCCCTGTCCCGCGGCGCCACCGCCGGCACGGCCACGGCGTGCCCGGCGAAGAAACGAGAGTCGCCAGCCCAAATATGCCGAAGGGCGTCTTCATGGGAAGACGCCCTTCGCGCGATTGTCAGGGGTGGCGAGCCTGACCCCCGGCACTTGCAGGGAACGGCTGTGGCTGCTGCCTTCCGGCCCTGACCAGGTTCACCGCGCTGCAATGCGGGGAGACCCGCCACGGCCGCAATTATATCAGCTTACGGCGGGCAGCACCCGGCGCGGCGGTCTCGACGGAAAACTTCCGTCGGGCCGGACCCAGGACGCGAAAACGGCGGGCTGCCCCCGCCGCCCGGCACTTTGCCTCACACGACACTGATCAGCCCTTCAGCTCCGGGAAGTCCTCTTCGAAGAACTCCAACTCCCTGCGCACTGTCGAGGCGTCCTTGCCCTGTTCGCTCCTGCGCAGCTCAACGCGCCGGATCTTGCCCGAGATGGTCTTCGGCAGGTCCGAAAATTCGATGCGGCGGATGCGCTTGTACGGTGCGAGTTTGTCGCGCGTAAAGGCGAAGATGTCCTTCGCGAGCTCCTTGCCGGCCTCAAAGCCCGGCGCGAGGATCACGTAGGCTTTCGGCACCGCGAGGCGCAGCGGGTCCGGGCTCGGAACGACCGCGGCTTCGGCGACCGCCGGGTGCTCGATCAGCACCGACTCGAGCTCGAACGGGCTGATGCGATAGTCCGACGCCTTGAACACGTCGTCGGCACGGCCGACGTACGTGATGTAGCCGTCGGCGTCGATGCTCGCGACGTCCCCGGTGTGGTAGTGACCGTTGCGCATGACCTCGCTGGTCTTCTCGGCGTCACCGGCGTAGCCGAGCATCAGGCCGAGCGGACGCTTCGCCAGCACCAGCGACACTTCGCCCTCTTCGGCCGGCTTGTCGTCGGCGTCGAGCAGCGCGATCGTGTAGCCGGGCAACGGTCGGCCCATCGAGCCGGGCTTGAGCACCTGCCCCGGCGTGTTGCCGATCTGCGCCGTCGTTTCGGTCTGGCCGAAGCCGTCGCGGATCGTGATGCCCCATGCCTTCTTCACTTGGTCGATGACTTCAGGGTTGAGCGGCTCGCCGGCGCCGATCAGCTCGCGCAGGTTCGTCTTCACCGACGCGAGGTCCTGCTGGATCAGCATGCGCCACACCGTCGGGGGTGCGCACATCGTCGTGATCTCGTATTTCACGAGCACGTCGAGCAACGCGCGCGCGTTGAAGCGATTGTAGTTGTACAGGAACACGCAGGCGCCGGCATTCCACGGCGCGAAGAAGCAGCTCCACGCGTGCTTCGCCCAGCCCGGCGAGCTGATGTTCATGTGGCGGTCGCCGGGCTGCAGGCCGATCCAGTACATCGTCGACAGGTGGCCGACCGGGTAGGACTGGTGGCTGTGCTCGACGAGCTTCGGCTTCGACGTCGTGCCGGACGTGAAATACAGCAGCAGCGGATCGGTGACGCGGGTCACGCCTTCGGGCGTGAATTCGGGCGACGCCGCGTACGCGTCCTCGAACGAGAGCCAGCCGCCGGTCGCGCCGCCGACGCTGATGCGCGTGTAGCTGCCGGCGAGCTCCGCGAATTTGTCGGTGTGGGCCTTGCCGATGACGACATGCCTGACCTGGCCGCGGTCAAGACGGTCGAGCAGATCTTCCGGCGTCAGCAAGGTGGTCGCCGGGATCACGACCGCGCCGAGCTTGATCGCGGCGAGCATCGTTTCCCACAGCGGCACTTCGTTGCCGAGCATGATCAGGATGCGGTCGCCGCGCGCGACACCGTGGCTCCTCAGCCAGTTCGCGACGCGGTTCGAGCGCACCGACATCTCGGCGAACGACAGCTTCGCCTCGTGCCCGTCTTCCTCGACGATCCACAGCGCCGGCTTGTCGTTGCCCTGCGCCATCGTGTCGAAATAGTCCAGCGCCCAGCTGAACTCGGTCAGTTGCGGCCACTGGAAACCGGCGTACGCAGTGGCGTAGTCGGTCCGGTTGGCCAGCAGGAAGTCCCGCGCTTTCAGAAACTCGGCAACTGCAGTCATGTGCTCTCCTTTCCCATATGCAACGCCCCGGACGCCCGTCCGCGACGCGTGTTGTACGCCGGCTCGCATCCCTGGCCGCGGTCGCCCCGCGGCAGGGCGCGGCGAAGAAGCGGGGGAACAGTCCGCTGCTGGCGGAGTGATTGGAATCCGGCGATCCCGGAAGATCGCCGGGCGGTATTGTGACGTTGACGTCAACGTCACGCAATCATCCCTCGACGGTAGCCCCTGGCGCCGAGCGGTTTGCGTGCCTCGGGAAGGGCCCTTGCTGATTCCGGAAAAACTCTTCATCGACGGCACGGCGAGAGCTTTGTGCGCATGTCCAGCACTTTCAGGTCCATGCTTTTGCTTGCGCAGCTTCCGATCGACTCCCCCGCTTCCGGGCGGTTCTCGAATGGCCCGGCATATTCCTCATTCCTTCGGCATGGCCGCGCCGGTTAGAATCCGCGACTTTCCCCGCACAGGAAGCCGCGACCGTGACCGCCCCTGCCGTCGAATCCTTCATCCAGCGTTGGCACCGGGCCGGCGGCAGCGAGCGGGCGAACTACCAGCTCTTCCTCACCGAGCTGTGCACGCTGCTCGACCTGCCGCAGCCCGAGCCGGCGAGCGACGACACGCACGACAACGCCTACGTGTTCGAGCGCCGCGTCGTCATGCGCCAGCCCGACGGCGGCGCCAACAACGGCTTCATCGACCTGTACCGGCGCGGCGCCTTCGTCCTCGAGGCCAAGCAGACCGGCAAGACGCTGGATTCCTCCGGCTGGGACAAGGCGATGCTGCGCGCCCACAACCAGGCCGACCAGTACGCCCGCGCGTTGCCTACCGACGAAGGGCGCCCGCCGTTCATCGTCGTCACCGACGTCGGCCGCAACCTCGAGCTGTACGCCGAATTCAGCCGCTCGGGCGCGACCTACACGCCTTTCCCCGACCCGCGCAGCCACCGCATCCGCCTCGAAGACCTGCACCGCGACGACATCCGCGAACGTCTGCGCGCGGTGTGGCTCGACCCGCTGTCGCTCGACCCGGCGCGGCGCTCGGCGCGCGTCACGCGCGAGATCGCCGACCGCCTGGCGACGCTGGCGAAGTCGCTCGAAGCCGCCGGCCATGCGCCGCAGAAAGTCGCCGGCTTCCTGATGCGCGCGCTGTTCACGATGTTCGCCGAAGACATCGGCCTGCTGCCGGGGCGCAGCTTCACCGAGCTGCTGCTGAGCCTCAAGGACTCGCCGCTGACCTTCGCGCCGATGCTCGAACACCTGTGGCAGAACATGAATGCCGGCGGCTTTTCGCCGATCCTGCGCGGCAACGTGCTGCGCTTCAACGGCGGGCTGTTCGCCGAGGCGAGCGCGATCCCGCTTGACCGCGACCAGTTCGAGTTGTTGCTGAAAGCCTCCGAGGCCGACTGGCGCTACGTCGAGCCGGCGATCTTCGGCACGTTGCTCGAACGCGCCCTCGACGCGCGCGAGCGCCACAAGCTCGGCGCCCATTACACGCCGCGCGCCTATGTCGAACGCCTCGTGTTGCCGACCGTCATCGAACCGCTGCGCGCTGAATGGAAGGAAGTGCAGGCCGCTGCGCTCGCCTTCGAGCAGCAGGGCAAGACCCGCGAAGCGGTCGCCGAGATCCGCGCGTTCCACCGCCATCTGTGCGAAGTGCGCGTGCTCGATCCGGCCTGCGGCAGCGGAAATTTCCTCTACGTCACGCTCGAACACCTCAAGCGCCTCGAAGGCGAAGTGCTGAACCTGCTGCACGACCTGGGGGAATCGCAGGGCCTGCTCGAACTCGAAGGCGTCACCGTCGACCCGCACCAGTTCCTCGGCCTCGAAATCAACCCGCGCGCGGCGAAAATCGCCGAGATGGTGCTGTGGATCGGCTACCTGCAATGGCACTTCCGCACCCACGGCTCGGTCAATCCGCCCGAGCCGGTGCTGCGCGACTTCCGCAACATCGAAAACCGCGACGCGCTGATTGCGTATGACCGCGAGGAATTCGTCACCGATGCCGCCGGCCGCCCGGTCACGCGCTGGGACGGCGTCAGCTACAAGCCGAGCCCCGTCACCGGCGAACCGATCCCGGACGAGACGGCGCAGGGCGTGCAGAAGCGTTACGTGAATCCGGGGAAGGCCGAGTGGCCGCAGGCGGATTACATCGTCGGCAATCCGCCGTTCATCGGCGCCGCGACGATGCGCCGCGCGCTTGGCGACGGTTACGTCGACGCGGTGCGTGGCACCTGGCCGGATGTGCCGGAGTCGGCCGATTTCGTCATGTACTGGTGGCACATCGCCGCCGAGCGCGTGCGCGCGGGCGCGACAAGCCGCTTCGGTTTCATCACGACGAACTCGATCCGCCAGACCTTCAACCGCCGCGTCATTGAAGCGCAACTGAGCGCGAAGAATCCGCTGTCGCTGGCGTTCGCGATTCCCGATCATCCATGGGTCGATGCGGCCGATGGCGCGGCGGTGCAGATCGCGATGACGGTCGGAGCAGGTGGCGAACAGGAAGGAAGGCTGCTGCAGGTGCGAGACGAACGCGAAACGGATCGGGACGAGGTCGATGTCACGCTGCAGGAGCACTCGGGCAAGCTGTTTGCAAACCTGAAGACCGGAGCGAACGTTCCCGCGGCGCAGCCGCTGCAGGCACTTCAAGGGATCAGTTCACGCGGCGTTCAACTTATCGGAGCCGGATTCATCGTCACTGAGAATGAGGCGGAGCAGCTTGGTCTCAGCAAGACTCCGGGTCTTAAAAAGCACATTCGCACCTACCGCAACGGACGCGATTTGACCGATTGCCCCCGCGGCGTCCGCGTAATCGACTTATTCGGCCTGACGAGTGACGAGGTTCGTGCGCAGTACCCGGCTGTTTACCAGTGGGTGCTGGAGCGGGTAAAACCTGAACGTGATCACAACAACCGGGCCACATACCGCGACAACTGGTGGTTATTTGGCGAAGCGCGCAGGAATTGGCGAATGATGAGTGATGGCTTGCCGCGCTACATCGCCACAGTCGAAACGACCAAGCACCGCTCATTCCAGTTCCTCGGTGCGGAAATCCTGCCCGACAACATGCTTATCGGGATCGCAACGGATGATGCCTTTCCGCTCGGCATCCTTTCGAGCCGTGTCCACATCGCCTGGGCGCTAGCAATGGGCGGGCGCTTAGGCGTCGGCAACGACCCGCGCTACAACAAGACTCGCTGCTTCGAAACCTTCCCCTTCCCCGCCGCCGCCCCGGAACAAACCGCCCGCATCCGCGACCTCGCCGAACAGCTCGACGCGCACCGCAAGCGCCAGCAGGCGCAGCACGCGGAGCTGACGCTGACCGGCCTGTACAACGTGCTCGAAAAGCTGCGCAGCGGCGCAACGCTGAACGCCAAGGACAAGACGATCCACGAGCAGGGGCTCGTGTCGGTGCTGCGCGAACTGCACGACGCGCTCGACGCCGCGGTGTTCGACGCCTACGGCTGGAACGATCTCGCTGCCGCCCTCACCGGCCGCCCCGGCGCGACCACCCCGCTGCCGGACAAGCCGGACGCGCAGACGGAAGCCGAGGAAGAACTGCTGCGCCGCCTCGTCGACCTCAACGCGCAGCGCGCCGCCGAGGAGGCGCGCGGGCTGGTGCGCTGGCTGCGCCCGGACTACCAGGACGCGCAGGGTCGTAGGGTGGATAAGCCGCAGGCGCAATCCACCGAAATGGAGGCCGATGGCGGAAGGCGCTTCGCTTTTCCGCCCTACGCGTCCGGCGAAGCGGACGAAGCCGAAGCTGCCCCCGCTGCCGCGCCGGCGGGCAAGCTCGCCTGGCCGAAAAGCATGCGCGACCAGGTCGCCGCGGTGCGCGCCGCGCTCGCCCGTCAGGGCCTGCCCGTTGAAGCCATCGCCGCGCAGTTCAAGCGCTCGCCGAAGGCCGCGGTGCTCGCGGTGATCGAAGCGCTGGAAGAGCTGGGCATGGTGCGACGCGAGGGCGAGCTCTTCACCTTGCAAGCCTGAGGGTGCCACGGCCGGTGATGTTTTGCCTGTAACGGGCGGCGTTGCGCGGACGTTCGTCGCTGCCTCGCGAGAACTGATTGATCCGCAAGATGCTCGGAGTAGAGTAAGAATGTAATGCAAGCCTTGTCGGAGGACGCCATGCTTGCGATCGCCAAGATTACCGCCAAGGGTCAAACCACCATCCCGCAGAACGTGCGCGCGGCGCTACATGTGGCGCCGGGGGATCTCATCGCCTGGGAAGTGGCGGCTGATGGGACAGCAACCGTGCGGCGCGTTCAACCGCTCGATCTCGAATACCTGCGCGCAGTCGAGGGCACCCTTTCCGAATGGGCGGGGAGCGCCGACGAGGAAGCCTACCGTGACCTTTGAGCGTTTCACGGCCCGCGCGGGAAAAACTCAGCGCCTTCGGCCGGCACGACCCATGCCCCCTTACGCCACGCTGCGCCCGGCGGCGACGAGGCGCTTGATCTCCGGTATGCACGAGCCGCAGCTCGTGCCGCATTTGAGTTTCGCCTGCAGCACGTCGAAGCCGTCGCCGCCGGCGATCGCTGCGGCAATGTCGCTCTCGGCGACGTTCAGGCACGTACAGACGATGCGGCCGCGGCTCTTCGCCGCCTCCGGCGGATTCGCGAGCGGCGCGAGGATCCAGCGGCGCAGATCCCCGGTCGGCTGGCGCTCGACGAGCACGTCGCGCAGCCAGCCGGCGGCCGCGGTCTCGCCGGTGAGGCGCAGGCCGACGAGGAGTCCGTTGTCGATACGCGCGCGCTTCGTGATGCCGCGCCGGGTGTCGCTGTACGCGAGGCAATGCTCGTCGTCGAGTCCGAGCAAGGCATCGAGTTCGGCGAGCCACTCGGGCGGGATCGGCTGGTGGTGCGCGATGCGCAGCACGACCGCGGGATGGTCGCGACCGGCAAGCGCAAGCGACGCGTAGCTGAAGCGCTCGAGCCAGGGCGCGAGCGCCGCCGCGCGTTCCAGCGCGAGGCCGGCAGCGTTGGCCGTGACGCTGCCCGCGGCGACCTTGCCCGGGACATTGATCGGCGCAGCGTCATCGTTCCCGTTCCCCTCCTCGTCGCCGGCCGCGCCGGGCTCGCCGCGCATGATCAGCGCCTGGAACGGCAGCACCGCCTTCTCGACCTGCACCGCCGCATGCTTGAGCTCGGGCTGCTTCGAGTACGGGTCGACGTCGCGCAGCGTCAGCGCGTTCGCACCGGCCGAGTTCAGGCTGTTGCCGCCCCAGTGCATCGCGATGAAAGCCTGGCCGGAACGGATTTCCGGCGAGGCTTCGGCGCGCAGCACGACGTCGCCGCGGCGGCTCCTGACGTGCACCAGATCGCCGCTCTTGAGCCCGCGCAGCGCGAGGTCGTCGGCGTGCATCTCGATGCGGGCCTCGTCGACGTGATTGTACAGCCGCGCGACCTTGCCGCTGCGGCTCATGCCGTGCCACTGGTCGCGCAGGCGGCCGGTCGTCAGGTGCAGCGGATAGCGCGCGTCGGCGCGCTCGGCGGTGAGCCGCTCGGTCGGCACGACGAAATGCGCCCGGCCGTCGGCAGTCGGGAAACGGCCGTCGGCGTAGAGACGGTCACGGCCGGCTGTATCGGCAACATTCGCGCCTTTTGGAAACGGCCACTGCTGCGGACCGGCCGCATCGAGCAGCGCGTACGACAGCCCCGTGATGTCGAGGTCGCGCCCGGCGGTCGAGGCCGCATGCTCGGCGAAGATCTCGGACGGCGCCGCGTACGGGAAGAGCCGCGCCGCCTCCTTGCCGATGCGCGGCCCGAGTTCGCGCGCGAAATCGCAGACGATGCGCCAGTCGGCCCTCGCTTCGCCCGGCGGCGTCAAGGCGCGATGAACGTGTGTGATGCGCCGCTCCGAGTTCGTCACCGTGCCTTCCTTCTCGCCCCAGGTCGCGGCGGGCAGCAGCAGATCCGCGAACGGCGCGGTCTCGGTGTTGCGGTAGGCCTCCTGCAGCACGACGAAGTCGCAGCGCGTGAGCGCTTCGCGCAGCCGCTCCTGCTCGGGCAGCGACTGCGCGGGGTTCGTGCAGGCGATCCACAGC
Source organism: Aromatoleum anaerobium (assembly GCF_012910705.2). Taxonomy (GTDB): domain Bacteria; phylum Pseudomonadota; class Gammaproteobacteria; order Burkholderiales; family Rhodocyclaceae; genus Aromatoleum; species Aromatoleum anaerobium. The sequence continues at coordinate 445,158 of NZ_WTVG02000037.1, read as the reverse complement.
GCCTTGATCTTGCCGTCGTGCGCCGCGTCGAAGAGTTCGATCGCGGTCAGGCCCGGCGTCGGAGGCACGCTGTCGACGTCCCACAGCCGCGCGACTTCGGCGCGGTGCTCGGGGTTCGCGAGGTCGCGGTGGCCGGACATCAGGTTCGCCATGCCGCCGACTTCGCGCCCGCCCATCGCGTTGGGCTGCCCGGTCAGCGAGAACGGGCCGCATCCGCGCTTGCCGATCTTGCCGGTCGCGAGCGACAGCGCGATCAGCGCGGTCCCGTTGTGCGTGCCGTGCGTCGACTGGTTCAGCCCCTGGCACCACAGCGACATCGAAGCCTTCGCCTCGCCCCACCAGCGCGCGGCCGTGACGATGTCGTCGGCGCCGCGCCTGCCGAGGCCGCAGACATCGGCGGCGATCGCCGGCGTGACATCGCGCACATGGTCGCGCAGCGCCGCGAAGCCTGCGGTGTGCTCGCGCACGAAAGCCTGGTCGACGTGGCCTTCCCACAGCAGCACGTTGAGCATCGCGTTGTACAGCCAGATGTCGGTGCCGGGCAGGACGGCCAGGTGCAGGTCGGCGGTCGCGGCGGAGTCGGTGCGGCGCGGGTCGACGACGATGATCTTCATCTGCGGGCGCGCGGCCTTCGCGTCCTCGATGCGGCGGAACGCGACCGGGTGCGCGTACGACGGATTCGCCCCGGCGATCAAGAGGCAGTCGGTGTGCGCGAAGTCCTCGTACGAACAGGGCGGCGCGTCGGCGCCGAGCGTCTGCTTGTACGCCGTGACCGCGCTGGACATGCACAGGCGCGAGTTCGAATCGATGTTGTTCGTGCCAATGAGCCCTTTCACGAGCTTGTTGAAGACGTAATAGTCCTCGGTCAGCAGCTGGCCGGAGATGTAGAACGCGACCGAGTCCGGCCCGTGTTCATTGATCGCCGCGGCGAAGCGTTCGGCGGCGGTCGCGAGTGCGGCGTCCCAGCTCGCGCGCTCGCGCGGCTTGCCACGGGCGCCGCGCAGCTCCGGGTACAGCAGCCGGGTTTCGGGCCGCGCGGAGAGGTGCAGCGTCGCCCCTTTCGTGCACAACCGGCCGAAATTCGCCGGATGTTCGGGGTCCCCGGCGACGCCGGTGATGCGGCGACCGTCATGTTCGATCAGGACACCGCAGCCGACGCCGCAGTAGGGACAAGTGGCTTTCGTTTTCATCAGGGGCTCCGCGGGAGAGGCTCATCATCGGTCTAGCGCCGACTGAGCAGAAACAACAGGATCAGGTTCAGCAGCAGCGACGCACCGGCGAAGAGCTTCAGCGCCAGCGCCGGGTTGCGCGCGACGAGCGGCACGCGGCGATGCGTCACGAGCGGGCGGTGCGCGCCGCGTTCGAGCGCGAGCAGGAACTCCTCGGCGGTCTCGAAACGGTCCTTGGCCTCGCGCGCGCAGGCCTTCAGCAGCACCGCTTCGAGCCACGCCGGCGTGTCCGGGCGGTAGCGCGTCGGCGGCACCGGTTCGCCGAAGCGCGGCCGCTGGAACGGCTCGACTTCGCCGTACGGGTATTTGCGCGTCAAGAGTTCGTACAGCGTCACGCCGCACGCGTAGAGGTCGGACGACTCGTTCGCCGTCCCGCCATTGAAGAGTTCCGGCGCCATGTACGACGGCGTGCCCGGATTGTTGATCTCGCGCAGGTCGTCAGCGTCGGACGCAGCGACGCCGAGGTCGAGCAGGCGCAGCTGACCATGACGGTCGACATGCACGTTGTCGGGCTTGATGTCGCGATGCACGATGCCGAGCCGGTGCAGGGCGCCTGTCGCGCGCAGCAGCGTCGCGCCGATCGCCACGAGCTCGTGCGGCGCGAAGCGGTGGCCGCGCGCGAGCTTCGCCTTCAGCGTCTCGCCTGCGTGCCAGCTCATCAGGTAATACAGGGCGCTGCGCGCATCGGCATCGGCGACGGCGGGGAAGCTCTGCGACGGCGCGCGTCGCGCGAGCCATTCCTCGCGCAGCAAGGCGCCGGCCGCCTCATCGTCGTCCGCGTCCGGGCGCAAGGTCTTCAGCACCAGCGCCTCATTGGTCGCGATGCGCGTGACGCGGTACAGCAGCGTCACGCGCGATTCGTGCAACAGCTCCTCGACCCGCAAGTCGTCGAGCACGTCGCCCGCCTTCAGCCGCGGTGGCAGCGGCAGGTGGCGCGCGCTGGCGAACCGGTCGCGCAGCGTATCCGGCGGCACCGCCTCGACGTTCGCGACGAGCGCGGTGCAGTTGTCGGTCGCGCCGCGCGCGAGCGCTTCCAGCGTCAGCACGTCGGCGGCGTCTTCGGCGCCCGCGTGGCGCTTCAGGATCTCGATGATGCCGCCGTCGCCGAGCGCCCCCCACACGCCGTCGGTGACGAGCACGAAGCGATCGCCGGCGGCCAGCTCGCCGTCGTCATAGTCGACGGCGAGCTGCGCATCGAGTCCGACCGCGCGGCGCAGCACGTTGCTGAGCTCGGGGTGTTCCCAGGTGTGGTCCTCGGTCAGGCGGCACAGCTCGCCCTCGCGCAGCAGGTACGCGCGCGAATCGCCGACGTGCGCGACGTGGTAACGGCGCCCGCGCAGCACGAACGCGGTCAGCGTCGTCGCCATGCCGGCGTACTCGCGCGACTTGGCCGACTGCGCGAGCAGCCAGCGGTTCAGCGCGCCGATCACGACGTCGAGCGATTTCTCGACGCTCCACGTGTCGGGCGTCGAGAAATAGTCGGCGAGCAGTCCGCGCACCGAATATTCGGCCGCCTCCCGGCCACGCGCGTGGCCGCCGACGCCATCGGCGATCGCGAGCAGCAGCCCCTTGGCCGCGAGCGGCGCGCCGTCGGGCGTCACCGCGCCGACGAAGTCCTCGTTGCCGGGCCGCAGCCCCTGCTGCGAGGCGTGGCCGAGCGTGACTTCGAGCGATTTCGCCACGGCGCGATGCGACGACGACGCGGGGACGGGGACAGCCGCGTTCCGCGGCGGCACGGGAGCCGGCTTGAACCGCGAACTCGCATCGATGATCCGCGCCACGTCGCTTCTCCCCGAACGCCTCAGAGTCAGATTTTCGCCGACGTCAGGTGGGCGGCACCCCACGTCGTGCGCCAGCGCGTCTTGACCGCGGTGAGCCCGACCAGCGCCGCGAGCGCGAGCGCGGCGAAGATCAGGAATCCGGATTGATAGCTGCCGGTCGCCTGTTTCGCGTAGCCGAGCGAGGACGCGAGATAGAAACCACCCACGCCGCCGGCCATGCCGACGAGCCCCGTCATCACGCCGATCTCCTTGCGAAAGCGCTGCGGCACGAGCTGGAACACCGCGCCGTTGCCCATCCCGAGCGCGAGCATCGCGGCGACGAACACCACCAGCGCCATCCACGCCGTCGGCAAACCGACGCTGACGATGCCGAGGAACAGCGCCGCGAACACGTACATCACCGACAGGCTCTTGATGCCGCCGATGCGATCGGCGACCGCGCCGCCGACCGGGCGCACCATCGAGCCGGCGAACACGCACGCGGCGGTGAAGTAGCCGGCCATCTTCGCGTCGAGGCCGTATTGCGTATTGAAGTAGATCGTCAGCGACGACGCCAGGCCGACGAAGCCGCCAAAGGTGACCGCGTAGAAGAACATGAACCACCACGCGTCCTTGTCCTTCAGCACCTTGAAGTACTCGGCGAGGGGCTTCGCGGGCGGGCACTCCGGAGCATCCTTCGCGACGACGAGGTAGAACACGAACACCAGCACGAGCGGGATCAGCGCGAGGCCGAACACGTTCGTCCAGCCATACGCCGCGGCGAGCCCCGGCGCGACCAGCGCCGCGATCGCGGTGCCCGAGTTGCCCGCGCCGGCGATGCCGAGCGCCGTGCCCTGGTGCTCGGGCGGATACCAGCGCGACGCGAGCGGCAGCGCGACCGCGAACGAGGCGCCGGCGACGCCGAGAAAGACGCCGAGCACGAGCGTCTGCTCAAAGCTGTGGATGCCGAACTGCCACGCCACGAAGAGCGCCGCGATGACGATGACCTGGCCGATCGCGCCGGCCATCTTCGGCTTCAGGTGGTCGACGAGCACGCCCATGAAGAGCCGCAGAATCGCGCCGGCGAGCACCGGGATTGCGACCATCAGGCCTTTCTGCGCGTGGTCGAGGCCGAGGTCGGCGGCGATCTGCACGCCCAGCGGCCCCAAGATCACCCACACCATGAAGGCGAGGTCAAAATACAGGAAAGCCGCGAGCAGGGTTGGCGGGTGGCCGGCTTTGAGGAAAGCTTTCTTGTCCATCGAGTTGGCTCCGGAATCGGTGGTGCGATCAAAAAGTCTGGCGGAAGGCGCTGCGCTCCTGGCTGCGCCGAAACTTCGTTTTCCGCCCTGCAACGTTGGGGGCGAGCGGTAGGGCGGAAAAGCCGAAGGCGCCTTCCGCCGCATGTGTCCGATCCGCACCGATGTCTGGCGGAAGGCGCTTCGCTTTTCCGCCCTACCGCCATGCCCGGCGCGCTTACGCCTTCAGCAGCACCTGGCCGTCGACGAGCTTCACCTCGAACGGCTTCGTGCAGCCGACGTCGGGCGCAACCGCCTCGCCGCTGTCGAGCTGGATCTTCCAGCCGTGCAGCGGGCACGTGACCTGGCGGCCATGCACGATGCCCTGCGACAGCGGGCCGTTCTTGTGCGGGCATTTGTCGTGCATCGCGAAGACCTCGTCGTCGGCGGTGCGGAAGATCGCGATGTCGCCGCTCTTCGAGGCGACGACGCGCGCGCCGAGCACCGGGATGTCGTCGAGCGCACAGATCGTTTTCCAGCCGGCATCGGCAGCGATATCGGTATCGGTCTTGCGAAGGGTCATGGCATTCATCGTCATCGTGTTTCTCACGCTTCCAGGGTTTCGAATGGCGCGCGCAGCGCCGGTGCCGCATCGGCTGCGTAGCGCTCCGCCCACGGGTCCTTGTAGTCCTGCACCGCGTACAGCAGGCGCTCGTACAGCGCGCGCCGCGTCGCGGCGTCCTCGACGACGCGCTTCTTGACGTGCTCGAGGCCGACGCGATGCACGTAATGCACCGTGCGTTCGAGGTAATAGCCTTCCTCGCGGTAAAGCTGCAGGAACGCGGCCGAATATTCGAGCACCTCCTCGCGCGTCGCGACCTTGCACAGGAACTGCGCGACTTCGGTCTTGATGCCGCCGTTGCCCGCGACGTACAGCTCCCAGCCGGAATCGACGCCGATCACGCCGACGTCCTTGATGCCCGATTCGGCGCAGTTGCGCGGGCAGCCGGACACCGCGAGCTTGACCTTGTGCGGGCTCCACATGCCGAACAGCATGCGTTCGAGATCGACGCCCATCGCCATCGAGCGCTGCGTGCCGAAACGGCAGTGCTCGGCGCCGACGCAGGTCTTCACGGTGCGGATGCTCTTGCCGTAGGCGTGGCCGGTCGGCATACCGAGGTCCTTCCACACTTTCGGCAGGTCGTCTTTCTTGATGCCGAGCAGATCGATGCGCTGGCCCCCGGTGACTTTCACTGTCGGCACGTTGTACTTCTCGGCGACGTCGGCGATGCGGCGCAGCTCGGCCGGCGTCGTCAGCCCGCCGAGCATCTGCGGCACGACCGAGTACGTGCCGTCCTTCTGGATGTTCGCGTGCGCGCGCTCGTTGACGAAGCGGCTCTGCGGATCGTCCTGCGCCTCGTGCGGCCAGGTCGAGATCAGGTAGTAGTTCAGCGCCGGGCGGCAGGTCGCACAGCCGTTCGGCGTCTTCCACGCCATCATGTCCATCGCGTCGGGGATGGTCAGCAGCCTGTGATCGCGGATGGCCTTCCTGACGTCGCCGTGCGACAGCTCCGTGCAAGCGCACACCGCCTTGTCGTGCACGCTGACCGCCTGATACGCGCCGCCGATCGTCGAGGCGAGGATCTGCTCGACGAGGCCGGTGCAGGAACCGCAGGAGGACGCCGCCTTCGTGTGCTTCTTGACGTCATCGAGCGTGAACAGCCCTTTCTCCTGGATCGCCTTGACGATGGTGCCCTTGCACACGCCGTTGCAGCCGCACACCTCGGCGCTGTCGGGCATCGCGACGGCCTTGTGCTCGCCCTTGTGGCCGGCGTCGCCGAGGTGGTTCTGGCCGAACATCAGGTGGTCGCGGATCGCGCCGATGTCCTGGCCGTCCTTCATCAGCTGGAAGTACCACGAGCCGTCGGCGGTGTCGCCGTACAGCACCGAACCGACGATGCGGTTGTTCCGGATGACGATGCGCTTGTAGACGCCGCCCTGCCTGTCGTGCAGCACGATCTCTTCGGTGTCGGCGCCACCGGTGAAGTCGCCGGCCGAGAACACGTCGATGCCGGTCACCTTGAGCTTCGTCGAGGTCACCGAGCCCTCGTAGCGGCCGATGCCGAAGTTCGCGAGGTGGTTCGCGCACACCTTGCCCTGCTCGAACAGCGGCGCAACGAGCCCGTAGGCGATGCCGCGATGCGCGACGCATTCGCCGACCGCGTAGATGCGCGGGTCGGTGACGGTCTGCATCGTGTCCGACACCTGGATGCCGCGCACGCGGCCTTCGCCGCAATAGATCCCGGCGCTTTCTGCGAGCGCGTAGTTCGGCCGGATGCCGGCGGCGACGACGACGAGGTCGGCCGGGATCTCGGCGCCATCCTTGAAGCGCACCGCGCCGACACGCCCCCCCTCGCCTTCGACGAGCGCCTCGGTCTGCTTCGACAGCAGGAACTTCATGCCCTTCGCCTCGAGCGACGCCTGCAGCATGTCGGCCGCGGCGCGGTCGAGCTGGCGCTCCATGATCCAGTCCGCCAGATGTACGACAGTCACGTCCATGCCGCGCAACATCAGGCCGTTCGCGGCTTCGAGGCCGAGGAGGCCCGCGCCGATGACGACCGCATGCTTGTAGTGCGTCGCCGCGTCGATCATCGCCTCGGTGTCGGCGATGTCGCGGTACGCAAGCACCCCCGCCAGGTCCTTGCCGGGGATCGGCGGAATGAACGGCGTCGAGCCGGTCGCGATGAGCAGGCGGTCGTATTCGGCCTCCGTGCCGTCGTCGGCGATGATGCGGCGATGCACGCGGTCGATCGTTGTGACCTTCTTGCCGGCGTGGAGCCGGATGCCGTTGTCGCCGTACCAGTCGAGATCGTTGAGCATGATCTCCGGCAGCGTCATCTCGCCAGCGAGCACCGGCGACAGCAGGATGCGGTTGTAGTTGCCGTGCGGCTCGGCGCCGAACACGGTGATGTCGTAGAGATCGGGCGCGTGCTTGAGCAGTTCCTCCAGCGTGCGCACGCCGGCCATGCCGTTGCCGATCATCACGAGTTTCATTTTTTTCATGCCGTATCTCCTTGCGAATTCATTCCCCGGAAGCTCACTTCGGGATAAGCGACACCCGCTGCGGTGCGCATGTCTGGTGTCAGGCGCTGCACCCAAGCTTCATTGCCCCGAGCTGTATTCAGTTATCGCAAAACCGGTGCCAGCTTCGACGAGTGACGCAACATATTGTTTTTATTATTTTTTAGTAGGTTGCATTGGAAAATGGCTGTGCCGGAGCAACAGGAAGGACACCAATCCGGTGCATCATTCGGTATGCTGCACCACAACATGGCGCAAGGCATCGGCACGCGAACCGTCCCTCATGGACGGATCCGCAAACCGACACATGTTGTTTCTAAATGTAAGTCAAGAGAACTTCACGCAACTTGTGTCGTAAATTCCCCGCGCTGACAGTGCCCTGTCGGTAGCTCTGAAAAAGGCAAACCCGTCGAAAGGCGGGGACGCAAAATCACCGGTCTACAGGGGTCGCCCCATGACAGCGGGATTGCCAGGCGATGGAATCACACCCCTCTCGGACGGGTGCTGTTCATCTGCTGTCCGCATTTCCTCGCGTGTTCTACGGATCGGCCCGGAGAAATGCGAGAGGAGTCGAAGATGAACGACACGACCATGAACGTCCGCCCCCACGGGTTTCGGCGAGTTTCACTGCAACGCCGCAATGTTTCTCTCGTGCTCGCGCTGGCCCTTGCCGGTTCGGCCGGCTCAATGGCGGCATACGGGGCCAACGACACGCCCGCGTGGGTGCCCGGACGAATCCTGGTCCAGCCCCGCCCGGGCCTGCCGGAAGCTGCCCTCGAGAAGATCCTCAAGGCCCACGGCGGCAAATCCATCGAGCGCATCGAGGCAATCGGCGTCCATGTCGTGCAGTTGCCGCCCAATGTCTCCGAAAAGGCGGTGGCCGCGTTGCTGAGCAAGAACAAGCACTTGAAGTTCGCCGAGCTGGACATGCTGCTCGAACCGGCAGGCAGCGTGAACGATCCCTATTTCAGCAAAGCCTGGCACCTGCCCAAGATCCAAGCCCCCACCGCCTGGGACGCGAGCACGGGTGCAGGCGTGACCGTGGCCATCCTCGACTCGGGCGTCGATGCCAGCCATCCCGACCTTGCCGGCAAGCTGGTGTCGGGTTGGAACTTCTACGACGGCAACTCCAACACCACCGACGTCAACGGCCATGGCACCAAGGTCGCCGGCACGGTGGCCGCCGCTACCAACAATGCAACGGGTGTCGCCGCGGTAGCCGGTGCCGCGAAAATCATGCCGGTGCGCGTCTCCAGCAGTTCCGGTTCGGGCTCGCTTTCGGCCATCGCCAGCGGCCTCACTTGGGCGGCAGATCGCGGCGCGCGTGTGGCCAACCTCAGCTTCTACGGCGTCTCAACCAGTTCCACCATCGTGAGCGCGGCCCAGTACATGAAGAACAAGGGCGGCCTCGTCACCGTGTCTGCGGGAAACTACGGGACCGAGACCACCTTCGCGTCCACCGACACGATGATCATCGTTTCTGCCACCGACAGTAACGACGCCAAGACCAGTTGGTCGAGCTACGGCAACTACGTGGACCTGGCCGCCCCCGGCGCGGGCATCTGGACTACCGCCAACGGCGGCGGCTACGGCTCGGTAAGCGGCACCTCCTTTTCCAGTCCCGTCACGGCCGGCGTCGTCGCCCTCATGATGGCGGTCAACCCGACCCTTGGCGCATCCCAGGTCCAACAACTACTGCAGTCCACCGCCAAGGATTTGGGAGCGGCCGGCTGGGACAAGTACTACGGCTACGGACTGGTCAACGCCGCCGCCGCCGTCCAGGCCGCCAAGGGCTCGGCCCCGAGCGACTCCACCGCCCCCAGCGTGAGCGTCTCCTCGCCCACCAGCGGCAGCACCGTCAAGGGCCTGGTGGCGATCAACGTCTCGGCTGCCGACAATGTCGGCATCAGCCGCGTCGACCTCCTCGTCAACGGCAGCAAGCTCGCCAGCGACACCACCGCCCCGTACGGTTTCAGCTGGGACAGCACCACCGTCGCCGATGGCAACGCTACCCTGACCGCCTACGCCTATGACGCCGTCGGCAACTACGCATCGAGCAGCGCCGCGGTGAAGGTAGCCAATGCCGCTAGCGCCAGCACCGACACGGTCGTGCCGACCGCCACCATCAGCAGCCCCACGAATGGCGCCAACATCGGCAGCAAGGTCACCGTCAGCGCCAGCGCCAGCGACAACGTCGGCGTCGCCAGCTTGAGCCTCTACATCGACGGTCAGCTCAAGAGCACCGTCAATGGTTCGAGCCTCTCCTACCTCTGGAACACCCGCAAGGAGTCCGGCGGCACGCACACTGTCCAGGTCGTGGCCAAGGATACGGCCGGCAACGCCGCCACCCGAAGCATTTCGGTCACCAAGTAGATCGATCCGCACTGGAGGCGACAAGCCGGCGCACTGGCGGCGGCTTGTCGCTTCTTGCACTTCCATGCCTCCACGCCCCTCTATCACAGTTGCGAACTGTCGGCAATCTTGACACTTTCCTCAGCGTGAAAAAAATCACACAATGAAAACAGTAACATACGATTTGGCATGGCGCTTGCCTCTTTACGGCCGTACGGAGCTCAGGGCGGACCCGAGCACCGGTGAGGTCCCGGTAAAGAGGAGAAGATCATGGATCCGATCGGCATCGCAGGCTTCTGCGCCAGGAAGCTGAAGGCTTCGGCGGCAATTGCGGCAATCGGGGTGTTCGCTGGGCTGGCGCCGACGCCCGCCGCAGCAATACCCTTGAGTTTCACATCCATCACCAACAACAACGCTGGTGACGCGGACATCGGCGAGGCGCAGCTAACCGTCGACGTGACGGATGCCGGTTCCAATCAAGTCAGCTTTTTGTTTGCCAACGTCGGACTGGATGCCAGCTCCATCACCGACATCTATTTTGACGACGGGACCTTGTTGGGGATCGCCTCGATCATCAATGGACTTGGCGTCAGCTTCTCGCAAGGTGCAAGCCCGGGCGACCTGCCCGGGGGGAACGGCATCACCCCTGCGTTCGAAACGACGGCTGGCTTCTTGGCTGACTCGGATCCTCCCGCTCAGCCCAACGGCGTAAATCCTGGTGAGCAGGTAACGATCATTTTCGATTTGCAGGGCGGGGGAACTTTTGCCGACGTGCTTTCCGAGCTCGGAACAGGCGAGTTGAGGATCGGCATCCATGTGCAGGGATTTGCCAGCGGCGGAAGCGAGAGCTTCATCAACACGCCTCCGGGTGGCGGCTGTCCTCCGGGCGCTCCCGGCACGTTCCCGGATTGCTTCCCGCAACAACAGGTCCCCGAGCCCTTCACATTGGCGCTACTGGGGATCGGACTGACGGGCATTGCTTTGGTGCGCCGTCAGAAAGTCTAACCTGTTCGGCATGAGCGATCGGCGCCGTTGCGGCGGAGCCGGTCGCTTTTAACTATCATCGCTGATAGGCGCGCACCGACAAGCCGCGGTGCGAGACCGCGTGTTGCCTGCCCCACTCCGGCGATGAGTGGCGTGGGGCCATGTCATTCTGAACCGTTTCTTTCGACCCACGCGGGGCTCGTTCCCGGGATGGCAAGCCGCCTGAAGCGCGTTCATTGCTCCGCAGCCCGTCCTTCACTCCGTGTCTCCGCGCATGCCTGCGCACCGCCCGTACATCGGAAACGAATCTTTTCATCGCGCTCGCCCATGCGACAATCTCGGCTCCACGATTTATCGCTTTCGGCCGGACGGTAATGATTGATACCCCGAAGCACGGTACCCCAGCACGCCCCACTCGATTTGCCCATCGCGGTTTCACCCTCCTCGAACTGCTCGTCGTGATGGTCATCATCGGCCTTCTCGCCGGCTACGTCGGCCCGCGCTTTTTCGCGCAGATCGGCAAATCCGAAGTCAAGACCGCGCGCGCGCAGATCGACGCGCTGGAAAAGGCGCTTGACCAGTACCGCCTCGACCTCGGCCACTATCCTTCCACCGAATTGGGCCTCGATGCGCTGGTGAACTCGCCGGGGGGCGAGGAACGCTGGGAGGGTCCTTACCTGCGCAAGGCCGTGCCCAGCGATCCGTGGGGCAAGTCCTACGAGTATCGCTATCCCGGCGAACGCAGCGAGTTCGACCTCTACTCTTTCGGCGCCGACGGCCAACCCGGTGGCGAAGGCGACGGGGCCGATGTGGTGAACTGGTAAGCGCAGCGGTTCTTCATGCGCTACCGCCTCAAGGCCCTTGCCGCCGACGCCTCCGTGGTCGAAACCGAGCTGGAAGCCACCAGCGAGGCCGAAGCACGGGCGCTCGCCGCGGCGCGCGGGCTGTCGATCCTGACCCTGCGCGCGACCGCGGACGCCTCCCGCGTCGTGGCCCGCTTCCCGCTGCTGCTGTTCAACCAGGAGATGCTCGCCCTGCTGCGCGCGGGCATTCCGCTCGCCGAGGCGATTTCCGCCCTTGCCGAAGGGGAAGGGCGCCGGGCAGTGCAGTCCGTGCTGTTGAAGCTGCAAGGCGCGCTGCGCGAAGGGCGCTCGCTGTCGACTGCGCTGGAAGGCGCGCCCGAAGCGTTTCCCCCGTTCTACATCGCGATGGTCCGCGCGGCGGAGCGCACCAGCGACCTCGACCTCGCGCTGGAGCGCTATATCGCGTACCAGCAACAGGTCGAGACGCTGCGCGGCAAGCTGGTGAGCGCGGCGATCTATCCGGTGTTGCTGCTGGCGGTCGGCGGGCTGGTCGTGCTTTTCCTGCTGGGTTACGTGGTGCCGCGCTTCTCGCACATCTACGCCGACGTCGGCGGCAATCTTCCGTGGCTGTCGCGGGTGCTGCTCGACTGGGGCCAGTTCGTCGAACACCATGCGGCCGGGCTCGGCGTCATCGTGCTGGGAGCCGTCTTCGTCACGATCGCCACGGTGCGCGCTCCGGCGCTGCGCGCGGTGGCGGGTCGCCAGCTCTGGAAGGTGCCCATGCTGGGCAAGCGCCTGAGGGTGTTCCAGCTCGCCCGCTTTTACCGCACGCTGGGCATGCTGCTGTCAGGAGGAATTCCGGCGATCACTGCGCTGCGCATGGTCGCCGGCCTGCTTTCGCCGGGGCTGCGCGGCAGCCTCGAACTCGCGATCGAAGGCATTCGCGAAGGCCGCGCCTTTTCCGCGACGCTGGCGGCCCACGGCCTCACCACCCGAGTGGCGCTGCGCATGCTGGAAGTGGGCGAACGCGCCGGCAACCTGGGCGAGATGCTGACCCGCTCGGCCGAGTTCCACGAGAACGACACTGCCCGGCAGGTGGAATGGCTCACACGCCTGTTCGGACCGCTGCTGATGCTCATCATCGGCTGCGCGATCGGCCTGATCGTGGTGCTGATGTACCTGCCCATCTTCCAGCTGGCCGAGACCATCGGATGAAGCACGAAGCCGTGATCCCCTGGCACGACCTGTCACTGCCGCAGCGCCCGCCTTTCTCCGCTAAGGAACTCGCCGCCGCGCGCGCGGCAGGCGGCCGGCTGCTCGACGCCCTGGCCGGGCCGGAAGCGGCGCCCGCCGAACGGCTGGCGCGTCTCGGGGCAACCGTCCATCTGCCCGTCGTCGCCCCCGCCCGCCTGATGAATCTCGCCCCCGACTTCACCGCGATCGACTTCGAGACTTCGCTGCGGCGCGAATGCGTGGCCGTGCGTGACGAGGACGGCGCGCTGCTGGTGGTGCTGGCCGATCCGTTCGATGACGACCTGCTCGACGGCCTCGGCGCGCGTCTGGCCGAGCCTTTCACGCTGGCGCTCGCCGACCGCGACGACCTCGGCGCCTGTCTCGCGCGCCACGAGGACGAGGTGCGCCGCGCCGCCGGCGTGACCGACGCGCGCGATACAGGCGTGGGCGGCGATGACGTCGAGGACTTGTCGCTGCGGCGCATCAGCGCCGACGCGAGTCCCGTCGTGAAGCTGGTCAATTCCACCCTCTACGACGCGCTCAAGCAGGGCGCGAGCGACATCCACCTCGAGGCGGTGCCGGGCGGCCTGGTCATCAAGTACCGCGTCGACGGCGTCCTCTCCCGCGTCGGCGGCGCTTCCGGCAACGATCTGGCCGAACAGGCGATCTCGCGCCTCAAGGTGATGGCCGAGCTCGACATCGCCGAAAGCCGCGTACCCCAGGACGGTCGCTTCAAGGCGCAGGCGGGCGGGCGCGAGATCGACTTCCGCGTGTCGATCATGCCCAGCATCCATGGCGAGGACGCGGTGCTGCGCATCCTCGACAAGGAACACCTGACGCGCGAGATGAGCGGCCTGACCCTCGAGGCACTCGGCTTCGATCCCGACTCGCGCAGCCTGCTGCGCCGCCTCGCCGGCGAGCCTTACGGCATGCTCCTCGTCACCGGCCCGACCGGCAGCGGCAAGACCACGACGCTCTACGCGGTACTCGGCGAAACCAACCACGGCCTGGACAAGATCGTCACCATCGAGGACCCGGTGGAATATCAGCTCGCCGGCGTGCTGCAGATTCCGGTGAATGAAAAAAAAGGCCTCACGTTCGCCCGCGGCCTGCGTTCGATCCTGCGCCACGACCCGGACAAGATCATGGTGGGCGAGATCCGCGACCCCGATACCGCCGAGATCGCCGTGCAGGCCGCGCTCACCGGCCACCTGGTGTTCACCACCGTACACGCCAACAGCGTGTTCGACGTGATCGGCCGCTTCATGCACATGGGGATCGACCCCTACAACCTCGTGGGCGCCCTGAACGGCGCGGTCGCCCAGCGCCTCGTGCGGATCAACTGCCCGCACTGCAGCCGCGATGTTGTCCCCGACCCGCAGCTCGTCGCCGAATCGCAGCTCGGCGACAGCAGCGGCTTCCGTTACCGCGCCGGCGCCGGCTGCGGCCACTGTCGCGGCTCGGGCTACCGCGGCCGCCGCGCAGTCGCCGAAGTGCTGCTCCTCGACGACGAGCTGCGCGAACTGATCGTCAGCCGCGCGCCGCTGCGCAGCATGAAGGAGGCCGCGCGCCGCCGCGGCTTCCGCTCTCTGCGCACCGCCGTCACGCAGCTGGTGGAAAAAGGGGAAACGACCCTCCAGGAATTGAATCGTGTCACGCTCCTCGGCTGATCTGCTGCTGTGCCTCGAAGCCGGGGCGTGGACGCTCGGCACGGGGCCGGGCGCGCGCCGGATCGCGTTCGGCGGGGCGACGCCGGCGGCCGCGCTCGAAGCGCTCGATGCCGGCGCCACACCCTCGCGCAGTCGCCTCCAGGTCGTGATCGACGACAGCTGGCTGCGCTACCTGGTCGTGCGCTGGCCCGATGGCGTGCGCGGCCGGGAGGAGCGCCAGGCTTATCTCGCCCACCGTTTCCGCGAAGTGCACGGCGTCGCCGAGCCGGAGTGGACGTTCGCGTTCGACCGCGGACCGGTGCATTTCCCGGTCCTCGCATGCGCCGCGTCGCGCAGCGTGACGGAGGGAATCCAGGCGTTTGCCCGCACACGCCGGCTGCGCCTGGTCGGCGTCGCGGGATGCTTCGTGCATCGCTTCAACCAGCTGCAGCGCCGCCTCGACAGCGCCCCGGGAGCCTTCGGCGCACTCGCGGTTTCCCGGGGGGATCGGCTCACCGTCGGCTTGTGGCGCGACGGTGCGTGGCAGGCGCTGCGCAGCCAGAACGTCGGCGAGCACGGAGCGCAGGTGCTGCGCCAGACACTCGAGAGCTGGACGCTGCGCACGCCCGGGGCCGACGGGGCGGGGGTGCTCTACACGTTGGGCATCGCACCGGCCGCGCCCGCAGGCTGGCGTACCCAAGACGCGGGAGACGCAGCGTGGCCCTGATTCGCGGCGCCCCCGCACGCCTCGCACTCGATTTCGCCCCGGTTCGCCGCCGTCCCGGCTGGCTCGGCTGGGTGCTGCTGGGCCTGGGACTCGTCGCCGTCGGCCTCGAGCTGGTGGCGTTCGAGGCCGCCCGCGCCGACCTCGCCGAGCGCGAAGCCATCGTCGCCCGCCTGCGCCACCAGCTGCAGCGCAAGCTCTCCGCGGCCCCTGCGGCTCCGTCGGCCCCTCCCTCGGCGAAGGAAGCACAGGCAGCGGTCAAGGTCTCGGCACAGAGGAATGCGGACTGGAGCGGACTCTTCGCCGGGCTTGCGCGCGCGCGCAGCGACGACGTCGCGCTTCTCGAAATCCATGCCGACGCCGCGGACGGACGCCTGAATCTCGTCGGCGAAGCGCCCGCGCTCGGCGCCGCCTTCGACCATCTCCGCCGCCTGCAGCAACAAGGCGGACTGCGCGACGCGCGCATCGATCGCCATGAATGGACGAGCGGCGACGGGGGCGATGTCATACGTTTTGCGACCAGCGCGCGCTGGGGAAATGGGCGATGAAACATGGCGCGCGCATCCAGGAGGCGGTCCTGCGGGCGATTCTGCACGCCGGATGGCCGGGCGTGCTCGGCGCATCGCTGCTCGCCTTCGCCCTGGCGTTCGGGTTCTCCGGCGACGCCGAGATGGGCGCGCAACGCGACGCGCTCGCCGAGGAGCGGGCCCGGCTGCTGCGCCCCGCGCGGCAGTCAGCCGGCGCGACGGCCGATCCCCGCAGCCGAATCGACCGCTATTACGCGGCGTTTCCCGCCCCGGCGGCGTTGCCGGCGAGGCTCGACCGCCTGCACGCAATGGCCGAGGCGCAAGGCATCGCGATCCAGGGCGCCGCTTACGACACCGCTGACGTCCCCGACACCCCGCTGAAGCGCGTATCGCTCGCGCTGCCGGTCAGCGGCGACTTCACGCGGGTCTACGCCTGGCTTGCCGAGACGCTGCGCGAGATGCCCGAACTCGCCCTGGAGTCGCTGTCTGTCAAGCGCGCCGCCTCCCGAAGCAGCGAGGTCGAAGGCGAGGCGCGGTTCGTGCTTTTTATGAGGAAGGACTGATGAGCCGCGACAGACGCCGCAGGTTCGTCATCGGCGCCGCGCTCGTCGCCACCCTGGCGGCAACCTGGTGGGCGGCTTCGCTGGAGGACGAGACCGGCTTGCCGGCCGACGAAGCCAACAGGGTTCGCGACGGTCGGCGCAGCCCGGAAACGACCCGGCGCGCCCGCGTCCCGCAGCCGATGCCGTCGCTGGACGGACTGAGTGTCAACCGCGCGCCTCTGCCGGACGTCGCCGCCGACATCCTGCCGCCGACGCAGCTTCACCCTCCCGCCGAGTTGGCAATCCCGTCCCCCGCGCCGGCCGTGCCGGAGGCACCGCCCTTGCCCTTTCGCTTCGTCGGCGCACTGGAAGAACGTGGCGAGCTGACCGCGTTCCTCCTCGAAGGCGAACAACTGCGCGTCGTGCGCGCACACGACACCCTCGACGACCGCTACCGGGTCGAGCGCGTCACCACCGCCTTCATCGAATTCACTTATCTGCCACGGCGCATGCGCCAGGTGCTCACCGTTTCGGGCTCGTCATGATCCTCAGTACAACTGCCGCCATGGCCGCAGCCCCACCGACTTTTCGCGTCCTGCGCGGGCGGCGGGCCCGTCGCGATCCGGGGGCGAACTGGATGGACTATGGCCGCGCGATTTTCGCTGCCCTGCTCCTGGCCGGCCTCCTTTCCGCCTGCAGCACGACGAAGGACGCGGTGGAGCGCAGCCGCGCCGAATTTTCCGGCGGCGATCGCACCCAGGCTTTCGCCCGGCTGAGGCAGGCCGTGCGCGACACGCCCAACGATCCGGAACTACGCGCCTATTACATCCGGCAGCGCGAACTGCTCACCGCGGAGCGCCTCGCAGACGCCGAACGCGCCCGGACGGCGGGACGCCTGGACGAAGCTGCGCGGCGCTATCGCGAGGCGCAGGAGATCGATCCCGATCATCCTCGCGCACGCGCCGGGCTCGAGGCGGTCGAGGCCGACCGGCGCCGTGTGGCGCGGCTCGCCGAGGCCGAAGCGGCGTGGGCGCGCAACGACCTCGCCACCGCCGAGCGGCTCGTGCGCGCGCTGCTCGCCGGAGCGCCGAACAACGCGCGTGCGCGCAGGCTGCTGCGCGACATTGAAGAGCGCGCCGAACGTCGTGCTCCGCTCGCCGAGACGCTCAGCGGCCCGCTCGCGAAGCCGGTGACCCTGCAGTTCCGCGACGCGCCGCTGCGCGTGGTTTTCGAAGCGCTGTCGCACGCCGCCGGGCTCAATTTCGTCTTCGACCGCGACGTCAAGGTCGACTCGGCGGTGACGCTCTTCGTGCGCGACAGTTCGGTCGACGAAGTCATCAAGCTGATCGCCATCACGCAGCAGATCGAGCACAAGGTGCTCAATGCGAATTCGGTGTTGATCTATCCGGCGACTCCCGCCAAACAGCGCGACTACCAGGAACTCGTGACGCGCAGCTTCTACCTCGCGAACGCCGACGCGAAACAGGCCCAGAGCCTGCTCAAGCAGTTGGTCAAGAGCAAGGACATGTTCATCGACGAGAAGCTCAACCTGCTGGTGATCAAGGACACGCCCCAGGCGGTCCGCCTGGCCGAACGCCTGCTTGCCTCGCTCGACGTCGCCGAGCCCGAAGTCATGCTGGAGGTCGAAGTGCTGGAAGTGGCGCGCAGCAAGCTGCGCGAGCTCGGCCTCGACTTTCCCGACGAGATCGGTTATGGCCTGCTGCGCAGCCAGCAGCAGATCACCCAGACCCAGACCGCGGCCGGCATCGTCAGTGAAGTCGTCACGCTGCCCGGCAGCGAGATCGCGCCGGGCGTCGTGCCGCGCGCGCAGTGGGGCGACCTTACCGGCTTTGTGACGAATCCGGCGCTGACCCTTCGCCTGCGCGCCGAGGACGGCGACACGAACCTGCTCGCGAACCCGCGCATCCGGGTGAAGAACCGCGAGAAAGCGAAGATTCACATCGGCGAGAAGCTGCCGGTGTTCACGACGACGTCGACCGCGAACGTGGGGGTTTCCGCCTCGGTGAGCTACCTCGACGTCGGCCTCAAGCTCGACGTCGAGCCAGCGGTGACGCTCGATGACGAGGTCGCGATCAAGGTCGCGCTCGAAGTCAGCAACATCGTCCGCGAAGTGCCGGGGCCGTCGGACTCGCTCGCCTATCAGGTCGGCACGCGCAGCGCCGCGACCGTGCTGCGGCTGCGAAACGGCGAAACCCAGGTCCTCGCCGGCCTGATCAGCGACGAGGAACGCCGCAGCGCGCAGCGCCTGCCGGGCCTGGGCGACCTGCCCCTGATCGGCCGCCTGTTCTCCAGCGAGCGCAATAACGCGAGCAAGACCGAAATCGTCCTCCTGATCACGCCGCGCATCGTGCGCAACATCGTCGCCCCGTCGCTCGCGCGTGCCGACCTGCCAGCGGGCACCGACGCGAGCATCGGCGCGACGCGGCTGGCGCTCGGCCCGACCCTGCCCGGCAGCCTCGGGCTGTGGAGTTCGGACGCGGGCGCGCCGAGCCGGACGCCGGACGCCCTGCCCGCCGGGACACCCCTCCCGGACGATGCGCCGCCGCTCGCGCCGCCCGCAACGGAGCCGGACGGCCCGGGAGTCGTGAGCATCCACGGACCCTCCACGGCACGAAGCGGCGAACGCATCCGGGCCACGCTCGATCTCGTCGTGCCGGGCTCGATCGCCGGAGGCGAAGCGATCCTCGGTTTCGACCCGCTGCGTCTCGAACCTGCGGGCGGCCAGCCGGCCGGTGAAGGCCGAGTCAAGGTAGACCTCCCCGCGGGAGCGGAGCACATCACCGTCCAAGTGCCGTTCGTCGTGCGTCCGGGCACGAGCGGCGCGGTGGATATCTCGCTTGAGGAAGTGACGGTGCGCCGCAGCAGCGGGGAAACCACGACGCCCGAAGGAAGCGGCGGCGGCGTCAGCATCGAGGTGACGCTTTGAGGAAGGCACGTTGAGCGCAAGAGCGTTGCGCGGCTTCACGCTCATCGAACTCGTCGTGACGGTTGCGATCGTCGCCGTGCTCGCGAGCGCCGCGATGCCGCTGGCCGAACTCACCGCCCAGCGCGCGCGGGAGTCGGAACTGCGCGCGGCGCTGCGCGCGATCCGCGGCGGCATCGACGCCTACAAGGCCGCTTTCGATGCGAACCGGATCGAGCGCGAGGCGGGAGCTTCAGGCTGTCCGCCCGACCTCGCCGCGCTCGTCAAGGGCGTGCCCGACATCACCGACCCGAACAGCCGGAAAATCTATTTTCTGCGTCGCATTCCGCGCGATCCGTTCTTCACCGACCCGGACGTGCCCGCCGAACGCACCTGGGGGCTTCGCAGTTATGCAAGCCCGCCGGAGACGCCGACCGAAGGCGAGGACGTCTTCGATATTCATTCGCTGTCACGGCGAGTCGGGCTGAACGGTGTTCCGTATCGCGAATGGTAGAGAAGTCCGGACATGATTAACCGCCGCTCCCCGGGCGTTTCCCGCGGCCCGTCCCGGCCCGCCGGCTTCACGCTGATCGAGCTGCTGGTGGTGATGGCGATCATCGCGACCCTGCTCTCGATTGCGGCTCCGCGCTATTTCGCCCATCTGGACCGGGCGCGCGAAGCAACGCTGCGGCAGTCCCTCGCCGTCATGCGCGACGCCATCGACAAGTACCGCGCCGATACCGGGAGCTATCCGCAGAAGCTGGACGACCTGGTGAGCCGGCGCTACCTGCGCGCGGTACCGAAGGACCCGATCACCGAATCCGATGCGACGTGGAAGCTCCTGGCGCCGCCGGACGGCGAAGGCGAAAGTGAAGGTGTCTGGGACATTCGCAGCGGCGCCGCGCAACGAGCGTCCGATGGCGGGAATTATGCGGACTGGTAGGCGCCAGCGCGGCTACACTTATCTCCTGGTGCTGTTTGCCGCCGCTGCGCTGGGATTGTTCGCCGCCGAGGTCGGGGTCGTGTGGGAGAAGGCGGTGGCGCGTGAACGCGAGGCCGAGCTCCTCGTCATCGGCAGCGAGATCGCCCGCGCGATCGGCCGCTACCATGCCGACTCGCCGGGTGCTCCGGCCTGGCCGGCCAGCCTCGATGAACTCGTCGAAGATCGCCGCTTCCCGACCGTCAGGCGCCATCTGCGGCGCATCTACCGCGACCCGCTGAGCGGACGCCCGGACTGGGGACTGGTACGCGAGGGCCAGGCGATCGTCGGCATTCACAGCCGGGAGACCGGCGAACCCATCCGCAAGTCCGGCCTGCCGCCCGAGCTAGGCCCCGCTGCGCCCAGTGCGGCGCGCTACGACGAGTGGATCTTTCGGCCGGCTGAACCGATCGGCGCCAGCACTGCGCTGTCGGCCGGCGGGGAGCCCTTGACGAGGGCCTTGGCCGCCGGGGTGGCACCTCGGCGATAGCGCACGCCCCGGCAATTGCGGAAGCAGCTGCGCGCAATGCGACGCGGGCGAGCTGCGCGGAACGGGTAAATCCCGTTCAGGCTGTAAGCGGCCCCGCGCCTGGCATGCCTTACACCCCTTACGCGCCGCGCTGGCGCCGCGCCTCGAACAGGCAGATGCCGCTCGCGACCGAGACGTTGAGGCTCTCGACGGTCCCGAGCATCGGGATGCGCGCCAGTTCGTCGCAAGTCTCGCGCGTGAGCCGGCGCAGGCCGTCGCCTTCGGCGCCGAGAACCCACGCGACCGGGCCTTTCTGGTCGACTTCGTACACCGATTTCTCCGCCTCGCCGGCCGCGCCGACGACCCAGATGCCCGCTTCCTGCATTTCGCGCAGCGCGCGGGCGAGATTCGTCACCGTGACGTACGGCACGCTGTCGGCCGCGCCGCTCGCGACCTTGATCGCGGTCGCGTTGAGGCCGACGGCGCGGTCCTTCGGCGCCACGACCGCGTGCGCGCCGGCGGCGTCCGCGACGCGCAGGCAGGCGCCGAGGTTGTGCGGGTCCTGCACGCCATCGAGCACCAGGATCAGCGCGTTTTCCTCGAGCACTTCGAGGACGTCGGCAAGCTTCAGCTCGCGGCTCTTCGCATCGACGCAAGCGACGACCCCTTGGTGGCGGCGCGTGCCGACCATGCCGTCGAGGCGCTCCGCCTCGGCCTGGATCAGGCGCACGTTCTGCGACTCGGCGAGCCGGACGACGTCTTTCGCGCGCGCATCGGTGCGCTGTGCGGACAGGTAAAGCTCGAACACCGACTCCGGGTCGCGTCTGAGCTTGCCGAGCACGGCATGGAAACCGTAGATCAGCCGCGACTCTCCCCGGCCTTCACGGGCCGCAGGCGCCTCAGGAGCCTCTCCTGCGTCGGACTCCCCGCGAATTCTGGCCGGCCTGCGGCTGTCTGCGGCGGAGCCGGCGTCGCGCTGCGGCGCCGGGCGCCTGCCAGCCGCGGTGGTGTGGATCGGGCGTTGTTTGCTTGAGGGCTTGTCAGCCACGGGCGGTGCCTTTCTTTTTGCCTGTTGCGGGTTTATCGGTGGCCGGTTCGCCGGCCGTTTTCGCCTTGCGGGGCTTCTTCGCGACACCCTCTTGCGGCGATGCCGCCTGCTGGTCAGGCGTGACCGTGACGGGAGGCTGGAACAGCGCGGCGACCTGCTTGCGTCCGCGCCCCGTCCGGGGGGCAACGGGCGCATCGACGAGCGCGGTTGCCACCTCGGCGACATCGGCCACCTCGCCCGCCGCCTCACCGACCTCGATCTCCTCGACCACCTCGGCCCGCTTGCGCTCCTTGCCGGTCTTGCCGACCCGTTCGGTCGGCCGCTGCGGCCCTTCGATCAGGCGAAAATCGATCTTGGTCGTCTCCAGATCGACCCGCACCAGTTGCACGCGCACCCGGTCGGAAAGCCGGTAACGCGCCCCGGTGCGCTCGCCGGCCAGTTCGTGGCGCGTTTCGTCGTAGTGGAAATAGTCGCTGCCCAGATCGGAGATATGCACCAGCCCCTCGATGAAAATGTCGTCGAGGGCGACGAAGAGGCCGAAGGGTACCACCGCCGACACGCTGCCGGAAAATTCCTCGCCGACCTTGTCCTGCATGTAATAGCACTTCAGCCATGAGACGACGTCGCGGGTCGCCTCGTCGGCGCGCCGCTCGGTCGCCGAGCAGTGCAGGCCGATCTGGTCCCAGTCGCCGGCCTCGTACGTGCGGTTCTCGAGCGCGGCCTTGATCGAGCGATGCACGAGCAGGTCCGGGTAGCGCCGGATCGGCGACGTGAAGTGCGTGTAGGCCTCGTACGCGAGGCCGAAGTGGCCGACATTGTCCGGGCTATACACCGCCTGGCGCAGCGAACGCAGCATCACCGTCTGCAGCAGCTGCGCGTCCGGGCGCTCCTTGACCTTCTCGAGCAGCTTGCCGTAATCGCCCGCCTTCGGCTCGTCGCCGCCGCCCAGGCCAAGGCCGAATTCGGTGAGGAAATTGCGCAGCTTCTCGAGCTTCTCCGGCGTCGGCCCCTCGTGCACGCGGTACAGCGCGGGATGTTCGCGAGTCTGCAGGAACTCCGACGCGCAGACGTTCGCCGCGAGCATGCATTCCTCGATCAGGCGGTGCGCGTCGTTGCGCACTTCGGGGACGATGCGCTCGATCTTGCCGGCGTCGTCGAAGATCATCCGCGTCTCGGTCGTCTCGAAGTCGATCGCGCCGCGCTTGGCCCGTGCCTTGAGCAGCACGCGGAACAGCTTGTCGAGGTTCTCGAGGTGCGGCAGCAGCGGGCCGACTGCATTGCGCGCGCCCGGATCCTGTTCGTACAGCGCGGCGGCGACCTGGTTGTAGGTGAGCCGCGCGTGCGAGAACATCACGGCCGGGTAAAAGCGGTATGCCTTGATCGCGCCGGTCGGCGAGATGCTCATGTCGCACACCATGCACAGGCGTTCGACCTGCGGATTCAGCGAGCACAGGCCGTTGCTGAGCTTTTCCGGCAGCATCGGGATCACGCGGCGCGGGAAATACACCGAGTTGCCGCGGTCCTGCGCATCTTCGTCGAGATCGCCGCCGGCCTCGACATAGTGCGACACATCGGCGATCGCGACGATGAGCCGGAAGCCCCGGCCCTGGCGCTCGCAATACACCGCATCGTCGAAGTCCTTCGCCGTCTCGCCGTCGATCGTCACCAGCGGCAGGTTCGTGATGTCCTCGCGGCCGGCCCAGTCCTTCTTGCGCACCTTCAGCGGCAGCTTGCGCGTCTCGGCCTTTGCTTCGGGCGAAAACTCGTACGGCAGTTCGTGCTTGCGCAGCGCGATCTCGATTTCCATGCCGGGATCGGCATAGTTACCGAGCACCTCGACAATCTTGCCGATCGGCTGCGCGAATTTCGTCGGCTGCACAATCAGTTCAACGGTCACGACCTGGCCCGGCACCGCCTTCTTGCCCCCCGGCGCGAGCAGGATGTCCTGGGCGAGACGGCGGTTTTCCGGCACGACCACCTGCACGCCGTGCGCATCGAGCACCCGCCCGACAACGCGGGTGTTCGCGCGTTCGAGCACTTCGACGATCTTGCCTTCGGGCCGGCCGCGCCGGTCGAGGCCGGTGACGCGCGCAATCACGCGGTCGCCGTGCAGCACTTCGCGCATTTCCTTCGGCCCGAGAAAGACATCGGGCTGCCCGTCGTCGCGGATCAGGAAGCCGAAGCCGTCGGCATGCCCCGCGACGCGGCCGCGGATCAGGTCTGCCTTGTCCGGCAGCAGGAAGGCATCGCGCCGGTTGCGGACCAGCTGGCCGTCGCGCTGCATCGCGCGCAAACGGCGCTCGAACAGCGGCGCTTCGTCGGCGGTGACGTCGAGCGCACTGCACAGCTCCGTGAAGCTCATCGGCACGCCCTGCTCGGCGAGCGTCTGCTCGACATATTCGCGGCTCGGCAGCGGATTCTCGTACTCTACGGATTCGCGCTCGAAGAACGGATCGGCGCGCCGAATATCACTCGGCGAGTGGCTTCCGGCGGGGGCGACAGGACTCTTCGTTTTCGGTCTGGAATTTTTTGATTTTGTAGTCATTGACATTCTCTAATTGATGCTTATAATGCGCGGCTCTTGCCCAGATGGCGGAATTGGTAGACGCACTAGTTTCAGGTACTAGCGCTGCGAGGCGTGGAGGTTCGAGTCCTCTTCTGGGCACCAGTTCTGCAGGAAAGCCGACCTTGAGTCGGCTTTTTTGTTGCCTGTCCTTCCTTGTTCCATCCTTCGCGTCGTGAACTCGTTGCAGCCGGGTGTCGGCGCCCCGCTTTGCCAAAACCCGACTTGCCGGTATACTCCGTCCGCCTGCCCAGATGGCGGAATTGGTAGACGCACTAGTTTCAGGTACTAGCGCTGCGAGGCGTGGAGGTTCGAGTCCTCTTCTGGGCACCAGATTCAAGCAAAAGCCGGTCATTCGACCGGCTTTTGCTTTTTCCAGCCCTGCACGAGCGTCGGGACTCCCGCTCTCAGGCACCGAAAGGGTGGCGGCGCAGGATCGTTTCGTCGCGCTCGGGGCCGGTCGAGATCACGTCGATCGCAATCTCGCAGATTTCCTCGATGCGGTGCAGATACGCGCGCGCTTCCTGCGGCAGCGCGTCCCAGCTCTGTGCGCCGAAAGTCGTGCCGCTCCAGCCTGCCATGGTCTCGAAGATCGGCTCGCAGCGCGTGACTTCCTCGGAGCCCATCGGCAGCAGATCGATGCGCTGGCCGTCGAGCAGGTAGCCGGTGCAAAGCTTCAGCTCCGGCAGGCCGTCGAGCACGTCGAGCTTCGTGATGCACAGGCCGGTCACGCCATTGATGATGATCGAGCGCTTCAACGCCGCCAGATCTAGCCAGCCGCAGCGGCGCTTGCGCCCGGTCACGGTGCCGAACTCCCGCCCTTTCGACGACATCTGCTGTCCCGGCGTGCCGGCAGTCTCGATGTCGAGTTCGGTTGGAAACGGCCCGCCGCCGACGCGCGTGCAATAGGCCTTCGTGATCCCGAGCACGTAATGCAGGCGCCCCGGGCCGACGCCCGAGCCCGCCGCCGCCTGGCCCGCCACGCAGTTGCTCGAGGTGACGAAGGGATAGGTGCCGTGGTCGATGTCGAGCAGCGTGCCTTGCGCGCCTTCGAACAGCAGGCTGCCACCGGACTTGTTGACCGCGTACAGCTCGGCGGAAACGTCGGCGACCATCGGCCGGATCTCTTCCGCATCGGCCATCGCCTGCTCGAACACCGGCTCGAACTCGACCGCTTCGGCACCGAGGTGCTGCGTCAGCACGAAGTTGTGATAGTCGAGGTTCGCGCGCAGTTTCGCGGCAAAGCGCTCGCGATCGAACAGGTCATAGACGCGCAGCGCGCGCCGGGCGACCTTGTCCTCGTAGGCCGGGCCGATACCCTTGCCGGTCGTGCCGATCTTGTCGCCCGCGCTTTTCGCCGCCTCGCGAGCGCGATCGAGCGCTGCGTGATAGCCGAGGATCAGCGGACAGCCCGGGCTGATGCGCAGCCGCTCGCGCACCCTGATGCCGCCCGCTTCGAGCGTGCGGATCTCGGACAGCAGATGGTGCGCGTCGAGCACGACGCCATTGCCGATATAGCACGCGACGCCTTCACGGACGATGCCTGACGGCACGAGGTTCAGCTTGTATTCGTTCGCGCCGATCACCAGCGTATGACCCGCGTTGTGACCGCCCTGGAAGCGCACCACGCCGCGCGCATGATCGGTCAGCCAGTCGACGATCTTGCCCTTGCCTTCGTCGCCCCACTGGGTGCCGACAACCACTACGTTCTTAGCCATTTACTTCATTCTCCCTGAAGCGATTCGACCGTCCAGCGGCCCTCACGCCTGATCAGTTGCCGGTCGCAACCGGCCTCGTTCCAGCTTCCTTCATGTCCGGGGAGTTCGGTCATCACGACCTCGCCCCGGCTGCGCAATTGTGCGACGACCGCGGCCAGCGCGGCGTCGCCATCGGCCGGCGCAAGGATCGCACCGGGCTGCCCCGGATCCGCCAGGCGCACCGCCAGTTCGCGCAGGTCGAGACTGAAGCCGGTGGCCGGCCGTCCGCGGCCGAAGGCCTCCCCGATGCGGTCGTAACGCCCGCCGAGCGCCAGCGCCGCGGGCGAGCCTCCGCCGTAAGCCGCGAACACGACGCCACTGTGGTAATGGTAGCCGCGCAGATCTGCCAGATCGAAGCTGATCGGCAAATCGCCGAGCGCCGCGGCGAGACGACCCAGATCGTCCAGCGCCGCGCGAATCTCGGCGTCGTCGGGAAGGCACGCCCGCGCTTCGTCGAGCACCTCGGCGCCGCCGTAAAGGCCCGGCAACGCGAGCAGTGCGGAGCGCACCGGCTCGGCGACGCCGGCGACGAGCTCTTGCAGGTCCGGCAGGTCCTTCGCCTGGAGCAGGTCGAAGAGCTCCTCCTCGCGCCCCGGCACCATCCCGGCGCGCGCCGCGAGCACGCGGAACAGGCCGACGTGCCCGAGGTCGATGCGGCTCGCCGGGACCTCGGCCAGGCGCATCACCTCGGCGAGCAGCCGGATGATTTCGATGTCGGCGTCGAGGCCCGCATGACCGTACAGTTCGGCGCCGAGCTGCAGCGGCTCGCGCGTCGCCGTGAGCGTCGAAGGCAGGGTATGCAGCACGCTGCCGCAATAGCACAGCCGCGACACGCCGCGGCGGTTCAACAGGTGCGCGTCGATGCGCGCCACCTGCGGCGTCATGTCGGCGCGCACGCCCATCGTGCGGCCGGACAACTGGTCGACGAGCTTGAAAGTCCGCAGCTTGAGGTCCTGCCCGGCTCCGGTCGTCAGGGAGTCGAGATATTCGAGCAGCGGCGGCACCACCAGCTGATAGCCGTGGGAGCGGAACGCATCGAGCAGGCGACGGCGCAGACGCTCGATCTTGTCTGCCTCGGCCGGCAACGCGTCCTGGATGTGATCGGGAAGAACCCAGCGCATGTCAGGCCTCCCGCTGGGCCGCCCCGAGGGGGGCCTGCGCTCCCTGGGGGGGGTGAGGCAGGGGTTTCACGGCGCACTGCGCCATGCCTGCCGAACGGGTCGGCTGTGCAAAGCCGGCCCTCCTCGAACAAAGTGAGCGTGGGGGTTGTTTCATCTCGTCAGGAAAGGAGAAACAGCAGCAGGACGCCGATCAGCATCGACGACAGTCCGATGAACCGGATCTGGCCGTCAGCCATCTGCGCCAGCCGCAAAAAAGTTTCGCGCCAGGCGGCCGGCGCGACAAAGGGCAGGATGCCTTCGATCACCAGCATCAGTGCGAAGGCCATCAACAAGGTGTTGCCCATCCGTTCAGTTCTTGCTGCCCCCGCCGGAATCCTTCATGAATCTGAAAAACTCCGAACTCGGGTCTACGACCAGCAGGTCGTTCTTGCTGGCGAAGGTCTGACGGTAGGCCTCGAGGCTGCGATAGAACGAGTAGAACTCGGGATTCCGGCCGTACGCTTCGCCGTAAATGCTCGTCGCCTTGGCGTCGCCGGCACCCTTGGACTGCTGCGCGTCGCGGTACGCCTCGGCGATGATGACTTCGCGCTGACGATCCGCATCGGCACGGATCTTCTCGGCAATCGCACCGCCTTCGGAGCGCAGCTCGTTGGCGACGCGCTTGCGCTCCGCCTCCATGCGGCGATAGACCGACTCCGACACCTCGAGCGGCAGATCGACCCGCTTGAGCCGCACGTCGAGAATCTGCACGCCGATCTTGCGCGCGTCCTCGTCGGCACGGGTGCGCATGTCTTCCATGATCTGGTCGCGGGCGCCGGATACCACGTCATGCACGGTGCGCCGGCCGAATTCCTCGCGCAGTCCAGAATTGACCGTCTGCAGCAGGCGGATGCGCGCGCGCGCCTCGTCACCGGCAACCGATACGTAGTAGAGCTTCGGGTCGATGATCCGCCACTTGACGAAGTGGTCGACGAGGACGTTCTTCTTCTCCGCGGTGATGAAGCGTTCCGGCTCCGGGGTATCCATTGTCAGGATGCGGCGGTCGAAAAAGCGCACGTTCTGGATCATCGGCCACTTGAAGTTCAGGCCCGGCTTGTCGATGACGTCCTTGACCTCACCGAGCTGGAATACGACCGCGAACTGACGCTGATCGACGGTAAATAGCGTCATTGACGCAAGGACGCCGATAAACAGCAGCGCGCCCGCAACGAGCGACATCTTGTCACGCATCAACGCTCTCCCCGCTCACGGTCACGCAACACATCGCGGCTGCGGGCATCAAAGGAACTGTCGGCCCGCGGTGCCGGGGCGGGTGCGGCCGGGGCCGCGGGCGATGAAGTCGCCGGCTCCTGCGCCGACTGCGCTGTTCCGACGCCCTGCAGCAGCTTGTCGAGCGGCATCAGGAGAAGATTCCCGTTGCCCTTCGCATCCACCATCACCTTGCTGGAATTCGACATCACGTGCTGCATCGTGTCCAGATACATCCGCTCGCGCGTCACCTCCGGCGCGCGCCGGTATTCTTCGAGCACCTGCGTGAAGCGGCTGGCCTCGCCCTGGGCATTGGCGATTACCCGCTCCCGATAGGCGTTCGCCTCCTCGATGAGACGCGATGCCGTCCCGCGGGCGCGCGGTATGACGTCGTTCGCGTAGGCCTCGCCCTCATTGCGCGCGCGCTCGCGGTCCTGACCCGCCTTCACCGCGTCATCGAAGGCTGCCTGAACCTGCTCCGGGGGTTGCGCATTCTGCATCGTCACACGGCTGACCTGAATGCCGGTTTCGTAACGATCGAGAATTTTCTGGATCAGTTCGTGGGCACTCGCCGCGATCTGCTCGCGTCCTTCATACAACACGAAGTCCATCTTGCTCCTGCCGACGATCTCGCGCATCGCCGATTCGGCGGCCTGGATCACCGACTCGTCCGGAAAGCGGTTGTTGAACAGGTAGTTCTCCGGGCTGCTCAGCACGTACTGGACCGCGAACTGGATGTTGATGATGTTCTCGTCATCGGTCAGCATCAGCGACTCGCGCAGCACCTTGTTGCGCTCGGTGCCGCGATAACCGACCTCGACGGTGCGCACCCCGGTCAGGTCGACGATCTCATTGCTCTCGATCGGATAGGGCAGGCGCCAGCGCAGGCCGGGCTCGGTGGTCTGCACGAAGTTGCCGAAGCGCAGCACGACGCCGCGCTGGTTCGCGTCGACGATGTAGAAACCGCTCGCGAGCCAGACGATGAAGATGAGCGCCAGCAACGCACCGATTCCGCCCCGAACTGGCGGAACGAAATCTGCGGCATCTGCGGGCCGCCGCCGCCCCACCGCCGCCGTTGCGCCCGCCGCGCTTGCCGCCGAATATGCTCGACAGCCGCTGGTTGAAATCACGCCAGATGTCTTCGAGATCCGGGGGCCCCTGGTTCCCGCCGCGATTTCCGTCGCCGCGTTTGCCGTCGTCATTCCCCTGGTTGCCCCAGCGAGGGTCATTGAGTGACATTAGAACGCCTGTAATCACGTTTGAATAGGATCGATGTCGGTGAGATTCGGCGAAGATCCCGCAGGATCTTCCGGGGCAGCCGCGCTTGCGCGTGCCGCTTCGGCCAGAGCATCGCGGAGCAGGCTCAGTCCTTCGCCTGTCCTGGCGCTCAAAAAAACGCGGTCGATCTTACCATACTCATCCCGATTGACCGCCGCTTCGGCCTGGGTGAGGTCGATCTTGTTCATCACCATGATTTGCGGCACGTCGCCCGCGCCGATCTCGACGAGCACGCGATTGACCGCATCGACCTGCGCCTCACGGTCCTCGCTGGCCGCATCGACGACGTGCAGGAGCAGGTCGGCGCTGGCGGTTTCCTCGAGCGTCGAGTGAAAGGCCGCGACCAGTGAATGCGGAAGATCGCGGATGAAGCCGACGGTATCCGAGAGCACGACGTTGCCTCCCTCGCCGACATACAGGCGACGCGAGGTCGTGTCGAGCGTCGCGAACAACTGGTCGGCCGCGTACGCGCCGGCTTTCGTCAGCGCGTTGAAGAGCGTCGATTTGCCGGCGTTCGTGTACCCGACGAGGGACACCGACAACACGCCGCGCCCCAGCCTGCCGCGCCGGCGCACGCGCCGCTGCTTCTCGATCCGGGCGAGCCGCTCTTTCAGCGTCTTGACCCGCGTGCCGAGCAGGCGGCGGTCGGTTTCGAGCTGCGTCTCGCCCGGCCCGCGCAGGCCGATGCCGCCCTTCTGCCGCTCGAGGTGAGTCCAGCCGCGGACGAGCCGTGTCGACAGATGGTCGAGCTGCGCGAGTTCGACCTGCAGCTTGCCTTCGTGGCTGCGCGCGCGCTGCGCGAAGATGTCGAGGATCAGCGCGGTGCGGTCGATGACGCGACACTCGAGCGAACGCTCGAGGTTGCGCTGCTGCGCCGGCGACAGCGCATGATTGAAAATGACGAGATCGGCGTCATGAACGCGCAACACCTCGGCAATCTCGTCGACTTTCCCGCGCCCGGCAAACAGCGCCGGATCAGGCTTCGCACGCCGCCCGCCGATGACCGCTTCGACACTCGCGCCCGCGCTGACGGCGAGCAGCCTGAGTTCGGAAAGGCGCTCGTCGAGTGCGCCCTGATTGAGATCGAGTTGAACAAGAACGGCCCGCTCACCGGAAGCAGGGCGCTCAAACATGGAGACTCGACAAAGCCGGGAATGACCGCTCGATGGGTCCGGGCTCAGCTATTGCCGTCACCCGAATCCTGCTGCTGGATATTGACCGGACGTGCAGGCACGACCGTGGAGATCGCATGCTTGTAGACCATCTGGGTAACGGTGTTCTTCAGCAGAACGACGTATTGGTCGAAGGATTCGATCTGGCCCTGCAGCTTGATGCCATTCACCAGGTAAATCGCGACCGGCACATGCTCCCTGCGCAGGGTATTCAGAAACGGGTCTTGTAGAAGTTGCCCTTTATTGCTCATTTTAAAACCTCAAACTCTATCTTCTTGTGAATGTAAAGGATTTTATGCTGCGCCGCAATATTGGCGCCGGCACGTCCTCCCGGTGCGGAGCCTATTCTTTCCCTATAAACGGATTGTGCGCAGTACGGAATTGTATCCGCAACGGCGTCCCCTGCAGCTTGAACGCCTCCATGAAGGTCCGTTCGAGATAGCGCACGTACGAGGTCGGCACATGATCGAGCGCCGCGCCGTGAATGACGACCACTGGGGGATTGTTGCCGCCCTGGTGCGCATAGCGCATCTTCGGCCGGAAAACACCGTGGCGCGGTGGCGCCTGTTTCGCGAGCGCAGCCTGCATCGTGCGCGTGAGGCGCGGAGTCGACAGGTTGACCATCGCGGCGGCATAGGCCGCGTCGACCGATTTCATGACTGCGGCAACGCCCGCCCCCTTCAGCGCCGAAATGTAGTGAAAGCGTGCGAACGACAGGAAATTGAGCTTGCGGGCGAGATCCTGCTTGATGAGCTCGCGACGGTAGTCGTTGACGTCGTCCCATTTATTCACCGCGACGACCAGCGCGCGGCCCGCCTCGAGGATGAATCCGGCGATATGCGCGTCCTGGTCGGAAATGTCCTGCGAGGCGTCAAGCACCAGGACGACCACGTTCGCCTGCTCGATCGCCTGCAGCGTCTTGATCACCGAGAATTTCTCGACCGCCTCGAACACTTTGCCGCGCCGGCGCAGGCCGGCGGTATCGATCAGCGTGTAGCGGCGCCCGTCCCGTTCGAACGGGATCGCGATTGCATCGCGTGTCGTGCCCGGCATGTCGAACGCGATGACACGCTCCTCGCCGAGCAGGCTGTTGACGAAGGTCGACTTGCCGACATTCGGACGGCCGACGATCGCGATCCGCGGCGTGCGCCCCTCGTCTTCCTCGGGCTCGGCATCCGGCGGAAAGGCGCCGAGCACGAGGTCGAGGAGCTGTTTCACGCCCTCGCCATGGGAGGCGGAAACCGGCAGCGGGTCGCCGAGCCCGAGCGCATGGAATTCGGCCGCGACCATCGTCCGCTCCATGCCTTCCGACTTGTTGACGACGAGATAGACCGGGCGCCCGGCACGGCGCAGGCGTGCGGCGATCTGCTCGTCATGAGGCGTGAGGCCGCTGCGGCCGTCGACCATGAACAGCAGCGCGTCGGCCTCGGCAATCGCCTGCTCGGCCTGCCGCGCCATCTCGTGCATGATGCCGTCCTTGGCCACGGGATCGAAACCGGCCGTGTCGACGACGAGATAATCGCGGTCGCCGACGCGGCCGATGCCGTAGTGGCGGTCGCGCGTCAACCCGGGCTGGTCGGCCACCAGCGCGTCGCGGGTTTTCGTCAGCCGGTTGAACAGCGTGGACTTGCCGACATTGGGCCGGCCAACCAGAACTATTGTGGGTTTCAAGCGATCATTCCCGCCTAGCGGACCTCAAAGACGCGGACGTTGCCGTCACGCGTCTGGATGACAAAACCCTGGGCACCGAACCGGCGCGGATCGGCAACGATCGCGCTGTCGTCGGCGCGCGCTCGCGCCGCGAAGGCGCCGCTCTCGCGGTCGAGCAGGTGCACGTAACCTTCCCTGTCGCCCACGGCGACGAAATTGCCTGCGACAAGCGGACGCGATACGGTCCGCCGCACCAGCGCATCCTGTTTCCAGGCACTGGCGCCGCTGCCGGCCTCCAGCGCGTGGACCGCGTCCTTGTCGTCCGTGATGTAGACAAAGCGCGTGTCACGGTCCAGGCCCGCGCTGCTCGAAAACTCGCGGGACCAGAGCGCGTTGCCGTTGCTCGCGTCGAAGCACGCCGCGCGTCCCTGGTAGGCCACCGCACACACTTCCCGCCGGCCGAGCACCGGCGTTCCGGCGACGTCGGCAACCCGCTCGAGCTCGGTCGCGCCGCGCGGTGTCGCCACCGTCAGCTCCCACATCGGCCCGCCGTTCGCGAGATTGACCGCGACCAGCTTGCCTCCCGGATAGCCGACGATCGCCACCCCGCCTTCGAGCGTCATGCCGGCGAAACTGCGCAGCGCCAGCGGCGGCGTCGGCCGCTGGAACACCCAGCGGCGACTGCCATCCCGGGCGTCGAGCCCGATCAGGCGGCTGTCCGACGCGCGCACGACGACGACCGCCTCGCCGACCGCGGGCGGGGCGAGAACCTCGACGCCTGCCGGAACTCGCCAGCGCGGCGCGCCGGTGGCGGCGTCGTACGCGACCACTTCGCCGCCGGTCGTCACGACGACTGCCAGGCGGCCGTCGCTGCCGACTCCCGCGGACAGGCGCTTGCCGACCTTTGCCGTCCACACGGCTTTTCCGTCCTGGTAGCGCGCGACCGTGCCGTCATGCGCCGCCGCATACACCTCCGTGCCGACAACGGCCGGCTGGAACACGTAGGGTCCCGACGAGCCGATCTCCGCCTGCCACACCGTATGCAGCTCGGCCGAAGGCTTGAAGGCGACGAGTTGGGCCGGCTTGGGCGAGGACGAGGCAAAAGGATTCAGTGACGAGCAGCCGGCGGAAAGCGCGAGCGAGCCCGCGAGCAGCAAGGTGGCCAGAGGACGCGTCATCGCTCAGCCCTCCAGCGCCTGAAGCTTCACGCGGACCACTTCGCGCAGCGTCTCGCCGCCTTCGGTGCCGCCCTGCGCAATCGCGTCCAGCGCGCCCTGGTAGGCGCTGCGAGCTTCAGCGGGCTTGCCGCTCGCCGCCAGCACGTCGCCGCGCAGATCGGCGAAACGCCCCTTCAGCGCCGCCTCCGGCTCGGCTTGCAGCCGGGCGAGCGCATCGGCATGGGCGCCTTCGTCGAGCAACACGCTCGCCAGCCGCAGGCGCGCGATGTCCCGCAGTGCGGGATCGCTGCCGTGATCCACCAGCCACTCGAGCTGGGCACGCGCGTTCTTTCCCTCGCCGGCGCTGAACTGCACGCCGGCCGACAGCAACGCGGCCATTTCGGCATAGGCGGTGCCGGAGAATTTTTCGATGATCTGCCCCGCGGCCTCCCGCGCCTTCTGCGCGTCGCCTCGCTCGGCCGCCTGCTGGACGACAAAATACAGCGCGCCGGCTTCGCTCGCCTGCTTGTTCTGGTACCACCTGAAGCCCTGCCAGCCGACCGACGCGAGCGCCGCCGCCACCGCAAGCGTCGTCACGAACTTGCCGTACTGCGCCCACCAGGCCTTCAGCTCGGAAATCTGCTCCTGTTCTTCCAGGTCATAAACTGCCATCTTCTTCCTCATTTTCCGTGAACAGGCATTCGGCCACCGCATTGGCGAGGCCGTCGAGCGCGACACGCTGCTGGCCGCCGGGGCCGCGCAACGGCTTGAGGCCGACCTCGCCCGTCGCCGCCTCGTCGTCACCGATCACGACCGCGACCGGCGCTCCGCTTGCATCCGCTTTCTTCATCTGCGACTTGAAGCTGCCGCCGCCGCAATGCGTCAACACTGCGAAGCCGTGACCGCGCAGGGCCTCGGCGGCGCGAAACGCGAGGCGCTGCGCCTGCTCGCCGAGATGGACGACGTACACGTCCGGCTGGGCCGGTTCGGCCTCGCCGCCGCTTTCGCGCCACAGCGCGAGCAGCCGCTCGATGCCCATCGCGAAACCGGCCGCCGGCGCCGGACGGCCACCGAGCTGTTCGACGAGACCGTCGTAGCGGCCGCCCGCGCACACCGTGCCCTGCGCGCCGAGCCGCGTCGTGACCCACTCGAACACGGTACGGTTGTAATAGTCGAGGCCGCGCACCAGCCGGTGGTTGATGCGGTACGGCACGCCGGCGTCCTTGAGCAGCACCTGCACGCCATTGAAGTGCTTCAGCGAGTCCTCGCCGAGGAAATCGAGCAGCTTGGGCGCGTTGTCGACGAGGTCCTGCAGCTCGGGGTTCTTGGTGTCGAGGATGCGCAGCGGATTCGTGTGCAGGCGCCGCTTGCCATCGTCGTCGAGGCGCTCGCGATGCCCCTCGAGGTACGCGACAAGTTCCGCCCGGTGGCGCGCCCTCTCGTCCGACGAGCCCAATGAGTTCAGCTCGAGTCTGACATCCTCCAGCCCGAGGTCGTCCCACAGGCGTGCGCACATCAGGATGTGTTCGGCGTCGATGTCGGGTCCGTCGAAGCCCAGCGCCTCGACACCGATCTGGTGAAACTGGCGGTAGCGCCCTTTCTGCGGCCGCTCGTGGCGGAACATCGGGCCGTGGTAGTAGAGGCGTTGCGCGCCGGCGGACAGCATCTTGTGCTGGATCGCGGCGCGCACGCAGGATGCCGTGCCTTCGGGGCGCAGCGTCAGCTGTTCGCCGTTGAGCGCGTCCTCGAAGGAGTACATCTCCTTCTCGACGATGTCGGTGACTTCGCCGATCGCGCGCTTGAACAGCGGCGTCGGCTCGACGATCGGCATGCGGATCGGCCGGTAGCCGTAGCTGCGCAGCCAGTCCCGGACGATGTCCTCGAAATGCTCCCAGGCTTCGGCCTCGTCGGGCAGGATGTCGTTCATCCCGCGTACGGCCTGCAAGGCCTGAATCATCGGTTTTTTTTCTGTCATAAGCTGACGGTTCAGCCCGCCTTTTTCACGTATCGGGTGGCCACGTAGTCGTCGACGATGGCCTTGAATTCGGTGCCGATATTGTCGCCACGCAGCGTGACGGTTTTCTCGCCATCGACGAACACCGGTGCCGCGGGAGTTTCGCCGGTGCCGGGCAGCGAGATGCCGATGTTGGCGTGCTTGCTCTCGCCCGGCCCATTCACGACGCAGCCCATCACCGCGACGGTCATGTTCTCGACGCCGTCGTACTGCTCGCGCCACACCGGCATCTGGTCCCGCACATAGGACTGGATGCCCGACGCCAGTTCCTGGAAGAAGGTGCTGGTCGTACGCCCGCACCCCGGGCAGGCGATCACCATCGGCGTGAATGCGCGCAGGCCCATCGTCTGCAGGATCTCCTGCGCGACGACGACTTCCTGCGTGCGGCTGCCGTTCGGTTCCGGCGTCAGCGAGATGCGGATCGTGTCACCGATGCCTTCCTGCAGCAGTACCGCGAGCGCCGCGGTCGAGGCGACGATGCCTTTCGAGCCCATTCCCGCCTCGGTCAGCCCGAGGTGCAGCGGATAGTCGCAGCGCGCCGCCAGATCGCGATACACCGCGATCAGGTCCTGCACGCTCGACACTTTCGCCGACAGGATGATGCGGTCGCCCCCGAGCCCATATTCTTCGGCCTTCGCCGCCGATTCCAGCGCCGACACGACGAGGGCTTCGCGCATCACCGCGTTCGCGTCGCGCGGCTGTGCGAGCCTGGCGTTCTGGTCCATGACGCGGGCCAGCACCGACGGATCGAGGCTTCCCCAGTTCACGCCGATGCGCACCGGCTTGTCGTAGCGGCACGCGATGTCGACGATCGCCGCGAACTGCGGGTCGCGTTTCGCGCCCGCGCCGACGTTGCCCGGATTGATCCGCAGCTTCGCCAGCGCCTCGGCGCAGGCCGGATGCTCGGCGAGCAGCTTGTGGCCGTTGTAATGGAAGTCGCCGACGAGCGGCACCTCCACATTGAGCGCCAGCAGGCGGTCGCGGATATGCGGCACGGCCTTCGCGGCCGCCTCGTTATTGACGGTGATGCGCACCAGCTCGGAGCCGGCGCGGGCAAGCTCGGCGACCTGCATCGCGGTCCCGAGCACGTCGACGGTGTCGGTGTTCGTCATCGACTGCACGACCACCGGCGCGTCGGAACCGATGCTGACCCGCCCCACCCTGACCTGCCGCGTCTTGTGACGGGCGAGTACTCCCGAAGAAGAATTCGTTGCCATTTCAGCTCACTTCACGGTCAGCTTTGCGACGCCGACGCGAATATGGGGAACAAGGTCCAGCGGCTGTCCGCGAAATTCCGTCGTGACCTTGTGCGCGTTGCCGACGACGAGTCCGAACGGCGGCTTGCCTTGGATCGTACGCGTGCTGCCCGCCGCATTGATGCCGGAAAAAATGATCGCGCCCGTCGCGTCACGCACCTCCACCCACGATTCACCGGCGAAACGGAACACGAGGTGCTCCACGCCCGGCAGTTCAGCAGGAACTGTCGTGGCCGCACTGCCTCCCGGAATGGAGGCGGGGGCGACTCCCGGCGAGGCCGCTGCGGCAGGCGCTTGCGGTGGCACATCGTTCGCCGCCACGCCATCCGCCGCCACCGCAGCCGGCGAAGACACTTGCGGCGCCACGGCGGGCCCGGCCACCGGGGACGGAGGTTCGAGCGGCACCGGCAGCGGCGTCGCCTCCCCTTCGGACGGCGTCAATTCGACCGTCGTGGTGTCGGCGTCCGGCATCTGGAACCAGTCGAAAAACCACCCCGCGACGACCACGGCCAGCAAGCCGCCGGCAACCAGCGCCGCCGGCAGACGGGCGGAACGCGCCGCCCTGCCGCTCGGCATCACGCCCTCGGCATTCGACACCGGGGCGAGTTCGACCGGCATCGCAGCGGCGTTTTTTGCGAGGCCGGCGAGCAGCGCGGCCGGGTCGATCCCGAGGTACCGCGCGTAATTGCGCAGGAAGCCGCGAACAAACGCCGGTCCGGGCAGCAGATCGAAGCGCTCGGCTTCCATCGCCTCGATCTGCCTGGAGGTCAGTTTCAATGCGTACGCGACGTCGCCGAGGGTCTCGCCGCGGGCTTCGCGTGCGCGGCGCAGGATCTCTCCGACAGAAGCTGCAGCAGCCGGTTCGACCGGGGTCGCGCCCTCTTCACGATGAACGTCGTTCACTCGTAATTTCCCTGATTCATTGCCCGGTGTTCCACGCTGTCGGCAAAACGGCCGCGCAGTTGCGCCGCGTAGCTCGACTCGGCCTCGCGGTTGCCGAGCTTGTGCTCGGTGCGCACACCGAGCCATACGGACTCCGCCGTCGGCTCGCTTTGCTGGTGCAACTGCACGAGATGGTTCCGCGCAACCTCGTAGGCGCCACCGCGGTAGGCGATCACGGCAAGGTGGTAGAGCGCCTGCGCGTTGGATGCGTCGAGCTCTACGGCGCGCTGGAACTCGGCCTCGGCCGCGGCCTCGTTGCCGCGCCGCAGGTGGCACAGGCCCGCGTTCGTGTAAGGCCGCGAGGGCGTGCGGTAATACGGGTTGCGCGCGGCGCGCGCGAGCCGTTCGAGCCCTTCCGCCTCCTGCCCCGACACGCACATGAACCAGCCGTAGCTGTTGTTGAACTCGGGGTCGTTCGGCGCGCTCTGCAGCGCGCGCAGGAAATTGTCGCGCGCCGCGTTCCGGTCGTCGATGAACATATAGACGAGACCCATCAGGTGATACGCCGGCGAGTACGCAGAATCGCTCGCGAGAGCCGCCCGCGCCTCGTCGAGCGCGACCGCGTAGCGCCCGACCTGAAGATACGCCATGCCGAGATCCACGTGGACCTTGGCGCTCGCCGTCGCGGCATTCGTCACCGGCACTTCAGAGACCGGCCGCTCCGCCAGCGGGCGTCCGGCGCCCGATGGCGCCGCGCACGCAGCCAGCCCGAGCACGACAGCGCAGAGGAGCAGCGGCGCCGCGAACCAGCGCATCATCAGCGCCCCTCCATCGACTTCACCAGCCTGACCGTGCGCCGCGACCGGTCCTGCACTTGTCCCGCGAGCTGCCCGCAGGCCGCGTTCACGTCGTCGCCGCGCGTCTTGCGGGTCGTCGTGACGATGCCCGCGTCGATCAGGATCCCGCCAAAGCGCCGGATGCGTTCAGTCGAGGAACGATCGAAGCCGGAATTCGGGAAAGGGTTGAACGGGATCAGGTTGAACTTGCACGGCACGTCGCGCACCAGTTCGACGAGCGCGCGCGCATGCGCGTCCGAGTCATTGATGCCGTCGAGCATGACGTATTCGAAGGTCACGAAGTCGCGAGGCGCCCGTTCGAGGTAGCGCTGGCACGCCGCCATCAGCTGGCGCAACGGATATTTGCGATTGATCGGCACCAGGCGGTCGCGCAACGCATCGTCCGGCGCATGCAGCGACACCGCCAGCGCGACCGGACATTCGTCGCGCAGGCGATCCATCGCCGGGACGATTCCCGACGTCGACACCGTCACGCGGCGGCGCGACAGTCCGTATGCGTGATCGTCGAGCATCAGCCGCAGCGCAGTGACGACATTGTCGAAGTTCGCGAGCGGTTCGCCCATCCCCATCATCACGACGTTGCTGATGACGCGGCCGTTGTCAGGCTCGCCGTCTCCGTCCTTCGAACCTGCCGGCGACGCGCTGCCGCCGAGGAGCTTGTTCGCGAGCCACAGCTGGCCGATGATCTCGGCCGCCGAGAGGTTGCGGTTGAAGCCCTGCTTGCCGGTCGAGCAGAACGCGCAGTCGAGGGCGCATCCGGCTTGCGACGAGATGCACAATGTGCCGCGGTTCGTCTCGGGAATGAACACCGCTTCGACCGCGTTCGCGCTGCCGACATCGAGCAGCCATTTGCGCGTCCCGTCGGCCGACACCGAATCGCGGATCGCGCAGGGCGCCCGGATGCAGGCCTCTTCGGCGAGCTTCGCGCGCAGGCTCTTCGCCACGTCGGTCATGTTGCCGAAATCGGTTTCGCCGAAACGGTGCATCCAGCGCATCACCTGACGCGCACGAAAAGGCTTCTCGCCCCGTTCAGCGAACCAGTTGACGAGACCGTCGACGTCGAAATCGAGCAGGTTGACCGGTGTAAGCATCTGTG
The DNA here is from genome assembly GCF_012910705.2 of Aromatoleum anaerobium. Taxonomy (GTDB): domain Bacteria; phylum Pseudomonadota; class Gammaproteobacteria; order Burkholderiales; family Rhodocyclaceae; genus Aromatoleum; species Aromatoleum anaerobium. Next base: position 405,566 of record NZ_WTVG02000037.1, on the reverse strand, counting down.
TCCTGTACAGCTCCCATAATGCAATCGGCCCGCTATCGATGAAGATGCGCGGGCCGATGCGCGGGCTTTCCCCGTGAGGGGTTCAGCGGGTATACACGTTCATGCCGGGAAAGAAGAAGGCAATCTCGACGGCAGCCGTTTCCGGCGCATCGGAACCATGGACCGCGTTCGCGTCGATGGATTCCGCAAAATCCGCACGAATCGTGCCGGCATCGGCTTTTTTCGGATCGGTGGCGCCCATCAGGTCGCGGTTCTTCGCAATCGCGCTCTCGCCTTCGAGCACCTGGATCATCACCGGGCCGGAAATCATGAAGGACACCAGATCCTTGAAGAACGGGCGCTCCTTGTGCACGGCGTAAAACTGGCCGGCTTCGCGCTCGGACAGATGCGCCATCTTCGACGCGATGATCTTCAGGCCTGCATCTTCGAAGCGCTGGTAGATCTTGCCGATCACGTTCTTCGCGACGGCGTCGGGCTTGATGATGGACAGGGTACGTTCGATTGCCATGAAAAACTCCGGATGGACGATAAGCGGAAAAAAGCGCAGCGGAGGATTCTAGCAGTTTTTCCCCGTCGGCTCCCAGCAACGAAAAGCGCCGGTCCAGCCGGCGCTTTTCTACCGCTCGGGGCGAATCGTGCTTACAGCATCGCCTTCAGCAGCTTGGCCATCTCGGACGGATTGCGGGTCACCGTGAAGCCGCATTCTTCCATGATCGCGAGCTTGGCGTCGGCAGTATCCGCGCCACCCGAGATCAGCGCACCGGCGTGGCCCATGCGCTTGCCGGCCGGCGCGGTGACGCCGGCGATGAAGCCGACGATCGGCTTCTTCATGTTGGCCTTGCACCACTGCGCCGCTTCCGCCTCGTCCGGCCCGCCGATCTCGCCGATCATGATCACCGCGTCGGTGTCCGGATCGTCGTTGAACATGCGCATCACGTCGATGTGCTTCAGGCCGTTGATCGGGTCCCCGCCGATGCCGACCGCCGACGACTGACCCAGACCGATCTCGGTCAGCTGTGCGACCGCCTCGTAGGTCAGCGTGCCCGAGCGCGACACGACGCCGATGCGGCCCTTCTTGTGGATGTGACCGGGCATGATGCCGATCTTGATCTCGTCCGGCGTGATCAGGCCCGGGCAATTCGGCCCGAGGAGCAGCGTTTCCTTGCCGCCGGCCGCAACCTTGGCCTTCATTTTGTTGCGCACCATCAGCATGTCGCGGACCGGGATGCCTTCAGTGATGCAGATCGCGAGGTCCAGATCCGCTTCGGCCGCTTCCCAGATCGCCGCGGCGGCGCCGGCCGGCGGCACGTAGATCACGGAGACGGTCGCGCCCTGAGCTTCCTTCGCTTCCTTGACGGTGGCGTAGATCGGCACGCCTTCGAAGTCCTCGCCGGCCTTCTTCGGGTTGACACCGGCGACGAAGCAGTTCGCACCGTTCGCGTATTCGCGGCACTTCGAGGTGTGGAACATCCCGGTCTTGCCGGTGATGCCCTGGGTGATGACCTTGGTATCTTTATTGATGAGAATCGACATTCGGTGGCTCCTTACTTGACGGCAGCGACGATCTTCTCGGCCGCTTCGGCCATCGTATCGGCGGCGATGATCGGCAGGCCGGAATCCTTGAGGATCTGCTTGCCGAGGTCCTCGTTCGTGCCTTTCATGCGCACGACGAGCGGCACCGCCAGATGCACTTCGCGCGCGGCGGCGACGACGCCGGCCGCGATCGTGTCGCAGCGCATGATGCCGCCGAAGATGTTGACGAGGATGCCCTTGACCTTCGGGTTCTTGAGCATGATCTTGAAGGCTTCGGTGACTTTCTCGGTCGTCGCACCACCGCCGACGTCGAGGAAGTTCGCCGGTTCGGCGCCGTACAGCTTGATCGTGTCCATCGTCGCCATCGCCAGACCGGCGCCGTTCACGAGGCAGCCGATGTTGCCGTCGAGCGAGATGTACGCAAGGTCGAACTTCGAGGCCTCGATTTCGGCGGGATCCTCTTCATCCAGATCACGGAACGCGACGATGTCGGGATGACGGAACAGCGCGTTCGAGTCGAAGTTGAACTTCGCGTCGAGTGCCTTGATGTTGCCGTTGCCCTCGAGGATCAGCGGATTGATTTCCGCGAGCGAGGCATCGGTTTCCATGTAGCAGGTGTAGAGCTTCTTAAACGTGTCGACTGCCTTGTCGATCGACGCATCGGGCACGCCGATGCCTTTCGCGAGTTCGGTCGCCTGCGCGTCGGTCAGGCCGACAAGCGGATCCACGAACACCTTGATGATCTTCTCGGGAGTGTTGTGCGCGACCTCCTCGATGTCCATGCCGCCTTCGGACGAGGCCATGATCGCCACCGATTGCGTTGCACGGTCGGTCAGCGCCGCGACGTAGTATTCCTTCTTGATGTCTGCGCCTTCCTCGATCAGCAGGCGGCGGACGTTCTGCCCCTCGGGGCCGGTCTGGTGGGTCACCAGTTGCATGCCGAGAATCTCGCCGGCGTGCTGTTGCACTTCATGGATCGACCGCGCGAGCTTCACGCCGCCGCCCTTGCCACGCCCCCCCGCGTGAATCTGGGCCTTCACGACCCAGATCGATCCGCCCAGCTGCTCGGCGGCCTTGACTGCTTCATCCACGGAAAAGCAGGGGATGCCGCGCGGCGTGACGACGCCGTACTTTCTCAACAGCTCTTTTGCCTGATACTCATGAATCTTCATGGTTGCCCTTCGATCGAAGACGCGACGCACAAGCGGCGCGAACAGGTTGATGGGACGCTTCGGAGCTTCGCTCCGCGACGGGCGCCGTCTCCCTCGTCCGACGCACGCCGCTGCCGACCGGACAATGCAGCCCGGCCCCGTCTCATGACTCGCCCCCGAAACGGGCGCGATCGCCGCAAGATCGCGGGATTATAACCGGAATTGCGCAGTGCGGAATTTCAGCCCGGGCCGCACGTACCCGATAGGGATCACGGGTCGTTCGCCCGCCCCCGATGCCACTTCGGGTAGTACAGCCGCACAGTCTCCGTCGAGGTTTCCAGGGCGTGGCAACGGTCGAGCTGAAACGGCTTCTCGTCCTCGTCCTCGTTGTCGCGGCGGAAAGTCGCCAACGTCTGGATTGCAGCGGTCGGCAGGCTCAGCAGCAGCTCGGTCATGTGCGAGCAGCCACGAACATCGGCGAACATCTCGCTGACGGTCCGGCGAAAACCCCGCATCAGGTTCAGTCCGACCAGTTGCCGGTATGCGGGCGCGATGGTGTCGCAGCCCCCCGGGTACGGCACGCGGTCGGAACAGGCTTGCGCGTCGATGATCGTGAAATCGGCGTCGAGGGTAACCCGGACCCTCATCTCGTGGATCGCGTCGCCGGCCCGACGGATACCGGAAGCGAGCACGTAGTCGATCTCTTTCGTGTCCCGCAGGCACGCTTCGAGCTCGAGCATTCCGTCGTCGCGCCGATACCCCTCGACGCTTATCTGGCGCAGATGGACTTTCTGGCGGAGAGCACGCGGAGGAGGAAGGGGCATCTTTACGTACGGTGGCGTATGGGATGTCGATACTACCGTGAATTCCAAAGTCGTGGCTGGAGCGCCAACGTAGAATACGAACCCTGCCAGGCACCGACAACCCCGTCGCAAGGCCGAGAGCCGCAAACCAGATCGGGCGTTTCCGAATTACTGCACACCCCCTGAAGAATGCCCGCTCCCTGGACATGCAGATTGTTTAAAATGGCGCCACGAATTTGACACAAGATGTAACGCCTTCCTGGTCCCCTGCGGCGTCGACGAGCCGACAATGAACAAAATCGCACACCTGGCCGTCTCCTTTTCCGTTGTGCTGAGCGTCACGGCGCTCGCGGCATCGACGGGCATGGCAGCCGTCGCGCTCGGCGAGCCGGTGGCGTTGTCGGCGATCGGAGCACCGCTGCGGGTGGAGATCGCGATCGCTGGCGGGGAGCCGGCACGCGCGGGCGAATGCCTGAAGCTGACGGCAGGCACGAACGAAGACGGCGTGCCATGGGTACGGAACGGACGGATAAGCGTCGTCGGCCACGGTCGCGCAGCGCGGATTGTCGTGTCCGGGACGGCACCGGTCGCCGAGCCGATCGTGAAACTCGGGATCGAGGATACGTGCGACGCGCACCTGCGTCGCGAATACACGCTGCTCCTGTCCTTCCCCGACTTTCCACCGGAGGCGCCGGCGGTTCACGCGGGGATCGAACACGGCGCCGAAACGCGCCCGGCGCCGCCAGAGCCCTCCGCAGCCAGGACGAAACCGCGCACCGTCCCGGGCGCCGGCACGTCGTCCGTGCAGCCTGCACGCTCGGCAAGAAAGACAACGCGAACGCCCGTATCCGCCTTCGCCTCTGCCGCCGGAAGAGAACCGGCGCTCCGGCAAGAGGGTCATCCGCCTCCCCCCGGCGCGGAGGTGCGCCATGGAGACGGCTTGCGCCTCAGCAGCGGACTCCCCAAAACGGAGCCGGCCAAGGCGGCAACGGATACCGGGCAGGATCAGTTGCAGCGCGAACAAAGCGCAATCAGCGCGATCGACCGAACGATCGTCGCCCAGCTCGAACTGAACGAACGCATCCGCCGGCTGGAGCAAATCCAGGCGGCGATGATGGAGCGAGTGCGCGCGACTGCGGACCCCGCTTCCCGAACGAGCGCAATCGCCCCCCCCGCAGTGACGCCGCCCGCGATGATGCCCGCCTCGTCATCGCGCGACTGGATCGTTCCGGCGACTGCGCTCGGCACCCTGTTGCTCGCCCTGGCCGGAGGGGGGCTGTGGCTGCGCAGACAGCGGGCGGAGGCCGCAAGCCGGTCCGGCAGGACACCGCTTGCGAACATCCCATCGCCTCCTGCCCTGCACAGGCGACTCGACGCCCCGTCCGCAACACGTGGCACTCCCGCCGCGCCGGCCCCGGCAGCACCGGGATTCGCGCTGTTTGCAGAAACCTCCGTCCCGGCTCGCCCGCCCGTTTCACTATCCGGGGCCCCGCGCCTGGAGCTCCCGGCGGCGGCGCTCCTCGTCGAGGACGATGCGGAAGAGCATGACTCGGCGATCGAGCTGGCTGAAATCATGATGGCTTTCGGCCGCGTGCAAGGGGCGGCCGAGACGCTCGCCGAGTTCATCCAGTCGAACCCGAAGAAAGCCATCACGCCGTGGCTGAAACTGCTCGAGGTGTATCGTGCCGCGGGATTGCGGCCCGAGTTCGACACGCTCGCGCGGCAGCTGAACAAGACGTTCAACGTCAAGGCGGTAACCTGGGACACATTCGACGAGGCGCGCCGGCCCACGAGCACGATCGAACAGATGTCCCACGTCATGAGCCGGATCCAGAACCTGTGGGGGAGTCGCGACTGCCAGGCCTACCTGGAGAACCTGCTCCGCGACAACCGCGACGGCATGCGGGAAGGCTTCCCGCTCAGCGTGATCGACGAGATCCTCGTCCTGGCAGGCGTTCTCGAAGAGCACCTCGGCCCGTATCAGCCGGACGTCCGGGCAAAGGAGCTATCCCTCTCGTCCTGACCCCGTGACCGCTGCGAACGGCGTCCGGCGATCAGACCGGATTGTCGAGATCGGCAAACCGGGCGTCGAGCCCGAAAACCTCGGACAGGTGCTGAGCGAGCGCGTGCACGCCGTAGCGCTCGGTCGCGTGGTGCCCGGCGGCGATGAACGCGACACCGGATTCGCGGGCAACGTGCACCGTCTGCTCGGAGATTTCCCCGGAGACATAGAGATCCGTCCCCGCGGCGATTGCCTCTTCGAAATAACCCTGGGCACCGCCGGTGCACCATGCCACCCGCCGGATGACGCGCTCAGGATCGCCCACCAGCAACGGCTCCCGGCCGAGCCTTGCAGCGAGCGAACGGGCGATATGGCCGGCGCTGTTCGGCTGCATCGGGGTTCCGATCCAGCCCAGCTCCTGATCGCCGAACCGCCCTTCCCCACGCCAGCCCAGCAGTTTGCCCAGTTGAGCGTTGTTGCCCAATTCCGGGTGGGCATCGAGCGGAAGATGGTAAGCGAGAAGACTGATATCGTTGCGCAGCAGCCCGGCGAGCCGGCGCTTGCGGATCCCCGTGATGCGGCCATCCTCGCCACGCCAGAAGTAGCCATGGTGCACGAGCAGCGCGTCGGCGCCTTCGGCGACCGCCAGATCGACCAGCGCCTGGCTCGCCGTCACCCCGCACACCACCCGTCTCACCTCCGGGCGTCCTTCCACTTGCAATCCGTTTGGGCAATAATCCCTGAATCGCGCGACATCCAGCAGTTCATCCAGATGGGTTTGCAGCTCGATGAGTTGCATGCGGTCTCCGCTCACTGACTTGTCCGATTCCTCCGCGGGTAGCTGTCCGGCCGCTCGCGCATCAGAGCAACATTATGCGCCGCCTGTGGCTGATCTTCGCGCAGGCCGTGACGATCAGCGTCGCGGTGCTGTTTGTCCTCACCACCCTGAAGCCCGAGTGGCTCAAAGGTGCTGCGCCGTCCTCGGTAGTGGAAATCCTCGAAGCACCCGGCGCTGCCTCCGATTCGGTCGTCGTTGCCCCGGGTTCGTACGCAGAAGCCGCCAAACGTTCGATGCCGGCGGTGGTGCACATCTACACGGCAAAGGACGTTCAGCGCCCGCGTCATCCGCTTCTCGACGATCCGATCTTTCGTCATTTCTTCGGCGAACGCCAGGACAATGCACCGCCACAGCGCGCCTCGGGGCTGGGCTCGGGCGTCGTCGCAAGCCCCGACGGATTCATCCTCACGAACAATCACGTGATCGAGGCCGCGGACGAGATCGAGGTCGCGCTCAACGACGGGCGGAAATTCCCGGCCAAGCTCGTCGGCCGCGACCCGGAGACCGATCTCGCGGTGCTGAAGCTCGAAGGCAACGGAAAGCTTCCGGCGATCACCTTTGCAGCAACCGACGCCATCGAGGTCGGCGATGTCGTGCTCGCGATCGGCAATCCGTTCGGGGTCGGCCAGACGGTGACGATGGGGATCGTTTCGGCGCTCGGCCGCAGCCAGCTCGGGATCAATACGTTCGAGAACTACATCCAGACCGATGCGGCGATCAATCCGGGAAACTCCGGCGGCGCGCTCGTCGACAGCCACGGGAACCTGGTCGGGATCAATACCGCGATCTACTCGCGCTCGGGGGGCTCGCTCGGTATCGGTTTCGCGATACCGGTCTCGATTGCGCGCAACGTCCTCGAGCAGATCGTTTCCAGCGGCGAAGTGACGCGTGGCTGGATCGGCGTCGAAATACAGGAAATGACTGCCGAACTGGCCGAATCCTTCGGCCTGCCGAAGGTCAATGGCGCCCTGATCGCCGGGGTGCTGCGCGGCAGCCCCGCCGAACGCGCGGGAATCCGGCCGGGCGACGTGCTGCTCAGCGTCGATGGGACGCCAGTGCACGACCCCAGGGGAATGCTGGAAACCGTCGCAGCCCTGCCCCCGGGACACGAAGCCCGGTTCCGCATCCGCCGCACGACCGGCGAAGTCGATCTGAAAGTGCAGGTCGGACGCCGGCCGACACCACCGGCCGAGCGCTGATCCCGCTTGCGCGTCCGGCGGCAGCCCTTGCTTATTTCCCGTCCGGCTCCGGGGCTTCGATGCGATCGAGACCCGGCTCGACTCGCGCAGGTTCTCCCGTTCCCGCATCGCGCTTGGCGACGAACTTCGCCAGCAGGATCCCGACTTCGTAGAGCAGGCACATCGGCACCGCGAGCATGAACTGCGACACGACATCAGGAGGCGTGATGATCGCCGCGATGACGAACGCGCCGACAATGACGTAGGGCCGGACTTCGCGGAGCTTGGCAATGCTGACCACCCCTGCCTTGACGAGCAGGATCACCGCCACGGGAACTTCGAACGTCAGGCCGAAGGCGATGAACAGGGTCATCACAAACGACAGGTACTGTTCGATATCCGGCGCGGGGACGATGCTCTTCGGCGCGAATTCGGCAATGAACTTGAAGACGGTACCGAACACGAAGAAATAGCAGAAGGCCATGCCGAGCAGAAACAGCAGCGTGCTGCCAAGCACCAGCGGCAGGCCGAGGCGGCGCTCGTGGGCATACAGCCCCGGGGCGATGAACGCCCAGGCCTGATAGAGCACGAAAGGCAGTGCGAGAACGAAAGACACCATCATCGTGACCTTGACCGGCACGAAAAACGGCGTGACCACTCCGGTCGCGATCATGTGCGTGCCTTCCGGCAGCGTATTCATCATCGGCCGGGCAAGCAGGTCGTAGATCTCGCCGGCCCAGGGCATCAGGCAGACAAACACCACGATGACCGCAACCATCGCCCGCAACAGCCGGTCGCGCAGCTCGACGAGATGCGAAATGAAGGTTTCCTGAAGCTCGCTCATGCTTTCTCCGCCCGCTGCCCGGGGACGGCAGCCGGCTCCAGGTCCCTGCCCGCCGAAGCGGAATCACCTTGCGGCGCAAGAGAGACGGGAGCAAGGGTCACCGGCGCTTCCACCGTGTGCGCGACCGGCCGGGTGCCGGAAGCAGCTGCCGGTTCGCCCGCCTCGGACCGATCGGCGACCGGCGCGGGAGCGGCGTCGAGCGTCACCCCGGCTTTCACCTCCGCGACGGTCTCATTCACGTCCGCCTCGATTTTCGCCGCCTCGCCACGCACCGATGATTCCAGTTCGCGTGCCTGTTGTTCGACCTGCTGCTGCAGCGCCTTGAGCTCTTCGAGCTGCATTTCACGCTGAATGTCCGACTTCACGTCCGAGACGTAACGCTGCAGCCGGCCCAGCAGGTGACCGGCGGTGCGGGCCACCTTCGGCAGGCGCTCCGGGCCGACGACGATCAGCGCCACCACTGCGATGACGACAAGTTCCGAAAAACCGAAATCAAACATGATCTAGCTGGTTGTCCCGCCCGGATGCTTCGCTCGCGGATCGCGCCAAAACGAAGGGGCGCACTGCAGCGGCGCCCCTTTGAGCGGGTAAGTCCCGTGGGAGGTCAGTGGCTGACCTTGTTGTGGCTCTTGTCCGTCGCCTGCGCGTCGAGCGTGTCACCGCCGATCTTCTGCTGCACGTCGTCACCGGACTTTTCGGAATCCCGCATGCCGTCCTTGAAACCCTTGACCGCGCCACCCAGGTCCTGGCCCACATTGCGCAGCTTCTTCGTCCCGAAGACCAGCACGACGATCACCAGAACGATCAGCCAGTGCCAGATACTGAATGAACCCATTACTTCTCTCCTTAACGCCTCAACATTGCCGGAAGCACCTCCGGGCCGCCCACGATGTGGACGTGCAGGTGATACACCTCCTGCCGTCCCACCCGACCCGTGTTGATGATCATTCGAAAGCCGTCGGCGCAACCTAGTTCCCCGGCGATCCGGGCAGATTCGGTCATCACCCGGCCCATCACCGCTGCGTGCTCCGGCCGCAACTCGGCCATCGACGGAATGTGCAGCTTCGGGATCACCAGGAAGTGAACCGGTGCGACAGGATGGATGTCGTGAAAGGCGAGGATGTCCTCGTCCTCGTGGATCTTCTTCGCCGGGATCTCGCCGGCCACGATCCTGCAGAAAATACAGTCGCTCATGGTTTGTTCGCCTCACGAAGCCGTGCGGGATTTCTTCTCGTCGATGCCAGAGACCCCTTCGCGACGCCGGAACTCCGCGAGCACGTCATCGACCGACAGGCCGAAATGCGTCAGCAGCACCAGCGAATGGAACCACAGGTCGGTGACTTCCCAGACCACGTGGAGCATGTCCTTGTCCTTGGCTGCCATGATCGTCTCGGCCGCCTCTTCGGCGACCTTCTTGCAGATCGCGTCGGTACCCTTGGCATACAGGCTTGAAACGTAAGACGAATCCGGATCGGCTTTCTTGCGCTCGGCAAGGGTCGCGGCGACTCGGTGCAGCACTTCGATATCGATCATTTGTAGATATCCTTCGGATCTTTGACGACCGGATCGACAGCTTCCCATGAACCGTCGGCCAGGTAGCGCTGGAAAAAACAACTGTGGCGGCCGGTATGGCAGGCGATGCCGCCGACCTGCTCGATCTTCAGGAGGACGACGTCGCTATCGCAGTCGACGCGGATCTCCAGCACCTTCTGGATATGGCCGGACTCCTCACCCTTGTGCCACAGCCGGCGGCGCGAACGGGACCAGTAAATCGCCTCGCCGGTTTCGGCGGTGCGCTGCAGCGCCTCGCGGTTCATCCACGCGAACATCAGCACATCGCCGGTCGCCGCTTCCTGCGCAATCACCGGCACGAGTCCCTGGTCGTCCCACTGCACCTCGTTGAGCCAGCGTACGGAGTTCGGTTTGCTCACAATCTCACCTCGATGCCCCGGCTGCGCATCAGCTCCTTCGCTTCGCGCACCGTATGCTGCCCGAAGTGAAAGATGCTGGCGGCGAGCACCGCATCCGCACGCCCCTCCGAGACGCCCTCGGCGAGATGCTCGAGCGTCCCGACGCCGCCACTGGCGATCACCGGGACCGGCACCGCGTCGGCGACGGCGCGCGTCAGTGCGAGGTCGAAACCAATTTTCGTGCCATCCCGATCCATGCTGGTGAGCAGGATTTCACCGGCGCCGAGCGCGGCGACCTTCTGCGCCCATTCGACTGCGTCGAGCCCGGTATTGTTGCGCCCGCCGTGCGTGAACACCTGCCACCTGCCGGGCGCCGTCTGTTTCGCATCGATCGCGACGACGATGCACTGGCTGCCGACCTTGCCGGCGGCCTCGGCGACAACCTGCGGGTTATTCACCGCGGCGGTGTTGATGCTGACCTTGTCGGCGCCGGCGTTCAGCAGCCGGCGCACATCCTCGACGGTGCGCACGCCGCCACCCACCGTCAGCGGGATGAAAACCTGCTCGGCAACCCGTTCGACGACATGCAGGATGATGTCGCGAGCATCCGAGCTGGCAGTGATATCGAGAAAGGTGATCTCGTCGGCACCCTGCTCATCGTAGCGGCGCGCGATTTCGACCGGATCGCCGGCATCGCGCAACTCGACGAAATTCACCCCCTTGACGACGCGCCCCGCACTGACATCGAGACAGGGGATGATGCGTTTGGCAAGCATCAGGCTTCGCCGCCGTTGAGTTCGTCGGCGCGCGCCTGTGCGGCGGCAAAATCCAGCGTCCCTTCGTAGATGGCACGCCCCGTGATCGCGCCCATCACGCCTTCGGCTTCGACCGCGCACAGCGCGTCGATGTCCGCGATGCTGGCAATGCCGCCGCTCGCGATGACCGGAATGCGCAGCGCCTGGGCAAGGCGGACGGTGGCTTCGACATTCACGCCCGAAAGCATGCCGTCGCGGCCGATGTCCGTGTAAATCACCGCCTCGACCCCGTAGTCCTCGTATTTCTTCGCCAGGTCGACGACGTCGTGGCCGGTCATCTTCGACCAGCCGTCGACGGCGACCTTGCCGTCCTTGGCATCCAGGCCGACGATGATGTGACCCGGAAACGCGCCGCAGGCGTCATGCAGGAAGCCCGGATTCTTCACCGCGGCAGTGCCGATGATGATGTACGAAATGCCGTTGTCGAGATAATGCTCGATCGTGTCGAGGTCGCGGATGCCTCCGCCGAGTTGCACCGGAATGTCGTCGCCGACCTCATCGACGATCGAACGGATCGCGGCGCCGTTCTTCGGCTTGCCGGCGAACGCACCGTTCAGATCGACCAGGTGCAGGCGTCTCGCCCCCTGCTCGATCCAGTGCCGGGCCATCGCGGCAGGATCCTCGGAAAATACGGTGGCATCGTCCATTTCGCCCTGCTTCAGGCGTACACAATGGCCGTCCTTGAGATCGATAGCGGGAATCAGCAGCATACGGGGGATGGGGTCAATATCAGAAGTGGATGGGAAACGGCAATGGCCAGACGAGTCAGGGCGCCCAGGAAATGAAATTCGCAAGCATTTTCAGGCCCGCCTGGGCGCTCTTTTCCGGATGAAACTGAACCGCAAAGATGTTAGCCCGGGCGACTGCACTGGTAAACCTTATCCCGTAGTCGCTTTCGGCGGCGACCAGCGCCGCGTCGGCTGGCGCGACGAAATAGCTATGGACGAAATAGAAGCGCTCGTTGTCCGGAATCCCCTCCCACATCGGATGAGGCTTGCGCTGGCGCACTTCGTTCCAGCCCATGTGCGGCACTTTCAGCCGGCTGCCGTCGGCGGCGACCATCTTCGCGTCGGGGAAGCGAACCACGCACCCCGGCAGGATTCCCAGTCCGGGCACGTTGCCTTCCTCGCTGTGCTCGAACAGCATCTGCTGGCCGATGCAGATGCCAAGGAAAGGCTTCGACGCGGCGGCGGCCTTGACCACGTCGCGCAGTCCGCGCAGGTCGAGTTCGCGCATGCAGTCGGGCATCGCGCCCTGCCCGGGGAACACCACTCGTGCGGCGGCGGCCACGACGGCCGGATCGGAGGTCACGACCACCCGCTTGTCGGGCGCTATATGTTCGATCGCCTTGGCAACCGAGCGCAGATTGCCCATGCCATAGTCGATGATGGCTACGTCGCTCATCGCGGAATCGCTCGTATCGTAATCAGATGAATCGGGAAGGAATCAGAGTGCGCCCTTGGTCGAGGGGATCGCTCCCGCCGCACGCTCGTCGCGTTCGGCCGCCATCCGCAACGCACGCCCAAAGGCCTTGAAAATCGTTTCGCACTGGTGGTGGGCATTGTCGCCGCGCAGGTTGTCGATGTGCAGCGTCACGCCGGCGTGATTGACGAAACCCTGGAAAAATTCGCGCGCGAGATCGACATCGAAGCTGCCGATCCGCGCCCGCGTGTAGCTGACAAAATAGTGCAACCCGGGGCGTCCGGAAAAATCGACGACGACGCGCGACAGCGCTTCGTCGAGCGGCACGTAGGCGTGACCATAGCGGCGGATACCCCGCTTGTCGCCGAGCGCCTTGGCGAAAGCCTGCCCGAGCGTGATGCCGACATCCTCGACGGTATGATGGTCGTCGATGTGCGTATCGCCTTCGGCCCGGATATCGAGATCGAACGCGCCGTGGCGGGCGATCTGGTCGAGCATGTGATCGAGGAACGGCACTCCGGTGGCGAGAGCGGCCTTGCCGCTGCCATCGAGGTCGACGCGCGCGATGATCCGGGTTTCGAGGGTGTCGCGAGTAACTTCGGCTTGCCGCATGGGAGTGTGAACGATAATGAAAGGATCGGATGCCGGCAGGCATCGTTCTCGCGCCATGATACCATCGCCCGCGAGTCGCGCCGCAATGCTGCCGTTCCGGTACCTGCGCGGGCGCGCGGCATGCGGGGCGCACCAGCGATCCCCGTCCCTTTCCGGTCCGACACACCCTGATCCGCTGATGAGCCAATACTGGAGCGCCGTCGTCCACGGCCTGACCCCTTATGTCCCGGGCGAGCAACCCAAGCTCGCCAACCTGGTCAAGCTCAACACCAACGAGCATCCGTACGGCCCGTCGCCCCGCGCGATCGCGGCGATCCGCGCCGAAGCATCGGACGCGCTGCGGCTCTACCCCGACCCGCGCGCCGACCGGCTGAAGGCGGCGATCGCGGCGCGCTTCGGCGTCGAGCCGCGCGAGGTGTTCGCCGGCAACGGCTCGGACGAAGTGCTCGCGCACGCGTTCATGGCGCTGCTCAAGCACGAGCGTCCGCTCCGCTTTCCGGACATCTCGTACAGCTTCTACCCGGTCTACTGCGGCCTGTACGGCATCGCGTTCGAGACCGTGCCGCTCGACGACAACTTCGCGATCCGCCCGGCCGACTACCTGCCGCACGGCCCGGCCGCCGCCGGCGGCATCATCTTCCCGAACCCGAATGCACCGACCGGCCGGCTGATGCCGCTGGCCGACATCGAACGCATCGTCGCGGGCAATCCGCAGTGCGTCGTCGTCATCGACGAAGCATATGTCGACTTCGGCGGCGAATCGGCGATTCCGCTGGTGCGGCACTATCCGAACCTGCTCGTCGTCCAGACGCTGTCGAAATCGCGTTCGCTCGCCGGCCTGCGCGTCGGCTTCGCGGTGGGCCATCCGGACCTGATCGAAGCGCTCGACCGCGTCAAGGACAGCTTCAATTCCTATCCGCTCGACCGGCTCGCGATCGCCGGCGGCGTCGCCGCGATCGAAGACGAAGAGCACTTCCAGCGCACTCGCACGGCGGTGATCGCCACCCGCGACCACCTTTCAGCGGATCTCACGTCGCTCGGCTTCGACGTGCTGCCATCGGCCGCGAACTTCGTGTTCGCCCGACATCCGCGGCGCGATGCCGGGGAACTCGCCGCGGAGCTGCGCCGACGCGCGATCATCGTGCGGCACTTCCGCCAGCCGCGGATCGAGCAGTTCCTGCGGATTACGGTCGGCACCGACGAGCAATGCACCGCGCTCGTCGAGGCGCTGCGCGACATCCTGCAGTAGTTCAACGAGGCGGGGCAAGCGGCCCTGCCGCAGCGCGTTGCCGCTCGCCCCGGAAGCCGGCTTCGAGAGTCGCCGGCCCGGCCGACGGCTTTTGGCCCGCGGTGCGGCTACCGATCGCGCAGCCGCATCTCGGCCGAGCGCGCATGCGCCTGCAGGCCCTCGCCGCGAGCGAGGATCGACGCCACCCGGCCGAGGGTCTGCGCACCGGCTTCCGAAATCTGCACGATGCTGGTGCGCTTCTGGAAATCGTACACGCCGAGCGGCGACGAAAAGCGCGCGCTGCGCATCGTCGGCAGAACGTGGTTCGGTCCGGCGCAGTAATCGCCGAGCGCCTCGACCGACCAGTGCCCGACGAAGATCGCACCGGCATGGCGGATGCAGCCGATCCATGGCTCGGCATCGTCCACCGACAGTTCGAGGTGTTCCGGCGCGATGCGGTTCGCGATCGCGCAGGCTTGTTCGAGGCTGTCGACGTGAATCAGCGCACCGCGGTTCGCGAGCGACGCGGCGATCGTCTCGCGGCGCGGCATCGTCGGCAGCAGGCGATCGATCGATGCGGCAACCGCGTCGATGAAATCCGCGTCCGTGCACAGCAGGATCGACTGCGCGAGTTCGTCGTGCTCAGCCTGCGCGAACAGGTCCATCGCGACCCAGTCGGCGTGGCCGCTGCCGTCCGAGATGATCAGCACTTCAGACGGACCGGCGACCATGTCGATGCCGACGGTGCCGAACACGCGGCGCTTCGCCTCGGCGACATAGGCATTGCCGGGGCCGACGATCTTGTCGACCTGCGGCAGGGTCTGCGTACCGTACGCGAGTGCGGCCACCGCCTGCGCGCCGCCGACCGTGAATACGCGGTCGACGCCGGTAATCGCGGCCGCGGCGAGCACCAGCGGGTTCTTCTCGCCGTTTGGCGTGGGCACGACCATGATCAGCTCGCCGACACCGGCAACCTTGGCCGGAATCGCGTTCATCAGCACGGAACTCGGGTACGACGCGCGCCCGCCCGGCACGTACAGGCCGACGCGGTCGAGCGGCGTGACTTTCTGGCCGAGCCGCGTGCCGTCGGCTTCGACGTAATCCCAGGATTCGGCGCGCTGGCGTTCGTGATAGACGCGCACGCGGTCGGCCGCGAGGCGCAGCGCCTCGCGCTGCTCGATGGTGAGACTGTCGAGCGCCGCCTTCAGCTCCGACTTCGGCAGTTCCAGCTGCGCCATCGACTTCACGTCGAGATGATCGAAACGCCGCGTGTATTCGAGCACCGCCGTATCGCCGGTAGTGCGCACTGCGCACAGGATCTCGCTGACCGCAGCGTCGATGCGCGCGTCCGCGCCGCCTTCGAATGCGAGCAGCGCGTCGAGTGTCGTCAGGAATTCGGGTTCGCGCGCGTCGAGGCGGCGGATCGCCGCAGCCGGGGCAGTCATTTCACGGCTCCTGCAAAGGCCTCCAGCAGCGGCTGGATGAGTTCGCGCTTGAGCTTGAGCGAAGCCTGGTTGACGATCAGGCGCGAGCTGATCGGCATGATTTCCTCGACCTCTTCGAGATTGTTCGCGCGCAAGGTACCGCCGCTCGACACGAGGTCGACGATCGCATCGGCGAGGCCAACGAGCGGCGCGAGCTCCATCGAACCGTACAGCTTGATCAGGTCGACGTGCACGCCTTTCGCGGCGAAATGCGCCTTCGCGCTGTTGATGTATTTCGTCGCGACGCGGATCCGGCCGCCGGGTCGGGAAGCCGCAGCGTAATCGAAGCCTTTGCGCGTCGCGACGCACAACCGGCATTTGGCGATATCGAGGTCAAGCGGCTGGTACAGCCCGGCGCCACCGTGCTCAAGAAGGACGTCCTTGCCGGCGATGCCGAGGTCGGCCGCGCCATACTGCACGTAGGTCGGCGTGTCGGTCGCGCGCACGATGACGAGGCGCACGTCCGGGCGGTTGGTGTCGATGATCAGCTTGCGCGAGGTTTCGGGATTGTCGGCGGGCACGATGCCGGCCGCCGCGAGCAGCGGTAGCGTTTCCTCGAAGATGCGGCCCTTCGACAGGGCGAGGGTGATGCTGGACACAGACGGCGCCTCGGAAGAAATCGGGCCGACATTGTAACCCGGCACGCCTTCTGTTAGCCTGCAGCGGTTGGCTGAACCGCACGGCGGTTCGGCCATTTTTACTTTTTCCACCAACGATTTGAGGTGAAATGAGATGAAACCCGAGATCGTGATCTCTTCACGTGACCTGGAACGCCTGGAAGGCCTGCTGTTCTCGCCCGCCACTCGCAACCGTAGCGACCTGAACGGCCTGCGCGATGAATTGGAGCGCGCCGTGGTGCGCGAACCGGAGGAGATGCCGGTCGACGTGATCACGATGAACAGTCGGGCGCGCTTTCGCGAACAACCCAGCGGCCGCGAATACGAGCTGACTCTCGTCTATCCGGGCGATGCCGGGCAGGGTCCCGGCAAGGTGTCCGTATTCTCGCCGGCTGGCAGCGCGCTGCTCGGCCTGTCGGTCGGCCAGGCGATCGACTGGAAGACCGACGACGGGCGTTCGATCCACCTCGAAGTGCTCGAAGTCCGACAGCCGGAAGCCGCCGGACACTGAGCTGCCGGGCCGCACCGCCGCGCCTGCCGCTCAGGCGACGCGGCGCACGCGCGCGCCGAGCGCGGCAAGCTTCTCTTCGAGCCGCTCATAGCCGCGGTCGAGGTGGTAGATGCGTTCGATGACCGTTTCGCCCTCGGCGACGAGGCCGGCGATGACGAGGCTCGCCGAGGCGCGCAGGTCGGTCGCCATCACCGTCGCCCCCTGCAGCCGCTCGACCCCCTGCACGACAGCGGTATTGCCGTCGATGCGGATGTCGGCGCCGAGGCGCTGCAACTCGACGGCATGCATGAAGCGGTTCTCGAAGATCGTCTCGCGGATCATCGCCGCCCCGCTGGCGACCGCGTTGATCGCCATGAACTGCGCCTGCATGTCGGTCGGGAACGCCGGGTACGGCGAGGTGCGAATATTCACCGCGGTCAGGCGCGCCGGCGCCTTCAGGCGGATCGCGTCGCGCTCGGCGACGACATCGCAGCCGGCGTCCATCAGCTTGTCGACGACGGCGTCGAGATACGCGGTCGACGTACGGGTCAGGCGGATCTCGCCGCCGGTCGCGGCCGCCGCGCAGAGATAGGTGCCGGTTTCGATGCGATCCGGCATGATGCGGTGCGTCGCGCCGTTGAGGCGCTCGACGCCGCGGATGCGGATCACGTCGGTGCCGGCACCGGAGATGCGCGCTCCCATCGCGACGAGGCAGTTCGCCAGATCGACGACTTCGGGCTCGCGCGCGGCGTTCTCGATCACCGTTTCGCCGTCGGCGAGACAGGCTGCCATCATCAGGTTTTCGGTGCCGGTGACCGTCACCATGTCGGTGAAGAGGCGCGCGCCGCGCAGGCGCGGCACGACCGCGTGCACGTAGCCGTGCTCGACCGTCACCTGCGCACCCATCGCCTGAAGGCCCTTGATGTGCTGGTCCACCGGGCGCGCGCCGATCGCGCAGCCGCCGGGCAGGCTCACGCGCGCCTCGCCGCAGCGCGCGACGAGCGGCCCGAGCACGAGGATCGACGCGCGCATCGTCTTGACCATCTCGTACGGCGCGACCGGATTGTCGATCGCGGACGCGTCGAGCGTGACGGTCGCATTGTCGCGGCTGACCTTGACGCCCATCTGCCCGAGCAGCTTCAGCAGGGTGTCGATGTCGTTCAGCTGCGGCACGTTCGTGAACGTCATCGGCTCACGGGTCAGCAGCGCGGCGCACAGGATCGGCAAGGCCGCGTTCTTCGCGCCGGAAATCGCAGTCTCTCCGGCCAGGCGCACGCCGCCTTCGATCAGTAGCTTGTCCATCGCGTCGCTCAGAACCCGAGTCCGCCGCGCACTTCGGCCCACTTGGCGGGCGTGAAGGTCTGCAGCTGCAGCGCGTGGATCTCGTTGCCCATCAGCTTGCCGAGGGTCGCATACACGGCCTGGTGCTGGCGCACCTTCAGCTTGCCCTCGAATTCGGCGCTGACGACGATGCCGGTGAAGTGGACGCCATCGTCGCCCTGGACTTCGACGAATTCGCAGGGCATGCCCTGCTCGATCAGTCTCTTGATTTCGCTTGCTTCGAACATTTTGATTTCCTCAGGCGCGCAGCTTGTAGCCCCGGGCGAGCATCGCCAGGGTCAGAGCCGCAAGTAACATCAGACAGACACTAACGACACCCAGGCTCAGCCACGGCGACACGTCGGACTGGCCGAAAAAGCCGTAGCGGAAACCGTCGATCATGAAGAAGAACGGGTTGGCGTGGGACACGTCCTGCCACAGCTGCGGCAGGGAATGCAGCGAATAGAACACGCCGGACAGCATCGTCAGCGGCATGATCAGGAAGTTCTGGAACCCGGCGAGCTGGTCGAACTTGTCGGCCCAGATGCCGGCGATGACGCCGAGCGAAGCGAGGATCGCGCTGCCCATCAGTGCGAACGCCAGCGCCCAGCCCGGCGCGGCGATCGACAGATCGACGAACGGAATCGACACCAGCAGCACGCCGGCGCCGACGAACAGCCCGCGCAGCATCGACGCGATCACGTAGGCAGCATAGAACTCGCGGTACGACAGCGGCGGCAGCAGGACGAAAATGATGTTGCCGGTGATCTTGCTCTGGATCAGCGACGACGAGCTGTTGGCGAACGCGTTCTGCAGCAGCGACATCATCACCAGCCCCGGCACGAGGAACGCCGTGTAGGCGATGTCGCCGTAGACGGTGACGTGGCGGTCGAGCACGTGCGAGAAGATCAGCAGGAACAGCATCGCGTTGATCACCGGCGCCAGGACGGTCTGGAACGCGACTTTCCAGAAGCGCAACACTTCCTTGTACAGCAGCGTGCGAAAACCCGCGAGGCGCGATTCACGCATCGTGCATGACCTCGACGAACACCCGCTCGAGATCGGCTTCGCCGAGCTGCATCTCGACGATCCGCCCGCCCGCCTCGCGCAGGCGCGCGAGCGTCGGCTCGACCTCGTCGTAGGTGTCGAGCGCGAACTCCGCCCAGCCGCCTTCGGCGAGCGTCGCGCCGAGTCGGCCGGCGATTTCGGGACGCTCGAGACGCACGCGCAGCGAATGGGCCGCGAAACGCCGCAGCAGGTTGGCGGTGGTGTCGAGCGCGACGACGCGGCCCGCCTTCAACATCGCGATGCGCCCGCACAGCGCCTCGGCCTCTTCGAGATAATGGGTCGTCAGCACGATCGTGTGACCGTCGCGGTTGAGCTTGCGGATGAACTGCCACAGGCCTTGGCGCAGCTCGACGTCGACGCCTGCGGTCGGCTCGTCGAGCACGATCACCGGCGGCCGGTGCACCAGCGCCTGGGCGACCAGCACGCGACGCTTCATGCCGCCCGACAGCATGCGCATGTTCGCGCCCGCCTTGGCGGTCAGATCGAGGCTCGCGAGGATCTCGTCGATCCAGTCGTCGTTGTGGCGGATGCCGAAGTAGCCAGACTGGATGCGCAGCAGCTCCCGCACCGTGAAAAACGGGTCGAATACCAGTTCCTGCGGCACCACTCCCAGCTTGCGGCGCGCATTGCGGTAATCGGACACGACGTCGTGCCCCATCACTTCGAGCGTGCCGCTGTCGGCGCGGACCAGCCCTGACAGCGCCGAGATCAGCGTCGTCTTGCCGGCGCCGTTCGGACCGAGCAGGCCGAAGAACTCGCCGCGGTCGACCTCGAGGTCGACGCCGGCGAGCGCCTGCACGGAGCCATACCGCTTCGTCGCCGAAACAATGCGGATCGCCGGCAGGCTCATTGAGTCGATGCGGCCGGGGCTTGCGCCGGCAACAGCTCGTCGACGCCATACAGCGCGGCGAGGCTGCGCAATCCCGCGGGGACGCCGCTCAGCGTCATCCGGTGGCTGGCGCCACGGGCCGCTCGCAGCCAGTCGAACAGCAGCGCCAGCGCCGCGGAATCGGCTGCGGTGACGCCGGACAGGTCGACCGTCAGGTCGCCGGCCGCGGCCTTCGCGCGCCCGGCCTGCACGAACCCGTTCACGGTCGTCATCGTCAGCGGTCCGTCGAGCCGCAGCACCCCGGTCACGTTGCCGTTCATGAACGCTCGGCGGGGCCGCTCAGTTCCTGCGTCTTGGCATGCAGGGAACGGATCAGCCCGTCGATGCCGCCAGCGCGGATTTCCTGCGCGAACGTGCCGCGATAATTCGTCACCAGGCTGACGCCGGCGACGACGACGTCGAACACTTTCCAGCCGCGATCGGTCTTTTCGAGCACGTAGTCGATGTTGATCGGCTGCGCCCCGGCCTGGCGGACCTCGGTCTGCACACGCACCGTGGTATCGGCGGCGCCGAACCGCGCCGGCTTGTATTCGATGACCTGGTTGCGGTACTGCGTCAGGGCATTGGAATAGGTGCGGACCAGCAGCGTGCGGAACACGTCGACCAGTTCCTTCTGCTGCTCGGGAGTCGCCTGGCGCCAATCCTTGCCGACGGCGAGCATCGTCATGCGGCGGAAGTTGAAGTGCGGCAGCACTTTTTCCTCGACGAGACTGACGACGCGGCCCGTATCGCCCGCCCGGATCGCGTGGTCGTCGCGAACGATCGCCAGCACGTCGCTGCTCACGTCACGAACCAGCGCGTCGGGAGCAATCAGCGCAGCCGTGGCTCGGGCACCGGGCGGCGTGACGGGGTCGGCCGCCATACTCGCGCCGATCGACAGGAACAGACACAGAGAAAGGAAGAGTTTTTTCATCTTGTATTACCTTGTGGCCGGGCGGTCACCACCGGATCCGGCGCTCGCCTGCTGAAATTCGTCGACATTCGTCGCTGCCGCGACACCCTTGGCGGGCCCATGCGGCGATGCGGCACCGTCACCCCCGTTGAAATCCTCGTATTCCTGCGGCGGGCTCCCGTCATGGACCCGGTAGCGACGCTGCTGCAGGTAGAAGTCGCGCGCATAGGAATACTTGTCGAGGGTGCCTTCTTCGAGCGTCTTGTCGATGCCGAGCAGGTTCGCCCGGCCATGCACGAGACGCAGCACGGTCAGGCTGTTGCGCGCCGCGACGTCGCTCACGCCCCAGACATTGTCGCCGTACAGGTCGATCGGCAGCACGGCGGCGTCGCGCACCGTGCGCGGACCGAAGAACGGCACGACGAAATAGGCGCCTTCGCCGACTCCCCAGCGCCCGAGCGTCTGGCCGAAATCCTCGTCGCTCTTGGGCAGTCCGAACTCCGACGCGACATCGAAGATGCCGAGGATGCCGAGCGTCGAGTTCAGGCCGAACCGGGCACCGTCGGACAGGCCTTCCCTCAACTTGCCCTGCAGCAGGTTATTGACGCCGTTCCAGACGTCGCCGACGTTGCCGAAGAAGTTGCCGACGCCGGTGCGTACGGGCGTCGGCATCGTCGCATCGTAGGCCTCGGCGACCGGCCGGATCGCGGCGCGGTCGACCGTTTCGTTGAAACCGAACATCGCGCGGTTGTAGCGCTCGAGCGGATCGTCCGGATTCGCGACCCGCGTCGTGCAGCCGGCGGCGAGCGTCAGGCAGAGCGCGATCGCCGCGAGCGTCGTGGGCCGGGGGAAGGGATTGTTATTCATTTTTGTTCGATGCAATGCGGCAGGGTCAGTTCGCCGGAGCCTCCGCTGCCTTGTTGAACAGGAATTGCCCGATCAGCTTTTCGAGCACCACGGCGGACTGCGTGATCTGCACGGCCTCCCCGCTCTTCAGCATCTCGACGTCGCCGCCCGGCTCGAGCCCGAGGTATTGCTCGCCGAGCAGCCCGGAAGTCAGGATCGTCGCGATCGTGTCGCGGGGGAATTGAAACCGGGTATCGACCACGAAAGTCACTTCGGCGCGATAGCTGCCGGTATCGAAGCCGATGTTCGTCACGCGCCCGACGACGACCCCCGCGCTCTTCACCGGCGCCCTGACTTTCAGGCCGCCGATGTTGTCGAACTGCGCCTTGAGGACGTAGGACTCGCTGAAATTGGCGCTCGCGAGATTGCCGACTTTCAGCGAAAGGAACAGCAGCGCAGCCATGCCGATGACGACGAAGAAACCGACCCACAGGTCGAGCGTTGTGCGGCTCATGACTGGCCCCTGAACATGAAGGAAGTAAGCACGAAGTCGAGCGCCAGGATCGCCAGCGCCGAACTGACAACGGTGCGGGTGATCGCGCGCGACACGCCTTCGGCGGTGGGCGTGCAGTCGTAGCCTTCGAACACCGCGATCAGCGCCACCGCGGCACCGAAAACCACGCTCTTGATCACGCCGTTGACGACATCGAAACGAAAATCGACGGCCGCCTGCATCTGCGACCAGAAAGCACCTTCATCGACGCCGATCAGCACGACGCCGATCAGCCAGCCGCCGAACACGCCCATCGCGGAAAAAAGCGCGGCGAGCAGCGGCATCGAGATCACGCCGCCCCAGAAACGCGGCGCGACGACGCGGGCGATCGGATTGACCGCCATCATGTCCATCGCCTTGAGCTGCTCGGTCGCTTTCATCAGGCCGATCTCGGCCGTCACCGCCGAGCCGGCGCGGCTCGCGAACAGCAGCGCGGCGACGACCGGCCCCAGTTCGCGCGTCAGCGACAGGGCCACGAGCACGCCGAGCGCATCGCCGGAGCCGAAACGCTGCAGCGTCTCGTAGCCCTGCAGTCCGAGCACCATGCCGACGAAAAGCCCGGAGACGATGATGATCAGCAGCGACAGCACGCCGCTGAAATACACTTCGCGGATCGTCAGATGCACGCGCCGCAGCGACTGTCCGGAATACAGCAGCAGCAGGCCGAAGAAGCGCGTCGCGAAACCGAGCCGCCACACCCCGTCGATGACGGCGCGGCCGAGCCGGCGCACGACACTCAGCAGGCCGTTCATGCCGCGCCCGGCCCCAGCAGGCTGGGCGCGAAAGGCTCAGCCGGATAATGGAACGGCACCGGGCCATCGGCCTCGGCATGGATGAACTGCTGCACGAAAGGATCGGCCGATGCGCGGATCTCGTCGGGCGTGCCGTGCGCGACGATGCGTCCTTCCGAGATGAAATAGACGTAATCGACGATCTGCAGCGATTCGAGGATATCGTGGGTGACCATGATCGTGCTCGCCCCGAGCGCATCGTTGAGCCGGCGGATCAGCTGCCCGATGACGCCCAGCGAGATCGGATCGAGGCCGGCGAACGGCTCGTCGTACATGATCAGCATCGGGTCGAGCGCAATCGCGCGCGCCAGCGCGACACGGCGTGCCATGCCGCCCGAGAGCTCCGCGGGCTTCAGCGTCGCCGCACCCCGCAAGCCGACGGCATTGAGCTTCATCAGCACGAGGTCGCGAATCAGTTCGGGCGGCAGGTCGGTATGTTCGCGCAGCGGGAACGCGACGTTGTCGAACACCGACATGTCGGTGAATAGCGCGCCGAACTGGAACAGCATCCCCATGCGCCGGCGCAGCGCATAGAGCTCGCGGGTCGACAAGCGCGCCAGATTCTGGCCCGCGACGTTCACGATCCCGCCGCTGGCCCGCAACTGCCCGCCGATCAGGCGCAGCAAAGTCGTCTTGCCACAGCCGCTGCCGCCCATGATCGCCACCACCTTCCCGCGCGGGATATCGAGATCGATGCCGCGCAGGATGACCCGCTCGCCGTATGCGAAGCGAACGTCCTGCAACTGCACGAGGGTGGCGGAGGATTCGGATGACAAGCGAGGCAGCCAAAAAAATCTTGTGGAAACACAGACTAACGCATCAGGGACGAGCGGCACTTCACCAAGATCAAGTGCTTCAGCGCATCACCCCGTGCATCGTCAAACGGCGGAGTTTAGCAGAGCACGGACGGCCGCAGGGGCACCCGAGAGGCGCTCAGACCCCTCCGAGCAGGCGGCGCTCGGCCTGTTCGAGATTGGCCTGAACGCCGATCAGGACGACGACATCGCCTTCCTCCAGCTGCGTTTCCGGCCCCGGCGACAGCCCCCGGATGTTCCGCCGGCGCACCGCCGACACGCCCACGCCGAGCTCGCCGAGCCCGATCGCACCGATCGTCATGCCGACTGCGCGGGCGCCGCCCGGCAGCGTCACCGAGCGCAGGCGCGCCTCGTTCGCGTCCGGCCCGTCCGCCGCGTCGCTGGTGCCGTGGAAGAAGCCGCGCATCAACGCGTAGCGCTGGTTGCGGATGTCGCGGATGCGCCGCACGATGCGGTTGAGCGGCACGCCGATCAGCGCCAGCGCATGCGAGGCGAGGATGATGCTGCCTTCGAAAGCCTCCGGCACCACTTCGGTGGCACCTCCTTGCGACAGTCGCGCCATGTCCTTCTCGTCGCTGGCGCGCACAACAATCGGCAGATCCGGCCGCAGCAGGTGGGCGCGATGCATGACCCGCAGCGCAGCTTCGACTTCGCCGAACGAAATCACCAGCGCACTCGCCCGCATGATGCCCGCGGCCATCAGCGTTTCGTGACGCGCCGCATCGCCATACACGACGGTATCGCCGGCCGCACCCGCCTCGCGCACGCGCTCCGGATCGAGATCGAGCGCCACGTAGCTGACGTTTTCCTGCTCCATGAAACGCGCCATGTACTGCCCGCTGCGCCCGTAGCCGCAGACGATGATGTGTTTGCTGGTGTTCATCGTCTGGGCAGCGACGCGCGTCAGCTCCATCGAGCGCAGCAGCCATTCGGAAGCGACGAAACGCAGCACCAGCCTGTCGCTCAGCTGCACGATCAGCGGCGCAACGAGCATCGACAGCACCAGCGCGGCAACCGTGATCTGCAGCAGTGCCTCCGGCATCAGGCTGACATCGTCGATATGCGAGATCAGCACGAAGCCGAACTCGCCGCCGGCGCACAGCCACAGCGCCGTGCGCAGCGCGGTGCCGCTCGACGAACCGAAGGCTCGCGATGCCGCGAAGACGATCGCCCCCTTGAATACCAGCAGCGCCACCAGCAGTCCCAGCACCGCCACCAGGTTCGCCACGATCAGCCTGACGTCGAGGAACATCCCGACGGTGACGAAAAACAGGCCGAGCAGCACGTCGCGAAACGGCTTGATGTCCTCCTCGACCTGGTAGCGGTACTCGGTTTCGGAAATCAGCATGCCCGCCAGGAACGCCCCCAGTGCCAGCGACAATCCCACCGCTGCGGAAAGCCACGCCAGCCCGAGCGTGATCAGCAGCACGTTGAGCATGAAGAGTTCGCCCGAGCGCCGCTGCGCGACGACGGTAAACCACCAACGCATCACGCGCTGGCCGACGACGAGCACCAGCGCGAGCAGCACTGCGGCCTTGAGCGCCGCGATGCCGAGCGTCCCGGCGAGTTCCCCGGCCGGCTGCGACAGCGCGGGGATGAGGATCAGCAGCGGCACGACGGCAATATCCTGGAACAACAGCACACCGATCGTTTCCCTGCCGTGCGGCCGGTCGAGTTCGAGGCGGTCGGACAGCAGCTTCGAGAGGATTGCCGTCGACGACATCGCGAGCGTCGCGCCGAGCGCGAAGCTCGCCCTCCACCCGAGCCCGAAGATCGCCCCGGCCAGCATCGTAAACAGCAACGATCCGAGCACCTGCGCCGCGCCGAGCCCGAACACGATGCGTTTCATCGCGAACAGCCGCGGCAGCGAGAACTCGAGTCCGATCGAGAACATCAGGAACACCACCCCGAACTCGGCCAGATGGCTCGCGCCGTCCGAGGCTTCGACCAGGTCGAGCGCATGCGGACCGACTCCCGCGCCGACGAGCAGGTATCCGAGCACCGGAGGCAAGCTCAGGCTGCGAAAAACCGCGACCACGACGACGCAGGCCGCCAGGAGCAACAGGACCAGCTCGAGCGTGTTGTGCATGAATGAGGGTGATGGGTGGAATGTGCACGATGCGGGGCCGCTCGGCCCGTCTGCTATACTTCGCAGCTTCGATTTGCGCCGCCGGGCCTGCTGTTCGCCGCCGGTTTTCCGGCCGTCTCGTGCGTCAGAGTGTAACCGCTTCGAACCCTATGAACCCAGTCCCGCCCGCTCTCTCCCATGAAGCCCGCAGCGTCGTGCTCGCCCGCCGGGTGCTGCGCATCGAAGCCGCCGCCGTCGCGGCGCTCGCCGAACGTCTCGACGCCGATTTCGAGCGCGCCGTGCAGCTGATCCTGCAGCGCCACGGCCGCGTCATCGTCACGGGCATCGGGAAATCCGGCCACATCGCGCGCAAGCTCGCCGCGACGCTCGCGAGCACCGGCACGCCGGCCTATTTCGTGCATGCGGCGGAAGCGGCGCACGGCGACCTCGGCATGATCACCGCCGAAGACGTCGTCATCGCACTGTCAAACTCCGGCGCCAGCGAGGAGCTGCTAACGATCGTGCCGCTCGTCAAGCGCCAGGGGGCGAAGCTGATCTCGATGACCGGCAAGCCGGATTCGCCGCTCGCGCGCGAGGCCGATGTCCATCTCGACGCCGCGGTCAGCGAGGAAGCCTGTCCGCTGAACCTCGCCCCGACCGCCAGCACCACCGCGGCGCTCGCGCTCGGCGACGCGCTGGCGGTCGCGCTGCTCGATGCGCGCGGCTTCGGCGCCGACGATTTTGCCCGCTCGCATCCGGGCGGCAGCCTCGGCAGGCGCCTGCTCACGCATGTCAGCGACGTGATGCGCGGCGCGGACCGCGTTCCGCAGGTCCCGGAAACCGTCCCGATGACCTCGGCCCTGCTCGAAATGACGCGCGGCGGCATGGGCATGACGGCAGTCGTCGACGCCCGCGGGGCGCCGATCGGCATCTTCACCGACGGCGACCTGCGCCGGGCGCTCGAGGGCGGCTGCGACGCGCGCACCGCGACGCTTGCCGAAGTCATGACACGCGCGCCGCGCAGCATCCATCCGGACGCGCTCGCCGTCGAGGCGGCCGAAATCATGGAACGGCTGCGCATCAGCCAGTTGCTCGTCGTCGGCGCCGACGGCACGCTCGCGGGCGCGCTGACCACCCACGACCTGATGCTCGCGAAGGTGATCTGATGCCGACCCGCGAAAACGCCTCGCGCATCCGCCTGATGGGCTTCGACGTCGACGGCGTGATGACGGACGGGAGCCTGTATTTCACCCCCAACGGCGAAGAGCTGAAAGTCTTCTCCAGCCTCGACGGCCACGGGCTGAAGATGCTGCAGAGCGCCGGCATCGAAGTCGCGATCATCAGCGGGCGCAGTTCGCGCGCGCTCGAATTGCGGGCGGCGAACCTCGGCATTCGCGAGCTGCACATGGGCGTCGAGGACAAGCGCGCCTGTCTCGACGCGTTGCTCGCGCGCCGGAACATCCCCGCCAGCGAAGCCGGCTACATGGGCGACGATGTCGTCGACCTGCCGATCCTGCGCGCATGCGGGTTTTCGGCTGCGCCATCCGACGGCCACGAATTCGTCCGGCGGCATGTCGGCTACGTCGCAGGCAAACCCGGCGGACGCGGCGCGGTGCGCGAAGTGTGTGATTACCTGCTGGCCGCACAGGGCAGGCTCGAAGCGATGCTTTCGGCCTATCTCGCCTGAGGCCGGCGATGCGCCCGTCGATCCTGCAACTCTATCCGCTCGTCGCGCTCGTCGTGCTGGCCGGTGCGACCCTGTGGCTCGAGCGAGTCACCCGCGGCGAGGACGGCGCGGTCCGCACCGACCAGCGACGCGACCCGGACTTCATCGCCGAGCAGACGCGGCTGGTCAGCTTCGGCGCCGACGGGCAGCAACGCTACGAACTGCTCGCCGACCGGATCACGAACTACCCCCTGTCGGGCATTACCGAACTCGAGCGTCCACGGCTGCGCTACGATTCCGAAGGCCGCGAACTGCGCATCACGGCGCAGTCCGGCGAAGTCCACGACGGCGGAAGCGAAGTCCTCCTGAGCGGCGACGTGCGCGTACACCGCGCGGCAACTGCCGGCAGCCCGGCGATGAGTTTCGCTTCCGAGACCCTGAAAATCTGGCCCGACGACGAGCGCGCCGAGACCAGTGACCCCGTCGTCCTCACGCAAGGCAAGACGACCGCGCACGCCGGCGGGCTCAAGTCGGACAACCTTTTCGGCACCCTCGACCTGCTCGGCGGGGTCACCGTTTTCATGCCACGCAACTCGCGGACCCCACCATGAAGCACGTCCCTGCACTCGCCTTCCTCGCGCTCGGGCTCGTCGCCGCACTGCAGCCGCTGCCGGCGCTGGCAGAACTCGCCGACCGCGAAAAGCCGGTCAACATCGAGGCGAACCACCTGACGGTCGATGACCGCAACAAGGTGCACGTCTTCGAAGGCAACGTCGTCCTCACGCAGGGCTCCCTCGTCATCAAGGGCGATCGGCTCGTCGTGACGCAGGGCCCGGACGGCTTCCAGACCGGCGTGGCCACCGGCAGCGACAAACGACCCGCGACGTTCCGCCAGAAACGCGAAGGCAGCAACGCGTTCGTCGAGGGCGAGGCCGAGCGCATCGAATACGACAGCCGGGCGGAGCGGGCGCGCCTTTTCAATCAGGCGCGCGTCGAATCCGGCGGCGACGAAGTGCGCGGGCATTACATCGAATACGACGCCCTGAGCGAAAAATACTTCGTCACGAACCAGCCGGGTACCAGTCCGGCAACGGCCGGTGACTCACGCGTGCGGGCCGTCATCCAGCCGAAAGGCTCGGCCGCGGAGCCGGGCAGCGAAGCGCCGCAAAAACCCCAATAACATCCCAATAAAACCCAAATAACACCCCCAGCAAAGCCTCAATCACCAGGAGATGAGACGCATGAGTTTCCAGAACATCCTCGTTGAAACGCGTGGCCGGGTCGGCCTGATCACCCTTAATCGCCCGAAGGCGATGAACGCGCTCAACGACCAGGTCGTCGATGAAATGTGGGAAGCGCTCGACCACTTCGAGGCCGACGAGGGAATCGGCGCGATCGTCATTACCGGCAACGAAAAAGCTTTCGCCGCGGGCGCCGACATCGGCGCGATGGCGAGTTTTTCGCACATGGACGCCTACAAGGGCAACTACATCACCCGTAACTGGGAACGCGTCAAGACCTGCCGCAAACCGGTCATCGCAGCGGTCGCCGGCTTCGCGCTCGGCGGCGGCTGCGAACTGGCGATGATGTGCGACATGATCATCGCCGCCGACAACGCGAAGTTCGGCCAGCCCGAAATCAAGCTCGGCATCCTGCCCGGCTCGGGCGGCACGCAGCGCCTGCCGCGCGCGATCGGCAAGGCGAAAACGATGGACATGTGCCTCACCGCGCGGCTGATGGGGGCCGAGGAAGCGGAACGTTCGGGACTCGTCGCCCGTGTCGTGCCGACCGGCAAACTGCTCGACGAAGCGCTCGCAGTCGCCACCGAGATCGCCAATTTCTCGCTGCCGGTCGTGATGATGATCAAGGAATCGGTCAATCGCGCATTCGAAGGCAGCCTCAACGAAGGCCTGCTGTTCGAGCGCCGCGTTTTCCATGCCGCGTTCGGCCTCGACGATCAGAAGGAAGGAATGGCCGCCTTCGTCGAGAAGCGCAAGCCCGACTTCAAGCACCGCTGACCTTGCCGCACCGCCGCATCCGCCGGCGGTGCACCAATACCCTCGTCATTCTCAAGTCATTTTTACCGTGATGTTGCAATTGCAACATCACGGTAATTTCCGTACCTGTTTTCCGCTCTAAAATTCACCCCATACATTCTGAAACATTATTTAAAAACCGTACCTTGCGCCACTTTTTCAGCCTTGCCCGGACAGCACCCGCGACTATTCCGCAAGTATTGTGCAACGCACAAAAAAAACGCTTGACAAGGGCTTCATCGCCCCTATAATCCAAACCATGTTGCGACGCACCAAGCAGACCGAAAGAGTTGCGGAGCAGATCATTGAAGCACCACCCTCAGGAGATGAAAAAATGTTTGCTACCCCCGAGCAGTTTGCAGCGACCAACAAAGCCAACGTCGAAACCCTGCTGACCCTGGCCAACAACGTTTTCGCCAGCGCCGAGCGCTTCGCCGCCCTCAACCTGAACACCGCCCGTTCGATCCTCGAAGACAGCATCGCCAATTCGAAGGCCCTGCTCGGCGCGAAGGACGTGCAGGAACTGGTGAGCCTGCAGGCCGCCCTGGCCCAGCCGCTGGTCGAAAAGGCCGTCGCCTACAACCGCAGCGTCTATGAGATCGCGTCGCAGGGCCAGGAAGAAGTCTCGAAGCTGGTCGAAACCCAGATCGCCGAACTGAACAAGAACCTGTCGTCGGCGCTCGACAAGGCCGCCAAGTCCGCTCCGGCCGGTTCCGACGTCGCCGTTGCCGCTGTCAAGTCCGCGCTGGCCGCCGCAAACAGCGCCTACGACAGCGTCAGCAAGGCTGCCAAGCAAGTCGCCGAGATCGCCGAAGCCAACGTGGCTGCCGCGACCAACGCCACCGTCAAGGCAGTCGGCGCCTCGGTGAAGGCGGGCGCCCAGAAGGCCAAGGCCGCCTGATACGCCTCGGCTCGCACCGCATCAAAAAGCCCCGCTCGCGGGGCTTTTTTCATTTCGGCGGCAGGCCGCGGAGAGTGTTCACGCCAAACGGGTTGCGGCCGGAATCGGGCGCGACCGTCGAAGCGGACTGACCGGGGAAGTTTCAGTTCTCGCCAGAGCCCCGGCGCGCTGCCGCGACGACACCGCTGTCCGGCTCGCCGCCGCGTTTCGCACCGGCTGCATAGTGATGCGGGAACAGCCGATGCATCTCCGCCTCGATCCACAGCTGGGCCCGGGCATTGACCTCGTTCGCGTCGAGCCCCTCGGGTCCGATCGCCGGCCCGATGCTGACGATGATCTCGCCGGGATATTTCAGGAACGCGTTGCGCCGCCAGAATTCGCCGGCGTTGTGGGCCACCGGCACCACCGGCACGCCCGCCTTCTGCGCCAGCCACGCCCCGCCCGGCTTGTAGCGCCGCGTCGTCCCCGGCGCGACGCGCGTCCCCTCGGGAAACACGACGACCCAGAAGCCTTCCGCCAGGCGCGCCCGGCCCTGCTCGACGACTTGCGTCAGCGCGTCCTTGCCGGCCGCCCGGTCGATCGCGATTCCCGGGATCTGCGCGAGCCCCCAGCCGAAGAACGGCACCCTCAGCAACTCGCGCTTGAGCACGAAACACAGCGGCGGGAAGATCACCTGCAGCGCCATCGTTTCCCACGCCGACTGGTGCTTCGACAAGATCACCGCCGGTCCGGCAGGAATGTTGTCGCGCCCGAGCACGCGGTAGCGAATGCCGAGCAGGTGGCGCACGAACCACATCACGAGCGGCGCCCACGAGGTGATGATGCGATGGCGCACGTGCGGCGGAAGCGGAAACGTCAGCATGCCGAAGATCGCGTAAGGCGGCGTGACGATCGCGAGGACGATCGCAAACAACAGGGAGCGCAGGACGATCACGGGTTTTCTTCAGGCAGTGAGGTCGGCGACGACCGTGGCGAGATCGGGATAGATCAGCGTTCCTTCGGGCAGCGCAGGATCGTCGCGCGTCTTGAGTCCCTTGCCGGTCAGCACGAGGTAGGGCTTGCAGCCGACCTCCACGCCGGCCTGCAGGTCGCGCAGGCTGTCGCCGACCGAGGGCACGCCGGCCAGCGTGACGTTGAAGCGCTCGGCGATCTGCAGGAACAGGCCGGGCTTGGGCTTGCGGCAGTTGCACGTGGAGTTCGCCGCATGCGGGCAGAAGAAGATCGCGTCGAGCCGGCCGCCGACCTGCGCAAGGCTCTTGACCATTTTCTCGTTGATCGCGTTGAGCGTGTCCATGCCGAACAGCCCGCGGCCGATGCCGGACTGGTTGGACGCGATGACGACGCGCCAGCCCCACTGGTTGAGCCGCGCAATCGCCTCGAGCGAGCCAGGGATCGGCTTCCACTCGTCGGGCGACTTGATGAACTGGTCGGAGTCGTAGTTGATGACGCCGTCGCGGTCGAGAATGATCAGTTTCATCGCGATCGGGCGCCTTTACGCAGACAGCCGCGACAGGTCCGCGACCTGGTTCATCAGGCCGGCAAGCTGGCGCAGCAGCGCGAGGCGGTTCTGGCGCGTGAGCGGCTCTTCGACCATCACCATGACGTCGTCGAAGAAGGTGTCGACCGCCACGCGCAGGCCGGCGAGTGCGCACAGCGCATCGGTGTAGTCCTCGTTCGCGACGTGCGAGCGCACCAGCGGCGCGACTTCGACAACGGCATGGAACAGCGCCTTCTCGGCCTGCTCCTGCAGCAACGCGACGTCCGGTTCCGGCAGCTCGTCCTCGGCTTTTTTCAGGATATTGACGATCCGCTTGTTCGCCGCGGCCAGCGCCTCGGCTTCCGGCAGTCCGCGGAACACGCGCACCGCATCGAGTTTTGCCGGGACGAGGTCGATACGCGTCGGGCGCAGCGCGAGCACCGCGTCGACGACGTCCACGGCATGACCCGCGTCGCGCAGCAGGTTTTTCAGGCGCTCGAACATGAAGTCCAGAAGCTGCGACTCGAAATCCGTGGCGGTCAGCAGACCCGGCCCGAAGCCTTCTGCGGCATCGGCAACCAGTGCCGCGAGGTCGAGCGGCAGCGGCGTCTCGATCAGGATGCGCAGCACGCCGAGCGCCGCGCGGCGCAGCCCGAACGGGTCCTTGTCGCCGGTCGGCAACTGGCCGATGCCGAAGAAGCCGACGAGCGCGTCGAGCTTGTCGGCGAGCGCGGCTGCGCACGCGGTGTTGCCCGAGGGCAGCGCGTCGCCGGCGAAGCGCGGCTGGTAGTGCGACTGGATGGCATCGGCGACGACTTCGCCTTCGCCGTCGTTGAGCGCGTAATAACGCCCCATGATGCCCTGCAGCTCGGGAAACTCCCCGACCATGTCGGTGACGAGATCCGCTTTGGCGAGCCGCGCCGCGCGCGAGGCGGCAGCGACGTCGCCATGCAACCGACCGGCGATCCGCCCGGCGAGGCGCTCGAGACGTTCGACGCGTTCGAGCTGGCTGCCAAGCCTGTTGTGGTAGACGACCGGCGCCAGGCGCGGCAGACGGCTGTCGAGCGTGTGCTTGCGGTCCTGCTCGAAGAAGAAGCGCGCATCCGACAGGCGCGGACGCACGACGCGCTGGTTGCCGGTGACGATGTTCGACGGGTCGGCGAGGCGCATGTTCGAGACGATCAGAAAGCGGTTCAGGAGGCGGCCGGCCGCATCGAACAGCGGAAAGTATTTCTGGTTCGCGCGCATCGTCAGGATCAGGCATTCCTGCGGCACGGCGAGGAACTCGGCTTCGAACTCGCCGACGTAGACCGTCGGGTGTTCGACGAGCGCGGCGACCTCGTCGAGGAGGTCCGCATATTCGCCGAGGCTCACACCCTGCTCTTGCGCGCTCGCGACGAGTTGGCGCTCGATGTCGGCACGACGTTCGACGAAGTCCGGGATCACCTTGCCTTCGGCGAGCAGCGTCGGTTCGTACGCTTCTGCGGTCGCGAGCTCGATCTCGCCGCGGCTCATGAAGCGGTGCCCCATCGTCACGCGGCCGGCATCGAGGTCGAGCACGCGGCCCGGCACGACACGCGCGCCGTGCAGCATCGCGAGTTTGTGCACCGGCCGGACGAACTGCGCGTCCCCTGCGCCCCAGCGCATCAGCTTCGGAATCGGCAGCGCCTTCACTGCATCGTGCACGATCGCCGCGAGCACGTCGTCGAGCGAGGCACCCGGTTCGACGCGCGTATAGAA
The DNA here is from genome assembly GCF_012910705.2 of Aromatoleum anaerobium. GTDB lineage: Bacteria > Pseudomonadota > Gammaproteobacteria > Burkholderiales > Rhodocyclaceae > Aromatoleum > Aromatoleum anaerobium. Next base: position 371,577 of record NZ_WTVG02000037.1, on the reverse strand, counting down.
CAGCGCCTCGGCCTTGCCGTCGAGGCGTCGTTCGAAGCTCGCGACCGCTTCCGGCGCGATGCCCTTCGCCTGGAGCTTCTTCAGCAGCGCCGGCGTCGGCCGGCCTTCGGCGTCGAGCGCGACCTGCATCGGCATGATCTTTTCGGTGACTTCGCGCGACGGCGCGGCGGCGCGCACGGCCGGCACCGTGATCGCGAGCCGGCGGGGTGCGGCGAACCAGCGGAAGGGCTGGTCTTCCGCGACGAGACCGCACGCCTTCAGCCCCTCGTGGATGCGGGCGGCGAAAGTCTCGCCGAGACGCGGCAGCGCTTTGGGCGGCAGCTCTTCGGTCAGCAGTTCGACGAGCAGGGTCGCGGTGGTCATCACGTCGCCTCCGGCGAAGAATTCTGATTCAGCATCGGGAAACCCAGACTCTCGCGGGATGCGAAATAGGCCTGCGCGACGGCGCGCGACAGGTTGCGGATGCGGCCGATATACGCCGCGCGTTCGGTGACCGAGATCGCGCCGCGCGCATCGAGCATGTTGAAGCTGTGCGCCGCCTTCAGCACCATCTCGTAGGCCGGCAGCGCGAGGCCGGCTTCCATCAGCCGCTTCGCTTCGGCCTCGTAGTTGCCGAACAGCGAGAACAGGAAATCGACGTTCGAATGCTCGAAGTTGTAGGTGGACTGCTCGACCTCGTTCTGGTGGAAGACGTCGCCGTAGGTCACTTTCGAGCCGTCCGGATAGACCGCCCAGACGAGGTCGTAGACGTTCTCGACGCCTTGCAGGTACATCGCGAGGCGCTCGACGCCGTACGTGATCTCGCCCAGCACCGGCTTGCAGTCGAGGCCGCCGACCTGCTGGAAATACGTGAATTGCGTGACTTCCATGCCGTCGAGCCACACTTCCCAGCCGAGCCCCCACGCGCCGAGCGTCGGGTTCTCCCAGTCGTCCTCGACGAAGCGGATGTCGTGCGCATTGGTGTCGATGCCGAGCGCACGCAGCGAGTCGAGGTACAGCTCCTGGATGTTCAGCGGCGACGGCTTCAGCACGACCTGGAACTGGTAGTAATGCTGCAGCCGGTTCGGGTTCTCGCCGTAGCGGCCATCTTTCGGCCGGCGCGACGGCTGCACATACGCGGCGTTCCACGGCTCCGGGCCGATCGCGCGCAGGAAGGTCGCGGTATGCGAGGTGCCGGCGCCGACTTCGAGGTCGTACGGCTGCAGCAGCACGCAGCCGCGCTCGCCCCAGAACTGCTGGAGCGTGAGGATGACTTGCTGGAACGTGGGTTTATGCGGGGACATGGTCTCGGACGGCGGGGAGGCGGCCAGCGGGCCGCGCTGCGAACGCAAAGAAGCGGATTTTACTGGCATTCGCCGACACCGGCGACGTTTAGTCTCGTTTGCACGGGAATTGTTGCTGTGCAGCCTAGCCGGACACCGTTTTCAGCCTGCCGGCCAGTGGCCGCCGCGCCCCGACAACGCCCGCGCCGACCGCAACCAGTGCCAGCAGCAGCGCCGCGCGGTCGCCCCAGCGCGCATACGGCGTCAGCCCTTCATAGCCCTGCACCGGGACACGCAGCGCCCCTTGCGTGAACGGCGGCAGCATGCCTGAAACGCTGCCATCCGGCCGGACCACGGCGGTCATGCCGGTGTTCGTCGAGCGCAGCATCGGCCGGCCGGTTTCGAGCGCCCGCATGCGGGCGATCTGCAGGTGCTGCGGCTGCGCGAACGAATCGCCGTACCACGCGAGGTTCGAGATGTTCAGCATCAGCGTCGCGTCCGGCAGGCTGCGGATCAGCTCGCGGCCGAAAAGGTCCTCGTAGCACACGTTGACGGCGACGCGCTGCTCCCCGAGCTTCATCGGCGCCTGGTCCGGCGCGCCGCGCGTCTGGTCGGACATCGGGATATCGACGAGGTCGTAGAACCAGCCGAACAGCGGCGGCGAATATTCGCCGAACGGCACGAGATGGCGCTTCGCGTAGGTCTGGCTCGGGGATGCGCCCACGCTCAGCGCAGCGTTGTAGATGCCGCCCTGCGCATCGCGCAGAAAGACGCCGAGCACGAGATTGCCGCCGCCAGCCCGGGCGTCGCGGGCAAGTTCGTCCAGGTAGCCCACGGGCAGGCGGTCGGCCAGCAGCGGCAGCGTCGTTTCGGGCAGCACGATGAGATCGGCCGCGTGCTCGCGGGCGAGCCGGGCGTTGGTCTGCAGCCACTCGGCGAGACGTTCCGGGCGCCACTTCAGCCCCTGCTCGATGTTCGTCTGGATCAGCGCGACCACCACCGGTTCGCCGGCCGGCACCGTCCAGCTCACCTTGCCCAGCTGGTGGCCCGCGACACCGACGACGATGATGACGGCCCAGCCCGTCGCCGACGGGCCCACCTTCCTCCACTCGGTCAACGCGACGAGGGACGCGACGAGCGCGAGCAGCATGCCGATGCCATAGACACCGAGCACCGGCGCGAAGCTCGCGAGCGGGCTCGGCGGCGTCTGCGAATAGCCGATCGCCAGCCACGGAAAGCCGGTGAAGATCCACCCGCGCAGCGCCTCGCCGAGCGTCCACAGCCCGGCGAACAGCGCGGCCTGACGCAACGCGGCGCCGCGGCGAAAATGCACAAAGAGCGCCGCGGCAACCGCCGGAAACAGCGCGAGATAGGCGCAGAACAGCGCGATCGCGAGGCCGGCCAGCGGCGCCGGCATGCCGCCGTACCGGTTCAGCGCAATGTACAGCCACGACACGCCGCCGACGAAGGACGCGAATCCCCACGCCAACCCGATCAGGAAGCCGGCGCGAGCGTCACGCACGCCGCGCAGCACGCGCGTCAGCAGCGCAAGGCTGACCTGCCCGAGCAGGAAATACTCGAACGGCGCGAACGCGAACACTGATACGCCGCCCGCCAGCGCCGCGAGCACCACGATCCGGACCATCAGCGCTCAGCCACCGCGTTTCGTGTGAAGCACGCGCATCACGCCTGTCTCGCGTCCGCGACCGGCATCGCGTGCTCGACGAGCAGCGTATACACCCGCCGGCTGTCCGCGCGCAGCACCTGGAACTTCATGTCTCCGAGGACCACGGTGTCGCCACGCTGCGGCAAGCGGCCCAGGGCGCGGATCACCAGGCCGCCGATCGTGTCGACGTCGGCGTCGCTGAAATTAGTCGCGAAAGCGGTGTTGAAGTCGGCGATCTCGGTCGTCGCCTTGACGCGGTAACGCCCGTCCTGCATGAGCCGGATGTTGTCGCCGTCGAGGTCGCTGTCGTATTCATCCTCGATTTCCCCGACGATCTGCTCGAGCACGTCCTCGATCGTCACGAGCCCGGCGACGCCGCCGTATTCGTCGACGACGATCGCCATGTGATTGCGGCTGACGCGGAAGTCGCGCAGCAGCACGTTCAGGCGCTTGGTCTCCGGCACGAACACCGCCGGCCGCAACGCATCGCGCAACTCGAACTCCTGCCCGACGAAATAACGCAGCAGGTCCTTCGCGAGAAAGATGCCGACGACGTCGTCCTTGCTTTCGCCGACGGTGGGGAAGCGTGAATGGCCGGTCTCGATGACGAAGCTGGCGATCTTGTCCATCGGGTCGTCGACCCCGATCACCTCCATCTGCGACCGCGGGACCATCACGTCGCTGACCTGCAAGTCGGACATCTGCAGCGTGCCCTCGATGATCGAGAGCGCGTCGGCATCGAGCAGGTTGCGCTCGAACGCCGAGTGCAGCAGCGCCATGAGTTCACCACGGTCTTCGGGCTCGCGCGACAGCAGCGCCGAAAGCCGTTCAAGCAATGAAAGGGGTTTGCCGGGGAGACTGTCCATGGAGTCGGTATAGTCGAGAATGCACGCTCAGGCGTAAGGATGGCACGCCTCAGGCGTAAGGGTCCGGATAGCCGAGCGTTGCCAACACGCGGGTTTCGAGGGCTTCCATTTCCTCGGCCTCGTCGGGCGCTTCGTGGTCGAACCCCTGCAGATGCAGCATGCCGTGCACGATCAGGTGCGCGAAATGGGCTTCGAGCGGCTTGCCCTGCTCGGCCGCCTCGCGCGCGACGACGGGAACGCACAGCACCAGATCGCCGGCCAGCGTCTCGCTTTCGTCGTAGACGAACGTCAGCACGTTGGTCGCGTAATCCTTGCCGCGATAGTCCCGATTGAGGCGCCGCCCTTCGGCTTCGCCGACGAGGCGGACGGTCACCTCGGCGTCATCCTGCAACGCGGCGAGCGCCCAGCGCCGGATGAGCGCGCTGGCGGGCGAACGGGCACGGTTCTCGGTCCCGATCGCCCGTTGCACCGACAACGCGAGACGAGACGGCGCAGTTTCGGTGTCCACGCTCACGGTTTGCGGGCGAGCGCAGCCTGGGCGTCGCGCGCGGTCTGGTTGTCGTAGGCCTCGACGATGCGGGCGACCAGCGGATGGCGCACGACGTCTTCCTTCTGGAACTCGGTGAAGGCGATGCCGCGCACCGTCGCGAGCACTTCGCGCGCTTCGAGCAGGCCGCTGCGGTTGCCGCGCGGCAGGTCTACCTGCGTCAGGTCGCCGGTGACGACCGCCTTCGCGCCGATGCCGATGCGCGTCAGGAACATCTTCATCTGCTCGGGCGTCGTGTTCTGCGCCTCGTCGAGGATGATGAAGGCGTGGTTCAGCGTGCGCCCGCGCATGAACGCGAGCGGCGCGATCTCGATGCTGCCGCGCTCGAAGAGCTTGGCGACGCGGTCGAAGCCCATCAGGTCGTACAGCGCGTCGTACAGCGGGCGCAGGTAGGGGTCGACTTTCTGCGCAAGGTCGCCGGGCAGGAAGCCGAGGCGCTCGCCCGCCTCGACCGCCGGGCGCGTCAGGATGATGCGCTCAACGAGCTGGCGCTCGAACGCGTCGACGGCGCTCGCGACCGCAAGATAGGTCTTGCCGGTACCGGCCGGGCCGATGCCGAACGTGATGTCGTGCGCCTGGATGTTGCGCAGGTAGTCGATCTGGCGCGGCGTGCGCCCGTGCAGTTCGGTTTTGCGCGTCAGGAGCGCCGGCGCCGGCTGGTCCGACTGGCGGCGGTTCGCGAGCTCGATCAGCCCGAGCTGGATGTCGTCGACCGAGAGGTGCTCGTCGGCCTGCTCATAGAACTCGCTGAGCGCCTTCGCCGCGAGCTGCATCTGCGCGGGACTGCCCTGCAGCGTGAAACATTCGCCACGACGTGCGATCGTCACGTCGTACGCCGTTTCGATCTGGCGCAGGTTCTCGTCGAGCGCGCCGCACAGGTTGGCAAGCCGCTCGTTGTCGACCGGCTCGAGGACCACTTCCGTCGGACGCCCCATTCAACTCTCCGTTGTGACGATTTCGCCGCGCAGGCTGTGCGGCAGTGCGGCAGTGATCGTCAGGTCGACGAACTGCCCGATGAGACGCGGATGGCCGACGAAATTGACGACGCGGTTGTTGCCGGTGCGCGCCGCCAGTTCACTCGCGTCCTTGCGCGACAGTCCTTCGACCAGCACACGTTCGACCCGCCCGACCATCGCCTGGCTGATCGCCTGCGCCTGTTCGTCGATGCGTTTCTGCAGCCGCGCGAGCCAGCGCAACTTGGTTTCCTGCGGCACCGGGTCCGCGAGATCCGAAGCCGGCGTGCCGGGCCGCGGGCTATAGACGAAACTGAACGAGGCATCGAAACCGACTTCGTCGATGAGCTTCATCGTCTTCTCGAAATCTTCTTCGGTCTCGCCGGGGAAGCCGACGATGAAGTCCGAGGACAGCGACAGGTCCGGTCGCGCCGCGCGCAGCTTCCTGACGACCGACTTGAATTCGAGCACCGAATAGCCGCGTTTCATCGCCGCGAGGATGCGATCCGAGCCCGACTGCACCGGCAGATGCAGATGGCTGACGAGCTTCGGAATGGCCGCGTAGACGTCGAACACCCGCTGCGTCATCTCGCGCGGATGCGAGGTCGTGTAGCGGAGGCGCTCGATGCCGGGGATCTCGGCGACGCATTCGAGCAGGAACGCGAAATCGCCCTGCTCCCCGCCGCCGCGCATGATCTCGCCGCGCCACGCGTTGACGTTCTGCCCGAGCAGCGTGACTTCCCTGACGCCCTGCCCGGCGAGCCCCGCGACTTCGGCGAGCACGTCGTCGAGCGGGCGCGACACTTCCTCGCCGCGCGTGTAGGGCACGACACAGAACGTGCAGTACTTCGAACAGCCTTCCATGATCGACACGAACGCGCTCGCGCCCTCAACGCGCGCCGGCGGCATGTTGTCGAACTTCTCGATCTCCGGGAACGAGATATCGACCTGCGACCGTCCACTGTGGCGGCGTTCGGCGATCAGCTGCGGTAGGCGGTGCAGCGTCTGAGGGCCGAACACGATGTCGACGTACGGTGCACGCGCGACGATCGCATCGCCTTCCTGGCTCGCGACGCAACCGCCGACGCCAATGATCAGATTCGGGTTCGACTGTTTCAGATGCTTAACGCGACCGAGATCGTGGAACACGCGCTCCTGCGCCTTCTCGCGCACCGAGCAGGTGTTGAAGAGGATCACGTCCGCCTCTTCCGGATTGTCGGTCTTCACCAGCGCTTCGCTGGCCCCGAGCACGTCCGCCATCTTGTCGGAGTCGTACTCGTTCATCTGGCACCCAAAGGTGCGGATGTAGAGTTTCTTCATCAGCGCGTCTTGACGCCTCGTTTCCCAAACCTATATATTAGCAGGCTCGCGTGGTGATGTAGCTCAGACGGTTAGAGCGATGGATTCATAACCCATAGGTCGGCGGTTCGATTCCGCCCATCACCACCACGTTTTCGAAAGCCGTTGATCCGCGAGGTTCAACGGCTTTTTCATGCCCGAACGCGCCGCGCTGGGGCACGCATTCGCCTCTGGCCGGCCTGGGAATTTACTTCCCTGCGGCTCCGGAGTCGAGGTAAGAGATGCCCCACGGGCCCGTCCCGTGAATCTGGACGATCGTTTCCTCGTCGGCCGTATACGCAAACATCGGCATGCCTGCTGGGATCATCGTCACGCCGCCAGCCGGATAGGCTCTGGCTTTCGTTTTGTCGACCGTCTCCCCGATACCCAGATGGAAGGTGCCGGAGAGCACCGTGACGCGTTCGAACAGCGGGTGCGTGTGTAGCGGGATCGTGAAGTTGGGCGGGAGCTTCAGGCGGAAAGTGATCGGCACCGCCTGCTTCAGGTCGCCTTCCAAGACCGCGATTTTGGCGCCCGGTCCGACGGACGGCGCATCGGCCCATTTGATTTCCGACGGGACAATGGAAATGAGGCCCTCGGTACCGGCCTCCGCAGCCATGGCCGCAGGCGCGATGAGCCCGCCCAGAATGAATGCCGACGACGCCGTAACGAATTTAAGGCTGCGCATGATCTGCCTCACGATGACTGGCTGTTGCATGGCGGGCACGGTCATCAGAACTGTTCGACCGCTCGGCTCACTGCCAACCGACTGCCGAAGATAAGATCCCGGCCCTCTCATACCTTTCGCTCCGAACCCACCATAAAGCGTGCAGCGCGACGCGTGAATGCATTGGGCTCGCGCACGAAAAGGTCATTCAATTCAAGCACGCGGAGCGGTGAAATCCAGCTCTTGTGACCGAGCTGCGGTCGCGAATCGTCGCTCCACGCACCCCGCTTTCTCACGGCGCGAGCGGCGTCGACAGCAATTCCTGGATCAACCCGCGCAGCCAGCGGTTGCCGGGATCGTTGTTGTAGCGCTCGTGCCAGTGCTGCTTGACAGCGTATTCGGGCAGCGGGAAAGGCACCGGGTACACGCGCAGCCGCTCCCCGTCGGCGAGCAGTTCGCCCAGGCGCTGCGGGATCGTCACGAGCAGCGCGGTGCGCTCGACGACGTAGGCGATGCCGACGAAGCTCGGGATGCGCAGCACGACGCGGCGCTTGATGTCCTGGCGCGCGATCTCGCGGTCGATGATCAGGTGGCCGGTGCCGGAAGTGCTGACGACGGCGTGCTCCTCGGCTTCGAACTGCGCCAGCGTCAGGCTGCCGCGAATCCGCGGGTGCGTCGCGCTCGCCATGCAGACGTAGTGCTGCCGGAACAGCGCCTGCTGATAGAAGCCGGCTTCGAGCTGCGGCATGAAGCCGAGCGCGACGTCGACCTCGCCCGACTCGAGCATGCCGGCGGTGTTCGCCGAGAGATTCGCGATGTCGATATGGATGCCGGGCGCGACGGTGCGCAGCCGTTCCCACAGCCGGGGCAGCAGCACGAGCTGGCTGATGTCGGTCATTGCGATGCGGAACGTGCGGCGCGCCCGCGTCGGATCGAATTCGGCGCGATGACCCGAGGCAGCCGCGACCGCCGCGACGGCCACACGTATCGGCTCGGCCAGCTCCTCGCCGAGCGGCGTCGGCTCCATGCCTGCCGAGGTGCGCACGAACAGCGGGTCACCGAAATGCTCGCGCAGCTTGCCGAGCGCAATGCTCACCGCCGGCTGGCCGAGCCCGAGGTTGTCGGCTGCGCGGCTGACGCTGCGCGTTTTGTAGATTTCGTCGAAGACGCTCAACTGGCGGATTTCGAGAGTTTCCATCGCGCCACTCTATTCTTTTTTCGAATAAATCGCATTCGACACAACGAATGGATTGAATGTCTGCCGTTCAGTACATTTCGCCCATCGATAACAATTTTGTTGATCCAGATCAAAAGAATTGATCGAAAATCGATATTCGCAGGAGGAGTGCAGTCATGCCGGAACTCGGAACCCTTGAAGATCTGCCGCTCGATTATCGGCAGGCGCTGGCCGCGCAGAACCTCGTGCCGCTGTGGCCGAGCCTGCGCGCGGTGCTGCCGCACGGCCAGCCCGGTCCGCGCACCCGCGCGACGATGTGGTCGTACGAGAGCCTGCGGCCGTTGCTGATGCAGGCCGGTGAGCTGACGCCGATCGAGAAGGCCGAGCGCCGCGTCCTCGTGCTCGCGAACCCCGGCCACGGCCTCGAGAAGATGCAGGCGAGCTCCTGCATGTACCTCGGCATGCAGTTGCTGCTGCCGGGCGAATGGGCGCCGGCGCACCGGCACACGCCGAACGCGGTGCGCATGATCGTCGAAGGGACCGGCGCCTACACGACGGTCAATGGCGAAAAATGCCCGATGCAGCGCGGCGACCTGATCCTGACGCCGACCGGGCTGTGGCACGAGCATGGCCATGACGGCGACGAGGCGGTGGTGTGGCTCGACGTGCTCGATCTGCCGCTCGTCTACTATATGGAAGCTTCCTACGCGGTCGAGGGCGAGAAGCAGGACGTCGTCCCGCGCCGCGGCGACAGTGAATACCTGCGCGGCGGCATCGTGCCGAGCCCGGTGTTCACCCGCGACACGTCGACCTATCCGATGCTGCGCTACCCGTGGGTCGACGTGCGTGCGGCGCTCGAAACGCTGGCGGCCGAGCGTCCCGGCATCGACGCGGTGCAGGTCGCGTACGTGAATCCCGAAGACGGCAGCGACTGCCAGAACATCCTCGGTTTTTCCGCGCTGATGCTGCGCCCGGGCGAGGCGCTCGCGCTGCCGGCGCGCTCGCCGGCGATGGTGTTCCACGTCATCGAAGGCGGCACAATGGTTTCGAGCGATGACGCCCGGTTCGCGCTTGCCGAAGCGGATACCTGCTGCGTACCCGGCTTTGCGCGCGTAACGTTGAAGAACCGCTCGGCGACCGAACCCGCGTTCATCTTCATCGCCGACGAGTCCCCGCTGCACCGCAAGCTCGGACTCTACGAAGTCCGCCCCTGATTCGCCTGCCACTGGAGAGATCACGATGAGCCAAGCCGAATACGTCTTTACCCCGCCGCCGGTCCGGTCACTGCCGGTGCGCGGCAGCGATGCCCGTTTCCCGATCAACCGGCTGTTCTTCGTCGGCCGCAACTATTACGCGCATTCCGTCGAGATGGGGAATCCGGTGGACAAGGCGACTTCGCGGCCGTTCTATTTCACCAAGGCGCCTTCGACGCTGACCGAATCCGGCGCGACCGTCGCGTACCCCCCCGGGACGAAGAACTTCCACTACGAGATGGAACTCGTCGTCGCGATCGGCGCACCGGGTTTTCGCGTCGCCGAAGCCGATGCGGAAAAACTCATCTACGGCTACGCTTGCGGCCTCGACATGACGCGCCGCGACCTGCAGCTCGTCGCGCGCGAAGCCGGCCGGCCGTGGGATCTCGGCAAGGACGTCGAGCAGTCGTCGGTCGCGTCCGAGATCGTGCCGAAAGGCGCGCTCGGCGTCGTCGCGAAAGGCGCGATCGAGCTCGCAGTCAACGGCCAGACCAGGCAATCGTCCGACGTGTCGCTGCTGATCTGGAGCATCCCGGAGATCATCGCCGACCTGTCGCAGTTCTATCACCTGCAGCCGGGCGACCTGATCTACACCGGCACGCCCGAAGGCGTCGGCGCAGTCAATCCGGGCGACCGGCTCACCGGGCGGATCGACGGCATCGGCGAAATCAGCCTCGTGATCGGCCAGCCGGAATAAGAGAAAGACAGAGGAGACGGACATGAGCGAGACACTTCCCGTAATCGTCGCCGGCGGCGGCATCGGCGGCCTGGCCGCGGCGCTGGCGCTGGTGCGCCAGGGGTTTTCGGTCAAGGTGCTGGAGCGGGCGGCCGAGATCGGCGAGATCGGCGCTGGCATCCAGCTCGGGCCCAACGCCTTCCACGCGTTCGACGCGCTGGGCGTCGGCGACAAGGCGCGCGCCCGCGCGGTCTATACCGACGAGATGGTGATGCACGACGCGCTCGACGAGAGCCTCGTCGGCCGCATCCCGACCGGGGAAGCTTTCCGCAAGCGCTTCGGCAACCCCTACGCCGTCATCCATCGCGTCGATGTGCACCGGTCGCTGCTCGAAGGCGCGCAGGAAACCGGGCGCGTCGAGTTTCTGACGTCGACCCGCGCCGAGCGCGTCGAGCAGGACGAGCACGGCGTGACGGTGTTCGACCAGCATGGCAACACGCACCGCGGTATCGCGTTGATCGGCGCCGACGGCGTGAAGTCGGCGGTGCGCGCGCAGTACGTCAATGACCTGCCGCGCGTCACCGGCCACGTCGTCTATCGCGCGGTGATCGACAAGAAGGATTTCCCGGAAAACCTGCAGTGGAACGCCGCGAGCATCTGGGTCGGCCCGAACTGCCACCTCGTGCATTACCCGCTGCGCGGCGGCGAGCAGTACAACGTCGTCGTGACCTTCCACAGCCGCCAGCAGGAAGAATGGGGCGTCACCGAAGGCAGCCGCGAAGAGGTGCAGAGCTACTTCCAAGGCATCTGCCCGAAGGCGCGCCAGCTGATCGACCTGCCGAAGAGCTGGAAGCGCTGGGCAACTGCCGACCGCGAGCCGATCGGCCAGTGGTCGTTCGGCCGCGTCACGCTGCTCGGCGACGCCGCACATCCGACGACGCAATACATGGCCCAGGGCGCATGCATGGCGCTCGAAGACGCCGTGACGCTCGGCGAAGCGCTGCGAGTCAGCGGCAACAACTTCGTCCGGGCTTTCGACCTGTACCAGCGTTCGCGGGTCGCCCGCACGGCGCGCATCGTGCTGTCGTCGCGCGAGATGGGTCGCATCTACCACGCCAAGGGGGTCGAGCGTCTCGTCAGGAACGACCTGTGGAAAGGCCGCACGCCGGAGCGCTTCTACGACGCGATGGAGTGGCTGTACGGCTGGAACGTCGACAATTGCCTTGCCGCAACGGCATGAGGGAGCGGGCGATGCAGCTCTACAACTTCTTCCGCAGCGGCACGTCGCATCGTCTGCGCATCGCGCTGAACCTCAAAGGGCTCGACTACGAATACGTCGCGGTCGACCTGCGCAGCGAGGAACACCTCGGTGCCGCCTTCAAGGCGGTGAATCCGCAGGCGCTGGTGCCGGCGCTCGTGTCGGAGTCCACTGAGGGCGACCTCACGCTGATCCAGTCGCCGGCGATCATCGAGTGGCTCGAGGAACGCTACCCGACGCCGGCGCTGCTGCCCGCCCGCGCCGAGGATCGCGCACGCGTGCGCGCGCTCGCCGCGATCGTCGGCTGCGACATCCACCCGATCAACAACCGCCGCATCCTGGAATACCTGCGGAAGACCCTCGGCTGCGATGAGGCCGCAGTGCTCGCATGGTGCGGCACGTGGATCAAGGCCGGTTTCGACGCGCTCGAAGCGCTGCTTGCGGCCGACAAGTCGCGCGGGGAGTTCTGCTTCGGCAATACGCCGACGCTCGCCGACGTCTATCTGATCCCGCAGGTGGAGAGCGCGCGCCGGTTCAACGTCGATCTGTCACCGTACCCGAACCTTCTCGCGGTCGACGCGGCGTGCGGTCAGCTCGACGCATTCTGTCGCGCCGCGCCGGCAAAACAACCCGACGCCCCGCCGTCGACGGCCTGAACACCGGCGCCGTACGGGCCTGGAGGTGCGCACGTGGCCGCTCCCGGCGCCTGACTCGCCGCCTCCCGGTGCCTCGCCGGAACCCGGCGGCGCTCAGCACGCGCCGGTCGTCACCGCGTCGGCAAGCGTCTTCAATGCTGCCAGCGGTCGCGCGTCGCGCAGGCGCACCATCCCGGTCGGCACGCGGCCGACATCCGCCGGCACGGCCTCGATCACAAGATCAGCCGCGTGCGGCGAGCGCTCGACGACGCGCCGCGGCATCAGCGTCCAGCCCAGCCCGACCGACACGCAGCCGAGGATTCCTTCGAGCGTGCCGAATTCCATCACGTCGGCGCACGCCTGCCCGCTCGCACGCTGCCAGGCAAGCGCTCGGGTCCGGTATGCGCAGCCTTCGCGGAAAATGATCAGCGGCAGCGCTTGGGGGCCCGCGCCATCGGCGCATACTTGCACGAGTTCCTCGACGACAAGCTCGTCGAACTGAAGATCGGGGTGCTTCACCGGCCCGGCAACGAACGCGCAGTCGAGCTTGTGGTCGAGCACCTTCTCGGCCAGCGCCGCACTGGTGTCCGCCTGCACCCGCAACTCGAGCCCAGGATGCGCGGCGCGCACGGCCTTCAGCCCTGCGGGCAGGTGCAGCGCGGCGAAAGTCTCCATCGTGCCGATGCGCAATTCCCCTGCACTCTCGCCGACCTGCCGCATCGCCGCGGTCGTCTGGCGTTCGAGCAGCAGCATCCGGCGCGCGTATTCGAGCAGCACCCGCCCGGACGGCGCGAGCTCGATCCCGCGCCCCTTGCGGAAAAAGAGTTCCGTTCCCAGCTCTTCCTCGAGCCGGCGGATCCGGCTCGTGACGTTCGACTGCACGGTGTTGAGCTTGCGCGATGCAGCGAGGATGCCGCCCTCTTCGACGACCGCCTGGAAGGTCCGCAGCGCGACAAGTTCCATCATCCATCTCCAAAACAGAATTTTTCGTTCAGAACAAATCGTTTGTTTCGATAGATTATCCTGTCTATCGTGTCCGATCGGAAGAACTGACGAGCCTCTGATGAACGAACAGAAAGAACGCATCAAGATTTTGAGCGCAGGCATCTTCAGCCTGATTCTCGTGCTCGGTGTCGCGCGTTTCGCGTATACCCCGCTGCTGCCGCTGATGCAGCAGCAGGCGGGGCTCGGGATCGCCGAGGCTGGCTGGCTGGCGGCCGTCAACTACGCCGGCTATCTCTCCGGCGCGGTGCTCGCGGCGATGATCAGCGACCTCGTGCTCAAGGACCGCCTGTACCGGATCGGGATGGTCATTGCAGTCCTGAGCACCGCGATGATGGGCCTGACGACCGACTCCACCGTCTGGGCGGTGTCGCGCTTCGTCGCCGGGCTGAGCAGCGCCGCCGGCATGCTGTTCGGCACCGGGCTGATCCTCAACTGGCTGATCCGTCACAACCACCGCAGCGAACTCGGCATCCACTTCGCCGGAATCGGCCTCGGCATCGCCGGCTGCGCAGCGGCCGTCGCGCTGATGAGTTCGTGGCTCGACTGGCGCGAGCAGTGGTTCGCGTTCACCGCGTTCGGCTGCGTGCTCCTGGTCCCGGCGCTGCGCTGGCTGCCGCCACCCGATCGCAGCGCGGTAACGAAGACCGGCGAGGCCATGATCGACCGGCCGCCAACGGCGCTGTTCATGCGCCTCTTCATGGTCGCGTACTTCTGCGCGGGGATTGGCTACGTCGTCAGCGCGACCTTCATCGTCGCGATCGTCGACCAGCTGCCGGGACTCGCCGGGCGCGGCACGCTGGTGTTCCTCGCAATCGGCATCGCCGCGGCGCCGGCCTGCATCGTCTGGGACTTCGTCGCGCGCCGCACCGGGGACCTCAATGCGCTGATCCTCGCGGCGGTGCTGCAGATCGGCGGCATCCTGCTGCCGCTCGCCGGCGGCCTTCCGGCGGCGCTCGCCGGCGCGCTGCTGTTCGGCGGCACGTTCATCGGCATGGTCAGCCTCGTGCTGACGATGGCCGGCCGCTACTACCCGACGCGACCGGCGAAAATGATGGGCAAGATGACCGTTTCGTACGGCATCGCGCAGATCGCAGCCCCGGCGCTGACCGGCTGGCTCGCGGCCTCGCTCGGCGGCTACGCCGCGGGACTGTACCTCGCCGCCGCGGCGATGGTCGTCGGCGTCGTCCTGCTGCTGGTGCTGAAAGTGGTCGAAAGGCGCGAAGCCGCGGGCAACATGCCGGCCTTCGAAGCCTGACGGGCAATCGAGGATTGCGTCGGGCATCGCCCGGCAGCTTTCGCCCAGCGGCCCCGATGCGCCGTTCTACGCTACGGCATCACTTCGACGTAGTCGTAGATCTCGCAGTCGGTGATCTCGCGGCGCACCGCAAGCGGTGCGTTGGCGAACCAGGCGTGCGGGTCGCGGCGGTCGATTTCGCGGCCCATGAACTTCACCAGTTCGCAGATCGGCTCGACGACCTGCTCGCGGTACGGCGCGTCGTCGAGCACGTAGCCGACGTAGAGGTTCTTCATGCAGTTGCGGCGGCAGAACGCGAGCGCTTCGCACGAGTCGCACGGCATCGCCGAGGTGGGCTGCAGCGGGCTCGGCTTGAGCCAGTTCGCGACGAGGTCGCCCTGCTGCATTTCGGGGCGGTGCGTCAGGTCCGGGCACGGGAAGATGCGGCCGTCCGGCAGGATGTTGAGGATATGCGTCGACGCGCGGCATTGCGACAGGCCGCTGCACGCTTCGCGGGCGCGCGACGGCAGCACCTTGTTGCGCACCGTCCCCATCAGCGGAATGAATGGGTACAGCGCGGGTGAAGCGAAGAACTTGTCGATCAGCAGCGAGAGCGCTTCCTTCTTGGCGGGCATGGCTTCGGCGTCGTAGAAGCCTTCGGCCTGCGTGAACTGCCAATACACGTAGTCGAAGGCCGGCAGCAGGCTGTCGAGTTCGTCGAAGCTGATGTCCGGGTGCCCCCACGTCACGCGCGCAGTCAGCTTGCCGCCGAGCTTCGGCCGGATCTTGTCGATGTTCGCCGTGACCTTGCGGTACACGCCGCGGCCGCGGTAATGGTCCGTGGTGTGCTCGGCGCCATCGACCGACACGAGCACGTTCGACAGCTTCGCCAGCACCGCATCCGGCAGCCGGTGCAGCAGCGTCCCGTTGGTCTGCAGCTGGAAGCGGAAGGTCGGATGGCGCTCCATCAATGCGGCCATGAACGGGATGTTCAGCGTCGGCTCGCCGCCGTAGAACGTGACGTAGATCTCCTTGTCGGCAAGATGCGTCGCGATGAAGGTGTCGAGCGTGTCGAGCGAATACGCGACCTTGCCCTGCGAGCCGAGCACGTCGCCAACTGCGATCGAGCAGTACGAGCACTTCAGGTTGCAGGCGAGCGTCGTGAAGATGTTGAGTTCGACGCGGTTGCCGACGATCGGCCGGCGCAGTTCGGATGCGTTCATGATTTGTCGTGCGTGAGCTGGAGGGAAATGTTTCCGCGGCGGGCGCGGATTATAGCCGCCGCCCGCCGCCGCGGAGCCTTACGTCAGGCGTTCGGCAAGATGCCGGCGTACCGAGATCGCGCTGCCGAGCCAGCCGAGGAACGCGGCGAAGCCGAGGATCGCCGCGCTCTCGCGCAGGCCCGGCCCGCTCAGCGTGAACACCGCGCCGTAAGTCTCGGCGAGGCTCGCGACCGGCCCGCCGAGCGCCTGCACAGTCGCCCACACCGTCGCGAGCGCGACACCGCCGCCAAGCAGGCCCTGCAAAGTGCCGAACCAGTAGAACGGGCGGCGGATGAACGGATCCGTCGCACCGAGCAGGCGGCTGACGTCGATCTCGTGGCGCTGCGTGAGGATCTGCAGCCGAATCGTGTTGAACGTGACGATGACGAGCGCGAAGCCGAGCAGCCCGGCGAGCAGCAGCACCGCGGACTGCCCGAGCCCGAGCAGCGCATGCAGGCGCTTGACCCACGCCGAATCGAGCTGCACGTGCGCGACCCCCGGCCACGCCGTAAAACGCGCGTGCAGCGCCTCGTACGCGGCCGGATCGTCGCTGCCCGGCGTGATGATGAACGCGTCGGGCAGCGGGTTCGATGTCAGGCCGCCAAGCACGTCGCCCAAGCCGCTGCGCTCGAGCTGCCGCAGCGCCTCGTCCTTGGGCACATGGCGGTAGCCGGCGAGCTCACCGTCAGCCCGCAGCCGCTTCTCGATCGCGGCAATGTCGGCGGCCGACGCATCCTGCGCCATGAACACGCTGATTTCCGGCGTCCCGGAGACGCCGCGCGCGAGCGACGCGACGTTGTCGAGGAGCAGGTAACCCGCTGCCGGCAGCGACAGCGCGATGCCGACGACGAGCGCCGACAGCAGCGTTCCGAGCGGTTGCGCGACGAGACGCCGCAGCGCCAGCACGAACGCGCGCAGGTGCAGGGAGAACCAGTTCATCATGCCGCCTCTTCGATCAGCAGGCCTTTGCCGAGCACGATTCCGCGTGGCTTGTGCTCGGCGAACAGGCGCTTGTCATGGGTCGACACGAGCACTGTGACGCCGGCCGCGTTGAAGGACTTGAAGAGCGCCGCGATCTCGGCCGCATAATCGGTGTCGAGGTGCGCGGTCGGCTCGTCGGCGATCAGGATCGACGGCCGGTTGACGATCGCCCGCGCGATCGCGACCCGCTGCTGCTCGCCACCGGACAGCCCGGCCGGCATCTCGCGCTCGCGCCCTGCGAGGCCGACGCGATCGAGCGCGGCGGCGACGCGCTTCACGGCATCCCGTGGCGGATGACCGGTGATCAACAGCGGCAGCATCACGTTGTCGAACACGCTGCGGTCGTACAGCAGGCGGCTTTCCTGCAGCACCAGCCCGAGACTGCGGCGCAGGTACGGAATCGCGCGCCGCCGCAGGCCGGACACGTCCTGGCCGCTGATGCGCACCGTGCCCGAGGTCGGGCGCTCGATCGCAGCGATCAGTTTCAGCAACGTGCTCTTGCCCGCGCCGGAGTGGCCGGACAGCACGGCAAGTTCGCCGGCGGGAATCTCGAAGCTCACGCCGGCGAGCGCCGTGTAGCCGCCGGGATAACGCTTCACGACCTCATCGAAGACGATCATGCCGCGCTGCCGGCTCCGTTGTTCGTGTCGAACAGCGCATCGACGAACTCGCGCGCCTTGAACGGCTGCAGGTCGTCGATCCCTTCGCCGACGCCGATAAAGCGCAGCGGCCGCGGGTACTGCCGTGCGATCGCGGCGACGACGCCGCCTTTCGCGGTGCCGTCGAGCTTCGTGACGACGAGGCCGGTGACGCCGATCGCGTTGTCGAAAGCCTTCACCTGCGCCAGCGCGTTCTGGCCGATGTTCGCGTCGAGAACGAGCAGCACTTCGTGCGGTCCGGTCGGGGAAGCTTTCGCAATGACCCGTTTGACTTTCGCGATCTCGTCCATCAGGTGCAGCTGCGTCGGCAGCCGGCCGGCGGTGTCGGCGAGCACGACGTCGATGCGTCGCGCCTTGGCCGCGTTGATCGCGTCGAAGATCACCGCCGCCGAGTCGCCGCCGTCCTGCGCGATGACGGTGACGTTGTTGCGCTCGCCCCACGTCATCAGCTGTTCGCGTGCCGCGGCGCGGAAGGTGTCGCCGGCGGCAAGCAGCACGCTCCTGCCCTGTCCCTGGAAGTACTTCGCGAGCTTGCCGATCGAGGTCGTCTTGCCCGAGCCGTTCACGCCGGCGATCATGATGATGTAGGGGCTGTGGCCGGACACGTCGAGCGGCTCTTCGAGCGGCAGCAGGATCGCGTGCAGCTCGTCGGCGAGCGCCTTCTGCAGCTGGTCGGCGGTCTCGAGCCGGTCGCGCTTCCAGCGCTTGCGCAGTTCGCCGAGCAGGTGCTGCGTCGCCTCGACGCCGCAGTCGGCCATCAGCAGCGTCGCTTCGAGCTCCTCGAGCAGCTCCTCGTCGATCTTGCGCCGGCCGAAGAGGCTCGCGAGGCCGCCGCCGAGCTGCTGGCGGGTGCGGCTGAGTCCCGCCTTGAGCCGCTCGGACCACGAACGTTTCGCGGCTGGCTTGGCGATCTCCGCGGCGACCGGCGCAGGTGTTTCAAAGTCGAGGTCAGCTTCGGTCGGCCGCACCGCTTCGGCGATCGGTTCGGCCTGATCGAGCGCGGGCTCCGCGGCCGGGATTTCGCCCGGCTGCGCCTTGTCTTCCACCGCATCGGGCTTCGCGGGCTTTTTTCTCAGGAAACCAAACATGGGTATTCGGGTCTGTTGTGACGTTTGAACTTCGGCGGCGCCGAAGTCCCAATAACGCTAAGATGCGGCTGCACGTTCGAGCGGCGCCGGGTTTCGTCCGGGCCGCGAGCCGCGAATTCTACCAGATGCAGGACATCTCCATGTTTCGCCAGAACTTTCCCCGCATCGCCCTGCTTGCCGCCGCGCTGTTCGCCGTAGCGGGGCCGCTTCATGCGAATCCGTTCGAGACGACCCTCGACAACGGCATGCAAGTCATCGTCAAGGAAGACCGCCGCGCCCCGTCGGTGGTTCATATGGTGTGGTACGACGTCGGCGCGATGGACGAACCGGAAGGCGTCTCGGGCATCGCGCATCTGCTCGAACACCTGATGTTCAAAGGCACCGAGAAAGTCGGCCCGGGCGAGTTCAACAAGCGCGTCGCCGCGGTCGGCGGTCGCGACAACGCCTTCACGTCGCGCGACTACACAGCGTATTTCCAGCAGATCCCGCCGGCGCAACTGGGCGACATGATGATGCTCGAAGCCGACCGGATGGCGAACCTGAAGATCACCGAAGCGCTGTTCGCGCCGGAGCTCGACGTCGTCCGGGAAGAACGGCGCCTGCGCACCGAAGACGAGCCGCGCGCGCTGGTGCATGAGCAGCTGATGGCGACGGCGTTCCAGGCCCACCCGTATGGCCGTCCGGTGATCGGCTGGATGACCGACCTCGCCTCGATGACGGCCGAGGACGCGCGCACCTGGCACCGGAACTGGTACGCGCCGAACAACGCGCGCCTCGTCGTCGTCGGCGACGTCGACCACCAGGCGGTGTTCGACCTCGCCCGCCGCCACTACGGCGCGGTGGCCGCGCGCGAGCTGCCGAAGCGGCGCATCACCCCCGAACCGGAGCAGCTCGGCCCGCGCCAGAGCGTCGTCAGGGCGCCGGCCGACCTGCCGTACGTCACGCTCGCGTGGCGCGCGCCGACGCTGCGCGATCCGGCCAACGACCGTGACGTGTATGCGCTGCAGGTGCTCGCGGCGGTGCTCGACGGCTATGACGGCGCGCGCCTGCCGCGCCGGCTGGTGCGCGAGACGCGCGTCGCGGTGTCGGTCGGCGCCGGCTACGACGGCACCGCGCGCGGCCCGTCACTGTTCACGCTCGACGCCGCTCCCGCGGCGGGCAAGACCGTCGCCGACGTCGCCGCGGCGCTGCGCGACGAGATCGCGCGCATCCAGAAGGAAGGGATCGCCGAGGACGAGCTCGAGCGGGTCAAGACGCAGACCATCGCCGGCGAAGTCTACAAGCGCGACTCGCTGATGGGGCAGGCGATGGAGATCGGTTTCCTCGAGGCGAGCGGCCTGTCGTGGCGTGACGAGGCGGCGCTGCTCGAAGGCGTGCGGCGCGTCACCGCCGCCGAAGTCCAGGCGGTCGCGCGCAAATATTTCACCGACACCACGCTGACCCGGGCACAGCTCGACCCGCTGCCCGTTCCTGCCGGACAGCCTCGCCCCGCGACGCCGGCGACGAGGCACTAGCATGAAGAATCCGACCGCCCTGATCCGGAAAATCGCCTCCGCCCGCGCGACGCTGTTCGCGCTGGCGGCCTTCACAAGCCTGGGCACGGCGATCGCCGGCCCGGACATCCAGCACTGGACCGCCCCGACCGGTGCACGCGTGTTTTTCGTCGAAAGCCATGCGCTGCCGCTCGTCGACGTGCAGGTCACGTTCGCCGCCGGTGGCGCGCTCGACCCGGCGGGCGCCGCGGGCGTCGCGAGCCTGACGCGCAGCCTGCTCGATGCGGGGACGGAAAGCCTGAACGAACAGCAGATCGCCGAACGGATCGCCGACACCGGCGCCCGCATCGGCGGCGGCACCGACAAGGACATGGCCAGCCTGTCGGTGCGCACCCTGTCGAGCGAGGCCGAGCGCGACGCGGCCATCGGGCTCGCCGCGCGGCTGCTCGCGAAGCCGACATTCCCGGCGGAGATCCTCGAACGCGAGCGCGCGCGCAGCATCGCCGGCCTGCGCGACGCGCTGACGCGCCCGGACACGCTCGCCGCGCGCAGCTTCACCCGCGCGATCTACGGCGATCACCCGTATGGCCGGCTCGTCACCGTCGAATCGCTGCAGCGCATCACGCGCGACCAGATCGAAGCGTTTCACCAGGCGCACTACACCGCGCTCGCGGCCAGCGTCGCGATCGTCGGCGACGTCAGCCGCGACCAGGCCGAACGGATCGCCGTCCGCCTCACCGAAGCCCTGCCCGCCGGGACGCCGCCCGCCCCGCTGCCCTCGCCGCAGCTTCCGCCCCGGCTGATCGAACATATCGAACACCCTTCCGCCCAGGCCCACATCCTCATGGGGATGCCGGGAATCTCGCGCGACGACCCGGATTATTTCCCGCTGGTCGTCGGCAACTACGTCCTCGGCGGAGGCGGCTTCGTGTCGCGGCTGACGAAGGAAGTGCGCGAGAAACGCGGCTTCGCGTACAGCGTCTTCAGCTCGTTCCAGCCGCTGCGCGTCGCCGGACCGTTCGAAATCGGGCTGCAGACGCGCGGCAGCCAGGCCAAGGAGGCGCGGCAGGTGACGCAGGCGGTGCTCGACGACTTCATCGCCGCCGGCCCGACCGCCGAGGAACTGCAAGCGGCCCGGGACAACCTCATCAACGGCTTCGGGCTGCGGCTCGACTCCAACCGCAAGATCCTCGACTACGTGGCGATGATCGGTTTCTACGGCTTGCCGCTGGACTGGCTCGACACTTATCCGAAGCGCGTTGCCGAAGTCACCGTCGAGGCCGTGCGCGACGCTTTCTCGCGCCGCATTCGTGACGAGCACCTCGTGACCGTGGTCGCCGGCGGCGACGGCGACGTGGCCGCCAATGGCCGCGAACGTGCACCGGCGGCCAAGGCGGAACCTGCCAATTGAGCCGGGTGCGCATCGTCGGCGGCGCGTGGCGTTCGCGCCTCATCGACGTCGCGAAAGTCCCCGGCCTGCGGCCAACGCCCGACCGCGTGCGCGAGACACTGTTCAACTGGCTCGGCCAGGACCTCACCGGCCTGACGTGCCTCGACCTCTTCGGCGGCTCGGGCATCCTCGGCCTCGAAGCGGCTTCGCGCGGCGCCTCCCGCGTGACCATCGTCGAGCACGACGCTCGCGCATTTGCGGCATTGCGACAGGCAGCCAGGGCGCTTGACGCGGAGCAGGTAGAGGTGATCCGCGGCGATGCGGTAAGATTCGCGCAAACGGCGTCGGAACGGTTCGACGTGGTATTCCTCGATCCACCCTACAATCAAGGCTGGCTTGAGCGGTTGGAACCCTGGCTCGACCGGGTTCTGAAGCCGGACGGCTGGCTCTATGCGGAGTCGGAAACGCCGGTAGGCGGACTTGGCGCCTGGCGGACGACGAAGCAGGGTCGCGCCGGCCAAGTCCATTTCCATCTCTTGCAAGGGAGGCAAGAATGAAGGAAGGGGTCGCGATTTATCCGGGGACGTTCGATCCGTTCACCCGGGGCCACGAGGATCTGGTGCGCCGCGCGTCGCTGCTGTTCAACACGGTCGTCGTCGCGGTCGCCGAGAGCCACGGGAAGGCACCGATCTTCACGCTCGACGAACGTGTCGAGATCGCCCGCGACGTGCTGGCGCCGTTCCCGAACGTCGAAGTCACCGGCTTCGACGGGCTGCTGATGGATTTCCTGCGGCAGCGGGACGCGCGCCTGATCCTGCGCGGGCTGCGGGCGGTGTCCGACTTCGAGTACGAATTCCAGATGGCCGGGATGAACCGAAAGCTGTTTCCCGACGTCGAAACGGTGTTCCTGACGCCGGCCGAAGAATACATGTTCATCTCGGCGACGATGGTGCGCGAGATCGCCCGCCTGGGGGGCGATGTCAGCAAGTTCGTGCAGCCTGCCGTGAATGAACGGTTGCTGCAGAAAGTGTCTTTGAAGCGATAGCGAGGAAGTAAAAGATGGCTCTGATGATTACGGACGAATGCATCAACTGCGATGTGTGCGAACCGGAATGTCCCAATGGCGCGATCTACCAGGGGGATGAGATTTACGAGATCGACCCGAACAAATGCACCGAGTGCGTCGGCCATTTTGACGAACCGCAGTGCCAGCAGGTCTGTCCGGTCGACTGCATCCCCATGAACCCGGATGTGGTCGAAACGAAGGAGCAACTGATGGAGAAGTTCGTCCGCCTGACCAGCCAGAAGGTCTGAGCAGGCGCCCCGCAGTGCGGGGATCGGACACGCGAAGCGCACTCTCAAGGTGCGCTTTCTTTTTTTCCAGGAAGGCAAAGTCAGCTTGCCCGCCGCTTGCTCGAGGTTCGTCAAATAGTCGATGGGGTGCCTGCGGAAGCGGCAACGCTGGCGTCGCGCCCGGCGTTACCGCTCCAGTTCGGCGCGCCGCGCGCACCAGGCCGCGGCGCGTCATGATCTGGCGCGTCTTGGTGTAGGCCACCGGCATCGGCTGCCCGCAGGCCGCACAGGTGGTCAGGCTGGGGTGAGCCGGTGCGCTTCGACCGGCTCGGTGCGGGCGGTACGACGGGACATCGGGGCTCTCCGCCAACTCGACCTCGATTGGATCGCATCCATCGCGCCAAGTTGTGCCGTCAAGCCCAGTTTGCCTTCCTAGAAAAAAAGCCAGCTCGCAGCTGGCTCTTCCGATGTGGCGCTGCGATGTGGCGCCGATTACTTCTGCGACATCACCCAGGTGGCGAGCAGCTTGGCTTCGTCGGCGCTGACTTGCGGATTCGCCGGCATCGGCACCGGACCCCAGACGCCGGAACCACCCTTCTGGATCTTGTCGGCCAGCTTGGCGACTGCATCACCCTGACCGGCGTATTTCTTCGCCACATCCTTGTACGAGGGGCCGACCAGCTTCTTGTCGACCGCATGACAGGCGAGGCAGTTCTTGGCCTTGGCCAGTTCAGCGGAGGCAAACGCCGGAGCGGTGGACAGCAGGCCAGCGGTAACCGCGGCGGCAACGAACAGTTTCATGCTCTTTTCCTCATCAGGGGTGGTGTAAAAAAGTGGCCGGATATTAAACCAGCGGCCCGGATTTGACTACGACACAACACTGTTGCGCGACATCGATTCAAGTCTCGCAAACGCGTCGTCCGGACCTGAGCAATCAACGCCTCGGTCCCGGCTTGCGTTGACGTCGACTTTCCGCGCGCCTGGAACGCAGGGCACGCGGCGCAGCGCCCCGAAGGCGGGAATGTTCTCTCCGGCCGGAACTGTTTGCGGCGTGACACGCTCCCCAGCATAAGGCAGGCTCGTGACCGGAGGAGACGCGCGTCTGGCAGACACGCATCCGGCAGCAATACCGGCAGTGGCCCGGCCGCAACGTGCCAACGCAGCGATCTCGAGTGAGCCGGGTCATCCGGCATGTTGCGGCCAGGGACGAAGGGGCGACCCATGAATGTTGGCGATGAGCAATCAGACTTCTCCCGGCCCGGCGAGCCGTTGTGGCGCCTGGCCTACCGCTTCCTGTGGCCGTTCCAGTATTTTCGCGACGTCACGCGCGGCAGTAGCCTGGAGCGCCAGCAGAACTACCGCCACAACCGCGCGATGCGGGTGTATCTGCCGGGCTTCATCATGAAATGGGTGATCCTGACGGGCTTGTGCTACAGCGCCGGCGGTGCGCTGTGCCACGTCGGCGCGGACGTTCTCGCGGCCGGCTGCTTCGTTGTCGCATGCTGGACGCTGATCGTCGTCGTCCTGCTCGGCGTCGACTGGCTGTGGCTCGGGCGCTTCACCGATCTGTATTAGCGCCCGGCGCGAGCCATCGCGCGACGCCGAAAGCGCCCTGGTTCATTGCCGCACTTCGGCGACATTGTCGAATTGCGTGAAGTGTCCGGTCGAACGGAAAGGGTTGATATCGAGCCCGCCGCGGCGCGTGTAGCGCGCCCATACCGCCAGATGCCGGGGCGCGCAGCGTCGCAGCACATCACAGAAGATCCGTTCGACACATTGCTCATGGAACTCGTTGTGGCTGCGGAACGAAACGATGTAGCGCAGCAACCCGGCGCGGTCGATCGGCGGGCCGATGTAGCGCACGACGACAGTCCCCCAGTCGGGCTGGCCGGTGACGAGGCAGTTCGATTTCAGCAGATGCGAATAGAGCGTCTCGCTGACTTCGTCGGCAGCGGAGTCGGTTTGCAGGAAAGCGGGGTCGGTCTGGTAGGTGTCGATCTCGATGTCGATCTCGTCGAGCAGCACACCGTTCGGATAGCCGAAAACACGCGCCGGCCGACGCGACAGGGGTTCGATCGACACTGCGACCGGCGCGCCGGCAGCCCCGGACAGATCGCGCGTCAGCGTGTCGTGCACGAGCGCCGGATCGACAAAGCGGTGCTGGTTGAACGAGTTCAGGTAGAGCTTCAGCGATTTCGACTCGATCAGGCGCGGTGACGTGACCGGAACGCGGAACGTGCCGATCGCGGCGACCGGCTTGCCGCGCGAGTTCAGCCACGACAGCTCGTACGCGTTCCACAGATCCTCGCCGACGAACGGCAGCGTGTCGGGGGCGAGGCCGAGCTCGTCGCGCTTGATCTGCCGTGCGATCGGGAACAGGAGTTCCGGGGCGTAGGTGTCACGATAGGCGACGGACTGGCCCAACGGCGACGCCTCGGCGCCGTGGTCGCGCGTGTCGGAAGTGTTCATGGCGGCGATTGTAAGGGAATTACATCCTGCCAGAACCGCACTTGGATGGTGAGCGCCGAAAGTGGCCCGTCGCGGGGTTGACCCTTCTTCACCCGAGGCACTGGCTGCCGTGGCAGCAGGGACGCCGGCCGCAGCCGCGTCCCGCGCGTGGTCGAAAACCGATCAGTTGCCCGGTCGTTTCGTGCCGCCCACGGCCCTGATCGCCTCGGACAGCAACGCTTCCTTGTCGATCTCGACGATTGCGGGCGCTTCCGGCGGACAGACCGTCTGCGGATCGATGCCGCTGCGGTCCTGGCCTATTTCTTCGGGCGTCGGCAGATCCTCGCGCGCGACACCGAGCGATCCCATCAACTGCCCCATCCCGGTGAGCGTGCGGGCCTGCGCGATGATCCGGTTGTATTGGGCGTTCACGTAGGCGCGCCGGGCCTCGAAGTATTCGTTCTCGGTGTCGAGCAGGTCCAGCAGCGTGCGCTGCCCGATGTCGAACTGCCGGCGATAGGCTTCGCGCGCCTTCTCGATCGAAAGCTGGTGCTGGTCGAGATACACGAGCTGTTCAGTCAGCCGTCGCACGTCGTTGTACGCGATCGACAGCGTCTGGCGCAGGTCGCGGCACGCTTTCTCGCGCAGGTCCTTGGCCAGGTCGAGCGTTTCGGCCGCCTGGCGCAGCCGCGCCTGGTCGGCGCCACCGCGGGACAGGTTGTAGCTCAGCACGGCTTCGATTGCGCCATCATGCGAACGTCCATCGAGGCCCTCGAGGTTATGATCGACCCCTTGGCGAGCCCGCACATCGACCCGCGGCCGGAACGCCGCCTGGCGCGATTCGATCTGGGCCTGCCCGGCCCGAACGTTTTCGACCGCGGCGTTCAGCGACGGGCTGGTCACGAAAGCGGTCCGCAGCGCGTCCTTTGCGGTTGGCGGAATCGCACCGACCACCATGCCGGGGGCAAACCGCTGCGCATCGGCAGGCGGCGCTTCACCGACGATGCGCAGGTAGCGGGCGCTGACGTCATGAAGATTGGAGACTTCGGTGAGGAGGTTCGACTCGGCCAGCGCAAGGCGCCCCGCGGCCTGCTCGAGATCCACCCTTCGGCCGACGCCGGCGCCGGCGCGTTCGGCGATCTGATCGTGGATCTGCTTGTGCTGGACGTAGTTCTCCTGCGCGAGGCGCGTCAGATCGCGGTAGCGCAGCACGTCGCTGTAGGCACGCAGCGCTTCGAGCGCCGCGGTCTCGGAGACGTCGCGCAACTCGTAATAGCGCGTGAGCTTCGCGTAACCGAGCCGCGACACCTCGCTGCGCGTCAGGAAACCGTCATAGACCATCTGATTCAGCGAGAGGCTCACGCGGCGATGATTGAAGTCGTCCGACGACTGGCCCGGGCGTTTCAACGTTTCGCGCCCCGCGCCGGCAATCAGGTCGACCTGGGGAAAGTAGCCGCCGCGCGCGGCGCCCTGCTCTTCCGCGGCAGCACGGAATGCATGCCACCCTGCCTGCACTTCGGGATTGGCGACCACGGCCTTGCGCGCCGCATCGCGCAAGGCGCTCGGGACTTCTGCCGCCGCGAACCGGGGCAGCGCAGCCAGGACGGCAACACAGATCACGGTTCTCAAGTTTTTCATGTCATCTCCGTAACGGTGCGTGAGTCTCTGCACAAATCCTGCGAATGCAGGGCACAGGTGACTCAATCCAATTGGTTAAATGATATGCGGTTGAATTTGACCGCTCCGCCAACTACGCAACACTTCCCGTCAAATAAGGGCGCGGCGCGGCACCTGCAGCCCTCGACCGATACCCGATAATGGCGACGACCGAACCGCCTGCCGTCCGATGCCGACACACCTCCTTCCGCACGGAATGTTTTTCCGGCCAGGCCGGCTGGGCAACGCAGCGCTCGTCCGCCTGGCCGGCCTGTGCGTGCTCATCGGCGTCGGGCTCGCGACCGCCAGCGGCGATGCGGATCTCATGGAGCGCCTGGCCGGCGAACGTTTCGGCACGACAGGCACGGCATCGGTGCGCGCGTGGCACCAGATGATCGCCGACGCGCTGCCGCTGGACGACCTGGAAAAGCTGCAGCGCACGAATACGTTTTTCAACCGTCGCATCAGCTTCGATGACGACGCCTCGGTCTGGAAGGAGGCGGACTACTGGGCAACCCCGCTCGAGACGCTCGGCCGCGGGGCCGGTGACTGCGAGGACTTCTCGATCGCGAAATACATGAGCCTGCGGCTGCTCGGCATTCCGGCCGACAAGCTGCGCCTGATCTATGTCCGGGCACAGATCGGCGGCGCGCAGAGCGCTCTTTCACAGGCCCACATGGTCGTCGGCTTCTACCCCTCGCCCGAGGCCGAGCCGCTCGTCCTCGACAACCTGATCGGCGAGGTGCGGCCGGCGGCGCGGCGGCCCGACCTGTTGCCGATATTCAGCTTCAACAGTGCGGGGCTGTGGATCGGCGGCGCGACCGCCTCATCCGCGGATCCGACCACCCGCCTGTCGCGCTGGCGCAGCGTGCTCGTGCGCATGCAGCAGGAGGGCCTGCAATGACAGCCCACCGTCCGAGTCCGACCCGTCCCGGAGATTTTCACTCATGTCCCTGATCAAGCAACTGTGGATCGCGATCGCGATCGTGATGTCCCTGTCGCTCGGCGGCAGCCTGGTCGTCAGCACGCTCTCGGCGCGGCATTATCTCGAGCAGCAGCTGCAGGTGAAGAATCTCGACAACGCCACATCGCTGGCGCTGTCGCTGTCGCAACTGCCGAAAGATCCGGTGACCGTCGAATTGCAGGTCGCCGCCCAGTTCGACGCCGGCCACTACCGCCTGATCCGCCTCACCGGCCCGTCCGGCGACGTCGTTGTCGAACGCGAGTACGCCGACCCCCATAACGGCACGCCTGACTGGTTCACGCGGCTGATTCCGATCGAGGCGCGGCCTGGCATCGCCCAAGTGCAGGACGGCTGGCACCAGTTCGGCACGCTCACGCTCGAGAGCCACAAGCGTTATGCGTACGAAGCGCTGTGGGTCGGCACGAAGCAACTGCTGCTGTGGTTCGGCCTCGGCGGCGCGCTGACCGGCCTTATCGGCACGCTGCTCATCAAGCACATCACGCGGCCGCTCGGGCGGGTCGTCGAGCAGGCGGAGGCGATCGGCGAGCGGCGCTTCGTCACGACGCCCGAGCCGGGCACGATGGAGTTTCGCCGCCTGGTGCGTGCGATGAACACGCTGAGCGAGCGGGTGCGCACGATGCTCGCCGACGAATCACGGCGGCTCGAGCAGTTGCGCCGTCAGACGCAGCATGACGACATCACGGGACTCCTCAACCGCGGCCAGTTCATGAACCGCCTCGACTCCGTGCTCGCACGCGACGACGCGCGTTCCGCCGGCACCTTGCTGATCGCGCGCCTCGGCGACCTTGCGGCGCTGAACCAGCGTCTCGGACGCGATACGACAAACCGCCTGCTGCGCGAGATCGCCGGTCAGTATGCCGCCTTCGCCGCGCCCCACGCCGACTGGGAAACGGGCCGCATCGGCGGCAGCGATTTCGCGCTGCTCGCGCCCGGCTGCCCGGATCCCGCAGCGATCGCCGGCGAGCTTGCGCAGCGCCTGGACACGGCGCTCAACGTCACTGCGGAAGGGCGCGGCATCCGCCTGCCGCTGGCTGCCGGCGCATTTGCGGCAGGGGAGTCGCGTTCGTCGTTGTTGGCCCGTGTGGACGGCGCCCTGGCCGTGGCTGAACGCGCAGGGGAACGCGCCATGGAAATCGCCAAGGAGAGCATCACCGCGATGCCTTTTCCCGATCTTCAGGCATGGCGCACCGCACTCACCGAGGCGCTCGACCGCAACGACATTCGCCTCGCACGGTTCCCGGTGTTCGGCGCTGACGGCACGCTGCTTCACGACGAAGCGCCGATGCGCCTGATGCTCGACGGCACCTGGCGGGCGGCGGGCTATTTCATGCCGTGGGCCGCGCGCCTCGGCCTGGCGGCCCGCTTCGATGCCGCCGTCGCGCGCGCCGCCGTGCGCGAAATCGCCACCAGCGCAACACCGCTGGGAATCAACATTTCCGCCGAATCGCTCGCCGACGCGAGCTTCCGCAGCGAACTGTTCAGCCTGCTGCAGGGCAATCCGGCAGCCGCACAACGACTTTGGATCGAGGTGCCGGAATACGGCGCGCTGCGCCACCAGCCTGAGTTCCGCGCGTTCTGCCTCGCGCTGCGACCGTTCGGCTGCAAACTCGGCATCGAACATGCCGGTCCGCGCTTCGCCCGCTTGAACGACCTGCACGAGCTCGGCCTCGACTACATCAAGATCGACGCGGCGATCATTCGCGGCATCGACGGCGACGCCAGCAGCCAGGGCTTTCTGCGCAGCCTGTGCACGATCGCCCATTCGATCGGCCTGCTGACCATTGCCGAAGGGGTCGGCACCGAAGCGGAGAAACGCGCCCTGCCGGCCTTCGGCGTCGACGGTATGACCGGGCCAGCGATCAAGGCGCCGCAGCGCCTCCAGCCCAGCCACGCTCCCGATGCCGCGTGGCCGTAATCAGCCGTTCAACTTGCGCCGGCCGATCGCCATGTCGAAGATGCGCAGATAACTGGCAGCCACGTTGCGGATGTCGAATCGTTCGCGTGCATCATGCAGCGCGTTTTCGCCGAGATGACGGAAATCCGCCGGCGTGTCGATCACCTCCGTCGCATACTGCACCCACGTCTGTATGTCGTCGTACTTGCACAGCAGGCCGTTGTAGCGATGCCTGATGACTTCGGGAACGAAACAGCGATCGCTGCCGATGACCACCTTCGCGCGGAACAGCAGCTCGAAGAGCCCCCAGTTTGCGGAGCCGAACTGCAACGGGTACAGGAAGAGATCCATCGCTTCCACATAGCCGGCGAACTCGTCGTACGACGCGAAATCCACATGCTGGAAAGCCGAATCCTCGCCGAGCGTGATTCCTTCGCGCTCCAGCACGTACTTCATGAACGATTCGGGCCGGTTTTCCTTTTCGAAGCGGCTTTGCAGGAACGCATCTTCGTAACTGTAGAGCACTTTCGGCGCCCCGCAGAAGACGAAGCGGACGTTCTGCCTTTTTTTCAGGATTTCCTTCGCGATCAGGATGAACTGCTCGAACCCCTTCGCCGATGACAGGTCGCGCGCAGCGAAGCCGACGTGGAAAACGCCGTCCTTCCGGGCGAAGGTGGCCGGCCGGCGGGTGATGTCGAAGCCCTCCATCTGCGCGATCACCTTGTCGTGCAGGCACGCGGGAAACATTCCTTTTGCATAGACGCTCGGCACGATCACGAGTTCGCTCTTCAGCACCTGGTGATAGCTGGTCATTTCGAACACTTTGTCGCGATAGGAGGCGTAGTCGGGCTGCGGGTACTTCGCGTCGTAGCCGTGGTGCGTGAACGACGGGAATTCGATATAGGTGATGATCGGAATATCGAATTCGCCGAACAATTGCAGCGGAAAGCCGCCGGACCCGTGTGCAACGATGACATCGATGCCGGTACGCGCAAGCAGTTCGGAGATCGACTTCTTGATCAGGAACGAGCGCTGGATGCGGGCTTCGAGATTCTTCGTATAGAAATAGGTATTAGCGTTCTCGGCCGGCACCTGGAACGGCACGAGGTTCGCAATCCTGTCCTTGTTCGCCTGATAAACCGAGGTCGAGCACAGAAACCACGAGTGCGCGAGGCTCTCGGCATTCAGGTGCTCGTGCAAGGTCTGAAACTGCCCCAGTCCTTCGTGTATGAAAAGTATGCGCATCGCGAGCTTTCTTGATCCATTCGAGAAAATGGCGGACCCGCGGGCCCGCCACCGGCGTCACGTCATTGACGCGTCATTCGCCGGAAGGCACGTCGTTCCTCAACATCCGGCTGATCGCGTCCTGATCGAAGGATTCGAACGCGTCGCCGCCGGGGGCGCCCGAACCACTCGCCTGCTCCGCGCCTTCGATCAGCGGATCGTCGTCACTGATCACATCGATCGCCGCGAGCGGCTGACCCGCCGAATGACCGATCTCCGCCGTTACCGTCTCGGTGACGGTCTCGGTGAAGTGGCCGACGGTCACGGTCTCGGTGAAGTGACCGACGGTCACGGTATCGGTGAATTCGCTCACGGTGATGGTGTCGGTGAATTCGGTCAGCGTGATTGTCTCGGTCGGGCCGGCGATCGTTTCGGTCGCCGTGACCACGGTTTCGGTGACGAAACTTACGGTCTCGGTGCCGGAAGTCACGGTTGGGGTCGTGGCCGTGCCGAACTCTTCGACCGTCTGAGTGCCGACGGTTACGGTGTCGGTCACGGCTTCGGTCGCCGTCACGTCCACCGTCTGCGTGCCCGTCGTCACGGTTTCGGTCACCACTTCGGTCGCCGTCACCTCGACCGTCTGAGTGCCCGTGGTCACCGTCTCGGTCGCCGCTTCGGTTGCCGTCACCTCCACCGTCTGCGTGCCTGTCGTCACTGTCTCGGTCTCGGCTTCGGTCGCCGTCAGCTCGACCGTCTGCGTGCCCGTCGTGACTGTCTCGGTCTCGGCTTCGGTCGCCGTCAGCTCGACCGTCTGCGTGCCCGTCGTCACCGTCTCGGTCGTGGTTTCGGTCGCCGTCACCTCGATCGTCTGCGTGCCTGGCGTCACCGTCTCGGTCACGGCTTGCGTTGCCGTCACCTCGACCGTCTGCGTCCCCGCCGTCACCGTCTCGGTCGCCGCTTCGGTTGCCGTCAGCTCGACCGTCTGCGTGCCCGTCGTCACCGTCTCCGTCGCCGCTTCGGTCGCCGTCACCGCGACCGTCTGGGTCCCCGTCGTCACCGTCTCGCTGACAGTTCCGGTAGCGGTGAGGGTGACCGTTTCGGTCTCCGTTGCGATGACCGTTTCAGTCACCTGCACGTCCGTTGCAATCCCGACAATGGGACCGAGTCTGAACGCCCCGCTTACGCCGGTAATGGTCAAGGCGGTGTAATCGCCAGGAATGAGCACTTCCCCGCCTGCCGTCGAAATCGTGCCGCTACTGCCGTCCGAGGCCGACCAGTCGAAGTTTGCAGAACCGCCCGGAACAAAGATTTCGAGCGTTACGTCATTGACGGACACGGGCAGGCCTTCGGCTTGGAAACGAATGAAGAGCGTCTCGTCCGGATTGATGTTCAGGTTATCGATCGCGATATAGCCATTGTTCGCGTTCACCAGATGTCCAGCCGTGGTCGAAAATATGACCGTCAGCGGCGCATCAGTGACGGAATATTCTCCATTCGGGCCAGCCGCAGTGATTGCCAGATCGGACGTATCGAACGAAGTGGTCGTCGTGATCGTTTCGGTGACGTAGGTGTTCGTGACCGTGTCGGTCCCGACAGTCACCGTCTCGGTTGCCGCTTCGGTCGCCGTCACGTCCACCGTCTGCGTGCCCGTCGTCACGGTTTCGGTCACGGCTTCGGTTGCCGTCAGCTCGACCGTCTGAGTGCCCGTCGTCACCGTTTCGGTCACGGCTTCGGTTGCCGTCAGCTCGATCGTCCGCGTGCCCGTCGTGACCGTCTCGGTCGCGGCTTCGGTTGCCGTCAGCTCGATCGTCTGCGTGCCCGTCGTCACCGTTTCGGTCGCCGCTTCGGTTGCCGTCAGCTCGATCGTCTGCGTGCCCGTCGTGACCGTTTCGGTCGCGGCTTCGGTTGCCGTCAGCTCGATCGTCTGCGTGCCGGTCGTGACCGTCTCGGTCGCGGCTTCGGTCGCCGTCAGCTCGATCGTCTGAGTGCCGGTCGTGACCGTCTCGGTCGCGGCTTCGGTTGCCGTCAGCTCGATCGTCTGCGTGCCGGTCGTGACCGTTTCGGTCGCAGCTTCAGTCGCCGTCAGCTCGATCGTCTGCGTGCCGGTTGTCACCGTCTCGGTCACGGCTTGGGTTGCCGTCACGGTCACCGTCGCCGTGCCGGTCGTCACCGTTTCGGTCAATGCCGTTCCGGTCACCGTTTGCGTGCCGGACGTCACGGTTTCCGTGATGCCGGTGACCGTGATCGTCTGACCGCCGCCGACAGTGGCCGTCACGATTCCGCGCTCCGTCGCAGTGACGACGCTCGTTGCCGTGTCGGTCACCACTCCTTCCACGGTGTCGGTGATGACGCCCGTCACCGTGCTGGTAACGGTCAGCGTTTCGGTCAGCGTCGGCGTGACCGTCGCCGTCTCGTCGACGACAAGTGCGTTGCCCGTCGGCACCGGCAGCAACTCGTCCTCGGCGAAGAGGCTGAAGTCGAACTGGACCGGGTTCACCTCTTCGATAATTCGCAGCAGGCGCACGAAGTTGTTGCCTTCGCCGCCGCCGCCCCCGGCGAGGCCGGCCGCGGGGGCCTCGAGTACGTCATCGAGCTTTGCGCCTTCATTGATCGCATCGATGATCAGGTTGACGGTGTCGCCGGCGATCCGGGCATCCTGGGCGTCCGGGCGGGATGCTTCGGTGATGTCGGCGGCGAGCTTGACGGACTGATTTTCGGCCATGGTGAACAGGTCGCCATCGGGGAGGATGATTGCGACTCGGGCGCCCCCGGCGGTAACGACCGTTTCACCTTCCGTCAGCACGTCCCCCTGCCTGAGAGATCGAACCCTGCCTTCGGCATCACGTGCATATGCGTTACCGGTGACTGTAATGACGGTTGCGATGGGGCCGGCCATGATTGCTGCTCCTGAATGATCGAGAGGCGTCGCCGGCACCGGCCGGCGGCACAACGTCTGCTGTCGACGGATACCGTACGCCACCCCTCGCGCCGAACCTATTGCACCGGAGGACAAGTGGCGTGAGAAATTTCACGGCCCGCCGCAATTACGCAGGCATCGTTCCGATGACGACGTCAATCGCCGGGAAACCGCCTGCGAAAAAACCTGTTACAGCACGTCACCGGTGTCGTCGAACGACCCGAGCCGATGCATCGCCTCGCGGGTGCCGCGCCGCTCCATCAGCTTCGCCTGCGCAGCGGGCGGCAGGTCGGTGAAGCGGATCACGGCGCGGTCGATCAGCAGGTCGATCAGGTCTTCGAGCACGCGCACCAGCCCGAGGTCGGAAGGGCTCAGCGGGTTGGCGGATTCGGTGATCAGGCAGCAGAAGGCGACGACCTCGGGTTCGTCACTGTTGGCGACCTCCCAGCCGCCTGCTTCGAGGTTGTCGCAGGCGACCGGTTCGCGGCTGACGGCAATCACTTCTCCCCTGGCATTGCGCTTGATGAAAATCATCGTTCAGTCCGCGATCACCGCGCTGCTGTGCGCCGACAGCCGGAGGACCAGCTGGAGCCGGTCGCGCACGCCGAGCTTGTCGAAGATTGCGCCCAGGTGCGCCTTCACCGTCCGTTCGGTGATACCGAGCTTCGAAGCGATCTCCTTGTTGCTCAACCCCGCCGCCGTCTCGCGCGCGACTTCACTTTCGCGGGCCGAGAGATTGGCCGGCAGCGGAGCCCTGCCGGGGGCGGCGAGCGCCCGTGCGGCGGCATCGACGAGCCGCGCCATCAATTCCGCGCCGACCCACAGGCCACCATGCCGAGCGACGAGCTCGACCTCGCGCAGCAAGCCGGGCACCGCCAGCGCGTGGCAATAGCCGCGCGCGCCATGCTCGAGCGCGACGATCGCCTCGTCGGCTTCCGGCACCATCGTGACGACGACGAGCGGCGACTGTGGCAGGGTGCAGTGGAACCGGGCGACCAGCGCCGGCCAGTCGGCATGGGCAGTGGCGACCCAGATGACGTCCAAAGGGCGCGCCGTCGAGAGGACGTCGCCCGCATCGGCACGCATGCCGTCCGGAAACGCTTCGAGCCAGCGTTCCGACGGAGCCACCGCTGCAGAGCAGGCGAAGAGGTTTCGGTTCATCGTTCGGACAGTGCGTTGGCCTTGGCCCGCAGGACGGGCTTCAGCAGGTAGGAGAGGATGGTTTTCTTGCCGGTGAGGATGTCGATTTCTGCGACCATGCCGGGAATGATCGGAAGATTTTCGCCCAGGCTGGATTTTTGCGTGCGCACCCTGACGGTATAAAACGCGTTGCCTTTGTCATCAATGACGGTGTCCGCGCCGATGTGCTCCACTGTCGCATCGAGCCCGCCGTAAATGGCGAAGTCATAGGCGGTGAATTTGACGAGCGCCGCCTGCCCCGGGCGCAGGAAAGCGATGTCCTTCGGCTTGACCTGCGCTTCGAGGATCAGCGCGTCGTCGAGCGGGACAATCTCGACGACCTCCCGCCCCGGCTGGACGACGCCGCCGACGGTATTGACGAGCAGGCGCTTGACGGTGCCGCGCACCGGCGAGCGCACTTCGGCATGCTTGACGCGGTCGGCGAGCGCCCGGCTGCCTTCCGACAGGCTGCCGAGCCTGGCCATCGTGTCGGACAACTCGCTGCGCATCTCGTTACGCACGCTCAGCTCGACTTCCTGGATCTTGCGCGTCGCCTCGGCAATCGCCGACTGGATGCGCGAGATCTGCGCGGTCGACTGGTCGCGATCGCCGCGCAGGCGTGACACGTCGCGTTCGAGGCGCAGGATATCGACCTCCGAGACCGCGCCGGACTTGACCAGCGGCCGGGTGACGCCGAGTTCCTGCATCGCCAACTGGAAACCGCGGCTCGCCTGTTCGTGGCGCGCGCGCACTTCATTGAGCTCCTGCTGGCGCTGGGTCAGCTGCTGGCGGGCGATCGACAGCTGCGCCTCCATGCCGGCGACGCTGGATGCGTGCAGCAGGCGTTCGTGGGCGGCGATTTCCGGGACCTCGCGCAGCACTTCGTCGGGCAGCGTGAAGGGGGTGCCGTTCGTCAGCGCCTCGAGGCGCGCGGCCTTCGCCTGCAGCGCGAAGAACTGCGAGCGGTTTTCGGCCAGCGACGAGACGAAGCGGGTCGGATCGATACGCAGCAGCAACTCGCCCGCGTTGACGACCTGCCCCTCGCGCACCGGCATCTGCTCGACGACGCCGCCGTCCACGGTCTGGATGATCTGCACCTGCGACGACGGGACCACTTTCGCTTCGCCGCGGGTGACTTCGTCGACCTGCGCAAAACCCGCCCACAGCAACAGCAGCACGATCACGCCGGCGACGACGCGCAGCAGCATGCGGGCGCGCAGCGGCTCCTGCTGCAGGCGTGCCCAGTCGGCGTCGCACGCCCAGTCGAGGCCGTCGTCGGCCGGGGGCGGCGGAATCAGGCGGGCGAAAAACCGCCCGAACAACGGGCGCGCCGGCTGCGCGACGCGCTCCGACACGTCGCCGACGCGCTCGAACGCTGCCCGGCCGTAATCACCCATCACAGCGCCCTCCCGACCCGGCCCTGGCGCAGCGCTTCGACGACCTGTTCCTTCGGGCCGTCGGCCACGATCCGGCCGCCGTCGACCACGACGATGCGGCTGACGAGGTCCAGCAGCGAAGTACGGTGAGTGACGACGATCATCGTCTTGCCGCATGCAAACGCCCGCAGCCGGCCCTTGAGCTCCTCCTCGCTCGAGCGGTCCATCGACGCGGTCGGCTCGTCGAGCAGCAGGATCGGCGGATCGTTGATGAGGGCGCGCGCGATCGCGACCCCCTGCCGCTGACCGCCGGACAACGACGCGCCGCGCTCGCCGACCTGCATGTCGAAGCCTTGCGGATGGATGTTGACGAACTCGGTGATGCCGGCAGTCGTCGCCGCGCGCAGCACTGCGGCATCATTGGCGAACGGCGTCGCCATCGTGATGTTCTGCCGCAGCGACCCGTAGAACAGCGTGACGTCCTGGGGGACATAGCCGATATGGCGGCGCAGTTCGGCCGGATCGAGCTGGCGCTGGTCGATGCCGTCGATCAGCACGGCCCCAGCCGTCGGGCGGAACAGCCCGAGAATGAGCTTCTCGAGCGTCGTCTTGCCCGAGCCGATGCGGCCGAGGATCGCGACGTGCTCACCGGCGCGGATCTGCAGCGACACATTGCGCAGCGCTTCGGTTTCCTGGCCCGGGTAATGGAAGCTGACGTTGCGGAACTCGATGTCGCCGCGGAACGACTGGCGGCTGATGAACGACGACGCCTCGGGGCGCTCGATTTCCTTCTTCATCAGCGTGTCGAGCGACGCGAGCGCGGTGGCTGCGGCATGATACTGAACCAGCAGTCCGGCAACCTGGCCGATCGGCGACATCGCGCGCGACGAAAGCATGAAACACGCGATCAGCCCGCCGACGCTGAGCCGGCTGTCGCCGATCAGGTACACGCCGAGAATGATGACCACCACGCTGACGGTGTGCTGCACCCACGCGGCACCGTTCGTCGCGGTCGCCGACAGCAGCCGCAACTGCGAGCCGACGCGCGCGAGCAGCGCGACGCTCTTCTCCCATTTGCGTTGAATTGGCGCCTCCGCGCCGAGCGCCTTGACCGTCTCCATGCCGACCAGCGCCTCGACAAGCGTCGCGTTGCGCTGCGCACCGGCACGATAAGTGGTCTCCGCCAGTTCATGCATCCGCCCCTGCACCGCCATCGCGTACACAAGCAGCAGCGCGACGCCGAACAGGAAAGGCAGCACCAGCGGCCACGCAATCCAGCCGATCACGAGCAGGAACAGCAGCGCGAACGGCACATCGATGAAAACGACGACCGTGGCCGAGCTGATGAAGTCGCGTACCGACTCGAACGCGCGCAGGTTCGCGGCGAACGATCCGGCCGACTCCGGACGCTGCTCCATGCGCAGGCCGAGGACCCGCTCCATGATCGCCGCCGAAAGCTTCACGTCGGCGCGGCTGCCGGCGAGATCGACGAAGTAGCCGCGCATCGTGCGCAGGACCACGTCACCGACGAGGACGATCAACATCCCCGCGCCCAGCACCCACAGCGTTTCGACGGCCTGGTTCGGGACGACTCGGTCATAGACATTCATGACGAACAGCGGCATCGCGACGGCGAACAGGTTGATCATCAGCGCCGCCAGCAGCACGTCCCGGTACAGCGCGCGATTCTCGGCGATCACGCCCCAGAACCAGTGCTGGCGACG
Organism: Aromatoleum anaerobium; assembly: GCF_012910705.2. Classification (GTDB taxonomy): domain Bacteria; phylum Pseudomonadota; class Gammaproteobacteria; order Burkholderiales; family Rhodocyclaceae; genus Aromatoleum; species Aromatoleum anaerobium. The sequence goes on along the minus strand of NZ_WTVG02000037.1, from coordinate 333,471 downwards.
GGCCGGCCGCACTTCCGGCGCGCGCGCATCGAAGCGATGCGCGGGGCGCACGTAGATCGCATCACCGGCGTAGCGCGCCTCGAGGTCCGCCATCGGGAGCTCGACATCCGAGTCGCCCAGCTCCGGGAACACCACGCGGGCGACGTTGCGCTGCGCATCGCGGCCGAGCAACATGCACGCGGACCGGTCGTGAAGCAGCAGGACGACGGGAAACAGCGCATCGTTCAGGCCGTCCAGCGGACATCGGACAACGCTGCTGTGCAATCCTGCACGTTTTGCCGCGCGGGCGAACAACGACGGCGGCAGACGGGCACCGTCGAGCGGTAAACCGGCAACGGCGGCGTCGCGCGTCAGGTTGCCGCCGTAGGTGCGCGCAAGCAGCAGCAGGCACTCGAGAAGAGGGTCGCCGGGTGCCAGTGCCGCTGCATCGACGCGTGACGGTTCGGCGCGAGCCGGCTCCTGCTCTCCGGCGGTTCCCACCTCCGCGAGAACGCAGTCACCAGAACGCTCGTCCGCTTCTGCCACGCACTCTCCGCCGGGAATACTGGAAACAGGACCGGCAACACGGGCCTTCACCGCCGCTCGTTGCCTCGAACAAATTGTTGCATAACTCGCAGCAGAGGCTCGTGACAAGATTCTCACTTCAGCGCCGGGGCCGCGCCGCTTCACCGCGGCTCCCATGGCAGCCGTCCGGACAATGCAAATCGTATCGTTGAAAATGCCGGTCACGCCAAGAAAAGCAGACAGCATCAGCATGTCGCGCAGCCCTCACCCCTGAAATGCTACAATGTTGCATTAGTGACACTCCGCTCCCCGCACCAGCACGATGCCGCCCCGACCCTCCCTTCCGAGAAAGCACCGCCGCACTGATCGCCGCATGCGGGGGGCGCATTACGCGGACGCGCCTCGCGGTACTCGGGATCCTGCGCGACAGCGCCCATTCGCTGAGCCATGACGACATCGCGGCGCGGCTGCTCGCGCTCGACGTGCACCACGACCGCGTGACGCTCTACCCGCGCGCTCGACTGGCTCGTCGAGCAGGGGCTCGCCCATCGCGTCAGCGGACCGGACCGCGCGGGGCGCTTCAACAGCGGCGGCGACAACGCCGGCGCGCATGCGCATTTCCATTGCGACCGCTGCGGCCACGTCGTGTGCCTGGAATCGATACGCCCGGACGAAAGCCTGGCGCTGCCTGCGGGATATCGCCCCGAGCGGGCCGAACTCGTCTTCCACGGCACGTGCCCGGACTGCGGCCGGCGGCGGGCCGAGGGTACATGAGCGCCGGTGGACACGGCACTCGCGACGAACCTGCCACCCTCCCCGACGATGAATCCGTCCACCTCCGGCCGCCGCAACCGCGCCGCACCACGACGCCTCGCAGGGGCACGGCCGGCACGCTCCGCTCGCGCCCCCTCACCCTCACCCCTCGTTCGGCTCGTCGGTTCTCGTCCAGGGCGTCGGCACCCGGCTCGCCCTCGCCGCCGCCGGCGCGGCGCTGCTGTGGATCACGATCGGCTGGGCACTTTCATGAAACGCGACATCGACGTCCCGGCGCTGCGCCTGGAAAACCTCACGCTCGGCTACGACCGCCACCCGGCCGTGCACCACCTCAGCTGCGACATTGCGAGCGGCGCACTGGTCGCGATCGTCGGCCCGAACGGCGCCGGCAAATCGACGCTGCTCAAGGCGCTGACCGGCGAACTCTCGCCGCTGCAGGGGACTTTCCGGCTCAAGGCCGGCCGCGAAGGCGTCGCCTACCTGCCGCAGCAGAACGAGATGGACCGCAGCTTTCCGGTATGCGTTTTCGACATGGTCGCGATGGGATTGTGGCGCGACATCGGCGCGTTCGGCGGACTGCGCCGCGACCAGGCCGAACGCGTGCACGGGGCGCTCGCCGCGGTCGGCCTGTCCGGCTTCGAGTCGCGCCAGATCGGCGCGCTGTCGGGCGGACAGCTGCAGCGTGCGCGCTTCGCCCGGATGATGCTCCAGGATGCGCCGCTGCTGCTGCTCGACGAGCCGTTCAACGCCATCGACACCCGCACCATCGAGGATCTGGTCGCGATCGTCCTCGGCTGGCATGCCGAAGGCCGGACGATTCTCGCGGTACTGCACGATCTGGAGCTCGTGCGCCGGCACTTTCCCGAATGCCTGCTGCTTGCGCGCGAACCGGTCGGCTTCGGCCCCACCGCCGAAGTCCTCACCAGCGAGCGCCTCGCCATCGCGCGCCGTCTCGCGAGCGATTTCGACGACGCGGCGCGCGTCTGCCAGCGGCAACCCGAGCGGGGGGCCGCATGATCGCAGACGCCCTGTTCGCGCCATTTTTCGACTTCGAATTCATGCGCCGCGGCCTGGCCGGCTGCCTCGCGCTCGCACTGGGCGCGACGCCGGTCGGGGTGTTCCTGCTGTTGCGCCGCATGAGCCTGATGGGCGACGCGATGGCGCACGCGATCCTGCCGGGCGCGGCACTGGGTTACCTTGCGTTCGGCCTGTCGCTCGGCGCGATGACCGTCGGTGGCATCATCGCCGGCCTGGTTGTCGCGCTCGCCGCGGGGCTCGTCGCGCGCTCGTCGATCCTCAAGGAGGACGCCAGCCTCGCCGCGTTCTATCTGCTGTCGATCGCAACCGGCGTGATGATCGTGTCGCTGCGCGGGCGCAACCTCGACCTGCTGCACGTGCTGTTCGGCTCGGTGCTGGCCCTCGACGACAACTCGCTGCTGCTGATCAGCGCGATCTCGACGCTGACGCTGTTCGCGCTGGCGCTGCTCTACCGCCCGCTGGTGATCGAATGCTTCGATGCCGCGTTCCTGCGCAGCGTCAGCGGCACGAGCCCGGTCGCCCACTATGGCTTCCTGGTCCTCGTCGTGTTGAATCTCGTCAGCGGCTTTCACGCGCTCGGGACGCTGATGGCAGTGGGCATCATGATTCTCCCTGCCGCCGCAGCGCGGCTGTGGGTCAGGCGCCTGCCTTCGATGCTGGGGCTGGCGATCGTGATCGCGCTGGCAAGCGGCATCGGCGGTCTGCTCGCGTCGTTTCACGCCGACGTCCCGGCCGGGCCGGCGATCATCCTGGCCGCCGGCGCCGTCTATCTGCTGTCGCTCGCGCTGGCGCCCGGCGGCATGCTCGGCGCGCGGCTCGACCGCCGCCCGCATCTCGAATCCTGAACCGCCCGGTCGTCACGCAATCGATGAATCCTCTGAAAATCGCCCTCCTCGCCGCGCTCGCGCTCGCTCTTGCCCTCGCCGCCCCGGCGCTGCGCGCCGCGCCGCTCGAAGTGGTCGCGAGCTTCAGCATCCTCGGCGACTTCGTCAGCCGCGTCGGCGGAGAACGTGTTGCCGTGACGACCCTCGTGGGCGCCGGCGCCGACGCCCACAACTACCAGCCCCGCCCCTCGGACGCCCGGCGCCTCGGCAACGCGCGGCTGATCGTCGCCAACGGCCTCGGCTTCGACGAATGGGTCCAGCGCCTGGCTCAATCCGCGGGTTACCGGGGCACGATCCTGATCGCCAGCGCCGGGATCCGGCCGCTCGCGGAAGAAGATGGACACGGACATGCCCACAAAGGCGCCGTGGACCCGCATGCGTGGCAGGACGTCTCGAACGCGATCCGTTACGTCGCCAACATCGCTGAGGCGCTGATCCAGGCCGATCCCGCCGGTGCGGCCGTCTACCGGCAGAATGCCGCCCGCTACACGGCGGAACTGGAAGCCCTCGACGCGACGATCCGCCGCACGCTTGAAACGGTGCCGGCGGCACGGCGCAAGGTCGTCAGCTCGCACGACGCCTTCGGCTACTTCAGCCACGCCTACGACGTCCGTTTCCTCGCCGCGGCCGGGATCAGCACCCAGTCCGAGCCTTCGGCGAGCGGCATCGCGCAGCTGATCCGCCAGTTGCGGCGCGAGCAAGCCCCTGCCGTGTTCGTCGAGAGCATCAGTGATCCGCGGCTGGCCGAACGCATCAGCCACGAGAGCGGCGCGCGGCTCGGCGGGACGCTGTACTCGGACGCGCTATCGAGCGTCGACGGTCCGGCACCGACCTACCTCGACATGATGCGTCACAACCTGAAGACGCTGATGGAGGGATTGACGCCGGCACCGTGAGCCCCAAGGAGGCCGGCGGCGAAGTTTCAGTCACCGTCCTCGGCGAGACGAAAGCCCTGGAACTGCCAGCGCTCGTGCGGATAGAAGAAATTCCGATAGGTCGGGCGTACATGGTCGGCAGGGGTCGCGCATGAGCCGCCGCGCAGCACCATCTGGCTGCACATGAACTTGCCGTTGTACTCGCCCAGCGCGCCGGCTGCGGCATGGAAGCCCGGATACGGCAGATACGCCGAGGCGGTGTGTTCCCACACGTCGCCATAGAGCTGGCGCAGGCCTTCACCGGCATCCGCGACGACAGGATGGAGATAGCCCGCATCGCGGAAATTTCCGCCCACCCCCTGACCCGCGGCAGCCACTTCCCATTCGGCCTCGCTTGGCAGACGCCGCCCCGACCACGTCGCGAAGGCGTCCGCTTCGTAGTAGCTGACGTGGCAGACCGGTTCGTCCGGATGCACGCGGCGCATCCCGCCCAGCGTGAACTGCCACCATTCGCCGTCGATGCGCTCCCAGTACAGCGGGCTGCTCCATGCCGACTGCTTCACCTGCGCCCAGCCGTCCGACAGCCACAGCGCCGGATTGGCATAACCGCCCGATTCCATGAACGCAAGGAACTCGCCGTTGGTCACCGGCCGGGACGCCAGCCGGAAAGGGTCAAGCCACACGCGGTGGCGCGGGCGCTCGTTGTCGTACGCGAATCCTTCCCCGGCATCACCGACCTCGCACAGGCCGCCGCCAAAACTTATCCACTCGAGCGCGCTGCGCGAACGCCCCGGCGCCACCGGCAGCTCTGCGCGATAGGCAGGACGCAGCGGATTGACGCTGAAATTGCGCTTGATGTCGGTCAGCAGCAGCTCCTGATGCTGCTGTTCGTGGTTCAGTCCGATTTCGAGGCGCTCGAGGATTTCCGGCCACGGCCGGTCGCGGCGGTCGTCGAGCAGTTCGAGCATGTGGCGATCGACGTGAGCGCGATAGCGGTAGATTTCCTCGACGGTCGGCCGGGAAAGGGATCCGCGTGCCGCGCGCGGATGAAAAGCGCCGATCTGCTCGTAATAGGAATTGAACAGGACCCGGTACGCAGGATCGAACTCGACATAGCCCGGCGAGTATTCGCGCAGGATGAAAGTCTCGAAGAACCAGCTCACGTGAGCCAGGTGCCACTTGGCCGGGCTCGCCTCGTCGGCAGTCTGGATAACGAAATCCTCGGTGCACAACGGCGCGACCAGCGCTTCGCTGTCCGCCCGGATGTCGCGATAGGCCCCGATGCATGCCTCGCGCAATGCCTCCGGATCTGCGTCGGCCATCTCGCCGACCGCCCGCAATCGCCTCATGACTCGACCTCCCCCTTGCCGCCCCGCAAACCGGCCGGGCTCAACTCAAAAGAAAATCGCGTGCAACATCTTCGCGCACAGCAGGATCAGCACGCCCGCGAACACCTTCTTCAGCGTTGCGACCGGCAACTGGTGGGCGAGTTTCGCGCCGAGGGGCGCGGTGAACATGCTCACGCCGCTGACCAGCAGCAACGCCGGCAGGTAGATGAAGCCCAGGCTGTATGGGGGCATCCCCGCGCCATCCCAGCCATTGACCAGGTAACCGGCGGTGCCCGCGAGGGCGATTGGCAATCCGATCGCAGCCGACGTGCCGATCGCGTTATGGACCTTGACGTTGCACCAGGTCATGAACGGCACGGACAACGACCCGCCACCGATCGCGACGAGGGCGGATACGCCCCCGATCCCTGCACCGACCGCGCTCATGCCGAGCAATCCCGGCAATTCGCGCGAGGGCTTCGGCTTGACGTTCGCGAGCATCTGCAGCGCCACGTAAGCCATGAAGCCGGCAAAGAAGATCGCCAGCGGCTCGGAAGCGACCCTTGACGCGATGAAGGTCGCGGCGAAGGTGCCGAGCAGGATTCCCGGGGTGATGCTGCGCACGACATCCCAGCGCACGGCGCCATGGCGATGGTGGGCGCGCAGACTCGACAGCGAAGTCATCACGATCGCCGCCATCGACGTACCGAGTGCGAGATGCACGACGCTGCCTGCGGCGAAACCCTGCGCGATGAAGAGGCTCGTCAGCACCGGCACCATGATCCCGCCGCCGCCGACGCCCAGCAGGCCGGCAAAGAAACCGACGAACGCACCGAGCGCAAGGTAGCTCAACCACCACACATCGAAAACCATGCTTCCAGTCCCATCAGCCGGCAATTAATGAAAAACGCCCGCAAAAAACAAGAGAGGCACGGACCGCAATCCGTGCCTCTCAATTTGGCCCCCCACCTGTTTCGTCTCCGCCGGCATCCTGAACCTGGGGTTCAGGGAGGTCGCTTCCCTTCCGCATCAGGCTCACCCGGCGAGGGGCGTGCACACCTGCGGCATCCATGGTCCGCGACCAAGTCTCTCGACATTGGTCCAAGGAATCTACGACTTCAACGAACAGGCGGGGGATTGATCTTTCAACTCACGCCAAGCCTTTGTCCAACTCGCGCCAAGCCTTTGTCAAAAAAGCTTTTCCCGCTGCGCGAGCACCCCGTCGAGGCGTGCATTTACGAAACTGATTCTACGCTTCACGGCCTGCATGTCAAACCCGCCGGTGCGCTGAAACTGCAAAAATTCGTGGGCGATGTTCAGTGCCGTCATCATCGCAAGCTTCTCCCCCGACGCGCGCGTCTTGCCCGCCAGACTGTTGAGTTTTTCGTCCAGATAGGAAACCGCCGCGAGCAGATCTTCCTTGTCTTCCGGGCGACAGGTCACGGAGTAAGCCTTGCCGAGCAAGGTGATGTCGAGTGTGTCCGAGGGCATGTCAGGATTCCGGCAATTGTTCAAGCAAGGATTCGAGTTTGCCCGTCGCGAAGCGCACCTTTTCGGCCAGCGCCCGGTTATCGGCCTCCAGTCCGGCGAGCCGGGTCCGCAGTTCGCGTATTTCGACCCTGCCCGATTCGTACAGGCCGATCAGCTGTTCGAGCTGGTTCTCGAGCTTGTTGAGTTCTGCGTCCATGCGGCGGATGGTAGAGGGCGGTCGCCAGGCGGTCAAGAAGGGCTGCCGGCACGGCAACCGAAGCGCAATCAGGCCTCGGCGGCCTGAACCCAGTCGAGCGCCTCGAACTGGAGCCGGATGAGCTCGCCCGGCTCGACGCCCAGCACGTCGGCGAAGGACTTCATCCGCTGCGCGTCGCCCTGTTCGAGCGCCAGCGCCAGTTCGAGGTACGGCGCCATGGGCCCGCGCCGGTTCAGGATCGCGTCCTGCATCGCCGCCGAGAGCTTGAGCGGGCGAATCGCGTCCTCGATGGGCACTTTCAGCGCCACGTCCAGCAGCGAAAAAAGGCCCAGCACGAACAGCTGCGCAGCCGGGTCCCGCTCACCGCGAAGCGCCCCGAGCAGTTCGAGGAAACGGGCCCGCGTCAGTGCCACCTCGAGCACCACGCCCGCCCCGGGCACGCTGCGCGCGCTCCCGAGCAGCATCATCGAGACCCAGCGCTGCAGCGGCTCCCGGCCGAGCAGCAGCACCGCCTGCTCGACCGAGGTGATGTGGTGGTTGAGCCCCCACCCGGCGGCATTCACATAGCGCAGCAGGCGATAAGCGAGCGCGAGGTCATGCTTGAGGATCTGCGCGATCTCCTGTGTCTCGACGCCGCGGTGCAAGCGGTCGAGCAGCGAGGCGAGGCGCGCCCCGTGCGGCGAAAGGCTGTTGCCTTTCCAGTCGTCGCGACGCGTCACGAATCCGCCGGCAAAGGCCGAGCATCCGGCGCTGCGCGCGAGTTCGAAGTCGTCGTGGGTACCGACGTCCCACGCCCAGACTGCCACGCCTGGCTGCCGCCGTGCGATCGCGCGGGCGAACAGCGAGACCTCCTCGGGCACGCAGAACCCCATGCGGAACACGACCGCATCGGCGACCGGCAGCAGGCTCTCGAGCCACGGCCCGGGATCGTTGTGGTCGAGCGCGATGCGCATCCCCAGCCCCCGCAGCCGGCGTGCATGGGCGATTGTTTCGCCGCCGGCCGCACGGGCCGGGTTCTCGGGCTGGACGAGCAGCGCGACATGCAGCCCGACGAGGCGTTCCAGCACGGGCTGTGCGAGAAATCCGTCCCATACGCGTATGCAAAGGTCGCGATTGCGCAAGGTTGCGCCGTGCCGGTAGTGCGCAAGCTGCTCGACAAGCAGAGCGTTGACGAAATCGCGCGCGCGCCGTCCGGGGGCACGGATGCGGCCCGCGAGATCCTCGCGCAGTTCGAACGCGTAACCGAGGAGGCACTGGTCGCGATCGAGGACCTCGGTGCGACACAGCAAAGGCACGGCCACGTCGTCACGGTCCTCGTCTACAGCAACGTCATCAGCCAGTGCGGCCGGTCGAACGGCGGCCGACGGCGCCGCGGTGGAGTCGGCCGCGGCAACGACGACTGTGGCCGGCGGCGCCGCGACGACGAGCGGCGCCGCCGGCCTGCCGCCGAACAGCCGCATCAGCCAGCCGAACAACTCACCCGCCGCAACATGGACGCGCCTTCACCGGATTCCGTCCGCCTCGTGTCAGCGCTGGACTTGCGTCACATCCCGCACGCCGCCGGTGTCTGCGCTGGTCGTCAGTGCCGCATAGGCCTGCAGCGCCGCCGAGACGACACGTTGGCGCCCTTCCGGCTTCCACGCCTTGTGGCCCTTCGCGTTCATCGCGGCACGGCGGGTGGCCAGCACTTCATCGGGTATGGCGAGGTGGATGCGCCGGTTCGGGATGTCGATCTCGATCGAGTCGCCCTCCTCGACCAGGCCGATCGCGCCGCCGCACGCCGCTTCCGGGGAGACGTGGCCGATCGACAGGCCCGAAGTGCCGCCGGAAAAACGGCCGTCGGTCAGCAGCGCGCATTCCTTGCCGAGCCCCTTCGATTTCAGATAGCTCGTCGGGTACAGCATCTCCTGCATGCCGGGACCGCCCTTGGGCCCTTCGTAGCGGATCACGACGACGTCGCCGGCTTTGATCCGGTCGTCGAGAATGCCTTCGACGGCCGCTTCCTGGCTCTCGAACACGCGCGCGCGTCCGGTGAAAGTCCAGATCGATTCATCGACTCCGGCGGTCTTGACGATGCAGCCTTTCTCGGCAATGTTGCCGTACAGCACCGCGAGACCGCCCTCCTGCGTGAACGCGTTCGCCCGGTCACGAATCACGCCGTGCGAGCGATCCATGTCGAGTTCGTTCCAGCGCCGGTTCTGCGAGAACGCGACCTGCGTCGGCACGCCGCCGGGAGCGGCCTTGTAGAATTCGAACACCGCGTTGTCGTGGGCCTGCATGACGTCCCAGCGCGACAGCGCTTCGGCCATCGTCTTGCTGTGCACAGTCGGCAGTTCAGCATGCAGCAGGCCGGCGCGGTTCAGTTCGCCGAGGATCGCCATGATGCCGCCTGCGCGGTGCACGTCCTCGATATGCACGTCGGCTACCGCCGGCGCGACCTTGCACAGGCACGGCACCTTGCGCGAGATGCGGTCGATGTCGGCCATCGTGAAATCCACCCCGGCTTCACGTGCGGCGGCGAGCAGGTGCAGCACCGTGTTCGTCGAGCCGCCCATCGCGACGTCGAGCGTGATCGCGTTCTCGAACGCCTGGAAGGTCGCGATCGAACGCGGCAGCACCGACGCGTCATCCTTTTCGTAGTAGCGCCGCGCCATGTCGACGATCGTGCGGCCAGCGCGCAGGAACAGCTGCTCGCGGTCGGCATGCGTCGCGAGCACCGTGCCGTTGCCCGGCAGCGACAGCCCCAGCGCTTCGGTGAGGCAGTTCATCGAGTTCGCGGTGAACATGCCGGAACACGAGCCGCAGGTGGGGCACGCGGAGCGCTCGATCGCATCGACCTCGGCGTCCGAGCAGCTGCTGTCGGCCGCCTTGACCATCGCATCGACGAGATCGAGCGAGATCACCTTGGCTTCCCACTTGACCTTGCCCGCTTCCATCGGCCCGCCGGACACGAAGATCGCCGGGATGTTCAGCCGCAGCGCGGCCATCAGCATGCCGGGGGTGATCTTGTCGCAGTTCGAGATGCACACCAGCGCGTCCGCGGTGTGCGCGTTGACCATGTATTCGACGCTGTCGGCGATCAGCTCGCGCGACGGCAGCGAATAGAGCATCCCGGCGTGGCCCATCGCGATGCCGTCGTCGACGGCGATGGTGTTGAATTCTTTCGCCACGCCGCCCGCCGCCTCGATCTCGCGCGCAACCAGCTGGCCGAGGTCCTTCAGGTGCACGTGGCCGGGCACGAACTGCGTGAAGCTGTTGGCGATCGCGATGATCGGTTTTTCGAAATCGCCGTCCTTCATGCCGGTGGCGCGCCACAGCGCGCGGGCGCCCGCCATGTTGCGGCCAGCGGTGGAAGTACGGGAACGGTACTGGGGCATGATGTCCTCGGCTCGGAAATCGGGCGCTCGGCTCTCGTCGGCCTGCGCCACTTCGGGTTCAGACTTGGAATTCTAACCGAAGCGAAACGCCCGTCGGCTATCATTCCCCTCCCGCCGCGGGCACGCCCGCGGCACCGAATGGGAATGCAATGACCGACCACACCCTGGCCGACGCCGGTGAAGGCTTCGACCTCGACCCCGCCGAGATCCGCGTCCTCGGCGTGCTGATGGAAAAAGCCTTCGTCACGCCGGATAACTACCCGCTCTCGGTGAACGCGATCGTCACCGGCTCCAACCAGCTCACCGGCCGCGATCCGGTGATGAATCTCACCGAAACCGAAGTCCAGGATGCGCTCGACCGGCTCATCGCGCGCAAGCTCGTGTCGAAGCGCGACCAGGCCGGCGCGCGCGTCGGCAAGTACGAACACCTCGTTCGCCTGCGCCATTCGCTGCCGCCGCCTGAACAGGCCGCGCTGGCGACGCTGATGCTGCGGGGTGCACAAACCGCTGGCGAGATCCGCCAGCGCAGCGAACGCATGTATCGCTTCGACGACATTGCCGCGGTGGACAAGGTGCTCGAGCACCTGGGCGAAAAATACCCGCCGATGGTCGCCGCGCTGCCGAAGGCGCCCGGCACGAAGGAGACCCGCTACGCGCATCTGCTGGGCGGCCGGCAGGCTTTCGCGCAGATGGGCGAAGCCGTCGCGAGCGGGTACGCGGCAGGCGGGGCGATGCGGGGGCGGACCTCGGAACTCGATGAGGAAGTGCGGCGCCTGCGCGACGAGCTCGACCTGCTGCGCAGCGAGTTCGAGAAATTCCGCTCGCAGTTCGAATGAGCGGCCGGCTTCCGTACATCACGCTCCTATCCGCCCACCGCCCATGCTGATCCATCCCCAGTTCGACCCCGTCGCGTTTTCCGTCGGCCCGCTGTCGGTGCGCTGGTACGGTCTCATGTACCTGACCGCGTTCGTGCTGTTCATGACGCTCGGCCGCGTGCACGCGCGGCGGCGCCCGGAACTGGGCTGGAACGCGCAGCAGCTCGACGACCTGCTGCTATACGGCATGCTCGGCGTCGTGCTCGGCGGGCGGCTCGGCGAAGTGCTGTTCTTCCAACCCGCGTATTACCTCAGCCACCCCGCGGAGATCCTCGCAATCTGGAAGGGCGGGATGAGTTTCCACGGCGGCTTTCTCGGCGTGCTCGTCGCAATGTGGCTCTATGGACGCCGCAGCGGCAAGGGGTTCTGGCAGGTCACCGATTTCATCGCGCCGCTGGTGCCGACAGGGCTTGCCGCGGGGCGCCTGGGCAATTTCATCAACGGCGAGTTGTGGGGCCGGCCGGTCGAGACCGACGTGCCATGGGCGATGGTGTACCCGTGGGTCGACGCGCTCCCCCGCCATCCGTCGCAGCTCTATCAGGTGGCGGGCGAAGGCCTGCTGCTGTTCGCGATCCTGTGGGTCTATTCAGCGCGCCCGCGGCCGCTGAAGGCCGTCTCCGCAATGTTCCTGATCGGCTACGGGGTGCTGCGCTTCGCGGCCGAGTTCTTCCGCACGCCGGATCCGGGAATATTCGGCACCCTGTCGCTCGGGCTGTCCACGGCCCAGTGGTTGTGCGTGCCGATGATCGCCGTCGGCATCGGGTTGCTCGCAGCGAATCGGGCGAATCAGGCGCATTGACCGCTTTCCGCACTCGCCGTGTCGTCCGTCGCCCCCGCCAGCGCCGCGAGTGCGGCGGGCAGCATGTCGCAGGTCACGACGACATCGGCGCCGAGCGCCGACGCCGCGCGGGCAGGCATCGAGTCGAGCGACGGCACGATCGAAATGATGTACGCATCCGGCGCGACACGTCGCAACAGTCCGATGAATCTTGCCGGCTCGTTCGCCGCGACCCGCCAGTCGAGCAGCGTGACGTCGGGCCGGACGCGGAAATAGAGCTGCAGCGCCCGGCTTTCGGCATCGGCCCTGCCGACGAGATCAAACAGCGGCGAGATCAGCAGGAAGTCGTCGAGCCGCTCGCAGCAGCGCTCTCGCGGAGCCGCCAGCATGACGCGCAGCGGCCGACCGGGAAGGGTTTGTCGACGGCGGTATTGGAGCAACGGAAGCATTCGGGCTCGTCCCGGAAATATTTCGGCCGATCATGCCACAGGCCCGACGCTGATGACATTGGGGATTCCACCCGGCATCGCGCGGACTTCGCGAGTTTGGCGTGAGGGACCGACGGCGTGGCGGAGGCAGCGGACGGGACGTGAAGCCCCTTCATCGGGGGGCTCCGCCGCACCATCCCGGATACGTTTGGCAACATTTACGTACTATGATGCTCTCATTGCAAGAGGAGCGACTTTAGGAGGCATGACGTGGCATCCGGACTTGTTTCTCGCAGCCTGTCGAAAGTGCGCGCAATGGTCGCCGGAGCAGGCGGAAAAAGCGGCGAACCGTCGGAAAAAGTGCTCGCCCGCATCCGGCGGCAACTGAAGGAGTGCGCCGAGGGACTGGGCGGCGAAGTGTCGACGCGGCTGCGCGCAGGCCGTCTCGCCGAAACCTATCTGAGCCTCGATGATGCGGGACGGATCGCATTCCTGCGCATGATCGCGCTCGAGTTCGGCCCCGATCCGAAAAAAATCGCGAAAGCGCACGAAGCGTATCAGGCCGCGGTGGGGACGGAGCGGCAATGGGACGCCGAAGCGCAGTTGCGCGCCGCGATGCGCTCGTCGCGGATCCGCATCCTGACCCAGTTCAACGCGATCCCGCAGGGCGTGAAGTTCCTCGTCGACCTGCGCGCGGACCTGCTCCGCTTCCTCGAGAAAGACAAGGAACTCAAGTCGCTCGACCGCGAACTCGAAGCGCGCCTGACGGCGTGGTTCGACGTCGGCTTTCTCGAGCTCACACGGCTCACCTGGAATTCCCCCGCCGCGCTGCTCGAGAAAATCGTCCAGTACGAGGCGGTGCACGAGATCCAGTCGTGGCGGGACCTGAAGAACCGGCTCGGGTCCGACCGTCGCTGCTACGCGTTCTTCCACCCGCGGATGCCGCAGGAGCCGCTGATTTTCGTCGAAGTCGCGTTGATGGAGAATCTCGCCGACAACGTGCAGAAACTGCTCGACGAGAACGCGCCGGCGGCCGACACCAACCGCGCGACGACCGCGACCTTTTATTCGATCAGTGCCACTCAGGAAGGGCTGCGAGGGGTGTCCTTCGGCAATTTTCTGCTCAAGCGCGTCGTCGATGACCTCAAGCGCGATTTCCCGAAGCTCAACACCTTCGCCACGCTCTCGCCGATCCCCGGCCTGGTGCGCTGGGCTTCGAAGAACCCGGACGAAGTCGCCGTGGCGTTCACCGAAGCCGACTGGAAGCGCCTGGCCGCGGCCGGCATCGAGGGTCCGGATTCGGAGCGGCTCAAGCCGGTATTGGCGGGGAGCCACGAATGGGCCGCCGACCGGGCGCTTACCCGCGCGCTGCGCGATCCGCTGCTGCGGGTCGCGGCGGCCTACCTGCTCGGCGGCCGGCGAGACAGCAAGGCGATCGATCCGGTCGCCCGCTTCCACCTGGGCAACGGCGCCCGCATCGAGCGGCTGAACTGGCTCGCGGACACCTCGGACAAGGGACTCGACCAGTCGTGGGGCATCATGGTCAATTATCTCTATGACCCCGATCGCATCGTGACGAACGTCGAGACTTTCGCCGCCAGCGGGGAAATCGACGCCGCCGCCGGCGTGAAGCGGCTTGCGCGGCGCTGACGGCGAGGCACCGTGAAGTTTCCTTTCCGGAGCACTTCGATCCGTGTCCGCCTGCTGCTGGGCAGCACGGTCGTCCAGGTCCTGCTGCTGACGCTGCTGCTCGCCAACAGCGTGCGGCTGATGAACGACGCGACGTCCGCGAGCCTCGACACGCTCATCGACCAGAACGCGACGATGCTCCACGCGATGGCGGTGGCGTACGGCGACCAGCGCCAGTTCGACGTGCTGCAGGACGTGCTGGGCGAGTTGCTCGGCGAAGCCGATGAAGGCCTTGTCTATGTGCGCATCGGCACCGCCGATGGACACCTCCTCGTCAGCGCGGGGATGCCCGGGATGACCGAACTGCCGCCGGACAACTCGGACGTCGCCAACGACAGCCACCACAACGAGCTGATCCACGTGCGCCGGCCGCTGCTGCTCGAACGCAACGAAATCGGCTTCCTGCAGTTCGGCGTGTCGGTGTCGGTGCTCGCCGCGGCGCGCAAGGCGATCACCGAGCAGGGCGGGGTGATCGCGCTGGCCGAGATCCTGCTGACCTTCGCGCTGTTGTCGGGCATCGGTTTCCTGCTCACCCGCAAGCTGAGCCGCCTGCTCGCGGGCAGCCAGGCGATCGCCGAGGGGCGGCTGGACCACCGCCTGCCGGAGGACGGCCACGACGAGCTGGCCCGCCTCGCCCAGCATTTCAACGTCATGGCCGCGAACCTGCAGGACCGGATCGGTGAACTGCAGGACACGGCGGCGCGGCTGAAAACCAGCGAGCAGCGGTACGAACTCGCGATCCAGGGCGCCCACGACGGCCTGTGGGACTGGGACATCGCCGCCGGTTCGGTGTATTGCTCGCCGCGCTGCTGCGAGATCGCGGGCCTTTCGGCCGACCGCCCGCTGCAGTCGCCCGTTGACATCCTCGGAAGAATCCACCCGCTCGACGTATCGGCGTACCGCAACAAGCTGGTCGAGCACCTGAAAGGAAACAGCACCCAGTTCAAGGCGGACTACCGCATGCGCCAGCACGACGGCAGCTATTGCTGGGTCATGAAGCGTGGCGTGGCGCTGCGCGGCCCCGATGGCCGCGCGTTCCGCATGGCGGGATCGATCAGCGACATCCACCTGCACAAGCTGGCTCAGATGCAGCTCCAGTTCGATGCCCTCCACGACAGCCTGACAGGACTGCCGAATCGTGCCCTGTTCCTCGAGCACGTACACAGCGCACTCGGCCAGCAGCAGCGCCGCGCCGATCTTTTCGGCTTTGCGGTGCTCGCGATCGATCTCGAACGTTTCCGCCTCGTCAATGACAGCTTCGGCCACGCCGCGGGGGACGAACTGCTGAAGAAAGTGGCGGAGGCGATCCGGACGACGCTGCGCCAGGGAGACATCGCCGCGCGCGTCGGCGGTGACCAGTTCGCGCTGCTGCTCAACGGCATCGAGGATCCGGCCGAGTCGCTGCGCCTTGCCGACGCGCTGCGCGAGAATCTCGCCAGACCCACACGGATCGCCGGCCACACGCTGTATCCCAAATGCCGCGTCGGCGTCGCGCTGAGCACCGACCACGATGACGGCGAAGCCTTGCTGCGCGATGCCGACAACGCCCTGCAGCAGGCGCGCGAGGGCGGTGAGGACCGCGTGGCGATGTTCCATGCGTCGATGCACACCCAGGCGCTGCAGAGCCTGCGGCTCGAAGGCGAACTGCGCGCGGCGCTGCGCAGCGGCGGGCTGGCGGTGTATTTCCAGCCGATCGTCGCGCTCGCCGACGGCAGCATCAGCAGCTTCGAGGCGCTGGTGCGCTGGCCGCACCCCACCGAAGGAATGCTGGCCCCGAACCTGTTCATTCCGCTTGCCGAGACCCTCGGGCTGATCCACGAGCTCGACATGCTCGTTCTCACGCGCGCCTGCGAGCACATCCTGCAGTGGCAGCGCAGGGCCGACGGCAGGCCGGTCCCGCGCGTCAGCGTGAATCTTTCCGCATTGCAGTTTTCCCGGCCCGACCTCGCGGGCGAGATCATCGCCGAAGTGCGCCGTCACGGCTTGTCCCCGGGCCGGCTGCGCGTCGAAGTCACCGAAAGCGTCCTCGCCGAGACGTCCGGCCCGGCGACCCAGGTGCTGCAACGCCTGCGCGACATCGGCATGTCGGTGCTGATCGACGATTTCGGCACCGGTTACTCGGCGCTGAGCTACCTGCACACGATCCCGTGCGACATCGTGAAGCTGGATGGCTCCTTCGTCCGCAGCCTCGAGCACGACGAGCGGCTGCGCAAGATCGTCGCGCGCAGCATCGAGCTCGCTCACGACCTCGGCATACGCGTGGTCGCCGAGTGCATCGAAACGCCTGAACAGGACGCGCTGCTGCGGGCAATGGGATGCGATTACGGGCAGGGCTACCACTATTCGCGCCCGCTCGATCCTTTGGCGGCCGAACACTTGCTGTTCGGCGCTTCGACGTTGACCGAGACCGCCACATGATCTTCCCTCCCCTGCAGTGCGCACGCCTCCTCCTCCTGCTGTTGCTGCTGTTCGCGGCCTTCCGGCCGGCGGGCAGCGCCGCGGCCGACGCAGGGACGCCCGAACTGTCGGGTTTCGCGACGCTCGGCGCCGTGACCACCGACCGCCGCGACATGTGGTTCACGCGCTCCGGCGTCAACTACCCCGGCGGCGGCGATCCCGACTTCAGCCCCGACTCGCTGCTGGGCCTGCAGGCGAGCCTGCGGCTTATGGCCGACAACGACATCACGCTGCAGGCCCTCTCCAGGGAAGACGGGACGAACAGCTACGACCCGCGGGTCACGCTCGCTTTCTTCCGCCAGACGCTCGCGCCCGGTCTGTCGGCACGCGTCGGTCGGGTCCGTGCACCGTTCTTCATGCTGTCGGATTCGCTGCACGTGAACTACGCGAATCCCTGGGTGCGCCCGCCTGTCGAAGTGTACGGCCTCAATCCGTTCACCGACCTTGACGGCATCGACTTCATCTACCACGCCCGGATCGGCGCACTGGACGCCGAAATCCACCCCTATTACGGCCACAGCGCGATCTCGTTTCCGCAGGGCAAGGCTCGCCTCGACGCAACCTGGGGCCTCAATCTGGTGCTGACGCGGGGCGGCTTTTCCCTGCACCTCGGGCATGCCGATGCGCGGTTCAGGGTCAAATATCGCGACCCCCAGCACGTGGCGCTCGCCGCAGGCCTCGCCGCGATCGGGCTGGGCAGCGTGGCGAGCGATCTGTCGGGCGACGACGGCAGGACGAGTTTCGATTCGGTCGGGGTGCAATGGGACGACAGTCGCTGGCAGGTCATCGGCGAATACGTGCGCCGGCGGGCCGACCGCTACGTGACGAGTTCGAGCGCGTGGTACCTGAGCGTTGGCAGGCGCTTCGGCGCCTTCACGCCCTACGTCTCGCTTGCCCGGCAGATCCTCGACGAACCCGTCGCCCGGGCGACGATCCCCGCATCCATGGCGGGGCTCGAAGCCGGCTGGAAGGCCTATCTGGCCTCGCGCAACAACGCCCAGCGCAGCCTCACCGCTGGAGGGCGCTGGGACCTCTCGCCCACTGCCGCGCTCAAGGCGGAATTCACTCACGCCCGGCTGGACCGGGATGCCTGGGGATCCTACTTTCCGCGTGACAAGGCACAGCTCGCCCCGATCGAGGGAAATACCGCGAACACGCTGAGCCTGTCGCTTGATCTGACTTTCTGAGGCGCGCCAGGTGAGGCCTATCTCCTCCGGAATCCTCGTCGCGGTGGCCCTGGCGCTGCTCTCACCCCTCGCCGCGGCGCAGATCCTCATCGTCACCAGCGCGCGCGGCGCAATCGGCGAATTGTCGCGACAGCAAGCCGAGCAGTTGTACTTGGGGCGCACCCGCAGCCTGCCCGACGGGACTCCGGTCGCGCTTGCCGACCTGCCGGGGGGCAGGGTGCGGGACCGTTTCTACGAGCAGCTCACCGGCAAAAACCCGAGCCAGATCCGCGCCTACTGGTCGCGCATGGTCTTCACGGGCCGCGCGCTGCCGCCGCAGCAAGCCGAAAACGTCCGTGAACTCGGCGCGCGCCTCATGGCCAACCCGAACCTGATCGGTTATCTGCCGGCCGCCGATGCGGATCCCCGCATGAAAGTGCTGCTCGAGCTTCCCTGAGCGCACGCTCCCTGCGCATCGGCTCGGATCACGGCCGCAAAGCGCGAGGCGCCCCGATTTCCCCCGCAAGATACGCAAGACGCTTGACCGATCCGGCAGGCAATGTTGTAATGCGAATCGTTCCTATTCGTTATATCGAAACATGCCAAACGAGCTCTACCTCCCGTCGCGAACCACGCATCTCCATCCGGTTGACGGGGCGCCGCGGGGAAGCGCGACGGAACAGCCTGCGCAGGCGATCCCGAGCGCCCAGCTGCTGCTCGGGCGTCCGAGCGTGACGATCGACCACGACGGAATGCATTACGTCCTGCGCGCGACCCGCGCGGGGAAACTTATCTTGACAAAGTGATCCTGCGGCAAGCGGGCGAACAAACGGAATAACGAGGCTAGACTATGTACGTCTGCGTCTGCAACGCGGTAACGGATCGTCACATCGAACAAGCAGTCAGCGAAGGCGCATCGACCTTGCGCGAGCTGCGCACGAAACTCGGCGTGGCGAGCGAATGTGGCCGCTGCGCGACGTGCGCCCGCGATTGCCTGCGTTCAGCGCTGGCAGAGCAGACCGCGACTCCGGCCCCCGCCGGCGTCGCGTCCTCGTTCTCGTTTGCCGCGGAGGCCCTATGAAAGGCGACGTCAAAGTCATCCAGTTTCTCAACAAGCAGCTGACCAGCGAGCTCACCGCCGTCAACCAGTACTTCCTGCATGCGCGCATGTACAAGAACTGGGGCCTGGGGCGGCTCGGTCATCACGAGTACGAAGAATCGATCGAGGAAATGAAGCACGCCGACAAGCTCATCGGGCGCGTGCTGTTTCTCGAAGGGCTGCCGAACCTGCAGAACCTGAACAAGCTCTTGATCGGCGAAAACGTCCCCGAGTGCCTGGAAGGAGACCTGAAGCTCGAATTGGCGGCGCGGACCGACCTCATCGAAATGATCGCGTACTGTGAAACCTCTCAGGACTACGTTTCGCGCGAACTGTTCGAGGAGCTCCTCGAAGATACCGAAGAGCACATCGACTATCTCGAAACGCAGCTCGAGCTCATCGGCAAGGTAGGCCTGCAGAATTACCTGCAGTCACAGATGGAAAGCTCCAGCTAGTTGCCACTGCCGCCGGGCCGGGGGTACGTGCTGTACCCTCCGGCACCCGACTGGCGCGCGCCGACCTCCCCTCCTCTCCCATTCCCGCCCGTTCTCGCGCAGAACCCTCAGGCGCCGGGCACCGACACGAACAGGCGAACATGGACCGACCGATTTCCCCGCTCCGCGGCGCGCCTCCACTGCCCGCGGCATTTGCCGCACATCGCATCGCGCTGTACCTCGTGGTCGCCGCTGCGGCAATCGACCGTCTGCTCGGATGAGCCTTGAGCCACCTGCAGGCGCCAGCCGGCATCCCTGCAGGTCGCGCGGAACAGACCCGATGAACCTCTCGCATAGCCTTCCCTCAGATTCGTTCCTCGACCGGCAGGATCCCGTACCGCGTCGCGCGCCGACCGCCGCGCCGCGCCCGGGCACAACCTCCCGCCCGAAGGCCGGAGGCCAGTCGCGCCTTCGGCCCGAGGCACGCAACCGGCGCGAACGTCGCCTGATGCTCGTGCTCGTCGCGCTCGCGCACGCTGCCGCGGCGATCGGGTTCGCGCGATTTCAGCCGGCTCCCGCCGAACCGCCGCAGCCACCGATCACCGTCGCCCTGATCGAACCTCCCGCGGCGATTCCGATGGCGGCACCGGCTCCCGTCCTGCCGACGCCGCCGAAACCGGAAGTCAGCAAGCCGCAGCCCGCGCCACCCAAGCCGGTGCGGCGCCAAACCCGGCCGGCGCCGGCGAAAGTCACGCCGCCCCGGCCCCGCTCACGGACTCCGCCACCGCGGTCAGCAACGACGAACCACCGACGCCCCGCCCCCGTCGTCCGGACTTCCACCCCCGCCTGCCGAGGCACTGCCGCCCGCCGCCGCGGCGCGGTCCGTTCCGCCCGGCGGAGACCGTTGCCGCGCGTTTCGACGCCGCCTACCTGAACAATCCGCCGCCGCCCTACCCGCCGCTGTCGCGCAGGATGCGGGAGGAAGGCAAGGTCATGCTGCGCGTCTTCGTAACAGGCGAGGGCATGCCCGGCAAAATCGAACTCTCTGCAAGCTCGGGCTCGCGCCGGCTTGACACCGCGGCCGAGAACGCCGTGTCCCGCTGGCGCTTCGTACCCGCGAAGCAGGACGGACGCAATGTCGACGCGTGGGTCGTCGTGCCGATCATTTTCAAACTCGAAGGACTGTGAACATGCCTAGCGACACTTTCGGCCTTGCGCACCTGTGGGGCCAATCCGATCTCATCATCAAGCTCGTCGCCTTCACGCTCGTCGTGATGTCGGTGGCGAGCTGGTACCTGATCCTGGTCCGCACCGTGCGCCAGTTCCGCGCCCGCCGCTTCGACAACGCCGTCGAAGCGTTCTGGAACGCCCCGCACCTGGATGAAGGCCTCACGCGGCTGTCCGGCGCGGCACCCGATTCGCCGTTCGAAGCGCTCGCGCGCCAGGGCGCGGCGGCCGCCGAACATCTGCGCCGCCACACGCACGACGACACGCTGGGCGGCAAGCTCGACGCCGACGAGTTCGTCACCCGCGCGATGCGCAAGTCGATCGCGCTGTCGACGGCGCAGCTCGAGTCGGGCCTCACTGTGCTCGCGTCGATAGGCTCGACCGCGCCTTTCGTCGGCCTGTTCGGCACCGTGTGGGGCATCTACCACGCGCTGATCGGCATCAGCACATCGGGGATGGCGACGCTCGACAAGGTCGCCGGCCCGGTCGGCGAAGCGCTGATCATGACCGCGTTCGGCCTGTTCGTCGCGATCCCGGCGGTTCTCGCGTTCAACACGTTCACCCGCGCGAACCGCCTCGAGCTTTCCGAGCTCGACGCGTTCGCGCATGACTTGCACGCCTGGTTCACGACCGGCACGCGGCTCGCGAGCGCACCGACCGGCGACGTCGCCACGGGCGCCGGCACAACTGCCCGCAGCGCGGCGCCGGTCCAGCTGCGCGTGCCGACGCCGGGAGCCGCGTGATGGCTTTCGGCGGATTCAGCCAGGAAGGGCGCGGCGCCCCGATGAGCGAGATCAACATGGTGCCGCTGATCGACGTCATGCTGGTGCTGCTGATCGTGTTCATGATCACCGCCCCGCTGCTGACCCATGCGGTCAAGATCGATCTGCCGAACGCGGCCAGCGCGGCGGCGAACGAGAAGCCGGAAACGGTGACGCTGGCGATCGACGAGGCCGGGACGCTGTACTGGAACGACCGCCGGATCAGCGACACCGAGCTGCAGGCCCGCTTCGCCGAGGCCGCGGCGAACCCGGTGCAGCCGGAGCTGCACCTGCGCGCGGACCGCGAGACGCGCTACCAGAAGCTCGCCGAAGTGATGTCCGCGGCGCGCCTTGCCGGCATCCAGAAAATGGGCTTCGTCACCGTTCCCGAGCACTGACCGGCAGGCACGGCGACGTCCATATCGCCGCCGGCCCGCCGGCCCGCCGACCCACCGGCCCGCACCTCCCGGCCGCCGTCCGCGCGGCCGCACGCGCCAGTCTCCCGACGGGCGGCATGTCATAATCACCCGCGCCGCTCCGGCGCGGGAACCCCTGCCTGCAATACGATACAAAGCAGCGGCATGCCTTCCCGTATTCTTCGGGCTGCAACCCTTATCGAATGCGCGACACCCTTTCGCGCGAGGCCACCCCGAGTCCGGTCACCGACATGAATCCCTCCGCACCTTCCCCGAAGCGACGCTGGCGTCGCGCCGCGATCGCCTTGCTCAGTCTCGCACTGCTCGGCGCAGGGGGCTATTTCGCCTGGTCGAAATATTTTGCGAAGCCCGACGAAGCGTCCGCTTACCAGTTCACGAGCGTGTCGCGCGGCGATATCGAGGACGTCGTGACCGCGACCGGCACGTTGCAGCCGCGCGACTATGTCGATGTCGGTGCGCAGGTGTCCGGGCAGTTGAAGAAGATCCACGTCGAAGTCGGCTCGGAAGTGAAAGCCGGCGAACTGCTTGCCGAGATTGACCCGGTCGTGCTGCAGAGCCGCGTCGATGCGACGCGCGCGCAGCTGCGCAACCTGCGTGCGCAGCTGATGCAGCGCGAATCCGACCGGCGACTCGCCGACCTGCAGTTGCGGCGCCAGCGCAACCTGATGGCGGAAGACGCGACCACCGCCGACGCGCTGCAGACGGCCGAAGCCACGCAGCTCGGCGCGCAGGCGCAGGTCGAGGCGCTCAAGGCACAGATCGACCAGACTGAATCGAACCTGCGCGCCGACGAGGCGAACCTCAACTACGCGCGCATTTATGCGCCGATCACCGGCACCGTCGTGTCGATCACTGCGCGCCAGGGCCAGACGCTGATCGCGAGCCAGCAGGCGCCGGTGATCCTGCGCGTCGCCGACCTGTCGACGATGACTGTGCAGACGCAGGTTTCCGAGGCGGACGTGAGCCGCCTCACGCTCGGCATGGACGCCTACTTCACGACTCTCGGCGGCGAAGGGCGCCGCTGGCAGGGAACATTGCGCAAGATCGAGCCGACGCCGGTCGTGCAGAACAACGTCGTGCTCTACAACGCGCTGTTCGACGTCTCGAACCCGGAGCAGGCGCTGATGACGCAGATGACGGCGCAAGTGTTCTTCGTCGTCGCGGCCGCGCGCGATGCGCTGCTGGTGCCGATGTCGGCATTCTCCGCCGCCGTGCCGCGGGTCACGCGCACCGCTGCCGGCGGCAGCGCAGCGGGCGGCGGCAGCGCAGCGGGCGGCGGCGAAGCCCGTCCATCGCGCCCGCGCCCCCCGACCAGCGGCACCGCCGGGCCGCGCCAGCGCACCGTCCGGGTCGCGGCGGCCGACGGCACGCTGCAGGAGCGGCGTGTCGAAGTCGGAGTCAGCAATCGCGTCCAGGCTCAAGTGCTGTCCGGCCTCGAGGAAGGCGACCGCGTCGTCTCCGGCGCGGCGCTGCGCACCGACACCCCCGCCGCCGCACGCCGCGCGCAGCCACCGCGGCTATGAAAACCGAGCCGTTCATCGGCGCACTGGGCGCCGACCTGAAACGCGGCATGCCCGCGGGCGTGCCGCTGATCGAACTGTCCGGCGTGACAAAAACGTTCCGCAACGGCGAACTCGCCGTCGAGGTGCTGCATGGCATCGACCTGACGATCCTGCCGGGCGAATTCGTCGCCATCGTCGGCAGCTCGGGTTCGGGAAAATCAACGCTGATGAACATCCTCGGCTGCCTCGACCGCCCGACGAGCGGCAGCTACCGCTTCATGGGCCGCGACGTCGCGGCGTTCGACCGCGATGAGCTGGCGCGGCTGCGGCGCGAGACGTTCGGCTTCGTGTTCCAGAGCTACAACCTGATCGGCGGCGCGAGCGCGCGCGAAAACGTTGAAGTGCCGGCAGTCTATTCGGGCATGCCGCCGGCCGAACGCCACGCGCGCGCAACCGGACTGCTCGCGTCGCTCGGCCTGGGCGAGCGCATCGAGCATCGCCCGAACCAGCTCTCCGGCGGCCAGCAGCAGCGCGTGTCGATCGCGCGGGCGCTGATGAACGGCGGCCGCGTGATCCTCGCCGACGAACCGACCGGCGCGCTCGACAGCAAAAGCGGCGCCGAAGTCATGCAGCTGCTCAACACGCTGTCCGCCGACGGCCACACGATCATCCTGATCACGCACGAGCGCGAGGTCGCCGAGCAGGCGCAGCGCATCATCGAGATCCGCGACGGCCACATCGTCGCTGACGCCGGCCCCCGTCCGCGTCCCGGCGTTGAGCCCGACTTCGCGCCGCACGTCGATCGCACCTCGCCGCTGTCCGACATCGTCGAAGCCGCGCGCACCGCGTTGCGGGCGCTGCGCGCAAACATCTTTCGCGCCGCGCTGACGCTGCTCGGCATCGTCATCGGCGTCGCCGCCGTCATCGCGATGCTCGCGATCGGCGACGGGGCGAAGCAGGACGTCGTCGACCGCATCAGCTCGATGGGGACCAACCTGCTGACGGTGCGCCCCGGCGCGCCGAACCAGCGCGGCCGCGACACCACGGCAACGCTCGTGCCGGACGACGTGCGCGCGATCGCCGACCTGCCGAACGTCCTCGCCGCGGTGCCCGAACAGAGCTCGACGGTGACGATCCGCTCCGGCCACGCCGACCACCGCACCTCGGCCAACGCGACCGGCGCCGACTTCACCCTTGCACGCGCCTGGCCGATCGCCCGCGGCACGTTCTTCAGCGCCGCCGACGAACGCAGCTATGCAACGGTCGCCGTGCTCGGCCAGACGGTCGCGAAGGCGCTGTTCGGCGACGCCGACCCGGTCGGCGAGTTCGTCCTCGTCAACAGCATCATGTTCCAGGTCGTCGGCGTCATGGGTCCGATGGGCGCGACGCCATGGGGTTCGGACCAGGACGACGTGATCTTCGTGCCGTACTCGACCGGCAGCCTGCGGCTGTTCGGCCAACGGCACCTGCGCAGCGCCACCGTCGCGGTCGAGGACGTCGCCGCCATCGACGATACGCAGGCGGCGGTGCACGAGCTGCTGCAGGCACGCCATGGCGGCATCGAGGACTTCCAGATCCGCAACATGGCGTCGGTCATCGAGAGCGCGACCGAAACGCAGAACACCCTGACAGTGCTGCTCGGCACCGTCGCCGCGATCTCGCTGCTCGTCGGCGGCATCGGCGTCATGAACATCATGCTGGTGTCGGTGACCGAGCGCACGCGCGAGATCGGCATCCGCATGGCGACCGGCGCGCGGATGAAGAACATCCTGCAGCAGTTCCTCATCGAGGCGCTCGTCGTCTCGGCGCTCGGCGGCGTCATCGGCGTCGTCGTCGGCCTCGGCGCCGCAGCGATCATCGAAGCGTTCGGCACGCCGATCGTGTATTCGGCTCCGCCGGTGCTGCTCGCGTTCGGCTGCGCGTTCGCGACCGGCCTCGTCTTCGGCTACCTGCCGGCGCGCAAGGCGGCCCGCCTCGATCCGGTCGTCGCGCTCGCCTCGGAATGAAATTCTCGATGCACTCACCCTCCTTTCCCGCGCCGCCCGGTGGCTCGTCCCGAGCCGGCCGGCGTGGACGGCGCGCTTTGCTCCTCGCCGTCGTTGCGCTGCTCGTCGCCGGCTGCGCGATCACCGAGCCGGCGACGCGGCCAGCGCTGAGGATGCCGTCGGGCTGGTCCGAGCCCGTACCCGCCGTCGCGATGCAACCGGGCGCCGGCTGGTGGCGCAGTTTCTCGTCGGCCCAGCTCGAAGGCCTGATCGACGCGGCGCTCGCCGGCAGCCCCGATTTCCGCATCGCGGCGGAACGCGTGCGCCAGGCCGAGATCCAGTTGCGCACCGCCGGCGCGTCGCTGCTGCCATTCGCCACCGTCGGCGGCGACACCGACTGGCGGCGCACCGACCCCGCGAGAGAACGTGCGATCGACAGCGAATCGTCGGGCGCGAGCCTCGCGATCCGCTACGAAGTCGACCTGTGGGGCCGGCTCGCGGCGGGCGTCGTCGGCGCGGATGCGAGCCTTGCAGCGACCCGCCACGACTTCGACGCGGTGCGGCTGACGCTCGTCACCGGCGTCGCGAGCACGTATTTCCAGCTGCTCACGACCCGCACCCGCCTCGACATCGCCCGCGACAACCTCGCGATCGCCGAGCGCGTGTTCGACATCGTCGAGGCCCGCTATCGCAACGGCGCGGCCTCCGCGCTCGACGTCAGCCGCCAGCGCGGCACCGTGCTCGCGCAGCGCGCCGCGCTGCTGCCGCTCGAAAACCAGGAGCGCCAGACGCTCACCGCGCTCGCGGTGCTGCTCGGCCGCATCCCGCAGGACTTCGGCGTCGACGGCGAAACGCTCGCCGCGCTGGCGATTCCCGAAGTCGCACCGGGCCTGCCTGCCGACCTGCTGGTGCGCCGCCCGGACCTCGCCAGCGCCGAAGCGCAGCTCGCCGGGGCGGACGCCGACGTCGCCGCCGCGCGCGCCGCGCTTTTGCCATCGGTGCAGCTTTCCGGCTCGGCCGGCCTCGCGAGCACGGCGCTGCTGTCGCTCGCGAATCCGTCGAACAGCATCGCGCTCAGCGCGAGCCTTGCGCAGACACTGTTCGACGGCGGGCGGCTGCGCGGCGACGTCGAGGCGGCGCGCTCGCGCCGGCGCGAATTCGTCGAGAATTACCGCGCCGCGATCTTCACCGCGCTGAAAGAGGTCGAGGACGCGCTCGGCAACGCCGACCGCAACCGCCGCCAGGAAGACCTCCAGCAACGGGTCCGCGACGAGGCAGCGCGCGCGCTGCGGCTCGCCGAACTGCGCTACCGAGAAGGCGCCGACGACCTCCTCGCGGTGCTCGACGCCCAGCGCACGCTGTTCCAGGCGCAGGACCAGCTCGCGCAGCTGCGCTTCGCGCGGCTCGCCGCCGCGCTCGACCTCTTCAAGGCGCTCGGCGGCGGGTGGGAAGATTCCGGCCCGGCAGCTTCCGGCAACGGCGAAAACATGCGGTATGTATCCCGGCGATGACGCGCGCGACTGACCGAGCGTCCGACCCTTCACCGGCAAGCCCGGCCCAGCGGCTGCCCGGTTGACGGCCGCACCCCGCACCGCGCGGCAGCGCATTCCAACTGATCGACGAGGGTTGATGCCACACGGGCGGCGCTGCTCCCGCCGCCCGTCCCGCCCCCTTCCCCTCCGTCGTCCTGCGGCCGGGGTATGCGTTCGACAAGGACAAAATCTCGATTTCGCTATTGCGAACTCTTCTCATTCTTCTTATCATTCTCGCACGTTCCAACTCATGCATGCCGCACCCTGTCCACTGCAATTTTCGAAAGGATTCCCGATGCACCGTTTCCCGCTTCGCCCCCTCGCCGTCGCCGCGCTGGCCACCCTGTCGTTCGCCGCCCACGCCCTCGAATATCCGATCGGCACCCCGCAGCACCACAACGGCATGGAAATCGCGGCTGTCTACCTCCAGCCGATCGACATGGAGCCGGAAGGCATGATGAAAAAGGCCGCGGAGTCCGACATCCACATCGAGGCCGACATCCGCGCGCTGGCGAACAATCCGAACGGCTTCGAGGAAGGCAGCTGGATTCCGTACCTGACGGTCAAGTTCGAGATCGCGAAGCTCGGCAGCGACTGGAAGCAGGCGGGCGAATTCATGCCGATGGTGGCGAGCGACGGCCCGCATTACGGCGACAACATCAAACTCGCGGGCCCGGGCAAGTACAAGGTCAAATACACGATCCTGCCGCCGGGCGCCGCCCACCACGGCAGCCACTTCGGCCGCCACACCGACCGCGCGACCGGCGTGCGGCCGTGGTTCAAGGAGTTCGAGGTCGAGAACGAGTTCACGTACGTCGGCGTCGGCAAGAAGGGCGGCTACTGAAATGGCGCTGACCCGATTTGCCCGCACGGCCGTGGCGCTCGCGGTGCTGGGCGCAGCCAGTGCGAGCCACGCCGCGCCCGCCCAGGACAAGGTGCTTGCCGAACTCAAGCGGCTCGCCGAACGGATCGAGAAACTCGAACAGCGCAACAGCGAACTCGAAGCACGGCTCGCGGCGACCACCAAGCCCGCTCCGGCGCTCGCGCAGCGCGTCGAAGCGCTGGAACAGGCGAACCAGGAGCTCGCCACGAGCCTCCAGAGCGACCGCATCAGCGAGCGTGAGCCGGAGCTCGCGATCCGGCTCAAGGCGATCGAGGAGCGGACCAACGCGATGGGCGCGCCGTCGCGCCTGGCGGAGGCCCTCGACGGCATCGCGGTCGAAGGCAGCGTCGCCACCGTCGCGCAGCGGATCGACGGCGACGCGCGCGAAAGCGGCAGGCATGAATCGCAGCTGTCATGGCGCGGCGACCTCGGCATCACGCTGCCGGCCGGCGACATCGGTCAGGGCCAGGGGGAGTTCTACACGCAGTTGCGGATGGGCCAGGGCGACAGCTTCACCGGCCTGAAGCCGACCTTCACCGGCGCGTTCAACAGTCTCGCGTTCCAGGCGGGCGGCGGCTCGGAGGAAACCTACGCGATCGTCGCGCAGGCCTGGTACCAGCTGACGACGCCGCTCGGCGATCGCGGCGCCGATTCGCCGCACAGCCTGCAGCTCACCGTCGGCAAGATGGACCCGTTCGTGTTCTTCGACCAGAACGCGATCGCCGACAACGAAGCCGGGAAGTTCCTCAACAACGTCTTCGTGCATAACCCGATGCTTGACTCGGGCGGCGCGGTCGGCGCCGACAGCTACGGTTTCACGCCCGGCCTGCGCCTCGCGTACCGCAACGAAAGCGGCGCGCCCGACTGGTGGCAGGCGTCGATCGCGGCGTTCGGCGCCGGCGAAGGCGCGCGCTTCGGGCGCAGCTTCGACAAGCCGTTCGTCATCGGCCAGCTCGAGTACGGGCGCAAGAGCCACGGCTTCGACGGCACCTACCGCCTGTATGCGTGGCGCAACGGCCAGTACGAAGGCTTCGACGCGACGAGCCGCAGCGCCAGCGGCTGGGGCGCGAGCGTCGACCAGCGCGTGCATGAGGACGTGACGCTGTTCGCGCGCTACGGCCAGTCGAGCAGCGGCAAGGCCGCGTTCGACCGCGCCGTGACGGTCGGCACCGAGATCGCCGGCAACGCCTGGGGACGCGGCGCCGACAGCGTCGGCTTCGCCTGGGGCTGGCTGCGCGCGAGCGACGAATTCCGCGACGCCGCCCCGCTGCTCGACGATTTCGGCTTCGCCGCGCGCGGCGCCGAGCAGGTTGCCGAGCTGTACTACCGCTGGCACCTGAACGACCAGCTGTCGCTGACGCCGGACCTGCAATACGTGCGTCGCGCCGCCGCCGACCCGGACGCGAAAGCGATCACCGTCATCGGCCTGCGCGGGCTGTATGCGTTCTAGGCCTGCACACCCTCCTGCCCCGCCCGGCCTCCCCGCCCCGCGCGGGGTTTTTGTCATTTTCGCCATTGCGGAATCCCCGATCGTGATTCTTCCGCGCCTGATCGCCCGTACGCTGGGCATCGCCGCCCTGATGGCGGCAACCGCCGTGCAGGCCGAATTGCCGACGTTCGAAGTCGTGGCCGAAAACGGCCGCTTCACGCCCGACACGATAACGGTGCCGGCCAACACCCGCTTTCGCCTGCAGCTGACGAACCGCAACGCCGGCCCCGAGGAGTTCGAGACGACGAATCCGTTCAAGGAGCTCGTCGTCGCGCCGGGCGTGACGCGCAGCACCATCTTTCCGCCGCTGAAGCCGGGCACCTACCCGTTCTTCGGCGAGTTCCACCCCGACACGGCAAAAGGCCGGTTCGTCGCCCAGTAACCGCAGGTTCAGGAAACATCATGGGTAATTCGCTCTTCATCGTGTGGCGCGAGAGCGTCGAAGCGATCCTGGTGATCAGCATCCTCTACGCGTGGATTCGCGCCCGCGGCGACGGCCGCATCGGCGTCCATCACCTGTGGGCGGGCGTGGCCGGCGGGCTGCTGCTCGCCGGCGTGCTCGCGCTGGCGATGCTCGGACTGCAGAGCCAGCTCGCCGGCGACGCGCTGGAGGCGTTCCAGGCCGCCATCGTCATCATCGCCGCCGGCCTGATCACGCATATGGTGTTGTGGATGCGCGCGCACGGCCGGCACCTGAAGCGCGAGCTCGAAGCGGGCCTGTCGAAAGCCGCCGACGCCGCGGGCGGCGCATCGGTCGCGCTGCTCGCGGCGATCGCGGTCGGCCGCGAAGGGGCCGAGACCGTGCTGTTCCTGTACGGCCTCGGCGTCGAGCAGTCCGGCGACGCGCTGCACCGCATGCTCGCCGGCGCCGGCCTCGGCTTCGTGCTGGCGCTGGCCACCGCGTGGCTGATCCAGCGCGGCTCGCACTGGCTGCCGAGCCGCGTTTTCTTCCGCGCGACCGAGATCGTGCTGTGCCTGCTCGCCGCCGCGCTGCTCGTCTCGGGCGTCGAGCGGCTGATCAACATGGAATGGCTGCCGCCGCTCCTCGAACCGGTATGGGACAGCTCCGCGCTGCTCGCCGACGGCAGCGCGGCTGGCGGCATCGCCGCGGCGTTCGCCGGCTACCGCGCGCAGCCGTCGCTGACGGTGCTGATCGCGTGGTTCGGCTACTGGACGCTGTTCGCGTGGCTCGGCCGCTCGCCCCGGAGAGCCTGACCATGACGAGCAGCTGCAGCCTGCCCGCGATGCGCCCGCCGCGGCTCGCCCGCCTCGGCGACCTGATGCGCCGTCACAGCAACTGGATCGTCGGGGTCCAGTGGGCAGTGCTCGTCGCCTACGTTTTCCTCGTTGTCACGCCGGCTTTCCTGCCGCTGCCCGAATCCGGCGCGCACCTGTGGGACAACCTCACGCTGTTCGCGCAGTTCGTGTTCTGGGGCATCTGGTGGCCGTTCGTGCTGGTGTCGATGATGCTGATGGGGCGCGTGTGGTGCGGCGTGCTGTGCCCGGAAGGCTTCGTCGCCGAGCAGGTGTCGCGCGTCGGCCTCGGCCGTCCGGTGCCGCACTGGATCAAGTGGGGCGGCTGGCCGTTCGTCGCGTTCCTCGCGACGACGGTGTATGGGCAGCTCGTCAGCGTGTATGAATATCCCAAAGCCGTGCTGCTCGTGCTTGGCGGCTCGACCGTCGCAGCGGCTGCGGTCGGCCTCGTGTATGGCCGCGGCAAGCGCGTGTGGTGCCGCCACCTGTGCCCGGTCGGCGGCGTGTTCGGCCTGCTCGCGCGGCTCGCACCGGTGCATTTCCGCACCGATCGCGAAGCGTGGCGAGCGCATCCGGAAAAACCGGTCACGCTGGTCAATTGCGCGCCGCTGGTCGACATCCGCCGCATGGAAAGCGCCGCCGCGTGCCACATGTGCGGGCGCTGCAGCGGTCATCGCGACGCGGTGCAGCTGGCCGGGCGCATGCCCGGCGCCGAAGTCGCGAGACTGCGCAGCGATGAAACCGACGTCTGGGAAGCGCGCCTGCTGGTGTTCGGTGTCATCGGCACCGCGATCGGCGCGTTCCAGTGGTCGGCGTCGCCGTGGTTCGTGCAGGCCAAGCTCGCTGCCGCCGAATGGCTCGTCGAGCGCGACGCCTTCGCGCTGCTCGACAGCGACATTCCGTGGTGGGTGCTGACGCATTACCCCGAAGCGAACGACGTGTTCACGTGGCTCGACGGCCTGATGATTCTCGGCTACATCGGCACGACGGCGCTCGTCATCGGCGGCTGGATCACGCTGTGGCTGCGTGCCGCCGGGTGGCTCCTCGGCGAGGCGGCGGCGCACCGGCGGCTCGCCTACGCGCTGATTCCGCTCGGCGGCGTCGGCGTGTTCCTCGGCCTGTCGGCGCTGACCGTCACGCTGCTGAGCGCCGAAGGCATCGTGCTCGCGAGCCTGCCGCTCGTGCGCGGACTGCTGCTCGCCGTGGCGACCGGCGCGAGCCTCGTGCTCGGCGCGCTGCACGTGCGGCGAGCGCCGTCGTCCGGCGCGCGCCGGGTCGCTGCGCTGCTCGCTTTTTGCACTGCAGCCGCAGGCGCGGTCGCGCCGTGGGTGACGATGTTCTTTGTCTGGTGAAACGGAGTGCGGGCGAGGACAGCAGCCCGTCGCGCCGACGCATTCAGGCGGCCAGGCCCTGAATGCCGGACGCGATCAGCGTCTGCGCCGCTGCTGGGGACCGAGAGGCCCGCGGCCTTCGATATGGCGGAAAGTGATACGCCCCTTGCTGAGGTCGTAAGGGGAAAGTTCGAGTGAAACCTTGTCGCCGCACAGGATGCGGATGTGGTGCTTGCGCATCTTGCCCGCGGAATAGGCAACGAGGTTGTGGCCGTTGTCGAGGGTGACGCGGAAACGGGAGTCGGGCAGGACTTCAACTACCATCCCGCTCATTTCGATCAGTTCTTCCTTGGCGATGACGATTTCTCCAGAAGGAAAGCAGAAAGGGAAAAAATCCGGCACACGCCGTGATTTTTCCCTCGGGGAGGCGTTCTTGAAGGAATGCCGGGGTCCCGGCCCCGCGGGGCCGAGGGCATGGCATTGCTGCCATGCCGCGCCGGGAACGCTCAGTCAGCCGGACGGATGTTCGACGCCTGCTGGCCTTTCGGGCCGGAGGTGACGTCGAAGCTGACGCGCTGGCCTTCGGCCAGGGTCTTGAAACCCTGTCCCTGGATCGCGGAGAAGTGCGCGAAAAGATCGTCGCCACCGCTTTCCGGGGTGATGAAACCGAAGCCTTTGGAGTCGTTGAACCACTTTACGGTACCTGTTGCCATGTCTTGAATATCCTGAAAAATGAAGGGACGTGCCCTGGGGTGAGGGCGAAGCTCAAGACGGCAGGGTGATGAGGGAGAGATACCGCAGAAAAGCAGATACTGAACCGGACAACAACGGTGCTACTTGAAGATCGCTGCGGTGCACTGTGGACTGGATCACCGGGTTTTGCAAACGGAACGCACATTCTTACATCTGCGCGGTTTCGGATGGATCACTGTCGCCTCTCCGGTTCTCGCCGTTCCGGGCCGGTCCGAAAGGGCGCGGCGGCAAATCGAAGCGGTGCTCCACGCGCCGTCGCGGACAGTTATAATCCCGGCCTGCCGAGGAGCGCTGCGAGACTTTCGTCCCAGGCTCGGCTCATTTTCCGCAACTGCGCTCACCTTAACCCGTGCCGGGCACGGGGTGACGAAGGTGAGCCCACCGCAGCACCCCTTCCCGGCCACACGTTCAAGGAACTCACATGAACTCTGTGGCTGAAAACTTCACCGATCACGTCGTCGCCGACCTCGGGCTCGCCGCCTGGGGCCGCAAGGAAATCCGCATCGCCGAGACCGAGATGCCCGGCCTGATGGCGATCCGCGAGGAGTTCGCCGCCGCGCAGCCGCTCAAGGGCGCGCGCATCACCGGCTCGCTGCACATGACGATCCAGACCGCGGTGTTGATCGAGACGCTGACCGCGCTGGGCGCCGATGTGCGCTGGGCGTCGTGCAACATCTTCTCGACGCAGGACCACGCCGCGGCCGCGATCGCCGTGTCGGGCGTGCCGGTATTCGCGGTCAAGGGCGAGTCGCTCGCCGACTACTGGGACTACACGCACCGCATCTTCGAATGGCCGGCCGCGAACGGCAGCACCGTCTTCAGCAACATGATCCTCGACGACGGCGGCGACGCGACGCTGCTGCTGCACCTGGGCGCACGCGCCGAGAAGGATATTTCGGTGCTCGAGAAGCCCGCTTCGGAGGAGGAGCGCATCCTGTTCGCAGCGATCCGCACGAAGCTCGCGACCGACCCGACGTGGTATTCGGTGCGTCTCGCCGCGATCCGCGGCGTCACCGAGGAGACGACGACCGGCGTGCATCGCCTGTACCAGATGTTCGAGCGCGGCGAACTGAAGTTCCCGGCGATCAACGTCAATGATTCGGTGACGAAGTCGAAATTCGACAACCTCTACGGCTGCCGCGAGTCGCTCGTCGACGGCATCAAGCGCGCGACCGACGTCATGATCGCCGGCAAGGTCGCGCTCGTCTGCGGCTACGGCGACGTCGGCAAGGGCTCGGCGCAGGCGCTGCGCGCGCTGTCGGCGCAAGTGTGGGTCACCGAGATCGACCCGATCTGCGCGCTGCAGGCGGCGATGGAAGGCTACCGCGTCGTGACGATGGACTACGCCGCCGAACATGCCGACATCTTCGTCACCTGCACCGGCAACTACCACGTGATCACGCACGACCACATGGCGAAAATGAAGGACCAGGCGATCGTCTGCAACATCGGCCACTTCGACAACGAGATCGACGTTGCGAGCATCGAAGGCTACGAGTGGGAAGAGATCAAGCCGCAGGTCGATCACGTGATCTTCCCGGACGGAAAACGCATCATCCTGCTCGCGAAAGGCCGCCTCGTGAATCTCGGCTGCGCCACCGGCCATCCGTCCTACGTGATGTCGTCATCGTTCGCGAACCAGACCATCGCGCAGATCGAGCTCTTCACGCGCACCGCGGACTACCCGGTGGGCGTCTATACCCTGCCGAAGCACCTCGACGAGAAAGTCGCGCGGCTGCAGCTGAAGAAGCTCAACGCGCAGCTCACCGAGCTGCGCCCGGACCAGGCGGCCTACATCGGCGTGCCGGTCGAAGGGCCGTACAAGTCGGCCCACTACCGCTACTGATCGGGGCGCATCATGCACAGACCCGAACTTTCGATCGAATTCTTCCCGCCGCAGACGCCCGATGGGGAAGAAAAACTGCGAGCGACGCGCGCGGCGCTCGCGGCGCTGAAGCCGGCGTTTTTCTCGGTGACGTACGGCGCAGGCGGCTCGACGCGCGAGCGCACATTCTCGACCGTCAGGGAGATCGCCGCCGACGGCTTCGAAGCCGCTCCGCACCTGTCGTGCATCGGCTCGACGCGCGCCGGCATCCGTGAAATCCTCGACGACTACGCGTCGGCCGGGATCCGGCGCATCGTCGCGCTGCGCGGCGACCTACCGTCGGGCGTCGGCGATCCCGGCGAGTTCCGCTACGCCAACGAGCTCGTCGAATTCATCCGCGCCGAGACCGGCGACCGCTTCCGCATCGAGGTCGCGGCCTATCCCGAATGGCACCCGCAGGCCAAAAGTCCGAAGGACGATCTGCTCGCGTTCAGGCGCAAGGCCGAGGCCGGCGCCGATTCGGCGATCACGCAGTACTTCTACAACTTCGACGCCTACCTCCACTTCGTCGATGAAGTCCGCGCGATGGGCCTCGACATCCCGATCGTCCCCGGCATCATGCCGATCGGCAGCTTCTCGAAGCTCGCGCGCTTCTCCGACGCGTGCGGCGCCGAGATCCCGCGCTGGATGCGCAAGAAGTTCGAAGCCTACGGCGACGACACGGAGTCGATCCGCGCGTTCGGCCTCGACGTCGTTACCGACCTGTGCGAACGCCTGCTCGCCGCCGGCGCGCCGGGCCTGCACTTCTACAGCATGAACCAAGCGAGCCTGACGACGGCGATCTGCGAGCGGCTCAAGCTGGGTTGACGATAGTGAGGAAAGCCTTCGCGTGAAGGCTCCTCAGACGGCAACCGGATGCGCGCTGTTGGCGATATCCTGCAGGCAATCCATCACCTCGATGCTCGCCGTCTCCATCGCGGCGATGTCCTGCAGGCCCGCCTGGCTGTCGCCCGACAGCAAGCGCTCCACCGCGCGGCGTCCGCCGTCGTGCACCCGCGCGTGCGGCGCTTCAAGCCGCCGGTAGGCCGGCAGGCCCGCGAAGCGCTTGCCGGCGCCCTCGTAATACCAATGACCAAGCCGGCAATTGTGATGACTGGAGAATTCGTCCGGCCGCTTCCCCGAATGCCCCGACGCCGCCTTGTAGACCTCCATCTTGTAGATCAGGTGGTCCATCTTCGCCAGTTCGATGAAGCTGCGCACCGCCGCATCCCGCATCATGTCGGCCATGCCGCGCGCGAGCCTGGACAGCTCGGTCATGCTGCTGCGCGCGTCGCGCCCCTGGGAGGCGGCGTCGGCCGCCTTGCCCGCCAGCGCCTGGATCACCTCCTGCGCCTGTCCGGTTTCCCCCTGGATCGCGCCGACCAGTTCGGATATCTCGTTGGTCGCCGCCGCGGTGCGTTCGGCCAGCTTGCGCACCTCGTCGGCGACCACCGCGAAGCCCCGCCCCTGCTCGCCCGCGCGCGCGGCTTCGATCGCCGCGTTGAGTGCGAGCAGGTTCGTCTGGTCGGCGATCTCGCGGATCAGGCGGACGATGCCGTCGATCTGGCTCGCGCGCTGGTTGAGGTGATGGACCGAGTCGACCGTCCCGCGGGTTTCCTCGGCAAGCCGGTCGAGCCGCTCGGCGATCCGCTCGATTGCCGCCGCGCTGTCGCCGGCGGACTGCGTCGAACGGTGCGCGGCCTCCTGCTGGCCATTCAGTCCGTCGGCGAGTTGGCCGAAAGTTCCCTGCACCGTGACCAGCGTCTGGCCGTAGGTCTTGAGATTGCCGAACAAGGCTTCGAGCACCGCCTTGCGCTGCGTCACCTCCGCGCACGCCGTGCGCTGCGCGTCCAGCTTCGCTTCCAGGTCGGCTGCGCGCTGCTGTTCACGCGCGAGGTCCTCCCTGCTCGCCGCCAGTTCCTGCCGCAGCGCCGCGAGTTCCGCCCCGCGTCCAAACCATCCCATGTCGCACTCTCCATCGATCGCATTGGTCAGCCTGCGGCGCCCTCGCGCACGCACCGTCGGACATGCTTTCCTGTCATCAGCGTTATCGGCAGAATGCCAGACGAGTTTAAGGCTATTTCGATCTTTTAGCGGTCAGCTCATGCCGTGGCGCCGCATCCAGGTGCGAAAATCCTCCTTCGCCGCAGCGCCCCGCAGGCGTCCGAGATGCAGCACGAGGTTTTCCACCATCGTGTGCGCGGCTATCGCGGCCATTACCTCCAGCCTCGCCTCGGCGGTCATGCCATGTTCGGCGAGTTGGCGGTCGATGGCGCAGAAATGCTGCGCCATCAGGCTGCGCGCTTCGTGCTCGCCGATGGCGAGGTCACCGAAGTCGATGCTGTCTTCGGCTTCGATCTCGGCAATCAATGATTCGATGGATTGTGGCGTCATCGGGACCTCCATCCGGCAATCGGTGGCGGTTGGACCCGCGCCCCTCTCGCCAGTGCCCGGCGCCGGGTGATTACCGAATGCGAACGCCGGGCGAGCGGGATATCAGCGCTTGCGGCTGCTTCCGCCGAACAGCGAGCCGAGCACGCCGCGCACGATCTGCCGTCCGACCGAACTGCCGATCGTGCGCGCGACGGTTTTCGCCGCGATATCGACGAGCCCGTCGCGTTTGCCGCCGCGTGGGCCGGTCGAACCGAACAGGATGTCGCCCATGCCGCCCATCAGGCCGCCCGACCCCGTACCTTCGGCCGGGCCAGGTCCGGAAGCCTGGGCTGCATCCGCCGCGGTCGCCGCAGCCGCCTGCGCCCGCAGTAATTCGTACGCGGACTCGCGGTCGAGCAGCTTCTCGTAATGGCCGTACAGCACCGAGCCGCGGATCGCCTGGCTGCGCTCGTCGACCGTCAGCGCGCCGAGTCGCGAGAAGGGCGCGATGACGGCGGCGCGTTCGACGATTTCGGGACGGCCTTTTTCATCGAGGAAGGACACCAGCGCTTCGCCGACGCCCAGTTCGGTGATTGCCGTTGCAGCGTCGAACGCCGGGTTCGCGCGCATCGTCTCGGCAGCGGTCTTGACGGCTTTCTGGTCACGCGGCGTGAACGCACGCAACGCGTGCTGGACGCGGTTGCCGAGCTGGCCGAGCACGGACTCGGGCACGTCGAGCGGATTCTGGGTGACGAAATACACGCCGACGCCTTTCGAGCGGATCAGCCGCACGACCTGCTCGACCTTGTCGACGAGAGCTTTCGGCGCGTCGTCGAACAAGAGATGCGCCTCGTCGAAGAAGAACACCAGCTTCGGCCGGTCGAGGTCACCGACTTCGGGCAACTGCTCGAAGAGCTCCGCGAGCATCCACAGCAGGAAAGTCGAATACAGCGCCGGCGAGTGGTACAGCTTGTCGGCGGCGAGCACGTTGATGACGCCGCGGCCCTC
Source organism: Aromatoleum anaerobium (assembly GCF_012910705.2). GTDB lineage: Bacteria > Pseudomonadota > Gammaproteobacteria > Burkholderiales > Rhodocyclaceae > Aromatoleum > Aromatoleum anaerobium. The sequence goes on along the minus strand of NZ_WTVG02000037.1, from coordinate 295,679 downwards.
GGCGTCGGTCTGCATCAGATCAGCGAGGTCGAGCATCGGCTCGCCGAAGAACCGGTCGCCGCCCTGCTCCTCGAGCGCGAGCAGGCCGCGCTGGATCGCGCCGATCGATGCTGCCGAGACGTTGCCGTACTGCGTCGTGACGGACTTCGCGTTCTCGCCGACGTGCTGCACCATCGCGCGCAGGTCCTTCAGGTCGAGCAGCAGCAGGCCGTTGTCGTCGGCGATGCGGAAGACGATCTGCAGCACGCCGGCCTGCGTCTCGTTGAGGTTCAGGAGGCGCGCGAGCAGCAGCGGCCCCATGTCGGACACCGTTGCGCGCACCGGGTGGCCGGACTCGCCGAACACGTCCCAGAACACCACGGTGTTGGCGCGCGGCGTGTAGTCGGTGATGCCGATCGCGGCGAGGCGCTGCAGCAGCTTGTCGCTCGCGACGCCGGGCGCCCCGATGCCGGACAGGTCGCCCTTGATGTCGGCGACGAACACCGGCACGCCGATGCTGGCGAAGGATTCGGCCATTTTCTGCAGCGTCACCGTCTTGCCGGTGCCGGTCGCGCCGGCGACCAGGCCGTGCCGGTTCGCGAGCCGCGGCAACAGGTTGATGTCCTTGTTCCCGGCGCGGGCGATCAGGAGCGGCTCGACCATGGCGAAATCCTCGATGGATGAATTCATGAATTCATGAATTCATGAATTCGCCCGAGTTTAGCAGGATGCCGGGGCGCAGGCCTCCGGCACCCCGCGGCGATCACGCCGGAACGCGTTCGATGACCAACGCGATGCCGTGGCCGACGCCGATGCACAGGCTGACGACCGCGTAGCGCCCGCCGCGGCGCTCGAGTTCGCGCGCGGCCGACAGCGCGATGCGCGCGCCGGAGGCGCCGAGCGGATGGCCGACCGCGATCGCGCCGCCGTTCGGATTGACGCGCGGATCGTCGAACGCGACGTCGAGCAGCTTCAGGCAGCCGAGCACCTGCGGCGCGAACGCCTCGTTGATCTCGATGACGTCCATGTCCTTGAGCGTCAGCCCGGCGCGCGCGAGCGCCTTGGGGATCGCGTAGGCTGGCCCCACGCCCATGATGCGAGGCTCGACGCCGGCGACCGCGCCGCCGAGGATGCGTGCCATCGGCGCTGCGCCGGCCCGCTCGCCGGCCGCTCGGCTACCGACGATCAGCGCGGCCGCGCCGTCGTTGATGCCCGAAGCGTTGCCGGCAGTGACGACGCCGTCGGCGAACAGCGGCTTCAGTTTCGCGAGCGCCTCGTACGTCGATTCAGGGCGCGGATGCTCGTCCTCGGCGACGACCAGCGGCGGCGTCTTGCGCCCGGTCGGCACCGAGATCGGAAGGATCTCGCCGGCATAGAAGCCGGCTTCTTTCGATGCCGCGTATTTCGCCTGAGACGCGGCGGCGAAGCGATCCGCGGCGTCGCGCGTGATGCCGAACTCCGCGGCCACGTTGTCGCCGGTCTCCGGCATGCTCTCGTTGCCGTACTCTTCGACGAGGCGCGGATTCGGGAAGCGCGCGCCGATCGTCGTGTCGAACACCTTAAAATCGCGGCTGTACGCGGATTCGGCCTTCGCGACGACGAAAGGCGCGCGGCTCATGCTTTCGACGCCGCCGGCAATGTACAGATCGCCTTCGCCGCAAGTCACCGCGCGCGCGCTGTCGAGCACTGCGGCAAGCCCGCTGCCGCACAGGCGGTTGACCGTCTGGCCGGCGACCGTTGTCGGCAGGCCGGCGAGCAGCGCCGCGTGGCGGGCGACGTTGCGCGAATCCTCTCCGGCCTGGGCCGCGCAGCCGAGGATCACGTCCTCGACGTCGGCGCCCTGGAACGGCGAGCGGGCGAGCACTTCGCGGATCACGGTCGCGACGAGGTCGTCGGGGCGAACCGCGGCGAGCTTGCCGGCGTGGCGGCCGATCGGGGAGCGCAGACCAGCGTAAATGTAAGCGTCGAGCATCAATAGTCCTTGTAGGGAGAGCAGGTTCAGTTTTCGGGAGTCAGCAGCGACACGCCAAGACGCGCGCGCCGGATCAGCCACGGACTCGGGCGGTAGCGCGGGTCGTGGTAGAAATCGTGGAGCCGCTCGAGGATCGTCAGCACCGTGGCGGCGCCGAGTGCGTCGCCCATCGCGAGCGGGCCTTTCGGGTAGCCGAGGCCGAGCCGGACTGCGCAGTCGATGTCGTCGGGGGTGGCGATGCGCTGCTGCGCGATGTCGCAACCGATATTGACGATCATCGCGACGACGCGCTGCGCGACGAAGCCCGGGCTGTCGTGGATCACCGAAACCACGATATCTTCGCCTGCGAGCGCGGCCCACGCGGCGTCACGCGCGGCGGACGTCGTCAACGGGTTCGTCATCAGCGTCAGGTGGCCGTCGAGAAACAGCGGATCGAGCGCGAGCGTGCGCGACGGGTCGAGCCCTTCGGCGAGCGCGGTCGTCGTCGTATCAAAGCCGACCGGCAGCACGAGGCACACCGAGCTGTCACCCGGACGCTCGCCGTAGTCGATCGGGATGCCGCGCCCCGCGAGCAGCGTCAGCACGCGCGCGTGCCTGACCGGGTGGCTCGGGCTGACCCAGATCGGCGTCTGCGTCAGGGCCGGCACCGCCGGCGTCGCGACCGGCTCGGCTTGGCCGTTCGTATACGTATAGAAGCCGCGCCCGCTCTTGCGCCCGAGCAGCCCTGCGGCGAGGCGCGTGCGCGTCAGCGGCGACGGACGGAAACGCGGCTCCTGGTAATACTGCGCGTAGATCGACTCCATGACCGGGTGCGAGACATCGAGCCCGGTCAGGTCGAGGAGCTCGCACGGTCCCATGCGAAAGCCCGCGGCATCGCGCAGGATCGCATCGACCGCCGGGACTTCGGCAATGCCTTCGCCGAGGACGCGCAGCGCTTCGGTCAGATAGCCGCGCCCGGCGTGATTGACGATGAATCCCGGCGTGTCCTTCGCGCGCACCGGCGTGTGCCCCATGCGCCGCGCGAGCGCCATCAGCGCTTCGCCGGCCCCCGGCGCGGTCAAGGTACCGTCGATGACTTCGACGATCTTCATCAGCGGCACCGGGCTGAAGAAATGGAAGCCGGCGACGCGTTCGGGGACGCGGCAGCCGGCGGCAATCGACGTCACCGACAGCGACGACGTGTTCGTCGCGAGCAGGCACGCGTCGGGGACGATCGCTTCGAGGTCGCGGAACAGCTGGCGCTTGGCGTCGAGGTCCTCGACGATCGCCTCGATGACGATGTCGCAGTCGGCGAGATCCTGCAGCGTATCGGCGATGTGCAGGCGCGCGACCGCGGCCTGCGCGTCGTCGGGGCTGAGCTTGCCTTTCTCGGCGAGCTTCGCGAGCATCTGCGCGACCGCATCGCATGCTTCAGCCGCGGCGCGCGGGCGGCTGTCGAAAAGCCGCACCTGCACGCCGCCCTGCACCGCAATCTGCGCGATACCGCGGCCCATCAGGCCGGTGCCGACGACTCCGAGAGTCAGGTTCTGGCGTGTCGCATCGAGCATGATTCACTTTCCTTCAAAGTTGGCTTTCCGTTTCTCGAGGAAGGCCTGCATGCCTTCCTTCTGGTCTCGGCTCGCGAACAGCAATTGGAATGCCTTGCGCTCGAGCATCAGCGCCGTCTCGAGCGACGCGTCCTGGCCGGCGATCAGCACTTCCTTGATCTGCGCGATTGCCAGCGGCGGCAGCGCGGCGATCTGCGCAGCCAGTTCGATGGCGTGCGCCTGCACGTCCGCGTCGGCGACGACTTCGCTCGCCAGGCCCATTTCGAGCGCGTCGCGCGCGCCGACCGGCTGGCCCGTGAGGACCATCTTCATCGCCTTGAACTTGCCGACTGCGCGGGTGAGACGCTGCGTGCCGCCGGCGCCCGGCATGATGCCGACTTTCACTTCCGGCTGGCAGAACGACGCCGATTCGCCGGCGACGATGATGTCGGCGTGCATTGCAAGCTCGCAGCCGCCGCCCCACGCATAGCCGTTGACCGCGGCGATTACTGGTTTCGGGCAGCTCGCGATCGCCTGCCACAGGCGATGGGTGTGGCGCAGCATCATGTCGATCGCGCCAGCATCGGCCATCGCGCGGATGTCGGCTCCGGCGGCGAAGAACTTGTCCCCGCCCGTCAGCACGATGCAACGCACGTCCGGATCCTGGCCGAACGCGGTGAAATGCGTCGCGAGCTGCTGCCGGACTTCCTGGTTCAGCGCATTGCGGGCGTCGGGCCGGTTCAGGCGCAGCAGCACGATGCCGGGCCCCGGGCGCTCGATGAGGACTTCGTCCATGGTCTTCCCCTTTTGTTTCGCTCTGCGAACGATGCGTTTGCACAACACGTTGAATCAACGATACGGTCTTTGCCGTCCGGTGTAAATACTGCGCCGAGGAGGGCCGTAGCACGCGAGCCGTTGTGTTTCGCTGTGCGAATCAAGATGCCGCATTTGCATTGACACGTGCGAATTCGCCATGCCACCATGTCAGCGGAAAACGAAACTGAAAACCGCCACGCGGAACCCGGGGACTTCTCATGGATGACGACATCCAGGTATTTGCCGACGACGAGGAAAGCAAGGACCGCCAGTTCGTCAACGCGCTCGCACGCGGCCTCGAGCTGTTGCGCTGCTTTCGCCCCGGCGACACCGAACTGAGCAACGCCGAACTCGCGCGCCGCACCGGCCTGCCGAAACCGACCGTATCAAGGCTCACCCATACGCTGACCAAGCTCGGCTATCTCGGTTTTTCCGATAGCCGCGGCACCTACCGTCTGGCCGCCGGCGTGCTCGCGCTCGGCTATGCGCTGCTGTCGAACCTCGACGTGCGCAAGGTCGCGCGGCCGTACATGGAAGAGCTGTCCGAGTACGCGCAGGTGTCAGTGTCGATCGGCGCGCGCGACCGCCTGAGCGTCGTTTATATCGAGAGCTGCCGCAGCAGCGCGAACGTCACGTTGCGCTTGGACGTCGGCTCGCGCATCCCGCTCGCGACTTCCGCGGTCGGGCGTGCGCTGCTGTGCGGCCTGCCGCAGGGCGAGCGCGACTACCTGATGGATCACATCCGCCTGCGCGACGAGGAAAACTGGCCGCGCGTCAAAGCCGGCATCGAGCAGGCGCTGCGCGACTACCACGAGCGCGGCTTCGTCGTGTCCGCCGGCGACTGGCAGAAGGACGTGCACGCGGTCGGCGTGCCGATGACGGGCGTCGACGGCGAGCGTGCGATGGCGTTCAACTGCGGCGGCCCGGCTTTCCTGCTGTCGCGCGAGCGGCTCATCGGCGAGGTCGGCCCGCGTCTCGTCGAGCTCGTGCGCAAGGTGGAAGCCGATCTCGGCCGCGCCTGAAGCCCCCCGGAGTTGAGTCGTTCCGCCGCGCTCGCAGCGGCGGAACGCAACGAAATACAGCCTGTGGAGATGGAAAGATGAGTCGTGAAGCAATGGAATTCGACGTCGTGATCGTCGGCGGCGGCCCGGCCGGGCTGTCTGCGGCGATCCGCCTGAAGCAGCTCGCCGCGGATGCCGGCAGCGAGCTGTCGATCTGCGTCATCGAGAAGGGCTCGGAAGTCGGCGCGCACATCCTGTCGGGCGCGGTGATGGACCCGCGCGCGCTCGCCGAGCTTTTTCCCGACTGGCAGGCGCTCGGCGCGCCGCTGAAAGCGGCAGTCACCGAAGACCGCTTCCTGCTGCTCAGTGACACCGGCGGCCGGCAGCTGCCGAACGCGCTGCTGCCCGACTGTTTCCACAACCACGGCAATTACGTCGTCAGCCTTGGCAACGTGTGCCGCTGGCTCGCGACGCAGGCCGAAGCGCTGGGCGTCGACGTCTATGCCGGCTTCGCCGGGGCCGAAATCCTGTACGACGCCGAAGGCCGCGTGACAGGCGTCGCGACCGGCGACATGGGGCGCCTGAAGGACGGCTCGGAAGGTCCGAACTTCCAGCCGGGCATGGAGCTGCAGGCGAAATACACGCTGTTCGCCGAAGGCTGCCGCGGCCACCTCGGCAAGCAGCTCGAAGCGAAATTCGACCTGCGCCGCGACTGCGATCCGCAGACCTACGGCATCGGCATCAAGGAGCTGTGGGAACTCAAGCCCGAACGCCACCGCCAGGGCCTCGTGATCCACACCGGCGGCTGGCCGCTCGAGCCGGACACCTATGGCGGCGGCTTCCTGTACCACATGGAAGACAACCTGGTGTCGGTCGGCTTCGTCGTCGGCCTCGGCTACCGCAACCCGCACCTGTCACCGTTCGACGAGATGCAGCGGCTCAAGACCCACCCGCTGCTGAAGGATTTCTTCGCCGGGGCGCGACGCGTCGCGTACGGCGCGCGCGCGATCGCGGCCGGCGGCCTGCAGTCGATGCCGAAAGTGGTGTTCCCGGGCGGGGCGCTGATCGGCGACGATGCGGGCTTCCTCAACGCGAGCCGCATCAAAGGTTCGCACTGCGCGATCAAGTCCGGCGCGCTCGCCGCGGAAGCCTGTTTCGCCGCGCTCGCGACGGGCCGCGCGCACGACGAGCTCACCGCCTACCCCGAAGCGTTCCGTGCGAGCTGGCTGTACGACGAACTGCACAAGGCGCGCAACTTCAAGCCGTGGATGAGCAAAGGCCTGAAGACCGGCTCATTGATGTTCGGCATCGACCAGATCGTGCTGCGCGGGCGGGCGCCGTGGACGCTGAAGAACAGCGCCGACCACGGCAAGCTGCGGCCTGCGACCGACTGCGCCCCGATCGTCTATCCGAAGCCGGACGGCGTGCTGACGTTCGACCGCTTGTCGTCGGTGTTCATCTCGAACACGAACCACGAGGAAGACCAGCCCTGCCACCTGACGCTCGGCGATGCGGCAGTGCCGATCGACGTGAATCTCGCGCAGTTCGACGCGCCGGAGCAACGCTACTGCCCGGCCGGCGTCTACGAGATCGTGCGCGACGCGGGCGCCTCATCTGCCAACAGCGCGCGCCTGCAGATCAACGCGCAGAACTGCCTGCACTGCAAGACCTGCGACATCAAGGACCCGACGCAGAACATCACCTGGGTCGTGCCGCAGGGCGGCGAAGGGCCGAACTACCCGAACATGTGAGCGCGAACCGGCGCGGCCCGCGGCGCGTGTCGTGAAGCCGCCGCGCCACCGACCCATTCCGCCCGCACGAGCGCGGGCAGCAAGGAGACATCATGAAACCGCCCCGCGTCTATGCCATCGACGGCGTCGTCCCGGTCGTCGACCCGAGCGCCTATGTCCACCCCTCCGCCGTGCTGATCGGCGACGTCATCGTCGGCCCCGGCTGCTACGTCGGCCCGTGCGCGAGCCTGCGCGGCGACTTCGGCCGGCTGATCCTGATGGCCGGCGTCAACGTCCAGGACACCTGCGTCATCCACAGCTTTCCGGACCACGACACGGTGATCAACGAGAACGGCCACATCGGCCACGGCGCGGTGCTGCACTGCTGCACAATCGGCCGCAACGCGCTCGTCGGCATGAACGCCGTCGTCATGGACAACGCGGTCGTCGGCGAGAACGCGTTCGTCGCCGCGTGCAGCTTCGTCAAGGCCGGCATGCAGGTGCCGCCGGCCACCCTCGTCGCCGGCACGCCGGCGAAAGTCGTGCGCCCGCTGACCGAACAGGAGATGGCGTGGAAGGTCCAGGGCACCGGCATCTACCAGAACCTCACCCGCCGCTGCCTCGCGACAATGGTCGAGACCGACGCGCTCGCCGCGGTCGAGACCGACCGCAAGCGCATCGTGATGCCGGACATCGTCCCGCTGAGCGAGCAGAAACAGCGCAGCTGACGATAACCAGATCGACTTGGGGGCTGGCCTAAGCTACGATTGATTTACCACAATTGCAGCAAGAGCCTGCCATGTCCACCCCCACCACCACCTCGATTCGAATTGACCAGACCCTCTACAACCAGGCGAAGGCTGATGCCGCCGCCGAGCATCGCACCATTGCCGGCCAGATCGAGTTCTGGGCGAAAGTCGGCCGGGCTGCCCTGGACAACCCCGACTTGCCGGTCAGCTTTGTCGCCGAGGCCTTGGTCTCGATGGCGGAGCCCCGCGAGGACGCCACCCCGTTCGTGCCACGAAGCCGGCAGCAGTGAGTGATTACGGAGTCGTCCAGACCCGCCGGTTTGGTCGCCAGTACAAGAAGCTCCACGACAACGTCGCGGCCGACGTCGACCAAGCCGTGGCAGGGGTGGCCGCCGACCCGAACGGCGGGGAACGCAAGAAGGGCGACCTTGCGGACTTGCGGGTCGTGAAGTTCCGCAGCCAGGGCCAGCTCTACCTTCTCGGCTATACCGTCGCTGACCAGGTGCGCCTGGTCTATCTCGAAGCTGTTGGGCCGCACGAGAACTTCTATCGCGACTTGAAGCGAAACTGACCCCGCAAGGATGGCCGGAATAGCCGGAGTGAAGTGGAACTCCGATTCCGAAAGCTTACTTGCCAGGGCGGGAAAGCCATCTACAGTCGCGGCAATGGCTGCTCGTGAGCATCGCCAGTTGAATCAACTCACCCAATGATTTAACCCCGAGCTTGCTCATCAGCCGACTTCGATGCGCCTCCACGGTCTTATGGCTGATCCCCAGAACTCTTGCAATTTCCTTGCTGCTGTTCCCCCCGACAACCAGATCGAGAATTTCCTTCTCTCTCTGTGAGAGGCTTTCGAGACAGTCGCGATACTTGAGCTTCTCGCTCTGCTTGCCCATCGCCTCCTTGCTCAGCGTCAGCGCCGCATTGACGGCATCGAGCAGATCCTGATTGCGGTAAGGTTTCTGCAGAAAGTCGATGGCACCTTTCTTGATCGCTTGCGCCCCGATCTGCGCATCACCGTACGCAGAAAGAAAAATGATCGGCAGGCTGAAACCCCGCGCGCAAAGCGCCTCCTGAAGTTGCAAACCGCTCAGCGCCTGCATCCGGACATCAAGAATCAGACAGCCATAGGAACAGGAAATATCGGCGTCGAGAAATGCTTGCGCCGAGTCATACATTTTCACATCGAGTGCAACCGAACTGAGCAACCAGTTCAGGGAATGCCGGACCGACTCCTCGTCGTCAACGACGAACACGGTCGGCGAAGTATCTTCCACCTGCATCGACTCCTCCTTTGTTCATTACCCGCGCCCCGAAGGCTCTTCGGCCTCCCTGCCTGCGCCAGACCCCTTCCTACATCGGCAAGGTAAATTGAAAGCGCGACCCGCCCTTGCCGATTCTGGAAAAAGAAAGCTGCCCGCCGTGCGATTCGACGATCGACCGGCAAATGGTCAACCCTATGCCCATCCCGTCCGGCTTGGTCGAAAAGTAGGGTTCGAAGACACGCTTCGCGGACCGTCTCTCGAGCCCCGTCCCGTGGTCCTGGACGAACACCTTCACCGCCCTGCCCTCGCCGACGATTTCGCTGCCGATGACCAGCTTCCGCGCCTCGGCGGGCAGCGTCGTCATGGCCTCCATGCCGTTCTTCATCAAGTTGAACAGTACCTGCTGGATCTCGACCTTGCACAGCGGGACCAGGGGCGGATTCGGCAGCAGACGGAGATCGACCTCGACGTCGTGACGGCGGACTTCGAAATTGAGAAACGAAAGCGCGTCCTTGATCACTTCGTTGATGTCTTCCGGCTCCTTGTCCGGCTTGTGCTTGCAGACAAACTCCTTGACGTGACGCAGGATCTCGCCGGCCTGCTCGAGATACTTGAGCGCCAGGCCAACGGACTCGGTGATCTCCTCCACCCCTTCGACGCGCTCGAGCCGAAGCCGGCAGCCGTTCAGGTAATTGACGGCGGACACCAGCGGCTGCCCCATCTGGTGCGCGAGGGCGGCTGCCATTTCAGCCATCGAGTTGATCCGGCCGAGCCGGGTCAGCTCCGCATGGCGCAGCCGTTCCAGCTCTTCGATTCGCTTGCGGTAGGTGATGTCGGTAAAGGCCGCGACGACGAACTGCTTGTGCTTGCGCTCGAGGAGGGATGAACTGACGCTGAGCCAGCGCAGCTTGCGACCCTTCTCGTCGCGCATGCCGATTTCGATGTTGTTGATGGAATCCTTCTGACAGTCGCGGATTTGCCAGGGCAGTTGGTGGCGGGGGATTTCCGTCTCGTCGTGCAGGAAGAATCGCAGCGGCAGCTTGCGCCAGCTCTCCGGTTGAATCCGCCGCGAGCCGACCATTTCGGCGAATTGGCAATTGGCCTCGAGAATGTCGCCATGCGCGTCGGTAATCGAGATCCCGATCGGCAGCATGTGAAAGAGCTTCTGGTATTTCTCGCGATTCTCGTTGGCGGCCTCCTCGGCGCGCTTGCGCGTGACGACCTCCTGCTTGAGGCTCGCCACGTGCCGGCTCAGCTCCACGGTCCGCTGCTGCACCAGAATTTCGAGCTTTTCGACGTCGGCCTTCAGCTCCTCTTCGAGCCGTATATGTTCCGATATGTCCTGCACCACCCAGATGCTGCCGAGCTTCGGCTCGGTCGGATCGAGCAGCGTGCCGCTGACGATGCACCAGATCAGCGTTCCATCCTTGCGGACGAATGGCCGCTCGTCCTTGAAAGTATGGTGCCGCTCGAAGAAGTGGCCGTATTTCTCGCCGATCGTTGCAAACGAGTCGTCGCTGGGGTAGTGCACCCGCACCGACTGCTTGTCGAGCTCACCGCGCCCGTAGCCGAACAATTCCTCGTATCGCGTGTTGCAGCGTCTGATTATGCGGTTTCGCAAATGGCAGATTGCTACGGGCGTGTTGCGAAAGATCGCCTCGTAGCCGACCGAGGCATCCTCGTCCTGCTCGTCCTCCTGCTCCACATCGAACGCGTAATCCATCATGCGCATCGCCTCCTTGCGGCCGCCCCGTACGTTCTGTCGACCAAACAGTCAGTCTTCGTACAGTCTGCCACTTCCACAGTACGATAGTGCTCGAACCGGCGCAACCGGCGCATCGACAGCCGCGGGATATCGCTCCCGTTCCGCGGCCCGACGCTGCCACGATTGTGCGCGCACCGCGCGCCGGCCGCATTAAGGGCAATCCCTCCTCTCCTTAAGTGTTCGCACCAATTGGTCGCACCGAGAGCCGATGCTTAAATACACCACATCGACGTTAGGCCCGGGTGCTCCGGAACCGGATTCCTCCGATGCACGCGGATCAACAACCTTCGCAATAAACGCAGGGGCTGTCGTGAGAATTCCTCTTGTTACCGAAATACAGAGGTTCAGCCTGCAGGACGGGCCGGGGATCAGGACGACGATCTTCCTGAAAGGCTGCCCGCTGCACTGTCCGTGGTGTCACAACCCGGAGACCCAGGATGCGCGGCAGGAGTTCTATTATGACCCCGCCCGCTGCGTCGGCTGCGGCAGATGCATCGCAGTCTGTCCGGCCGGAACATCGCGCCTGGTGCGTCAGTCGGATGGCCGCATGAGAGTCGAGCTCGACCGGACGGACTGTCAACGCTGCATGCGCTGTGTCGCCGCCTGTCTGACCGAGGCGAGGTCGATCGTCGGCCAGCGCATGAGCGTCGAGGACATCCTGCGCGAAGCGTTGTCCGACTCCCCCTTCTACCGCAATAGCGGTGGCGGCGTCACCATCAGCGGTGGCGATCCTCTCTACCATCCCGCATTCACATTGGAACTGGTGCGCAGAATCAAGGAGCGCAACGTCCACGTCGCTATCGAGACTTCCTGTTTTCCCAAGAACTGGGGGGCTATTCAGCCGCTGCTGGAATTTGTCGATCTTTTCATCGTCGACCTGAAGTCGCTGAATCCAAAGAAACACGAAGAAGTCGTTGGTTGGCCACTGCAGCCAATACTCGACAACATCGAGCATCTCATGCAATCCAAGGCCAATATCCGCATCCATATTCCCGTGATCCCTGGATTCAACGATTCCCCCCAGGATTTCGACAACTACATCAGTTATTTGAGTCGCCACGCCATGCAGCTGGAGGGTGTCGATATTCTCAATTACCACGTCTATGGAGAAGGCAAATATCGCTCCCTGGGCAGGGAAAAGGAATACCAATACTTGGGGGTGGAAGAGAACCCGCCCGAGAAGGTAGTGCCACTGGTTAAAGGTTTGAAGCTCGCGGGCATCAAGAGCGTGACGATCGGCGGCTTGGTTGGCATCACGACGGACAGACACGAGATTACTCGCGATGCCGGGACTGGGTGTATTACATAAATCAAAGGAGACTCATCTATGGAAACCACCACATGTAAGCAGTGCGCAAACTTCTTTCCTGTCCCCAAGGGCGCTGATGACTACGAAGCCGGCAAGGCTGATTGCGTGCGGGAAAAGGAAGATGAAAAAGGCAAGTACTGGCTCTCCAAGCCCATATTCGAGAACAGCACGCGATGCGAAGCCTTTCACGCGAAGCGATAAACATAAAGCTAGAGGAGACAGTCATGAACGAACTAGTAAGCGCCAAGGTGTTGGAATATAAGGGGAAGACGCTCAATTTCACGCCGGAAGATCCGGCGGAAGCGAAAATTCCGTCCGACGAGTTGCACGAGCATCTGCAGAAGCCTTCGACCGCGAGAACCAAGCGTCTGAAGGAGCGTTGCCGCTGGAAGCATGCATCCGCCGGCGAGTTCATCGAAAAGAGCGTCACGGCCGGCATCGAGCGCATGCGCTATCTGACCGAAGCGCACAAGGCCAGCGTGGGTCAGCCGGAAGCCATCCGTCGCGCGCTCGGCTTGGCGAACGTGCTGAACAAGTCGACCCTGGTGCTTCAAGAGGACGAATTCATCGTCGGCTACCATGCCGAAGATCCCAACATGTTCCCGCTGTATCCAGAACTGTCCCACATGGCGGTTCAGGACTACCTGAGGAGCGACTACTCGCCACAGCCGGCCGACGAGGCGGCGGCGATCAACGAGTACTGGAAGCCGCACAGCCTGCAAAGCAAGTGCCAGCCCTACTTCGACCCGGCGGATCTCGGCCGCATGTACCAGGTCAGCAGTATGGAGGCGCCCTCCTTCGCTTCCGGTTACAACAGCATTGTGCCACCCTACGAAACCGTCCTGGAAGACGGGCTGCTAGCGCGCATCAAGCTCGCCGAGAAGCATATCGCCGAAGCCCAGGCCGATATGTCCACCTTCCCCTGGGACGGCACCAAGGGCCTGGACAACATCGCCAAGATCGACAACTGGAAGGCGATGGTCATCGCCTGCAAGGCGGTCATCAGCTGGTCGCGCCGTCAGGCCCGTCTGTGCAAGATCGTCGCCGAGAACTTCGAAACCGATCCGAAGCGTCAGGCCGAGCTGCTCGAAATCGCCGACATCTGCCATCGCATTCCCGCCGAACCCTGCAAGGGCCTCAAGGATGCGATGCAGGCGAAGTTCTTCACATTCCTGATCTGCCACGCCATCGAGCGCTACGCGAGCGGCTACGCCCAGAAGGAAGACACCCTGCTGTGGCCGTACTACAAGGCCTCCGTCATCGACAAAAAATTCCAGCCGATGAGCCACATGGACGCGGTGGAACTCGTCGAGATGGAACGTTTGAAGATTTCCGAGCACGGCGCCGGCAAGTCGCGCGCCTATCGCGAAATCTTCCCGGGTTCAAACGATCTGTTCATCCTCACCGTCGGCGGCACGAACGCCAAGGGCGAGGACGCCTGCAACGACATGACCGATGCCATCCTCGAGGCGGCCAAGCGGATCCGCACGGCCGAGCCGTCGATCGTCTTCCGCTATTCCAAAAAGAACCGTGAAAAGACGCTGCGCTGGGTTTTCGAGTGCATCCGCGACGGTCTCGGCTATCCGTCCATCAAGCACGACGAGATTGGCACGGAGCAGATGAAGGAATACGCCAAGTTCAGCCTCAACGGCAACGGCGCCACCGACGAGGAAGCCCACAACTGGGTCAACGTGCTGTGCATGTCGCCCGGCATCCACGGCCGCCGCAAGACGCAAAAGACCCGTTCGGAAGGCGGCGGCTCGATCTTCCCGGCCAAGCTGCTGGAAATCACGCTTGACGGCGGCTACGACTGGTCCTACGCCGACATGCAGCTGGGCCCGAAGACCGGTGATCTCGCGTCGTTGAAGACCTTCGAGGACGTTTGGGAGGCCTTCCGCGAGCAGTACCAGTACGCGATCAACCTATGTATCAGCACCAAGGACGTGTCCCGCTACTTCGAGCAACGCTTCCTGCAGATGCCCTTCGTGTCCGCAATCGACGACGGCTGCATGGAACTCGGTATGGACGCCTGCGCCCTGTCCGAGCAACCCAACGGCTGGCACAACCCGATTACGACGATCGTCGCGGCGAACTCCCTCGTGGCCATCAAGAAGCTGGTGTTCGAGGAGAAGAAGTACACCCTCGAACAACTCAGAGTTTGTGAATCTTTCGTTCGCAGGACCGATTAGACGCGCGAGCGGGGTTAACGCCGTTTTGCTGGGCGCGATAGGGTTTTTGCACCGTTTGTGCTGCTATCGACGGTTCATTTGACGTTTTTCCCCATTTTTCGCCCCTTAAACCCCGATTCCGGGAACGGCAGACGCACCTATCCCTACCCCGAGCAATTCCGGTGCGAGGCTGACCATGCGCATCAGGTTGTGCGCCAAAGCAAAGATCAGCATCACACACTTGACCTTCGCCAGACCCCGCACCCGGAACTGCTGCAGGCCGCGGTTGCGGCTGTGCGCATTGACGCATTCGGCCGTTGCCGCTCGCCGCTTGTAAATGACCTTCGCCTCGTCCGTGCCCATCCGTTGCCGCCAGGCCGCCACCGCTTCGCTGTCGCCGGCCTTCGCCTGGTGAGGATCGACCGCCTTGTTCTTGGGTTGCGGCACCGGCCCATAGACGACGGTGCTTTGGCTCGCCTGCTCGATCTGCTCGTGTCCGACGTAGCCGCCATCGACCAGCCAGGCTTCGGGCAGCCGACCGCAGCGCGCGGTGACCTGCTCGATCATCGGCACCATCTGCCCTTGGTCGCTGCCGACGGTGGCCACCTCGACCCCCACGATCACCAGCGAGTCGGCGTCGCTCGCCAGTTGCGGGTTGTACGCCGGCCGAAAGCCGCCGTCGCCCATCTTCATCACCGTCGCTTCGGCATCGGTCATCGACGCGCGCGCCTGGTCGGGGTTTTTGCCTTGCCGCTGCTTGATCGCTTCGATCTCGGGCAGCCGCGCCAGCGCTTTCTCAAGACGCGCTTCACGCTCTTTCGCCGCCCGTAGCCGGGCCGCTTCCCGCGCCCGTTCGGCCTGCGCCGGGTCCGCCTCCACCTCGGCTTTGAGCCGCGCGACTTCGGCACGCGCCGCCTCCAGGTAGCCTTCGAGCTTCTCCTTGCGGCGAAACGAGCCCGCCCCGGCGCTGGCGCGCACACGCATCCCGTCCTGCGCCACCTGTTTGAGCTTGACTACCCCGGCCGCCATCAGGCTGGCGATGCTCACACTCAACAACTCGTCCAGCCCTTCGCCCTGATCCTTGCGAAAGTCCGAAAGGGTGTGGTGATTGACCTGAACCCCGCCGCACAACCAGCGGTAGGCGTCATGCGATTCGATCAGCCGTGACACCGCCCGCGCGCTGCCCACCCCGTCGAGCGTGGCGTACAACCACAGCGCCAGCAAAATCTCCGGCGCGATTGCCGAGCGGCCCACCCCGCCATCGACCGCACGAATCCCGGCGTAGAACCGTGACAGGTCTTGCCGCTCGACGTACGCCCACACCAGGCGCGCCCGATGCCCCTCCGGCAGCAGTGACTCCAGGTCACTCGCCCGAAACTCCATCTGCCCCCGGTTGGGCAGCAGCACCCGTGCTCGCGTCTTCGTCATCGGCGCAAATCCAGACCTCGTAGCAAGACCTAATTATACCAAAGGCATATAACTGGCCGGGGATTTTTCACAGCCTCTCAGCCAGGCATTGAAGGCGAACTGGGAAGGCTTCGAGGAAATGCGCGTCGACTTCAAGCGGGCGCCGAAGTGGGGCAACGACGACGATTACGCCGACGGCATCATCACCCGCTTCTACGAGGAGATTATCGGCGGCGAAATGCGCAAGATCACCAACTACTCCGGAGGTCCGGTCATGCCGACCGGTCAGGCCGTCGGACTGTACATGGAAGTGGGCTCGCGCACGGGCCCCACGCCCGACGGCCGTTTCGGTGGCGAGGCGGCAGACGACGGTGGCATTTCGCCCTACATGGGCACTGACAAGAAGGGCCCGACAGCCGTGTTGCGCTCAGTGTCCAAGGTGCAGAAGAACCAGAAGGGCAATCTGCTGAACCAGCGCTTGTCGGTGCCGATCATGCGCTCCAGGCACGGTTTCGAAATCTGGAACTCGTACATGAAGACTTGGCACGACCTGAATATCGACCATGTTCAGTTCAATGTCGTCAGCACGGACGAAATGCGTGCCGCGCAGCGCGAACCCGAGAAGCACCATGACCTCATCGTTCGCGTTTCCGGCTACAGCGCCCGGTTCGTCGACATTCCAACCTACGGGCAGAACACCATCATCGCCCGCCAGGAACAGGACTTCAGCGCGTCCGATCTCGAGTTCCTGAACGTCGAGATCTAAGAAAATGGCTATGTCACCGTTCGCTGTTGAAATTGCCCCAATGCGGCTGCCAGCAGGGTATCCGGGGAGCGAATACGCTGAGCATCCAAGGCGCGGCGCCAGCCCAAGTAGTTTGGGAGGTACTTTGTGGCGACACCATGGAAGATGCCGAGCCAGGCGTGGAGACGGCTGTGGTAAGCATTGACGTTCTGGACGTGGTAGGCGCCCCGGACCCGGATGCCGGCGCTCAAATTGACCGCCTCATGGGAGAGTCCGGTATCGAGCGCGAAGTAGCGATAGGTCGGATTCCCGTCACTCACCAACAGCGCATCCGGATCAAGAACGGGCGGCAGAACCGTCTTGAGTTGAGCCTTGGTGATCTGCCCCTTGCCGGTGACGAAATCGAGGGTCTGCCCCGTGCGATCGCGGGCGACGAGAACGCAGACCTGCTCGTTGGAGAGGCCGCGCTGGGTTGCAGCGCCGCCGCGTTTGCGCGGCTTGCGAGCCAGTCGGCGACTGCCTTTGTCCGACTCGAGGAGATACGTTTCGTCCGCTTCGGTAATACCTTGCAGATGTGCCGGGCGGTCGTTCTTCGCCCACGTGAGGAAGCGATGGCGCCAACGAAAAGTCGTGTTCCGGTGCACGCCAAGCACCGCTGCCGCTTTGCGCACCGTCAGCGAATCGAGCATCGCCTGGCCGTAAGCCAACCATTTCTCCCTTTTACGCAACCTCGCCAATGGCGTGCCGGTGAGAGCGTTGAACGTCTTGTGGCAACTTCTGCACCGGTAACGTTGCAGCCCGCCCGCGAGGCCGTGCCGATACAAACTCTTCGCCCCACAGTGGGGACAGCCCCCGTCCCCACCCAGGCGGGATTCGATCAGCGTGCTGCACCGCGCCCCGTCATCGTCTTTTGCCAGCAACGCTTTCACCTGTTCGCGCTGCCGCCGGGTCAACGCCCGCAGCTGCTCGATCCACCGTTCAAATTCATGAGCTTTCATGGGGCACCCCGCGCGGTTTCGCTCTCAGAGGTAAGAGCCCGACCGCCACGGGAGGGTTCCACAGCTAACGGTGACATAGCCAAGAAAATCCGCTAAAGAGGGGGGCGGCGTCCTGCTCCCCTCTGTTTATGGTTATACGAGACGATATGGAGAGCTACAACATGGAAGCAGAAAAGAGCTTGCAAAACCAGCCGCATGTCGAGGTCGGCACCGCGAGGCCGTGCCGGAGTTGCAAGTGGCAAACCCCCGATCCCACCGATCCGCACCGCGGGCAATGCACCGCCAACCGTCACGCGATGGGGGGCGTCTGGAAACGTTGGCTGAGGGACGTCGAGAACACGACCTGCTCCCGGCACGAGGAAGGAAAACTGAGCTTCCGCGACCACGTCTGAACATCGGACCGACGTTGTTCACCTCTTGATGGCTGTAACAAAACACCATGAAAATTTCTCCTAGCGCAAATGGCCTGTTCGTCCCGGAAGTCGACCCTTACTACTACGTAAGTACGGAAAATCAGAGCTTTCTCGATAAATTTGCCAAGATATCCCGGAAGCATCCCGTCAATGTCCTGGTGGTCGGGAAACAGGGCTGCGGGAAATCCTCGCTGGTGCGGCAATACGCCGCCGTCAACAGGCTGCCGCTGGCGACCTTCCAGATCGGCATCCTGTCCGAGCCGGGACAGTTGTTTGGCGAATACGCACTGGAGAACGGGGAGACCCGCTACAAGCAGTTCCTCTTCCCGCAGGCCATCCAGACACCCAACTGCGTCATCCATCTCGAGGAGATTAATCGCCCCGAACATCCGAAGGCGTTGAACATGTTGTTCTCCATCCTCTCCGACGATCGTCAGGTATGGATGGACGAACTGGGACTGCTGCAGGTCGCGCCGGGCGTTGTTTTCTTCGCGACGCTCAACGAAGGCGCCGAATTCGTCGGCACCGAGCTTCTCGACCCCGCCCTGCGCGACCGCTTCTATGTCACGACGATGGATTTCCTGCCGAACGAAGTGGAAGTCGAGGTACTGGAAAAGAAGACCGGCGTGACGAATGAGCAGGCGAGGGAAATCATCGCGGTGGCGAACAGCATTCGCGCCAATCCCGACCTCGGCGTCGACGTTTCAACCCGCAAGATCCTGATGCTCGGCGAGATGATCGCCGCCGGCGGAACGCTGCGCGAAGCCATCGTGACGAGCCTCCAGACAGACAAGAAGACGCTCGAATCGGTTTTGCTGTCCCTGCACGTCAATCTGGGGAAGGTGGAAAAAAGCAAGACAGAGTACGTTCAATACATCGCTGCCTAAGGTCTTCCATTGCCATGACCTACGACACCACACTTCGGCTAATGAACGGCACGGGGGACGTCAAGCGTTTCGTCATTCCCGGCGAGGAGGGTTATTCGGACTTCTGGCGTCGCGACAAGTCGCCGATCGAATCCGTCGAGTTGGTGAAGCTTTTGGTCGCCATTCGCAAACTGTCGACTTTCATCGGCCGCAATGTCGGTGAAATCGTCTGGTCGGGAATGGAACTCGACAATGCGCTCGCCCTCGATCCGACACCGATCATGGGCACGTATCCGGTGCCGGCGGGAAAGACCGATCTGATGGTCGGCATCATGGTGCAGGAAGCGTACAAACGCGTCGAGTGGTCCGAACGGCTGCGCGAAATGTTCAGGCTGCGCGTCCAGCCGCCGACGCAGTACGGATACAAGTTCGACATGTTCTTCAATGTCTGCGAGGCCGTCTATGTCGACGGCCTCGCCAACAGGAGCGTGCTCGGCTACTACGCCGAGGTGGCACGCGACTGGCGTATCGTCAAGACGCTGAAGAGCCTGATCAAGCCGCCCACCCTGTCCGAGATGCTGCACTTGTGGTGGCGCTTGGCGGCCCACCGCGATCCGGAACTCTACAAACAGGGCCACAGCGACCTCACGCTGGGTGGCCTCGTCATGCGCGGCAGCCTGGATCAGTATTACAGCAAGCCGATGCAGATCATGAACAGCATCGTGCCGGCCCTGCGCCACGACTGTCCGGCGCTCTCGAGCGTCAGCGATCGCTGTGATTTCCGCCTTGATCTCTACGCAAAGCTTTGGCGCGAAGTGCTCGGGCACATCCGGTTCTGGCCGGGCGACCGCAGCGATCGGTTCATGATGCCCGACATGGGCGAGGATGATGAACTGGCCCAGGAAGAGGCGGAGCAGGCGGCGGTCAAGGCAACCATCGTCAATTACGCCAACCTGATCGAAGCTTCGCTGCCGCAGAAGAACCGGGATTTCACCGATCAGATCAAGGGCAACGTCGCAAACTTCGAGAATGTCGCGCGAGTCGAGGGTAACGACATCGTCATGATGGCGCGCAACCGCGTCGATCGGCACCTTTTGCACCAGCTGCAGCAAGTGGTGCGGAACGCCACCGACCGCCGGAGTGTTTTCAACCGCGGCCTCAGTTCGGGGAAAATTCATAGTCGGCGGCTTTACCGCGCCCACACGACCGGTGCCGTGTTCCAACAAAAGAAGCACGAGTTCGACATGCGAAAGAATGTCGTGCTGCTCGTGGACGCGACCGGGTCGATGGCGGATCCGACTCAGTGGGACCAGGCGGAGATGATCTACCAGACGCTGTTCACGGCGATCCTGGAATACACGAGCAACGCGCGACTGTTCGCCTACAACGAGGTCAGGAACGCCTGCCGCATCACGGAAATCTATCGTGGTGGCCGCATGCTGACGGTGCTGCCCCACGGGAGGACGGCTTCCGGCGAGGCCATTATCGCCACGGCCTTGAATACCCGTATACCGGGGAAAAAAACGCTGCTGGTCCACATCACCGACGGAGCCTCCAATTGGGGGTGCGGCGTGGCGGATGCCATCAAGTACTGCAAGGGCAACGGTGTCAGCCTGCTCACGCTGGGCATCAGTTGCAGTCTGTCCTCCAAGCAATCGCTACGCGACGAATACGGCAGTCTCGTGAAGTTCGTCGACAAGACCGAGCAATTGCCCAAGCTGTTTGGCGAATTGATCGTCAGCGAAATGCGCGAATCGAGGACGCCGCAGAAGTGAGTACATTCTTGCTCGACCAGGTGCTGGAAGCCGAATGGCAGATGTTCGTCCGCGTCAGGAGCGCACGGCATGCCCCCTGTCAGAGCGCTCCCGACAACTTCAAGACGATCCGTTCCAGCCTATTTGAAACGTGGACGCAACCGATGCTCGCCTCTTATCTTGCCGACCTGGAACAGGCCGAGGCGGTTGGCCGCAACCTGCTTGCGGAAAAATACGCGCGCATGGACGACTTGATTCCGCCGCTATCAAGCAGCCCGCTCATCGGCATCATCGTCACGGTGGAAAGCAATTGGCAGGAAGAGTTGCAACGTCGCTATCCCGCCCTTTATCGACGCTGTTGCCGCAGCATGGATGAAACCGGCGACGGCCGGAATTTCGGAATCTATCTCGGCTGCGAACTGGAAACCTACGGCGATCGAACATTGCAGCTGTATTTCGAGAATATCGAGGCAGCGGTGGCGGTCCATCGCAATCTGGCGATGGAGGCCCTGCATCGGCTGGTGTGCAAGAACGGCTATCGCGACCTGGATCACGCCGCAGGGCAATCGCACCTAAAATGCATAACCGATACAGGTAAACCGTTTACGATCATGCGCTTAGCGAGCCCCTGTTCACAACGTCATATTTTGTGTAGCTTACTGTCTTTTTGGGACTCCCATGAAGACAGGCCAGTTGATGCCCGTGAGCGAAGTGTTCGTGTCGGTACCCGACCCGCGCAGCAAGCGGCAGGCCAGGCACGATCTGTCCGAGTTGCTGACGGTGGCGGTGTGCGCGGTGCTGTGCGGGGCGAACGATTTCGTGGATGTGGCGCTGTGGGGCAAGTCCAACCTGGCCTGGCTGCGCAAGTTCCTGAAGCTCAAGGCGGGCGTGCCCTCGCATGACACGTTCTGCCGGGTGCTCGCGATGATCGATCCCGCGGCCTTCGAGGCGGCCTTTCTGCGCTGGGTGGGCGTGCTGGTGCCGGCGCTGGCGCCGGACAGCGTGGTGGCCATCGATGGCAAGACCAGTCGGCGCAGTGGCGGCAAGGATACGTCGGGGCCGTTGCACATGGTCAGCGCCTTTGCCGCCGGGATGGGTCTGGTGCTGGGGCAGCGCGCCACCGATCAGAAGAGCAACGAGATAACAGCGATTCCCGAGTTGCTCGCCATGCTGGCGCTCGAAGGCACCATCGTCACGATCGATGCGATGGGCACCCAGGCAGCGATTGCCCGCACCATCCGTAGTCGTGGCGCAGACTACGTGTTGTGCGTCAAAGACAACCACCCCACGCTGACCGACTCGATTCTGCTCACCCTGGCCGGCGTGGCGGAAAAGATCGCGCCGGCTTCGCATTTCGAAGAACAAACCAAGGGCCACGGCCGTGTGGAGGTGCGCCGCTGCTGGGCCTATGATGCGGTCAGCCAGTTGTACAAGTCCGAGCAGTGGGCCGGGCTGCAATCGTTTGCGCTCGTCGAGCGCGAACGCACCGTCGACGGCAAGACCAGCGTCGAGCGCCATTACTACATCAGTTCCCTGCCCGCAGATGCCGCCAGAATTGCGCAGGCCGTGCGCAGCCATTGGGCGGTCGAAAATCAGCTTCACTGGTCGCTCGATGTGCAGTTCAACGATGATCAGTCCCGTGTGCGCCGAGGCTATGCGGCCAACAACTTCGTGGTGCTGCGCCACATCGTACTGAACCTGCTGCGCCACAACACCACCCGCAAGGCCAGCATCAAGTCCAAGCGACTGCTCGCCTGCATGGAGGATGACTTTCGCGAAGAGTTACTCGGGCTGGCCATATGAGCGCCTCGGGTTATGACAAAACGGTGCAATTGCCCTGGATCACGCCGAGAGCGTATTGAAATCGGGAGAGACGGCATGAAGATCGACGTGAGGCTGAATCTGCTCGGCGTACTGGGCATCAAACAAAGCGAACTCGCCATCGATACACCGGCGAATGCCACGGTCGCCACCTTGATCGGTTTGATCGACCAGCGCAATCCCGGCTTCGCTGCAGCGCTGACGAACGACAACGGAGGCATCTCGCCCCAGTTCGTATTCTTCATTAATGGCCGCAATGCCGTACACCTCGATGGCATGAAGACCAGACTGAACCCAGGCGATGTCATCAACGTGATTCCGGCGATTGCCGGAGGCTGAAAGGGAGGCTCCCCATGATCGTCGACCGGCCGGAGTCGCACTTCATCTTCGTCGTTCCCCTGGATCACGTCGAGTACCGTTACAACTACATCACCCTGCGCGGCGAGCCGCTGACCAACAAGCAATATCTCGAACATTGGGGAAAATGGCTCGTGTTCGGCCTGCGCGAGGAAGTCGAGGAGCTGGCGAGGAAGCTGGACCCCTATGTCGAGGAAAGGAAGATTCCCGCCGTCAAATACGACCGCAAGCTGATCACCGAATTCCAGCTCAACCGCTGTGTCATGTGTGTCTATTGTCACGATGAAACCAAGGACGAGGTATGGGAAATCCTAGCCGCGCTTGGCGTCAAGGACAAGGCATGGATGTATGAACGGGAGACGCTGGAGAAATGGCTGCCGGGCGGAGTCAATCTGGAAAAGTGGATTCAGGGACGCGGGCTGGACCATGAGCATGCCGAACGCGTACGTGCAGATGCGCGCGCAAAGTTCAAGAGAATTTTTGCCGAAGAGAATGAAATCTTCACTGGCATCGATCAATAGCCTGTATCCGTGTTCGCTTGGACCCAGGCGACGCCCGCGAGCCCCTGAGCATGAGTATTGAACGCGTTGACCGGCGGCATATGCGTGTCGGGGACCCGGGCTCCGCGGCGGGTAGCGCAATGACCAACGCGAGTCGCCACGCCGCGCCCCCCCGGGCGCCGGCCGCAGCCGTCGGGTGCCCTGCCGCAGGCCCGCTGCCAGGCCGTACTGCGCATCTGCTGTGGCTGATCACCGGCTTCTGGATGCTGCAGCCGTTGTCGACGGACCTGTATCTGGCGTCGCTGCCGGAACTGGGGTCGTATTTCCATGCGTCGCCGGCGCTCGTGCAGCAGACGCTGTCGATGTTCGCGCTCGGCGTCGCGGTGTCGCAGCTCGTCAGCGGACCGTTGTCGGACCGCTTCGGCCGGCGTCCGATTCTTCTCGCCGGCGTGCTGGTCTATGCCGCGGCGAGTCTCGCCTGCACGCTCGCGACGCGCATCGACGCGCTGCTCGTCGCCCGCTTCATGCAGGCTGCCGGCAGTTGCACGGTCGCGGTGATCGCCCGCGCCGTCGTCCGCGACACCTACCCGGTCGGCGAAGGCGCGCACGTGATCGCCCGCTCGACGAGCATCCTCGCGGTGGCGCTGCTGCTCGCTCCCGTCGTCGGTGCGCAGCTGCAGGCATCCTTCGGCTGGCGCGCCAACTTCGCGCTGCTGACGCTCGGCGGCGCGGCGCTCGGGCTCGCGTCGGTGCTGCGCTTCGCCGAGACGGTTCCGCGCCGCAACCCCGCGGCGATGCGGCCGGCCACGCTGCTCGGTAACTACGGCGCGCTGCTGCGCAGCCCGGCGTTCTGGGCTTACGCGTTGCCGGGCAGCCTCTCCTTCGGCATGGTGTTCGTCTACATATCCGGCGCCTCGTTCGCGCTGATCGACGTGCTGCACGTGCCGACGCGCTACTTCGGCTACTGCTTCGCACTGGGCGTGCTCGGCTATCTCTTCGGCACGCAGGCGTGCCGGCGCCTGCTGCGGCACTACGGGCTGTCGCGCACGCTTCGTGTCGGCAGCACGCTCGGGCTCGCGGCGGGCACGACGTTCGCCGCAGGGCTCGCGCTGGACCTGCAGCACTGGGCCACGGTCGTCGTCGCGCACTTTCTCGTCACGCTCGCGCATGGCATCAACAGCCCGTGCGCGCAGAGCGGCGCCGTGGCGCCCTTCCCCGAAAAGGCCGGTGCCGCGGCGGCCCTGCTGGGGTCGCTGACGATGCTCTGCGCCTTTTCGGTCGCGACGCTGCTCGGCGCAACCTACGACGGCACGCTCCAGCCGCTGGCGACCCTGTCCGCGCTGCTCGCGATCGCGCTGTTCGTCGCCGAGCGCGGGCTCGCCGCGCATCGCCTGCGGGACGAGGCCCTGTCATGACGCATTCCGAATCCGGCCCGGACGCCGCATGGATCGCCGCGCGCGCCGAAGCCTCGCGCTACGTCCTGTCCGAACACGTGATCCGCTCGCTGATGGCGGGACGGATCGAGGTCGCGCAGATCGAAGCGGCGCTGCGCGGCGGCCGCATCATCGAGGAGCACCGGCACGCGGAGCGCGAGACCGCCTACCTGCTGTGCGCCCTCCACGACGGCAAGCCGGTTCATGCGGTCGCCGCCCCGCGCGCCGACGACTGGCTCGTCGTCACCCACGCCTACGTGCCGGCACCGCCGCTCTGGCGCACTGCCCTGCATCGTTCCTCCGGAGAACCGACGATGTCCGATTCGATCACCCAGTGTTTCTTCTGCGGCGGCGCCATCAAGCAGGTGACCGTCGGCAATTTCGACTACCGTCTCGAAGGCCGGCTGTACGTCATCAAGAAGGTTCCCGCCGGCCTGTGCGGGCAGTGCGGCGAAAAATACGTCGACGCCGAGGTCGGCCGGCGCCTCAACGCGCTGATCGTGCGGCAGGCCTTTACCGGCAGCGAAACGGTCGGCGTCATCGACTACGCGACCGCGCCGTGAACGGCCTGACGCTCGCCGAACGTTACTTCGAGCGCTACGGCGACGAATTGCTCGGGGGCGAGTTCGCGCCTTGGCGCGAACGCGTCGCGGTCGGGCTCGCCGGTGACGGTTCCGACTGCCTCGGCTTCGACGACGAACAGTCGCGCGACCACGACTGGGGTCCGGGCTTCTGTCTGTGGCTGACCAATACGGATTACGCCGCGATCGGCGCGTCGCTGCAGCAGGCCTATGACCGACTGCCGAAGTCGTTCGCGGGCTTCGAGCGCTCGACCACCGAGTGGGGCGGCGGACGCGTCGGCGTGCTCGAGATCGGCGCCTGGTACAAGCAGTATCTCGGCCATCCGGACGGCCCGCAGACGCTCTTCGACTGGCTGCGCATCCCGGAAAAGAATCTCGCTGCGTGCACCTCCGGACGGATCTTTCACGACCCGCTCGACGAGTTCTCGCGGCGCCGACGTGAACTGCTCGCGTTCTATCCGGAAGACGTCAGGCTCGCGAAGATCGCCGCCCGCTGCATGTCGATCGGCCAATCGGGCCAGTACAACTTCGCGCGCGCACTCGCGCGCGGCGAGCTTTTCGCGGCGCAATATGCGGAAACCAAGTTCTGCAGCGATCTGATGTCGCTCGTCTATCTGCTGAACCGCCGCTACGCGCCGTATTACAAATGGCTGCACCGCGGCCTGCTCGCGCTGCCGCGGCTGGGCTGCATCGTTCATTCGCAGGTCACGGCGCTGGTGTCGTCGACCGACCCGAACCTGAAGCACGCGTGCATCGACACGCTGTGTGAGGCCGTGATCGCCGAGCTTCGCGGCGAAGAGCTGACCGACTCGGACAGCCCGTTTCTTGTCGATCACGGTCCGCTCATCCATGAGCGCATACACGATCCATCATTACGCCGCCTGAGCGTCCTGATCGGCTAGGGCGGCAACGGGAGAGATCCTCATGGCGAAACGGATATTGATCATTGGCGGCAGCTATTTCGCCGGCCGCGTCTTCGTCGAGGAAGCGCTGAAGGCGCCGGACGCCGAGCTTCACGTCTTCAACCGCGGCAACCTGCCCTTGCGCATGGAGCGCGTGACCGAGCACGTCGGCAACCGGGAGCACCCCGACCGGGTGCGCGAGGGCGTTCCGGACGGGGCATGGGACGCCGTCGTCGATTTCTGCGCCTACACTCCGGCTCACGTCGAAACCCTGCTGCGCAATCTGCGCGGCACGGTCCGCCAGTATCTGCTGATCAGCACCACGACCGTCTACCAACAGTCCGCCGGCGGGCCGGTCGACGAGAACGCCCCCCTGCTCGACGGCCCGCAGCCGGAACTGGGCGACTACGCCGATTACGGCTACGACAAGTGCCTCGCCGAGCGCGCCGCGCGGCGCGAATGCGAGCGGCTGGGGATCGCGCTCACGGTGCTGCGACCGGCGATCATCTACGGCTATTACAACTACGCGCCGCGCGAGATGTATTTCTTCGACCGCCTGCGCAATCGCGAGCCCGTCGTGATCCCCGAGCCCGCTCGCTCGTCGTTCAACTTCATCTGGGTCGTCGACATGGCGCACCTCTTGTGGCGGTGCATCGGCGATCCGCGCGTCTTTGGCGAAACCTTCAATCTCGCCTCGGGCGAAGCGGTGACCCACGCGCGCATCATCGAAACGCTCGGCGAGATCGTCGGCAAGGCCGTCGAAACGCTGCCTCTGCCGGTCGAGGAGATCACCCGTCGCAAGGTTCCGCTCCCCTTCCCGCTCGACGAGCACCTCCTCTACAGCGGCGCGAAGATCGACCGCCTGTTCGGCTTCGAGCACACGCCATTTCGCGCCGGCCTGCGCGAAGCGCTGAAGTACTACCTGATGACGAAACGCCGGCAAGAGGCCCTCGCCGGCGAGGCGCGATGAACGCCGACCTGATCCTGTGCAATCTCGTCGCCTTCACGCCGGAGCGCGCACAGAACGCGCGCCGCGCCGAGCTGATCGCGATCAGGGACGGCCGCATCCTTCACGTCGGTGACCGCAGCGCGCGCGCGGCGCTGGCGGGACCGCACACGCGCGTCGTCGACTGCCAGGGCGCGACGGTGGTCGCGGGCTTCAACGATGCCCACTGCCATCCGGTCGCGTTCGCGATGACGACGCGCTACGTCGATTGCTCGCCGGCACGCGTCGGCAGCATCCCCGAGCTCATCGACGTCCTTCGCGCCCGTGCCGTCGATATGCGGCCCCGCAACTGGCTGCGAGCCGCGAATTACGATCCGGCGACGCTCGCCGAACAGCGCCCGCCGAACCGCTGGGAGCTGGACCGCGCCTCGCCTGCGCATCCGGCGATCCTCGTCGAGCGCGCGGGGCAGCATTGCGTCCTCAACAGCCGGGCGCTGGCGCTGTGCGGCATCGACGAGGCGACGGGGCCGTCGGATGCCGGCGCGGTGCTGCGCGATCCCGTGAGCGGGCGGGTGAACGGCGTCGTCTGCGGCAACCACGCGCAGATCGCCGCGGCGATCCCGCCGCTCGCGCGCGACGAGATCGACGCCGGCCTGCGCGCGGCGAACCGCATCTTCCTCGAATCCGGCATCACCTCGCTGCAGGACACGAGCTGGTCGAACACGCCGACGCACTGGCAGGCGATGGCGGACTACAAGCGGCGCGGCCTGCTCGCCCCGCGCGTGTCGCTGTGCGTCGGCGCCGATGCCGTGGCCGCCTTTGCGGAACAGGGACTGCGTTCGGGAAGCCCCCACGCCGACTGCGAGCCCGACGCACTGCGCATCGGCGCGGCGAAGATCGCGCTTGACGAGAGCACCGATAATCCAGACCCGCCGCAAGAGCTGCTCGACGACACCGCGCTCGCCGCGCACCTGGCCGGCTTCCAGCTGGCGTTTCACGTCCCGGACCTCGGCCTGCTGCAGCGCTCGCTGAACACCCTCGCGTTCTTGCGCGAAAGCTGTTTCCAGTCGTGTTGCCGTCCGCGTTTCGAGCACTGTCCGGTATGCCCGCCCGAATGGATGGACCGCCTGGCGTCCAGCGGCGCAGTGGTCGTCGCGCAGCCCGCGCTGCTTCAACTGGCCGGCCCTGCCTACCGTGAGAGCGTGCCGGCCGATCAGCAGCACCAGCTTTTTCCGTTCCGTTCGTTTCTTCGTCACGGCATTCCGCTGGCGTTCGGCTCCGACGCGCCGCTGGTTTCCTGCGCCCCGCTCAACGGGCTGCAAACCGCAGTCACCCGCCGGGACGACGCAGGCGGTCGCGTCGCGGCGGAGGAAGCCATTTCCGTGGCCGAGGCCCTGCACCTTTACACCTGCGGCGGTGCCTATGCAGCCGGAGAGGACGACGCGAAAGGCACGATCCAGGCCGGCAAGCGAGCCGATCTGGTAGTCATCGCCGGTGCCGGAGAATGGGCGACCGCCGACGACCTCGAGCGCGCGCAGGTCGTCATGACGCTGATCGACGGGGAGATCGCTTGGACGCGATAGCGCCGAAACGGGATCGTTCCGGATCAAAAAATCTCCTCAATTTCATCGTCTTCCTGCTCATAAATGAGTAAATTAGCCTTATCTCCTCATTTTTTGAGGAGATCAAGGGGATCTTCTCAATGATGCAGAAACTACAGCCGGACGCCATTCTTGAAGCGGTCAAGGCGCTTGAAGCGGAAGGCGCTCAGGGTGCCTCGTCGTCCGAAATTCATGCACGAGTCGGCGCCAGCTACGCCACGGTCGGGAGGCTTCTGGACAAACTCGTTCAGGCCCATGCCCTTGTCCGGACCGGGAAAGCGCGGGCCACCCGGTATTTCCTGGCACCGGTCGAAACCGACGTAAGAGAAACGCTCCGCGTCACGGATTTTGTAACCGCGACCGTATCGCCCCCTTGGTCCGACAGAGCGCGGTCATTGCTGGAAGTTCTCAACCGCCCGCTTGGGGCACGGACGCCCGTGACCTACCAGCGCCGGTTTCTCGATGATTACGCTCCGAACGAATCCGCCTTGCTGCCCCGCGAACTCGCGGACGCCTTGGCACAGGAAGGCCGGATGCAGGGGCAGCAACCGGCGGGGACCTATGCCCGGAAAGTCCTCGAACAGCTCCTGATCGATCTGTCCTGGTCGTCGTCCCGGCTGGAGGGCAATACCTATAGCCTGCTGGCGACGGAAGAACTGTTCAAGAGCGGTGACCCACCGACGGATTCGGAAGGCGTGATGCTGCTCAACCACAAGCGCGCCATCGAATTTCTGGTCGACGCGGTGCCGACCTACGGTCTCAGCGATATCGTCATCCGCAACCTGCACGCGCTGCTGATGCAGGACCTGCTGGCCGATGCCGCAGGGCTGGGCGCGATCCGGACCAAAGTGGTCAATATCTCGGACACCACTTATGTCCCCTCACAGGTGCCCCAGCTTCTTGACGAGATGCTCTCCCGGATCGTTGCCAAGGCCCAGCTCATCAAGAGTCCGGCGGAGGCCGCGTTCTTTCTGTGGGTGAACCTCGCTTACCTGCAGCCCTTTGAAGACGGCAACAAACGCACCAGCAGGCTCGCGGCGAATATCCCGCTGATGCTCTATAACTGCGCGCCGCTTGCCTTTCTCGATGTCGATCAGCAGGACTATGCGAAAGCGATGCTGGGCATCTACGAACTGCTTGACGTCACGCTGGCAGCTGAACTCTTCATGTGGACGTACCGGCGGTCCATCCGCAAATACAAAGTGATCCTGGAAGCGATGGGATCGCCCGATCCCTTCAGGGTTCGCCACCGCGAACACTTGAGCGAAGCCGTGCAGCGCGTTGTGAAAAACGGCCTGCCTCTGCAGCAGGCGGTCGCGGCCCTGGGGCTACTCCCCGAGGACATCGGGCCGTTCGTCGAGGCGCTGGAAACGGAACTCAAAACACTGACCGCACACAACTGCGCGCGGTACCGGTTGACCATCGGGGAGGTGCAGGCCTGGATCGAACGCGGCAAGCCGATCTGAGCGCCCCCAGGAAACGGCTTTGCCGTTTCCGCCCCCCGAGGGGGACAATAGAACGATCGTGTGCCGTCCGGCGCCGCACCGCGCGGATTGCTTGCGGCCGGCAGCGACTCGCCGGCTGGTCATCAGGCGCCGCGGAATTCCGGCGCGCGACGCTCGCCGAAAGCCTTGAAGCCTTCCTTGCGGTCCTCGGTATCGCGCAGCACGCCCCACAGCAGGTGCGAGTACAGGATGCCGTGCTCGAGCGGCATGTCCTTGCCCAGGATCGCCGCCTGCTTGGTCGCCTGCACGCTCAAGGGCGCCGCGCTGGCGATCTTCTCCGCGTACGATTTCGCCAGATCCGCGAGGCCGGACGGTTCGACGACGTCGCTGACCAGGCCGTAGCGCAGTGCCTCGTCGGCCGTGATCATCTCCCCGGTCAGCAGCATCTTCATCGCCACCGCCTGCGGCACCGCGCGCGGCAAGGCCTGCGTGCCGTTGAGCCCGGCGAGGCTCGCGACCTTGACTTCGGTGAGGCCGAACTTCGCGTTGGACGACGCGATCCGCAAGTCGCATGCGAGCGCCATCTCGAGCCCGCCGCCCACGGCGTAGCCGTTGATCGCGGCGATGATCGGCTTCCACATCTTCATGTGCGGCAGGATCGGCTGGCCGTCGCGCAGATAGGTCGCGGCCATGCACTCGGTCGGCGTCGGCGCCTTCTTCATGTCTGTCCCGGTGCAGAACGCCTTCTCGCCGGCGCCGGTCAGCACGGCGACGCGGATGTCGGGATCGGTGCGCACGCGCGCCCAGATTTCGGTCAGATCGGCGGTCGATTCCGGATCCAGCGAGTTCATTGCTTCGGGACGATTCAGGGTCACGTACGCGACGTGGTTCGATACTTCCAGCATTACCGGCATGCGATTCTCCTGTGCTCTTCGTGTCCGGCGCCCGTTCAGGCGACGACGAACGGACTGTAGGGCCTGCCGTCGGTCAGCAGCTTCTTCGCGATCGACAGGCGGTGGATTTCGGAGGCGCCCTCGACGATCCGCCAGATCCGGACCATGCGCGCCACGTATTCGACGCCCAACTCGCGCGACAGGCCCAGCCCGCCGTGCAGTTGGATCGCGCGGTCGGCGACGCGCGTCAGCATTTCGGTGGCGGCGACCTTCAGCGACGACGCTTCGATGCGCAGATCCTTGTGCCCCTGGTCCGACTTCCACGCGGTGTAATAGAGCTGCAGCCGCACCTGCTCGAGCTCGATGGTCGAATCGGCGATCCAGTTCTGCACCGTCTGTCGGTCGGCGAGCGGCTCACCGAAGGTCTTCCGCAGGTTCGCCTGGTCGATCATCATCTGGATCAGCCGCTCGGCCATGCCGGTGCAATGCGCCGCGAGTTCGATCCGCCGCACGCCGAAGCGGTTCTGCAGCGGGATGAACGCGTCGCCGACCTCGCCCAGTACCGCGTCGTCGCCGACGCGGACGTTGTCGAGGTACACCGTCCAGCTCGGCATCGCGCCGATGACCGGGATCTCGGCGCCGATGCGCAGCCCCGGCGTGTCCTTGTCGAGGATGAACGCGGTGAAACGCCGCTTGGTCGCCGCCGCCTTGTCGGTCACCGCGATGCAGATGAAGAACAGCTCGTCCTTGTCGCACTTGCTGATGAAGATCTTCGACCCGTTGATCACCCACTGGCCGTTTTCGCGCACCGCCGTCGTCGCGAGCCCGCTGATATCGGAGCCCGCAGCCGGCTCGGTCGCCATCATCGCCGAGTCGATTTCGCCCCGGCAGTAGCGGCGCACGTATTTCTCGCGCTGCGCGGGGGTGCCGCATTCGTTGAGGTAATAGAGGTTGGGCGCGTCGGGCGGCAGCGTGAAGCCGTGGTGCGAGAAGCCGACCAGCGACTTCGACATCTCCTCGACGACCAGGGTCTTGGCGAACATGCCGAGCCCCTGGCCGCCGAGCTTCTCGTCGACCTCGATGCCCCAGAAGCCCATCTCCCGGGTGATATGCATCAGACGCTCGTGATCGGCGGCCGGCAGCAGCGTGTACCCGTCGGTCCACATCCGCATTTCCCGCTCCAGCAAGACCTTTTCCAGCGGCATCAGCTCGTTGGTGGTGAACCGCAAGGCCACCTCCTTGAGCATCATCTGTTCTTCGGATAGGGAAAAATCCATTTTTCGTCTCTTGTCCTGTGTTTATCGGGCCCGCTGCGCCAATTCCGGCCTTCAATCAGCGTCCGAGCGCATCAACGACTCGATCTTGTCCGCCAGCGCCTCGCCGCCGCCGCAGCGACACTTCGCCGCGGCCGCCCGCACGCCGTCTTCGAAAACGGCCATCAGCGCCTCGCGGATCGTCGCGCCGTCGTGGCAGCCGCTGACCATCAGGCAGGCCGCATACGGGTGGTATTCGTCCGCGCCCACGGACATGCCGCACTCGGGACACGTGTATTGCGACAGGCCGACTGGAACGGAAGCGGTGGCTCCGGTTTGCCGCAGGTCTTGCTCATGCATGATTCATCCTCCTTTTGGCTGGACTCGCGGCCGCCCGTCTGGCTTCATCGGCGCCCGCCCACAACACTGGCCAGGGTCCCTCACACCAGGACTTCGTGACTGACCAGATTCTCGATTTCGTCATGCGAATACCCCAGCATCCCGCCGAGCACCTCGCGGGTGTGCTGCCCGATCGACGGCGCGGCGGTCTTCATCTCGAGCGGCGTGCGCGAAAACACGATCGGCGCGCGGTTGTAGAGCGTGACGCCGACTTCGGGGTGGTCGAGGTAGGCCCAGAAGCCGCGCCGGCGCAGATGCTCGTCCTCGATCGCCTCGCGCGCGTCGCGCACCTCGCCCGCCGGCACGCCCGCGCGCAGCAGCTCGGCCATCAACCAGTCACCGTACTGCGTCGCGGTCCAGCACTCGATGCGCTCGTCAAGTTCATCGGCCTGCCGGCGGCGCATTTCCGCGGTGGCGAAGCGCTCGTCCTCGGCCCACGGCGGATTGCCCATCACGCGGCGCAGCGCGGCCCATTGCGTGTCGTCGAACACCGCGATCGCGATCCACTTGCGGTAACCAAGCGTCGTATACACGCCATGCGGCACGGCCTCCGCATCGCCGTAGCCTTGCGGGCCGAGCACCTCGCCATTGGCGGCGAACGCCATCGGCGCACTCGGCGTCATCGAGATCGCCGACTCGAGCTGTGACAGGCTGACCGTCTGGCCGCGTCCGGTCACCTCGCGCTCGAGCAGCGCCGCCATGATTCCGAACAGCGTGTGCGTCGGCACCATCACGTGGTCGGTGTAGTTCGTGCCGGTGCCGAACGGCGGCGCGCCGGGAAAGCCCGCGCGCGCGGTCAGGCCGCACAGCGCGTTGAGGTTCACGCCGTAGCCCATGTAGCGGCTGTGCGGTCCGTCGGTGCCCTGCATGCTCATCGTCACGTAGATCGCGCGCGGGTTGATCTTCTGCACCTCGTCCCAGCCGAGCTTCCACTTCTCCATCTGGCCGACGCGGAAGTTGTTGATGACGATGTCGCTCTTCGCGATCAGCCGGACCGCAACTTCGCGTGCCTGCGGATGGTTCATGTCGAGCGCGATGTCGCGCTTGTTCGCGTTGCGCGCCGCGAAGTAGCCGCTGCGGTCCAACCCGGTGCCGATGCCGTCCTTGAACGGCTCGCCCCGGCGCAGCGTGTCCGGGCGCTTGACGCTCTCGATCCTGATCACGTCCGCACCGCACTGCGCCAGCACGCTCGTCGCGATCGGGCCGGCGCCGACCCACGAGAAATCGCACACGACAATGCCCTCCAAGGCACGTTCAACGCTGTTCGGCATATACCGCCCCCTTCCGCACCAGATTGTCGATTTCTGCCGTCGAATAGCCGCACTCGGCGAGGATGTCCCGCGTGTGCTCGCCGAGCCGCGGCGCATTGCGCCCGAGCCGCCACTGCAATTCGCCGAACTCGTACGGCGCGCCGGGATAGGTGATGTCGGCCCCGAGGGTGTCGTTGAACTTCGTCTGCCAGAAACCCCGGTACTTGAGCTGAGGGTTCGCGAGCAGATCGCAGCCGTCGCTGACGGGCGTCACCGCGACATTGAAGCGCTGCCCGATCTCGTACAGATAGGCCTTGCTGCGGGTGCGCGTGTAGCGCTCGAAGACGCGACAGAAGGTCGCGTAACCCTCCTCCGAAGTCCGGTAGGCGTAGTCGATCCACTTGTCGTCGTCGAGGACTTGCCACTCCTCGACGCCTTCGGCCTCCATCCAGCGCACGAACGGCGTCCACATCGGCTTGTTGCGCCCCATGATCGCGACCAGCGCGATGAACCCGTCGGCGCACGGATGCAGCGTCGCACTGCCTGCCTCGCGGCCGCGCCCGCGCCGGATCTTGCCCTCCAGGTCCCAGAACTGCGCCGCGTTCTCGAGCGCCATCGCCTGCGCTTCGATGCAGGCCACATCGACCACCTGGCCGCGACCGCTGCGCTGCGCGCTGAAAAGCGCGATCGCGCTGCCGACCGCAGCGTACGCCTCGGCCATCCGGTACGCCTGGTTGTCCGGCGCGCGCACCGGCTTGTCGCCGTTGACCCCCGCCAGATAGAGGAAACCGCTCAACGCCGAACAGGTGAGATCCGAACCCGGATACGCGGCCATCGGGCCGGTGCGCCCGAACGGCGTGATCGAGGTCTGCACGAGGCCCGCGTTGTCCCGGCTCAGGACCTCGTAGGGCAGGCCGAGTCCGTCCAGATAGCCGGGACGGCAGCTCTCGATCAGCAGATCGGCGCCGTCGCACAGCCTGCGGAACGCGGTGCGTCCCGCCTCGTGCTCGAGATCGACGGCGACGCCGCGCTTGCCGGCGTTGTAGTAGAGGTACTGCAGGCTCGCCTGAGCGTCGCGCCGGTCGCCGAACCAGGGGCCGACGCGGCGCAGCGGGTCGCCCGCGGGCGACTCCACGTGGATCACGTCGGCACCGAGCCCGGCGAACATCTTGGCCGCGTACGGCCCGAGTTCGCCGGTCATGTCCAGCACCCTGAATCGGGAGAAATCCTGTCCCATGTCACCTTCCCCTTGCCGACCGACCGCCGAGTCCGAGTATTACCGCATCAGCCCGCGAACAGGCTCCGTCCGCCGCACACGTAAAGCACCTGGCCGGTGACGAAGCCGCTGTCGTCGTCGGCGAGGAAGAGCAGCGTGTTGGCGATGTCGTCGGGCTCGCCGAGCCTGCCGGTGGGCTGGCGCGACAGCAGGAACTGCTGATCCTTCTCGGGCAGCTCGTCCCACATCGGCGTGTGGATCAGCCCCGGCGCGACACAATTCACCGTGATCCCGGCGCGACCGAGCTCGATCGCCAGCGCGCGCGTCATGCCGACGACGCCGGCCTTCGCGGACGAATACGGCGTCTGGCCGGCCCCGCCGAGCCAGGCGCGGGAGGCGATATTGACGATGCGCCCGTGCTTGTTCTCGACCATGTGCCCATGCACCGCCTGCGTGCACAGGAACGTGCCTTTGAGGTTGACGTCGACCGTGATGTCCCAGTCGGCCTCGCTGAGCTTGCGCAGCGCGCCCGCCCGCTCCATGCCGGCGTTATTGACGAGGATGTCGATGCGGCCGAACGCCTCGACGGTCTGCTGCACCATGCCATCGACGGCCGCCTTGTTGCTGATGTCGGCGACCGCGCCGAGCACGCGATGCCCCAGTGCGCTGAACTCATCGACCGTCGTGCGCACCTTCTCCGTGTCGATGTCGTTGATGACGACCGCCGCACCCTGCTCGGCGAAGCGCAGCGCCGTCTGTTTTCCCATGCCGCTGGCCGAACCGGTGACCAGCGCGACCCTGTTCTGAATTCCCATTGCCGCCTCCGTGATCAAATGGACATCGAAAAGTACGCGCTCTTGCCGCCGCAGACGAAAAGCGTCTGGCCGGTGACGTACTTCGAGCTGTCGGCCGCGAGAAAGCCGACCGCGTTCGCAACGTCGGCGGGGGTGCCCAGCCGCTTCACCGGGATGCCGGCGGCAAGCTTTTCCCGCTCGGCCGCAGGTGTCGCGTCGTTGTCGAGGTCGCCCATGACGACCGTGCTCACCGTAACGCCGTTGCGCGCTGATTCCAGCGCCAGCGCCCGCGTGAGCCCGAACAGGCCTGCACGCGCTGCGGCGACGTTGGCGCTCGCCGCGAGGCCGAGATAACGAATGTCGCTGATATTGACCACCCGTCCGAAGCCGCGCTCGCGCATCGCCGGAACGACTTCGCGCAGGTAGTGGAACGGGCCCGCGAGGCCCGCCCCGAGAGCGGCGCCGACGTCGGCGTCCGAAATGTCCTGCAACGGCTTGGCAGTCAGCACGCTTTCGTTTTGCACCAGGATGTCGATCCGACCGTAGCGCGCCATCACCCGCGCCACCGTGTCCCGGATTTCTCCCGGCTCGACCGCGTCCGTTACCACTGCGATCACCGCTACCCCCTTCTCGGCGAGTCGTGACGCGAGCCTGTCGAGCCTGCCTGCGTCGGCGCCGACGAGCGCGAGTTGCGTGCCAGGGCGGGCGAGCCGCAACGCGACCGCCTCGCCCACTGCATCGTCGGCATTGACGATCAACGCCACCTTTTCCTTGCCTTTCGATTCCATCGTCCCATCCCCCCTGTTACCAGTCGCTCACCAGCATGTGCATCGTGCACGCCGCGTGTTCCGTACCCGACAGGCCGCCGCCCGTCACGTGCGTCATCGCCACGCGCGGCACCGGATCGACCTGGTAGCCGGGGCACTGG
The DNA here is from genome assembly GCF_012910705.2 of Aromatoleum anaerobium. Lineage (GTDB taxonomy): Bacteria > Pseudomonadota > Gammaproteobacteria > Burkholderiales > Rhodocyclaceae > Aromatoleum > Aromatoleum anaerobium. Next base: position 258,897 of record NZ_WTVG02000037.1, on the reverse strand, counting down.
TTGCGCATCTGCTTGACGCTCGCGGCGATCTGCGCCGCGCCCGACGCGCCGATCGGGTGTCCGTACGACAACATTCCGCCGCGCGGGCTGACGACGCATTTGCCGCCGTGCGTCGCGTTGCCGTCGCGCAGGAACTTCAGCCCTTCGCCTTTCGGGCACAGGCCGAGGCACTCGTAATACAGCAGCTCGGCGATCGTGAAGGCGTCGTGCAGCTCGACGATATTGACGTCCTGAGGTCCGATGCCCGACTCTTCGTAGAGCTGCGCCGCCGTTTCCTCGGTGATGTCGTCGCCGGTGATGTCGCGCGGCCGGTTGTGGTACGGCCCCGAGCGCACGACCGAACCGGCAACGAGGATCGGCTTGTCGATGCCGAGCTTCTTCACCATCCGTTCCGAGCACACGACGATCGCACCGGCGCCGTCGGCGATGCCGCAGCACTGCTGCAGCGTCAGCGGCGAGGCGACGACGCGCGACCTGACGACCTCCTCGACCGAAATCTCGCCCTTGAACCACGCATACGGGTTGTTGGTCGCGTGGCGGCGGTTCTTCACCGTGATCATCGCCAGGTCCTCGGCCGTGGCGCCGGTCTCGTACATGTAGCGCTGCGCGCGCATCGCGTACTTACCCGTCATCACCGCGCCATGCACCGTCTCGATGTCCGACATCGCCGTCGCGAACGCGGTGCCCTGCGCCATGTGCAGCGTGTGGTTCTCGCAGCCGATGCCGATCGCGACGTCGGCGAGCCCCATCGCGACATCGCGCACCGCCAGGTGGATCGCCATGCCGCCCGCCGAGCACGCGCTCTCGACGTTGATGATCGGCAGATGACCACACATGCCGAGATCCTTGAGCACCGTCTGCCCGGTGACCATGCCGTTGGTGCCGTTGCCGACGTAGGCGCTCTGCACCATCGTCGGGCGGTCGATGTTCGACGCCCTCAACGCCTCGAGGGCCGCGGCCCGCCCGAGCACGTCGAAATCGACTTCATGCCGGCCGAATTTCGTCTCGCCGACGCCGGCGATATAGACCTTGCGCTGCAGTTTCATTTGTCGTCACTCACCGAGAATTGAGCTTGCGGAACTTGTAGCTGATCAGCGGCACGCCGTCGCGGTTGTCACGCACGGGGCCGACCGTCAGCTCGACGTCGTCGTCGCAGCGGAAGCTGCCCGGCTCGCCTTCCAGCTGTGCGAAGATCCGCAGGTTTTCCGGGAGGTCGATATAGCCGAACGAATACGGCGTTTTCATTCCCGCCTGGCCGATGAAGTTGTCGCTGAAGCTGTAGAGCTTCCCCTGCCGGCTCAGCGGCACGACGTCGAATTCCTCTCCCCAGCAGCTCGGGCACGGGCTCAGTTTCGGGAAATCGAGCTGTCCGCATTTCTTGCAGCGATACCCCTTCAGATAGGGCGCGCGGCCGTCGGCGGGCGCCTCGAGCAAATCGGGATGAAAGAACGTGATATCCGGCTTTTTTTCCGGCTTCTTGTTCGGTTTTTGATCTGACATGACGCCTCCGTAGCAATTCTTTCGTGATCAACCTGTGGTGATTAAAGCGCTGCGGCCGGAGATCAACAATTGGTGCGAACACCTAAACGCTAGGGGGCAACCCCCGACGGGCAAGAGCACGAGACCCCGAGTTGTCCGCCATGGCCAGAAAAAAAAAGCGCGCCGGATGGCGCGCGAAGTTTCTGTGGAGGAGAGTCCCAGAAAATCTATCTCTCAGTTTCCGCCGCGCATGTTCTGGACGCTGAAGAGGTTGACCGGGACCATCTGGGGGTCATGCTGCCCCTTGAACTGGCCAGTCGTACAGTGCTTCGCCTGCACGTCGATCATGCTAAACGAGTCAAACAGGGCGATACCGCTTCCCTTGTTCTTGGGAAGATGAAAATCGGGATCCGATACCCCCACCATGAAAATTTTCCACAAATCACCCTTGCGGTCGTACACGAGCGTGCGCGACATTGCCGAGGTCTGCGCGTCCATGTAATGAACCCGTTTGCTTACCGGATGATTGGGGTCCAACGGAGACGACTCCAGGATGTACACCTTGCGCAGCTGCCACGTGATGTTCGGAAAGCAACCGCCTTGGCCGCCGAAAGAGACATATTTATATCCGTCGGGCTCCTTGTATTCGTCCGACAGTTTCATGTCGTTATGGTTGTAATAGGGCATCAGCATGTTCGCGGTGCCCTTGTACTTCCAGTTCATGTCCGAAATGCGGCCGTTGTAACCCTCGAAGTCCTCGATCATGATGTCTGAACCGAGAAAGGCGTCCGTGGTCTGCCCGGTCGACAACCGGCGCACGCGGCGCTGGAAACCGAGATAGAGGTATGCGTCATCCTGCTTCAGGTCGTCCTCGTAGCGCTGGATCAGCAGCTGCGTGTTCTTGACGTCCTGCGGTTCCTGCACATTCACGTAGGTCGCGCGATACAGCTTTGACGGGTTCGGCGTGATCTCAGGCATCGGCGCCTGGCTTACCCGATGGCTGTACTTTAGGAAATAGAAATTGAACAAAATGTTGCGCTCGACCTTTCCGCTATCCATGTTACGGTACTGCCAGTAAAACGGCGAGATTGCCAAACCGTCTCCCCAGTTGATGCCGTAACGGTAATTCCACGCAAGTTTCTCGCCCGCGCGCGGATCGGCGGCGTCAGGCTCTTCCGGAAAAGGCCGTCCCCCGACGTAGCCGTTGAGTTCGCCGGGCTTGGCGCCGAGCTTGACCTTACCGACGTTCTGCGTCGTCGCCTCGACGTAGCTCTTGTTGACACCCAACGACGTCGTCGTACCGACAGTCACCTCGACCGCCCCTTCCTGGAGGTGCCGTTGCAGTGCCGGGTCGAGCACCGCTTCGAAGGACGACGCGTTGCTCTTGTTGATCACCGTACCTGGTGTCACCCCCGGCGCCGTAGGCACGCCGTTCTTGTACGGGAAGAAGGATTTCTCGACGTCCGCCTCGGTCGCCGCGTGCAGCGTGCCCGCGACGCTGGCCACTGCCAACGCGATCGCGCTCAGCCTTGCAAAGTTTCCGGTCATTTTCACTGTCTCCTCTTATGGATCGGTCAGAACCTGTAGCGAACCGTCAGGTAGATGTCGTCTTCCGCGACTGCTGCCCCGAACGGGCCGGCGCGGAAGCGTCCCAGCGGCTCGATGCCCGCAAGACCCGCGGATCCGGGCACGAAGGCCTGGCCCGAGGCGGTGTAGGTCGTGAAGGGCGGATACGGGTTGGCCGAACGGGTATCGTCGAACTTGTAGTGGTTGTCGCCGTTCGCATACTTGAAGTTGGCCCCGAGCGTGACTTTGAAGTCGTCGGTCACGCTCCATTCGATCTGCGGCGCGATCGTGAACGCCTTCGCCCGGAAATCGCGCGCCATCATCAGTTGCGGATTGACCCGGTCGCCCGCAAGGAATCCCTTGATCAGCAGCGTGCCGATGAAGTTGTCTTCCCAGTCGGCCATACCCACTGTGCCCAACGGGCCATCCTGTCGTTCGTGATCGAATATGTGCTGCCAGAACAGCTGGGCCGAGATCAGTGTCGCCCGTGTCTTGCTGATGAAAGGAATGAAGGTCGGACGATCGACACCGATGACGGTGCGCAGGACCCTGTTCTCCGAGTACAGCCCGCGACGGGCCGTGTTCTGGAACTCCTCGCCCTGCGTCAGCGCGGCTTCCATGCGAATCGCGGCATTGGCTTCGGAAATCTGGAAATCCACCGATCCGCCAATGAGGTTGACGCGTGGGTAATGGACGTCGAATGCGATCAGGCGGCTCACCGGAACACCCGCCGCGGGAGGCGTCGTATTGCCCGTCCCGCCTGTGAAGGGGTTCACGACGCCGGTGCCGAATGCATGCAGACTGGGCAATTGCGAACGGTAGGTCAGCGCATTCAGGGAAAACGCGAGGCCCTCCTTCGTGATCCCCTCGTATTTGACGCCCAGTTGCGTGTTCGAGAGCGACCATTCGGGTAGATGTACCTTGCGGATGCCGATCTGATGCGGTCCGAAATCCGTCGCAGCCCATGCACCCGCAACGCCTGGAGGAACGGAGGCGAAGTTCGCGACGGTCCCGCCGTTGTCCCACAGGTTGGCCATGCCGCGGAAGAAGCAGCTGGCGTCGAGCATCACGTTCGGCGAACCGCATTGCCCGAGGTTGTTCGGGCGGAACTTGTCGAAATTCCACACCACCTGCACGTTCTGGTCCTGCATGGCCTCGCTCGCCCCCATGCGATACTCGGCCTGCGCAATCCACATCGGGATCCGGATATCCTGCAGTTCGTCGTAGATGTTATTGCGCGAATAATCGACGGGGTTGACGACGTCGAGGACGCGAAAAAGGTCCGTGCGCCCCCAGACCACCTGCTGGCGACCGAGCTTGACGAAGAGTTCAGTGCCGTCGGCAAGCGGGATCGTCTTCTTCGCATACAACTCGCGCAGGAAATCGAGCCGGTCGTTGAACTCCGGCGTTTCGAGCTCGTGCACGTTGAGGTCGCCGTAGCCGCCGAAATTCCGGCATCCTCGCGAATCGCTGTCGCATGGCCGGACCGGGACACCGAAAGCGATACCGCCCTCGGTCCGGTGCCAGCGGTCGCCGAGCACGCGCATCGCGTCGTTCGGATTGGCGGCGAGATCGAAGCCGAAGGCGTTTGTCGGCGGCAGCCCGATCGCGGTGCCGATCGGGTTGTTGATGCCCCCGCCGTGCGGAACCTTGGGCAGATTGAGCGGCGTGCCGGCGGTGGTCGGCACCGGCGGCAACAGCGGCGCGGCCGTGTTTTCGAGCAGGATCGGGCCCCCGGCGCGGCGGCCGTACTCGTCCTTGTTCATCCGGTACACGCCGTCCCAGCTGCCGCGCAGAATGCCGCGGACGGCCCAGCCATCGCCCATCTGCTTGTCGGCTTCGACCTGCAGCGTATTGCGGAACTTGGCGAGCCCCGCGTGCCGGCGCCGGGCAGTGTGGTTCTCGTAATAGACATCCGCAACCCAGGGCGAAGCGCCGCCCGCCAGGTCCGGAAGGTTCTCGTCGGCCGCGAGCAACGGTCCTCCTGCCGTCAGAGACAGCGCCGCAACGAGAATTCTGATTTTTGGACTTGAAAACTCCCCTGCCGTGTGCATACAGCATTCCCTCCTTTGGTGGACCCTTTGGGTTCTTGTTCGAGTCTTGCGCCCGCCCGGGGCGCCGTTACGCCGCTTGTACGACCGCGACGCCGCCGGGCCCTTGCGGCTCCGGCTCGCGGACCTGGAGCACCTGGTCCTCGTCCAGATACACCGCGGTGATGAAGCGCGGCTTGAAAATCATGACCCACGCCGGCACCAGCAGCATCGCCGCCACGACGTTCAGGATCAGCATCAGGCTGAGCAGCAGCGCGGCATCCGACTGGAAGCGCAGGTCCGACAGCAGGATCCACATCACCACACCGGCAATCAGCGTCGTCGCCGTGAAGGAGACCGCGAATCCGGTTGTCGCGATCGCCTTGAGGACCGCCTGGCGGAGGTCCTGTAGCGCCGCCATCTCCTCGCGGATGCGGTTCATGATATAGATCGCGTAGTCGATGCCGACCCCGATGCCAACGGCGATGACCGGCACGGTATTGACGTTCATGCCGATGCGCTGGACGCTCATGTACGCGTAAGTCATCACGGTGGCGAAGAGCATCGGCAGCACCATCAGCCACCCGGCGTGCAGCGAGCCGTAGAAGGCCCACACGAAGGCGAACGACAGCGCCAGCACCAAGGGGACGATCAGGAAGTTGTCGTGCCGGACGGCGTCGTTGATTGCCGCGTTGACCCCGATCATGCCGCCGGCCAGCTCGATGCTGAGGCCCGGCGCCTTGCTCGCCGGCGCGGCAATGCCTTCCTTCGCCAACGCGATCGCGCGATCGATGGTTTGCGCCTGATGGTCCTTGTAGAAGAAGACCACGTTGGCGAGATTCTCGTCGGTGTTGGTGTATTCGTTCAGCGCCCCCGGGATCGGGCTCGCCGCCATGAACGTAAACATCAGGCCGCCGATCTCGTTCGGGTCGGAGGGGATCTGATTCCAGCGCGGGTCGGTGTTGTGGATGAGGCCGTTGACCGACCGGATCAGTCCCGGCAATGCCTTCGTGCCGCCGACGTTGGGATCGTTCAGCATCGCCTTCTGGAACGACTCGATCGCGCGCAGCACTTCGGGATTCTTGAGCCCACCCTTGTCCGCCGTCCTCGCCACGACGTAGAGCTCTTCCGAGCCCGGGAAGCTGTGGTTGATCGCGCGCGACGATACGTTGTAGTCGTGCTGCGGATAGAGCAAGGGGCTTCCCGGCTCGGCTTCGCCGATCTGCACGCCCAGACTCAGCCAGGCGCCCGTGGTGACGAGGACGGCCGCCCCGGCCAGCACCGCGATCGATCCGCTGCGATGGCCGACCACGCCGAAAACCCTGACCACCAGCTTGCGCAGTATGCTCGAGCGCTCCGCCCTCACTCGCGGCTGCGGCAGGACGAGCAGCAGCAGCGGCACGACGAGGAGCACGGTGAACACCACGGTAAACGCCCAGAATCCCGCGTAATAGCCCATCTTCGTGTTGATCGGCGCCGCCCCCAGCGCCAGCACGAGGATGCCTGTGGCATCAACGGCGATCGCCAGCGAGCCGGGCCGGAACAGATCGTCGAACGCGTTGCGCGCGGCCTGACGCGAACTGTTCGTCCGGCCGAGCTCGAAGTAATACCGCTCGACCAGCTGGATGCTGTGCGACATCGCACGGGCCGCGATGAGGAAAGGAATCACCAGGTTCAGCGGATCGAGGTTCCACCCCATCAGCGAGATGAAGCCGAGCCCCCAGATCGATGACACCACGATTCCGAGCAAGGGCAGCAGCACGCCGTACAGACGCCGGAAATACATCACCAGCAGCGCCACCATCAGCGCGAGCGTGTAGAGGAAGATCTGCACGATCTGCGGCAGGTAGGTGTACACCCAGCCGATCAGCACCGGGTTGCCGGTCGCATGGATTCGGACCCCGTCCGTGGCCTCGGCTGCCCGCACCGCCTGCAGTTCGGCAAAGGTCTTGCCGTAATCGATGTCGTCCGCCTCGTTCAGCTGGGCCTTGATCAAGGCCGACTTGAGATCAGGTGACACGAGCAGGCCATAGACGCGCGAGTTGGCCATGACATCGTTCTTGAGCGCCTCGAGCTCTTCGATGCCGAGTTTCGGCTGCGTCGGATCGTAGTACAGCCGCGAGATCATCTCGCCGCTCTCGGTCAGCCAGATTTTGCGCACCGTTCGATGAGCGAGACTGGAAACCTGGTTGTGATTCACGCTCGACAGATTGTCGACCGCCTGCGTCAGGCGATGCAGGCGCGACAGCGTTTCATTGGTGAAGATGGTCCCGTCTTCGACCTCGAGAGCGACGACGATCTGACTGGCGCCGCCGAAGCTGCCGCGAATCTCGTTGTGCAACTGGATGTAGGGATGGTTTTGCGGCAGCAGATCTTCGAACGCCGTGTAGATCTGCAGCCCGGGAACCTTCAATGCGAAGAAGACCGTCACCAGAAATATCGCCGTCAGAATCGCCCGCGGAAATCTGAAGACGATGTTCTCCAGCTGATGGACGGCATGGGTAAAACGATGACGCATGACGTGACCTCGCTCAATTGTTCGCCGTGACGTTCTTGCCGCCGGCGGAGCTCGTGATTTCCACGCTGCCCGCCCCGCCCGCGAGAAGGAGTCGCCCATCGCCGAGCGGCAGGACGGCGCGCAGGTAACTCGCCTTGCGGGCGTCGGCGAGCTTCCACTCGTCGCCGTTCAGCCGGAATACCAGCCCGTTCACCCCGACGCCGACCGGGCTGCCACTGTCGAGGACCAATCCGTAAATCGGCGCACCCGCATCGTTGATCCGCTTGCTCCAGCTCTTTCCGCCATCGGTGGTCTGCATGACCACCCCGGCGAGGCCCGAAACCCAGCCGCGGTCACTGTCGGCGAAGACAGCCGCGTAGGGATAGAAGTCGTCGCCGATCACCGCCAATTTCTCCCACGTCATCCCAGCGTCGCCGGTCCGATAGACGGCGCCGAATTCTCCGGTGACGAATCCTTCGCGCTCGTCGATGAACTGGACGCTGGTAAGCATGGCGTCGTCGCCGACGACTGTCGTGTTCCAGGTGGCGCCGCGGTCGGTGCTCGACGCGATGGTGCTCCCGCTACCCACCACCCACAGCCGGTTTTTCGTGTCGCAGGCAATGGCCAGCGGATTGACCGGCTCCTCGATGTCCCGCGGTTGCCAGTTACCAGCAGCAGCATCTGCAACCCAGACGCGATGAAAGAAATCGAGTGCGACGAAGGCTCCATCGGCACATGCCGCGACACCGACGAACGAGCTCCCCGGATCGAGTTGCTGGCGGGTCCAGCTGTGACCACGATCACCCGAGGTCAGGACAGTTCCGGTCATGCCGACCACGACGGTTGTTTTTCCGTTGTCGGCGGCCGCCTGGAAATCGTCGGAACGCTTTATGACGATTGCTTTCTCTTCGCTGACATTGGCAATGCCGGCCGATGCCCCGCATCCTGCCAACGCGACGCAAAGCGACGCGCTCAAGAGATGGGCGGACCACGACCTCGTTGTGACACTCATGAATTCGTCTCCTTCCTTCTGGACTTGTTGATGCGAATCATGCGATCTCTGCTCAAGAACATGAGACGCCCCGCCCGATGAGCCGAATGTAGGCCTGGCTGAACCGCCCAACAACTGGGACGAACACTTAACGAATGAGGTGTTATTCCTACGTCGGAGGCAGGGAGTGGGCGGCCGCGTGCGCATTCGTACGTCATCGAGCCTCTGCAAATGACATGTCGTGCGGGGAATTTTTCGCCATGTCAGTCGACGGCGGAAGGTGTGAAGGCAACCGTTTCTGAAAAGCGAGGCCCAGCACGCGCACATCGGCCACGGCGCGGTGCTGCACTGCTGCACTGCTGCACTGCTGCACTGTTGAACGATCGGGCGCAACGCGCTCGTCGGCATAAGAAACAGGGCCGCTGATAAAAAACCGGCCCGACGCGCGTGCGTCGAGCCGGCAAAAACTCCGGCGAATCAGGAAGGAGGAGAGGGAGGGATCCTTCGCCGGAGGCAAGACCTTTCAGCAGGCTGTGGTGCAGTGGCCGACAGCGGCGCCCGGCCGGGGCGCCGCTGTCGGCCACTCAGCGGTTCTTCTCGCCGATCATGCGGCGGTACAGCGCGATGCCCTCGCCGACGATGCCGCGGCGGAACGCGAGCACGCAGACGACGAAGATCGCGCCCATGATCACCGTCACCAGCGAACCGACCTTGTCCGCGAGCTCGTTCTGCAGCGTCACGATCAGCGCCGCGCCGACGACCGGGCCGAACACCGTGCCGAGGCCGCCGACGAGCGTCATCAGCACGACCTCGCCCGACATGTGCCAGTGCGCGTCGCCGAGCGTCGCGAAGTTGAACACCAGCGTCTTCGTCGCGCCGGCGAGCCCGGCCAGCGCCGCCGACAGCACGAACGCGAGCAGCTTGTAGCGCGTGACGTCGTAGCCGAGCGACAGCACGCGCGCCTCGTTCTCGCGGATCGCCTTCAGGATCTGCCCGAACGGCGAGTCGATCGTGCGCCGGATCAGCCAGAACGCGCCGACGAACAGCGCCACGACAACGTAATACAGCGCGTAGTCGTCCGCGAGATCGATGCCGAAGAGCCGCCCGCGCGGCACGCCCTGCAGGCCATCCTCGCCGTGCGTGAAGGGCGCCTGCAGCAGCACGAAGAACACGAGCTGCGCGAGCGCGAGCGTGACCATCGCGAAATAGATGCCGTGGCGCCGGATCGCGAGGGTGCCGAAGACCCAGCCGAGCGCCGCGGCACCGAGCGTGCCGGCGGCGAGCCCGACGAGCGTCGGCAGTTCCCACACTTTCAGCGCATGGCCGGTGATGTACGCGGCGCTGCCGAGGAAGGCCGCATGGCCGAACGACAACAGGCCGGTGTAGCCGAGCAGCAGGTTGAACGCGCACGCGAACAGCGCGAAGCACAGCACCTTCATCACCAGCACCGGATAGATCACCGCCGGGGCCGCGAGCAGCAGCGCGAGGCCGGCGAGGCCGGCGTACGTCGACAGTCTCGGTTGCATCATTTCTCCCTCCCGAACAGGCCCGCGGGGCGGAACATCAGCACGATCGCCATGACGATGAAGACCACCGTGGAACTCGCCTCGGCATAGAACACTTTCGTCAGGCCTTCGATGAGGCCCAGCCCGAGGCCGGTCACGACCGAGCCGAGGATCGAACCCATGCCGCCGATGACGACGACGGCGAACACGACGATCAGCAGGTTCGAGCCCATCAGCGGACCGACCTGCGTCGTCGGCGCGGCGAGCACGCCGGCCAGGCCCGCGAGCCCGACGGCGAAGCCATAGGTCAGCATCACCATCAGCGGCACGTTGATGCCGAGCGCCTGGGTCAGCGTCGCGTTCTCGGTCGCGGCGCGCAGGTAGGCGCCGAGCCGCGTCTTCTCGATCGTGTACCACGTGAAGAGGCACACCGCGAGCGACGCGGCGATGACCCACGCGCGGTACTTCGGCAGGAACATGAAGCCGAGATCGAGCGCGCCGGAAAGCTCCTCGGGAATCGAATATGGCTGGCCCGCGACGCCGTACAGATGGCGGAACAAGCCTTCGATCATCAGCGCGAGGCCGAAGGTCAGCAGCAGGCCGTACAGGGGATCGAGCTTGTACAGCCGCTGCAGCAGTACCCGCTCGATGACGATGCCGATCGCGCCGACGCCCGCCGGCGCGAGGACCAGCGACCACCAGTAGCCGACCCCGGCGTACTCGAGCAGCATCCACGTGAACAGCGCGCCCATCATGTACAGCGCGCCGTGCGTGAAGTTGATGATGTGCAGCATGCCGAAGATCACCGCAAGGCCGAGGCTCAGCACGGCGTAGAACGAGCCATTGACGAGGCCCAGCACGAGCTGGCCCATCAGCGCCTGCAGCGGAACACCGAAAATGTCCGTCATTGCGCGAAACTCCAGAAAGCGTCGGCCGGGCGGGACAGCGGCCCGCTCGGCTGACCGGGAAACGGCCGGTAGGTGACCGGCCCGAACAGTCCCGGCAAGGGGTGGTCCGCGCCGCGGTCGAAGGGCCGGAACGACGGCGGCGCCGCAAACAGGTCGGCGGGGCCGAACGGGGGAAGTGGCGCGGTCGTCTTCATACGCCGAGCAACTCCTGCAGAAAGTCCTGCTTATGCCGCAACTCGCGCTGCGCGATCTCCGCGACGATCTGGCCGTGCTCGACGACCAGCAGGCGGTCGGCAAGCGGCGCGGCGAAGCGGAAGTTCTGCTCGACGAGCAGGATCGTGTAGTCGCGCTGCTTGAGCTTGCGGATGACTTCGCCGAGCTTCTGCACGATCACCGGCGCGAGCCCTTCGGAGATTTCGTCGAGCAGCAGCAGCCGCGCGCCGGTGCGCAGGATGCGCGCCATCGCGAGCATCTGCTGCTCGCCGCCCGAGAGCTTCGTGCCCTGGCTGTGGCGCCGTTCCCACAGGTTCGGGAACATCACGTAGATCTCGTCGACGCTCAACCCGCCGCTGCCGACGAGCGGCGGCAGCAACAGGTTCTCCTCGGTGCTGAGACCGGCGTAGATGCCGCGCTCCTCCGGGCAGTAGCCGACGCCGATCTGCGCGATCCGGTGCGGCGCGAGGTGGATCGCCTCGCGGCCGTTCAGCATGATCGAGCCGGTGCGGCGTCCGGTCAGGCCCATGATCGCGCGCAAGGTCGTCGTGCGTCCGGCGCCGTTGCGGCCCAGCAGCGTCACGCATTCGCCGCGCCGCACGGTGAAGTCGATGCCGTGCAGGATGTGCGACTCGCCGTAGAAGGCGTGCAGGTCCGAGACCCGCAGGTATTCGGTCGGGCTCATAGGACCAGCTCCGTGTCGTGGGGCCGCGCGTCGTCGGAACCGGACAATCCGCCGGCCGCCGCCTCGTTCGATTCCGATCCCATATAGGCTTCGATCACCGCCGGATTCGCCGAGACGGTCGCGTAATCGCCCTCGGCGAGCACCGCGCCGCGCGCGAGCACGGTGATGCGGTCGCAGATGCCGGCGACGACCTTCATGTTGTGCTCGACCATCAGGATCGTGCGGTTCGCCGACACCTGCTTGATCAACTGCATCACGCGGTCGACGTCCTCGTGGCCCATGCCCTGCGTCGGTTCGTCGAGCAGCATCAGCTCGGGGTCGAGCGCGAGCGTCGTCGCGAGTTCGAGCGCGCGCTTCCTCCCATATGGCATCTCGACGGCGATCATCCGCGCGTAGTTCTCGAGACCGACCGCGGCGAGCAACTCCATCGCGCGCCCGTCGAGCCGCTTGAGACTCGCGCCGGGCTTCCAGAAGTGGAAGCTCGTGCCGAGGGCGCGCTGCAGCGCGATGCGGACGTTTTCGAGCACCGTCAGGTGCGGGAACACCGCGGAGATCTGGAACGAGCGGACCATGCCGAGCCGCGCAACCTGCTGCGGCGCCTCGCGGGTGATGTCGGCGCCGTTGAAGCGGATCGTGCCGCGCGTGGGCTCGAGAAACTTCGTCAGCAGATTGAAACACGTCGTCTTGCCGGCGCCATTCGGCCCGATCAGCGCGTGGATGTGCCCGCGCCGGACCTTCAGATCGACGTCATTGACGGCGACGAAACCGCGGAACTCCTTGACGAGTCCCTGCGTTTCGAGAATCGGCGCGAGGTCGAGCTCCGCGTCCGGTGCATGTTGCCCAGCCATTTATGATGTCTCCTCTCTGTGGGGATGCTTTTCGGCCGGGCTCAATCCGCCTGCGCGCGGATCATGTTGCGGGCAATAACGAGCTGCTGGATCTGCGTCGTACCTTCGAAGATGCGGAACAGGCGCACGTCGCGGTAGAAGCGCTCGATGCCGTACTCGGCGAGATACCCGGCGCCGCCGAAGATCTGCACCGCGCGGTCGGCCACGCGGCCGCACATTTCCGACGCGAAGAGCTTCGCGCACGCGGCTTCGGTGCCGACATCAAGCCCGTCGTCGCGGCGCCGTGCGGCGTCGATCACCATCGAGCGCGCGGCATAGATCTCGGCCTTGCTGTCGGCGAGCATCGCCTGGATCAGCTGGAACTCGGCGATCGGCTTGCCGAACTGCTTGCGTTCCATCGCGTAGCGCAGCGCGTCGTCGAGCATGCGTTCGGCAACGCCGACGCACACTGCGGCGATGTTGATGCGACCCTTGTCGAGCACCTTCATCGCCGTCTTGAAACCGACTTCCTCACGCCCGCCGATCAGGTTCGCGGCCGGCACGCGGCAGTCCTCGAAGATCACGTCGCAGATATGCGCGCCCTTCTGGCCCATCTTCTTGTCGATCGGCCCGAGCGCGAGGCCCGGTGTGCCGCGCTCGACGATGAACGCCGAGATGCCCTGCGCGCCGCGGCTGTCCGGCGTCGTGCGCGCCATCACGGTGAAGATGCCGGCTTCGGGGGCGTTGGTGATGTAGCGCTTCGTGCCGTTCAACACGTAGAAGTCGCTGTCGCGCCGCGCGCTGGTGCGCAGGCTGGCGGCGTCCGAGCCGCTGTCGGGCTCGGTCAGCGCGAACGCGCCGATGATCTCGCCGGACGCGAGCTTCGGCAGGTAATGGCGCTTCTGCTCGGGGGTGCCGTCAATCACGATGCCCTGCGCGCCGATGCCGTTGTTGGTCGCGAACAGCGACCGGAAGCACGGCGAGGTCTTGCCGATCTCGAAGGTCGCGAGGACTTCCTCCTCCATCGTCAGCCCCATGCCGCCGTATTCCTCGGGAATCGACAGGCCGAAGAGGCCGAGTTCCTTCATCTCGTCGACGAGTTCCTGCGGGATCTGGTCGGTTTCGGCGACGTGGGCTTCCTGCGGCACGAGGCGCTCGCGCACGAAGCGCGAGATCGTGTCGAGAAGAATGTTCACTGTCTCCTGATCGCGGATCATGTCCTGTTCCCTCTCCGGTAATGATGGTGCGTTGTGGTTTTCATCGTGCGGCGAAGCGCCGCCGCCGGCGATCGGTCACCGGTCGGGGCGGCGGCTGCGCGAGCGCTTACTTGACGTGCTTGCGGAACTCCGGCTTCCTCTTCTCGCGGAACGCGTTGCCGCCTTCGGCCGATTCGGCCGTCTCGTAATACAGCTTCAGCGCGTGCATCGCGAGGCCGCCCATGCCGCGGATCATCTCGGTGTCGACATTGAACGACTTCTTCGCGAGCGCGATCGCGGTCGGGCTCTTCTCGACGATCTCGTCGCACCACTTCTTCACTTCGGCGTCGAGTTGGTCGTGCGGCACCACCGCATTGACGAGGCCCATCGCGAGCGCTTCCTGCGCGGTGTAGCGGCGGCACAGATACCAGATCTCGCGCGCCTTCTTCTCGCCGACGACGCGCGCGAGCAGCGCGGTGCCGAAGCCGGGGTCGACCGAGCCGACGCGGGGCCCCGCCTGGCCGAGCTGGGCGCGGTCGGAGGCGATCGCCAGATCGCAGATCGTCACGAGCACGTTGCCGCCGCCGATCGCGAAGCCGTTCACGCGCGCGATCACCGGCTTCGCGATGTCGCGGATCGCGCTCTGCACTTCCTCGATCGGCAGGCCGATCACGCCGCGGCCGCCGTAGCCGCCGTCCTGCGTGCCCTGGTCGCCGCCGGTGCAGAACGCCTTGTCGCCGGCGCCGGTCAGCACGACGACGCCGATCTGGCGGTCGTAGTCCGCGTCCTTCAGCGCGTGGATCATCTCCTCGCAGGTCTGCGCGCGGAACGCGTTGTACTGCGCGGCCCGGTTGATCGTGATCGTCGCGATGCCGTCTTGCTTCGTGTACAGAATGTCCTGGTATTCCATTTTGATTTCCTCTGGATGTTCGATGCAGGTTTGCAAGGCGGCGCTCAGCCGGCCATCGTCAGGCCGCCCGACACGCTCAGCACTTGGCCGGTGATGAAGGACGCGTCGTCGCTCGACAGGAACAGAACCGCACCGGGCAGGTCGTCGGGCTGGCCGAGCCGGCCGAACGGCACCGCGCGCGTGAAGGCCGTGCGCAGCTTCTCGCCCTTCTCGCCCTCGCCGCAGATGTCGTCGAGCAGCGGCGTGTCGGTCGGACCGGGGCACACGACGTTGACGCTGATCTGCTGGCGGGCAAGTTCGCGCGCCATCGTCTTCGAGAACGCGATCAGGCCGCCCTTGCAGAACGAATACACCGCCTCGCCCGACGAGCCGCCGCGGCCGGCGTCGGAGGCGATGTTGACGACACGGCCCGAGCCGCGCTCGACCATGCCCTTGACAACCGCGTGGTGCATGTACAGCGCGCCGTACAGGTTGATCGCGACGATCTTGTCCCACAGCGGCTTGTCGGTGCTGAGGAAGTTGCCGATCTTGTCCCAGCCGGCGTTGTTGACCAGCACGTCGGTCGGCCCGAGCGCCTCCTCGGCGGCCGTCACCGCGGTGATCACCGAATCCTGCTTCGTCAGATCGACCGCGAACGCGTGCGCCGCGCCGCCTTTCGCGCGGATGTCCGCGGCGACCGCCTCGGCCGCGTCGCGGTTGATGTCGAACACTGCGACTTTCGCGCCTTCCTCGCCGAAGCGACGGCAGATTGCCGAACCGATGCCACCGGCGCCGCCGGTGACGATGACGACTTTTCCGTTGATTCCTCTCATTTGCTGCTCCTCTGTTGGATACCGCTCAATTTCCGGCCCGTTTGCGTCCGGGCCGCTGTTTGCGTTTCAATGGGCGCCGTTCGAACCCTGACCACCCACCCGATGACCGACGTTTCCACCGCCAAGAACCTCGCCACGATCGAGATCAGCAACCGCCTGTTCTTCCGCTTCTTCCAGGCCGCGAACACGCTGCACACGAAGGGCACGCAGGCGCTCGACGAGTTCGGCGTGACGACGCAGCAGTGGTCCGTGCTCGGCGCGCTGTCCCGGCCGAAGGCGAAGGACGGCATGGGCATCAACGAGCTCTCCCGCTTCCTGCTCGTCAGCCGCCAGAATCTCGCCGGCCTGCTGACCCGCCTCGAACGCGACGGCCTGATCGAACGCGTGACCAGCGAGGAAGACCGCCGCTCGCGCAAGGTCAAGCTGAGCCCCAAAGGCGAGGAGCTGTGGGTCAAGCTCGCTGAGCCGATCCACGCGTTCTACGACCAGGCGCTCAAGGGCTTCTCGTTCGACGACCGGCTGCAGTTCATCCATTACGTGAGCCTCCTGCAGCGGAACATGGCGAAGCTGTAGCGCCGCCTCAGACCCGGTGCGCCGCGAGCTTCTCGCGCCCGATGATCATCTTCATGATGTTCGCGGTGCCGTCGCCGATCTGCAGCCCCATGACGTCCCGGTAGCGCTGGCCGAAGTCGTAGTCGGCTGCGTAGCCGCCATGGCCGTGCGTCAGCAGGCACTGGTGGATGATTTCGCAGGCGAGCTTCGGCGCCCACCACTTGCACATCGCGGCCTCCGCGGTGTGCGGCAGCCCCTGGTCCTTGAGCCACAGCGTGCGCAGGCATAGCGCGCGGCAGGCTTCGTACATCGTCTCGGCTTCGGCGAGCGGGAACGTGACTCCCTGGAATTCGCCGATCTTCTTGCCGAACGCCTCGCGCTCCTGGATATAGCGCCACGTCTCGTCGAGCGACGCGCGCACGACCGCCATGCACTGCATACCGATCAGCGCGCGGCTGTAGTCGAAGCCCTGCATCACCTGCACGAAGCCCTGCCCTTCGTCGCCGAGCATCATCTCGGCCGACACTCGGACGTCGTCGAAGAAGATCGAACCGCGGCCGACCGGACGCGTGCCGATGTCGTCGAACGCCGTGCGCGTGATGCCGGGCAGGTCCATCGGTACGAGGAACGCGCTGATGCCGCGGGCGCGCTCGGCCTCGGCGCCGGTGCGCGCGAACACCACCGCGACGTCGGACTGCGTGGCCATCGAGATCGACGTCTTCTCGCCGTTGAGCACGAAATCCTTGCCGTCGCGCACCGCCTTGAGCTTCAGGCGCGCGGCGTCGGACCCCGCGCTCGGCTCGGTCAACGCGATCGCGATCGTCTTGTGTCCGGCGATTACCTGACCCAGCCACTCCTTCGCGATGTCGGGCCGCGCATGGCCGGCGACGATCTGGCCGCACAGCGACGTGAGCAGGTTCACATACGACACGTTGAAGTCGCCGTACGAGATCTGTTCGAGCAGCAGCCCGCTGGTGAGGCAGTCGACGCCGAGACCGCCGTGCTCCTCGGACAGCTCCGGTCCGAGAAAACCGAGTTCGCCCATCTCGCGGATGACTTCGCGCTCGATGCGCTCGGCCTTCTCGCGCGCCTTGTAGCCCGGCGCGAGGCGCTCGCGGGCAAAGCGGTTCGCGGTGTCGACGAGCGCCTGCTGCTCGGGGCTGAGACTGAAATCCATTTTTCTCCTCCTTATCAAGTCCGACCGATTCTAGGAAGCTCTCGGGTTTTGTGTCAATACCTTTCCTTATTTTTACGCGTAACAGAATTCTTTTGAGGTCTGAAAAAATAATTTTTAAGTAATAAATTCATAATGTTACACAGATTTTCTCGAATGGTTGCCGGACCATTCACGAACGCTGCATCTCGCTTTTTATATCAATCTATTGACTTAAAAAGTTCCGGACGCTAACTTTGGGCGTCCCCGTCGCACATGCGCGTGGACCACACGTGGAGAGAGATATGCATCCAGAAAAAACAGAAACGAAAGCAACGAGCGGCAACACCAGGCTGAGCCGGCGCGTCCTCGCTAGCAGCCTTGCGGTGCTGACGATCGCGTCGGGCACACCGGCCTTTGCCCAGCAGAAGGTCAGCGACGAAGTCGTGAAGATCGGCGTGCTCACCGACATGTCGGGCACGTACTCCGACTTCACCGGCAGCGGCGCGGTCGTCGCCGCGCAGATGGCGGTCGAGGATTTCGCGAAGGACGGCACCGTGCTCGGCAAGAAGATCGAGCTCGCCAGCGCAGACCACCAGAACAAGGCCGACATCGGCGCCGAGCGCGCGCGCAGCTGGTTCGACCGCGACCGCGTCGACGTCATCGTCGAACTGGTGACGACGAACGTCGCGCTCGCGGTCATGGACGTCGCCGCGCAGAAGAACAAGCTCGCGCTGGTATCGGGTTCCGCATCGCAGTCGATCACGAACGAGCGCTGCAACGCGAACACCGTGCACTGGGTGTATGACTCGTATGGGCTCGCATCCGGCACCGCGAAGGCCGTCGTCGGCACGGGCAGGAAGAACTGGTATTTCATCGCCGCCGACTACGCGGCGGGTACCGCGATGACAAACGACGCGAGCCGCGTCCTCACCGCGAACGGCGGCACCGTCGCCGGCATCTCGCGCCATCCGTTTCCAACCGCCGATTTCTCGTCCTTCCTACTGACTGCCCAGAGCTCCAAGGCCGACGTCATCGCACTCGCGAACGGTGGCCAGGACACGATCACCGCGATCAAGCAGGCGGCGGAATTCGGCATCACCGGGTCGAAGCAGACGATCGTGCCGATCGTGCTGTTCATCAACGACGTGCATGCGCTGGGGCTGAAGACCGCGCAAGGGCTGACGCTGACGGAGGGCTTCTACTGGAACCGCGACGATCGTACACGCACGTGGTCGCGGCGCTTCTTCGCCAAGACGAAGAAGATGCCGAGCATGGCGCAGGCCGGCGTCTATTCGTCGGTGCTCAACTACCTGAAGGCGGTCGAGAAGACCGGCACCGATGACACTGCGACAGTGATGAAATACCTCAAGTCGAACGAGATCGACGACGGACTGTTCAAGGGCCGCATCCGCGCCGACGGCAAGTTCGCGCACGACATGCTGCTGCTCGAGGTCAAGAAGCCCGCCGAATCGACCGAGCAGTGGGACTACTACCACGTCCGGGGCGTGATTCCCGCGTCCGACGCCGCGCTGCCGCTCAACGAATCCAAATGCAAGCTGGTCCAGGGCTGAAGCCCGGCAGTGAAGGAGAACAACACATGAACTTCGACCCGGTACTGCTCACCGCCCGCATGGAATCGATGAAGGCCCGCGGCCTGTGGCGCGACGAGACGATCGACGTGTATCTGCAGCGGGCGCTCGCGAACTGCCCCGACAAGCTGGCGGTGGTCGCCTATCGCGACGGCCAGGCCGAGCCGGTGCGGCTCAGCTACCGCGAACTCGACCGCCGCGTCGAGCGCATCGCCCGCGGGCTCGCCGCGCTCGGCGTCGGCCGTGGCGACGTGGTGAGCTTCCAGCTGCCGAACCGCTGGGAGTTCGTCGCGCTCGCGCTCGCCTGCGCGCGCATCGGCGCCGCGGCGAACCCGGTGATGCCAATCTTCCGCCAGCACGAACTCACCTACATGCTGAACTTCGCCGAGTCGAAAGTCTTCATCGTGCCGACGGTGTTCCGCAAGTTCGACCACGCCGCGATGGCGCGCGAACTGCAGCCGAAGCTGCCCCATCTGAAACAGGTCGTCGTCCTCGATGGCGACGGCGACGACAGCTTCGAGCGCCTGCTGATGCGCGACGACTTGCCGCCGCTCGCCGGCACAGCGCTCGACCCCGACGACGTCGCGCTGCTGATGTACACGTCGGGCACGACGGGCGAGCCCAAAGGCGTGATGCACACGTCGAACACGCTGTTCTCGAACCTGCACGCGTACATCGAGCGGATGGAGCTCGGCGCCTCCGATGTCGTCCTCGGCGCCTCGCCGATGGCGCACCTGACCGGCTACGGCTACCTCGCGATGCTGCCGCTGATCCTGAACTCGACGACCGTCCTGCAGGAGACCTGGGATGCGGCGCGCGCGCTCGAGATCGTCCGCGACGAGGGCGTCACCTTCAGCATGGCGTCGGCCGCGTTCATCTCCGACATGTGCGCCGCGGTCGAGGCCGGTGCGCCGGTGTCGCCGCAGTTCACGAAGTTCAACTGCGCCGGCGCGCCGATTCCGCCGGTCGTGATCCAGCGCGCCTGGGAGCTGATGGGCCTCCTCGTGTGCTCGGCGTGGGGCATGACCGAGTGCGGCGCGGTGACGGTGACCGAGCCGGCCCGCGCGCTCGAAAAATCCGGCGTCTCCGACGGCCGGGCGCTGCCCGGCGTGGAGGTAAAAATCGTCGATGCGAACGGTGCGGGCCTGTCGCAGGGCGAAACCGGCAGCCTCTTGATCCGCGGCGCGTCGCTGTTCGCCGGCTACCTGAAGCGTCCGCACCTGAACAGCGTCGACGCCGAAGGGTGGTTCGACACCGGCGATCTCGCGTATCAGGACGCCGAGGGCTACATCCGCATCAACGGCCGCAGCAAGGACATCATCATCCGCGGCGGCGAGAACATCCCGGTCGTCGAGATCGAGAACCTGCTGTACCAGCATCCGTCGATCACGACCGTTGCGGTCGTCGGCTATCCCGACCGGCGGCTCGGCGAGCGCGTCTGCGCGTTCGTGTCGCTCAAACCCGGCTGCACGCTGACTTTCGCCGACCTCACCGCGTATCTCGACAGCCAGCAGGTCGCGAAACAGTACTACCCGGAGCGCCTCGAGATCGTAGCCGACCTGCCGCGCACGCCGGCCGGCAAGCTGCAGAAGTTCAAGCTGCGCGAGACTGCGAAAACTTTCGGCGACGCCGCCAACGCCGCCGTGGAGAAATCCTGATGAATCCCGTGATCCTCGTCGAAACCCGGCACAAGGTCGGCCTGATCCGCATCAACCGGCCCGAAGTGCATAACGCGCTCAACGATGAAGTGATGACCGAGCTCGGCCGCGCGCTCGACGCGTTCGAGGCCGACCGGAACATCGCCTGCGTCGTGCTGACCGGCTCCGACAAAGCTTTCGCCGCCGGTGCCGACATCGCGGCGATGCGCGCGATGGACTTCATGGACGCCTACAAGTCCGACTTCATCACACGCAACTGGGAGCGGCTGCGCACTTTCCGCAAACCGGTCATCGCCGCGGTGAACGGTGTCGCGCTCGGCGGCGGTTGCGAACTCGCGATGATGTGCGACATCGTTTTCGCCGCCGACAACGCGCGTTTCGGCCAGCCCGAGATCAAGATCGGCACGATCCCCGGCGCTGGCGGCACGCAGCGCCTGCCGCGCGCGATCGGCAAGACGAAGGCGATGGACATGTGCCTGACCGGCCGGCTGATGGACGCGCAGGAAGCCGAGCGCAGCGGCTTGGTCGCGCGCATCTTCCCGGCCGGCACGGTGCTCGACGAGGCGCTCGCGGCCGCCGCGCAGCTCGCCGAGTATTCGCTGCCGGTGCTGATGATGATGAAGGAATCGGTCAACCGCGCGTACGAGAGCCCGCTCAGCGAAGGGCTGCTGTTCGAGCGTCGCACGCTGCACGCGACCTTTGCGCTCGCCGACCAGAAGGAAGGCATGAACGCGTTCGTCGAGAAGCGCAAACCGCAGTTCGCGCACTGCTAGCAGCGCTCGATCCAGACTCACACCAAAGGAAATCAATGAACAAAAAACAATCAGTGGTCGCAGTCGGCGCTGTTTTGGCCAATCTGGCCTCGGCGCCCGTCATGGCCCAGTCGAATGTGACGCTCTACGGCGTCGTCGACGCCTATCTCAGCTACGGAAAAATGGGCGACAACAGAAAGACCGGCATCGATTCGGGCGGCCTGACCGGCTCCCGCGTCGGCTTCCGTGGCACCGAAGCCCTGGGCAACGGTGTGGCGGCCGTGTTTGCGCTCGAATATGGGCTCCTGAACGATGCCAACGAAGGCATCGGCACCACCGGACTGCGCGCCCGGCAGCAATTCGTCGGTCTGAAAGGCGGCTTCGGCTTCGCCGGCCTCGGCCGTCAATACGCTCCCGGCTACTATGTCTTCAAATACGACGGTGCCATCGGAACTCCATGGGGGCCGCAGGCGATGCTCGGCATCAAGGCCGGCGCGACGATCGTGCCCGCGAGCCCGGCGCGCGCGAACAATGCGCTGAACTACATTTCGCCGAACATGGGCGGCCTCACGGTCAACACGCTCTACGCGTTCGGCGAGGAAAATCAGGCGACAAACCGCCGCCAGGGCGATCGTTTCAGCATCGGCGCCGAATATGCGAACGGACCGGTCGGCGCGAACGTGATCTACCACCTCGGCCGGGACATGCCGGCCGCAGTGGGCGTCGACGACAAGAAGGAATGGTACGCGGGCGGCTCCTACAATTTCGGCGTCGTCACGTTGCTGGCCAGCTACCAGCAGGTCGAGCAGGATTCGGACACCAACAAGGTCTATCAGGTCGGTGCGATTGCGCCGATCAGTCCGGCCGGCAAGCTGCATTTCGCGATCGGCCGCCTCGATCACGAGAATTCCGACATGGACGCGACGAATCTGACCGTGGGCTATGGCCACGCACTTTCCAAACGGACGACGGCTTACGCCTTCGCCACGCGGGTGAACAACGACTCCGCGCAAAATGCGACATTCGTCGCCAGCGCGGCCGGTCAAACGGGCGAGAACAGTACGAACCTCATGGTCGGCGTGAATCACAACTTCTGATCCTTTCCTGACCCATGCCGTCGACGGGCGCCGCTAGGATTGGCTCCCGTGGCGCAGGAACTGCCGCGCGAACTCGTCGCGCGGCAGCGGCCGGCCGAGGAAATACCCCTGGGCCTGGTCGCAGCCGTGCGCTTTCAGGTATGCGAGCGTGTCGCCGCTTTCGATGCCTTCGGCGACGACTTCCAGCCCCAGCGTGCGGCCGAGCGCAATGACGGCCTCGACGACCGCGCGGCTCGTCGAGCTCTCGGTGATGCCCTGCACGAACGAGCGGTCGATCTTGAGCTTGTCGAGCGGCAGTGAACCGAGATGGACCAGACTCGAGCAGCCGGTGCCGAAGCCGTCGAGCACGATCTTGACGCCCAGCGCCCTGACTGCGGCGAGGATCCCGGCCGCGTCGTCGGCGTTGTCCATCACCGTGCTTTCGGTGATCTCCAGCTGCAACGATGCCGGGTTCATGCCGCACTCGCGCAGGATGTCCGCGAGGCGCTGCGCGAAGCGCCGCTGCCGGAACTGGATCGGCGACACGTTGATCGCGATCGGCACCGGCCCCAGCCCCGCCGCGGCCCACGCGATATGCTGACGGCACGCTTCGGCAGTGACCCACTCGCCGACGGCGCCGATCAGGCCGGACGATTCGGCGACGGGAATGAAGAGCCCGGGACCGAGCCCTTCGCAGTCCTCGCCGGCAAAGCGGAGGAGCGCCTCGGCTCCCGTGACGGCGCCGGTTCTCAGGTCGATCACCGGCTGGTAATGCAGCGCGAACGTGTTTCTTGCGAGCGCCTGCCTGAGCCGACCCTCCATCGTGGTCGACACGTCGTCGCGGTGTTCGAGGTCCGGCGCATACACGAAATAAGCGCCGCCGCTGCAGTGCTTGGCCTGGTACATCGCCAGATCGGCGGCGCGGATCAGCGCATCGACGGTCATGCCGTGCTGCGGAAACAGGCTGATGCCGATCGACGGTGAAACGGAGACTTCGGCGTCGCGGATCACGAACGGCTGCGACACGCTTTCGACGACGTACTGCGCGATGTTCATCGCTTCCTGCGTCTGCTCGAGATAGGGCAGCAGGACGATGAACTCGTCGCCGCCGAGCCGCCCGACGATGTCTTCCTTGCGCACGCCCGCCTTCAGCCGGCACGCGACCTCCTGCAGCAGCCGGTCGCCGGCTTCGTGGCCGTAGCGGTCATTGACCGGCTTGAAGCGGTTCAGGTCGATGAACAGGAACGCACCCTGGCTGTGCTTGCGCCCGGCCGCCGCGAGCAGGTGCTCGGCATATTCGAAGATCAGCCGGCGGTTCGGCAGCGCGGTCAGCGGGTCGTGCAGCGCCGCTTCATGCGCGCGCTGTTCCGCCTCTTTGCGGTCGGTGATGTCGATGTTCATGCCGACCCATTTCTCGACCTCGCCGTCCGCCCCGACGAGCGGCGCCGCCCTCACGTTGGCCCAGCGCCACTCGCGCCGGCGATGATGCAGGCGAAGTTCCGTATCGAACACGCGCCGACCGGCGACCGCCGCGCGCCATTCCCTTTCGACGCGGAGGCGGTCGTCGGGATGAATCGCATCGAGCCATCCGAAACCTGCCATTTCCTCGAAAGTCTGGCCGGTGTAGGCGGACCAGGACGGCGAATGGACGACCAGGGCTCCCGCGGCATCGCCTTCCCAGACCGCTTGGGCGGTTTCCTCGACGAGCACGCGGAAACGTTCCTCGCTCTGGCGCAGCCGCTCGCTCGCGAGTTGCCGTGCGAGCGCAGTACCGGCGGCGCGCGCCAGCACTTCGAGCACCGCGACCTCCTCGTCGTCCGGCCGGTGCGGCTCGAGCCAGTACGCGCCGACAGCGCCGGACGGGATCGCGCCGCCCACTGGAATCATCACCAGGCTGCGCTTCGATACCCCTTCCAGAACCGCCGGCGGCACGCGATCGTCGTCGCGCACGTCGACGATCACCGCCGTCTCGCGGCGCCGGATCGCCCAGTCCGTGACGATCGCAACGAGCGGGTGGTGGCTTCGTTCCCACACCGCACCGTTCGTCGCCCCCCTGCCGATGCAGCGGAAGCGGCCGTTGTCGAGTTCGACCGTGATGCCGTCCGCACCGACGAGTTCCTGCGCCGCGCGCAGCAGCTGGTCGAGGAGTTCGGCGCTGCTGTCCGCGCGCGCAAGCCGCTCGAGCCCTTCGGACAGGCGGCAGAAGCGCACATGCCTTGCCAGCAGCGCCGCTTCGGTGCGCACCTCGTCGGTGATGTTGCTGAACACGATCGCCACTTGCCGCTCGTCCGGCTTGCCGTAGCGGAACGCGTAGACGTCGAACCAGCGGTCGAGCATCCCGGCGCGCCGCTGAAAACGGACCGGCTCGCCGGTGAGCGCCACTTCGCCGTAGATCTGATACCAGGAGGATTCATTCTCCGGCACCAGCTCGCGTATCCGGCGGCCGACCACATCGACCAGGCCGGTGTGCTGCCCGAACGCCGGATTGACCTCGATGAAGCGGTAATCGACTGCTTTTCCGTGCTCATCGAAGATCATCCCGATGATGCAGAACCCTTCGTCGATCGAGTCGAAAAGTGCCCGGTAGCGCGCCTCGCTCGCATCCTGGCGCCGCCGGGCGAGGATCCGCGGGGTGTCGTCGATCACCGTCACCAGCACGCCGCCAATGCTCCCGTCCTCGCAACGGACCGGGCTGTAGCAGTTCGTCACGTACAGCGGCAGGGTGCCGTCGCCGGGCGATTCGACGACCTGCTCGGAGAGCATGACCGCCTCGCCGTCGGTCATCACCTGGCGGCACAGCGGTTCGTGAACCTGCCACGCTCCGCTCCCGCTGTCCCTTGCGCTGCGCCCGAGCGCGTCGGGATGGCGCGCGCCGAGCAGCGGCCGATAGCCATCGTTATAGATCTGGACGAGATCCTCGCCCCACAGCAGGGCCGCCGGGAAGCCCGCCCCGAGCACCAGCGCGACGACGGTCTTGAGGCTCGCCGGCCACTGCGCGACGGGGCCGAGCGCTGTCCGTCCCCAGTCGATGCGGCGCACCAGCGCCCCCGTTTCGCCGCCGGGGGGGAGCCACTCCCGAGGAGGAGCGCGCCCGTCGCTGAGAGGGTCGTCCAAAGTACACCTCGTCTGTGAATCCGGCGCGCACTGCCGCCGGGAGCGGACATCCGAGGCCGGACTTCCGACGTCCGGTGTCCCGCCCTTCCGTGGCAGTGGGAACCCTTGATTCCGCTGGAGATGTTCATGAAAGGACAGGAATCCGTTCCGCGCAAGCTATGAGACTGAAACCTACCCGACGGGGCTCAGCGCGGAAATACCTCGAAACAATGATTTTCATGCCTCACGGGTATTCCGGAAGCAATCCCCGGCCACCGCGGCTGCCCTCGTGGGGCCGCGGAGAAGGCAGGCGTCAGGGATTTTGGCTGAGCAGGTCGCGCAGCGCGCCCTGGAACAGCCGCACGACGACGTCGCGGTCGAGATGCGGGTTGCGGATGCTGCGGCTCGCCAGCCCTTCGAACATCGCGGCGAGCACTTCGATCATGCCGGCGATCGTCGCCTCGTCGTCGTCATGGCCGCTCGCGCGGCGCATGTCGCGCAGCGTCCGCCCGAGGCTGTCGCGGCACACGCGGTCGGCCGACCGGACGATCTCGGCGACATGCGGGTTGCGGGCCGCTTCGGCAAGGATCTCGAGATTGAGTCCCGCCGTACGCGGCTCGAGATTGCGCGCGACGCCGTCGGCGACGTGTTCGACCATCGCCTCCTTCATGTTGCAGGCGACGCGCAACGAGGCGGTCATCGCCAGGACATGTTCAAGGTCCTGCGCGACGATCGCCGCGATGATCGCCTCCTTGTTTTCGAAGTAGTGATAGATATGCCCCGGACTCATGCCGGCGATCCTGGAGATCTGGGCAATGCTCGCACCGTGGAAGCCCTTGCTGCGAAAACAGTCCCCCGCGGCGGCGAGAATCTGCGCGCGGCGGACTTCGGCGCGCGGCGGGTCGGGAGGGGCGGAGTCGGGGGGCATTCGCAGGGTCTCCGGAGATATTGAAGATGTATTGCATCGATCTTGCACTGCGGAAAATCCTAACATAGAATGGTCATTCTAGAATAAACATTCTATTTTTGCACCCCACCCGGACGGTGCGCACTTTCCGGCACCGGTCCAACCATTTCGAGAGGCGATTCATGGGGATCAACGGCAATCGGCTGTTCCGGCCAGTGGCCATTGCACTGGCAAGCGCCGTGCTGCTCGCTGCCTGCGGGAGCGACAAGCAACAGGGCTCGGCAGACGCCGCTGCGCCCCCCCCTCCTGCCCCGACAGTGACCGTCGTCACCGTACACACCGAAGCGGTGCCGCTCGTCGTCGAGTTGCCGGGGCGCACGGCGCCTTACCTGATCGCCGAAGTGCGTCCGCAAGTCACGGGCATCATCAAACAGCGCCCATTCACCGAAGGCAGCGACGTCAAGGCGGGCCAGGTGCTGTACCAGATCGATCCCGCGACTTATCAGGCTACCTACGCCAGCGCCAAGGCGAACCTCGCACGCGCCGAGGCGAATGTTTACGCCGCGCGCCTCAAGGCCGACCGCTACGCCGACCTGGTCAGGATCAACGCCGTGAGCAAGCAGGCTTTTGACGACGCCACGGCCGCGCTGCAGCAGGGCCAGGCTGAAGTCGCGGCCGCGAAGGCGGCGATCGACAAGGCGAAAATCGACCTCGAATTCACCCGCGTCACGTCGCCGATCGCCGGGCGCATCGGCCGTTCCGCGGTCACGCCCGGCGCGCTGGTGACGGCGAACCAGAGCCAGGCCCTCGCCACGGTGCAGCAGCTCGACCCGATCTACGTCGACGTCACCCAGTCGAGCAGCGAGCTGATCCGCATGAAGCGCGATCTGGCCGAAGGCAGGCTGCAACGGGCAAGTGGCGACACCGTACCCGTGCGCCTGGTGCTGGAGGACGGCAGCGTCTTCGGCGCCGAAGGCAGGCTCGCGTTTTCCGAGGTCTCCGTCGATCCAGGCACCGGCAGCGTGACGCTGCGCGCGGTGTTCCCGAATCCGCACGCCGAACTGCTGCCCGGCATGTATGTGCGCGCGCGGCTCCCGCAAGGCGTCAAGAGCGACGCCGTGCTCGTGCCGCATGCGGCGCTCAGCCACGATCCGCGCGGCAACGCCCAGGTCATGGTCGTCGATGGCGAAAGCAAGGTCGAGGCGCGCAGCGTCACCGCCGAGCAGTCGCTCGGCGACAAATGGGTCGTGACCGCCGGCCTCGCCGAGGGCGACCGGGTGATCGTCGAAGGGCTGCAGCGCGTGCGCCCCGGCGCCCAGGTGCAGGTGACCGAAGCCGGCGCGACCCCTCCCGCGGCAGCAAACGCTCCCCCTGCCGCCGCGCAGAAGAACTGAGGACGCGACGATGGCACGCTTTTTCATCGACCGACCGATCTTCGCGTGGGTCATCGCGATCGTCATCATGCTCGCCGGCGCGCTGTCGATCCTGACGCTGCCGGTGTCGCAGTACCCGTCGATCGCCCCTCCGACGGTCGTCATCAACGCCAGCTATCCCGGTGCGTCGGCGAAAGCCGTGGAGGATTCGGTCACCCAGATCATCGAACAGAAGATGACCGGTCTCGACGGCCTGCTGTACATGAAGTCGTCGTCGGATTCATATGGCCGCGCCTCGCTGACGCTGACTTTCGACGCCGGCACGAACCCCGACATCGCGCAGGTGCAGGTGCAGAACAAGCTGCAACTAGGCTTGCCGCTGCTGCCGCAGCCGGTGCAGCAGCAAGGCGTGCAGGTCGCCAAGTCGACCGCCAACTTCCTGATGGTCGTCGGCTTCGTGTCGCAGGACGGCAGCCTCAAGCAGGTCGACCTGGCCGACTTCCTCGTCTCGTCGGTGCAGGATCCGCTGTCGCGCGTCACCGGCGTCGGCGAAGTCCAGGTGTTCGGCTCCCAGTACGCGATGCGGGTGTGGCTCGACCCGGCGAAGCTGGTGAAGTTCGGCCTCACGCCAGGCGACGTCCAGGCGGCGATCCGTGCCCAGAACAACGAAGTTTCCGCCGGCCAGCTCGGTGGTACGCCCGCGGTGGAGGGACAGGGTTTTACCGCGTCGATCACGGCACAGAGCCGGCTGGAGACAGTCGGGCAGTTCGAGGACATCCTGCTGCGCAGCTCGGCCCAAGGCGGCGAAGTGCGACTCGAAGATGTCGCACGCATCGAGATCGGCGCCGAGAACTACGGCACCGTCGGCCGCTACAACGGTCAGCCCGCGGCCGCGATCGGCATCAAGCTCGCCGCCGGCGCGAACGCACTCGACACCGCGACGGCGGTGCGGGCACAGCTCGACCGGATGGCCCCGTACTTTCCCGCCGGCGTGGAGGTGGTGGTGCCTTACGACACCACGCCTTTCGTCGCGATCTCGATCCAGGGCGTCGTCAAGACGCTGCTCGAAGCGATCGCGCTGGTGTTCCTCGTGATGTACCTGTTCCTGCAGAACATCCGCGCGACGCTGATCCCGACGATCGCGGTGCCGGTGGTGCTGCTCGGCACTTTCGGCGTGATGGCGGCGTTCGGCTTCACGATCAACACGCTGACGATGTTCGGCCTGGTGCTCGCGATCGGCCTGCTCGTCGATGACGCGATCGTCGTCGTCGAGAACGTCGAGCGCGTCATGAGCGAGGAAGGCCTGTCGCCGAAGGAGGCGACGAAGCGCTCGATGGACCAGATCACCGGTGCGCTGGTGGGCATCGGCCTCGTGCTGTCGGCAGTGTTCATCCCGATGGCGTTCTTCGGCGGCTCGACCGGCGTCATCTACCGGCAGTTCTCGATCACCGTCGCCGCGGCGATGGCGCTGTCGGTGCTGGTCGCGATCATCTTCACGCCGGCGCTGTGCGCGACGATGCTCAAGCCGGTCGAGAAAGGCCACGAGCACGGCGAAGGCGGCTGGTTTTCGGGCTTCTTCCACTGGTTCAACGGGATGTTCGCGCGCAACACGCGGCGCTACGAGTCGACGGTCGGGCGCATCCTGCACCGCAGCCTGCGCTTCCTCGCGATCTATCTGGCGATCATTGCCGTGCTCGCGCTGCTGTTCCTGCGCATGCCGACCTCGTTCCTGCCCGAGGAGGACCAGGGCGTGATGTTCAGCCAGGTCACGTTGCCGGCCGGCGCGACGCAGGATCGCACGCTGGCGGTGCTGAAGAAAGTCGAGGACCATTTCCTCGAGACCGAAAAGGACACGGTGCGCTCGATCTTCACCGTGGCCGGTTTCAGCTTCGGCGGCAGCGGGCAGAACATGGGACTCGCGTTCATCAACCTGCAGGACTGGGACGAGCGGCAAGAACCGGGAATGGACGTCAAGTCGGTGGCCGGGCGCGCGATGGGCGCGTTCGCGCAGATCCGCGAAGCGATGGTGTTCGCGTTCGTGCCGCCGGCCGTGCTCGAGCTCGGCACCGCGAGCGGCTTCAACATTTTCCTGCAGGATCGCTCCGGCCTCGGCCACGATGCGCTTCTTGGCGCGCGCAACCAGTTCCTCGGCCTCGCTGCGCAGGACAAGCGGCTCGTCGGGGTGCGGCCGAACGGCCAGGACGACATGGCCGAATTCCGCCTCGACATCGACCACGCCAAGGCCGGCGCGCTCGGCGTCTCGGTCGCGGACATCAACGAGACGCTGGCAACAGCATGGGGCGGCACGTACGTGAACGACTTCCTCGATCGCGGCCGCATCAAGAAAGTCTATCTGCAGTCCGACGCGGACGCGCGCATGAAGCCTGAAGACCTTGCCAAGTGGTACGTACGCAACCGCCAGGGCGAGATGGTGCCGCTGTCGGCGTTCGCCACCGCGCACTGGAGCTACGGCTCGCCTCGCCTCGAACGCTACAACGGCCAGCCGGCAGTCGAAATCCTCGGCCAGGCGGCGCCAGGCCTGTCGTCGGGCGACGCAATGGCCGCGGTCGAGGAGATCATGGCGAAGCTGCCTGCCGGCATCGGCTACGAATGGACCGGCACCTCGTACGAGGAGCGCCGTTCCGGAGCGCAGGCGCCGGCGCTGTATGCGCTGTCGCTCTTGGTCGTGTTCCTGTGTCTGGCAGCGCTGTACGAGAGCTGGTCGGTACCGTTCGCGGTGATGCTGGTAGTTCCGCTCGGTGTGCTCGGGGCGCTGCTCGCGGCGACCGGGCGCGGCCTGTCGAACGACGTCTATTTCCAGGTCGGCCTGCTCGCGACGATCGGCCTGTCGGCGAAGAACGCGATCCTGATCGTCGAGTTCGCGAAAGCGCAGATGGAGCACGAAGGCAAGGAGCTCGTCGCCGCGACGCTCGAAGCGGTGCGCATGCGGCTGCGCCCGATCCTGATGACTTCGCTCGCGTTCGGCCTCGGCGTGCTGCCGCTGGCGATCTCGACCGGCGCCGGCTCGGGCAGCCAGAACGCGATCGGCACCGGCGTGCTCGGCGGCACGATCGCCGCGACCGTGCTGGGCATCTTCTTCATTCCGCTGTTCTACGTCGTGATCATGCGCATCTTCAAGAAAAAGCCGGCTCCGCCCGCAACCATCGCACCCGTCGCCGAGGAGGCCAAATGATGACCCGACTGCGCCTCCTGACCGCCGCGCTGGCCGCCACTGTCGCGAGCGCATGCTCGACGCTGGCGCCGGACTACCAGCGGCCGGCCGCACCGGTCCCGGCATCCTTCCCGCAGGTGCCGGACACGGTTTCGGCCAGTGCTGCCGCAGCCGACGCGCTGCCGTGGCGCGATTTCTTCGCCGCGCCCGGCCTGCGCGAGCTGATCGCGCTGGCGCTCGACAACAACCGCGACCTGCGCGTAGCGGCTCTCAACATCGAGCGTGCCCGCGCGCAGTACCGCATCCAGCGCGCCGACCTGTTCCCGGCGATCGGCGCGAGCGGCGGCCAGAACGCGCAGCGTCTGCCCGCGGACCTCGTGCGGAGCAACGGCGGCGGCAACGGCGATGCGACGATCAGCCGGCAGTACAGCGCGACGATCGGCTTCTCGGTGTGGGAGCTGGATTTCTTCGGCCGCCTGCGCAGCCTCAACGAGCAGGCGCTGGAACTGTACCTCGGCACCGAGGAGGCGCGCCGCAGTGCGCAGATCAGCCTCGTCGCGGAAGTCGCGAACGCGTGGCTGACGCTCGCCGCCGACCGCGAGCGCCTCGCGCTGGCGCGCAACACCTACCAGACGCGGCAGGAGTCGTTTGAACTGACGCGGCGCAGCTTCGAGGCCGGCGCGGTGTCGGCGCTCGACCTGCGGCAGGCCGAGACGCTGCAGGAAGACGCCCGCGCCGACGCCGCCCGTTTCGCTGCGCTCGTCGCACAGGACGAGAACGCGCTCGCGCTGCTCGCCGGCACGCGCGTTCCGCCCGAACTGCTGCCGCCGCAGCTTGCCGACACGCTGACCGCCGTCGCCGAGCTGCCGGCCGGCGTGCCGTCCGAAGTCCTCGTGCGCCGTCCCGACATCCTCGAGGCCGAGCGCCGGCTGCGCGCGGCCAATGCCAACATCGGCGCGGCGCGGGCCGCCTTCTTCCCGTCGATCACGCTGACCGCGGCAGCCGGCAGCGCGAGCAGCACGCTCGACGGCCTGTTCTCGAGCGGCTCCGGCACATGGAGCTTCGTGCCGCAGATCCGCATCCCGATCTTCGAGGCCGGCCGCCTGCGCGCGAACCTCGACGTCGCCGAGATCCAGCGCGACATCAACGTCGCGCAGTACGAAAGGGCGATCCAGGGCGCGTTCCGCGAAGTCGCCGACGCGCTGGCCGAACGCGCGACGCTCGCCGAGCAGCTCGACGCGCGGCGCCGCCTCGTCGAAGCGACCGCCGAAAGCTTTCGGCTGTCCGAGGCGCGCTACAAGGGCGGCGTCGACAGCTACCTCGGCCTGCTCGATGCGCAACGCACGCTGTACGGCGCCCAGCTCCAGCTGATCGCCGTGCGCGAATCCGACGCGGCGAACCGCATCGCGCTGTACAAGGCGCTCGGCGGCGGCTGGCAGTAAATCGCGAGGCGCCGGCGCAGGCTGCGGGGGCGCAGGAGGTCGTTCAGTCTTCGAGCAGGCTGCGCAGCATCCACGCGGTCTTTTCGTGGACTTCGAGGCGCTGCGTCAGCAGATCGGCGCTCGGCTGGTCGTTCGCGTCGTTGACGACCGGGAACAGGCTGCGCGCGGTGCGCGCGGTCGCTTCCTGCGCGGCGACGAGGCTGCGGACCATCTCGAGCGCTTTCGGCACCCCTTCGATTTCCTTGATCGAAGCGCGCTCGACGAATTCCCGGTAGGTCCCCGGCGCGGGAAACCCGAGCGCGCGGATGCGTTCGGCGATCAGGTCGAGCGCGGTCCATTGCTCGGTGTACTGCTGCATGAACATCACGTGCAGCGTGTTGAACATCGGCCCGGTGACGTTCCAGTGGAAGTTGTGCGTCATCAGGTAGAGCGTGTAGCTGTCCGCGAGCAGCGCCGACAATCCGTCCGCGATCTTCGCGCGGTCGACTTCGCTCAGCCCGATGTCGATCCTTGCCACCCCTCTTTCCACCTTCTCCTGCTTCTCCTGCTTGTCCTGTTTCTTCGATGCCATAGTGTTCTCCTTGTTGAAAGCAAACGAAAACCGGTGCATTGCACCTGCAGGACTATATACGGGATGCAGCGGCGCGACACAGGACGCAGGCATTGCCGCGGCGATGCGCAGCGCAAATGACGGCATGCCGGGAGGGTTGCGCACTCAATGGTCGAGCAGTTGCAGGCCCGGCGGCAGCGATTCACCGAACGCGCGCCATTTCTCGGCCTCCTCGAGCACGACGACTTCGCGCACCATCGCGGTCCAGCTCGGCGGGGCGTTGATCGCCGCGAGACGCCGCGCCACTTCGTCGCGCAGCTCTGCCGGCAGGTCGCGCGAGCGGTCGCCGGTCATGCGCCCGATCTGCGCGGCGGCGAACGCGGCCGGCTCGATGCGCTTCCAGTCGAGCGCGAGGATCGCGCCGAGCCAGCGCGCCGCGACGTCGGCCGGCACGACGTTGTGCGCGCTGCCGTACAGCGGCTCACGCGCGCCAATGCGCCCGACCGCCCACCACGCGTTGTGCTTTTCCGCAGGTTTCTGCAGCCGCTCGATCAGCCATTCGCCGATCTCGATGCGATGCTCGACTTCGACCCGCTCGAGCGACGCGGCCAGGCGCACGAGATCCTCGAGGCTGCCTCGCGTCCCGACCGGCTGGTGGGCGCGGCGCGCGGCGTCGTCGGCTTCGAGCTGTTCGCCCGCCGCCTGCAGCACGAGCAGCTGTTCGGGCGCGCCCAGGCCGCCTGCCGCGCGCCGCCACAGCGTCCACCATTCCGACCAGTTCTGCCGCTCCCGCACGTACTGGATGCCCTGCGCGAACAGCGTCCACAGCTGCTCGACCCGCCAGTCGTCGAGCGGATAGCCGAGCCCGGGGCGCAGGCAGTAGCCGGCGAGGTTCAGCCACAGCCGCTCGTGCTCGGCCGAGCGGCGCCGGCGGCGCACGCGCTCCCACAGCACGTCGAACAATGCGCGCAGCAGCGGCACGTCCCAGCTTTCGCGCTTGCCGAGCAGGTGGTCGAGCTGGCCGCGCAACTGGCGCACTTCCTTGCCGCTGAGGTCGTGCGAGCGCGAGCCGAAGACGCGGTCGACCGCTTCGACCGCGTCGGCGAAGCGCGGCGGCAGCGCCGCGACCGTCTCCGCCTGCGCTGCGCCGTCGCCGCGCAGCTGGAACGCCAGCAGCCAGCGGCGCGCGGGCTCGACGAGGCTGACGCAATGCATGTCGAGCGTGCCGACTTCGGTCATCGCGGCGACGATTCGTACCGGCACGTCGACGGCGCCGCTGCCCGCCGACGGGATGACGGTCGCGATCGGCGGCAGGCGCACGAAGTCGTCGCCGGCGATGTCGACGAGGTCGCCTGCCCGATGGGGCGTATCGGCGGCCGACGACACGAGGTGGAACTGCACCGGCTGGCCGAGCTTCAGCGCGAAGCTGCGCTCGGGCAGATGGACTTCGACGCCCTCCTCGGTGCCGCGCGGCAGCACGCACACGCCGCGCCGCGACGGCCCGTCGCCCTCGATGACGAGAAAGTAGCTGCGCGGCGAGCCGCCGCCGATGCGCGGCCCGTGGCCGGCGCGCACCAGCGCGTACGCGACGGCGCCGCGTGCGACCGCGACGTCCGGGTCGTCGTTGTGCAACAGGCGCAGCGCCTGGCCGCGCCAGCCGCCGAGCACGTGCTGCAGCCGCTCGCTCAGCGCAACGGCGCGGAACACACCGCCATTGAGCAGCACGGTGTCGGGCACCGGCAGTTCGGGCGCTTCGGGCGCGTCCGCACCGAGCGCTTCGCGCGCCGCGGCGGCATGCCGTTCCAGAAACGCCGCGAGGTGGCGCGTGATCGCGGGATCGGCCGGATACGGCAGGCCGAACTCGACGATGCCGGCGCGCCGCCGGGCGGGCCGCGCGTCGGCGCCGATGCGTGGCAGGAAGCCGTCGACGATCAGGTGCTCGACCTCGTCGCGTGCGAGCTCGACCGAGCGCGCGCCGCCGACGAGCCGGCTGCCGGCACCGAGCAACGTCACCGTCACGCGCTCGGGCGCGGCCGGGCCGAGCAGCTGCTCCTTCGCACCGCGGCAGCGCTGCAGGAGCTGCGAGAAGCGCGCCGCGGACAGCTTGCCCTCGGCCGCGCCGAGGCGCGCTTCGACGACATGCGCGAGCGCGAGATCCATGTTGTCGCCGCCGAGCATCAGGTGGTCGCCGACGCCGATGCGGGTCAAGCGCGGTTCGCCGTCCTCCACGGCGACGCGGATCAGCGTGAAGTCCGTCGTGCCGCCGCCGACGTCACAGACCAGGATCAGCCGCGTCGCCTGCAGTTCCGCCGCGAGGCTCAGGCGATGGCGGAACAGCCAGTCGTAGCACGCCGCCTGCGGCTCCTCGAGGAGGCGCAGCGCCGGCAGCTGCGCGAGCCGCGCCGCTTCGAGCGTCAGCGCCCGCGCCCCTTCGTCGAACGACGCGGGCACGGTGAGCACGACCTGCTGGCGCTCCAGCGGCGCGTCCGGGAAGCGCGCATTCCACGCTGCGCGCACATGCGCGAGGTAGCTTGCGCTTGCCGCGACCGGCGACACTTTCGCGATGTCGTCGCCGGCGCCCCACGGCAGGATCGGCGCGCCGCGATCGACGCCGGCGTGCGACAGCCAGCTTTTCGCGCTCGCGACGAGCCGTCCCGGCACCTGCGCGCCGAGCTCGCGCGCGAGCGTGCCGACGACGACCGGCTCGACGCCGGCGACATCGCTCACCGCCCACGGCAGCTGCAGGTCGTCCGGGCTCAGCTCGCTGGGGCCGGGGTGATAGCGCAGCGACGGCAGCAGCGATCGCGCCGCGACCTGGCCAGGGGCGACGAGCTGATCGATCGGCAGCAGCGCGATATCGTCGTCGCCCGGCGCCGCGTACGCGACAACGGTGTTGCTGGTCCCGAGGTCGATCCCGACGAGGTAAGGTTTCACGGCATTCAGGACTGTCCGCCGCGCACGTCGAACGACACTTTCCAGCGCGCGCTGCCGTCGGCGGGCAGCGCTTCGAGCTCCAGCGTGCCGGCTTCGGTGACGCGCGCATGCAGCTTCACGCGCACAATCTCACCCGCGGCGCGGCCTTCGGCCGGCAGGCTGGCCTCGATCTCCTCGAGCTCCTGCAGCTCGTCCGGCCCCCAGAAGTCGAGCAGCGTGCCGACTTCGTCCTGGCGCCGCACCGACGAACCAAAAAAGCGGAACCGCACCGGTTCGCCGACGATCAGGCCGAACTCCTGCGCCGGCAGCTGCGCCTCCGTTCCCTCTTCCATGCCGAACGGCGCCAGGCACAGCGCCTGGATCGGCGGCTCGACGCCCGGCACCGCCGGCATCGCGGACTCGACCGCGACGTAGTACGCCCGCGCAGTGCCGCCGCGGATGCGCACGCCGCGCCCGCGCCGCACGTAGCCGTAATACGCCGCGCCGCGCGCGACGGCGAGATCGAGATCGGCGCGCTGCAGCACGCGCACCGGCGCGGCGCCTTCGGCTTCGAGCCAGCCGTTGAGCGTCGCCAGCACGCGGTCGGCGAGCAGCGCGGACTTGAACACGCCGCCGTTGAACAGCACCGCGGTCGGATGCAGGAAGCTCGCGTCGGCCGGATGAAGCGCGCCGAACCCTTCGAGCTCGGCGGTCGCGCCGAGCTGGCGGCCGAGGAACGCCGCGAGGTGGCGCGTGATCGCCGCATCCTGCGCATACGGCAGGCCGAGCTGCGTGAGAGCGGCGCGGGCGCGCGACAGCGGGCGGTCGCTGACCTGGGCCGACGGGAAAAAGCCGTCCACGATCGTCGCGGTCAGCGTCTCGCGGCCGAGCTCGGTGCGGATCGAACCGCCGATGAGCTTCGAGCCGCGGCTCGGCACGACGATCGGCACGGCGTCGACCGTCGGGTCGCCGAGCAGCGTCTCCTTCGCGCCGCGGCACGCGTGCGCGAGCGCGCGCATCTGCCACGCGTCGAGCTGCGTGCCCGCCGTGGCGAGCTTGCGCGCGACTGCGTAGGCGAGCGCGAGGTCCATGTTGTCGCCGCCGAGCAGGATGTGCTCGCCGACCGCGACGCGGTGCAGTTCGAGGTTGCCGTCGCGTTCGACGACGGCGATCAGCGACAGGTCGGTCGTGCCGCCGCCGACATCGACGACGAGGATGACGTCGCCGGGCTCCGCCTCGTCGCGCCAGTGCCCTTCGCTCATCTGGATCCAGCTGTACAGCGCCGCCTGCGGTTCCTCGAGCAGCGTCATGTGGCGATAGCCGGCAGTGGCCGCGGCTTCCGCGGTCAGCTCGCGCGCGGCCGGATCGAACGACGCCGGGATCGTCACGGTGATGTCCTGCTCGTCGAACGGCGCGTCGGGCTGCGCGTCGTTCCACCCATCGCGCAGGTGCGCGAGGTAGCGGATCGACGCTTCGAGCGGCGAAATCCGCGCGACTTCGTCCGGCGCGTCGCTCGGCAGGATCGCCGCCTTGCGGTCGACGCCCGGATGGCACAGCCAGCTCTTCGCGCTCGACACGAGACGGATCGGCGTGCCGGCGCCGCGCGAGCGCGCGAATTCGCCGACGACGTAGTCCTGCGCGCTCGTCCACGGCAGCGTCAGGTCGCCTTCGCCCAGCTCGTTCTCGTGCGGCAGGTAGAGGAAGGACGGCAGCAGCGGCAGCGCCTCGACGGCGCCAGGGCCGGTCAGTTGCGGAATCTGCAGCACCTGCTGCGCGGCATGTTCGCCGTCGCTCGCGGCGATGTCGACGTACGACAGCGCGCAGTGGGTCGTGCCGAGGTCGATGCCGATGACGAAACGCGGCTCGCTCATAGCTCCACCTCCGCCTGCGCGATGATCGATGCGTCATGATGTTCGGCGAGCTTCGGCAGGCGTGCGTCGGTGACGCGCCAGCCACGGTGGCTGATCGTGCCGGTGAACGGCGGCTTGCCGACGACGTTGCCGGTGACGCGGATCGCGGCAGCATCGAAACCGTCGGCGAGCGTCACGCGGCTGCCTTCGGCGTCGGCGCGCACCGGTTCGATGCTGAAATGCTCGCCCAGCACCTTGCGGCAGCCGGCGTGCACGAGCCGCGCCGCGCCGCCGACATCGGCGTCGGAATAGGCGGCGATGTCCTCCGCGACGAAGTCGACGAGGCGCGCTTCGCGCTGCAGCATGCCGAGCAGCTGCAACGCGGCTTCGTGCGGCACTTCGCGCAGCGGACGGACGTCCGGGGCGGGTTCAGCGGCGGCCGGGGCGGCCGGGGCGGCGACGTCGGCACCCGCGCGCAGCCGCATCACCTGCGCGGCGAAGTCGCGGTTGCCGATGATCGAGAAGAACGCGCCGAACGCGAGCGACAGTCGGCGCATCAAAGAAGGAGGGGTCTGAGCCATCAATTAGGTCCTGTGGTGGTCGCGTCATCCGCGGCGCGGAATGCCCGACGCCGGAGGATATTGCGACGCAATATAGTCGATTCCTCGACTGACGCCCACAATGACAACGAGACCGGCCGAGCCCCCGCCAGCGGGTGGATCGTACCATTGCTGCCGGACCTGCGCGCCAGCCACGACACCGGTAACGCCGCCGGCCTCGCTCACTGCGGGAGAACGTCCTCATGCGCTACGAACTGTATTACTGGCCGTCGATCCAGGGGCGCGGCGAATTCGTTCGCCTGCCGCTCGAAGAAGCGGGCGCCGACTACCTCGACGTCGCCCGCCTGCCCGAGGAAAACGGCCGGGGCCTGCCGGCGCTGCTGCGGCTGCTCGACGGCGAGTCGCTGGAACACGTGCCGTTCGCGCCGCCGTTCCTGAAAGCGGGGGACATGCTGATCGGCCAGACCGCGAACATTCTGCTGTATCTCGGCCCGCGGCTCGGCCTCGCGCCGAAAACCGAGGCGGGACGGCACTGGGCGCACCAGCTGCAGCTGACGATCGCCGACCTCGTCGGCGAAGTCCATGACACGCACCACCCGATCGCGGGCAGCCTGTATTACGAGGACCAGAAGCCCGAAGCGCAGCGCCGCGCGAAGGACTTCACGCAGAACCGGCTGCCGAAGTTCCTGCGCTATTTCGAGCAGGTCCGCGCGCAGAACAGCTTTCGCAGCGGCTACCTCGTCGGCGACACGCTGTCGTACGTCGACCTGTCGCTGTTCCAGATCGTCGCAGGCCTGCGCTACGCGTTCCCGCGCGCGATGTCGCGCGTCGAACCGGGCTGCCCGGGCCTCGTCGAGCTTCACGAGCGCGTCGCCCGGCGCCCGCGCCTCGCCGCCTATCTCGCGTCGGATCGGCGCCTGCCGTTCAGCGAAGAGGGCATTTTCCGCCATTACCCGGAACTCGACCGTTAGGCCGAACTTCGACGTCGCGAGATACTGGATCCCGCGTCAGCAACGGGACCCAGCTATTGGGCGGCGTGGCCGTACCCAGGGCGGAGGAGGTGTTCGTGGTCGAGCGTCTGGTGGTGTGCCGCAACCCCTTGCTGACCGAGGAGCGGGCGAGAAAGCGCACGGAGTTGCTCGCCGCGACCGAGGCCGAGCTCATGCAGGATCTCGCCACGCTCGCCTACAACGTCACCCACACCACGTTGAATCCGAACGCCAAGATCGTGCTCACCGCCCGGCCGACGCCCTTGCAGGAAAAGGCCTTCCAACTCCTCGGCGTCACCCCCGCGCGTACCCAGTAGCCGGCCGGCAGCGCCGCCAAAAAATCGAAACTGGCAGTTATTAGTTCGCAGCAGTCAAAGTTCGGGAAGGAGTAGTATCCCCGCGCCTCGGCATGATCCGCGACGGGCGCGATCCACGATGCGCCGGGGACAAGGGGAGAAATGAAGAAAGCCGTACTCCGGCATTGCCTGCTGGGCCTGTTGTCGTTCACCGCCTGCGCCCAGGCCGCGCCGGACCAGGATGCGCCGGCCGGGGGCGAAGAGTCCGCCGAGTTGCGCGACCTCCTGGCGGTCCTCGACCAGCAGACCGAGATCGCCACCCGGACGAAGATGAACGCCGACTACGTGCCGGGCCTCGTCACCGTCCTGCTCGGCGACGAGCTGGAAGCGCTGGGCGCGCGCACGGTGTGGGAGGCGCTGCGCCTCGTGCCCGGCATCGAGCCCTCGACCGACCAGATCGGCGGGCGCCAGACGCTGGTGCGCGGCGTGGGCGGCACCTTCGCCTCGGGCAACATGAAGATCCTGCTCAACAGCCAGTCGATGAACTCGGCCCTGTCGGCCAACGCCAATCCGGTGCTCAACATGCCGATCGAGCAGGTCGGCCAGATCGAGGTGATCCGCGGCCCGGGCTCGGCCATCCACGGCGAGTTCGCCTACGCGGGGGTGATCAACGTGATCACCCGCAAGGACGCCGACGGCGTGTTCGCGCGCGCCGGCCGCTTCGACACCTACGGCGCCGGGGGCTTCCGTCACTGGCGCTCGGAGGACGGCCGGAGCGGCGGCAGCATGAGCTTCGGCGGCTGGCACAGCCGAGGGGCGAGGGTTGGTTCCGGGCAGGATGCGCTCTCCGGCATCCCGGTGGACCCGGCCGGCATTCCGGTGAACCCGCTGCTGAACGGCACGCTGTCGAACGCGCCCGGTCCGGTGAACGACGAGATGGAACAGCGCTCGCTGCTGGTGGACCTCTACCGCGACGAGTATTCCCTGTCCGCGAGCTACGTCGAGGACGGCAACGGCGACCACTTCGGCACCGTCAACGTGCTGTCCCAGCCGGACGACGGCATCGCCTACCGCAACCGCTACTTCATGGTGAACGGCAAGGGCGGCTGGCGCCCGTCGGAGACGCTCGCCACCGAGCTGCGCCTGGGCTGGCAGTACTACGAGAACCGCTTCGACTTCCGCCTGTTGCCGGCGGGCCTCACCTGGTTCACGCCCCTCCCGGCCGTCCTGCCGGAAGGCTGGTGGGCAAAGGGCTATTACGACGAACAGCGCCTGTCCGCCGAGTACGACATGCACTGGAGCGGCTGGCGGGACCACAACTGGCTGCTGAGCCTCGGCGCCACCCACATCGCCGCCGGCGACGCCTGGGTGGAAAGCAACCTCGACCCGCTCACGCGGACCCCCCTGCCCGCCCCGCGGCGCTCCACGGCGGACGAAGGCGCACAGTGGGCCGACGACGGCAGCACGCGGCGGATCCTCAGCCTGACGCTGCAGGACGAGTACCGGCTGAGCGACGACGTCACCGTCACCGCCGGCTTGCGCTACGACGACTACGACGACGTGGGCGACAAGCTGTCGCCGCGCCTCGCGGCGGTCTGGCGGCTCGACCGCCGGCACATCCTGAAGGCGCAGTACGCGGAAGCGTTCCGTCCGCCGACCTTCTACGAGATGGCGATGGCGGAGGCGGGGACGGAGCTTTCTCCCGAGACGATCAAGACCACGGAGTTCGCGTACATCTACAAAGGTCCGGCCACCGGAGGCCGCGCGACCCTCTTCCACTCGCGGCTGAAGGACCTCATCGTCGGCAGCCGCATCCTCCAGTACCGCAACGCCCCGGGGGTCGAGGTCGATGGCGTCGAGCTGGAGCTCGACCAGCGCCTGACGAGCCGGCTCCGGCTCAAGGCCAACATTACCCTCTCCGATGCCGAGCACTCGGACACCGGTGACGCCGTGGCCGGGGCGGCCGACCGCCTCGCCAACCTGGCACTGGTCTTCCAGCCGACGGCGACGCAGACCTACAGCCTGTGGCTGCGCCACGTCGGCGAGCGCGCGCGCGAGGCCGGCGACCCGCGCCACAGGCTGTCGGGCTACGAGACCGTCGACGCCACCACGAGCTTCGGCAACGTCGGCGTGCGCGGCCTCACGCTGCGGCTGGGCGTGAGCAACCTGCTGGACGAGCGCGTGCGCTATCCCGCATTCCTCACCCGGGACGTGGCCGATCAGCCGATTCCCTCCTACGCCGGCGACTACCCCCAGCCGGGCCGCGCCGGCTGGGTGCAGCTCTCGTACCGCATGTGACGCAGCGGCCCCGCCCCCGGAACACAAAAAAACTAACGAGGAATTCCGATGCAGCCCGCCGATCCCGCGACCGCCTTCATCATCATCCAGATCCTGAACTACCTGCTCACCGCGGTGCTGCTCGTCCACACGTGGCGGCACGAGCGCCCGCTCTTCTACCTCATCCCGGCGGCGATCCTGTTCGGCTTCATCGTCGAGTACTCGCAGGTCGTCAAGTCGCCGCCGCCCTACTACTACACCGAATCCCTCGTGTGGCTGCCGGGCCCGGTGCCCCTGTCGATCATCCTGAGCTGGGGCACGATCATCTACGCGGCCCTGCGCACGGCGCGCGCGCTGGCCCTGCCGGCGACGCTGGTGCCGATCGCGGCGGGGCTGCTGGCGACCGTGATCGACCTCGTCTGCGATCCGGCCTTCGTCTCCCTCGGCGTGTGGGTGTGGGCCGAGCCCGGCGCCTGGTTCGGCATCCCGTGGGACAACTACGTCGGCTGGTTCGTCATCGGCGCGAGCTACACCGCGATGCTGGAGCTCGCGGGCCGCGTCGGCCACGGCAAGGCCTGGTGGACCGCCGCCGCGCCCTTCCTCGCGATCGTTCCGGCCTTCCTGATCTTCGTCGCGGTGATGCTCGGCTATCTGTGGCTAGTGGGGCGCCACTTCGTCGACGAGGCCACCATCGTCGCGCTCTTCTTCGGCACCTGGGTGACGCTGCTGCTGGCCAGGCTCGGGCGCATGCGCGGCGACGTCCCGGTGGACGGCTGGCGCCTCGCCCCGCCGGCCTTCGTCTTCGCCGTCTCGCTGGCGATCCTGTTCCTCACCCCGCTGCACGCGAAGCAGCCGGAGCTCGCGCTCGTGATACCCGCCTTCGCCCTGCTCGGCATGGCGGGCTACCTGTGGCCCAGCCGGCAGGTGCTCGGCCTGGCGCGGGCCGGCGGGACCGGCGCGGCACACACCCGCCGGCGCTACCTCGTGTGGGCCTTCCTCGCCGGGCTGCTGCCGGCGCTCGGGCTCGCGGCCTTCGCGCCGCACCGGGGCCTGATCGGCGCGATCGAGCTGCCCGGGGACGACGTCTTCCTGCCCGACGAGAAGGTGCAGTGGTGGTACTGGACCGGCCACCTGGAGTCGGAGGAAGGCCGCCGCTTCGGCTTCGAGGTGGTGTTCTTCACCTTCGACAGCTTCCTGGTGATGCGCGACCAGCTCACCCAGGTCGCCATCACCGACGTGGACGGCGACAAGTTCCACTTCGCCGAGCATCTCAAGTTCCACCTGCCCGCGCGCACCACGGACCGCTTCGCGCTCACCGCCGGGCCCGGCGACATCATCCGCGCGACCGGCGACGCCAACGGCGACCGCCTGCGCAGCGAGGTGGGCGGCTACGTCCTCGACCTGGAGCTCGCACCCACCAAGGCGCCGGTGCTGCACTACGGGGGCGACGCCCACCCCTACCGCTACGGCGGCTACACCTACTACTACTCGCGCGTGCGCATGGAGACGCGCGGCACCATCACGGTCGGCGGCAAGACCTACAAGGTGAGCGGCGCGAGCTGGTTCGACCGCCAGTACGGCGAGCTCTACCAGGCCATCGTCAAGGGCTGGCAGTGGTTCGCCATCGACCTCGCCGACAACCGCCAGATCATGCTCTACGACATCCTCGGCAAATCCAACGCGGGCGAGCGCACCGGCTCCGTCACCGACGCCGGCGGCAACACCCGGACGCTGTCGGGGCACCAGTTCCAGGTCGAGATCCTGGGCCACTGGACCAGCCCGCACACCGGCTGCACCTATCCCTCGGGCTGGCGTGTTACCGTGGAAGGCGAGAGCTTCGAGGTCCAGCCCATGGTCAAGGACCAGGAACTGCGCGCCCGCCACGGCTACTGGGCGGGGCCGGAGTACTGGGAAGGCGCCTCCAGCGTGACGGGGGCGGTGCCCGGCAAGGCCTACGTGGAGCTCAACGGCTACTGCCGCGGCGTCGAGGGCTCGCTGGACCTCTGACCCGACGTTTGCCCGCGGCCCCGACACCGACCCGAATGAGCCTGATGGGCAAAATCCGATTCCGCACCCGACGCGCAGCGAGAACGCTGCTGTGCGCGCTGCTGGTGCTCGGCTCGCCCTGGCTCGGCGCGAACGCCGCCGATGAGCAGGACGCCCGGCGCATCGCCGTCGGGCTCAACGTCTTCCCCACCTTCCTCGCCGCCGACCAGGATATCGCGGCCAAGCGCGCGGGCGAGGGCCCGCTGCTGCTGCTCGTGGTGCACCGCGACGAACCCGGGCTGGCCGAGCGCTCCGCCGACGGCCTGCGCGACAAGGGGACGATCCGCGGCATCCCGCTGAAGGTGGAGGCCGTCGCCCTGTCGCGCCTCGCGCACTACGCCGACGCGGACGTGGCCGGCGTCTTCGTCGTCCAGCGCCTGGGCGAGG
This sequence comes from Aromatoleum anaerobium, assembly GCF_012910705.2. Lineage (GTDB taxonomy): Bacteria > Pseudomonadota > Gammaproteobacteria > Burkholderiales > Rhodocyclaceae > Aromatoleum > Aromatoleum anaerobium. The sequence continues at coordinate 214,640 of NZ_WTVG02000037.1, read as the reverse complement.
ATCTCCCGCAACTGCTCGCCTTCGGCCGCCGCCACAAGCTGCTCACCTTCTCGCCCTTCGAGGGGGACGTCGAAAAGGGCATCGCCGCTGGCATCGTAGTCGGCGACCGGGTGCTGCCCTACGTCAACCTCGCCGCCGCCGCCGCCGCTGGCATCCGTATCAAACCCTTCTTCCTGCGCATCGCCGAACGCTATGAGCAACCCTAGGCCTCCCGAACGCCAACTGAGGCGGCTGCCCGCCGCGGCCGCAGTCACGCCGCTCTTCCTCGCGGCCAGCCTCTTCCTGGCGGCGCTCCTCGCGTTCTACTGGTTCGGCGTGCTCGCCCCCAAGCTGGACGCCAACGCGCGCGCCAACGCCACCGCGCTTGCCAACTCCCAGGCCCACGCGCTCGTCGACGCGATCCAGACCGGCGAGCCCGAAGCGGCGCGCCGCCGCCTGTCCGACGTCATGGACGAGATTCTCATCGCGGCCGAGCCGACCACCGGCGCCCCAGTCTTCATCGCCCTCAAGACCGAGCTTGACTACGACGTCCTCGACGCCCCGGCGGGCTCGCTCGACATCGACAAGGCGACCGGACGCTGCGGCGATTGCCTGGTGATCGAAGTGCCGCTCTATGCGAGGACCACGCGCGAGCTGCTGGGTATCGCCGAATTCCGCGCCAACCTGCTGTTCCTCGTCGAGCTCAAGGCCGACGTGCGCGCCAAGCTCACGGCCGGCGCCGCCCTCCTGCTGGTCGTGATCGCCGGGATCTGGTGGGCGGTGTCAAACCTGCTGAAGAAGATCACGCGCAGCGAGGACAACCTGCGCGCCGTGTTCGACGCCGCCCCGGTGCCGATGGCTGTGATCGGCAACGCGGACGGGCGCATCGTGCGCGGCAACCAGGCGGTGGCCGACCTCTTCGGCGTCGAGCGGGCCAAGCTCGGGGATCTGCCCGCGGCCCCCTTCCATCGCCTGCGGCCGGACGAGGCGCCCCTCTTCGGGCCGGGCACCTGCCCTGCCGGGGTGGAGGGTCGCGAGATCGAGATCGAGGACAAGCGGGGACAGCGCCATTGGGTACTCGCCTCGTCGCACCCGATCGAGTTCTTCGACGTGCCGGCGCACATCCTGAGCTACGCCGATATCACCACGCTGAAGAACATCCACCGCGAACTCATTGAGGCGAAGGAGGCGGCCGAGGCGGCCACCCGCGCGAAGAGCGCCTTCGTGGCCAACATGAGCCACGAGATCCGCACCCCCATGAACGCGGTCATCGGCTTTTGCCACCTCGCCCTCGGCACGGCGCTCGACGAGCGCCAGCGCGACTACATCCAGAACATCCAGAAGGCGGGCCATGCGCTGCTCGGCGTGATCAACGACATCCTCGACTTCTCCAAGCTCGAGGCCCACAAGATGCAGCTCGCCTGCGTCGAGTTCCGGCCCGCCGAGTTGCTCGACGAAGTGGTCGATCTCTTCCGGGTGATCGCCGACCAGAAGGGGCTGCGCATCGCGGTGACCCTCGACCCCCGAGTGCCGGAGCGGTTGCGGGGCGACCTGCAGCGCCTGCGCCAAGTCGTCACCAACCTCGTCGGTAACGCGCTGGAGTTCACCGAGCGCGGCGGCGTGGCAATCGACGTGACGCCTGCCGGCGCAGACGCAAGCGGCGTGACACTGCGCTTCGCGGTGCGCGACACCGGCATCGGGATTTCCCCTCAGGTGGTCCCCGGGCTCTTCCAGCCTTTCATCCAGGCCGACAGCTCCCTCACCCGCAGCCACGGCGGCACCGGCCTCGGGCTCGCCATCAGCCGCAACCTTGTCGAGCTGATGGGCGGAACGATCGGGGTCGTGAGCACGCCCGGCGCGGGCAGCACCTTCACCTTCACCGCCGTCTTCGCCGACGCGGACGACGCGGACGACGCGGACGAGGCGGACGAGGCGGACGAGGCGGACGACGCCTGCCCGGGCCGCGCCGCCGACGCGGGCGAGCCGCCGTGCGAGGCGCTCGCCGCCATCGCCGGCGCGCAGGTGCTGGTGGTCGAGGACAACCCGCTCAACCAGCGCATCATGCGCGAGCTCCTGGAGAGCATGGGCCTCGCCGTCGCTCTGGCGGGCGATGGCCGGGAGGCCGTCGCGGCGGTCGCAGCCGGACCCTTCGACCTCGTACTGATGGACCTCCAGATGCCGCAAGTCGACGGCTACCAGGCGACCGCCCGGATCCGCGCCGAGCCCGAGCACGACGGCCTGCCGATCGTGGCCATGACCGCCCACGCCCTCCCCGAGGACCGCGCCCGCTGCCTCGCCGCGGGCATGAACGACCACCTCACCAAGCCCATTGACCCGGATGCGCTCGCGCGCATGCTCCTCGCCTGGATCACGCCCGGGGATCGCCGCCCGGCCGCGCCGGGCGCAGATCGCACGCTGGCGCCGGGCGAAGCCGCAAGCCCGCTCCCGGACGCGCTGCCCGGCATCGACGCCGCCGCCGGCCTGCGCCGGGTCGCCCACAACCACGCTCTTTACTTGCGTCTGCTGGTCGATTTCCGCCACGATCACCGGGACAGCGCGGCGCGCCTGGAGGAGGCGCTCGCAAGCGGAGACAGCGCGTCGGTCCTGCGCATCGCCCACAACCTGAAGGGCACCGCCGGCAACCTCGGCGCGACCGGGCTGCAGCAGCGGGTCCATGAGCTGGAGCGTGCCGCGCGCGCGGCAAGCGGCGTCGATGCCGAGCTCGCCGCGGTGAAGGCCGAGCTCGCCCGGGTGACGGCGGGCCTTGCCGCCCTGGCGCCCCCCGCGGCGAGCGCCCCGGAAGGCGGCACGCTGGCGCCGGACGCCTTCGCCGTCGGCGCCGCCGCGCTCGCGCCCCTGCTGCGGGAGGGAAGCTTCCGCGCGGCAGAGCGCCTCGCCCCGCTCGGCGAGGCGCTGGCGGGACGCACGCCGCAGCTCTTCGCCGAGCTCGAAGCGCACGTCCTGACTTTCGACTACGAGGCAGCCGAGCAGACCCTGCAGCGGCTGGCGGACCACCTCGACCGCGTCCCCGGAGAGACCGCGCATGAATAGCGCCCTGCCCCGCGTCCTGATCGTCGACGACGAGCGCTCCAACATCAACATCCTGGGGAACCTGCTCGCGCCCGACTACGAGGTGGTCGTCGCCATCGACGGGGCCTCCGCGCTGCGCCGCGCGCGGGCCGCGACGCCGCCCGACATCATCCTCCTCGACGTGATGATGCCGGACATGAACGGCTACGACGTGTGCCGGCTGCTCAAGGCGGACGCGGCCACGCGCGACATCCCGGTGATCTTCATCACCTCCATGGGGGAGGAGGACAACGAGGCGTACGGCCTCGACATCGGCGCCGTGGATTACGTGGCCAAGCCCTTTTCGCCCGCCATCCTCAAGCGCCGCATCCAGACCCACGTGGAGCTGAAGCGCCTGCGCGACCACTACCAGCACCTCTCGGCCACCGACCCGCTGACCGGCATCGCGAACCGGCGCCGCTTCGACGAGGCCTACGCGGCCGCCTGGCAGAGCGCGCTGCGCCGGCACGAGCCCCTCGCCCTGATCATGCTCGATGTGGACCGCTTCAAGGCGTACAACGACCACTACGGCCACCCGGCGGGGGACCGCTGCCTGCAGCGGGTCGCCCGCGCACTCCACGGCTCGCTGGTGCGCGCGGACGACCTGCTCGCGCGCTACGGCGGCGAGGAATTCGTGTGCCTCCTGCCGGCGACCGACCTCGCCGGGGGCGAGGCGGTGGCGCGGCGCCTGCACCGGGCGGTGCGCGAGCTCGACCTGCCCCACGAGCACCCGGAGGTGGCGGGCCGGGTGAGCATCAGCGTCGGGGTAGCCGTCGCCTGGCCGGCCGCCGGCGGCGAACCCGAGCGCCTCGTGGCCGAGGCGGACCTGCGGCTGTACGAGGCGAAAGCCGGCGGCCGCGACCGGATCGTCGCCGGCGGCGCCGTTTCCGACGGGTCCGGCCAGGCGTGAAGGCGAGCCCCAGATGCCCGCTGCGCCGTGCGCGCCTCCAGAAAACCATGAGGCGCATTTCGCGATTCGACGTACGCGGGCCTTGCGACGGCGGCTGATACTGGACTCATGAAGATCCTCGTTCTCGGCTCGTCCGCCGGCGGAGGCTTTCCCCAGTGGAATTGCAACTGCCGCAATTGCCACGGCGTGCGCCACGGCACCGTCCGTGCCCGGCCACGCACCCAGTCTTCGATCGCGGTGAGCAGCAACGGCGACGACTGGGTGCTGTTCAACGCCTCCCCCGACCTGCTCGCGCAGATCCGCGCCAACCCCTGCCTGCAGCCCGCCCGCGCATTGCGTGACAGCGGCATCGCCGGGGTGGTGCTCATCGACGCCCAGGTGGACCACACCACCGGACTTTTCATGCTGCGCGAAGGCCAGCCGCTGCCGGTGTGGTGTACCGCGCAGGTGCATGAGGACCTCACCACCGGCAACCCGGTGTTCAATGTGCTTTCCCACTTCTGCACAGTCGTCCGGCACCCGCTGCAGGTGGCGCCGCCGACGCCTTTCACGGTGCCCGGCGTGGCCGGCCTGCGTTTCACGCCGGTGCCGCTCGCGAGCAAGGCGCCGCCGTATTCGCCGCACCGCGACGACCCGCATCCGGGCGACAACATCGGCGTGCTCATCGAGGACGCGGCCAGCGCCCGCAAGGTCTTCTACGCGCCGGGCTTCGGCGCGATGGCGCCGCACCTGCAGCCTTACCTCGCCGGTTCCGACTGCGTGCTGCTCGACGGCACGTTCTGGAGCGACGACGAGATGATCCGGCTCGGCATCTCGACGCGCACGGCGCGCGAAATCGGCCACCTGCCGCAAGCGGGTGCCGGCGGCATGATCGAGTTGCTGTCCGGCTACCCGCGGCCGCGCAAGATCCTGATCCACATCAACAACACCAACCCGATCCTCGACGAGGACTCGCGCGAGCGTGCCGAACTGGCGCGGCACGGCATCGAAGTCGCCGCCGACGGCATGCTGCTCGATTTCGGCCCCGCTGGAGACTTGCAATGAGAATCGACGAAACGGAAGCCTGGAGCGCGGAGGCGTTCGAAGCCCGGTTGCGCGCCTTGGGCGGGTGTTACCACATCCACCACCCGTTCCAGGTGATGATGCACCGCGGCCAGTGCACCCGCGAGCAGATCCGGGCGTGGGTCGCGAACCGCTACTACTACCAGGTCAGCATCCCGATCAAGGATGCCGCGATCCTGTCGAACTGCCCCGACCGCGACGTGCGCCGCCACTGGGTGCAGCGCATCCTCGACCACGACGGCCACGGCGGCGAGGGCAACGAGGGCGGCGGCATCGAAGCGTGGATCCGGCTCGGCGAAGCGGTCGGCCTGGCGCGCGACGAGATCGTCTCCGAGCGCCTGGTGCTGCCCGGCGTGCGCTTCGCGGTCGATGCCTACATCAATTTCGCCCGCCGCAGCACGTGGCAGGAAGCGGCGGCTTCGTCGCTCACCGAGCTCTTCGCCCCGACCATCCACCAGTCGCGCCTCGAACACTGGCCGGAACACTATCCGTGGATCGAAGCCGAGGGCTACGCCTACTTCCGCCGCCGCCTCACCGAAGCGCCGCGCGACGTCGTCAACGGGCTGCGCATCACCCTCGGCCACTTCAACACCCGGGCGCTGCAGGAGCGGGCACTCGAGATCCTGCGCTTCAAGCTCGACCTGCTGTGGTCGATGCTCGACGCGATGATGCTCGCGCACTGCGACGTGCAGATCGCCGGCTGGGGAAAATACACGCCGATGGCCGAAGTTTCCGCCACATCATGATTTTCATTAGCCGATTCCGGCGAAATGCCACTGGCTCCGGAAGGGCGGGCTGCAAATAATGGATCAAGGCGCGGCATGGTGTCGCGCCACCGCTGAGGAGACAAACATGACTTGGGAAACCCCTGCCTACTGCGAGATTCGACTCGGATTCGAAGTCACCGCATACGTGTACGTCCGCTGAACCCGGTCGGGGCGGAACCGGCCTGCCGGCTCCGCCCATTCGCCAAGGACGCCTTGCCGCCATGGAAACCATCGCCCTTTCCGCCGACGCCCGCCCGCGGCTGTCGCCGCATTTCATGTTCCGCTGGGAAGCGAGCCAGGACGCCTACATTCTGCTCTACCCGGAAGGCCTCATCAAACTCAACCTTTCGGCCGGCGAAATCCTCAAGCGCTGCGACGGCGAGCGCACGGTCGCCGCGATCGTCGCCGACCTGCAGGCCGCGTTTCCCGGCCATGGCGAAGAAATCGCCGCCAGCGTCCGGGCGTTCGTCGACCTGGCCTGCGACAAAGGCTGGCTGCGCACCTGATGTCGCCGGGCGATCCGCGCGGCGGCCCGCCTGGCTTCCCGCGTCTGCCCGAGAGCTCGCCGCTCTTTGCCGCAACCCCGCCATTCGCCATGCACCGCCTGGCGGTCGGTCACGGCCACGTGCTGCACGTCGAGGAAATCGGACGTCCCGGCGGCCTGCCGGTGGTCTTCCTGCACGGCGGCCCCGGTAGCGGCTGCACGCCGGCCCAGCGCCGCCTGTTCGACCCCGGCCGCTTTCGCGCGGTGCTTTTCGACCAGCGCGGCTGCGGCCGCAGCACGCCCGCGGGCAGCCTGCGGGCCAACACCACCGCCCACCTCGTCGCCGATATCGAACGCATCCGCCACGCGCTGGGCATCGAGCGCTGGCTGGTGTTCGGCGGCTCGTGGGGCAGCCTGCTGGCACTCGCCTATGCGCAGGCGCATCCCGACGCAGTGTCGGGCCTCGTGCTGCGCGGCATCTTCCTCGGCTCGGCCGCGGAGCTGCGCCGCTACGCGCAGGGCGTCGCCACTCCCGCACCGCACGCGTGGCAGCGCTTCGCCCGGGCCGTGCCGCACGGCGAGCGCGACAATCTGCTCGACGCCTATACCCGCCGCCTGCTCTCGCGCGATGCGCCGACTCGCGTTGCAGCCGCCCGGCACTGGCTCGATTACGAACGCGCGCTGATGGGCGAGGCGCCGCTCGTCGCCGACCTCGACCCGCGGCAGCTCGCCAAGACGCGCATCCAGGCCCATTACCTGTCGCGGGGCTGCTTTGGCGACGCGGATCGCCTGCTGGCAGGCTGCGAACGTCTGCGGCACATCCCGGGCGCCCTCGTGCAGGGCAGCGCCGACCCGGTGTGCCCGCCGCAGGCCGCGGAACGGCTGCATCGGGCGTGGCCGCAAGCCGAGCGGGTCGTGGTCGACGGGGCCGGCCATGGCGCGCTGCAGCCGGCCATCGCCGCCGCCTGCATCGCCGCGCTCGACCGCATCGCGCGCCGCGCCGCCTGAGCGTTGCGCGTCTGCCCCTCCATCGCGTGCCGGCCGATCTCAAGAAAATCGCGAGCTGACGTTCCAGCCTTTCTCGTATCGACCCGAACGCCAGCTGCAAATAATGGTGCTAACGATCAAGGAAACAGGAGAACACGATGCCCAAGGAAACCGGCGGTCTCAGTCTGGACGGACAGGGCAAGCCGCTGTGGCTGTCGCTGGAGCTCACCTACCGCTGCCCGCTTAAATGCAGCTGGTGCAACAACCCGCTCGATTTCGAGGACTACGCCGCGAAGGAGCTGAGCACCGAGGAGTGGAAAAAAGTGCTGCGCGAATCGCGCGAGCTGGGCGCGCTGCAGCTCGGCTTCACCGGCGGCGAGCCGCTGCAGCGCCCGGACCTCGAGGAGCTGGTCGCGTACGCCGACAGCCTGGGTTTCTACACCAACCTCATCACCTCCGGCATCGGCCTCGGCGAGGAGCGCCTGATCGCGCTGAAGAACGCCGGCCTGAAGCAGATCCAGCTGTCCTTGCAGGCGACCCGCGCCGACGTCACCGACGCGCTGGTCGGCGCCCGCGCCCACGCCCGCAAGCTCGAAGCGGGGCGCCTCATCAAGGCCCACGGGTTTCCGATGGTGCTCAACATGCCGGTCTTCCGCCAGAACATCGGCATGACCGGCGAAATGATCGAATGGGCGGCCGGACTCGGCATCGAGTACCTGGAATTCGCAAACATCCAGTACTACAACTGGGCGCTGATGAACCGCGACGAGCTGATGCCGACGCTCGAGCAGGTGCGCGACGCCGAAAAAGTCGTGCAGCAGTGGCGCGACAGGCTCGGCAAGAAGATGACGATCTATTTCGTCATCCCGGACTACTACGAGGGCCGCCCGAAAGCCTGCATGAATGGCTGGGGCGCGATCCACCTGACGATCGCTCCCGACGGCGTGGCGATGCCCTGCCAGGAAGCCCGCGTCATTCCCGGGCTGGAATTCGAGTCGGTGCGGGACCGGCCGCTGGCGTGGATCTGGCACGAGTCGCCGCTGTTCCGCAAATACCGCGGCCTCGACTGGCTGCCCGAACCCTGCGGTTCGTGCGCCGAAAAGGAGAAGGATTTCGGCGGCTGCCGCTGCCAGGCTTTCCTGCTGACCGGCGACGCCGGCAACACCGACCCGGCGTGCAGCCGCTCGCCGCGGCATCAGGTCGTGCAGGACGCGGTCGACGCCGTCGCCAGGCCGCTGCGTTTTCGCAAACCGCTGGTGAGGCGCGCCGCCGGCGCGATGTCCACCGCGTTCCTGGAGACCTGAGATGCGCCATCCCTACGACACCGCGACCGGCACGATCGCGCTCGGCATCGCGCTCACCGCGGTCCTGGCCGCGCTCGTGCGCGTCCTCGCGGGCTGAGGCGCGGCATGGACGCGACGCTCGAGCTCACGCTGCGCTGGGCGCATTTTCTCGCCGGCATCATCTGGGTCGGCCACAACTATTCCAGCGTCGTGCAGCGCCCGACCTGGCGCCCGCTGACGGCCGCCGACCTCATCGACGACCGCAGTCCGCGCTTCCAGGCGCTGCTCAATCGCGAACACGGCTTTTTCCGCTGGGCGTCGGTCGTCACCTGGTGCGCCGGCGTGCTGATGCTGTGGCAGCACGGCTGGCTCGCGGGCGCCGCCGGCCTGCAGGGCAGCCTCGCGCCGATCGGTGTCGGCATGTACATCGGCACGCTGATGATGCTCAACGTCTGGTTCGTGCTGTGGCCGCACCAGAAGAAAGTGCTGGGCCTGGTGCCGGCCGGCATCGAGGAGCGCGTGCGCTGCTCGCGCATCACGCACCTGTCGTCGCGCACCAACACGATGCTGTCGATTCCGCTGCTGTTCTTCATGGCGGCGGGGAGCCACGGCGGCTTCCTGCTCGGCTGACGCGATGTCACCGTCGCCTGCGTTCAACTTCGCCGCCGGCCCCGCCCGCCTGCCCGACGCGGTGCTCGAGCGGGCGCGCGACGAACTTTTTGCGCGCGGGCCGGACGCCGCCTCGGCGCTCGAACGGCCTTTCACCGACGACGCGTTTCGCGCCACGCTCGCCCACGCCCGCGAACGCCTGGCCGAACTGCTCGCGCTGCCGCCGAACTACCGCATCCTGTTTCTCGCCGGCGGCGCGCTGCACCAGTTCTCGCTGGTGCCGATGAACCTCCTCGGCGACGCGCGTCACGCGGCCTACGCCGACTCGGGCTACTGGTCGCGGCGCGCGATGGCCGAAGGCGCTCGCTACGCCGACGTGGTGCTGGCCGCCCGCCACGCCGGCCCGGTGCCGCTGGCCGCGCCGGCGCTCGGCCGCTGGGCGCTGCCGGCCGGCTGCGCGTACTGCCACATCACGCCGAACGAGACCGTCGACGGCATCGCCTACCCCGGTTTGCCGGACACCGGCGACGTGCCGCTGGTCGCCGATTGCACGTCGTGTTTCCTCACCGGCCCGGTCGAGGTGTCGAGATTCGGCGTCCTCTACGCCAGCGCGCAAAAGAACATCGGCCCCGCCGGCCTCACCGTCGTCATCATTCGCGAAGACCTGCTCGGGCGCCCCGCGCCCCGCGTGCCCGCGCCGCACTGTTACCGGCTCCAGGCCGAGCACGACAGCTGCGTCAACACGCCCCCGACGTGGGCGATCCACGTCGCCGGCCTCGTTTTCGACTGGATCGCCGACGCCGGCGGCCTGGCGGCGATGGCCGCCGCGAACCGGCGCAAGGCCGAAAGACTCTATGCGGCCATCGACGGCAGCGAAGGCTTCTACGTCGCGCCGGTCGCGACCGGACACCGCTCCGGCTCGAACGTCCGCTTCCACCTCGCCGACGACCGGCTCACCGACCTCTTCCTCGCCGAAGCCGAGGCGCACGGGCTCACCCACCTGCGCGGCCACCGCCAGGTCGGCGGGCTGCGCGCGAGCCTCTACAACGCGATGCCGGAAGCCGGCGCCGCAGCGCTGGCGGACTTCATGGCCGGCTTCGCGAGGCGTCACGGATGAGCCGCATCCGCCTGCGCTGGCACGACCGGCCGGGCCTGGCCGGCGGCATCGACAAGGACGGCACGCGGGCGGAGGAACTGCTGAGCCTGGGCTTCGGCAGCGTCGAATTCGGCACCGTCGCCGCGCACCCGCAAGCGCCTTTCAGCCTCGCGGCGCTGACTGCGCGCCTGGCCATCCTGCCGCCGCGCCATCCCGACGGCAGCGCGATCGGCATCGGCATCGGCCTGTCGCCCGGCGCGGCGCCGGCGGACTTGCCGGCGCAGTGGCTCGCCGGCCTCCTGGGCGCGTGGCGAATTGCGGACTACGTGAGCTTCAATCTCAGCGCGCAAGCCTGCCGGCCGCTGCTCGCCCGCGAGCATCTGCCGCTCCTGGCCGCAGCCATGAAGTCGATCGCGGCCGAACGCGACCGCCTGCCGCGCCGGATCCCGCTGGCGCTCAAGTTTCCGCTGGGCACGGAAGGCGAGCCGCTGCCGGACGTCGCGGCAGCGGCCGCGCAGGCCGGCTTCGACGCGCTGACCGTGGTCCTCCCCGCAGCGGGCGGGCAGCTCTCGCGGCTGGCGCGCTTCGCCGCGCTGGCCCATCGCATCGCAGACGGCCCGGCGCTCGTCGCGGTGGGCGGCATCCGCACCGCCGTCGATGTCGGTGCGGCCCGCGCCGCCGGTGCAGCCGGAGTGCAGGTCCATCGCGCCTTTGTCGACGCCGGGCCCGACTGCCTGCGGGCGCTCACTGGCGCGAGCGGCGCGCGCCGGCGCGCGGCCGTCCTGCCGGGATGATCAGCCGGGCCACGCCCGCTCGATCAGCGCTGCTGCCGCGTCGGGCGTCGCGAGCAGGCCCGCGACCTGTCCGGCCGGGCGGTTGAAGCGGCTGGCGATGAACGCCGCCGCGACATTCCCCGGCGCATGCCGCAGCAGCAATCCCGCCTGCACCAGCAGGACCAGCTGCATCGCGACGCGGCGCGCGTGCCATTCGGCTTCGGCCGGTGCGCGCAGCGCGTTCGCCAGGTCGCCGAGCGCCTGCACGAGCACCGCGTCGCCGGCGAGGCCCTCCGACAATTCCCGCAGCAGCGCCTCGATGCCGTCCGGCTCGCGCGCGACGGCACGCAGCACGTCGAGGCACATCACGTTGCCGGAACCTTCCCAGATCGAGTTCACCGGCGCCTCGCGGTACAGACGTGCCATCGGCCCATCCTCGACGTAGCCGTTGCCGCCCCACACTTCCATGCATTCGGCGGTGAACGGGATCGCGCGCTTGCAGATCCAGAACTTCGCCGCCGGCGTGACGATGCGCCGCCACGCGCGCTCCAGCGGGTCGTCGTCCGACTCGGCCGCCTTCGCCAGGCGCATCGCCAGCATCGTCGCGGCTTCGCTTTCGAGCGCGAGCTCGGCCAGCACGTTGCGCATCAGCGGCTGCGCGACGAGCACATTGCCGAACGCGGAGCGGTGCCGCGCGTGGTGGATCGCTTCGACGAGCGCGCGGCGCATCAGCGCGGCGCTGCCGAGCACGCAGTCGAGCCGAGTCTGCGCCGCCATCTCCATGATTGTCGCGATGCCGCGCCCCTCGTCGCCGACCAGCGTGCCGACGGCGTCCTCGAACTCGACCTCGGCCGACGCGTTCGAGCGGTTGCCGAGCTTGTCCTTGAGACGGCGGATGCGCACCGCATTGCGGCTGTCATCCGGCAGCCAGCGCGGCACGAAGAAGCACGACGGCCCCGCGCTGGCCTGCGCCAGCACCAGATGCGCGTCGCAGGTCGGCACCGAGAAAAACCATTTGTGCCCGACCAGCGCATAGTCCCGGCCGCCGGCGCCGAGCAGGCGCGCCCGCGTGGTGTTCGCGCGCAGGTCGGAGCCGCCCTGCTTCTCGGTCATGCCCATGCCGATCGTCACCGAGCGTTTGCCCGCGAGCGGCACGTCCCGCCCGTCGTAGTCGCGCGAGCGGAACTTGTCACCCAGCGCGCCGAACAGCGCCGGCTCCCGGCGCAGCACCGGGATCGACGCGAAAGTCATCGTCACCGGGCACAGCGACCCCGCTTCCGCCTGCCCGTGCAGGAAGAACGATGCGGCCCGCGCGACGTGCGCGCCGGGACGCGGCTCGAACCACGCCGAACTGTGCACGCCGTCGGCATACAGCATCGCGAGCAGGCGCGACCACGCGGGGTGGAAATCGACGTCATCGACGCGCCGGCCGCAGCGGTCGTAAGCGACGAGCTCCGGCACGTGACGATCGGCGAGTTCCGCGAGGCGCTGCGTGTCGGCGCTGCCCAGCACCTCGCCCTGCCCGCGCAGCGCCTCCGTGTGCCACGCCGCACCTTCGCGCACGAGCGCCTCGCGCAGCGCAATGTCGGAGTCGAACAGATTGCAGTCGCTCAGCACCGGTACCTGGTTGAAGACTTCATGAGTTCGCCACATGGGGCCTCCCGCCGCGACGCTCCACCGTCTTTCAGCCTAGACATGCCTGCTGCGGCCGGCAATCTCCGGGCAATCACGGCTCAGCTCGCCGCGTCGCCGCCACGACCTCACGACCGCGCCGGACCTGCTTTTCCAGGGTTTCTGAAGATGTCATCTTCCTTGCACGGCTGCGCCATTTGGCCCATCATTTGGTTATATTTGGCTCACAAGGTGACACCATGACTCAGACGCTCTCGCTGCAGGATCGATTGAGTGACAAGCTGAGTGGGGTCCTCGGCATGGACAGTGCAGCCGACGAGCTGACGTTGGCGCGGACCGATCGCAAGCGGCTGGGCGCGATGCTGCTTCGCACCCTGTCCGGCGAGCGTGTGCTGGAGCCCGCCGACGTCTATCGCGTGATCCCGCGCCGCACCTGGGTTCGGCGCAAGGGTGAAGGCACGCTGACTCCGGCCGAGTTCGATAGTCTGTACCGGCTGGTTCGGCTGCGATTGCTGGCCGACCTGGTCTTCGACGACCGCCAGCGCGCCCACGACTGGCTCCACACGCCGAAAACTCGTCTTGGCGGTGTCGCGCCGATGGATTTCGCGGCCGACTCCCTCGGCTTCGAGGCCGTGGAGAACTGGCTCCACGAGATCGATCAAGGGTACTTTGCGTGATCCTGTGGCGCATCAGCAACTACGCCGAACTCTCGGGCGCCGGCGGACTGACGCACCCTGGCCGTTGGCACAACCGCGGCCGCCCGGTCGTATATCTGGCGGAAAGTGCGGCCGGTGCGTTGCTGGAGGCACTGGTCCACGTCGAGGCGACTCATCCCGGCGAGCTCCCGCGGCACTACCAGCTGCTGGAGGTCGAAGTGCCCGACGGGGCCTCGATTGCCGATCCGGACTCGCCCGACGGTCTGCGGCTGGAAACTGGATGGCAGCACGAGTTCGCGGCGACCCGCCGCTGCGGAGACCGATGGCTCGCCTCCGGCACATCGCTGCTGTTGCGCGTGCCGTCCGCCGTCGTCGGGCGAACCTGCAACGTCCTGTTCAACCCGCTTCATCCCGGGGCACGGGAGTGCCGCATCCTGTCGGCATTGCGCTACCCCTTCGACGACAGGCTGCTCGGCAAACCAAAAGGTTAATGCCGCTATTGCCGGGCTGCGCCGAGGCGGCGCCACAGGTCGCGCACGACGCCGACGAACGCGGCGGTCCACGCGGCGAGCGCGGCATACAGGAAGATCGGCGGCACGAAGCCGAGGAAATCGAACCCCAGCGCGCCGGCCATCTGCTGCGTGCTCGCGGCGTACATGCCGAGCGGGAAGACCGCGCCCCAGTACAGCGGGTCGTACTTCAGCGGGAAGCGCTTGTAGATATGCCGCCACAGGCCGAGGATCAGCAGCATCGGGATCCACCATGTGCCCGTCGCCCAGTAGAAGACCGTGAACCCCTTGAGGAACGGCAGCAGCGAATGCAGGAAAGGCGCGTCGGGGGCGTTCGCGATCAGCAGCGAGCCGGCGAGTGTCGAGATCGCCATCGCGCCCATGTTGATCCAGTACGGCGGCGCGAGGTCGCCGGGCGAGAACAGGAAGAACGTGTAGCGGTAGAAGATCAGCGACATCATCCAGATGTAGAGCATGCCGCCCCACAGCCACATCGACAGCGCGAAAAAGTTCAGCTCCAGCCGGTAAGGCTGCTCGAGGTGGTTCGCGAGCAGCGCGCCGAGCACCGCGATCGACTGCGTCGCGACCACCGCGAGCAGCCAGCCGCCGCTGATGCCGCGGTCGAGCGTCGGCTTCTGCTCCTTGACGGTGAAGGCCGTGAAGATCGTGTAGGTCAGCCCGATCCACAGCGCGATCGCGACGAACCACAGCGCGAGCCCGACCGCTTCGCTGTCGGCGAGGATCAGGAACTGGCTGCCGAGGATGCCGGAGGCGGCGACAGCGGTGAAGAACCCGGGCCCGCGCAGGTGATCGACCATGTCGCCGAAGAAGCGCTGCGGAAAGCGGACCATGCGCAGCACGAACAGCAGCGCGATGACGGCGTAGATGCCGACGTTGAGGATGAACAGCGCCTGCGCGAGGCGCGGCAGCGCGAGCCGGTGCGCGCCCAGCGAGATGATCCCGGTCGCCATGACCATGCCGAAGTAGGCCGGAGACATGCCTTCGAGATCCTGCAGCAGGCGCGCGCCGGCAAGCGTGCGTGCCGCCGGAACGGCGGTCATTCCTCGGTGCTCCGCGGCGACCACCCGCCACAGGGGACGGACGGCGTGCCGGGCGGGCGGGAAAACGCTCCCGGTGGCAGATCAAGCCCCGTGTGCCGGAACAACTTTCCGCTTGCTGGAAGCATTTCTTCTCCCGAGGCGTGCCGGATTCGGCGCAAAAAGCATATCACGCTCCGCGGCAGGCCTCGGCCTAACCCGGTGTTGCTTGCCGTTGTACGGTAGGTACAATAACCACCATGAACAGCAAGCAAATCATCAAGCAACTGGAAACGGACGGCTGGTTTCTGGCGCGGGTCAAAGGCTCGCATCACCAGTTCAAGCATCCGAGCAAGCCGGGCTTGGTGACGGTCAAGCACCCTGACAGCGACATCCCCGCCGGTACGCTGAACAGCATCAGGAAGCAGGCGGGGTGGAAATAGGAGGTTGTCATGCGTTTTCCCGTGGTGTTGCATTCCGACGATGACGTTCGTTTCGGCGTGACGGTGCCCGATCTGCCCGGCTGTTTTTCGGCGGGCGACACCTTCGACGCGGCGCTGGATTCGGTGGTCGAGGCCATCGACCTGCATCTGGAGGGGCTGACCGAGGAGGGCGGCGATATTCCCGTGCCGCGCCCGATTGCCGAGCATCGGACCAATCCGGATTTCGCCGACGGCGTATGGGCGGCGGTCGAGGTGGATGTGTCGCGCTTCGAGGGGCGCGCCGAGAAAATCAACATCACCCTGCCGCGTCGCCTGCTGGCGAAGATCGACAGTTACGCCAAGGCCCACGGCGAGACCCGTTCCGGCTTTCTGGCCGAGGCGGCCCGTGCGGCGATGCGCTAAGGGGAAGACCCGACCAACGATGATGGAGTCGCCTGTGAACCGCATTGACCACTGCACAGAGGAAGCCATCCGGCGCTTCCTCGCTCTGATCGCCAGCCGCTACGACACGGCAGGCGCGATCGTCTACGGTAGCCGGGCGCGCGGGACGCACCGCCCGGATAGCGATGCGGATGTCGCCGTGCTCCTCAAAGGTGAGCATCAAAGGGTCCTGACAACCACTCTGGCGATGGCAGACGTGGCCTATGACGTACTGCTTGAAACGGGCATCAACATCTCGCCGCTACCAGTGTGGCTCGACGAATGGGAGCACCCGGAGAATTTCTCCAATCCCGCGCTGCTCCGGAACATCGCCAGGGAGGGGGTCAGGCTGTGAAGACCGAGAACTGATGGCGAAGACAAATAGGTTTCGTCGATTGACTAGCCCTCGCAGCCCCGCGGCGGGTGGGCGTACCAGCGGCCCGGCTCGCCTTCGTACAGCGTGACACGCGACCAGAAATCCCAGCTGAAGCCGATGTCCTGCCGGTCGCCGGTGGTCAGCGCGCGGGCGAAGAACCAGCCGCTCGTGCTCGCGCGGCCAGCGACCACGTGGGTGCCCGGCGAGGCCGTGGCCTGCGCGCAGCTCATGCCGGAACCGCCGCGCGCGAGGACTTCGACCGTGCGGCTCGCCGACGCCGTGTTGCCGGCGCTGTCGGTTGCGCTGTAGGTGCACGCGTAGCGGCCCGGCCGGGCAGGGTCGACGCTGCTGCAATCGGCGCTGACCGTGAGCGCGCCGTCCTCGGGGTCGGTGGCCGTCGCGCCCGGATCGACGAACGCCTGCCCCTCTTCCAGCCGTAGCGGGTTCGCCCCGGCGATCGTGATGCGCGGGCCGCCGGGCTCGGCGGCGGCCGCGCGCGGATGGCGCTCGAAGAAATTCCACGCGATGTCCGGGAAACTCGGCCCGCGCCGGATCGACCACTTGCCGTCCCGCCCCTGTTCGCCGCCGATCCAGTAGTGGCCATGGTCGGTGTCGGACGGGTTCGGTGTCGCCTGCGGGCCGTCGTAGAACACCGTCTCGACGACCGAGCGGCTGGCGGTGGCTCCGTCCGTGGTGAAGACGGAATGCCGGCAGCCGTAGTCTTGGTCGCCGAACACCGGGGTGCACGGCATCTGCCGCGCCATCGCCGTCGCCGGCGTATCGTGTCCGGGCGAGCCGAACACCGTCAGCTGGGCGTCGCGCAGGTTGCGGCCGGCGGGCTGGACGACCGTGCAGTCGGCGTTGTTCTGCACCACCAGCAGCGGGATCGGGTAAGGGTCATCGACTTCGGCCTGCATGTCGGCGGCGACGCGGCCAACCGGATGGAACGTCGCCCGCCCCGGGCACTGGCCCGACAGCGACACCGACGCCGAATCCTCGCCATACGGGATGCCGGCCACGCTCGCGGCCGCTGCCCAGTACTCGTTGTGCGCGACCGCCGCGACCACCGTCATCGCCCCGCCTGACGACAGGCCGGTGATGTAGCGCCGCGCCGGGTCGATCGAGAAGTTGCCCTCGACTTCGCGCGCGATGCGATGCAGGTCTTCAGGCTCGCCGCGCCCTTCGTGCTGGTGCGCGTCGAACCAGAACCCCCAGCAGTTGGTGTTGCGCAGGCCGTCGTAGCTGGTGATGCGCGGCGCGACGAGGATGAAGCCATAGCGTTCGGCCGCGGCGGTCAGGCCCCAGTCGCGCAGCACGTCTTCCTCGGTCTGCTGGCAGCCGTGCAGCGCCATGACCAGCGGCGCCGGCCCGCTCAGGCCGTCCGGGACATAGACCTTGTACTGCCGGTCGCGCGAGCCGGAATAGTCCTGCGCGCGGAACGTGAAGGACTCGGTCGTGCCGGCCACGGCCGCGCCGCACAGGACCAGCAGCACCGCAGCCAGCGCATTTCGCCATACCCGTTTCACGCGCATCGACACACCTCCCTGAGGATCGCCGCGGAAAATCCGCCGCGATCGATCATCTCGCGCGTCCCGCCGCGCCGAAGCGACGCCGACGCTCCGGCCGCTGTGCTCCCCCTGCCCTGCGCCTTCACTGTAACGCAGCGCGCGTATTGACACTGTTTTGCGCCGCTTTTGACACGTCGCGCAGATTACTTCGCGACCCCCTTTCCCCTTATCTGTGAGCGGGATGCGCCGTCTCATTCAGCGCACGCAGGACGACTTCCCGATCGATTGCGTCGAGGGCCGCTTCGAGGGCGGCGGGGTCGCGGGGGGGGAGCGGTCGGGTTTCGTGGTACTGGATCATCCGGGGGGCCGTGGCGTGGCCGCGGCTGGCGGCTCTTGCGATCCACTCCATCCCCGCCTTTTCGTCGGCTGGCGCGCCGGTCCCGGCGATGTGGCAGCGGCCCAGCCAGTGCATGGCCTCGGGGCAATTCTGCTGGGCTGCGGGCTCGAGCCAGCGGACGGCCTCTTCGGGCAGGTTCTGCGCGAGGAACAGCAGCGCGAGATCGCACTGCGCTTCCGCGATGCCGGCATCGGCCTCGCGGATCAGTTCGCGGTCGTCGGGCTCCAGGCGTAGCCGGGAGAGCGCCAGCGCGTCGTCGAGCGCGACGAGCGTGCGTTCGCCGGCACCCAGGGTCTGTGTCCGCAGCAGCCCGTCCGCGACCCGGCGCCACAGCGTGCGCTTGCTGAGGCCCGACAGCGACGAGACGGTGTTCAGGGAGATGCAGTCCATCGTGGCTCCGACGCGGCGAGAAAGCGCGAGTTTAACTGCAGGCCCGGCCGGGCAAAACGGTTTCGCGGCACAGGCGCCTCCGGCTGCGCCATGCCCGTCCTGCTGGCACGACCGGGTGTGCCATTCGAATCGCGTGGCACAGGTGGGGGTGTGCCAAGTGTGGGGGGTGGCACACCCCGGATCGCCTGAACCCCGCTGTTTCCGGCCTTTCTCGGCATGGCGCAGCCCTTGCGTTGTATGCCGCAAGCGGGATTTTCCGCGGGCATCCAAGGGAGTACAAAATGAAAAAGGCACAACAGGGCTTTACCCTGATCGAACTGATGATCGTCGTCGCGATCATCGGCATTCTGGCGGCGGTGGCGCTGCCGGCGTATCAGAGCTATACGGTTCGCGCCCGCGTGTCCGAATTGCTCCTTGCGGCGAGTTCAGCGCGCACGTGTGTCACCGAAGCTTCCCAACTCAAGGGCGCGGCGTCCGGTGGCAGTTGCGAGAAGCCTGGTACGGGTGGCTTAGTGGATAAGACCACCCTCGACGCTGCCACCGGCATCATTACTGTGACCGGTACGGATGACACGAAGGCTCAAGTGATCACTCTCACTCCGAAGTGGAGTGCGACTGCGAACTCGGTTACATGGGCCTGCACGTCGAGCAAGCCGGAGTACGCTCCCCAGTCCTGCGGCGCCGCAGCTGCACCTGCACCTGCACCAAACCCTTAAGAAATGGAAAACGGAAGGAAAACGGGGACAGACCCTGAGGGACAGACCACCTTTTCCCCCTTGCTTCCGAAAAAGACCGCCTTGAATAAATACCTTGAATAAATAGGGGACAGACCACGTTTTCCCCCTTGCTTCCGAAAAAGACCGCTGCGGCGGTCTTTTCTTTTGGAACTGAAGCAAGCACGGAAACGGGGGACCACCATTTCGGCGAGTTCCTCGATGCGGCCCGAAGGGAACCTGTCGTCGTCACCAGGAACGATCGTCCGGTCGGGATCATGATCTCCATCGAGGACGCCGCCGACACCCGGAAAACGGGCACCCGGAAAACGGGGACAGACCACGTTTATTCCCCGGAAAACGGGGACAGACCACGTTTATTCCCTTGCTTCCGAAAAAGACCGCTGCGGCGGTCTTTTCTTTTGGAACTGAAGCAAGCACGGAAACGGGGTCCGCCATTTCGTCGAGTTCCTCGACGCAGCCAGCAGGAAACCTGTCGTCGTCCCCAAAAACAATCGCCCGGCCGGGATCATGATCTCCATCGAGGACGCCGCCGACACCCTGCTGCCCGAATTCCTGCTCGACAAGGATCCCGGATACGACGGCTGGCTCTTCGGCAAGGTTTCGGCGACGCTCGCGCGCGTCGACGCGAAGGAGGCCCGCCTCCACGACCACGACGAGGCGATGGCCCGGCTGCGGGAGCGCCTGCGGGAACACAGGGCCGGCAAGACCGCGTAAGAATGGGGATCGTCTGGACGGAAAAGGCTTTCTCGCAAACGAAGATCTGCGAAAGCCTTGCTGAGAAGTTGGCGGCATTGTCGTTTTCAGAAGACGACTGCACCAGTTCATTGGGCTGGTCGCCGCGTGTGCAGCGGACTTCTGATCGGCAGGCTTCAGCAGACCTATGCACGAGACACGCGGATTGCTCAAAACTCCCCTGCACGATGCCGCCTTGTGACGTAGTCACATTGAGACCACAATGGAAGTGTCCAAACTGTTCACGGAGAGCTGTCATGAGCACCACCGATACCTATGTCCGCGCTCGCATCGACACCAATACCAAGGAGCGCGCCGCCAGCGCGCTCGAAGCGATGGGGCTGTCGATCTCCGATGCCATCCGTCTGCTGATGCTGCGCATCGCCGACGAACACCGCCTGCCATTCGACGTGAAGGTGCCCAGTGCCACCACGAAGAAGGCTATTGCCGAGCTGGAAGCGGGCAAGGGCAAGAAGTTCGCCAGCGTTGACGATTTGATAGCGGACCTGCATGCGGACGATTGATCGTTCATCCGCCTTCAAGCGCGATTACAAGCGGGAGGCCAAGGGCCAGCACCGCGCCACGCTCGATGACGCACTCAAGCCGGTGTTGATCGCGCGGGCGACCGATCAGCCCTTGGGATGCACGCTACCGCGATCACGACCTTTCAGGCGATTGGGCGGGCTACCGTGAATGCCACCTCAAGCCCGACCTGCTGCTCATCTACCGCAAGTCGAATGCCGACACCATCCGGCTGGCGCGGCTTGGCTCGCACAGCGAGCTTTTCGGCTGACGGAATTTTCGGCGATTCCGGCTTCCTTAAGCCGGTTCGCTGTTCCATTGCGCCCAACTGGGGACAAGGGAAATACGGACAGGCCGGACAGACCTGAAATCACACCCAGTATCCGAGAGCAAAAACAGCCCTGCAGAAGAAGACGCCTCACGCCCCCGCGAACGCGGCCGGTCGGCCGAAGTGGAAGCCCTGGTAGAAATCGAAGCCGAGCGCGCGGCAGCGGCGGGCGCGTTCGGTGGTGTCGACTTTCTCGGCAAGCAGCCGCGCCGGGTACAGCCGCAGGCGGCGCACCAGCCGTTCGAGCGCGTCGGGATCGAGCTGCAGCACGTCGATCTTGACGATGTCGACGAGCCCGAGCAGCGGTTCATAATCGGGCGTGATCGCGCAGAAGTCGTCGAGCGCGAGGCGGTAGCCGAGGTGCTTGAGTTCGGCGCAGCGATTCACGACCGCCTCGTCAACTTCGATCGTTTCGAGCAATTCGAGGACCACGCCCTTTGTCGGCAGGCGTTCGACGCCGCGGCCGAGCAGGGTTTCGGCGTCGAGGTTGACGAACGCGGCGCAGCCTCCCATGACGCTGTGGACGCCGAGACGGCCGAAGACGCGCGCGATCACCTGCGCGGTGGCGCGTGCGCCGTCGCTGACCCTCGCTTCGCCTGAGCCGTCATCGCGGAACAGCAGCTCATAGGCGATCACATTGCGATCCTTGTTCAGGATCGGCTGACGCGCGACGAACACTTCGTTCTGGTTGCCCATGATTGCCTCCATTGGCGTGATTCCGGCGGCATGTATTGCCTCGACCGCCCTGCCCGGCCCGGCTCTTTCCGGACCATGACTGCATTCTTCGCCCCTGCGGCTGAACCGCTCATGAAGCCGGGAAAATAGGGGACAGACGGGAAAATAGGGGACAGACCACGTTTTCCCCCTTGCTTCCGAAAAAGACCGCCTCGGCGGTCTTTTCCTTTTGGAACTGAAGCAAGCACGGAAACAGGGGACCACCATTTCGGCGAGTTCCTCGACGAGGCGATGGCCCGGCTGCGGGAGCGCCGGCGGGAACGCAGGGCCGGCAAGACCGCGTATTGACAACAGCTACACGCCCTCCCACAATTCGTGTATCCAACATGTATGCAAAAGGAGCCACCCATGCGTGACGCGGCCATCAACCTGCGGGCCTTGCCCGAACAGCGTGACCTGATCGATCACGCCGCCAGCCTGTTGGGCAAGAACCGTTCGGACTTCATGCTCGAAGCTGCTTGCGACCGAGCACAGGCCGTGGTGCTGGATCAGGTTTTTTTTGGCCTGGATGCCGACAAGTTCAAGCAGTTCACTGCCATGCTGGACGCACCCCCCGGACCAAATCCCGGGCTTGAGCGCCTCATGGCCGTGCAGGCGCCGTGGAACACCGACGCGGCATGAGCTTGCAACTGAGCGCACCACAACCCCTCGCTGCCGATCATCTCCTCGAGGGATTCGCCAGCGGGGAGGCCAGTCTCGACGAATGGCTCAAGCGGCGGGCACTGTCCAATCAGTTGAGCGGGGCCAGCCGCACATTCGTCGTCACGGATCAGGAGGCGCGCGTTTTCGGCTACTACGCGATGGCGGTGGGAGCGGTCTCGCACCGGATGGCGACGGGCGGCGTGCGACGAAACATGCCCGACCCCATTCCGGTGATGGTGCTGGCACGGCTCGCTATTGACCATCGTGCCCAGGGCATCAAGCTCGGTGCGGCCCTGCTTCAAGACGCCGTCAATCGGGCCGTGGCAGTGTCGCAGAACGCTGGCGTGCGAGCCTTGCTCGTTCATGCGCTTCACGAGCGCGCCAAGCAGTTTTACGAGCACTACGGCTTTCAGGAATCGCCACAGCACCCGATGACGCTGATGCTGCGCCTGAACGCCGTCAAGGCTTGAGAGCGCAAAAATAGGCCAGGGCGCCAAAAACAGCACCTTCTGCACCATCCGCTCCTATCTCGTTATCATGCACAGGCAGGGCGCCAACCTCTTCCACGCTCTCACCCTGACTTTCCAAGGCCAGCCGCCCCCGCCTCGCTTCGCGTGAGATCCGCGGTCGCCGGCAAGAGCTGAGCAGGTACGAATATCCGAAAAACAACGAGGCTGGTAAATGAAGCTCAATCTTCCCGTCACGAATGTCGAAACCCTGTTGCCCGAGAACGAGTTCATCTATTCACGCACCGACCTGAAAGGGGTCACCGAGGACGCCAACGAGGCGTTCTGCAAGGTGAGCGGCTTTACCCGCGAGGAGCTGGTCGGGAAATCGCACAACATCGTGCGCCACCCCGACATGCCGCCCGAAGCCTTCGCCGATCTGTGGACGGATCTCAAGACGGGTCGTCCGTGGCGCGGACTGGTCAAGAACCGGCGCAAGGATGGCGGCTACTATTGGGTGGTGGCCAATGTGTCGGCGGTGCGCGAGAACGGCGCCGTGGTCGGCTACCAGTCGGTGCGCTCGCGCCCCGGCCGCGACGAGGTGGCCGCAGCCGACGCGGCGTACGCGGCCCTGCGCAAGGGGGCCAAGACGCTCGGTGTCGAGCACGGGCGGGCGGTGCGCAAGCGGCCGGCGTGGCTGGAAGCCCTCATGTCGCTGCGGGCGCAGATGACGCTGGTTGGGTTGATGGCGGTGGTGCAGTCCCTGATGCTGTTCGGGCAACGGCTATTCGACATGGCGGCGCCGCGATCGCTGGAGCTGTTCCTGGCGGGGGTGGCGCTGGTCTACGGGGTGTTCTGGTTGTTCATTTACGCGGGGCGGGTTACGCGTGATCTGGACGCGACCTCGGCGTGGCTGGAACAGGTGCTCGCGTCGGGCAATCTGCGCACCCGCTTCGATCTGTCGCGGCGCGATGTGATCGGCACGATCGCGCGCGGTATCGATACTTTCGTGTCGTCCATTCAGGCGACGTTGCAGGGAGTCTCCGACATCACCGGGCAGGTCGCGATCGCGGCCGACGATGTCGACGGCGGAGTCAGGAACGTGCGCGATTCGGCGCACAAGCAGAGTGAAGCGACTTCGTCGGCGGCGGCGGCGGTCGAGGAGGTGACGGTTTCGATCGGCGAGGTCAATACCTATGCCGGATCGACCCGTGGCGTCGCCGAGGAGGCGGGCCAGACCTCGCGCGACGGGGTGGCGGTGATAGAAGGCGCAAGCAAGACCATACAGTCGCTGGCCGACACCGTGCATACCGCCGCCGCGCAGGTTGAGTCGCTGGGCAAGCGCTCGGAAGAGATCTCGCGCATCACCGCGGTCATCAAGGAAATCGCCGACCAGACCAACCTGCTCGCGCTCAATGCCGCGATCGAAGCGGCGCGGGCCGGCGAGCAGGGGCGCGGGTTCGCGGTGGTGGCCGATGAAGTGCGCAAGCTCGCCGAGCGCACCAGCAACGCGACCCAGGAAATCAGCGGCATGGTCAACAGCATAGGGGTGGAGACCCATTCAGCGGTGAATGGCATGCGCACCGGCGCGGCGCGTGTCGCGGAAGGGGTGTCGCAAGTGAATGAAGCGGCCGATTCGCTGCGCCGCATGCGCGATGAAATGAGCAAGACCATCGAGATGGTCAGCGAGATCGCCCACGCGGCCAACGAGCAGAACAGCGCCATGACCGACCTGGCGCGCAATCTGGAACAGGTGGCGGCGATGACTGAGCAGAACGTCGCGGTCGTGGAGCAGACCTCGGCGACCGTGAACTACCTGGAAGCCGTAGTTGCCAGGATGCGCAAGGCGGTCCAGCAATATACTGTCTGACCGGCCAAGGTCGCGGGGCGGCCGAAGTGGAAGCCTTGGTCGAAATCGAACCCGAGCGCGCGGCAGCGATGGGAGCGCTCGGGAGTGTCGACTTCTCGCCGTCGCTGCCTCGCCTCGCCCGATCCGTCGTCGCGAAACAGCACTCGAAGAAGGAATACCGTACCAGACGCTGATCGCAAGCGTTCCCCACAAGTACGTTACGGGCCGATTGACCGAGCGCCCTGCGCGGCAAGCCCGGAGCCCCGAGGCGAAGCGCCGCGTCCGGTCAGGCGACTGACGCCGCGAAATCCGGGGAACGCGCGCCCTCAGGGGCCACGGGCCTCCCCCTGCCGTTCACCTCTTGCGCAGCTTGCAAAGATGCGTATATTGATGCTTATTAACATCTTTTCTGATGATGGTGCTCGCATGAGAACGACTGTCACGATTGAGGATGATCTGTATGAAAAGGCCCTGGAAGTGGCCGACCCGACGATGGACAGGGCCGATCTCTTCCGCGAGGCGATGAAAACTTTCGTTCGGGTACAAGCCGCCAAGCGTCTTGCTGCGCTGGGTGGCACCGTGTCGGAGATGCAGGATGTGCCGCGACGGCGCGGCGAGCCCTCGCAATGAAAGGCGTCCTGGTCGACACCTCGGTATGGGTTGACCACTTCCGACAACGCAATGATGTCCTGGTGGACTTGCTCGATCTGGACCTGGCGCTGACGCATCCAATGGTCCTGGTCGAACTTGCGTGCGGAACACCACCCGCACCCCGTGTTCAGACACTCAGCGACATAGGACTCCTTCAACAGACGCAACAGGCGAGTTTGCGCGAGGCGATGGACTTCATCGAGCGCGAAAAACTGTATGGGCTTGGGTGCGGGCTGGTTGACATGGTTTTGCTGGCGTCAACGCTGATCACACCGGGCGCAGAGCTGTGGACGCTGGACAAGCGCCTTGCCGCGCTGTCAGAACGGTTCGGCGTGATGCATCGGTCGATCTTGCAGTAGAAGCGGTGTGGGTGGGCACCCACAGCCAAATCCGGGCCTGATCAGCGTTGACGCCAACGAAAACCCCTTCCCGCAGCCCGAACCGGAACGGCGCGACCAAGCGCAAACACCCAAGCCCCAGCCGCGCTAGCGGCCGTTTGTGTATGTACAAAAACCTTGTTCACGCATGTTTTTGTGCATACAATAAATAACATGGAAATCACCTTCGATCCCGCCAAGGATGCCGCCAACATCGCCAAGCACGGGGTACCCTTGTCGCTGGCCACCGAACTGGATTGGGAGTCACTGTGGGCCAAGCCCGATGAGCGCCGCAATTATGGCGAACCGCGCATGATCGGCTACGCCATCGCGGGGGAGCGCCTGTTTTGTGTGGTTTACACGGATCGCGGCGAGGTGCGTCGCGTCATCAGCCTGCGCAAGGCTAACCCGAGAGAGGTCAAACGCTATGTTTCTGAAGACTAAATCAGGCAAAAAGGTCTACCTCCCGACCCCGGAAGAGGACACCGCGATCGCGGCTGGAATCGCCGCCGATCCGGATACGTATGAACTGAGCGACAAGGAATGGGAGCAGCTCAGGCCGATCGGGCGCATCGGCCGCCCGCCCGCAGCGGTGACCAAGGAACGCATCACCATCCGCCTGTCGCCGGAGGTGGTGCAGGCCTTCCGCGCCTCGGGCGAAGGTTGGCAGACCCGCCTCGATGCCGCGCTGAAGGACTGGCTGAAGACCCATTCCCCCGCGTAAGCAGCTCGCGGGCCCGACGCGCGGGCTAGAGCCCCCCGCCACGATCGCGACCGCCACCGGCGCGGCCACCAGCAGCAGGCGCACGCGGTCCAGCCACTGGGCGACACGGGCGTTGCGCGTGCGCCCGACGGCCGCGCCAGCGGAACGATGCGCTTGCCGCATACGTTTTATTTGTCAGGACATCATCCGGACGTTACCATCGATCCAATGTCAGAAACCGGAGGCTGGCCATGACCACCTTGAACCAATCGAAAACCGAACGGATCGATGTCCGGGCGAGCGGCCCCGTCAAGCAGCTCCTGCAGGAAGCAGCGCGTGCTTGCCACAAGAACGTCAGCGAGTTCCTGCTCGACGCCGGCGTGACTGCGGCCAACCAGGCGCTGGCCGACCGTCGCCGTTTCGTTCTCGACGACGAGCAGTGGCAGGCATTCCAGCAGGCTCTGGATCGCCCGGTGCAGGCCAAAACGCGCCTGAAGAAACTGCTCACCGAACCTGGAGTGCTGGGTTGAGTGCAGCGTATGAACCGATAGGCAAACTCAGTGCCGCAGACGCCGTCGAAGGTTTCGACTGTGGTCAGCCGGCACTGAATCAGTTTCTGCATCAGTACGCGCTGGTCAACCAGAAGGCCAACAGCGCGCAAACCTACGTCTGCCGCAGTGCCGGTGAGGTCGTCGGTTTCTACAGCCTCGCGGTAGGCAGTGTTGATCCCGAGTCGGCACCTGCGCGGGTGATGAAAGGTCTCGCTCGCCGCCCTGTCCCAGTGATGATTCTGGCCAGGCTGGCGGTGGACAAAGACCATCAGGGCAAAGGGCTGGGCAAAGCGCTGCTCAAGGATGCCTTGCAGCGCACAGCCCAAGCGGCCGACATCGCGGGCATTCGATGCTTGCTGGTGCACGCGAAGGACGATGCGGCGCGGCAATGGTACGAGTCCTGGGAGTTCGAGCCGAGCCAGACCGACTCTTATCATTTATTCCTGATGCTCAAGGATTTGAAGGCTTTGTTAACGTGAAAGCCCCCGAATCAGGCGAAATACCCCAGGCAGCGAGGGACTATCTGAATCAAGGTGAAGCAGATGCCGAAAACTGACTGACGACTACGAACGCGCCCATGACGGCGGCGCTCAGTGCGGCGAAAGACGCGACGCGTTCGGCGGGCTCGTCGTGGCGAGTCGCGGAACGCCCATCGCGATGCCCGCAAGGTGGACGCCGTCGGGGGAGAGCTTGGCGATTTTCTTTGCCGCGGCAGCCGCCGAAGCCACCTCCTCGGGATCGCGGAACTGCCCGGGCGACACGGCGACTTCGCCGACGGCGATCGTCGTCAGCGGGAAAAAAGCCCGGAACCCGCGCCGGTCCTCGCTGTGGAAGCCGCCCTGTTGCAGTTCCCGGACATCGAAGAGGCGGCGCGCTTCGCGATTGAACTGTGCGACGATCCGCTCGCAGCGCTCGGCCCAGTCGTCGCTCTGGAACAGCACGACGAAGTCGTCGCCGCCGACGTGCCCGACGAAATCCTGCATCCGGTCGCAGTGCCGGGCGACGATTTCCGCCGCCAGCTTGATCATCTCATCGCCCCGCCAGTAGCCGTAGAGATCGTTGTACGGCTTGAAGTTGTTGAGGTCGAAATAGCAGGCGGCGAACGAGGTCCGCGCGTCGAGCAGGCGCGCGATATGCTCGGTGACGGGGATGTTGCCCGGCAGCAGCGTCAGCGGATTCGCATGCCGAGCCGCCTCGATGCGCAGCTCGGTGACCGCGCGCACGAGACTCTCGCCCGTCGCGACGCCCACGTAGCGCCCCTCTTCGGTGACGATGAATCCGTCGTGCAGGTAGCGCTGATCCTCGCCGGCCAGCACGTTGATCAGCGAATCGAGCGGCGCGCTGCGCTCGGCGCAGATCGGATCCGCATTCATGAACTGCCTCACCGGCCGCCTGCTGTTGAGCTCGCGGTAAAACGGCTGCGCATAGCTCTCGACAAAGTCGCGGCGGTTGACGAGGCCCAGCGGCAGGCCGCCCGTCACCACCGCAACCGCGTGCAGGTCCGGATTCGCGCCGAACATGCGGAACAGCTCCTCGCTCGCAAGATCGGGAGCGACCGCGGGCGCGGCCATCTTCAGCCTGTCCACCGAGTGGCCGACGCGCTGCCGCCGCGACAGTGTCGGCAGCACCGAGATCTTTGCCGAACCGAGCACTTTCAGGACAGCGGACGACAGCGAGGACGCCGGCACCGCGGCCGGGCGGCCGATGTAGTAGCCCTGCGCATAGTCGCACCCGAGGTCGCGCAGCACCGCGAGTTCGGCGGCGTCCTCGATGCCTTCGGCGACCAGCGGCGTGCCGAGGACTTCGGCCAGCCGCAGCACGGTCCGGACGACCTCGAGCTTGCGGCTGTCGCGCTGCAGGCCATGCACGAAATACTTGTCGAGCTTGACGATCTGGGGCCTCAGTTGCACCCACAGGCGCAGGCTCGAACGGCCATCGCCGAAATCGTCGATCGCGAGCGTGATGCCGCGCGCGGCGAGGACCTTCATCGCCACCTGGAGCCCATCGGCATCCTCGACGCGTTCGTGTTCCGTCAGTTCGAGCACGAGCCGGTCGGGGGAAAGCCCGGCCTCGTGCGCATGCTGCAGCAGCTCGCGCCCGTGATCGAGCGCAAAATGTTCGATCAGGGGCGCGGACAGGTTCACGAAGAGCTTTCCGGGCAGGCCCAGCCGCGGAAACGCGGCGATCGCGCCGAGGCACGCCGCACGCTCGAGTTCCGCCAGGCGCCCGGCGCTGCGCGCGGCGCGCAGCAGTTCCTCGGGCGAACGCAACGCCGAGCCTTGCGGCCCGCGCATCAGGGCCTCATAGCCGAGCACCGAAGCGCGGCCGATGTCGGCGATCGGTTGAAATTCGTATTGGAGCGCCTGCGTATCGAGCAAGGCGTTGAACAGGGCAAGAGGGTCGGACGTCGACGGCATTGCTTCCTCGCAGCGGATGAAGACCTGCCCGTGCCGCCTGCGCGTGCAGACTGCCGGGCGTGCCGGTGCATTCTGCTTACCTTCTGTTACAGGCCCGCGATCGCTACGCGATGGTCTGCGCGATCGACGCCACGGTCTCGTCGATGAGCCGGCGGGCGATGCTGACCGGATGGGGCAGGCGCGGCAGGCGGTCGATGCCGAACCAGTCGGCGGCCTCGATCTCGCCGGGCTGCGGGACGATCTCGCCGCTGACGTAGTCGGCGACGAAGGCGATCATCAGCGAGTGCGGAAAAGGCCACGGCTGGCTGCCGAAATAGCGCAGGTTCGTGATCTCGACGCCGACCTCTTCGCGCACTTCGCGCTCCAGCGTCTGTTCGAGCGTTTCGCCGGGCTCGACGAAACCGGCGAGCGCGCTGTACATGCCTTCGGGGAAATGCGGCGAGCGTGCGAGCAGCAGTTCGCGTCCGCGCCGCACCAGCCCCATCACCGCCGGCGACAGGCGCGGATAGCCCGCAAGCCCGCAATCCGGGCACACACGCGCCCGCTCCCCCTGCTTCAGCGCCGTCGCCGAACCGCAGCGGCCGCAATACCGGTGCGTGTCGTCCCACTCGATGATCTGGACCGCGCGCCCGGCGATCGTCAGCACCGTTTCGTCGATCCGCCCGAAAAGCCTTCGCAGGCCCTGCCATTCGACGTGTTCGGCCAGCTCGGGCGGCGCTTCAGCCGCAGCCGTGAAGCAGTCCCGCTCGCCGAGCCGGCCGAGATAGTGGCGGCAGCGCGCGGCGGCGACACCCAGTTCCTCCAGTTCGCCGCGGCTCGGGACGCGCGCTGACTCGCCTTCGCTGATCACGAGCAGACGGCCCGCGTTGAACACGAACCACAGGTCGCTGTCGCTCGCCTGCGGAGGTTCGGTGATTCCCGGCACAAAAGTGTCCATGCGCATTGGTTGATTCCCGCTGTTCATCATCGCTGGGCGACAGTCTCCACGCTTTGCGCGGCGGCCGGAAGTGCCGGCGCATCTTCAGGACGGCGCACGCTCGCGCGGCAGAAGCATGCCGAACGTCGTGACGCCATCGGCCGACTCGGCGCTCATCGTTCCGCCGTGCGCCTCGACGATCGCGCTAGTGATCGCGAGCCCGAGCCCCGCCCCTTCGCCGTGGCGCTGCCGGTCGGCGCTGGCGCGATGGAAGCGCTCGAAGACCCGCGACAGCTGGTCGGCAGCGATCGTGTCGCCGTGGTTTCGCACGCGCAGCGCGACCTGGGGGCCTTCGTCCGCGATCGTGATCTCGATCGTCCCGCCCGCATGCGCATGACGGATCGCGTTCGACAGCAGATTCGAAATCGCGCGGCGCAGCATCAGCCCGTCGCCGCGCACGCGCGCGTCACCGCGCACGTCCATCTTCACGCCGCGCTCCTCCGCGAGCGCTTCGTAGAACTCGACGAGGGCGCGGGCCTCGGTGGCGAGCGCGACCGTTTCGTCGGGATGCGGCAGGCGGCCGTTCTCCGCTTTCGCGATGAACAGCATGTCGCCGACCATGCGCGCGATGCGCTCGTATTCCTCGAGGTTCGACGCCAGCACGTCGCGGTATTCGTCGGCGCTGCGCGGGCGCGACAGGCACACCGCGGTCTGCGTCATCAGGTTCGAGACCGGCGTGCGCAGCTCGTGCGCGATGTCGGCGGAGAAGTCGGAAAGACGCTGGAACGCGGACTCGAGGCGGTCGAGCATGCCGTTGAGCGCTTCGACGAGCTCATGCACTTCGGTCGGCGCATCGGCCTCGGCCAGGCGCTCGCCGAGCCGCTCGGCCGACAGGCCGCCAGCGGTCGCGGTGACCCGGCGCAATGGCGCCAGGCCGTGATGCGCCGCCCACCAGCCGAGCATCGCCGCAACCGCCGCCGCGACCGAGATGCCGAGCCACAGCCCGCGGCGCATCGTGTCGAGGAATTGCGCGTGGTGCGTGATGTCGAGCCCGACCAGCGCGGTGACGCGGCTGCCCTCGCCCGCCGCGGACGGCAGCGCGAACGTCCTTTCCCTGCCGACGTAATGGCGCCCGTCCTTTTCCCAGCTCGCGACGCCCGCCGGCAGGCGCTGCCCCGCGAGCTGCGGCGCGCCGAAGTGGCCCGGATGGACGACGTAGATGATGCTGCCTTCGGCGTCGCGCAGCAGCACGCCGACCATGTCGTGGCCGACGAGCGCGTCATCGAGGCGCTGCGCAAGCGTGTCGCGCGCCTCGGACGTCACGGAGGTCAGCAGGTGGTTCTCGATCAACGCGAGCTTGCCGAGCAGCTCATGGCTGTCGAGTTCGACGAAATGCGCCTCGACTGCGCGCCCGAGCACCACGCCGACGACGATCAGCAGGCTCGCCGCCAGCGCTGCGAACAGCAGCGCCAGCCGCGCCGTCAGCGACAACGGGCGCTTCACGGCGTCTGCGGCGCTTCGAGCACGTAGCCCATGCCGCGCACGGTGCGGATCAGCTTCGGCTCGAACGGGTCGTCGACTTTCGCGCGCAACCGCCGCACCGCGACTTCGATGACGTTGGTGTCGCTGTCGAAATTCATGTCCCACACCTGCGACGCGATCAGCGAACGCGGCAGCACTTCGCCCTGGCGGCGCAGCAGCAGTTCGAGCAGCGCGAACTCCTTCGACGTCAGGTCGACCTTCACGCCGGCGCGCGTCACCCGCCGACGCAGCAGGTCGAGTTCGAGGTCGCCCGCGCTGTAGATCTCCGGCTCCTTCGCCTTGCCGCGGCGCAGCAGCGTGCGCACGCGCGCCAGCAGCTCGGAAAACGCGAACGGCTTGACGAGGTAGTCGTCGGCGCCAAGCTCCAGCCCCCGCACGCGGTCCTCGACCTGGTCGCGCGCGGTCAGGAACAGCACCGGCATGTCCCGCCCGCTGCGCCGCACCGTCTGCAGCACGCCCCAGCCGTCGAGCGACGGCAGCATCACGTCGAGCACGATCAGGTCGTAATCGCCGTCGAGCGCCAGATGCAGGCCGTCGAGCCCGTCGCGCGCGAGATCGACGACGAAGCCCGCTTCGGCCAGCCCCTGGCGCAGGTAATCACCGGTTTTCGGCTCGTCCTCGACGATCAGGATTTTCATTGCTCGTGTCCCCCGCGGCTATCCGCGAGCGCATTCTGCCCCGGCATGCCTCAACATGAGCAGAGATTACAAAGATGTAATCGGCGCGTCAGCCTCGAGTCGTCCGGCGAGGCACGGCAGCGTGCCGTCGGGGCGCAGCCGGCACCCGACGGAAACCGACGATGCCGAAAAGAAAACGCTCACGCGCTACTCGATGATCCCGAGCAGCCGCGCCCGATCCACCGCGTGCCGGCGGTTCGCGGCGTTGAGCTTGGCGAGGAGGTTCTTCATGTGCCACTTGATCGTCTCGGCGCCGACATCGAGCATCTTCGCGATTTCCTTGTTCGAGCGGCCGAGCGACAGCGCGCCGAGGATTTCCATCTCGCGCGCGGAGAGCTGCGCCGGGCGGTTTTTCGAGTCCGCCGTTTTGTGCCCGCTCGCTTCCGGCACCCAGCCGAAGCGGCAGCGTTCGGTCGCACGCTCGATGAACCCCGGCGTGATGCCCGCGCCCCGCGCGAGGCCGGAGCGGTCGAGCTCCGGCAGGCATTCGAGCGCCGCCGGCCAGTCGTCGGCGATGACGCGCACGAGCCGGAAGGATTCGGCGAGGCTCAGCGCCTCGGCGAAAAGCCGCGCCGCACCCTCGTCGCCCGACCCCTCGCAGCACGCGGCAAGCAGCTTGACGGTGAGCTGGTCGCGCCCGCGTCGCAGCCGGGCGGCGATTCCGCCTGCGCGCTCGAGCGCGAGCGCGGCCACCTCGTCGTTGAAATCGAGCAGCGCGACGCGCGCGGCGGCGATCTCGCGGACCAGGCGCAGTTCCGCCTCCAGCCCGCGGTCCGGGCGATCCGCGCCGGCGACGATCTCGTCGATCGCGCCCAGCAGCATGCGGCACGACACGACGCGGTTGCGGATCGCGTGCTGGCGCAGCTGCTCGCCGAGGCTCGCGACGACGAGGCGCGGCTGGCCGCGCAGCTCGCCGATCGCGGCGAGGCTGTTCAGCGCGTCGAACGCCTTCCCTTCGCGTCCCTTCTGGTTCTCGTAGCGCGCGAGCGTCAGGTAGGCGAGCATCACCGCGTCCGGCAGCGCCGCCTGCTCGATGAGATCGAGCCGGTTCGCGAGCAGCGCGCGCGCTTCGTCCTCGGCGCCGAGCTCCCAGCACGCCGCCGCGAGGCCGGCCGCCTGCATCGCCGCCGGCAGCGAGCGCCAGCCGGTGCTCGCCTCGGCGCGTTCGAGCGCGGCGCGGAAAACGCCCGCCGCCTCGCTCGCCTGGCCTTCGATCAGGTAACTGAGGCCGACCGCGAACGCGCCGTACATTGCGTCGTAGAAGTTGCGCACGCCGCGTCCGCGGCCGTCGGAAATCTGCTGGTAATAGCGCGCGCGGTCGGGGAAGCCGGTATGGATCGCGACGAACGACAGGGTATTGCAGTACAGCGGCCCGAGCTCCGGGTCGTAGCTCTCGATGCAGCCGCGCGCGCGGGTGTAGTCGTCGCAGTGGATCGCGACCGCCGAGCGCACGATGTTCGCCTGCAGCGCGATCTCGGGCGTGACCCCGGGGCGCGCGAGGATCACGTCGGTCAGACGCTCCGCATCCTGCGGGCGGTAGCACAGCGCGCACGCCCACGCGGCCGTCAGCTGGATGCCTTCGCGCCGCGTGATTTCCTCCGGCGGCAGGCGGTCAAGCCACGCCAGGACTTCGACGATCCGGCCCTGCACGCCGAGGTGGCGCAGGCGCTTCTCGATCCAGTCCATCGCCTGGGTGCGCATGCCGGCGACGAAAGCGTGGTCGGCCGCCTGCTCGAGCATGTTGTGCGCGGCGAACCACTCGGCCGCGGTCGCGTGCAGCACGCGCAGCTCGTCGGCCGGCAGCGCGTCGAGGAGGCTGTGCAGGTACTCGATGAACAGCGGGTGCATGCGGTAGTTGTCGCCGTCGCCGCCGACCGACGTCACGAGCCCGGTGTTCTGCTCGAGCCGCGACAGGATTTCGCCGCTGTCGGCGACGCCGCTCAGGGCCGTGCACAGCTCGGGGTGCTGCGTCTTCAGGATCGACGCACGCACGAGCATCGCGACGGCGTCCGGCTCCAGGCTTTCGAGCACGAACTGCGAGAAATAGCGCGCGATGTCGCCGGTCGCGCCCGACAACCCCGCCACCGTGCCCGCGACGTCGCTTTTCCGCGCCATCGCGGCGGTGGCGATCTGCAACGCCATCGGCCACCCTTCGGTGCGCTCGTGCAGCCGCGCGCAGGTCTCGATGTCGATGTCTTCGCCGAGGCGCCGGCGCAGGAAACCGATCGTGTCGTCGAGGCGCAGGCGCAGATCCTCGGTGACGAACTGGGTGTACAGCCCGTGCGCGTTCAGTTCCTCGACCGGGAACGGCGGGTCGGCGCGCGAAGTGGCGACGACATGGAAATTCGGCGGCGCGTTGCGGATCAGGTAATAGACGAACTCGACGGCGTGCGCGTCGGACAGCTGGTGCAGGTCATCGATGAGGACGTAGGTCGGGCGCGCGAGTTCGTGGATCTGCACGAGGACTTCGCTCGCGATCCACAGGTCGGCGCCCGACTGGCCGAGCTGGTCGAACGCGCGCGCCGGCACGTCGAGCCCGACCGCGACGCGGATCGACGCCACCAGCGCCGGGATGAACGTCGCGCTGTCGTCGCTCGCGTCGACCGTCAGCCACGCGACGGCCGCGCCGGTCGCGAGCAGCTCGCGCCGCCACTGCACGAGCAAGGAGGTCTTGCCGAAGCCCGCCAGCGACGTGACGACGACCAGCGGCTGCTCGGCCGTCTCGCGCAGGCGCTCGAGCAGGCGCGCCGGCGCGAGCGCCTGCTTCGCCGAATGCGGCGGCATCGTCTTGAGGGCAAAACGATACGGGATTGCCTCGGTGGTCTTGTTCCTCATGCAGCGTCCGTGCGTTGGTGATGCGGGAACGCCACGATACCAGCGCTTCCATCCGCGCCGAAGCCTCACGCGTCAGCGGGCGGATTCGCTCCCGGCACGGCAGCCGACCCTTCCTTGCCGGCACTTTTCGCCCAGAACGCCTGCAGCGCCCGGTCGAACTCGGCAATCTCTTCCGCGGGAACCTGGCTGCCGCATTCGTAGCACGTGCCGTGCATGCGATCGAACCAGCGGCAGCCGCACTGTTCGCACGCGAGTTCCGGGGCGCCGGACGGGTTGTGGAAGATCATCGGCACGCTCCCAGGAAGGCCAGGCCGAGCGTGTCGAGGAACTCCTCGTAGCCCGCGTCCTGCAGTTCGAACTTCGTGCGCAGCACGAAGAACATGATGTTGCCCTGGCGGATCAGGCGCTTGATCGACGACAGCGTGTCGCCGTCGAGCGAGGCGTGCATCACCGTGAGCGCGACGTCGTCGGCGACGAACAGCAGGTCGACGCGCGCGTCCTGGAAGCCCGGATAAGGCTGCACGCTCGCGACCATGCCGCTGCCGTCAGCCATCCAGCGCATCATCTCGACGTCGCTGCCGCTATCGACGAGCCCGGCGACGTGCTTGCCCGGCTGGATGCCGGAGCCCGAACGCGGCACGAAGCCGACCGCCGAGCCCGGGATCATCTCGGTGAAAAGTTCGCAATGCCGGTCGAGCATCGCCTGCCACACGGGCGGATCGGCAAACACGCACGACGCGGTCGCCGGCGGCGCATCCAGTTCAATCTGCATCTGAACCTCCATGCCTCATCGGGAGAATTCCCTTCATCACACTTTCTCCTCGCTCGAACATCCGTTGCGGCAGTAGCGCGCGAGGCCGGCGCGGATCTGCGGCGGAATCGGGACTGATTTCATCGTTTCCAGGCAGCACATCACGAGCGTCTGCCGGGCCTGCAGGCGTATTTCGTCGCCGACGCGCCCCTGCACTTCGAGGTCGATCGCGCTGTTGCCGATCTTCGTCACCGTCAGCCCGAGCACCAGCCGGTCGCCGAGACGGCTCGGGCGGGAAAACGTGCAGTCCATCCTCGCTGTCGGGATGCCCATTTTGTGCACCGTCACGAGTTCCGCGAAATCCGCCCCCAGCCCCTCGGTGAACCAGTCCTCGACAAGGCCGTTCAGGAGGACGAAATACTGCGGGTAGAACACGATCCCGGCCGGGTCGCAGTGCGCGAACCGGATCAGCTCCTCGCGCTCGAACATCGCCGACGCGGCGCACGGTTCGACGCCCGGCCGCACGTCCCCCTGCGGCGCGTCCCCCTTCGCCGCTGCAGCGGGTCTGGCCGCCGGCCCGAACGGCAGAAAGCCGAGCAGCGTCTTCCACACCGACGTCATCACTGCCGCTGCCGGTTTGGCGCCGGCGTCCGCAAAACGCTCTCCGCCCCGCGCGTTGCGCGCCGCCCCTTCGGGCACGACTCCCGTCGCGATCGCGTTGCCCAAAGCTGTCATGGTCTTCCTCCTGGCACGAGCCACCGGGACGACCCGGGGCTGCTGAACATGGAGTGAATATAACGACGCCCGTCGCCGCCACCCCCACCCGGGAGGGGTGAAGGAAGGGGGCACCCCTTCGTGGCGGGGTCGCGGCAGGCGAACCGGCGGCCCCCGCATCGCTTACATCTTGCAGCCGCGGGCCGGGTCTGCGAGCGCTTTCTCGGCGATGCCGACGAGCTTGTTGTCGCGCCCTTCCACCTTGCGCAGATAGATGTCCTGCACCGGGTTGTGCGCCTTCGACATCGTGAACGCGCCGCGCGGGCTGTCGATTTTCGCCGCTTCCATCGCCTTGATCATCGCCGCCTGGTCGAGCTTGCCGCCCTTTACCCCCTCAAGGCCGGAACGCAGCAGTTGCGCCGCATCGTAGCCCTGCACCGCGTAGACGTCGGGCTGCATCTTGTAGCTCGTCGCGTAGCCGGTGCGAAAGCTCGCGTCCTTCGCGTGGGAGAGCCCGTCGGCGTAATGCAGCGTCGTCAACAGACTCTCGCCGGAGCCGCCCATCGCGTCCAGCGTGCCGTCGGTGAGGAAGCCCGAACCGTACAGCGGGATGCTCTTCTTCAGCCCGGCGGCGTCGTAGTCCTTGACGAACTTCGCCGCGCCGCCGCCGGCGAAGAACACGAACACCGCATCCGGCTTGAGATTCGCGATCTCGGTCAGGAAAGGCTGGAACTCGACGTTCGGGAACGGCAGGTAGAGTTCCTTCGCGACCTTGCCGCCGGCCTTCTCGAACGCTTCCTTGAAACCGGCGACGGCCTGCTCGCCGGCGGCGTATTTCCACGTCAGCGTCACCGCGTTCTTGTGGCCGCGTTCGGCTGCAACATTGCCCATTGCATAGGCCGGCTGCCAGTTCGTGAACGAGGAGCGGAAGATGTTCGGTGCGCACAGCGGGCCGGTCAGCTCGTCGGCGCCGGCGTTCGGGATGATCAGCAAGGTCTTGGTGTCGCGCGCGACCTTCGCCATCGCCAGCGCGACGCCCGAATGCACCGTGCCGACGAGGACGTCGACCTGGTCGCGCTTGACCAGCTTGCTCGCGTTCTCGGTCGCTTTCGACGGATCCGACTCGTCATCGACGACGAAGTACTCGACTTCACGCCCGCCCAGCGTGCCGCCCTGCTCGGCAACGTGCTGCTTGAAGCCGTTCGTGATCGCGTTGCCCAGCGCCGCATAGGTGCCGGTGTAAGGCAGCATCAGGCCCACTTTGACCTTCTCTGCGGCCTGCGCGGCGCCTAGCGGAACCAGGACGCCGATCACCACTGCCAGCACCGCACGACACGCTTTCTCTTGTTGTTTCTTGCGCATCCTCATCTCCTCCCGTCGTTCCATGGATTGGCGGCAATTGCGGCGGCCGCTCGGCGCCGTCATGCGACCCTGCTGTCGCTGTTCCGTTCAGGGGGCGGGATTGCGCAGCCGGAACCGCTGCAGCTTACCGGTTTCGGTGCGCGGCAGCTGGTCGAGGAACTCGACCGCGCGCGGGTACTTGTACGGCGCGATCGTGCGCTTGACGTAGTCCTGCAGTTCCCGGACGAGCACAGCGCCTGCTTCGTGGCCGGGTTTCACGACCACGTAGGCTTTGACGATCTGCCCGCGCTCGGCATCCGGCACGCCGATCACCGCGCACTCGGCCACGGCCGGATGCTGCAGCAGCGCGTCTTCCACCTCCGGGGACCCGATGTTGTAGCCGGCCGACACGATCATGTCGTCGACGCGCGACTGGAAATGGAAGTACCCGTCGGCATCCATGATGTAGGCATCACTGGTGTAGTTCCAGCCGTGCCTGACGTAGTCGGCCTGCCGCGGATCGTCGAGGTAGCGGCAGCCGGTCGGCCCCTTCACCGCGAGACGGCCCAGCGTGCCGGGCGACACTTCCCGCCCGGCCTCATCGACAATGCGGGCACGGTAGCCGGGCACCACGGTGCCGGTGGCGCCGGGTCGCGCATGGGCTTCGTCGGCCGAGATGAAGATGTGGAACATCTCGGTCGCGCCAATACCGTCGATCAGCTCGATGCCGGTGGCGTCCTTCCACAGCGCGCGTGTCGCCGCGGGCAGCACTTCACCGGCGGACACGCATTTCTTCAGCGGCCCGCCCTGCGGTGCGCCGAGCCGCCGCTCGCGGGCGCCTTCGGCCATCGCGCGATACGACGTCGGTGCGGTGAAGAGGACCGTCGCGCCGAACTCGCCGATCGCGTCGAGCAGCTGCGGCGGCGACGCCTGCTCGAGCAGGACGGTCGAGGCGCCGACACTCATCGGGAACAACACCAGGCCGCCCAGCGCAAAGGTGAACGCCAGCGGCGGACTGCCCATGAACACGTCGTCGGCGCGCGCTTTCAGCACGTGTTCGGGCCAGCACGCGCAGCTGGCGAGCAGGTCACGATGAAAATGCATCGTCGCTTTCGGCTGACCGGTCGTGCCCGACGTGAAGGCAAAGAGACAGGTGTCGTCGGCCGCGGTCGCAACGTTGTCGAAATGCCCGGAATGGTGCGCCATGTGCGCTTCAAGGCCGGTGCCGGACGGGTCGTTGAAAAAACGCACCTGCGCAAGCGTCGGATGCGCGCGCGCGGCCTCCTCGAGTTCGGCGCGCAGCGCGTGCTCGCACAGCGCATGCGTGACGCGGCCCTTGTCGATGACCTGGCCCAGCTCCTTCGCCCGCAGCAGCGGCATCGTCGTCACCGCAATGCCGCCGACTTTCATGACCGCGAACCAGCACGCGACCATCATCGGGTTGTTCGGCCCGCGCAGCAGCACACGGTTGCCGGGGACGACGCCGAGATCGCTGACCAGCACATGCGCGATGCGGTTCGCGTGCCGTTGCAGATCGGCGTAAGTCCAGTCGCTGCGGCCGGGCGCGCGCAGGCAGGTCCGATCCCCTTGACCCCGCTCGATCCAGCGGTCCAGCAACTCGGTCGCGCAGTTCAGAAGCGGCGGGAACTGCAGCGATGGAAGGTCGAACAGGAATTCGGGCTGCTGCGCGACCGGGGGCAGATTGTCGCGCGCGAACGTATCAACGTGAGCCGTCATATCATTTCCTCGCATCAGTCGGACGGGTGACCGAAGCCGTCGGACAAGGCACAAAACGTGGGCGTGTACCCCCCGCCTCCGCTCGCGAAAGGAGCGGGGCGGGCGAAACATCCGGGCCTGGTCTTACGGCGTCTTCGTGAAGTCCGGCTTGCGCTTTTCCTGGAACGCGGTGATGCCTTCGCGCGCGGCGGGGGTGCAGGCGCTCTCGCCGAACGCGCGATAGCCGACTTCCAGCGCCTCGTCGAGCGTGCCGGCAGAGGCCGCTTCGTGGATCGCGGACTCCATCAGGCGGATGACTTCGGCGCTCAGCACCTGGCCGTTCGCGGCTTTCGGCTCGATGCGGTCGAGCGGGGCGATGTCGATCGCGCCGTTCGGAATCCCCGCCACCTTGCCGGACAGCGCCCTGACCCGCGCGACCGCCGCGCGCACCAGCCCCGGGTAGTCGTCGGCGAGTTCGTCGATGACGCCGAGTTCGAGCGCGCGGACGGCCTTGAGGCGCTCGGCGCGGCGCAGCATGCCGTTGAACTCGCTCGACGCCTGCGGCCAGCGCCGGTAAGGCACGACCATCGCGCCGATGCCGTGCACGATGCCCAGCGTCACTTCGGGCAGCTGCATCCACGCGTCCTGCAACGCGACGATGCCGTGGCAGCGAATCGCGAGCTCGAAGCCACCGCCGAGCACCATGCCGTTCAATGCGGCGACAACCGGCTTCTTCATGCTGTCCAGATATACCAGGAGGCGCGAGCAGTCGCGCGCGTACTGCGCCGCGCCTGCCGCGTCGCCGAGCAGGCGCGGGAAGCGGCCGATGTCGGCACCGGCGCAGAACGCCCGGTTGCCGTAGCCGGTGATGACGAAACCGGTCACCTCCGGGTTGTGTTCGTGCCGGCGGATCACCGACAGGATCTCGTCCGTCATCTCGTCGTGCAGCGCGTTCATCGCCTCGGGCCGGCGCAGCGTGATGACCTTGACGCCGTCGACGTCATCGACGAGCACGTGGCGCAGGAAGTCCTGGTACGCGGCAAACGCGCGCCGCGGCTCCGGCATTCCCGGCCGCTCCGCGCAGAAGCGTTCGACGATGCGCCCGCTCGCGTCGTCTCCGAGGTCCCGCATCAGGTCGAGCGGTCCCTTGCGGAATCCGAGCGCCTGGCGGCAGCCGAAATCCAGATCCGCCGGTTCGCCGATGCCGCGGTCGAGGATATCCGCGCTCTGCGAGAACAGCACTCCGAGCAGGCGCTCGCGCACGGCGTCGGCCGTTTCGGGCGACACCGTCACCGACTTGCCGGGGGCGACCGTGAGCCAGCGATCGACCGAGCGGAAGACCGGCGCGGGCGTGTAGTGCGGGCCTTCGATCTCGGCCTGCAGCGTGTTCGTTTCGGTGATGATCGGGTTGCCGTTCGCGAGGTTCAGCACGAAGAACGGGCCGGCATGGACGAACTCGGCGGCGACGGTGTCGATCTCGGCTGCGGTCGCACGCTCGAGCAGCAGCGCGGACTCGTTGCACCAGTTGTCGAAAATCCGGTCGAGCATGAAGCACGCGACGTCGTCGGTCACGAGCGGCACTTTGCCGGTGCTGCAGAACAGCCAGCGCAGGTATTCGACGACTGCCGGGTCGGTTTTCTCCCAGCGCACGACTTCGACGACGGGGTTGCGCCATGCCGGGGCGAAGAAGTGCGTCACGGTGGCGCGTTCGGGGTGGCGCAGCTCGGCGAAAATCTGCGCGGCCGGCAGCGAACTGGTATTCGACGTGATCAGCGCATCGGGTCGCACGACCGCTTCGA
This sequence comes from Aromatoleum anaerobium, assembly GCF_012910705.2. Taxonomy (GTDB): domain Bacteria; phylum Pseudomonadota; class Gammaproteobacteria; order Burkholderiales; family Rhodocyclaceae; genus Aromatoleum; species Aromatoleum anaerobium. Next base: position 173,272 of record NZ_WTVG02000037.1, on the reverse strand, counting down.
CGTCGGCGAAAATTCGGCGCTTCAGCGCGATGTTCTCGGTCGCCGCCTCGAGCACCCAGTCGGCGTCGGCGATGTCGCCGTAATCGAGCGTGCCGGCGAGATTCGCGGTCACCGCGGTGGCCTCGGCTTCGCTCATCTTTCCCTTCGCAACCGCCTTGGCCGCGTAGTCGTGGAAGCGCTGCAGCGCGCGGTCGAGCGCGGCTTGCGAGACATCGACAAGGGTGAGCTTCAGGTCCGGCAGCGCGCTCTTGAGGTAGTAGCCGATGTCCGGCCCGATCGTGCCGGCCCCGATGACGGCGACCGACCGGGGCAGCGGACGCGAAGGCGCCGCGAGCAAAGGATTGGCGAAGGAAGTGGCCATGAACGAGTTTCCTTTGGTAGATGATTGGCGTTGTCCGGAGTCACGCCGCGAGTCCCGACGGCATCGCAGCGATTCCAATATTTATGTATACAGTATCCCGTACTCTTCGACACAAACGCAACGCCAACGCGATCCATGCGAACGGCGCGGTAGCGGCAAACCGAAAAAGGGGTTGAGTGTGCCGCGCGACGCAGCGCCGACGCGGTCGTCGGGCAAGAGGTCCGCCAGCGCCACAGGGGGCGCGGCGGCAGGGGCGATCAGAATTGACGCCACCAGGCGCGTCCATGTCGGGTCGATGGCCCCCTCGCGGGGGACGGTTTGCAGGCCGTGAGGCCCAGTCGAAAACCGAGAACCTGCTCACGTCCTTTTCGCAGCCGATGCACCGCGGACTCATGCCTTCCGATTGAACCGCTCCGAGTACGCGACGACGACGCCCGACGCAACGATGATCAGCATCCCGGCAAGCGACATGCTGCCGGGAAAATCCCCGAACACCAACCATCCGAGCAGCGTTGCCCAAACCAGTTGCGCATAGGTAAAGGGGCTCAGCGTCGTCGCCGGTGCGGCGCGCAGCGCCATGATCATCAAAAGATGCGAGCTCGCTCCGAGCACGCCGAGTGAGCCGATCATCAGCCAGTCGCGCAGGTCGAGCGCACCCGGCACCCAGAACCACGGCACCAGCACGCACATTGTCGCTGCGCCGACGAGCGCGGCGTAGAAGAGCTGCGTGACCGAGCGGTCGACCGCACTCAACTTGCGGGTGAGGATCTGATAGACAGCGTAGCAGCACGCGCCGGCGAGCACGGACACGACGCCGACGTTGAAGGCCGAGCCCGACGGGCGCGCGATCAGCAGCACGCCCGAGAAGCCGACGACGACGGGCAGCCAGCGCCACGGCGCGACCTTCTCGCCGAGGAAGACGACCGCGAGCATCATCACGAGGAAGGGAGCGACGAAGACGAGCGCGGTGACCTCGGCGAGCGGCATGTGCTGGAACGCCATGACGATGGCGCCGGTCGTGCCGAGGAGCGTCATGCCGCGCACCACCTGCAGGCCGGGCCGGCGCGTCTTGAAGAGCGCCGTGCCGTGGCGCGGCAGGAACACGACGAGAGTGATGAGGAAATGCGCGAAGTAGCGCCCCCAGACGACGACCGCGACCGGGTGGCGCGACGCGAGGCTCTTCGAGATCGTGTCGAGCAGCGCGAACAGCGCGAGCGCGCCCATCATGTAGAGGATGCCCCGGACGGGATGATGGGCGGCGGAAGCATTCACGGATTCGGATCCTCGGCCGGTCGCGCGGCCCTCGGCCGACGACGGTGGGTGCACAGCCGGGAGGTCTTCCGGCCGGGATGGGTGCGTCAGCGGCAGCATATCCGCTTGGTCGGGTCTTGGTGCCGATCCGTTCGGGCGGGCCCAGGACAGCCATCCCGGACCCGCCGCGTTCCTGCGCGCGCACGCCGATCGATCGCGCCTGGCTTGGCTAGAAGTGATATTGAACCGTCGCCCCCAACCGGTCGGCGCGCCCCTTGTTGGATAGCGTCGCGGTCTTCGGCTCGTCGTTTTCGACTTCGCCGCGAACGTATTCGATGCCGACGAGCGCGCGCGGAATCGGTTGCCAGATCAAGTTCACGAACAGCGCGTCGACGCGGCTCACCGCGGTCTTCGGCATCGCCGGATGCGGGTTGTCGAGGCGGACCTGGCCGTAGGTGACGTTCGAGCGCAACGTCGGGCTCCAGTGATGCTGATAGCCGAGCATCGCGCCCCAAGACTTCACCGCATTCAGGCTGCCGTCCGACATCACCGCGGCGGTCGGGATCGGCGCGCCGGTGATGTAGCGGCCGAGGCCGCGCCCGCCTTCGATGCCGAACTGGATCGAGTCCTTGCCGCCGGTCTTGATCCGCCCGGCGAGCATCAGCCCGCCCGCAGTCACGCTGTCGTCGCCGACGAAGCCGCCGATCGCGCCCGCGCCGCGGTTGTCGATCGACAGCTTGCGCGCGACGCCGCCGAGCGCGACGCGGCCCCAGTGGCCGGAAAACGCGTAACGCGCGGTCAGGTCCGGCAGCTCGTCGACGTGCGTCGTCGGCACCGGGCCGACGCCGGGGTTGAAGCTCGACACCGACATGCCGACGATGTCGGCCTCGGGGTTCTCGATCGCCGCGGCGAATTCGTGCGCGCCCCACTTCTTCGTGTAGCGCAGCTGCGGCTGGCGGATCGCCTGCGCCATGCCGTGGCCGCCCTGGAAATCGACCGTCTCCGGGAACGTCGCGAGGTCGGCGAAGTTCGTCCAGAATTGGCCGGCAAGCCACGGGCCGAGCTCGACGTACGCGTGGCGCAGCCGCGGCGACGACGAGTTCGTCACGAGCTCGTTGCCGCCGCTACCGATGAAGTCGCCCTCGATGTGCGTCAGCACGTCGCCGAGCGGCGTCGGCGTCAGCGTGCGCAGGTACAGCCGGCTGCGCCGAGCGGTCATCGACAGCTGCCCGTCGCGTTCCGACTTCGGCGAGCCGTCGAACGCGATCGACTGCGGCTGCGCAACCGCGCCGCCCATGCCGCCGCCGGTGAAATCCTTGACAATGTCGAGCGCCGCGAAGCCGCCAATCTTCACCGACGTCTCGGTCCCCGGCATCTTGAACGAGCCGGGCAGCGCGCCTTCGGTCACGACCGCGGCGGCGGATGGAGCCTGCGCGGCCGGGGCAGCGTTCTGCTGATCAACGATCGCCTTCAGCTGCGCCTGCAACGCCTCGATCTTCGCTGCGAGTTCGCGGATTTGCGCCTTGTCGGTCTCGTCGGCAAACGCCGGGGCGGCTGAGGCCGCCAGCACGGCGGCAAACAGGCCCGCGGAGCGGCGGGCGAACCGGTGAGCTGTCTTCATGGTGTCCTTCCTGGTGGTGTGGTGAGGCTTTTTGGGTGAATGCTTTGGATTCGGCGGCGGCACCGCGGGCAGCCGTCCGCGCGGAGCCGGCCGGGGCGGGCCGCTCGCATGTCTGGCCTGGCCGGGCCGCTCAGCGGGCGATGTCTCCTCCTCGTGCTTGGGTTGCGTCGGGCGCAAACTGCACGTTCATTCAGCGAGACTGATTCTGCGACGGGGAAGGACGCAAAGCCGGCCAGAATCGGGCCATCACTAGGACAGTTCGTGCATCCTGCTACGTTCGGGGGCGGGGGTCGGGAAGCGTCGCCGACAATCTGACGGACGTGCCGACGTGGAGCCGACGTGACGCGTCAACTCCCGGAATTGCAGGTAACTTGTCGATGAGCGGTGAGCGTCTGATTGTCTCCGCGGTGCACAGAGACGGCGACGCTCGGATGCCGCGCGAAGGATAGGAATGGAACAATTCGGGCATCGACTTCGTCTGCCGCACGCCGGCGAACGGAGGCCGGACTCGAGCGCTCCCGCTCTATGCGGGACGGGAACTCAAGCAAAAAGGGCCCGGCTCGCGGCGGTGGGCCGTCGAGCCGGACAAGCTCCGGCGGCACGAAGGGAGAGGGAACGAATGCCGCTGAAGTCGGAGGACGCCCGAGTAGCGGGGGCAGTTACGCAGAGAGCTCGCCGGTCAGCTCCGGCACGACCTCGAACAGATCGCCGACCAGCCCGTAGTCGGCGACCTGGAAGATCGGCGCCTCGGGATCCTTGTTGATCGCGACGATGACCTTCGAGTCCTTCATGCCCGCCAGGTGCTGGATCGCGCCGGAGACGCCGACCGCGATGTAGAGCTGCGGCGCGACGATCTTGCCGGTCTGGCCGACCTGGTAGTCGTTCGGGGCGAAGCCGGCGTCGACCGCGGCGCGCGAGGCGCCGAGCGCGGCGCCGAGCTTGTCGGCCAAGGGTTCCAGCAGCTTGTGGTAGTTCTCGCCGCTGCCCAAGCCCCGGCCGCCGGAGACGATGATCTTCGCCGCACCCAGTTCGGGCCGCGCGCTCTTCGTCAGCTCGCGCCCGACGAGCTTCGCCACCCCCAGGTCGGGCCCCGCGGCGAGCGCTTCGACCGCGGCCGTGCCTTCGTTGGCCACTGCGGCCGCTTCGAACGCGGTCGTGCGTACCGTCAGCACTTTCACGCGATCGGCGCTCTTGACGGTCGCCAGTGCGTTGCCCGCGTAGATCGGGCGCTGGAAAGTGTCGGCCGCTTCGATCGCGACGACGTCGGAGATTTGCGCGACGTCGAGAAGCGCTGCCACGCGCGGCGTCACGTTCTTGCCGTACGAAGTGCCGGGGGCGACGAGGTGCGAGTAGTCGCCGGCCTCATCTGCAACTGATGCGACGACGAGCGCCGCGACGTTCTCGGCGGTCTGCGCCTCGTAGTGCGCGGCATCGGCGACGCGCACCTTGGCCACGCCGGCGAGCTTCGCGGCTTCTGCCGCGGCCGCGGCGCAGTTCGTGCCCGCGACGAGGACATGCACTTCGCCTCCGGCCGCCTTGCCGAGCTCGATGGCCGCGGCCACGGCGTTCAGGGTCGCGGCCTTCAGGCTCGCGTTGTCGTGTTCAGCAATAACCAGAATCGCCATGGTCAGATCACCTTCGCTTCGTTCTTGAGCTTGTCGACGAGCTGCGCGACGTCGGCGACGCGCACACCGGCGCTCCTCTTCGCCGGTTCGACGACTTTCAGCGTCGCCAGGCGCGGTGCGACATCGACGCCGAGCTCGGCGGGCTTGACCGTGTCGAGCGGCTTTTTCTTCGCCTTCATGATGTTCGGCAGCGTCGCGTAGCGGGGCTCGTTCAGGCGCAGGTCGGTCGTGACGACCGCCGGCAGCTTGATTTCGAGGGTTTCGAGGCCGCCGTCGATCTCGCGCGTGACGCTCGCAGCACCGCCGGCAACGACGAGCTTCGACGCGAAGGTCGCCTGCGGCCAGTTCATCAACGCAGCCAGCATCTGGCCGGTCTGGTTCGAGTCGTCGTCGATCGCCTGCTTGCCGCAGATCACCAGCTGCGGGGCTTCTTTGTCGCACAGCGCCTTCAAGAGCTTCGCGACGGCCAGCGGCTGCAGTTCGACGTCGGTCTCGACGAGGATGCCGCGGTCCGCGCCGATCGCCATCGCCGCGCGCAGCGTCTCCTGGCAGGCCGCAACACCACAACTGACTGCCACCACTTCGGTGGCGATCCCTGCTTCCTTCAGACGGACCGCCTCTTCGATGGCGATCTCGTCGAACGGGTTCATCGACATCTTCACGTTCGCGATATCCACGCCGGTGCCGTCGCTCTTGACACGCACCTTGACGTTGTAATCGACCACGCGTTTCACCGGTACCAGCACTTTCATCGCGTTGTCTCCACAGTTCGAATAAATGAATGTTCAGTTTGACATCAGCACCGGCACGATCATGTGGCGCAGGATGTGCCGGGTCCCCGCACCCGCGCTGACGAACGGCACCGCGGTCGGCGCATGCGCGCCCATGACGAGCAGATCGGCCCCGACGTCGGATACGCGACTCAGCAGCACGTCCATGACGCCGACGTCCTCGACGACGAGCGCCTCGGTGTTCGCGCGGATGCCATGGCACGCGAGGTGCTCGGCGAGCCGTTCGCAGCCGGCGTCCGCATGCTCGTGGCGCATGTCGAGCGAGACGACCGAGGCCTCGACGCAGCCGGCGATCAGCGGCAGCGCGTCACCCACCGCATGTGCGGATTCGCGCGACGCATTCCACGCGATCAGCGGCCGGCGCCCGACCTCGGCGAAGCTGCCGGCGTAGGGCACGATCAGTACCGGACGTCCGGAGCCGAGCACGACCTCCTCGGCGAGATCCGGCGGCGTCAGCGGCCGCGCCGACTCGTCGTGCTGGCCAAGGATCGCGAGATCCGCGTAGCGCGCGAAATCCGTGATACGGCGCAGCAGCTCGGCGTCGCTGCCCCGGTTGACGTCGTGCCACTCGACGTCGGGCAGCCCTTCGGTCGCCTCCGCAAACGCGCGGCGATTGTCGGCCGCAGCTTCCTCGTATTCCGGGCTCGGCCAGTTCGCGACGACGCCGATCCTTTGCGGCTGGGCGCGCTGGCCGAACACGCCGATGAGGCGCGCGGCGTGCGAGTACGCGAGCGAGGCCGCGAGCGCGAGTCGGACGGCGGAGCGCTCGCCCTGGTCCAGATGGACCATCAGCCGTTTCAGCGGTCGCGACGGCATACGCTGCCCTCCTCCGTGCGATGGGTTGCGGCCGGCAACGGCGGATGCATGCAGCGCATACCTCGGTGCGAGCCGGACCCGCGGCAGTGTCGGACGACGAAATTCACAGCGGATACCTCCCGACCGTCTCGCGCGCGATCACGAGCCGCTGGATCTGGCTCGTGCCTTCGGCGATGTGGTAGCACTTGACGTCGCGGAAGTAGCGCTCGACCGGGAAGTCGCAGTAGTAGCCGTAGCCGCCGTGGATCGCGATCGAGGTGTCGCAGATCTTCAGCGCGGCTTCCGCGGCGAAGTACTTCGCCATCGACGATTCGAGCTTGATCGGCAGGCCGGCGTCGTACATCCGCGCGCCGTTGAGCACCAGCAGGCGCGACGCCTCGATGTCGGTCGCCATCTCCGCGAGCGGGAACTGCACGCCCTGGAATGCGGCGATCGGCCTGCCGAACTGCTCGCGCTCGCGGGCATAGGCGACGGCCGCATCAAAGGAGGCCTGCGCGAGGCCGACGATCAGCGACGCGACGTTGATGCGGCCGCGGTCGAGCGCCTGCGCGAACTTCTTGAAGCCGGTGCCTTCGGCGCCGAGCATGTTCGCGTGCGGCACGCGCACCTCGTCGAAGTACAGCGACGATGTCGGCGAACCGTGCATGCCCATCTTCCGGTCCGGCGGACCGACCTCGGAGCCCGGCATGCCGCGCTCGACGATGAACGCGGACACGCCGTTGGGCGTCTTCGCGGTGACGACGAAGATGTCTGCGATGGGTCCGTTGGTGATGAAGGCTTTCGACCCGGAGAGCACCCAGTCGCCGCCGTCGGGGACCGCGCGCGTGAGGGGGGCGCCGGCGTTCGAGCCGCCTGACGGCTCGGTCAAGCCAAATGCGCCGAACTTGCGGCCGGCGATCAGCGCACCGAGGTACTTGTCTTTCTGCGCCGGCGTGCCGTGCGTGCCGATCAGCTCGGTGACGAGGCTCACGTGCGTGTTGAACGAGTTGCCGACGGCGCCGGACGCTTTCGATAGTTCTTCGAGGATCAGGCACAGCGTCACCGCGTCGCAGCCGGCGCCGCCGTAGTCCGGCGACTGCGCCGCACCGAGGTAGCCCTGCTCGGCGATCTCCCGAAAGATCTCGCGCGGGAATTCGTTGCTGTCCTCGATCTCTTTCGCGAACGGCGCGATGCGCTCCTGGGCGAATTTGCGGACGGCATCCCAGGTCGCGAGCTGCTCGTCGGTCAGAAGGTACTTGTTCATGGCGGAATCCTTGTGTATTGAAGGCGGCGAGCCGCCGGTCAGTTCGCGTCGGGCGCGGCGACGACGCCCGCGCGGTGCAAAAAATCGGCGGCGGCCGGCAGCCGCATCGCGCCGTCGAGGCGGATCACCTCGCCGTTGAGCATCCGATTGGCGACGATCGCGAGCGCCAACTCGGCGAACTCGTCGGGCGCGCCGAAGCGTTTCGGGAACACGCAGTCGGCGAGATAGAGGTCGCGCACGTAGTCCGGCAGGCCGGCGATCATCGCGGTGTCGAAGATGCCGGGCGCGATCGCATTGACGCGGATGCCCAGCGGCGCGAGCTCGCGCGCGGCCGGCAGCGTCAGCGCGGCGATGCCGCCTTTCGATGCGGAGTACGCAGCGCTGCCCGCCTGCCCCTCGAACGCGGCGACCGACGCGGTATTGACGACGACGCCGCGCTCGCCGTCGTCGAGCGGCGCGAGCGCGCGCATCGCGTCGGCGGCGAGACTCAGTACGTTGAGCGCGCCATCGAGGTTGATGCGCAGCTGTCGCGCGAATTTCGTCAATCGTTCGGCCGGATCGCCGCCGACGAGCGGCACGCGGCCGATCGAGATCGCCGCGCAATGCACGACGATCCGAGCGGGGCCATGACGAACCGCAGCTGCCGCGAGCGCGTCGGCGACGCTCGCGGCGTCGGCAACGTCGCAGCGCACCGCGAAGCCGCCCGTTCGCTCGGCAACCCCCACCGCCGCCGCGTCGTCGAGGTCGAACAGCGCGACGCGGGCCCCTGCCCGCGCGAGCGCGCCGGCGGTCGCCGCGCCGAGGCCGGAACCGGCGCCGGTCACGACCGCAGCCATGCCTTCGATCTTCATCATGAGTCTCCTGTCAGCAGTCGTTGTCTTCGGCATTCCGTCACCCCTCGCCGCCGGCGGAGAGCCGGCGGCGTGCGTCCCGTCAGCGGAACTGCGCGAAGTTCGGCGGACGCTTGTCGACGAAAGCCTGCTTGCCTTCGGCGCTCTCCTCGGTGCCGCCCAAGAGCTCCAGCGACACGGCGGCCATCTTCACGCCGCCGAAGATCTGCGCGCTGTCGGCGTTGAAGCCGTACTTCAGCGCCTTCAGCGCGGTCGGGCTCATCGCCGCCGCATCCTTCGCCCACGCCTTCGCTTCAATGAGGAGCTGCTCGCCCGGCACGACCTTATTGACGAGGCCCCAGTCGAGCGCCTGCTGCGCGGTGTATTGGCGGCAGAAGAACCAGATTTCGCGCGCACGCTTCTCGCCGATCGTGCGCGCTAGGTAGGCGGCGCCCCAGCCGGCATCGAACGACGCAACGCGGGGCCCCGCTTGGCCGAACTTCGCGTGTTCGGCCGCGATCGTGACGTCGCACAGCACGTGGATCACGTGGCCGCCGCCGATCGCGTGGCCGTTGATCGCGGCGATGACCGGCTTCGGGATGTTGCGGATCACCGTGTGCAGCTCGTCGATCTCCCACAGACCGTTCTCGCTGGTGCCATAGCTGCCAGTTTCGTTGAAGATCTTCTGGTCGCCACCGACGCAGAAGGCGCGGTTTCCGGCAGCGGTCAGGATCACCGCGGCGACGTCGCGCGACGCCCAAGCGCGCTTGAACGCGTGGATCAGCTCCTCGATCGTGCGGGCGCGGAAGGAATTGAGGCGGTCGGGGCGGTTGATCGTGATGATCGCTGCGGCATCGCTGATCTCGAAAAGGACGTCTTCGTATTGCATGCAAGTCTCCTTGAAAAAGGTGTGGTACTTCAGGAAAGAAGGATTCGGCCCGGATCGAACGCGCGCACCGCGGCAAGCTCGGCCCCGGACGGCGAGTCGATGCGGCACAGGTCGGCCGCAGCTTCGATGGGCCAGTCGCACAGCTCGCGGATCTCGCGTACGGCCTGCGCCTCGCCACCGGGCTCGGCCATCACTGCCGCGATCTGCAAATCGCCACCGGGCCCGCCCGGCGCGAACCAGCCACGGTCGGTCGCGACGCCGCGCAGCCGCCGGGCCGGACTCGTCACGAACGGCAGGCGGTCGACGAGGCGCCCCGCGCGCAGCGGCATCACGACGACGAGATCGCCCGCGCCGTTGACGAGGTCGTTCGCGCCGCCGGAGCCAACGATCAGCTGGCCGTTCGCCGCGCGCGACGAATTGATGCTGCCGCGCCGGTCGAGCTGCGCCGCCGCGAGAAACACCAGCACGCGCTCGGCATGCGGCCCCGCGAGCGCGCCGAGCATCCGGATGAAGCTCGAATGCATCAGGCTCGAGCGCGCGTTCGGATAGTTGAAGAGGTACGGATCGCCCTGGAACGGACGGAACCCGTACATGCCGATCTCGGCGACGAGCTCGACTCGCACCCCCGCGTCGCGGCAGCCGGACTCGGCGGCCCACGCAGCGAGATGAGACAGCCCGATGCCGGCGAAGAATGCGTCGTACGAGCCCGACTTCGCGGCGACGACCGCCTCGCGCATCGCGACGACCGCGGCGCGCTCCTCGACAGTCACGTCGTCGTACGCGGCTTGCGACGCGGCTGGCGGCGTCATGTCGTGCAATTCGGCGAGCCGCTCGCGGCCGATGCGCTCGAGGTAGCCCGCGTGGTCGAGCCCGAACACCCACTCGTCGAGCCACTCGCGCATCGCAACGGCGTCGCGCGACACGGTGCGCAGCCGCTGCCGGAACGAATAATCCTCGGCGTACGGGCGGATGCCGTCGGCGTCGTTCCAGACGAACTGCGCCTGTGGATGCGCGCCGTACGGCGCCTCGACGACGGCCGCGACGCAGTGCCCGGGGAGCCCGGGCCGCGGCCCGAGCGCGCGGAACGCCTCGGGCGTGACGACACGCTCGGCAGTCACGACGACGCGGCGGGCCGCATACGCGCCCCACAGCTCCTCGGCGTCGGGCCCGTAGATCACCGCGTTGCCGTCGGTGTCGGCGATCGCCGCGTGCACGAATGCGACGTCCGGGTTCAGCGGCGCGAGCAGCATCGCCGTACCGTCGCCGAACGGGTTATTCACCCACGCGCGCCCAGGGCCGCGTTCGAGGTCGCTGCCGGCGAGGCTCGCGGTCGGCACGAACGGCCAGCCGAGCGCGCCCGCCATCAGGCGCAGCGTCATCGTCAGGTTCGTCCAGTTCGGGTCGCAGTCGGGCTGCGCCTCGAAATGACGGACGAGCACTCTCGACGGCGCTGGCGACGGATAGGTGTTGCCGGCGAAGGCGCTCTCGAGCGATGAGACCACGCCGGCCGCGACGAGCACCGACGCGTATTCGAGCAGCCCGGTCGCGACGAGGCGTAGATTGCCCTGGTCGCGGAACTGCCGCGCGACCTCCCACACCGCCGCGTGCGAGCGGTTGTGCGAGAACACGAAGTGGATCGTGTCGCCTGCGCGCACGTGCTCGCGGATGGCGTCCGCGAGGCTGCGCTGTTTGCCGTGCATGGTCATGGCCGCGGTCTCCGACGCTCGATCAGCCGGCCATCGTCAGGCCGCCGCTGATGCTGACGACCTGGCCGGTGACGTAGCTGCAGCGGTCGCTCGAGAAGAACACGACGGAATCGGCGACTTCCTCGGGTTTCGCGAGCCGGCGGAACGGGATCGCGTTGATCAGCGCCTGCTGCGCCTTCTCCGTGTGCGTGCGGAAGAGCGGCGTGTCGGTGGGCCCCGGGCAGACGCAGTTCACGTTGATCGCGTAGCGCGCCATCTCGCGCGCCAGCGACTTCGTGAAGGCGATGACGCCACCCTTGGCGCCCGCATACACCGTCTCGCCGCCGCTGCCGACGCGACCGGCGTCGCTCGCGATATTGACGATCTTGCCGCCACCCGCCTCGATCATCTTGTCGAGGAACGCGCGCGTAAACTTCACCGGGCCCATGAAGTTGATCGCCATGATCCGGTCCCAGTACTCGGGCGTGTTCTTCACGAACGGCTCGATGATGTCCCAGCCGGCGCCGTTGACGACGATGTCCGCTTTGCCCGCGCGCTGATGCACGACGTCGGCGTATTCCTTGATCGCGCCGTCCTTCGTGATGTCGAGGAACACGTATTCGGCCGCGCCGCCGACGGCGCGGATCTCGGCGGCGACGGCCTCGCCCTTGGCCGTGTCGATGTCGCCGATGAACACGCGGGCGCCCGCCTTCGCGAGCTCGATGCAGGTAGCGCGGCCGATGCCCGAACCGCCGCCGGTGACGACTGCGACCTTATTGGTGAGCTTCATGATTCGATCTCCGTGGTTGAGGTTGCTGCAAGGGAAAAGCGGTCGCGTCAGCGCCGCTGAGCGAAAAAGGCCTTTACGCGCGAACGGGTGTCTTCGAGGGCCATCAGGCCGTGCGTGCCCTGGAGCTCGCCTTCGTAGCCGGTGCGCGAAAGCGGGGCGACGCGCGCGATGCAGCGCTTCGAGACGAGAAGGGAGGCCGCCGACAGGCTGCCGATGCGCTCGGCAAGCGCTTCGGCCTCGGCGACAAGACGTGCCGCGGGCACGGACCACTGCACCATGCCGAGCCGGCAGGCTTCCGCGCCATCGACGATGTCGCACGCGAGGATGATTCGCCCGGCGGTACCGGGGCCGCACAAGCGCGTCAATCGCTGCGTGCCGCCAGCGCCGGGGATCAGCCCGAGGCGCGCTTCCGGCAGGCCGAGCTTCGCCTCGTCGGCGGCGACCCGCAGGTCGCACGCGAGCGCCAGCTCGAAGCCGCCGCCGAACGCGGTGCCACCGATCTCGGCTAGCGTCACGCAGGGCAAGTGCTCGATGCGGTCGAACAGCCGGTGGAACTCGCGGATGTCGCGCACCATGATGTTCGCGCCGTCGTCCAGCGCGAAGCGGGTTTCGACCTGCGCGAGGTCGGCGCCGGCGCAGAACACGCGCTGAGAGCTGCGAAGATGCACGACCGTGACGTCCTTGCGGCCTTCGACATCGTCGAGCACACGGTCGAGGCCGGCGATGAATTCGTTGTTGAGGGCATTGACCGGCGCGCGTTGCATCGTGATGCGCACGACGCGGCCGAAGGTTTCGACTTTGAACATGTCACGACTCCATGAGGTCTTTAAGTTCCTGACGCAGCTTGAATTTCTGGATCTTCCCGCTCGGCGTCACCGGCACCGCGTCGCGCAGCACGAGCTTCTCGGGGAGCTTGAAACGGGCGACGCCGCGTTCGATGAGGAAGGCCTTCATCTCGTCGAACCCGAGCCGCTGGCCGGGGTGGCAGACGACGACCGCAGCGCAGGTCTCGCCGAGGCGCGGGTGGGGGATGCCGACGACCGACACCGACTGGCAGGCCGGGTGCTCGAGCAGGATGTCCTCGACCTCGCGGGCCGAGATGTTCTGGCCACCGCGGATGATCATGTCCTTGATGCGGCCGACGATCCGCACCGAGCCGTCGGGGCCGACGCGCGCGAGGTCGCCCGAGCGGTACCAGCCCTCCATGTCGAGCGCGGCCGCGGTGAGCTCGGGCTCGCCGAGATAGCCGATGAAGGTGTTCGGCCCGCGGGAGCACTGCTCGCCCTCCTCGCCCGGCGCGACGGCGTTGCCGGCCTCGTCGACCGCGCGCACCTCGATGCCCGGCAGCGCGCGGCCGTCGGCCTGCCACGCGGCCTCGACCGGGTCGTCGGGCCACGTCACGGTATGCGGCGGGCTCTCGGTCGAGCCGTAGATGCTGAGCACGCGCACGCCGGCGTCGAGCGCGCGGCGCACGACGACTTCCGGGATCGGCGCGCCGCCGCACAGGAAGTAGCGCAGATCCGGCAGACGCCGGCCGCTCTTCTCCATCGCCTCGACGACGTCGCCGAGGAACGGCGTCGCGCCCATCGTCCAGGTCGCGCGGCTCGCGGCCATCTGCGCCGCGGCGACGTCGCCGTGGAACACGTCGAGCAGCGACACCGACGAGCCGAGCATCAGCGTCATCAGGATGCCGTGCATGAAGCCGCTGGTATGCGACACGGGCGAGGCCATGAAGCAGAGGTCGCGGTCGGTGAGCCGCAGCGTCTCGGCCAGCGCCCGCTCGCCATAGATCGCGGTGTTGTGCGTATGCACGACGCCCTTCGGCTTCGATTCCGAGCCCGACGTAAAGAGCACGAGCGACGGCTCGTCGGCGGCGGCGTAGCGGGCCTCGGCGAGCGGCGGCCCGGCCACCGCGTCGTCGAACGATGTGCCCAGCGCGACGTTGCCCTCGCCGATGACGACGATCGCCGGCCTCACCGCGAGCGCGTCGCGGATGCGATCGAGGTGCTCGGTGTAGTCCGTGCTGCGGAAGCGCCCCGGCACGACGATCGCCTTCGCACCGCACTTGTTCATGACGAACGCGAGGTCCTTCCAGCCGTAGGTCGGCGGCAGCGGATTGACGACCGCGCCGAGCTTGAAGGTCGTATAGGTCACGACCACCGTCTGCCACCAGTTCGGAAGGTGCATCGTCACGACGTCGCCCGCGCCGACGCCGCTCGCCGCGAGGTGCGCCGCAAGGCGCGAGGCGAGGTCCTCGAGCTCGCGGTACGTGATCGAACGGCCAGCCGCGTCCGCGACGACGGTCTTGTCAGCGTGGCGTTCGCAGCTCGCGGCGATCAGCATGCCGAGCGAGCGCGACTGCCAGTGGCCGGTCTCATAGTGGCGTGCAACGGCCTCCCGCGAGGGATTCATGCGGATCGTCATGGGTTTAGCGCTCCGTAGCGGGACGGCCTGGGATCAGGCCCTGGACGGTGTCGAGCAGACCGCCGTCGGCCAGCAGGTTCTGGCCGGTCATGTAGGCGGCATCGGGTCCGAGCAGGAAGGCGACGATGCCGGCGATGTGCTCGGCCGGGTCACCGATGCGGTGCAGCGGGATCAACTCTTCGCGCCCCGTGCGGACCTCGGCGTCGGCATAGACGCGCGCGGTCAGTGGCGTGTGGATCAGGCCGGGCGACACGGCATTCACCCGGATGCCGTCGGCGGCCCATTCCTGAGCGAGCACGCGCATCGTCATCAGCAGCGCCGCCTTGCTCGGGCTGTACGCGCCCATGCCCGGGTAAGGCTGCACGCCGGACATCGACGCGACGGCGACGAACGCGCCGCGGCTCGCGCGCAGCGCCGGATGGGCCGCCTTCGCGAGCAGCCACGGCGCGCGCGCATTGACGCCGAACAGGAATTCCCAGTCCTCGAGCGCCGTCGCGGCCAGCGCCGACGGGCGCGACACGCCGGCGTTGCTGACGACGGCATCGAGCCCGCCGAGCGCGGCGACCGCCTCTCCGACGAGCCGCGCCGGCATCGCCGGATCGGCGAGGTCGCCGAGCAGCGGCACGACGCGCCCGCCCGCCCGCGCGGCCTCTTCGACGACTGCCGCGAGCTCGTCGCCGTGCGCCGAGGCGCACGCGGCGATCACGGCGCCCTCACGGGCGAGGCGCAGGCAGGTCGCCCGGCCGATTCCCCGGCTCGCGCCGGTGAGCAACACACGCTTCGACATGACGGTCTCCGCTCAGAGTTTGCAGGTCGTCGGTGCGGGCGTCGCGATCGATGCTTCGAACGCCGTCTCGATAACCGGTCGCAGCTCACCGCCGACGCGTTTGACGCGGCCGACGTAGTTCGGCTTCACGAGCTGGTGGTCTTCGGCGCGCATCACGGCCGGGCCCCAGACGGTATCGAGCGTCGCGCCGCTGAGCGCGGAGGCCACCGCAGTCGGCTTGACGCTGTCTGCCTTCTCGACGCCCTGCACGATCACCTGGATGCCGCTGTAGCCGGCGACCTCGTTCTCGCTCGGATCGCGACCGAACTTCTTGCGCCACGCAGCAACGAGCGCCTTGTTGCGCGGCGTGTCGATCTCCGGCGCGTAGTTCAGGACACCCCAGACGCCGTCGGTGGCCGAGTCGGTCGCCTTGACGACGAAGCTCATGATGTAGGCATGGCCGATGATGCGTTTCGACGTCGTCAGCCCGAACTCCGCAGCCTGCTTCGCGAACGCGATGAGATCGCGACCGACGAGCGCGACCCACACGGCCTCGGCGCCGGAATTCTTCAGCTGCGCGATGTAGGGCGCGAAGTCCTTCGTGCCAATCGGCGCGAACACCGACAGCTCGACCTCTTTGCCGAGCTTCTGCGCGGCCTTCGTGAAGGATTCGGCCGAGTCGCGGCCCCAGATGTAGTCGTTGGCGAGGATCGCGAAGCGCTTTTCCTTCGCGTTGTCCTTCAACCACGGCTGCACGATCGCGAGATCCATCGCATCTGAATGGTTCGCCTGGAACATACGCATGTTGCAGGAATCCCCGGTGATGCGGTCTGACTTGCTCAAGGTGCTCACGTACAGCGCGTCCCAGCGTTGCAGGTTCTGCCCGAGCGCGAGGCTGATCGACGACGCGATCGGGCCGACAAGCAGGTTGTAGCCGCTGCGGGCGAACTTCTCGGCGACGCGGCGCCCCCCTTCCGGCGTGCTCTCGTCGTCGCCGATCTGCACTTCGATACGACGGCCGGCGACGCCCCCCGAGGCGTTCGCCTCGTCGACCGCGAACTGCATGCCGCGCAGCGAATCCTCGCCCTGCGCGGTGAAGCCGCCCGACTGCGAGGTGACCATGCCGATGCGGATCGGCTCCTTCGCCTGGGCGAGGCTCGCGCCGGATGCGACCGCGAGCACCGCGGCGGCGAGGAGGTTCGTGATTCTGCGTGTTTTCATGATGTCTCCTTTGAACGCTCTTCAAACGACGATGTGTTTGTGCAACTGCGCGATGTCGAGGCCTTCGAGTGCGCCTTCTTCGATGATCGAGCCCTTCGCCATGACGTAGAACCGCCTGGCGACGCGCGTAATGAGGCTCAGGTTCTGCTCGATCAGCAGCAGCGCCGTGCCGGCGTTGGCGAGCCGGTTGAAGATGTCGGCGAGCTGGTCGACGATGACCGGCGCGAGGCCCTCGCTCGGCTCGTCGAGCACTAGGAGCTGTGGGTTGGCCATCAGCGCGCGGCCGATCGCGAGCATCTGCTGCTGGCCGCCCGACAGCGCCGTGCCCGGCGTATTGCGTCGCTCCTGCAGGATCGGGAACAGCTCGTAGATGCTCGCGAGATTCCACGGACCGGGCCGCTTCACCGCGCCGCCGAGCAGCAGGTTCTCCTCGATCGTCAGGTTCGGGATGATCCGCCGGCCCTGCGGCACGACCGAGATCCCCGCGCGCGCCGCGCCGTAGGTGCGCAGGCCGTGTTGCACGACGCCGTTGAACTTCAGCGTGCCGCCGCGCAGCGACGCGAGGTTCAGGATCGAATTGACGACGGTCGTCTTGCCGACGCCGTTGCGCCCGACGAGCGCGACGCGCTCGCCCGGGCAGACCGACAGCGTCACGTCGTGCAGCACGTGCGCGGCGCCGTAGTAGGCGTTCACCGCATCGAGATTCAGCAGCGGGATCATGCTGCGCTCCCCAGGTAAGCCTCGCGGACCTTCGGATGCGCGCGGATCTCCGCCGGCGCGCCTTCCGCGAGCAATTTGCCGGTCTCGAGCACGGTGATGCTGTCCGAGATGCCGAAGACGACTTCCATGTCGTGCTCGACGAGCAGCACCGACACGCCCCAGTGGCGCGCGAGCTCGCGCAGGTGCCGGGCGAGCTTCATCGACTCCTCGATCGACAGTCCCGCCATCGGCTCGTCGAGCAGCAGCACGCTCGGACGGCCGACGAGCGCGAGCGCGATGTCGAGCCGGCGCTGGTCGCCGTAGCCGATCTCGTTCGCGTGGCGATCGGCGAAGCGGTCGAGGCCGAGTTCGCGCATCACCTCGTCGGCATCGGCGTCCGGGATCTTCGATGCGGCGAGTTCCATCTGCGCGCCGATGCGCATGCCGGGGAAGATGCTCGTGCGCTGGAAAGAGCGCGACAGGCCCAGCAAGCGTCGCTCGACGACGCCGAGCGCGGTGATGTCGCGGCCCGCCAGATGCACGCTGCCTGCCGCGGTCGCGCGCCGGCCCGACAGCGCGTCGATGAACGTCGACTTGCCGGCGCCGTTCGGGCCGATCAGGCCGCGGATCTCGCCCGGCGCGATGCGCATCGACACGCCGTCGTTCGCGGTCACGCCGCCGTAGCGCACGGACAGCCCCTTCGCTTCGAGTGCGTAGGTCATGGTCATGCGTGCCTCCCCGAACCGCGCTTGATCCGTTCGACGGCGTGCATCACGCCGCCGGCGATGCCGGCCGGCCACAACACGATGACCGCGATCAGACTCACGCCGAAAATTCCCATCCAGTGCGTCGTGTGCTCGCCGACGTAGTCGCGGAAGAGGTAATAGACGACCGCCCCGACCGCCGGGCCCCACAGCGTGCGGCTGCCGCCGAGCACGACCATGATCAGCACGGTGCCGGACACCGACCAGTGCAGCGACTCGGGCGACACGAAGCCGGTGTAGAGCGCCGACAGCGCGCCGCCGACCGCGGTAACCATCGCCGAGATCGCGAACACCACCGCGCGCGGCAGCAGCGTGCGGAAGCCGATGAAGCGCACGCGCTCCTCGTTCTCGCGGATCGCCTCGGTCAGCGGGCCGAAGCGCGTGCCCAGCAGCAGACTCAGCGCGAGCACCAGCGCGACCAACGCGAGCCATGAGATCAGGAACATGCTGGCCGGGTCCTGGAACGCGCCGATCTCGAGTCCGAACACGCGCGGCGGAAACTCGATGCTCATGCCGTCGGCGCCGCCGGTGACGCCGCGCGACTTCGATACGAGCACGTAGAAGCTCTGCCCGATCGCCAGCGTCAGCATGCCGAACGCGATGCCCGGCACCCGCACGATGACGAGCGCCAGGGCGAACGCGAAGAACCCGATTCCCGCGATCGTCAGCACGACGACCGTGCCGACCGACCCGGTGAGGCTCGCCCCGACGCCGACGAGGTAGCCGGACAGGCCGAAGAACAGCGCGTGGCCGAAGCTGACCATGCCGTTCTGCTTCAGCAGGAAGCCGAGGCCGAGCGCGAACACCGCGTAGATGACGGCCTGCGTCAACAGCGACATCACCGTGTTCGATTCGACGAGCATGCTGACCGCGAGCCCGACGGCGACCGCGACCGAGGTCAGGCTCAAGAGGCGCGGCAGACGCGACGCGCGCTTGACCTGCGCACCGTCCAGCGCAGGGGCAGTGAGGGTGGCGCTCATGTGCGGCTCCCGGAAAGGCCCGACGGACGCCAGACCAGCACGGCGGTCATCAGCGCGAACGGCAGCAGCGCCGCGAGGTCGGGGAGATAGACGGCGCCGAGCGCCTGGACCTGACCGAGGATCATCGCGGCGACGAACGCGCCGGCGAAGCTCCCGAGCCCGCCGATGACGACGACGACGAAGGAATCGATCAGGATGTCGCTGCCCATCGTCGGCGAAAGCGACAGGAACGGGCCCGAGACCACGCCGGCGAGGCCTGCGAGCGCCGCGCCGACCGCGACGACGCCGCCGGAGAGCCGGTCGGTATTGACGCCCTGCATCGCGGTCGTCACCGGATCGGTGCTCGCGCCGCGGATGAAGAGGCCAACACGGCTGTGGCGCAGCCAGCCGACGAGCGCGGCGGCCACCGCGAGACCCGCCGCGACGATGACGAGTCGATAGACCGGGAACGGCGAGCCGAAGAGCTCCACGGTGCCCGCGAGCGACTCGGGCGCGGCGAGCGAATAGCTCTGCTTGCCCCACACCGACTGCACGACGTCCTCGAACACCAGCAGCAGCCCGAAGGTCACGAGCATCACCGTCAGCGGATCGCGGTCCTGCAGCAGGCGGAAGCCGAAACGGTCGAGGCAGAACCCCACCGCGGCGAGCACCGAGACCGCGGCGACGAGCCCGACCCAGAAACCGAACTGCTGCGCCGCGGCGTACGCGATGTACGCGCCGAGCATGAACAGCGACCCGTGCGCGAAATTCACGACGCGGCGCAGGCCGTAGATCAGCACGAGGCCCGACGCGACGATCATCAGCAGCGAGCCGTAGACGAGGCCGTTGAGTATCTGCAGGCCGATCATTGGACCCCCCTCCCCTCGCGAACTTCGCGGTAGTGCGCCCAGCCTTCGGGCGTCAGCAGCGCGTTGAGAAAAAGGTCCAGCCCCTCGTCGATGTACTCGTCGAGCGTCGTGAATTGCTGCAGCCGCCACGCCTTCAGCGCCCAGCCGTGCGCGAGCAGCACGATGCGGTAGGTCAAGAGTTCGACGTTGACCGGGCGGAAATAGCCGGCGTCGATGCACTCCTCGATCCGATCGATGATCAGTTGGTTCGTCTCCAGCTCCATGTTCTTGATCACCGTCTGGTAATCGGCGCCGAGCGACTTGGTCTCGCGATAGGCGAGCTGCGTCGCGTCGGGCTTGTCGCCGATCACTTCGCAATAGGCGCGCACCGTCGCGCAGAACCGCTCGACCGGCCCGCCGCCGGCTTCGAGCGCCCGCGGGATCTCGGCGAGGTAGGACTTCAGGACGTTCTCGAGCACGAGGAACAGCACGTCCTCCTTGGCCCGCACGTACGAATAGATCAGGCCGGTGCTCAGGCCCGCACTCTGGGTGATGTCCCTGATGGTGGTCCGGTGGTAACCCTTGCGAGCGAACAGCTCGCTCGCCGCTTTCACGAACTGGCTACGCCGCATCTCCACCAGGGCCGGATCGTCAACGTTGCTGACTACACACGGCTGCATTTCGGTCTCCTCCTCCATGCCGGATTTGTTCTGCGCTGACTGAAGTGGACGTTCATTCAGTGGAGGCGATTCTGCGCGGCGCGGCGCAGCGAAATGGTGCGGAATCGAGCGAGAAGTAGGACAATTCGTGCATCCTTTGCGGAGCGCACGAATGAAGCGGTCAATTCCGAACTACGCGCTGTACGGCGATCAGGCGCAGCCGGGCTGGGTCGATTCGTTCAATATCGAATGGATTCCGCAGCGATCTCGGCCTTACAACTGGAAAATCCGGCCGCACATCCACGACGCGTTCATCCAGATCCTGTATCTGCAGAGTGGTGCGGTGGAGGCGCTGGTGAACGACGCGAAATGGACCGCGCACTCACCCTGTCTCGTCGTGATCCCGGCACAAACCGTGCACGGCTTCCACTTCACCCCCGACACCGACGGCCCAGCGGTCACCGCGGCGCAGAAGCCACTCGAGTCGATGGCAAGCCTCGTGATGCCTGAGCTGGTGCAGATCATCCGGACGCCGGCCGTCATCGCGATGCCGGAGGAAAACTCGCACTCGGCGACGCTGATGATGCTGTTCCGCGAGGTAGAGCGCGAATGGCGGCTCCACGCGCTCGGCCAGGCGGCGGCCGGCATGTCGCTGCTGATCGCAGTGCTCGTGCAGATTGCGCGCATCGGCAACGCGATAGGGCCTGCACCCGCAGTCGTGAACTCGCGCAAGACGGGCCAGGTCGAGAAGTTCCGCGCGCTCGTCGACAAGCACTTCCGCAAACGGCTCGCGATTGACGCCTATGCCGGCGAGCTCGGCGTGACCGCGGGCCAGTTGTCGCGGCTATGCCGCGACGTGCTCGGCGTGTCAGCGCTCGACGTCATCAACGCGCGCATCGTGCATGAGGCGCAGCGCGAACTCGTCTATGGCGGCACGGGCATCAAGCAGATCGCCGCCGCGCTCGGCTTCGCCGACGAGGCCTATTTCGGGCGCTTTTTCCGCAAGCACACTGGGGTCGGGCCGAAGCAGTTCCGAGAGGACGCCCGCGCGCGCCTCGCCGAGTCCTCCGCGGCGATCGGGGTGCCGAATCGCTGATCGCCGCTGCGGCACCCGTGCACCTCGCCCTTGTCGCCGGCAACGCCGTTCACGCGATTCCACCGCGCATCGGCTTCGCTGCGTACAGAGCATGCTGGTTAATTTTGCTCGATGAGCAGCCCGGCCAAATACAGGGGATTCCGGACCGATCGAGTACCCTTAAGCCGTGGCTCGTGGCCCAGCGGACGGCGCGGCGACAAGCTCTAGGCGCCGTCCGGCCCAGGGACCCGCTGGACCCCGCGGCGCAGCATATCGACCATCGCGTCGGCGATCTCCTTCGGCGAGCGCCGGCCTTCGCGATACCAGATGTACACCCAGTTCATGCCGCTGAGCAGCAGCAGGCGCAGCAGCGTGCGGTCGGTGCCGGGCGCGAGCGGCAGCGCGTCGATGAGTTCGCGGTAGATGTTTTCGTAGGCTTCGCGCACCGGGCGGATTTTCGCGAACAGCCCGTGGTGGCGGATCATCGCGAGGTTGTGGCCGGTGACGCGGTCGACCGGAGAGCCGGTCGCGATGCCGCCGACATGGACTTCGCAGGCCCGCATGAGGCGTTCCCACGGATCGCGGGTTTCGCCGATCGCCGCCGTCACCGCAGCCGTCAGGCGGCGGAAGCCTTCGCCGTGCACCGCCAGATAGAGCTCGTCCTTCGACGCGAAATAGTGATACACCGAGCCGGGCAGGAGCCCGACCTTGCGCGCGATGTCGCGGATCGAGCTGCGGTCGTAGCCCTGCTCCGCGAACAGCTCGGCGGCCGCGTTGAGGATCACCTGGCGGCGGTCGACCGGCTCTTCGCCAGCATCTGCGGCATCTCCGAATGAGGCGCCGCGGACGAGCCGTGCGGTGAGCGCGCCGCGCTCGAGCAGCCCGCGCTGCGTGTCGGTCAGCGCCGCCAGCCCTTCGTCCGAACTGCCGGCGAGCGCCCGCAGGCGCTTGACCGCGGTCTCGAGGCCGTGCTTCTGCCAGATGTAGCGCACGCCGGACGGCGAGATCGGCAGCCCGGCCTGGCGCAGCCGCTCGGCCACCGCCGCCTGGCCGAGCGCCGGCTGCTCGCGCGACAGCCGCAGGATCTCGGCCTCGACCGGGGAAGGCTGCGCGGCGCTGTGTTCGGAAATGGTCGGGGGCTGATTCATCGAAGCCTGGGCACGGGAGGTCGGATGGGGACAGGATCATAGCGAGCGCGGCGCCCCGGCGCAGCAAATCGCGCCACAATCCCGATATAAGGCCTGCCGGGAGCCCTGCCAAACCGCCGCCCGTTTCCGCCTCCTCCGCCATTGCGCATGCTCGGCTTTACATGCAAAAAAATACTGTATACAGTATTCATTCATCGGCCTTCGGCCCCGCACTGGCACTACAAGGTTCTGCCCATGGTTCCGTCACTCAAACCTGTCGAACGTCCGCTCGCCCTCGGCGAGCAGGTGTATCACAAACTGCGTTCGCATCTGCGCAACGGCATGATCGTCGCCGGCCAGCCGCTGCAGGAAGTCCAGCTCGCCGAGCAGCTCGGCGTGTCGCGCACGCCGGTGCGCGAAGCGTTGCGGCGCCTGTCGAGCGAAGGCCTGCTGGTGTCCGACGGGCGCAGTTTCGTCGTCCCGGCGCTGACGCTCGACGACGTCAACGACATCTACGAGATCCGCTTTCTCGTCGAAACGGCGGCGATCCGCCGCATCGCCGCCTTCACGCAATCGCCGGCGATGCGCCGCTCGATCGACGACGCGCTCGCCGCAGCAGTGCGCGCGCACGAGGCGAACGACGCCGATGCCTTCCGCGAAGCCAACATCAGCTTTCGCGCCGCGTGGCTCGCGCTGGTGCCCAATCCGCGCCTCGTGAGGATCGTCGAACAGTACGCCGACCACATGCAGCGCATCCGCACGCTGACGCTCGGCGACGCGCAGATACGCACGATCGTGCTGCGCGGGCTCGGCCGCATCGCCGCAGCGCTCGCCGCCGGCGACGGCGATGCCGCGGCCGCCGCGATGCACGAGCACCTGTCCGAAGCCAAGCACGCGTTCATCGTCGCGGTCGGCCTCGACGACAGCGCCGCCGGGTAGACGCCTCGCGCCACGACCCGGACACCCGCCACCCTGCACCTCCCCGCCAACAACCACCGGAGACCGGAACGAATGAACAGCATCCGCATCATCGGCACCGCAACGGCGGTCCTGTCGTGAGCTACAAGGCCGAAATTCCGTACGGCGCGTACTGGAGCACGCCGTTCGCGCGCTGGCAGGGCAGCTTCGCCAATCTCCACAGCGTCCGCTTCGCGGCGCACGTCGCGCGCGAGGAACTGGGCCGGCGCGCGATCGACCCCGCGCTGTTCGACTACGGCGTGCTCGGCTTCTCGGTGCCGCAACAGCATGCGTTCTACGGCCTGCCGTGGCTCACCGGCATGATCGGCGCGACCCGCGCCGGCGGCCCGACGATGATGCAGGCCTGCGCGACGGGCGTACGCACGCTGCTCGCGGCGGCGCAGGAAATCGAGTCGGACATGGCGAGCGTCGCGCTGGCGATCAACTGCGACCGCACCTCGAACGGGCCGCACCTCTACTACCCGAATCCGCGCGGCCCCGGCGGCACCGGCAGCGCCGAAGACTGGGTCATGGACAACTTCGGCTGCGACCCGCTCGGCGGCCATTCGATGCTCGCCACCGCCGAGAACGTCGCGTCGAAACACAACGTCACGACCGCGCAGCAGCACGAACTGGTGTTGCGGCGCGAGCAGCAGTACGGCGACGCGCTGCGCGACGACTCGGCGTTCCTCAGGCGCTTCATGACGCTGCCTTTCGCGGTGCCGAGCGCGGACTTCCGCAAGACGGCAGCGACGCTCGACGGCGACGAAGGGACTTCCCGGTCGACGGCCGACGGGCTGGCGAAGCTGCGGCCCGTCATCGACGGCGGCAGCGTGACGTTCGGCGCGCAGACGCACCCGGCCGACGGCAACGCCGCGATCGTCGTCACGACGCCGGACAAGGCGCGCGAACTGTCGGCGAACCCGAAGATCGCGGTCCGCCTGCACGGCTTCGGCCTCGCCCGGACGGAACTTGCGTACATGCCCGAAGCGATGATCCCGGCCGCGCGCCGCGCGCTTGACCAGGCCGGACGCGGCATCGCCGACCTCGCCGCGATCAAGACGCACAACCCGTTCGCGGTGAACGACATCGTCTTCGCCCGCGAGACCGGCGCCGACCTCGCTTTGATGAACAACTACGGCTGCTCGCTCGTGTGGGGCCATCCGCAGGCGCCGATGGGCACGCGCGCGATCATCGAGCTGATCGAGGAGCTCGCGCTGCGCGGCGGCGGCTTCGGCCTCTTCACCGGCTGCGCGGCCGGCGACACGGCGATGGCGGTGGTGATCGAAGTATGTGACGCGTAGGCAACGCAAGCTGCACGAGCTCCCCTGACGGGGAGCGACGAGAGGCGCAAAAGCGCCCGGACAGACGTACCCCCGACCAGAGTGAAAACGTGTTTATAGAGGCGCAAAAAGCGCCCGTGACGAAACAACTGGAGGAGGAGTGGGCATGGAGCTGTCCGAATGGATAGACCGTCACGCCGGGCTCGTGCCCGGCAAGACGGCAATCCGGTTCCCGGGGCGCGACCTGACGTATGCAGCGTTCGCCGCGGAGATCGACCGGCTCACGTCGGCGCTTCACGCGTCCGGCGTAGTGCGCGGCCGCTGCGTCGCCTATCTCGGCTACAACAGCCCCGAGATGCTCGCGACGCTGTTCGCCTGTGCGCGGCTCGGCGCGCTGTTCATGCCGCTGAACTGGCGGCTGGCCGGGCCCGAGCACCGGCAGCTGCTCGCGGATTGTCCGCCGTCGGTGCTGCTCGTCGAGCCGCGCTTCGTCGCGCAGATCGACGCGTTCCGCGACGCGCTGGCGGGCGTGACGCTGGTCGCGTTCGACGCGCCGCCGCACGGCTGGATCTCGTACGAGGCGCTGCTCGAGCGCAGCGGTGACGCGGTGCCGCGCGACCCGGAAGTCGGGCCGCAGACGCCGCTGCTGATCTGCTACACGTCGGGCACGACCGGCAAGCCCAAGGGGGCGCTGCTGTCGCAGGGCGCGCTGGCGTGGAACGCCGCGAACAGTATCGACCTGCACGAGCTGACCGCCGACGACCGCATCCTGACGACGCTGCCGCTGTTCCACGTCGGCGGGCTCAACAACCAGACGACTCCAGCGCTCTCGGCCGGCGCCACCGTCGTGCTGCATCCGAAGTTCGACGCCGACGCGACTTTCGACGCGATCGAGCAGGAACGCATCACGCTGACCGTGCTCGTGCCGGCGCAGCTCGAAATGATGATCGCCCGGCCGCGCTGGGAGAGCGCCGACCTGTCGAGCCTGCGCATGATCACGACCGGCTCGACGATCGTCCCCGAGCGACTGATCCGCGAAGTGCACCGGCGCGGCGTGCCGCTCGTGCAGATCTACGGCTCGACCGAGACCTGCCCGATCGCCGCGTACGTCAAGGCCGCAGACGCGCAACGCAAGGCCGGTTCGGCCGGTCGCGCGGCGCCGCACTGCAGCCTGCGCGTCGTCGGCGATGACGGTCGCGACGTGAAGCCGGGTGCGACCGGCGAAATCCTCGTGCGCGGCCCGAACGTCATGAGCGCTTACTGGAACGACCCGCAGGCGAGCGCCGCGGTGCTCAAGGACGGGTGGTTTCGCACCGGCGACATGGGCCACCAGGACAGCGAAGGCTATCTCTGGGTCGACGGGCGCAAGAAGGAAATGATCATCTCCGGCGGCGAGAATATCTATCCCGCCGAGATCGAGAACCTGCTCGGCGAGTCGCCCGATATCGCCGAAGTGGCGGTCGTCGGCCGGCCCGACGAGCGCTGGGGCGAAGTCGTCGTCGCCGTCGTCGTGCCGCTCGAAGGCCGCACGCTCGACACGGGGCACGTGCTGCAGCTGCTGGAAGGCCGCATCGCCCGCTACAAGCTGCCGAAAGAGGTGGTGTTCCTCGACGAACTGCCGCGCACCGCGCTCGGCAAGGTCAGGAAGGATGACGTGCGCCGGCTGGTCGCACGGAAAACGTTCATGGAGCAGACCTGATGACATTGAAGATCGGAATCGACGTCGGCGGCACCTTCACCGATTTCGTCGTCACGCGCGACGGCGCCGAGCCGGCGATATTCAAGTCGCTGTCGACGCCGGCCGACCCGTCGATCGCGGTCGTGAATGGCCTCGCCGACATCGCCGCGAGCATGGACCCGCCGCTGTCGCTCGAAGCCTTCGCGCCGCTGATCGACACGATCGTCCACGGCACGACGGTGACGACGAACGCGACGCTCACCGGCAACGGCGCGAAATGCGGCCTCTTGACGACCGAAGGCGTGCGCGACGCGCTCGAGATGCGCCGCGGCGTGCGCGAGGAGCAATACAACAACCGCTACACGAACGTGAAGCCGCTCGTGCCGCGTTATCTGCGCGCCGGCATCCCGGGGCGGCTCGACCGCGACGGCAACGAAGTGGCAGCGCTCGACGTCGAGGAAGTCGCACGGGCGCTCGAACTGTTCCGCCGCGAAGGCGTCGAGGCGGTGTCGATCTGCTTCATGAACTCGTTCGCGAACCCGGCGCACGAACAGGCCGCGGCCGAGCTCGTGCGCCGCGAGCTGCCCGACGCGTACCTGTCGGTGTCGACCGACTTGCTGCCGTCGATCCGCTTCTACGAGCGTGTCAGCACGACGGCGCTCAATTCCTACGTCGGCCCGAAGCTCAACCACTACCTCGACCAGCTCGTCGGCCGGCTCGAGGGCATCGGCTTCGATGGCCTGCTGCTGATCATGCAGTCGAACGGCGGCGTGATCTCGCCGCAGCTCGCGCGCGAAAAAGCGGCGCTGACGCTGCTGTCGGGCCCGGCCGGCGGACCCGGCGCGGGACTTTTCTATGTCCGCACGCACGGCCAGGACCGCTGCATCATCACCGACATGGGCGGCACGAGCTTCGAGGCGTCGGTCGCAGTCGGCACGCCGATGATCAAGAACGACGGCGAGATCGCGCGCCACAAGATCGCGCTGCCAATGCTCGACATCCACACCATCGGCGCCGGCGGCGGCTCGATCGGCTGGCTCGACGAAGGGGGCCTGTTGCGCATGGGCCCGCAGAGCGCCGGCGCCGATCCGGGACCGGCGTGCTACGGCAAAGGCGGAAAACTTCCGGCGACGACCGATGCGAACGTCGTGCTCGGCTACCTCGACCCGGAGTTCTTCGCCGGCGGAAAAATGAAGCTCGACGTCGCCGCCGCGCGCGCCGCGATCGAGGAGCACATCGCGACGCCGATGGGGCTCACGGTCGAGGAAGCTGCGGCCGGCATGTACCGCGTCGCGTGCAACAACATGGCGCAGGGCGTGCGCGAAGTGACGATCAAGCGGGGCTTCGACCCGCGCGAGTTCCCGTTCATCCCGGCCGGCGGCGCCGGCCCGATCCACTCGTGCCTGATCTGCGACGAACTCGAGATTCCGCTGCAGATCGTGCCGCGCGAGTCCTCCGTGCTGTGCGCGTTCGGCATGCTGATGAGCGAACTCAAGCACGACTTCGTGCGCACTTTCGTGTCGCGCCTCGACGCGCTCGACTGGCCGAAGCTCGCGCAGATCATCGGCGAGATGGCGTCCGAAGGGGCCCGCCAGCTGACCGAGGAGCGCATCCCGGACGCGCGCCGCCGCTTCGACGTCAAGCTCGACTGCCGCTACATCAAGCAGTACCACGAGGTGTCGTTCGTCGTGCCGGGGAATCTCATCGACGCCCACGACAGCGCGGGCATCGCGTCCGCGTTCCACGCCGAGCACAACCGGCTGTACGGCTACTCGCTCGAGCAGGAGGGGACGCCGGTCGAAGTCATCAACGTGCGCGTGCAGGCGATCGGCGTCACCGACAAGCCGGTCGCGCGCGAGGAGCCGTGGGCGGGCGACGACGCGGCGCACGCGCTCAAGGGCCGGCGCGCCGTCTATATCCCCGAGACGAAGACGTTCCGCGACGTGCCGGTCTATGACGGCCACCGCATGGGCCACGGCAACCGCATCGACGGCCCCGCGATGATCGAGCAGGAAACCACCGCGATCTTCGTCAGCGCGTCGTACGACTGCGTCGTGGACGCGCTCGGCTCGTTCGCGCTGTTCCGGAAAGGCCGCGAGGACCTCGTGAAATCGTGCATCAAGGACAAGAAGGAGGCCCTGGCATGAGCGCCGTGACTATCGATCCGATCCTGCTCTCCGTCTATGCGCGGACGTTCCGCTCGATCACCGACGAGATGAGCATCTCGATGGAGCAGACGACCCGCTCGCCGATCCTGTGCGAGGCGAAGGACTACGTCACCGGGCTGTACGACGGCGACGGCAACATGCTCGAGCAGACCGAGAACCTGCCGATCCTCGCGTTCTCGCTGGCGCCGGTGTGCAAGTACATCAAGGAATTTTTCGGCGACGAGATCTACCCCGGCGACGTGATCTTCCACAACGACGTGTTCAGCCTCGGCAACCAGAACAACGACGTCGCGGTGTTCAAGCCGGTGTTCTTCGAAGGCCGGCTCGTCGCCTGGACCGCGGTCAAGGGCCACCAGGCCGACATCGGCGGCAACGTCGCCGGCGGCTACAACCCGAACGCGGTCGAAGTGTGGCAGGAGGCGCTGCGCATTCCGCCGGTCAAGGTCGTCGAGAAGGGCAAGCTCAGGAAGGACGTGTGGAACCTGATCTTCGCCAACGTGCGGCTCGACATCGTGCAGCACGACATGAAAGCCGAGATGGGCGCGTGCACGGTCGGCGAGCGGCGCCTGCTCGAACTCCTCGCCAAGTACGGCGTGCCGAGCTACGAGGCACACAAAGAGGCGCTGTTCGACGCGACGCGCAAGATGATGGAAGCCGAGATCGCGAAGATCCCGAACGGCAGCTATTCGGGCGAAGGCAAGGTGTTCTACGACGGCCGCCACGTCGGCTCCAAATTCACGATCCGCGTCGACATCGAGGTCAAGGACAAGTCGATCCGCTTCGACTATTCGCGCACCGACCCGCAGACCAACGGCTTCGTCAACGGCACGTTCACGTCAAGCGCGTCGGCGACGATCCTCACTTTGCTGCAGATGGTGAACCCGGACATCCCGCACAACGAAGGCATGGTGCAGCCGATCGAGATCGTGATCCCGGAAGGCACGATCCTGAACGCCGCGTATCCGAAAGCGACGACGTTCGGCAACCATCTGTGCCCGCCGAACGCCGACGCGATCCAGCGCGCGTTGGCACCCGTGATGCCGGAGCGCGTGACCGCCGGCTGGAACAACCTGTTGGCATCGCTGACGACCGGCATCGACCCGCGCACCAACGAAAAATACGTCGATATCGGGTTCATGGGCCTGAAGGGCGGCTCGGGCGCGATGCTCGGCACCGACGGCTACGACCACATCGGCATGATCGACGCGTCCGGCGGCGTGCTCGACCAGGACTACGAGATGTTCGAGCAGCAGACGCCGCACCGCCTGATCCGCCACGAGCTCCTGACCGATTCGGCCGGCGCCGGCGAATGGCGCGGCGGGCTCGGCGTCGAGACGATCTTCGAGATCGGCTCCGACGACACGCAGCTCGTGACGTTCGGCGACGGCGATTTCGAGCCGGCATTCGGGTTGTTCGGTGGCGGCAGCGGCGGGCTGAACTTCATCCGCCTGCACTACCCGGACGGCCAGACCGTCGTGCCGAAGAACAAGGATCTCATCACCGGCGTGCCGCGCGGCACCGTCTACCACCAGGTCGCGAGCGGCGGCGGCGGCTACGGCGACCCGCAGCGGCGCAGCCGCAAGCTGCTCGCCGAGGAGGTGAGGAACGGTGTGATTTCCGAAAAGGCGGCGCGCGAGCTGTACGGCTACGAAGCCGAAGGGAGCGCGTGATGGACTTCGATCTGTCACCCGAACAACGCGCGATCCAGGACACGTTCGCGCGCTTCAGCGACGAGCGCATCGCGCCGCAGGCGGCCGCGCTCGACGAGGCGCACGCGTTCCCGCGGGCGCTTTTCCGCGAGCTCGCCGAACTCGGCTTTTTCGGCATGCGCTACCCCGAGTCCGTCGGCGGCTCGGGCCTCGCGCTGACCGAGTTCTGCCTCGCGCTGACGGAAGTCGCGCGCGGCTCGATGTCGCTCGCCGGCGCGGTCGCGATGCAGTCGCTGATGGGGACGAAGTTCCTGCACGCGCTGGGCAACGCCGACATCGTCGAGCGCCTCTTCAAGCCGGCGCTCGCCGGCAACAAGATCGGCGCGATCTGCATGACCGAACCGAACGCCGGCTCCGACCTCGAATCGATCGCGACGACCGCGACCCGGGTCGACGGCGGCTATGTCATCAACGGCCAGAAGACGTGGATCACGTCGGCGCCGGTCGCGGACTTCTTCACCGTGTTCGCGCGCGCCGGCGACGAGAAGAAGCTGACGATCTTCCTCGTCGAGAAGGACTTCCCCGGCCTCACCGTCGGGCGCGAGATCCACAAGATGGGCGTGTGGGCGCTGCCGACGTCGGAAGTCGCGTTCGACGGCTGTTTCGTGCCGGACAGCCACCGCCTGTCGAATGAGGAAGGCGACGGCGAAGCGCACCTGAAGAAGACGCTCGCCGAGATCCGCATCATCACCGGCGCGATGGCGCTCGGCGTCGCGCGCGCGGCGCTCTTTGCTGCGGTGCGCTACGCCGGCGAACGGAAACAGTTCGGCAAGCCGATCAACCGCTTCCAGGCGATCCAGCTCAAACTCGCCGACATGGCGACCGGGCTCGAAGCGGCGACCGCCCTCGTCCACCGCGCCGCGTGGCTGTGCGACATGAAGCGCCCACACCACAAGGAAGCGGCGATGGCGAAGCTGTTCGCGACCGAGACGGCCGCAAGCATCTGCGACGACGCGGCGCGCGTGCTCGCGTCGTACGGCTACGCGATGGAATACCCGGTGCAGCGCTACCTGCGCGACGTGCGCTTCACGCTGATCGGCGGCGGCACCAGTGAAATCCTGAAACTCGTCATTGCGAAGGAAGTGAGCTCATGAACGACACAGGACAGCAACGCAGGATCAAGGTCCTGCTCGCGAAGCCCGGCCTCGACGGCCACGACCAGGGCGCGAAGATCGTCGCCCGCGCGATGATGGACGCGGGCTTCGAAGTGATCTACACGGGCCTGCGCCAGACGCCCGAACAGGTCGGGCGAATCTCGCTCGAGGAAGACGTCGACGTCATCGCGCTCTCCAGCATGGCAGGCTCGCACCTGCCGTTCTGCCGCAAGTTGAAGCCGCTGCTCGAAGCCGACGGCCTGCAGGACAAGCTGTGGCTGATCGGCGGCAACCTGCCGGCGCAGGACCACGACGCGCTGCGCGAGCTCGGCTTCAGGGGCATTTTCCCGACCGGCTCGAAGCTCGACGCGATCGTCGCTTATATCCGTGAGAACGTCCGGGAGCACGTCGCATGAACGATCGCGCGCAATCGACGCTGAAAATCATCACGAACGAATCGGGGCTCGAAGTCAAGCCGCTCTACACCGCGGCGGACGTCGAGGAGAGCGGCGGCACGACGATGCTCGGCGAGCCGGGCGAATACCCTTTCACGCGCGGCATCCACCGCGAGATGTACCGCAAGCAGCCCTGG
The DNA here is from genome assembly GCF_012910705.2 of Aromatoleum anaerobium. Taxonomy (GTDB): domain Bacteria; phylum Pseudomonadota; class Gammaproteobacteria; order Burkholderiales; family Rhodocyclaceae; genus Aromatoleum; species Aromatoleum anaerobium. The sequence goes on along the minus strand of NZ_WTVG02000037.1, from coordinate 141,347 downwards.
ACGATGCGCCAGTACGCCGGCTTCGGCAATCCGCATGACACGAACCAGCGCTTCAAGTACCTGATCGCGAACGGCCAGACCGGCCTGAACGTCGCGTTCGACCTGCCGACGCAGATCGGCCTCGACTCCGACGACCCGCTCGCCGCCGGCGAGATCGGCCGCGTCGGCATGTCGATCGACACCTTGCGCGACTTCGAGGTCGCGTTCGACGGCATCGATCTCGACAAGATCACCGTGTCGATGACGATCAACGGCGCGGCGGCGATCGCGATCGCGATGTACCTCGCGATGGCCGAGAAGCGCGGCTACGACGTGAAGAAGCTGCGCGGCACCGCGCAGAACGACATCCTCAAGGAGTTCATCGGCCGCGGCACGTGGATCTTCCCGGTCGAGCCGTCGATCAAGCTCGTCGGCGACACGATCGAGTACTGCGCCGAGCACGCGCCGAAGTACAGCCCGGTGTCGGTGTGCGGCTACCACATCCGCGAATCGGGCGCGACCCCGGCGCAGGAGATGGCCTACGCGTTCTGCATCGCGAAGGCCTACGCCGACGAAGTCATCGCGCGCGGCCTGGCGGTGGACGAGTTCGCCGGCCGGCTGTCGTACAACTTCAACATCTTCGGCAACCTGTTCGAGCAGGTGTGCAAGTTCCGCGCCGGCCGCAGCCTGTGGGCGAAGATCATGAAGGAGGAGTACAAGGCCGAAAAGCCCGGCTCGATGTGGCTGCGCATGATCGCGGCCGGCGGCGGCGGCGGGCTCACGTTCGAGCAGCCGGAGCTGAACATCGTGCGCGGCGCGTACTACGCGCTGATCAGCGCCTTGTCCGGCACGCAGACGATGGCGCTGTGCTCGTACGACGAGGCCTACACGATCCCGACCGAGTATTCAGCGCGCATCTCGCTGCGGACGATGCAGATCCTCATCGAGGAGATGGGGATGACCGAGACGGTCGATCCACTCGGCGGCTCGTACTACGTCGAGACGATGACGAACCGCATGCGCGACAAGATGGAGGAGATCATCGCCGAGACCGATGCGCAGGGCGGCATCGTCAAGCTCGTGTCCGAAGGGATCATCCAGGCGAAAGTCTCGGCGCAGGCGTACCAGATGCAGCGCGACATCGAGTCCGGCAAGTTCCCGAAAGTCGGCGTCAACCGCTACCGCAACGAGCACGAGGACGAGCACCCGGTCGAGTTCCACCCGTACAACGAGGACGACGCGCGCGTGCAGGTGGACGGGCTGAACAAGGTTCGCGCCGAGCGCGACAGCGAGCACGTCGCGCGCACGCTCGCCGCCGTCAGCGAAGCCGCCCGCGCCGGTGCGAACGTCATGCCGGCGATCGTCGAGGCGGTCAAGGCCTATGCCAGCGTCGGCGAAATCACGAAGGAACTGGTGAAGGTCTATGGCCGCTACCAGGAACCGATCCGCTTCTGAGGAATTGCGAATGACCCCAATCGAACAATATCTCGCACCGGCCACTCTCGACGAGGCGGTCGGCATCCTGCAGCAGGGCGAAGTCACGATCCTCGCCGGCGGCACCGACCTGATGCCGCAGAGCAAGGCGGGACGGCTCGCGATCAAGCGCACGCTGATGAACATCCGCCGCATCCCGGAACTGAAAGGCATCGCGCTCGACAATGACGCGATCCGCATCGGCGCGCTCACGACCATCACCGAGATCCTCAACGACCCGCTCGTCAAGGAATACCTGCCGGTGCTCGCCGACGCCTGTGACCATTTCGCCAGCGACCAGATCCGCAACGCGGGCACCCTCGGCGGCAACATCGGCAACGCCTCGCCCGCCGGCGACACGCTGGTGCCGCTCATCGTGCTCGATGCGGAGGTCGAGCTCGCATCGAAGCCGAATGGTTCGGTGACGACGCGCCGCCTGCCGCTCGCCGAATTCTTCACCGGCCCGGGCCGCACGAAGCGTGCCGCAAACGAACTCCTGACCGCGGTGCGCATCCCGTTGCCGAAAGCCGGCCATGTCGCGCGCTTCTTCAAGTTCGGCACGCGCCCCGCGCTCGACATCTCGGCGATCTCGATCGGCATCGCCGGCGTGATCGACAACGGCGTGATCTCGAACGCGCGCGTCGCGTTCGGCGCCGTCGCGCCGACCCCGATCCGCGCGGCGCGCACCGAAGAGGCGCTCGAAGGCCGGCGCCTCGACGAGGCGACGATCGAAGCGGTCGCGAGCGCCGCACGCGACGAGGTCAACCCGATCGACGACGTGCGCGCGACCGCGTGGTACCGCAAGGAACTGATCCACAACATGACGAAAAGGATTCTCGACCATGTCGCTCAAGCATGACATCGGCTTTACCCTGAACGGCGTGAAGAAGCGCGTCACCGTCGACGTCGGCATGACCGCGCTCGACATGCTGCGCGACGTCGTCGGGCTCACCGGCACGAAATACGGCTGCGGCGAAGGCGAATGCGGCGCATGCACGATCCAGGTCGACGGCCTGTCGATGAACTCGTGCCTGATGTTCGCAGTGGACTGCGACGGCCGCGACCTCGTCACGATCGAAGGCCTCGCCGCCGACCCGCGCGCCGACGCGCTGCGCGAAGCCTTCGTCGAGCACGGCGCGGTGCAGTGCGGTTTCTGCACGCCGGGCATGGTGGTGCAGGCCGCCCACCTCCTCGCCACGCACCCCGACGCGGACGCCGAGACGATCAAGCGCGGCATCGAAGGCAACCTGTGCCGCTGCACCGGCTACAAGAAGATCGTCGACGCGATCGAATCCGCGTGCTGCGGCGGAAAATGAGGAGCGATGCGATGAATGTTGCAGAGAAGACCCATTTCATCGAGGCCGACACACTGATCGGCAAGCGCATCCAGAAAAAGGACGCGCCCGAGAAGGCGGCCGGCAAGACGCGCTACATCCAGGACATGGTGCTGCCGGGGCAGCTGCACGCGAAGATCCTGCGCTCGTCGCGCGTGCATGCGCGCATCGTCTCGATTGACACGTCGGCGGCGAAAGCGCTGCCCGGCGTGCATGTCGTGCTGACCGCAGCGGACGTGCCGGACCAGCAGCCGATCGGCGTCGCGCGCGACCACCTGCCGCTCAAAGGCGAGCGCGTCAGGAGCCTGCGCGACGAGATCGCCGCGGTCGCCGCCGACTCCGAGGAGATCGCCGAAGCGGCGCTGAAACTGATCCGCGTCGAATACGAGGATCTGCCGATCATCAGCGACCCGCAGGACGCGCTGAAGCCCGGCGCGCCGCTGATCCATCCGGAACCGCACGGCGCCGACGGCAAGCACCTGCATCTGAAGCCGAATGCACCGATCGCATTCGCCGGCAAGCCCGACAACATCGCGATGCAGTTCGACTACACGCACGGCGACCTCGCGCAGGCCGAAGCCGAGTCCGACGTCGTGTTCGAGGACACGTTCAAGCTGCATTACGTGACGCACTGCTGCATGGGCGTGTCGGGCATCATCGCCGAGTTCGACGCGTCCGGGAACCTCCTGATGTACTCGAACACGCAGGTGCCGTTCCTGCACAAGCGCGAGTTCGCCGAATACCTGCACATGGACCCGAGCCGCATCCGCATCATCCAGCCGCCGATCGGCGGCGGCTTCGGCTCGAAGCTCGACATCTACCCGTTCGAAGTCATCTGCATCTTCCTCGCGCGCGCCGCGCAGCGGCCGGTGAAGATGGTGTTCTCGCGCGAAGAGGAGTTCCTCGCGTCGCCGACGCGCCAGCCGGTGCTCTTGACGCTGCGCTCCGGCTGCAAGAAGGACGGCACGCTGACGTTCCGCCAGGTGCACACGCTGCACGACAACGGCGCCTACACGTCGTGGGGTGCGACGACGCCGTTCGTCATGATGCAGACCTTCTCGTCGCTGTATCGCGTGCCGGCGTGCGACTACCACACGACCGCGGTGTACACGAACAACCCGTACGCCGGATCGTTCCGCGGCTACGGCAACCTGCAGGCGACGTTCGCCATCGAACAGCACATGGACATGCTGGCCGAGGCGATCCAGATGGACCCGCTCGAGTTCCGGCTGAAGAACGCGCAGGACGCCGGCGAAGTCACCGGCCAGGGCATGAAGTTCAAGAGCTGCGGCTTCAAGGAATGCCTCACGACCGCGGCCGAACGCAGCGACTACCAGGCGAAGCACCGCGACAACATCGTGCATCGCGGCGACGCCGGTCCGGTCAAGCGCGGCATCGGCATCGCGTCGATGCTGCACGTCGGCGGCGGGGCGAAGATCTACCCGTCGGACGGCTGCGGCACGATCCTGAAGCTCGACGACTTCGCCAACGTGACCTTGATCACCGGCGCGTCCGAGATCGGCCAGGGCTCGGAGACCGTGCTGTCGCAGCTCGTCTGCGAGGAACTCGGCCTGCCGATCTCGGCGGTCACGGTCGTCAACAACGACACCGCGATCACGCCATGGGACGTCGGCGTGCATGCGAGCCGCACGACTTTCATCGCCGGCAACTCGGCGATCGGCGCGGCGAAGAAGGCGAAAGCGAAGATCCTCGCGGCGGCGGCAAAGAAGCACGGCTGCGACGAGACCGCGCTGGATTTGCGCGGCGGCTTCGTCATCAAGGCCGACACCGGCGAGCCGGTCGTCGAGCTCGCGCGGCTGATGCGCAACCTGCACTTTTCCGACAAGGCCGAGCTCGTCATGACGACCTTCTACTACGAGCCGCCCAGCGTGCATCAGGACAAGGGCTTCAAGGGCGACGTGTCGGCCGCGTACGCGTGGGCGACGCAGGTCGTCGAAGTCGAAGTCGACACCGACACCGGCATCGTGAAAATGACGAAAGTCACCGGCGCGCACGACGTCGGCCGCGTACTGAACCGCCTCGGCATCGAAGGCCAGATCGAAGGCGGCGTCGTCATGGGCCAGGGTTACGCGCTGACCGAGAACCTGATCGTCGACAACGGCGTCACGCGCAACCCGAACTTCCGCGACTACAAGCTCGTCACTGCGCCGGAAATCCCCGAGATGGACATCTCGTTCATCGAGTCGATGGACGGCGAAGGCCCGCAGGGTGCGAAAGGCGTCGGCGAAGCGCCGTCGATCTGCATTGCCGCGGCCGCCGCAAACGCGATCTACAACGCCACCGGCGTGCGCATTTTCGCGCTGCCTTTCACGCCGGAGGCGGTGTATCGGGCGCTGCACGGCAAGGCCGAAAAACCGCAGCTGCAAGCGTGGAAGGTGACGACGACATGAAAAGGCGCACCGTCCTCTCGATGGAGCAGGCGCTGTCGATGCCGTACGCGACGCTGCGCTTCGCCCAGCTCGGCTGGCGCGTGATCCGCCTCGAATCGACGCCCTCCGGTGGCGGCCTGCCCGGCGACCCGAATCGCTACATCGGCGCGAACGTCGTCGATGACGACCGGCGCACGTATTTCATCGCGCCCAACGTCGGCAAGGAGGCGATCGCGATCAACCTGAAGGAGCCCGACGGCCAGGCGCTGCTGCGGCGCCTGCTCGTCGAGCTCGACGTCGACGTGTTCTGCTGCAACACCGTGCCGCGCCGCTACGCGCAGCTCGGCATCGACTACGAGACGCTGAGCCGCACGAAGCCCGACCTGATCTGGGCCGGCATCTCGGCGATGGGCCCGGACTACCCGGACGCGCCCGGCTACGATCCGGTGCTGCAGGCGATGGCGGGCTACATGGAGCTCACCGGCGACGCCGACGGCCCGCCGACGCTCGCCGGCGTGCCGATCGTCGACCTCAAGGCGGGCGACGAAGTCTTCGCCAATGTCATGCTGGCGCTGCTCGAACGTGCCGAAACGGGCAAGGGCAGCCGCATCGACGTGTCGATGCTGCAGGCCGCTGCGTCGTGGCTCATCACGACGCTGCCGCTGCTCGACTTCGACTGCGCGCCTGCGGAGATCACGCGCTGCGGCAACGCGCACCGCAAGTTCATCCCGACCAACGTCTACCCGACCGCGGACGGCTTCATCTACCTGGCGATCGGCAGCGACGTGCAGTGGCGCCGCCTCACCGAGATCCCGAAGTTCGCGTCGCTCGCCGCAGGCGCCCGCGCGACGAACGAAGGGCGCCACAAGGAGCGCGACGCGATCCACCACGACATGGCGGCGGTGACGACGCGCTTTGCAACCGCCGAGATCGCCGCGGACTTTCGCGACGCGACCATTCCGCACGCACCGATCCATGACATCCCGGCAGTGCGCGACATGGAGGCGGTGCGCCGCCGCCTGACGACGACGCACACGCCCGGCGGCCGGCTCGTGCACATGCAGCCGATGGCCGTCGACGTCGCCGGCGCGAGCGGCGAACTGGCGTTTCCGGCGAAGTACGGGCAGGACACCTGCGCGGTGCTGCGCGAAGCGGGCTACGCGGACGAGGCGATCGCGCAGCTGCGCGAACGGGGCATCGTCGCCGGCTGAGCGTGCCGCAACGGCACCAAGCGAAAAGCGGCTCGACTGCAGCATGTCGGGCCGGCGCGGGCGCTGCACCGGGAGAGGCAGCCCGCGCCGTATTTCCCATGCCTCCCGGAAAGCATTTTCCAGCGACAGCGAGGTAAGTCTTCCGAACCCTGAGTTCTTCACGCGCAGCAGCAATCCGGTCTTTTTGGTCCACACCGCAGGAGACAAGAAAACATGAAAATGAAAACGATGCTGATGGTCCTGTCAGGCCTTTTCCTGACAGCCTCCCTGCCGGCCCACGCGCAGGTCAGAATCGGCGTGGTTTCGTCCGCGACCGGCCCGACGGCGCTGGTCGGCATTCCGCAGAAGAACACGGTGGCGCTGCTGCCGGCGAAGATCGGCGACCTGACGGTCGAGTACATCGCGCTCGACGACGCGAGCGACCCGACCGCGTCGGTGACCGCGGTCAAGAAGCTGATCTCGGAACAGAACGTCGACGCGATCATCGGGCCCTCCGGCTCGCCGAACGCGATGGGCGTGATCCAGTTCATCGCCGAGGCCGGCGTGCCGCTGCTCGCGCCGGTCGGCACCGCGGCGGTCGTCACGCCGATGGACGACAAGAAGAAATGGGTGTTCAAGACCACCCAGAACGACGACATCATCGCCAGGGCGCTGATGGAGCACATGGTCAAAAGCGGCGTGAAGACGATCGGCTTCATCGGCGTCGGCGATCCGTACGGCGAAAACTGGCACAAGGTGTTCTCCGCGCTCGCCGCCGCCAACGGCATCCAGATCATCGCGAACGAGCGCTTCCAGCGCCAGGATGCATCAGTCACCGGCCAGAGCCTGAAGATCCTCGGCGCGAACCCGGACGCGGTGCTCGTCGCCGCGGCCGGCGGGCCGGCAGTGCTGCCGCAGACGACGCTGCGCGACCAGGGCTACACCGGGCGGATCTATCAGACCCACGGCGCCGCGCTGCCGGACTTCCTCAAGCTCGGCGGCAAGAAAGTCGAAGGCACGATCCTCGCCGCGAGCCTGATGCTGGTGCTGCCCGAGATCGCCGACAGCAACCCGTCGAAGAAAGTCGCGACCGAGTACATCGCCGCGTACGAAAAGGCGTACGGCTCGCGGCCGGCGACTTTCGGCGCCAACGTCTATGACGCTGGCCTGCTGCTGCAGCAGGCGATCCCGCTTGCCGCGAAGACCGCGAAGCCCGGCACGAAGGAGTTCCGTGCGGCGCTGCGCGACAGCCTCGAGCAGACCACCGAGCTGGTCGGCACGCAGGGCGTCTACAACATGACGAAAGACGACCACAGCGGCTTCGACGAACGCGGCCGCGTGCTGATCGCGGTCAAGGACGGCGGTTGGACGCTGGCGAAATAAGCGTCATCGGGGCGGGGCGCTGCGGGCGCCCGCCCGTCGCGTTCCTGCCGGTTGCGGGCCTGGTCGAGGTGTTGCGCCGGGGGCGTGCTGGCGCAGAGCCGCCGTTTATGGATAACCGGCGCTGCGCGTGACCTCGTCCCGCGTCATCGTCAGCCGCACCAGACCCGCTCCCCAGTCGATGCAATCCAGCGCCTGGACGGGGATCAGGACGTGCCCGCGCGCCACCCAGTTGCGCTTGTCGACGAGCAGGTAGCCGACGCGCCAGTTCTCGTCGTCGATGAGGAAGTCCTCGACGGTGCCGATCGTGCCATCCGTCGCCTCGATGTCGTACCCGACGACTTCGGCGCCGCTGCGCAGATGAGAGCGTTCAGCGGCCTCGATCTCGCGTTCGGCAATGGCTTCCAACTGGCGCCCCTCGTTCCCCGGCCGCAGTTGCGCCGTTCCGAGCAGCATGCCGAACGGGCCGCCGGCCCGGCTGTGCGGGCCGTTCCAGTGATGGCCAGCGCGGTAATGGGCGGCATGCGCCATTTCGTAATGTCGCGAGACGGGGTGCCCGGTGTCGACGGGCGGGCTCTTCTCGATCTGCTCGCGGCTCAGGTTCGTCGGAATCGCTTCGCCGCTCCAGGCGCCCGGGCGAATCGCCCGCGGCGAGATCAGCACCTCGCGCCCGCGCAGCCAGTTCCCGGCCCTGACGACAAAATAGCGCACGCCCCACCACTCGGCGTCGAAGTACACATCCTCGACACAGCCGATCGTGCCGTCGGTGGCATCGATCGAGTAGCCCTGCAGCTTCGTAAGTCGATAGAACATCGCGGCCTCCTTCATGCCGCCGGTGGCAGCGAAAACCGCTCCGTCCGGCGGTCACGGTCTCATCATTCGCCGTGCCAGCCCTTCAGCATCCCTTCGCCGCGCACCGGCCCGCATCATGGTGTCCGATTGGCAAGCCCCATGCCCGTCGACAGCGGGCGGCACGCGGCTTGCCTGCACTTCGCCCCAAGCCGGCGAGGAGACGAGGCCATGACAGATTTCGACATCACGCAGGCGGTGGCGTGCCGAGCGCGAACCGCATCACGCTGTTGCGCGACGCCGAGTGGCTACAAGGTCGTCTTCGTCCCGTTCTCCGGCGGCGCTCCGTCCGGGGAGCCGATCGACGTGCTGACCGGCTTCGTGAATGGCGACGGCGAGGCGCAGGGGCGGCCGGTCGGCGTTGCGATCGACAACCGCGGCGCGCTGCTCGTTGCCGACGACGTCGGCAACGTCATCTGGCGCGTGTCGGCGATGGGGGACGCAGCGGGCGCGGGAACGGCCGGCAGTGGGCGGTGAAGTTCTTTCAAGGCGCTGTAGTTCTTGCCGGGCGGGCCGGCCTCCCACCCATGCAGACCGTCTACGCCTTCGGTGCCTTCTCGACCTCTGCCCGCGCAATATTCAGGCGCATTTCGCGCGTCGCCCAATCGACTTTCGCGACGGCGCTGGTCGGCAGCCGCAGGTGGTCGCTCGGCAGCCAGGTGCGCGTGTCGATGACGATGTCCGTGATCCGCCAGTCGCTGTCGTCGATGACGAAGTCCTCGACGTGCCCGGCCGGCCCGTCGGTTGCGACGAGGCGGTAGCCGATCACCTCCTCGCTGCTGCGCAGATGCGACTCGCGGGCGCGCTGCTCGGCTTCCTTCAGCTCGCGCACGCGCTCGCCGGCGACTTCGCCGCGCGGGGTCAATGTCACCGACGGTTCGCCGCTGATCGGGTGCGGCGACGAGCCCCACAGGTAAGGCCCGTCCCAGTAGAACGGGTAGCCGTAGTAGTTCGCGTGCGCTTCCTCGAACTGGCGTGACACCGGCATGTCCTGGTCCGCCCCCGGACTGTTGCGCACCTGCTCGCGGGTCAGCGCGACCTCGACCTCCTGGTCGTTGCCGGCGTCACGCCGGATCGAGGTCGGCGAGATCAGCACCTTGCGCCCGCCGACGCCGTCGTCGCCCGCCTCGACTTCGAGGTAGCGCACGACCCAGCGCGCGTCGTCCAGATACACATCGCGCACCGAGCCGATCCTGCCGTCGCTGGCGACAAGATGCCGATCGAACAATTCGCCCTTCGCCCTGAGAAGCATGGCTGCCTCCTTGGATTTTGGTGGTCGTAGGCGGTGACCAGCAAACGGCGTTCCACGCAGGGCGGGCGTCCGGCATTTCGCCACCAGGCGCCGGTCGGGCAAGCCCGGCACGAATCCGGCCATCACCGGCCGCCGCCCCCCCCTTCCCGGGGAGTACGGAGACTGCGGGATGCGCCAATAATTTGTTTCCAATCCAGCACCGCCGCGAGGGCTCAGCATGGCATTGCAGGAAGCAGCGGCCGCACAGGCCGTTTCGTTCGGCTCGCTCCGCTACCGCTATTACCATCACCTGATGAACGCCTGCGGCCTCGTCGCCGCGCTGCTGCTCGGCGCGATGGCGCTGCTGGTGTGCGCCGACGTCGTGCTGCGCAACGTGGGCGGCAGTTCGATCGCGTGGAGCACCGAGATGACCGAGTACATCCTGATGGTCGCGACTTTCGTCGCGGCGCCGTGGCTGCTCTATCTCGGCGACCACATCCGCGTGGACGTCCTCGTCCGCGAGGTTTCGGCGCCGATGCGCCGGCGCCTCGAACTCGCCACGGATCTGCTGTGCTTCGTCATCTGCGCGGTGCTCGCGTGGCAGGCCCTCGCCGTCGCCCGCGACGCCGCCGCGCAGGGCAGCCTCGTGTTCAAGGTGCTGGTGATTCCCGAGTGGTGGCTGAACATCCCGATGATCTTCGCGTGCACGCTGCTCGCGATCGAGTTCGCGCGCCGCTTCGCCCGCGCGCTGCCAGGCGCTGGAGGCAATTGACATGGAATGGTACTGGGCACTGCTGCTGATGCTCGGCCTGATGTTCGGGCTGATGGCGATCGGCGTTCCGGTCGCGTTCACGTTCCTCGGCGTGAACCTGGTCGGCGCGTGGGTCTTTCTCGGCGGCGAGGCGGGACTCGGCCAGCTCGTGCGCAACTCGGTCGGTTCGATCACGAGCTTCTCGCTGACGCCGATCCCGCTGTTCGTGCTGATGGGCGAAGTGCTGTTCCACACCGGCCTCGCGTTCCGCGCGATCGAGGCGATCGAACGCCTGATCGCGCGCCTGCCCGGGCGCTTGTCGGTGGTATCGGTGCTCGGCGGCACGACGTTCGCCGCGCTGTCCGGTTCGACGATCGCGAACACCGCGATGATGGGGGGCGTGATGCTGCCCGAGATGTTGAAGCGCGGCTATCACCCGACGCTGGCGATGGGGCCGATCATGGCCGTCGGCGGCATCGCGATGCTGATCCCGCCGTCGGCACTCGCCGTGATGCTCGGCAGCCTCGCGGGCATCTCGATCGCGCAGTTGCTGATCGGCGGCATCCTGCCCGGGCTTCTGATGGCCGCCTGCTTTCTCCTCTATGTCATCATCCGCTGCCGCCTCGATCCGCAGCTCGCACCGATCGACGACGCGGCGCCGGTGGCGGGCGCGTGGGCGCGCTGGAAGCCGTTCGTGCGCGACGTGCTGCCGCTGTTTTCGATCTTCGCCGCGGTCGTCGGCAGCATGCTCGCCGGCTGGGCGTCGCCGACCGAGTCGGCGGCGATCGGCGCGGTCGCGTCGGTGACCGCGACGGTCTGCTACCGCGCGCTGACGCTGCGTGCGCTGCACAAATCGCTGGTCGAAACCGCGCGGGTGTCGGTCGTGATCCTGTTCGTGCTCGTTGCCTCGACAACCTTCGCGCAGCTGCTGAGCTTTTCCGGCGCGACCAGCGGCCTGCTCGGCGTCGTCAGCGAACTGCAGCTCTCGCCGCTGATGCTCGTGCTCGGCATGCTGCTGATCCTGCTCGTGCTCGGCTGCGTGATCGACCAGATCAGCATGATGATGATCACGCTGCCGTTCTTCATGCCGCTTGCCAACGCCGCCGGCATCGACCCGGTGTGGCTCGGCGTGATGATGCTGGTGTCGATGGAGCTCGGCCTGCTGACGCCGCCGTTCGGCCTGCTGCTGATGGTGATGCAGTCGGTCGCCCCGCCGCCGATCCAGCTGCGCCAGATCTACGCGGCGGCCGCGCCGTTCGTGCTGATCGAAATCGCCGTGCTCGGCCTGATCGTCGCCCTGCCCTGGCTCGCGGTCGGCCTGCCGCGGCTGATGCACTGACCCCGCAGCCTCTTTTTCCGGTCCCGCCCACCTCTTACGGAGAACGACAAGATGAGTTCCAGTACCCGCAAACTCGCCATCGGCGCCCTGATCGCACTGCTTGGCAGCGGTGTGCACGCCGCGGAAATCACGCTCAAGGCGGTCAGCGCCTTCGGCCAGGACACGTTCTTCAACCAGCGCTTCAAGACTTTCGTCGAGAAGGTCAACCGCGAAGGCAAGGGCATCGTGAAGATCCAGGTCGTCGGCGGGCCCGAATCCATCCCGCCGCTCGAAGTCGGCAACGCCGTGCGCGCCGGCGTCGTCGACTTCGCCAATACCACCGGGGTGTTCCACGCGACACTCGTGCCCGAAGCGATCGCCGGTTCGCTCGCCGAAAAACCGATCGCCGAGCTGCGCGCGAACGGCGGGCATGCGCTGCTCGACCGCATCCACCGCGAAAAGGGCAACATGGTATGGCTCGCGCGCGTCTCCGACGGCCTGCAGTACCACATCTACGCGAACAAGAAAGTCAGCGGCGGGGATTTTTCCGGCTTGAAGCTGCGCAGCGTGCCGGTGTATCGCGCGTTCTTCCAGTCGCTGGGTGCTACGCCGCTGCAGGTGCCGCCAGGCGAAGTGTTCACCGCGCTCGAGCGCGGCGTTGTCGACGGCTACGGTTGGCCGTCGGTCGGGATCTTCGATCTGGGCTGGCAGGAAAAGACGAAATACCGCATCGAGCCCGGCTTCTACAACGTCGAAGTCGGCTTCTACATGAACCAGAACACCTGGAAGAAGCTCGACGACGCGCAGCGCGCCTTCCTCGAAAAACAGGTGGCGTGGGTCGAGTCCCACAACGTCGACGATCTCGCTGCCGCCGACGCGGAGAAGGCGCGCCAGACCGCGGCAAACATCGAGACGCTCCCGATTCCGGCCGAGCAGGCCGCGCAGTTCCGCAGCCGGGCGTACGAGGCCGGCTGGAAAGGCATCGAGCAGGCGAGCCCGCAGCACGTCGCGAAACTTCGCGAGCTGTTCGGCAGCGGCCGCTGAACCGGTGAGCCCGGTTTCGAACCATGGCTGAGCGCTCGTTCAAGAAGGAAGTCGGGCAGCTGCGCATCCCTGCCGGCGAGGAGTTCCGCGGCGAAGGCATCCTCGCGGTGACGAAAGCGCTGCTGCAGTCGGGCGTCGGCTATGTTGCCGGCTACCAGGGCTCGCCGATCTCGCACCTGATGGATGTGCTCGCCGACGCGAAGGACATCCTCGACGAGCTCGGCGTGCATTTCGAGGCGAGCGCGTCCGAGGCGACTGCGGCAGCGACGCTCGCAGCGTCGGTGATGTACCCGATCCGCGGCGCGGTGACGTGGAAGTCCACGGTCGGCACGAACGTCGCGTCCGACGCGCTGGCGAACCTCGCGTCGGGCGGCGTCACCGGCGGCACGCTCATCATCATCGGCGAGGACTACGGCGAAGGCTCGTCGATCATGCAGGAGCGCTCGCACGCGTTCGCGATGAAGTCGCAGATGTGGCTGCTCGACCCTCGCCCGAACCTCGAATCGATCGTGCAGGCAGTCGAGGACGGCTTCGAGCTGTCGGAAGCGAGCCACACGCCGGTGATGCTCGAGATGCGCGTGCGCTCGTGCCACGTGCATGGTCGCTTCATCACGCGCGAGAACCGCCGCCCCGCTTTCACGCTCGCCGAGGCGCTGGAAAATCCGAAGCGCGACGTCGGCCGCATCGTGCTGCCGCCGGCGTCCTTCGCGCACGAACACGAGAAAGTCCGCGAGCGCTGGCCGGCCGCGGTGAAGTTCATCCGCGAACGCAAGCTCAACGAATTTTTCGATGGCGACGAGGATTACGCCAGCGACGTCGGCCTGATCCTGCAGGGCGGCCTCTACAACGGCGTGATCCGCGCGCTGCAGCTCCTGGGATTGGCCGATTCGTTCGGCAACACGCGCATCCCGCTGTACGTGATGAACGTGACGTACCCGGTCATCGACGACGAAGTGCTCGAGTTCTGCAAGGCCAGGCGCGCCGTGCTGCTGCTCGAGGAAGGCCAGCCGGAGTTCATCGAGCAGAACCTGCACGCGATCCTGCGCCGCGCAGCCTGTGCGACCGTGCTCGCCGGCAAGGACGTGCTGCCGATGGCCGGCGAATACACGACCGAAGTCATGCGCGACGGCATCGCAGCGTTCCTCGCCGCGCACGCGCCGCACGCCCTGGCCCCCGCGCCGACCGCAGTGGCCTCCCCGCCGCAGCCGGCCGCCGTGCCGCTGCGCTTCCACCCGAAGATCGCGGCGCTCGCGACCGTCGTGCCGGCACGCCCTGCGGGGTTTTGCACCGGCTGCCCGGAGCGGCCGATCTTCGCCGCGATGAAGCTCGTCGAGGCCGACCTCGGCGAACACCACATCTCGTGCGACATCGGCTGCCACCTGTTCTCGATCCTGCCGCCGTTCAACCTCGGCGCGACGACGATGGGCTACGGTCTGGGCGCGGCGTCGAGCGCGGCGTTCAACGTCAAGGGCGGCAGGCGCGCGATCTCGGTGATGGGCGACGGCGGCTTCTGGCACAACGGGCTGGCGTCCGGGATCGGCAACGCGGTGTTCAACAAGTACGACGGCGTCATCGTCATCGTCGACAATTTCTACGCCTCGGCGACCGGCGGCCAGGACATCCTGTCGTCGCGCGCGGACAACCCCGACCGCGCGACGAACAACCCGATCGAGGCTGCGGTGCGCGGCGTCGGCGTCAAGTGGCTGCGGGTCGTCGACCGCACTTACGACGTTGCGCGGCTGCGCGACACGCTCGAAGAGGCGCTAACCACACCGGAGCCGGGTCCGAAAGTCATCATCGCCCAGTCCGAATGCATGCTGAACAAACAGCGCCGGGTGAAGCCGATCTTCAACAAAGCAGTGAAGGCCGGCGAGCGCGTCGTCAAGGAGCGCTTCGGCGTCGACGCCGACGTATGCAGCGGCGACCACGCCTGCATCCGCCTGTCGGGCTGCCCGTCGCTGACGCTCAAGGACAGCGGCGACCCGCTGAAAGAAGATCCGGTCGCGTACGTGGACGCGAGTTGCGTCGGCTGCGGCAACTGCGGCGAAGTCGCCGATGCGGCGGTGCTGTGCCCGTCGTTCTACCGCGCCGACATCCTCCACAACCCGACGCGGCGCGACCGCCTGCTCGCGCGCGTGCGCGGCGCGGTGATCGGCTTCCTGCAACGCCGTCGCGCCGCGCGTCTCGCCGGCTCCGCGCTGTGAGGAAACCATGATGAACCGCATCACTCTCCACCCCGGCACGCCGATCAGGATCGCGATCCTTGCGATGGGCGGCCAGGGCGGCGGCGTGCTCGCCGACTGGATCGTCGAGATGGCCGAGCGTGCCGGCTGGTGGGCGCAGACGAGTTCGGTGCCGGGCGTCGCGCAGCGCACCGGCGCAACCGTCTATTACCTCGAGCTGCTGCCCGAGTCGGCCGCGCACGCGGCAGGCCGGGCGCCGGTGCTCGCGATGATGCCGACGCCCGGCGACGTTGATCTCGTCGTCGCCGCCGAGCTGATGGAGGCCGGGCGCGCGATGCAGCGCGGCCTCGTGACGCCGGAGCGCACGACGCTGATCACCTCGACGCACCGCAGCTACGCGGTCGCCGAGAAAGCCGCGCCGGGCAACGGCATCGCTGACCCGAACAAGGTCGTCGACGCGGGGCGCGCGGCGGCGAAGCGGCTGCTGTGCTTCGATCTGCAGCAGATGGCCGAGCGCGCCGGCAGCGTGATCTCGGCGAGCCTGTTCGGCGCGATCGCGGGCGCCAAAGTGCTGCCGTTCGCGCGCGCCGCGTTCGAGGACACGATCCGCGACGGCGGCGTCGGCGTCGGCGTCGAGGCGAGCCTGCGCGCGTTCGCGCTCGGCTTCGATGCGGCCGCCGCGGCGCCCGCGGAGCCGGCCCCGCTCGACACCGCCCGGCCGCTGCCGGACGTCCCCGAGCGCGCGGCCAGTCCGCAGGCGCAGGCGCTGCTCGACGCCGTGAAACGCGACTTCCCGGCGGCCGCACAGCCGATGCTCGTCGCCGGCCTGCGCCGCCTGATCGACTTCCAGGACCTCGCCTACGCGGCCGAATACCTGCAGACGCTCGGCACCCTGCGCGAGCTCGACGAGCGCAGCGGCGGCAGCGCGCACGACTGGGCGCTGACGCGCGCCGCGGCCCGGCACGTCGCAGTCGCGATGAGCTACGACGACGTGATCCGCGTCGCCGACCTCAAGACGCGCGGCAGCCGCTTTGCGCGCGTCCGGAACGAAGTCGGGGCGAAATCTGACCAGCTCGTCTACACGACTGAATTCATGCACCCGCGGCTCGAGGAGATCTGCGGCACGTTGCCGGCGCGGCTCGGGCGCCGACTCGAGAAATCGAAAGCGTTCGGCGGCTTCATCCGCCGCCGCGTCGAGCATGGCCGGCGCGTCAAAACCGGCACGCTGACGGGGTTCGTCGCGCTGTACTGCGCGGCTGGCATGCGGCGGTTCCGCCGCGGCACGCTGCGCCACGCGATCGAGACCGCGCACATGCACGACTGGCTCGCGCGCACGACGCGCATCGCTGCCGCCGACTACGCGCTTGCCGTTGAAGTGCTCGAATGCCGCCGGCTCATCAAAGGCTACAGCGGCACGCACGACCGCGGCGACAAACGCTTCGCCCGGCTGATGGACGCCGCCGAGCAACTGCTCGGCCGGGCCGACGCCGCTGCAACGCTGCACCGGCTGCGCGACGCGGCGCTCGCCGACGAGGCAGGCCACGCGCTCGACGCCCAGCTCGCAGCCCTTCTCCGCGGGCCTTTCACGCCGCCGCAAGAAACCCGCCGGCCGGGTCATGTCGCGGCCTGACGCGTCGCGGAGCGGACGCGTTTCCCCCGGCCACCGTCATGTTCGTTGCGCACGCCGCGCCGCCCGGGGCCGAATAGAATGAAGCCCCTCGTCGAATTTCCCGCTCCGCCCATGCCCCCGCCGCCATTCCCGTCCCTGTCGGCCCCCGTATGGGCGAGCGCCTTCCGGCCGTTCTACCTGCTCGGCGCACTCTATGCGCCACTGCTGATGGCAGTCTGGGCGGGCGCGTATCTCGGCGCGTGGGGCCTGCCGGTTTCGGCCGCGACGCCGCTCGCGCTGTGGCACGGCCACGAAATGCTCTTCGGTTTCGCCGCCGCGATCATCACCGGCATCGTGCTGACCGCCTTGCCGAGCTGGGCCGGCACGCCGGAAATCCGCGGCGGCCGGCTCGCGCTGCTGGTCGCGCTGTGGCTCGCCGGCCGGCTGGCGAGCTGGACGACGCCGTGGCTGCCGCCGCTGTCGGTCACCGTCGCCGACAGCCTGCTTTTCGCCGCGCTGTTCGTCATGCTCGCGCCGCAACTGTGGCGCGCGGCGAACCCGCTCTACCTGCTGCTGCTGCCGATCCTGGCCGCGCTCTTTGGCGCCAACCTCGCCTATCACGCCGGAATTGCCGCTGCCGACCCGGCCCTGGCCGGCCTCGGCCTGCGCGCCGGCGTCTATGCGGTGATCGTGCTGTACGTGCTCAAAGGCGGCCTCCTCACGCCGATCTTCACCGGCAACGCGCTGCGCGAGAAAGGCCGCGGCGACCAGGCGCCGTTCCGTGCCGGCCTCGATGCCGCGGCAGTCGTCGTCGTGGTCGTGCTCGCCGGGCTCGATCTCGCCGGCGCACCGGCGCACTGGACCGGCACTGCGGCGCTCGCCTGCACGGCCGTCCACGCGTGGCGCGTCGCACGCTGGCAGGGCTGGCGCGTCGCCGACGTGCCGCTCGTCCTCGTCATGCACCTCGGCTTCGCGTGGCTGATTTTCGCGTTCGCGCTGAAAGCCGCCGCGGAACTCACCGGCGTCGTCGCGGAAGCCGCGTGGCTGCACGCCTTCACCGTCGGCAGCCTCGGCATGATGATGATCGGCCTGATGGTGCGCGTGAGCCTGCGCCACACTGGCCGCCCGCTCGCGCTGCCGCACGCGATGCGCGTCGCCGGCGTGCTGTTGTTCGCCGCAGCCCTGGTCCGGCTGGCGGTGACGGTCCACGATCTCGGCGCATGGGCGGTCGCGGTCGCTGCGCTGGCATGGATAGCGGCCTTCGTGATCTACCTTGCGCGGTTCGGCACGATCCTCGTCGCTCCGAGCGTGGTGCGCGGCAGCAAGCGTTAGGCTATCGGCGTAAGCGGCATCCCTCGCCGGGAGCGCTCCCGACAGGTAGCCGGCTTTCGGCGGACACAGGAAAAGAAGCGCGTTGAGGGCTTCTTCCGGCAGGTGCCGGCCGGAATCAATATGTAAAACCTTCTGCCTTCTACGTCTTGAACTCCTCCGTCAACCGCCGCATTTCGCCGGCCAGGCGTTCCAGCTTCTCGCTCGCCTGGGCAGCGTGCCGGGATACTTCCACGGTCTCGTCGGACAGGCGCAAAGCATGGTCGATGCTTCCCGAGATGCCTTCGACCGCCTTGTTCTGGGAATTGGCGGCCGCCAGGATTCGCCCGTTCAGGTCGGACATGCGCGTGATCGAATCGAGAATTCCGTCGATCACGGTTTGCGCCTGGTTGGCGTAGCGGACACCGGTCTCACCGCGCGCCTTTCCGGCGTTCATGGCCTCCACGGCCTGGCGGTTGCCTTCCTTGATCCGTCCCACCATGTCCTGGATCTCGTGGGTCGAATGTGTCGTGCGCTCGGCCAGCTTGCGCACTTCATCCGCGACCACGGCAAAGCCGCGCCCCTGCTCGCCGGCCCGGGCTGCCTCGATGGCCGCGTTGAGCGCGAGCAGATTGGTCTGGTCGGCGATGTCGCCGATCACCCGCAGCACTTCCTCGATTTTCGTGGTGTCCGCGGCAAGCCGCTGCACCACGTTGCCCACTGCGGCCATGTGTTCGGCCAGCTCCTGGGTGCCGCGCATGGACTCGGTCAGCACCTGGCGACTCTTTTTTGCCTCCTGGTCCGCAGCGGCGGCGGCATCCGACCCGATCGAGGCGTTTCTGCTCGCTTCACCGACCTGCTCGGTGAGATGACCGACCGCCTCGGCCATCTGCTCGGTCATCTGCTTCTGCATGCTCGAATGGCCGCTTGCGCGATCGCTTATGTGCAAGGTGTCCTCGGCAGCATGCGCCAGCAGCGCCGAGTTTTCCGAAACCTGCCTGAACACTCCCTGGAGCCGCGCGATGAAGACGTTGAACCAGTGTGCGACCTCGGCGAACTCGTCTCCGCTGCGCTCCGAGAGGCGCTTCGTGAGATCCGCCTCGCCCTGCGCAATTTCCTGCAAGGCCGACTTGACCGACAGCAAGGGCTTGACCACCACGGCCCTGATGCCCAGATACAGGGCAACGACGATGATGACGTCGAGAACGAGAATCTCCCCCAGGATCAGGAGCAGATTGTGCCGGAGTGCCTGGTCCAGCGTCTCGGTCGAGATGAACACGGTCGCCGTGCCGACGGGCGTCGGTTTGCCGTCATTGTTGAACACCAGGCTGACCTGGCGAGACGGCCCGTCGTGTTTCGCCACGGTCGCCGCGGCAACGATCTGTCCGTTCTCGCGGACCACGCCGCCGCTCACCTTGCCCGATTCGTCGCTGATGAGGATGCCGTCCACCAGTTCCGAACCGGCTTCCGATACCAGCACCTTCTGCAACTGCTCCTGATCGAGATTCCACAAAATCCCCGGCAGGGAAATCTGCACCCTCCCCGTGACCTGGTCCAGCTCCTTGTCGATCTGCGCCTGACGGTTCTTGCTGGCCTGGTAGTAGTTCAGTCCGCCGAAGGCGGCCAGGACCGCCGAGATGATGACCACATACAGGAGCGTCAATCGCCCGCTGATTGTTCTCAAGTAGCCCATGCTGTTCCTCTCGCTCGTGCCGGGGAGCGGCCCGGATATCGGGCCGCGGGGGATGGGACGCGACGAGCAGCGTCGTTAGTCGACGTAAGGATGGTCGATGGCGGCCATGATCTTTTCGAACTTGCCCCCTTCGCGCAGCTTTCCGATAGCTTCGCTGAGGAACTTGTCCGCCGGTCCGTTCTCGCCGCCCTTGGGAAGAATGGCCTTCACCTCGAAGCGCTTGTAGAGCTGCCTCTTGATATTTTTCAGGCCGTTGGATTTGACCAGGGGATCGGTGGCGTCATCGGCGAATATGAAACCGTCGATACGCCCCAGTTCGAGTTTCTTCAGGCTGCCTTCGATGCTCGTCGAGGGTTTGATGTCGAACGGGAAGTAAGGCGTGTGAGCGGCGTCCGTTTCGAGCGAGGCACCGGCCAGGTTGTTCGGATCCAGCGGCTTGTTCTTGTTGGTGTACAGGACGAAATTCACGTGAAATATGGTCGCGGTGGACAGGCTGAAATTAGCCTTCGACATGTCCAGCGGTTTGATGAGGGGCATGTGGAAGTCCGCCTGCTTGTTCTCCACGTCCTTCATCGAGCGGGAAAACGGAACGACCTGGACATCGATGGATTTCTTCGACGTGTCGGCGATCGCCTTCACGAGGTCGACAAGCACCCCCTTGTCCAGACTTTCCGCGTACATCGGCATCTGGGCCAGACTGGCCTTGTAGTCTGCAGCCCCGGCGACGAGCGGCGCGACGATCAGACCGGACAGCAGAAGCAGCTTCCTCAACATGTTCTCCTCCAATAGATGGCAATGCAGGGTCGGCCCGCGATCCGCCCGGGCCTCGGAAACTTCTCCCGGGCTGGGTCGCAAACTCGTTGTGGGTGCGCGACCGCGGCAACGCTCGCAGCGGCAGCACGTTCACAACAACGGCATATGAGTATGGGAACTTTAGGGAAGCATTCGACAAATGAATGAAGAATTTGCGGCTTCGGGTCTTGCTGGTCAGGGGAGACGAACCTGTTCCCCGTCCGGGCGATACATCAGCAGATGGCTGACCAGGCCGCCCTGGATCGACTTGATCATGGATTCCAGCGCTTTCTGCGTCGCCTCGTCGCTCGGTTCCCGATCCCCCTGCCCGCCCAGGCAGCCGACGAACACCATGTCCCAGGGTTTCCCCATGCGCTGCGATTCCTCGACCAGCTCGGCGAAACTGTGGATTTCGTCAGTCTTCTTGTCCACGTACATCACCGGCGCGAGCGCGCCGCCCTGGCCGTTTTCGAAGCGGCGCTTCTCTTCCGGCGTCGCGCCTTCGGGCAGTTCCGCCCGGGCGAAAACGAACAGCAGCCGCTGCGGTTCGGGCTGCTGCCGCGCCGCCTCCAAGAGGCTTTCAAACCCTGAAATGACCATTTTCCTGCCCTTGCTGTGATGGAAACAAAGCCATTTTGTCACAGCCCGCCCGGCCTGCGCGCCGCTTCCTCAGCCCGCGGCGACAGCTTTCGCGAGGGCTTCGAACGGGATCAGCACGCAGCCGTGGCGGCTGCGATGCTGGCGCACCGGCTCGAACACCGCCAGTTCGGCCCAGCCGGCCGGCCGCTCGCCGCCGGCAAGCATCGCCGCGACTGCGGCGCGCAGCGCTTCGGCCTCGGCGGAGGACAGGCCGACGCCGTGCAGGCCGATCACCGAAGCGGCGGCGCGGCACAGCAGGCAGCCTTTCACCTCGTGCGCGAGTGCGACGATGCGACCGTCGGCAACGCTGACTTCCATGCGCACGCGGTCGCCGCACACCGGGCTGTCGCGCATCGCCGAGCCCGACGGCGCGTCGAGCTTGCCGGCGCCGCATGCCGCCGCGGCGAGTTCCTTGATGCGCTGGTTGTAAAGGGCTTCAATCACGTGACCGGCTCCTCGACGATGCCGCTGCCGGCCTGGGCGACCAGCGACGCTTCGGCCTGCGCGAGATCGCCGGGCCGGTCGACATCGACGAAGATCGCGTCGTCGTCGATCGCGACCCGCTTCACGCGGTCGGCATTGTGTTCGAGGAGGCCGCGCGCGCCCTGGTCGCCGCAGATGCCCGCCATCGCGGCGAAGAACTCGCGCGGCCACAGAATCGGATTACCGCGGCGGCCGTCCTTCTCGGGCATGACGATCGACGGGGCCGCGGGGTCGAAGGCCGCGATGACGCGATCGACATGTTCGGCGGTGATCCGCGGCATGTCGCCGAGCAGCACGATCACCGCGTCGATGTCGTCCGGCAGCGCCGCGATGCCGTGGCGCAGCGAGCTCGACATGCCCTGCGCATGGTCCGGGTTATCGACGAGCGTCGCCCCGCTCGTCGCGAGCGCCGTCCCGACCGCTTCGGCTTCGTGGCCGACGACGACCGTCACCGACGCGGCGCGCGACGCGCGGGCCGCATTGACGGCGCGCAGCACCATCGGCACGCCGCCGACCTCGATCAGCAGCTTGTTGGCGGCGCCCATGCGCGACGACTGTCCGGCCGCCAGCACGAGCGCGGCGACGCGCGGGGCGCCCGGCCGGGGCGGCGGCGCTGCGGAACCTTCGCTGTCGCCGTCCTCCGCGTCTTCTCCCGCGGCGTCTTCCGCTTCGAGCGGACTGCGGATCAGGCCGCCGACGCCCAGGCGCATGATGTCCTCGCGCGTCGGGGCGAGCCCGGCGAGCAGCCGCTGCAGCACCCAGTCGAGTCCGTTCGTGCGCCGCGAGCGGCCGCAGCCGGGCATGATCACGACCGGCACGCTGCCGACATGCGCCAGCACGAGCATGTTGCCCGGCTCGACCGGCATGCCGAAATGGTCGATCCGCCCGCCGGCGGCGGTGACCGCCGCGGGCGCGATGTCGTTGCGGTCCTTCGCCACCGTCGCGCCGCAGACGAGCACCAACTCGCAGCCGGATGCGAGCGCCTGGCGCACCATCGCTTCGAGCGCCGCGCGCTCGTGCGCGCAGCGCAGCACCAGCGCGAGGCGGCTGCCGAGCGCGTCGAGGCGATGGCGCGTCGCGGCGACGGTTCCGGCGAAGATGCTTTCCTTCATGCCGGGAAGCTCGCTCATGATCAGCGCGACGCGGTGCGGCTTCAACTCGGCGACGCGCAGCAGCGGGCCGGCCGAGGCGATCTCGCGGCACGCCTCGATGAGGCTCGCCGGCACCGCGAACGGGATGATCTTGACGGTCGCGACGACCTGGCCCGGGCGTGCCACCGCGTGCTGCGGCAGCGTGCCGATCGCGACCGCCTCGTCGAGCAGGTTGAGGCGGTCGATGCGCTCGATGTCCACCTGCACGACGCCGCGCAGCGACGCGTGCAGGTTGCAGCGGCCGGTGTAGGGCGGGCGCGTCGCGGCATTCGTATCCGGCCCGGTCAGCAGCGCCGCGATCTGCGCCGCGGCGGCGTCTTCCGCGACATCGCCGGGCGCCAGGCGCGCGCCGAGGACGGTGTCGATGCCCGCCTCGCGCAGCCACGCGAGATCGGCATCGACGAGCGTGCGGCCCTTTTTCAGCGTCCTGCCGCCGGCCTTCAGGGTATGCGCGAGCATCACGCCCGCAGCCGCATCCGTGTCGAATTCACCGAAAATCATGGGGGTCTCCAGGACCGTGGCGGGTCCGTTCCGGGCGTGCTCCGGTCATCTTGCGCGATGCCTCGCCTGCACCACCTGGGCGAGGATCGCGACGGCGATCTCGGCCGGTGCGCGCCCGCCCAGATCGAGCCCGACCGGCGCATGGATGCGGGCAATCGCCTCCTCCAGCCCGGCCTCGGCGAGCCGCGCGACGCGCTTCGCGTGGGTCCGCGTGCTGCCGAGCGAACCGATGTAGAACGCGTCGCTCTGCAGCGCGACGATCAGCGCCGGATCGTCGAGCTTCGGGTCGTGCGACAGCGTGACGACGGCGGTCTGCGCGTCGATGCCGAGCCGCTCCAGCGCCTCGTCGGGCCATTCGGTCGTCACGCTGACGCCCGGCAGGCGCTGCGGCGTCGCGAACGCGCGCCGGGGGTCGACGACGATCACTTCGAAGCCGGCGATCGCGGCCATCGGCGCGAGCGCCTGCGCGATATGCACCGCGCCGACGATGACGAGCCGCGGCGCGCTGACGTGGCAGCGCGCGAACAGCGCGCCGTCGGCCGACGCCAGTGCGCCGCTGCGGTCGGCACGCAGGCGCTGGCGCGTCTCGGCGAGCTGCTCCGGCGTCAGCGCCAGCGCGCCGGAAAATCCGTCCTGGTTTTGGTTTTCGCTTTCCTCTTCGTGCACCAGCGCCTCTTCGCCGTCGGCAAGCCGCGTGACCACCGCCACCGGCCGCTTCGCGCGGCGATCGGCGAGAAGCTGCTCGAACATCGTCGCTTTCATTCGATCCGCTCCACGAGGACCTGCACCCGGCCGCCACACGCGAGGCCGACCTCCCACGCCTGCTCGTCGCTGACGCCAAACTCCAGCAGGCGCGGCGTGCCGTCGGCGATGACCTCTTTCGCTTCGCTGATGACGGCGCCCTCGATGCAGCCGCCGGACACCGAGCCCAGGAACGCCCCGCTCTCCTCGACCGCGAGATGGCTGCCTTCGGGGCGCGGCGACGAACCCCAGGTCCGCACCACGGTCGCGAGGGCGACGCCACGGCCCGCCGCACGCCAGCGCCGCAGCTGCTCGAAAAGTTCGTCGTCGGTCGCGGGCGCCGCCGGCATCGCGTCGCTCGCCCCCGAAGGGGTCGCGGCGCGCAGCCGCCGCCCGATGCCGATGACGTGCGCGTGCGCGTCGATCCGCTCCACGAGCTCGGCGATCCCTTCGCCGCTCGTCGCGACCGTGCGCAGCACCGGCACCGTCCAGTGTTCGTCGCGCTGCAGTCCGCCGCTCGTCTGCAGGTCGAGCATCGTGCGCGCGGCGAGCGGCGAGTCGCCCTTGTTCACGACGAGGATGTCGGCAATCTCGAGGATGCCCGCCTTGATCGCCTGCACTTCGTCGCCGAGTCCCGGCGGACACACGACGACCTTCGTGTCGGCGACGCGGCCGATCTCGACTTCGGACTGCCCGACGCCGACCGTCTCGACGATGACGACATCGAAGCCCGCGGCGTCGAACACATCGACGAGCTGCGCGGTCGTGCGCGACAGGCCGCCGAGGTGGCCGCGCGACGACAGCGAGCGGATGAAGACGCGCTCGTCGGCGCCGTGCCCGCCCATCCGCACGCGGTCGCCGAGCAGCGCGCCGCCGGTGACCGGGCTCGACGGATCGACGGCGACGACCGCAATGCGCCGGCCGCGCGCGAGCAATTCACCGAGGAGCGCATTGATCAGCGTCGATTTGCCGGCTCCCGGCGCACCGGTGATGCCGACGACGTGAGCACGGCCGCGGTGCGACGCGAGACTCGCGAGGAGTTCGGCGGCGCCGGGCCGGGCGTTTTCGATCGAGGTCAGCGCGCGCGCCAGCGCGGGACGCGACCCGCCGATGACTGCGACCGGATCGATGTCTTCGGAAAGGCTCATGGCTGCAGTGCCGTTTGTTTGACTTCCAACCATCTTGCCCGTGTGCGCGCGCTCGCGCAACCGCGCATGCGGCGTCAGTGCCGTGGAAACACGAGCCCGAAGTCCTCGACGAAATCGGACAGGCCGGCATCTTCGAGGGCTTCGAGCGTCCTCAGCATGTAAGGGTGCAGCTTGCCGCAGCGCACGAGCGGCGCGACCTGCGCGAGGCCGTCGGCGAGGAGCTCGGCGAGCGCGTCGCGGTCGGCGACAAGCAGCATCGCGACGTCGTCGCCGAACTCGCCGTCGTAGCCGCGCAACGCGACGCTCGCGCCGTCGCCGGTGCCGCGCCAGACGAGCACGCTGCCGCGGCGCGCGGCGAAATCGTACTTCGTCAGCACCCCGACCGACGCGTCGGCCGCAGCGAGCCCCTCGCGGTCGAGCATCGCCTTCCAGCGCGCGCAATCCAGAATCGCATCGTTCATCTCATCGTCCTCGGCGCCGCCCGGCGCGCGTGCGCCGGGCTCGTCGCGTCCCGTTCAGGCCGGCAGCATCGCCGTGACCTCGATCTCGACTTTCGCGCCCTTCTCGACGAAGCCGGCGACCTGCAGCGCCGTCATCACCGGGAAATGCTTGCCGATCAGCTCGCGGTACACGGCGCCGATTTCGGCCAGACGGGCGTTGTACTCGACGCTGTCCGCGAGATACCAGTTCATCCGCACGATGTGGGCCGGGCGCGCGTCGGCTGCGGCGAGGACCGCGACGATGTTGCTCAAGGCCTGGCGGACCTGGGCGACGAGATCGTCGCTGCGGAACTGCTCCTGTTCATCCCAGCCGACCTGGCCGGCGACGAACACCATGCGCCCGCTGGCGACGATGCCGTTTGAATAGCCCTTGGGACGTGCCCATCCGGGCGGTTGCAGAAATTGCATCAGTTCGGTCTCCTTCCGTTTTCGAGTGGGCAGTGCAACCGCGCCCGCTGTCTGGGTGCGGCTGCACTGCCGTTTGCGTGACGGCGCCGGCTTAGATCCGCACGCCGAGCCGGTAGCCTTCGTGGATCGCGGCGTCGAGTCCGCGCGCGATCACCGCGTCGCCAGCGCCGTGCAGCTCGTCGACCATCCACTGGAATTCGTGGAACAGGTCGTGGTTCGCCTTGCGCGGCCCGGACACGATGACAGTGTCGGCTTCGACGAAGACCTCCTCGCCTTTCGCGTTTCTCACCGTCGCGCCTTCTGCCGTCACTTTCGTCAGCACCGAAGACGTCAGCGTGCGGATGCCCAGTTCCTCGATCCAGGCCGAGTGGCGCCACTTGAACGACGGCATGACGTCGCCGGCGATGCGCTTGTCTTCCTCGACGAGCACGACTTCGTGGCCCTGCTTGCACAGCGACTCGGCCAGCGTCAGGCCGATCTTGCCGGCGCCGACCATGATCAGGCGCTTGCCCGGGGTGACCTTGCCGGTGGCGACGTCGAGCGCATCGACGAGCTGCTCATGGCCTTCAATGTGGCGATAGGCTTTCATATCGGTGCGCGAGCCGGCCGCGACGATGCAGACGTCGAACTGGTGCAGGATGCTGCGCATGAACTTCGCGTTGGCTTCGGTGTTGAAGCGCACGTCGATCTCCATCTTGCGCGCCATCGTCTCGTAGTACTTGATCACCGAGATCAGGTCGTCGGGCCGCGCCAGGTCGTTCGCGGCATACCCCGCGAGGCTGCCGCCGATGCGGTCGCCCTTCTCGAACACGGTGACGTCGTGGCCGCGGCGCTTGGCGGTGATCGCCGCTTCCATGCCGGCCGGGCCGGCGCCGATGATCATGATCTTCTTCTTCACCGCGGCCGGCGTGACGTGGTATTCGGGCTCGACTTCGTGGCCGAGCGCCGGGTTCATCGCGCAGGTGTAGGGCAGGTCGCGGAACAGGCGCGACAGGCAGTTGAGCGACCCGATGCAGCGGCGCACTTCGTCGAGCCGGTCTTCGGCCGCCTTGTGCAGCAGTTCGGGGTCGGCGAGCATCGGGCGGCACACTTCCCAGTAGTCGAACACGCCGTCGGCGATGCACTGATTGGCCATCACCGGGTCGGGCAGGCGGTTGCCGAACGTGATCAGCGTGTTCGGGAAGAGCTTCTTCGCCTTCGCCGACAGGTAGTTCCAGTGGCCGGGCGCGACGTCGCGGCCGATCGACGACTCGGGCGCTTCCTGCCAGCCGACCGTCACCGAAATCATGTCGACGCCCGAATCGACCGCCTGCTGCATCAGCTCGAAGCACTCGTCCTCGCTGTTGCCGCCCCAGCGGTCCATCAGCTCGGCGCCGTTCAGGCGCACGACGAGCGGATGCTCGGGAGTCGCCTGCTTGATCGAATCGATGAGTTCGCGCATGAAGCGGCCGCGGTTCTCGATCGAGCCGCCGTATTCGTCGGTGCGCTGGTTCGTGAAGCGCGAGTTGAAGTTCGCCAGCAGGTAGCCCATGAAGCTCGTCACTTCGGTGCCGTCGAAGCCGGCGCGGATCGCGCGCTTCGCGGCGTCGGCGTGCTGGCCGATGATCGCGCGGATCTGCTCTTTCGTGACTTCCCTGGGCGGGCGGAAGTGCGGCAGCGTCTGCGGCACGACCGACGGCTGGATGCAGTAGCCCAGATCGATGCCGCCGTAGCGCCCGGCGTGCAGGATCTGCTGGATCGCGACCGCGCCGCCGTCGTGGATGTACTGCGCGATGGTCTCGAACTGCGGCAGGAACTTGTCGTCGAACAGCGCGACCTGGCGGAAGTAGGACTTGCCTTCGCCGAGCGGGTCGGGATACGCGCCCTGGTTCGTGATGATGCCGGCGCCGGTCGCGGCGATGACGCGCATGCGGGCGAGCTCGCGCGGCGTGATGTAGCCGTCGCGCGTGTTGTAGTTCGACACGCAGCACGCGCCGTACTTGACCATGTTCTTGGTCGGGTACTTGCCGATCTGGCCGGGTTTGAACAGGTGGGGGAGCTTGAGCTCGCCGGGTCGGGTCATGCGGGTCTCCAGTGGATTTCGTTGCTCATGAACGAAGCGTTGCGGGGATGCGGGTAAAAACGGGGTACGGGCCGCAGCGGGGCGCGCGGGAACTGCGCGACGCGCACCGCTCCATGCCGATTGCGTCGCGGCGTCACGCGGCGACGGCCGCGGTCTTTCGTCCTGTCACCGGCGGCAGGGAATCCATGAATGCCCTCAGGCTGTCGCCCTGCATCTCGCGGATGAGCGCGACGACTTCGCCCAGCGACGAGGCACACACGCACGAACAGGCCGCGGGGAAATCGATCCCGCTGCGCGTCTGCGGCACCACGGGCGCGTCGGCGGCCGCGTCGTCTTGCTCGAGTTCCCGAATGAGCATCATCACATTGCCCAGTGCTGTCATGGCCTTTCCTCCTTCCAGGGATCCGCCTCGTCATTGGGGCGGCTGAACATGGATTCAATATAGCCATGCGCCGTTTGCGGCACCCCCCCCATGCGGGAGGGGTTTGCGCGATGCTCAGCCGCGCGCCCATGCGGGCGTTCGCGAAGGACATTCGCCGTACTTGTTGCGGGGCAAACCCACTCGCGCACGCTCAACGGCAGCTTCGATACGGCATGCCGGCAGTCCGAGCAGCGCTTGCTGGACGGATACCAGCGGTCGACGCCGATCAGCGTGCGCCCGTACCACTGCGCCTTGTATTCGAGCTGCCGCACGAACTCCGACCAGTTCGCATCGCTGATCGATTTCGTCAGGCGGGCGACCACCGCAGCGCCCGGCCTTCGTTTCAGGCCGGGACGAGCGCCAGCACGCGCAGCGGGCTGCCCGAGCCGCCGACGAGCTTCAGCGGCGAGGCGACGAGCACCGCGCCGGTCGGCGGCAGCTGGTCGAGATTGCACAGGCTGGCAAGGCCGAACTTGCCGTTGCCCTGCATGATGTGGTGCGTCCAGAACGGCGGATCGAAGGAGTGCGCCTGGCCCGCGTCGGTGCCGACGGTCTCGACGCCGATGCCGAGCACGTCGCGTTCGAGCGCGAGCAGTTCGGTCGCATCGCGGTCGAAGCCGGGTGAATGCGGGCCGTCTTCGCGGCAGTTCAGGAACTCGTCCGCGCCGACGCGCTTCGACCAGTCGCTGCGCAGCAGCACCCACGCATTCGGCGGAATGCGCCCGTGCCGGCTTTCCCATTCGAGCAGCGCGTCGCGCGTCAGCAGATAGTCGGCGTTCGCCGCGGCCTCGCGGCTGATGTCGATGACGCAGGCGGGACCGACGAGGCGGCGCGGCGGAATCGTGTCCACCGTCCCTTCGCTGCGATCCTTGCCGCTGATCCAGTGCACCGGCGCGTCGAAATGCGTGCCGGTGTGCTCGCCCATGCGGATCGTCCGCCAATACCACGCCGGCCCCTGGTCGTCATAGTGCGAGATCGTCTCGAAAGTCACCGGCGGCGAATTCGAAAACGGCGCCGGCAGGCCGAGCACCGGCGTGTCCGGGCCGAGCGGCTGGGTCAGGTCGAGGACTCTGACAGTCCCCGTTGCGAGCGCGTCGACGAGCTGCGTCAGGAGGGTTCCATTCGATGTCATCTTGTGCTTTCCTCGGTTTCGTTATTGAAAGTGCTCGCCATCATCGAAATTTCTCCTTCGTCGCTGCCATCGAGTCGCGTGCGCTGGTCGTGCGGACAGACAACGATGCACGAGCCGCAGCCGGTGCACTTGTCGCGATCGGCCATAACGATCCCGTCGGCGCGGGTCTCCGCCTTCGCGAGCGTTGGAGTTTCGCGACTGCTCAGCGGCCTGAAGGTATGGCAGTCGCCGTGAGGCAGCTATCCCGTGATTGCGGCGCCTATCCCGGAAATGCCCGTCTTTCGACGGGCCGGTAAAAACGCGGCGCAAAAACCGCGCGCCTGTGCTCGGATGACCCTGCATCGCCCCCTGATCGACAACGCGTCTCATTAACCACAGAAAAACGGCCTTGAGCTATGTTGAACGATGACTTCAAGGTGCTGTTGTCCGGACCCACAAGGAGAACATGATGAAAGGCGACAACCAGGTAATTGATCATTTGAACGCGTTGCTGGCAGGCGAAATGACGGCCGTGGATCAGTATTTCACCCATTCGAGGATGTACGACAACTGGGGGCTGCCCAAGCTGCACGAACGGATTGCCCATGAGATGTCGGAGGAACTCGAGCATGCCTCCGGCCTCATCGCGCGCATCCTTTTCCTGGAAGGCACCCCCGATCTCAGGGCAATTGCACCGTTTTGTCATAACCCGAGGCGCTCATATGGCCAGCCCGAGTAACTCTTCGCGAAAGTCATCCTCCATGCAGGCGAGCAGTCGCTTGGACTTGATGCTGGCCTTGCGGGTGGTGTTGTGGCGCAGCAGGTTCAGTACGATGTGGCGCAGCACCACGAAGTTGTTGGCCGCATAGCCTCGGCGCACACGGGACTGATCATCGTTGAACTGCACATCGAGCGACCAGTGAAGCTGATTTTCGACCGCCCAATGGCTGCGCACGGCCTGCGCAATTCTGGCGGCATCTGCGGGCAGGGAACTGATGTAGTAATGGCGCTCGACGCTGGTCTTGCCGTCGACGGTGCGTTCGCGCTCGACGAGCGCAAACGATTGCAGCCCGGCCCACTGCTCGGACTTGTACAACTGGCTGACCGCATCATAGGCCCAGCAGCGGCGCACCTCCACACGGCCGTGGCCCTTGGTTTGTTCTTCGAAATGCGAAGCCGGCGCGATCTTTTCCGCCACGCCGGCCAGGGTGAGCAGAATCGAGTCGGTCAGCGTGGGGTGGTTGTCTTTGACGCACAACACGTAGTCTGCGCCACGACTACGGATGGTGCGGGCAATCGCTGCCTGGGTGCCCATCGCATCGATCGTGACGATGGTGCCTTCGAGCGCCAGCATGGCGAGCAACTCGGGAATCGCTGTTATCTCGTTGCTCTTCTGATCGGTGGCGCGCTGCCCCAGCACCAGACCCATCCCGGCGGCAAAGGCGCTGACCATGTGCAACGGCCCCGACGTATCCTTGCCGCCACTGCGCCGACTGGTCTTGCCATCGATGGCCACCACGCTGTCCGGCGCCAGCGCCGGCACCAGCACGCCCACCCAGCGCAGAAAGGCCGCCTCGAAGGCCGCGGGATCGATCATCGCGAGCACCCGGCAGAACGTGTCATGCGAGGGCACGCCCGCCTTGAGCTTCAGGAACTTGCGCAGCCAGGCCAGGTTGGACTTGCCCCACAGCGCCACATCCACGAAATCGTTCGCCCCGCACAGCACCGCGCACACCGCCACCGTCAGCAACTCGGACAGATCGTGCCTGGCCTGCCGCTTGCTGCGCGGGTCGGGTACCGACACGAACACTTCGCTCACGGGCATCAACTGGCCTGTCTTCATGGGAGTCCCAAAAAGACAGTAAGCTACACAAAATATGACGTTGTGAACAGGGGCTCGCTAAGCGCATGATCGTAAACGGTTTACCTGTATCGGTTATGCATTTTAGGTGCGATTGCCCTGCCCCCGATCTATCCAAGCGCGAGCCCCTGCAGATCGGCCAGACGGTCCCCGATATGCTGAAGAACGACCTCGCTCTGGAATTGAAGGTTGTCGGCCACCTGAAGAATGTGATTGCCTACTGCGAAACGGTCAAGGACTACCAGACGCGCGAGATCCTTGAAGGGATGCTGGCGGACACCGAAGAGGATCACACCTACTGGCTGGAAAAACAGCTCGGCCTGATCGACAAGGTAGGGTTGGAGAATTATCTGCAGTCGCAGATGTGAGCCCTGCCATGGAAAGCGATCACGTGGTCGGCATCCAGGCGGATTCCGATGTTCTCGCCGATGGGGTGGTTGTGGTGGGTCGAAACGAGGGAAAGCACCCGTGCCCCGCTCTTCATTCTCAAAATCGCCAGGCTTCCGGCCGCCCAAGCCGACGAGGGACGCATCGGATGATCGAGTCCGGAGATGTCGCGGCGCCCGCCGTATCGCGCTCGACTCGTGGGGGTACCGTCACTCGACTGCCATGCCCGAACCGGTAGCCCCTCACTCGGGCACATACACCATCGACCCGTCCTTCATGCGGTAGGCCACCCCCGCCTTCTCCCCCTCGCCGCTGCCGATCGTGCCGCTCGCCTTGTAGTGCTCGACCTTCTCGCCGTCCTTGACGATCATCTCCATGTCGGGCTCGCCTGGATTCTTGATGACGGTCACCTTGTCCGCGCTGAAGGGGTTCGTCATCGCACTTGACAAGCCATCATACGCGCCTACACTTGCGAATAATTCTCATTCGTGAATACCAATGACATGCCTGCGACTAACCTGCTTCAGTCTGCCTTCCCCGATCAGATGGCCCTCCTCGCCGGGACGCTGGCTCACCTGTCGAACTATATGCATACCGGCTGCCAGCGCTCGGTCCATCGCGCCCGCCTGTTGCTCCACAGGATGGATCACCAGCCGACATTCGATCGCGACCTGCTCGACTCCTGCCGGATGCTCGAACAGGAAATCACCAAGGCATGGGCAGCCCCGCAACAAGCATGAAGCGGAAGTCCCGCGCGACACTTGTGCCGAATTTCGAGACCGCCTCGCTGGCGCTGTTTCGCGAGCTTGCCCGGCGATTCCGGGTCCCGGACCCACTTCACATTCACCTGTCCCAATCACTGCAAGGAGCACCCCTTGTCTTGCATACGCCCCGCGGACAGAGCTCGCGGTCGCAGCGCTGACCCAGTAAGATGAATGCGACTTACTCTCGTTATGCACAAAATCCCGGGAGCAAAGAATGAAGAAACCCGCAGTCATCGCCGCGACCGTCGCCCTCCTCGCGTTCGTTCCGACCGCCTTCGCCTCCGGAGCGGGCGAACCGGTCAGACATTACAAAGGCGAGCCAGCAAAGACGCTTCCTGAAGCCGTAAAGAACTTTTCCGAATACAACGCCAAGCTCGAGGCCATTCTCAAGGGCAATGTCAGCGATGCAGCGATGGCCGACGTGCACGAGTTGACGTACACGCTGGAAAACGCGCTGGGGAAGATGAACGAGGAATTGACGAAGCTCGCCGAAAAGCTGGAGAAGCTGCATCAGGCGTCCGAGA
The DNA here is from genome assembly GCF_012910705.2 of Aromatoleum anaerobium. Classification (GTDB taxonomy): domain Bacteria; phylum Pseudomonadota; class Gammaproteobacteria; order Burkholderiales; family Rhodocyclaceae; genus Aromatoleum; species Aromatoleum anaerobium. Next base: position 108,122 of record NZ_WTVG02000037.1, on the reverse strand, counting down.
AGCTGGATCGGGAAGGCGTCATCCAGCATGGCGACGAATACCTTTCAGTTTCCCGGCAGGTCGTAAAGTAGCTGGCTGCGGGACTCCTCAGCCTCGGCTCCACGGTGACAGCCGCCGCAGAAATTGCCGCTTTTCCAACCTGGCTGCTCTCAACCGATGAACCACCGCGAACGCCTTCTCGAACTGCAGTCGCTGCTGCAGCAGCACCAGTCGCTATGGCGGCCGCAGCCGTTTCACGTCCGGCGCCCCGAATGGTGCGCACAGTGGCCGGCGCTGGCCGAAGCGGTGCTCGGGCTCGACGAAGCCGCGCTCGAGCAATTCACCGCCGATCCCGCCGCGTGCCGTGCGTGGCTCACGCCCCGGCTGCCGGCAGCCGGCAGGCTCGAAGCCTTGTGCGACGTGCCGAAACTGGTCCCCCGCGTGCTGCCGCCCGTCGGCACCCGGTTCGACTGGTCGATTCCCGGACGCAAGCGCGAGCAGGTCGAAGCTTTCGCCGCGCACGGGCACGCCGCCCACGCGCCGCTGCTGGAGTGGTGTGCCGGCAAAGGGCACCTGGGAAGGCGCCTCGCGCTCGCCGACCGGGTGCCGGTCCGCTCGCTGGAGCTCGACCCGGCGCTGTGCGAAGCGGCGCAACACCTCGCCCAGCGCGCGGGCGTCGAGCAGACGGTGCTGTGCGCCGACGCGCTCGCGCCGGGATCGCGCGAACACGTCCGCGGCCACGCCGTCGTCGCGCTGCACGCGTGCGGCGAGCTGCACCGCACGCTGGTGCGCTCCGCCGCCGCCGACCGCGCGCACAGCTACCGGATCGCGCCCTGCTGCTACCACCTCGGCGCCGACGACGGCTACCGCCCGCTCAGTTCGGAGGCTTCACTGCCGCTCGACGCCGCGGCGCTGCGCCTCGCGGTGACCGAGACCGTCACCGCCCCGCGCCACGTGCGACAACGTCTCGCACGCGATCAGGCGTGGAAGCTCGGCTTCATCGCGCTGCGCAACGCGCTCGAAGGCGAGGCGATCCGCCCTTTCCGCCCGGTGCCCTCACCCTGGCTGTCGGGCGACTTCGCCGGTTTCTGCGAAGCCCTGGCGCAGCGCGAGCGCGTGCGCTTGCCGGCCGCGATCGACTGGACGCACTGGCTCGCGAGCGGCGAGCGGCGCCGCGCCGAAGTGCGGCGCTTCGAACTGGTGCGTCACGCGTTCCGGCGCGCGCTGGAGACCTGGCTCATCATGGATCTCGCGCTGGGGCTTGAAGAGGCCGGTTTCGACGTCGAGGTCGGCACCTTTTGCGCACGCGCGCTTACGCCGCGAAATCTGATGGTGCTGGCGCGGCGGCGGGAGACTTAGCGTTTCCGACGCCGTGCCCGGCCCGCCACATTCTTCCCTGATCGTCGATTTCGTAGGCCGTTGCGTCCCCACCGGCCGCACGGCTCAGCAGGCTGAGCACGGCTGGTTCGTTGATGTCGCGCAGCGCGATGCGGATCGACTGTAATTGAGCCCGTTCATCGGTCGAACAGACGGTGGTGGCATGAGGGTTGAACGGCTGGGACGTAGCCCTGAGCAGCCACTCCGCCATGGAATCATCCCGAGCGACTGCCTTGTAATGACCGCCGCGCCAAATCCCGAGGAAGGATCCGGGCCGGGTTTCAATCCGGAATTTCCGGCTCGACGAGCCGCGCCAGATGCTCGAGCGACTCCTGCCACCCGAGGTAGCAGAACTCCGGTGGAATCGCCTCCGGGATACCTTCCTGCACGATGTGCACCTCCGTCCCGCAGGCCACCGCGCGCAGGGTGACCGTCATCACCATTTCGCCCGGCAGGCCAGGGTCGTCGAACTTGTCCGTGTGGCGGATGCGTTCGTTCGGAATGAGTTCCAGATAGCTGCCGCCGAAGGATTGACTGTTGCCCGTGCCGAAATTCCTGAACGCCATCCTGAACGTGCCGCCAACCTGGGCATCCAGGTGGTCGACCTTGCAGGTGAAGCCGTTGGGCGGCAGCCATCGGGCGAGCGCTTCCGCATCGAGGAAAGCACGGTAGATCTTCTCGGGTTTTGCGCGCAGCACGCGGTGCAGGTGGACGGTACCGGTAGACATGTTCTCTCCTTTCGTTGGGGTTGGATTCGGGGCCGTTGCCGCCCCTTCTCATACCTTAGTCGAACGGCAGGAAACCCAAGCGATAGTCACCCGAAATCCTTTGGTGCTCGGGATCACCCGCTCTGCCTCGGCGTGACAAGCCGAGCGGCTCCGGACAGTCATTCCTGTAATGGCTCAAGGGCGACTTCAAGGTTGAACGGCCTTCGACGCGGTCCACCCGGCGTCATCGACCACAGCGGCCGATCGGTCGGCACTGCCGAGAAGGGGGACGACCGCTTTGGGGAAATGTCCGTAAAGCGGAGCTTCCGGCTACGAGCGGTCGATCACCCAATCTCCAGCCCTGACACCAAAAAGGCCGCTTCACGCTGAAACCTGCCAGGTGCTCAATGAGTGCTACTCGGCCTGACCTGCCGTTGGCCTTGTGTTCGGTATCGGGCGGCAATGAGCGGGATACCCGTCGCTCAGCCGCCGCCCATGGTCAATGACCGCTTGCCCGCCCGATGAACTCGAACTTCCGACCCAATGCGGCCATACGCCCCATCGCGAAGCGGTCGTTCAATCCAGTTCCGCGTAGGGGGCAAATGTATTTAAACCACCCTATGTCGCCGCGCTGTCCTGTAATTAGATGCAGTGCTTGAACGCAAACGGACTCATCGTCCCTGCCTTTTTTAGCGAAAACCAGCCTGAAAAGAATTTTTGAGACACTCTTGATGCGTCCCGCGCCCAGGAAAATTTTTTCTCCTTCACTAGCTGCTCCAATGCGTCGTCGCTCAAGGCTAACCGAAGGATCATAAGTGACTTCTTTTCTTGGCCTACAATTTCAGCGCTGTAATTATTGATCTCAAGGGTGGTATCACTGCGTAATACCACGGCGCCGCGGCCAAGCTTAAGTTCGTGGTCTATCTGTCCTGCGAATTGACCAACAGGCACGATGATTTCGAGGAAGCGCTTGTTTGGCTGCCCGCTTGTGCATAGCAGACGGGCTCTTTGAATTGAGCCGGAATCATCCTGTATCTGCTCAACCTGCGCGACTAGGCCATTTGCGATTGGAACGAGAGACCACTCAGCCATCGGAGGCGTAATATCAGTAACAACTCGCATTGCCTCAAGAGCATTACGATCCAGAACAGCAATGTCTTCATGAGGGGCAGCCATCGCTGCAACGGTCACGAGCAGCGGATTCACGTCCATTTCGATCACATAGGCGACCAGCAACCCTGTCAGGAACTGACTCGTCGATAAGTCCAGCGAACTGAGTGTTTTGGCAAGGGGTGCCACAACGGCATCCGCGTTGAAGTGCTGGTGCACTCCATAGCGGCTTGTTGCATCCACCCAACGGCGCTCGCCACCGAGGAAAGCATAAGCGCACGCTGAGTAGCAATGGCCCGGTTCTACATCTTTGAGATGGGGCGCTTCCTTAATCTGTGCCGACACGGTACGTCCAATGGTCGTGGTGCATCCATGCTTTCGCAATGCGTAGCCTAGTCTAATGCCCTCCGTTAGCAACCCGCCGGGCGAATGCATGACCACCAACCGGCACATTTTGTCGTTGCGCTGCTGGACGAAGCGTTCGAATCGCTCAGCGGTTCCCTCCGTTATCTCGCCCGTAGCCGCAATCCACGCGCAACTACTGCAGTTTCCACCATTGTTAGCATCGTAAAAAACCATCTGACCGGCCGGTTCCACGGCGGATGCAGGTGCGATCGTTGCTCCAACAATCGTCGTGAGAGCCACAAGAACGAGGTGGAAATTCGTCATTTTGAGTTTTTGGTTATGACAAATGATCTGTTGTAGGTCTAAATCGGCTTTCTCAGTATCTCTTTTGGTAGTCCGCCTCAATGACAGCGAGCTCGGCTAGTTGATCCAAGACAGCCGTCGCATTTGTTAGCAGTGACTCGGTTCTGCTTGGATTGCTCCAGCCAGCACCGCCATGTTTTCCACCGTGGAACAAATTATTCCGCACCGTCTTGACCAGTCGAACAACTTTCGCCAAATCAGATCGGTAGTCCGATAGCTCTGTGACTCGCCATGTCAGCTGACTGTTTTCCCCCACCACTTGCGTCTCAGGAGGCGCTCGTAGCAACTCAATTGCGTTGCGAGAGGGGCTATATCCTTCACTCCACTTCGCTACAAACTCATCCCAGCCTGGTTCAGCTTTTTTGCCTACATCATGAGACCTTAAGTAGCCGTTCTCTTTAAGTGCAAATTCGAACCGGGAAAACCAATAAAAGAACTCGAATGCCCTGATCGATAATTCATTTGCGATTTCGTCTCTGCGCATTATCATCCTGGCAGTCTAGAGATTCTGTCCCCTCGAACGGCTGCTATCTTCGCATCCGTCAGGCCGGGCTCGACCCACAGCCGCTCTACCCTCAATGGGAAAGCGGACGCTCAACGACCAAGATCAGCCGTGCCGGCAGGCACCCGCTGGAGCGACGACAGGGGCGCAGGTGGTTCAGATTCAGTGCATTTACCAACACCGATCCGAGACATTGCGCCCCAACCAAATTCCGGCGGACACGATTTCGACTACAATAATGCGATCACAAATTTTGCAGATAGCATTCGTCATAGTCAATCGACCCTGCTGTTATTAGGAGCCCCTCGGCGTCGACCGTTGCGAAACTCATTTCGAGTGAATAACCTTTGGCGCGCGGTAAGAGCTTCAAGGATGTGAGGTATCGATAGGCCTTTGTTTGGTGAGTCGCCGTATGAAAGGTAAAGTGCACACCCCCTAAGCGGCCCACAGGCAAATTCTTGCTCGAAATTACTCGATCTTCATCTGTTTCGATCTTCCCATCCGGGCTATGCCCCTTCGTAACGAGCTTTGCTCCATCCCAGTTGATTCGAATTGGATCATCGACGCTCTTGGCAGGACCAACAACTAATTGGTTACAGGTCACAGCAAAAGGTGGCGGCGGCTCGGCTCGAGCACCCGCTGCCCCAAACATCAGCGGAATAAGGACTGAAAGGGCGTAGGTTTTCGTGGCAAGTGAGTCACTCCGCATAGTACAATACTCCGTCATGTTTGTTGGCTCGATGGAGGGGTTGGGGCGAGACGACCACTGACTGCTCACTTCGAATTGCGCGCAACAAGGTCTCGAGCCTTCATCGTTGGCAGCACCGATGAATGAAGAGAGCCGTCGTACCCGTTGCCCGATAGGCCGGCAGATAGCCTGCGCTCCTTACTTACCAGACCGTCACGCTCAAGCCGATTGAGCAAGGCCATCATTTCGTAGTGCGATACTTGGAAATGCTTCGTACATTGTTCCGTCGTGGGCGGCGCAATGTATCGCGACTTTGTTGCTGCCTTCTTGTGAAGGTACTCATCGGCCCAGACAACAAGTTGCCGCAGAATGCGGCTTTCTTGATGACTGAATCCCGGAAGAGGAAAGGCAAACGCCTCTTTGCTTTTCATGGTCGTTGTAAGGAAGATAACGTATCGCGTGACGCCCAACGTTCGACATGAGCGACGCCCGATGGAGGTGTTGGGCGTCATTGCACTTGATGCCTAACTTGCGTGACCGGACTGAACCTACCCGGACTTCTTTAACTTAAGCAGCGCCGAAACAGCAACTTGCGTGCATTCAGCGAGGGTTTGCGCAAAGTCTGGGTGCTCTGCGGCGAGTTGTTTGAGTAGAACTCGTAAGTCTTCAAGACCTACGCTGACCTGGATTTGCGTATCGCCACCGCCCTTTGACGGAAGCATGAAGCTGAATCGAAGGCCCTCGGCGCCGGTATGGCAGGAGACATCCTGGGTGCCACCAGACCAGTACGAGGACGTTACGCCACCGCGTTTGACTGCCGAGTGTTTTAGCTGCATTTGCGCTTCCTCATCGGTTCTCGTGTGACGCCCAAAATTGCTTTAGGGAGACTGCATTGCTGCATAACATGGGCAGCGTTCGATAACATCAAACCGCACAAGCCTCATGCCTTCTACGAAAATCGGCACTTAACATCATAGGTGACGCTTCTCGCCCCGAGCAACAGATCGCGAAAGCCGGCGGCGCCACAAACGCGAGCAGCATACCGTATATAGATGTGGAATGCCCGCTAGACGCGGCAAACTCTCACTGACTGTTCCTAGCCCGGCTGAGACCTCGGGAAGGCGATGGCCAGCATCTGGAGCACTCGCAGAGCAGCTCGTCGTCGGCGGAAGCCGCCTCTGTCGGGCGAACGACGGCTTATGAACCCGAGATCCACCTCAACGTCGGCTTAGCGGAAAAATCGTCACCGGCAGGTCCTGGCCGGCAGCACGAGTTGGCGGCTCTCCCTGTAAGCGGTCGGACGCTCGGGGGGGAACAATCAGGCTCCGATCAACAGCAAAGGAGTCTGACATGGAATCCTACGAGCGTCGGGAGCCCTGGAACAAGGGAAAGCTGGTGGGTCAGAAGGCGCCGCTCAAGCCCAAGGACATCTGGGCGATCCGCATCCACCTACAGAACGCGCATCAAGTGCGGGATCTGGCGCTGTTCAACCTCGCCATCGACAGCAAACTACGCGGATGTGACCTCGTCGCCCTGCGCGTTCGTGACGTGACGCATGGCAACCAAGTGCTGTCCCGCACGGCGGTCGTCCAGAAAAAGACGCAGCGGCCGGTCCAGTTCGAACTGACTGAGCCGACGCGAGCTGCAGTGGCGACATGGATCGAGAGGGCAAAGCTAAAGCCGGAGGACTTCCTCTTTCCCAGCAGGCTGCACCGTTCGCCGCACGTCTCCACCCGCCAGTATGCGAGGATCGTCGAACAATGGGTGACAGCGGCCGGCCTGGATCCATCCGCCTACGGCACGCATTCCATGCGACGGACGAAGGCGACCCTGATCTACAAGCGGACGAAGAACTTGCGGGCGGTTCAACTCCTACTGGGTCATTCCAAGCTGGAGTCCACAGTCCGATATCTTGGCATCGAGGTCGACGATGCCCTGGAGATCTCTGAGCAGATCGAAATCTGACCGTGGTTCGGCTGCTCGCCGAAAACCACTGAAGCGACGAGCGGCCGCTAACCGCCGGGAGGGTAGGATCGGCCAACGTCAGCCAGTCGCCCATCAGGCATAGCCGCCATTCAACCGGCGGCTCCACTCTGAAACCTATCGGGTAGCCGACTAAAATTCACCGGCCGACGCCGCGACTTGGCTATTACGCATCATCTAGCAGGTATTTCACCCCAGATGGACACTCGGGGCTACCTGGAAAGGTCCATGCGACTCACATTGATGTTCGCACGGTCGAATGAACCTCATTCAATCTTCATGCCATAATGAAGCGATGGACGTACAAGAGTATTTTGGGGGAGGCAGAGGCGTGTACGAGCTGATCAAGCAGCAGATTGATTCGTCGGAATATTTTCGGCAGAGGTTTTCTAACGACGGCCAACGGTTCGTCGCTTGGTATCTGCGAAACATCCTTTTTCGCGACATGAACGAGACTCGCGACGATATCACCGATGGCGGAAACGATAAACAGATTGACGCCATCGTTATTGACGATGACAGATCGCTCGTTCACATTGTCCAAGGAAAGTTCATCCAGGGCGGCGTAGTGGACGCCGAACCGTTGCGCGAAGTCTTGTCGGCTTGGCTGCAGATCAAGGACTTGGCTCGCCTGCAAAACGTCGCTAATGCAAAGCTGCAAAGGAAACTCGCAGAACTCGCCGCGGCGCTGGATGAGGACTACGAGGTTTCCTTCGAGCTCATTACTACCGGAGTCCTTACGGACGCGGCCAAGCATGACTTGGAAGCGTTTCAACAGGAGCTTGCTCGACTCAGCGAAAAAGACGACTTTGACGCAACAATTCATGTCATCGACCCCGACGAGTTGCGGCGACGCTACGAGTACGCGGTCGAGACGGATAACCCGAGCCTCAACTACGATTTGCAGCTTAAGGGCAGCAAATTCATGTTCCACGAGGTCGCTGGGACACCTGTGGTGATCGCTGCGCTGCCACTAAGTGAGTGCGTCAAACTCCCAGGGATTAAGGACGGTACGTTATTTCAGAAGAATGTTCGTCAGAGCTTGGGATCGAGTAACGCGGTCAACAAGGGGATTCGAAGCACAATCCTCGGCGACAAACGCTCGGACTTCTTCTTCTTCCATAACGGAGTCACGGCGCTCTGCAACAAACTGACGTTGGAGGGGGAAACTCTTAGCCTCAAAGGGTTGAGCGTCGTCAATGGATGTCAATCGCTCAACACGATTTTGTCGTGTAGTGAAACGGTTAAGAAGGTCGATGACGCATTCATTCTTTTCCGTTTCTATGAAATCCCGCAACGTGAGCGCGCGGATAAGATTTCGATTTTCACCAACTCTCAGAGTGCGGTGAAGGCGAGAGATCTCCGTAGCAACGATAAGCGGGTGTTGTCGATCAAGAAGGCGTACGAGCTACGTTACCCGAACGGATATTTCAGTACAAAGCGAGGGGAGACTGCGCCGGCAGAGAAAGACGCCGCCTATGTCGTCGACCTCTCTGGATTCGCCAAGAACTTGGTCGCCTGGCACACGCAACGCCCCAACCTCTCATATGGGGAAACGAAGATTTTTGATAAGTACTTCGAGACCCTGTTTAAGAACAAGGACTACCAGCCAGAGAACGTTTTTTCCCTCAGCAGCTGGATGAGCAAGGTGCTCGAAAACTGGGTTACCACCAACCCCCTGAACTTCAATGAGACGTTGCTGGCGATGAAGGCGTACGCACCGTACCATCATCTCTACGCGATAGGTATGTGCTTCTCGATTGCCAACAATCAGTCTGAGCGCGTGCCGAGTCCGAGCAGGTCCTACCAAGCTGCAGCTAAAGCAGGGATGATCGACGAGATTGTGAGGGTTGCGGGCACGAGTCTAAACATGGCTCTCGAAGCGGCCGCGAACGAACCACAACCGGCCAACCGCGTTTTTAGCCCGCAGAACTGGGTTAAGACAAAGGGATGCCTTGCTGGGATCAACGGCGCCATTCGAAACTACTTCAACATGTTGCCCATGATGCCGGGCGGAGCTGAGATCAAGAACAAGCTCAGTGAAGCGACGGCGCTAAAGGTGGAGGACTTCGAATACCGCTGGTCTGCCGATTGACGGCGAGGGATACCCTACTTCAAGCCCAAAGCCATAACCTACGTCGCCGTTGATTAATTTGTTCATGGCTTGGGGCTCCTTTGGCTCAGTTGCATGCCACGCGTAGGTCGCCTGGCTGTTCTTGGAGCGAACTAGCCGTCCGAATGGCGGCTGTGTCGAATCGACGACCGGCTGGTCGCACTCCGCGTTCGGTCTGCAGTCGGGTCCGGCTGTAGCCCGACGTGACAAGCGGTCAATGAGCTCCCTCAGCAGCTGACCGGCAAGTGACCGTCGCATTGCCGCCCGACACGGACCATCAGGCCAACGGCCGGTCAGGCCGAGGGGCCGTCTGTCAATTGCCGCTCTGGGTGACAGCTATGCTTAGGAACCTGCCATCGGACCATCCGAACGTCGAATGACAGCAGTGGGTCGAAAGGGTGAGCTCGTCGAAGCGCGGAACTGCCGTTCGCCCCGATTTTCGGGTCAATGGCCGCTAGCCGATCGAGACCGGCCCCTTCAGCGTCTGTTCCCGGGCGCTCACCTGATCCCCGTGGCGTTGCCCGCGATGATGACGCGCGCGCTCGTCCGGCCGATGGATGTGAGGAAGCGTCCCAAGGCGGGGCCGAGCGCGGGAGGCTGACCACGTTTACGCCGGACCGGAGCGCCCTGCGGGATTTGCACCCGCCCGCAATCTTTACAATCCGCAGCCGGCTGCCCCCTCGGCGCACCGCTTTCCGGCGTCCTCTGCGGCATTCCTGCAGGGAACGTTTCTTGCCCGCGCCTCCTTCGTGAGCCCGCACCCGACCGACACGGCCGGCCGGGCGAGGCCGGCTTCGTCGCGGTAATCCCCGGCGCGACGGTGTCGACGGTGCACACTTCACGAAGCCGGGGGCGTTGTTCCTGTCGTCGCAGCGGCCGGCAAGGAGGACTGGAATGAGAAACCATGTGAGTCGCGTCACGTCGGCAATCCGGGGGTTCGGTCTCGGGATGCTGGCGATGTATCTGTTCGATCCCGATGTCGGCAGGCGCCGGCGCGCGTTTGTCGTCGATCAGTTCGAGAGCACGCGCAACCGGCTGACCCACTTCGCCGACACCGCGTACCGCGACGCGGTCAACCGCAGCTACGGCATCGCGGCCCGGTTGCGTCCGGGTACGGGCCGGTTGCAGCCGGTGACGGCGCATCAGGTCGAGGAGCGCGTGCGGGCCCGCATCGGCAGGCTGGTGCGCAATTCACACGCGCTCAGGGTGCAGGCGCGCGACGACGGCACGGTGGTGCTGTCCGGGCCGGTGCTCGCGAACGAGGTGAACCGCCTGATGAGCGCGGTGTGGTCGGTGCGCGGCGTCACGGGGATCGAGGACCAGTTGCAGGTACACGAGCAGCCGGGGAACGTTTCCGCGCTGCAGGGGGCGCTTGCGCACGAAGGGCGCCGTGGCGCGGGAATGGCCGAGAGCTGGCCGCCCTCGATCCGGCTGCTCGCGGGGGTCGCGGGCGGTGCACTCGCGCTGGCCGGGCTGTCGCGCAACCGTCCGCTCGGCATGCTGCAGGCGCTGCTCGGCGGCGCGCTGGTCACGCGCGCGCTGGCAAACCGCAAGCTCGGCGAGGTCACGGGCATGTCGGGGCCACGCAGCGTGCATATCGACAAGGAAATGTTCATCGCCGCCCCGCCCGAACGCGTCTTCGACTTCTGGCAGCACCAGGAGGATTTTCCGCAGTTCATGCGCAACGTCGAGGAAGTGCGGCCGACCGGCGAGAACTGCTGGCACTGGAAAGTCGCCGGCCCGTTCGGTCCGGTCGAATGGGACGCCCGGATCACCGAGCGCGAACAGAACCGCCGCCTCGCCTGGCACACGGTCCAGGGCGCACCGGTCGAGAGCGAAGGGCGCGTCGACTTCGAACCCGCCGGCGAAGGCACGCGGCTGCGGGTGTCGATGGACTACGCGCCCGCCGCCGGGGCGATCGGCCATGCGGCAGCGCGGCTGCTCGGGCGCGATGCGAAGACCGAGATCGACGAGGACCTGATGCGCGTGAAGTCCTTCCTCGAAACGGGCATCGCCGCGCGCGATGCCTCGGCCAGACGTGCGGCCGAAGATGCTCAACGGCTGCACTGAACCGGAGCCGGGCCGGTCGTCACCGGCTTTCGGCCTGCGGAAAAACTACGGCCGCCCCGGGGCGGCCGCTTTGTGCAGGGACTGCCGAAACTGGATTGGTTGATCGGAAACCCTGTTCGACCAAGGTTCATCCCCATGTGTCGCTTATCGCAAAAATATCCCTGCTGTGCCCTCCGGGTTGGACGGAAAGTAGAAGTGCAGGTAACTGGCCGTCAGGCGCGAGACGCGGTAGATCGCCTCGCCCGGCCTGCCCTTGAATCGCGCCGCCAGCGGGGTGGCGTGGGCGAGCGGCGCGAGCGGCGTCGCCGCCTTCGAGTAGTGGAAGGTATGGCCGGCGAAGCGCCCCTCGGGCAATTCGACGAGTTGCGTGCCGAGCGCCGACAGGCGGTCCTGCATGGCGACCTCGCCGGGAAGCAGTCCGCCCATCGCATGGGCGTGGCCCGCCTTGTCGCGCAGGGTCTCGAACAGGCTCATCATGCCGCCGCATTCGGCGAGCACCGGGCGGCCGGCCGCGACATGCCGGGCCAGCGCCTGCCACAGGGGACGACGCGACGACAGTTCGGCCGCGTGTAGTTCCGGGTAGCCGCCGGGCAACCAGATCGCGTCGCAGGTCGGCAGGGCATCGCCGGCCAGCGGCGAGAAAAATTCCAACCGGGCGCCAAGGGCGCGCAGGCAGTCGAGGTTGGCCGGATAGATGAAGCTGAAGGCGGCGTCGCGCGCAATCGCCAGCGTTTTTCCGGCCAGCAACGGGGCCACCCCCGGCGGGGTGACGGCGGGAAAGTCGACTGCCGGTGGCAGCTCGGCAGCGCCGGTGGCAGCGAGATGGTCGGCGATGCGGTCGAGGCGATGACCGAGGTCGGCGATCTCGATCGCCTGCAGCAGGCCGAGGTGGCGCTCCGGCAAGGCCGCCCCGGCGTCCTTCGGGATCGCGCCGTAGAAACGCATCCCGGCCGGCAGGCTGGTGCGCAGCAGCTCGCCGTGGCCGGCGCTGCCGACGTGGTTGGCGAGCACGCCGGAGAACGGCAGACCGGGCTGGAAGCTAGCGAGGCCGTGGGCGAGCGCGCCAAAGGTCTGCGCCATCGCGGCGGCGTCGATCACCGCCACCACCGGCACGCCGAAACGGCGCGCGATGTCGGCGCCCGAGGGCTGGCCGTCGAACAGACCCATCACGCCCTCGATCAGGATCAGCTCGGCGCCTGCGGCCGCTTCGGCCAGCCGCCACGCCGCGTCTGCCTCGCCGCACATGCCGAGGTCGAGGTTGTAGCAGGGCTGGCCACTGGCGAAGGCGTGGATCTGCGGATCGAGAAAGTCGGGGCCGCACTTGAAGATGCGCACCGTCCGGCCCTGGCGGACGTGCAGGCGCGCGAGCGCGGCGGTGACAGTGGTCTTGCCCTGGCCCGAGGCCGGCGCGGCGATGAAGAGTGCGGGACAACTCGGCATGGTGATTCCGTTCAGAACTCGAGACCGGGCATCGCCGGCACCCCGGCCTGGAAGGCGTGTTTGACCGCCGCGATCTCGCTCACCGTGTCGGCGGCCGCGACCAGCGCCGGCGGCGCCGCGCGGCCGGTCAGGATGACGTGCTGCATGGGCGGTCGGTCCTTGAGCGCGGCAATGACGGCGTCGAGGTCGAGCCAGCCGTATTTGAAAGCGTAGGTGATCTCGTCGAGGATCAGCAGGTCGATCACCGGGTCGGCCAGATAGACCCGCGCCTGCGCCCAGGCGGCCTGCGCGGCGACCGCGTCGCGTGCCTTGTCCTGCGTTTCCCAAGTGAAGCCTTCGCCCATGACGTGCCAGCGCACCTGCGGGTGGACGCGGAAAAACTCCTCCTCGCCGGTGTCCGAACGCGCCTTGACGAACTGCACCACGGCCGCCCGCTGGCCGTGTCCGAGTGCGCGCGCCAGTACGCCGAAGGCGGCCGAGGACTTGCCCTTGCCGTTGCCGGTGTGGAGCACCACCACGCCGCGTGCCCCCTGCGCGGCGGCGATGCGCGCGTCGATCACCTGCTTTTTGCGCGCCATGCGCTGGCGATGGCGTTGATCGGCTTCATCCATCACGTTTCATATCTCCCTGTTGTAGTTGTTGCCGGTCGGCGACGACCGTGCTCTTGCCGGCGTCGGAGGTGCAGCCCAGCACCCTCAGCGCGCGGATGGTCACGCCGTCCCCCCGGAATCCTTGCGCGCCGCCGGGCCGGCCAGCGCACGAAGCGCCGCTTCAAGGCGTTGCCAGTCACTCTCCGCCCGCGGCAGGCCGAAGCGCAAGCCTTGGCAATCGGGGGCCGCGAAATGGCGCACCAGGATGCCCTGGCGCGCCAGCGCAGCGGCGATCGATTCGGCCGCCGGGGTGGGCAGCCAGACAAACAGCGAATGCACGCACCGCGTGCCCTGCGGGTCGAGCGGCGCGAGCAGCCGGGCGAGGCGTGCGCTGGCTTCGGCCAGCGTGCACCGCATGACGTCCTGCCAGGCGGTATCGGCCAGCGCCCGGCGCGCCACCGTGCGTGCCGGCCCGCACAGCGGCCACGGGCCGGCCGCCTCGCGCAGCGCGGCGAGGAGGTCCGGCCGGGCGGCGACGAAGCCGACGCGGGCACCGGCGAGGCCGAAGAACTTGCCGAGCGAACGCAGGACGATCAGATGCGGCAGGCGATCGCCGGCCAGCGTGATCACTGAAGCCTCGGGCGTCGCGTCGATGAAGGCTTCGTCGACCACCAGATGGCCACCCCGCGCCTGCAGGCGTTCGGCGATATCGATCAGGACCGCCGGCGCGATACAGCCGGCATCGGGATTGTTCGGCTGGCAAATCACAAGCGTATCGACCGTGTCCGCGACGGCGGGCAGCGCCGCGGCCGCAAAGCGGATCACCTCATGGCCGGCGCGCTGCCAGTGATGCGGGTGTTCGGCGTAGGTCGGCGCCAGCACGCCGACGCGACCGCGCGGCAGCAGGAAAGGCAGGCCCTGGATCGCCGGCTGCGAGCCGGCCAGCGCCACCAGCCGCGCGGTGCCGTAGTACGCCGCGGCGGCGTCGAGCAGGCCGTCGTCGTCTTCGGGCAGACGCAGCCAGTCCTCGGGCGCAATGGCCGGCACCGGATAGCCGTGCGGACTGATGCCGGTCGACAGGTCCAGCCAGTCGGCTTCCGGGATTGCGTACCGCCTGGCCGCAGCGCGACGGCGCCCGCCGTGTTCAAGCATGGCGCGCTCCCCAGACCAGCGCCGGCACGAAACCGGCGATCAGCCACAGGCCGATGCCGCGCCGAACCAGCGCCAGCGCACGTCGGATGTCGGCTGCCGTCGGCGCCGGTCCGACGCCCAGCGCCGGGCGTGCCTCGCGCTGCCCGTGATATACCGCGGCGCCCCCCAGACTCACCCCGAGGCTGCCGGCGCCAGCGGCCATCACCGGGCCGGCGTTCGGGCTGTCCCACAGCGGCGCCTGGGCGCGCCAGCAGGCCAGCGCCTGCCTCCCGCGGCCGAGCGCCGCGTAGGTCAGCGCGCAAAGGCGGGCCGGCAAATAACCCAGCAGGTCGTCGAGACGCGCCGCCGCCCGGCCGAAGTGAAGGTAGCGTTCGTTGCGGTAGCCCCACATCGCGTCGAGCGTGTTGGCGAGGCGGAAGAGCAAGGCGCCCGGGCCGCCCAGCAAGGCGAACCAGAACAGCGCGCCGAACACCGCGTCGCTGCCGTTTTCCAGCGTCGATTCGACGGCGGCGCGGGCAACCGCCGGCTCGTCGAGCGCGGTGGTGTCACGCGAGACGATGCGGCCCACGGCTTGACGTGCGGCGGGCAGGTCGTCGGCCTCGAGTGCGGCGGCGATGGGCACCACGTGTTCGCGCAGGCTCTCTGCGCCGAGCGCGAAGTAGAGCAGGACGACATCGAGCGGCACCGCCAGCCAGGCCGGCGCGATACTGCGCAGCCACAGCGCGACGCCGACGAAAGGCAGGACGGCCAGCGCCCAGGCGGCGATGCCGGCATTTGTTTGCCAGGTGTGCCGGGTCGGAAAGCGGCGCAGCGCCGCTTCGATCCCTTGCGCCAGCCGGCCGAAACCGACCAGCGGATGAAAGCGGCGCGGTTCGCCGAACAGGCGGTCGAGCCCGACGGCGACGAGGGCGCAGAGCGGCAGCTGCAGCAATGGCAACAATTCGACCGCGGCCATCAGGAGCTCGGGATCGCCGGGCCCGGCACCGACCAGATAGACGGCCCCCGTGGGGGACATTGCCGCCGTCATCGGTTCAGGTCACGGCAGCCGGCTCGGCCAGCAGCGCTTCGATAGAGGTGGGCAGGCCGAAGCGCGCGACAATGGGCGCCGCGCGATCTCCGGAGTAAAGGTCGGGGCTCCGCATCGAGGAACGCACGGTAGATCTTCTCGGGTTTGGCGCGCAGCACGCGGTGCAGGCGGACAGTACCGGCAGGCATGATCTCTCCTTTCATCGGGGTTGGATTCGGGGCTGTTGCCGCCCCTTCTCAGTGAAACCTTAGTCTAACGCCCGGCAGGTCGGCACTGCCGCAACTTCTTGCCGCTGAAGTGTACATGCCGACCGGGAAGCCGCCGGCTGCGCCCCCCGCCGCACCGCTTTCCCGCATCCGCTGCGGGGCTCCGCGGGGAACGTTTCTTGCATCCGCTCCTTCGCGAGCCCGCACCGATCCCTCAACGGCCGGCCGGGCCAGGCCGACGCTGTCGTCGTCATCCCTGGCGACGGCGTCGACGGTGCCAACTTCACGGAGCCGGAGTCGTTGTTCCTGTTGTCGCGGCGGCCGGCAAGGAGGACTGGAATGAGAAACCATGGGAGTCGCGTCATGTCGGCAATCCGGGGGTTCGGTCTCGGGATGCTGGCGATGTATCTGCTCGATCCCGATGTCGGCAGGCGCCGGCGCGCGCTTGTCGTCGATCAGTTCGCGAGCACGCGCAACCGGCTGACTCACTTCGCCGACACCGCGTACCGCGACGCGGTCAACCGCAGCTACGGCGTCGCAGCGCGACTGCGCCCGGGTACGGGCCGGTTGCAGCCGATGACGGCGCATCAGGTCGAGGAGCGCGTGCGGGCCCGCATCGGCAGGGTGGTGCGCAATTCACACGCGCTCAGGGTGCAGGCGCGCGACGACGGCACGGTGGTGTTGTCCGGGCCGGTGCTCGCGAGCGAGGTGAACCGCCTGATGAGCGCGGTGTGGTCGGTGCGCGGCGTCACCGGCATCGAGGACCAGCTGCAGGTACACGAGCAGCCGGGGAACGTTTCCGCGCTGCAGGGGGCGCTTGCGCACGAAGGGCGCCGTGGCGCGGGAATGGCCGAGAGCTGGCCGCCCTCCATCCGGCTGCTCGCGGGAGTCGCGGGCGGCGCGCTCGCGCTGGCCGGGCTGTCGCGCAACCGTCCGCTCGGCATGCTGCAGGCGCTGCTCGGCGGCGCGCTCGTCACGCGCGCGCTGGCAAACCGCAAGCTCGGCGAGGTCACGGGCATGGCCGGCCCGCGCAGCGTGCACATCGACAAGGAAATGTTCATCGCCGCCCCGCCCGAACGCGTCTTCGACTTCTGGCAGCACCAGGAGAATTTCCCGCAGTTCATGCGCAACGTCGAGGAGGTGCGGCCGACCGGCGAGGACTGCTGGCACTGGAAAGTCGCCGGCCCGTTCGGCCCGGTCGAATGGGACGCCCGGATCACCGAGCGCGAACTGAACCGCCGCCTGGCCTGGCACACGGTCGAGGGCGCCCCGGTCGAGAGCGAAGGGCGAGTCGACTTCGAACCCGCCGGCGAAGGCACGCGGCTGCGGGTGTCGATGGACTACGCGCCCGCCGCCGGGGCGATCGGCCATGCGGCAGCGCGGCTGCTCGGGCGCGATGCGAAGACCGAGATGGACGAGGACCTGATGCGCGTGAAGTCCTTCCTCGAAACGGGCGTCGCCGCGCGCGACTCGGCCGCCCGACGGGCGGCGGAGGACGCGCAGCGGCTGCACTGAGCCGGAGCCGGGCCGGTCGTCACCGGCTTTCGGCAGGCAGAAAACAACGGCCGCCTCCGGGCGGCCGTTCCGTGCAGCGACTGCCGAAACTAGCAAGCGACCAGCCGTTCGCGCCCGGCCCTTTCTCGTTGATAGCGCCCCGGTTGCTTCGCCGCGATCCGCTGCATCACCGCCTGTCCTGAAATTGCGCGAAGTTCGGCCACAGCCGAAAACGGCCCGCAAGATGAACTCGTATAGAATTTCCCCCAATCATGAGTGAACAGAACCACGACCCGGACGATCGCGGCGCGCGGGCGCTGCCTGCGGCGTTCCCGATCGTCGGCATCGGCGCTTCGGCCGGCGGCCTCGAAGCCTTCAACGAGTTCCTCGACCATCTCGCGCCGGACCTCGGCATGGCCTACGTGCTGGTCCAGCATCTGGACCCGAAGCACCACAGCATCCTCGCCAGCCTGCTCGCGGGGCGCACGCACATGCCGGTCAGCGAGGCGGGCGACGGCATGCGGGTCGAGCGGGATCACGTCTACGTGATCCCGCCGAACACCAACCTGGCAATCCTGGGCGGCGTGCTGCACCTGATGCCGCCTGCCGAGACGCGCGCGCCGCAGCTGACGGTGGATTATTTTCTGCGCTCGCTCGCGCAGGACCAGGGCAGCCGCGCGATCGGCGTCATCCTTTCGGGCGCCGCGTCGGACGGCGTGACCGGCATGAAGATGATCAAGACCGAAGGCGGCATCACGTTCGCCGAGGACCAGGACAGCGCCCGCTACAGCAGCATGCCGGAAGCGGCGATCGCGAGCGGCTGCGTCGATTTCGTGCTGCCTCCGGCGGAGATCGCCCGCGAACTCGCGCGTCTCGCCGGGCGGGTTGCCGCGACGCCGCGCGAGGCGCCGGCCGTTCCCCCCGCCGACGAGCGGCACCTCGACAAGCTCTTCATCCTGCTGCGCCGGCGCACCGGCGTCGACTTCGCCCAGTACAAGCACACGACGATCCACCGCCGCATCCAGCGCCGCATGCTCGTCCACCGGCTCGACCGGCTCGCCGACTACGTCAGGCTGCTGCAGGAGCGGCCGACCGAGATCGACACGCTCTACAACGAGATCCTGATCAACGTCACCGCGTTCTTTCGCGACCCGGCCGTGTTCGACGCGCTGGCGCGCGAAATCCTGCCCAGGATCATCGAACGCTGCGCCGGCGGCGGCGACCCGATCCGCATCTGGGTGCCAGGCTGTTCAACCGGCGAGGAGCCGTATTCGATCGCGATGGCGCTGCTCGAATGCCTGGACGAAGCGGGCGTCCACCTGCCGATCCAGATCTTCGCCACCGACATCGACACCCACGCGATCAACACGGCGCGCGCCGGCGTGTTCCCCGACAACATCGCCGCCGACGTGTCGCCCGCCCGGCTCGCGCGCCACTTCACGCACGACGAGCAGGGCTACCTGATCAGCAAGCAGATCCGCGACATGTGCCTGTTCGCGAAACAGAACGTCGTCAAGGATCCGCCGTTCTCGCGCCTCGACCTGATCAGCTGCCGCAACCTCTTGATCTACCTCGGTCCGGTGCTGCAGAAGAAAGTGCTGGCGCTGTTCCACTACGCGCTCAAGCCGGCCGGCTTCCTGCTGCTGGGCAGCGCCGAGACCATCGGCAAGCACGCCGACATGTACCGGACGCTCGACACGAAGCACAAGATCTACGTCAAGAAGGCGCTCGCGGCGACCCTGCAGCTCGACTTTTCCGCGCCGCTGTCCTCGTCGTTCAGCGTCGCCGAACCGGCCGCGCACGAACGCGCCGCGCCGCTCGCCGGCCGCGACCTGTCGAAGGCCGTCGACCGGCTGCTGATGAAGAGATACTGCCCGGCGAGCGTTGTCATCAACGAGCAGATGGACATCGTGCAGTTCCGCGGCCAGACCGGCGAGTTTCTCGAACCGGCGCCGGGCGAGGCGAGTTTCAACCTGCTGCGGATGGCGCGCGGCGCGCTCGCGATGGAGCTGCGCGAGATCGTCGGCGAAGCGTTCAGGACGCGCGCCGGGACGCGCAAGGAAGGCATCGCGTTGCGGCGCGGCGACGAGACGCTGCTCGTCGAAGTCGAAGTGTCGCCGCTTGAATCCGCCGCGCCGGGCTTTTTTCTCGTCGTCTTCCGCGCAACGCCCGGCACCTCACTGGCCACGGGGAGCGCGAGCGCGCCCGGCGCGCAGCACGAGGAACGCCTGGCGCGGCTCGAACACGAGCTCGCCACGACCCGGGAATACCTGCAGTCGGTGATCGAGCAGGACGAGACGATCAACGAGGAACTGCGCTCGGCCAACGAGGAGATCCTGTCGAGCAACGAGGAACTGCAGAGCACCAACGAAGAGCTCGAAACAGCCAAGGAAGAGCTGCAGTCGGTCAACGAGGAGCTGTCCACCGTCAACGAGGAGCTCGAGACGCGCAACCGCGAGCTGTCGCAGCTCAACAACGACCTGTCGAACCTGCTCGGCAGCGTCAACGTCCCGATCGTGATCCTCGGTACCGACTTGCGCATCCGCCGCTACACGCCGCTGGCCGGGAAGCACCTGAATCTCGATGACCGCGACATCGGACGCACGATCGGCGACATCGAACTCGGCATCCGGGTGCCGGATCTGCCGAAGCGCATCACGCAGGTCATCGACACCGTCACGGTGCAGGAGATCGAAGGCCAGGCGCGCGACGGACGCTGGTATTCGATCCGCGTGCGGCCGTACAAGACGATCGAGAGCCGGCTCGAAGGCGCGGTCGTCGCGTTCGTCGACATCGACGACACCAAGCGCGCGCTGCAGATGGCGCAGGAGGCCCGCGACTACGCGCAGGGCATCGTCAACGCGGTCCGGCACCCGCTGCTGGTGCTCGACAAAAACCTCAAGGTCGTGTCGGCGAATCCGGCGTTTCTCGACACGTTCCGGGTCGCCCCGCTGGAGACGGTCGGCAACCTCCTTTACCATCTGGGCAACGGCCAGTGGGGGATCCCACGGCTGCGCAAGGCACTCGAAGGGGTATGCACGCACGGCGAGGGGTTCGAGGATTTCGTCGTCGAGCATGACTTCGAGGCCATCGGGCGGCGGCGCGTGCGCATCAGCGGCCGGCCGATAGACGCGGCCTCAGGGCCGCCGTTCCTCGTGCTGATGCAGATCGAGGGCGGCGCCGATAACGCCGGCCTCGCGCCGGACAAGGAGTAGCCATGGACGACGGGTATGGCGAGGACGGCAAGTCCAGGGATGAGCTGATCGCGCGCATCCGCGAGCTCGAAGCGCGCCTCGCAGCACTGCGCGACGGTGCGGACCTCTCGTCCGTCGTCGAGGAGCTGCGGGTGCACCAGATCGAGCTGGAAGCGCAGAACGAGGAACTCATCGAGGCGCGGCGGGCGCTCGAGGACGCCCGTGACCGCTACAGCGACCTCTACGATTTCGCCCCGGTCGGCTACATGACGCTCGACGAGAGCGGCGCGATCCTCGAGATCAACCTGACCGGCGCGCGCCTGCTCGGGCAGGACCGCGCGCAGGTGATCGGCATGCCGCTGAGCGGCTGGCTGCCGAACGGCGCGACGGCGCAGCTGTTCGGCCACCTGCGCCGCGTGATGTCGGAGCCGGGCCGGGTGTTCGACCACCTGCCGCTGCGCACCTCGCCCGCTCGCGAGAGCCCGATCCGCCACGTGCGGCTCGAGAGCGTCGCATTTGGGCAGTATGGCAGCGGGCGCCTCTGCCGCACCGCGCTCGTCGACCTCAGCGACCGCAAGCGCGAAGAAGACCGCCTCAACCTGATCGCCCAGGTGTTCGAGCGCAGCACCGACGCGATCATGATCACCGACAGCCTCAACCGCATCGTGTCGGTCAATCGCGCCTTCACCGCAGTCACCGGCTACTCGGCCGACGAAGTGCTCGGCCGCAACCCGAAACTGCTCGCCTCGGGCCGCCATGATCGGGATTTCTACCGCGAGATGTGGAGCGCGATCGAACGCCACGGCTCGTGGAGCGGCGAGATCAGCAATCGCCGCAAGAACGGCGAGATCTACAACGAATGGCTGACGATCCACGCGGTGCGCAACGAGGCCGGCGGCATCGAGAACTGCATCGCGATCTACGCCGAGATCACCGACCAGCGGGCGGCCACGTCGCGCATCCGGTTCCTCGCCCATTACGACCCGCTGACCCTGCTGCCGAACCGCGCGCTGTTGCAGGACCGCATGCAGCAAGGCCTCGCCCACGCCGCCCGCGAGGGAACGCGGGCGGCGGTGCTGTTCCTCGACCTCGACCGCTTCAAGACGATCAACGATTCGCTCGGCCACCTCGTCGGCGACCACCTGCTGCAGGAAGTCGCCAAGCGTCTCAAGGCCAGCGTGCGCGAGGACGACACGGTGGCGCGCCGCGGCGGCGACGAATTCATCGTGATGCTGCCGCACGTCGACTCGGCCGAACAGGCGGCACATGTCGCCGGGAAGATCATCGAGGCGATGGAGCAGAGCATCCCGGTCAACGGCTACGTGCTGAACGTCTCGTTCAGCATCGGCATCAGCGTGTTCCCCGACGACGCGACGGACCCGGACACCCTGATCCGCAACGCCGACATCGCGATGTACCGCTCGAAAGCAAGCGGGCGCAACCAGTTCCAGTTCTTCACTGCCGACATGAACGCGCACGCGCTCGAGCGGCTCGCGCTCGAAAACGACCTGCACCGGGCGATCGAACGCGGCGAGTTCAGGCTCGTGTTCCAGCCGCAGTTCGACGGCAGCGGCGACATCGTCGGGACGGAGGCGCTGCTGCGCTGGCAGCATCCTCAACGCGGCCTCGTCATGCCCGCGCAGTTCATTCCGGTCGCCGAGGAAACCGGGCTGATCGTGCCGATCGGCGCGTGGGTGCTCGAACGCGCGTGCCAACAGACGCGCGCGTGGCGCGAGGCCGGGCTGAAGAAGATCACGGTGTCGGTGAACATCTCGGCGCTGCAGTTCTCGCAGAAGAACCTTCTCGACCTGATCCGTCGGCTGCTCGCCGTGAGCCACATCGAGCCCGGCACGCTGGAACTCGAGCTGACCGAAAGCGTGCTGATGCACGATCACGTCGCGACTTCCGGCCTGATGAGCGAGCTCAAGGAAATGGGGGTACGGATGTCGATCGACGACTTTGGCACCGGCTACTCGTCGCTGAGCTATCTGCGCAGCTTCCCGATCAGCAAGCTGAAGATCGACCAGTCCTTCGTGCGCGACCTCGGCGGCGACGGCGACGCGGGCGCGATCACCGGCGCGATCATCGGGCTGGCGAAGAACCTGAACATGCGCGTGATTGCCGAAGGCGTCGAGACTGCACAGCAGGCGAGCTTCTTGCAGGGGCAGTGCTGTGACGAATTCCAGGGGCACTTCTTCAGCAAGCCGGTGTCGGCAGAGAAACTCGCCGAACTGCTGCGCGCCGGCTAGCCGGCGCCGGGGCCCGGCACCCGGCCGCCGCCACCACCGAGGCAGCGCATGTCCAGCACGACCTCTTCGCACTTTCGCGTGATCGTCATCGGTGCTTCGGCCGGAGGGGTCGAGGCGCTGCGCAGCGTCGCGCGCGCGCTGCCGGAGAATCTTCCGGCCGCCGTCTTCGTCGTCCTGCACTTGTCGCGCGACAGCCCTTCGATGCTGCCGGACATCCTGGCGCGTGCCGGTCCGCTGCCGGCGGGCCGGGCCGTTGACGGCGAGCCGCTCCGTTCCGGGCGCATCTACGTCGCGCCGCCGGATTTCCACCTTCTGGTGGAGCGCGACCAGGTGCGCATGTCGCGAGGCCCGCGCGAGAACAACGTGCGGCCGGCGATCGACCCGCTGTTCCGCAGCGCGGCGATCGCCTACGGCCCGGCGGTGATCGGCGTCGTCCTCACCGGCAACCTGTACGACGGCGCAGCCGGCCTGAGGTCGATCAAGCTGCGCGGCGGCACGACGATCGTCCAGGACCCCCGCGACGCGCTTTTCCCGTCGATGCCGCAGAGCGCGCTGCGCGAGACCGAGATCGACCACTGCGTGCCGCTGCACGAGATCCCGCGCGTGCTGGTGAGCCTGACAAAACCCCTGCCGGCCGGCGCCGCAGCGGGCGCGCCGAACCCGAGCCCGCAGCCGTGCCTGCATTCCGGGCCCCCCGCTGTTTCGAATCCGCAATCACGGGAGACGAACATGGCGAAGACAGAGAATGCAAAAACGAACATGGCAACGACGGAGATCGATGTCGTCGAAGCGAAGATCGCCGCGGGCAGCCCCGACAGCGAGGAGTTGCTGCGCCGGATCGCGTCACCGGCGCCCTACATCTGCCCCGAGTGCCGCGGGGCGTTGTGGGAAATCCGCGACGAGGCGCTGATCCGCTTCCGCTGCCGTGTCGGCCACGCCTACACGCTCGAATCACTGCTCACGGAACAGGACGAGGCGATCGAGGAGGCGCTGTGGACGGCCGTGCGCGCCCTCGAGGAGGGCGCAGCGCTCAACGCGCGGATGGCCGAACGCGTCGAACAGCAGCAGATTGCCGGAATGCGGCAGCACTTCCGCGAGCGCGAGCGGGAGTCGACACACCACGCGCAGGTGGTGCGCCGGTTGCTGCAGGGCGGCGTCGACAAGCTGGCGCCCAAATAGCGCCGGCATTCGGTACCCGGCCGGGCCGGCGCGTGCTGCCGGCCCGAATCACTTTTGCAGAAATATTAAATACTGGGTGCATGCTAGCATCGCGTCATTCATCCCAATTCTGACGAGATATCGAACGGCCGATGAACGGATTGCACCTGCTTGCCGACCTGTATCGCTGCGGCGCTCCCGCCGCGGCGCTGACCGAGCGCGAAGCGCTCGAGACCCTGTGCGTGACGCAATGCCGGGAAGCGGGGCTGACCCCGCTCGGCTCCTGTTTCTATCAGTTTTGCGACGAAAGCGGAGCAGCGGCCGGCGTCACCGGGACCGTCGTGCTGGCCGAATCCCATCTGGCGATCCACACCTGGCCGGAGTCGGGCGGCGTCACGCTCGACGTATACGTCTGCAACTTCTCGCGCGACAACGGTGATCGTGCGCGCGTGGTGTATCGCGCACTCATCGACGCCCTGCGGCCGGCCGAGATCGTCGGGCACGAGGTCGTGCGCGGCCGCCTGCCGGAGAAAGCCGCAGCCACCGGCCCGATGCCGCTCCCCGCTGCCGAAGGCGTGATTTTCGAGCAGCTCAACGAGGACGCCGGTTATTTCACGCGCGGCGGGACGCTGATCGAGAAGGGCCGCTCCCGCTACCAGGAGTACGAGGTCTGGGAAACCCCCCAGTTCGGCCGCCTGTTCCGGCTCGACGGCTGCTTCATGACGTCCGAGCGCGACGAGTTCCATTATCACGAGAACCTGATCCAGGTGCCGTGCATCGCCCATCCCGCGCCGGCGCGGGCGCTGATCCTCGGCGGCGGCGACGGCGGCTCGGCCGAGGAGCTGCTGAAGCAGCCGACGATGGTGAAAATCGTCATCGCCGAACTCGACGAGAAAGTGATCGAGATCGCGCGCCGTCACCTGCAGGCGGTCCACCACGGCGCCCTCGACGACCCGCGCGTCGAGCTGCGCATCGGCGACGGCTTCCGCTATGTCATGGAAGAGGCTCCGGCCGCCGCCGAGCGCTTCGACCTGATCGTGCTCGACCTGACCGACCCCGTCGGTCCGGCCGAGGCGCTGTACTCGGAAGATTTCTTCCGCGGCTGCCGCGCGCTGCTCGCACCGGGCGGCGCGATCAGCCTGCACATCGGCGCACCGGTGTTCCAGCCGGATCGGCTGCGAACGCTCGTCGCCAGACTGCGCGAAGTGTTCGCGATCGTCCGCCCGTATTTCCTCTACGTCCCGCTGTACGGCACGCTGTGGGGTTTCGCGACCGCCTCCGACATGCTCGACCCGGCCGCGCTCCCCGCCGCAGAAGTCGACCGCCGCCTCGCGGAACGGCGAATCGGCGCCTTGCAGCACTACAACGGCGCAGTCCACTGCGCCCAGTTCGCGTTGCCGAACCACCTGCGCGCGCTGCTGGCCTGATCCCGGCAGTCTGCGGAAGGGCCGCACACTGCCCGCGCCCTGACGAAACTACAAGCCCTTGTAACTTTTCCCTGACCGATCCTGCCGCATCAGGGCGGCTCCACGCTCCGCGGCGCGTGCTGCGTCCCCTTCCCCTGTCGCGCCCCCGTTCGCCAGCCGGGGCATGCCTATTGCTCAGGATGGGGAGGAAACCGATGGGCGGTCGAAGCCGTCCCTTTTCCGCCGGGGGTGTGTCGGAACCCGGCTTGTTGTCGCCACCTGAGGAGACAGAACATGAAATCGCAGCGCCAGAAGGGCCAGCGTGAGCAGGGCTACGGACAGCAGGATTACGAAGAAGAGGAATTCGGCCAGCAGGGCGGCCGCCAGTCTCAGCAAGGGTACGGCCAGCAGGGCTGGGGGCACCAGCAGCCGCAGCAGGGATTCGGCCAGCAAGGCTACGGCCAGCATCAGCAGGGTTACGGACAGCAAGGTTACGGTCAGCAGGGCTATGGCCAGCAGCATGACCAGGGTTACGGCCAGCAGGGCTACAGGCAGCATCAGCCGCAGCAGGGCTTCGGCCAGCAGGGCTGGGGCCAGCAACACGAACAGGGGTTCGGGCAGCAGGGTTACGGGCAGCATCAGCCGCAGCAGGGTTTCGGTCAGCAGGGCTGGGGCCAGCAGCACGAACAGGGATTCGGCCAGCAAGGCTACGGCCAGCAGGGCGGCTATGGCCAGCAGGGATTCGGCCAGCGCGGATACGGCCAGCAGTCTCAACAGGGGATGGGTGGCTACGGGCAACAAGGCAGCTTTGGTCAGCAAGGCGGCTACGGCCAGCAGGAATGGGGCCAGCAGCCGCAGCAGGGGATGATGGGCACGCAGACGTCGCAGACGGGCCGCGGCTACGGCGGTATGCAAGCCTCGTGGGGCCAGTCCGAGCTGTCGTCGCGCAGCCGCAAGGGGCCGAAGAACTATGCCCGCTCGGACGAACGCATCCGCGAGATGGTATGCGAGCGCCTTGTCGAGGAACCGGGGGTGGACGTGAGCGAGGTGAGCATCAACGTCAAGGAAGGTTGCGTGGAACTGGAAGGCACCGTGCCGAGCCGCCAGATGCGCCATCGCATCGAGGACGTGGTCGATGAGTGCTGGGGCGTGCAGGACATCGAGAACCGCATCCGGGTGCAATCCGAATCGCAGTCATCCTCGCAGCAGTCGCAGTCCGGCCAGCAGCGGGGGGCGAGCGGCAGCGAGCACGGCCAGAGCGGCTCGTCGTCCGGCGGCTTCTCCGGCATGTCCGGTTCATCGAGCAGCAAGTCGGGCTCGAGCGAGTCGAGCCGCGGCAAGAACAAGGAGGATTAGCACTCGCCCCTACCGTCCGCCCGCCAGCCTGTCGGGCGGCGAGGGGCCGGCCACACGATCGTGTCCGGCCGGCCCCGCCTAGCTTTCGTCTTCGCGTTTTTCGCTGCGCGGCGCGCTGAGGCAGGTGTTTTGCCGCAGTGCTTCCGCGGTGAGCTGGATATTCTCCCAGTCCGGATCGGGCAGGGCGCCGAATGCCTCGCGCAGCCGTTGGCTCCAGAGCTTGCGGATCAGCGCGAAATAGGCGTTGTCCTCGCGGATGACACAGTAATGGCCGACGCGCAGCGCGTCGCGCTGATAGACCAGCAAGTCGAGCGGCAGGCCCACCGAGAGGTTCGAGCGGATGCTCGAATCCATCGATACCAGCGCGCATTTCACCGCTTCGTCGAGCGAAGTCGTGTGCGTGATAATCCGCACGATGATCGGCTTGCCGTACTTGGATTCGCCGATCTGGAAATACGGCGTCTCCTGCGTCGCCTCGGTGAAATTGCCGGCCGCATAGAGCTGGAACAGGCGCGGTTCCTCGCCCCGGATCTGGCCTCCGAGCAGCAGCCCGGCCGAAAAATCGACGCCGAATTCCTTCAGCGATTCGGCATCACGCGCGTGGACTTCGCGCAGGCAGTCGCCGACATGCTTGGCCGCCTCGAACATGGTCGGGACGTTGCACAGGTTCCTCCCCCCGCCCGATTCGATCCGTTCGCGCAGCGTGTTGACGACGGACTGGCTGATCGACAGGTTGCCCGCCGTCATCAGCACCAGCACCCGCTCGCCGTGGCGCTCGAAGAAATGCATCTTGCGGAAAGTGTTGATGTGATCGACGCCGGCATAGGTACGGGAGTCGGACAGAAAGACCAGACCTGCGTCCAGACGCATGGCGACACAATATGTCATGAACCCCCCGGGTGCGAGCGAAGGAATCCCGCGGGGCTGCCCGCGGCCGCCGGTGTCACGTCGGAATTCCTCCGCGTTAACGGGTTACATCGGGCACAGCACGCAAAACTGTCCGGTTAGACCGGGCCAGCGGCGTTTTGTGCTGTGCCCGGGCTCACGTCCGAAGCAAGACCGGCTCCCTGCCCGCGCCAACTCACTTTCTTGACGCGAAAGCAGTCATGACTTGTCGCCGTAGTTGGATTCGGGCTCCTTCACCGTCCGGGGCGTGTGAATGGACACATGACCTCCTGCCGGCTGGATGGTCTCCACCCGTCCATTGCGAAACACGATCAACGCGGTTCCAGTCTGTGCAGCCATTTGGCTTGCGCGCGCCGCGGCCCGCTCCAGGGCTTTTTGTGAGAAGCGCAAATCGGCGTCGCGTGCCTGAGAAATCGGCAATGCGTTCATAGCTTTTCACTCCAGTCGAGCAGCACCGGGCTGGGCCCGGAGTTGTCATACAGCGCCCACGCGTCGACCAGGGGGGCATAGTGTTCGGAAAAATTAACCAGCCCTGCTGCAAACCGGCGCCGGATGACCTCTTCGGGAATATTGTGTCCGCCCTGCTTCACACGTTGGGCAACACGCGCAACCGCCTCGTCCGGTTGAGCAAGTTGCAAGAAAATGAGCTTCACCCGATAGCCCGCGGACTGCCAGCGCACAATGTGACGGAGGTACCCACGCCCTGACAGCGTAGTTTCAAAAGCGAAACTCTCGCGTGCCGCAAAATGGCGCTTCAACTCTTCCAACATC
Source organism: Aromatoleum anaerobium (assembly GCF_012910705.2). Lineage (GTDB taxonomy): Bacteria > Pseudomonadota > Gammaproteobacteria > Burkholderiales > Rhodocyclaceae > Aromatoleum > Aromatoleum anaerobium. The sequence continues at coordinate 79,936 of NZ_WTVG02000037.1, read as the reverse complement.
AGTCGCCCCGCTTGCACTGCAGCCGTTTCAGGCGCAAAGGGCGCCAGACCGGCGGCAATCAGATCGGCGTTCACGAACACCGGGCAACCCGCTTCATTGGGCAAAAACTCTCGCGCGAAAGTCGTCTTGCCCGCGCCGTTTGGCCCCGCGATGATGATGACCTTGCGCTCGCTGGCCATGTCACCCATTCAGCGCGGAAGGGGTTTGCCTGGAGGTGATGACCCGCAGTTCGGCTGTCATGGAATAGGCACCCGGTAGAACAGCCTCGAAATCGTCACAAGTCTACCAGACACCTATCTCGGCGAGCAGCACGAGAAAGTTGTAGCAATGAGTGCCCCCAATGCAAACGACCCGGTGTTCACTTGCCCGGCGCTGCCCCCTCGCGCCGCAGATTCGTCTCGTACTGGCTGCGCGCGGACAGATACTGCTTCGGCCATGCGACGTCGCCGAAGCCGATCTTCGCCGCTTCATGCAGCGTCCAGGCCGGATCGGCGAGGTGCGGGCGCGCGACGGCGCACAAATCTGCGCGGCCCGCGGCGATGATGCTGTTCGCGTGGTCGGCCTCGTAGATCGCGCCGACAGCGACGGTCGGGATGCCGGCTTCGTTGCGGATACGGTCGGCGAACGGCGTCTGGTACATGCGTCCATAGACCGGCCGGTCGCCTTTCCACACCTGGCCCGACGAGCAGTCGATGAGGTCGGCGCCGGCGTCCTTGAAGAGACGCGCGAACTCGACCGCGTCGTCGGCGGTGTTGCCGCCGGGGAACCAGTCATGGCACGACAGGCGCACCGACATCGGGCGGCTCGAAGGCCACACTGCGCGCATCGCGCGGAACACTTCGAGCGGGAAGCGCGCGCGGTTCGCGTGTCCGCCGCCGAATTCGTCGCGGCGCCGGTTCGTCAGCGGCGACAGGAAGCTCGACAACAGGTAGCCGTGCGCGCAGTGCAGCTCGAGGATGTCGAAGCCGGCCTCGGCAGCCATTTTCGTCGCGCGCACGAAGTCGTCGCGCACGCGCTCCATGTCGTCGCGCGTCATCTCGCGCGGCACTTGCGAATGCGGCAGGTACGGCAGCGGCGACGCCGACATCAGCGGCCAGCCGCCGGCTTCGAGCGGCTCGTCGATGCCTTCCCACGCGAGCTTCGTCGCGCCCTTGCGGCCGGCGTGGCCGAGCTGGATGCCCATCTTTGCGGCGGAATTCGCGTGGACGAAATCGACGACGCGCTTCCATGCATTGACGTGCTCGGGCTTGTACAGGCCGGCGCATCCCGGCGTGATGCGCGCGTCGGGCGACACGCAGGTCATCTCGGTATACAGCAGCCCGGCGCCGCCGAGCGCGCGCGAGCCGAAATGCACGAGGTGGAAGTCGTTCGCGCTGCCGTCGTCGGCCGAGTACATCGCCATCGGCGACACCACGACGCGGTTCGCGAGCGTCAGGCCGCGCAGCGTGAAGGGCGTGAACATCGGCGGCGGCGCCTCGCCGGCCGTGGTCGGCAGCCCCGCGTTGTTCGCGAACCAGCGCTCGTAGCCTTCGAGCCAAGCCGCGTCGCGCAGGCGCAGGTTCTCGTGCGAGATGCGCTGCGAGCGCGTCAGCATCGAGTACATGAACTGCTCGGGTTCGAGCGTATCGCAGTAGCGCGCATCGCAGACCTCGAACCATTCCATCGCGTTCCACGCGGCGTTCTGCAGCCGCAGCACATCGATGTTGCGCGCTGCCTGATAGCGGGCGAGCACTGCCGGGATGTGGTCCGCCGTGTCGCCTTCGTCGCGGAACAGCCTTGTGAGCTCGATCGCGTCCTCGATCGCGAGCTTGGTGCCCGAGCCGATCGCGAAATGCGCGGTATGCACCGCGTCGCCCATCAGCACGACGTGGCTCCTGCCGTTGTCGTGGTGCCACTGCTCGCACTTGACGCGCTGGAAGTTCAGCCACGCCGAGCCGCGCAGGTGGCGCGCGTTCGTCATCAGCGGATGGCCGTCGAGATGCTTCGCGAACAGTTTCTCGCAGAATGCGATCGACTGTTCCGGGTCGGCACGGTCGAGCCCGTGCGCTTTCCAGACGTGCTCGGGACATTCGACGATGAAAGTCGTCGTGGTGTCGTCGAACTTGTAGACGTGCGCCTGGAACCAGCCGTGCGCGGTCTTCTCGAACAGGAACGTGAACGCGTCGAAGAGCTTGTTCGTGCCGAGCCAGATGTAGCGGTTCGGCCGCGTGACGATGTCCGGTTTGAAAACTTCGGCGTACTTGTTGCGGATGCGCGAGTTGATGCCGTCGGAGGCGATGATGAGATCCGCGTCGGGAAACTCGCTGTCCGACTCGACGTCGCGGTCGAACACCAGCTCGACGCCGAGTTCCTCGCAGCGCGCCTGCAGGATGTTGAGCATCTTCTTGCGCCCGATGCCGACGAAACCGTGGCCGCCGCTGCGGATCGTGCGGCCTTTGAAATGCAGCTCGATGTCGTCCCAGTGGTTGAACGCGACGCGGATCGCATCGGCCGTCGCCGGGTCCCATTCGCACATGTTGTCCATCGTCGCATCCGAGAACACGACACCCCAGCCGAACGTGTCGTACGGCCGGTTGCGCTCGACGACGGCGATCTCGTGCGCCGGGTTCAGCTTCTTCATCAGGATCGCGAAATACAGCCCTGCGGGTCCGCCGCCGATACACACGATGCGCATGCCAGGTCTCCTTCGTTCGTTGCGCCTGCGGACGCGGGGCCGGCGCCGTCCCTGCAGGGTCCGGCCGGGCCGCGCCACAGCGACAATTTGCCCCACGCCGGCAGGCCGCGCGCCCCCTTTCACGGGGGGGCGCGCCGATGGGAATGGCGGGGGAATGGCGATGTTCCGCTCGACACCGGGAGCGTCCTGTACAAAGATTCGCCTTCTGCATGGAACGCGCCGATCCACACATATCGCATATTCCTTCCCGCCAGCCGGCCGCGGGTTCGCTGCCTCGCGGCCCGGCCCCGGCTGACAAAAATGTAATCTCCCCGTCAGCCTCCGGTCGGTATTACGACCTCATACTTCATTCCAATCACCGCAACACAGGATCCATGATGCCCCTCACCTGCCCCCTCGCCACGTTCGCCCTCCTCGCCACGCTCGCCGCTGCCGGTCCGGCTTTTGCGATGAGCGGGCACGGACACGATGCCGCTCACGGCGCCGCGATGCCTGTCGCCGACGCGAAAGCTCCGTTGTCGGAAGGCACCGTCAAGAAAGTCGACAAGGCCGCCGGCAAGATCACCATCAGCCACGGCCCGCTCGAGAACCTGGGCATGCCGCCGATGACGATGACCTTTCGCGCGACCGACCCGTCGATGCTCGACGCGGTCAGGGAGGGCGACAGGATCCGCTTCGCCGCGCAGCGCGTCGATGGGGTGTTCACGGTGACGAAGCTGGAAATCGCGAAATAAGGGCCAAATAAGGGCGAAGAAATAACGGCGAAACAGGCGTGACGCGCCGCAGCCGGACGGCGTTGCGGCTGCGGCTCGCTCGACCCGCCGTTTCGCCCGGTCACCTTCCCCGTCCACCGGCTCCGGCCACCCCCACTTTTTCCGGACATCCGATGAAACCGCTTATCGCCGGCCTGCGTTCCCTGCGTCTGGCCGCGGGCATCGCCGTGCTCGCGGCGAGCGCCTTCGGCCACGCGCAGGACGCCACGCCGCCCGCTGCCGCTGCGCCGCCCCTCGGCGCCGACCTCGCCGGCCTGATCGAATACGCCCGCGTGAACAACCCGGCCTTTGCCGTCGACCGCGCCGAAGCGGATGCCGCCCGCGAACGGGTCGAGCCCGCCGGCGCGCTGCCCGACCCGAGCTTCCAGGTCGAGCTGATGGACTTCACGAACCGCATGCGCGGCGGCCCGACGACGCTCGTGCCGGGCGAAGTCGGCGAAACCCGCTACCGCGTCATCCAGCCGCTGCCGGCGTGGGGCAAACGCGAGCTCGCCGAGCGCGCGGCGGGCGCCCGCGCGGACCAGGCAGAGGCGGCCCGCGACGCGGCGTGGGCGAACATGGCTGCCGAGATCAAGGCGGCGTGGCTGCGCTATTACGCTGCCGACCGCGAAGCGGGGCTCAATCGCGACGCGCTGGCGCTGCTGCAGAGCCTCGAGGAGATCACGCTGTCGCGCTACCGCCTCGGCCTGCTGCCGCAGCAGGCGGTGCTGCGCGCGCAGCGCGAGATCACGTCGCAGCGGCTCGCGCTCGTCGGCGTCGAACAGCGCCGCCGCGGCACGGCGTCGGCACTGAACGCGCTGCTCGGCCGCGCGCCCGGCAGCGCCCTCGCGGCGCCGCAGGAACCGCCGCCGCTGCCGCAGGCGGTCGCCCTCGCGCCTCTCGTCGAACGCACGCGCGCGACCCATCCGGCGATCGCCGCCGAAGCGCGCGGCATCGACGCGGCACGCTTCGAACGCGACCGCACGTGGCGCGACCGCTACCCGGACTTCAGCGTCGGGCTGACGAACAACCGCCCGCGCGGCGGCGAAGGTTCGTGGGACGTGATGTTCGAAGTCATGATCCCGCTGCAGCAGTCGGCGCGGCGCGCCCGCGAGCGCGAGGCGGCGCTGATGGTCACCGCCGCCGACCAGAGGCGCGCTGCGGCCGAAGCGCGGCTCCTCGGCGAGCTCGGCAGCGCGTACGCCGCGTTCACCAGCGGCCACGAGACGCTGCAGCTCCTGCGCGGCACGCTGACGCCGCAGGCCGAAGCGACGCGCGACGCGACCCGTGCCGCGTTCTCGACGGGGCGCGTCGACTTCGACACCGTGCTCGAAGCCGAGCGCCAGCTCGTCGATACGCGCATGGCGCTGCTGCAAGCCGACGTGGACACCCGCCTGGCGCTCGCCGAAATCGAAAAACTTGCAGGAGAACAGCCGTGAAGCCCGCCGTACGACTTTCCCTCGCGGCGGTCGCCGTCGCGCTCGCGCTCGGCACCGGCTACTGGGCGGGCAGCCGCCGCGCCGACCCTGCTCCCGCGGCCGGCGGCACCACGACGGCCGCCGAAAGCACGGCCGCAGGCGCCGGCAGCGAACGCCAGATCCTCTATTACCGCAACCCGATGGGCCTGCCCGACACCTCACCGGTGCCGAAGAAGGACTCGATGGGCATGGACTACCTCCCGGTCTATGCCGACGACAAGCCCGACGACAGCGGCGCCGTCGTCGTCAGCCCGGCGCGCGTACAGACGCTCGGCGTGAAGACCGCCGTCGCCGAGATGCGCGTCGTCGGGGCCGCAGTGCGCGCGGTCGGGCGCGTCGAGCTCAACGAGCGCGCGGTCGTCGACGTCGCGCCACGCTTCGAAGGCTGGATCGAGCGCCTGCACGTCAATGCGGTCGGCGACCCGGTGCGCCGCGGCCAGCCGCTGTTCACGATCTACAGCCCCGAGCTGCTGTCGGCCAGCGAGGAACTGCGCATCGCCGAGCGGCTACAGCGCGACAGTGCCGCCACCGACCCGATCGCATCGGAAGCGGCGCGCCGGCTCGCCAACGCGACGCGCGAGCGCCTGCAGAACTGGCAGGTCGGCATGCCGCGTGGCAGCGAGATCGCGCAGCGCCAGACTTTCCATTCGCCGGCGAACGGCGTCGTGCTCGAGAAGAACGCGGTGCAGGGCGCGCGCTTCATGCCCGGCGAAGCGGTCTATCGCATCGCCGACCTGGCGAAAGTGTGGGTCATCGCCGACATCTTCGAGCGCGACCTCGCGCGCGTGCGCGTCGGCCAGCCGGCGAGCGTAACGCTCGACGCCTTCCCGGACCGCCGCTTCGACGCGAAAATCGGCTATCTCTACCCGACGCTGAACGTCGAGACGCGCAGCACCCGCATCCGCCTCGAACTGGACAACCGCGAAGGCCTGCTGCGCCCGGGCATGTTTGCGCACGTCGAGCTCGCGTCCGGCTCGCCGACACCGCGCGTGACCGTGCCGACGTCCGCGGTCATCGACGACGGGGTGCGCCAGGTCGTGCTGATCGCGCTCGACGAAGGCCGCTTCAAGCCACAGCCGGTGCGCCTGGGCGAGCGCGGCACGGAGCACGTCGAAGTGCTCGAAGGCGTCGAGGCCGGCGACCGCGTCGTGACGTCGGCGAACTTCCTCATCGACTCCGAAAGCCAGCTGAAGGCCGCGCTGTCGAACCTGACTGACGCCGCCCCGGCCCCGGCCGCAGCGCCGGCAACGTACGAGGCCGAAGGAACGTTCGACGCCGTCGATCCGGCGACGAACACCGTCACGCTGACGCACGGCGACATCCCCGCGCTGCAATGGCCGGCGATGACGATGGACTTCGCGGTGGCGTCGCCCGAGCTCGTCGCCGACCTCGCGCCCGGCACGCCGGTTCGATTCGAGTTCGAGCAGCGCCAACCCGGCGAATTCGTCGTCACGAAAGTCGAGAAGGCGAACGGGGCGAAACCGGCGGCCGCGAACGGACACGGGAGCCACTGACATGCTCGACCGCCTCATCGACTGGTCCGCGAAGAACGTCTTCCTCGTGCTGCTCGCGACGCTGTTCGTCATCGGCGGCGGGCTGTACGCGGTGAAGAACACGCCGCTCGACGCGCTGCCGGACCTGTCGGACGTGCAGGTGATCGTGTTCACCGACTTCCCCGGCCAGGCGCCGCAGGTCGTCGAGGACCAGGTGACCTATCCGCTGACGACCTCGATGCTCGCGGTGCCGCGTGCGAAAGTCGTGCGCGGCTTCTCGATGTTCGGTGCGTCCTACGTCTACGTGATCTTCGAGGACGGCACCGACATCTACTGGGCGCGCTCGCGCGTGCTCGAATACCTGTCGTCGGTCGCCGGCCGGCTGCCGCAGGGCGTCGCACCCCAGATCGGGCCGGATGCGACCGGTGTCGGCTGGGTCTATCAGTACGCGGTGACCGGCAAGAACCTGTCGCTCGCCGAGACGAGGAGCCTGCAGGACTGGTACATCCGCTACCAGCTGACGAAAGCCGGCGGCGTGTCGGAAGTCGCAAGCGTCGGCGGCTTCGTGCGCGAATACCAGGTCACCGTCGACCCGCACCGGCTCGCGACCTTCGGCCTCGCGCTCGACGACGTCAGCCGCGTGATCCGCGAGTCGAACCGCGACGTCGGCGGGCGCGTCGTCGAGATGGCCGAGAAGGAATACATGGTGCGCGGCCGCGGCTATCTGCGCGGCGCCGACGACATCGCGAACCTGGTGCTCAAAACCGAAGGCGGCACGCCGGTGCGCGTCGCCGACATCGGCCGCGTCGAGCTCGTGCCGGCCGAGCGCCGTGGCATCGCGGAGTTGAACGGCGAAGGCGAAGTGGCAAGCGGCATCGTCATGGCGCGCTTCGGCCAGAACGCGCTCGACGTCATCGCGAACGTCAAGGCGAAGATCGCCGAGATCGCGCCGGGCCTGCCCGAAGGCGCCGAGATCGTGCCGGTCTATGACCGCTCGACGCTGATCGAGCGCGCGATTGCGAACCTGAAGTGGACGCTGCTCGAAGAGAGCCTGATCGTCGCGGCAGTCTGCGTGATTTTCCTGCTGCACGTCAGGAGCGCGTTCGTCGCGATCATCACGCTGCCGCTCGGCATCCTCATCGCGTTCATCGCGATGCGTTTCCTCGACCTGGGCTCGAACATCATGAGTCTCGGCGGCATCGCGATCGCGATCGGCGCGATGGTCGATGCCGCGATCGTCATGATCGAGAACGCGCACAAGCGCCTCGAACATCTGCCGGAGGGCGCGACACAGGCCGACCGTACGCACACGATCATCCGCGCGTGCAAGGAAGTCGGGCCGGCGCTGTTCTTCTCGCTGCTGATCATCACCGTGTCGTTCCTGCCGGTGTTCACGCTCGAAGGGCAGGAAGGCCGGATGTTCTCGCCGCTCGCGTTCACAAAGACTTTCGCGATGGCGGGCGCGGCGATCCTGTCGGTGACGCTGGTGCCGGTGCTGATGCTGTTCTTCGTGCGCGGGCGCATCCTGCCCGAGGCGAAGAACCCGGTGAACCGCTTCCTGATCTGGGTCTACCGGCCGATCATCCGCGGCGTGATGCGACACAAAGTGCTGACGCTCGTCGCCGCGGTGGCGGCGATGGCCGTGACGGTGTTCCCGGCGCGCCAGCTCGGCTCCGAGTTCATGCCGACCCTGAACGAAGGCACCCTCTTCTACATGCCAGCGGCGCTGCCCGGCATGTCGGTGACCGAAGCCGGGCGCCTCTTGGCGACGACCAACCGCATCATCAAGACTTTCCCCGAAGTCGAATCGGTCTACGGCAAGGCCGGGCGCGCGCTGTCGGCGACCGACCCGGCGCCGCTAGAGATGTTCGAGACGGTCGTAAACCTCAAGCCGCAGACCGACTGGCGGCCAGGCATGACGACCGACAGGCTGATCGCCGAGATGGACGCAGCGCTGAAATTCCCCGGCGTCGCGAACTCCTGGACGATGCCGATCAAGGCGCGCCTCGACATGCTCGCGACCGGCATCCGCACGCCGATCGGCGTCAAGGTGTTCGGCAACGATCTGGCGACGATCGAGCAGGTCGCCAAACAGGTCGAAGCCGCGGTGCGCAACGTCCCGGGCGCGTCCAGCGCATATGCCGAGCGCGTCAGCGGCGGCTACTACCTCGACATCGTGCCGCGCCGTGACCAGCTCGCGCGCTACGGGCTGACGGTCAATGCGTTGCAGGAAGTCGTCGCGACCGCGCTCGGCGGCGACATGGTCACGACTGCGGTCGAAGGGCTTGAACGCTACAACGTCACGGTGCGCTACCCGCGCGGCCTGCGCGACGACCCGCAGCGCATCGCGGCCGAAGTGTACGTGCCGACGACGAGCGGCCCGATCCCGCTCGGCCAGCTCGCCGACGTGCGGCTCACGCGCGGCTCGCCCGGCATCCGCACCGAGAACGCGCTGCTCGCCGCGTACGTATACGTCGACACGCGCGACGCCGACCTCGGCGCATTCGTCAAGCGCGCGCAGCAGGCGGTCGCCGGAGAGGTGACGTTCCCGCCCGGTTACTACGCGACCTGGAGCGGCCAGTTCGAGTACATGGAGCGCGCGAAGGAGAAGATGAAGGTCGTGCTGCCGCTGACGCTCGGGCTGATCTTCGTGCTGCTGTACCTGAACTTCCGGCGCCTGACCGAGACCTTGATCGTGATGCTGTCGGTGCCGTTCGCGCTGGTCGGCGGCGTGTGGCTGATGTGGTGGCTCGGCTACCAGATGAGCGTCGCGGTCGCGGTCGGCTTCATCGCGCTCGCCGGCGTCGCGGCCGAAACCGGCGTCGTGATGCTGATCTACCTCGATCACGCTTGGGAAGCGATCCGCGCGAAACGGCTCGCCGAAGGCCGCGAGCCGACGGTCGCCGATCTTTACGAAGCGATCATGGAAGGCGCGGTCGAGCGGGTGCGGCCGAAGATGATGACGGTCATCGCGATCATGGCGGGCCTGCTGCCGATCATGTGGGGCACGGGCACCGGCTCCGAAGTCATGAGCCGCATCGCCGCGCCGATGGTCGGCGGCATGATCTCGTCGACGGTGCTGACGCTCGGCGTGATCCCCGCGCTGTATGCGCTCGTCAAGCAGTGGCAGCTGCGGCGGGAGCTGCAATCCGGTGCGGGCGCACCGGTCGCGGCACCGGCGGTGACGAGCCGATGAACGCGAAGCTGCACGGCACGCCGGTCGACTTTTTCCGCTGCCGTTTTCACGCTCGGAGCTCCGGGGTCCTTAACCTTAACCCGCCGCGGTCGGCGATTTCCCGAACGATGTTCGCCGCCGGCACGCTGTTGCTGCTCGCCCTCGCCCCCGCGGGCGGGACCTCGGCGCAGCCGCCGGATGCGGCGCCGCTGCCGACGCTCCGTCAGGCCGTCGAGGCGGCATGGTCGCGCAGCGTGAACGCCCGCGCCGCGGGCACCCGCCGCGACGAACAGGCCGCGCGGCGCGGCGCCGCGGCGAGCTGGACCCCGGAGCCGCCTGCGCTGACCCTGACCCGGCGCTCCGACGAACTGAACCGTGACGAAGGCGCGCGCGAGATCGAAGCGGAACTCGAGGTGCCGCTATGGCTGCCCGGCACCCGCACGGCGGCCGTGGCGCTCGCCGACGCCGAAGGCGACGCGCTCGAAGCCCGGCTCGTACGCGCCCGGCTCGAGATCGCCGGCGAAGTACGCGAGGCGATCTGGTCACTGCGTCTGGCGGCGAGCGAAGCCGACGCCGACGAGCGCCGCGTCGGCGAAGCCGAAGCGCTGGCCGCCGACGTCGCGCGGCGCGTGGCGGCGGGCGACCTTGCGCGGGTCGATGCGAACAACGCGCAGGCCGCGGTCCAGCAGGCGCGCGCCGCGCTCGCTCGGGCCCAGGCGGGGCTGCGGCGCGAAGAGCGCCTGTACGCCGCGCTGACCGGGCTCACCGCGCCGCCGGTCGGGCAGGAGCCCGAGCCCGCCGCGGCCGACGTCGATCACCATGCCGGGCTCGTCGAGTTGCGGCAGACCACGGCCGTCGCGCGCAACCGGCTGCGCCACGCGAGCGCCGACACGCGCGACGCGCCCGAGCTGATCCTCGGCGTGACGCGCGAGCGCGGCGAATTCGGCGCGCGCTACGCGACGACGACCACCGTCGGCATCCGGGTGCCGTTCGGCACCGACGCGCGCAACCGACCCCGCATCGCCGCAGCGAACGCCGAGCTCGTCGAAGCCGAAAGCGGGGCGGCGCTGCAGCGCGAGCGCGTGCTGGCCGGCATCGACATCGCGCGCGCCGAGCTCGACCGCGCGCGCGATGCCGAGCGTTTCAGCGCCGAGCACGCACGGCTTGCCGCGGACACCCGGCAACTTCTCGCGAAAGCGTTCGACCTCGGCGAGATCGACCTGCCGGCGCGGCTGCGGGCCGAGAACGACCATTTCAACGCGCAGCTCGCGCTCGCCCGTGCGCGCCTCGAAACCGGGCGCGCCGCGTCCCGGCTCCGACAAGCTTACGGATTATTGCCTTGAATCCCTTCTTCCGCACCGTTCCCGGCTTCGTTCGCCGACTCGCGCTGGCGCTCGCCGTCGGCCTCGCCGCGCCGGCGCTGGCAGGCCCCGGCCACGAGGGCGGCCACGATCACGACGAGGCGCCGATCGTCACGAGCGGCGCGGCGCTGCCGCGCTTCGAGGCGCACTCGGATCTGTTCGAAGTCGTCGGCACGCTGCGCGGCGGCGAGCTCGCGCTGACGCTCGACGACTACGCGACGAACGCCCCGGTGGCCGGGGCCCGCGTCGAGCTCGAATCCGGCAGCTACCGGAGCGTCGGCGAGCCGGTGGAGGCGGGCAGCTACCGCTTCGGCGACACGCCGTTCGCGGCGCCCGGGACGTATCCGGTGATGCTCACGGTCAGCGCCGGTGACGACGTGGACCTGCTCGCGGCCGATCTGGTGGTGGCAGCGCCGGCGGTCGACGCGGCCACCGGCAGCGCGTCGCTCCGCGAGCGCCTGCTGTGGGGCGCAGGCGGCGTGCTCGCGCTCGTCACGCTCGGCCTGGGCGTGCGCGCCCGCCTGCAACGCCGCCCGCGCCCGGGCGCGTGAACCCTTCGAACGGATCCTTGATGAATACCTTGCATTGTCCACCTGCCGCGCGCGGGCTCGTCGCGGCGGCCACGCTCGTCGCCTTCCTCGTACCGGGGGCGGTCGTCGCCGACGCCGGCCACGACCACGGCGACGAGACGCCGCTCGTCGCCCCCGCCGACGCGCCCAAGCGCCTGCCGGACGGATCAGTGTTCCTGCCGAAGCGCGCGCAGCGTCAGCTCGGGGTGCGCACCGTGATCGCCGAGCCCCGGTCGCTGCCGCAGACATGGCAGTGGATCGGCCGCGTCGTCATGGACCCGAACGCCGGCGGCAAGGTGCAGCCGACGATCGACGGGCGCATCGAGGCCGGCGCCCGCGGCCTGCCGGTGCTCGGCCAGGCCGTGCGCCGGGGCGAAGTCCTCGCCGTCGTGCGCCCGTCGGCGAGCCCGATCGAGCGCGCCGAGCAGAGCGCGCAGGCCGCCGAGCTGCGCGCCACCCTCGAGATCGCGAAGAAGCGCCTCGAGCGCCTGCAGCAGCTCGAAGGCAGCGTGCCGCAGAAGGAGATCGACGCCGCGCGCATCGACGTGCAGAGCCTCGGCGAGCGGCTAGGGGCGATCGGCGGCAGCCTGGCCCGCAGCGAGACGCTGGTCGCGCCGGTGTCGGGCGTCATCGCGGCGAGCCACGTCGTCGCCGGGCAGGTCGTCGAGGCGCGCGAGTTGCTGTTCGAGATCGTCGATCCCGCTCGGCTGCAGGTCGAAGCGATCGCGCACGACGCCGCGCAGGCGGTCGGTGTCGCCCAGGCGTCCGCATCAGTGGATGGTGGCAGGACCGCGTTCCCGCTCGAATGGGTCGGCGCCGGGAGCACGCTGCGCGATCAGAGCCTGCCGGTACTGTTCCGCACCGTCCCCGGCAGCACGCCGCCGCTCGCCGTCGGCCAGCCGCTGCAGGTCATCGTGCAGACACGCGAACAGATCGACGGCATCCCGGTGCCGAGCGCAGCGCTGGTCAAGAACTCCGCGAACCAGGAGATCGTCTGGGTGCATGGCACGGCCGAGCGCTTCGCGCCGCGCACGGTGCGCTACCGCCCGCTCGACGGCGCGACCGTGGCCGTCACCGCCGGGCTCGCTGCCGGCGAGCGCGTCGTCGTCGAAGGCGCGCCGCTCGTCAATCAGGTTCGCTGAAGGGCCCCGCATGTTCGACTGGCTCGTCCATCAATCCCTGCGCAACCGCCTGATGGTGCTCGCGCTCGCTGCGGTCATGATGATCTACGGCGGCCTCACGCTCGTGCGCACGCCGGTCGACGTTTTCCCCGACCTGAACCGGCCGCAGGTGACGCTGCAGATCGAAGCCGGCGGCATGGCGCCCGAAGAGGTCGAGCAGCTCATCACGATCCCGCTCGAAGTGTCGATGAGCGGGCTGCCGGGCGTGAGCGCGGTGCGCTCGGTGTCGTCGGTCGGCCTCGCCTTCGTCTATGTCAGCTTCGACTGGAGCGTCGATATCTACCGCGCGCGCCAGATCGTCAACGAGCGCTTCACGACCGTGCGCGACCAGCTCCCCGCCGGCATCGAGCACGCGGCGATGGGGCCGATCAGCTCGATCATGGGCGAAATCCTGCTGATCGCGATGCCGATCGACCCTTTGCGGATCGACCCGATGGCGACGCGCGAATACGCCGACTTCGTGCTGCGCCCGCGGCTGCTGGCGGTGCCCGGCATCGCCCAGGTGATCCCGATCGGCGGCGAGGTGCGCCAGTACCAGGTGCAGCCCGACACCGCGCGCATGGCCGCGCTCGGCGTCAGCGTCGACGACATCGCGGGCGCGCTGAAGGGTTTTTCGGCGAACACCAGCGGCGGCTTCCTCGAACTCAACGCGCGCGAATACCTGATCCGCCACATCGGCCACACGACCCGGCTCGCCGATCTCGAACGGCTGCCGGTGGCCTCCCGCAACGGGCGCAGCATCCTGTTGAAGCAGGTCGCCGCGGTCAGCTTCGCGCCGGCGATCAAGCGCGGCGACGCCGGCTTCAACGGCCAGCCGGCGGTGATCCTGTCGGTGCAGAAGCAGCCCGACGCGGACACCGTGAAGCTCACGCGCGAAGTCGAAGCGGCGCTCGGCGAGCTGAAGAAGTCGCTGCCCGCCGGCATGGACGCGCCACGCGTGACTTTCCGCCAGGCGAACTTCATCGAGTCGTCGATCGGCAACCTGCAGGGCAAGCTCGTCGCCGCTTCGGCGATCGTCGCCGTCGTGCTGTATCTGTTCCTCGCCAACCTGCGCACGACGCTGATCTCGCTCGTCGCGATTCCGGCCTCGATCCTGACGACGGTGCTGGTGTTCCGCTACTTCGGCATGTCGATCAACACGATGACGCTCGGGGGCCTGGCGATCGCGATCGGCGAGCTCGTCGATGACGCGGTCGTCGGCGTCGAGAACGTGCTGCGGCGCCTGAAGCAGGACCGCCAGCGCGGCGCCGAAGGGCACGCGCGGCTCAACCCGCTGGAAGTCATCGGCAAGGCGACGCTGGAAGTGCGCTCGGCGATCGTCTATGCGACCTTCATCATCGTGCTGGTGTTCGTGCCGCTGTTCGCGCTGCCGGGTATCGAAGGCCGGCTGTTCATGCCGCTCGGGGTCGCGTACATCACGTCGATCCTCGCGTCGATGCTGGTGTCGGTGACGCTGACGCCGGTGATGGCGTTCTATCTGCTGCCGCGCATGACGAGCCTCGACCACGGCGAGCCGAAGCTCGTGCAGTGGCTGAAGGCGCGCTACGCGAAGGCGCTCCACTGGGGCTTCGAGCATGCGCGGCTGCTCGTCGCCGCCGCCGCCGTCGCGGTACTCGCCGCGCTCGCGCTCGTGCCGTTCTTCCCGACGACCTTCCTGCCGCCGTTCAACGAAGGCACGGTGCTCGTCGGCCTGCGGCTGAACCCCGGCACGACGCTGACCGAGTCGGTGCGCATCGCGCAGCAGGCGGAGCTCTCGATCCGCGAGGTGCCCGAAGTCGTGCATGTCGGCCGCCGCTCGGGCCGCGCCGAGATGGACGAGCATGCCGAGGGCGTGCATTCGTCGGAGCTCGACATCGCCCTCGGGCCGAGCGAACGCCCGCTGGACCCCATCTACGCCGACATCCGGGCGCGGCTCGCGAGCCTGCCGGCGAACATCGGCATCGGCCAGCCGATCAGCCACCGCATCGACCACCTGCTGTCGGGCGTGCGCGCGCAGATCGCGATCAAGATCTTCGGCGACGATCTCGACACGCTGCGCGCGCAGGCCGACGCGCTGCGCGGGCGGCTCGCCGGTATCGAGGGCCTGGCCGACCTCGAGATCGAAAAGCAGGTGCTGACGCCGCAGATCAAGGTGCGCGTCGACTTCGACGCCGCCGAAGCCTATGGCCTGCCGCCGTCGAAGCTGCTCGCCGAGCTGAAGATGCTCGTCGACGGCGAGCGCATCACGCAGGTCATCGAAGGCAACCGGCGGTTCAACCTGGTGCTGCGCCTGCCGGATGCCGCGCGCTCGGTCGGCGGCCTCGCCAACGTGCTGATCGACACGCCCGCCGGACGCGTGCCGCTCGCGAAACTTGCGCACATCGACGAATCGGACGGCCCGAACCAGATCAGCCGCGACGACGGCAAGCGCCGCATCGTGCTGTCGGCCAATGCGTCGCAGCGCCCGCTGTCGGACGTCATCGCCGACATCCGCGGCGTGATCGCCGACACGCCGCTGCCGGAAGGCTACTTCGTCGACCTCGGCGGGCAGTTCGAGGCGCAGGAGGAATCGAGCCGCCTGATCGGCCTGCTGTCGCTGGTGTCGGCGGCGATGGTGTTCCTCGTGCTCTACAGCCGCTACCGCAGCACCGCGCTTGCGCTGATGATCATGGTGAACATCCCGCTCGCGCTGGTCGGCTCGGTGATCGGCCTGTGGCTCTCCGGCCAGCCGCTGTCGGTCGCCGCGCTGATCGGCTTCATCACGCTGGCAGGCATCTCGACGCGCAACGGCATCCTCAAGGTCAGCCACTACATCAACCTGTGCGCCTTCGAGGAGGAGAAGTTCGACCAGCAGATGCTCATCCGCGGCTCGCTCGAACGCCTGACGCCGGTACTGATGACCGCGCTCGTCGCCGCGTTCGCGCTCGCGCCGCTGCTGTTCGAGGCCGAGCAGCCCGGCACCGAGATCCTGCATCCGGTCGCGGTCGTGATCTTCTCCGGCCTGATCAGCTCGACGCTGCTCGACACTTTCCTGACGCCGGCGATGGTGTGGCTCTTCGGCCGCAAACCGATCGAACGCCTCGTCGCCGACGCGGGCCAGGACGCGTACCGATGTTCCCCGTGAACGCCCTCCCCACCCCGAAGGAGAAACCATGAAGACCCTGCCCGCCCCTCTCGCCACCCTGCTCGCCGCCGTCGCGATCCTGTCCGCTCCGGCCGCCTTCGCCGGCGCCGGCCACGACCTCGCGCCGAAACACGGCGGAGCGGTCGTCGAAGTGAAGGAAGTCGTCTATGAGCTCGTCGCGACGCCCGACACGCTGAGCCTCTACCTCGATGACCACGGCCGGAAGATCGACACGACCGGCGCGACCGCGAAAGTCACGCTGCTGAGCGGCGCCGAAAAGAGCGAAGCCAGCCTCGCGCCCGCCGGCGACAACAAGCTCGAAGCGAAAGGCACGTTCAAGGTCGCCCCCGGCACCAAGGCCGTCGCGGTGGTCACGCTGGCGGGCAAGGCGCCGGCGACGGCGCGCTTCGCGATCAAGTAAGGACGCGAGCCGGGACCGGCGGTCGAAGCTTCGCGCGGCTACGACAAACCTGCCGCTACCGCGCATGGCCGACAGCCGGATTCGTCGCTGCGTTTTTCCGGTGGAAAGCTTGATTCTTCCCCCCAGCGAACATAACATCTGAACATGTTATATTCATCGGGAAACGTCATGAACTTCAACATCTACCTCGACGACCAGACCGGCCGGCAGCTCGTTGCCGCGGCCGAACGTACCGGGGAAACGAAGAACGCGCTGATCCGCAAGGCAGTGAGCGAGTGGCTCGCGCGGCATGGCACGCCGCAGTGGCCCGATGAAGTGCTTGGCTTCGAGGGCGTGGCCGACATGCCGCCCCTGGAAGCCGGCCGCAGCACGCTGAAACCGCCGCTGACGGATCCGCTGGCATGAAGTACCTGCTCGACACCTGCACGGTCAGCGACTTCGTCAAGGGACAGCCGGGCGTGCTGGCGCGCATCAAGGCTACCGCGCCGACTCTGATCGGCATTTCCAGCGTCACGCGCATGGAACTCGAATTCGGGCTGAGGCTCAACCCGGAGCGCGCCAGAAGACTCGCGCCGGTCATCGACGCTTTTCTCGGCTCGATCACGACCTTCCCGTTCGATGACGCCGACGCACAGGCGGCGGCCGGTATTCGCGCCGCACTGCAGCGTCAGGGACAGCCGATCGGTGCCTACGACGTGCTGATCGCCGGCTGCGCCCTTGCCCGCGGCCTGATCGTGGTGACGTCCAATGTCAGCGAATTCGCGCGGGTCGGCGGGCTGGTGGTGGAAAACTGGCGCTGAACCTGCCCCGCGCGGATCCAGGTCGAACATGCCGATATCGTTCCACCTGCGCCCCCTGCGTCAGGATGACCGAAATGTAATCTTCGCGTCAGCCTCCTGTCGACCGGCGCGGGCTATGATGAATTCATCTTCAGCACGGGGAGCGCAGCATGCACTTGCATCACCCTCCAGCCCACGCAACGGCCGAACGGTCTGACCCGGCCTGCGCAAGTTCCCTGTCTGGTTCCGGCTACGCCGACTTAGGAGACAAATCATGAAAACGATCCTGACTGCAGTCGCGATATCCCTGGTCGCGGCCCTTCCCGCCTACGCCGACGATGCGCACCACCCCGACCAACCCGCGGCCGTCTCCGCCCCGACGCCCGAAACGACGGTGCAGAAGATGCGGGACAACACGAGCAAGATGCAGTCGCAACTCGAGGCCGTGGCCGCAGCCAAGGATCCCGAGGAGCGGCAGAAACTGCTGATGGAGCACATGCAGACCATGCGTGAAAACATGATGCTGGGCCAGCAGATGGCGAGGGGCCAGATGGGCTGCCCGATGATGGGTGACATGGGCATGATGCAGGGGATGGGAATGATGATGGCTCCGGGCACGGGCGCCGCATCGACCGAAGCCATCACCAACCGCATGCACCAGATGGAGCGGCGCATGGACATGATGCAGATGATGATGGAGCGGATGCCGAAGCCGACGGGTAAATCCACCGGAAAATGATCGTCATCCGCTGAACATCTTCCAGCCCCGTCCGTGACATGGACATGGCGTCCGGGCTGGCGCGGCATGTCCTGCGGCGCTCCAGTCCGCCTGATTGCAGCGTGATCGGCTCGTTCGCTGGGTGAACCGACCTCGACCCAGGCGCACCGGTCGCGCCATGGGTGAGGCGGACATGACATGCGAGTTAAGCGCTGATGCCCGTGGAAGAGGCTCTGAGACGGACACCCCGATAAGGCTCCGGTCATCCAGCGGAAAGGCTTGCGCGTCTATCCCGATACATGAGCTCCACGAGGAAACCATCATGGTCATCGACCCTGTCTGCGGAATGAAGGTGCAGGAGCAGTCAGCGGCAGGCAGCGCCGAGTTCGAGGGGCAGCGCTATTACTTCTGCTCCACGTCCTGCCTGACGAAGTTCCAGGCGAACGCTCCGGTCTATGCAAGATCGGCGGCGCCGGCCCTCCCATCGGCCCGGCACGCCCATCGCCACCCGCACGGCGAGCACGCTCTCGGCGCGCCACCAGTGACGGCACCGGCGAGCGCGGGCAAGGACATGGCGAAGGACCCGATCTGCGGCATGGTCGTCAACAAGGCGACCGCGCTGAAGACCGAGCGGGCGGGGCGGACGTATTACTTCTGCAGTGTCGGCTGCCAGCGCACCTTCGAATCCCCGGAAACCGAGCTGAAATCCATGCGCACGCGCGTGGCGATTGCGCTGACCGGCGTGCTGGCGCTGGCGATCCTGCGTGCCGGGGCCTTCCTCGCGCTGGCGACGGGCGCGACCATCGTGACCTGGGCGCCGATCCCTGCCCTGCCCTGGTTCACCTGGGGCATGTGGCTGTTCCTGCTCGTGACGCCGGTGCAGTTCATCGGCGGCTGGAGCTTCTACAAGGGGTCATGGACCGCAATTCGCACGCGCACGATCAACATGGACTTCCTGATCGCGCTCGGCACCTCGGTGGCGTACCTCTACAGCGTTGCGGTGCTGTTTTTCCCCGAAGTGCTGCCGGTCAAGGTCGAAGAGCGCGATGTCTATTTCGAGGTCTCCGCGGTCATCATCGCATTCGTGCTGCTCGGGCGCTACATGGAGGAGATGATCAAGAAGCGCTCGTCGGCCGCGGTGCGAAAACTCCTCGACCTGAAACCGGCGACGGCCCGCGTCATCCGCGACGGCGTCGAGATGGAGGTACCGGCCGAGTCGGTGATGGTGGACGAAGTGGTCGCCGTGCGGCCGGGCGAGCGGCTTCCCACCGACGGCGTCGTTACCGAGGGCAACTCGTCCGTGGATGAGTCGATGCTGACGGGCGAGTCGATGCCGGCGGAAAAGACGGTCGGCTCGCCGGTCATCGGCGGCACGCTGAACCGCACCGGGGCCTTCCGCTTCACGGCGACTAAAGTCGGTGCGGAAACCGCGCTGGCGCAGATCATCAAGATGGTCGAGGACGCCCAGGCGAGTACCGCCCATATCCAGCGCATCGCCGACAAGGTCACAGGCTACTTCGTACCCGCCGTCGTGGCGGTCGCCTTCCTCGCCTTCTTCGGCTGGTGGGGAGCGGGCAATTTTCCGCAGGGGCTGCTCGCCTTCATCGCCGTGCTGATCATCGCCTGCCCGTGCGCACTCGGCATCGCCACACCCGCGGCGCTGATGGTCGGCGTCGG
This sequence comes from Aromatoleum anaerobium, assembly GCF_012910705.2. Classification (GTDB taxonomy): domain Bacteria; phylum Pseudomonadota; class Gammaproteobacteria; order Burkholderiales; family Rhodocyclaceae; genus Aromatoleum; species Aromatoleum anaerobium. The sequence goes on along the minus strand of NZ_WTVG02000037.1, from coordinate 60,555 downwards.
CAAGGGGGCCGAAGCCGGGATCCTGATCCGCGGCGGAGAAGTGCTGGAGCGCGCCCAGCAGCTCACGACGGTGGTGTTCGACAAGACCGGCACCCTCACCCGCGGCGAACCCGCCGTGACCGACATCGTGGTGCTCGGCGCTCGTCCCGAGGCGGAGGTTCTGCAACTGGCGGCGGCACTCGAAGCCGGCTCCGAACATCCGCTGGGCGAGGCGATCGTGCGCGCGGCACAGCACCGCGCCATCACGCTCCCGGCGACGTCGAGGTTCGAGGCGGTGCCGGGCCACGGCGTGCGCGGCGAGATCGACGGGCAGCGAGTGGCACTGGGCAACCGACGCATGTTCGACGTGGAGGGCGTGGCCACCGTGCAGGCGGAAGAAGCGATGACGCGCCTCGAATCGGAAGGCAAGACCGCGATGCTCGTCGGTGTGGACGGCGCGCTGCTCGGCGTCATCGCCGTGGCCGACACGCTCAAGCCCGAGGCGAAGGAAGCCGTCGCGACGCTGCGGGCCGAAGGCATAGACGTCGTGATGCTGACCGGAGACAACCAGCGCACCGCGAACGCCATCGCGAAGGAGTTGGGGATCACCGAGGTCATCGCCGAGGTGCTGCCCGAATCCAAGGCGAAGATCATCCAGTCGCTGCAGCAGCAGGGAAAATGCGTCGCGATGGTGGGCGACGGGGTCAATGATGCGCCGGCGCTCGCCACCGCCGACATCGGCATCGCCATCGGTTCGGGCTCGGACGTCGCGAAGGAAACCGGCAGCATCATCCTGATCCGCAACGACGTGCGCGACGTCGTCGAATCGATCCGTCTGTCGCGGGCGACGATGCGCAAGATCAAGCAGAACCTGTTCTGGGCGTTCGCCTATAACACGGTCGGCATCCCGATTGCGGCGCTCGGTTTCCTCAACCCGATCATCGCCGGCGCGGCGATGGCGCTGTCCTCGCTGTCGGTCATCGTCAACTCGGCCCTGCTGAAGCGCCGGAAACTGGGCACGGCGTGAGTGCCGCCGGATGAACCGACGCATCGACAACTGGATGTGGATCTGCCCCGCCCTGGCCATTGCGATGGCGGCGGCGATCCTGTGGCTGTGGGGACTCACGTGGGCGAGCGCGATCGTGGTCGCCATTCTGCTTATCTGCCCGGCGTTGCTCATCTGGGGTGCCTTGCAGTTGCGCCGCTCAAACGCCTTTCCCCCAGGCCCCGTCCCGCACACGGCGGGAATGACCATGGGCTGGGCTGCACCGATCTATGATTGGTACTGTCCCAAGCTCGGTCTCGGCAAAGCCTTTCGGATCGAGACGCTGCGCCATGCCGCCCTGCGCCCAGGCGAGCGCGTGCTGGAAGTTGGCTGCGGCACGGGCGTGCTGACCCGGCTCGCCGCAGAAGCAGTCGGGCCGTCGGGCGAGGCCGTCGGGATTGACGCGGCACCGGCGATGATCGGCGTCGCACGTGAGAATGCCGCCCGCGCGGGCAGCCGCGCGAGCTTCCAGCTTGCCGCGATCGAAACGCTGCCGTTTCCCGACGCCTCATTCGACGTGGTGCTGGCGAGCGTGATGCTGCATCACCTGCCGCCGCAGGCGAAGGAAGCCGGGCTCAAGAGTGTGCGACGCGTCCTGAAGCCCTCGGGACGTCTTGTCATCGCCGACCTCGACCGGCCGGCGAACCCGCTGTGGTGGCTGCTGGTCTGGCCCTTGCTGGCGATGCCGATGACTGCCGGCAACCTGCGCGGCGAGATCCCCGCTTTTCTGCATCGGAGCGGATTCGGCTCAGTCCGAAGGCACGGGCGCTGGATGCAGTTGCTGTCTTTCTGGGTGGCACGTCCCGCTTCAACGCAAGGAGAAGGATCATGAGAAAAGAGTACCCGCGAACGATTCGGCACTGGATCGCTGCGCTGATCATGCTGGTCACGGCGGCTTTCGCCCATGCGGTCGAGTCGGGGCAGCACGCAACCGTGCAGGGCATCGAGATCTATTACGGCATCCTGCCCGCACAGGTCGCCGGCAAGCACCCGCTGCCTCACGAAGAGCGGGCCATGCATGGCGGCGTTTCCACCGGGAAGAACGCCTATCACCTGGTCGTCGCCCTCTTTGATACGGCCGGCCAGCGCATCACCGAGGCCGATGTGCGGGCGACCGTGGCCGACCTCGGCCTGGCCGGTACACGCAAGCAACTTGAGCCGATGCGTATCGAAGAAGCGACGAGCTTCGGCGGCTATTTCATCCTGACGGGCGATGGCCCGTACCGAATCGCGTTGGAAATCCGCCTGCCCGGAACAGCGAAGCCGATTGAAGCCTTATTCGAATACCGCCGCCGTTAATGGGGAGACACATGAAATCGCTGGACGACAAGGAGCAGTCATCCCATCCACACGCCCGCTCCGGCTCGCGGGCGAAGTGGGTCTTCGCCGGATTTCTCGCGCTGGCGGTGTTCTTGCTTTTCACCGAGCACCGCGCCCACGTACTCGGCTTCCTCCCCTGGCTGATAGTGCTCGCGTGTCCGCTGATGCATCTGTTCATGCATGGCGGTCACGGCGGGCACGATCACGGGACGAAGCCGAGAAGTGTGCAAGGAGATGAAAAATGAGCGACACGCCCGCCTATGGCCTGTGGTCGCTGGTCGTGATCAATTCGCTGTTCTTCATCGCGTTCGCGTTCAGCTTCGCCAGGCCGCGCAGCAAGCGCGACTGGCGCTCGTTCGGTGCCTACTCGGCGTTCATCGTCGCGCTGTTCACCGAGATGTATGGCTTCCCGCTGACGATTTACCTGCTGTCCGGCTGGCTGTCGTCGCGTTTTCCGGGGGTGGATTTCCTCGCCCATGATTCCGGGCACCTGCTCGAGACGATGGTCGGCTGGCGCTCGAATCCGCATTTCGGCCCCTTCCACCTGCTCAGCACGGTGTTCATCGTCGGCGGATTCTGGCTGCTCGCGAAAGCCTGGCCGGTGCTCTACGAAGCCCAGCGCGAGCACCGGGTGGCCGACAGCGGTCCCTATGCCAGCATCCGACATCCCCAGTACGTCGCCTTCGTGCTCGTGATGTTCGGCTTCCTGCTGCAGTGGCCGACGCTGATCACGCTCGTGCTGTTCCCGATCCTGCTCGTCGTCTACGCGCGGCTCGCGCGGCACGAGGAGCGCGACGCGGTCGCCGAATTCGGCGATGCGTACCGCCGCTACCTCGAACGCACGCCCGCGTTCATCCCCCGCCTGGGTGCGCAACAGTCCGGGGCGCCGCGGAACTGACGAAACCGGGTTCGATCGCACGGCCATCGAGGGAGATTGCGGCCTTGAACGATTCACGCACTTCGACCACTTCAGCGGCGACATGCAGTTGCTGCGGCGCTCTCATCGCATCCCGGGACCGGCCGGAAACCGGCGATGCGCTCTGCGAACGCTGCTTTCTCGAACCGCTCGCGGCGGAGTGTTCGGCTTGCGGCGATCTGAACGCCGGTTTCGCCGAAGCGCTCGCCAGCGCGCTCGATCTGCGCGAACACGAGACCGGTCTCCACTCGCGGCGCGTCGCCTGCCACACGGTCGTCCTGGCAAAACGCTTCTTTCCGCACGACGAGCGGCGCCTCACCCAAATTTACTGGGGCGCGCTGCTTCACGACATCGGGAAGATCGGCGTCCCGGACCGTATCTTGTTGAAGAACGGACCGCTCGACGACGACGAATGGACCGTGATGCGCCGCCATCCCGACGACGGCCATCACCTCGTCAGTCACCTCGCAGGCATGGAGGACGCGGCAGAAATCGTGCGCTGCCACGAGGAACGCTTCGACGGCACAGGGTATCCGCGTGGTTTGCGTGGCGAAGCCATCCCGTTGGGGGCGCGACTGTTTGCCGTGATCGACGCGCTCGATGCGATGACCTCGGACCGCCCCTATCGGCACGCGCTGCCGTTCGAAACGGCGATGGCGGAAATCCGGCGCATGAGCGGCAGCCAGTTCGACCCTGAGGCGGTCCGGCTTTTCGTTGCCGAAGAGCCGGCTTTGCGGCGCATGGTCGAGTTGAAGTGCAGCGAAGCCGATTTCGGCCGAACCGACCGGCCATCGCACCGGCGAACGTAGCGGCCATCGCAGTGGTGAAGGCGGCACGTGTCGGCAGGCCGCGTCGGCATCCTGACTCATCTGTAATCCGTTCGTCATCGACCGGACAGCCGCGCCGGCGCACACTGACAGCGTCTTCAAGAGACTCGGGCGCGGCCAGCCGGACGCTCCCGATCCGATTCAACGCCCATCGCCGGAGATCATCATGAAACGCACGACAAGCTTCGTCCTCAGCGTATTTGCCATCGCCATGACGTTTTCCGTCGGCGCAGGCGCCGCGCAGGATACCCCCCCGGTCGATGCCAAAGGGGAAAACACGGAGACCACCGCGCCGGGCAGCCCGGCGCAGGTGAAACCGCGCCACAGCCATGTCGCCGAAAAGCTCGGCGTGCCCGCCAGGCAAGCGGCGCCCTCGGGCGAAAGATCCGTGCACGAGGACAAGACGCCGGACAAGCGGCACGATCACCAGCGCGACATGAAGTAACGCGATGTCCCGCCCTTTCATGCATTTCAAATCCGGGCAGACCCACGGCGAGCGCTGCGTCTGCCACCTTCTCGCAGCCGCCGCGGGCTGTTCCGGGAACGCCGTGAGCTACCGTTATTGCGCCGTCGTGCTGCGCAGGCGCTGGATCGTCGAATGCGATCATGGCTGCATCGGAATGCCCGGGACTGAAAACCGTTCAGGCAAGTGACGCGACATCGGACCGATCCGGTCGCGTCAAACAGAGTCTGATCAGCAACGAATAGGTCCGGCGTACCCACTCACGCGAAAATGGCGATGGCCCCATGTCTGCGGGCAAGGGGGGCCATCCGGAACCTGGCGCGGCCGCGCGCCTTCTCTTCAGTTGCCGCGACGATCGTGATTCAGCGCATCGTCGAGACGCCAGACCTCGTTGCCCTTCATCATGATCTTCTGGCCATCCTTCGTCTCCATCGCGTGGCCCTCCTTCATCGAGACAACCTGGCCGGCCTTGTTTTCCATGGCCATCTTGCCGTCCTTGAACACATACACCGTGGAACCGTCCTTCAGTTCGTAGAACTTGGCGACGTTGACCTTGTCGGCGGCGAAAACCGAGGTGGCGATCAGTACGGACGCGGCGGCGGCGGCGATTTTCATCAACATGATTTACTCCTTGTGAGCTGTGTTACTTCGGATCAAACCGGGCGGGTAACGCCGTGTTCGAATCAGGCGCTCGCGTTCGAGCAACCCTGGACACATGCTAGGCGGACGCCACTGACCACAAGATGACCTGAGCATTACTTTTGGTTCATCTTCCGGTCATCTCCCGGACAGGCGGGGCTCCCGCTGATGCATCTGTTCATGCATGGCGGGCATGGCGGTCACCGCGGCCGGGCACGAGGCAGACTCATCGTCGATGCATCGTCGCTCCACCGCCCGGTTGTTTTGTCCTGCCGAATCCACCGCCCGGTCGTTTTGTCCTGCCGAATCCGGGCATCTCTTACCATAGGCCGCTTACCGCGTTCGCGGTACCTTGCGATCATCCGCGGCCTTTGCCGCATGCGTGGATCACGCCGCCATGCTTATTGTTTCGGCCCCTCCGATCGAAGTCCTGCTCGTCGATGACCAGCGGGCGATCCTGGCCGGCGTGACCGCGCTGATCGAGAGCGAGGCGCCGCGTATGCGCTGACTTCGAGGCGCAACTGATCGAAATGGATGGCGAGGACGATCATGTTCACCTGTGGGTGGAATATCCGCCGAAGGTGGCCGTCTCCCACCTCGTCAACAGCCTCAAGGGCGTGTCCAGCCGCTTGCTGCGCAAGGAGCGGCCCGACATCGAGAAACGCTACTGGAAAGGCGTGCTGTGGTCGCCTTCCTACTTCGCCTCATCCTGCGGCGGGGCGCCGATTTCCATCGTGCGCCAGTACATCGAACAACAGCAGAGCCCACACTGAAACCACCAGGACGGCTACGCCGCCCGCGCTATCCTTCCCCGGCCTGAAGGCCGGGGCTTGCCGCGCACCGGGTCAGACTCGCCTGCGGTTTGTCCATGCCGTGCAACCCACTGCCCCCACGGCGGCCCAGCCCGCTAGTCGAATTGTCATAGGCGCGACGGGCATCTCCTCCCGCGCGCGCAGCGTCCGCCGCGCACTAAAGTGGATGTGTCCGGCGGGTTCGGCAAGCCATTGCGCGAGCTCCTCGGCAGGTCGGGCGACCGGCACGGCGGGCCGCAATCCGCAATCCGCAATCCGCAGGCCGCCGCAGCGTCGTGCCGGGTTTTCCCGTTCCCGAGACGTCAGCCGTTACCCCGGAGGACAAGATCATGCGTCATACCACCTTCGTCGCACCGCTCGTCGGCGCCTTGTTCCTGCTCGCCGCGCCACTCGCCGATGCCGGCGGCCTCCCAGCGGGCGTCACGCCACCGCCGCGCTTCGCGCCGGACCGGGTCCTGGTCGCCTTCCGGCCCGGCACGCCAGGCGCCGACATCGCGCAGGCGCATGCCGCCGCCGGGGCGCAACTGGTGCGGCGCTTCGCGGCGATCGGCGTGCAGGTGCTCGCGGTGCCGCCGGGGACGGTCGAGGACGCGATTGCGCTCTATCAGCGCAATCCCAATGTCCGCTATGCCGAACCGAACCATTACCGGCTGCTGGTCCTGCCCACCGAGGGTGCGGACCCGTCGCCGCCGGTGGGGCTCGGCATCGATTACTTTCCCGAACAGTGGGGGCTCGACAACACCGCCCAGCCGCTGTACGAACCGGATACCGGCGCCAACGTGACGGGCACGCTGAATGCGGATATCGACGCGCCGCAGGCCTGGGATCTCTCGCGTGGCAGCGACACCGTCAGGATCGCGATCCTCGATGCCGGCGTCGAATGTACCCACGTCGATCTGCTCGGCAAATGTGTCGAGCAGAAGAACTTCACGATCAGCAGCACGCCCGGCGACCTGATCGGACACGGCACGCACGTCGCGGGCATTGCCGCCGCCAACACCGACAACGGCAGGGGCACCGCCGGCGTGGGGTGGAGCGCGAAAATCGGCTCGCTGAAAGTGTGCCGCGAATACCCGTCGGAGTCCTTTCCGCTGCTCGGCATGTGCGACGTCGCGGACTCGGTCGAAGGCATCCTCTATGCCGCCGATCAGGGCTACAAGGTCATCAACATGAGCTACGGCAGCGACCCCAATCCCTATTCACCGTCGCAGGCCGAAGCGGATGCGATCACGTACGCCTGGAACAAGGGCGTGGTGCTGGTCGCCGCGGCGGGTAACGACTATGCGGCGACCCGCCACTACCCGGCCGCCTTCCCCGAAGTCATCTCCGTCGCGGCAACCGACCGGCACGACAACCTCGCGTATTTCTCGAGCTTCGGTTCCGCCTGGGTGTCGGTCGCCGCGCCCGGCCACAACATTCTCTCCGCCTATCCGAACGCCGCCTGCGGCTTGCCCGCGAACGACCCCGACGGCTGCTACACCTGGCTGTCGGGCACTTCGATGGCGTCGCCGCACGTCGCCGGCGTCGCCGCGCTGGTCTGGGCGCACTATCCCGGCATCACGAATGCGCAAGTGCGCAGCCACATCGAAGACGGCGCCGACGCACAGGGCGCGCTCGGCCAGAACTTCCGCGCCTGGGTGAAATACGGCCGGGTGAATGCCTACCAGGCCCTGACCGCCGACGATCCCGCCCCGCCCCCCGCCAACATCAGCCTGACCGCCACCGGCTACAAGGTCAAAGGCCTGCAGAAGGCCAATCTGCAATGGACCGGCGCAACATCCACCTTCGTCGACGTCTGGCGCAACGGCAGCGTCGTGTCCACCCCTCCCGAGAGCAACGACGGGGCCTACACCGACCCCATCAACAAGAACGGCGGCGGCGCCTACACCTACAAGCTGTGCGAAGCGGGAACGGCCACCTGCTCGAACGAGGCCGTCGTCGTTTTCTAGCGCTTCGCACATCCGCAGCCTTCGGGCGGGTTAGCCGCAGGCGCGCCCCGCCGCCCACCCGCGCGGCGCGCGCCGCGCATCAGCGCCCTGCCCACCGTGCGAGGCCCGACGCCCGCGCGCGCTGCATGCTGGACGCGTGGAAGCAATGCCAATATCATTACGCGCTTCGTCCTCTGAAAGACGGATCGCGCCATGACATCAACAACGGAAGCGGATCAATACGACAGCCCGTGGAAGGAAGCGCTCGAAGAAGCCTTCCCCGAATTCATCGCCTTCTACTTTCCCGACGCCCATCGCCAGATCGACTGGACGCACGAACATGTCTTTCTCGACCAGGAACTCCGCCAGGTCGTGCGCGATGCCGAGCTCGGCCGGCGCTTCGTCGATAAGCTGGTGCGGGTCACGCGCCTCGGCGGCGGCGAAGGATGGGTGTACGTCCATGTCGAGGTGCAGGGCAGCCGCGAAGCGGACTTTGCCAGGCGCATGTTCGTCTACAACTACCGCCTCTTCGACCGCTACGACCGCCCGGTGGCGAGCCTCGCCGTGCTCGCGGATGAAGAGGCCGGGTGGCGACCCGACCAGTTCCACGTCGAAGCATTCGGCTGCGAGACCGGCATCCGCTTCCCGGTCGCCAAACTGACGGACCACGCCGAGCGGCTCGACGCCCTGCTCGCGGACACGAACCCGTTCGCGCTCATAACCGCGGCCCACCTGCTCACCCGCCAGACCCGCCAGGATCCCGCCACCCGCTTCCAGGCCAAACGCCGGCTCGTTCGCCTGCTCTACGAACGCGACTGGAACAAGCGCCGCATCCTGCGCCTGTTCTCGGTGCTCGACTGGATGATGCAGCTGCCGAAGGCCCTCGAGGCCAAACTGTGGCAGGATATCGAAGACATTGAAGGAGAACGGAAAGTGCGATACGTGACCAGCGTCGAACGGCTCGCGACTGAGCGCGGCATGCAACAGGGCATGGAAAAAGGCATGGAGAAAGGCATGGAGAAAGGCATGGAGAAAGGCCGTATCGAAGGCGAAGGCACCATCCTGCGCCGCCTGCTCACCCGCCGCTTCGGTCCGCTTCCGCAGAACGTCCTCGACCGCCTTGCCCGTGCCGACTCCGAGCAACTGGAAACCTGGGCGGACCGGGTGATCGACGCCGCGAGCCTCGACGAAGTCTTCGCAGAGGACTGACTCGGCCGGCACGTCGTCGGCAAACTGGTGCAGTCGCAGACATTGAAGGAGAACGGAAAGTGCGATACGTGACCAGCGTCGAACGGCTCGCAATCGAGCGCGGCATGGAAAAGGGCCTGGAGCAAGGCATAGTGAAGGGCGAAGGCACCATCCTGCGCCGCCAGCTCACCCGCCGCTTCGGCCCGCTTCCGCAGGACGTGCTCGACCGCCTCGCCCGCGCCGAGTCCGCGCAACTGGAAACCTGGGCCGACCGCGTGATCGACGCCACGAACCTCGACGAAGTCTTCGCCGAGGACTGACCATCGCGAGAGTCCGGCTCGCGGAACTGCCTCGACGACACATTGCAGGAGCGGCTTCAGCCGCGAACCGGCCCATTCGCGGCTGAGCACGGCTACGGCCGGGATTTTTTTGTATCGGAAGTCGCGATCAGCTTGAAAATGTGGTGCCACTATTGATACCATTTTCCACATGGCGGCTTCGAAGAAGATCCTTGATCAGATGCGACATGAACCGGCTAATGTCCGGTTCGGTGACCTCAAGAAAGTCTGCGAGGAATACTTCGGCAAGCCACGCCAGATTGGCACCAGTCACGCGATTTTCAAGACACCTTGGGCTGGCGATCCTCGAATCAACATTCAGGACGACAAGGGAAAAGCCAAGGCATATCAGGTTCGGCAGGTGCTTCTCGCAATCGCGAAGTTGGAGGAAATGCACCGTGAGCGTTGATCACTATACCTACCGCGTTACGTGGTCGCCGGAGGATGGCGAACATGTGGGCCTGTGCGCGGAATTTCCGTCGCTGTCGTGGCTGGCTGAAACGCCGGAAGCGGCCTTGAAAGGCATCCGCCAAGTGGTAGCGGATGTTGTGGCCGAGATGCAGACCGCTGGCGAGAAGATCCCGTCACCGATTGCTGAAAAACACTACAGCGGCGAATTCCGGGTTCGCATTCCGCCTGAGGTCCATCGCGCCTTGGCGATGCAGGCTGCCGAACAAGGAGTCAGCCTGAACCGTCTCGCGAGCGCCAAGCTGGCTGCTTGATCGGCTACGGCCACCACGGATCATCGAGTTTGGTTGCGGCCGCTGCCTTTTCCCGACGCCCATCGCCAGATCGACTGGACGCACGAACACGTCTTTCTCGACCAGGAACTGCGCCAGGTCGTGCGCGACGCCGAGCTCGGCCGGCGCTTTGTCGATAAGCTGGTGCGGGTCACGCGCCTCGGCGGCGGCGAAGGATGGGTGTACGTCCATGTCGAGGTGCAGGGCAGCCGCGAAGCGGACTTCGCCAGGCGCATGTTCGTCTACAACTACCGCCTCTTCGACCGCTACGACCGCCCGGTGGCGAGCCTCGCCGTGCTCGCGGATGAAGAGGCCGGGTGGCGACCCGACCAGTTCCACGTCGAAGCATTCGGCTGCGAGACCGGCATCCGCTTTCCGGTCGCCAAACTGACGGACCACGCCGAGCGGCTCGACGCCCTGCTCGCGGACACGAACCCGTTCGCGCTCATAACCGCGGCCCACCTGCTCACGCGCCAGACCCGCCAGGATCCCGCCACCCGCTTCCAGGCCAAACGCCGGCTCGTTCGCCTGCTCTACGAACGCGACTGGAACAAGCGCCGCATCCTGCGCCTGTTCTCGGTGCTCGACTGGATGATGCAGCTGCCGAAGGCCCTCGAGGCCAAACTGTGGCAGGATATCGAAGACATTGAAGGAGAACGGAAAGTGCGATACGTGACCAGCGTCGAACGGCTCGCAATCGAGCGCGGTATGCAAAAAGGCATGGAAAAAGGCCTGGAGCAAGGCATAGTGAAAGGCGAAGGCACCATCCTGCGCCGCCTGCTCACCCGCCGCTTCGGCCCGCTTCCGCAGAACGTGCTCGACCGCCTTGCCCGTGCCGACTCCGAGCAACTGGAAACCTGGGCCGACCGGGTGATCGACGCCGCGAGCCTCGACGAAGTCTTCGCCGACGACTGATTCGGCCGGCGCGGCAGCCGGCGCATTCCGGCAGGTCGCCTCCTGCTCGACCACATCGCTGCACCCGCTCGCGGGTCGCCGTCAGCCGCACTCCGAACGCAGCCTGCATCCTCACCGCGGCGGCCAGGCACGAGGAAGCCTCATCGTCCATGCATCGTCGCTCCCCCGGTCGTTTTGTCCTGCCGAATCCGGGCATCTCTTACTATGGGCCGCTTACGGTGTTCGCTGTACCTTGCGATCATCCGCGGCCTTCGCCGCATGCGTGGAGCACGCCACCGTGTCGAGCGTTTCCGCCTCGCCGATCGAAGTTCTCCTGGTCGACGACCAGCGGGCGATTCTGGCCGGCGTGACCGCGCTGATCGAAAGCGAGGCGCCGCGTATGCGGGTCGCGGGTCACGCCCGCGGCGGCCGCCAGGCGCTCGAACTCGCCCGCAGCGTCCGGCCCCACGTCATCGTGCTCGATGCCGACCTCGGCGGCGAGGATGGGCTCGACCTCATTCCGCTGCTTCTCGACTGCTGCAGCGCCGCGATCGTCGTCTTCACCTGCCTCGCCGAACCCGGCGTACGCCTGCGGGCGCTACGCCTCGGCGCGGTCGGCTTCATTGCGAAAACCGCACCGGGCGAAGAACTGATCGCGGCGATCCGCAGGGCGACCGGCTGAAGGGAAAGTTGAAGGTGACAATTGTCACGGACCGGACGGGCAAACGAGACCACCCCGGCTAGTCGCATCGGCCGATGCCGAACCGGCGCCGCCGGATCACCATGAAAATCGGAATCCGATAGACCGAATCGTCGCGGGAAAGCAGCACCCGCCGGCAGCGTTCGAGACAAACCCCGCTGGAATGACACGCGCGCCGTCCGAAAAGGTATTGACGGCGGGATTGCTGCCCGGTGGGAACAAAGCGTGGAGATATGTCAAATGGCCCGTACCGCACACATCCTGGGTTCAGCGCAAACACAGTCGCTGACCGGTGCAGCCCTCTCGGTGTTGTGGCTGCTTTTCGCGGTCGCGCATCTTTTCGGCTTCGCGCAAACCGGAAAAACAAGTCTCTTGGTATTCGCCATAGCCGAAACGCTCGTCGCGGTATTTTTCCTGCTGCGCACGCCGCCGAAAACGCTCACGACAAAACCTTCCGAGTGGGTCGTGGCCGTCGCGGGAACGTTTCTTCCGCTGCTTCTCCGCCCCACGGCGGATAGCCCGGTGCCGATCGCCGAATGGGGTCTGATGCTCGGTTCGGCGCTGCAAATCGCCGGCGTGCTGTCGCTGAACCGCAGCTTGGCCATTGTTCCGGCGCTGCGCGAACTCAAGACCCGTGGCATGTATTCGCTCGTCCGACATCCGATCTACACCAGCTATCTGGTCACATTTTCGTTCTACCTCGCGGCCAATTTTTCGACCCGGAATCTGCTGATCGTGACGGCCAGCCTGAGCCTGCTGCTGGCGCGCGTGCATTTCGAGGAAAGACATCTCGGACAGACACCCGAGTACCAGGCCTATCGCAGCCGCGTCAGGTGGCGGCTCATCCCGTTCGTGTTCTGATACGCAAGCCTCGACAAATGCGCCGCGGCCTCCCGCTCAACGGGACGCCGCGGCGCTTTGCGCTTCCTGCCCGCCTATTTTCCCGTCGCCCGTCCACCAACGCGACCTGCGCTGCGTGCGATCGTTTCTGCCGGAGCCGCTGCTGTGTTGCTCAAGCACAAGCGCCCAGGCACAAGCACTCTGCGGCACGAAGCACCCGGATCGCCCCGCGCAGGCCATACGCCGGGTTAATGCCAGCCGTGACAACTGTCACCCATGTCCCTCGTTGCATATGACTAGCCGGATTGGGCGCAATTGCCGATGTCGCGAAAAAGCGGGGAGCCTAATCTGAACTCAAGACGCACAGGACGGGACGACGGAAATGAAGACCGTGCAGATCATGACAATGCTCAACGCATTCCGGGCGGAACAGGACGGCGTCACCGCTATTGAGTACGCACTGCTGGCGGCCCTGATCTTCGGCGTCATTGTTGGTTCGGTCGGCCTGGTCGGGGACAACCTCAAGGTGCTCTATGACGACGTTGCCGCAAAGGTGACGGACGCGGTGTCCTGAAGGGGTAGAGGTTTTACTGCGAGGGGCAAAAGCGACTCGCAGCGGTTTCCCGGAACGGGCCTCCCGCTCCGGTTTGGCAGCCGGAGGTCCGGCGTTTTCTTGATGAAGGAGAGAATCATGTTGGAAATGATGAAGCAGTTCATTCGGGATGAAGAAGGCGTGACGGCGATTGAGTACGGGCTGATTGCGGCGCTGATTGCAGTCGTGATCATCGCAGCTGTAGGTGAGGTCGGGGACAACCTCAAACTTGTCTTCGAAAAAATCCGGGACGAACTGAAACTCTGAGTTGGTCAATTGACGAGAGGTTTCGGATGGGATTGCTGTATCCGGGATCTCTCCTTCAAGTCCCTGTTCCACTCAAATGCTTACAGTAGCGTTGGAGGCAGCTATGACTGCGATCCTCTTGTGCGCGCTTCTTGCGATCGCTGTGGTCACGGATATTCGCCGGCGCCGGATTCCGAACGCCCTTGTCCTGATCGGTTTGGTGCTTGGCTCGCTGCTTCAACTCTTGCCTCCTTCGGGTCTGGGTCCGCTGCATCCAGAGGGTGGCGTCATTGGCTTGTTGTCCGCCCTTCCCGGCGTCGCCGTTGGCTTCGCAGCGCTGTTTCCCCTCTATCTGCTACGCGCGATGGGCGCCGGCGACGTCAAGCTGATGATGATGGTCGGCGCCTTCCTCGGTCCGCTGCAGACTTTCGGCGTGGTCGTGCTGACGTTCCTCGCCGGCGGCGTGCTCGCGCTCGGCATGGCGCTGTGGCAACGCTCGTTCCGGCAACTCGCGGCGAACCTGCGCTTCATGCTGACCACCAGCGCAGTACGCGCCGCGGGCGGCGAAAGCCCGCGCTTCGAACCGCTCGCGCAGACCGCCGGGCGCATGCCTTACGCGGTGGCGATCGCCGCCGGCACCTTGTTGCAACTGATACTGGTCCGCTCCGGCGGCTGGGCACTGAGCTGAACGGATTTTGCGGAGCTTCGCCATGAACGCCTCTTCCAGCGCCCGAGTGATCCCCTTCGACGAACCGTCCGGCTTCCCGCGCGCGCCGCGCACGCTCGAAGAAACCGGGCTGCCGCTGCTGTTCCTCGTCGAACTCGCGGCGAAGCTGCTGTTCGTGCGCGGCCAGCTGCGCCTCACCGAGCTGTCGCAGCAGCTGCGCCTGCCAGCGAACGTGCTCGAAAGCCTGCTCGCGTTCATGCGCGCGGAGCGGATCTGTGAAGTCATGCGCCGCGGCGAGACGGACGGCGACATCCTGTATGAACTCACCGACGCAGGCCGCGCGCGCGCCGCCGAATTCCTCGGCCGCTGCAAATACGCCGGCGCCGCGCCGGTCGGCCTCGCGGCGTATGTCGCCCAGGTCGAGCGCCAGTCGGTGACGAAGATGTGCGTGACCCGCGAGGGCGTGAACGAAGCGTTTCGCGGTCTGATCATCAAGCCGGAAGTGTGCGACCAGCTCGGCGCCGCGATGGGTTCGGGACGTGCGCTGTTCCTCTACGGCCCCGCGGGCGCCGGCAAGACCTACCTCGCCGAACGGCTCGCGCTGCTGCTCGATGGCGACGTCGCAGTGCCGCACGCGATCCTCGTCGACGGCGAGATCATTCAGGTGTTCGACCCGCTGATCCATGCGCCGGTCGAGGACGACCATCGTCCCGCGGTGCTCGACAACCTGCTGCGGCCGGACCTGCGCTGGGTGCGCTGCCGGCGGCCGGTCGCGATCACCGGCGGCGAACTGACGCTGCGCATGCTCGACCTCGACTACGACGCGGGCACCGGCTTCTACCAGGCGCCGCCGCACGTCAAGGCGAATGGCGGGCTGTTCGTCGTCGATGACCTCGGCCGGCAGCTCGTCACGCCGGAGCAGCTGATGAACCGCTGGATCGTGCCGATGGACCGGCGTCACGACTACCTCGCGCTGCACAGCGGCACGAAGTTCACGCTGCCGTTCGACGTCGTGCTGGTGTTCTCGACGAACCTGATGCCGTCCGACGTCGCCGACCCGGCCTTCCTGCGCCGCCTCGGCTACAAGATCCATATCGGGCCGATGGACGAAGACGAATACAGGAACATATTCACGTGCGTTTGCGAAGAAAGCGGCGTACCGTTTGATGACGCCGTGTTTCAGACGCTGCTGAATGACTACCACGCGGTGCATGGGCAGCCGCTGCTGGCGTGCTTCCCGCGCGACATCGTGAACCAGATCGCCGACCTCGCCCGCTACCTCGGCGAACCGGCACAGCTGACGCCCGACGCGCTGCACTGGGCCTGGCACAACTACTTCGCGACCCGCTAGGGCCGCGCATCGAAGGGAGGGGCCGGCGGCGCACCGATGGCCGCCGGCACTGGCACCGGAACGCCCGCCACGGCGGGCATTTGCAGGACCGCGAGGCAGACTCTGACGGTCCGGAAACAAGGGGGCTCACATGAAGGCCAAAGGTCTCGTCTTTCTTCTGGTCGCGATGCTCGCCGGCCTTGCCGCCGTCGCCCTCGGGACACGCTGGCTGCAGGCGAAGACCGGCGGCGACGGCAACCGCATCGCCGTCGCGGCAGTCGAGCTGCAACTCGGCGGCCGAATCGGGCCGGAGGCGATCCGCCTCGTGGAGTGGCCATCCAGCAGCATTCCCAGCGGCGCCTTCACCGATCTCGCCGCGCTCGACGGCCGCGTCGCGATCACCGGCATCCAGCCCGGCGAACCGATCCTTGAATCCCGCCTCGCCCCGGTCGGCACCAAAGGGGGGCTTTCCGCAGTCGTGCCCGACGGCAAGCGCGCGATCACCGTGCGCGTCAATGACGTCGTTGGCGTCGCCGGCTTCACGCTGCCCGGCAACTATGTCGACATCATGGTGAATACCGAGGACGCGGGAGCGAAACAGAACAACGAGGACCGGATGATCTCGAAGATCGTGCTCGAGCGCATCCTCGTGCTCGCCGTCGCGCAGGAAGCGAACCGCGACGAGACGAAGCCCCGCGTCGTCAATGCCGTCACGCTCGAAGTCACCCCCGAGCAGGCCGAGCGGCTCGACCTCGCGCGCAGCGTCGGCAACCTGTCGCTGGTGCTGCGCAACCAGATCGATTCGAGCCCCACCGAGACCGCCGGCATTACCAAGGCGATGCTGCTGCGCACCTCGGTCGAGGTGCCGCCCCCGGCCCCGGTCAAGGTGGCGGCCCCGCGCCGCGCCGCCGCCAAGCCGCGCCCTGCGCCCGCCCCCGGCGCACAGGTCTGCGTCGAGGTGATCCGCGGCGTCAGCAAGGTCAACGAATGCTTCTAGCCAAATCGAACCGATCACGGATCGCAGGGGACATCATGACCACGAACAAGAACAGCAGCAGTCGCAGGCTCGCGGGGGTTGGCACGACAGCGTTCATCGCGCTGATGCTGTCCGGCGCGGCACAGGCGGCCGTCACCGGCACGCCGGCGAAAAAACCCGCCGCCGCCGTCGCTGGCGGCGGCTCGCCCTGCGGGCGTGTCGAAATCGCGCCGATGGTGACGATCCCGGTCGGCAAGTCGTCGGTGATCCGGCCGCAGGTTCCCGTCACGCGCATCCTGCTCGGCAACCCGGAAAACGCCCAGGCCGCGCGCCCGAGCACCGAACCCGCGAAGGACGACAAGGGCGCCCCGCAAACGAAGCAGGCCGACGGCCGCCCCGGCGTCGCCCAGGTCGACGTGCTGCTGCTGAGCCCGAACGAGATCTACCTGCTCGGCAAGACCGTCGGCTCGACGAACGTCGTGCTCGTCGACCGCTCCGGCGGCTGCACCGCGCTCGACGTGGTTGTGGCAATGGACGTGACCTCGGTGCAGGGCGCCCTCGCAACCCTGCTTCCAAACGAGACCGGTATCAAGGTGAGCTCGGCGTACGACTCGCTGGTGCTCACCGGCACCGTCAGCGACGCGACGAAGGTCGATCGCGCCGTCGAGATCGCCTCGGCGTACGTTCGGGACGGCGGCGGAGAGGACGGACGCAACGTGCGGGTGCTGAACATGCTCAACGTCGGGGCGCCGCAACAGGTGATGCTGGAAGTGAAGGTCGCGGAGGTGTCGAAAGCAGTGCTCGACCGCTTCGGCATCGACTTCACCCGCGCCTATGCCGCCGGCGACGGCTCGATGATCCGCTTCCTGTCCGGCGTCTTCGGCGGACGCGGCGCCGTCGGCGGCCAGGTGTCGGGCACGGTCGGCGCCCGCGTCGGCGGCGGCATCGTCGACGCCCTCAGCAACAGCAGCGCGACCAGCGCGATCACCGCGCCGATCGGCGAAGCGACGATCGGCAGCGACGTAACCAAGATCCCGCTGATCTCCGGCAGCAACAGCACGATGCTCAGCGTCGATGCATTGAAGAGCGACGGCCTGATCAAGATCCTCGCCGAGCCGACGGTGATGGCGATCAGCGGCCAGGAAGGCAGCTTCCTCGCCGGCGGCAAGATTTTCATTCCGGTATCGCAGAACGACGGGGGCGGGAGAACGATCACGCTGGAGGAAAAGGAGTTCGGCGTTTCGGTGAAATTCACGCCCACCGTGCTGGAAGGCGGGCGCATCAACCTCGCGGTGCGGCCTGAGGTATCCGAACTGAACCGCGAGGGTGTCGGCCTCACTGCACCGGGCATCAATGGCCTGGCGATCCTGCCATCCTTCACGACGCGCCGGGCCTTCACCACCGTCCAGCTGCACGATGGCCAGAGCTTCGCGATCGGCGGCCTGATCAAGAACAACACGACGACCAACATCAAGGCCTTCCCCTTCCTCGGCGAGATCCCGGTGCTCGGCGCGCTGTTCCGCAGCACCGAATTCCAGACCGACCGCTCCGAGCTGGTGTTCGTCATCACGCCGCGCCTGGTGAAGCCGCTGCCGCCGGACTACGCACTGCCGACCGACAACTACGTCGAGCCGAACCGCGCCGACGTGATTCTGCGCGGCAAGGTCGAAGGCGATGGACCCGCTCCAGCCGACAGGATGGAAACGATGCCCGGCATCACCGAGCCCGCCCGCGGCGGCTTCGAACCCAAGTGAGGAGGCGGATCATGAACAAATTCGCGAACCTGACCGGCGCCCTGGTGATCCTGGGCCTGACCGGCTGCATGTCCACCTCGCCCCACTGGGACGCCCGTTTCGGCGAAGCCGCGCGAACCGTCGCCGCGCAGCAGGTGATCGCCCCCGACGCCTCACACAACGCCGACCCGGTCGCGGGAATCGACGGCAAGGCGGCGCAGGGGGCGATGGGCGAATATGCCAAGAGCTATACGCAACCCCAGCCCCAACCCAACGTGTTCACCATCGGCGTGGGCAGCGGCGGTTCGGGGCGCTGACACCATGCGCGCGAGGAGAGCAGACATGCCAAAGGCTTTCAGCATACGTTCCCGGCAGCGCGGTACGGTCGCGATCATCACCGGGCTGTCGCTGGTGGTGCTGATGGGATTCGCCGGCCTCGCACTCGATGGTGGTCATCTCTATCTGACCAAGACCGAGTTGCAGAACGCGGCCGATGCCTGTGCGCTGGCTGCGTCCTACGAGCTGACCGGCTCGCCGATTCCGGCGGAAAACTTCACGCGGGCCGAAAATGCAGGCAAGACGGTCGGAGCGGAGAACCGCGTCGATTTTCAGGGCGGCGCCATCCAGGTCGCGGACATCGATGTGACGTTCTCGACTTCGCTCGCCGGTTCGTGGCTGTCCGCAGGGGGGGCGACCGGCAACTCGAAGTACGTGCGCTGCACGATTACCGAAAGCGGAATAGCGCCGTGGTTCATGCAGGTCATGGGCTTCGACGATCAAACGGTGAGCGCCCTTGCCACCGCCACCCTATCCCCGTCGCAGAACAACTGCGCGATTCCCATGGGCCTATGCACCACCCCCGGCAGCTCGGCACCGCACTTCGGCTACGTCAAGGGCAACTGGTACTCGATGAACTTCAAGGAAAGCGGCGGCGGTACGATGGAAAACCTGACGGGCGATTTCCGCTGGGTGGACTTCGATCCGAGCACGACTACGCCCAATTGCTCCGGCAAGGGCGCGCAGGAACTCTCCTGCCTGTTCGAGGGAGCGGGACAGTGCAATCTGCCGCCGAACGGCCCGCCCACCTGTCCTACCTCTGGCAATTCGACCCCAACACCGGGCTGTGTCGGCGACGCCGGCCAGAAGACTAGTATCGGCAAGGCGTTCAACACGCGCTTCGGGATCTGTCAGGGGGGAGCGTCGTGTACGGACGACGAACTGAAGAGCGCCCCGCCCGACTTCACCGGCCTCGCCTACAACACGACGAACTGGTCATTGGGCCGTGACGCGTACAAGGGCTCCGTTGTCGAAGGCACGCCGAACTTCGTCGCGGCGCGCACTTCGCACCTCCAGGTACAAAGTTCCGAACTGCCCAACGGAACAACCCGGGCCAGCACTGCGCAGATGATCTCGTTCGGCGCAGACCGACGCCTGGTCACCGTACCCTTCCTGCAGTGCGACTCTTTCGCCGGCGGACAGCACGCACCAATCCGCGGCTATGCCTGCATCCTGATGCTGGAACCATACAAGAAGGCTGGCAGCGACGTCACCGTCAGCGCCGAGTATCTCGGCGCATCGAATGAACCGGGCAGCCCCTGCGCCACCTCGGGCGCGGTCGGCAGCTCAACCTCGGTCGGGCCGCTGGTGCCCGCCCTGGTCCAGTGAGGATTCGAGCCATGCGTCGCCACATGCGCGGTGTCGCCGCCGTCGAATTCGGGATTCTGCTTATCCCGCTGGTGATGCTGGGCTTCGGCATCACCGAGTTCGGCCGCGCGATCTACTCGTACAACACCCTGGGCAAGGCGGTGCGCGACGCCGCCCGCCATCTGACATCGAAAACGCCGGGGGATCCTGTCGAGCACGCGATCGCCAAGTGTCTGGCGGTGCATGGCAGCCCGGATTGCAGCGGCGCGGCGCTGGCGCCAGGCCTGAAAACAGGCATGGTGCAGACCTGTGACACGATCCTCAGCTGCACCGGCGTCGAGAACACCGTGACGACCGGAACCGGGACGATCAACACGGTGACGGTGCGGATCAGCGGCTATCCGTACAACTCCGTCGTCGAGTACGTGATGCCGGACATCACCTTCAACAACATCGCGGTCACGATGAGGTCGCAGCTATGAACTCGCGAATCACAAACGACAGGAAGCGGCAGTGCGGTGTCGCCGCGGTTGAATTCGCGGTGGTCGCAGCGCTGTTCTTCACCTTGCTGATCGGCATCATGGAGTTCGGACGGATGCTGTGGACCTGGAACGCCGCAGCGGAAGCCACCCGGCTCGGCGCGCGCCTTGCGGTCGTCTGCGACAAGGATGCCTCGATCATCGAGACCCGCATGCGACAGATGCTGCCGTCGTTCGCGGCGGCGACGATCACAATCGACTATCTCGATCCCCCCAACGCCTCTTGTGACGTCGCGACCTGCAAGTCGGTGCGGGTACGCCTGTCGAACTACACGCACCAGACGGTGATTCCGTTCGTTCCCCTTGCCGTGCCGCTGCCCGCGTTCCAGACGACGCTGCCGCGCGAAAGCATGAGCAGTTCCGGCAATCCCGTGTGCAGTTGACCGCACCGCTACCGCGTTGAGAGGACGCCATGAAAATCAGAATTCTTTCCGACAGCCATGACAACGCCGAGCGCCTGCGCACAACGCTGGTTCAGGCGGGCCAGGCGATGGACGTCGCAGTCGGACACGCGACGTCGAACGATCCGATCGGCGCCGTCAACGGCACGGTGCCCGATATCGTCGTACTCGATGCCTTCGAGCCGAGCGGCCTCGACGCACTCGAGCGGCTGACGCAGCGCTATCCCACGATCGACCCGATCGTCATCACTGCCGACACCTCGACCGCCTTCCAGCTGCAGGTCTTTCGCGCCGGCGGACGCGAAGTGCTGTCGAGCGCGCCGGGCGTCGAGGCCCTCAAGGCGGCGCTCGCACGCATTGTCCGCAAGCGCGGCGGCGCCGCGGCCGACGGCAAGATCCTCGCGATGACCTCGTGCAAGGGCGGCAGCGGCGCGACCTTTCTCGCGACGAACCTCGCGTGGGTGCTCGCCACCACCCATGCCAAACGGGTCGCGCTGATCGATCTGAACCTGCAGTTCGGCGACGCGGCAATGTTCGTCACCGACCAGAAGCCGGCGAGCAACCTCGCGCTGGTGTGCCAGCAGATCCATCGCCTCGATGCCGCCTTCCTCGCGTCGGCGATGATCGAGGTCGCGCCCGGTTTCCACCTCCTCGCGGCACCGGAGGACCCGGCACACGCGACTGACGTCAAGCCCGAGCACGTCGAGGCGATCCTCAAGGTGGCGCGCGCGAACTACGACTTCGTCATCGTCGATGTCGGCCGCTCGCTCGACGCGGTGAGCCTGCGACCGTTCGACATGGCGGACAGGATCTTTCCGGTGGTGCAGCTCACGTTGCCGTTCATCCGCGAAGCCAAGCGCCTGGTCGAGGTGTTCGTGTCGCTGGGTTACCCGATGTCGAAAGTCGGGCTGATCGTCAATCGCCACCAGAAGAACAGCGACATCGGGCTGCAGGACCTGGAACGCACGGTCAATGCGAAGGTGTTCAAGACGGTGCCGAATTGTTACGAGGCGGTCGCCGCGTCGGTAAATCAGGGCGAGCCGATCGCACGGCTGGCGAAGAGCAGCCCGGTGACGAAGGCCTTGCGCGAGATCGCCGAATCGCTTGCCGCCGAGCCGGAGAAGACTGGCAAGGGCTGGCTCGGGCGCCTGTTCGCGACGCACTGAAGCCGACTGCCAACAACTGAGGGAGCATGAAATGAGTCTGCGCCAGCGTCTCGAATCGGTCTCGCCGGAAAACGCCCTGCGCTCGCAGGCGGCTTCCGACTCCAGCGCGAGCAGGGCCTACCAGAGCCTGAAATTGCACATCCACCAGTTGCTGCTGTCGCGCATCGATCTCGAGGCGATGGAGAACCTCGCCCCCGAGCGGCTGCGGGACGAGCTGCGGCTGATGGTCGAGCGCCTGCTCGCCGAGGAAAACGTCGTCATCAACACGAACGAACGACGCGATTTGGTGCGCGACATCCAGTACGAGATGCTCGGCCTCGGGCCGATCGAGCCGCTGCTCGCCGACCCGACCGTGTCGGACATCCTGATCAACGGCTCGCAGCAGATCTACGTCGAGCGCCACGGCAAGATCGAGCATACGAACATCACGTTCAGCGACGACGCGCACCTGATGAAGATCATCGACAAGATCGTGTCGCGGGTCGGACGGCGTGTCGATGAGTCGAGCCCGATGGTGGATGCGCGCCTGCCGGACGGCTCGCGGGTCAACGCGATCATTCCGCCGCTGGCGCTCGACGGACCGGTCGTGTCGATCCGCCGCTTCGCCGCGATTCCGCTGACGATCGACAAACTGATCGACTTCAAGGCCCTGACGCCGGGGATGGCCGAGCTGCTCGCCGGACTCGTCCGGGCGAAGGTGAACATCCTCATTTCCGGCGGTACCGGCAGCGGCAAGACGACGCTGCTGAACATCCTGTCGCACAACATCCCCGAGGACGAACGCATCGTCACGATCGAGGACGCCGCCGAACTGCAGCTGCAGCAGCCGCACGTGGTGCGGCTCGAAACCCGCCCGCCGAACATCGAGGGCAAGGGCGAGGTGACGCAGCGCGCGCTGGTGAGGAATGCGCTGCGCATGCGCCCCGACCGCATCATCCTCGGCGAGACGCGCGGCGCCGAAGCTTTCGACGTGCTGCAGGCGATGAACACCGGCCACGAAGGTTCGATGACGACGGTGCATGCAAACACGCCGCGCGATGCGCTCGGCCGCATGGAGAACATGATCGGCATGTCCGGCGCGAATCTGCCGCAGAAGGTCGCGCGGGCGCAGATCGCCAGCGCGATCGGCGTCATCGTCCAGGCGAGCCGCCTCACCGACGGCAAGCGCAAGCTGGTGAGCATCCAGGAAATCA
Organism: Aromatoleum anaerobium; assembly: GCF_012910705.2. GTDB lineage: Bacteria > Pseudomonadota > Gammaproteobacteria > Burkholderiales > Rhodocyclaceae > Aromatoleum > Aromatoleum anaerobium. The sequence continues at coordinate 37,439 of NZ_WTVG02000037.1, read as the reverse complement.
CCGGCATGGAAGGCGACATGATCACGATGCAGGAGATCTTCACGTTCCGGCAGCAGGGCATCTCGGACAGCGGCGTGGTGCAGGGCCAGTTTGCCGCGACCGGCGTGCGCCCGCATTTCGCCGAGCGCCTGCGCTCCTTCGGCATCCGGCTGCCGGAGGAGATGTTCGACCCGACGCGACGCTTCGAGTGAGGCTGACATGGACATCCTGACGCTGCTGTTTGCACTGGCGACCTTCATCGCCGTGGTGCTGTTTCTCGAGGGCGGCTACCTGTGGTGGGCTTCGACGCGCAGCACGGAAGTGAAACGCCTCAACCGGCGTCTCGAAGAGGTGGCGAGCGGCGTGCAGGGCGCATGGGCAAAATCGTCGCTGTTCAAGGAACAAAGCGCCACGGGCTCGGCTGCAGGCGACCGGCTGCTTGCGGCGATCCCGCACCTGCACGGACTGAACCGGCTGATCGTCCAGTCGCGCCTGAAGCTGACGCTGGCCCAGTTCGTCGGCTGGACGGTGGCGCTCGGCGCGCTCGGCTATGCGGCTCCGGTGCTGCTGAACCGGCCGGTGCTCATCGGCCTGGTCGTCGGCGGCGTGCTGGCCGCGCTGCCGACGCTGTACGTGCTGCGCGCGCGCAACCGGCACATGCAGCGCTTCGAGCAGCAGCTGCCGGAGGCCCTCGACCTGATGAGCCGGGCGCTGCGCGCGGGCCACGCGTTCCCGACCGCGATCAAGATGGTCGGCGAGGAGATGAAGGACCCGGTCGGTGGCGAGTTCCGCATCCTGTTCGACGAGACGAACTACGGCGTGCCGCAACAGACCGCGCTGCTGAACCTCGCGTCACGCACCGACAGCACGGACCTGAACTACTTCGTCATCGCGGTGCTGATCCAGCGCGACTCCGGCGGCAATCTCGCCGAGCTGCTCGACAACATCAGCGCGATCATCCGCGCGCGCCTCAAGCTGTATGGGCAGATCCGCACGCTGTCGGCCGAGGGACGGCTGTCGGCGTGGATTCTCGGCGGCCTGCCGTTCGCGACCGCGGCAATGATCAACCTCGTGAACCCGGGCTTCATGAAGGTGCTGTGGGAGGACCCCGCGGGCATCAATTTCATCTATGGCGCGCTGGTGATGATGGTTCTCGGCGTGGTGTGGATGCGCAAGATCATCCGCATCCGCGTCTAGCCGCGGCGGCAATGGGGAGAAGGCGAACATGAACTATCCGCAAATTGCATTTCTCGGGCTGCTGTTCGTCGCGGTGTCGGCCGGCGCGTTCTTCGTCATCAGCCTGTTTTCGCGCTCGCCGACGGCGGACCGCCTGGACGCACTCGGCGCCGGCAAGGCCTCGTCCGCGCCGGGGGCGGAGGCGTGGATCGAGCGCACCGTCCAATTGACCCGCCCGTTCGCGAAACTGTCGACTCCCGAGGACAGCGAGCACATGTCGGCGCTGCGCACGCGCTTTCTCAATGCCGGCATCCGTCACGCGTCCGCCCCGCTCGCCTACTTCGGCATCAAGACCGTCCTCGCCCTCGGGCTGCCGCTGCTGGTGTATTTCACGGTCCTGATCACGGCGCCGGAACTGCAGTTCCAGGGCACGCTGTTCGTCGTGCTGGTCGCGGCAGCATTCGGCTACTACCTGCCGAACCTCGTGCTGAACCGGCTGATCTTCGTGCGCCAGCGCGAGATCTTCGAGACTTTCCCCGACGCGCTCGACCTGATGACGGTGTGCGTCGAAGCCGGGCTCGGCGTCGAAGCAGCGCTCGTTCGCGTCGCCGACGAGATGCAGCACAAGAGCGAGGCGCTCGCCGAGGAACTCCACCTCGTGACGCTGGAACTGCGCGCCGGGCTCGAACGCGCACGCGCGCTGCGCAACCTCGCCACGCGCACCGGCGTCGACGAGGTCGATGGCTTCGTCGCGATGATCATCCAGGCCGAGCGCTTCGGCACCAGCATCGCCGCGTCGCTGCGCATCCATTCGGACATGCTGCGCACCCGCCGCCGCCAGCGCGCCGAGGAAGCCGCGGCGAAGATCGCGCTGAAGCTGCTGTTCCCGCTGATCTTCTTCATCTTCCCGTCGCTGATGCTGGTGCTGCTTGGGCCGGCGATGATCCAGATCTACCGCATCCTGCTGCCGACGATGGCCGGCACCGGCGGCTGACACGAGGGAGAACGGAATGAACAAGCTCGCGCCCACTTTGACACCCGTGTTCGCCGCGCTCGTGCTCGCTGCCTGCAGCACGAGCCCGACGATGCCGGAAAACGCCTGGAAAGTCGCGCCGGTGCAGACCGTGCGCCATGGGGGCGCAAGCGCCGCCGCGGGTTATTTCGCGCTCGGGCGTTACCGGGAGGGGCGGGGCGCCGATGAAGAAGCGATCGCCGCGTACCGCCAGGCCCTGAACGCCGACCCCGGGCACGCCGCAGCATGGAACGCGCTCGGCTCGCTGCAGGCCGCGCTGGGCAGATTCGATGACGGTGTGCGGGCACTCGAACAGGCGGTGAGTCTCGCCCCGGCGGCGAGCCACCTGTACAACAATCTCGGCTACGCGCTGCTGCTCGCGGGACGGCCTGACGCCGCCGCGACGTCGCTGCGCCGCGCCGTCGAACTCGACGGCAACAACCGCCGCGCGTGGACCAATCTGGCAACGGCTTATCGGCGCCTGGGCGTGCAGGACAAGGCGGAGTTCGCCGCCGCGCCAGGGCGCGCGCCAGCGGTGACCTCGCCGGCCATGGCGGTTGCCGGACCTGCGGTCAGCACCACGCCGAGCGCAAGGCTCGTGAAAGTTGCCGAAAACGTCTTCGAACTGCTCAATGCACCGGTAAGGCGTGATACGGCGGTCGTCGAGGCAGCCGCGATCATCACGGCCGTCGCCCGCCCCTCTGCCCTCGCCCGGCCGGCCGAGGCGTTTGTCGTTCGCGCCGCCACCCCGAGCGTCGCAGAGGGACTGCCTCCGGCTGCTGCGCCCCTTCCGCCAGCGTCCCGGCCGGTGCGCTACGAGATCTCGAACGGTCATGGGGGCGAAGGCCTCGCCCGGCGACTCGCCGGATTGCTCGGACAGCAAGGGGGGGCGCGCCCGCGACTGACGAACAGCCGACCGTTCGACCAGGCCGCCTCCTTCGTCGAATACCGCGACGGCTACCGCGAAGCGGCCACCGCGTTCGCCGCCGGCCTGCCGTTCCGGCCGGCAATCCGGGCCACGGCATCAAACGATCTCGCCGTCGACGTGCGGCTGATGCTGGGGCGCGACCTCACCAGCAGCGACGCCTGCGCCGTATTGGGGCTGTGCGCCCGGATCGCCCGCAGTCCCGCCGGGCAGCTTGCAGCGGTGCACCCCGCTGCCGCTTCCGGCCAGTGAGCGGGCACTGCGCCGCGCACATAAAAACGACCCCCGCCGGACGGTAGCCCTGGCGGGGGTCGTGCCGCCGTGCCGAAGCACGACGGTGTCTCTTGTAGCTGGGCTCAGTGGCTGGAGGCGGTCGCCGCTCCGACGCCGGTCTGCGCGCGCACGTACTGGTCTTCGAAGGCTTCGATCTCGCGCTTGGCCCGCGCGCTCATGTCGAGCTTCGACACGATGATCGTCAGCAGGAACGCGATCGGCATCGAGAACAGCGCCGGCTGCGTGTAGGGGAAGATCGCCGAGGCATTGCCGAGCACGTCCACCCACACCGACTTCGACAGCACGACGAACATCACCGCGCTGACGAGGCCCGAGTAGCCGCCCCACAACGCGCCGCGTGTCGTCAGGCCCCTCCAGTACATCGACAGGATCAGCACCGGGAAGTTGGCCGACGCGGCGACGCCGAAAGCCAGCGCGACCATGAACGCGATGTTCATCTTCTCGAACGCGATGCCGAGCAGCACCGCGACGACGCCGAGGCCGATCGTCGCGAACTTCGACACTTTCAGCTCGGTCGATTCCGAAGCCTTGCCTTTCATGATCACGCGCGAGTAGATGTCGTGCGAGATCGCCGACGCACCGGCCAGCGCGAGGCCGGCGACGACCGCGAGGATCGTCGCGAACGCGACCGCCGACAGGAAGCCGAGCAGCAGGTTGCCCCCGACGGCGCTCGCGAGGTGCATCGCGATCATGTTGCCGCCGCCGATGACTTTGCCGCCGAGCTCGCCGCCTTCGAAGAACGCCGGGTTCGTGCCGACGATCAGGATCGCGCACAGACCCATGATCGCGATGACGTTGAAGAAGTACGCGACGATGCCCGAAGCGTAGAGCACCGACTTGCGCGCTTCCTTGGCGTCGGTGACGGTGAAGAAGCGCATCAGGATGTGCGGCAGGCCGGCCGTGCCGAACATCAGCCCGAGGCCGAGCGAGATCGCGGTGACCGGATCGGCGAGCAGGCTCCCCGGCGCGAGCAGCTTGTCGCCGAGCTTGTGCATTTCCATCGCGCGCGTCGTCAGCTCGTCGAAGCTGAAACCGAACTGGCTGAACGCCAGCAGCATCACCGTCGTGCCGCCGATCAGCAGCATGCAGGCCTTGATGATCTGCACCCAGGTCGTCGCGACCATGCCGCCGAACGTGACGTACACCATCATCAGCGCGCCGACGACGAACAGCGCATAGACGTAGTCGAGGCCGAACAGCAGCTTGATCAGCTGGCCGGCGCCGACCATCTGAGCGACGAGGTAGAAGCACACCACGGTCAGGGAACTGACCGCCGCCATCGTGCGCACCTTGCCCTGGTCGAGGCGGTACGACGTGATGTCGGCGAACGTGAACTTGCCGAGGTTGCGCAGGCGCTCAGCCATCAGGAACAGGATGATCGGCCAGCCGACGAAGAACGCGATCATGTAGATGTACGCATCGACGCCCTGCGTGTACATCATCGCGGTCAGGCCGAGCAGCGTCGCCGCCGACATGTAGTCACCGGCAATCGCCAGCCCGTTCTGCCAGCCGGTGATGCCGCCGCCGGCGGTGTAAAAATCGGCCGTCGACTTGGTGCGGCTCGCCGCCCAGTAGGTGATGCCGAGCGTCATCAGCACGAAGGCGAAGAACATGCCGATCGCGGTGAGATTGACGCCCTGCTTCTCGGTGGCTTCGATCGCGTCACCGCCGAACGCCGAAGCAGCGAATCCCAGCGGCAGCAGGCCGCCCGCGAGGCGCGACAGGAAGGATGATTTCCTCATTTTTCGTCCTTCCATGCGGCACGCACGATTTCATTGTTGATGTCGTCGAACTCGCCGTTGGCGCGGCGCACGTAGACCAGGGTCAGCACCCAGAAGAAGATGAACTGGAACAGGCCGGCGGCGACGCCGAACGTCAGGTTGCTGGTACCGGACAGGCGCGAGCCGATCAGATCGGGCGCGAACGCCACGAGCAGCACGAAGCCGTAGAAAATCGTCAGCACGATGGCCGACAGAATCGTCGCAAAGCGCGTGCGCTTCGAAACGAGTTCCGTAAAACGCGGATTGCGCCTGATATGCGCATACATGGAACTGGACACTTTCACCTCTCCCAAAGTAAGAAAGCAACGAAAACACGGCTGCCCCCGCCTTCCCCTTCATTTTTCCGCCCGACCGTCTGACGCGGTCGTGGCATGGGGCGGATGATATATCATCCAAACCGCTCCATACCGTGGAGTATGGAAGTTTTTTTGTAACGCATAAAAAGAATTTTTATTACATAAAACACAAGCGAAAACAGCATGTTGAAGACTACCCACGGCAACGCTCGATGAAAGGCCGGATCGTTTTTTCGTCCGCTGACGGTGTCGCGACCCTCGTGTTGTCGAACCCCGGCAAGCTCAACGCGATCGACTCGGCGATGTGGATCGCGCTGCACGAAACGTTCGAACGGATCGCGGCCGACAACAACCTGCGCTGCGTGATCCTGCGCGGCGACGGCGACAAGGCCTTCGCGGCGGGCGGCGACATCGAGGAATTCCTTACCGTGCGCGCGACGGTCGAGGACGCTTTGCACTACCACGACGAACTCGTCGCGGCCGCGCTCGACGCGATCCGTGCATGTCCGGTTCCGACCGTTGCCGCGATCCAGGGCGCGTGCATCGGCGGCGGCCTCGAGATCGCGGGCTGCTGCGACCTGCGCATCGCCGGCGAATCGGCGCGCTTCGGCGCACCGATCAACCGCCTCGGCTTCTCGATGTATCCGGGCGAGATGGCCGGACTGCTCGACCTCGTCGGCCCGGCGGTGCTGCTCGAGATCCTGCTCGAAGGCCGCATCCTGAGCGCGCGTGAAGCGCTGCAGAAAGGCCTGCTGACACGCATCGTCGACGACGAGAAAGTGATCGACGAAGCGCAGGCGAGCGCCGCCCGCATCGCCGCGGGGGCGCCGCTCGTCGCGCGCTGGCACAAGCAGTGGGTGCGCCGGCTGATGCGGGACGAACCGCTGAGCGCGGACGAAAAGCGCGCCGCCTTCGCCTTCCTCGACACCGCGGACTACCGCGAAGGGCTCGAAACCTTCTTCGCCAAGCGCCCGCCGCGCTTCACCGGACGATAGCGCGCGGGCCCGCGTGCGGGCAGGTTAGAGTTCACCGATGCCCACGCCGGCCCGCAAACTCTTCGCACCGCTCACCGACCGCCCTGTCGGCTGGCGCGCGTACGCCGTCGCGACGGCGGTCGTATGCAGCCTTGCGGCGACCAGCGCGCTGCTGCTGCGCCATGTCGATCCGGTCAACATCGTCATGCTGTTTCCGCTCGCGGTACTGTTCGCGGCGGTGCGACTGGGACGCGGCCCGGCGGTCCTGGCGGCCTTCCTGTCGGTGGGGCTGTTCGATTTCTTCTTCGTCGCTCCGCACCTGACGCTCGCCGTCAGCGATCTGCAGTATCTCGTGACTTTCGCCGTGATGCTCGCGGTGGCATTGATCACGGCGGAGTTGGCGACAGGCCTGCGTGCGCAACGCGATGCGGCCGAGGAACGCGAAAAGCGGACGCGCGCGCTCTACGAAATGGGGCGCGAACTGTCGGGCGCACTGACGACGGAACAGATCGCCGAAATCACCGAACGCTTCGTGCATGACGGTTTTGGCGCCCATGCCGCATTGCTGCAGGCGGACACCGGCGACGACTCACCCGCGGCGAATGCACACTACCCGGCAAACAATTCGCGCCTGGTGCTCCCCCTGCAGGCGCCCACGCGCGGGCGCGAGACGCTGGCGATCGTTTGTCCCGGCGACAGTCCGGGCTTCACGGCCGAACAGCGCCAGCTGCTGGAAACCTTCGCCACGCTGATTGCGATTGCCCTCGAACGCGTGCATTACGTCGCTGTCGCACACGCGGCCCAGCTCGAAATGGCCTCGGAGCGCTTGCGTAACTCGCTGCTCGGAGCACTCTCGCACGACTTGCGCACGCCGCTCACGGCCCTGGTCGGACTCGCCGACACCCTGCAGCTGAGCACGCCGCCGCTTTCGGCTGAGCAAGCCGATCTGGTGCAGGCGATCCGCGACGATGCCCTGCGTACCAGCGCGCAGGTCAATAACCTGCTCGACATGGCACGCCTGCAGTCCGGTCAGATCCGGTTGCGGCGCGAATGGCAGCCGCTCGAAGAGGTCGTCGGCGCCGCCCTGCAGGCCCGCGCGCGGCAACTTGCACACCACCGCCTGAGCTTCGATCTGCCCGCCGAGTTGCCGCTGATCGAGGTGGACGCGGTGCTGATGGAACGCGCCCTGTGCAACCTGCTGGAAAACGCGGCGAAATACACGCCGCCCGGCAGCACGATCGAGATTGCCGCGCAGGCGCACGACACTCATGTCGACATCATCATCGCCGACGACGGGCCGGGGCTGCCGCCGGGCCGCGAACGCGCGCTGTTCGACAAGTTCAGTCGCGGGCAGGGCGAATCCGGCATCCCCGGTGTCGGCTTGGGATTGTCAATCGTGCAGGCGGTGGCCGAAGCGCACGCGGGCAGCGTACACGCGGAAAATCGCCCGGGCGGCGGCGCTCGCTTCGTCATCGAACTGCCGCGCGGCGAGCCGCCCGCAGTGCCGGAGCGTCACGCATGAAGGACGCAAGAATTCCCGCCCCCGTGGCGGTCATTGTCGAGGATGAACCGCACATCCGCCATTTCCTGCGCCGCGCACTCGAATCCGAGCAGTGGCAGGTCAGCGAGGCGGGCACCGCGGAACGCGGGCTGATCGAGGCGGGCTCGCGCAAACCGGATCTGGTGCTGGTCGATCTCGGCCTGCCCGACGGCGACGGTGTGGAGATGATCGCGCAACTGCGCGGCTGGTCGTCGGTGCCGGTGCTGGTATTGTCGGCCCGCAGCGACGAGGCCGACAAGGTGGCTGCGCTGGATGCCGGCGCCGACGATTACCTGACCAAGCCCTTCGGCGTGGCGGAGTTGCTGGCACGGGTGCGTGCACTGCTGCGGCGGGTGACGCGCCCACAGACGGATGGCTCGTCGCTGGTGCAGTTCGGTGAGGTCGAGGTGGATCTGGCGCATCGCGCCGTCACGCGCAAGGGCGAGCCGGTGCATCTGACGCCGATCGAATACAAACTGCTCGGCCACCTGATCGCCAACGCCGGGCGCGTGCTCACGCATCGGCAGCTTCTGGCGCAGATCTGGGGGCCCAACCATGTCGAACACACGCATTACCTGCGTGTTTACATGGCGGGCCTGCGACGCAAGCTGGAGCCCAATCCCGGTTTCCCCGCGCACATCCTGACCGAATCGGGAATCGGCTACCGGCTGCTGCTGTAGCGCGCCCTGTGTTCAGCGGCGCCAGAACACCGGGGTCATCACCACCAGCAGCGTGAATATCTCGAGGCGACCGAGGATCATCGTGAATGACAGCACCCAGATCTGGAAGTCGTTGAGTCCCTGGTAGTTCGCAGCCGGACCAACCGCACCAAGCCCCGGTCCGGCGTTGTTGAGGCAGGCCACGACCGCCGAAAACGCGCTGATGATATCGAGCCCGCTCGCCGAAAGCACGAGCGTCAGCACCACATTCGTCACCATGTACATGAAGCTGAAGGCAAGCACCGCGTGCAGGACATTGTCCGACACGGGCACATTCCCCAGGCGTACCGGCGCCACCGCGTTCGGGTGCAGTGAGCGGATCACCTCGCGGTAGGTTTGCTTGTACAGGATGATGGCGCGCATCATTTTGATACCACCACCGGTCGAACCCGAGCAGGCCGCGAAGCTGCACAGGAACAGGATCCACAGTTGCGCGAACATCGGCCATGCGGTGTAGTCGTAGGTGGCCAGCCCCAGCGAAGTGGCGAGCGAAATCGCGTGGAAGGCGACGTAGCGCAGCGTCTGGGCGACGTCTTCGTGCGCATTGAACGAAAGCAGGTAGGCCGTCAGGCAGACGATGCTGACTGCCAGCACAGCGAGGAACCACGGGATTTCCGGGTCCTGCGCGTAGGGCACCAGGCTCCGGTGGGCGAAGGCGAGGTAGTGTGTCGCGTAGTTGAAGCCTGCGAGCAGCGCAAACAACATTGTGACCAGTTCCACCGGTACGCTGTCGAAGAAGCCGAGGCTCGCATCCTTGCTCGAAAATCCGCCCAGGCCGGTAATCGAGAAGGCATGGATCAATGCCTCCCAAGGCGGCATCCCGGCAAGGTAAAGACCCAGCCCGCACGCGATGGTCAGCAGCAGGTACACCGTCCATAAGCCCTTCGCGGTTTCCGCGATGCGCGGCGTGAGGCTGGACTCTTTCATCGGCCCGGGCGCCTCGGCCTTGAATATCTGGCGTCCGCCGATACCGAGCAGGGGCAGGATCGCGACCATCAGCACGATGACGCCCATGCCGCCGACCCAGTGCATGAAGGTACGCCACAGATGGATCGAGATCGCCATGCCGTCGAGCCCGGTCAATACCGTCGCGCCGGTCGTGGTGAGTCCTGATGCGGCTTCGAAATAGGCATCGGTGAACGACAGTTGCGGCAGATAGAACATCAGCGGCAGACCGCCGAAAATGGGCACGACCGTCCAGGTCGCAGCCACCATCAGGAAGCCGTCGGGCACGCGCAGGTCGCGCCGCGCGCCGCGGGTGAGCCCCCACAACAGCGCGCCGGGCACGAAGGTCGCGAGGATCGCCATGTCGTAGGCTTCGGTCGCGCCGTCGTCGATGATGAACGACACCGCGAGGGGGAACGCCATCAGCAGGCCGAAGATCATGATGATCAGGCCGAGCGTGTTCAGCACCGGGAAATAGACGCGCAGAGCGCCATTGACCCGCGACAGCCTGACGACGCCGAGGGCGTTTGCGAGAATATTCATAGCGCCCGGATTCTGGCGCCGGGCGGGTTAAGAAATCGTAAAAATTGGACCCGAGTTCAGCCGCCCGCCGCGCCCCAGGCGGCCGGGAACAGCGTTGAGAGATCGAGGTGGCGCTCGATCGCGTCGGCAAGCCGGTCGAGGTCCGCTTCGCGCCGTGCGGCAAGATCGACGCTTTCGACTTCGCCGGCGCCCGCCCAGGCGAGCAGCGCTGATAACGCGGCGGGGGTGTCGAAGAGGCCGTGCAGATACGTGCCGAGGATCTGGCCGTCGCCCGACAGTGCGCCATCGCCGCGCCCATCGGCAAAACGCAGCGCCGGGCGGTCCAGGGCCGGGCCGCGGCTCACGCCCATGTGGATCTCGTAACCGGATACCGCCGCGCCGCCCGGCAACGACAGCGTGCCGCGAGCATTCTCGAGCCGCTTTTCCGCTTCGAGCACGGTATCCATGTCGAGCAGACCGAGGCCCGCGGCCGTCGTCGCCACACCTTCGAGCCCGAGCGGGTCGGCCAGCGTTGCGCCGAGCATCTGGAAACCGCCGCAGATGCCGACCAGCTTGCCGCCATAGCGCAGATGGCGCCGGATCGCCGCGTCCCAGCCCTGCGCGCGCAGCCACGCGAGATCGGCCTGCACGCTCTTCGAACCGGGCAGCACGATCAGATCCGCAGGCGGCATCGCCTGCCCTGGTCCGACCCAGCGGAAATCGACCTGCGGGTGCAGGCGCAGCGCGTCGAGATCGGTGTGGTTCGAGATGCGCGGATAGACTGGCGCGACGACCGTGAGGCGCGTCTCGCCTTTTTCCGCGCGCGCGTCGGCGAGCGCATCCTCGGCGTCGAGAAAGAGCCCGTGCAGGTACGGCAGCACGCCCAGCACCGGGCGGCCGGTGCGCGCTTCGAGCCAGTCGAGCCCCGGCTGCAGCAGCCCGATGTCGCCGCGAAAGCGGTTGATGACGAAGCCCTTGACGCGCGCCTGCTCGGACGGCGACAGCAGTTCGAGCGTGCCGACCAGATGCGCGAACACTCCGCCACGGTCGATGTCCGCGACGAGGATCACCGGCACGTCGGCGGCTTCCGCGAACCCCATGTTCGCGATGTCGCGGTCGCGCAGGTTGATTTCCGCGGGACTGCCCGCCCCTTCGACGAGCACGCACTCGTAGGCCGTGACGAGGCGATCCCACGACGCCATCACTGCCGCCATCGCCGTCGGCTTGTACGCATGGTAGTCGCGCGCCGACAGGCTCAAAGCGACCCGGCCGTGGATGACGACCTGCGCGCCGACGTCGGTCGAGGGCTTCAGCAGCACCGGATTGAAATCGCTATGCGGTTCGAGCCCTGCGGCCAGCGCCTGCAGCGCCTGGGCGCGGCCGATCTCGCCGCCGTCGACAGTCACCGCGGAATTCAACGCCATGTTCTGCGGCTTGAACGGCGCGATGCGCACGCCGCGGCGAAACAGCACCCGGGCGAGACCGGCAACCAGCGTGCTTTTCCCGGCGTCCGACGTCGTCCCCTGAACCATCAGCGCAACGGCATGTGGCATCGCGTAAAATCCCGCTTCGTTCAAAGCGGCGGATTATCGCCGATTAGATAAGCTCCCGCCGACGATTTCCAGGCTGATCGAGCCTGGCGCCGGCTTCACGGTACCTCCGATGACCCCGCTTCGCATCGCCCCGACACTTTGCCTTTGCCTCCTGCTCGCCGCTCCGCTGCGAGCGGAACTCGTCGTGGAGGACGACACCGGACGCCGCGTGCAGCTCGCGCAGCCCGCACGTCGCATCGTCAGCCTCGCGCCGCACGTCACCGAACTGCTGTTCGCGGCGGGCGCCGGGGCGCGGCTCGTCGGCGTGGTCGCGTACAGCGACTTCCCCGAGGCGGCGAAGGCGCTGCCGCGCGTCGGCGGCTACAGCAACGTGGATATGGAGGCGGTCGCGGCGTTGCGGCCGGATCTCGTGATCGCCTGGCGCAGCGGCAATCGCAACGCGCATCTCGACAAGCTCGCCGCGCTCGGGATCCCGGTGTTCCTCAATGAACCGCGCAGCCTCGACGACGTCGCGCGCAGCCTCGAGACCTTTGGCCGCCTCGCCGGCAGCGAACAGGCCGGCCATGCCGCGGCGGAGTCGTTTCGCGCCCGCAGGACGGAGCTTGCGCGGCGTTACGGCAAGCGGCCGCCGGTGCCGATGTTCTACCAGATCTGGGACGATCCGCTGATGACGATCAATGACGAGCACCTGATTTCGGACGTCATACGCCTGTGCGGCGGCAGGAACGTGTTCGGCACGCTGGCGCAGCTTGCGCCGTCGATCGGCGTCGAAAGCGTGCTCGCGGCCGATCCGGAAGTGATCGTCGCCAGCGGCATGGGCGAGGCGCGCCCGGAATGGCTCGATCGATGGAAACGCTGGCCGGGGCTGGCGGCGAGCCGGGCCGGGAACCTCTACTTCGTGCCGCCCGAACTCATCCAGCGCCACACGCCGCGGATTCTCGACGGCGCCGCGCAGCTGTGCGAATTTCTCGACGCGGCGCGCGCGAAGCGCGCCGTGCGCTGATCATCGCAACTCAAACCGGCCGCGACAACTGGTAACAGCCCCGCCACGCGAGGCGCGAGTCCTCCCACCACGCCCGGTCGAAGACCCACGCCAGCGTCGGCAGCAGCGGGGCGAGGCAGGCGTCCGCCACCGACATGCGCTCGCCGTGCGACACCGCGGCGCGCACGCGCAGCGCACGCAAGCGCTCGGCGACCGTCGGGTGAAAGCTGGCGCCCCGAACATACTCTTCGTCACCCGCCATCCAGCGCCTCAGATCGAGCAATCCCGGCATCGGCCGCCTGAAGCCCGCCATCATCCCGAGCCCCATGTCCCGGTACGGGCGAATCGACGGTTCCGGCTGCAGCCGGCTCTGCGCCATGACCTTGCGCCAGTAATCCTTGCTGAGAAAACGCTCCTTCAGCGCCACTTCGACCAGCGCTTCGCCGACCAGCCGTGCGCCGACGACGCGGGCGGCGACGGCATCCGCTTCGAACTCTTCGAGGCGCGACAGGCGCAGCGCGTCGCGCAGATCGCCCGCAAACCCCCGTTCGAGCCCGCGCCCGAGCAGCGGAATGCCGTCGATGCAGCGATCCAGCACGCGGAACCACCACGCGCGCAAGTGCCCCCCCCACGCGCCGAGCCGCTGCCGCTGGCACGCGAGATGGGCGAATTCGTGAGCGAGGATCGCGCAGAACTGGCGCTGCGAGACGCTGTGGGCAAGCGGCAGGCCGATGATCAGATGCGTCTCGATCGGTCCGGCCCAGCCCCAGCGCGGCCGTTGCAGGATCGCCGCGTTCATGTCGCCGCCGATCCATACCGCGTCGACGGGAATCCCGCCGAAGCGCTGGCTCATCTGGTCGATCATCGCATGGAGGGAGCGTGCCGCCTCGCGCGGCAGACGGACACCGCCGGGGCAGGCAGCCGGCGCGATCAGCCACCCGAGGACGCGCCAGGCCAGCGCGAACGCGACCATCGACACGGCTGCGGAAGTCGTTGCCACGGCCACTTTCCCATCGACGAGAAAACTCCAGGTCGCGAACGCGACGCGGCCGGCGATGGCGCCGAACGCGAGGACCATGCAGCCAACCAGCACCAGGCCGGCCAGCGCCTTCAAGCCGAGCCGCCGCGCCAGACGCGACCGGAGGCGTGACAAACGCGGGCAGGAAGCTTGCATCGACCGGCACCTGTAGACCATGGACAGAACGGGGACTATAACCGCCAATCGGCCGCCGAAACATCGTACAGAAGTGGTAGCGTGGCGCATCGTCCACACTTTGCGCAAGAATTTCGCTGCAGTGCCGCAAAAGCCCGTACAATCCATTTCTTAGCGTGCGCCCAGCCAATCGGCGACGCTCTTCCACAACGACCTTTTCCGGTCTCATTCCCCCGCCCGCCTCGATTGGTGTCACTCAGCTTGAGCGACAGGCCGTCGCTGGAGCAATTTTCTCGATGACATCAGAAGTAAACTTTGCCGGTCTCGGACTGGCCGAGCCGCTGCTGCGCGCAATTTCCGAATCCGGCTACACGACGCCAACGCCGATCCAGGCCCAGGCGATCCCGCTCGTGCTCGCCGGCGGCGACCTGCTCGCCGCCGCACAGACTGGCACCGGCAAGACGGCCGGCTTCACGCTGCCGGTGCTGCACCGCCTCTGCGCCGCCCCGGCCGCGAACCCGAAGGCGGGCCGACCGCGTTGCCTGATCCTGACCCCGACGCGCGAACTCGCGGCACAGGTCGAGGAATCCGTCCGGACCTACGGCAAGCACCTGCCGACGACCTCGCTGGTGATGTTCGGCGGAGTCGGCATCAACCCGCAGATCCAGGCGCTGAAAAAACGCGTCGACATCCTCGTAGCGACCCCCGGCCGGCTGCTCGACCACGTCGGCCAGAAGACGCTCGACCTGTCGGGCGTCGAGATCCTGATCCTCGACGAAGCGGATCGCATGCTCGACATGGGCTTCATCCGCGACATCCGCAAGATCCTCGCGCTGCTGCCGAAGCAGCGCCAGAACCTGCTGTTTTCGGCGACCTTCTCGGACGAGATCCGCAGCCTCGCCAACGGCCTGCTGCACAATCCGGGTTGCGTCGAGGTCGCGCGGCGCAACACCGCGTCGGAACTCGTGCAGCAGTCGGTCTATTCCGTGGCGCAGAAGCAGAAGCGCGATCTGCTGGTGCACCTCGTCAAGCAGAACGACTGGCACCAGGTGCTCGTCTTCACGCGCACCAAGCACGGCGCCAACAAGCTCGCGGAATACCTCGCCAAGCACGGCATCCCGTCGGCCGCGATCCACGGCAACAAGAGCCAGTCGGCGCGGACCCGCGCGCTGGCCGAATTCAAGGACGGGTCGCTGCCGGTGCTGGTCGCGACCGACATCGCCGCGCGCGGACTGGACATCGACCAGCTGCCGCACGTCGTGAACTTCGAACTGCCGAACGTTCCCGAAGACTACGTCCACCGCATCGGCCGCACCGGCCGCGCCGGTTCGAGCGGCGCAGCGGTGTCGTTCGTCGACTCGGAAGAGCGCCAGCACCTGACGGCCATCGAGCGGCTGATCAAGCGCACGATCGACCGCGAAGCGCTGCCGGCCTTCGCGATCGCGCCGGTTGACCCGAACGAGAGCGACGCCCGTCCTCCGCGGCCCCAGTCCCGTCAGCCGTCGCGACACAACGACGCGAACGCGCCGCGCCAGGCACGAACGGACCGCCCCGCCGGCCGACAGGCGGCCCACCCGTCGCCGGCCCGTGCTCCCGCCCGGCCGCGCGACGCCGACAATTTCGGCAATCGCGCCCCGCGCAGCGAGATCGAGGCCAACCGCGCACGTCCCGACGCGGACGGCAACCGGGCGCCGCGCAGCGAGATCGAGGCCAACCGCGCACGTCCCGACGCGGACGGCAACCGGGCGCCGCGCAACGCCGGGCCGAACGGCGCGCCACGCGGCGGTGACAGCGCCCGCCCGGCACCACGACCCGACGGCAACCGTCGCCCGCAACCGCGCCCGGCACTCTTCACCGCCAAGACGGGCGACCGCAACCGCTGACGCAATGAGCGCGGCGCCGGCCTTTCAGCCTCGCCGCGTGCCGACCAGCTTTTGATAAAGACCACCGAAGCAGGTGGTCTTTGTCCATTCGAAGCCGGCCGAACGCGCCGAGCGCGACTCGATGGCGGCGCCGAAAAGCGACTGCGCATAAGGCTCGAAGCTGCGGAATACCAACGACATCACCGGGCGCAGCGGGTGCCAGCCGTGCGCCCGGTGGTAATCGACGAACACGATCCTGCCGCCGGGCCGCACGGCCGCGAGCAGGTTGTCGACGATTCGGCAGCGCTCGGCCTCCGGCACCTCGTGCAGCAGGAAGAAACAGCACACCCCGTCGTACCCGTCGTCAACGACGCAGCCGGACACGGAAAGATCCGCCTGCCATACCCTCGCCTGCCGGAAACCCGCGAGCTTGCGGCGTGCGTTCGCGACCTGCAACGCGGCCACGTCGACGACATCGAGCGCGCCGCGTGCACCGACGCGCTGCGCGAGCAGCACCGAAAATCCGCCATACACGCAGGCCGCCTGCAGCACGCGCTGTCCGGGCGCGAACTCGGCGACCGCGTCGCGCATCAGCCGATCCGCGTTCCCCCACAGAATCGCCGAGACGACGCCGGGCCGATCGAGCCAGCGCAGCGTGCGCGGGTCGAGATAAGCCCAGGAGTAGGCATGGCGAAGATAGGCGGGTATCGCAACGTCACGGGCCGCGAGAGGCCCCGGGACGTGCAGCGCGGGGTCGGCGGGATTCGGTTCCATGCCCGCAAGCATAATCGAAGCCTGCCTGTTCACCGTTACCAACCACCCGCCGGCGGATTAAACACCCCGGCCCCCTGGCGCGCCGCCGCCCGGCATGAGCGCACGCTGCTCCATGCAGCAAAACCGCTGCTGCCCGCGAATCGTCAGGGCGGGCCCTGGCAAAATGTCATTGACATCGTCCGCGGCGACTCGTAAATTGCATTTGCCATATGGCATGAACCCGCCTGGAGGTACCACGTGAACAAACTGCTCCGTTCGCTGCTCTTCGCCCTCGCCTTGTCACCGCTGACGGTGTTCGCCGAAGGACCGGTCGACGTCAACACGGCCGATGCCGCCGCTCTCGAGACGGTCAAGGGAATCGGGCCGGCGAGGGCCAAGGCGATCATCGAATACCGCAAGGCGAACGGGGCCTTCGCGAGCGTCGACGATCTGACGAAAGTGCCTGGAATCGGGGATAAATCGATCGCCCAGTTGCGCGACCAGTTCACCGTGGGCAGCGCGAAAAAGCAGGTCGCGAAGTCGAAATAGCCTTTGCGCACCTTCGGCCGGCAGCGTCCGACGCAGCCGGCCGTTCAACTCCGGAGCTGGCGCGCATTGCCTAAAAAACAGGCCCGGCTCACCACAACGAGCGCGTGTCGAGCCACACCACTTGCGCGCCGCGGCGCCTGGCTTCACGGTACAGGTGCGCAGTGCCGCCGGCCCCGTCCGCCCCGCCGCCGTTCCACAGGCACAGGAAGCGCAGCCTCTGCGCCCCCCAATGGAGGGCGATGTCGAGCGACCACAGATTGCAGCGCTCGCAGGGGCCGGCGCCTTCGGGAACCGCGAGGTGAGCAAGCGTTATCGGCCGCGCCGGCATGATCAGCGGCGGCGAAGCGAGGCCGGCCTTCAATGCCTGGTAGCGCTCCCGCCAGCGCTCGCCGTCGATCGACGGCAGGATCTTGCATTCGACGAACTGCGCCTCGTCGAGCGGCAGCAGCATCTGCAGGTGCAGGCCGCGGGCGCGGCACGCTTCGAGAAACAGGATGTCGCCGCCGCTCGCCCCCTGTGCCAGCGCCAGATCGCCCGCGCCGGCCTGCCACGCGTCGAGCGCCTCCGCCATGCATCGTGCCGCAACGGCTTCCTGGCCGGCCGGGAAACGTGGCGTACGCCGGCCGGGCGTGTCGATGCGGTGGCCGCTGAACAGAAAAACCCGGCGCGGCACGAAAGGCAACGCAAGGGGAGAACTGGCCGTCACTTCAATTTCCTCGACGTCGCTGACAGAACGGCGACAATCTACCAGACCTCGCGAACGAGCGCTGCGGGGCACGGCCGGCGTGCGCCTGTATAATGGCCGCCATTTTCAATCGCAATCGGCAGTATCGGGGATTTTATGGCGGGTCATTCCAAGTGGGCCAACATCCAGCACCGCAAGGGTCGTCAGGACGCCAAGCGGGGCAAGGTATTCACCAAGCTGATCAAGGAGATCACCGTCGCCGCGCGCATGGGCGGGGGCGATCCGAACTTCAACCCGCGCCTGCGCCTGGCGGTCGACAAGGCGAAGGCCGAGAACATGCCGGGCGAGAACATCGACCGTGCGATCAAGCGCGGCACCGGCGAGCTCGACGGCGTCAGCTACGAGGAAGCCCGCTACGAGGGCTACGGCATCGCCGGCGCCGCGGTGATGGTCGATTGCCTCACCGACAACAAGACGCGCACCGTCGCCGACGTGCGCCACGCGTTCTCGAAATACGGCGGCAACATGGGCACCGATGGCTGCGTCGCGTTCCAGTTCAAGCACTGCGGCCAGCTGATGTTCGCGCCCGGCACGAACGAGGACGCGCTGATGGAAGCCGCGCTCGAGGCCGGCGCCGAGGACGTCGTCACCAACGACGACGGCTCGATCGAAGTCGTCACGGCGCCGTACGAGTACTCGAACGTCAAGGATGCGCTCGAGAAGGCCGGCTTCAGGGCGGAATTCGGCGAAGTCACGATGAAGCCGCAGAACGAGACCGAACTCTCCGGCGACGATGCCGAGCGGATGCAGAAACTGCTCGATGCGCTGGAATCGCTCGACGACGTCCAGGAAGTGTATACGTCTGCCGTACTGGACGAATAACGCGCCGCACCACCCGCAACAAACCGCCCGCCGGGCGGTTTTTTTCATCAATGTTTGAACTCAAACAAATTGATGAACGGTAAGATTGCGTGCTTCTGCCATTTTCCATCTTGCGCGAGCCGCCTGCTGACCGATGCCGACCCTGCCGCCCTCCCTCACCGCCGCCGCCCCGCTGCTGTTCGTGCTCCTGTGGAGCACCGGCTTCATCGGCGCGAAGTTCGGTCTGCCCTATGCCGAGCCGCTGACCTTTCTTTCCGCCCGCTACGGGCTGGTGATCGCGCTGATGGCGGTGCTGGCACTCGCTACCCGCGCGCGCTGGCCGAGCAACTGGCGCCAGGCGGTGCATATCGGCGTTGCCGGCCTGCTGGTGCATGCCACCTATCTCGGCGGCGTCTTCATGACGCTGCACCGCGGGCTGCCGACCGGGGTCGCGGCGCTCGTCGTCGGCATGCAGCCGCTGCTCACCGCGCTCGGCGCCGGCTGGCTGCTCGGCGAACGCGTCAGCGCCCGGCAATGGGCAGGACTCGCGCTCGGCTTCATCGGCGTCACGCTGGTCGTCAGCAACAAGGTCGCGTTCGGCAACGGGTCGTCCGCAGAGCTCGGCTGGATGCTCGCCCCGGCGCTGGCCGCCCTCGCCGGCATCACCGCCGGCACGCTGTACCAGAAGCGCTTCTGCCCATCCTTCGACCTGCGCACCGGCTCGGTCATCCAGTTCGTGCCGTGCCTGCTCGTCACCGCGTACTTCGCGAGCCGCACCGAGACGATGCAGATCGACTGGAGCGGCGAGTTCGTGTTTGCGATGCTGTGGCTGGTGCTGGTGCTGTCGCTCGGCGCGATCAGCCTGCTGAACCTACTGATCCGCAGCGGCAGCGCGGTCAACGTCGCGAGCCTGTTCTACCTCACGCCGCCGACGACCGCGCTGATGGCCTGGCTGCTGTTCGGCGAGACGCTGACCGGGTTCGCGCTCGCCGGCATGGTGATCGCCGTGTCGGGCGTGTGGCTCGCGCGCAAGGTCTGAACACGGTTCAATCGCGCTCCGGACCGCAGTCGCGGCTCTGCGCCGACCGGGGCGCAACATGCTCCGCGGCGGACAGCGCGGGACTTCCGCCCCCGCCGACGAACAGGCTGCCGAGCCAGCCGGCGAACAGCAGCAGCGCGAGCTTCACCATCAGCCAGCCGGCGCTCTCCTGCTGGTCGACGAGGTAGCTGTTGCACACCCGCAGCGGCGCGGCGATGTACAGCCAGCCGAGCACCGCGAGCATGCTGATGAAGTTGGTCCAGACGAAGCCGCGGCCGATCGGTCCGAGCCGGCGCCACGCAAGCGCGAGCGGCAGCCCGACGAGCGCCGGCAGGCTGACGAACTTCGCCGCCTCGACAGTCGGGCTCACGAGCGCATCGTCGAGCGCACGCGGCAACATCCACCAGGTCGATGCGAAGACCGCCAGCACGACGTACGGCACCGCACCGCCGCCCGCGGCGAGCAGGCGCTCCTGCCGCTGTTCCGGCAGCAGGCGGCAGGCGACGAAGCCGATCGCGGCGAGAAGCGGAATCTGCACCAGCATGTGGCCGCTCATCGTCGCTTCGAGCGATGTCCGCAGCGGCGGCGCCGCGAGCAGCAGGTACAGCGCGCCGAGCACGCGGAGCCCGACTTGCGGACGGGCGAGCGCGGCGATCACAGCGCCTCCGCGAGCTTCTGGGCAAACTGGAGCGGCGCCTCGAGATCGCTGATTTCGACGAGCCGCCCGTCGCGGGCGACGAGGTGGATCGCGGCGTTGTGCTCGAACCCGCCGAAGCGGTCCGCGATCACGACGACGCCGAAGGCCTTCAGCAGCGCCTGCAGCTGCGCTGCATCACGCACTCGCGCGATGCGCCAGTGCTCGCCGTCGGCGCCATGACCGCTGCCGTAGGCTTTGAGGCTCGCCGGATCGTCGCGCTCGGGGTCGAAGCTGATGCTCAGCAGCGCGACCTCACGCCCGAGGGCGTCAGGCGGCACGCGGTCGCGGATCTGTTTGAACGCCATGCCGAGGCTGCGGCAGATCGTCGTGCAGCGCGTGTAGATGAACTCGACCGCGAGCAAGCGCCCGCGGTAATCGTCGAGCCGGAAGACACGGCCGTCCTGGTCTTCGAGGACCGCCGCGGGCAGCGGCCGCGGCGCGCGCAGGATGTCGGCGCGGCGGGCGGTTTCAGCGGTAAAAGCGCTGAAACCGTTGGTCCCCCACCAGAAGGCGCCGGTGCCGAGAACGGTCACCAGCACCGTCAGGACGACGCTGCGCGCGGCCGCACTCATCGACCCGGACTCATGCCACTCATGCCACGGCGCTGCGCGCGACCGGAGCGCGCTGGTAGTCGTGGCGCGCGAGCCCGATGCGGGCGAAGAAACGCCCGATGAACACCAGCGACGAGGCGATCACGAGCACCGCGAACACCGACGCGATGCGGTCGTACGGCACCCATTCGGGCAGGTGGGCAGCGTAGCGGCGCGCGACGCTTTCCTTGCCGGAATACAGGAAGCTCATCGTGAAGCCGAGCACTGACGACGTGAAGAGCCAGAACGCGATGCGGTCGATCAGGTGATCGTCGTGTTCGTGGCTCGGCTTGCCGAGGTAGTACATGAAGCCGAACACCATCGTCACCATGCCGAGCAGCAGGTAGGTGTGGAAGTGGCCGGGCACCCACAGCGTATTGTGCATCACGTAATTGACCGTGATCGTGCCGTCGATGAACGCCGGCATCGCGCCCGCCGCCCAGCCGAACAGCGACAGGAACAGCAGCTTCGACGCCATGTCCCAGCGGATGCCCGAGCGATACACGATCATCAGCGCGCCGTAGCCGGTGACGACGAGGATCGGCACGGTGTTCAGGTAGCCGATGATGTGGCCCATGATCAGCATCCACTTCGGGAACGCGAAGTCCATCAGCAGGTGGTGCGGGAAGATGAACATCACCATCAGCGTCGAGGCCGTCCACGACGCGAGGAACACCTTGTTCGACTTCCACGGCCGCTGCGTGTAGCGCGGCAGGATCTCGTAGACCCCGATCACCGCCATGTAGATGGTCGCGTTGATGAAGATGTGGCCGAAGAAATAGATCATGCCTTTCGCGAGCAACGGATCGATGTCGAACTCGGGCACGTAGAGGTTCACCAGCATCATCGCCAGGATGCTCGCACCGACGACCAGGCCGATGACATTGACAACGGTGACCATCGCGCTCGCGACCACCGTCGGCGGCGGGGCCTTGCCGTCATCCTCGCCGAAGAGCTGCGGCCAGCCGAGCGCACGCGAGAAATTGCCGTAGCGCGCGACGAGCGCACGCGCGATGTCGAGGTGCAGCAGCAGGAAGCCGACGCCGATGACGAGCAGCCCGCCCATGAAGAGCGCTGCCGCGCCGGGGCTCCACAAGCCCATCGACTTGCCGGGCAGCGGGTACAGGAACGTCCACGCGCCGTGGAAATGCCCGAGCAGCACGCTGCCGAGGATCATCACGACGCCGACGAGGAACAGCACGAGGTTCGCGATGAAGATGCGCGACGACAGCTCGACGTACTGGCGCAGGAAGTGCCACATGATCGACGCGCCGGCGATCGCCGCGATGCCGACCATGCCGGCGCCGTGCAAGGTCATCAGTTCGTAAAAGCGGATCGCGCCGATCGAGATCCACTGCGCCTGCTCAAGCCGCATCAGCAGGCCGAAGACCATCATCAGCAGCAGCACGACGGCCGATGTCGCGAGGTAGGCCAGCACGCCGACTTTCGCTCCCTGGTCGGGAATATGTTCGTAAGTGTAGGTCGCCACGTTCGTCTCCTCCGTTACTGAGCGCCGACCCGGATTTCGGTCAACATGTTGTGGTGCGCGAGGCCGCAGTACTCCATGCACAGGATCTTGTACGTCCCCTCCTCGCTGAAAGTGTGGCGCAGCGTGTTGATGTAGCCGGGCATCGCCTGCGTTTGTGCGACCAGGTGCAGGTTCGCATCGTAGATGCCGAAGCCGTGATTGACATCGGCGCTGGTAACGCGGAACTCGACCGGCTGGCCGACGGCGACGCGATCCTGGCTGAGCTCCCAGCGCCACTGGTAACCTGTCGCCTCGACGACCTGCACCGGCCCCGCCCCGGCGTTCGCGCGCGCCGCATCGTACGGCAGCTCGAGCAGCGTGTAGATCATCGCCGGGCCGAACACCAGCACCAGGCCCCAGAAAAGGCGCGTGCGCAGGCGATAGGCGCTTTTTTGCAGCGGCGTGTAGTCTTCCTGACGCCGGCCGGAATTGATGGCGACAAAGGCAAAGCCGAACGCGACGAGCGCCATCAGCACGAGCGATATTTGCCAAGCGATTGGTTGCACGGTGGATTCTCCTGTCATGCGATCGTCTTCGGGACAAGCCGTCCCCCTTGCATTCTCTTAGCCAGCACTGTGCCACATCTGGCAAATCATTGATCACAATCATTTTTCGCGCAGCGCTTAGCTGCTGGAATGTCGTGGAGGAGAAACTGAACGTTCGCTCTGGACGTTCAGTCTGGACAAAAAGGAGGATTCAGATGCCGAGTCTGGCAACCCTGCGAGTATTTCTCGACAGCCTCGAAGAAGGCGTGCTGTTTCTTGACCGGGCGCGCCGCGTCCTCGAGATGAACAGCGCAGCGGCGCGGATGATCGGGCACGACGACCGGCGCCTCGTCGACGAACTGTGTCCGACGCTGTTCCGGGGCACCGAGTGTGCCCGGGCCTGCGAAGCGCGCGGAGAATGTTCGCTGACCCCGGCGAAGGGCGAGGACGACAAGGTCCAGGACATCATCGTGCGCTCGCCCACGGGCGTCGACATTCCGCTGCGCATGTGGGCGATGCTGCTGCCGCCGAACGATTCCGGGCTGTACTGCGCGATCGTGCTGCGCGACCGCTCGCGCGAAGTCGAACTCGAAGCCGAGGTGCGCGACCGCTGGCAGCTCGGCGGCCTGACCGGGCGCAGCCGCGCGATGCAGGACCTCTACCAGAAAGTGCTGCGCATCGCGGCGAGCGAAGCCAACGTGCTGATCACCGGCGAAAGCGGCGTCGGCAAGGAACTGGTTGCGCGCGCGCTGCACGACAACTCGGCGCGCGCGAAAGGCCCCTACGTCGCCGTGCATTGCGCGTCGCTGCCGGAAAACCTGCAGGAATCGGAACTCTTCGGCCACGCCAAAGGCTCGTTTTCCGGCGCAACCGGAGCGCGCCTGGGCCGCTTCGAAGCCGCCAACGGCGGCACGCTGCTGCTCGACGAGATCGGCGAGATTTCTCCGGCAACACAGACCCGGTTGCTGCGCGTGCTGCAGGAGCGCGAGATCGTGCGCGTCGGCGAGAACCATCCGCGCAAGGTCGATGTGCGCGTCGTCGCCGCGACGCACCGCGACATCGCCGCAATGGTCGGCCGCGGCGAGTTCCGCGAGGATCTGTATTACCGCTTGCACGTGCTGCCGCTGCACGTGCCGGCGCTGCGCGAGCGCCGCGAGGACATCGCGCTGCTCGCGAGCCGGCTGCTCGGCGAGCTCGGCGAACGCTACCGCCGGCCCGATCTGCGGCTGTCGCCGGAGGCGATCGTGGCGATGGAGTCCTACAGTTGGCCGGGCAACGTGCGGCAACTGTTCAACGCGCTCGAATATGCCGTCGTCAATTCCGGCGGTGCGACGATCCTGCCGCAGCACCTGCTGCCCGAAGTCGTGGCCCCCGTCGAGTCGACGCACGAGGTGCCACTGCCACTGCCGCTGACGCGCTACTACGCGACGCAGGTGACGCCCGACGAGGAGCAGGCGCAGATCCGGCGCATGCTCGAGCAGTGCGGCGGCAACCGGGCGGAAGCCGCGCGCCGGCTCGGCATGTCGCGCACGACCTTGTGGAAGCGGCTCAACCGGAGCTGAGCGGCGACCACCGGCACCGCGTGCGGGCTCATCGAGTGCGGGTCATTGAATGCCGCCTATCGACAGGCGGCAGGACGGGCGAATACCGAATACGGAATACGGAAAAGCATCTGCGGCGGTGCTTCCGGCCGGTTCACGCCTCCGCGACGATCTCCCAGACGTACATCAGGCTCGCCTCGGAGAACGTGCGCCCGGTCTCCTCGTCGCGCCACCATGCCGTTTCGCGGCGATCCAGCCCGAGAAAACGCCAGTGCCGCAACTCGCCGCTGCACAGCTCGATCACATACACCCGGTCCACTTGCGGCGTCATCGTTCCTTGTTCCTCATCCCGGCTGACCGCCGCACGACCACCGAAGTTCATGGCAGCCCGCCACCGTCCCCCGCGCGACTGGCACTTGCTCGGCGGCAAGCGCCTCGGCCATATTCGCCCGTATTCAGAAGCCGACGCTCAGCCCGACGTGCAGCGCGTACGCCCGGACGTCATCCTGATCGAGGCGCGCCGTCAGCGCTACATTCCCGGCCAGCGCCGGCGAGAACCTGGCGCCGACGCCGAGCGTGGCCGTGCCATAGGTACGTCCGGCTTCGAACGCGGGCAGGCCGAAGCTGTTGGCGGGCAGCGACGCGAGCCGCGCGCGCACGTCGCGGTCCGCATCCTCGAAGTCGTGGTCGAGCGTCACGCGCGCATACGGCAGGTAGCGGCCGAGATCGTACGCCGCCTGATAGCCGACGCTGCCGAGCTGCGATTCACGCTCCTGGCTGCGAAAAATCATCGCGGTCGAAGCGAGGCCGCGCTCGGCAAAGCCATCGACACGGACACGCTGCAAATGCAGGCTCGCGATCGGGCCGTGCATCAGTGCGCCGACAGCGAAATCGTAGCCGGCGAGCACGCCGAGCGACACGCTGGAGCCGGAAGTCGAACCGTTCATTGCGCGCCGCTGGCTGCCGAGCGTGACGACCCGCTTGATGTCGTAATCCAGATCGCCGGCCGCCCCGACGAGCATCGCATGCGCGCCGCCGTTGCGGTAGCCGGCGTAGAGCGCGAGGGTCTGCTCATCCTGCTCGTAACCGCCGCGGTTGTGCGAGAAGTCCGCGTCGAGCGTGGCGAGGCCGAGCGCGGCGCCAACGACGACGTTCGACGACACTCGCCAGTCGACACCCAGCGCGAAATCGTATGGATCGCCGCTCGCGCCCGGCGATGCGGCCCCCGACGAGAACCTCAATTGTCCGCCGCCGGCTCTGGCCCACACTTTCGCCCCCGCGTGCCGCGCCCGGGCGCCGAGCAACGTCTGGTCCTGGATCGTCGCGAACAGCGCCGCGCGCGAATGCAGCGGCGACTCGGCGAGCAGCGAAATCGCGTGCGGTGCGGACAGGACGCCGAGCGCATAGTCGCTGATGACGCGGTGGCCGGCCGTCGTCGGATGCACACCGTCGGCAAACAGGAAGCTCTGCTCAGCGCCGGGAACGACGAAATGCGCCGCGGTGCAAACGAGCGACGCGGTCGCACCGCAGGCCGGCGCGCTCGCGTTGGCGAATCCGTAGGCCGCCGGATCCGCGCCGACTTCCTGCAGCAGCGTGAAGATGTCGAGCGGAATCACTTCGATACCTTGCACAGAGATTTGCAGCGCAGGGATCACGGTGAATCCACCGCCGGCGAGGGTGCCGAACAGCGTCTGGTTAAAGGCGCCGGCCAGCGCGGTGATGCTCGTCGCATTGGCCGGGCCGACCGAGGCGCCGAACGGCGTCGCGCCGATGTCGGGGAGCGTCGCGACGAGGATGTAACGAGCCCCCGCCGCCTTCAGGCGCGCGATCTCGCCGGCGAGCTGCGTCGCGCTCGCGACGAGGTAGGCGAGCGGATTCGCCGATTCCGGCTTCGTCGGGTCGATCGCGCGAAACAGGTCGTTGGCCCCGGCCCACACCGAATACAGAGCGTCCGGGTCCGCGCTCCCGGCGCCGGCGAGGAACGCCGACACCTGGTCACGGACCGGAACAGCCGCGGCAGTCAGCGGATTCGTGTCGGGGACGCCCGGCTGCAGGGCCACACGCGCTCCGCCTTGCGCGAAGTTGCTGCCGCCGGCCGTCGCGGGCGTCGCGTTGGCGCCGAGCTCGGCGGCAAGGTTCTCGGTCCACACCGGCCCCGGGTTCGTCGTGAATCGCCCGCTGCCCGGGGGCAGGAGCGGGGCGAAGCTGCCGGCGTCACTGAGACTGTCGCCGAAGAAAACGGTGCCGCTGAAGTCGGCAGCGGCCGCGACGCTGAACAGCGTCGCGGCCACCGAGCCAAGCAGGGTGCGTGCGAGCATGAGGCTTCTCCTGGTCATGGAATTCAAGCATAGGACATGCTTTTCGCGTAGCCGGAAAAGAAGCCATGCCCGAGCGGGTCGCCCCGCGCGGCGTCCGCGTTGCGACCCGTTCGCGTCCGCCCATCGCCGGTCGAGCGCCGAGTCGGGATGGCCCGTAGAATGCAGGGCATGAAAAGCGCTTCCACCGTCGTTGCCACCCGCATTCTCGGACTCGATCCGGGGCTGCGCATCACCGGCTTCGGCGTCATCGACAAGCTCGGCAACCAGCTGCGCTACGTCGCGAGCGGCTGCATCCGGACCCGCGACGGCGAACTGCCCGGACGGCTGAAGACGCTGCTCGACGGCGTGCGCGAAGTCGTCGCGGCCTACACGCCCGACCAGGTCGCGGTCGAGAAAGTGTTCGTCAACGTCAATCCGCAATCGACGCTGCTGCTGGGCCAGGCGCGCGGCGCGGTGATCTGCGGCGCCGTGTCGTGCGACCTGCCGGTGCATGAATACACCGCGCTGCAGGTCAAGCAGGCGGTCGTCGGCTACGGCAAGGCAGCCAAGGAACAGGTCCAGCACATGGTGCAGCGGCTGCTCGCGCTCGACGGCAGCCCGAGCCCGGACGCTGCCGACGCCCTCGCATGCGCGATCTGTCACGCGCACGGCGGCCAGGGCACGCCGGACGGGTTCGTCGGGCGGCGTCGCGCCGGGCGCATCCTCGTCGCGCCGGACCTCGGCTGACGCACCCCATCCCCCCGCTCGGCCGGCTCGTCGCGACGCGCCTCGTCGGGGCGGGCCCGCTCAACGGTTGACGTCGACGATCAGCCGCCCGCGCACCTGGCCGGCGAGCAGTTCGCCGGAAAGGCGGATCACGTCGGCGAGACCCACTTCCTGCGAGATCAGGTCGAGATGGGCCAAATCGAGATCGCGAGCGAGCCGCTGCCACGCTTCCAGGCGCTCCGGCCGCGGACAATAGACGCTGTCGACGCCGGCGAGCGTGACGCCGCGCAGGATGAACGGCGCAACCGTCGCAGGGAAGTCCATGCCCTGCGCGAGGCCGCACGCGGCAACGACGCCGCGGTACTTCATGCTGGCGCAGACGTTGGCGAGCGTGTGGCTGCCGACCGTGTCGACGGCGCCGGCCCAGCGTTCCTTCGCCAACGGCTTGCCCGGCATCGAGAACTGCGCGCGGTCGATGATCTCGGCGGCGCCGAGGGTCTTCAGGTACTCGACTTCGTTCGGCCGGCCGGTCGAGGCGACGACGCGGTAGCCGAGCGTCGACAACAGCGACACCGCGACGCTGCCGACGCTGCCGACGCCGCCGTTCGCGCCGGTGACGAGCACTTCGCCTTGGTCCGGCGTCACGCCGTGCCGTTCGAGCGCCATCACGCACAGCATCGCGGTGTAGCCGGCGGTGCCGATCGCCATCGCCTGCTTCGGCGAGAACGCTGCCGGCAGCGGCACCAGCCAGTCGCCGGCAAGCCGCGCCTTCTCCGCGAGCCCGCCCCAGTGGCCTTCGCCGACGCCCCAGCCGTTGAGCACGATCAGATCGCCGGCCCGGTAGTCCGGGTGCGAGCTGTGCTCGACGGTGCCGGCGAGGTCGATGCCGGGGACCATCGGGAACTTGCGCACGACCGGCCCCTTGCCGGTGATCGCGAGCGCGTCCTTGTAGTTCAGCGTCGAATAGGCGACCCGCACCGTCACGTCGCCATCGGGCAGGCGCGCGTCATCGACATCGGTCAGCGTCGCCCGGTAGCCGGCGTCGTCCTTCTCGATCAGTACCGCCTTGAACATGATGCCTCCTCTCGATGGAAATCCGCCCAGGAATTGAGCGCCCCCAGGAAACGGCTTTGCCGTTTCCGCCCCCCGAGGGGGACAAGAAAACTTGGGGGCGGCCCGGCGTTTTCTTGAGCGCCCCCAGGAAACGGCTTTGCCGTTTCCGCCCCCCCGAGGGGGACAAGAATACTTGGGGCGGCCCAGCGTTTTCTTGAGCGAGCAAAATTGCGGCCAGCCCCGCCCGCTACCGCTCGTTTGCGCCCGCCGCCGCGCCAATGCGGTCCCGCAACAGACGCGCCGCGACCAGCCCGTTGATCAGGCCGAACAGCGTCGCCGCCGCGGCGAACACCGGCACGAGATAGAACACCCCGTCGTGCGGCACGAGCCACGCGCGGGCGAGCGCAAGCTGCCCGCCGATGTGCGCGAACGCGGCGAACACGCTGAGGCTCACCGGCCCGAACCAGCGCCGCGGCAGGTGCTTCGCCACCCCCAGCGTCGCGAGGCTCGTCAGCGAGCCGGCGAGGCTGAGGAAAAATCCCGGCGCGAACAGCTGCCCGAGCAGCAGGCTGCTCGCGAACACGCGCAACAGCGCAACCCACACCGCATCGCGCCAGCCCCAGCGCAGCAGCACGATCAGGATCACGATGTTCCCGAGCCCCGGCTTGACTCCCGGCAGCGGCAGCGGAATCGCGGCTTCGGCGACCGTCAGCACGATCGCCGCGGTCGCCAGCCGCGCGATGCGCCGGTCGTCCGCAGTGGGATGAATCTCCATGGTTGAAGGTGCCGGATGCGCCAAAGCCTTCGCTCCTGAAGGAAATCGGATGGACCGGATATTCGATGACGTGCTGGTGCTGCGACAAGTGCCCGAACGCCTGCGCCGGGCCCGGCCAGCCGGTGGCTGCCAATCTTCTTGTGATGCAGCGCGCCCGCAATATAGAGGAAATCATCGAAGGTGCTGAAGTCTTCGGCCACCATCCTCCCGGTCGTTTCCGACCACCGAGAGGTCCAGAACTCGACGTCTTCGGGCGCCGGGGGCGAGACACGATCGCCTCGTGTGGAGCCAGCCACACGTTGGGTCACGGTGAAAAATCCCCGGCACGGGCGCCGGGGAGCGAAACATTCGGCCGTCAGTTGGCCAGCAGCGCCCGTGCTTCGATCAATAGCTTGTTGCCGTCATAGCCTTTGGCGCTGACTTCCTTGACCCACTCGGTCGCAACCGATTCGGAGGCCTTCTGCCAGCCTTTCAGTTCGTCCGCGGGGACCGTATAGAAGACGTTCTTGTGGTCGACACCGGACTGCCGCCCGGTATGCGTCGCATCGTCCCAGACCTTGCCGGCCCACGCCGACACGTCGGCGCCGCTGTTCGCGTCGATGACCTTCTTCAGCTCCGGCGGCAGGCTGTCGTATTTGGCCGGGTTCATCGCCAGCACGAAGGTGGTCGTCGACAGCAGTGGCAAGCTCGGATCGGTCTCGGTGTGGTACTTGACGATTTCCTGCGCCTTCATCGTCGGCACCACCTCCCAGGGCATCATCGCCCCGTCAATGACACCCTTGGCGAGACTCTCTGCAACGAGCGGCATCGGCATCGGCACCGGGGTCGCCCCGAGCGCGGCGACCATCTTGGTCGCAAGCCGGGTCGGCGCGCGCAGCTTCATGCCGCTGAGATCCGCCATGGTCTTGATCTGCTTCTTCGTCGTATGCAGCGCCATGCCGGAGATCACATGGAAGATCAGCGGCCGCACGCCCTTGTATTCGTCGGTCGCGTTTTTCGTCGCGTAGGTCCACAACGCCCGGCTCGATTTCTCGCCGGAGATGCCCATGAACGGCAGTTCGAACACTTCCGACACGAGGAAGCGGCCAGCCTGGTAGCCGGGAACGGTCCACACGATGTCGGCGACGCCGTCCTTGGCCTGGTCGAAGAGCTGCGGCGGCGTGCCGCCCATCTGCATCGCCGGATAGATCTGGCATTTCAGCCGGCCCGCGGATTCCGCGCTGAGCTTCGCGCACCATGGTTCGAGGAACTTCACCTGCGTATTCGACGATGGCGGCAGGAAATGATGCACGCGCAGCGTGACGACGTTGTCTGCCTGAGCCTGGGCTGCGCCGAACGTCATCAGGACGGAAGCGAAAAGCGGGGTGAGCAGATTGCGGGTTTTCATCGGTTTTCCTTTCTACAGGTCGAATGAACGGGTCTGGTTGGCCGCCGAAGGTGCGTACCGGGTACAGCGAGAGGACAGGCAAAAACAGCAGCAACACGATGTGGACCAAGTCTGAAGCGAGAAACGGCATTACCTCTTTGAACGTCTTGGTGAGTGAAACCTCCGCCGCGGCCTTGTTAATGATGCAGGAGAATGCACAGGCCGCCGCGCTGAGCGAGACGGCCCCAGGTCGTTTTCGCCCACCCGGTTAGCGGTTCCGGTCCCTGATCGCCTCGGCGCTGCGCCGCGCCTCGGCGTAGCGCACCAGCGCCCGCGTACCGCGCGCGCAGTCCCGGAACACGCAGACGCCCTGATCCATCAGGCGTTCCGCCATCGCGTCGTAGAGACTCCCGCCATCGACGATGCCGACGATCGGTTTGTCGTTGCGCTCGACGATCGCCGGCATCAGGTGCACTGTGCCCTTCGGATCGCCCAGGTCGAAACCGGGGCGCAACGCGCTCGTCTCCAGTCCGCGTACCGATGGCGCGGTCGGGTCGAGTCCGACGACGACGGCATCGACGTTCGGGTCCTGGGCCAGCGCCTCGGCGATCTGCAGGTGCGCTTCGTCGTCGGCGCCAGGGTTGATGTCGATCGGGTTGCGGATCTCGACCAGCGCGTCGAGGCGCTTGGCGGCAAGAATCTCCCCCAGGCGCGTGACGGTGGTCCCGTCGAGCTCGGCCATTTCCATCGAGAAGGTGTCCGACCCGGTCGCGTCGGCGATCGCCACGGCGCCGGAGCCGGCCCCGCTCAGACCGGCCAGCCGGTGGCCGCCGATCTTCTTGTGGTGCAGCGCGCCCGCCATGTAGAGGAGATCGTCGAAGGTGCTGAAGTCTTCGGCCACCATCGCCCCGGCGTGCCGGACCACCGACTCGAACAGGACCGGATCGCCTGCGACCGATGCGGTATGACCCATCACGCCCGCCATGCCGGCCGCAGTCTTGCCGGATTTGTAGACGACGACCTGCTTGCCGTTCAACACTGCGCGGCGTACCGCCCGGGCGAAATCCAGGCCGTCCAGTTCCTTGAACCCTTCCACATAAATACCGATCGTCTCGATCTCCGGGCGTCCGGCAAAATAGCTCAGCATGTCGCCGTGCGTGAGGTCGGTCTGGTTGCCGAGCGCCACCATGTAGCGCGGGTCCAGCCACGGATTCATCGTCAGGCGGATGACCATGAACGCGCCGCTCTGACTGATCAGCACCGACGTCCGTTCGGCCGTGTTGCGCGGCTTCGGCATGCGCTCCTTCGGGATGAACCAGGAATCGTACGATCCGGGATGCGACACGACGCCGAGACAGTTGGCGCCAACGAAGATCGGACCACCGTCGGCGCGCGCATGGGCGGCGTTGATCCGCGCCGCGAGGGCCGCGGCCGGCTCCCGGCTCTTCTTCGTTTCGCCGAGGTCACCCGGAATCAGCATCACCGATTCGACCGCGCCGGTCTCGATGATCTCGTCGACGAGGTCGTACACCGCGCTCGCGGCGACTGCGACGATCAGCAGGTCGAGCTTGTGATCGAGCGCCTTGAGGCTTTCGACGCAACGCACCCCGTCGATCTCGGTCTCGCCCGGCCGGATGATCGTCACGCGCGCCGGGCTGCAGCCGCTCTTGAGCAGGTTGCCGAGAATCAGCCGGCCGAAGTTCATGCCGCTGGCCGACACGCCGATGATGCCGATCGATTCGGGATGGACCAACTTGTCGATCTTGTGGATCGGTCGGGGGTTGCGTCGGACCGACGGCGCGGCGAGTTCGCAGCGCGCCGAGCGGGCCACCAGCCGCTCGCCGACGTGCAGCGGATCGAGTTCGAGGCGGTTCACGACGACGCTCGCCTCCGGAGCACCGGGTGCAAAGCGGTCGGCCAGCGCCAGCAAGCGCGCGAAGCAGGCTCTCAACTGGACGTCCGGGAGCGGTTGGCCGCTGCGCGCGGCGAGCACGGCGAGCTTCTGATAGACGATGGTCCGCTGGAACAGCGCGAGAAAATCATCGGCGTCGGTCAGCTCCGCGATTGCCGACACGGCGGCACTATCTTTCCTGAAATTGGCCTGGTCGAGCTCGGCGTCCAGCCCGCCGAAGCCGGCGCGAATGACGATGCCGAATTCGGCAGTGTTGTACAAACCGAGGCGCAGTTCGACGTTGGCCGGGCCGGCCGCGGTGCCGTCCGCATCCAGTTGTACGTCGAGGTCCGAGAGCAGGATGCCCAGTTCGGTAGCGTCTAGCGCGTGGCGCCCGTCGGCGAGCACGTGCAGGAACATCGCCCTCGTCTCCGGATTCACCAGGGCTCCGTCGCGGCGTGATTTCGATTCAATGTACATGTGCATGTAATGACTCCTTGTCGTTTCGATCAATCACGTGGCGCGGAAATCGCGGACCTGCCGGATGTCCCAGCGACCTGACAGCTTTGAGAGCTGGCACCACCATCACTGGGCGGCGTCGCATGAATCGACATGAATGATCATCCACTCACAAAAATACGTCAACAACAATTGACGAGATCTGTAAATGCGACTTGACCAACAACGACTGTGGCGCAGCGCCGCAGAAAACCTGGTATCGAAGGGAAAATGCGACGAGTTGCCCGCGACCTCCCTGCAGGCGTCGGATCCGCTCCCGAGGTCCGGGGCGGGACGGCCGGCCGCCGTCGGGCAAGAACGACCTACCAGGTCTTCTCGAGGATGCGCAGCAGCGACTCGACGTCCTTCTTGCCGATGCGCGCCTCCAGCTCCTCCTGAACGCGATCCATCGTCGCGTCCGCGGCCGCCAGCATCTGCATGCCGGCATCGGTGAATTTGACGAGCTTCAGCCGCCGGTCGAACGAACACTCCTCGAACTCGACCACGCCATGCCGCATCGCCTCGTGGATCGTCACATGCACTGCCTGCCGGGATATCGACAGTCGGCGGGCGAGTTCGGGAATGCTCACCGCCCGGCGTCCCATATGGGCGAAAAGCCGGACCATCGCAGGCGTTATGAAGCCGTAGCCCTTCTCACTGGCACCTTGGTACACGCGATCTTCGAACCATTCGGATCGCATCAGCAGCAGTTGCCGCAGGTCCCTCCCTCTTTTCGACTCCATGACCTTCCACCGTGACCTATCGATTGACGCGCTGCGCGGGATTGAGCTTGCGCAACGGCTGGATTCGGCGCCGACCATACTGGACCCGTACCCCGGCCGTCAATGAACGTCGCGAACCCGGCGCCGCCTGCCGCTGCGCTGGCACATCGCCGCTAAACACAGGATTTTTCCGTCAACACTGGTTGACGTTATACGCTGTTTCGGCGAGTATTACTGAACGAACATTCATTCGTGTATTTCGAGCACGACCTGGCGCAGCTGTGGCGGTGGGCAGGTCCGGTATCGAGCATTACTGGAGCATCTGGACATGGTTTTTCTGCGGCCGAATGCACATTGGCCGGCCCACGAGACGCCGCATGGGAACTATCGCGTCGAGCGCCGGGTGGATGGAGTCACGATCAGCACTCACGATTGCATCGCCGAGGAGACTCCGGTTGCGTTGGTGTACAACGGCGTCGCGCACACGGTGATGATGGCCACACCGCTGGATATCGAGGATTTCGCCGCCGGCTTCAGCCTCAGCGAAGGCATCGTTGCGCGTGCTCGGGAGGTCTACGATCTCGAGGTGATCGCGCGCGACAACGGCATGGAAGCCCGACTTGAAATTGCCACGGAGCGCGCCCTCCTGCTGCGCGCGCAACATCGCGCGATGGCCGGGCGCACCGGCTGCGGGCTGTGCGGCGTCGAGAGCCTCGAACGGTTCCGCGCCCCCGTCCCCGCTGTCCGCTCTACCGTCGGACTGGCCGCTGGCGCCCTGTCCGTCGCCCATTCGCAGCTCGTCGGCATGCAACCCCTGTTCCACCTGACCGGCGCAGTGCACGCGGCCGCGTGGTGCGGACTGGACGGCGCGGTCGCGCTCGTGCGCGAGGACGTCGGCCGGCACAACGCGCTCGACAAGCTGATCGGCGCGGTCGCCACCAACGGCAGCGCGTTCGGCGACGGCTTCGTGCTGATGACGAGCCGCGCGAGCTACGAGATCGTGCAGAAAGCCGCTGCCGTGGGCATCGCGGTCGTCGCCGCGGTGTCGGCGCCGACCGGCATGGCGGTGCGCCTGGCCGAAGCGGCCGGGGTCACATTGATCGGGTTTGCACGCGGCGCGCGCCACAGCGTGTATTCGCACCCGCAACGCATTCATTGAGGTGAGGAACACCATGACGCTTGCCCCCAAGCCGCAGTCGGTCGCCAAGGTCCCGAGCTACTGCTACAACTGCGTCGCCGGCCCGGACTTCATGACGGTGAAAGTCGTCGACGGCGTGGCGACCGAGATCGAACCGAACTTCGCCGCCGAGGACGTGCATCCGGCGCGCGGGCGCGTGTGCGTGAAAGCCTACGGGCTGGTGCAAAAGACCTACAATCCGCACCGCGTGCTGCAGCCGATGAAGCGCACGAACCCGAAGAAGGGGCGCCACGAGGATCCGGGCTTCGTGCCGGTGTCGTGGGACGAGGCGCTCGATCTGGTCACCGAAAAACTGAAGGCGACGCGCGCGAAAGGGCTGACCGACGAGGCCGGGCTGCCGCGCCTCGCAGCAAGCTTCGGCCACGGCGGCACACCCGGCATGTACATGGGCACGCTTCCCGCGTTCCTCGCCGCGTGGGGACCGATCGACTACAGCTTCGGCTCGGGACAAGGAGTGAAATGCACCCACTCCGAGCACCTGTACGGCGAGTTCTGGCACCGCGCGTTCACGGTCGCGGCCGACACGCCGCTCGCCGACTACGTGATCTCGATCGGCTCGAACGTTGAAGCCTCCGGCGGCCCCTGTGCGGTGACGCGCCACGCCGGGGCGCGCGTGCGCGGCTACAAGCGCGTGCAGGTCGAGCCGCATCTGTCGGTGACCGGCGCGTGTTCGGCCGAATGGGTGCCGATCCGGCCGAAGACCGACCCGGCGTTCATGTTCGCGCTGATCCACGTGCTGGTATGCGAACAGGGGCTCGCCAAGCTCGACGTGCCGTTCCTGCGTGATCGCACCTCGTCGCCGTACCTCGTCGGCCCCGACGGGCTGTATCTGCGCGATGCCACCACCGGGAAGCCGCTGATCTACGATACAGCCTGCAGGCGTGCCGTGCCGTTCGACACCGCGAGCGCGATTCCGGCACTGACGGGCCGCTTCGTGGTCATCGACGCGATCACGATCGACGCCGACGACGAGCGTCAGGAGTTCGGCGACGTCGAAGGCACGACCGCGTACACGATGCTCGTCGAGCACATCAAGAAATACACGCCGGAGTGGGCCGCGGACGTCTGCGACGTGCCCGCGACGACGATCCGGCGCATCGCGAACGAGTACCTCGACGCGGCGTCGATCGGTGCGACGATCGAGATCGACGGTCAGGTGCTGCCCTTGCGGCCCGTCGCGGTCACGCTCGGCAAGTCGGTGAACAACGGCTGGGGCGCGTTCGAATGCTGCTGGGCGAGGACGCTCCTGGCGACCCTCGTCGGCGCGCTCGAGAACCCCGGCGGCACGCTCGGCACGACGGTGCGGCTGAACCGTCCCAATGACGATCGGCTCGCGAGCGTCAAGCCGGGGGACGACGGTTTCATGACCCAAAACCTGAATCCCACCGACAAGGCAAACTGGATCGGCCAGCCCACGGGCCGTAATGCACATCGGACCCTGGTCCCGATCGTTGGTCATTCGGCCTGGAGCCAGGCGCTCGGCCCGACGCAACTGGCGTGGATGCACCTGCGCGAAGTGCCCGACGACTGGTCGATGCCGGTGCCGACGCTGCCCGACGTATGGTTCGTCTATCGTTCGAACCCGGCGATCTCGTTCTGGGACACGCCGACGCTGGTCGACACGATCGCGACCTTCCCCTTCACGGTGTGCTTCGCCTACACGGTCGATGAAACGAACTGGATGGCCGACGTGCTGCTGCCCGAGGCAACCGACCTCGAGTCGCTGCAGATGATCAAGGTCGGCGGCACGAAGTTCGTCGAGCAGTTCTGGGAGCACCGCGGCGTCGTGCTGCGCCAGCCCGCGGTCGCACCGCAGGGCGAGGCGCGCGACTTCACGTGGATCAGCACGGAGCTCGCGAAACGCACCGGGCTCCTCGAAGGCTACAACACGGCGCTCAACCGCGGCGCCGGCGGCGGGGCGCCGTTGAAAGGCGAGCAGTACGACCACAGCCTCGACACGACGCAGGAGCACGGCGTCGAGGCGATCTGGGACGCGATCTGCAAGGCCTCTTCGGCGAGCCTGTCGAATGGCGCCGAGACGCACGACCTCGAATGGTTCAAGGCGCACGGCTTCTATACCGTGCCGATGTCCAAACTCGACTGGTACCTCACGCCGACGCTGGAGAAACAGGGTCTGCGCTACGAGATGCCGTACCAGGAGCGCCTCTTGCGGATCGGGCGGGAACTGGGCAACCGGCTGCACGAGCAGAAGATGCACTGGTGGGACGCGCAGCTCTCCGAATACACGGCGCTGCCCGAGTGGCACGACGTGCCCGGGCGCTGGACCGAGCAGCTCAAGAATGCCGGCGCGCGCCCCGAAGACTTTCCGCTGTGGCTGCTCGCGACCAAGAGCATGCAGTACCACACCGGCGGCAACGTCTCGATCGCCTTGATGCGCGAAGTCGCGCAGAACGTGCGCGGCCACACCGGCGTGATCATCAACGCGGGCACCGCCAAGCGCCTCGGCATCGC
>NZ_WTVG02000003.1 GCF_012910705.2 Aromatoleum anaerobium | reverse complement strand
GGTCTTCGGCAATGCCGAAGGCGAACGCCGGCACCGCGGCCAGCAGGAGGGGAAAGAGGATCGCCCGCTCGCCCGCGCCCGCCGTGAAGGCACCGACGACGAGCGCCGCCACCACCGCGACGCCTCCGACGCGCGGGGTCGGCGCGACGTGGAACTTCTGGATGCCATGATCCGAGTCGAGGGTGAAGCGGCCGTGCAGATTCTTGGTGAGGACGATGACAATGGCAATAAAGCAGGATGCTGCTGCGATGGCGAAAAAACTTTCCGGAAAACTCATCAGGCGTTTCTCGTTTTTGGCTTGTTTGCTTGTTGTCTGTGCCCTTGCCTTCCAGCCCCGACAGGTTTCGGATCGGCGGAAATGCCCTCTGGGGCGCGGCGCTGCGGCTTCTTCCGAAGCACGGGGCGCAATGTTATCAACATAAACATGCCTTGCAAGCAAATATTTCACGGCAGAATGCAGGTACTTATCGGTAAGGCATCTAAGGTAGTGTCATGAGCAGGGTTATGTACCTGAATGACGGTACGGAATCAGGGCATGACGATCTGATCCCCATCTCGCGTA
>NZ_WTVG02000004.1 GCF_012910705.2 Aromatoleum anaerobium | reverse complement strand
GAGCGGTTTTGCTTTGCGTAGAAGGAACCAAAGTGCGGCCAGCGTGGTCGTCTGGCAATGGCACCTTACTCAATTGATTTGCGCCAGAAAGTGGTCGATGCGTACGAGCGCGGGGTGGGTTCACAGCGCCAAGTAGCCGAGCTTTTTGGCGTCAGTATCTCGTTTGTCGAGAAGCTTTTCATGCGGCTGCGAAGCACCGGAGCAGTGGCGCCAAAGCCGCACGCCGGCGGAAAGCGATCGCGTCTGGATGAAGCCGCGCGACAGCGTCTGGCGCAGTGGCTGCACACGCAGTCCGATCTGACGCTCAACGAGTTGGCGCAGCGCCTGAAGACCGAATTGGACATTCCTATCGGCTTGCCCCGACTGTGTCGGGTGCTCAAGCAGATGCAACTGTCGCGAAAAAAAAGACGCTCCATGCGACGGAACGTGACGCCGACTCGGTAATTGAAGCGCGCGCGGCTTATCGGGAGGAGGTGGCCCAACATCCCCCGTCACGATTGTGCTTCATCGATGAATCGGGCGTGAACATTGCGATGACTCGTCATTACGGCCGTGCCCTGCGCGGTGAGCGGGTGCCCGACGCGGTGCCGAAAAAT
>NZ_WTVG02000005.1 GCF_012910705.2 Aromatoleum anaerobium | reverse complement strand
ATCGACAACCCATCCACCCCGGCACTGCCGCGATTGGCTTTGACGCGTTTCCACGCCAGCACCATGTTCTCTCTCGCGAGCGCCTGCGCGAGCAGGTCGTCTCGCCCTGAGCCTTCGGTTTCATGCCGCGCCGGACGTGCTTCATCACGCATCGCTTCGGGTC
Organism: Aromatoleum anaerobium; assembly: GCF_012910705.2. GTDB lineage: Bacteria > Pseudomonadota > Gammaproteobacteria > Burkholderiales > Rhodocyclaceae > Aromatoleum > Aromatoleum anaerobium. The sequence continues at coordinate 453 of NZ_WTVG02000005.1, read as the reverse complement.
TGGCTTCACCTCGCCCTCCCGCGTTGCGCCCCGGTTGCCCGGGCTTCTGATGCACTGCACTTCCGAGCGACATGGCCTTCGGCCCTCCTACTCGTTCGGCCCTTCGCCCCGTACCGGCAGCTAATACGGCCTCTGCTGACTTCTCGCTCCGGCTTGTCACCGTCGGCCTTTCAGCCACAAGGCGAGATCTCCCCAGGTAAGAACGCACTCCTTCGCTGCACAACCGCCGGATCTACGCCACTTCGCCTTGATCACGAGAGCTTCGCGGTTTTCGGCCCGCTCGCCCTGCTCGGCAGCGCCTTTTATCCGATTCTTGTCCATCGGCTCGCAGCTTCGATCCACGCTTCCTTCCCACACTCGGTCGCCCTCATGCAGTTGCGCTTCACTTCGTTCGCTGTGATCAACTTACGGCGGGACTTGCACCCGCAAGAGTGCGCCCATGCTGGGCGCACC
>NZ_WTVG02000006.1 GCF_012910705.2 Aromatoleum anaerobium | reverse complement strand
GGGTTAACGTGAAAGAAACCGATTCCCGGACGAGCGAGATTCTGACCGGTGAAGGTCATCGAATTGAAGGACGGATGAATCAGGCGGCGACGGGGATGAAGCCGAAGCGAGTCAGCGCCTTGATCCAGCGAGGAGCGTTACGTTGAACGGAAAGCGCTTCATAGTCGGTGGCGGAATCCCGGTAGTGTTCGCCACGTTTGAGCATGAAGAAGAGGGTGCGGAGAATTTTGTGTGCCAAGGCCACGATGGAGCGCTTATGTCCGCGCCGCACGATCAGGGACTGGAACTTCGACTGGAAGAGCGACTGGGTGCGACTGGCGGCATGGGCGAACTCGCAGAGCAGGCGACGGACATAGAGATTGCCCTTGCGGAGGCGTCCGGATTTGCGCTTGCCGGCCGACTCGTTGTTGCCCGGGCAGATGCCGACCCAGGAGGCCAGGCGATCCGCGCTGCCGAAGGCGTCCATGTCGGTGCCGATTTCCACCAGCAGCATCGCGGCGCCGATGAGATCGACGCCGGGCAGGGTTTGCAGCAAGGCCAGGGTGTTCCGCTCGTCCTTCAGTCCGTCGAGAAGACGCGTATCGAAGCGGGCAATACGTGCTTCGATCTCCTCAATATGCC
>NZ_WTVG02000007.1 GCF_012910705.2 Aromatoleum anaerobium | reverse complement strand
CCCGAACCGGGCCGCGCAGTTGCTCGCCGTGGGCGAACTGCGTGACAATGATCCGGCCAACGCCCTGCCCGTGGCGACCGATGATGTGGCGAGTACGGACGAGGACAGCGTGGTCACGACCTTGTCTGGCGGCACCGGCAGCGTACTGGCGAACGACAGTGACGCGGATGGCGACGCACTGACCGTGGTCGCGGTCGAAGGCGTCGCCGCCCATGTCGGTCAGCAGATCGCGCTGGCTTCGGGTGCCCTGCTGACGCTGAACGCCAATGGCACGTTTGCCTATGATCCGAACGGCCAGTTCGAAGCCCTGAATGCGGGCGACCGGGCGACCGATTCCTTCGCCTACACCGTGTCCGACAGCCACGGCGGCTTGGCCACCGCACGGGCCTTAGTCGAGGTCGCGGGCGTGACCGACTCTCCCCCCGTACCAATTCTCACGGTAGCTGATTTTTCGGTATTGGAGTCGAATGGCGGGTTCAGTCCGGCCATGGAGTTCGTCGTCACGCTGTCGTCGGCGGCGACAACCGACGTGATCGTCGACTACCAGACGCTCAACGGCACGGCCCGGGAAGGAGAAGGGGTTGATTTCAGGCAGGCATCGGGGACGCTGACGATCGCCGCCGGTGCG
>NZ_WTVG02000008.1 GCF_012910705.2 Aromatoleum anaerobium | reverse complement strand
TGCGGGTTGTACGCCGGCCGAAAGCCGCCGTCGCCCATCTTCATCACCGTCGCTTCGGCATCGGTCATCGACGCGCGCGCCTGGTCGGGGTTTTTGCCTTGCCGCTGCTTGATCGCTTCGATCTCGGGCAGCCGCGCCAGCGCTTTCTCAAGACGCGCTTCACGCTCTTTCGCCGCCCGTAGCCGGGCCGCTTCCCGCGCCCGTTCGGCCTGCGCCGGGTCCGCCTCCACCTCGGCTTTGAGCCGCGCCACGGCCGCGCGCGCCGCCTCCAGGTAGCCTTCGAGCTTCTCCTTGCGGCGAAACGAGCCCGCCCCGGCGCTGGCGCGCACCCGCATCCCGTCCTGCGCCACCTGTTTGAGCTTGACCACCCCGGCCGCCATCAGGCTGGCGATGCTCACACTCAACAACTCGTCCAGCCCTTCGCCCTGATCCTTGCGAAAGTCCGAAAGGGTGTGGTGATTGACCTGAACCCCGCCGCACAACCAGCGGTAGGCGTCATGCGATTCGAGCAGCCGTGACACCGCCCGCGCGCTGCCCACCCCGTCGAGCGTGGCGTACAACCACAGCGCCAGCAAAATCTCCGGCGCGATTGCCGAGCGGCCCACCCCGCCATCGACCGCACGAATCCCGGCGTAGAACCGTGACAGGTC
>NZ_WTVG02000009.1 GCF_012910705.2 Aromatoleum anaerobium | reverse complement strand
ACTAGGTGACTTGGCGAGCACGCAGGCCGCAACGTGAGTGAACGCTGAGCACGCCTCGAAAAGGGTGATGCACGGGCCGACCTGCCAGTCGATGCGGGGAAGGTTGCCACTGCTGGAGAAGTGAGCGAAACATGCATCCAGCAGCCGTGCCGGGGTATTGGCGGTGGCATGCGTGAAAGAGGAAAGGCGCACGAAACACGGGAAGTCCTCGGTTGCGGAGGTGGGAGCCTCCAGCAGGGTGCCGGTGACGGCAGGACTTGGTGACCGAGGATGGCGGAGGGGCCCGTAGTACCGGGGAAGCCGGGTAATGCCGGTGGAGGGAAGGGGCCCTGGTTCAGGATCAACGCAGGAAGTGGCGAGGGCAGGAGATTGGGAAACCTATCAACTCCGATCAGCGTTCAGAAGCTGCAGGCGGCGTTACATGCGAAAGCGAAGGCAGAACCCGAGTTTCGATTCTACGCACTGTACGACAAGCTGTATCGACTCGATGTGCTGACCCATGCGTACGATCGGTGCCGCGCCAACAAGGGCGCTCCGGGTCTGGATGGGCAGACGTTCGGCGATATCGAGCGGTACGGTCGGGAACGATGGCTGGGGGAACTGGCGCTGGCGCTCAGGGATGAGACGTACCAACCGGAGGCAATCAAGCGGGTC
>NZ_WTVG02000010.1 GCF_012910705.2 Aromatoleum anaerobium | reverse complement strand
ACTAGCTCAAACCGTCGAATCGTATCTGGCCGTGCGCCGTGCTTGTGGTTTCGAACTCAAGTGCCAAGGCAATCTGCTGCGCAGTTTCGCCGCCTTCTCGGAGGCGAACGGTCAGACCTACGTCTGCTCGGAAACCGCTCTCCAATGGGCCGGATTGGCAAGATCGGTCCGACAGCGCGCCCGTCGGCTCGGTGAGGTCATTCGATTTGCCCGGTACGTCCATGCAGAGGACCGACGCCATGAAGTACCCCCACCGGTCTTTGGCAGTGAGAAGGGGCCACGTCCGGTGCCGTACATCCTGTCCGCGGACGACATCCAGCGACTCGTGCAGGCAGCATCCCAGTCGGGCTATCGGACGTTGCGTCGAAATACCTACAGCACGCTGTTCGCGCTACTGGCCTGCACGGGGCTTCGCGTCTCGGAAGCCATCCGCTTGCGCTATGAGGACATTACCCCGGATGGGCTGGTGATTCGATGCTCCAAATTCCGTAAGAGCCGCTTCGTTCCGTTGCATGAGACGGCCCGGGCGGGGCTTGAGCAATATCTGGAACGCCGACGTCCCTATGCGCCGTTCAACGATCACGTGTTCGTATCGTTACGACGAAAGCCGTTGCGCATAGAGGATGTGGAGTGCGCATTCCGCACCGCCGCCAGGAAG
>NZ_WTVG02000011.1 GCF_012910705.2 Aromatoleum anaerobium | reverse complement strand
TTTGACCATGGCACGTGCAGACTGGCCATGCAGATCGCTGACCACCACGCCGAGGCGAATTCCGCCGTCGGTCAGGACCTTGTGCAACCGGTTCTTCTCGGACGCCAATTGCCCGACCAGCTTTTGTCGTTGCCGCGAGATCAGGCGCAACTCACGCAGCTTCGCCGGTGGCACGAACGAACCGCGCAGCAGCCCGGCACGCGAGAGCGTCGCCAACCATTGCGCATCGCCGACATCGGTCTTGCGGCCCGGGACATTCTTGACATGACGAGCATTGACGACCTGCCCGCGAATCCCCACCGCTTCCAGGGCGGCGTACGGACTCTTCCAGTAAATGCCCGTGCTCTCCATCACCACTTCGTCCGGCGAGAGGGCCGCCGCCCAGTCGGCCAACGCCCGCCGATCCCGCTTGAACGCACCGAATTGCCGCTGCTCAATACGCGTTGTGCCGTCAGCGTCTTCGATGATCGCGCAGGCCGTGATCTGCGCCTGATGCACGTCGAGTCCGATGACGCGTTTGTGAAGCGCTATCAGTTCCATACTCCCTCCCGTCGAATTACACTCAACAATGGAAGGTGGCGGGTGCCAGAACTGAAGGTGCCTGAAGGCGACAAGTCGCCAACGGCCTGTTTAACGTGCGCTCTCTATGGAAGCAATCCGGGGTGCGAGTCAGTTCGGC
>NZ_WTVG02000012.1 GCF_012910705.2 Aromatoleum anaerobium | reverse complement strand
CGGCCCTCCTGACGGCCCTCCTGGCGGCCTTTCCGGAGGCCCTCCTCGAGCCCTTGCTGTTTCCATTCTTCGGTCCATTCGATCACGCGTTCTGCAAGCATGGTTTCTGCCTCATGTAAGTCGGCCATTTCCGGGATCCGGACGCCCGGCAGGCGCCCGGGCAACAGCACCCGCTTGATCCAGACGGTAAAGGCGCGCCGCAGGCTGCTCTGCTCGGGGGCGCGCACCCAGTCGCTCAGGGCCGCGATCGTTTGCCTCAGATCCTCCGGGCTGTGGCTGCGCTCCAGCCGAAAGAGCGCAGCGGCCAGATTGCGGATGTCGGGCAGATCGCTTTCGCGCAGCGCCCCTTCGTCGAGCAGCAGATAGCGCATCTGCGGACGGTAGCGCTCGAGCCCGCCGCCCGGAAGGGTTGCGACCAGCTCGGCGACGTCGGTGGCGGCGTTCCATCTCGATTTGCCATTATAGAGAACCAGCGGCAGCACCGGCGGCAGCCTGCCGTCCGCGCTCAGGCTCTTCTGGCGCACCAGCTCCTGATAGAGCAGCCCGACGTAGGTGAGCAGGCGCACGGCCATGAACGGGTCCGAGCGCGACTGGAACTCGAGCAGCAGATACACGTACAGCCAGCTCTCGCCCCAGCGCACTTTCCAGACGATGTCGTCTTCACGGTCGCGCAGGTCGTCCGCCACGTAGCTGCCGCTGACCTTCTCGAGGCTGCCGAAGTC
>NZ_WTVG02000038.1 GCF_012910705.2 Aromatoleum anaerobium | reverse complement strand
CCGCTTTCATCGGGGCTCCGATGCCGCGCCAGCAAGCGCGGCGCCCGGTCCGCGCGCGGGGAAGCCCTCCGTTGCGCGTCATATACGTCCCCGTCTTACCGCAATACGCATTGCAAGCTACCCTTCGTGCAACGCCGCAAGCCCGGCGTTTTCATGAGCCCCTTCCATGGAGCCACGGATATGTCTTCGGCATTCGGGGACGCGAAGGCGCGTCAATTGGCAAAAATGAAGCAGCTGGCCGGCGTGCTGCTGGTCGCGGTTGCTGCCCTGTTCGTGGTCGCCCGCTTGCAACAAGGGGCCGGGATCTGGGGCTGGGTGGCGGCCTTTGCCGAAGCTGCGATGATCGGAGCACTGGCCGACTGGTTCGCCGTCGTTGCACTCTTCCGGCATCCCCTCGGGCTACCGATTCCCCATACCGCGATCATTCCGGCAAACAAGGAGCGGCTCGCCGACAACCTTGCGGAATTCGTTCGCGACAAGTTCCTCGCGACCGACACCCTCGTCCACAAGCTCCGCGCGTTCAGTCCGGCCGAGCGGCTGGCCGGCTGGCTGCGGCAGCGGGACAACACTGAAATCGTCGCCGGGAAGCTGGCCGGCGTGTTGGCCGGTTGGCTGGACTTCATCGACGACGAGCGTGTGCGCAGCCTGCTGGCTGCAAGGATCGGGGAGCGACTCAGGGCGATCGACGTATCAGAGGTGGCGGGACAAATCCTCGACACCCTGACGGTCGACGCCCGCCATCAGGAATTGCTGGACGCCGCGCTCAGACGATTGGCACGCTGGCTCGACGACCCGGAGGTGCAGATTGCCTTCGCCGCGATGATCATCGAGATCGCAGGCAAGGAGTACCCAAAGACCCTGAAGACGGTGGGCCTCGTCACCAACACCGAAGAATTCTCCCGCAGGATCGCCGCCGGCATCGTGCGGGGCATCAACGGCTGGCTGCACGATATCGGGGACGATCCGCGGCACCCGCGCCGGCAAGCCTTCGACGAAACGGTGGCCGAGTTCATCGGCCGCATGAAGAACGATGCCGATTTCAAGGCGCGAGTCAATGCCGCGAAGCTGGAGGTATTGACGCATCCGGTTCTGGCACGCTACCTCGACGGCCTGTGGGACGAGCTGAAAGCTTGGCTGCGCAAGGACCTTCATGAACCGGACTCGCAACTGCGGCAACGAATCAGCGATGCGGCAAGCGCCTTCGGCACGACCCTCGCCGAAAACCGCGCCTTGCGCGACTCTCTCGACGACCATCTCGAATCCGCCGTGGTCGCGCTCGCGGACGATCTCCGCGACGCGCTGTCCCGCCACATCGCTTCAACGATAAGGAGCTGGAAGGACGAAGACCTCGTCCGTGAACTCGAACTGAGCGTCGGTCGCGATCTTCAGTTCATCCGGCTCAATGGCACTATCGTGGGGGGCGGGATCGGATTGGTGCTGCATGCGCTGACCCTGTTTGTCTCCACCCCGTGGTAGCGCAGACTTGGTGATCATCGTCGGCGCCAGGCCCCTCATCGGGGAATCTTTTCGCCACAGGCGGTCCACCTCACACATCGAGCCACAACCAGGAACATGCATGCAACGCGACCCGAGATTCGAAGCGCTTCTGAAAAACCTCAACCACAACCCGTCGAAACCTGCCGGCCTGCTGCAGAAGCTCGGTGCGATCGCCGCTGCCGCGGTCATCTTCGGCCTTGCACTGACCTTCTCGGTGATCTTCTTCGCGGTGGTGGTGGCAGCGGGAGCAGTAATCTGGGGCTATGTCTGGTGGAAAACACGTGACTTGCGCAAGGTCATGCGGGCGACACAGGCGCAGGCCAGAACGTCCGCTCAGCGGGACCCGAAACCTGGACAGGGAATCGTGATTGAGGGCGAGGTCGTGCGCGAGGTTCGGGAAGAGGACGAGCGCCGCGACGGCACCCGCGACTGACGACAACGGCTCCGCCGGTTGCCCCTCGAGCCGGCAGTGCTGGGCGAGCGAAAAAAAGCCGGCACCCGTGGGAGTGCCGGCCTTTGCCGCATGTCGGGCGAACTTCGCTCCGGCATCATTCCCGAATGATTACGGACTGACCCTCCAGCCCTCCGGATACGGCGCATTCGGGTCCGCGCTGCGCTCGCTGTCCCATGAAGTGCCCTGGCCGCGATAAGGCGCGGACTTGTCCGGCACCGTCTCGAGCGCCGAGAACTCGCTGATCGGCTGATCCATCGGCCGCAGTTCGACGTACTGCTCCGGACGGTACTCGGGCCTTGCCCTCAATTCATCGGCGCCCGCGCTCAGACGCAGCTTGCCGTCCTCGTAACGCATGCGGTTGAGCGGCACGGTGATTTCCTTGTCGCCGACACCGAGAAAACCGCCTGCGGAAATCACCGCATGGATGTTTTCGTCCTGGCGGCTGCGGACGACCGTTTTCACCGAACCGATTTGTTCACCGCTCGCATCGACGACCTGGGTTCCCCGTAGTTGGCTCGGGGTCATCGACTGTACCTGTCCTGAAGCCCCCATCTGCGAGCGCATCTGGTGCTTGGTCTGGCCTTCAGTGTACGAGTCCGCAGCAGCCCCCATCGGGACCGCAACGAGCGCCGCAAGTGCGCCGGCCAGCAAAGACTTGCGATAGATCGAGCTCATATCATCCTCCTGCCTGGTGGCGTCCGTCTGACTGGTGTCTCGCCCGCATGTCCATCCGGACGAGCGTCGTATCGATCCCTGTTCCGCACCGAGCGCACCAAGTCCGGCCGATTCGGCTGCGGCCGGGGATCGAGATAAGCTTATGATCGATCGGCACCTTTCTAAGTTCCGAAGCACGCCCTCACGAGCAGCCAGTCCCGGCCCTGGGGCCCAGTAGCGGATCAGTTCCCCCATCGACTCCCGGCTGGAGACTGCGGAACGTGATCAAAATGAAACAGGCCGGGCGGCGTCCCGCCGATGCAACTACCCTGCCCCCGCGCGCCTCAGCCACGCCAGCCGCTGGTTGATCTTGTCGCGCCAGCCTGCGGCGAGACCGGGCGTCTGCGCGAGCCGTTCGAGATGCGAAAGGGATGGACGGTGTTCCTGCCACAGCAGCATCGCCTCACTCAGCGTCGGTGCGTCGAGGGCCGGAGACGACAAGTCGAGCATGTCGCCCGGTGACACTCGGCCCGGTTCGAGCACGCGCCAGTACCATCCCGTCAGGAGGCGTTCGGCAATGAAAGCCGCGATCCCTTCGCAGCCGAAACGTTCGTCGATTTTCCAGCATGGAGTGCGCGGCTGGCACACCTGCAGCCGGACCGTTCCCAGGCTCCAGATGTCTCCGATGCGAATATCGCGCTCGTCCAGCTCAAGGGAGGAGAGATTTTCGCCCAGCGCCCCCGGACGCAGGCTCTCCCTGGCTTCGGGGAAGCGGGCGGCAAGCTGTTCATAATGGCGAGCGGGGTAGAAATGGACCGCCTTGTCGGGACCGCCGTGAACCCTGCGATCGGCTTGCTGGTCGCCGATAAACCCATCGCGCGCCACTTCGGCGCTGCTCACCTGCGATTTGTACATGCCGGTCGGACGCCCCGACTCGGGCAGCGGCCGGATGCCGCCGATGAAGAGGGATACGTTGGCCATGGCTCAAGTCTCGGTGATGCGGCCATTTTAGCCCCGAAAGGCCCGCCCCCCGCTCCGGCACCAACGCGACGATGGTCACGCCCAGGTGACGGACACGTCTTACGCCACTCGAATGGAACGCTGCGCCAGCGCCTGCGCTTGCCGGGTGAATAACGCATTCCTGTCTGGAGGTAGCTGATGCCAAAAACACCAGCTATGATTTGTATAAATATACAGTCATCTTGATGGGCTGACACCCGCCGGCTCCCTCACTCCAACCTCCCGTCCTTCCGCAGACGCCCATGATTTCTCGCGCTGACCCCCTCACCACTCGCCAGACCGAGATTCTCGACTTCATTCGTCAGACCGTGGAGTGCGAAGGACGACCGCCGACCCGCGCCGAAATCTGCACCGCATTCGGCTTTCGCTCGCCGAACGCGGCCGAAACCCATCTGCGCACGCTCGCCGCGAAAGGCGCGATCGTCCTCGAGGAAGGTCGCGCGCGCGGCATCCGGCTCGTCGAGGCGCTGGGGCTGCCGCTGGTCGGGCACGTCGCGGCCGGCCGGCCGATGCTCGCGGTCGAGCACATCGAAGCCCGCTACCAGATCGACTCGGCGCTGTTCTCGCCGCGCGCCGACTACCTGCTGCGCGTGCGTGGCATGAGCATGCGCGACGCCGGAATCATCGACGGCGACCTGCTCGCGGTGCATCGCACACTGCAAGTGCGCGCCGGCCAAGTCGTCGTCGCCCGCCTCGAGGATGAGGTCACCGTGAAGACCTTCACCCGCGAAGGGCCGATCGTGCGCCTGCTGCCGGCCAATCCGGACTTCGAACCGATCGTCGTCGACACTCGCCATCAAGCGCTCGACATCGAAGGCATCGCCGTCGGCCTCGTGCGCAACGGCTCGCGGTGACGACTCCCTGCATCCCGGCTCAACCCGCAAAGCGATGTCGACCTCCCCTCTCGCGAGGCTCGCCGGGTTGCCGCCCGGTCTCGTCTGGCCGGCCGACCGGCTTGCCCGGCCGGCCGAAGCGGGCGTACCGACGGGCTTTGCCGCGCTCGACGCGCAGCTGCCCGGCGGCGGCTGGCCGCGCGGCGCGCTGATCGAGCTCCTCATTGACGCGTTCGGCATCGGAGAGCTCGCGCTGCTGCTGCCGGCGCTGCGCGCTGCTGCTGCCGAGCGCTGGATCGCGTGGATCGCGCCGCCGCATCTGCCGTACGCGCCGGCGCTCACCGCGGCCGGCGTGCGGCTCGACCGATTGTTGCTGCTCACGCCGTCCGATCCGGCCACGACCTTATGGACGATCCGGCAGGCGGTCGCGTCGGGCGGCTGCTCGGTCGTGGTCGCGTGGCTGCCGAACGCCCAGAGCGCCGCGCTGCGGCGCCTGCAGCTCGCCGCCGAAGCGTCCGCGACGTCGCTGTTCGTGTTTCGCCCGGGCAGCGCAGCGCATCGCGGACGCCGCGCTGCCGCTCGGCCTGACCACGACCCTTGCCGCCGCGCCGACGCCGCTGGCGGCACGCTGGTTCGCGCGGGCGCGCCCGGGGCACGCTCGTCCGCCCGTCGGAGGACTGGGCGCACGCGCTCGGCGCGCGCCTGCTCGGCGTGTTCGGACAGATCCGCCGCAACGACAAAGTCGTGCACCTGCTCGCACAACGCCTGGTGGATCACTCGGCACTGCTCGGGGCGCTCGATGCGCGCAGCCGGGATTTTCAATAAATCCCAGCCGAAAACCGACAAGAAGAGCCTCGATCAGGATCAGGCGCCAGAGAAGCGGAACAATCGCGCCGCGGACCATCCGTTGCAACCGGTGGCCAAGCGGCTCATTCTGATTTCTCCCCTGCAGGCGTGTGTTCGGCGCAAGTTCAGCAAGAATCGAAATTACCAACGCACCAAGCGCGATAATCTGAAGAATGGCGCGTGAAGCGTGCGCAAACTCCCACCGGTCCCGCAGGCGCCTACTTCGAGATGGTGCGGCGGTCGGATCGGAGCGGGTTGGCAGCGAAGTGCTGCTTTGACGAGTGTAGAAGTCTTTCGATTGCTGCACTTTGTCCATGGCGGTTCCAGTCCAGAGTTTCATGGGATGTCTCCGTCAACCCCTGCAATACCGGACGCCAGCGCGGTGCTCAGCCGCGTCGGGCCGCCTCGATGGCAGCGACGTCGATCTTGCGCATCGTCATCATGGCTTCGAAGGCACGCCTGGCCTCCTCGCCCCCCGCGGCCAGCGCCTCGGTCAATACACGCGGGGTAATCTGCCACGAAACGCCCCACCGGTCCTTGCACCAGCCGCAGGCGCTTTCTGCCCCGCCGTTGCCGACGATGGCGTTCCAGTAGCGGTCGGTCTCTTCCTGGTCGTCGGTAGCGATCTGGAATGAAAAGGCCTCGGTCTGCGGGAACCCCGGGCCACCGTTGAGGCCGAGGCAAGGGATGCCCGCAACCGTGAACGCCACTGTCAGTACGTCGCCGGCTTTGCCGGATGGGTAATCAGCGGGCGCGCGATGGACGGCAGTCACCCGGCTGTCGGGGAAGGTCGCGGCGTAGAAGCGGGCGGCCTCCTCGGCGTCCTTGTCGAACCAGAGGCAGATCGTGTTCTTGTGCATGGTTTCTCCTTTCGTATCGGAACCGCGGGTCCTGGACAGCCGGTTAAGGCTGCACTGCGGGTTGCAACACCGCCCACTTGATTGCCGAACGGGTCTTCGAGCAGACCCCAGTCGTCGCCCCAGAACTGGCGTTCGTAAGGGGCGCGTCAGGGCTCCAGCCACAGAGCCTTGTCGCTCTGCGGGTCGAACGGGGCGGAGAAGTGTTCGTGCACGACCCGCCATTCGCCGTGCTGCTTTCGATAGCAGGCGGTCATGCGCATCCAGCCGGACATCTCCTTGCCGTCCGGTCCGGTGCCGCCGCAGCGGTTGAGGCCGTGGACGAAGGCCAGATCGTCGCCCGCGGTGATCTGAAGGTCGTGGAGTTCGAAGATCATCGGGCCGGTGCACATCGTCAGACAGGTTTCCCAGTGCTTGCGGTAGGCGTCGGCGCCCTTGAACTGCAACTGGGCAATGGCGTCGAAGGCGACGATGTCCGGCGCGTAATGGGCGAAGATCCGGTCGATGTCCTTGGCGCGAACCGCGTGCGCCCAGTCTTCCAGTTGGCTGCGAAGCTCGGTTTCAGTGGGTGCGAGGGTGGATAGGGTGTCCATGACAGGTCTCCTTGGTATGGGTGAAACGGGTGGGTGTACCTGCTAGTCGATCGACGGGTGGTCAAATCGACATCGGTTTGCAGGTTCAGCGGGCGGATTCCGCCGCGACGAAACCCAGCGCCTGCAGCGTCTGCAGATCCTCCGCGACCGGTCGCACTTCGACGCAGCCGAACTTCGCCCCCGGAATGCGGGACGCCACCTGAATCGCCTCATTCAGGTCCCGGGCCTCGATGAGGTAGTAGCCGCCGAGTTGCTCCTTGGTCTCGATCCAGGGCCCGTCGGTGACCGAAACCCGGCCGTTGCGCACCCGGACCGTGCTGGCGGCATCGGGCGGTAGCAGCCGGTTGCAGCCGACGTAATGGCCGCTTTGCCGGATGGCGTCGGTAAACTCGCGGTACTCCTCGAAGTGCTTGTCCGCATCGGCGCGGGGCATCTGCTCCATCACCTTCTCGGCACAGATCAGGCACAGGTATTTCATCGCTTTGCTCCTTCGAGGGTCGTGTTCAAGTGCGGCTTCCGTACCCCTTGGTCGAATAACACGCCGCAAGATCGACATCACGCCCCCAGCTCCGCGAGCCGCCGCTCGAGGAAGCGACGCTCGGGTGCCTGTCGGGCCAGTGCAAGCGCGCGTCGGTAGGCCGCCCGCGACTCCTCGGTTCTGCCCAGACGTCGGCACAAATCGGCGCGGGCGGCGTGCGCGAGGTGGTAGTCGGCAAGCTCGCCGCGCGCGAGGATCGCATCGACCGCTGCCAGCCCGGCTGCTGGCCCGTCGTGCATCGCCACCGCCGCGGCGCGATTCAGCTCGACCACCGGCGACGGGTCGAGCCGCAGCAACACATCGTAGAGACCGACGATCTGCGCCCAGTCAGTCGCGGCGCCGGTGGGCGCCTCGGCATGCACCGCCGCGATTGACGCCTGCAGCGCATAGGGGCCGGCGCGACCCGAGACCAGTGCGCGCTCGACCAACTCCATGCCTTCGATGATCAGCGCCCGGTTCCACCGCGAGCGGTCCTGCTCGTCGAGCAGGACCAGATCGCCCTCCGCCGTCGTGCGCGTCTCACGGCGCGACTCCTGCAGCAGCATCAGCGCCAGCAGCCCGATCGACTCAGGCTCGGGGAGCAGTTGGGCGAGCAGCCGGCCGAGCCGGATCGCCTCGCCCGACAGCTCGGCGCGCGTCAACGAATCGCCGGCCGAAGCCGAGTAGCCCTCGTTGAACACCAGGTAGACCACGCGCAGCACGCTGTCGAGGCGGGCCGGCAGCTCCGCCTGCGGCGGCACTTCGTAGGGGATGCGCGCATCGCGGATCCTGGCCTTGGCACGCACGATGCGCTGCGCGAGCGCCGGCGGCGTGACGAGGAAGGCGCGCGCGATCTCCTCGGTGGTGAGGCCGCACACTTCGCGCAGCGTCAGCGCCACCTGCGCTTCGGGCGACAGCGCCGGGTGGCAGCAGGTGAAGATCAGCCGCAGGCGATCGTCCTCGACGCTGTCTTCGTCGGCGGCCTCCTCGCTCGCCGGGTCGGGCCGGTCGTCGAGGTCCTCGACGAAGTCGAAGCGTGCGCGCCGCCGCAGGCCGTCGATTGCCTTGAAGCGACCGGTCGACACCAGCCAGCTGCGCGGGTTAGCCGGCATGCCCTCCCGCGGCCACTGCTCGAGCGCGGCGCGAAAGGCATCGTGCAGCGCCTCCTCAGCGAGGTCGAAGTCGCCGAGCAGGCGAACCAGCGTCGCGAAGAGCCGGCGTGACTCGGTCCGGTAGATCACTTCCAGTTGCTCACGCACCGTCCCGGCCGCTCCGCCGGGCGCTACCGGCAAGAGCGGGTGCGATTCGTCCGGTGAATCCTTACGGTCGTCCATTCGCGCCTCCCGGGAGCGTTTCGGCATTCGGAGACTTTCGTGCATCAGACCGTTGGCAGTCCGGTATGCCCGCAAGCGGCCGGTTTCGAGCAACAGCATTGCCGCCCTGCAGTGGTGTCGATTTCAGAAGGCGACTGCTCCAGTTCACGGGGCTGACCGTGTGTGGAGCGGACTCAGGCACGGCGTGCGTCAATATAGGCATCATCGACACTGCCACCAAGGAACGCGCCGCGAGCGCGCTCGAAGCGATGGGGCTGTCGATTTCCGATGCCATCCGTCTGCTGATGTTGCGCATCGCTGACGAACACCGCCTGCCCTTCGATGTGAAAGTGCCTAACGCCACCACGCGCAAGGCCATTGCTGAACTGGAAACGGGCAAGGGCAAGAAGTTCGCCAGCGTGGACGACCTGCATGCGGACGATTGATCGCTCGTCTGCATTCAAGCGCGATTACAAGCGGGAGGCCAAGGGCCAGCATCGCACCACATTCGATCACGCGCTCAAATCGGTACTGATCGCGCTGGCGACCGATCAGCCCTTGGGTGCCCGTTACCGGGATCACGACCTGTCCGGCGATTGGGCGCGTAGGGCGAAAGCGAGCCGGTCGCGGCCTGCTGGCGCTTGAGCGCGTCGAACACGATCTGGCTCATCTGGATCTCGCGCTGACTGCCGTCGGTCTTGGTGTACCCCTCCTCACCGTTGACGACGGTCTCGCGCACGAGGATGAGGCGGTGCTCGGAGTCGACATACTTCCACTTGAGCCCGTCGGCCTCGCCCGTGCGCAGCCCGGTGAAGAAGCGCACCGTGAAGTAGTCGCGGAAGTCCGCGCGGACCGTCGCGAGGATCCGCTTCACGTCGTCGATCGAGAACGGATCGACGTCGGTGCGCTTGATGCGCAGCTGTTTGATGTTGTCGAAGGGCGTGCGAAAATCAAATCGGTCGGCCGCTTCGTTGAGGATCTGGCGCAGCGGATTCAACAGCTTGTTGATCCGGGCTGCTGAAAGCGTGGTCTGCTTGCCCCGTGCGGTCACTTTCCCGAGTTCGGCACGATAGGCAAGTACGTCAGCCTTGGTGATTCTGCCGACCGCCGGTGAGCACGGGTCAGTTTCCAAGGTGAGCCCTGCCCTATAAATTTTGCGGGCCAAATCCGGGCCAGGCTTGGGCCAAAAATCGGCCAAGAACAAAAATGGGCTAGGCAGACATGACCTAACCCATTGAATTTTTTGGCGCGCCCGAGACGATTCGAACGTCCGACCCCTGCCTTCGGAGGGCAGTACTCTATCCAGCTGAGCTACGGGCGCGGGGGCGATTACGAGTTTTTGCTCGTAATCAAGCGCGCTAGCTTATACCGGTTTTCCTGCGAAGTCCATGCCGGTCCCGGAGTCATCCCCGGGACGGTTCGAAGCTTCGACCGGAAACTCGGCGTCCGCGGAGAACCGCTGCAACCAGCGGGTGTTTGCAGGGTGCCGTCCTGCCGGAATCAAGGGGCCGGCGGGATGCGCAGCACCTGACCGGGGTAGATCTTGTCCGGGTGGGTCAGCATCGGCTTGTTGGCCTCGAAGATCACGTTGTAGTTGTTCGGGTTGCCGTAATACGTCTTCGCGATCGCCGACAGGGTATCGCCGCGCGCAACGGTGTGGAAACGGGCTTCGGGCGCGGCCTGAACGACCGACAGTTGGTCGTCGACCTTGCCGACGCCATGGACGTTACCGGCGGCAAGCAGGATCTTTTCCTTCGTTGCCTGGTCGGGCGCCGTGCCGGACACGGTGACGACGGAGGTCGCGGCATCGAATTTCACGCCGAGGTCGGAGGGAGCAAGGTTCATTGACATGATGTACTGCTTGATCGCTTCGGCCGCCTTGGCATTCGCGGCACTCGTATCTGCCGTTGCCGCAGGAGCGGCCGCGTTTGCCGGTGCTGCCGGGGCAGCCGCCTTGGCCTCGCCGTCACCGAAGAGTTTCTCGCCGGCATCCTTGATGAACGAAAAGAGTCCCATCCTTGCCTCCGTCTGGAAAAGTCACGTCGAACGCATCCAGCATAGACGAGACGGGCGCGAAGGTTTTTACGTTTGCATCACTGTTACAACCGCGGCGCTCCCGTGCGGCGCAGTGTTTCGGGCGGCCCAAATCATCCGACATCCGCAGCTTGGCCGATGTGCCCGGATATACTTCGCACCTGGCTCGTCCCCAACCCCAGACAGGAGCAAGCATGTCGAGACACCGAGTTCAGTTCGTGAGGCGCCCTGGCCGCCTGATGCTTTCCGCTGCCGCGGCGTTCGCCGTCGTCCAGCTCGCCGGCTGCGGCAAACAGGCCGCGCCCGATCCCGAAACGACCGCCACGCTGATCCAGCCGGTGGCAAAACTCGAACTCAAGGTTGCAAAGGTTGCGCCGGGGAGCCGCAGCGGCGAGCAGATCTACCAGAGCGTCTGCATGAGCTGCCACGCAGCCGGGTTGCTCGGCGCGCCGAAGACAGGTGACGCCGCCGCCTGGGCGCCGCGCATTGCGCAGGGGTTTGATACGTTGACGACGAATGCGATCAACGGACTCCGCGCGATGCCGCCCCGCGGCGGCGGCACGGACCTGACCGATACCGAGGTCCGCCGCGCGGTAGCTTACCTCGCGAACACCGCCGGCGCGGACTTCACCGAACCGCCGGCCGGGCAGTAATCACGCCGCTGCCGCGGTTTTAGCGGTTCGGTCCACCGCCGGGCCCGGCGCCCATACCCCCTCCGGAACCCATCCCGCGCGGGCCCATCCGGTCAGCAGGACCGAGGCGCTCACGGTCGCCGGGGCCGCCCGGTCCCATCCCGCCGCCGGCACCGCCACCGGGACCCATGCCGCCACCGGGGCCCATCATTCGTCCGCCGCGCATCGGCGGCTCTTCAGGCAACGTCACGCCGCGCTCCTTCGCTCGGCGAACCATCTGCTCGTGATGCTCGGCACGGATCTGCTCGCGCTCTTCCAGCGTTTTCGCGGCGCGCATGCGCTGGCGGTGCTCGGCGCGCTCTTGCGGCGTCATGATCTGGGAGCCGTAGATCGGCGTGTTGTCGTCGATCGCCGGCAGATCGCCTGCGGGTTGCGCGAGCGCGCCACCGGAAAACAGCACCGCCGCGAGCATCGCCAATAGCGTCCTGCGTTTCATCGTAACCTCCATCTCGTCGATAGGATCGGGAATGCCTCGCCGCCGGCGCCCCCCATGAACGTGTGACGACCGGGCCGGCCGCGACGGCAGGGTTCAATTCAATATAGACCCTCGTACTTGCATTCGTCATCGCGTTACATTCCGTTTTGCTGTTACGGGATCAGCTCCGCTCCAGCTTCGCGGGCAAGCCGTTGTGCGCCGGCGAGTGCGACACCGCCTCGATGACGAGGACGTCAGCCGCCGCGCCCTTCGAGCATCGCCATCAGGTTCGCGATGCGCGCGCGGCCCTCTTCCTTCGACACCGGCGCGTTCGACTTGCGGTCGTTCAGTTTCACGTCACCGCCCATCTCCTCGATGAAGCGCGACGGTTCGCAGGTGCGCACGTCCTTGCCGGCCTTGCGCCGCTCGCACCAGGTGATGTTGAGGCTCCGCTGCGCGCGCGTGATGCCGACGTACATCAGGCGGCGCTCCTCGTCGATCTTGTCCTCGTCGATGGAGGACTGATGCGGCAGCAGCCCTTCCTCGACGCCGACAAGGAACACGTGCTTGAACTCCAGCCCTTTTGACGCGTGCAATGTCGCGAGTTGCACGCCGTCGAACTCGCTGGCGTTCTTGTCGAGCATCGAGATCAGCGCGATGGTCTGCGTCAGCTCGATGAGGTTCTTGCCGTCCTCGTCGCCTTTCCTGCCGAGCCAGCCGACGAAGTCGCGCACGTTGCTCCATTTCGACTCCGCCTCGCGCGGGTCGAGATGCTCGAACAGCCAGGCCTCGTAGCGGATCGCCGCGAGCAGGTCCTCGAGCAGACGCGACGCCGGCTCGCGCGTCGCGCGATACTGCAGGCGGTTGATGAAATTGCCGAACTCCTGCACCTGCTCGAGCTGGCGCGCGTTCAGCGCCTGCGCCGCGCCTTCCTCGAACGTCGCGGCAAAGAGGCTGACGTGGCGCCGCCCGGCATAGCTGCCGAGCGCTTCGAGCGTGCCGGCGCCGATGCCGCGGCGCGGCGTCGTGATCGCACGGATGAACGCGAGGTCGTCGTCCTCGTTCATCAGCAGGCGCAGGTACGCGATCAGGTCGCGGATCTCCGCCTTGTCGAAGAACGACTGGCCGCCGGAGATCACGTACGGGATCTTCTGGTTCCGGAGCTGCTGCTCGATCAGCCGCGCCTGGTGGTTGCCGCGGTACAGCACGGCGTAGTCGGAAAACTTCGTGCGGTGCTCGAACTTGTGCGCGCTGATTTTCGACGCGACCCATTCGGCCTCGTGCTCGGCGTCGCGGCACGCGGTCACCGTGACCTGGTCGCCCGCGCCGTGCTCGGACCACAGCCGCTTTTCGAACAGCTTCTCGTTGTTCGCGATCAGCGTGTTCGCCGCGCTGAGGATCCGTTTCGACGAACGGTAGTTCTGTTCGAGCTTGATGACCTTGAGCTTCGGGTAGTCCTGCTGCAGGAGCTTCAGGTTCTCGACGTCGGCGCCGCGCCAAGCATAGATCGCCTGGTCGTCGTCGCCGACCGCGGTGAAGGCGCCGCGCACGCCGGCGAGGTGGCGCAACAGCGTGTATTGCGCCCGGTTCGTGTCCTGGTATTCGTCGACGAGGAGATAGCGCAGCCTGTTCTGCCAGCGCTCGCGCACCTCCGGGTGTTCGTCGAAGAGGCGCACCGGCAGGCTGATCAGGTCGTCGAAATCGACCGCCTGGTACGCGCGCAGCGTGCGCTCGTATTCGGCGTACAGCAGCGCCGCGGCCGACGCGAGCTCGTTGTCGGCGAGCTGCGCCGCCTGCTCCGGCGTCACCATCGCGTTCTTCCAGCCCGAGATCTGCCACTGCATCGCTTTCGAGCGCGCCTTGTCGGCGTCGCGCGTGATGTCGGCGACGATCTGCACCGTGTCGGAGGCGTCGAGGATCGAGAACTGCGGCTTGAGCCCGCAGTGCTTCGCTTCCTGGCGCACGATCTTCACGCCGAGCGCGTGGAAAGTGCACACCGTCAGCCCGCCAGGCACGCGCCCGCCCATCAGCCCGGCGACGCGCTCCTGCATCTCCTTCGCCGCCTTGTTGGTGAACGTGATCGCGGCGATGTTCACGGGATTCAGTCCGCATGCGTTGATCAGGTGCGCGATCTTGTGCGTGATGACGCGCGTCTTGCCGCTGCCGGCGCCGGCGAGCACGAGGCTCGGCCCGTCGAGGTAATGGATCGCGTCGCGCTGCGGAGCGTTCAGATGAGCGGACATGGGCGTCGAGCCGGAAGGACTGCGGGAAAAGGATGCCGCCGGCAGGCGGCATGCCGGCATTCTAGCCGATCAGCCCGGCGCCCCCGGCTCTGGCCCTGGCCCCCGGAGATGACAAGGGAGGCGAAAGCTTTCAGAATGGACCGCGTGATGATCTCCAACGACGGGATTCCCGTTTGATCGGAATATTCGCCGCTCTGGCAATCGCGATGCCGGGAATCGAAGCGATTTTGCAACCTTGCAGTGCCGTCCTGCGAATCCTGCCGGCCGGTATGGAAGTAACACGGAGAGCTCATTATGAATAATCCATCACCCCGAAAACGCCCCCTGTCGGAGGCCGAACTGCTCCGTATGTCGGCGGACGACTACATGAACGATGCGCAGCTCGAGTTCTTCCGCGAGCGGCTGCTCGCGCTGCAGGCGGAACTGCGCGAGAACAGCGAGGAAACCCGCACCCATCTGCGCGAAACGATCGCCACTCCCGACGAGGCTGACCGCGCGACCCAGGAAGAAGAGCAGGTGCTGGAGCAACGCATCCGTGACCGCGAATTGAAGCTGCTGCACAAGGTCGAAGCTGCGCTGCGACGTATCGAGGACGGCACTTACGGTTATTGCGAAGCGACCGGCGAACCGATCGGCGTCGGCCGCCTGCTCGCGCGGCCGACCGCGACGCTGAGCCTCGAGGAGCAGGAGCGGCACGAACGGACCGAGCGGTTGTTCCGCTGAGCGCGCCCACCGTCCGGTCTCATGCTGGAACGACACGGCGCGAACGGGGCCGCATGAGGGCGACCGCGTGGCGCTAGCGCCACGCCCGGCAGCTCAGACGACGCCCGCGCCGTGCGCCTGCTGGTCGGCCCAGTAGCTCGAGCGCACCATCGGGCCGCAGGCAGCGTTCTTGAAGCCCATCGCGAGCGCCTCGGTCTCGAACATCTTGAACGTGTCCGGATGCACATAGCGCAGCACCGGCAGGTGTCCGGTCGACGGTTGCAGATACTGGCCGATCGTCAGCATCTCGACGTCGTGCGCGCGCAGGTCGCGCAGCACGTCGAGGATCTCGTCGTCGGTCTCGCCGAGGCCGACCATCAGGCCGGACTTCGTCGGCACGTCGGGATGGCGCGCCTTGAATTCCTTCAGCAGCCGAAGCGAATACGCGTAGTCCGCGCCCGGGCGCGCCTGTTTGTAGAGCCGCGGCACCGTCTCGAGGTTGTGGTTCATGACGTCCGGCGGCGCCTGGTCGAAGATTTCGAGCGCGAGGTCGAGCCGGCCGCGGAAGTCCGGCACGAGCACTTCGATGCGTGTCTTCGGTGACGCCGCGCGCGTCTCGCGAATGCAGTCGACGAAGTGCTGCGCGCCGCCGTCACGCAGGTCGTCGCGGTCGACACTCGTGATGACCACATAGTTGAGCCGCATCGCGCCGATCGTCGCCGCGAGCTCCTGCGGTTCGTTCGCGTTGAGCGGCTCGGGCCGGCCGTGGCCGACGTCGCAGAACGGGCAGCGACGCGTGCAGATGTCGCCCATGATCATGAACGTCGCAGTGCCTTTGCCGAAGCATTCGTGGATGTTCGGGCACGACGCTTCCTCGCATACGGTGTGCAGCTTGTGCTCGCGCAGGCTCGACTTGATTTCGTTGAAACGCTCGGCTTCGTGGCCGGCACCGAGGCGGATGCGAATCCACTCGGGCTTCTTCAGGCGCTCGGCGGGAATGATCTTGATCGGGATGCGCGCGGTCTTTTCTGCGCCGCGCTGCTTGCGTGCCGTGCTGTCCATGCGGGTCTCTCGTGTCGTGACGGGTCGGGGCGGGTAAGCCGTTCAGGGTTCAGGCCGGCGGCCGGCCGGCGGGGTACACCGGTGGCAGCAGGCGCTGCAGAGCGGCGAGCAGGTGCTCGCCAACACTCGCTACATCGTCGGCGATGCCGAAGTCCTTCATCCGCACTGTGCGGAGGCCTTCGTAACCGCAGGGGTTGATCGAGGAAAACGGCGCCAGGTCGACGTCGACGTTCAGCGCCAGGCCGTGATAGCTGCGCCCGTTGCGCACGCGCAGCCCGAGCGCGCCGATCTTCGCGCCGTCGATATAGACGCCCGGCGCGCCGGCCTTGCGTTCGGCGCCGACGCCGTAGCCGGCGAGGCAGTCGATGACCGCCTGCTCCATGAGCGTCACCAGCTCGCGCACCTTGAGGCCGCAGCGGTGCAGGTCGATCAGCAGATACGCGACGAGCTGGCCGGGGCCGTGATACGTGATCTGCCCGCCGCGGTCGATTTTCACGAGCGGGATGCCGACGTCGCGCAGCAAGTGTTCCGGCCGGCCCGCCTGGCCGAGCGTGTAGACCGGCGGATGTTCGAGCAGCCAGATCTCGTCCGGCGTGTCGGCGTTGCGGGCATCGGTGAAGGCGCGCATCGCGTGCCAGGTGGGCTCGTAATCGACGCAGCCGAGGCGGCGGACGACCAGCGCCGGAAGGCGGGCAGGCTGGGGTGCCTGCGCGTGAACGCCCGCCAGCTCGCCGCCGACGATCATCTAGAGCACCACCTTGACGAGGGGATGCGCGGTCAGTTCGCGATACAGCGCGTCGAGCTGCGACTGCGACACCGCGCGGATCGTGCAGGTCAGCGCGAGGTAATTGCCTTTGCGCGACGGACGCATCTCGACCAGCCGGGCATCGAAATCCGGGGCGTGACGCAGCACCACCTCGACCACGGCCTGGGCGAATTCATCGACCCGCGCGCCCATGATCTTGATCGGGAAGTCGCACGGGAATTCGAGGAGAGTCGGTCGCGTTTCGTCAGCCACTGCGCATCACCGTGTTCTTGAAGTCCTGGTACCAGTCGTACATTCGGCGCGCGACGGGGCCGGGAGTTCCGTTCCCCACAGCCAGGCCGTCGAGCGTCGTGATCGCGAGCACTTCCTTTGTCGACGACGTCATCCACACTTCGTCGGCGGTCCGCACCTCGTCTTCGAGGATCTCGCGCACCTGATACGACAGGCCGTGTTGCGCCGCGAGCTCGAGCACGACGTCGTACGTGATGCCGGGCAGCATCAGATGGCTTTTCGGCGGTGCGAGCATCGTGCCATCCCTGACGATGACGATGTTCGACGCCGCCCCTTCGGTGAGGAAACCGTCGCGGAACAGCACCGTCTCGACACAGCCGCTGTCGATCGCGACCTGGCGCAGCAGGCAGTTCGCCAGCAGCGCCGTGCTCTTGAGGTCGCAGCGCAGCCAGCGGAAATCGGCCGCGCTGACGGCGGCGACCCCGCGCGCGAGTTGCGCTGTCGGTGGCGTGACGAGTTCGTCGCTCATCAGGAACACGGTCGGACGAATCGGCACCGGGAACGCGTGGTTGCGCCCGTCGCCGCAACCGCGCGACACCTGCAGATAGACCGACTGGTCGTCCCACGGGTTGCGCGCGACGATCTCGTTGATGATCGCGGACCATTCGGACGGCGCGTGCGGATTCGGCAGGCGGATCGCCTCGAGCGTATGGGCGAGCCGCTCGAGATGCTGCGCGAGGCGGAACGGCCGGCGCGAATATACCGGGATCACCTCGTAGCCGCCGTCACCGAACAGGAAACCGCGGTCGAGCGGCGAAATCCGCGCGTCGGCGAGCGGCTGGAACGTGCCGTTCAGAAAGCAGATGCTCATGGGCGTCTCCGCATCGGCGTTACACGCTCTGTTACAGGCTCTTGATCCACAGCAGCAGCGTATCCCACAGGCGGCCGAAGAAGCCGGCCACGGGCACGTCCTGCAGCGCGACGACCGCGTGTTCGCCGAGCGGCTTGCCGTCGAGAGTCAGGTGCAGCGTGCCGATCGGCTGGCCTTTCCGGATCGGTGCGATGACCGGCTGCTGGCTGACCAGCGAGGCCTCGATTTTTTCCGACTGCCCTTTCGGCAGCGACATCACGAAGTCGCCGAGGAAGCCGACCGCGACGTCGTCGGCCTGGCCTTTCCACACCTGGAAGCGCGACAGTTCCTGGTCGGCCGAATAGAGCTTGACGGTGTCGTGGAACTGGAAGCCGTAGTTCAGCAGTTTCAGCGACTCCTGCGCCCGGATGGTGTCCGAATCGGTGCCGAGCACGACCGAGATCAGCCGCCGCGGACCGCGCTGCGCCGACGAAATCAGGCAGTAGCCGGCGCTGCTGGTGTGCCCGGTCTTCAGGCCGTCGACGGTCGTGTCCAGCCATAGCAGGCGGTTGCGGTTGGGCTGGGTGATCTTGTTGTACGTGTACTCTTTCTGCGAGTAGTAGCGGTAATACTGGGGGAAATCGCGCACGATCGCCGAAGCGAGCAGGCCCAGGTCGCGCGCGGTCGTGTAGAGCTGCGGGTCGGGCAGGCCGGTCGAGTTCGTGAAGTGGGTGTTCTTCATGCCGAGACGCTGGGCCTCGGCGTTCATCATGTGCGCGAACGCTTCCTCGGAACCGGCGAGGAGCTCGGCCAGCGCGACGCACGCATCGTTGCCGGACTGGATGATCATGCCGGGGATCAGTTCGCCGACGGTCACGGGCCGGTTCGGTTCGATGAACATCCGCGAGCCTTCGCTGCGCCACGCTTTCTCCGATACCGGCACCACCTGATCGAGCGTGACCGTGCCGTTCTTCAACGCCGCGAACGTCAGGTAAGCGGTCATCAGCTTCGTCAGCGAAGCCGGTTCGATACGCGCATCCGGTTCCTGCGCCGCGAGCACCTGCCCGGTGGCGTGGTCCATCAGCAGCCAGGCTTTGGCCGCCAGCGTCGGCGCGGGGACATTCTGGGCTGAGGCGGGAAAGGCGAGCAACGCGAGAAGCAGGACAATGAATAAACGCATGAGGACCTGATGGAGAACCGGAACGTGAGGAAGGGACAGCGGAGCCTGCGATTATAGTGGGTCGAACGGGCAAAGCCGGCGCGGATCCAATGCCGCGCGGGTGATCATGTTTCAGCGTGTAACAACGAACGGGCGGATGTCCAGCGCTGCCGCGATGCGGCCGGCTTCGTCGCGGGCCTCGTCGGCGGACGCGAACGGCCCGAGCTGCACGCGATAGCGGCTGCCGTCTTCGTGGAGTTCGAGGCGGTCGGCGAGCGTTTCGAACTCGTCGCGCACCCGCGCGCGCAGCCCCTCGGCCTTCGCCGCCGAAGAGAACGTGCCGAGCTGAAGGAACACGCCGCGCCGCGCAGTCAATCCCTGAGTGGGCTGTGACGGTGTGCGCAGCGCGATCTCGTCCGGCAGGATTGCCTCGACCTCGACCGCGGCGCTGCCGGCATTCACGTAGCCGAGCCGGTGCGCACCGACATACGAGAGGTCGATGATGCGGTCCTTGTGGAACGGGCCGCGATCGTTGATGCGGACCACGATCGTGCGACCGTTCGCCGGGTTCGTCACGCGCGCATAGCTCGGGATCGGCAGCGTCGGGTGGGCCGCCGTCATCGCGTACATGTCGTAGGGCTCGCCGCTCGACGTCGGCTGGCCGTGAAAGCGCCGGCCGTACCAGCTCGCGCGCCCGCGCTGACGGAACGCGGTCAGCTCGGTCGCGGGGACGTACTCCTGGCCGAACACGCTGTATGGCCGGTTGGCGAAACGGTGCAGCGGCTCGAGGCGCGGTTCGGCGTCCGCGATGGCGTCGAGGTTCGCCGGGATGTCGCTGCCGGGGCCGTCGTCCTTGTAATAAGCACCGCGCCGCGCCGCCGCGCCGGCGCTGGCGGGCGCCTGCACCGTCGTGTCGCGCGACGGGGTCGAGCCGCAGCCCGACAACCCCAGCGCAAACGCCCCGGCAAGCGCCAGCCCCAGCGCCAGGGAGCGGACGCCGGCCGCAGTCATCGGATCGCAATCGTTCGAACGCACTCGAATTCCTTTTTTTCTTTCAACCTTGCTTTCAACTTTTTGCGAGTGTCCGGCTGCGCTGGATGCTCATGAGGATACCGATACCCAGGCACAAGGTCACCAATGCGGTGCCGCCGTAGCTGATGAACGGCAACGGTACCCCCACGACCGGCAGGATGCCGCTGACCATGCCCATGTTCACGAAAGCATAGGTGAAGAAGATCATCGTGATCGAACCGGCCAGCAGCCGGGTCGCCAGCGAAGGCGCCTGCGCCGCGATGACGAAGCCGCGCAGCAGCAGCAGCAGGTAGCTCGCCAGCAGCACCAGCGCGCCGAGCAGGCCGAATTCTTCGGCGAGCACCGAGAAGATGAAATCGGTGTGGCGCTCGGGGAGGAACGCGAGATGGGTCTGCGTGCCTTCGGTCCAGCCTTTGCCGAGGACGCCGCCGGAGCCGATCGCGATCGTCGACTGGATGATGTGAAAACCCCGGCCGAGCGGATCCTGCGTCGGATCGAGCAGCGTGCACACGCGATGCTTCTGGTAGTCGCGCAGCACCTGCCAGTCGACGCCGGGCTGGCACAGCTGGTCGCCGAAGCCGACGATCGCGCCGATGCCGACGATGCCGACCAGCGCGACCGGAACGATCAGCTTCCACGACAGGCCGGCGAAGAAGATCACGTAGAAGCCGGCGGCGGCGACGAGCAGGCTCGTGCCGAGGTCCGGCTGGACCAGGATCAGCGCGACGGGCACCGCCAGCAGCGCGCCGGCGACGACGAACTCGCGCAGCCGGATGTGCCCCTCGCGCTGCTGGAAATACCACGCCAGCATCAGCGGCATGGCGATCTTCATGATCTCGGACGGCTGGATGCGGGTGATGCCGATGTCGAGCCAGCGCGTCGCGCCTTTCGACGTCTCGCCGAACAGATCGACCGCGATCAGCAGCAGCACGCCCGCGGCGTAGAGCGGCAGCGCCAGCGACAGCAGCCGTTGCGGCGACAGGCGGGCAGCGAGCCACATCGCTGCGAGCGCCACCCCGGCATTGACGAGCAAGGATGCGATGCGCTCCGGCGAGGCGCTGTGCATCAGCACGAAGGCATAGCCGAGCAGCACCGCGAGCAGGCCGAACAGGATCGGGTCGATCGGCCGGATGGCGGCGACGAGCAGACGCAGCGGGCTGAAGCGCTGTTCGGTCACGGGCTCGGCTCCGCGTCGTGCTCCGCGTGCGGGTCGGCCTCGGTGTCCGCGGCCTCGGCGTCTTCGCGCGCGGGGGCGTCGAGACGCGCGCCGAGGAGGTGATAGTCGATGACCTGGCGCGCGATCGGCGCCGCCGACTGGGCGCCGAACCCGCCGTTCTCGACCAGCACCGCGAGCGCGATCGTCGGGTTGTCGGCCGGCGCGTATGCGATGAACCACGAGTGGTCGCGCAGCCGCTCGGTGACCCGGCCGGCGACGTATTTCGACCCTTTCAGTGAATACACCTGCGCGGTGCCGGTCTTGCCGCCGGCGCTGTACGGCGCACCGGTGAAGGCCCGCGCGCCGGTCCCGGATTTATTGACGTCGACCATCGCCTGGCGCACCGCGGCCAGATGCGCCGGCTTGATCGCGAGCTGCCGGATCGGCTCGGGCTGGATCGCGCGCCGCTCGCCGCTCGCCGTATCGATGACGTGGCGCACGACATGCGGGCGGAACACCTTGCCGCCGTTGACGATCGTGGCCAGCGCGTTCGCGAGCTGCACCGGGGTGTAGGCGTTGTACCCCTGGCCGATGCCGACCGAGATCGTCTCGCCGCCGTACCAGCGCTGCTGCTCGGGCTTCTTGAAACGGCTGCGCTTCCATGCCGGCGACGGCAGCACGCCTTCGGCTTCGCCGGGAATGTCGATGCCGGTGC
Source organism: Aromatoleum anaerobium (assembly GCF_012910705.2). Lineage (GTDB taxonomy): Bacteria > Pseudomonadota > Gammaproteobacteria > Burkholderiales > Rhodocyclaceae > Aromatoleum > Aromatoleum anaerobium. The sequence continues at coordinate 655,528 of NZ_WTVG02000038.1, read as the reverse complement.
GTGAACCGAAGCCGAGCGGCGCCATGAAGCCCGCGATCCCTTCGATGCCGAGATCGTTCGCGAGCTGGTAGTAATAGGTATTGCACGACACGACGATCGACTTGTGCAGGTCGACCGTGCCGTGGCCGCCGACCTTGTCGTCCATGAAGCGGTGCCCGGCGAAGCTGAAGTAGCCCGGATCGGCGATCGCCTGGTTCGCGGTGCGCTTGCCGGTCGTCAGCGCCGCGAGCGCCATGAAGGGCTTGAACGTCGAGCCGGGCGGATAGGCGCTGAAGATCGCGCGGTTGAGCAGCGGATGGTCCGGGGAGTCGTTGAGCTCGTTCCAGTCGGCCGTCGAGATGCCATCGACGAACAGGTTCGGGTCGAAAGTCGGTTTCGACGCGAGCGCCAGCACGCCACCGGTGCGCGGGTCGATCGCGACGAGGGCGCCGCGCCGGTCGCCGAACGCGGCCTCGGCGACTTTCTGCAGCTCGATGTCGAGCGTCAGCTCGAGATCGCTGCCCGACGTCGCCGGCGTGCGCGACATCACCCGCACGGCACGCCCGCCAGCGTTCACCTCGACCTGCTCGACGCCGGTCACGCCATGGAGTTGCGCCTCGTAGCTGAGCTCCAGCCCGCTCTTGCCGATGTGGTCCGAGCCGCGATAGTTCGCGGTGTCGCCGCGTTCCTCGATGCGGTCCTGGTCGCGCAGGTTGATCCGCCCGATGTAGCCGATGACGTGCGAAGCGACTTCGCCATGCGGGTAGTCGCGGAACAGGCGCGCCTGCACCTCGACGCCGGGAAAGCGGTAGCGCCGGGCGACGAAGCGCGCCACTTCGGCGTCGTCGAGGCGGGTGCGGATCGGCACGCTCTCGAAGTTGCGGCTCTCCTCGAGCAGCTTGCGGAAGCGCCGCCGGTCGCGCGCGTCGATCGTCACGATCTCGCTCAAGGCGTCGATCGTCTCGTCGAGGTCGGCGACCTGCGACGGCGTGATTTCGAGCGTGTAGGCGGCGAAGTTGCGCGCCAGCGTCACCCCGTTGCGGTCGAGGATCGCGCCGCGCGTCGGCACGATCGGCACGAGGCCGATGCGGTTATCTTCGGCGCGCGTGTGGAAGTATTCGTGGCGGACCACCTGGAGGTAATAGAAGCGCGCCGCGAGCAGGCCGAAGCACACCAGCGCGACGATGCCCGCGACCAGCACCCGGCGGCGGAAGCGCCCCAGTTCCTCCTCGGGAGTGCGGAATTCGGTCATCGTCAGATCGGCCGGTTATCGTCCCGGTCCACCGGCCGATACTGCGGCAGCAACAGCAGGAAGTGCAGCGGAATCCACAATGCGGCGCTCGTGAAGCTCGACAGGAAATACCCCCAGCCGGGAAATTCGGCACCGGCCACGAGCCGCACCAGCACCATGATGAGCTGCGTCAGGAAAAACAGCGGCAGGATGTGCAGCGCCTGCTGCAACGGCGGAAACCACAGCACGCGGCGCGCGACGGACGTCGCGAGGTAGGCGAGCACGACATAGGCGAGCGCGTGCTGCCCCATCGCCGCGCCCTGGCCGATATCGACCAGCACGCCGAACACGAAAGCCGTCCCCATGCCGACGCGCAGCGGCTCGCGGATGCACCAGAAGGCCAGCACCAGCGGCACCCAGTCGGGGACGCCGGGCAGCCGGCCGGTCGGGATGTACGCGAGCCCGAGCGCGACGAACAGGCTCAGGAACACGAACCAGTTCTTCGCCGGCTGCAGGATGCGGCTCGATCGATGGGTCGGCTGCACGACTATCCTTTCCGCTCCGTGCGGCGCAGCGGCGGGGAGTGCGGCTGCGGCTGCGGCCGCGGCGGCGGGGCTTCGGCACGTCCGAGCACCAGCACCTGTGTCGTGCGCTCGACCGCGGCGACCGGATCGCACAGGACGACGGCAAAAGTCTGCGACTCGCGATCGACGCTGACGACTTCGGCCACCGGCAGCCCGGCGAGGAAGAGGCCGTCGAGCCCCGACGTTTCCAGCCGGTCGCCGGCGCGCACATCGACTCCGGACAACGTGAAGCGCAGCTCCATGCGCCCTTGGCCCGCGCCGAACAGCACGCCGCGCAGGCCGTTGCGCGCGACCTGCACCGGCACGGCCTGGTCCTTGTCGGTCAGCAGCGTGACTTCGGCCTGCACCGGGTACACGCGCGTGACCTGCCCGATCATGCCCTGCGCGTTGACGACCGCCATCCCGGCCTCGACGCCGTGCTGGCTGCCGCGATCGAGGATCACCTTGCGCGAGAACGGGTCGGGCGCGTCGTAAAGGACTTCGGCGGCGACGCTGCGCACGCCCGGCGCCGGCGCCATCTGCAGCAGTTCCCGCAGCTGCGCGTTGTCGCGTTCGAGCTGCTCGAAGCGCAGCAGCCGTTGTGCCGCATCGAGCTGACTGCGCCGCAGCTCGGCGTTGTCCTGCTGCACTTCGACGAGCGTCGCGAAATAGACTGCCGCGTTACGGACGAAATCGACCGGTGCGGCCGCCGCCATCTGCAGCGGCCAGGTCGCAACCGAAAGCCCCTGGCGCACCACTTCGAGGTAACGGAACCGCAGATCCGCCACCAGCATCGCCAGGCACACCGAGACGAGCACGAGCAGCCGCACGAGCGGCGTCGGGCCTTGCTTGAAAACGGGCGGAGACTGATGGCCGGCCAGCGACATCGCGGCGACTAGGCGGGGCGAGCAGCGCGCGGCAGGCGCCGCGGCCCGGGGTTCGTCTTATTCCGAAGCGAAGATGGAACCAAGCTTGTCCATTTTCTCGAGCGCCATGCCGCAGCCGCGCGCGACGCACGTCAACGGCTCGTCGGCGACGATCACCGGCAGGCCGGTTTCTTCCATCAGCAGCCGGTCGAGGTCGCGCAGCAGCGCGCCGCCCCCGGTCAGCACCATGCCGCGGTCGGCGATGTCGGCGCCGAGTTCGGGCGGCGTCTGTTCGAGCGCGATCTTCACCGCGGAGACGATCTGGTTCAGCGGCTCGGTCAGCGCTTCGAGGATCTCGTTGCTGGAAATCGTGAAGCTGCGCGGGATGCCTTCGGCGAGGTTGCGGCCCTTGACTTCCATCTCGCGCACCTCGGAGCCCGGAAAAGCGGAGCCGATTCCCTTCTTGATGTTCTCCGCGGTCGTGTCGCCGATCAGCATGCCGTAGTTGCGGCGGATGTAATTGACGATCGAGTCGTCGAACTTGTCGCCGCCGACCCGCACCGAGCCGGCGTAGACCATGCCGCCAAGCGAGATCACGCCGACTTCGGTCGTGCCGCCGCCGATATCGACGACCATCGAGCCGGTCGCATCCGACACCGGCAGCCCCGCGCCGATCGCCGCCGCCATCGGCTCCTCGATCAGGTACACCTGGCTTGCGCCGGCAGCGAGCGCGGCGTCGCGGATCGCGCGCCGTTCGACCTGCGTCGAGCCGCATGGGACGCAGACGATGATGCGCGGGGAGGGCGAGAACATCCGCGAGTCGTGAACCTTCTTGATGAACTGCTTGATCATCTGCTCGGTCACGACGAAGTCGGCGATCACGCCATCTTTCATCGGCCGGATCGCGGTGATGTTGCCGGGAGTCTTGCCGAGCATCTGTTTCGCCGCGTGTCCGACTGCCTGGATCGTGCGCTTCGCGTTCGGGCCGCCTTCGGTGCGGATCGCGACCACCGAAGGTTCGTCGAGCACGATGCCTTTGCCCCGCACGTAGATCAGCGTGTTCGCAGTGCCGAGGTCGATCGCCAGATCGTTGGAAAAATAGGAGCGCAGGAAACCAAACATGGACAATTCCGAGACCAATGAAGACGGGCAGCTGTACCGGCCAGAACAGGCGGCAAACGAATATGATAACCTACAAACCTTTGTGACTTAAGCAGGTTTTGTTACCTCATGTCGCTCTCCACTGAACAGGTCCGGCGCATCGCCACGCTCGCCCGGATCGAACTCTCCGCCGCCGAAGCCGAAGCGACCCGCGGCAAGTTGAATGGCATTTTCGGCCTGATCGAGCAGATGCAGGCCGTCGACACCACCGGCGTCGAGCCGATGAGCCACCCGCAGGACGTCGCGCAGCGCCTGCGCCCCGACGTCGCGACCGAGCCCGATCGCCGCGACGCGTTCCAGCGCATCGCGCCGCAGACCGAAGCCGGACTGTATCTCGTTCCCAAGGTTATCGAGTAAGGAACAGCGGGCGCCCGGCAGCGGCACGGATCGCACGAATCATTTCCGTCCCGGCTGCGCGGCGCTCCCACGACATATGATCAACGCCAGCCTCACCGAACTGCGCGCCGCGCTCGACGCCGGAAAAATCTCGAGCGTCGAGCTCGCGACGCTCTTCCTCGACCGCATCGAGCGGCTCGATCCGAGCCTCAACGCCTTCATCACCGTCGACCGCGACGGCGCGCTCGAAGCCGCCCGCGCCGCCGATGCGCGCCTCGCCGCGGGCGACGCCGGGCCGCTGACCGGTATCCCGCTCGCGCACAAGGACGTGTTCTGCACCGAAGGCGTATTGACGACCTGCGGCTCGAAGATGCTCGCGAACTTCGTCAGCCCGTACGACGCGCACGTCGTCAGCCTGCTGAAAGCTGCCGGCGCGGTCAGCCTCGGCAAGACCAACATGGACGAGTTCGCGATGGGCTCGTCGAACGAGAACTCCCACTTCGGCCCGGCGAAAAACCCGTGGGACACGACGCGCATTCCGGGCGGCTCGTCCGGCGGCTCGGCAGCCGCGGTTGCCGCGCGTCTTGTGCCGATCGCGACCGGCACCGACACCGGCGGCTCAGTGCGCCAGCCGGCGGCACTGACCGGCGTCACTGGGATCAAGCCAACCTACGGCGTCGTCAGCCGCTACGGCATGATCGCGTACGCGAGTTCGCTCGACCAGGGCGGCGCCTTCGGCGCGTCCGCGGCCGATTGTGCGCAGCTCTTGACCGCGATGGCGGGTTTCGATCCGCGCGACTCGACGAGCCTCGAACGGCCTGCCGAAGACTATTCGCGCGAACTCGCCGCGCCGGCCGCCGGCCGCCCGCTCGCCGGCCTGCGCATCGGCCTGCCAAAGGAATTCTTCGGCGCCGGCATGGCCGACGATGTGCGCGCCGCGGTCGAGGCGGCGCTCGACGAATACCGCGCGCTCGGCGCGACGACCGTCGACGTGAGCCTGCCGAACGCGCAGCTCGCGATCCCCGCCTATTACGTCATTGCGCCGGCCGAAGCGTCGAGCAACCTGTCGCGCTTCGACGGCGTGCGCTACGGCCACCGCGCCGCCGAATACCGCGACCTCGCCGAGATGTATTCGAAGAGCCGCGCCGAAGGCTTCGGCGCCGAAGTCAAACGCCGCATCCTCGTCGGCACTTACGTGCTGTCGCACGGCTATTACGACGCGTACTACCTGCAGGCGCAAAAGCTGCGCCGCCTGATCGCGCAGGATTTCCAGGCTGCGCTCGCCGGCTGCGACATCATCGCCGGCCCGACGAGCCCGACGACCGCGTGGGCGATCGGCGAGAAGTCCGACGATCCGGTGCAGATGTACCTGTCGGACATCTACACGATCGCGGTGAACCTCGCCGGCCTGCCCGGCCTGTCGCACCCGTGCGGTTTCGGCGCGGGCGAGCTGCCGGTCGGCCTGCAGCTCGTCGGCGACTACTTTTCCGAGGCGCGCCTGCTGAACGCTGCGCACCGCTTCCAGCAGGCGAGCGACTGGCACCTGCGCCGGCCGGCGATCGCCGCCTGAACGAGAGTTTGACACCATGAGCAGAAACGACTGGGAAGTGGTCATCGGACTGGAAGTCCATGCCCAGCTGAACACCGCGTCGAAGATCTTTTCCGCCGCCTCGACCGCGTTCGGCGCCGAACCCAACGCACAGGCGAGCGCCGTCGACATCGCGCTGCCGGGCGTGCTGCCGGTCCTGAACGGCGGCGCGGTCGAGCGGGCGATCCGCTTCGGCGTCGCGATCGGCGCGACGGTCGCATCGAAAAGCGTTTTCGCGCGCAAGAACTACTTCTACCCGGATCTGCCGAAAGGCTACCAGATCAGCCAGTTCGAGCTGCCGGTCGTGCAGGGCGGCGCGATCACGATCCGCGTCGGCGACGGTGACAAAGCCTACGAGAAAACCGTGCAGCTCACGCGCGCGCATCTCGAGGAAGACGCCGGCAAGTCGCTGCACGAAGACTTCCACGGCATGAGCGGCATCGACCTGAACCGCGCCGGCACGCCGCTGCTCGAAATCGTCTCCGAACCGGACATGCGCTCATCGGCCGAGGCGGTCGCTTACGCGCGCGCGCTGCACGCGCTGGTGCGCTGGATCGACATCTGCGACGGCAACATGCAGGAAGGCTCGTTCCGCTGCGATGCGAACGTCTCGGTGCGCCGCCCCGGCGGGCCGCTCGGCACGCGGCGCGAGATCAAGAACCTGAACTCGTTCCGCTTCCTGCAGCAGGCGATCGATTTCGAAGTGCAGTGGCAGATCGACACGATCGAGGACGGCGGCAGGATCCAGCAGGCGACGGTGCTGTTCGACCCCGACACGGGCGAGACACGCATGATGCGCTCGAAGGAAGACGCGCACGATTACCGCTACTTCCCCGACCCCGACCTGCTGCCGCTGGTGATCTCGCCGGAATGGATCGCACGGGTGCGCAGCGAGATGCCGGAGTTGCCGGGCGCGATGAAGGCGCGGCTCGTCGCCGAATACGGTCTGTCCGCGTATGACGCCGCGAGCCTGACCGCATCGAAGGAAGTCGCCGCGTATTACCAGGCGATGCTCACCGCGGCCGACGCGAAACCGGGCAGCCAGCTGCCGAAGCTGTGTGCGAACTGGACCATGGGCGAGCTCGCCGCGCAACTCAACCGCGCCGAATGCGACATCGCCGACTCGCCGGTCGCGCCCGCGCAGCTCGCCGGCCTCGTGCAGCGCATCGCCGACGGCACGATTTCGAACAACATCGCACGCAAAGTGTTCGCCGCGCTGTGGAACGGCGAGGGCGGCACCGGCGCGGATGCCGCCGACCGCATCATCGCAGCGCAGGGCCTGCGCCAGACGAACGACAGCGGCGCGATCGAATCAATCATCGACGAAGTGCTCGCCGCGAACCAGAAGTCGGTCGACGAATTCCGCGCCGGCAAGGACAAGGCGTTCAACGCGCTGGTCGGCCAGGTCATGAAGGCGAGCCGGGGCAAGGCGAATCCCGCGCAGGTCAACGAGATGCTCAAGCGCAAGCTCGAAGCCTGAGCGGCGCAGACCCGCGCAGGGACAGGTCCGGCCCTGGGGGGAATGACCCTTCGCGCCGCTCGCTATAATGGCAGGTAGCGATCAGCGACCTGAGCAAAGGACCGGCGATGTGTCAGCTCCTCGGCATGAACTGCAACGTGCCCACGGACATCTGTTTCTCGTTCGCAGGCTTCCAGGCGCGCGGCGGCGTCACCGACCACCACCGTGACGGATGGGGCATCGCGTTTTTCGAAGGGCGCGGCGTGCGCGTTTTCCTCGACCCGCAGCCGAGCGCGAATTCCCCGGTTGCCGAACTCGTCCGCAACTACCCGATCCGCTCGCTCAACGTCATCGCCCATATCCGCAAGGCGACGCAAGGCCAGGTGCGCCTCGACAACACGCACCCGTTCCAGCGCGAACTGTGGGGGCGCTACTGGATCTTCGCGCACAACGGCAACCTGCTCGACTACGCGCCGGCGCTCACCGGGCGCTTCCTGCCGGTCGGCGGCACCGACTCCGAGGCCGCGTTCTGCCACATCCTGCAGTGCCTGGCGCAGCGGTTTCCGGACGGCCCGCCGAGCGCCATCGCGCTGCACGAGACGCTGCGCGAACTGACGATCGAAATCGGACAGCACGGCGAGTTCAACTACCTGCTGTCGGACGGCGAACACTTGTTCGCCCATTGCTCGTCACGGCTCGCGTTCATCGTGCGCAAAGCGCCATTCACGGTCGCCCACCTCGCGGATCAGGACATGACCGTCGACTTCAGCCGGCACACCACACCGAACGACCGCGTCGCGGTCATCGCGACCGTGCCGCTGACCGACAATGAAACCTGGCAGCAGATGACGCCGGGCTCGCTCGTGGCTTTTCGGCACGGCGCCCCCGTACCGCTCGGCGACACCCGCACCGTCGCCTCGCAACCGTCCCGCGCGACCGGAAGCAGGTAAATTTTGCTTCATCGCGGAATGTTGAAAGGCTAGAGTTGGCGTTTGCCAGATTCCGATGACTGCGGAGCCCCCAATGGACTGCACCTTGTGTCTTGCCGAAATGGAAACCCCGATCTGGCGCGACGGAAGCTGTCGCGTCATCCTCGTCGGTGATCCCGACTACCCCGGTTTCTGCCGCGTCGTGTGGCATGAACACGTCGCCGAAATGAGCGACCTCACCGCGCCGGCGCAGCGCCACCTGATGAATGTCGTGCTCGCGACCGAGACCGCGCTGCGCCAGCTGATGCGGCCGGACAAGATCAACCTCGCCAGCCTCGGCAATGTCGTGCCGCACCTTCACTGGCACGTCGTTCCGCGCTTCCGCGACGACAAGCATTTCCCGCAGCCGGTCTGGGGAATCCCGCAGCGCGAAGGGGCCCGACGCGAAGCCCCCGCGGTCGAGGCGCTGGCCGGCGCGATCGTTACCGCGCTGACCGAGCTGACCGCGGGCTGAAGCCGGCCCGCTCCCGCTCATCGCGACGACTATCGGCAACCCAAGGATCGCATGGCGCACGAATCTCCGGTCGACTACGGCAGTCCGGCCGAATGCCTCGATGTGCTCAAGCGCATGCGCCTGCTCGACATCGACGCGACGCAGCGCACGCTCGCGGACATCGTCGCCGGGCTGATCCGCGCGTTGCCGGCACCGAACCAGCACCTCGAGGTCCTCGAAGCGGTGCGGGCGCAGGTCGACTTCGTGCAGGCCGAGATGGCGAAGCGCTACGCCGCGCACCCGCTCCCTCCCGACAGCAGCGAAAACGCGACGCTCGCGCGGGTGGTTGCGCTGTGGCGCGGGATGGCGCGTTCCTACGCGCAGATAAGCCGCCAGGACGCGGCCGCCGGCACCCTCGACGACCAGCGCGCGCTGCTCGCGCAGCGGCGCGTGGATTACACCGGCAGGGCGCTGCTGGAGTACTTCCGGGCTCACCGGGCGCCGCCGCACGGCACGTGGGCCGAGTTGCACGACAGCTATTCGGTGGCGGAGGCGCGCGGCGTCGCCGGCATTCGCGTGCCGGATTCGCTCAACGAGGTGTGGAAAGCGCAAAGTGCGCTCGAAGCTTACGTCTCGGCGGTGCTCGTCGACCTCGCGAATCCGTTCGGCCGCGGCGAGCGGGAGTTCAAATGGGTACATCGCTGGGCGCAGCGCTTCGCCCCCTATTGCAGCCTCGACGCAGGGCCCGACACCGAACGGACGGGGGCCGCCGCGTTTGGCATCGATCTCGCCGGCGACCACGGGCCGCGCCCGCTGTGGTTGATGGCGCAACCAGGCGCAGGCGTGCGCCGCTTCGATGCCGGTCGGCTCGCCGGACAGATCCGGGCGGTGCTGACGCAATTCAGGCGGGGCGCCGCGCCGGCTTCGCTCGGCCTGGGCGCGGACTGTCCGGCCGATGCCGGTGCGGCGCTGCTGCTGTCCCTTTATCGCCCGTGGGGGCTGGCATCGGCCGCGCGACGCTTTCCGCGCCGCGGCGGCAAGGGCAGCGCGCAGCTGTGCGGCGACTGGCTGACGATCGGTTTCCACATCGGCGGCAGGATTTTCGAGCAGCCGGCCGGGAGCGCGACAGCCGGCAGCGTGGCACGCGATATTTCGCTGCTGACCTTCGGCGAGCGGGCGCCGGAGGCGGTCCGGGGGTGGTCGGAAAAGCAGCGCCAGCGCGTCGCCGCGACGCTCGGCTTCGTCTGCGGACACTGGGACATGGTCGATCATTCGGTGAACGGCTTTCGCCTGCAGCAATACCCGCATACCGAGCGTCTCGAGCATCACCAGCTCGTCGGTATCCGCCCCCCCGACGGTGAACGTTTCCTGCTCGGCCAGGTGACCTGGCTGATGTACCGGGAGGACGGCGTGATGGAGGCCGGTATCCACGTTCTGGCGGGGCTGCCGAAAGTCGTCGCCGCCCGCCTGTTCGGCCTGAACGTCAATGCGCATGTCGCCTACCAGCAGGCCTTCCTGCTGCCGGCGACGCCGGCGCTGAAGGCCCCGGCGTCGCTGGTGCTGCCCGGCGGGTGGTTCCAGGAGCAGCGCGTGATCGAGGTCCACGATGGCGAGGCGATGCAGTTGCGGCTGACCGGGCTGCTGGCGCGCGGCACGAATTTCGATCAGGTCAGTTTCGAACCGCTGACCGCTCCCGCGCGAGACGCGCCGCAGGAAACCGCGCACTGAAGCGGCTGCCCTTGCCATACTCGCTTTCGATAAGCAGCTGCGCGTCATGGCGCGACAGGATGTGCTTGACGATCGCGAGGCCGAGCCCGGTCCCGCCGGTTTCGCGCGAGCGTCCGCGGTCGACGCGGTAGAAGCGTTCCGTCAACCGCGGAAGATGGCGGGCTTGGATACCGATCCCGGTGTCTTCGACCGCGAATTCAGCCCCGCCGCCGATCCGCCGCCAGATCAGGCGAATCTGCCCGCCGTCCGACGTGTAGCGCACTGCATTGCTCGCGAGGTTCGCAAACGCCGAACGCAGCTCCTTCCCGCTGCCGAGCAGGACCGCGCCTTCGCTTTCTGGCGCGACGGCGAGACTGATGTCGTGGCGCCCGCCCGACAGCAATTCCGTGTCGCGGACGATGTCGGCGAGCAACGGGCCGACCGCGATTTTCTCTTCTGCCGCCGCCGGAGCGCCGGTCTCGAGCGCGGACAGCGTCAGCAGGTCTTCGATCAGGAACTGCATCCGGCACGATTGCTCGAACGCGAGCCGAAGATAACGCATCGCTTCGGCGGGCTCGAGGTCCTCGTGCCCGTCGATCAGTGTTTCGAGGAAGCCGATGACGACCGTCAGCGGCGTGCGCAATTCGTGCGAGACATTCGCAATGAAGTCGCGGCGCATGGTTTCGAGTTTTTCGAGCTGGCTGATGTCGCGCGACACGATCATTTTCTGCCCGTCGCCGAACGGCACGGCCTGCACCAGCAGCGTCAGGCCCGGCCGGCGACCCGAGCGGAGGACCACCGGCTCGGCGTCATTCCGCGTCCCGAGCAGGCGCACGAACTCGGGTTCGCGCACGAGGGTCGTGACCGGCGCGCCCTGGTCCCGCGAACCGTCGAGGCTGAAATGCTGCCCGGCCGTGGTGTTGATCCACTCGATCCGATCGCTGGCGGAAAGGTACATCACGCCGTCGGGCATCGCCTCGCTCGCTTCACGAAAACGCTCCAGCGCGACCGAGAGCTGCTCGCGCGCCTCGTCGCCGAGGCGCGCCCGCCGTGCGAGGCCGGCAAACGCGTACTGCCAGGTTCCCGTTCCGTGCGGCGGCGGCGTGCCGACCGGTTTCTGCGTCCATGCAGCGAGGCGGCAGAGATTGCGCACATGGTGCACATACAGCAGCAGCACGCTACCGCTCATCGTCAGCAGCCCGGCGAGCGGACCCGCGACGAGCCCGACGGCCAGCGCCGCGAGGGCGATGAGCGCAAGCGTACCGGCCGCAACGCTCCAGACGTAACGGGCAGAAAGGGTGATGGCGGGCTCCGGCAGGCGGTCAGAGGCCGGATTATTGCACGCTGCCGCCCTCGACCCGCAGCGAGAAACGGTAGCCGCTGCCGCGCACCGTCTGGATCAGCTGGTCGTGCCCGCTCGGCTCGAGCGCCGCACGCAGGCGCCGCACATGCACATCCACGGTGCGGTCCTCGACGAAGACATGGTCGCCCCACACCTTGTCGAGCAGCTGGGCGCGCGAATGCACGCGCTCGGGATGAGTCATGAGGAAATGCAGCAGGCGGAATTCAGTCGGGCCGAGCGCGACCGGCCTGTCCCCGCAGCCGACGCGGTGCGTCGCGGGGTCGAGCCGCAGGCCGCCCGCCTCGACCGCGTCCTCGGTGGTTTGCGGTGCGCGCCGGCGCAGCACGGCCGTGATCCGGGCTGCCAGCTCGCGCGGGCTGAACGGCTTGGTGATGTAGTCGTCGGCGCCGCTCTCGAGGCCGGCGACTTTGTCCTGCTCTTCGCCGCGCGCCGTCAGCATGATGATCGGGATCGCGCGGGTCCGTTCGTCGGCCCTGAGCCGGCGCGCGAGTTCGATGCCCGTCATGCCCGGCAGCATCCAGTCCAGCAACACCAGGTCGGGCAGCGCGTCGCGCAGGAGGCGCTGTGCCGCCTCCGCGTCGGATGCCCGCACGACGCGGTGGCCGGCACGGGTCAAGCTGGCGGCGATAAGCTCCTGAATGGCCGATTCGTCTTCCACTAGCAGAATGTTCGCAGGCATCGATGCATCACTCCATGTTGGCCGACGCAGTGTATTGCAGCCATTTGAATTTTTTGTGACAAGTCATCCCGGCGCAATCGAAGCGCGGCCCGCCGGGCGCCGCTCGGCCGCGCCGATTCGGGTATGATTGGACTCCCGACATCGCCCGACTCACCAGTCACCATGGCCGGACTCGACGACAAAACACCCACCCCCACCGCGCTCACCTTGCACCGCAAATCCCGCGTGCTCGAAATCGCGTTCGACGATGGCAGCGAGTTTTCGCTGCCGTTCGAGTATCTGAGGGTGTATTCCCCCTCGGCAGAGGTGCGCGGACACGGAGCCGGCCAGGAAGTGCTGCAGGTCGGCAAACGCGATGTCGACATCGTCGATCTCGAACCGGTCGGCAACTATGCCGTGAAACCGGTGTTCTCCGACGGACACGACAGCGGCCTGTATTCCTGGGACTACCTGTACTGGCTCGCGACGCAGCACGACACGCTGTGGCAGCAGTATCTCGACCGGCTCGCGCAGGAAGGCCGCAGCCGCGATCCCGCCGAAAATCCACCCGTCCCGCCCAAATCCGGCTGCGGCGGTCACAAGCACTGAGCATGAACGAAAAGACGACCCATTTCGGCTTCGAGACGGTGGCGGAAGGCGAAAAACACAAAAAAGTCGCCGAGGTGTTTTCCTCGGTCGCCCGCCGCTACGACGTGATGAACGATCTCATGTCCTTCGGCCTGCACCGGCTGTGGAAGGCATTCACGATCCAGATATCGGGAGTCGGCTGCGGCGACCGCGTGCTCGACGTCGCCGGCGGGACAGCAGACCTGTCGCTCGCATTCGCGAAACGGGTCGGCCGCGACGGCCAGGTGTGGCTCACCGACATCAATCACGCGATGCTGTCGCGCGGGCGCGACCGGGTGCTCGACCGCGGCTTCGCGCTGCCGGTCGCGCAATGCGACGCCGAGAAGCTGCCGTTCCCCGACAACTGGTTCGACTGCGTGACGGTTGCGTTCGGCCTACGCAACATGACCCACAAGGACGTCGCGCTCGCCGAGATGCGGCGCGTGCTGCGTCCGGGCGGCCGTCTCCTCGTGCTCGAATTCTCGAAAGTCTGGGCGCCGCTCGCGCCGGCCTACGATTTCTATTCGTTCAAGATCCTGCCCTGGATGGGCGACAAGGTCGCCCACGACGCGGACAGCTACCGTTACCTGGCCGAATCGATCCGGATGCACCCCTCGCAGGACGAACTGAAGGAGCTGATGGAACGAGTCGGCCTGAAGCGAGTCGATTACTTCAACCTGACCGGGGGCGTCGTCGCCCTGCACCGCGGCTACAAGCTCTGATTCCGCTGCGCGCGCCCGCTTCCTTTCCTGCGGGGCGAGCGGCCGGTTTCGCACCATGAACGGAGACATATCACCCATGAAAAACCTGCTTCTCGGCCTGATCGCGGTCATTTTCACCCTCGGTTTCGGCATCCCTGACGCCGACGCCAAGCGTCTCGGCGGGGGCGGCAGCTTCGGCATGCAGCGCCAGATGAGCCCGTCGGCGCCGCGCCAGCCGTCGGCCGCGCCGCAGCAGACGCCGCAGGGCGCGAATGCCGTGCCGCAGAAGCGGTCGTGGATGGGCCCGCTCGCCGGGCTGGCCGCCGGCCTCGGGCTGGCTGCGCTCTTCTCGCATCTGGGCCTCGGCGCCGAAATGGGCTCGTTCCTGATGATCGCGCTGCTGGCGCTCGCTGCCCTGATGCTGTTCCGCATGCTGTCGCGTCGCAATGCCGCAGCGCGCTCGGGCGGCGCGATGCAGTACGCCGGCGCTCCTGCCGGCGGGAGCTTCCCCGCTTCTGCGCCGGCAAGCTTCCCCGCTGCCAGCAGCGCGGTGGCGCCTGCGCCAGCGGGCAACATCCCCGCGAACTTCGATGCCGAAGCGTTCGTGCGGCAGGCCAAGGTCCAGTTCATCCGCCTGCAGGCCGCCAACGATGCCGGCAATCTCGAAGACATCCGCGAATTCACGTCACCCGAGATGTTTGCTGAAATCCGCATGCAGCTGACTGAACGCGCTCCGGGGACGCAGCGCACCGACGTCGTGGAGCTGAACGGCGAAGTCATCGAAGTCGTGGAGGAAGCGCAACGCTACGTCGTCAGCATCCGCTTCTCCGGCCTGCTGCGCGAAGAAGAAGGCGCGGCACCAGTGGCGTTCGACGAAGTGTGGCATCTGACCAAACCCAGGACCGGAAACGCCGGGTGGGTCGTCGCGGGCATCCAGCAGCTTTCCTGAATCCTCTACGGCGGACCCCGGAATGCCGGGGTCCCGCAGAAAACGATGTCAGTCGCACGCCGCGGTTTCCTCACCGCCATCAACCACCTGCTGGGCCCGGCGCCTTGGGCCCGGGAACGGCTTTCGCCCCATGCGGGCCGGCATGCGCTACTACATGCCGACCCGTTCGACATCATGTTCACGGTCCTGCCGGACGGTTTTCTCGCCGCGGCGGACGCAGCCACGACGCCTTCGATCACGCTTTCGCTTCCGCTCGGCGCGCTGCCCGGCCTCCTCACCGGAGATCCCGGGAAGGCAATGAGCGAAGTGCGGATCGACGGCAATGCCGAGTTCGCCGATGCGCTCGGCTTCGTGTTCCGCAACTTGCGCTGGGACGCCGAGGAAGACCTGTCGCGCGTGCTTGGCGACATCCTCGCCCACCGCGTCGTGCTCGGGGCGCAGGCCGTCAGGGACGGAGGTTTGAGGGCGTGCCAGGCGTTGGGCGGCAACGTCGCCGAATATCTCACCGAAGAGCAGCCGCTCCTCGTCACGCGTGCGGCACTCGAAGGGCATGGCGGAGAACTGGGGGCGCTGCGCGACGACCTGGCGCGCCTCGACAAGCGCGTTGAGCGGCTCTGCGCCTCCCGACAGTCCCCGTCGCGCCATGGTCAGCGGGCATCCGCCATGGCCGTTCCGCCGGACGGGCGCTAACTTCGCCGCAGGCAGGAAAGCACCCAAACAAAAAGGGCAGTCCTGACGGATCTGCCCTTTTTCTTTCGCCCAATGCCGGCGGCTTCGCCCGCCGTCCGGCTCAGTGGCCGCGCTTGCGCAGCTTCTGGATGGCCGCGATCTGTGCGATCGCTTCGGCGAGTTCCGCCTGTGCCTTGGCGTAATCGAGTTCGGTCGACTGATTTTTCAGCGCCTCTTCCGCGATGCGCTTGGCTTCGAGCGCTTTCGCCTCGTCCAGATCCTTGCCCCGGATCGCGGTGTCCGCGAGCACGGTGACCAGTCCCGGCTGCACTTCGAGAATGCCGCCGGCGACGAAAACGAGTTCCTCCTCCGCCTGGTCGGGACGCTTCACCCGTACCGCACCCGGCTTGATCCGGGTCATCAGCGGCATGTGGCCGGGCAGGATGCCGAGTTCACCCGCTTCACCCGGGAGCGCGACGAACTCCGCCAGGCCGGAAAAGATCTGCTCTTCCGCGCTGACGATGTCGACGTGGACCGTCATTGCCATAGTGATGTCCTTTTCAAGGCCGCACGACAGCGAGCTGCCGTGCGGCGGGCTCGATTACTGGAGCTTCTTGGCCTTCTCGATGGCCTCTTCGATACCGCCGACCATATAGAACGCCTGTTCGGGCATGTGGTCGCACTCGCCGTTCACGATCATCTTGAAGCCGTTGATCGTGTCCTTGAGCGACACGTACTTGCCCGGCGAGCCGGTGAACACTTCCGCGACGTGGAACGGCTGCGACAGGAAGCGCTGGATCTTGCGCGCCCGGGACACCGCGAGCTTGTCTTCCGGCGACAATTCGTCCATGCCCAGAATCGCGATGATGTCGCGCAGTTCCTTGTAGCGCTGCAGCGTCACCTGCACCTGGCGCGCGACGTTGTAGTGCTCTTCGCCGACCACCAGCGGGTCGAGCTGGCGCGACGTGGAGTCGAGCGGATCGACGGCCGGGTAGATACCCAGCGCGGCGATGTCACGCGACAGCACGACGGTCGAGTCGAGGTGGAGGAAGGTCGTCGCCGGGGACGGGTCGGTCAAGTCATCCGCCGGCACATACACGGCCTGGATCGACGTGATCGAGCCGACCTTGGTCGAGGTGATGCGCTCCTGCAGGCGGCCCATTTCTTCCGCTAGCGTCGGCTGATAGCCCACCGCGGACGGCATCCGGCCCAGCAGCGCGGACACTTCGGTACCGGCCAGCGTGTAGCGGTAGATGTTGTCCACGAAGAACAGGATGTCGCGGCCCTCGTCGCGGAAGCGCTCGGCCATCGTCAGGCCGGTCAGCGCGACGCGCAGACGGTTGCCCGGGGGCTCGTTCATCTGGCCGAACACCATCGCGACCTTGTCGAGAACGTTGGAGTCCTTCATCTCGTGGTAGAAGTCGTTCCCTTCACGGGTCCGCTCGCCCACGCCGGCGAACACCGACAGGCCCGAGTGCTGCTTGGCGATGTTGTTGATCAGTTCCATCATGTTCACGGTCTTGCCGACGCCGGCGCCGCCGAACAGGCCGACCTTGCCGCCCTTCGCGAACGGGCAGATCAGGTCGATGACCTTGATGCCGGTTTCGAGCAGCTCCACCGATGGCGACAGCTCGTCGAACTTCGGCGCCTTCGCGTGGATCGGGCGCAGCTCGTCAGCCTCGATCGGGCCCGCCTCGTCGATCGGGCGACCTAGCACGTCCATGATGCGGCCGAGGGTGCCGTGGCCGACGGGGATCGAGATCCCCTTGCCGGTGCTGGCGACTTTCATGCCACGGCGCAGGCCGTCGGACGAACCCATTGCAATCGTACGCACCACGCCGTCGCCGAGTTGCTGCTGCACCTCAAAGGTCAGCCCCTCTTCGGCGAACGAACCGACGGCGCTCTCGAGCTTGAGCGCGTCATACACCTTGGGCATCGCTTCGCGGGGGAACTGGATATCCACCACGGCGCCGATGCACTGAACGATCGTTCCTTGACTCATCGTCGTTTCCTTAAATCAGTTATGCGTTACACCGCGGCGGCGCCGCCGACGATCTCCGACAGCTCCTTCGTGATCGCTGCCTGGCGGGTCTTGTTGTAGACCAGCTGCAGTTCCCCGATCACGTTCTTCGCGTTGTCGGACGCGGCCTTCATCGCCACCATGCGCGCGCTCTGCTCCGAAGCCATGTTCTCGGCGACTGCCTGATAGACCAGCGCCTCGACGTAGCGCACCAGCATCTCGTCGATGACGACCTGCGGGTCGGGCTCGTACAGGTAGTCCCACGAACCTTCCGGCGTGCCGAGCTTCTCGCCGGTCAGCGGCAGCAGCTGCTCGAGCACCGGCTCCTGCTTCATCGTGTTGATGAAGCGCGTGTAAGCCACATAGACCGCGTCGAGCTCGCCGTTCTGGAACGCGTCGAGCATGATCTTGACCGGGCCGATCATCTTTTCGAGATGCGGCGTGTCACCGAGCTGAACGACGTGCGACACGACTTTCGCGCCCAGCCGCTGCATGAAGCCGAAACCCTTGTTGCCGATGCAGCAGGCCTGGATCTCGGTCGCGCCGGAGGCGTCCCAGCCCTTCATCGCGTTCAGCGCGACGCGCTGGATATTGGTGTTGAGACCGCCGCAAAGACCCTTGTCGGTGGTGACCAGAATCAGACCCACCCGCTTCACCTGGTCCTTCTGGACGAGGAAAGCGTGCTTGTAATCGGTCACATTGGCCTGGGACAGGTTCGCGGCGAGGCGGCGGATCTTCTCGGCATAGGGACGAGCGGCACGCATCCGGTCCTGCGCCTTGCGCATCTTGGATGCGGCCACCATTTCCATGGCCTTGGTGATCTTGCGCGTGTTTTGCACGCTCTTGATCTTGGTACGGATTTCCTTACCGCTAGCCATATTCCGTCTCCGTCCGCGGCCTTAGGCCCAGCTCTTCTTGAACTCGTCGATCACCGCGACCAGTTGCTTCTCGCCGTCGGCGTCGAGCTCCTTGGAGGTCATGATCTTGGTCACGAGAGCCGGATTCTTGGCCTTGACGTACTGCTGCAGCCCGGATTCGAACGCCAGCAGGCGCGGCACTTCGACGTCGTCGAAGTAGCCGTTATTCACCGCGTACAGCGTGATCGCCATGTCGGCGACCGACAGCGGCGCGTACTGCGGCTGCTTCATCAGTTCGGTGACGCGGCGGCCGCGCTCGAGCTGCTTGCGCGTCGCGTCGTCGAGGTCGGACGCGAACTGCGCGAACGCGGCGAGTTCGCGATACTGCGCGAGGTCGGTACGGATACCGCCGGAGAGCTTCTTGACGACCTTGGTCTGCGCGGCGCCGCCGACGCGCGACACCGAGATACCGGCGTTGATCGCGGGACGGATACCGGCGTTGAAGAGGTCGGTGTCGAGGAAGATCTGGCCGTCGGTGATCGAGATCACGTTCGTCGGAACGAACGCGGACACGTCGCCGGCCTGGGTTTCGATGATCGGCAGCGCCGTCAGCGAACCGGTCTTGCCCTTGACTTCGCCGTTCGTGAACTTCTCGACGTGATCGGCGGACACGCGCGACGCACGCTCGAGCAGACGCGAGTGCAGGTAGAACACGTCGCCGGGGTAGGCTTCGCGACCCGGCGGGCGGCGCAGCAGCAGCGAGATCTGGCGGTAGGCCCACGCCTGCTTGGTCAGATCGTCATAAATGATCAGCGCGTCCTGGCCGCGGTCGCGGAAGTATTCGCCCATCGTGCAGCCCGAGTACGGGGCGATGAACTGCATCGCGGCCGATTCGGAAGCCGTCGCGGCGACGACGATGGTGTATTCCATCGCGCCGTGCTCTTCGAGCTTGCGCACCACGTTCGCGATCGTCGAGGCCTTCTGGCCGATCGCGACGTAGACGCAGAACATGTCCTGGCCTTTCTGGTTGATGATCGCATCGACCGCGACGGCGGTCTTGCCGGTCTGGCGGTCGCCGATGATCAGCTCGCGCTGGCCACGTCCGATCGGCACCATCGCATCGACCGACTTCAGGCCGGTCTGCACCGGCTGCGACACCGATTGGCGCCAGATCACGCCCGGCGCGACTTTTTCGATCTTGTCGGTCAACTTGGCGTTGATCGGGCCCTTGCCGTCGATCGGCTGGCCGAGCGCGTTGACGACGCGGCCGATCAGTTCGGGGCCGACCGGCACTTCAAGAATGCGGCCGGTGGCCTTGACCGGATCGCCTTCGGTGATGTGTTCGTATTCACCCAGGACCACCGCACCGACCGAGTCGCGCTCGAGGTTCAGCGCGAGGCCGAAGGTATTGCCGGGGAACTCCAGCATTTCGCCCTGCATGACGTCGGCGAGACCGTGAACGCGCGTGATGCCGTCGGTAACCGACACCACGGTGCCTTCGTTGCGCGACGTGGCTGCGAGCTGCAGGTTCTGGATCCGGCTCTTAATCAGGTCACTGATTTCAGAGGGGTTGAGTTGCATGTATATGCTCCTAGTTCTTTAGCGCAGCGGCCATGTTCGCGAGCTTGCCGCGGACCGAGGCGTCGATCACTTCGTCGCCGATCGCGATGCGGACCCCGCCGATGAGTTCGGGGTCGAGGCTGACCTTGATGTTCAGCCTGGTCTTGAAACGCATCTCAAGATCGGCTTTCAGGTTCGCCAGCGTGGCATCGTCGAGCGGGAACGCGGAGGCGATTTCCGCCTCCTGGACGCCTTCGTGTTCGTTCTTGAGTTCAACGAACAGGTCACGGATCTCCGGAAGCACCTGCAGACGCTCGTTGTCGACGAGGACACGAACGAAATTCTGCAGCTCGGGAGTGAAGCCTTGTCCCGCAACGTCGATGAACAGCTGATACAGCTGGTCCGCGGACAGCTTGGGATTACTGATGCAGGCTTTCATCGACGCATCCGCGGCAGCGGCGGCGAGACGATCGAGTGCTTCCGACCAAGGCCCCAGCGCACCTGCCCCGCGAGCCAGCTCGAAGGCGGCATCCGCATAGGGGCGCGCGATGGTGACGTTCTCGGCCATGGCTTATTGCAGTTCCGTTTTCAGGTTGGCGAGCAGGTCGGCATGCACCTGCGCGTTGATTTCGCGACGCAGGATCTTCTCGGCGCCGGCGACAGCCAGATGGGCGACCTGGTCACGCAGTGCTTCCTTGGCGCGCTGGGCGGCCGTGCCGGCTTCGGCTTCGGCAGCTTCGCGAGCCTGGGCGATGATGCGGGCAGCTTCGGCACGGGCGTCGTCGAGGAATTTCGCCGCCTGCTTTTCGGCGGAGGTACGCACGTCGCCCGCGGATTCGCGAGCCTTGCGCAGTTCATCGACAACTTTCTTCTCGGCGAGCGAGAGGTCGGCCTTGGCCTTGTCCGCAGCTGCCAGCCCGTCTGCGATCTTCTTCGCGCGCTCGTCGAGCGCCTTCACGATGGGGGGCCACACGAACTTCATCGTGACCCACGCCAGAATGAAGAACACAACGAGCTGAGCGATCAGGGTTGCGTTCAAATTCACTGTTCTTGTCCCTCGGTTGTGGTCGGAGAGGCCGAAAGAGGCGAAATAAGCGAACCGATCAGACGAGCTGGAACGGGTTGGCGAACGCGAACATCATTGCGATACCGACGCCGATCAGGAACGCTGCGTCGATCAGACCAGCCAGCAGGAACATCTTGGTTTGCAGCGCGTTCATCAGCTCGGGCTGACGGGCGGAAGCTTCGAGGTACTTGGAGCCCATGATGCCGATACCGATACAAGCACCGATGGCGCCCATACCGATGATGAGGCCAGCAGCCAGAGCAACAAAACCCAGAACGTTTTCCATGACGACTCCTTGAGTAAAAGATTGATGAAGTTGAAAAAACCAGGTACTGCAATAAACCGTTAGTGGCTCTCGTGAGCCTGGCCGATATAGACCAGCGTCAGCATCATGAAGATGAAAGCCTGCAGCGCGACGATCAGGATGTGGAAGACCGCCCAGATCGAGCCGGCGACGATATGGCCGAGGAAACCGAACACCGTGGCGGTGCCGCCGAGCAGCGCGATCAGCATGAAAATCAGCTCGCCGGCATACATGTTGCCGAACAGCCGCATGCCGTGGGAGACGGTCTTGGCGAGGAACTCGATGATCTGCATCAGGAAGTTGACCGGCCACAGCAGCGGGTGGCTGCCGAACGGCGCAGTGAAGAGTTCATGCACCCAGCCCGAGAAACCCTTGATCTTGACGTTGTAGTAGAGGCAGATCAGCAGCACGCCGATCGACATGCCGAGCGTGCCGTTCAGGTCGGCGGTCGGCACGACGCGCAGATAGGCATGCTCGTTGCCGGAAATCATCGCCCACAGCCGCGGCAGCAGATCGACCGGCAGGAAGTCCATCGAGTTCATGAGGAAGATCCACAGGAACACCGTCAGCGCGACCGGTGCGACGAACTTGCGCGATTCGGCGCTGTGGATGATGCCCTTTGCCTGGTCGGCAACCATTTCGACGAGGATCTCGACGGCTGCCTGAAACCGCCCCGGAACGCCGGGAGTCGCCTTGCGGGCGGCGCGGATCAGGAAGAACAGCGTGATGACGCCGAGCGCGATCGAGAAGAACAGGGTGTCGAGGTTCCATACGCTCCAGTCGATCACTGCCTTCTGGGCGTGGCCGGTGGAGTTCATATGGGTCAGGTGGTGGACGATGTATTCGCCGGAGGTCGGTGCTTCGGTAGCCATGGTCAGGTCTTCACCAAAAATGCAAATAAATTCGCCTTCAGTGCCAGGATCAGGCCGATGAAGATGCCGCCCCAATGGACGTCTTCATAAAACTGCCCGACCAGCACCAACAATCCCACGATCGACGCGATCTTGAGGAACTCGCCGATAAAGAAAACGATCACATTCGCTCCGCCCTGCCGCTTCGAGGCCAGGTGCAGCCGGAGCGCGAAAACCGCATTCGGCAAAACGCAGGAAAGTCCCCCGAGGGCTGCGGAAATTCCGCCGCGCAGGCCGAAAAAAACGGCCGCGATGGCCGTAGCTGCGATCGTCGCGCCAAGCTGCAGGAAAACCATTTTGAACATGGGATCCGCCGAGGCGATGCGCAGCATGCGCAGACCGCTTCAAAAATTCCGGCAATACTAGGGGTTAACCGCAACGAAGTCAAACCGATATTGCATCTCGCGACCTGTGTCGCGTCAGGTCATGCATCTTATACAAGATATCGAATCCGGTCGCGAAAAATTGCGCGCAGCGTGGCCCGGCAAAGCCGTCAGCATTCCTGCGGCGACCGGGCCTCCGGCGCGGAACAGGCTGAAGATATCTTCATCTGCTGCCGGGCGGGGACGAAAATGCTACGCTACTCGGCGCCGCAATACCTCGCGGACGTTGCGAAGTGCGGAGGGTTACGGTCCGATGCGAAGAATCCCCTGTCCCGTGAGTCATGCGATGAACCCCAAGACGATGCGCTGCGGCGCCAGACGCCGTGAGCGAGCAGCCTGAAGACGCGCTCCGGCGCGTCGTCGAGCACGAACGCGAAGGGCGGCGCATTCCGGCAGCCTCCGCGACCACGTCGAGCAATGAGCACAAATCGTTCGAGATGCTCGACTTGCTGAAGATCCGCCTGAAGCGGACGTTCGACCTCTACAAGGCGGGCAGTCTCGACACCGGATTCGTTCCGCGCATCGAAAGCATTGCGCTGACGGTCCAGCAGGCCTGCACGCATGACTCCGACGCCGCGCTCGCGAACCTGCACCTCGACTACGAGACGTCGTATGCGGTGGTCCATCACCTGCAGGCAGCGATCCTGTGCGAGCTGATCGGCAGGAAAATGGGGGTCGGCGAGGCCTCGCGGCTGTCGCTCGTCAAGGCCGGCCTGACCTATGACGTCGGTCTGATCGACATCCAGGACACGCTCGACCGCCAGCTGACGCCGCTGACGTCGCTGCAGCGCGAGCGCATCGCGCGCCATCCCGTCGACAGCGAATGGATTCTGACGAGTCTCGGCGTGACCGACGCCGCCTGGCTCGACTCGGTCCGCCACCACCACGAGCGTCTGGACGGCAGCGGCTATCCCGATGGCCATTTCGACGACGCGATCAGGCTGCCGGCGCGCGTGCTGGCGATCGCCGACATCTATAGTGCGATGGTGCGCGACCGCCCGTACCGCAAGGCGATGGTGTCCGGCAAGGCGATGCGCAAGTTGATGCTCGACCAGGGCAAGCAGACCGACAACCGGCTGATCCAGATGATGATCAAGGAGATCGGCGTTTTTCCGCCGGGGGCGATCGTGCGGCTTGCGAACGGCGAGGTCGCGGTCGTGAAGAAGCGGACGGCAAACAGCGCCTGCCCGCTCGTCCACGCTTTTGTCAAGCCGGATGGCATGCCGATGCTGGGCACGATTCCCCGCGACACCTCGACGGCCGATTTCCACATCGAGGGGATGGTTCCGTTTTCGAACTACCGCGGCTCGATCGTCATCATCCGCAATCTGTGGAATCGCCCATGAGCCGGGCAAGCCGTGGCGCCGCAAACGGCAGGACCGGGCAGTCCGATACCGATGGCATTCCGCGCAAACCCGACCAAGGAGTCTTTCCATGACCCTCGCGTTAAATGACCCCGACCTCTTCCGCACCCGCTGCCTCGTCGGCGGCACGTGGGCCGATGCCGACAGCGGTGCGACGATCGCGATCCACAACCCGGCCAGCGGCGAGCAACTCGGCACGATCCCGAAGATGGGCGCCGCCGAGACGCGCCGCGCGATCGACGCGGCCAATCGCGCGTGGCCGGCGTGGCGGGCGCTGACTGCCGGCGCCCGCGCGAAGGTGCTGCGCAAGTGGTTCGACCTGATCGTCGCACACCAGGAAGATCTCGCGCTGCTGATGACCTCCGAGCAGGGCAAGCCGCTCGGTGAGGCGCGCGGCGAAGTGCTGTACGCGGCGTCCTTCGTCGAGTGGTTCGCCGAAGAGGGCAAGCGCATCTACGGCGACGTGATCCCCGGCCACCAGCCCGACAAGCGCATCGTCGTGACGAAAGAGCCGGTCGGCGTCTGTGCGGCGATCACGCCGTGGAACTTCCCGCTCGCGATGATCACGCGCAAGGCCGGGCCGGCGCTCGCCGCGGGCTGCACGATGGTGCTGAAGCCGGCGACGCAGACGCCCTATTCGGCGCTCGCGCTCACCGTCCTCGCCGAACGCGCCGGCGTGCCCGCAGGCGTGTTCAGCGTGCTGACGGGCTCCGCGACCGAGATTGGCGGCGAACTCACCGCCAACCCGGTGGTGCGCAAACTCACGTTCACCGGGTCGACCGAAGTGGGCATCAAGCTCGCCGCGCAATGCGCCCCGACGATCAAGAAGCTGTCGCTCGAACTCGGCGGCAACGCGCCGTTCATCGTCTTCGACGACGCCGACCTCGACGCCGCCGTCGAAGGCGCGCTGGCGTCGAAATACCGCAACACCGGCCAGACCTGCGTGTGCGCGAACCGGCTGCTGGTGCAGGACAGTGTGTATGACGCGTTCGCCGAAAAGCTCGCCGCCGCGGTCGCGAAGCTGAAAGTCGGCAACGGCCTCGATGAAGGCGTCACGCAAGGACCGCTGATCGACATGCAGGCGGTCGAGAAAGTCGAGGAGCACATCGCCGACGCGCTGGCGAAAGGCGCGCGCGTCGTCACCGGCGGCAGGCGCCACGCGCTCGGCCGCAGCTTCTTCGAACCGACGATCCTCGCCGACGTCACGCCGCAGATGAAAGTCGCGCGCGAGGAGACGTTCGGCCCGGTCGCGCCGCTGTTCCGCTTCAAGGACGAGGCCGAGGCGATCCGCATGGCGAACGACACCGAGTTCGGCCTCGCCGCCTATTTCTATGCAGCGGGAATGAACCGCGTGTGGCGCGTGTCCGGCGCGCTCGAATACGGCATCGTCGGCATCAACACCGGCATCATCTCGACCGAAGTCGCGCCGTTCGGCGGCATGAAGTCATCGGGCCTCGGCCGCGAAGGTTCGAAATACGGCATCGAGGACTACCTCGAGATCAAGTATCTGTGCATGGGTGGCGTGCAGTAAGGCCAGGCCGTGCCGGGGTCGATCGCGGGGAAGGGCCGCGCCCCGCTTTCCGTGCGGTCGCGAGAACGTTCCGGTGCCGCGCACCGAACGGCTCGCGAGCACACCGCTCACCCCAGTCCGGCCGCCACCCGGTATTGCGCCGCCGCCTCCAGCAGCCAGTCGCGGAACGCCGCAAGCGCGGTGGTTTCGGCCTTGCGCTCGGGAATGATCAGGTAGTACGCCTTGTCGCTGAGGTAGCCGTGGCGGAACGGGGTCACGAGGCGGCCGCTGTCGAGTTCTTCCTGGATCAGGAACGGCGGGATCAGCGCGACGCCCATGTCGTACATCGCGGCCTGCGCGAGCATCGTGAAGAGTTCGTGGCGCGCGCCGGTCAGGTCGTGCGCGACGCGCAGGCCGAGCGACTCGAACCACAGCCGCCACGCGTACGGGCGCGTCGTCTGCTGCAGCAGCGGCAGCGCAGCGATCTCGTCCGGCGTCAGCGCGGGTTTGCCGGCGAGCAGGCGCGGGCTGCAGACCGGCACCGGATTCTCGCGCATCAGGAAATGTCCTTCGGTGCCGGGCCAGCCGGCGTCGCCGAAATACAGCGCCGCGTCGAGCTCGGTCTCGGCGAACAGGAACGGGCGGCTGCGGTTCGTCAGATTCACCGTGACGCCCGGATGGCTGGCGAGGAAGCCGCCGAGCCGCGGCAGCAGCCAGCGCGTCGCGAACGTCGGCACGACCGCGAGCTCGATCGTCGCGCCGCGGCCGTGGTGCGCCATCACCGACAGTGTGTCGCGCTCGACCGCATCGAGCCGCGCCGTGATCTGCCGGCTGTACGACAGCCCGGCCTCGGTCAGCGTCACGCCGCGCTTCGTGCGCCGGAACAGGCGCAGGCCGAGAAATTCCTCGAGCCCGGCGATCTGGCGGCAGATCGCGCTCTGCGTCAGCGACAGCTCCTCGGCCGCGCGCGTGAAGCTTTCATGCCGCGCCGCGAGCTCGAAAGCCAGCAGCGCCGCGGTACTGGGGATCCTGCGTCGCATTCGCGAACCTCCTGAAAATGCACGATGTGCAAGCCAGACGCTTACGAGCGGGCGCCGGGTGACGCGGGAACGCCCGGAAGCACACGGTTTCATGGTTGCATCTTACCCGCGTCGGCGTTCTCGACAATTCACGGAGTGATTTTTCTGCACAACGTGTGACGGAATTTTCGGTTGTCCCGAACGTCGTCGATTCGCTACAGTGCAGGCACAGGCAAAGCGTGGCGCACCTTCGCATCGCGCCGGCGCATATTCGAACATCCGCAGCATTGAGGAGACTTTTTAAATGGCAACGAACCGCGTGACCTTCAATTGGGCAGATCCCCTGCACCTCGACGAGCAGCTGACCGAAACCGAGCGCCTGGTGCGCGACACCGCGCGGGCGTACAGCCAGGAACGCCTGCTGCCGCGCGTGCAGGAAGCTTTCCGCCATGAAAAGACCGACCGCGCGATCTTCAACGAGATGGGCGAACTGGGCCTGCTCGGCGCGACGATCCCCGAGGAGTACGGCGGCTCCGGCATGAACTACGTGTGCTACGGCCTGATCGCGCGTGAAGTCGAGCGCGTCGATTCCGGCTATCGCTCGATGATGAGCGTGCAGTCGTCGCTGGTGATGGTGCCGATCAACGAATTCGGCACCGAAGCACAGAAGCAGAAGTACCTGCCGAAGCTCGCGACCGGCGAATGGATCGGCTGCTTCGGCCTGACCGAGCCGAACCACGGCTCCGATCCCGGCAGCATGGCGACCCGCGCGAAGAAGGTCGATGGCGGCTACAGCCTGTCCGGCGCGAAGATGTGGATCACCAACAGCCCGATCGCCGACGTGTTCGTCGTCTGGGCCAAGGACGACGAAGGCCAGATCCGCGGCTTCGTCCTCGAAAAAGGCTGGAAAGGCCTGTCCGCTCCGGCGATCCACGGCAAGGTCGGCCTGCGCGCGTCGATCACCGGCGAAATCGTCATGGACGAAGTGTTCGTGCCGGAAGAGAACGCCTTCCCGACGGTGCGCGGCCTCAAGGGCCCGTTCACGTGCC
The DNA here is from genome assembly GCF_012910705.2 of Aromatoleum anaerobium. Classification (GTDB taxonomy): domain Bacteria; phylum Pseudomonadota; class Gammaproteobacteria; order Burkholderiales; family Rhodocyclaceae; genus Aromatoleum; species Aromatoleum anaerobium. The sequence goes on along the minus strand of NZ_WTVG02000038.1, from coordinate 628,206 downwards.
TGAACTCGGCGCGCTTCGGCATCGCCTGGGGTGCGCTCGGCGCCGCCGAAGCGTGCTACGAGACCGCGCGCCAGTACACGCTCGACCGCAAGCAGTTCGGCCGCCCGCTCGCCGCGAACCAGCTGATCCAGAAGAAGCTCGCCGACATGCTGACCGAGATCACGCTCGGGCTGCAGGGCTGCCTGCGCCTGGGCCGCATGAAGGACGAAGGCACCGCCGCGGTCGAGATCACGTCGATCATGAAGCGCAATTCCTGCGGCAAGTCGCTCGACATCGCCCGCATGGCCCGCGACATGCTCGGCGGCAACGGCATCTCCGACGAGTTCTGCGTCGCGCGTCACCTCGTGAACCTCGAAGTCGTCAATACCTACGAGGGCACGCACGACGTGCATGCGCTGATCCTCGGCCGCGCGATCACCGACATCGCGGCGTTCTCGAACTGATCCACCCCATGTCGGGCGCCCTGTCGCATATCCGGGTGCTCGACCTGTCGAGGATTCTGGCCGGCCCGTGGGCCGGCCAGATCCTCGCCGACCTCGGCGCCGACGTCATCAAGGTCGAGCGTCCGGGCGAGGGCGACGACACCCGCCACTGGGGTCCGCCGTTCCTCAAGGACACGCACGGCAACGACACCGACGTTGCCGCGTATTTCCTGTGCGCGAACCGCAACAAGCGTTCGATCACGGTAGACATGACGAAGCCGGACGGCCGGCAATTGCTGCGCGATCTGGCCGGCAAGTGCGACGTCGTGCTGGAGAACTTCAAGCACGGCGGGCTCGCGCGCCACGGCCTCGACTACGCCTCGCTGAAGGTCGTCAATCCGCGCCTCGTGTATTGCTCGATCACCGGTTTCGGCCAGGACGGACCGTACGCGGCGCGCGCCGGCTACGACTTCCTGATCCAGGGCCTCGGCGGCCTGATGAGCCTGACCGGGCGGCCCGACGATGAGCCGGGCGGCGGTCCGATGAAAGTCGGCGTCGCGCTGACCGACATCCTGACCGGCCTGTACGCGGCCAACGCAGTCCAGGCGGCGCTGGCGTCGCGGGACAAGACCGGCGAAGGCCAGCACATCGACCTGGCGTTGCTCGACGTGCAGATCGCCTGCCTCGCGAACCAGGCGATGAATTACCTCACCACCGGCGTGTCACCTGGCCGGCTCGGCAACGCCCATCCCAACATCGTGCCGTACCAGGACTTCCCGACCGACGACGGCTACATGATCCTCGCCATCGGCAACGACGCGCAGTTCGCGCGCTTTTGCGAAGCGGCCGGCGACGCCTCGCTCGCGGCCGACGCCCGATTCGCCACCAACAAGGCCCGCGTCGGACACCGCGCGGTGCTGATTCCGCTGCTCAACAAGCTGACGATCCGGCGCACGACGGCCGACTGGATCGCGCGGCTCGAAGCGCTCGGCGTGCCCTGCGGACCGATCAACACGCTCGCCGACGTATTCGCCGACCCGCAGGTGCGCTCGCGCGGGCTGCGCGTCGACCTGCCGCACCCGCTCGCCGGCACCGTGCCGCAGGTCGCCAGCCCGATGCGCCTGTCGGCGACACCGGTCGAATACCGCCGCCCGCCGCCTCTCCTCGGCGAACATACCGACGAAATTCTCTCCTCGCTGCTGGCCCTGCCGGCCGAGCGCATCGCCCGCCTGAGGAATGACAACGTGATCTGAGCACGTCGTGACGCCCCGCGTCACGCCGCCGATTCGCCATCCGGCCCGACGGTTGACGGATCGTGCTGCCGCAGCGTCGCCCAATCGGGCTCTGGATTTCGCTTGTAGAATCCCGATCTGAGCGATCGAACTCGAGCAGGGGCGCCGGACCGGCCGGTGCGGAACCGATTTCAGGCGAGGATGAGTGGATGTACAACGCCTTTGTCGCGGCGGCCTTCGGCCTCGCGATGATGTTTCTTGCCGGCTGCAGCGAGGCGCCCCCGCTGCCGCTGAGCGTCGGCATCTATCCGTGGCTCGGCTACGACCCCTTCGTGTTCGCCTACGAGCGCCGCTACGTTGACCGCAGCCGCGTCAAGGTCGTCGAACTCGCGTCGAGTTCCCAGGCGTTGCGCACGCTCGACAACGGTCTGCTCGATGCGGCGGCCCTGACGCTCGACGAGGCGCTGCGGCTCGCGGACAAGGGCGCGGCGATCCGCATCGTCGCCGTACTCGCGATGTCGCACGGCGCCGACGCGGTCGTCGCGCGATCGCCGATCACCAGGCCGGCGCAGCTCAAGGGCAAGCGCATCGGCATCGAGGACAGCGCAGCCGGCAGGCTGGTGCTCGCGCGGATGATGGAGACGAGCCAGCTTCGATCGAACGACGTGCTGCTGCTGCGGCTCGAAGCTTCACAGCAGGAAGACGCGCTGCGCGACGGCTGGGTCGATGCGATCGTCACGTTCGAACCGATGAAGTCGCGCCTGCAGGGCGATGGCTACCAGGTGATATTCGACAGCAGCGCGATGTCTGAGGATCTCATCGATGTGCTGGTCGTGCGTGCGGACGTACTGGAACGTCGTCTCGAGGACATCGTGGACCTGCTGGCGGGCTGGCAACGGGGCGTCACCGCGCTGCACACGACCCCCGAGGCCTTCGCCGACCTGCTCGCCCCGAGCACCAGCCTCACCCCGGCGCAATACCGCGCGGCGCTCGACGGGCTAACGTTCGTGACCCTCGAGCAGAGCACGGAACTCCTCTCCGGCCAGCCGGCGCCGCTCGCCGCCCGTCACACCGGACTCGTAAAACTGATGGTCGATCTCGAGATGATCGACGGGCCGCCGGACTGGCGAACGCTGATCGTCGACACGGCGGCGCGCGCGGCCGTGAAACGGACGGAAAGCGGCCCATGACTTGGGGAGGCCTCACGCTCTTGCCCGGCCGCATCCTCGCGCCGCTGCTGCTGGCCGGGTTTGCGCTGCTCGGATCCGCACTGAATTACGTGATCAAGGTGCAGGAGTTCCGCCACCAGGTCGCCAGCGACCAGCGGCGGCGCCTCACCGAGATCCTGAACTTCGAACAGAACCGGCTCGAGATCCAGGCCGGACTGGGAAGCCGTTTCCACGTCAGCCGTATCGTCGCCAGCATGGGGCTTCGGTCGGCGATCACGAATGCGTTGCTGGTCGATGCCAACGGCCAGGTTGTCGGCACAATGTTTCGCGCGCGGCTCCACCGCCCCCTCACCGATGCGATCGCATCCGAGGCTCCGGCGGTTCGCGCCGGCCTGCTGGCGATCGCTTCGGGCCAGGGGAAGAGGATCGAGATCGTCCAGCCGCCCGGCGATTTCGCGCTGCTGGGCCGGGTTGCGATCCGTCCCGACATGACGCTGATCGTGCGCAGCGATCTGGGCATTCCGCTGGCGCTGCGCACCGCCGCGGGCCACCAGGAGCTCTGGCGGGAAACCGCGCTGATCCTGCTGTTTGCCGCGGCGCTCGCGATACTGCTGCATGTGCTGTGGTTCGGCCGCAGCGCCCGGCTCACCGCGGCGGTCGCCGCGATCGGGGAAGGGCGGTTCGATGCGCGCAGCGGCCTGACCGGGCACGACGAGTTGGGGCAGATCGGCCAGGCACTCGACCGCATGGCCGCCGATCTCAAGGCACGCCACGCCAACCTCGAGCAACTGTCCACCCTGATCAACCGTTCGCCGGTCGTCGCGATCGAGTGGCGCAAGGAACCCGGCCTGCCCGTCACCTATGTCAGCGACAGCGTCAGGCGATGGGGTTATACGCCGGAGGAGCTGCTGTCCGGCGCGGTCCGCTACCGCGACCTGATTCATCCGGAAGATCGCGCGCGCATCAGCGCCAACCTCGCCCGCCATCTCGCCGACGGTCCGGACGATTACCGCGGGGAACACCGCGTGCGCCATGTGAGCGGCCAGTGGATCTGGCTCGACAGCCGCACCTGGCTGATCCGCGACGCGGGCGGCAGGGTCACGCACATCCGCAGCGTGCTGCTCGACGTCACCTCGCTGAAGGAAACCGAGGAGGCGCTGTTACGCCTCAACGCGACGCTCGAAGCGCGCGTCGTCGAGCGCACCGCGCAGCTCGAGGCGGCCAACCGCGAGCTCGAATCGTTCTCGTACGCCGTCTCGCACGATCTCAAGGCACCGCTGCGCGGCATCGACGGCTACAGCCAGATCCTGCTCGAAGACTACCGCGACCGGCTCGACGACGAGGGGCGGCAGTTCCTTGCCAACATCCGCCGCGGCGTCGCGCAGATGCACGAACTGATCGAGGACCTGCTCGCGTATGCGCACATCGAGCGCCAGGCGCCCCAGCCCGAGCCGGTGTCGCTGCAGCAGCTCGTCGACGAGGTCCTCGACAGTTACGCCCACGAAATCGCCGCGCTCGGCGCGAAGATCGACGTCGACGTGCGCGGACCGGAACTCTCGATCGACCGCAGCGGGCTCGCGCTGGTGCTGCGCAATCTCGTCGGCAACGCGCTGAAGTTCAGCCGCAACGCGGCCCCACCGCACATCGGGATCAGCAGCCGCGAGGAAGCAGGCACGATGCTGCTGCGGGTTCGCGACAACGGCATCGGTTTCGACATGAAATACCATGACCGCATATTCGGCATATTCCAGCGACTGCACCGCGCCGAAGACTACCCCGGTACCGGCGTCGGCCTGGCGCTGGTGCGCAAGGCGATCGAACGCATGGGCGGGACCGTGCGGGCCGAAAGCGAGCCCGGCAAAGGCGCCATCTTCCTCGTGGAGTTTCCCCTATGACCACTGAAGCCGTTTCCGGCCCGATCCTCCTCGTCGAGGACAACAACGTCGACCTCGATCTCGCGCTGCGCGCCTTCGCGCGCCGCGACCGCTCCAGCTCGATCGCGATCGAGGTTGCACGCGACGGCGAAGAGGCGCTCGCCTTCCTGCCGCGCTGGGAAAGCGGCCACCCGACGCCCGCGGTGATCCTGCTCGACAACAAGCTGCCGCGCGTCAGCGGCCTCGAAGTGCTGCAAAAGCTCAAGACGCACGAGCGCTTCCGGCGCATCCCGGTGGTGATGCTGACCTCGTCGGCCGAAGACGAGGATGTCAGGACGGCTTACGATGCCGGCGTGAATTCCTACATCGTCAAACCGATCGATTTCGGCAAATTCATCGCGGTGGCCGAGCAGATCAAGCTGTACTGGTGCACCTTGAACCACAGCCAGAGGTGAAGACGATGCGCGTCCTCTACATCGAGGACTCCGAAGCGGATGCGGATCTCGCGCGGCGCAGGCTCGCGCAGCGGGCTCCCGATATCGCGCTGGAAGTGGTCACGACGCTGCAGCGCGGGCTGTCCCGCCTCGCCGCGCAACCGCCGCCGTTCGACGTCGTGCTGTCGGATCTCCATCTCCCCGACGGCAGCGGCCTCGAACTGCTTGCGCACGTGCGCATGAATCATCTGCCGGTCGCGGTGGTCGTCCTGACCGGCGCAGGCAACCACGAGGCAGCAATGGCGGCGTTGAAAGCCGGCGCGGATGCATACCAGGTCAAGCGCGACGACTATCTCGAACAGCTGCCCACCACGCTGCGCGGCGCACTGGCGCGATTTCGCGATCCGGCCGCGCGGCGCACCCGCCCGCTGCGCGTGCTGTATGGCGAACATGATGAACTCGAGGCGCTGCGAACCCAGCGCCACCTCGCGCACTATGCGCCACAGATCCGCCTGACCATTGCGGCGAGCGCCCCCGAAGTGCTGGCACGCCTGCCGGCCGGTCCCGACGCGGCGTCCGACTTCGACGTGCTGCTGTTCGATCATGCCGCCTGCAGCTTCGACGGCCTGGAACTCGCGCGCATCGTGCGGCACCAGCACCGCCTCGCCCTGCCGATCGTGCTGGTCTCCGCCCACGACGGCGAAGACCTCGTCGCGCGGACGATGGAACTGGGCGTCGATGATTTCATCGCGAAATACCCCGGCTACCTGCACGTGCTGCCGGCGACGCTGGAAAAAGTGCGCGAGCGCGCCGAACTGATCCACGAACGGGCCGAACTGCGGGCGACCACGGCCCATCTCGCGCACCTGCTGTCGGCGAGCCCGACGGTGCTCTACACGCTGCAGATCCGCGACGACGGCAAGGCGCAGGCAAGCTGGGTCAGCGACAACATCGTGTCGATCCTCGGCGTCCCCCCCGCGGATGCCCTTTCACCGGGCTGGTGGCTCGCGCACGTGCATCCGGACGACCGTGCGGCGTGGGTCGCGACCCAGACGGCGCTGCTGCGCGAAGGGCATCGCAGCTACGAATACCGCCTGCTCAGCGGCAAGGAGCAGGCGATCTGGATCCGCGACGACTCGCGCGTCCTGCGTGACGACAGCGGCGCGGCGGTCGAAGTGGTCGGCACCTGGACCGAGATCACGGCGCAGAAGCAGACCGAGCTGCTGCAAGCCGCGCGCAGCGCTGTGCTGAACCGGCTGGTCAGCGACGATCCGCTGCCGGTGATCCTTGACGATGTCGCGCGGCGGCTCGAAAGCCTGGCACCGGAAATGCGCGTCTCGATCCTGCTCCTCGACGAATCGGGTACCCGCCTCGTCCATGGCGCCGCGCCGAGCCTCCCCGCCTTTTACGTCGACGCGGTGGAAAACCTCGACGTGGCGGAAGGACAGGGGTCCTGCGGCACCGCGATGGCCCGCGGCGAACCGGTGTTCACCGAAGACGTGTTCGCCGATCCGGACTGGGACGCTTATCACGACTTCGCACGCAGGGCGAATTTTCGTGCCTGCTGGTCCTTCCCGTTCCGCGACGACGGCGGCAAGCTGCTCGGCGCCTTCGCTGTCTATTTCTACCGGCCGCGCCCCGTCGACCCGGCGATAGTCGAACTGATCGGCGAATTCTCGGCCCTGACGTCGCTCGCGGTGCGAAAATTCCGCGTCCTGGCAGCGTTGCGGCAGACGGCGGCGGTCATCGAGAGCACGCGTGACGGCGTGATGGTCACCGACCTGTCGCAGCGCATCGTCAGCGTCAATCGGGCGTGGTGTGAAATCACCGGCTTCTCCGAAGAGGAAGCGCTCGGGAAAACTCCCGGCATGCTCAAATCCGGCCTGCAGGACGACGGGTTCTACCGCCAGCTGTGGAACGCGGTGGCGCGCACCGGCCACTGGCAGGGCGAGATCTGGAACCGGCGCAAGAGCGGCGAGCTTTATCCGCAGTGGCTGAGCGTCAGCACCGTTTACGGCGAGGACCACAGCCCGGTCCGCTACGTCGGCGTGATGACCGACATCAGCCAGTTGAAGCAGTCCCAAGCCCAGCTCGAGCGCCTCGCGCATTACGACCCGCTGACCGACCTGCCGAACCGTCTGCTGGTGCAGTCACGCCTCGAACACGCGATCGAGCAGGCCGGCCGCCAGCAGCTCGGCCTCGGCGTGCTGTTCGTCGACCTGGACCGCTTCAAGAACATCAACGACAGCCTCGGCCACGCCAGCGGAGACGAGCTGCTGGTCGCAATCTCGTGGCGCCTGCGCACGCGGCTGCGACCGGAGGACACGCTGGCGCGCTGGGGCGGCGACGAGTTCCTCGTCATCATCGATAACCTCAGGAAACCCGACGAATCGGCCAGCGTCGCGCAGAACCTGATCGACCTGATGCGCGAACCGTTCTCGCTGCCCGACGGCGAGGTCGTGTATGTCGGCGCGAGCGTCGGCATCAGCCTCTATCCGCAGGACGGCACGAGCGCCGCCGAACTGATCCAGCACGCCGACGCCGCGCTGAACCAGGCCAAGGTGCAGGGACGCAACACCTTCCGCTTCTTCACCGAGGCGCTGAGCCAGGCGGCGCAGCGGCACGTGGACCTCGAGCGCCGCCTGCGCGTCGCGCTCGAGCAGCAGGCGTTCGTGGTCCATTACCAGCCGCAAATCGACATCTTCAGCGGCCGCGTGGTGGGCTGCGAAGCCCTGGTGCGCTGGCCCGATGCGGAAGAAGGCGCGGTGTCGCCGAACCGCTTCATCCCTTTCGCCGAGGAAAGCGGCCTGATCGTGCCGCTGGGCGAATGGGTGCTCGAAACCGCCTGCCGGCAGGCGCGTCAATGGCGCGACGCGGGCCTCGCGCCGTTGGTGGTGGCGGTGAATCTGTCGGCGCGCCAGCTGTGGCAGGCCGAGCTGCCGGACCGCATCGCGGCGATCCTCGAACGCACCGGGCTGCCGCCGGAATGTCTCGAGTTCGAACTCACCGAGAGCATGATCATGGGGCACGAAGCCCAGGCCGAGCAGCGTCTCGGCCTGCTCAAGTCGATGGGGATGCGGCTGGCGATCGACGATTTCGGCACCGGCTACTCGTCACTCGCGTACCTGAAGAACTTCCCAATCGAAATGCTGAAGATCGATCAGGGCTTCATCCGCCACATCCCCAATGACCGCAACGACATGGAGATCACCGCCGGGATCATCGCGCTGGCGCGCAAGCTCAACATCAAGGTACTCGCCGAGGGCGTTGAAACCGACGCGCAGCTCGCGTTCCTCACCGAGCAGGGCTGCGACGCGTACCAGGGCTACCTGTTCAGCCGCCCGCTGTCGGCCGAGGATTTCGCGCAGCTGCTCGCACAACAGGCCCGCTAGCCGCGCCGTCGCCGGTCACGCCGCCGGTCGCAGTTCGACGCCGGTCGCCCCGGCGTTCAGTTCGCCGCCCAGTGCTTCGATGAGTGCCGGCAGCAATCGGCCGAATTCTCCGGTCATCAGCGCGAAACCGCCGTCGAACAGCGCGCGCGCGTCGTCTGCCCCCTGCTCGTCGAGCTTTTCCTTGACGACGTCGAGGAAATCGACGCGCTTGATCTCGAGCTTCTCGCTCAGCACGAAGCTGACGCGATCGTCGAACGTCAGCGCGAGGCGGGTCGGCAGCTTGCCGGCCGCGAGGTGGCCGCGAACTTCATCACCTTCGAGCGGGTGACGGACGTAGCGCACCGCCGCCTTGTCCTCGCTGACCGAGCGCAGCTCGCAATCCTGGTCGATCGTGAACCCGGCCGGCGCTTCGCCGCCGGCGAGCCAGTCGGCCATCGCGCTGGTCGGCGAGCGCTCGGTGCGCAGCAAACCGAGCGGGAGTGCATCGAGAGACTGGCGCAATGCCTCCAGCACGTCCTCCGCGCGGGCCTGGCTCGGCGCATCGATGCCGAGCCACCCCCCGATAGGGTCGATCCACGCGAAGACCTTGCGGCGCCGCGTGAAGGCCCGCGGCAGCAGTTCCTGCATTACCTGTTCGCGCAGGTCCTTCATCTGCTTGCGACCGAGCTTGTAGCCCTGGCGCGCGGCGATGTCCTCGGCGCGCTCTTCGGCCTCCTGCTTGACCACCGACGACGGCAGCAGCTTCTGCTCCAGGCCGAGCGCGATCAGCCACTGCCCGCCGACGCGGTGCAGCAGGAATTCGTCACCGGTCGGCGACACCCAGCCACGGGTTTCCTGGTCCTGGCTGCCGCACGGCACGAAACGCTTGCGGGCGAGCTGGTCCTCGAGCGTCTCGGCGCTGATGTCCCAGCCGACGGGAAGGCGATAAACCTGCAGGTTCTTGAACCACATGAATATTTTTCCGGATTTTCGATGATCTGACGGTCGCGCCGGCGCCATCGTAGCGATGCGGCGCATGACGAAGGATTACTGGATGCGCCCTGACTCGGCAATCATGCGGATCACGCGAACGGTGTCGAGGTCCGATTGATGATAGGCGGCCTTGACATATTCGGCGTAGGCCCGGTCCGGACTTCCCGCCTCTTCGGGGAACGTCGTCAGGTAGCGGAAACGCAGCACGAGGACGCCCTCGGCCGGCTCCTCGATCGCGATCGTCAGGCTGCCTCCCGGATGGCTCGCAGTGCGCTCAGACTCGAAGCAGATTGATTCCATGGGCATCAGCGTGACCCGGTCGCGAACCAGCGCGCTGCCGAACCGCAGTTCCCGCACGAGCTCGTTCGTGCTCCGCTCGACGATCGTGCACGCCTCGAGGCCGGGCAGGAACGGCCGCGCATCCTCGGCCCGGCACAGCAGCCCGAACCACACTTCTTCGCGATTCAGCTCGGTGAGCAGGGGGTCGGCGGGGTCATTCACCACCACCACATGTTCAAAGTTCACACTCCACTCCGGTACCGCGGGGGGCAACAGTCTAACGCGCTTCGGTTAGCATCCACCGATGCATATCGAACGAATTCTCCACTCCCAGGGCTTCGGCAGCCGCAAGGTTTGCCGCGCCCTGATCCGCGCCGGCCGCGTGACGATTTCCGGCCAGGTCCAGGACAACCCCTTTGCCGATTTTCCGGCCGAAGACCTGGTCTTCACGGTCGATCGCGAGACCTGCCGGTTTCGCGACAAGGCCTACCTGATGCTGCACAAACCCTCCGGTTACGAGTGCTCGCGCCAGCCGCAGTTCCATACTTCGGTGTTCGCGCTATTGTCGGAACCGCTGGTGAACCGTGGCGTCCAGGCGATCGGCAGGCTGGACCAGGACACCACCGGCCTGCTGCTGCTGTCCGACGACGGACAGTTCATCCACGTCTGGAGCGCCGGCAGGAAACGCGTGCCGAAAATCTATGAAGTCGTCGTGCGTCACCCCGTCAGCGAGACGATGACCCAGGCGCTGCTCGCCGGCGTGCAGCTTCACGACGACCCCGAGCCGGTCGCAGCGGCGGCTTGCGAACGAACGGGGGAGCGGAGTCTAAAGCTGACGATCACCGAAGGCAAGTACCACCAGGTCAAGCGCATGGTCGCTGCCGCCGGCAATCGCGTCGAGTCGCTGCACCGCAGCGGCATCGGCGGCCTGATGCTGCCCGACGACCTCGCCCCCGGCCAGTGGCGCTGGCTGGACGACGGCGATTTCGCCCGGTTGGCCGATTTCGATACCCCTGCAGACTGAAAAACCCGCATCGGGAAGTCCCGGCGACCTGCCTGCCAAACCTTTTTCCCCTTCGCTGAAGACGCTTTGTACAGCAGAGTCCGGGCGCCGTCCAGCGCCGCTCGAAGCGGTTTCGCCAAGGGTTCGGAGTGGCTGCGGGTTTTCGTTCGCCGCGTTTCGCAGGTTCGTGTTTTGTTCTTCTGTTTTTTAAGATTAATTAAAGATAAAGAAGTATACAGTGCCCGCTTTTCTGTGGATAAGTCGATTTTCTCCAGCAGTTGAAAGCGATTCGGCGCGGGACAAAGCCGTAGATAAACCTGCTGTTCACCTGTGTGCGGATTGTGGTCGAATTTGGGCCGTCCGCCGTTGAAGGCCTTTTTCCACAATGCATTCACGCTTGTTCCCTGTGCTTGTCCACCAAAATGAACGCTTGCGCTGACGAACGCTTTTTCGACTGGGACATCTTCTGCCGGGTTGTGGATAACTTCGGGGATATCGGGGTCTGCTGGCGCCTGGCCAAAGGGCTTGCGGGCGATCATGGCCTCGCGGTCCGCCTGTGGATCGATGACCTGAAAGCGTTCTCGCGGCTGTGTCCGGAAATTTCGACAGTCGACGGGCGACTCCTCGCCGCCGGCGTCGAAATTCGTCGCTGGAGTCGCGACTTTCCGTCCGTCGCGCCGGCCGCGGCGGTCATCGAGGGGTTCGGCTGCGAGCTGCCGGAAAGTTATCTGGCGGCGATGGCGGCGCGCCCGTCGCCGTCGCCGTGGGTCAATCTCGAATACCTGTCGGCCGAACGCTGGGTCGACGATTGCCACCGCATGACGTCCCCGCACCCCCGCCTGCCGCTGGTGAAGCATTTCTTCTTTCCGGGTTTTTCGCCGCGCACCGGAGGGCTGTTGCGCGAACGCGGCCTGCTCGACGCACGCGACCGTTTCCAGGCACAGCCGGCGGCGCGCGAGACGCTGCTGCGCTCGCTGGGGGTCGCGACGCCGCCACCGGGGGCGCGCCTGATATCGCTGTTCGCCTACGAGCAACCGGCCGTGGCCGCGCTGCTCGCGCGCTGGGCGGACGGCGACGAGCCGGTGCTGCTGCTCGTGCCCGAAGGGCCTGTCGTCGGCGACGTGATGCGTTTTTTCGGCGAACATGCAACGGCACCCGGTATGTGCCGCAGGCAGGGCGCGCTGACGGCAACCATCCTGCCTTTCGTCGACCAGGAGCGCTACGACCGCCTGTTGTGGGCGTGCGACGTCAATTTCGTCCGCGGCGAAGACTCGTTCGTCCGCGCGCAGTGGGCCGGGCAGCCGTTCGCCTGGCACATTTACCGGCAGGAGCAGGACGCCCACCGGGTCAAGCTGGAGGCTTTTCTCGACCGCTACACCGAGGCGATGGAACCCACTGCGGCAGCGGCAGTCAGGCGGTTCTGGCTGGCGTGGAACGGCTGGGGCGACATCGGCTCGGCGTGGCGCCCGTTCGCGGCCGCCCTGCCTGCGCTCCGCGCCCATAACCGGTCGTGGGCGCAGGCGCTCGCGAGCGCGCCGGATCTGGCTTCGTCGCTGGTGCAATTTTCGCGGAACGCAGTAAAATGACCGGTTTTTAAATATTTACGGGCCGCACCCGTTCGACAGGAAACAGCATGAAAACCGCACAGGAACTTCGCTCCGGCAACGTCATCATGGTGGGTGCCGACCCGCTGGTGGTGCAGAAAGCCGAATACAACAAGTCCGGCCGCAACTCCGCGGTCGTGAAGATGAAACTCAAGAACCTCCTGACCGGCGCGCCTTCGGAGTCGGTGTACAAGGCCGACGACAAGTTCGAAGTCGTCCAGCTCGACAAGAAGGAAGTCACGTACTCGTACTTCGCCGATCCGATGTACGTGTTCATGGATGCCGACTACGAGCAGTACGAAGTCGAAGCCGAGAACATGACCGACGCGCTGAAGTACCTCGAAGACGGGCTGCAGTGTGAAGTCGTGTTCTACAACGGCAAGGCGATTTCGGTCGATCTGCCGAATTCGGTGGTCCGCGAAGTGATCTACACCGAACCCGCCGTCAAGGGCGACACTTCCGGCAAGGTCATGAAACCGGCGAAGATCGCCAGCGGTTTCGAATTGCCGGTGCCGGCGTTCGTCGAGATCGGCGACAAGATCGAAATCGATACCCGTACCGACGAGTACAAGAACCGCGTCAAGTAAGCCGGTTCAGTGCCGCGTACTCGGGCCCCTGCGGGGCCCGAGTTTTTTGCGGCTTTCCGTTGCGTGACGAACGCACTGAAGCACCGCGCGGCCCGTCCGGAAACGACGCACGCTCCGTGGCGCAAGGCCCGTGCCGACGCTCCTCGATTTCGCCGGGGAACCGTTCGGCGAGAGCGCAATCTCTTCTCTTCGCCCCCACGCCCGGATCGCCCGCTTCCCAAATGTCAGCCCCCATCCGCATCCTCGGTGCGCGTCAGAACAACCTGAAGAACCTGTCGCTCGACATCGCGCTGAACGAGATCACGGTCGTCACCGGCGTTTCCGGCTCGGGCAAGTCGTCGCTGGTGTTCGACACGCTGTATGCGGAAGGCCAGCGGCGCTACGTCGAGACGTTCTCGCCGTACGCGCGCCAGTTTCTCGATCGCATGGACCGCCCGCAGGTCGATCGCATCGAAGGCGTGCCGCCGGCGATCGCGATCGACCAGACCAACCCGGTGAAGAGCTCGCGCTCGACGGTCGGCACGATGACCGAGCTCGCCGATCACTTCAAGTTGCTCTACGCGCGCGGCGCGCGGCTGTATTGCCGGCGCTGCGGCGCGCCGGTGCGGCGTGACGATCCGGACAGCATTCTTGCCGCGCTCGCCGAGCGCTGCGCGGCGGACGACCCGCGCCTGGTGCTGACGTTCGCGGTGCCGGTGCCGGCGAATTTCAGCGAGGACGAGGTCACGAACCTGCTCAGCCAGCAGGGCTACACACGCATCCACGCGCGCGAGCAGGGCAATGGAGGGACGGGCGGTGACATGCTGCACGTCGTGCAGGACCGCTTCCGCCTGTCGAACGCCGGGCGCGGCCGCGTCATCGAGGCCATCGAGACGGCGTTGCAGCACGGCCACGGCCACCTCGCGGTGCGCGCTCAGCATGACGGCGGCGAGACGGTGTGGCGCTTTTCCCGCGACCTGCACTGCGCCGACTGCGACATCCATTACGCCGATCCGACGCCCGGCCTGTTCTCGTTCAACTCGCCGCTCGGCGCATGCGAAACCTGCCGCGGCTTCGGCCGCGTCATCGGCGTCGATTTCGCGCTCGTGATCCCGGACGAATCGAAGACGCTCGCCGCAGGCGCCGTCAAACCCTGGCAGACCGCGAGCTACCGCGAATGCCAGGAAGACCTGGCGAAGATGGCGAAGAAATACGGCGTGGCGATGGACATCCCGTTCCGCGACCTGCCGCCGGAACATCGTCGCTGGGTGCTCGAAGGCGATCCGGAGTGGAAGAGCTGGGACGCGTCCTGGCCGCGCAAGTGGTACGGCGTGCGCCACTTCTTCGACTGGCTCGAGAGCAAAGCCTACAAGATGCACATCCGCGTGCTGCTGTCGCGTTACCGCAGCTACACGGAGTGCCCGGCCTGTCACGGCGCAAGGCTGAAGCCGGAAGCGCTGCTGTGGCGGTTGGGTGACGGAAACCCCGCGGATTCGCGCCGCCCCGGCCTTGCGATCCACGAACTGATGGCGCTTCCCGTCAGCCGCGTGCGCGATTTCATCGCCCGCATCGAACTGCCTGCCGGCCTCGACGAGGCGACCGGACTGCTGCTCGGCGAGATCAGGAGCCGCCTCGACTACCTCGCCAACGTCGGGCTTGCGTATCTGACGCTCGACCGCCAGTCGCGCACGCTGTCCGGCGGCGAAGTGCAGCGCATCAACCTGACCACCGCGCTCGGCACCTCGCTGGTCAATACGTTGTTCGTCCTCGACGAGCCGTCGATCGGCCTGCATCCGCGCGATATCGACCGCATCCTCGCGGTGATGACGCGGCTGCGTGACGCGGGCAACACGCTCGTCGTCGTCGAACACGACCCGCAGCTGATGCGCGCCGCCGACCGCCTGCTCGATATCGGCCCAGGTCCCGGCGAGCGCGGCGGCGAGATCGTCGGCTACGCGTCGCCGGCCGGGATCGCCGCCGATCCGGCGTCGCTGACCGGCGCCTATCTCGCCGGTCGCAAGCGCGTCGATGCCGGCCGCATGCGACGGCCGGTTTCGCCGGGCGACACGATGCTGCGGCTCGTCGGTGCGCGTGAGCACAACCTGCGCGGCATCGACGTCGATTTTCCGCTCGGCCGCCTGGTGTGCGTCAGCGGCGTGTCCGGTTCGGGCAAGTCGAGCCTGATCCAGGACGTGCTGTACCCGGCGCTGGCGAAGCATTTCGGCCAGGGCAGCGACGCGGCCGGCGCGTTCGCGCGCCTCGAAGGGGTCGAATCGCTGGCCGGCGTCGTCATGGTCGACCAGGCGGCGATCGGCAAGAGCGCGCGCTCGAACCCGGTCAGCTATGTCGGCGCGTGGGACGCGATCCGCGCGCTGTTCGCCGCGCTGCCGGAAGCGACGAGCCGCGGCTACACGCCCGGCACGTTCAGCTTCAACGCCGGCACCGGGCGCTGCCCGACCTGCAACGGCTCGGGTTTCGAACACGTCGAGATGCAGTTCCTGTCCGATGTCTATCTGCGCTGCCCCGACTGCGACGGCAAACGCTACCGGCCCGAAGTGCTCGAGCTCGCGTGGCGCGGCAAGTCGGTCGCCGACGTGCTCGCGCTGACGGTGTCGGAGGCGCTGGCGTTCTTTGCCGACCAGCCGGCGGTGCAGGCCGCGCTCGCGCCGCTCGCCGACGTCGGCCTCGACTACCTGCGCCTTGGCCAGCCGGTGCCGACGCTATCGGGAGGCGAGGCGCAGCGCCTGAAGCTTGCCGGCCATCTCGCCGATTCGGCGAAACTCGCCGGCCGCCGATCGATCGGGAAAGCTGCGCGCGGTAAGGCGCAGGCGCCCGGCCGGCTGCTGTTCCTGTTCGACGAGCCGACCACCGGGCTGCATTTCGACGACGTCGCGACGCTGCTGCGGGCGTTCGAAAAGCTCCTCGACGCGGGCCATGCGCTGATTGTCATCGAGCACAACCTCGACGTGCTGCGCGCCGCCGACTGGATCATCGATCTCGGCCCGGAAGGCGGCGAGGGCGGCGGCGCACTCGTCATTGCCGGGCGGCCGGCTGCCGTCATGGCTTGCGCCGCGTCGCATACCGGCCGCGCGTTGCGCGCGTATGACGCGGAATTCGCGGCGGAGGCGGCCGGCAGCGCGTCACCCGCGAATGGCCTCGTGGCCGCCGAACCCGCCGCGCGTTACCGCCCGGCCGCCGCGCCGGCGATCGGGATCCGCCATGCGCGCGAGCACAACCTGAAGAACGTCAGCCTGTCGATCCCGCGCGACCGCTTCACCGTGATCACCGGCCTGTCCGGCTCGGGCAAATCGACGCTCGCGTTCGACATCGTGTTCGGCGAAGGCCAGCGCCGCTATCTCGAGTCGCTGAACGCCTACGCGCGGCAGTTCGTCCAGCCGGCGGCGCGGCCCGATGTCGACGCGCTGTCCGGCATCCCGCCGACCGTCGCAATCGAGCAGCGCGTCAGCCGCGGTGGGCGCAAGAGCACCGTCGGCACGCTGACCGAGATCCAGCCTTTTCTGCGCCTCTTGTACGTCAAGCTCGGCACGCAGTACTGCCCGCAGTGCGACGTGCCGGTGTCGCCGCAGAGCTTCGACGCGATCGCGGCGCAGCTCCTGCGCGACTATCGCGGCACCTCCGTCGAACTGCTCGCGCCGCTGGTGACGAACCGCAAGGGGTTGTACACGGCGATCGCGAAATGGGCGAGGGGCAAAGGCTACGCGCAGCTGCGCGTCGATGGCGAGTACTTGCCGACGGCGAAATGGCCGCGCCTCGACCGCTACGTCGAGCACACGATCGAGCTGCCGGTCGGCATGGTCGTCGTCGCGCCGGAGCACGAGGCGGCGCTGCGCGCGCAGCTCGCCGATGCGCTCGAACATGGCAAGGGCGTCGTCAAGGTGCTCGAGCTCGGCAGGCTCGGCGCGAGTCCGGTCACGTTCTCGACGCTGCGCGCCTGCCCGTGCTGCGGCGACAGCTTCCCGGAACCGGATCCGCGGCTGTTCTCGTACAACGCCAAACACGGCTGGTGCCCGGCGTGCTACGGCACCGGCCTCGCGCTGTCCGGTCGCATCGAGGACCCGGACGCGCTGGACCTCGGCGATCTCGGCGAACAGGAGCATGCGGACGGCGCGGTGTGCGCGGTGTGCGACGGCGCGAGGCTCAATCCGGTCGCCCGCGCGGTGCGTTTCCGCGAGCGCGGCATCCACGAACTGTCGGCGCAGCCGGTCGCAGCGCTCGCCGCGTTCTTCGACGGCCTGCGGCTCGCCGGGCGCGAGATCGACATCGCGCGCGACCTCGTTGCCGAGATCCGCGGCCGGCTCGACTTCCTGCAGCAGGTCGGGCTCGCCTACCTCGCGCTCGACCGCGGCGCGCCGACGCTGTCGGGCGGCGAGGCGCAGCGCATCCGGCTCGCCGCGCAGCTCGGCTCGAACCTGCGCGGCGTGTGCTACATCCTCGACGAACCGACGATCGGGCTGCATCCGCGCGACAACCGCATGCTGCTCGACACCCTCGAGCGCCTCCGCGACCGTGGCAACACATTGCTCGTCGTCGAGCACGACGAGGAGACGATCCGCCGCGCCGACCATGTCATCGACCTCGGTCCCGGCGCGGGCGTGCGCGGCGGCCGCGTCGTCGCCGAAGGCCGCCTCGCGGACCTGATCGCCGCGCCCGAATCGGCGACCGGCGCCTTCCTGCGGGCGCCGCTGCAGCATCCGCTGCGCCCGCGCCGGCCGCTCGACGATGCGCATGCGGCGATCCACGTCGTCGGGGCGAACCTGCACAACCTGCGCGACGTGTCGGCAGCCGTGCCGCTGGCGCGCCTGACGGTCGTCACCGGCGTGTCCGGCTCCGGCAAATCGACGCTCGCGCGCGACGTGATCCACGCCAGTCTGCGCAAGCTGCTCGGCGACCCCGACGCGGCGCGTGCCCGGCGCCGCGGCCAGGCGCAGCCGCAGCGCAGCGATGTCGAACCGGTCGGCTGCCGCGCGATCGAAGGCTGGCAGGCGATCGGCCGCGTGCTCGAAGTCGACCAGACGCCGATCGGCAAGACGCCGCGCTCGTGCCCGGCGACCTACGTCGGGTTCTGGGACGCGATCCGCAAGCTCTTCGCCGACACGTTCGAAGCGCGCACGCGCGGCTGGAGCGCGTCGCGCTTCTCGTTCAACACCGGCGCCGGGCGCTGCCCGGTGTGCGAAGGGCAAGGCCAGACGACGGTCGAGATGAGCTTCCTGCCGGACGTCAAGCTGCCGTGCGACGCGTGCGGCGGCGCACGCTTCAACCCCGAGACGCTGATGGTGCGCTGGCGCGACAGGACGGTCGCCGACGTGCTCGCGATGCCGATCGACGAAGCGGTCGGGTTCTTTGCCGCGCATCCGTCGATCGCGCACCCGCTCGCGCTGCTGCAGGACGTCGGCCTGGGCTACCTGACGCTCGGCCAGTCGAGCCCGACGCTGTCCGGCGGCGAAGCGCAGCGCATCAAGCTGGTCACCGAACTGGCGAAAGTGCGTGGCCGCGCCAGCGACAGCACCCCAATGAGTGCGGCGACCGCCGGACGGCCGCTGCCGGCCGAAAAGCACACGCTGTACGTCCTCGACGAGCCGACCGTGGGCCTGCACATGGCGGACGTCGACAAGCTGATCCGGGTGCTGCAGCGGCTCGCCGACGCCGGCCACACGGTGCTGGCGATCGAGCACGATCTGGACGTCATGGCCGAAGCGGATTGGCTGATCGACCTTGGGCCCGAAGGCGGAGACGGCGGCGGCGAAATCGTCGCGCAGGGCCCGGTCGATGCCGTGTGCGAGTGTTCCGCTTCGCACACGGCGGTGATCCTGAAAGAGTTCCTCGCCGCGCGCAGCGCGGCGCCCGCGGGTACACCCGCCACGCCGTCGCCGCCGGCGCGGCCGGAACGACGCCAGCTTCCGCCTAGTTGACGCGCATCGGCACGAAGATGCGCGCACCGCCGCGCTGGATCAGCAGCGCGAAGCGGTCGCCGGCTTTTTCGATCAGTGCGCGGAACGAGGCGATGTCCGACACCGGCTGGTTGTTCAGTGCGAGTATGACGTCGCCGCGCTGCAGGCCGGCGCGTTGCGCCGGACCGGCCGCGCGCTCGATGACGATGCCGCCGCGCACGCCCAGCAGTGCTGCTTCTTCCGCAGTCAGCGGGCGAATGACGAGGCCGATCTTGCCGCCGGCGTCTTCGCCCTGCGGACCGCCCGGCTCGCCGCGGCCTTCCGCGACCGCTTCGCCGCGCATCTCGCCGAGCGTCGCCGTCACCGTGCGGGTGCGGCCGTCGCGCCACAGTTCGAGCTTCACCTCGCTGCCGGGACGCTTGTCGCCGATGATGCGCGGCAGATCGCCCGACTCTTCGATCTTCGTGCCGTTGACGCCGAGCACGACGTCGCCGGCCTTGATGCCGGCCTTGTCCGCGGCGCCGCCCGGTTCGACGTTCGAGACCAGGGCGCCTTTCGGTTCGGCAAGTCCGAACGACTGTGCCAGCTCACGCGTCATGCCCTGGATCGTGACGCCGAGCTTGCCGCGCTGCACGCGACCGTACTTGATGATCTGGTCCTTGACGTTCAGCGCGACATCGATCGGGATCGCGAACGAGATGCCCATGAAGCCGCCCGAGCGCGAGTAGATCTGCGAGTTGATGCCGATCACTTCGCCGGTGAGGTTGAACAGCGGGCCGCCCGAGTTGCCGGGGTTGATCGCGACGTCGGTCTGGATGAACGGCACGTAGTTCTCGTCCGGCAGGCGCCGCGCCTTCGCCGAGATGATGCCGGCCGTCACGGTGTTGTCGAAGCCGAACGGCGAACCGACCGCCACCACCCATTCGCCGACGCGCGCCTTGTCCGCGTTGCCGGTGCGCACCACCGGCAGGCCGCTCGCGTCGATCTTGAGCAGCGCGATGTCGGTGCGCGGATCGGTGCCGACCACTTTCGCCTTGAATTCGCGCTTGTCGATGAGCCGCACGGTCACTTCCGATTCGACTCCGTCCTCACCCGCGCCGACGACGTGCGCATTGGTCAGCACGTAGCCGTCGGCACTGACGATGAAACCCGAGCCGATGCCGCGGCTGATCTGCGGGCCGCGGCTGCCGTTGCCCGGCATCCCGGGCATGCCGGGCAACGGCACGCCGAAGCGGCGGAGGAAGTCGTAGAACGGGTCTTCGGCGAGCGCTCCGGCTTCCGGCGCAGCCCGTTCCTGCACGACACTGATGTTGACGACCGCCGGGCCGACGCGCTCGACGAGGTCGCCGAAATCGGGCAGGCCGAGGGAGTTTGGCGCGACCAGCGGAGCCACGGATTCCGCGGCTGCGAACGCCTGCGGGGACGGGAGCAGGCCGATTGCGGCCGGCACAATGGCGGCAAGGGCGACGACGAACGGGCGGCTGAACGGATGGTTTCTCATGTTTTTCCTGTATCCCTGAAGAAAATTGCCTGCGCCGGTGGACTTGCAGGGCATGCAAATTGTTCCCGGCATGAATTGGCCGACGATCCGTGCGTCATCGCCTGCGTATTCGGCGCAGCAGGCGTGCGATCCGGTGCGGGCAGCGATTTCCGGCCGGATTTCAGGGTTCCGTCGCGCCGGGCAGGGGGTTCGTTCGCGCACGGACCGATCCGGGGGCGGCCGGAGGTGCTTGTCTGCGCCGGCAGGGTACGGAGTAATATCTTTCCTGATACTCCTTTCCGGGGCAGACCGACGCGATGACCCTAACCGACCTGCGATACCTCATAGCGCTTGCCCGTGAACGTCACTTCGGCCGCGCGGCCGAGAAGTGCCATGTCAGCCAGCCGACGCTGTCGGTTGCAATCAAGAAAATCGAAGAGGAACTCGGCGTACAACTGTTCGAGCGCAGTGCGACCGAAGTGAAGATCACCGCGACCGGACGCCGCATCGTCTCGCAGGCCGAGAAAGTGCTGCTGGAGGCGGCCCAGATCCCGGAGATCGCCTCGGCCGGCAGGGATCCGCTGGCGGGGCCGTTGCGGCTCGGGGTCATCTTCACGATCGGGCCTTATCTGTTGCCGCGCCTGATCCCGCGCGTGCATCGACTCGCGCCGCGGATGCCACTGATCATCCAGGAAAACTACACGGCCCGCCTCGCCGAGGCGCTCAAGCGCGGCGAACTGGACGTCGTGATCCTGTCACTGCCGTTCGCCGAGCCCGGGATCGTCGCCCAGCCGGTCTACGATGAGCCGTTCCGTGTCCTGATGCCGGCTGCGCATCCGTGGCACGGCCAGGAGCGGATCGACCCCGACATGCTCGCCGAAGAGCAGCTGCTGCTGCTCGGCGCCGGCAACTGCTTCCGCGACCAGGTGCTCGAAGTGTGCCCGCACTGCCGCAACGTCAGCGGCCTGCAGCGCACGCTCGAGGGCAGCTCGCTGGAGACGATCCGCCACATGGTCGCGACCGGCCTCGGCGTGACGGTGCTGCCGAGCTCGGCAGCGGATGAACTCCCCGCGCACAATCCGCTCGTCGCGGTCCGTCCGTTCGCGGCGCCCGAGCCTTTCCGGCGCGTCGCGCTGGCGTGGCGCGTGACGTACCCGCGCAACGGCGCGATCGACGTGTTGCGCACCGCCATCCTCGAAAGCGCCCTGCCCGGGGTCCGGCCGATCGGCCGGGCCGCGACGGTCGAGACGGCGGAAGCGCCATGAACCTCGGGGGGATGCGCTGCCGGCTACGGCACGGGCGGCCGGCGTGGCGGTGAAGGCGGTCGCGCCCGGCGAGCGAAGTCCGCGCGAGCACCCGAGCGCCGGACGTGCAGGAGCGCCGGGATGAACGCGCCGCTCGTCATCGTCGGCACCGGGGCTGGCGGGTACGCGCTGCTGCGCGCGCTGCGGCAGATCGATGGCGACCGGCCGCTGGTGCTGATCACGCGGGACGACGGTGCGGCCTACGAAAAATTCCGGCTTGCGCGCGCGCTCGGCACCCGCACGCGGGCCCGGGACCTGGTGCTCGCGACCGTCGAGCAGATGGCGCACCGCTACGGCGCGACGATCCTCGCGCATCGCCACATCCTGCGGATCGACCGGCTGCGCCATGAGCTGGTGATGCGGGAAGGCCGGCACGGGTACGGACAGCTCGTGCTCGCGACCGGCGCGGCGCCGCTGCGCCAGCCCGGGCTGCGCGGAACGGCGGCGGCGCAGGCGCTGACGCTGGGAAGCCTCGCCGACTATGCCTATCTGCGCAGTGAACTGGCCGGACGAAGCCGCGTCGCCGTGCTCGGCGGAGGCCTTGCCGGCTGCGAACTGGCCGACAACCTCGCGCGTTCCGGCTGCGAAGTGGCGCTCCTCGAACCTGCCAACCAGCTGCTCGCGGAAACGCTGCCGGCGCTCAGCGCCGCACGCGTCGCGCAGGGGCTGCAGGCGGCGGGAGTGCGGGTGATGACCGAGGACGGCATCCAGCGCATCGACCAGGGTCCGGACGAGCTGGAGCTGACGACGCTCGCAGGCGTACGGTTCTCGACGGACCTGGTGGTGTTGGCGCGCGGCGCGGCTCCCCGAACGGAACTTGCGCGCGACGCGGGGCTTGCCGTGGCGCGCGGAGTCGTCGTCGATCAGGCGTTGGGCACCGCTGATCCGGATATTTTTGCGTTGGGCGAATGTGCCGAGATCGACGGCCGGCTGTTCAGGCTTGCGGAAGATATCGAAGCCGGCGCCCAGGTGCTCGCCGAGGTGCTGTGCGGGAGAAAGCGGCGCATGCGGTGGCCGGCGCGGCTACGGCGCCTGCAGATGGAGAGTTGCCCGGTGACCGTCTGCGAACCGCCGCCGCTCGCCGGGGAATGGCACGAGGCGGCGACGCAGCGCGGCGTCAGGGCAGTGTTCCGCGACCGCCGCGGAGCGCTGCGAGGATTCGCGCTGCTCGGCGACCAGGTCGCCGCGGCCGAGCGCCTGCTCGGCGAGCTCGGACGCTGAACCGGTCGCCGGCCGGGCCGTGCGCCGGGGCTCGCTGCGACGCGGCGGTCGCGAGGAAACGGCAGCCGCGGGGTAGTAACAATCCCTCGGCAAAGCCGGGGCCTTCCGGGGCCCTCATTTGTGAGCCGCTCAAAGCGGCTATACGGGGACGCTAACGCGGCCCCGTGTTCTTGGCGCCGCCCACTGGCGGGCCCCTGTCACATCAGCTTGAGCTGCTCCAACCGCTCGTCCTCCTTCTCCTGGTCTCGGATGTCCTGGTCTCGGATGTAGCGCCGAATCACCTCTTCGTCTCGCCCCACCGTTGAGACGAAATACGCCCTCGCCCAGAAGTGCTGCCCACCTCTTCTCCTTGAGATAGAGACTGCCTGTTGCCCGGTGTTACCGCACAAGTGCCGCGTGTTTTCTGTCGCGCGGCGCGCTTTCATGAACGCTTGGCATCCAGCCGAAACCTGACGTAGGTTCCGGGAGCGTCCTCAAGTACTTTGAGCCTTCCTGCAGCCGGGTCGCGAGCAACAACCTTTTCGCCCCCATCCTGCGCGGCGGCCCAGTCCGACCAGTCGTTCCACCACGAGCCGGCATGCTGCGTGGCGCCGGCGAACCATTGGTTGGCGCTGGCGGGCGGCTTGGCCGCGGGGTTCACCCAGTAGCCGTATTTGTTCGCCGCCGGTGGGTTGATGATGCCGGCAATGTGCCCGGAACCGCCCAGCACAAAGCGCACCGGGCCGTTGAACAATCTTGCCCCGACGTAGGTGCTTGTCCACGGTGCAATATGGTCCTCGATGGCGGAGACGAAATAGGCGGGCACCCGGATCTTGCCCAGATCGATCGGAACGCCATCCAACGTGACTCCACCCGGCTCCTTGAGGCGATTCTTCATGTAGAGCTCGCGCAGGTAGAAGCTGTGCATTCTGGCCGGCATGCGCGTGGAGTCGGAGTTCCAGTACAGCAGGTCGAAGGGGAAAGGGTCCTTGCCCATGAGATAGTTGTTCACCACGAACGACCAGATCAGATCGTTGGCCCGTAGCATGTTGAAGACGCCTGCCATCTCCGAGCCATCCAGGAAGCCACGCGCGGCCATTTTCTTTTCCAGGCTCGCGATCGCCTGGTCGTCGATGAACACGCCGAGCTCACCGGGCTCGGAGAAATCGAGCATGGTGGTAAAGAAGGTCGCCGAGGCGATCCGCTCGTCTTTCTTGGCAGCCATCCAGGCAAGCGTGGTGGCGAGCAGCGTGCCGCCCAGGCAATAACCGACGGCGTTTACCTTATCCTCGCCGGTCTGCCGGCACACGGCATTCACTGCCGTCAGCGCGCCCTGTGTCATGTAGTCGCCGAAGCCGGTATGCGCCAGCGTCTCGTCGGGGTTCACCCAGGAAATCACGAACACCGTGTGGCCCTGATCGGTCGCCCACTTGATGAAGGAGTTCTTCTCCCGCAAGTCGAGGATGTAGTACTTGTTGATCCACGGCGGGATGATGAGCAGCGGCCGCTTGAATACTTCCCGGGTGGTCGGGGCGAACTGCAGCAACTGCATCAATTCGTTCTCGAACACGACTTTGCCCGGCGTGGTCGCGACATTACTCCCCAACTTGAAGGCCGCGGCGTCGGTCATCCTGATGCGCAGGCTGCCGTCACCCTCCTCGATGTCGCGCAGGAGGTTCTTGAAACCCTTGATCAGGTTCTGACCATGGGACTTGACCGTTTCACGGACCACTTCCGGGTTGGTGAGCGCGAAATTGGATGGGGACAGGGCATCGATGCATTGGCGGGTAAAGAAGTCCACCTTGCGCTGGGTGCCACTTTCCAGACCCTCCACCTTGCTCACCCCGCCATGGACGTGGTGCGCGACGATCAAGTAGGACTGCTTGATGAAATCGAACAGGAAGTGCTCCTCCCACTGCTCGTCGCGGAAGCGGTTGTCGCCCTTGGCCGGAATCGCCATCGGACTCGCCTGCACGCCCATGCAGCGCAACACCGAGCGTTGCCACAGGGAGAAGTGGTCCCGCAGCAGGTTCATCTGGGTCGGGGCCAGCACGTAGGGATTGGAAAGCAGTTTCGCCATCATCTCCATGAATGCCGCAGCGATGCCGAGTTCATCGCCGGGAGGCGTGATCCCCTTTTCGATCCGGCGCCGGAAATGCTCGCAGATCAGCTTGGCCGATCGCTCGGCTACCTCGGCGAAAGTCTTGGTAATTTCGCCCGGTTCCTGCAGCGTCGGCGTCTGCGCATATTGGGTCTGGGAAGACATGGTTGCCCCTTACTGGTTAATGCAATTGCACGAATTGACTTACTCGAAGCGAAGAATCGCCTGATCCACCGCCAAGCTCTCGCCCGTCTTGGTCATCACCTCGGCGACCACGCAGTCCTGTTCGGCCTTGAGGACGTTTTCCATCTTCATGGCCTCGATCACGGCGAGCTTCTCGCCCGCCTTCACTTCCTGGCCCGCCGCCACCGCCACCTGGGTAAGGAGTCCGGGCATGGGCGAGAGCAGAAACTTGGACATGTCGGGCGGCGCCTTGTAAGGCATCATCGCCAGAAGTTCGGCCGAGCGGCGCGGCATCACGCGGATGTCCAATTGCTTGCCCCAGTGGAGCAGCCGGTAGGAAAGCCCCACCCGCTCCACCTGCATGCAGAACTCCAGGCCGTTGATGCGGCCGCAGTAGAGGGGCTGGCCGAATTGCCAGTCAGAACTTACCTGGTAGCGCTCGCCCCTGTATTCGACGTGGTAGCCGCCTTCAACCGGATGCACCTTCACGGGATGCTGCTCGGGGCTGCGCCCCATCAGCACCACATAGTCCTCGCCCAATTGGCGCGAATGGCCGGGCATCTGGCCCGCAATGCGCACTGCACGCTCCATGTAGCAACCGTGCATCGACGCCGCCACGGCAATGAGCAAGGCCGGATCGTCGTGGGGGACATCCTCGGCGTGAAAACCGTCGGGATATTCCTCGGCGATGAAGGCCGTGGTGAACTGCCCGCTCACGAAGCGCGGGTGCTGCATCAAGGCGGCCTGGAAGGGAATGTTGGAGGAAACGCCGCGGATCACGAAGGCGTTCAGCGCCTCGCGCATGCGGGCGATGGCGGCGTCGCGCGTCGCACCGTGGGTCACGAGTTTTGCGATCATCGAGTCGTAGTACATCGAAATCTCGCCGCCTTCGTACACCCCGGTATCCACGCGTACCTGCCCCGGCTCTTCGGCCGGTGGCCTGTACTTCACCAGCCGGCCCACCGAGGGCAGGAAGTTGCGGAACGGATCCTCGGCGTTGATCCGGCATTCCATCGCCCACCCCTCGAGCCTGATCTGTTCCTGGCCGAACGGGAGTTTTTCGCCGGCCGCGACCCGGATCATCAGTTCCACGAGATCCAGCCCGGTGATCATTTCGGTCACCGGATGCTCGACCTGCAGGCGGGTGTTCATCTCCAGGAAATAGAAGCGCTTGTCCTTGCCGACCACGAACTCGACGGTGCCGGCGGACTCGTACTTCACTGCCCTGGCCAGCGCCACCGCCTGCTCGCCCATCGCCTTGCGCATCGCGGGGTCTACAAAGGGCGACGGCGCTTCCTCGATCACCTTCTGGTGGCGCCGCTGGATCGAGCACTCCCGCTCCCACAGGTACACCGTGTTGCCGTGGGCGTCGCCGAGCACCTGGATCTCGATGTGGCGGGGCTCCTCGACGTATTTCTCGATGAATACCCGATCATCGCCGAAGGCGTTCTTCGCTTCGTTGCGGCAGGAGGTGAAGCCCTCGTGCGCTTCGGTATCGTCGAAGGCCACACGCAGGCCCTTGCCACCGCCCCCGGCGGAAGCCTTGATCATCACCGGATAGCCGATGCCGCGTGCAATCTCCACCGCTTGCCCGGCCGTTTCGATGGCCTCGTTGAAGCCGGGAATCACGTTGACCTTCGCGGCCAGCGCTAGCTTCTTCGATGCGATCTTGTCGCCCATCGCCGCCACCGAGTAATGCTTGGGGCCGATGAAGACGATGCCCTGCTCCTCCAGTTTCCTGGAGAATTCCTCGTTCTCGGAGAGGAAACCGTAGCCGGGATGGACCGCCTCGGCGCCGGTCTGCCGGCAGGCGGCGATGATCTTGTCCATCACCAGGTAGGATTCCTTCGAGGGCGCCGCCCCGATGCATACGGCCTCGTCGGCGAGGCCGACGTGGCGGGCGTCCTTGTCTGCTTCCGAATACACGGCGACGGTGGCGATCCCTATTTCCCGGGCGGTCTTGATGACCCGGCAGGCGATCTCACCGCGGTTGGCGATCAATATCTTCTTGAACATGGTGTACCCCTTCAGAGCGGGATGTTGCCGTGCTTGCGCCACGGGTTGTCGAGCTTCTTCCCCTGCAGCATTGCGAGGGAGCGGCACACGCGCTTTCTCGTCTCGTGCGGCATGATCACGTCGTCGATATAACCGCGCTGGCCGGCGATGAAGGGATTGGCGAACTTCCGGCGATACTCCTCGGTGCGCAGGGCCGTCTTGGCGGCATCGTCGATGTCCTTGCGGAAAATGATCTCGACGGCCCCTTTCGGCCCCATCACCGCAATCTCGGCGGACGGCCAGGCGAAATTGACGTCGCCGCGCAGGTGCTTGGAACTCATGACGTCGTAGGCGCCGCCGTAGGCCTTGCGCGTAATCACGGTGACCTTGGGTACGGTGCACTCGGCGTAGGCGTAGAGTAGCTTGGCGCCGTGCTTGATGATGCCTCCGTACTCCTGCGCGGTGCCGGGCATGAAACCGGGCACATCGACGAAGGTGAGGAGGGGAATATTGAAGGCATCGCAGAAGCGCACGAAACGGGCCGCCTTGATCGAGCTCTTGATGTCGAGGCAGCCGGCCAGCACCAGCGGCTGGTTGGCCACGATCCCCACCGGCCGCCCTTCCATACGCGCAAAGCCGATGATGATGTTCTGGGCATGCATGGGCTGGAGCTCGAAAAAATCGCCGTCATCGGCGATCTTGAGGATGAGCTCCTTCATGTCGTACGCCTTGTTCGAGTCGTCCGGCACTAGGGTGTCGAGGGACTCGTCCATGCGGTCGGCAATGTCCGGCGTATAGCGCGTGGGCGGCTTGTCGCGGTTGTTGGACGGCAGGTAGTTGAACATGCGGCGCACCATCATCAGCGCATCCACGTCGTTCTCGAAAGTGAGGTCCGACACGCCCGACTTGGTCGAATGGGTGAGCGCCCCGCCCAGTTCCTCGGCCGTCACCTCCTCGTGGGTCACCGTCTTCACCACTTCCGGACCGGTGACGAACATGTAGGAGGAGTCCTTGACCATGAAGATGAAGTCGGTCATGGCAGGCGAGTACACGGCGCCGCCGGCGCAGGGGCCCATGATGACCGAAATCTGCGGAATGACGCCGGAAGCCATGACGTTGCGCTGAAACACCTCGGCGTAGCCTCCCAGCGAGGCCACGCCTTCCTGGATGCGCGCCCCGCCCGAGTCGTTCAGGCCGATCACCGGGGCGCCGATCGTCATCGCGTGGTCCATGATCTTGCAGATTTTCTCGGCGTGGGCCTCCGAGAGCGAACCGCCGAACACGGTAAAGTCCTGGGAGAAGACGAAGGCGACGCGGCCGTTGATGGTGCCGTAGCCGGTCACCACCCCGTCCCCAGGCACCGAGCTCTTGTCCATCCCGAAATCGGTGCAGCGGTGCTCCTTGAACATGTCCCATTCCTCGAAGCTCCCCTCGTCGAGCAGCAACTCGATGCGCTCGCGGGCCGTGAGTTTTCCTTTGGCGTGCTGCGCATCGATGCGGGCTCGGCCACCGCCCAAGCGGGCCTGCTCGCGCTTTTCGTCGAGTTGCTCGATGATTTCATGCATAGTCCTCTCCCCTCGTATGCGTGGCTGCCAGCCCGTTTGCGGCATCAGGCGGGCTGTGCGCCCTTAGCGGTCTCCCTGCAAGCCTCCCCGCGGGCTCCCTCCCGCGGGAGGGAGCCCGCCATCGGTGGGTGGCCTCAGTACATGTGTTGCCCGCCGTTGATCGAGACGTTGGCGCCGGTGACGAAGGCGGCTTCCTCGGAGGCGAGGTAAGCCACCAGGCCGGCAATTTCTTCCGGCTTGCCCAAACGACCGACGGGGATCTGCGGCAGGATTTTCGAGTCGAGGATCTCCGGCTCGATCGCCATCACCATCCGGGTCCCGATGTACCCCGGCGAAATGGTATTGACGGTAACGCCGCTCCGCGCGACCTCCAGCGCGAGCGCCTTGGTGAAGCCGTGCATGCCCGCCTTGGCGGCCGAGTAGTTGCTCTGGCCGAAAGCGCCTTTCTGGCCGTTGACGGACGAGATGTTGATCACCCGGCCCCACTTGCGCCCGACCATGCCGTCCATGACCTGCTTGGTCATGTTGAAGCAGCTGTCGAGGTTGGTGTGGATGACCGCGTCCCAGTCCGCCTTGGTCATCCTCCGGAAGGTCATGTCGCGGGTGATGCCGGCGTTGTTGACCAGCACGTCCACCGCGCCGATCTCTTGTTGGACACGGGCAACGGCCGCCCGGCAGGACTCGAAATCGCTCACGTCCACCGGCACCGCGTGCACGTCATAACCCTTCTCGCGCATCTGCTTCAGCCACGCTTCGGCCGTGGTGTTGCCGGGGGAACACGTTGCAACCACCGTATTGCCCCCTTCGCACAGCTTGACGCAGATCGCCTCGCCGAGACCACCCATGCCGCCGGTTACCAATGCCAATCTTTTTTTCATGACTCCTCTCCCAAAGTGAACACACTATTGCCGAGAACGCCGCAGCCGGACTCGTTCGATCCTTCCTCAATTCCCCTTCGCCTCCGAGCCGGCATCGACCACGGCCACGGCCGTCATGTTGACGATGCGCCGCACGGTCGACGACGGGGTCATGATATGTACCGGCTTGGCCGCCCCGAGCAGGATCCCGCCGACCGTGATGCCGCCGCCGGCCGCGACCCGCAGCAGGTTGTAGGCGATGTTGGCGGCATCCATGCTGGGCATGACCAGCAGGTTCGCCTCGGCCTCCAGGCCGGAGTCGGGGAAGGTCTCGTCGAGCAGCGTTTTCGACAGTGCTGAATCGCCACGCATTTCGCCTTCCACCGCCAGCCCGGGTTCGCGCTCCCTGATCAGCGCCAGGGCGTCGCGCATCTTCCGCGCCGACGCTGCATCCGAGCTGCCGAAGCTCGAATGCGACAAGAGGGCGACGCTCGGCGTCAGGCCGAAGCGGCGTACCTCTTCGGCTGCCAGGAGGGTCATTTCCGCAATCTGCCCGACGCTGGGGTCGAGGTTGACATGCGTATCGCAAATGAAGAGCTGGCGTCCGGGCAGCATCAACATCTGGAGTGCCGCCAGCGTGTCGACGCCGGCCCGGTGGCCGATGGCTTCGCGCACATATTTCAGGTGATCGTCATACGATCCATAGGTCCCGCACAGCATCGCGTCGGCATCGCCGCGCCTTACCAGCATGGCGCCGATCAGGGTGGTGCGGGTGCGCATCGCTTCCTTGGCCAGGGCGCGGGTCACCCCCTTGCGCTTGACCAGGCTGTAGTACTCGGTCCACAGCTCGCGGTAGCGGGGGTCGTCGAGGACATTGACGCACTCGTAGTTCTCGCCGTGCTTCAGGCGCAGGCCGAAGCTCTCGATGCGGGCGGCGATCACCTCGGCCCGGCCGATCAGGATGGGGCGGGCGATCCCTTCGTCGACGACCACCTGCACCGCGCGCAGCACACGCTCTTCCTCGCCCTCCGCATAGATCACCCGCTTCGGCGCCTTTTTTGCCGCCTCGAAGACCGGATGCATGCTGGTGCCGGACTGGTAGACGCGGCGGCGCAGCTGTTGACAATAGGCATCCAGATCCGCGATCGGCCGCGTGGCGACACCGCTGTCCATCGCGGCCTTGGCCACCGCCGGACAAACCTTTTCGATCAGCCGCGGATCGAAGGGCGTCGGCAGCAGATACTCCGGACCGAAGCGCAGCCCCTCGCCGCCGTAGGCGCTCGCCACGGCGTCGGGAATTTCGGCGTGCGCGAGCGCGGCGATCGCGCGCACGGTCGCCAGCTTCATCTCCTCGTTGATCGTGGTGGCGCCCACGTCGAGGGCTCCGCGGAAGATGAAGGGGAAGCACAGGACGTTGTTGACCTGGTTCGGGTAGTCGGAGCGACCGGTGCCGATGATCGCGTCCGGCCGCACCGCCTTCGCGTCCTCCGGCCTGATTTCGGGCGTGGGGTTGGCCATCGCCAGGATCAGCGGGTCGCGCGCCATCTGCTGCACCATCTCCGGCTTGAGCACGCCGCCCGCCGAAAGCCCGAGGAAGATGTCGGCCCCCGGCATGGCGTCGGCCAGGGTGCGCGCGGCGGTGGTTTTCGCGTAGCGCTTCTTGTTCGGCTCCATCGCCTCAGGGCGGTCGGTATGCACGATCCCCTTGCTGTCGGCGACCAGGATGTTCTCCACCGACATGCCGAGGCTGACCAGCAGGTCCAGGCAGGCGAGTGCGGCGGCGCCCGCACCGGAGCACACCAGCTTGACCTGGCCGATGTCCTTGTCGACCAGCTTCAGGCCATTCAGCACAGCGGCGGCCGCGACGATGGCCGTGCCGTGCTGGTCGTCGTGGAACACCGGGATCTTCATCCGCTCGCGCAGCTTGCGCTCGATATAGAAGCATTCGGGCGCCTTGATGTCTTCGAGGTTGATGCCGCCGAAGGTGGGTTCCAGGCTGGCGATGATCTTCACCAGCTCGTCGGGGTCGTTCTCGTCGAGCTCGATGTCGAACACGTCGATGCCGGCAAACTTCTTGAACAGACAGCCCTTGCCTTCCATCACCGGCTTGCCGGCGAGCGGGCCGATGTTGCCCAGCCCCAGCACCGCCGTGCCGTTGGTGACCACGGCGACGAGATTGCCGCGGGCGGTGAGGTTGAAGGCTTCGCGCGGATCCTCGACGATCGCGTCGCAGGCGTCGGCGACGCCGGGCGAGTAGGCCAGGGCCAGGTCCCGCTGCGTCGCCATGGCCTTGGTCGGCGTCACCGAAATCTTTCCGGCGGTGGGCGTGCGGTGGTATTCGAGCGCGGCTTCGCGCAGATTTTCAGCCATTTGATTTTCCTTCCCTTGTTGCGGCCGGACGCCCGTCGTTCATTTGGCGGCGGCGAGCACGGCCTTGACCTGTTCGACGCCGACGACGTCGTCCAGTGTGGTGAGATCGCCGGGGTCGCGCCCCTCGGCGAGGGCCTGGATCGAGCGGCGCAATACCTTGCCGGAGCGTGTCTTCGGCAGTTGCCCGACGAAGCAGACGCGGCTCGGCCGCGCAATGGCGCCCAGGCTGCCATCGACGATGCCCATGACTTCTTTCTCCAGCGCCGCGCATAGCTCCGGCGTGGCGACGCTGGCAGCGTCCTTCACCACGGCAAAGGCCAATGGCATTTGCCCTTTGAGTGCGTCGGCGACGCCGACCACGGCAACCTCGGCAATGGCGTCGTGGCTGCTGATCGCCTCCTCGATCTCGCGGGTGCCGAGGCGATGGCCGGCGACGTTGATCACATCATCGGTGCGGCCGAGGATGAAGTAATAGCCGTCTTCATCGCGGATGCCCCAGTCGAAGGTCGAGTAGATCAGCTTGTCCTTGAAGCCGGTGAAATAGGTCTCGACGAAGCGCTCGTCCTGTCCCCACACGGTGGACAGACAGCCGGGCGGCAGCGGCGGGATGATCGCGACGACGCCCTTTTCATTGGCGGCCGTGATTTCCTCGCCGTCCTCCTGCAGCAGCTTGACGTTGTAGCCGTAGGCCGGGAACGACGGCGAGCCCGGCTTGGTCGGCATCTTCTCGATGCCCGGCTGTCCGGCGAGAATCGCCCAGCCGGTCTCGGTCTGCCAGAAGTGATCGTAGATCGGCACGCCGAGTTCGCCCTCGATCCAGCGCGCGGTCGTCTCGTCCAGCGGCTCGCCGGCAAGGAACACGTGCTTGAGCGAGCTGATGTCGTATTGCTTGAGGAAGGCCGGATCCTGCTTTTTCAGGACCCGGATCGCGGTGGGGGCCGAGAACATGACGCTCACCTTGTAATCCTGGACGATCTTCCACCATATCCCTGCGTTCGGGCGCGTCGGCATGCCCTCGTAGACCACGGTGGCCATGCCGTTGAGCAAGGGGCCGTACACGATGTAGGAATGGCCGACGACCCAGCCGATGTCCGAGGTGGAGAAGAACGTTTCACCGGGCTCGCCGCAGTA
This sequence comes from Aromatoleum anaerobium, assembly GCF_012910705.2. GTDB lineage: Bacteria > Pseudomonadota > Gammaproteobacteria > Burkholderiales > Rhodocyclaceae > Aromatoleum > Aromatoleum anaerobium. Next base: position 595,164 of record NZ_WTVG02000038.1, on the reverse strand, counting down.
GATGTACTTCATCGACGCAGCCAGCGCCACCGCGTAGCCGCCGGTGTCGCGCTGCACGCCCTTGGGCTTGCCCGTCGTGCCGGAGGTATACAGGATGTACGAGGGGTGGCTGGACTCCACCCAGGTCACGGGCACCACGGCGTTCGTGTGCTCGGCCCGCAGGCGCGCGTAGTCGAGGTCGCGCCCGGCGGTGATCGGCATGTCCTTGTCCAGGCCGCGGTTGACGATGACGACCTTTTCCGGCGGCGTTTGCGCCAGGCGCAGTGCTTCGTCGACCAGATGCTTGTAGGGAACCGGCTTGCCGTTGCGCATGCCGGCATCGGCCGTGATCATCACCTTGGGCTGCGCGTCGTCGATGCGGGTCGCGAGCGAATGGGCGGCGAAGCCGCCGAACACCACCGAATGGATGGCGCCGAGGCGCACCATCGCCAGCATCGCGAAGATCGCCTGCGGGATCATCGGCATGTAGATCAGCACGCGGTCGCCCTTGCCGACGCCCAGGCTCTGCAGCACTGCCGCCATGCGCTGCACTTCGATGTGCAAATCGTTGAACGTGTAGGTCTTGTACTCGCGCGTTTCCGTGGAGATGTAGATCAGCGCATTCTGGTCGGCACGCTCCTCCAGATGGCGGTCGACCGCGTTGTAGCAGAGGTTGGTCTCGCCGCCGACGAACCACTTGGCAAATGGCGGACGGGAGTAGTCGAGCACCTCCTGGAATGTTTTGTTCCAGTGGATCAAGCCGGCCTGCTCCGCCCAGAATGCCTGCGGTTGCTCGACCGAGCGGCGATGTACTTCCTGGTATTTGGTTCCCATCATTCCCTCCCAACGGCAAAAACGCGCCCCGGGACATGCCATGGCTCGATCCGGGGCGGAAAAAATCACATCACGTAAAGATCGACATACTCGTGGACGGGCATGCGATCGAGCCTCGCCGGATCCTGATTGGCCTCGACGATTGCCCGCTGTTGCCGCTCCGGGAATCTTCGCGCGAGGTTGCGCCGGAACTTTTCGATCAACAGCGGAACCGCCTCGGCGCGGCGACGGCGATGACCGATCGGGTACTCCACGACGATCTCCTCGGTTTGCGTGCCGTCCTTGAAGAAGACCTGAACGGCGTTGGCGATGGAGCGCCGCTCCGGGTCGAGGTAGTCGCGGGAGAAACGCGGCTCCTCGACGCATCGCATGCAGGCACGCAGGGCATCGATGCGCGGATCGGCGGCGACGTCGTCCTCGTAATCGAAGGCGGCCAGGCGGCCGAAAAGCAGCGTTACCGCGACGATGTACTGGAGGCAGTGATCGCGGTCGGCGGGGTTGGCGAGCGGTCCCTGCTTGTCGATGATGCGCAACGCCGATTCCTGCGTGCGGATGACAACGCGCTCGATCTCGCCGATGCGCCCGCCCACCTGCGGGTGCAGCTTCATCGCGCACTCCACCGCCGTCTGGGCGTGAAATTCGGCCGGGAAAGCGACCTTGAACAAGATATTCTCGATGACGTAGCTGCCATAGGGCCGCTGAAATCTGAACGGCTGACCGTGGAAATGCACGTCGTAGAAGCCCCAGGTCTTCGCGCTCAGCGCCGACGGGTAGCCCATCTCGCCCTTCAGGGAAAGCATTGCCAGGAACACCGCGCGCGATGTCGCATCACCCGCCGCCCAGGACTTGCGCGAGCCGGTATTCGGTGCCTGGCGGTAGGTGCGCAAGGCCTGGCCGTCCACGAAGGCCTGGGATGCCGCATTGATGATCTCTTCGCGCGAGCCGTCCATCAGCCAGGCACACACGGCGGTGGAGGCGACCTTGACCAGCGCGACATGGTCGAGACCCACACGATTGAAGGCGTTCTCGAGCGCAAGCACACCCTGGATTTCGTAGGCCTTGATCATGGCTTCGAGAACCGTGCGCATCGGCAGCGGCCGCAGGTCCACGGCAACGCGCCGGCGCGACAACCAGTCTGCCGTCGCGAGGATCCCGCCGAGGTTGTCGGAAGGGTGGCCCCATTCGGCTGCGAGCCAACAGTCGTTGAAGTCCAGCCAGCGGATCATCGTGCCGAGGTTGAACGCGGCCTGCACCGGGTCGAGCTGGAACGAGGTCCCGGGAACCCTGGCGCCGTCGGGTACGACGGTACCGGGGACAATGGGTCCCAGCAACTTCGTGCAGGCAGCGTAGTACAGCGCGTCCATGGCACAGCCGAGAGCGTCGGCCAGGCAAAGGCGGGCCGTATCGAAGGCTTCCCGGGACTCGATCCGGTAATCCAGCACGTAGTCGGCAATGTCGGCCAGAACCGGGTCGGGCCGGGGGCGGATCGAGGTGGTGTCGTTGGTCATTTTCAACCCCGTTCAGCGCCTGCGGGCGAGGGGCACGAAAGCCCGGTGTTCCGGGCCGACGTAGACGGCGGATGGCCGGATGATCTTGCCGCCTTGCCGCTGCTCGATGATGTGAGCCGCCCAGCCGGCGGTGCGCGAAATGACAAAGAGCGGTGTGAACATCGGCGTGGGTACGCCGAGACGGTGATAAGCCACCGCACAGAACCAGTCGACGTTGGCAAACATCTTTTTCTCCTGCCACATCACCGACTCGATGACGTCCGCGACGTCGAAAAGCAGGCGGTTGCCGTGGTCTTCGCTCAGGCGCCACGCGATGGCCTTGATGACCTCGTGCCTCGGATCGCAGACGGTGTAGACCGGATGGCCGAACCCGGCGACGATTTCGTTGCCTGCGATCCTGCGGCGGATGTCGGCCTCGGCCTGTTCGGTAGTGTGGTAGCGGAGCTGGATTTCGGAAGCCGCCTCGTTGGCGCCGCCGTGCCTAGGCCCACGCAGTGCGCCGATGGCGCCGGTGACGGCCGAGTACAGATCCGAGCCTGTGCCGGCGATCGTCCGGGCGGCGAAGGTGGACGCGGTGAGCTCATGCTCGGCGTACAAACTGAGCGACCGGTCCAGGCCGCGGGTGTGCAACTCGGGCGGTTCCGTGCCGTGCAGCAGGCGCAGGAAATGCCCTGCGATCGAATCGTCGTCGGATTCCGTCTCGATGCGATGGCCGTTGTGGCTCCAGTGGTACCAATACAGAAGCATCGAGCCGAAGGAGGCGATCAGGCGGTCGGCGATGTCGCGCGCACCGGAAATATCATGGTCGCGGGATTCCGGTAGCACGGTACCGAGCGCCGAGCAGCCCGTACGCAGCACGTCCATGGGATGGGCCGAGGCCGGAATGCGCTCGAGGATCAGCCTGAGCGCCTCGGGCAGCGCCCGCAGCGTCCTCAGCCTGCTCCTGTAGAGACCGAGTTCGGCCGGCGTCGGCAGCTTCTCGTGAATCAACAGATACGCGACCTCTTCGAAGCTCGCCTGCTCGGCGAGTTGAATGGCGTCGTAGCCGCGGTAGCGCAGATCGCTGCCCGCGCGCCCGACGGCACAGATCGCGGTGCTGGCCGCCGGGACTCCGGACAGAGCCACCGACTTCTTGGCCCTGGCGGCCGGCGCGTGCGTTGCGTCGTTCATGCCACTCCCCCTCCGGTCCCGGTCGTCGGTCGGCGATAGGCGCTGAAGTCGTAGACGCGAGCGCAAGTCCGCGTGGCGTTGCCGACCTCGGAGGGCGTCCTTTCGCCGCGCCCCGTTTCGAGCGCGTCGACCGCAGCCTCGCTCATGGCGCGAAAGGCCTGCAGGGGAGATACCGCCAGGCCGATGGCCACCGCGACCAGAAGGTGCGCGATGCCTGCGCAGTCGGTCGACGAGCTCATGAGTGCTCCTTTGCGAAGAGCGCATCAAGCCGGGTTTCATACGTGTGGTAGTCGAGCAACTCGTAGAGTTCGTTGCGCGTCTGCATCATCGGCACAACGCTCTGTTGCCCGCCTTCACGCCGAATGGTTTCGTAGACCCTCAGTGCGGCCTGGTTCATGGCGCGAAAGGCGGAGAGCGGATAAATCGCCAGCCGCACGCCGGCATCGGCAAGCTCTTCGGTAGTGTAGAGCGGAGTCGAGCCGAACTCGGTGATGTTGGCGAGCACGGGGACCTTCACCGCTTCGGCGAAACGGCGGTACGTTTCCAGTTCTGTCGCCGCCTCGGGGAAGATCATGTCGGCGCCAGCCTCGACGAAGGCGCAAGCGCGGTCGATCGCCGCCTCGACGCCTTCGACCGCCAGGGCGTCTGTGCGCGCGATGATGACAAAGTCAGGGTCGGTGCGAGCATCCACCGCTGCCTTGAGGCGGTCCACCATTTCCTCGCAACTGACGATAGTCTTGCCGGGGCGGTGCCCGCAACGCTTCGCCTGTACCTGGTCCTCGAGGTGGCAGGCCGCGGCACCGGACTTGATGAGCGACCGGACCGTGCGCGTGATGTTCAATGCCGTACCAAAGCCGGTGTCGGCATCGACCAGCAGCGGCAGATCGCAGACGTCCGTGATGCGACGGACTTCGATCATCACGTCCTCAGGCGTGGAAATGCCGAGATCGGGCAAACCCAGGGCACCAGCGGCCACGCCGCCGCCGGACAGGTAGATCGCTCGGTACCCCACGCGCTGCGCCATCTTCGCGTGCAAGGCATTGATCGCGCCCACTACCTGGAGCGGCTTCTCTTTTTCTACAGCCACGCGGAAGCGCATACCGGGTGAAAGCAGTCGGTTAAGCATGGGTGTGTTCTCTCAGCCAGATCAAATCGTCTTGGGAACCATCTTGATGGCGCTGCAGGGGCATTTGGAGGCGCAGGCGCCGCAGCCACGAAGCCGTATTTGGAACACTTTCCCTCCTGATCTCGCTAGCCACTTACTGCAAGTCCTGTGCCACGCTTGGGCGGGGCGCCGGGGAAAAGTGCAAGATATTGAATTGAAACAAAACACAGGGAAACGTGCGGATTGCCACGGACGCTGTGAGCAGGAAACCGGTTTTCGTTCTCGAAACGCGCGTTCCACCGGCGAAACGCTGGGCGTATCATGAACTGCAATGCAAAGGGGGAGTCATGACGAGATTGAACCGCGAAGCCGACCGCAAACCCGTTATCTGGGCGGTCAGCATCAGCCGCCTCAAGCAACTGTTTCACGCCATCATTCCAACCTATGCGCCCGTGGCGAATATCCAGTTGATCGAGCGGGGCTTCGATGAAGCGGTGCAGGAATTACGCCAGCGCATGAAAACCGAGGACGTCGATGTTGTGGTCGCCGCCGGGTCGAACGGCGCCTATCTGCGCCAGCACCTCAGCGTGCCGGTCATGCTGGTGCGGGTCACGGGCTTCGACATGCTGGGCGCCCTGATTCGCGCCCGCAAGATTTCCGACCGGATCGCGATCGTCACCCACGAGACGATCACGCCCGAACTGGAGCAATTCAAGCACCTCTTCAACCTGCCGATCGAACAGCGTTCCTATCTCACCATCGAAGATGCGGAAGAACTCGTGCAAGACCTCGTTAACGAAGGCATCGAAGTGATCGCCGGTCCGGGAATGGTTACCGAGCTCGCCGAAAAGGCCGGGATCCGCGGGGTGTTCCTCTATTCGCAGGGATCGGTGCGCGAAGCGCTGGACGAAGCGATCGGACTCGTCCAGGCCGGACACATCGAGGAGGCGCGCCGGGCTCGCCTCAACACCATCCTGCTCCATCTGAACGAGGGGGTCGTGGCGGTGGACATGGCCGAGCGCATCCAGTCGATCAATCCGGCGATGGAGCGGCTCCTGGGGATCGACACCGGAATGGCGGTCGGACGCCCGTTGAGCGAAATTGCTCCCGAACTCTCGCTTCGGCGCACGCTGCAAAAGGGCATCGCCGAACTCGAAGGGATCGAAATCATCGGCACACATACTGTCGTTGCCAACCGCATACCGGTCACCGAGCAGGGAATTCAGACCGGGGCGGTGCTGACGGTACAGGATTCGGCCGCCATCGAGCGCGTCGACCGCAATCTGCGCATGCATTACCGGCCGCGCCATTTCATCGCCAAGTACAAGCTTTCGCATCTCCTTGGGAACTCCCTGTCCATCAGCCGCGCCAGGGCCTTGGCGGAGAAGTACGCGAGAACCGATGCGACGGTGCTGATTACCGGCGAGAGCGGAACCGGAAAAGAAATTCTTGCCCAGGGCATCCACAACGCCAGCCGACGCCGTGGACGCCCCTTCGTCGCCCTCAACTGCGCGGCTTTTCCGGAAACGCTGCTGGAAGTGGAACTGTTCGGCTATGAAGAAGGCGCCTTCACCGGCTCCCGCAAAGGAGGCAAAACAGGGCTTTTCGAACTGGCGCACCTGGGAACCATCCTGCTTGACGAAATCGGCGAACTGTCGGTGACTCTGCAGACTCGATTGTTGCGGGTGCTGCAGGAAAAGGAGGTGCTGCGCCTGGGCAGCATCGACCCCACGCCCATCGACGTCCGCGTCATCGCATCGACCAACCGCAATCTGCGCGATTGCGTCAAGCAAGGCGATTTCCGCGAGGATCTCTTCTATCGCCTCAATATCCTGCAGATCGAATTGCCGCCGTTGCGCGAGCGCCAGGACGACTTGATCACGATTGCCGCCTGTCTGCTCGACAATGCCTGGCGGCGGCTGGGGTTACAGGGGTCACCCCAGCATGTACTGGAGCCGCTGCTGCCGCTCTTGCGTTCTCACGATTGGCCTGGCAACGTGCGTGAAATGGAAAGCGTCATCGAGCGCGTTGCGGTCTTTTGCGGTGATCTCGGCCAGAACGAGTCGCCGGATCCGTTGGAAATGAGGCTGATCGTGCCCGAGTTGTTCGTCGAGGATGCCGCTGCCGGCGAAGCGCCGGCCGGGCCGCAGGGGTTGCGTTCGACCAGCCGCAACGCCGAATTGACGCATATCCTCAAGACTATCGAGGAATGCGGCGGCAACCAGGTCGAAGCGTGCCGCCGTCTTGGCATTGGCCGAACAACGCTGTGGCGCAAGCTGAAGATGCTGGGGGGCGACGCAGAGACCGGGAAGCAACAGCGCTGAGCCCCATCTTCGTGGACTTCGCTCGCCGAATTAACTAACCGGCACTGCTGCGCTTGCGCGCCGCGACGCGCGCGGGTTTCGCCGTCGCGCTCCCGGCGGCCGATTTTTCCTCATCCGCGACCGCTGCCGCCTTGCCTTTCGCGGCACCCGCTTTCGGCGTCTTCGCTTCGAATTCGAAGCCGACCTTGCCGTCGCCGCCGCGCACGAGGAAAGCCGAGAACTTGCGCCGCGTGCGCGTCGACACGAATCCCTTGAGCAGATCGGTGCGTCCGTCCGCGAGCAGCTTCACCATCTGCTCGCGCTCGACCGGTTGCTGCAGGATGATCTTGCCGGAGCGGAAATCGCAGGACTTTTCCGGCCCGACGGACTTCTCGCAGACATATGCCATGCCGTGCTCGAACACGCGCGCGCCGCACTTTGGGCATGGGCCGAGCGGCTCCTGCGCGGAAAAATCGACCGGTTCGGCGCCTTCGCCGTCGTCCTTCGGCTGGCCGAAATCGAACTCGGGCTGCTGCTCGTCGTTGAGGCGGATCTCGGCGTTGAACAGCCGCCCCATCTTGCTGCGAAAGCCGGTCAGCGGTCCGACGCGCCGTTCGCGCAGCAGCGTCTCGATCTCGTCGATCTCGAACTGGCGGCCGGCGACGATCTTCCACGCGCTCCAGTCGCAGGACTGGCACGCGAACTTCTTGTAGTTTTCCCTGACGACGCCGCCGCATTTCGGGCACGGCGCCGACAGCGTCGCGAAGTCGCCCGGCACGGTGTCGGATTCGTAGCGCTTCGCGCGCTCGACCATCTCGCGCGCCATCTCGGCGATCTCGCGCATGAATTCGGGCCGCGACAGCTGGCCGCGCTCCATCTGCGCGAGCTTGTGCTCCCATTCGCCGGTGAGTTCCGGTGACGTCAGCGCCGACACGTCGAGGCCTTTCAGCAGCGTGATCAGCGAAAAGGCCTTTGCGCTCGGGATCAGCTCGCGGCCTTCGCGGTGCAGGTACTGCTCGGCGATCAGCCCTTCGATGATCTGCGCGCGCGTCGCCGGTGTGCCGAGGCCCCGCTCGCCCATTGCGGCGCGCAGTTCCTCGTCGTCGACCATCTTGCCGGCGCCTTCCATCGCGGACAGCAGCGTCGCTTCGTTGTAGCGCGCGGGCGGCTTCGTCACCAGCGCCTTGACGAGGATGTCCTCGGTCGCAACGCGTTCGTTCTGTTCGACGGCGACGAGCTGTGCGCCGCCCTCGTCGTCGACCTTCGCCGCTTCCTTGCCGTACACCGCGAGCCAGCCGGGGTTCACGAGCACTTTGCCTTCGGTCTTGAAAGCTTCGTTCTCGACGCGCGTGATACGGGTCGTGATGCGGTATTCCGCGGCCGGGTAGAACACCGCGAGGAAGCGCCGGGTGACGAGGTCGTAGATCTTCTGTTCGGCTTCCGACAGGCTTTTCGGCACCGTGCCGGTCGGAATGATCGCGAAGTGGTCGGAGATCTTCGCGTTGTTGAAGATGCGCTTGTTCGGCCTGACCCAGCCCTGCTTCATGATTTCGCCGGCGAACGGCGCGTAGTCGTCGGGCAGCGCGTGCAGCACGTCCTTGACGGTGCCGACGTAGTCCTCCGGCAACGCGCGCGCATCGGTTCGCGGATAAGTCAGCGCCTTGTGCTTTTCGTACAGCGCCTGCGCGATCTGCAGCGTCACGCGCGCCGAGAAGCCGAAGCGGCCGTTGGCTTCGCGCTGCAGGCTCGTGAGGTCGAACAGCAGCGGCGACAGCTGCGTCGACGGCTTCGATTCCTCGCTGACGATGCCCGGCTTGCCGTCGCACTTCGCCTTGATGGCGTCGGCGCGGGCGCGGTCCCACAGCCGGAACGCGGTCGCGTGTTCGTCGCCTTCGGGTTTGCGGAAACCTTCGTCGAACCAGCGCCCGGCATAGCGGCCGGCCTTGCAGCCGAACGTCGCTTCGAGCTCCCAGTAGTCGCGCGGCTTGAAGCGGCGGATCTTCTCTTCGCGTTCCACGACGATCGCCAGCGTCGGCGTCTGCACGCGGCCAACGGTGGTCAGGTGAAAGCCGCCGGTCTTCGAGTTGAACGCGGTCATCGCGCGCGTGCCGTTGATGCCGATCAGCCAGTCGCTCTCGGCGCGGCACACCGCCGCCGAGCGCAGGCCTTCGACTTCCTGCGCCGAACGCAGCTGGGCAAAACCGTCGCGGATCGCGCCTGCGGTCATCGACTGCAGCCACAGCCGCGATACCGGCTTGTCGGTCTTCGCGTGCTGCACGATGAAGCTGAAGATCAGCTCGCCTTCGCGCCCCGCGTCACAGGCGTTGATGAGCCCGGTGACGTCCTTGCGCTTGATCAGGCGGGTCAGCAGCTTGAGGCGGTCATCGGTCTTCTCGATCGGCTTCAGCGCGAAGCGCGGCGGGATCACCGGCAGGTGCGCGAACGTCCATTTGCCGCGCTTGACTTCGTACTCCTCCGGCACGACCAGCTCGAGAAGGTGGCCGACGGCCGACGAAAGCACGTACTCGTCCGACTCGAAGTAGTCCTTTTCCTTCGTGAAACCGCCGAGCGCGCGGGCGATGTCCTGCGCGACGGAGGGTTTTTCCGCGATGATCAGTTGCTTGCTCATGCCGGTAGGGCTGCCTTCGAAAATCGCCGGAGCGTTTTCGGTTGAGGGTTATCGAGCGGCGCATGATAAGCACGCCGCTGCGGCAGTTGCAAGCGCCGGCCGGAGGCTTTACTGCAGGACCGGGGCGAGTTCTTCCGCTTCGTCGGTCAGCAGTTCGTCGAGGATCAGGCTGTCGAGCGGTTGCTCCTGCTGCCACAGGACCATCAGCACGATGAGCTTGAAACGGTGCAGGTTCATGTTGAAGCCGCCGAGCGCCATCGTGCGTTCGATGATCAGTTCGCGGGTCTGCGGATCGAGCGCGCCGGCGTTTTCGAGAAACGCGAGAAAGCCGCGGCAGCTGGCGTCGAGCTTCGCCTGTTCTTCGGCGGCGTAGAGGCGGATCGAGTCTGGTTGCGGAACCCTCGCCAGCGGCGACACGGCGACCGCGCGCAGACCGGAAAGCCAGTCGAGCGCTTCGGTGATTTCGTCCTCCTCGAAGCCCGCCGCGGAGAGCTTGCGCGCCAGCTGCTCGGATTCGGGGCACGCTGCGGCGTGGAGGTAGTTCTCGAAGAGGTAGACAAGGATGTCGAACATGTTTGGCACACGAGGGAATCAAAGGCGCTGGAACCGGCCTCCCGGCAAGCGGGTCACGTGCCCTTCGAGCTCCAGCGCAAGCAGAATGGCGTACAGCGCATCGAGCGTCAAGCCGGAACGGGCCGCGAGGGTGTCGATATCCAGCGCATCATGGCCGAGCGTGTCGAGCACCCGGAGCTCTTCCGCGGACGCCGCGGGAGGCGCCGTTCGCGGCTCGAACGGCGGATCGGCGGGCCGGGTTTCGCGCGTCCTCGCGGAGCGGGCCGGGCGTGCCGGCGCGTCCGGTTCGGCCGCACGGGTGCTCGACGGGAGGCCCCAGCTGAGCTCGTCGAGCACGTCCGCGGCCGTCTCGACGAGCTTCGCACCGTCGCGGATCAGGCGGTGGCAGCCGCGTGCCAGCGGGGAATGGATCGAGCCCGGGATCGCGAACACTTCGCGGCCGTTCTCGGTCGCCAGCCGCGCGGTGATCAGGGAGCCGCTGCCGACCGCGGCCTCGACGACCAGCGCGCCGCGCGACAGGCCGGCGATGAGGCGGTTGCGGCGCGGGAAGTTGTACGGCAGCGCTGGCGTGCCGAGCGGGTATTCGCTGACGATCACGCCGCGTTCGGCGATCTGCCTGGCGAGCGCCTGGTTGCGTGCCGGATAGACGCGATCGGCGCCGGTGCCGATCACCGCGACGGTGATGCCGTCCGGATGGGCCAGCGCGCCGCGGTGCGCCGCGGCGTCGATGCCCAGCGCGAGGCCGCTGACGATCGTGAGGCCGGCTTCGGCGAGGCTCTTCGCGAACGCGGCCGCATTGCTGATGCCGGGTGCGGTCGCCGAGCGCGCGCCGACGATCGCGAGCGAGGGGCCGGAGAGCCGCGCCGGGTCGCCCTTGACATACAGCAGGACGGGCGGATCGGCGATATCGAGCAGCGCGCGCGGGTACTCCGGGTCAGCGAGCGTGACGATGCGGTTGCCGGGTTCGGCGGCCCACGCGAGCGCGGCGTCGACTTTCTCGTTGTCGGGCGGCGCGCGCAGCAGGTCGGCGACCTCGGCGCCGACGACGGACGCGATGGCGCTGCGGCTGGCGGCGAAGATCTGCTCGGGCAGTCCGAACGCCGCCAGCAGCGCGCGCTGGCGTTCGGCGCCGACACCGGGGCGCAGCGTCAGCCGCAGCCACCCGGCCAGTTCGTCCTCGATCGGCGTCACGCTCAGGGTTTGCGCACGCTGTCGCCGACCGTCACCGGGCCGTCCGCATCCATCACCAGCGCATAGGCGACGCGGTCGAACACGCGGAAGACGAAGGCCAGGCCGTAACGCTGCTGCGGCAGATCGAAAGTTTCCTTGCCGCCTTCGTCGTCCTTGTACACGACGCTGCCGCGCTCGCGGTGCAACGCGAGGACGTGCCCGCGCTCCAGCCCGGCGCGGCTGCCGATATTGAGGGTGACGACGTTATGGCGTCCGGTCTCGATCACGCCGCGGTAGATGCCGATCAGCCGCCCTTCGATTTCCGCGTCGGGCGCATGCGGCATGAAAGAGAAAATCTCGGGCCGCTCGCTGACGACGAGGCGGTCGCCGGCGCCGATCTCCTCGACGCTCGAGAGCAGCCTCAGCGTCGCCGGCGTGCCGTGCTCGGTGACGCGCGCGGTGCCGAGGAACATCGCCTCGTGGCCGAGCACCTCGTTCGTCACCGGATCGACGAGCGGGCGGGCGGGCCGGAATACCTGCCAGACGTCGCTGCCTTCGGTCACGTCCTTGGCGAACACGGTGTCGCCCGCGCCCATGAAGACGCGGCTGGTTTCGGTGGCGACGACGGTGCCCGCGCCGGCAAGTTTCGCGTCGTCGACGACGAGCGGCCGCGTCAGGAAAGGCTCGATGATCTGCATCGGGATGCTCGGGATCGCGCTGTCGACCTCTTCCGAATAGATCTGCGGGAAACGCTTTTCATAGAGCGGCGCGCCGATCCGCCGCCCGATCGACAGGTAGGGGCCGCTGCGGTCGAGCACGATGAGCTGCCCCGGATAGATCAGGTGCGGGTTACGGATCTGGTCGCGGTTGAGGCGCCACACTTCGGGCCAGCGCCACGGCTGCCTGAGGAAACGACCGGAAATGTCCCACAGCGTATCGCCGCGGACGACCGTGTAGCTGTCGGGGGCATCGTCCGCGAGCGTCGCCTGGTCGGCGACTGCGGGCACGCTCAGAAGGGTCGCAATGCCGAACAGCAGAGGGAATATAATGCGGATCATTGCTCGTTTCCGATTAGAGCAGACCGGATTCCTGCGCTACCGGAACGCCAGCGGCCGGTCGAAGGTCCAATCCGCGGTCTTGATTTCAAATGCCACGGCGCGCGGACGAGCATGCCAAAGCACTTGAAATTCTGCACGTAATGAATTAACCCGGCAAGCATCCATGGCTCTACTTCCAATTCTCCGTTATCCCGATCCGCGGCTGCACAAGCGCGCCGCGCCGGTCGCCGTGGTCGACGATTCGATCCGCCAGCTCGTCAGGGACATGGCCGAAACAATGTACGAGGCGCCCGGCGTCGGTCTTGCGGCGACGCAGGTCGACGTGCACAAGCGGGTCGTCGTGATCGACGTCAGCGAGGACAGGTCGACGCTGCGCGCTTTCATCAACCCCGAAATCCTCGAGAAATCCGGCGAGCAGACGTGCGAGGAAGGCTGTCTCTCGGTGCCGGGCGTCTACGAGAAAGTGACGCGCGCCGAGCGGGTCAAAGTCCGCGCGCTCGACGAGCGTGGCGAACCGTTCGAGCTCGAGGCCGAAGGCCTGCTCGCGGTGTGCATCCAGCACGAGATCGACCACCTCGATGGCCGCGTCTTCGTCGAATACCTTTCGCCGCTCAAACTCGCGCGGATCAAGGCGCGGCTCGCAAAGAAAGCGCGGATCACGGCGTGACGGCCGCCCCCCCGAGGGTCGCGTTCGCCGGCACGCCGGAGTTCGCCGCGGCGGCGCTGGAAGCGATTCTTGCCGCAGGCTTCGAGGTCCCGCTGGTGCTGACCCAGCCCGACCGGCCGGCCGGGCGTGGCATGAAGCTCAGCCCAAGTCCCGTCAAGCAGCTGGCGCTCGCCCGCGGCATCGCCGTGGACCAGCCTGCCAGCCTGCGCGGCGAGGCGCAGCGCGCGACGCTTGCCGCCTGCGCGCCCGACGTGCTGGTGGTGGCAGCGTACGGCCTGATCCTGCCGCGGGCGGTGCTCGACCTGCCGCGGCTCGGCTGCGTGAACATCCACGCCTCGCTGCTGCCGCGCTGGCGCGGGGCCGCGCCGATCCACCGCGCGATCGAAGCCGGCGACACCGAAACCGGCATCACCATCATGCAGATGGACGAGGGGCTCGACACCGGGCCGATGCTGATGAAGCGCGCCGTGCCGATCGGTCCGGCGGACACCACCGGCGCGCTGCACGACCGGCTGGCCGCGCTCGGCGCGCAGATGATCGTCGAAGCGCTGCGCCGCCTGCCGTCGGGCGAGCTCGTCGCGACGCCGCAACCGGCCGAAGGCGCGACCTACGCCGGCAAGATCGGCAAGGCCGAAGCCGTGATCGACTGGCAGCGCGACGCGTCGTCGGTCGCCCGCGCCGTGCGTGCGTTCAACCCGTTCCCGGGCGCGGTCGCAAGCCTGCGGCAGGTGCCGCTCAAGATCTGGTCCGCCGAACCCGTTGCCGGGCACGGGGAACCCGGCACCGTGCTCGCGGCGGATGCCGACGGTGTCGTGGTCGCGTGCGGGACGCAGGCCGTGCGCCTGGCGGAATTGCAGAAACCGGGCAGCCGGCGCCTGGCTGCCGGGGAATTTCTGCGCGGATTCCCGGTCACTGCAGGCGAGCGCTTCGACGGCGCGGTGCGCTGATTGAATATTGCGGCAGCCGCCCCCACCTGAAGGGGCAAGTCCCCTGCAACGTCCAAGGAAGGAAAACGGAACATGTTCGGCAACTGGCTCAAGACCTCGATCCTCATGGCGGGCATCGTCGCGCTGTTCGGCGCCGTCGGTGCGATGATCGGTGGCCGGCAGGGCATGCTGATGGCACTGCTGTTCGGCGGCGCGATGAACGTGTGGGCCTACTGGTTCTCGGACAAGATGGTGCTCAGGATGTACAAGGCGCGCCAGGTCGACGAGACCACCTCGCCGTATCTCTACAACATGGTCCGCGAACTCGCGTTCCGCGCCCAGCTGCCGATGCCGAAGGTCTACATCATCGACGAGGCGCAGCCGAACGCGTTCGCGACCGGCCGCAACCCGGAGAACGCCGCCGTCGCGGCGACAAGCGGCATCATGCGCATGCTGTCCGAGCGCGAGCTGCGCGGCGTGATGGCGCACGAGCTCGCACACGTGAAAAACCGCGACATCCTGATTTCGACGATCTCGGCGACCGTCGCCGGTGCGATCTCGATGCTCGCGCAGTTCGGCATGTTCTTCGGCGGCCGCGACGAGGACCGGCCCAATCCGGTGCTGCAGATCCTGGTGATGATCCTCGCGCCGCTGGCGGCGATGGTGATCCAGATGGCGATCTCGCGCACCCGCGAGTTCGGCGCGGACAGCGGCGGCGCGGCGATCTCGGGCGACCCGGACGCGCTCGCCGATGCGCTGGCGAAAATGGAGGCCTACTCGAAAGGCATCCCGATGCACGCCGCCGAGGCGCACCCCGAAACCGCGCAGATGATGATCGTCAATCCGCTGTCCGGCGGCGGCCTGCGCGGCCTGTTCTCGACGCACCCGTCGACCCAGGAGCGCATCGCGCGCCTGCGCAGCATGGTCCGCGCCTGAGCCCGGACTCCGCCCGTAAAACTCGATCCACCGGCTCCCCCGAGGGCAAACGCATGTTCCGGACCGTGCGCCCGGCGGGCGGCGGATCGTCCGGACGCGTCGCCTGTCCGGCATCGTCGAGTATCATCCGTTACTGATTGAAGGGTAGAGGCCGCCGCATTTGGCAGCCGCCTGCTACCGGGAGGCAGGATGCAGCGCGACCACGCCGAGCCGGCGCTCGAGCCGGCGAGAGCCGCGGAATTCAACTGGCAGGCCCATTCGATCCTCGTCGTCGATGACGACGAGGGCACGCGTGGCTTCCTGGAGCGGGCGCTGCGTCCGCGCTGCGGCCTCGTCGAGGTCGCGCGCGACGCCGAGCAGGCGGCGCGCCTGATGGCGCGGCTGCACTTCGACCTGCTGATCCTCGACATCGCGCTGCCGGGCAAATCGGGCCTCGCGTGGCTGCACGAATTGCGCGAACACGGTTTCACGGGCGACGCGATCCTGGTCGCCGCGTTCGCCGACCTCGATACCGCGATCGCCGCGCTGCGCGGCGGCGCCTCGGATTTCCTCCTCAAGCCGTTCCGCGTCGAGCAGATCCTCAATTCGGTCAGGAACTGCTTTCAGCGCGCTCACCTCGCCCGCGAGAACTTCGTGCTGCGGCGCGAGCTTGCCGGCTTGGGCGGCGAGGTCAGCAACGGCCTGGTGGGTCGTTCGGACGCGATGCAGCAGCTGCGTGAGGTACTGCGCCGCGTCGCGCAGACAGCGAGCACGGTGCTGCTGCTGGGCGAGTCCGGCACCGGCAAGGAAGTGGCAGCGCGCGCGCTGCACGAGATGAGTCCGCGGGCGCGGCGGCCGTTCGTGCCGGTGAATTGCGCCGCGATCGCCTCGGAGCTGATCGAGAGCGAGCTCTTCGGCCACATCCGGGGAGCTTTTACCGGCGCCACCGAGAGCCGCAACGGGCTGTTCCATTATGCCCACGGCGGCACGCTGTTCCTCGACGAGATCGGCGAGCTGCCGCTGGCGCTGCAGACGCGGCTGCTGCGCGTGCTCGAGGAGCGCCGCCTGCGGCCGGTCGGGTCGGAGCGCGAGGTGCCGGTCGATGTGCGCATCATCGCCGCGTCGAATCGCGACCTGGCCACCGAGGTCGCGGCCGGCCGCTTCCGCGAGGACCTGTATTTCCGTCTCGCGGTCGTCGATATCCTGATCCCGCCGCTGCGCGAACGCGCCGAAGACATCCCGGACCTGCTCCATCACTTCATGGACCTGCTGACGATGCAGCTCGCGGTCCCGGCGCTCGCGGTCCCGGAGGCGCTGCTCGCGCGGCTGGCACAGTACCGTTGGCCGGGCAACGTGCGCGAATTGCGCAACTTCGTCGAACGTTCGCTGATCCTCGGCACATTTCCGCCGGAGGCGCCGAACCTGCGCGGCGATGCGCTGCCGGTCGGCGGTGACCTGTCGCTCGGCGAAGTCGAGAAGCGCCATATCCTGCGCATGCTCGAAGCGTGTGGCGGGAACAAGTCCGAAGCGGCACGCCGGCTCGGCGTTTCGCGCAAGACGCTGGAGCGCAAGTGCGCCGAGTGGGACGAATCGCTGACCTGAAAGGACCGCGCGCATGAAAGTGATCGGATTCGCCGGCTGGTCCGGCAGCGGCAAGACGTCGCTGATCGAGCGCGTCATCGCCGTGCTCGATGCGCGCGGGCTCGCGGTGTCGCTGATCAAGCATGCGCATCACCGCTTCGACATCGACCATGTGGGCAAGGACTCGTGGCGCCACCGCCGTGCCGGCTGCCGCGAAGTGCTCGTGAGTTCCGCGCGGCGCTGGTCGCTGATGCGCGAGCTGCGCGACGAGCCGGAGCTGCCGCTCGACGCACTGCTCGGCAAGCTTTCCGACTGTGACCTCGTGCTCGTCGAGGGTTTCAAGCACGCCGTGGTGCCGAAGATCGAGGTCTATCGCGCCGAAGTCGGCGAACCGCTGCTGTTTCCGCACGATCCGCACATCGTCGCGATCGCCACCGATGTCGACCTCGACACGGCCCTGCCGCGCCTCGACCTCAACGATCCGCAGGCCGTTGCCGATTTCATCGTCGCTTACGCCTTCGCAAACGCCTTTACAGCGGCAGCACGTGCCCCAGGGACGTGAGGTCGTAGCCGCCGAGCCGCGCGGCGAGATGGCGCAGGTCCGGCGCGCCGAGCCTCGCGAGCAACTGCTGGAACAGATGACGGAAAAACACTTCCCTGGGTAAGGCGACGTCAAGCGCTGCCCAGCCGAGCGCGAGGAACGCGAGCCCGGCCTCGGTGGCGGCAGCGCGGCTGCCGGGGGCGCAATCGGCCTCATCGCGCGCCAGCAGCGCCACCGCATCCCGTTCGCTGCGCGCGGTCGTGACCGCGTTGCAGTCTTCGGCGCGAAGGCCGCGGTCGGTCAGCGCCGAAGCAAGGAAGTGCTGCGAGCCCGATCCTGCCCGGCGCATCGCCCAGCGCACCTCCTGCCCTGCGAGCCTCTCGAGCGGCTGGCCCGCGAAGCTCGGGCGCAGCAGCACGCCCTGTTCGCGCAACGCGAGGCGCACGAGCGTCCAGCGCGCGTGGCCGGGGTAGCCGCGCAGCAGCGTCGCGTGCTGCGCAAGGCTGTGCTGCGCGTCGCCCCAGTGCAGCAGGCTCAGCTCGACGCGCCGCCGTGCGAGCTGCTCGACGCCCGGCAGCGTCCCGGTCGCGCTGTAGGCGACCAGCGCCTGTGCGCCGAGGTCCGGGGCGAGGGCATCGACCGCTGCGGCAAGCAGCGGGTCGTCGCTGCCGGCGATCAGCAGGCGGTCGGTGAACAGGCCTCCGTGCGCCTGTTCGAGCAGCCAGTCGTCGAGGAGCTGGCGCGGGAACAGCCATTTGCCGCCGATGCGCGCCGCCGGAATCTCGCGGCTGTTGGCGAGCTCGTAGAGTTTCTTCTCGTTCAGGTGCAGATAGGCCGCAGCCTGCTTCGCCGTCAGGCACGGGCTTTCGAGGGCCGCGCCGCTGTCGGTCGCGCTCATCGGTCGAAGCTTTGCAGCTCGCCCCGCGTGTTGATGTTGCGAAACGCGTCTTCCTCGTCGTCGAAGCGCACTTCGACGACTTTCAGCGTCGCATACCACGCGTCGACCTTGCGGCCGCCGCCGGCGAGGTAGGCTTCCAGATGCGCCAGCAGGTCGCGTCGGCACAGGCAGAACACCGGGTGCGGCTGGTCGAAAGTGCGCGCGACGGCGAGCTCGGCATCGGCGTCGGCGAGCCCGGCGTGCAGCCGCGCGACGAGGTCGGCCGACAGGAACGGCGAATCGCACGGGGCGGTCGCGACGAGCGGATGCTGCGCGCGCGCGAGCCCCGCGTGCAGCCCGGCGAGCGGGCCGACGAAGCCGCCGATGTCGTCGGCAAACACCGGGTGACCGAAGGCGGCATAGCGCTCGGCGTTCTGGTTCGCGTTGATGATCAGCTCGTCGACCTGCGGACGCAGCCGTTCGAGCACCCAGTCGACCATCGGCCGGCCGCGTAGCGCGACGAGTCCCTTGTCGACGCCGCCCATGCGCCGGCCCTGTCCGCCGGCGAGCACGACGCCGGTGATTTTCTCGCGCGGCGCGCTCATCGCGTGAAGCGCTCCGCGCCGGTGAACAGCAGGTAATGCCGGCCCTGCGCGCGACCGATCATCGTCAGGCCGATGCGCCGCGCGATCTCCCAGCCCATCTGCGTGAGGCCCGAGCGCGAGACGAGAAACGGGATGCCCATCTGCGCGGTCTTGATGACCATCTCCGACGTCAACCGGCCGGTCGTGTAGAAGATCTTGTCGCTGCCGTCGAGCCCTTCGAGCCACATCCGGCCGGCGATCGCGTCGACCGCGTTGTGGCGGCCGACGTCCTCGACGAACATCAGGATCCCGCAGCCGTCGCCTTCGCCCGCGGCGAGCGCGCAGCCGTGCACGGCGCCCGCCTGCTTGTAGACCGACTCGTGGTGGCGCACCGCTTCCATCAGCGCGTACAGCGTTGCCTGCGACAGGCGGCGGTCAGGGGGCAGATGGATCGTGTCGATTTCGTCCATCAGGCCGCCGAATACCGTCCCCTGGCCGCAGCCGGTCGTCACCGTGCGGCTGCCGAGGCGCTCGTCGGCATCCTTGATCCCGGAGCGCGTCGTCACCGCGACCGCGTCGGTTTCCCAGTCGACCTGCACCGAGGCGATGTCGTCGAGGCTGTCGACGAGCCGCTGGTTGCGCAGCCAGCCGATCGCGAGCGCTTCGGGTGCGGCGCCGAGCGTCATCAGCGTGACGATCTCGCGGCGGTCGACATACAGCGTCAACGGGTATTCGCCGGCAATCGGCGTCGGCACGACGTCGCCGGCCTCGTTGCGGGCCGGGATCGTGACCGTCAGCGGCCGGCTGGCGTGGCTGAGAGTCGGACGACGCGTGGCGTTAGCGGGAGAGCTGCTCATCGAAGGCGCAAGGTCGCACGGGAAAATCCCATTCTAGTCTCAACGCGGCGCCTCGCCGCAAGCGGGAGCCGCGATCGCGCGGCGCCGATTTTCCGGGCGCCGCCGCTCACGTATGCTGTGCGGCATCGCGCCCCGCCGGAGCAGGACCATGGACCGCTTTCCGATCGCCGTGATCATCGAGCGCCGCCGCCTCGACAACCGCTGGGTCGACGAGGCCTGGGAAGCCGTCGGCGTCGTGCCGGCTTTCGACGATGCGCAGCCGGCGATGCGGCAGATCGTCGCCGAAACCGACCGCGACCAGTTCCGCGTCGGCGGCTTCGCGCTCGAACTGTTCCGCGACGAAGCCGCCAACTATTTCCTCAATCTCAGCTCTCCGGTGCCGAAAGTGTTCGTGATGTGGCGCCTGGAAGGCGGCGTCGCGCGGCCGGCAACGGTCACCGCGAGCTACGGCGAAGCGGCGCGGCTGCTCGACTCCGGCGAGCAGGTCGATGGCGTGCCGATGTCGCGCGAGATTGCCGACTGGGTCGGCGCGTTCGTGAACCGCCACTACGAGCCTGCGCCGCGCAAGAAGATCCGGCGCAACGATCCGCTCGCGCAGGATCGCGAACAGCCATGACGACGCCGGCGCGCTTTCTCGAACGCTGGTCGCGGCTCAAGCGCCGCGGCGACGACGCGTCGGCGTCGGCCGCAGGCGCGCCTGACGAGATCGCGCCGGGCGGGGAAACCGCAACGCCGGCCGACGCCAGTCTTCGTGCCGAAGCCGGCGAGCCCCAGCCGGGAGTGGCGCGTGGCGCAGACGCGCCAGTGGTCGATCCGGCCGCCGCAGCGTTGCTGCCGCCGATCGACACGCTCGACCTCGACGCCGATTTCACCGGTTTCCTGAAGAAGGAAGTCGGCGAGCCGCTGCGCCGCGCGGCATTGCGCAAGCTCTTCAGCGATCCTCACTTCAATCGCATGGACGGCCTCGATACGTATATCGGCGACTATTCGGCTGCCGATCCGATTCCGCCGGACGTGATGAAACGACTGCGGCAGTTCCGGACTTTTTTCGGCGACGAGCAGGACGAGGACGGGCGGCCTGCTGCGCCGGTCCCCGGCCCAGGCGCTGCGGAGCCCGATCCTGATGCCGGGGCGGGGGTTGCGGCCGATGCCGAGGGCGGAACCGGGGCAGACGCCGCGCCGCCCGCTTCTGCCGATGGCCCGCGTCCCCCCGAAGGGTGTGCGGGCGCGAGCCGCAACCCGGCAAGTGCGGAGGGCGATACCGGCAGCGCCTGCGCCGGTCGCTGAACCGAAAGGCGCGCCAGCGCTCTCCGGATGCGACACTTTGGGGCGCGAAGGACAAATTGTCGCCCGGTCGCCCGCTTCGGGGCTCTTGCCGCGGAAAATCGCTCCGTTGCGGTTCGCATTCTGCCGCGATCACGGGTATCGCCCATGCTTCGGTCCGATATCCGACACGAAGACTTCCACGATGCCGACAGGCCGCAGGCAGATAAAACTCTGCGATTGCAATCGCAGTTCGACGCTCGACGCGGCCGCGCTCGCCAGTGCGATCGGCGCCGACAAACCGCTCCGGGTTCACCATGAACTGTGCCGCCGCGAGATCGCCGTGGTCGAAGCGGCGCTTGCCGACGGCGATGTGCTGGTCGGCTGTACGCAGGAGGCCGCGCTGTTCGCGCAGCTTGCCGCGGACGCCCCGTCACGCATCGATTTCCTGAACCTGCGCGAGAACGCCGGCTGGTCGGTCGAAGCGCCGGCGGCGACGCCGAAAATCGCCGCGTTGCTCGCCGCGGCGCTGCTGCCCGAAGCCGATCCGGTCCCCGGCGTCACGCTCGCGGCGGGCAGCGCGCTGCTGATCATCGGCGAAGCGGGCGCGGCGCTCGGCTGGGCCGAACGCCTGCAGACCCGTTTCGAAGTCGCGGTGCTGATGACCGGCGCAACGCCGGACGCCGAACTGCCGGCCGAGCGCCGCTATCCCGTCTGGTCGGGGAGCGACGTGCGCATCGCCGGGCATCTGGGCGCTTTCGACGTCGCCTGGACGCAGGGCAACCCGATCGACCTCGACTTGTGCGTGCGCTGCAACGCCTGCATCCGGGCCTGTCCCGAAGGCGCGATCGGCTGGGACTACCAGGTCGATTCGTCGCGCTGCCGGTCGCACCGCAGCTGCGTGACGGCGTGCGGCACCGTCGGCGCAATCGACTTCGCGCGCCGCGACACGACCCGCGAAAGCCGTTTCGATCTCGTGCTCGATCTCTCCTCCGCGCCGCTGATCCGGCGCGTCGAGCTGCCGCATGGATACGCCGCCCCCGGACGTGATCCGCTCGAGCAGGCTCTTGCGGCGCAGGCGCTCGCGGAGCTCGTCGGCGAGTTCGAAAAGCCGCGCTATGTCGCGCTCGAAGCGCGGCTGTGCGCGCACGGGCGTTCGAGAAAGCGCGGCTGTTCGAACTGCGTCGAAGCCTGTGCGGCCGAAGCGATCTCCTCCGCGGGCGATACCGTGCGCGTCGACCCGTACCTGTGCCAGGGCTGCGGCAGCTGCTCGACGGTCTGCCCGAGCGGCGCGCTGGCGTCGCACTATCCGCGCGTCGAAGATGTCGGAATGCGCGTCAGGACCGTGCTCGCGACGTATCGCGATGCCGGCGGCGAGGCGCCGTGTGTGCTGTTCCATTCGACCGGTGCCGGGCGAGCGCTGATCGACCGGCTCGCGCGCCGCGGCAAAGGCCTGCCGGCGCGGGTGATCCCGCTCGAAACCTGGAGCGCCGATTCGGTCGGCCTCGAGCTGCTACTCGGCAGCATCGCGCTCGGGGCCTGCCAGGTCGCGGTGCTCGCGGCCGGCACGCACGATCCGGGCGTGCTGCGCGTCCCGGCTGCCCAGGGCGCGGCGATCCTCGCCGGGCTCGGCTACGCCGGCGAGCATTTCCGCGTCGTCGAGGCCGACGACTGGCCGGCGCTCGAGGCGGCGCTGTGGGACTGGGCTCCGGCAAGCGGGGCGAGCCGGCCCGCAATGTTCCACCTGCCGGGCCGCAAGCGCGACGCGCTGGAGCTCTCGATCCGGCATTTGCTCGCGGTCGCGCCGCAGCCGGTGGCGGAGATTCCGCTCGCCGCGGGGGCGCCGTTCGGCACGGTTTCGGTCAGCGACGCCTGCACGCTGTGCATGTCCTGCGTCGGCGCCTGCCCGAGCGGTGCGCTGAGCGCGGCAAGCGACGCGATGCGGCTGGGCTTCATCGAGAAAAGCTGCGTGCAGTGCGGCCTGTGCGCGGCGTCCTGTCCGGAAAACGCCGTCACCCTCATGCCGCGCCTGCTCCTCGACGAGTCGGCACGACGCACCGTGCCGCTGAAGGAAGCCGAAATCTTCCATTGCATCCGCTGTGCGCAGCCGATGGGGGCAAAGCCGCTCATCGACGCGATGTTCACGCGCCTCGCGAGCCATTCGATGTTCGCCGGCGAGGCCGAGCGCCGCCGCCTGCACATGTGCGGCGACTGCCGCGTCGTCGATCTGATGCACAGCGAAAACGGCCTCAAGGCCTGGGACATGACCGAATGAGCGCATCGCAAGCCGCCATCCTCCACGAGCCCGAGTCCGCCATGTCCTCTGCGCTGCCCGCGAGCGCCGAGGACAACGCGCGCGCCGAGCACTACGCGCTGCTGGCCCGCCTGTTTTTCGCGCCCCCCGATGCGCCGCTGCTCGCCGCGCTCGCCGCTGCCGGCGACGTCTTTGGCGGCGGCAATTTGCCGTTCGCCCACTCGCCCTTTGGCGTCGCGTGGGCGGAGCTCGCGGACGCCGCACGACACACCGACGCCCGGAGCGTGCACGACGAATACGAAGCGCTGTTCCAGGGCATCGGCCGGCCCGAAGTGATGCTGTACGGCTCGTTCTATCTCGCCGGCTTCCTGATGGAAGAGCCGCTCGCGGATCTGCGTGACGACCTCGCCGGACTCGGCCTCGCCCGCCGCGGCGGCGTCACGGAAACCGAGGACCACGTCGCCGTGCTCGCCGAAGTGATGCGCCATCTCGTCGTCAGCGGCGCGGATGCAGCCGGCCTCGCGCGCCAGCGGGCATTCTTCACGCGCCATCTGCAACCGTGGTACGCCCGCCTGGCCGATGCGCTGGCGGCGGCGCCGCAAGCGTCTTTCTATGCCCGGGTCGGCGCGCTGGCGCGGGCGTTCTTCGATGTCGAGAGCGAAGCTTTCGCAATGGATTAGGCCGCGCGAGTCCGCGTTTACAGGCTTCGGACCCGGCGAACGCGCCCGGCGACCGGTTTTGGGAGAAAGGGACATGGAAAGCAACATGGACGACCGAAAACCCGCACTGCAGCGTCGCCATTTCCTGCTGACGCTCGGCGCGGGAGGCGTCGCCGCAGCGGCCGCTGTTGCCGCGGCCGCGGGCAAGACGGTGCCCGAAGCGGCGGCGGTCGTCGATGCGGCTGCGACGTCCGCGCGTGACGCCGGCGTCAGCGAACACATGCGCAGTTACTACCGCAGCGCCCGGATCTAGGGAGAACACGCGATGCTCATCAAGAAGAGTGCCGCCCCCGGCAACGCCTCCCGGCAGTTGCCCGGCCCGGTTGCCCGGCATCTGGGCGCCACGATGGACCGGCGCGCGTTCCTCAGGCGGTCCGGCCTCGGCGCCGGGGCGGGCGTGCTCGCGGCGCAGCTGCCCTACAACCTGATCGGCAGCGCGGATGCTGCGAATCCGGGGGCGCAGTCCGCGACCGGCGGCGAGGAAGTGCGCCGCACCGTCTGCACGCACTGCTCGGTCGGCTGCGCGATCGACGCGATCGTGAAGAACGGCGTGTGGGTGCGCCAGGAGCCGGTGTTCGACTCGCCGATCAACCTCGGCGCGCACTGTGCGAAAGGCGCCTCGGTGCGCGAGCACGGCCACGGCGAGCACCGGCTGAAATATCCGATGAAGCTCGTCGACGGCAAATACCAGAAGATCAGCTGGGAGCAGGCAATAAACGAGGTCGGCGACCGGCTGCTGAAAATCCGCGCGGAATCCGGTCCCGACGCGGTGTACTGGATCGGCTCGAGCAAGCACAGCAACGAGCAGGCCTACCTGATGCGCAAGTTCGTGTCCTTCTTCGGCACGAACAACATGGACCACCAGGCGCGCATCTGCCACTCGACCACCGTCGCCGGCGTTGCCAACACCTGGGGCTACGGCGCGATGACGAACTCCTACAACGACATGCAGAACGCGCGAGCGATGCTGTTCATCGGCTCGAACGCGGCCGAAGCGCACCCGGTGTCGCTGCTGCACATCCTGCATGCGAAGGAGACCGGCGCGAAGATGATCGTCGTCGACCCGCGTTTCACGCGCACCGCGGCGAAAGCGGACTATTACGCGCGCATCCGCTCGGGCACCGACATCCCGTTCATCTGGGGCATGCTGTACCACATTTTCGAGAACGGTTGGGAAGACCGGGAATACATCCGCCAGCGCGTCTACGGCCTCGACAAGGTGCGCGAGGAAGTCATGAAATGGACGCCGGACAAGGTGCTCGAAGTCACCGGCATTGCGGAGGAGCAGGTCTACACGATCGCCGAGATGCTGGCGAAGAACAAACCTTCGACGGTCGTGTGGTGCATGGGCCAGACGCAGCATACCGTCGGCAACGGCAACGTGCGCGCGATGTGCATTTTGCAGCTCGTGCTCGGCAATGTCGGCGTCTCGGGCGGCGGCACGAACATTTTCCGCGGTCACGACAACGTGCAGGGCGCGACCGACGTCGGCCCGAACCCGGATTCGCTGCCGGGTTACTACGGGCTCGCCACGGGTTCATGGCAGCACTGGTGCCGCGTCTGGGGCGTCGATTACGAGTGGGTCAAGAGCCGCTACGCGTCCGAAGAGCTGATGACGAAGTCCGGCATCACGGTGTCGCGCTGGATCGACGGCGTGCTCGAGAACCCGGCCGACATCGACCAGCCGGGCAACCTGCGCGCGGTCGTCTACTGGGGCCATGCACCGAACTCGCAGACGCGCGGCGCCGAGATGGTCGAGGCGATGAAGAAGCTCGACACGCTCGTCGTCATCGATCCTTACCCGTCGGCGACCGCATCGATGGCCGCGATGGTCAGGAAGGACGGCGTGTATCTGCTGCCGGCCGCGACGCAGTTCGAGACCTCGGGCTCGGCGACCGCGTCGAACCGTTCGCTGCAGTGGCGCGAGAAAGTCATCGAGCCGCTGTTCGAATCGAAGCCCGACCAGACCATCATGTACGCGTTCGCGAGGAAATTCGGCTTTGCCGACGAGCTCGTGAAGAACATCAAGCTCGTCAAGGACAAGCAGGGCTGGGACGAGCCGGAGCCGGAGGACATCCTGCGCGAGATCAACCGCGGCACGTGGACGATCGGCTACACCGGCCAGTCGCCCGAGCGGCTGAAACTCCATATGCAGAACATGCACACGTTTGACGTCAAGACCTTGCGCGCCCACGGCGGACCGTGCGATGGCGACTATTTCGGCTTGCCCTGGCCGTGCTACGGCAACCCGGAGCTCAAGCATCCCGGCACGCCGAACCTGTACGACACCTCCAAGCACGTCATGGAAGGGGGCGGCAATTTCCGCGCCAATTTCGGCGTCGAGAAGGACGGCGTGTCGCTGCTCGCCGAGGACGGCTCGGCGTCGAAAGGTGCCGAACTGCAGATGGGCTACCCCGAGTTCGACGACGTGCTGTTGAAGAAGCTCGGCTGGTGGGACGAACTCACCGATGCCGAGAAAGCCGCGGCCGAAGGCAGGAACTGGAAGACGGACCTGTCGGGCGGCATCATCCGCGTCGCGATGCAGAACCACGGCATGCATCCGTTCGGCAACGCGAAGGCGCGCGCGCTGGTGTGGAACTTCCCTGATCCGGTGCCGCTGCACCGCGAGCCGATCTACTCGCCGCGCCCCGACCTCGTCGACAAGTACCCGACGCACGAGGACAAGATGAAGTTCTGGCGTCTGCCGACGCTGTACAAGACGCTGCAGGACAAGGTCCGCGACATCTCGAAGGAATACCCGCTGATCATGACTTCGGGACGCCTCGTCGAATACGAAGGTGGCGGCGAGGAGACGCGCTCGAACCCGTGGCTCGCCGAGCTGCAGCAGGAGATGTTCGCCGAGGTGAACCCGAAGGATGCCAACGACGCGGGTTTCCGCAACGGCGACTACATCTGGGTCGAGTCGCCGACCAAGGCGCGGCTCAAGGTGCGCGCGCAGGTCACGCAGCGCGTCGCGCCCGGCACCGTGTTCCTGCCGTTCCACTTCTCCGGCTGGTGGCAGGGCCGCGACATGCTGGAATTCTATCCCGAGGGCGCGGCGCCGATCGTGCGCGGCGAAGCGGTCAACACCGCGACAACCTACGGTTACGACTCCGTGACGATGATGCAGGAAACCAAGACGACGCTGTGCCGCGTGAGCAAGGCCTGACCGAGGGAGAGCGATATGGCACGCATGAAATTCCTGTGTGACGCCGAGCGCTGCATCGAATGCAACGGCTGCGTCACGGCCTGCAAGAACGAGCACGAAGTGCCGTGGGGCGTCAATCGCCGGCGCGTCGTCACGATCAACGACGGCGTGCCGGGCGAGCGCTCGATGTCGGTCGCGTGCATGCACTGCTCGGATGCGCCGTGCATCGCGGTGTGTCCGACGAACGTGATCTATCACACCGAGGAAGGCGTCGTGCTGCACGACAAGGACGGCTGCATCGGCTGCGGCTACTGCTTCTACGCCTGTCCGTTCGGCGCGCCGCAGTTTCCGAACGGCCCGGCTGCGTTCGGCGCGCGCGGCAAGATGGACAAATGCACGTTCTGCGCCGGCGGTCCGGAAGAAAATCACTCCGACGCCGAGTTCGAGAAGTACGGCCGCAACCGGCTCGCCCAGGGCAAGTTGCCGCTGTGCGCCGAGATGTGCTCGACGAAAGCGCTGCTCGCCGGCGACGCGGCCGAGCTGTCCGACATCTTCCGCGAACGCGCGCTGCGGCGCGGCAAAGGGTTCGAGGCGTGGGGCTGGATGACCGCGTATGGCAAGGACAAGGAGGAAGCGAAATGAAGCCGCGTTTTCCGCTCGGTCTGCCGGCAGCCGTCGCGGCGTTCGTGCTGCTGGCCGGCTGCAGCGAAGAGCCGCAGGTCGTGCAGTACGAGCAGGGCAAATACCAGGGCAAGACCGATTCGCGGCCGTGGGAGGGCGGCGCGTTCAACGGCGACAAGACAGCCTGGGAGCGCGCGCTGCACGACCGCGTCCGCAGCCAGAACGAATACCGGCGGGTCGAGTGAGGAGAGCGCGATGAGCACGAGCCTGATGCGGCGCGACGGCCGGGGTCTGCTGCTCGCGCTCGCGCTGTGGCTGCTGGCGCTGGCGCCGCCGCCGGTGCTGGCGCAGGCCGAGCCGGGCGACGAACCGGCGCAACGCCAGCTGCGCGAGCAGACCCGGCAGCGCGGAGAGTTCCAGCCGGGTGAAGAGATCCGGCAAAGCGAACAGGTCCGGCAGCGCGAACAGACCGGGCAACGTGAACAGACGCGGCAGCGCGAGCGGGAGCGGGCCGGACCGCTGAACGATGCACCGATGTGGCGTCAGGCGCGCTCGGGTGACGAGTTCTTCACGACGGTGCGCGGCCCGGAGGCCGGCGTGCTGATCCAGGACGAAGGCAACACCTGGCGCCAGATGCGCAACGGCCCGATCAAGCAGTACGGCAGCGCCCTGCTGCTGGTCGTGCTGCTCGCTCTCGCGGTGTTCTACGCCGTGAAAGGCATGATCAGGCTGCACGCCGCGCCGACCGGGCACCGCATCCAGCGCTTCAGCATGTTCGAGCGCGTCGTCCATTGGGGCACCGCGATCACTTTCGTGCTGCTCGCCGTCACCGGGCTCGCGATCCTGTTCGCCAAGCACCTCGTCGCCCCGCTGCTCGGGCACGACGCGCTCGGCGTGCTGCTCGTCGTCGGCAAGAACATCCACAACTACATCGGGCCGGTGTTCCTCGTGTTCACCGTGCTGATGATCCTCGCCTTCGCCCGCGACAACCTCTGGGAGGCGAGTGACCGCGTCTGGATCCGCAAGGGGGGCGGCTTCATCAGCGGCGAACACGTGCCGTCGGGGCGCTTCAATTTCGGCGAGAAAACGTGGTTCTGGGGCGGCGTCGCGTTTCTCGGCCTGATCGTCGCCGGCTCGGGGCTGGTGCTGGACTTCCCGAACTTCGGCCAGCTCCGTGTGACGATGCAATGGGCGAACGTCATCCATGCAACGGCGTCGATCCTGCTGATCGCGCTGTCGTTCGGCCACATCTACCTCGGCACGATCGGCTTGGAAGGCGCATACCGCGCGATGAGGACGGGTTACGTCGACGAAACCTGGGCGAAGGAGCACCACGCGCTGTGGTACGAGGACGTGAAGACCGGCAAGCCGCGCCATTCCTGATCACGACGTCGCGCGCGGACGCTCCCCGGCTCCCGCGCGATACCTGAATTCCCGTCTTTCCCATCCGCCGCATTCGCGGCTAGACTAGGTCCGCCATGACCTTGTCACCATGTCATGCCCCGTGACCCGCAGGCCCCAATCCAAACAGAGGAGAGATCGATGAGCAAAGTTACCCTGGGTGGCAATCCGATCGAAGTCGCCGGCAAGTTCCCGCAGCCGGGCGACACCGCGCCGCCGCTGTCGCTGGTCGGCGCCGACCTCGCCGACGTCACGCTCGACAAGTACGCTGGCAAGCGCAAGGTGCTGAACATCGTGCCGAGCCTCGACACGCCGACTTGCGCGACGTCCACCCGCAAGTTCAACGCCGAAGCGGGCAAGCTCGACAACACGGTCGTGCTGGTGATTTCGGGCGATCTGCCGTTCGCCGCGAAACGCTTCTGCGTTGCCGAAGGCCTCGACAACGTCGTCACGCTGTCGACGCTGCGCGGCCGCGAGTTTCTCAACGATTACGGCGTCGAGATCGCGTCGGGGCCGCTGCAGGGGCTTGCCGCGCGCGCCGTCGTCGTGCTCGACGAGAACAACCGCGTGCTGCATTCGCAGCTCGTCGGCGAGATCAAGGACGAGCCCGACTATGCTGCGGCGCTCGCCGCGCTGAAGTAAACATCAGGGTGCCTGCCGGCGCCCGCGCAGCGGCAGCAGCCCGACGAGCGCGACTGCCGCGAACACGGCGCCGGCGATGAAAGTCGTGGCGGAACCATAGGCGTCCCACAGCGCGCCGGCGATGACGCTCGCGGCGAGCAGCGCGAGCCCCCCGACGAGGTTGAACAGGCCGAACGCGGTGCCGCGCAACGCAGCCGGTGCCGCGTCCGCGACCAGCGCCGCGAGCAGCCCTGCGTCATCCCCATGTGCAGTCCCCACAGCACGAGCCCGAGCGCGAGGTGGACAGCCACCATCAGTGCGAACCCGAGCGCGAGCAGCCGCGGCCGGTCGAAGCGATCGGCAAGCACGCCGGCGCCCCGGTCCGCCCAAGCGGTGCGCGCGGCGGCTCACGGCAGACGGTAACAGTCTGTTTGGACGACGTTTTTCCGTGGAACAGGAGTGGGAAACACTGTGCTTTCGCGCCGCAACAGCGTAAAATCCTCGCCCTTCCCGCTCGATCGGCCTTTTCGGCGCGCACCCATGCTCTATCCCTCCCGTTTCGACGTCATCGTGGTTGGCGGCGGCCATGCCGGCACCGAGGCCGCGCTCGCCGCCGCGCGCATCGGCGCGAAAACGCTGCTCCTGACGCACAACATCGAGACGCTCGGGCAGATGAGCTGCAACCCGTCGATCGGCGGCATCGGCAAGGGTCACCTCGTCAAGGAAGTCGATGCGCTGGGCGGCGCGATGGCCGCGGCAACCGACGAAGGCGGTATCCAGTTCCGCATCCTGAACGCGTCGAAAGGCCCGGCGGTGCGCGCGACGCGGGCGCAGGCCGACCGCGTGCTGTACAAGGCGGCGATCCGCCACCGGCTCGAGAACCAGCCGAACCTGTGGCTGTTCCAGCAGGCGGTCGACGACCTCACGGTATCAGGCGACCGCGTCACCGGCGTCGTCACGCAGATCGGCCTCGCGTTCGAGGCGCCCGCGGTGGTGCTGACCGCCGGCACCTTCCTCAACGGCCTGATCCACGTCGGCCTCGACAACTACTCGGCCGGACGCGCGGGCGATCCGCCGGCAATCTCGCTTGGGGCGAGGCTGAAGGAGCTCGCGCTGCCGCAGGGACGGCTGAAGACCGGCACGCCGCCGCGCCTGGACGCGCGCACGATCGACTTTTCGGTAATGCAGGAGCAGCCCGGCGACGATCCGGTGCCGGTGTTCAGCTTCCTCGGCAAGGCCTCCCAGCATCCGCAGCAGCTGCCATGCTGGATCACGCATACCAACGAGCATACGCACGACATCATCCGCGCAAACCTCGACCGCTCGCCGATGTACTCCGGCGTCATCGAAGGGGTGGGGCCGCGCTACTGCCCGTCGATCGAGGACAAGATCCACCGCTTCGCCGACAAGACGAGCCACAACATCTTTCTCGAGCCCGAAGGCCTGGCGACCAACGAGATCTATCCGAACGGCATCTCGACGTCGCTGCCGTTCGACGTGCAGCTCGCCGTCGTGCGCTCGATCCGCGGGCTCGAGAACGCGTTCATCCTGCGCCCCGGCTACGCGATCGAGTACGACTACTTCGACCCGCGCAACCTCAAGAGCAGCCTCGAGACGAAGAGCTTCGACGGCCTGTTCTTCGCCGGCCAGATCAACGGCACGACCGGCTACGAGGAAGCCGCCGCGCAGGGCCTTCTGGCCGGCGCGAACGCCGCGCTGCAGGTACTGGGCCGCGAGGCGTGGTGTCCGCGCCGCGACGAAGCGTATCTGGGCGTGCTCGTCGATGACCTCATCACGCGCGGCGTCTCGGAGCCGTACCGCATGTTCACGTCGCGCGCCGAATATCGCCTCTCGCTGCGCGAGGACAACGCCGACCTGCGCCTGACCGAAAAGGGCCGCGAGCTGGGCCTTGTCGATGACGTGCGCTGGGCTGCGTTCTGCACCAAGCGCGACGCGATCGAGCGCGAGACCGCCCGGTTGAGAGCGACCTGGGCGCATCCGGCGCGCGTGCCGGCGGCCGACGCCGAGCGCGTCGTCGGCAAGGCGCTCGAACGCGAATACCGCTTCTTCGAGCTCTTGCGCCGGCCGAACACGCGCTACGCGGACCTGATGAGCCTGCCCGGCGCGCCGGAAAACCCCGAGACCGACCCGCAAGTCATCGAGCAGATCGAGATCGCGGCGAAATACCAGGGCTACATCGACCGCCAGCAAGGCGAGGTCGCGAAGCAGCTGCAGGCCGAATCGACCCTTCTGCCGGCCAATCTCGACTACGCGCAGGTGCGCGGCCTGTCGAAGGAAGTGCAGCAGAAGCTGAACCTGCACAAACCCGGGACGCTCGGCCAGGCCGGGCGCATCCAGGGCGTGACGCCGGCGGCGATTTCGCTGCTGATGGTATGGCTCAAGCGCCGCGACCTGGCCGCGGCGGCGGGCGCGGACGACGCCGGAACGCCGCCGACGGACGGCGCGGGCGCCGCCGGGATAGGGATGCGCTCGGTATGAGCGCTGCGAGCCTCGAGCAGGGCCTTGCGGAGCTTGACCTGCATCTTTCGCCGGCGACGCAGGCGCGGCTTGCCGCGTTCGCCGCGCTGCTGCAGAAGTGGAACCGGGTGTACAACCTCACGTCGATCCGCGACGCCGGGCAGATCGTCACGCACCACCTGCTCGATTCGCTCGCGGTGCTGCCGCATCTGGGCGGCATCGCGACGCTCGCCGACGTCGGCTCCGGCGGCGGCCTGCCGGGGATTCCGCTCGCGCTCGCCGCGCCGGATTGCCATCCCGCCCTCGCCGTGACGTCGATCGAGACCGTCAACAAGAAGGCGAGCTTCCAGCAGCAGGCGAAGATCGAGCTCGGGCTCGCGAACTTCACGGTCGTGAACGAGCGCGTCGAAAACGTCCGGCCGGAGGCAAAGTTCGACGCGGTGATCTCGCGCGCCTTCTCCGAACTGTCGGATTTCGTCGGCCTGACCGCGCATCTCTTGCGGCCCGGCGGACATTTTCTCGCGATGAAGGGCGTGTATCCTCGCGACGAGATCGCGCGCCTGCCGGCGGGTTTCCGCGTCGCCGAGGTGCACCCGCTGACGGTGCCGGGGCTCGGCGCCGAACGACACCTGATCATCCTCGAAAGGAACTGAATGGCCCGAATCTTCTGCGTTGCAAACCAGAAAGGCGGCGTCGGCAAGACGACGACCTGCGTCAACCTCGCCGCCGCGCTCGCCCAGGCCGGCCAGCGCACGCTGCTCATCGACCTCGATCCGCAAGGCAACGCGACGATGGGCAGCGGCGTCGACAAGCGCGCGGTGGCGAAATCGGTGTACCACGTGCTCGTCGGCCTCGCGACGCTCGACGAGGCGCGCGTCGCGTCGCCCTCGGGCGGCTACGACGTGCTGCCGGCGAACCGCGACCTCGCCGGTGCCGAAGTCGAACTCGTCGGCCTCGAACGGCGCGAGAACCGCCTGCGCGACGCGCTCAGGGACTTCGGCGCCGACTACGACCTGGTCCTGATCGACTGCCCGCCGTCGCTGTCGATGCTGACGTTGAACGGACTGTGCGCGGCCCACGGCGTCATCATCCCGATGCAGTGCGAGTATTTCGCGCTCGAAGGCCTGTCCGACCTCGTCAACACGATCAGGAAAGTGCATTCGAACCTGAATCGCGAACTGGGCATCACCGGCCTGCTGCGCGTCATGTTCGATGCGCGGATGACGCTGCAGCAGCAGGTTTCCGCGCAGCTCGAGAGCCATTTCGGCGACAAGGTGTTCCGCGCCATCGTGCCGCGCAACGTGCGCCTCGCCGAAGCGCCAAGCCACGGCATGCCGGGCGTCGTGTTCGACAAGGCAGCCAAAGGGACACAGGCCTACATGGCCTTCGCCGCCGAGATGATCGAACGTGTCAGGACCCTGTGATCGATCATGAAACCGAGCGAAGCCCTGCGCCGCCACCGTGTCGAGATCCTCGCGCTCGCGACCCGTCATCGTGCGTACAACGTACGCGTGTTCGGATCGGTGAGCCGCGGCGACGACCGCGACGACAGCGATCTGGACCTGCTCGTCGAATTCGGTCCCGACGCGAGTCTGTTCGATGCTTTCGCGCTTCAGGAGGAACTCGAATCGCTGCTCGCGCTGAAGGTCGAAGTGGCAACGCCGGGCGGCCTGCACCCGTTGATCCGGACCGAAGTGATGCGCGAGGCGAGGCCGCTGTGAGCCGAAAGGAGCTCATTCATGATTATTTCGAGGTCGCCTGGACCTGGTGTGGAACACCGCGACCCGCGAGATTCCGGCATTGATTCCGTTACTGGAAAAACTCGGCAACCTGCCCATTAAAGACGTTTGAAGATGACCCGACCCAAACTCAAAGGCCTCGGCCGCGGCCTCGACGCGCTGCTCGCCGGGAACCAGGACGACGACGCCGAGCGCGGCGAACTGCAGGCGCTCGCGGTCGGCGACCTGCGGCCCGGCAAGTACCAGCCGCGCACGCGCATGGATCCGGGCTCGCTCGAGGAGCTCGCGGCATCGATCAAGGCGCAGGGCGTGATGCAGCCGATCCTCGTGCGGCCGGTCAACGGCTCGGCGTACGAGATCATCGCCGGCGAGCGGCGCTGGCGCGCGGCGCAGATCGCCGAGCTCGCCGATGTGCCGTGCCTGGTGCGCGAGATCCCGGACGAAGCGGCGCTGGCGATGTCGTTGATCGAGAACATCCAGCGCGAGGATCTCAACCCGCTCGAGGAAGCGGGCGGCATCCAGCGCCTCATCGACGAGTTCGGCATGACGCACCAGCAGGCGGCCGATGCGGTCGGGCGCTCGCGGCCGGCGGCGTCGAACCTGCTGCGTCTGCTCAATCTCGCCCGCCCGGTGCAGGAGCTGCTGATGGCCGGCGACATCGACATGGGCCATGCGCGCGCGATGCTGCCGCTCGACGGCGCCGGCCAGATCCAGCTCGCGAACCACGTCGCGGCGCGCGGGCTGTCGGTGCGCGACACCGAGCGCCTCGTGCAGCAGATCCTGAATCCGCGGCAGAAGAAGGCCGAGCGCGAGCCCGATCGCGACCTGCTGCGGATCGAAGAGGAAATCGCCGACGTGCTCGGCGCGACCGTCAGGATCAAGACGAACAAGAAAGGCGCCGGCGAAGTGACGATCCGCTTCGGCAGCCTCGACCAGCTCGACGGACTGCTCGAGAGCCTCGGCACATCGAAGCGGGGCGGGTAGTAGGCGGCCGCCCGGTCGCCCCGGGGCGCGCGGAGATGGGCAGAGATACGGCTCCGCATTGACTTGCTCGGGGCGTGTACCAGAATGTCAGTGGCACGGCCCGCGCGGGGTGCCGCGCCGAAGCGGCAAGCGGCAGAAGGGCGCACCTCAATTCCGGCATGGAGGACGGCGATGATCTTCCGGCAGCTCTTCGAACCGCTGTCGAGCACCTACACTTACCTGCTCGGCTGCGAGGATACCGGCGCGGCAGTGCTGATCGACCCGGTCGTCAACGCGATCGAGCGCGACCTCGCGCTGGTCGCCGAACTGCGGCTGCGGCTCGAACTCACGCTCGACACGCACATCCACGCGGACCACATCACCGCGGCGCGTCATCTGAAAGAGCGCGTCGGCAGCCGCATCGCCGCGCCCGCGATCGACCGGCTGCCGTGCGTCGATGTGCCGGTCGAAGAGGGCCGGCCGGTCGCGGTCGGCAGCGTCCGGCTTGCGCCGCTGCACACCCCCGGTCACACTGACGGCCACTTCGCCTACGTATGCGGCGACCGGGTCTTCACCGGCGACGCGCTGCTGATCGACGGCTGCGGCCGCACCGACTTCCAGAGCGGCGACCCGGCGGCGCTGTACCGCAGCGTGCACGAGAAACTCTTCACGCTGCCCGACGAGCAGCTCGTCTATCCGGCGCACGACTACCAGGGCCGCCGCGTGTCGTCGATCGCGCAGGAACGCGCCCGCAACCCGCGCCTCGGCGGCGAGCGCACGCTCGACGAGTTCCGCCGCATCATGGCCGAATTGAAGCTGCCCTACCCGAAGTTCATCGACTACGCCGTGCCCGGCAACCGCGAGTGCGGCGTCTGTCCGCAGGGCCTGCCCGATGAACTGAAGGCCTACTGCGGGCGCATGACCGAAAGCCGGCAAGGCTGAACCGCCGCCGGCGGCGCGCGCACCCCGGCCCCCAGCGGCCGGTGCACATTGACGGGCGGCAGTGCCGCCGTCTCCGGCACTCCCCGCAACTCCCGCAACTCCCGCAACTCCCGCAGCCGCGGCGCGCTTCGGTCGATGGCGGCCGTGCCCTCGTTGCCGCCGTTCGAGAAATCGCTTGACTTCCCCTCCTTGAAGGCCACAATACCATCCATATGGATGGCGGGGAGATGGTAATGAGCGTGCATGAGCTGCGCCCGAAGGCGGGAGAGACGACCGAGAAGATCACCATCAATCTCGGGGTCGTCGACCTCGGGCAGATCGATCTGCTGGTACAGGAGGGCTTTTATTCGAACCGCACCGACTTCATCCGCACGGCGATTCGCAACCAGCTCGTCACGCATAACGAAGTGATCCGCGACACGGTCGCGCGCAAGGCCTTCGTCCTCGGCCTGCAGCACTACACGCGCCGTGATCTCGAAGCGGTGCAGGCGGCCGGCGAGCGGCTCGACATCCAGGTGCTGGGGCTGGCGAGCATCGCCGCCGACGTGCCGCCCGAACTCGCGCTCGCGACGATCGAATCGATCGTCGTGCTCGGCGCGCTGCATGCCAGCGCAGCGGTCAAGGCCGCGCTGGCGGACCGGATCAGGTGACCGCTTTCGCGGTCCGCAAGGAGATTCAACCCATGAATGCCCGACTCAACCCCAATCTGCTCAACCCCGACCTGCTCGAAGCCACGCGGCTGACGCGTGCCGGTCAGCTGCTCGAAGCGACCGCACTGATCCAGCGCGCTCTCGGCGGGCGGTTCGCGCCGTCGCCTGCCACCGAGGCGACGCCAGCCACCGGTACGCCGGCCGCGCACCGGGCGACCGAGCCGCCGCTCGAAGGCAGCTGCCGCGTCATCGACATCGGCCCGTTCGTCGCGGACGCCGAGCCGGCGCAACGGGAACCTGCCGACGCCGCAGCCAAAGCCGGGGAGCCGGCGGCAGAAGCTGTCGTCCCGCCGCTGGCTGAGCGCCTGGGTGCTACGCTGCGCGACAAATTGTTCAAGCTTCGC
Organism: Aromatoleum anaerobium; assembly: GCF_012910705.2. Classification (GTDB taxonomy): domain Bacteria; phylum Pseudomonadota; class Gammaproteobacteria; order Burkholderiales; family Rhodocyclaceae; genus Aromatoleum; species Aromatoleum anaerobium. Next base: position 558,684 of record NZ_WTVG02000038.1, on the reverse strand, counting down.
GGCGCTGTCCCGGCGTTCGAGCCGATCGTCCCCGGCCATGTGCCGGGTCATGTTCCCGAGGCGGTGCCGGACGGCGCGCGCTTCATCAGCGCCTCCTACACGAACGCCGCCGGCACGCGCAGCTACAAGCTGTATGTGCCGAGCAACTATTGCGGCGAGCCGTTGCCGCTGGTCGTCATGCTGCATGGCTGCACGCAGAACCCGGACGATTTCGCCGCCGGCACGGGCATGAACGAGCTTGCCGAGCGGGAGCCTTGCCTCGTGCTTTATCCCGCGCAGTCGGCGGGGGCGAACGGGTCGAAATGCTGGAACTGGTTCAAGCCTTCGGACCAGCGCGCGGAGCACGGCGAGCCCTCGCTGATCGCCGGGATGACGCGCGAAGTCGCCGCAAGCTACAACGCCGATCGGCGACGCATCTACATCGCCGGCCTGTCGGCAGGCGGCGCGATGGCGACGACGATGGCGGTGGCCTACCCGGATCTCTACGCTGCTGCCGGCATCCATTCGGGCCTGCCGCATGCGGCCGCGCACGATCTGCCGTCGGCGCTCGCCGCGATGCAGCAGGGAAGCGCGCGCGCGGCCGGTATCCGGGCGACGGGCGCCGGGACGGGCCGGGAAACGCCTCACCCGGTGCCGGTCATCGTCTTCCACGGCGACCGCGACACGACGGTTCATCCGCGCAACGGGGAGCAGGTGATCGTCCAGTTTGCGCCCGCGGGTGTGCGCACCGGATCAACCGGAGCAGGGTCGAAACCGCGAGCGAGCATCGAACGGGGTCAGGTGCCGAACGGGCGTGCCTACACCCGGACGACCTATCACCATCCGAACGGCTCGCCGCACGTCGAGCAGTGGACGGTGCATGGCGCCGGCCACGCGTGGTCCGGCGGCAGCTCGCGCGGCTCCTACACCGACCCGCAGGGCCCGGACGCGGCGAAGGAAATGCTGCGCTTTTTCCTCGCCCATCCGGCTGGCGGCAAAGCGGCGCCGGAAGGGGGACAGCCCCAATAATCGACGGTCCGCACCCCGGCGCCTGCTTATTCGGCGTCGGTGACTTCCTGTTTGCGCGGACGGCGACTGCGCGAAGCGGGCTTGCGCGCCGCCTGGGCGAGCGTTTCGGTCGTCGCTGCGGGAGCAGGCGATTCCGCGGGCACCGGGTTTTCGATCGGCACGCCAGCTTCCGCAGGGGGCTCGGCGACCGCCGGCACGGGCGTTTGGGTCTTCTTTGCCGCCGGCTTGCGCGGGCCGCGTCCCTTGCGCCGTGCTTCCGGCTCGCGATGCGCTTCCACCGGCACTGGAGTTCCCTCCGCGACTGCCGGTTCGGTCAATTCCTGCGCCGGGATCGTCGCAGGTTCTTCGGCCACGATGAGCGGCGGCTGCGCGGCGAACGGCTGTGCCTGCACCGGTGCGGCAGGCGTTTCCGGCTCTGCGGCCTCCTGCGCCAAGGCCGGCGCCGCCGGCTTTACGGCCGGCTTGCGACCGCTGCGCGTCCGGCGCCGCGGCTCGTGCTGGACGGCCGGCTCCGCGAGGGCCGGCTCCGCGACGGCCGGCTCCGTGACGACGTCGGGCGAAACCGGCACTTCGAGCGATGCGACGTCAGCCGCCTTGCGGCCTCCGCGCCCGCGTCGCGACTCGTGCCTGCCGGCGCTCGCCGGGGCGCGCGCCTCGGTGACGACCTCGACGACGACCGGCGCCGGCTCGGCCCCCGCCTCGTGGGCTGCGGCGCCGCCGTTGCTGCGATAGACGTAGGCGCCGGACTTCTCGTCGCGGCCGAATTCGAGCAGGCCGCGCGCCTGCGCTTCTTCGAGCAGGTTGCCGAACGCGCGGAAGCCGTAGTACGACTCGTTGAACCCGGGTTTGCGGCGCTTGATCGCTTCCTTGAGCATCGACGCCCAGATCTTGCCGCTGTCGCCGCGTTCGGCGACCAGCGCGTCGAACGTATCGACGGCAAGTTCGATCGCCTGCGTCTTGCGTGCTTCCTGCTCGTCCTTGCGGCCTTTTTCCTCGTCGGGCGAGCGCTTCGCCGCGGGCTGCGCTTCACGCGTGTCGCGCTTGGCCGCCGCACGCTGGCTCTCGCGCACCAGGTCGTCGTAGAAGATGAATTCGTCGCAGTTCGCGATCAGGAGGTCCGACGTCGATTGCTTGACGCCGACGCCGATCACCTGTTTCGCGTTCTCGCGCAGCTTCGACACCAGCGGCGAGAAGTCGGAGTCGCCGCTGATGATGACGAAGGTGTTGACGTGGGATTTCGTGTAGCACAGGTCGAGCGCGTCGACAACCAGCCGGATGTCGGCCGAGTTCTTGCCCGACTGGCGCACGTGCGGGATCTCGATCAGCTCGAAGTTCGCCTCGTGCATTGTCGCCTTGAAGCCCTTGTAGCGGTCCCAGTCGCAATACGCTTTCTTGACGACGATGCTGCCCTTGAGCAGCAGCCGCTCGAGCACGCGCTTGATGTCGAACTTCTCGTAATTGGCGTCGCGCACCCCGAGCGCGACGTTCTCGAAGTCGCAGAACAGCGCCATGCTGGCGGTTTCGTGCGGTGATGCCATGATTTTCTCCAGTGAAGCCCGTGGCGGTACGGTGATAAACGCTGTTTTCGCGATTATCTCCGAAGCGGGCCTGCCCGGTGACGGCGATCGCTCACCGGCGCCAGCGGCGCGGCGGGACCGCAGAGGGCGGTGTCTCCCTCCTCAGCGCGTGGCCCCGGCCTTCTGCCCGAGCATGTCGGCGAGGCCGCCCATCACGGCGAGGTTGGCCGATTCCATCGCCGCGAGCGCGCGCAGCGCTTCGTCGAAGCGGCCCGCATAATACAGGCTGATTGCGCTGCGTGCGTGCGTGTGGACCGCGCGGTGCGGCGCTTCGAGCGCGGCGTAGCCGGGCAGGCGGGCGAGGCGCGACTTGCCCTCGCCGTCGTAATACCACTGGCCGAGCCGGCATTCGGTTTGATCCGGCAGGTTCTCCGGGCTGACGCGCGAGAGGCCGAGAAACACCTTGTACACTTCGAGCTTCAGCGTGAGCTCTTCGAGGTTCGCAAGCTCGACGTTGGCCAGCAGCGCCGACTCGGCAACCGCGCTTTCGATGCGCTGCGACAGCCCGAGCAGGTGCTGCATGCTGTGCATCGCCTGCTCGCTTTCACTGGAGAAGCGCGACGCATCCTGCGCGCCCAACTGCATGACGCGGCGCGCGGTCTCGGTCTCGGTCTGGATCGTGCCGACCAGGCCGGTGATTTCGGTGGTCGCGTTCGCGGTGCGTTCGGCGAGCTTCTTGACCTCGTCGGCGACGACGGCGAAGCCCCGGCCCGCGTCGCCGGCCCGTGCGGCCTCGATCGCGGCGTTCAGCGACAGCAGGTTGGTCTGGTCGGCGATCTCCTTGATGAGGCGCACGATGCCGCCGATCTCGCCGGCGCTGCGGTACAGCCCTTCGACGTTGCGCGATGCGTCGCCGATGCGCGTGACCATTTCCTGCAGGTTCGTCGCCATGCGCTCGAACGCGACGCGGTTCGCGTCGGACCGTCCGGCCGCTTCGGTGGCCGAGAGCTTCTGGTCGTTGAGCGTCGCGGTCAGGCCGAGAAACGACTGCCGCACGCCGCCGAGCGACTCGCCGAACGAGCCGAGGTTGCGGAACACCTCGCCGAGGGTGGCGCGCTCCCGCCGCAGTTCCGACAGTTCGGCCGCAAGGGTGGTGCGTTCGGTTTCGACCGCCGCGAGCCTCGCCTGCAGGCGGGCGTTCTCCTCGGCAAGCGCTGTCCGTTGGGTTTCGGCCTGATGAAAGGCTTTCTTGTGGGTCGCAAACAGCATGGCGTTTTTCCGCGATCGAAAAAAAATGGGCAATAGCTGAGCAGTCTAGTCAGCTATTGCCGGAGTGTCTTGACCGCGCGCAATAATCGCCCGATGTCCGTGATGGAACGCACAGAGGCGGAATTTGACGTCCGCCCGGCGGAGCGTGCGCGAGCATCGCGAGGGGCGGCATACGTGCGACAAGTCGTCCGCGGCGAGGTCAAAAGGCGTGCGCCTGCATCGGGCGGCGCGGGACTGGAGCGAGGAATGCGGAAACTTTCCGAGTACGTCGAGATGGCGGCCACCGAATACCTGCACGAGACGGGCAGGGTCGAACTCGATCCGCACTGGATCGCCGAGTTCTTCCAGGACCAGGGCGTGTTCGACGCCTATCCGCTGCTCGATCTCGTTGCGTTCCATGCGCTCGTGCAGAAAGCGCTGGACGTCAAGTCGGAGCGCGCGAACAAACAGGCGCGGCGGCACATCGAGAAAGTCATGGAGGTCGTCAAGCGCCGGCGGCGCAAGTGACGGCCCGTGGGGTAGTGCGAACGCGAGTGGCGAAAAGCGCTCGTAGACGACTACGGGATGCACGATAGACTGGCTGGAAGGCGACGCGGACCGAGTTCATCAGTTGCTGTCGCGCCAGAAGGAGATGACCCAGGGTGAGCCGATCCGGAATATTCGGACTTTTTTCTGTTTTCCTGAGCCGCGTGGCGGGTGCGGGACGCGGGCGCGCGGTGGTTTTCTGCCTCGCGGTGCTGGGGGCGGGGGCAGCGGCGGCCGAGCCGCTGTGGTTCGACGGCCGGCGGCCGAATGCGCAGGCGTGGCAAGCCGTCGAGATTCTGGCGGCCGCTGCCGAGGATGGGCTCGACGCGCGCGATTACGATGCCGAAGCGCTGCGCCGCGCCGTTGCCGATGCGGCCGACGGGTGGGCGTGGGCAGACGAGGACGTGGCGCGGCTCGACATCGCGCTGACGGCAGCGATGCAGCGGTACCTGACGGACTTGCGTTTCGGTCGCGTCGACCCGCGCCAAGTCCATGCGAATTTCGTCGCGCCGGCAGCGGACGGTTTCGATCCCCTCGCCTACCTGTACGCCGCCGTGATCGAGCGCCGCCTGCCGGACGCGGTGCGCCGTGCCGCGCCCGTGCTGCCGCTTTACGCGAACGTGCGCGAAGCGCTGCGGCGCTACCGCAACCTGGCGCGCGATCCGTCCGGGACTGCTCCGTGGCTCGCCGCGCTGCCGCGCCCGCCGCAGCGCAAGCTGGAGCCGGGGCAAGCGTATGCAGGCATGCCTGTCCTGGTGCAACGCCTGGTCGCGCTCGGTGACCTGCCGGCCGCCACGCCGGTGCCGCTGCGCTACGAGGGCGCGGTCGTCGAAGGCGTCAAGGCTTTCCAGCGGCGCCACGGACTCGTAGAGGACGGCGTTGTCGGCAAGGCGACGCTCGAACAGCTCGACGTGTCGCCGGCCGCGCGGGTGCGGCAGATGGAGCTGACGCTGGAACGCCTGCGCTGGACGCCGCTGCTGCAGGGGCCGCGCATGATCGTCGTCAATGTCCCGGAATTCGTGCTGCGGGCCTACGAGGCGCGCGATGGCCGGGTCGAAGTCAAAGCGAACATGAAAGTCATCGTCGGCAGCGCGCTCGACACGCGCACGCCGCTTTTCGACGAGGACATGCGCTTCATCGAGTTCAGTCCCTACTGGAACGTCCCGCCCTCGATCGCCCGGACGGAGACGATTCCCAGGCTGCGCCAGGATCCGGCCTATCTGCACCAGCAGGGCTTCGAATTCGTCGCCGGCGACGGGCAGGTGATCACGACGTTCGCGCCGGAATACCTGGATGCGGTGCTGCGCGGCGAGATGCGCATCCGCCAGCGGCCGGGACCGGCCAACGCGCTGGGCGACATCAAGTTCATTTTTCCGAACAACGACAACATCTTCCTGCACCACACGTCGACCCCCCGCCTCTTCGGCAAGGACCGGCGCGATTTCAGCCACGGCTGCGTGCGCGTCGAAGAGCCGGTGGCGCTGGCGAGATTCGTGCTGCAGGATGACCCGGAGTGGAGCGAAGAGCGCATCCGCGCGGCGATGGCCGAGGGCGTGTCGAAGACGCTGCGGCTTCGCGAACCTTTGCCGGTGGTGATTGCCTACAGCACGGTTCTGGTCAAAAGCGACGGTCTGGTCTATTTTTTCCGCGACATCTACGGGCACGACAAATTGCTCGATGCCGCCCTGCAGCAGCCCGCCCGCAGCGGCCAGCCGCCCTTGGCGCAGCACCAGGGGCGCGACACCCGATACTGATACTGATACTGATACTGACCCTGGAACTTCGAAGATGAAGCAGACCGTGCCTTCCCGACGCCATTTTCTCCGTCAATCCGCCAAACTGGCCGTCGCCGGCGCGGCGCTGCCTTTCGCGCGGCCGGTGAGCGCTTCGGTGCGCGACGCGCGCAGCCTCGCGTTCGACCACACTCATACGGGCGAGCGCGTCTCGGTCGTGTATGCCGTCGGCGAGCGATACGTGCCCGAAGCGCTGACGACGCTCAACCGTTTCATGCGCGATCATTACTCCGGCGAAGTCGGCCACATGGACCCCAGGCTCTTCGATCTCCTCTACCGGCTGAAGCTCACGCTCGGCTCGCGCGAGTCGTTCCAGGTGATTTCCGGCTACCGCTGTCCGGCCACCAATTCGACGCTGCGCAACACGCGCGGCGGCGGCGTCGCCAAGCGCAGCCTGCACATGGACGGCAAGGCGATCGACGTGCGCATCGCGGACACGCCGCTTGCCGATCTGCGCGACGCGGCGCTGTCTCTCGGGGTCGGCGGCGTCGGCTACTATCCGCACGACCAGTTCGTCCACCTCGACACGGGCCGCGTGCGCAGCTGGTAAGCCGGCGGCGACGGGGCGGTGGCGCATCGAACGGGGCCTCGGTGGATAAGCATCCGCGCGACGATATTTCGGCGAGGGCGGGCCGTGACAGCGAAATGCTGCGCTGCGGTGGTTATCATGCGCCACGTCCAACGAAGGCCCGCCCATGATCACGCTCAAGAACGTCACGCTGCGCCGCGGTGCCAAGGTGTTGCTCGACACCGCTTCCGTCACGCTCAATCCCGGCGAAAAGATCGGCCTCGTCGGCCGCAACGGCGCCGGCAAATCCAGTCTGTTCGGGCTGCTCACCGGCGTGCTGCACGAAGACGCCGGCGATTATTCGATCCCGTCGCAGTGGCGCATGGCCCAGGTCGCGCAGGACATGCCCGAAACCGCGCAGAGCGCGACCGACTTCGTCATCGACGGCGACACGGTCCTGCTGGCTGCCCGCGCCGAGGTGCACGCCGCCGAGGCCAGCGACGATGGCATGCGCATGGCGCATGCCTACATGGCGCTCCATGACGCCGGCGCGCACGATGCCGAAGCGCGGGCGCAGGCGCTGATTCTCGGGCTGGGTTTTCGCAGCGCCGAGCTCGCGAACCCGGTCAACAGTTTTTCCGGAGGCTGGCGCATGCGCCTGCAGCTCGCGCGCGCGCTGATGTGCCCGTCCGATCTGCTGCTGCTCGACGAGCCGACGAACCACCTCGACCTGGACGCGCTGGTGTGGCTCGAAGCGTGGCTCAAGCGCTACGCCGGCACGCTGGTCGTGATCAGCCACGACCGGGAGTTCCTCGACGCGGTGACGCAGGTCACGCTGCACATCGACAACGCCCGGCTGCTGCGCTACGGCGGCAACTACAGCGCTTTCGAGGACATGCGCGCCGAGCAGCTGGCCTTGCAGCAGTCGGCGCTGGCCCGGCAGCAGGACAGGATCGCCCACCTGCAGAAGTTCATCGACCGCTTCAAGGCCAAGGCGAGCAAGGCGAAGCAGGCGCAAAGCCGCGTCAAGGCGCTGGAGCGGATGGAGCGCATCGCGCCGGTCCTCGCCGATGCGGAGTTCAACTTCGAATTCCAGGAACCGGCCAACCTGCCGAACCCGATGCTGTCGATGCACGACGCGAGCTTCGGCTATCTGCCGCCGCCGGATGCAGCGGCCGGAACCGCGCCTGTCGTCATCGTGCGCCACATCAACCGCTCGGTGCACGCCGGCCAGCGCATCGGCATCCTTGGCGCGAACGGCCAGGGCAAGTCGACGCTGGTCAAGACCGTCGCCCGCACGCTCGACGTCATCGGCGGCGAGATCACCGAAGGCAAGGGCCTGAACATCGGCTATTTCGCCCAGCAGGAACTCGACGTGCTGCGCCCGCAGGACACGCCGCTCGAGCACATGATACGGCTTGCGAAGGAAACCCTCGCCAGCGGGCGCAGCGGCTGGATCGCCGCGCGCGAACAGGATCTGCGCAACTTCCTCGGCACGTTCAACTTCAGCGGCGACATGGTCAAGCAGGCGGTCGGCACGATGAGCGGCGGCGAAAAGGCGCGGCTCGTGCTGTGCATGATCGTCTGGCAGCGCCCCAACCTGCTGCTGCTCGACGAGCCGACCAACCACCTCGACCTGGCGACGCGCGAAGCGCTCAGCGTCGCGCTCAACGAGTTCGAAGGCACCGTCATGCTGGTCAGCCACGACCGCGCGCTGCTGCGCGCAGTGTGCGACGAGTTCTGGCTGGTGGCACGCGGCGGCGTCGAGCCGTTCGACGGCGACCTGGACGACTATCAGCGCTACCTGCTCGACGAGGCACGACGATCGCGCGACACATCGGCGAGCGCGCGGCAAAAACGGGCCGCGTAGCCCACCGCACGATTCCCGCATCCGCTTTGCAACCACGACAGAGGCAAGCCATGTTGATGACCACGACTCCGACCATCGAAGGCAGGACGATCCGCAGCTATCACGGCGTCGTCGCCGGCGAAGCGATCATCGGCGCGAATGTCTTCAAGGACATGTTCGCCGCCGTGCGCGACATCGTCGGCGGGCGTTCGGGCGCGTACGAAAAGACCTTGCGCTCGGCCCGCGAAACCGCTTTCGCGGATCTCGCCGAAGCGGCCAGCCGGCTCGGCGCGAACGCCGTCGTCGGAGTCGATATCGACTACGAGGTGCTGGGCGAAAAGAACGGCATGCTGATGGTCGCCGTCAGCGGCACGGCGGTGACGCTCGAGTAGGCGCTTCCGCCGCCGCGAGGGCCTCGCCGATCGCCGCGAGGCCCGATCCAAAAAAGAAAGCCCGAGCGCTTGCGAGCCCGGGCTGAAATCCACACCAAAGGAGGAGGGTGGAGGAGACAGGCGAAGAATAGCCGAGCGGATTGTGCGACGCAACATAAAATTTCTGTTGGCTCGATTAGCTGGATGTATGGCGATACGCGCGGCGACCAGGGCAAGAAGACAACTCCGATGCTGCACCGCAACCCGAATGCCGCCAGCTCTCGCCGGGCATCGCGCTTGCCTTGCTTCCTCTCCCGACGAAGGGGAGCAAATCACCTTGGAGACGGCCATGACAAGCCAGGCGGAAAAGTCATCGGGAGCGGGACGGGCGGTCGAGATTCCGGTCGGTGCGGTGCGGTTGGCGGGCGAGCTGACGATTCCGCAGGGCGCGGCGGGCATTGTCCTTTTCGCCCACGGCAGCGGGAGCAGCCGTCACAGCCCGCGCAACCGCTTCGTCGCGCGCTTCCTGTGCGATGCGGGGATCGGCACGCTGTTGTTCGATCTGCTGAGCCTCGACGAAGAGGCCGTCGACGCGCGGACGGCCGAACTGCGCTTCGACATCGGGCTGCTCGCCGGCCGCCTCGGGGAAGCGACGCGCTGGTTGCGGCGCCAGCCCGACACGGGCGATCTTCCGTTCGGCTATTTCGGCGCGAGCACCGGCGGGGCCGCGGCGCTGGTCGCGGCCGCGGCGCTCGGCGACGAGGTGAGGGCGGTGGTGTCCCGCGGCGGCCGGCCGGATCTGGCGGGCGACGCGCTCGAAGCGGTGCGCGCCGCGACGCTGCTCCTCGTGGGCGGACGGGACGAGCCGGTCATCCGCATGAACCAGGAAGCGTACGCCAGGCTCTCCTGCACGAAGACGCTGACGATCGTCCCCGGCGCGACGCACCTTTTCGAGGAGCCCGGCACGCTCGAGGTGGTCGCGCAGCACGCGGCGGCGTGGTTTCGGCGGCACTTGCCGCAACCGGTGTGAAAGGATGCAGCACGAACGAGCGCTTTCGGAGCGGCGGGGACGACGGGTTCCGGCCGTGCGATTCCTGCTCCGCGCCCACGCTGTCCCGGCAAAGGCAGTGAAACTCACCGGATGCGATCAGCGCCCTGTCTTGGCAAGGTGATGACCGTGCCTTCGCTTCGTTGGTCGGCGCCGCCGTAGCGCCTGCCGTTTTGCACGTCGACCACGACCGCCTGTACGGATCCGATCGATTCGTTGCAGAAAGGGACGCCCGCCACCTCGGGCAGGTCATGACCGAGCTCGGCGAGCTGCCGCAACGAATCGGGCGGCAGCCCGCTCTCGCACCGCACCGCTCCCGCTGCGGACGTGACGGACAGTCGGGGCGCGTCGATCGCCTGCTGGATGTCCATGCGGTGATCGACAAGATTCAGCGTGATGTTCAGCACCGTGTTGATGATCGTCGGCCCTCCTGACGCGCCGTAGGCAACGAGCGGTTTGCCGTCCTTGAAGAGGATCGTCGGCGCCATCGACGAGAGCGGCCGCTTGAACGGTCCCGCATCGTTGGCGCCCGGATTGCCGGTGGAGGCGCTGAATTGCGGCGTGAAGTTGAAGTCGGTCAACTGGTTGTTGAGCAGAAAACCATAGCCCGGAACGAGGATGCCGGTTCCCCACGTGTGCTCGGTCGTGCTCGTGTAGCTGACGAAGTTGCCGGCTGCGTCGACGACCGAGAAGTGGGTTGTGTGCATGCCTTTCTCTTCCTCCACCGGCACCTGCGGCAGCTCGCCGTGAGAGCGGGGGGTCGGCGCATCGCAGGCGCGGGGGTCACCGGCGAGCGGCGTGGCCATGCGCGAACCGGCGCCAATGAAGGCGCGCCGCGTCGCGAGAAAGCATTCGGACAGCAGTCCTTTCACAGGCACGGCAACGAAGTCCGGATCGCCCATCCATACCGCCCGGTCGGCAAACGTCAGCCGCATTGCCTCGATCATCGCGTGCAGCGCATGGCGCCCGCCGAAGCGCCAGCCTTTGCCGCCGCTGCCGATCGGGAACGGCTCGAGGAGCTCGAGCATCATGAGCAGCGACAGCCCGCCGGACGAGGGCGGTGGCATCGACTTGATCGTGTACCCGCGGTAGTTGCCTTCGACCGGCTGCCTCACGGCGACGTCATAAGACGCGAGATCGCCGGCCGTCATGCGCCCCGCGCCGGCAGGGCCGATCTGCGAACGCAGCTGCACGTCGAGGATGGCGCGGGCGATGTCCCCCCGGTAGAACGGGTCGATGCCGTCGCGGGCGATCAGGCGGAACGTCCGCGCCAGCGCCGGCTGGACGAGCAGATGCCCTGCGGGCAGCGGGCTGCCGTCCGGCAGGCGGAAAATCGCCCGCGTCTCCGGCTGCAGCGTCGTGCGTACGTTGTACGTGTCGGCCGCGAGGACGCGGTTGATGCGGAAACCCTCTTCCGCGAGCCGGATCGCCGGCGCGAGGGTGGCGGCGAGCGTCATGCTCCCCCACTGGCGCAGCGCGTAATCGATCCCCTTCAAGGTGCCGGGAACGCCGATCGAATGCCCGCTGGTGGACGCGGCGAGGAAAGTCTGTCCGACGAACATGTCGGCGCTGGCCCCCGCCGGAGCTTTCTCGCGCGAGTCGACGATGAACGTGCGGTTCTCCGCGGCGAGATGCACCATCATGAAACCGCCGCCGCCGATTCCGGAAAATTGCGGCTCGACGACATTCAGCGCGAACTGGATCGCGGCCGCCGCGTCGATCGCGTTGCCGCCGGCTGCGAGAATCCGTGCGCCGGCTGCGGCGGCGAGCGGATGCGACACGGAAACGACGCCGCGGGAAGAACCGGCGCTTCCCGCCGACGGGTCGGCAGCCCGCTCGGCGTCGATTTGCGGTACGCCGATCGACGTTGCGGGCCCTGCTCCGCCCTCGGCCGCGAGCGCCAGCGGGGGCAGCACCGCAGTGGCGACGAACAGTGCTGCGCCGAGCCGGGCAAGGTACTTTGCCAGGTTCATTCGCTTCATCGTTTCCTCCTCCGCCGGATGGCGTGGCCTGTCCCGACTCGAAACGGACGTCGTTAAAGAGTAGCCCCTTGGTGGAGAAGCGGAAGCATGGCTTGTCACACGATAGCGATCTTGGACTGCGGACGCAGCTGGGCATCAACACCAGTGCTGCGATCGACGCCGGCGCCGGTGATCAACAGCATTCTTGTTGTTCCTTTTCCGTAGTTTGCGAAGAAAACACCCGCTCCAGCGTCGCGGGCAGCAGCGCGGCGTTGGCTTTGCGGATGGCAGCGTGTTTGGCCTTGAGGGCGGCGACCTCGGCCTGCAGGCGGTCAAAGGTTTGCTGCGTGGCCAGCGGGGGCATGGGTACTTCGATGGCCATCAGCTTTTCCAGCCCCAACGTGCGGTTGCGACCAGCCCCACCAGGCGACGCCTCTCCGACCTTCAGCATTCCTTCGTCGGTCAAGAAGTAGTACCGCAGGAACTCGGCTGTAGTCAGATCGGAGGCTGCCCGGCAGGTGATGAATCGATGGGAGCCGAAGCGGCCAGTATCTTCGGGTTGGGCGATGGCAATCGCACCTTCCCAGGCGAACACGTTGGAGAACAGGAGGTCGCCCGGTTCGATTCGATACAGTCGCTTGGTGCCGACCTCGCTGCCGGACAGTGGCGGCTTGTGGAAGGTGCCTTTGCCAAAGGAGCGGATGCCCAGTTCGGGGTAGCTGCCATCGAGGGCAATGGACTGCTCACGCCGAACCAGCGGCGCCACCTCCGCCATCGGCCGCAGCGGTGCGTCGGCAATGGCGTCGCGGAAACGCAGGGCTAGCAGGTGCTCGGCGTCGCGCTCGACGGCATCCAGATGCGCTTCGACCTGCCGGGTTTTCTCGGCCAGCGCGTCGAGGCGGGTGACGAGGGCTTGTTGTTCGGCCAGGGGCGGCAGGGGAACTTGAATCTGCCCCAGCTTTTCTACGCCCAAGGTTCTGTTTCGCCCCGCACCGCCAGGCGATGCTTTCAGAACCTGCTCGCGACCCTCCGGTGCTGTGGTCAGGTAGAGCTTGAGGAAAGTGGCGTTGGCTCTGTCGGCATCAACGACGCAGGTAATGAAACGATGCGATCCAAAACGCCCGGCATCCACTGGTGAGACTACCGCGATGGCGCCCTCCCAAGCGAATACGTTTGAGAAGACCAAATCACCCGGCTCGATTCGGAACAATCGCTTGGTGCCGACATCAGCTCCGGAAAGTGCTGGTTTGTGGAACGGCCCACGACCGAACGAGCGAATGCCCAGTTCGGGATATGCCTGGTCTTCGCGAATGTCCACCGGGCGCCGAACAATCGGCGCAATGTCTCCAAGGGCGACTTTGGGCCACGCCTTCATTCGCCGCCCTCCGCATCGCCACTGCGCCCGATCCGCCGCGCCTCCAGTTCCCGCCGCGTCTTGTCCAGTTCCTCGGCCAGCAGCTTTTCATCCGGCAGCACGGTCTGGTATTCGGCGGCCAGCACCTTGTTGGGCAGGCCCTCCAGCGCGTAATGCGCCTCGTTGCTGCCTTTGCTTGCGCACAGGATCAGGCCTACGGGCGGGTTTTCATCGGGCTTCATCCAGTGCTCGCGGGCGTAATTCAGGTACAGGTGCATCTGGCCGGCATCGGCATGGCTGAACTTGCCGATCTTGAGGTCGATGATCAGCAAGCACTTGAGCCGGCGGTGGAAGAACAGCAGAACGACACGAAACCAGGAATCGTCCAGCCGCAGGCGGCGCTGGCGTCCGACGAAGGCGAAGTCGTCGCCCAGTTCGAGCAGAAAATCAGCGAGGTGCTGGATCAGCGCTTCTTCCAGCTCTGCTTCGGAGTATTCGTCCTTGAGGTTGAGAAACTCCAGCACGAACGGGTCCTTGATCGCCTGTTCGGGGGTAACGAGGTCTTCCGGCTGGGCCACTTCGGCTTTTTGCAACATTGCTGCCTTGTTGCGCGACAAGGCGATGCGTTCGTAGAACTGGCTATTGATCTGGCGATCCAGTTGCCGCACGGACCAGCCGCAGCGCAAAGCTTCGGTTTCGTAGAAGGCACGGCCTTGCGGGTTCTTGACCGACAGCAGGCGCACGTAGGCTGACCAAGGCAGTGGGAAGGCACGGGCCAGAGAGGACAAGTCGATGGAATTCCGAGACAGCGATTCGGAAATCTCGTCTTTGACCGATCTTACAGACACTGCCTGCAAGATCGGGGTGGTGGCGGATTTGCCAGACAGTGTCTGGCGAATCTGGTCCAGGGACCAAGTCATGTAGAAAAGCCGCATTTGCTGCAAGTTCTGTCGGCTGAACCCCCGCCCAAAGCGGCTGGAGAGATCCGCGGCGAGACGAATAAGCAGCGCTTCACCATAGATGGCCCGCTCCTGCCCCCCCTGTTCAAACTCGACGATGCGCCGGCCGATTTCCCAGTAGGTGGCCGTCATCAGGGCATTCACGCTGCGGGCGGCGGCGCGACGGGCGGCTTCCAGCAGGGCGACGATGTCGCCGTGGATGCCGACGTAATCGGCGCTGGCCGGGGTCAAATCAGTCATGCCTGCACCTCGTTGACCAGTGCCTCGATCTCGCCCAACAGGCGCATCACTTCGGCCTCGTGGCTGCGCATGGAGGCGATCAGGTCTTTCGGATCGGCATGCTCGAGACCCGATTTGGCATTCGGGTTCTTCAGGTCCAGGTTGTAGATGGGCCAATAGAGGGCATCGCCCTCGGCCTGCGCGGCTCGGGCGGTCTGATCAAAGGCTTGCTGCTCAGCCTTCAAGGCGCGCAGTTGTTCTTGCAGTGCGCGCTTTTCGCCATTGGCTGCCGCTTGAACCGATTGCTCCAGCTCGCGGATGGGCTTGCCCAAGGCCATGGCCGCATTGCGTTCGCTTTCCGCTCGCTGCCAGTGCTTTGTTGCGGCTTCGACGGCGGCGGCACGTTTGGTGGCGAAATCCACTTTCCACGCCTGCGGCCCCTCCTGGCGGTCGTTCCACCAGGCTAGCGCCGGCGCGAATTCTTCGAACTGCAGGGGCGCGGTCTTGCTGTACTTCTTGCGGCCCTCGGGTAGCGGCAGCTCGTAGTACCAGATGGTGTCCGTGGGGCCGCCACGCTCGAAGAACAACAGGTTGGCGGGGATGTCGGTGTAGGGCGCAAACACCCCTTGCGGCAGGCGCACGATGGTGTGCAGGCGGAATTCCTTGAGCAGCTCCTCCTTGATCACGGCGCACACGCCATCGCCAAACAGGGTGCCGTTGGGCACGACCACGGCGGCGCGGCCCCCGCGTGCGGCAGGTTTGCCACCGGGCACCAGCGCGCCAGCCACCCTGAGCTTCCTCATGATGTATTGCAGGAACAGCAACGCAGTTTCCGCCGTCTGCATATTGGGCGGGAAGTTGCGCTTGATACCGACCTCTTCCTCGCCGCCGAAGGGCGGGTTGGTGAGGATCACGTCCACGCGCTCGCTGTGGCCGATTTCGTTGATCCGGCGGTCCAGCGTGTTGCCGTAGGCGATCTGCGGCGCCTCCAGGCCGTGCAGCAGCAGGTTCATCTGCGCCAGCATGTAGGGCAGCGGCTTGGCTTCCTGCCCGTAGAGGGTGTCGCGCTGCAGGCGACGGCGCTCGTCGGGCGTGGTGACTTGGGGCGCAACGTGGTCGTAGGCTTCCACCAGAAAGCCGCCGGTGCCGCAAGCGGGGTCGAGGACGGTCTCATTCAGGCGTGGACCGGTGACCTGCACCATGAAGCGCACCACTGGGCGCGGCGTGTAGAACTCGCCGGCATCGCCCGCCGCGTCGCGCATTTCGCGCAGCATCGACTCGTACAGATGCGACAGGGTGTGGATTTCCTCGCTGGCGGAAAAGTGGATGCCGTTGATCTTGTTCAGGATGTCACGCAGCAGGTAGCCGCTGACCATGCGGTTCTGCACGCCCTTGAACACATTGGCGATGACTTCGCGCTGGCTGCCTTTTTCGCCTTCACCGGCCAGGCCGCGCAGGTAGGCGAACAGGCCCTTGCCTGTGCTGCCATCGGCCCGGACGGTGATGTCCTGGCCGATGAAGGCCAGCAGTTCGTCACCGGCGATGCCGTCTTCTCGGGCGGCCCAGTCACGCCAGCGGTACGGGGCTTCGATGATGGGCTGGTAGCGCTTGCCGTCGAGTTCGGCTTCTTCCTCGTGAACGATTTCAAGATCGTCGAGGAATTTGAGGAACATCACCCAGGTGAACAGCGGCAGGCGGTCCACATCGCCATTGAGGCCCTTGTCTTTGCGCAGGATCTTGCGGGCAGTGCCGATCAGTGCCGAGAGGTTTTCGCGGGTGGTGAGAGGCGCCTTGGCCAAGCGCTTCGCGGGGGGCTTCTTTTCGGCGGTGCTGGAGGATGCGGCTTTGGCCATTGGTTCGGATTTTCGTTATGGGTACAGGGCGGTCTGCAGTCGGGAGACGGCGTCCTTCATGCCGCGCACGCCGCCGAAGTGGCGGGCGGCGATCTCGGAAGGGCTACCGTAACGGTCGAAGGGCTGGACTTTCATCAGCTCGGACAGCGCATTGAATTGGAGGATGCCGCGCTCGATGTAACGGTCGAGCAGCAGCGTCAAAATTTCGCGGGCGGTATCGCCGTAATGCGAGAACAGGTCTTGCGCCTCCCGAGTTCGACGTGCGCCGTGCAAAGTCGGCGCTTTTCCAGCGGGTGCGAATCCCGCCCGGCCTCTTTCGCTCCGGCCGGAAGCAATCGGAGCAGTCATGGAGGTAACGAAATGGCTGAAGCCTTCGGTGTAGAGGGTCACTAGGTGACTTGGCGAGCACGCAGGCCGCAACGTGAGTGAACGCTGAGCACGCCTCGAAAAGGGTGATGCACGGGCCGACCTGCCAGTCGATGCGGGGAAGGTTGCCACTGCTGGAGAAGTGAGCGAAACATGCATCCAGCAGCCGTGCCGGGGTATTGGCGGTGGCATGCGTGAAAGAGGAAAGGCGCACGAAACACGGGAAGTCCTCGGTTGCGGAGGTGGGAGCCTCCAGCAGGGTGCCGGTGACGGCAGGACTTGGTGACCGAGGATGGCGGAGGGGCCCGTAGTACCGGGGAAGCCGGGTAATGCCGGTGGAGGGAAGGGGCCCTGGTTCAGGATCAACGCAGGAAGTGGCGAGGGCAGGAGATTGGGAAACCTATCAACTCCGATCAGCGTTCAGAAGCTGCAGGCGGCGTTACATGCGAAAGCGAAGGCAGAACCCGAGTTTCGATTCTACGCACTGTACGACAAGCTGTATCGACTCGATGTGCTGACCCATGCGTACGATCGGTGCCGCGCCAACAAGGGCGCTCCGGGTCTGGATGGGCAGACGTTCGGCGATATCGAGCGGTACGGTCGGGAACGATGGCTGGGGGAACTGGCGCTGGCGCTCAGGGATGAGACGTACCAACCGGAGGCAATCAAGCGGGTCTTCATACCGAAAGCAAATGGGAAGCTGCGGCCGCTGGGCCTCTCGAACCTGCGGGATCGGGTGTGCATGATGGCCGCGGTTCTGGTGCTCGATCCGATCTTCGAAGAGGATCTGGCGCCTGAGCAATATGCTTACCGGGCGGGATGCAGTGCGCACGATGCGCTGTCGGCGGTCAAGACAGGGTTGTGCAATGGCTTCCCGGAAGTGGTGGATGCGGATCTGTCCGCTTACTTCGATACCATTCCCCATCACGAACTGATGTTGTGCGTGGCACGTCGCGTCGTTGACCGAAAGGTACTCGGGCTGGTCAAAAGCTGGCTTGAATGCGCCGTAGTCGAAATCGATCGACAGGGCCGGATGACACGCACGACGAACAGTCGTGACGGTGGGCAAGGTATTCCACAAGGGGCGCCGATCAGCCCTTTGCTGGCCAATCTTTATATGCGCCGGTTCATCCTTGGATGGCAGCGCTGGTCAGCCAGTCGGACACTGGACGCTCGGATCGTCAATTATGCCGATGATCTCGTGATCCTGTGCCGCAGGGGCACCGCCGACAAGGCGCTTGCAGCGATGCGAGTGCTGATGGGGCGCCTCAAGCTGACGGTCAATGAAGAAAAGACTCGCACCTGCCATGCTGGACGGGCGTACTTCGATTTCCTGGGTTACACCTTCGGACGGTATTACTCACATCGGACTGGCGGCGCCTACCTGGGCCTGCGACCTTCGAAAAAGAGTATCCGGCGTCTCATCGAAAAGTTGAGGCACCTCACCGATCCAAGGTTTGGCTGGCAGGAAACCACGGAGCTTGTACAGAACCTCAATCGGACGCTGACGGGTTGGGCCAACTACTTCAGTATCGGCACGACCAGCAGCGCATACCGTGCAGTCGAGGCGTACTACGTAACGCGGTTTCGCCGGTGGTTGCTCAAGAAACACAAGTCTCGACGCAATGGAATGCTCGCCTATCCCTACGAGTACCTGTTCGAAACTTTGGGTCTGGTCCGGCTATCCGGGCGAACGAGCAACCTGCCGTGGGCGAAGGCATGATGTCCTGTCCGAGAGCCGGATGCGGGAAATCCGCACGTCCGGTTCGATGAGCGGGATGTGGAAACGGGGTTATGGCAAGGCTACTAGGGCACCGTCAGACGAAAGGGACGGACAACAGACAAGCCGATCCTACTGCCACCGCGCCACATCTCGACTCTACAGTTCAGGCCCAAAATGCCCGTTTTTGAGAAACCCGCCCCAGTAGTCATGCGGGTTTCAGCCCGATTTTCCCGAAAGTTTTGTGGTGGCACGTTTGTAACAGAAACAGCCTTTCTTGACGTCGTATGCAGTACTGCTAAAGTGGCGGCATGTTCGTCAAGATCACCACCTCCGGCGGCCGCCGCTACGTCCAACTCGTCGAGTCCTACCGGGATGATGCCGGCCGGGTGAAGAAGCGCACTGTGGCGACCCTTGGCCGACTCGACCAGGTGGCCGGTGAGCTGGATTCCGTGATCAACGGACTCCTCAAGGTCTCCGGCCGGGATCCAATGGGCGAGCGCCCTTCGGCCCCTTCGGTCGCGTTCGAATCGGCCCGCGCGCTGGGCGACGTGTGGGCGCTGACCGAACTGTGGAAGGATCTCGGGTTCGGCGCGCTGCGTCGCGTGTTTCGCCGTACGCGCCACACGACCGACGTCGAGGCGCTCATCCGCGTGATGGTGCTCAACCGCCTGTGCGATCCGGACTCCAAGCTCGGCGTGCTGCGCTGGCTCGAGACGGTGGCGCTGCCCGAGGTCGACGTCAAAACCGTTACGCATCAGCAACTGCTGCGCAGCATGGACGCGCTGATGGATCACCAGGCGGCGGTCGATGCGGTGGTGACCGGCCTGCTGCGCCCGCTCGTCGATCAGGACCTGTCGGTCGTCTTCTACGATCTCACCACGATCCGCGCCGAGGGACTCACGACCGTGGCCGGTGACGTGCGCGCCTTCGGCATGGCGAAAGAGGGGCTCATTGCCCGCCAGTTCATGCTCGGCGTGGTGCAGACGGCCGAGGGGCTGCCGATCTATCACGAGGTGTTCGCGGGCAACGCCGCGGAGACGACGACGCTGCTCCCCACGCTCGCCACCGTGCTCGAGCGCTTCCCCGAAGTGCGCCGGCTCATCCTCGTGGCCGACCGCGGGCTGCTGAGCCTGGACAACCTGGAGGCGCTGGAGGCGGTGCGACTGGCGAACGGCGCACCGCTCGAATTCATCATCGCCGTTCCGGGGCGCCGCTATCACGAGTTCGCCGCGTTGCTCGACCCCTTCCAGCGCGCGCACTGCGCGCAGGCCGCCGAGGAGGTGACCGGCGAGCTCGCCTGGCAGGCGCGCCGGCTCATCGTTGCCCACGATCCGGCCACAGCGGCGCAGCAGACGGCGCGGCGCAACGAGCAGATCGCCGCGCTCGTCAGCCAAGGCGAAGCCTGGGCGGGCAAGCTCGTCGAGCAGGACGGCGGGGTCAAGCAGCGCGGGCGCAAGCTCTCGGACAGCGGCGCGAAGGCGCGCTTCTACCACGCGGTGTGCGAGGCGCACCTCTCCAGGATCATCCGCGTCGACCTCAAGGCCGAGCTCTTCTGCTACGAGATCGACGAGACGGCCCGCGGGCTGGCCGAACTCATGGACGGCAAGCTCCTGCTCGTCACCAACACGAAAGATCTCGCCCCCGTCGAGGTCGTGGCCCGCTACAAGGCGCTCGCCGACATCGAACGCGGCTTCAAGGTGCTGAAATCCGAGATCGAGATCGGGCCGGTCTATCACCGGCTGCCCGAGCGCATCCGCGCGCACGCCTCGATCTGCTTCATGGCGCTCATCCTCCACCGGATCATGCGCACGCGCCTTCGTGCGGCGCGCGCCAGTCTCACCCCCGAGCGGGCGCTCGAGCAGCTGCATCGCATCCAGCATCACCGCATTCGCCTCGGCGGCGCCGAGCCGGTGACGGGCGTCTCTTCCATCAACGCACACCAGAGCGAGGTCCTCAGTGCCCTGCGGGTGAAGAAGCCGGTCGCACCGCAGCAGCTGACGCTGTTGTAGGGGCACGTTTGAAAATCGTTCTTAATGAAATCAGATAGTTACGAGATTAACTGTCGAACTCGGGAGGTCGTGGCCCGCTACAAGGCGCTCGCCGACATCGAACGCGGCTTCAAGGTGCTGAAATCCGAGATCGAGATCGGGCCGGTCTATCACCGGCTGCCCGAGCGCATCCGCGCGCACGCCTCGATCTGCTTCATGGCGCTCATCCTCCACCGGATCATGCGCACGCGCCTTCGTGCGGCGCGCGCCAGTCTCACCCCCGAGCGGGCGCTCGAGCAGCTGCATCGCATCCAGCATCACCGCATTCGCCTCGGCGGCGCCGAGCCGGTGACGGGCGTCTCTTCCATCAACGCACACCAGAGCGAGGTCCTCAGTGCCCTGCGGGTGAAGAAGCCGGTCGCACCGCAGCAGCTGACGCTGTTGTAGGGGCACGTTTGAAAATCGTTCTTAATGAAATCAGATAGTTACGAGATTAACTGTAGAGTCGAGATGTGGCGCGGTGGCAGTAGGATCGGCTTGTCTGTTGTCCGTCCCTTTCGTCTGACGGTGCCCTAGTAGCCTTGCCATAACCCCGTTTCCACATCCCGCTCATCGAACCGGACGTGCGGATTTCCCGCATCCGGCTCTCGGACAGGACATCATGCCTTCGCCCACGGCAGGTTGCTCGTTCGCCCGGATAGCCGGACCAGACCCAAAGTTTCGAACAGGTACTCGTAGGGATAGGCGAGCATTCCATTGCGTCGAGACTTGTGTTTCTTGAGCAACCACCGGCGAAACCGCGTTACGTAGTACGCCTCGACTGCACGGTATGCGCTGCTGGTCGTGCCGATACTGAAGTAGTTGGCCCAACCCGTCAGCGTCCGATTGAGGTTCTGTACAAGCTCCGTGGTTTCCTGCCAGCCAAACCTTGGATCGGTGAGGTGCCTCAACTTTTCGATGAGACGCCGGATACTCTTTTTCGAAGGTCGCAGGCCCAGGTAGGCGCCGCCAGTCCGATGTGAGTAATACCGTCCGAAGGTGTAACCCAGGAAATCGAAGTACGCCCGTCCAGCATGGCAGGTGCGAGTCTTTTCTTCATTGACCGTCAGCTTGAGGCGCCCCATCAGCACTCGCATCGCTGCAAGCGCCTTGTCGGCGGTGCCCCTGCGGCACAGGATCACGAGATCATCGGCATAATTGACGATCCGAGCGTCCAGTGTCCGACTGGCTGACCAGCGCTGCCATCCAAGGATGAACCGGCGCATATAAAGATTGGCCAGCAAAGGGCTGATCGGCGCCCCTTGTGGAATACCTTGCCCACCGTCACGACTGTTCGTCGTGCGTGTCATCCGGCCCTGTCGATCGATTTCGACTACGGCGCATTCAAGCCAGCTTTTGACCAGCCCGAGTACCTTTCGGTCAACGACGCGACGTGCCACGCACAACATCAGTTCGTGATGGGGAATGGTATCGAAGTAAGCGGACAGATCCGCATCCACCACTTCCGGGAAGCCATTGCACAACCCTGTCTTGACCGCCGACAGCGCATCGTGCGCACTGCATCCCGCCCGGTAAGCATATTGCTCAGGCGCCAGATCCTCTTCGAAGATCGGATCGAGCACCAGAACCGCGGCCATCATGCACACCCGATCCCGCAGGTTCGAGAGGCCCAGCGGCCGCAGCTTCCCATTTGCTTTCGGTATGAAGACCCGCTTGATTGCCTCCGGTTGGTACGTCTCATCCCTGAGCGCCAGCGCCAGTTCCCCCAGCCATCGTTCCCGACCGTACCGCTCGATATCGCCGAACGTCTGCCCATCCAGACCCGGAGCGCCCTTGTTGGCGCGGCACCGATCGTACGCATGGGTCAGCACATCGAGTCGATACAGCTTGTCGTACAGTGCGTAGAATCGAAACTCGGGTTCTGCCTTCGCTTTCGCATGTAACGCCGCCTGCAGCTTCTGAACGCTGATCGGAGTTGATAGGTTTCCCAATCTCCTGCCCTCGCCACTTCCTGCGTTGATCCTGAACCAGGGCCCCTTCCCTCCACCGGCATTACCCGGCTTCCCCGGTACTACGGGCCCCTCCGCCATCCTCGGTCACCAAGTCCTGCCGTCACCGGCACCCTGCTGGAGGCTCCCACCTCCGCAACCGAGGACTTCCCGTGTTTCGTGCGCCTTTCCTCTTTCACGCATGCCACCGCCAATACCCCGGCACGGCTGCTGGATGCATGTTTCGCTCACTTCTCCAGCAGTGGCAACCTTCCCCGCATCGACTGGCAGGTCGGCCCGTGCATCACCCTTTTCGAGGCGTGCTCAGCGTTCACTCACGTTGCGGCCTGCGTGCTCGCCAAGTCACCTAGTACCTCTGCACACAGAATTTGACAGGTTGATGGTCGGGCGAGCGCAGGAGGGGCAGGGCTTCGGGCGGGGCGAGGAGTCGGATGCTGCGTGCGACTCCAGGCTGTCGGCTGAGGAGTCCCAGGCGCTCGAGCGTGAGCACCATCTGATGCACCGAGGGTGGCGTGATGTGGAAGTAGCGTTGCAAGTCGGCTTCGGCCGGCGGCCGGCCGAGCACCTGAGTGTACGCATAGATGAAGGCGAGGTACTGCCCTTGCACCGGTGTGAAGCGCGGTGACGAAGGGGTGAGTTCCGCGTCGGAGTTCTGGCTCATTTGTTGTCTCTCCAGATTTTGGAGGGGCCGCGATGAATGTACGCTACCGGGTCGAATTGAGCCAAGCCGAACGCGACGAATTGAGGATGCTGCTGGGCGGCGGCAAGGCAGCGGTGCGCAAGGTGAAACGCGCGCAGATCCTGCTGGCGGCCGATGCCGGAGCCGGCGACGAGGAGATTGCCACGAACGTCGGAGTGGGCAGCTCGACGGTCTATCGGACCAAACGCCGCTTCGTGCTGGGCAGCATCGAAGCGGCGCTCAGCGACGAGCCGCGCCCCGGGGCGGAGCGCAAGCTCACCGGCAAGGAAGAGGCGCTGCTGGTCGCCACGGCATGCACCAAGCCGCCAACGGGGCGGTCGCGCTGGACGCTCGAATTGCTGGCGGGGGAGATAGTCAAGCTCACCGAGCACGCGAGCCTGTCACGCGAGACGGTGCGCCGCCGCCTGGCGGAGAACGAGCTCAAGCCTTGGCGCCAGAAGATGTGGTGCATCCCGCAGGTCGACGGTCACTACGTTGCCCGGATGGAGGACGTGCTCGACCTCTACGCTGAAGTCCCCGATCCCGAGCGCCCGGTGGTCTGCTTCGATGAAAGTCCCACCCAGCTCATCGGCGAGGCGCGCCAGCCCATCCCGGCGATGCCCGGACAGCTCGAGCGCTACGACTACGAGTATCGCCGCAACGGGACCGCCAACCTGTTCGTCTTCCTCGACGCGCACCGGTCCTGGCGCCGGGTCAAGGTAACCGAGCAGCGCACCGCGCGCGACTTCGCCGAATGCATGCGCGAACTGGTCGACTGCCACTATCCGCAGGCCGAGCGTATCCGTGTCGTCCTCGACAACCTGTCGACCCATACGCCCGGCGCGCTCTATGAAGCCTTCCCGGCGCCCGAAGCTCATCGGTTGCTGCATCGTCTGGAATTCCATTACACCCCCAAGCACGCCAGCTGGCTCAACATGGTCGAGATCGAAATCGGGGTGCTGCGCAGCCAGTGCCTCGACCGGCGCATCGGCGACCGCGACCGACTCGTCAGCGAAATTGCAGCTTGGGAGCAGCAGCGCAACGCCATCGGCGCTCGCATCCACTGGATGTTCACCACCGACCGCGCCCGGAGCAAACTGGCCCGCGCTTACCCGCACCCAGCCAAACAGTCATAACCTCTGTGCAGAGGTACTAGTACCTCTGCACACAGAATTTGACAGGTTGATGGTCGGGCGAGCGCAGGAGGGGCAGGGCTTCGGGCGGGGCGAGGAGTCGGATGCTGCGTGCGACTCCAGGCTGTCGGCTGAGGAGTCCCAGGCGCTCGAGCGTGAGCACCATCTGATGCACCGAGGGTGGCGTGATGTGGAAGTAGCGTTGCAAGTCGGCTTCGGCCGGCGGCCGGCCGAGCACCTGAGTGTACGCATAGATGAAGGCGAGGTACTGCCCTTGCACCGGTGTGAAGCGCGGTGACGAAGGGGTGAGTTCCGCGTCGGAGTTCTGGCTCATTTGTTGTCTCTCCAGATTTTGGAGGGGCCGCGATGAATGTACGCTACCGGGTCGAATTGAGCCAAGCCGAACGCGACGAATTGAGGATGCTGCTGGGCGGCGGCAAGGCAGCGGTGCGCAAGGTGAAACGCGCGCAGATCCTGCTGGCGGCCGATGCCGGAGCCGGCGACGAGGAGATTGCCACGAACGTCGGAGTGGGCAGCTCGACGGTCTATCGGACCAAACGCCGCTTCGTGCTGGGCAGCATCGAAGCGGCGCTCAGCGACGAGCCGCGCCCCGGGGCGGAGCGCAAGCTCACCGGCAAGGAAGAGGCGCTGCTGGTCGCCACGGCATGCACCAAGCCGCCAACGGGGCGGTCGCGCTGGACGCTCGAATTGCTGGCGGGGGAGATAGTCAAGCTCACCGAGCACGCGAGCCTGTCACGCGAGACGGTGCGCCGCCGCCTGGCGGAGAACGAGCTCAAGCCTTGGCGCCAGAAGATGTGGTGCATCCCGCAGGTCGACGGTCACTACGTTGCCCGGATGGAGGACGTGCTCGACCTCTACGCTGAAGTCCCCGATCCCGAGCGCCCGGTGGTCTGCTTCGATGAAAGTCCCACCCAGCTCATCGGCGAGGCGCGCCAGCCCATCCCGGCGATGCCCGGACAGCTCGAGCGCTACGACTACGAGTATCGCCGCAACGGGACCGCCAACCTGTTCGTCTTCCTCGACGCGCACCGGTCCTGGCGCCGGGTCAAGGTAACCGAGCAGCGCACCGCGCGCGACTTCGCCGAATGCATGCGCGAACTGGTCGACTGCCACTATCCGCAGGCCGAGCGTATCCGTGTCGTCCTCGACAACCTGTCGACCCATACGCCCGGCGCGCTCTATGAAGCCTTCCCGGCGCCCGAAGCTCATCGGTTGCTGCATCGTCTGGAATTCCATTACACCCCCAAGCACGCCAGCTGGCTCAACATGGTCGAGATCGAAATCGGGGTGCTGCGCAGCCAGTGCCTCGACCGGCGCATCGGCGACCGCGACCGACTCGTCAGCGAAATTGCAGCTTGGGAGCAGCAGCGCAACGCCATCGGCGCTCGCATCCACTGGATGTTCACCACCGACCGCGCCCGGAGCAAACTGGCCCGCGCTTACCCGCACCCAGCCAAACAGTCATAACCTCTGTGCAGAGGTACTAGTGACCCTCTACACCGAAGGCTTCAGCCATTTCGTTACCTCCATGACTGCTCCGATTGCTTCCGGCCGGAGCGAAAGAGGCCGGGCGGGATTCGCACCCGCTGGAAAAGCGCCGACTTTGCACGGCGCACGTCGAACTCGGGAGGTCGTGGCCCGCTACAAGGCGCTCGCCGACATCGAACGCGGCTTCAAGGTGCTGAAATCCGAGATCGAGATCGGGCCGGTCTATCACCGGCTGCCCGAGCGCATCCGCGCGCACGCCTCGATCTGCTTCATGGCGCTCATCCTCCACCGGATCATGCGCACGCGCCTTCGTGCGGCGCGCGCCAGTCTCACCCCCGAGCGGGCGCTCGAGCAGCTGCATCGCATCCAGCATCACCGCATTCGCCTCGGCGGCGCCGAGCCGGTGACGGGCGTCTCTTCCATCAACGCACACCAGAGCGAGGTCCTCAGTGCCCTGCGGGTGAAGAAGCCGGTCGCACCGCAGCAGCTGACGCTGTTGTAGGGGCACGTTTGAAAATCGTTCTTAATGAAATCAGATAGTTACGAGATTAACTGTCGAACTCGGGGCGCCTGCTTTCTGGCGAGCTCGGCGCGTTGGCGGCGCGTGAGCAGCGGTGCATTCCAGGCCAGGTGGCACAGCACAGCAGGTCGAAAGGGTCGGCATCGGGTTGTTCGCCGCTGGCGGCCAATTCTTCGAAGCTGATGCCGCGCTCGGTCAACTCGCGCAACACTTCGCTGCGCGTATCCGGATTGGCCCAGGCCGATTGCAAAGCCTCACGCGTCGGGTACAAGGTGCGCACGGCACGGCCGGAGTACTCGGTATACTTCACCACCTGCAGCTTCTTGCCGTCGGTGTCGAGGTCATAGACGAGATGACCAATGACCTCGACCTCGGCTGGGGCCGTTGAGCGAAATGTGCGTAATGCAATGCCTTCAACCATGAAGCTCAATAGCGGCAATGGAACACAACGGAATTTCCGCCAGCGCAGCTGGTTATACTTTTCCCACACCTTCCGCCAACTCGTTGGCAATCATTTCCGCCTGTTTCAGCACCGTTTCCGTCGCCAGCAATTGCATGTCGGGCGGGTAGCCGAACTGGCGCAGGGTGCGCTTCACGATCACCTTCAGCTTGGCCCTCACGCTCTCCTTGATCGTCCAGTCTATGCTCGCGTTCTCGCGTACCCGCTGGGTTAGCACCACGGCCAGTTCCCGCAACTGGTCCTGCTGCATCAACTCGCGGGCACTGTCGTTGTTCGCTACGGCGGTATAGAAGGCGTATTCAAAATCGGATAGGCCCATCTGCCGTGCCTCGCCATCCGAGGTCACGATCTCCTTGCTGATCTTGATCAGCTCGTCCATCACCTCGGCGGCGGTCAGGATCTTGTTCTGGTATTTCTTGATCGCCGTCTCCAGCATCTCCATCAGCGAGCAGCTCTGGACCAAATTCTTGCGGGCGCGGCTTTTCAGCTCTTCGGTGAGCAATTTTTTCAGCACCTCGAGCGCCACGTTCTTGTGCTGATAGCCCTTCAACTCGGCCAGGAATTCGTCCGAGAGGATGGAAATGTCCGGCTTCTTGATACCGGCAGCGTCGAAGACATCGATGACCTGTTCCGAAACCAGCGCCTGGTCGATCACCTGGCGGATGGTGGTTTCGATCTCTTCATCGCTGCGCCCTTCGCCAGTGCTGTCGAATTTGACCAGCCGTGCCTTCACCGCCTGGAAGAATCCCACCTCGTCTTTCGCATCCAGCGCCTGCTCATGGGGCACGGCGATGGCAAAGGCTTGCGATAGGGCCGACACTTCGTTGAGGTAGCGTTTGCGGCCATCCTCCAGCCCGAGGATGTGTTCCTCCGCCGCCAGGATCAGCGACAGCTTTTGCGCGGTTTCGGCCTCGAAGTAATTCTCGTAGGCGAAGCCGTGATACATGGCCGAGATCACCTCGATTTTCTCCAGCATCAGGGCTACCGCCTGCTCCTGCGCCAGGGTCGGGTCGCCCTTGCCGCCGGCATCGGAATAAAACGACAGTGCCTCCTTGAGATCGGCGGCAATGCCCAGGTAGTCCACCACCAGCCCGCCGGGCTTGTCCTTGTGCACCCGGTTCACACGGGCAATGGCCTGCATCAGGTTATGGCCCTTCATCGGCTTGTCGATGTAGAGGGTGTGCATGCCCGGCGCGTCGAAGCCGGTCAGCCACATATCCCGCACGATCACCAGCTTCAGCGGATCGTCATCGTCCTTCATCCGCTCCGCCAGCAACCTCCGCTGTTCCTTGGTGGTGTGGTGCTTGGCCAGCACCGGGCCGTCACTGCTGGCTGCCGTCATCACTACCTTGATGGCACCCCGGGCCAAATCGTCGGAATGCCAGTCGGGCTTGAGCTTGACGATCTCCCCATACAGTTCGGCGGCAATACGCCGCGACATGCTCACCACCATGCCCTTGCCGGCGAATACCGCCTGCCGCGCCTCGAAGTGGCTGACGATATCCCGGGCGATGTTGCCGATGCGCGCCTCGCTGCCGATCAGCGCCTCCATCCGGGTCCATTTGGCCTTGGCCTTTTGGGTCTCGGTCAGTTCGCCCTGATCCAGTTCCTCGTCCAGTTCGGCGATCAGCTTCTTGCCTTCGTCGCTCAAGCCCACCTTGGCCAGGCGACTTTCGTAATAGATGCGGACCGTCGCGCCGTCTTCCACCGCCTGGGCGATGTCGTAGATGTCCACATAGTTGCCGAACACCGCCTGCGTGTTCACGTCGGATTTCTCGATGGGCGTGCCGGTGAAACCCAGATAGGTGGCATGGGGCAGCGCATCGCGCAGGTATTTGGCGAAACCGTAGACCACCTTCTTGCCGATCACTTCGCCGTCGGCATTCTTCTCGTCCACGGTCTTGGCGGCGAAGCCGTACTGGGTGCGGTGTGCCTCGTCGGCGATCACCACGATATTGCGGCGTTCGGACAAGCGCTCGTAGACGTTGCCCTCCTCGGGCTGGAATTTCTGGATGGTGGAAAACACCACACCGCCCGCCGCCACCTTCAACAAGGCCTTCAAGTGCTCCCGGCTCTCGGCCTGCACCGGCTCCTGGCGCAAGAGCTGTTTGGCGGCGGCGAAGGTATCAAAAAGCTGGTCGTCCAGGTCGTTGCGGTCGGTAATCACCAGCACCGTCGGGTTATCCAGCGCCAACACGATCTTTCCGGTGTAGAACACCATCGACAGCGACTTGCCCGACCCCTGAGTGTGCCATACCACGCCAGCCTTTCGGTCTCCCCTGGGCTGCTTGGACACCCCCGGCAGGCCGTAACTGGCTGGCTCCTGCCGCGCGGCAAGCGGCTCGCTCATGTCGGCCGCCCGCATGGTGGAGGCCACTGCCGCATTCACCGCGTAATACTGGTGATAGGCCGCCAGCTTCTTCACCGTGGAAATTGTCACCACACCGGTTTTCGGGTCTTCTTTCCGTCCCTTCTCGAAGACGATGAAATGGCGCAGCAAATCCAGCAGCGTGGCCTTGTTCAGCATGCCGATGATCAGGGTCTCCAACTGGCTGACCAGATGGGAGGCCTCCGCCTTGCCGTCGGCGCTCTTCCAAGCCATGAAGCGCGACAGCCCCGCCGCAATGGAGCCCGCCCGGGCCTCCAGCCCATCCGAGATCACCGCGAAAGCATTACAGGCAAACAGGCCGGGAATGCTCTGCTTGTAGGTTTCGATCTGCTGCCAGGCCGCCTTGATGGTGGCGTTCTCGTCGGCGGCGTTTTTGAGTTCGATCACCACCAGGGGGATGCCGTTGACGAACAACACTAGGTCGGGCCGCTTGTTCTGGTGGTTCTCGATGACCGTGAACTGGTTGACAACGACGAATTCGTTGTTCTCCGGGCGGGCGAAGTCGAACAGCGATACTCGCTCTCCCCGTTCGCCGCCATCCTTGTGCAGGCTCACCGGTACTCCTTCGGTGAACAAGCGGTGGAGCGTCTCATTATTGGTCAGCAGATCCGGCGAGTGGACGCGCCGCAACTCCTTGATCGCCGCTTGAAGCACATCCGCCGGCAGCCTGGGATTGATGCGCTCGACCCCCTGCTCCAGCCGCCCGATCAACAGCACCTCGGCGTAGTCGCTTCGCTCCGGCCTGTCGCCGTCGGGAGCGATATCCGGCCCGTGGAGGCAGGCGTAACCCAGATGCTCGAACTGCTTGATGGCGAACGCCTCGATGGCGGATTCGGTCAGTTTGCCCGTCATGCCCGGCCCATCCCCTTATTGTTTTCTCTTGGCGCACAAGGCTAGAAGAGAAGAATGAATGGCTAAGTGACTGTTATTTCAAGTGTCTGCAATGTATCTTCTTGTAAGGTTCTCGTAAATTCTCATCCCCGTCCTGCATTTACGAGAGCCCACGACGGTTGTGCATCGCTGCCCCGGTTGACGATCCTGTTCTGCCGCCGCAGTTCGCTGATCAGGTTCCCCACCTTGTTCTTGCGCTGCTTGTCGTCCATCCAGTCGGGCAGCTTGTTCCACAACAGTTCGTCGATGTCCTTGCGCGTCAGCGAGCCATGCTCTCGCGCCGCCTTGCAGATCAGATCCAGGTAATACTGCTTGTCGAACGCCCGGTTCTTGCTGTAGTTCGCCTTCTGACCGGTCTTTTGCGCGACGGGCTGGGCGATGTAGAAATTCGGCTTGCGGCCCTCGATGAGCGCCTTGGCCTTCAACAACTTCTCCTCGCCGTCATCCAGCGGCTGGCGCTTCTGCACCTTGTCCAGGGCCATGATCTCCTGCAGCGACAGCGCCCCGTTGCCTGCCAGCAGGCGCGCATAGTCCATATCCAGCACCTTGCCGGTCAGCGTCACCTTCACCCGGGTGTCGGACAGGTCGTAATCCGGCATGGGGAAAAAGCGCTGCCGCTGGAAGAGGAACAGCTTGCGGATGCCGCCGCCCGCCGTATCGACCATCTTCAGGTTGAACATGGCGGTGGCCAGGAAACGGTTGCGGTAATGCTCCTCCGGCGCGTCCTCCATCACCACCCGCCGCACGTCGCCGGGCACGAAGCTGCCCAGGTTGGTGAAACTCAGACTCTCTTCCCGTTCGACGACGTTGATGCGGCCGGCCAGCGTGTAGTCCTGATGGGCAATGCAATTGTTCAGGGCCTCGCGGATGGCATAAGGCTCGTATTGGTCGATTTCCTCGGGAAACAGCGTGCCTTCGCGGATGTAGCGGTATTTCAGGTTGCGGATCTTGGCGTACACCTTGTCCACGGCCAGCAATAGCGGCATGCCGAACAGCGCGTAATCGCGGTCGTTGCCCTGATGGTCCTTAAGCAGCCAGCGGATCTTGGCCTCCGCCGGCAGCAGAAAATGCTCGGCCTCTTCCTTCCCCAGCAGCAACAGCGCGGCGCGGGTGATGCGCCCCTTGATGGTCAGCTTCGCCTTATTCAGGAAGGTCGCGTCGTCCCAGCCGTCCACTTCGACGGCCTTGTCCGGGAACTTGCTCTTGAAGTTCCGCCGGGCCACCCGCAACGCCTCTTCGTCCAGATCGGCCAGGCCCGCATCGGGGACGAGCACCGCGCTCCAGTCCTCCACCGTCGACTGGGCGCGGATGCGCTCGATTTCCTCCAGGTTCAGCGGCGACAAGGCCTCGCCGTCCCGGCCGTAGTAATGTCCGTCGAAAGCGACGGGCAGTCCCCTGGGTGCGGCGGGAATCTCGAACAGGACCACCCGCCCCCGGGGATGCTGCACCTCATGGATCTCGACGAAGGTGATGCGGTTGGT
The DNA here is from genome assembly GCF_012910705.2 of Aromatoleum anaerobium. Lineage (GTDB taxonomy): Bacteria > Pseudomonadota > Gammaproteobacteria > Burkholderiales > Rhodocyclaceae > Aromatoleum > Aromatoleum anaerobium. The sequence goes on along the minus strand of NZ_WTVG02000038.1, from coordinate 527,302 downwards.
GGTCTTGTTGGCGATTTCCTCTTTCAGGCTGTCCAGATCCTTGCGGGCGGGACGGAAATTGGAACCCACCACCTGACAGTGGTTGTTGACGCCGAACACCAGCCAGGCCGCCGGCTGGCGCTTCAGATTGGCCTCGTTGCAGAGCGCCGAGAAATACTTGCCCAGCTTGGTGAAGTCGTAGCCGTTCCTGGCTTCCTTGAACTCCACCACCTCGTTCTCGGCGGGCAGGGCCAGCAGGGTATCGAGCTTGGCGGCGGGGTCCATGGAATGGGCTTTCATTTCCCCGCCTCGGTTTCTTCTTCCGGCTCAGATGCCAGGAAGGACTTGTATTCGGTTTCGTAAGCCTGGAAATCCACGTTGAACAAGATTTCACTGGCGGGGTACGAGTAATCGCCCATTTCGAACTCGCCGTAGGCTTCATCCCAGAATGTGTTGAAGTCTTCCGCCGTGCCGTAGTCGAGCGGCGGAACCGCGTCGGCATTTTTACTCGTGGCTATCTCATGGTCTTTCCGCTCTTCGAAGGCGCGGATCAAGAAGACCGCCACGGCCAAGGTGCTGGCAATCAGAAACTCTCGCGTCAGCAAGTCGACCTTGTTGTTGCGTTCTCGCAGTTCATCGAGAGACTTACCGTGCGAGGTCGGGCTGATTTCATTGCGGAGATTGCCAAGCTCCTGCCCGATGTTTGCCAATGATCCCGAAACCTTGCTCACCAGGCTTTCGCCCGGGTAGCCCAGCGCCACGAATGCCCGCTTCAGCACGGCATTGATGCTGGGCGAACTCCCCAACTCAACCACCTTGGCACTGCAGATCTCTTTCCCGATGCTTTCCAGCAAGGCCTTGGCGTTCTCGACCGAGATGCTGAAATCCGATTCGAGGTGACCTTCCATCCTGTCAATGTACTGACCGAGCTCCTTCCAGCGGCCATATTGCTCGATCGTGGCGCGTAGCTTTTCCATCAGTAGGCCACTCTTACTTCACCGCTCATGAGTCTGGGGAGAAGGCCGTCGCGGAGGGTTTCAAGAGTATCGATCTGCTGGCAGTTAAATATGACTTTGTCATTTATCTGCTTGGCCTCACTTTCAAACTTATCAACCAAACCGTCAGCCGAAATCGTGATTGACAAGGCATGAAAGTCCGACTTGCTGATTGATCCGAAAACTGTTCCCTCATCATCGAATTGCCTGATATCAGACATTAATGATCGGAGTTTGAAATACGTGTATGTATAGTAGGAGTTATCTCGCTTATAGCGAAAAGCGGCCACTCCTCGGCCAATACAACACTTAGTCTTTGCCATATTCTGAGCACCAACCGGTGCGCGAACACTAATCAGAGTGTCCAATGGATTAGCGAATCTCGTTGGCTCACTCGTATAGATGCGCTCTTTCGGAAAGCGAAATCCAAAGTCGGCGTTTCCTTGGAACATGGGCACGCCAATCCCATCCTCGTTGAAAGAGTTTCCAGACGGCGATTGACCCATGGTGAAATCAAATTCATCACCTAGAGTTCCTTCTCTTGCATCTTCTCCAGAGCCTTCATCTAACCACTGGCGGAACAGGGTTTCGGCCATGGCTTCGAGGGTTTTGTTCTGACGGTGCAGCAGGTCGATTTTGTTGTCGAGGCTGCTGAGCACTGCTGCGATCACTTCTTGTTCCGTGGGCGACGGCACGGACGCCGGAAGCAGATGGACGTGGTTTCTATTCAGCGTTGGGTTTGAGGAGCCAACGTCATAAACGCCAAGATCAAGAGACTTCAGATAATAGAAAATGAATCGAGGCACATTTCCATGAAAGTCTCTTACCCAAAGAGTGGTGTCATGCGGCCAGAAGTTGTTCTCCAAGTAAAACACTGAGCCTAGTGTTCCCTTGCGCCCGATCACAACACCGGGTCCTCTCACCTGCCATTCCCGGTGATAGCTTTTCACTCCGGACGAGGAAACGACAGGATATTTACCGTCTGTTTGTTGGGCTTGCGTGATATCAAAGCCTCTCTGAAGAGTAACAACTTGACCCAGCGTGCACGGTTGCCAGCCACTCATACCGTCACCTTTGCCAAATTCTCGACAATGGCGTGGTTCAACTTCTCTTCCTCCACCAACTGCGCCTCGAACTCCGCCTTCAGCGCCGCAAAGCGTTCAGCGAAGTTAAAGTCGTCCTCCTCGTCGGGCAATCCGACGTAGCGCCCCGCCGTCAGCACGTAGTCCAGTTCCGCCACCCGTGCCAGGGGCACGGAAGCACAGAAGCCCTTCTCGTCCGCGTACTCGCCCGCTCCGGTGCGCCAGGCGTGGTAGGTAGCGGCGATCTTGCCGATGTCGTCGTGGCTGAGCTCGCGGGTGCGGCGGTTGATCAGGTGGCCCAGGTTGCGGGCGTCGATGAAGAGGATTTCGCCCTTGCGCGGGTGGCCATTGCCGCGGGCTCGGTTCATGAACCATAGGCCCGCCGGGATCTGGGTGTTGAGGAAGAGCTTGGCGGGCAGGTTGACGATGCAGTCGATGAGGTTGCCGTCGGCGATCAGCGCCCTACGGATGTCGCCTTCGCCACTGGACTTGCTGGTCAGGGCGCCCCTGGCCAGCACCACGCCGGCCTTGCCGTTGGGCGCGAGATGGTGGGCGAAGTGCTGCAGCCAGGCGAAGTTGGCGTTGCCCACCGGCGGCACGCCGTATTGCCAGCGGCCGTCCTTGCGCAGCAGTTCGCCGCTCCAGTCGCTGACGTTGAAGGGCGGGTTGGCGATGATGAAGTCGGCCTTCAGGTCCTTGTGGGCGTCGTTGAGGAACGAGCCTTCATTGTTCCATTTCACCTGCGAGGCGTCGATGCCGCGAATGGCGAGGTTCATCTTGGCCAGCCGCCACGTGGTCTGGTTGCTCTCTTGGCCGTAGATGGAGATGTCGCTGACTCTGCCCCGGTGCTCTTCGACGAAGCGTTCCGACTGCACGAACATGCCGCCGGAGCCGCAGCAGGGGTCGAAGACTCGGCCCTTGTAGGGTTCCAGCATCGCCACCAGCAGTTCGACGATGCTGCGCGGGGTGTAGAACTGCCCGCCCTGCTTGCCTTCGGCCAGGGCGAATTCGCCGAGGAAGTACTCGAATACGTGGCCCAGCACGTCCCGGCTGCGGGCCTTGGCATCGCCCAGAGCGATGTTGCCCACCAGGTCGATCAGCCCGCCCAGGCTCGCGGGGTCGAGGTTCTGCCGGGCAAAGACCTTGGGCAATACGCTGCCATCTTTTCTGAGGACCGGATTTTCCTTCTCGATGGCGTCCATGGCGGCATCGACATGGGTACCGACGTCTGGCTGCTTGGCCTTGGCCAAAAGATAGGACCAGCGTGCCTCGGGCGGCACGAAGAAGACGTTTTCCGCCTTGTATTCGTCCTTGTCCTCTGGGTCGGCCCCGGCGTAGTCGCCCTCGCCGGCCTGGAGTTTGGCGAAGAGCACCTCAAAGGCGTCGGAGATGTATTTGAGGAAGATGAGGCCCAGCACCACATGCTTGTACTCGGCGGCATCGATGTTCTTGCGCAGCTTGTCGGCGGCTTTCCAGAGCTGTTTTTCGAGCGGTTCTTCCTTGGTTTCTCTTGCCGCGTTGCTTTTTGCCATCGGGATTTTGATCCATCAATTCAGTTATTCGTGTACTAAAAAACGGGGGTTGGCCGATGCATCCTGAATGCAAGTTCGAGAAGCATCAATCCCGACTTCAAACGCTCGACTTCGCGCAATCATACTTGCCCGAATCAAATTTTGGCAGGTAGATGAATGACAAGAAGTACCCGAAAATGACAGCTTTCGGGCCGAAGTTATATGAGCGGCCAATTGCCGCTATTCGGGATCGATATTGCAATTCACCTCTTACGGGGCGCGGCGTGCCAAAAAAAAGAGGTCCGTTTTCTGGACCTCATTTTCGTTGGCTTCAATATTCCAAGAAGCCTGCAGCAGCACCATCAGACATCGATATTCCTCGCATACAACGCATTCCCCTCGATGAACGCCCTTCTCGGCTCGACGTTGTCGCCCATCAGCGTCGTGAAGATCTCGTCGGCGGCGATGGCGTCGTCGATCTGGACTTTCAGCAGGCGGCGCACGGCCGGGTCCATCGTCGTTTCCCACAGCTGCTCGGGGTTCATTTCGCCGAGGCCCTTGTAGCGCTGCTTCGTCAGGCCGCGTTCGACTTCACTGAGGAGCCAGCGGATCGCTTCGGAGAAGCGGGTGATCGGGTGGCTTTTTTCGCCGCGGCGGATTTCGGCGCCGGGGCCGATCAGGTCGGAGATCGCTTCGGCGGCGGTGCGGATGCTGCGGTAGTCGCCGGTGACGAGGAATTCCTCGTCGATCCACGCGAGGCGCAGGTTGCCGTGATGCATGCGCTCGATCGCGAGGCGCCAGCTCTCGGCTTCGTCGTGGTATTCGGGGCGGATCGTCACGCTGGCCGGCAGGTGCGGCTGGATGCGGGCGGCCGAGTCGCGTGCGGCGGCTTCGTCGTCGAGGCTGACAGCGAGGTTCTGCGCGAGCATCGCGTGCAGCACCGCGGGGTCGACGTAGCCGGCGAGGCGGTTGATGACGGCTTCGGCGAGCAGGTAGCTGCGCGCCAGCCCGCCGAGGGCTTCGTCGGCGATCGGCGCGGCGCCTTCGCGCGGCAGCAGCACCGCGCCGTCGAGTGCGAGCTTCAGGAGGTGCTGGTTGAGCGCGTTCTCGTCCTTGATGTACATCTCGTTCTTGCCGTGCTTGATCTTGTACAGCGGCGGCTGCGCGATGTAGATGTGGCCGCGCTCGACGAGCTCGGGCATCTGGCGGTAGAAGAAGGTCAAGAGCAGCGTGCGGATGTGCGCGCCGTCGACGTCCGCGTCGGTCATGATGATGATGCGGTGGTAGCGCAGCTTCTCGGGCTTGTAGTCGTCCTTGCCGATGCCGGTGCCGAGCGCGGTGATCATCGTCGCGATTTCCTGGCTCTGCAGCAGCTTGTCGAAGCGCGCTTTCTCGACGTTGAGGATCTTGCCCTTCAGCGGCAGGATCGCCTGGAACTTGCGGTCGCGACCCTGCTTGGCGGAGCCGCCGGCGGAGTCGCCCTCGACGAGGTAGATTTCGCACAGCGCGGGGTCTTTCTCCTGGCAGTCGGCGAGCTTGCCCGGCAGACCCACGCCGTCGAGCAGGCCCTTTCTGCGCGTCATTTCGCGCGCCTTGCGGGCGGCGTCGCGCGCGCGTGCGGCTTCGACGATCTTGGCGCAGATGGTTTTCGCGTCGAGCGGGTTTTCCTGCAGGAAGTCGGTGAGCTTGCTGGCGACGACTTCCTCGACCGCCGGGCGCGCCTCGCTGGAGACCAGCTTCATCTTGGTCTGGCTGGCGAACTTCGGGTCGGGCATTTTCACCGACAGCACGCAGGCGAGGCCTTCGCGCATGTCGTCGCCGGTGATGTCGACTTTCGCCTTCTTCGCGATCTCGTGTTCTTCGATGTACTTGTTGATGACGCGCGTCATCGCCGCCCGGAGGCCGGTGAGGTGGGTGCCGCCGTCGGCCTGCGGAATGTTGTTGGTGTAGCACAGCACCTGTTCGGCGTAGCTGTCGTTCCACTGCATCGCGACCTCGACACCGAGCTCGGCGTCGTGGCCGTGGCCGGTCGGGATGCGCGTCGTGCCCGCGGCGTAGAACACGGTCGGATGCAGCACGGTCTTGGTGCGGTTGATGTATTCGACGAAGCCTTTCACACCGCCGGCGAAGGCGAAGTCCTCTTCCTTGCCGGTGCGCTGGTCGATGAGGCGGATCTTGACGCCGTTGTTGAGGAACGACAGCTCGCGCAGGCGCTTGGCGAGGATGTCGTAGTGGAACTCGATGTCGCCGAAGATCTCGTCGTCGGCGAGGAAATGCACTTCGGTACCGCGCTTCGTCGTCTCGCCGGTGACGCGCAGCGGGCTGACCTCGACGCCGTCGACGATCTGGATCAGGCGGTCCTGCGCGACGCCGCGGTGGAACTCGATCTGGTGCTTGCGCCCGTCGCGGCGCACCGTCAGGCGCAGCCACTTCGACAGCGCGTTCACGCACGACACGCCGACGCCGTGCAGGCCGCCGGACACTTTGTAGCTGTTCTGGTTGAACTTGCCGCCCGCGTGCAGCACGCACATGACGATCTCGGCCGCCGAGCGCTTCGGCTCGTGCTTGTCGTCCATCTTCACGCCGACCGGGATGCCGCGGCCGTTGTCGGTGACGGAAATCGAGTTGTCGGAATGGATCGTGATGACGATGTCGTCGCAATGGCCGGCCAGCGCCTCGTCGATCGCGTTATCGACGACTTCGAACACCATGTGGTGGAGCCCGGTGCCGTCGGAGGTGTCGCCGATGTACATGCCGGGGCGCTTCCTGACGGCCTCCAGCCCTTCGAGCTGCTGGATGCTGGATTCGTCGTAGGCGCCGGGTTCGGGGGTTTGCGGTAGGACTTGCGGTTCGGACATGGTCATCTCTGTGATTCATCAAAGAACGCGCCCCCGGCCGCACGGGGGCGAAAAAGTCTGCGGGCGGCGGGGCGCCGGGTCGGTCAGATCCGCATCGGCATGACGACGTACTTGAACGTGGCGTTGCCGGGCAGCGTCACGAGCGCGCTCGAGTTGCCGTCGTTGAAGCGCCACTCGATCTTGTCGTTGGTGACGTTGTTCAGCACGTCGAGCAGATAGGTGACGTTGAAGCCGATGTCGAGCGGGTCGCCGTGGTAATCGACTTCGAGCTCTTCGAGGGCTTCTTCCTGTTCGGCGTTGGTGCTGGCGATCTTCAGGCTGCCGTCGCCGAGCACGAGGCGCACGCCGCGGAACTTCTCGTTGGTCAGGATCGCGACGCGCGACAGCGTCGCCAGGAGCGGCACGCGGTCGAAAGTCAGCAGCTTCGGGTGGTTCTGCGGGATCACGCGCTCGTAGTCGGGGAACTTGCCGTCGATCAGCTTCGACACCAGTTCGATCGGGCCGAAGCGGAACACGACCTGGTTGCCGGCGAGGATCACTTCGAGCGGGTCCTCGCTGTCGGCGAGCTGGCGCGCGAGTTCCATGACGGTCTTGCGCGGCAGGATCACTTCGGTGTGCGGGACGTCGGCGGCCAGCGGGTTCGACGCGAACGCCAGGCGATGGCCGTCGGTCGCGACCATGCGCAGTTCGCTGCCGCTGGCAATCAGCAGCAGGCCGTTGAGGTAATAACGGATGTCCTGCTGCGCCATCGCGTAGGCGACCTGGGCGAGCTGGCGCTTGAAGCTCTTCTGGCTCACCGAGAAGCGCGTCGCGTCGCCATCGGGCAGGTTCATGCGCGGGTAGTCGGCGGCCGGCAGCGTCTGCAGCGCGAAGCGGCTGCGGCCGGCTTTCACGGTGAGGCGCTTATCGTCGAGCGTGACCGTCACGTCGCCTTCGGGCACCGCGCGCAGGATGTCCTGCAGCTTCCTTGCGGCGACGGTGATCGAGGCGTCTTCGCCACCAATGTGGCCGGCCGTGGTGGTGCGGATCTGGATCTCGATGTCGGTCGCGAGCAGCGTCAGCTGGTCGCCGTGCTTCTCGATCAGCACGTTCGACAGGATCGGCAGCGTGTGGCGTTTTTCGACGATGCCGGCGACCGACTGCAGCGGGGCGAGGAGCGCGTCGCGGGTGGTGGTGAGCAGAAGCATGGCGTCAGAGTCTTTCCGGTTTGGATTAGGTTGTTCCGGGCTTGGCGCGGGGCGCAATCAAAAGGGCTGGGGCTGGGGCTGCGGTGTTCATCCCCTGAGGACCTGGGTGAGCACGTGGACGTCGTGGTTCAACTGGTGATCGCCGAGGCGCAGCTCGGCGATCGTGCGGCAGGCGTGCATCACGGTGGTGTGGTCGCGCCCGCCGAACGCTTCGCCGATCGCCGGCAGCGACATCGGCGTGAGGTCCTTCGCGAGCCACATCGCGACCTGGCGCGGACGGGCGATGACGCGCGTGCGCTTCTTCGAGTGCATGTCGGCGACCTTGATCTTGTAGTAGTCGGCGACCGTCTTCTGGATGTGCTCGATCGTCAGCTGGCGGTTGTGCGCGTTCAGCAGATCCTTCAGCGCATCCTTCGCGACTTCGAGCGAGATACCGCGGCCGTGGAAGCGCGCGAACGCGACGACCTTGTTCAGCGCGCCTTCGAGCTCGCGCACGTTCGAGCGCAGGTTCTTCGCGATCAGGAAGGCGACGTCGTCGTGCAGGTCGACGCGCAGCGCCTCGGCCTTCTTCTGCAGGATCGCGACGCGCATCTCGAGCTCGGGCGGCTCGATCTGCACGGTGAGGCCCCAGTCGAAGCGCGAGATCAGGCGGTCTTCGAGGCCCTGGATGTCTTTCGGGTAGGTGTCGCAGGTGATGACGATCTGCTTGCGCGCTTCGGTCAGCGCATTGAACGCGTGGAAGAACTCTTCCTGCGTGCGGTTCTTGTTGTTGAAGAACTGGATGTCGTCGATCAGCAGGAGATCGAGCGAGCGGTAGTAGCGCTTGAACGCGTCGAAGCTCTTCTGCTGGTAGGCGCGCACGACGTCGGCGTAATAGTCCTCGACGTGCACGTAGCGGATCACCGCGCGCGGGTTGTGACGGTACACGGCATTGCCGATCGCGTGCACGAGGTGGGTCTTGCCGAGGCCGACGCCGCCGTAGACGAACAGCGGGTTGTACGACGTGCCGGGGTTCTGCGCGACCTGCATCGCCGCGGCGCGCGCGAGGTCGTTGGCGCGGCCGGTGACCAGCGTGTCGAACGTGAAGTCGGCGTTCAGACGCGTCTTCTCGTAGGCGAGGGCTGCCGCGGTGACGACGGATTCGGGCTCGGCCGGGCGCGTGACGACGGCCGGTGCGGCAACCGTGGCTGCAGGCGCCTGCGAGGGAGCCGGGGCAGGGGCGGGGGCAGCGACGGGCGCGCTGCCGACGGCCGGGCGCGCGGCCGGGCGTGCCGCGCCGGCGGCGGGCAGCACGAGTTCGATTTCGATCGGTGCGCCCTGGAACTCGGCGCCGAGTTCGCCGATCCGGCGCAGGTAGCGCTCCCGCACCCACTGCAGCACGAAGCGGCTCGGTGCGACCAGCCGCAGCGCGGCGCCGGCGCCAGCCTGTTCTTCATCGGCGTGCAGCGTCTTGATCCAGGTGTTGAACTGCTGCGGCGGCAGTTCGTGTTCCAGGCGCGACAGGCAGAAGGACCAGAGATCTTGGCTCACGGATTCGACGGTTTGGGCTTGCGGCACGGTTTTCAAAGCGTACCCTCTCCACTGTTCACCAAGGCGGCGAAAAGACGGCGGCAGCTTGATGTGGGTTATAGGGACGCTTTCGCGGAAGTGAAGGCAGAGCGCGGTGCAGGGACGCTGCTCGTGCTCTGTGATCGACCGAAAGCGGAAACGCGGATTCTACCCCCCGCGGCAAAAGTTATCCACAGGTCGGGGCAAAAATTGTGCTTGACAAACAGTGCATTATCCAATTAAATCTCGCGTTTGACCCAAATACTGGCAGACCGAAATGAAACGCACCTATCAGCCTTCCGTCGTCCGTCGCAAGCGCACCCATGGATTCCTGGTCCGCATGAAGACCCGTGGCGGTCGCGCAGTGATCCGCGCCCGTCGTGCAAAGGGCCGTCACCGTCTCGCCGTTTGAGGTGAGCAGCCGGCCGGGCGTTGACCAGCGATTCCTCGACGCCTACAGGTTACGAAAAACGGATGAGTATTCATCCGTTTTTGCTTTTCGGCGGGCCTTCAAGGGGCGGTTTTTCATCGCCCATTATCGTCCCAACGAACTCGGGACGGCGCGCCTGGGCGTCGTCATCGCGAAGAAACTGGCGAAACGGGCCAACGTGCGCAACCTGCTGAAACGCATCGTGCGCGAACAGTTCCGCAAGGCGCGGCCCGCGCTTGCGCACCATGACCTCATCGTGCGGCTGCATGCGCCGGTGAAGATGGCGACGCGTGCGATGATCAACGACGATGTCGTGAATCTGCTCGGGCGGTTTCGCGAGTGATGAAAGCGCTGGTGCTCGGCCTGCTGCGTGTTTACCGGTACGGGATCAGTCCCATGCTGGGCCGTAACTGCCGTTTTCATCCCTGCTGCTCCGAGTATGCGCAGGAAGCTGTCGAGCGCCATGGCGCGATGCGTGGCGGCTGGCTTGCGCTCAGGCGGGTGGGCCGTTGCCACCCATTCCATCCCGGCGGGTATGATCCCGTCCCCTGAACAATTTCAGATCGAACAATAATCCGATGGATCAGCGCCGCCTCGTACTCTTCCTCGTCTTCTCCCTTTCCCTCGTGATGCTGTGGAATGCCTGGCTGAAGCAAAGCCAGCCCGCGCCGGTCGCCGTCACTGCGACCGCGGGTGTCGAGGGTGCCGGCGTGCCGACTCCGACGACCGGTGTTGCGCCGGGGGCGGCGACCGCCGTGCCGGGCGTGCCCGGCGTGGCGACCGCTTCGACCGCGCCGCGCATGGTGGTGCGCACCGACCTGATGGTCGCGGAAGTTTCGGCGCAGGGCGGCGACATCGTCCGGCTCGAACTGGCGAAGCACAAATCGACAGCCGACAAGACGAAGAACTTCGTGCTGTTCGACGACGGCACGATCCACCTGTATGCGGCGCAGTCCGGGCTGATCGGCGAGGACCTGCCGACCCACAAGACGACGTTCAGTCTGCCGCAGGGCGAACAGGTCATGAAGGAAGGCGAGGACCGTCTCGTCGTGCGGCTCGAGGCGCCGGAGCAGGATGGCGTCAAGGTCACGAAGGTGATGACTTTCCATCGCGGCAACTATCTCGTCGAAGTTGCCTACGAGATCGTGAACAGCAGCGAGCGCACCCTTTCGCCCCACGCGTATTACCAGCTCACGCGCGACGGCAAGCCGGCCGAGTCGGTCGAGGCGTTCGGCGTCACGACGTTCACCGGCCCGGCGTTCTACACCGAGGCCGAGAAGTTCCAGAAAGTCCAGTTCGAGGAAATCGCCGAAGGCAAGGCGAAGTTCATCAAGAAAGCCAGTGACGGCTGGATCGCGATGGTCCAGCATTATTTCGTCAGCGCGTGGCTGCCGCAGGGCGGGGCGGAACGCGAGTTTTTCGCGCAGAAAGTCGGCAACGACCTGTATTCGGCCGGGGTGATCGTGCCGGTGGCGGCGATCCCGCCGGGACAGAGCGGACGCGTCGAGGCGAGCCTCTACGCCGGCCCGCAGGAACAGGACAAGCTCGAAGATATCGCGCCCGGGCTCGACCTGGTCGTCGATTACGGCTGGCTGACGGTGATCGCCGCGCCGCTGTTCTGGGTGCTGTCGTGGATCCACAGCATCGTCGGCAACTGGGGCTGGGCGATCATCATCGTGACGATCCTGATCAAGCTGATGTTCTTCCCGCTGTCCGCCGCGAGCTACAAGTCGATGGCGAAGATGCGGGTGCTCGGCCCGCGCATGCAACGCCTGAAGGAGCTGTACGGCAACGACAAGGCGAAGATGCAGCAGGAAATGATGGAGATGTACCGCAAAGAGAAGATCAATCCGCTCGGCGGCTGCCTGCCGATCCTGGTGCAGATCCCGGTGTTCATCTCGCTGTACTGGGTGCTGCTCGGCAGCGTCGAGATGCGGCAGGCGCCGTGGCTCGGCTGGATCCAGGACCTGTCGGCGAAGGATCCGTACTTCATCCTGCCGGTGATCATGGGCGCGTCGATGCTGATCCAGATGAGGCTCAACCCGACGCCGCCCGATCCGATCCAGGCCAAGGTCATGATGGCGATGCCGGTCATTTTCACCTTCATGTTCCTGTGGTTCCCGTCGGGCCTGGTGCTGTACTGGGTTGTGAACAATATTCTGTCGATCGCACAGCAATGGCAGATCACGCGGATGATCGAAGGTGAGAAGTCCGGCGCCAAGCCTGCCTGACACCATCGCGGCGGTCGCGACCGCGCCGGGGCGCGGCGGCATCGGAGTCGTTCGCGTCTCCGGTGCGGCGCTCGCGCCGTTCGCCCGTGCGCTGACGGGCCGGCTTCCTGAACCCCGCCACGCGGCGTTCACGCCTTTCGTCGACGCCGGCGGCAAGCCGATCGACGAAGGCATCCTGCTCTATTTCCCGGCGCCCCATTCGTTCACGGGCGAGGACGTCATCGAACTGCAGGGGCACGGCGGGCCGGTCGTGCTGCAACTCGTGCTCGCGCGCTGTCTCGAACTCGGCGCGCGGCTGGCCGAGCCCGGCGAGTTTTCGCGCCGCGCATTCCTCAACGGGAAAATGGACCTCGCCCAGGCCGAGGCGGTCGCCGATCTGATCGAGGCGTCGACGGTCGCGGCGGCGCGCTCCGCGGTGCGTTCGCTGTCGGGCGCGTTCTCTGACGAAATGCACCGGCTCACCGACGCGCTGATCGACCTGCGGATGCTCGTCGAAGCGACGCTCGATTTTCCCGACGAAGACGTCGAGTTCCTCGAAAACGCCCGCGCCCTGGAGCGGCTCGACGCGATCCGCGTCAAGCTCGAAGGGGTGCTCGAGCGCGCGCGTCAGGGAGCGCTGCTGCGCAGCGGGATGAACGTCGTCCTGGTCGGCCAGCCGAATGTCGGCAAGTCCAGCTTGCTGAACTGCCTCGCCGGCGACGAGCGCGCGATCGTCACCGACATCGCCGGCACGACACGCGACGCTGTGCGCGAGACGATCGCGATCGAGGGCATTCCGATCCATGTCATCGACACGGCCGGGCTGCGCGAAACAGCCGATCCGGTCGAGCGCCTGGGGGTCGAGCGGACCTGGCGCGAGATCGCGCGCGCCGACGTCATCCTGCGCATCGTCGATGCGCGAGTCGGTCCGCAGCCGGGTGACGAGGCGATCGATGCGGCGCTGCCGGAAGGGGTGGAGCGGATCACGATCTTCAACAAAATCGATCTGTGCGGGCTCGAGCCGGCGCGACTGCAGCGGGACGACGGCGTTGCGATCCATCTGTCCGCACAGCTCGGGCTCGGCGTCGATCTGCTGCGCAGCGAGCTGCTGAGGGTGGCCGGCTGGCACGCGCATGGCGATGACGTCGTGCTTGCGCGGGAACGCCATCTTGTCGCATTGCGCGAGGCGCTGACGCACGTGGTCGCGGCGCGATCGCAGTGCGGCGCGCTGGAATTGTTCGCGGAGGAACTCCGGCTGGCCCAGGTCTCTATCGGCGAGATAACCGGAGAGTTCTCGTCCGACGACCTGTTGGGAGTGATTTTTTCGCGGTTCTGCATCGGCAAGTGATCGGCGTGCAGTGCCGGTGCCGAGCGGCCAATCGATTCGACGCGGCAGCCGTTTCCATGCATCTTGCTGTTCCACGTGAAACAGGCCCGCATTGATGGGCGAGCTCGAAACGCTGCTGTTCTTTCTCGGGCTTGCCGCTTTTCTTGCCGGCTTCATCGATGCGGTGGTCGGTGGAGGCGGGCTGGTGCAGATCCCGGCGCTGTTCACGGCTTTCCCTGCGAGCCTGCCGGCGACGCTGTTCGGCACCAACAAGCTCGCGAGCATCGTCGGCACGAGCAGTGCGGCGATACAGTACGCGCGGCGGGTTGCGATTCCATGGCGGGTCGCGTTGCCGGCTGCGGCGTCCGCGCTCGCCGGAGCATGGTTCGGGGCGCGTGCCGTAGCGTATCTGTCGCCGGCGGTGCTCAAGCCCGTGATCCTGCTGCTGCTGATACTGGTTGCAATCTACACGTTCATTCGCAAGGACTTCGGCACAGCAGCAGATGCAACGGTCGAACCGCAACACGCGACCGCACTGGCCGTGCTGATTGGTGCGAGCGTCGGGTTCTACGACGGGTTCTTCGGGCCGGGAACCGGAAGCTTTTTGATCTTCCTGTTCGTCCGCTTCCTGGCGATGGACTTTCTCCGCGCGTCCGTGACGGCGAAGATCGTGAATGTCGCGACGAACCTCGCAGCGATCGCGTTCTTCACTTCGCACGTCGCAATCCTGTGGCAGGCCGCCGGTGTAATGGCGTGCGCCAATCTCGCCGGCGCGCTCGTCGGTTCGCGGCTCGCGCTGCGTCACGGCGCGGCGTTCGTACGAAAAATGTTTCTCGGGATCGTGGCAACGCTGATCGGAAAGATGCTGTTCGATATCGTCGTCGCAGGGTGATGGGGGGTATGAAGGTTTCACGTGGAACACGTTTCTGCGCTTCGTCCGGTCAGGCCCGAATGGTGGACATGTCATTGCCTGGTCATATTGCTCCCCAGCGTGCGAGCGAGGCCGAAGGATTGTCCTCATTCAACGACGCACGGATAAACGCCTTGCCGGGCGCGGAATTATCGCCCTGCAGTATTACAATGGCGCGACGCGCTGCATCACACAGATGTTGCCAAATTACCTGCGCACTTCGCCTCGCGTAGCTTGCGGGGCAGAGTGCCATCCAGCAAAGTTCCGATTCCCGTGACCATTTCCTCCCGACCGGCCAAAGGCCGCCCCGTGCTTCCGAGCGACGGTCTCGGCTATGCCCTGTTGCAGGCGGCGTCTCTCGTCGAGGCGGTCCTTGGGGGCGCCAATCTGACCGAGGCCTACGAACGGCTGCTGCGCGCGAATCCCGGCTGGCCGGATGCAACGCGCGGCGCGGTTCGCGATCTGGCGTGGGGGACGCTGCGCGACTACGGGCGCGGCGATGCCGTCCTGCGCCGCCTGTTGCACAAACCGTTGCCGGTCGCGCTGCACGCTCTGCTGCTGGTTGCGCTGCACCGGCTCGAGCACCGTCCGGATCAGGCGCACACGGTCGTGGACCAGGCGGTCGATGCGGCCGCGGTGCTCGCGCCGGGCCTGAAAGGCGTCGTCAACGGCGTGCTGCGCAAGCGCCTGCGCGACGAACACGAGCTGGCGTGCCTCGTCGAGGCGGACGAAGCGGCGCGCTACCGCCATCCCGCGTGGTGGGTGGCGCAGCTGCGGGCTGCCTGGCCCGACGACTGGGAGGCTGCGCTCGAAGCGGGCAACCAGCGCCCCCCGATGGCGCTGCGGGTCAATCGCACGCGAGCGAGCGTGGAGGCCGTCGAAGCGGAACTGCGCGAAGCGGGAATCGGCTGCCGGCGGCTCGCGAACGACGCGCTGGTGCTCGACAAGCCGGTACCGGTGGCGGGCCTGCCCGGTTTCGCGAGCGGGCGCGTCTCGGTGCAGGATGCGGGAGCGCAGTGGGCGGCGCGGTGGCTGGATCTGGCGCCCGGCCAGCGGGTGCTCGACGCGTGCGCGGCGCCTGGCGGCAAGGCTGCCCATATCCTCGAGACGATGCCGGTCGAGCTTGTCGCGCTGGAGCTCGATCCGAAACGCGTCCAGCGCATCCGCGACAACCTCGAACGCCTCGGCCTGCACGCGCAGGTGCTGACTGCCGATTGCCGCGCCCTCGACGCGTGGTGGGATGGCCGGCCGTTCGACCGCATTCTTGCCGATGTTCCCTGTTCGGCGTCGGGTGTCGCGCGGCGGCATCCGGATATCAAGTGGTTGCGGCGACGCGAGGATGTCCGCCGCTTCGCCGCCCAGCAAGCCGGGATCGTCGACGCACTGTGGCCGACGCTGGCGCCCGGCGGCAGGATGCTTTACGTCACCTGCTCCGTTTTCGATGAAGAAAATACAGCCCAGATCACGCGGCTGAGTGCGCGCCATCCCGATCTCGAACGGCTCGAGATCGACGGCAGCCTCGAGCGACAGTTGCTGCCCGGTATGGATCATGACGGTTTTTTCTACGCGCTCCTTGGCAAGCGTCGCTAAGCTGCTGCGGGCCGCGCTGCTCGCGCTGCTCCTGGGCCTGCTGCCGCTGCCGGCAGTCGCGGAAGGGGATATCGGCTACGCCGAGATCGTCGCGAGCGAAGAGGGCTACGTGGTCAACGCCGACATCAACCTCGACCTCAACCAGCGCCTGGCCGATGCGGTGACCCATGGCGTGTCGCTGTATTTCACCGCCGAATTCATCGTCGAGCAGCCGCGCTGGTACTGGTTCGACGAGGCTATCGTCGAGCGCGCGCTGAACTTCCGCCTCTCGTACCACGCGATTACGCGCAGCTTCCGCCTGTCGGTCGGCAATTTCCACCAGAGTTTCGACACGCTGGATTCGGCCGTGAGGACGATGCTGCGGATCCGCAACTGGCAGATCGTCCCCGTCGACGAACTCGATGCGGGCGAATCCTATCGCGCGGCGTTGCGCTTTTTCCTCGACACGAGCCTGTTGCCGAAGCCGTTCCAGGTCACCGCGCTCGGCAGCCGGGACTGGAACCTGGGAACGGACTGGATGCGGTGGACGTTCCTCGCCGGCGGCCCGAGATGAAACGTGTCCTGCTGATCGTCGTCGCGGCGGTCGCCGGCATCTCGCTGTTTCTGCTGGCGTCGGCGAGTTCGAACACCGATCTGTTCGCCAAAAGCTATCCGTATCTGCTCGCGATCAACGGCGCGGTCGCCGTCGCCCTCGGCGGGCTGGTCGGTTTCCAGCTGCGCGCGCTGTGGCGCGAGTACCGCGATCGCCAGTTCGGTTCGCGGATCAAGTACCGGCTGATGCTGATGTTCGCCCTGATGGCGCTGGTCCCCGGCATCATCGTCTATGCGGTATCGCTGCAGTTCGTCGTCCGCAGCATCGAGTCGTGGTTCGATGTGCGGGTCGATTCCGCGCTCGAAGGCGGCATCGCGCTGGGGCAGAACGCGCTCGACTACCTGGCTTCGCAGATCGGTGACAAGGCCCAGGACATGGCGCTGGAACTCGAAGGCATGGCGCCCGTTTCGCCAACCTTGCTGAATCGCCTGCGCGAACGCGCCGGTGTCAGCAGCGCCTCGGTGATCGGCTCCAACGGCCAGGTGCTGGTGACCGTGTCGGGCGAATTCGGCGGTTTCCTGCCTGATCTCCCGACCGTCGCGCAGCTGCGCCAGGCGCGCCAGACGCAGCGCTATCACATCGTCGATACCCGGCCCGGGGACGGGCTGAGGATCCGTGTCGTGGTGCCGATTCCGTCGCGCATCCTCAGTGCCGAGTCGCAGTATCTGCAGCTGACGCAGCCGGTCCCCGAAACCTTTGCGCGCCACGCCGAAGCGGTCCAGGAAGCGTACCGCGAATACCAGCAGCTCACGCTCGGCCGTAGCGGACTGAACCGCATCTACACGCTGACGCTGACGCTGACGCTGCTGCTCGCGCTCCTTGCCGCGGTCGCGGTCGCGTTCATCCTGTCACGCCGCCTCGTCGCGCCGCTGCTGATCCTCGCCGAAGGCACGCAGGCCGTGGCGCAGGGTGACTTCAGCCCGCGCCAGGCGCTGCCGGCGCACGACGAGCTCGGCGTGCTGACCCAGTCGTTCAACCGCATGACGCGCCAGCTTGTCGAGGCGCGAGATTCTGCCGATCGTAACCGCGCGGCAGTCGAGTCGGCGCGGGCCTATCTCGAAAGCGTGCTCGCGAACCTGTCGACCGGCGTGCTGGCGTTCGCCGGGGACGGCACGCTGCGTGCCGCGAACGCCGGGGCAATGGCGATCCTCGAGGACGAACTGACGGGGTTCGAGGAGGTGCCGCTGGCGCAGTGGCCGCGCCACCAGAGCTTCCGCGATGCGCTGCTGAAAGGTTTCGATGAACATGACGGCGACTGGCACGAGCAGGTGGAACTGCCCGGCGCCGACGGCAGCACGCAGACGTTGCTGATCCACGGCGCGCGCCTGCCGACCGCCTCAGGGGGCGGTCTCGTCGTCGTCTTCGACGACATTTCCCGGCTGGTCGCTGCGCAACGCACCGCCGCTTGGGCGGAGGTCGCGCGCCGGCTCGCGCACGAAATCAAGAATCCGCTGACGCCGATCCAGCTGTCGGCCGAACGCCTGGCCTACAAGCTCGCCGACCGGGTCGATGCGGAAGGGCGGGAGATACTCGAGCGGGCGACGCGCACGATCATCAACCAGGTCGAGTCGATGAAGAATCTCGTCAATGGGTTCCGCGATTATGCGAGACTGCCGGGCCCGGTCATCGGCAGCGTCGACCTCAATGCGCTGATCGCCGAGATCCTGAATCTCTACGAGAGTTCGCCGGTGCGCGTGCGCGCCGAACTCGAGCGCGGCCTGCCTGCCGTGGCGGGCGATGCGACCCAGTTGCGCCAGGTCATCCACAATCTGCTCCAGAATGCCGAGGATGCGCTGGCCGAGCAGGGCGACGGCGTCGTGACGCTCGTCACGCGCGGGGAAGGGGACAGCGTTGTGTTGCTGATACGGGATAACGGCCCGGGCTTCCCGGCGACCGTGCTGGCCCATGCGTTCGAGCCGTACTTCACGACGAAGAGTCGCGGGACGGGCCTCGGCCTCGCGATGGTGAAGAAGATCATCGACGAACATGGTGGAGAAATCCGCCTGATGAACAGAGACTCCGGGGGCGCCGAAGTCCGCATTCGCTTGCGGCTCGCATCTCCGACCAGCGACAAGTGAACAATGGCGAACATACTCATAGTTGACGACGAAGTCGGCATCCGCGAGCTGCTCTTCGAAATACTCAGCGACGAAGGGCACGACATCGTGCTCGCGGAGAACGCTGCCGCGGCCCGCATCGCGCGCAACGCCGCGCGCCCGGACCTGGTGCTGCTCGACATCTGGATGCCCGACACGGACGGCATCACGCTGCTGAAGGAGTGGTCCGCCAACGGGCAGCTGACGATGCCGGTGGTGATGATGTCCGGCCATGGCACGATCGACACCGCGGTCGAAGCGACGCGCATCGGGGCGATCGACTACCTCGAAAAGCCGATCGGGCTGCAGAAGCTGCTCGCCGCGGTCAAGCGCGGGCTGCAGCGTCCGGCCGCACCGGGCGCGCCGTCGCCGCTGACGCTCGCGGCCTTTACCCGTTCAGTGCCGCTGCGCGAGCTGCAGCGGCTGGTCCAGCAGGTCGCGGTGACGTCGCGCGTGCTGCTCTTGCGCATCGGCGCCGGCAGTCTCGCGGAGCTCGCGGCGCGCAGCTTCCAGGCGAAGGGGGCGCCCTGGCTGGATCTGTCCACGGTCTCGCCGCCGCTCGACGTCAACCAGCTCCAGGCCTGCCAGGGCGGCGTCCTGTTCGTGCCCGAACTGTCGCGGCTCGCGCGTACGCAGCAGAAGAACCTCGCGTTCGCGCTCGAGCGCCTCGAGCGCTACGACCTGCGCCTCGTCGTCGCGACCGACCACACGCTCGACGCGCTGGTCCGCGAGGGGTGGGAGGAGTCGCTCGTGGCGCGCCTGTTCGAGGTCAGCCTCGCGCCGCCGTCGATCGCCGATGTGCGCGACGACCTGCCCGAACTCGCATCGCAATTGCTGCTGCATCTGGTCGAGGCGGGCGAGGTGCCGCGCCGGCAGTTTTCGACCGGAGCCCTGAACACGTTGCGCGCGCAGCCCTGGAGCGGCGGATACAACGAACTGCGCGCCGCGGTGAAGTCGCTCGCGCTCGGCACGCTCGAAGAGGAGATCGGCATCGCCGACGTTCGGCGGCTGCTGATCCCGTCCACCGAAGGTCATGTCGGCGTGTCCCTCGACCAGCCGCTGCGCGAGGCGCGCGAAGCGTTCGAGCGCCTGTATTTCGAGCATCACCTGCGCCTCGAAGGCAGCAACATGACCCGGCTGGCCGAGAAAAGCGGGCTCGAACGCACCCACCTGTATCGCAAGCTCAAACAGCTCGGCCTGCAGGCCGGACGCCGGAGCGAGGAAAATTGAACCCGGTCGGCGCGGCGAAATCCGGCTTCCCGGCCGATGACGGGCGCGTGCCCGCAATGCGCCACAGGAGATCCCGGCGGTGAAGATCATCATCCTCGGCGCCGGGCAGGTCGGCGCTTCGGTCGCGGAAAACCTCGTTTCCGAAGCCAACGACATCACGCTCGTCGATACCAACGCCGAGCATCTCGAAATCCTGCGCGACCGCCTGGAACTGCGCACCGTGCTCGGCAACGGGGCGTCGCCGCAGGTGCTGCGCGACGCCGGTGCCGATGACGCGGACCTGTTGATCGCGGTGACGCAGTCGGACCAGACGAATCTCTGTGCGTGCCGCGTCGCGAAGACTGTGTTCAACCTGCCGACGCGCATCGCGCGACTGCGCTCCAGCGATTTCGTCGAGCATCCGGAGCTGCTCAACAGCGACAACTTCGCGGTCGATTTCTCGATCTGCCCGGAGCAGATCGTCACCGACTACATCAAGCGCCTGATCGCGTTTCCGGAGGCGCTGCAGGTGCTGGAATTCGCCGACGGGGTGCTCAGCCTGATCTGTGTCAGCGCGTTCGAAGGCGGGCCGCTGGTGGGCCATCCGCTGAAGGCGCTGCGCTACCACATGCCGAATGTCGAGGTGCGGATCGCCGCGATCTACCGCCATGGCGAACCGCTGCTCCCCGAAGGCGATACGACGATCCTGCCCGGCGATGAAGTGTTCTGCCTCGCCGCGACGGTGCATATCCGCCAGGTGATGCGCGAGTTGCGCCGCTCGGACCGGGTGACGCGCCGCATCATGATCGCCGGCGGCGGCAACATCGGGTTGCGGCTCGCGCGCTCGATCGAGGCCGACTACAACGTCAAGGTGCTCGAAGTCGACAAGCACCGCGCCGAGGCCATCGCGACGCAGCTGAGGCGGGCGCTGGTGCTGCGTGGCGACACCACCGACGAGAAGCTGCTCGAGAACGAAGGCATCGACGAGATCGACCTGTTCCTCGCGCTGACCAACGACGACGAAGACAACATCATGTCGACGTCGCTCGCGAAGCGGATGGGCGCGCGCCGCACGCTGGCGCTGATCAACCGCCGCAGCTATGCCGACCTGGTGCAGGGCGGGCCGATCGACATCGCGATCTCGCCGGCGCAGACCTCGATCGGCTCGCTGCTCGCGCACGTGCGGCGCGGCGACGTGGTGGCCGTGCACAGCCTGCGCCGTGGCGCGGCCGAAGCGCTGGAGATCATCGCGCATGGCAACGAGAAGGACTCGAACGTCGTCGGCCGCGCGATCGAGAACATCGCGCTGCCGAAGGGCGCGACGATTGGCGCGATCGTGCGCGAGGAGCGGCGCCCCGACGGCAAGGTGATGCGGCGCGGGGTCGTCATTCCGCATCACGACACCGTGATCGAAGGCGGCGACCACGTGATCGTCTTCTGCACGCACAAGAAGCTCGTGCGCCAGGTCGAGAAGCTTTTCCAGGTCGGCTTCACGTTCCTGTAGACCATGCGCAGCTATTTCCCGGTCCTCAGCGCCCTCGGCCTGATCGTGACGATGTTCGGCGTGCTGATGGGCTTTCCGCTCGCAGTGTCGTTTTTCCTCGACGACGGCGCGACCCGCGCGTTCGATGACGCAGTGCTTCTGACCTGCGCCGCCGGGGTCGTGCTGTGGGCGCTGACGCGCCGCGTCAAGCGCGACCTGAAGCCGAGCGACGGCTTCCTGCTCGTCGCGCTGACGTGGGTCGTGACGCCGGTCTTCGGCGCGATTCCGCTGTTCGGCTATGTGCCCGGTCTGTCCGTCATCGACGCCTACTTCGAGGCAGTGTCGGGCCTGACCGCGACCGGCGGGACGGTCCTCAGCGGCCTCGACCGGATGCCGATCTCGATCAACCTGTGGCGCACCTTCATGCACTGGATCGGCGGCATGGGCGTCATCGTGCTGGTGGTCGCGATCCTGCCGCTGCTGGGTATCGGCGGCCGGCAACTGTTCCGCGCCGAAGTGCCGACGCCGATGAAGGAGTCGAGCCTCACGCCGCGCATCACCGAGACGGCAAAAGGCTTGTGGACGGCGTACATCCTGCTCACCGCCGCCTGCGGGCTGAGCCTGTGGCTCGCCGGCCTCGACGGCTGGGAGGCGCTGATCCACGCGTTCTCGGTGACGGGCCTCGGGGGTTTCTCGAGCAAGGACGCGTCGCTCGGCCATTTCAACAGCGTGCCCGTCGAGATGGTCGCGATCGCGTTCGCGCTGCTGGCGGGACTGAACTATGCGACGCACTACCTCGCGCTGGTGCGTCGCAACCCGCGCCCGTACCTGTCCGATCCCGAGTTGCCGTTCTATTTCGGCGTGCTGCTCGCGAGCGTCGCGGTGCTGACCGCCTACCTGATGAGCGTCGAGGCGCATGCCGATTTCCTGACGACGCTGCGCTACGTCGCGTTTCATGTCGTGTCGATGTCCACCTCGCTCGGGCTCGCGACCTACGACTACACGCTGTGGCCGATGTTCGCGCAGATGTGGATCCTGTTCCTCGGCAGCTTCATCGCCTGTTCCGGTTCCGCCGGCGGCGGCATCAAGATGATGCGGGCGATCATCCTGTACAAGCAGGTGTACCGCGAGATCGTCCGCTCGCTGCATCCGAACGCGGTGCACCCGGTGCGCCTGGGGATCCAGCCGGTGTCGGAGGACATCCTGCACGCGGTGCTGGGCTTCAGCTTCATGTACATGGTGAGCATCGTCGCGTTGACGCTGGTGCTCGCGGCCACCGGCCTCGACATCATCACCGCCTTTTCCGGGGTTGTCGCATGCCTCAACAACACCGGCCCCGGACTCGGCGCGATCGGCCCGGCGTCCAATTACGCGGGCCTCAACGATTTCCAGACCGCGACACTGGCGTTCACGATGATTCTCGGGCGGCTCGAAATCTTCACGCTGCTCGTCGTGCTGACCCCCGTTTTCTGGCGGCGTTGAGGCGGACCCGCCGCGCCACAGCAGACCGGGGTCGGCATGACGCCGCAAAACGCGGATAATCGCGCTTTGCCTCGAACCGGCAGACTAAAGGATGTAACCGTG
The DNA here is from genome assembly GCF_012910705.2 of Aromatoleum anaerobium. Classification (GTDB taxonomy): domain Bacteria; phylum Pseudomonadota; class Gammaproteobacteria; order Burkholderiales; family Rhodocyclaceae; genus Aromatoleum; species Aromatoleum anaerobium. Next base: position 504,711 of record NZ_WTVG02000038.1, on the reverse strand, counting down.
AGCCGTCTCCAGAACGATACCTTCCTGCGCGCGCTGCTGCGCCAGCCCACCGACTACACGCCGCTCTGGATGATGCGCCAGGCCGGGCGTTACCTGCCGGAATACTGCGAGACGCGGCGCCGCGCCGGCAGTTTCCTGAACCTGTGCAAGAGTCCGGCGCTCGCCTGCGAAGTCACGCTGCAGCCGCTGGCACGCTACGACCTCGACGCGGCGATCCTGTTCTCGGACATCCTCACGGTGCCGGATGCGATGGGACTGGGGCTGTACTTCGCCGAAGGCGAAGGCCCGCGCTTTGAGCGCCCGCTGCGCGACGAATGGGAAATCCGCAACCTGGTCGCGCCCGACCCGCACGCCGAACTGCAATACGTCATGGATGCGGTCGCCGAGATCCGCCGTGCGCTCGGTGGCAGCGTGCCGCTGATCGGTTTCTCGGGCAGCCCGTGGACGCTTGCCTGCTACATGGTCGAAGGCGGTTCGTCCGACGACTATCGCCGCATCAAGACGATGGCCTACACCCGGCCCGACCTGCTGCATCACGTGCTGCGCGTCACCGCCGACTCGGTCGTCGCCTACCTCAACGCGCAGATCGAATCCGGCGTGCAAGCGGTCATGGTGTTCGATTCCTGGGGCGGCGTGCTGTCGGAAGCGGCTTATCGCGAGTTCTCGCTGCCGTACCTCGAGCGCGTCGTCGCCGGCCTGATCCGCGAGCGCGATGGCGAGCGCGTACCGAGCATCGTGTTCACCAAAGGTGGCGGCCTGTGGCTCGAGAGCATCGCCGCGATCGGCTGCGATGCGGTCGGCCTCGACTGGACGATGGATATCGGCCGCGCGCGCGCGCTCGTCGGGGACAAGGTCGCGCTGCAGGGGAATCTCGATCCGGCGATCCTGTTTGCGCCGCCCGAAGTGATCGCGACCGAGGCGAAGCGGGTGCTCGACGCGTTCGGCCCGCACCCCGGGCATGTGTTCAACCTCGGCCACGGCATCTCCCAGTTCACGCCGCCCGAGGCGGTATCGGTGCTCGTCGACACCGTGCATCAGCACAGCCGCAAATTGCGCGGCGGACGCTGAGGGCGGTAGCGGAAACTGCCGCGCACCCGCCCGCCGCGCTGCTTCGGGCGGTTTCCGTTCTGGGCAGCGGCGGCCATCGATGACATAGGAATGGCCGGTTCTGCCTTACGTCGAGCGGCTGCTGTCAAGGAGAAAATATTTAGAAACAGCTTGACTTATGCACACCGCACCGTTCCGGATTGAAACTACACAACAAGCGTTCGCGATATTACAGGTCGCTAATAAGTCCATGAAAAATATGAAGAAAAATTTTGCCCACTGTTAAGGCAAAGTGACTGAATGGCTTGTGGCGTACCGGTTTCAGGACATTTCACCCAAGCTGTTCACAAAGTTATCCACAGAATATGTGGACAAGCCGATTAAGGGTTATCCGGTAGATATTTAGTTGGGTTTTCCATGTGAAAACTTAGCTATCTCCAGCAAGCTTTTGATTTCAAAAGAAAGACCTATGAAGGTATGAATCAGACATGCGGATCGTTCGCGTTTCCCTGCCGGTTCCTCTGCCGCAACTCTTTGATTACACGTCTGAAGATGCGACCGAAGGGGATATCGGACGCTGCATCCGCGTACCGTTCGGGCGCGGCGAGAAGAGCGGCGTCATCGTCGCGATCGCCGACGATTCCGCGATCGACCCCGCGCGGCTGAAAGCCGTACGCCACATCCAGCGCGAAGTCGCGCCCCTGCCACGCGACTGGCTCGAACTCGTCGCGTTCGTCGCGCGCTATTACCACGCGCCCCCCGGGGAAGTCATCGCGCTGGCGCTGCCGCCGGGCCTGCGCCGCGCGGACGCGGTCAGCGACCGCGAATCGGATCCGCTGCTCGACGTCGGTGATGTAGGCCGCGCCGCCCTTGCGGCGCCGCGGCGGCCGAGCCGGGCGCTCGCGCTGCTGCGTGATTTGGTCGCGCTGGGCGTCGTGCGGCACAGCGTGGCGCGGGCGCTGCCGTCCGGTGACGCGCTCGCCGACGCGCTGCGCCGTGGCTGGATCGTCCCCGTGCGGCGCGCCAATCCCGCCGACGCCGCAGGCGAACTGCCGCAGCTGACGGCCGAGCAGGGCGCGGCGATCGACGCCGTGCTCGCCGCCGGGCCGGGCTTCGTGCCGTGGCTGCTGCAGGGGGTCACCGGCAGCGGCAAGACCGAGGTCTATCTGCGCCTCGCCGCCCGCACGCTCGAGGCCGGGTGCCAGGTGCTGATGCTGGTGCCGGAGATCGCGCTGACGCCGCAGCTCGAAGCGCGGGTGGCCGGCCGCTTCCCGTCGGCAACCGTGATCAGCCTGCATTCGGGACTCGCCGCAGGCGCACGTTCGCGTGGTTTCGTGCAGGCGCTCGAAGGCCGTGCCGACATCGTGCTCGGCACGCGGCTCGCGGTGTTCGCCGCGCTGCCCCGGCTGGGGCTGATCCTCGTCGACGAGGAGCATGACGCGTCGTACAAGCAGCAGGAAGGCGTGCGCTATTCGGCCCGCGACGTCGCCGTGTGGCGCGCCCGGCAACGCGACGTGCCGATCCTGCTCGGCTCGGCGACGCCGTCGCTCGAGAGCTGGCAGCACGTGCGTGCCGGGCGTTACCGCGGCCTGCGCCTATCCGCGCGTGCGGTGGCGAGCACGCTGCCGGCGGTGCGGCGCATCGACACGCGGCGCGTGCGCCTCGACGAGGGCCTCAGCCCGGCGCTGCAGGCGGCGATCGGCGAGCGCCTCGCGCGCGGCGAGCAGAGCCTCGTGTTCATCAACCGTCGCGGTTACGCGCCGGTGCTGTCGTGCCCCTCCTGCGGCTGGGTCAGCCAGTGCCCGCACTGTTCGGCGAACCTGGTCGTGCATCTCGCCGACCGCCGGCTGCGCTGCCACCATTGCGGCTGCGACAGCGCGATCCCGCGCGTCTGCCCGGTATGCGGCAACCAGGACATCCAGCCGTTCGGTCGCGGCACGCAGCGCGTCGAAGCGCGGCTGGTCGAGCTTTTTCCCGGCGCCCGGGTGCTGCGTGTCGATCGTGACTCGGCGCGCACCCGGAAGCAGTGGGAGGCCATGCTCGCGACGATCGCCGCCGGCGAGGCCGACATCCTGGTCGGCACGCAGATGATGGCGAAAGGGCATGATTTTCCGCAGCTCACGCTGGTCGGCGTGGTCGGCGCCGACGCCTCGCTGCACGCGGCCGACTTCCGCGCGCCGGAGCGCCTGTTCCAGCAGCTGATGCAGGTTGGCGGCCGGGCCGGACGTGCGCACCTGCCCGGCGAAGTGCTGATCCAGACCGAATATCCCGAACATCCGCTGTACCGCTGCCTGGTGCGCCACGATTTTGACGCCTTTGCCGCGCGTGCGCTCGATGAGCGCCGCCAGGCGGGGTTCCCGCCTTTCACCCATCAGGCGATGCTGCGCGCCGACGCGCCGGCGCTCGACGACGCGATGAAGTTCCTCGCCCATGCCCGCCGCCTCGCCCAGGACAGTGCGCCGGAAGGTGTGCAGGTGTTCGACGTGGTGCCGATGCGCATGACCCGCCTCGCCCGCCGGGAGCGCGCGCAGCTGCTCGTCGAGGCCGGGGAACGGGCGCGGCTGCAGGAATTCGTCGGTCGCTGGATCGGCGTGCTGCGGGCCCAGCGGCTGACGCGTGAGCTGCGCTGGCAGCTCGATGTCGATCCGCTCGACGTCTGACGAGGCTGCCCGGCAGGGCTTCAGCGGGGATTCGTGCGCAGCGCGCTCACCGCGTCGCGGTAACGTTCCAGCGCTTCGCTGCGGCACGTCGCGCTGACTCCGAGATCGCGCACCAGCCCGTCGCACAGGCCGTAGCACCAGCCATGAATCATCACCCGCTGGCCGCGTTCCCAGGCTTCGCGCAGCACCGAGGTCTGGCTGACGTTGACGACCTGCTGCATCACGTTGAGCTCGCACAACTGGTTGATGCGCTGCAGCGGATCCTCGATCGCTGCCAGCATCGTCTCATGCAGGTCGCGCACGTCCTGCACATGGCGCAGCCAGTTGTCGATCAGGCCGAGCCGGCTGTTGTTGAGCGCCGCCCCGACGCCGCCGCAGCCATAGTGGCCGACGACGAGGATGTGCTTGACCTGCAGCACGTCGACGGCGTACTGGATGACCGACAGCGCATTGAGATCGGTATGGACGACCACGTTTGCGACGTTGCGGTGAACGAAGACCTCCCCCGGCGCGAGGTCGATGATCTGGTTTGCCGGTACGCGGCTGTCGGAGCAGCCGATCCACAGGTATTGCGGCGACTGCTGGTTCGCGAGGCGGCGGAAATAGGCGGGATCCTCGCTGCGGATGCGCTCGGACCAGTTGCGGTTGTTGGTGAACAGCTGATCGATTTCGTGCATCGTTTCGTCTCGGCAGTGATTAGGGGGTCCAGATGTCGAGTGCTTCGAGCTGGCGGGTCGCCGCTTCGGCCCAGCCGCGGTTCGCGGTCGGGTTGGCCGGGCTCGGGTGGAGGATGCGCGCGATGCGCAGCGCCCGGCCGGCGAGCACTTCCGCGGCCCGGTTTTCCGCCCACGCGCCGACGCCGATCACCCATTCGGGCTCCAGCGCCTCGACGACGCGGCGCAAATGCTCGTCGCAGGCCGCGAGCAGGGGCCCGGATTCGGCGGGGGGAAGCTTGTCCGGCGTGAGGTTGCGGCCTTCGGCGAAAAACGCCAGCGGACAGTAGTTGGCGACGAAGTGGCTGGCGAAGAACGCTTCCGGCGTGCCGAAGCGTTCGCGGAACAGGCCCCACAGGCGACGCCCGCTGACTTCGGAGCGCGGGCACGCGAAGCCCTCGATCGGACGCTTCGGGTTTTCCACGGCCGGTTTGCCGACCGGGCCGGCGAGGCCGAGCCAGTCGCGCACCGCCGCGACTTCGCCGAACGGCACGCCGGTCTGGGTCATGCCGAACGGGCCCGGATTCATGCCGATGAACAGCACCCGCTTGCGCCCGGCGCCGTAGCGGCGCAGGTAGCTCTCGTGGATCGTCCACGCGTAGTCGAGCGGGTTGTAGACGTGGCTGACGGGAGGCGCGAAGCGCAGGCCGTCGACGTCGCGGGCCAGCGCGCGGGCCGCGGCGATCAGGGCGCGGACGGAAGGGTCGGTGGTCATGGCGTGTGGCCTGTCAGGCGCGGCCCGGCATCGCGGCGACCGCTTTCGCTTCGCCGTTCCACGGCGCGACTTTAAGTAGCAGCAGCATGCCCGGAATGGCGAGGAAGAAGCATGCCCAGAAGAAATCGTACCAGCCCATGCGTTCGACGAGCCAGCCGGCCGAGGCGTTGATGAACGTGCGCGGCATCGCCATCAGGCTCGTGAACAGCGCAAGCTGCGTCGCAGTGTAGGCCGGATGCGTCGTGCGCGCCATGTACGCGACGAACGCGGTCGTGCCAAGGCCGACGCCGACCGCTTCGCCGGCGATGACGATCGCGAGCACTGCGAGGCGGCCCGCGTCCGACGGCATCGGCCCGAGCCACGCGAGCCAGACGAAGCCGAGGATCGTGACGACCTGCACGAGGCCGAACAGCCACAGCGCGCGGTTGATGCCGAGCCGCAGCATCCACAGCCCGCCGAGGATGCCGCCGATCACCGACGGCCACAGGCCGGCGTTCTTCGCGACGATGCCGATGTCGGTCTTGCTGTAGCCCATGTCGAGATAGAACGGCGTCGCGAGCGCGGTGCACAGCGAGTCGCCGAGCTTGTAGAGGAACAGGAACGCGAGCACGAGCAGCGCCGAGCGCACGCCGTGGCGGCCGAAGAACTCGCGGAACGGCTCGACGACGGCCGCGCGCAGCGTGCGCGGCGTGCCCGCCGCTTCGCGCGGCTCGGCCGAGAACATCGTCATCGCGACGCCAGGCAGCATGAACAGCGCGGTGATCACGAACACCGGCCCCCACGCGAGGTGGTCGGCGAGGATCAGCGACAGCGAGCCGGGCACGAGGCCGGCGACGCGGTACGCGTTCACGTGGATCGCGTTGCCGAGGCCGAGCTCGATCTCGGGCAGGATCTCGCGCCGGAACGCGTCGAGCGCGATGTCCTGCGTCGCCGACAGCAGCGCGATCGCGGCGGTCAGCCCGACGACGAGGCCGAGGTCGGTGACGGGCGACAGCTGGCCGAGCCACGCGATCGCGGCGACCAGCCCGAGCTGCGACACCAGCATCCAGCCGCGGCGCCGGCCCAGCCACGGCAGGATGCCGAAGCGGTCGAGCAGCGGTGCCCACAGGAACTTCCACGTGTAGGGGAACTGGATCAGCGCGAACGCGCCGATCGCTTTCAGCGACAAGCCTTCGGTCTTCAGCCACGCCGGCACGAGGTTCAGCAGCAGGTACAGCGGCAGCCCCGACGCGAAGCCGGTGAAAATGCAGATCAGCATGCGGCGGTTGAGCAGGACTTCGAGCCAGGCGGGGCGGCGCAATTCGGACACGAGGGGACACTCGGCGAGGGGTGGCGGGCATTATCCCAGATTGCGCCGGCGATCCGCGTTGCCGTGGCGGGGGTGGAGACCGAAGCCCGGTCAGGCGGTCCGCCACACGCTGCGCAGCGAGTTTTCCACGACGTCCGCCGTCACCGGGCGGCTGAAATGGAAACCCTGCAGCTCGTCGCAGCCGAGTTCGCGCAGGCGCGCGACCTGGACTGCGGACTCGACCCCTTCGGCGATCACCGAAAGCCCGAGGTTGTGCGCGAGCGACACGGCCGCGGCCACGATCATCGCGTCGTTCGCGTCGTGCTCGATGTCGGACACGAAGGAGCGGTCGATTTTCAGGTGATCGAGCGGGAACAGCTTGAGGTAGGACAGCGACGAATGCCCGGTGCCGAAATCGTCGATCGCGATGCGCACGCCGAGATCCTTCAGCGCTTGCAGCAGCGCGACCGCTTCGTCCGGGTTGTCCATGACCGCGCTTTCGGTGATTTCGAGTTCCAGCAGTCCGGGGCGCAGGCCGCTCGCCGCAAGAATTGTCGACACCGTGTCGACGAGGCATTTTTCGCGCAGCTGGCGCACTGACAGGTTGACCGAGATGCGCAGCTGCGGCAGTCCCGCGTCGAGCCACTGCCGCGCCTGCCGGCAGGCCTCGCGAAGAACCCACGTGCCGATCTCGACGATGACGCCCGTTTCCTCGGCAAGCGGGATGAAGCGCAGCGGGGCGATCAGCCCGTCCTCCGGGTGACGCCATCGCACCAGCGCTTCCAGCCCGGTGAGGTGCCCGTGGCGCGAGTCGAACTGGGGCTGGTACCACAGCTCGAATTCGCCGCGTGCCGCGGCGCCACGCAGCTTGCGCTCGAGATCCAGTCGCGCGGTCGCGGCGCGGTTCATCTCGTCGGTGTAGAACTGGAACTTCGCGCGCCCGGCGGCTTTGGCGTGATACATCGCGGTGTCGGCGTTGCGCATCAGCGCCGCCGGGTCGGCGCTGTCGTCGGGAAACAGGCTGATGCCGATCGACGGTGTCGTATGAAGTTCGGTGGTGTCGACGCAATACGGGGCGGAGAGCCGCGCGAGCAGCTTCGCCGCAACGTGCGTGACGTCGTGGGCGCCGCCGATGCCTTGCAGCACGACGACGAATTCGTCGCCGCCGAGGCGCGCGACAGTGTCCGTTTCGCGCACCGCGTCGCGCAGGCGCAGCGCGACCTGCTTCAGCAGTTCGTCTCCGACCGGATGGCCGAGAGAGTCGTTGATGTGCTTGAAGCGATCCAGATCGAGGAACATCACCGCCAGCCGCTGGCCGTTGCGGCGCGCGTCGGCGACCGACTGCTGCAGCCGCGCGGTCAGCGAGAAGCGGTTCGCGAGGCCGGTCAGCGTATCGTGGTAAGCCAGATGCTCGATATCCGCCTCGGCGCGCTTGCGGGCGGTGATATCCGAGAAAATCGCGATGAAATGCGTGATCTCCCGCGTCTCGGGGTCGCGCACGCCGTTGATCATCAACGTGCGCGGGTAGCGCTGCCCGTCGCAGCGCAGGCCTGTCGTTTCCCCCGACCACGAACCGTGCGCGCCGACGATCGCCCACACCGTGCGCGAATCCGGCCCGCCTGCGCCTGCGCCCTCGCCGTCGTCACTGCCCGGGCGGAAGCAGGTGCCTTGTGCCGCGGCTGCCGTGACCCCGGTGATCTCGGTGTAGGCAGGGTTGACCGAAACGATGCGATGGCCGAGGTCGGTGATGACGATCGCCTCGGGGCTGTTCTCGAACACCTTGTCCGCGAGCTGGAGCCGCTCTTCGTCGCGCTTGCGGGCGGTGATGTCGGTGTAGGTCGTGACAAAGCCGCCCTGCGGCAGCGGCTGGCCCTGGACGAGCAGTACCGTGCCGTCGCGCCGGCGGCGCTCGAAGCTGTGCGGAGCCGGATGAAGCGCGCGGGCGAGAAGATCGGTGACGATCTGGTCCGGGTCGCCGGGGCCGTACTCGCCGCGCGCGGCGTTGTAGCGGAACAGCGTTTCGAGCGACGGCAGACCGCCGGCAAACAGGTGTGGCGGGAAATCGAGCAGGCGCTTGAATTCCTCGTTGCAGGCGACGAGTTGCTGCTCGTGGTTGACGAGCGACACGGCGCACGGAATGTTGTCGAGGATCGTCTGCAGCATTGCCGCACGCTGCACCACTTCATTTTCGCCGGAGTCGTCCGCGGCGACGGGGGCGTTGGCTGTCATGAAGGTGCCCGCCTTGGCCGCGCCGGAAAGCCGCCCGGCAGTGACGGCTTCGCGGCGGCGACGGTAACGGCGATATATCGGCAGTCCTCCGCCGAGCAGCGCCGCCAGCGTCAGCACTCCGGCGCCAAAACCGGCGACGGCCGGCGCGGGAACCGCCGGGGCACCGCTCTCCAGGGTCGCTGCGGCCGATGCGAGCACGAGACCGGCCGGTGCAGCGAGAACGATGGACAAGGTGAACGAAAGGAGAACCGTCTTGTGCGAAAACATGCCGGGAGGTTATGAGCGGTTGGGAGGTGTTGCCATCCGGAGCCCATCCGCGCAGGACCAGCCCAGTCCGGGGCGATTCTGACAGCCCGTTTCCAGGCTTACAATCCTGCACTGCAACGATACGTTTGCGTATGGGCTTGCCGGCGGCACAGCGGCGCCCGAGAATGCGGATTCGCGGCAATCCAATAACCATTGAGAGGGGAGACGAACATGAGCCAGCACGTCCTTGTATCGTTCGGCGCGGGACACGAATACGAATTCACGGTGCACGAGGCCGACACGGCGGGCCTGGCGAAGGATCAGGCGCGTGCCTGGCTGTCGCAGGAGTTCGAGACGCTCGAATGCACGCCGTCGAACCCGATGGGGAAGATTCTCGCGCTCGACATGATCCTCAACGTCGCGAAATATGGTGGCGAAGAGCGCTTCAGGCAGGCCGGCGAGTGGGCCCGGCGCTTCGCGGCGGTCACTGCTGTCGCGCTCGGGCGCCCGGTGGTCAAGGTGGATGTCGCGAACTTCGTCGTCGGCTGAGCACTTGCGCTCTGCCGTAGCGGCCGCGCCGTACGTCCGCGCCGCCGCGCACGGCAGCCGGTTCAGTCGGGGCGGCCGAGCCGATACACGGCGACGCTGGCGAGGAAGTTGGGCTCTTCCTCGATCAGCCTGCTCTCGTCGAAAGCCAGGCGCTCGCGCACGACGATGCCGTTCATCGCGCACAGCGCGTCGAAGTCCGCGATCGTGAAAAAGCGCACGTTCGGCGTGTTGAACCACTGGTGCGGCAGGCTTTCCGAGACCGGCATGTGGCCGTTGAGGATGCTCTGGCGGTGGCGCCAGTAGCCGAAGTTCGGAAAGCTGACAACCGCTTCGCGCCCGACGCGCAGCATCTCGGCGAGGATTCCCTGGGTGTTGTGCATCGCCTGCAGCGACAGGCTCATGATGACGTGGTCGAAGAAACCGTCCTCGAGGCCGGCGAGGCCTTTTTCCATGTCCATCTGGATCACATTGACGCCGTTGCGGATGCAGGTCAGCAGCTTGTCCGCGTCGTTCTCGACGCCGTACCCCTGCACTTGGCGGACTTCGGCGAGGTGCCTGAGCAGGCTGCCGTCGCCGCAGCCCAGATCGAGCACCCGCTCGCCCGGCGAAATCCACTTCGTGATCACTTCGTAGTCGTAGCGGTAGGCCATCGTCAAACCTTGATGCGGTCGAAATAGGCCGCAAGCAGCCCGTGGTAATGCGCGTCGTCGAGCAGGAACGAGTCGTGCCCGGCGTCGCTCTCGATCTCCGCGTAGCTGACGTTGCGGCGGTTGTGCAGCAGGCTGTAGACGATCTCGCGGCTTCTCGCCGGCGAGAAGCGCCAGTCGGTCGAAAACGACACGACAAGGAAGTCCGCCGTCGCGCGCGCCAGCGCCGCGCGCAGGATGCCGCCGTGCTCGAACGCGGGGTCGAAGTAGTCGAGCGCCTTGGTCGTCAGCAGATAGGTATTGGCGTCGAAGAAGCCGGCGAACTTGTCGCCCTGGTAGCGCAGGTAGGACTCGATCTCGAACTCGACGTCATAGCTGTACACCGCCTTGCCGTGGCGCAGCGTGCGGCCGAATTTGTCGGCCATCGCGTCGTCGGACAGGTAGGTGATGTGGCCGAGCATGCGCGCGAGCTTGAGCCCGCGTGCCGGTACGACGCCGTGCTCGTAGTAATGCCCGCCATGAAAATCGGGATCGGTCAGGATCGCCTGGCGCGCGACTTCATTGAACGCGATGTTCTGCGCGGTGAGCCGCGGCGCCGACGCGACGAGCACCGCGTGCGCGATGCGCTCCGGGTACTGCAGCGCCCACGACAGCGCCTGCATGCCGCCGAGGCTGCCGCCGACGACCGCGGCGAAGCGTTCGATGCCGAGCCGGTCGGCGAGCCGTGCCTGGGCGGCGACCCAGTCCTCGACGGTGACGAACGGGAAATCCGCCCCCCACGGTTTGCCGCTCGCCGGATTGATCGCGGCCGGGCCGGTGGTGCCGTAGCACCCGCCGAGGTTATTGACGCCGATGACGAAGAACTTGCGCGTATCGAGCGGCTTGCCGGGCCCGACGAGGTTGTCCCACCAGCCGACGTTGGCGGGGTCGTCCGCATAGTGGCCGGCGACATGGTGCGAGCCGGACAGCGCGTGACATACCAGCACGGCGTTGCTGCGCGCGGCGTTGAGCTCGCCGTAGGTCTCGTACACGAGTTCGTACTCGGGCAGGGCATCGCCGCTGCGCAGCGGCAGCGGCTCGGCGAAATGCGCCCGCTGCGGGACGACGGCGCCGACGGATTGGGGTTGGATCATGTTGTTCGCTGTAGACAAAAAAACCCAGCCGGCTGGGAAACGCGGACTGGGTCGCCCTCGCTTTAGCCGGATTTATTGAGCGCCCGCAAGCTGTGGTTCAAATCGGCGCGTGAAGGCGAAAAATTAGCGTGGCCGTGCGCAATTGTCAAATTCGCCACACGAGCGGCTCATGCGGCGAACGCGATGCGGTCGCGCCCCTCGTGTTTGGCGAGGTACAGCGCATCGTCGACCCGTTTCATGAATTCCGTCAGATCCTCGCCCGGGTGGTAGCTGCCCACGCCGAGCGAAACGGTGATGCGCAGCTCCCGGCCGTCGATGGTGAACGGATCGCTGCCGACGCAGGCGCGCAGCCGCCGGGCGTTGTCGCCTGCGGCGCACGGGTCCGTGTCCGGCAGCATCACGAGGAACTCTTCCCCGCCCCAGCGCGCGCATACGTCGTACTCGCGCACCGACGCGGCGAGGCGCGCGGCGACGGCCGTCAGCGCCTGGTCGCCGAACTCGTGCCCCCAGGTGTCGTTGATGTCCTTGAAGTGGTCGATGTCGATGATCATGATGACGAACGAGCGCCCGCCCCGCTGGGCGCGGACATGCTCCTCGCGCAAGCGCATCAGCGCATGGCGCCGGTTCGGCAGCCCGGTGAGGGCGTCGCGATGGGACAGCCATTCGAGGCGCTGGTTGAGTTCGCGCAGCATGCCCTGGTACTGGTCGCTGATGCGCACGATCTTTTCGAGCCTGCGCAGCTGGCGCCGGTAATTGACGGCATGGTTGGCGCCGCGGTCGCGCTCCGCGGCCTGGTAGTGGTCGCTGATGCGGGTGATGCGCTCGAGTTGGTGGAGGTGGTCGGAAAAGGCGTTGTAGAGCTCGGCGAGCGGCGCGCGCAACGGATTGTCCCGGTGTTCGGCATCGGTCAGCAGCGCATCGATGCGTTCGGTCAGCGGGCGTTCGCCGGGCGGCAGGGGAAATCCTGAACTCATCGCTAGGAACCGGGAATGATCTCGAAGGGGAAGCTGTAGTCTTCCTTGAATTCGGCAGCCAGATCGGCGACGCGCTCGTTGTCACGGTCGTAGCGCCAATTCACCTCGACCGGCTGCCCCCGATCGTGCGCGTCCTGGAGGGCGTCGAAGATGTCCATCATCGCACGCACGCTGCTCGTGTTGAGATACAGCAGTTTCAGCTCGAGCGTCAGTGGCTGCAGGAGCTGGCCGAGAAAGCCGGCGATCCAGTCGAGGACCGGCTGGAACAGTTCGAAGGAATTTTCCGGATAGGAATCGCCGCTCATTTCCAGCCGCCCGGCTGCGCGGTCGGTGCGGATGAGGGGAGTCGATTCGGTGGCGGGAATCTCGAAATCGTTCACTTCGGACCTCAGTTCAAATCACCACGCGCAGGCTGAAGAAGGCGTGTTGGGAGTCAAGGGGTTTTACGCCGCAGGCGAGCGGCTGGCTCGCGCGGCGCGCCAGGTCGATCAGCCCGAGCCCGGCGCCGGTCTTCGCCTCCGGGTCGCGGGGCTTGCGCATCTGGGTCTTGAACGCGGCTTTCAGCGCGGCCTTGTCGAGTGCGGCGAGTTCGCCGATGCGCGCGACCAGCGTCTCGCCATCGTCATGGAGCACGACATTGCCGGCACTGACCACGTAATGCCCCGCATCGTCGCGGGAAACGATGATCGTCGCTTCGGCTGCGGCCCCGCTCACGCCGCTCGAGGCGGCGTAGTGGCGGATGTTCTGGCTCAGCTCGATATATGCCGAAAAAACGTCGGTGATCGCCGAGGGGGATTCGGCGAGCCCCTCCATGTGCTTGCGCAGGGCCTTGCCGATCTCCTCCATCAGCGTGGCCGAGAACGGGCCGTTGAAGCCCAGCATGATTCCCTGGCGCGAGAACGCTTCGCGCAGGGACAACACATCCACCTCTTCCATTCTCACCCCCCGGAAACAGGGTCGGGCGCGGCGGCCCGACCGGGAACACGAAAACCGATCACCGCGATGTCATCGCGCTGCGGACAGCTTCCCTGGTGATCGGCGAGGCGTCGCCGCAGCGCTTCTTCCTGGCTCTTCATCGGCTGCGCCGCGATCCCGCCCAGCGCGTCTGCGAAGCGGCGATTGCCGAAGCCGTAGCCGCGTTCGCCCCCGGCCTGGTCGAGGAACCCGTCGGTAGTCAGATAATACGTGCAGCCGGGGCCGTCGGCGAGGACGACATTCTCGTGAATCGCGCGCCGCCGCTCGCCGATGCTGCGCCGGCTGCCGCGAATCTGCTCGCACCGCGTGCCCTCGCAGCGGTAGAGGTCGGCGTGCGCGCCGGCGAAGGTCACGCGTCCGGTCGCGAGGTCGACGTGGCACAGGCCCACGTCCATGTTGGTCGCGAGGTGGCGGTCCGGCGCATCCCCCGGCAGCAGCGTGCGCGTCGCACTGTCCATGCGCTTCAGCAGGGCGGCGGGATCCGACAGTCCGAGCTCCTGGACGGCCAGGTCGAAGCCGGCGTGCGCGATCATCGTCATGAACGCGCCGGGCACGCCGTGCCCCGCGCAATCGACGATGCCGACGAGGAACTGTCCCGGCGCTTCGCGGAACAGGTAGAAATCTCCGCCGACGGTGTCGCGCGGCTGCCACAGCACGAAGTGGTCGTCGGGCAGCGCGCGCAGCAGCTCGCGGTGCGGCAGCATCGCGTGCTGGATCAGGCCGGCGTAGCGGATGCTGTCCTGGATCTGCCGGTGGGTCGCGGCAATGCGGTCGCGCGCCTGGGCGAGATCGCGGGTGCGCTCGGTGACGCGGTTTTCGAGCTCGCTGGTGTGAGCATCGATCTGGCGCGCCATGCCGTCGAAGGCGCGCGTCAGGGAGCCGAGTTCGTCGCTGCGGCGCGTGTGCAGGCGCTGGCGGTAATCGCCCGCGGCAATGCGCCGCGCGGAGTCGGTCAGCCGCACCAGGGGGCGCAGGATCAGCCGGTCGACGCCCATGCTGACGGCAGCCGCGAACAACAGCAGCAGCGCGATCGCGCCGAGCGCGAGCGGCCACAGCACGGTTTCGTCGATGACCTGCGCGGCGCCCAGGTCGACGGCGGTGATCACGTACCAGTCGAGCTCCGGCACGTAGGCCGCACCGAGGACGCGCGGCTGGCCCTGCAGATCGACGCGCAGGACGTCGCCACCGCTGCCCGGCGCCTCGCGCAGGCCCGCGAGCATGCGGTCCAGCGCTTTGCGCTCCGCGCCGTCCTCGACGAGCCCGTGCAGCGTGCGCCGGGGGGCCGCCTTCGTCAGCGCCGCGTACTCGATCAGGGACTGGTCGGGATGGGCGAGGATCGCGCCGTCGCCGTTGATGATGAAGTTCGTGACGCCCGAATCGACGGTGCCGACGAAGGTGGCGAGAAAGCGCGTGAGGTCGAGGCCCGAGCCGGCCAGGCCGAGAACACGCCCGCCTTCGTCTTCGCGCACCAGCACGTTGAACCAGACTTTCGTGACCTTGAGCTTTTCGTCGACGTTGACGTTCAGCGCATACGGGCGCGCGTCGCGGACGGTGGCGAAATACCATCCATCCTTGGGGTCGCCGCGCTGCAGCGTGTAGCTCGGCTTCACCCAGGCATCGGGCGCGCTGCCGTCGCTGAAGTAGTAGTGCCCGCTGTCATGGGCGATGAGGAACACCGAAGCGTCCGCGAACGCCCGCCGGAATCGTTCCGCATCGATGCCCGCCTGCCCCGGGTCGTTCCCGTCGCGCAGGAAGCGCCGCACGCTTTCGAGTTCGGCGAGCCGCTGCGACAGGCTCAGTTCGCGCGTGATCAGCGTCACCAGCTTCTGCGCCTGCAGCAGCGCGTGGTTGCGTGCGAAGCCGGCGCCGAAATGATCGCGGAAGGCGTCGAGGCCAGCCCGTCCTGCCAGCAGCGCGAACAGCAACAGCAGCGCGAGCAGCGCCGCGAGCCACAGGCCCGATTTCCACCGCAATCCCAAATCCGCTCCCCCCTGTTGTCGCGGTAGTGCGCCGCCTTACCCTGCCAGTCGCAGCACGGCTTCGCGTATCTTCGACTGCTCGTCCATCTTCAGGATGCGCTGCACGCGCGGCGCGAGTTCGCCGACGTCGGCGCGCAGCACCTGCTGCTTGATCTCGAGGATGTTGCCCGGATGCATCGAGAAATTGCGCAACCCCATGCCGAGCAGCAGCAGCGTATAGACCGGGTCGCCGGCCATCTCGCCGCACACCGACACCGGCAGGCCGAAGCGCGCGCCGGCCTGGATCGTGCCGCTGATCAGCTTCAGCACTGCCGGGTGGAGCGGGTCGTACAGATGCACCACGGCCTCGTCCGAGCGGTCGATCGCGAGCGTGTACTGGATCAGGTCGTTCGTGCCGATCGACAGGAACGACAGGCGGCGGATGAACATGCCCAGGGCAAGCGCGGCCGCCGGCACTTCGATCATGCCGCCCACGGCGAGCCGTTCGTCGAACTTGACCCGTTCGGCGCGCAGTTCGACCTTGGCTTTTTCGATCAGCGTCAGCGTCTGGTCGATTTCGTGCGCGTGCGCGAGCATCGGGATCATGATCTGCAGCTGCCCGTGCGCCGAGGCGCGCAGCAGCGCGCGCAGCTGCGTCTTGAACATCTGCGGTTCGGCGAGCGAATAGCGGATCGCGCGCAATCCGAGGGCCGGGTTCGGTTCGAAGCGCGCGCCGACGCCGTTGAGCGCCTTGTCCGCGCCGACGTCGAACGTGCGGATCGTCACCGGCTTGCCGGGCATCGACTTCAGCACCGCGCGATACGCTTCGTACTGTTCCTCCTCGTCGGGCAGCGCGTCGCGGCCGATGAACAGGAACTCGGTGCGGTACAGGCCGACGCCGTCGGCATTGACGGCCTTGACCTGGTTGAGGTCCTTCGGCCCCTCGATGTTCGCCAGGAGGTTGACGTTCTCGCCGTCGAGCGTCGTCGCGCGCGTGTCCTTGAGCCGGTTGAGCTTCGAGCGCTCGACTTCGAGCTCGGTGCGGCGCAGCCGGTATTCCTCGACGATATGTTCGTCGGGTCCGACGATGACGACGCCGCGCGTGCCGTCGATGATCAGCAGCTCGTCCTCCTCGACGAGCTGGCGGATGTGGTGCAGGCCGACCACCGCCGGGATGCGCAGGCTGCGCGCGACGATCGCGGTGTGGCTGGTCGGGCCGCCGACGTCGGTAACGAAGCCGCCGATGTTGTGGTCGCGGAAACCGATCGTGTCGGCCGGGGACAGATCGTGCGCGACGACGATCGTGCCGAGCCCGTCGCGGCGTTTCGGCGGCAGGTGCCCCGGATGGCCGAGCAGCACCTTGACGAGGCGTTCGACGACCTGCACGACGTCGGCCTTGCGTTCGCGCAGGTACGGATCCTCGATCTGCTCGAACTGCTCGACGACGTGTTCCATCTGCTGAACGAGTGCCCACTCGGCATTGCAGCGACGCGCTTCGATCAGTTCGCGCGCGGCGTCGACGAGCATCGGATCGGACAGCATCATCAGCTGCAGATCGACGAAGGCGCCGACCTCGCTGTGCGACTGGCCGGCGGTCGCAGCGGCCTTGAGGCCGATCAGCTCGCCCTGCACCGTCGCCACCGCTTCGTCGAGGCGGTCCATTTCCTCGGGCAGGTATTTGCTCGCGACGTGGTAGTGATTGACCTCGAGCATCGCGTGCGAGACGAGATGGACGTGGCCGATCGCGATGCCCTGTGAAACCGGCAGGCCGTGGATCGTGAACGGCATGGCTTACTCTCCCTCGCCGAATCGGTCCGCGATCAGCTCCAGGATTGCCTCGAGGGCGGCGTCCGCATCCCGTCCCGACGTATCGACGACGATCCGCGATCCTTGCGCGGCGGCCAGCATCATCACCCCCATGATGCTTTTGGCATTGACGCGGCGGCCGTTGCGCTCGAGCCAGATGTCCGCGCCGTAGCTGCTCGCCGTCTGCGTGAGTTTCGCCGACGCGCGCGCGTGCAGGCCCAGTTTGTTGATGATTTCGGTTTCAGCTCTCGGCATCGCGGGTCCGCCTGGTCACTGGATGTGCACCACGCCGTCGCAGCCGCCCGAGACGGCGCGCTGCACCAGCGTGTTCATGTCCCGTTCGCGGTAGGTCAGCACGCGCAGCAACATCGGCACGTTGACCCCGGCGATGATCTCGATGCTCCCCGGCACCGCCAGCTTTGCCGCGATGTTCGACGGCGTCGCGCCGAACACGTCGGTCAGCACCAGCACGCCGTTGCCGCTGTCGGCCCACGCGAGCATCTGGCGCGCGAGCGGCAGCATGTCGACGGGATCGTCCTGGGCGGAGACGCCGAGCTGTACGGTTTGCCTGGGGCGTTTGTTGAGCACATGGCTCGCACACTGGATCAGCGATTCGCCGAGCGTGCCGTGCGTGATGAGGAAGATGCCGATCATGATGGACGAGGGAAGTGTTTCGGCGATTGTAGCCGACGAAGGCGCAGCTGCTGCGAATGCCGTCGTGAAGCCTTCCGGCCCCGGCGCTGCGGCGCATTGCCGGGACACAAAAAAACCGCCCTCGCGGGCGGCTGTCGTCCGGTCGCGAGGCCGTCGGCGCTCAGCTCACTCGAGCCCCTGGCTCGCGAGGTATTCCTCGTAGGTGCCGCGGTAGTCGGTGATCGTGCCGTCGAGCCGGATCTCGATGATGCGGGTCGCGAGCGAGGACACGAACTCGCGGTCGTGCGAGATGAAGATCAGCGTGCCGGAGAACTTCTCGAGGCCGGTGTTCAGCGACTCGATCGATTCCATGTCGAGGTGGTTCGTCGGCTCGTCCATCAGCAGCACGTTCGGCCGCGACAGCATCAGCTTGCCGAACAGCATGCGGCCCTGTTCGCCGCCGGAAATCACGTTGACCGGCTTTCTCACGTCGTCGCCGGAGAAGAGCAGCCGGCCGAGCGTGCCGCGGATCAGCGTCTCGAGATCGCCGCCCTGCGAGTCGATGGTGACGCGGGCGTACTCGGCGATCCATTCGGTCAGGCTCTGCGTGCCGGCGAATTCGGATGCATGATCCTGCGCGTAGTAGCCGGGTTTGGCCTTCTCGGCCCATTTCACGGCGCCTTTCTGCGGCGTGAGGCCACCCGCCTCGCCGCCGACGAGCAGCTTCATCAGCGTCGTCTTGCCGACGCCGTTCTCGCCGATGATCGCGACCTTCTCGCCGGCCTCGATTGCGATCGAGAACTTGTCGATCAGCGGTTTCATCATGCCGTCATAGGCGAACGACAGGTTCTGCACTTCGCAGGCGAGGCGGTGCAGCTTGTCCTTGTCGTCGTAGTCGAAGCGGATCCACGGGTACTGGCGGCTGGACGGCTTGACGTCTTCGGGTCTGAGCTTGTCGATGAGCTTGAGGCGGCTCGTCGCCTGCTTGGCCTTCGACTTGTTGGCCGAGAAGCGGCGCACGAATTCCTGCAGATCCTGGATCTTTTCCTTCGCGCGGGCATTGGCGGACTGCTGGCGCTGGCGCGCGAGGGTTGCCGCTTCCATGTAGTCGTCGTAGTTGCCGGCGTACACGGTGATCGTGCCGTAGTCGAGGTCCGCCATGTGCGTGCACACCTGGTTCAGGAAGTGGCGGTCGTGCGAGATGATCACCATCGTGCTGTCGCGCTGGTTCAACACGTCCTCGAGCCAGCGGATGGTGTTGATGTCGAGGTTGTTCGTCGGTTCGTCGAGCAGCAGGATGTCCGGGTTCGCGAACAACGCCTGGCACAGCAGCACGCGCAGCTTCCAGCCCGGCGCGACGTTCTTCATCGGGCCGTTGTGCAGCTCGGTGCCGATGCCCACCCCGAGCAGCAGCTCGCCGGCGCGCGCCTCGGCGGTATAGCCGTCGTACTCGGCGAACTTGCCTTCGAGCTCGGCGGCGTGCATGTAGTCGTCTTCGGTCGCCTCGGGGTTCGCGTAGATCGCGTCCTTCTCGACCATGCAGGCCCACATCTGCTCGTGGCCCATCAGCACCACGTCGAGCACGCGCACGTCCTCGAAGCCGAACTGGTCCTGCCTGAGGTAGGCCATGCGTTCATGCGGATCCTTCGACACGTTGCCGGCGGACGACTCGAGTTCGCCGCACAGGATCTTCATGAACGTCGACTTGCCCGCGCCGTTGGCGCCGATCAGGCCGTAGCGGTTGCCCCCGCCGAATTTGACGGAGACATTCTCGAACAGGGGCTTGGCCCCGAACTGCATGGTGATGTTGGCTGCAACGAGCACGGCGAATCCTGATTTTCAGATAAAACAAAGCTTTGCATTATAGCGCAGAAGGTTGCGACGTGCCGGAGCCGCCGCCGCAGTGTGGAATCTGAGCCCATTTTTTGCATACGGATCTGGTGCCGCGGCGTTGTCGGCGTCAAACTTCCAGCATGTCGCCGATCCGCCAGCTGCCGCCCTCCCCGCTTGCCGCGCTTCGCACGGTGGCCCTGGGCATCGGGCTGCCCCTGTTCGGCGTCGGATTGCTGATGGCGGGGCTGCTCGGGATCGTGTCGTATGGCGTCCTGCCCTCGGTGGAGTCGCTGCGCAGTCGCGACTGGCAGCCGGTCGAGGCATCGATCGAATCCGTGAGCCTGCATGGGCCGCCGTCGAGTCTGCATCCGCCGCTCGATTCGGTGCACATCCGCTATCGCTACCGCGTCGGGGACACCGACCATGACGGCGTCCGCTACGACCCGCACGACGGGCAGTACGCGCACGACTCGAGCCAGTCGATCGTCGCCGGCCTGCAGGCTTCGCCGAGAATCACGGTGTGGGTGAATCCCGCCGACCCGGGCGATGCGATGGTGTTCCGGGAGCTGCGGTGGGCGGTGTTCCTCTTCACGTTCCCGGCACTCGCGCTCGCGCTGGCGGGCGGGCTGATGCTTTTCGTTGGCATGCTCGTGTGGAGCCAGGCGAAGCCCGGCGGGCGGCCGGGCAAGCCCGACCAGCCTTAGCCGGGCGAGTACGCTACAAAAAACGGGCGATGAAGCACGGTGCCGCGCCGCGGACAGCAGCCGGCAGCGGCAGCCATACGCGCCGCCCGGCGCCGGGGACGCGTCCGACAGCTGCGCCGGCCGCATCCTCGAGACGTTCGAGGCGCACCGTGTCGTTGCCGCCCGGATGCACGAACTCGATCCGGTCGCCGACGCCGAAAGCGTTTTTCACCTCGACTTCGGCGAGGCTGCGCGCCATATCGAAGCCGAGTACTTCGCCTACCAGCAGGCTGCGCCCGGATTCGGAGTGGCCGCGCAGGTAGTTCTGGTGGTCGGGCGTGTGATGCCGCTCGTAGAACCCGTCGGTGTAGCCACGGTTCGCCAGTCCTTCGAGCTCGCCGAGCAGGCGCACGTCGAACGGCCGGCCGGCGACGGCGTCGTCGATCGCGCGGCGGTAGGCCTGGCTCGCGCGCGCGACGTAGTACGGGCTTTTCGTGCGGCCCTCGATCTTCAGCGAATCGATGCCGATCGCGACGAGCCGCGCGACGTGCTCGACCGCGCGCAAGTCCTTCGAGTTCAGGATGTAGGTGCCGTGCTCGTCCTCCTCGACCGGCATCAGCTCGCCGGGCCGCGTGCCTTCCTCGATCAGCCACACGCGCTCACTCGCCGCGTGCCGCGGGCCGCCGCCGAGTCCCGCGAGCTGCGGCACGCGGCGCACGTCGCCGCTGTCGTCCTCGGCCGCATCGTGGACCTTGTAGTCCCAGCGGCAGGAGTTCGTGCAGCTGCCCTGGTTCGGGTCGCGGTGGTTGAAGTAGCCCGACAGCAGGCAGCGGCCCGAGTAGGCGACGCACAGCGCGCCATGCACGAACAGCTCGATCTCGACCTCCGGGCAGGCGTCGCGGATCTCGGCCACTTCGTCGAGCGACAGTTCGCGCGACAGGATGATCCGCTTGACGCCGACCGAGGCCCAGAAGCGCACCGCTGCGTAGTTCGTCGTGTTCGCCTGCACCGACAGGTGGATGTCGATCTCCGGCCAGCGCTCGCGCACCATCATCATCAGGCCGGGGTCGGCCATGATCAGCGCGTCGGGGCCGAGCGCGACGACCGGTTCGAGGTCGGCGAGAAAGCTGCGGATTTTCGTGTTGTGTGGGTAGATGTTGTTGACGAGGTAGAAGGCCTTGCCCGCGGCGTGCGCCTCGTCGATGCCCTGCGCGAGCGCCTCGATCTTGCCAAAGCTGTTGTTGCGCACGCGCAGCGAATAACGCGGCTGGCCGGCGTAGACGGCATCCGCGCCGAACGCGAAAGCGGTGCGCATCATCTGCAGCGAACCGGCGGGGGCAAGGAGTTCGGGGACGGGCGTAACGGGGCTGGCGGTCATGGTTTGGGCGTCTGGCAAACCGGCATTCTAGTGGTCCGCAGGCATGACGGAAATCGGCGCTCCGATCCTGAACGCTCCGGGGCCCGGCCAACGGCCGCGCCACGACGGGCGCCTGCGCGCCTGCGCTCTCCGTCAGTGCCGGGTGACCGGCACCGACAGCGGTTCGGCCGGCCACACGCCGCGTGCGATCGTGCGGGCATCCTGCAGCACCAGCCAGCTTTGCTGGCGGTAATGCGGCAGCGGCCGGGTCGCGTTGGCGAGTGCCTGCGCGCTGTCGGCGGCGACGATTCCCAGCGGGGTGCCGGATGGCAGGCGCAGCGTCCAGGCGCGGACCGTACCGCGGTGCGCGACTTCAGGCGGCGCGAGCGGCAGATCGTGGCGCGCGAGCCAGCGGCCGATCCAGGTTTCGTCCCCGATCACGAGCAGCGGGTCGGGGCCGGGCGCGACGTCGGCCGCGTGCGGGGAGGCGGCATGATCGAGCAGCCGGTCCGCGAGTGCGTGTGCCGCCGACGTGAACTCGTTGTCGCCGAGCGTCAGCAGTTCGGTGCGCCGGTCGAACTGCAGTTCGCGCAGGGTCGGCGGCGTTTCGCGGCGATCGAGGCGCCGCAGGATCAGGCTGTCGGGGTCGAGCGTGACGCGCATCGCGCTGTCGCCCGGATCGAGCTCGATCTCGAAGTCCTGCCGTGCCTGCTCGAGACGCACGCGGCGCAGCGTCGGCCCGGCGCGGGTGTCGATCCGCAGCGGAACCTCGAGCACGTACGGCGGGACGTTCTGCGCGAGCGTCACACCGACGCCGTCGCCCGCATCGCGTCCGCCGCTCAGCGCGATTTCGGCGAGGCCGGTGCGATCGAGCCACTGGGTGAAGAAAGGTTCGAGCAACTGGCCGGAGGCCGCTTCGAACGCGACGCGCAGGTCGTCCCAGTCGGCGACACGGAAGCGCTGCGTCTGCCAGAAGCGCCGGATGGCGCGATCGAACGCCGGCTCGCCGATGCGGTCGCGCAGCATCACGAACATCATTGCCGCCTTGCCGTAGCCGACCGCCTGGTCGAGGCCGTGCGTGCGCGAGGTGAAGGCCGCCAGAGGCCGGTCGGCGCCCGATGGAATACCCGACAGGTCCCTCAGCCAGCCCTGGCGCATCGCGCGCGCCTTGTCGGCGCCGGCGCGCTCGGCGTAATGGTAGTCGGCCATGAAGGTCGTCAGCCCTTCGCTCCAGTTGCCGCTCGCGTAGTCGGGATAGACGCCGTTGCCCCACCAGTTGTGCAGCACCTCGTGGCCGAGCGACGTGTCCTTGATGAACGGCAGCTTCAGCACCTCGATGCCGAGATAGGTCAGCGTCGGCATGCCGAAGCCGGTCGGCGTCGGACTCGACACGACGGCGAAGCTAGTGAAGGGATAGGGGCCGATCCAGCTTTCGTACAGCGCGAGATAGTCGCGTACCGCGTCGAGATAGCCGGCGGCGAGCGGCGCGAGCTCGGCATGGAAATAGGTGCGCAGCACGATCGGCCGCCCGTCGCTCGAGCGCACGTGGCGCTCGGTGATGCGGTACGGGCCGGCGATCAGGTCGATGCCTTCGGCGGGGTGCGGGAAGTCGAACCGGGCGACAACCCGCCCGCCGCGCGCGGACTCCGACTGCAGATGGCCAGCGACGAGGCCGTGCTGCCCTGCGGGAAGATCGAGGTTGAGCGTGAACGCGTGCAGCAGCCCGCGCCCCCCGCGCACGACCAGCGGATACCAGGCGCTGGACGACGGCAGGAAGCTCCCGCGAGGATCCGCAACGGGTTCCTGCGTGTCGAGCGTATCGCGGTGTTCGACGCCGGGCGCAAGGCCTGCGAGCGTGCCGTGCCAGGACAGCGCAAGGGTGCGTCCGGCCACTCCCGCGGGAACCGACCATTGTTCCACTGCGCCGTGACGGTGCGGCCGGAGCTCGACGGGCTCACCGTCGATGCGCAGCGGGCCGGCCTCGAAGCGGATGTTCAGCAGCAGCTCGAACGCGGCTTCGCTGTCGATCGTGATCTCGGCCTCGCCGGACAGTTCCTGCCGGCCGGGGTCGAGGCGCACGGCGAGCCGGTAGGAGGCGGCCGGTTCGCTGGCCGCAGCCGCCCCGATCGGCGGCATCTGCGCCGAGGCGGGATTCAGGATCACCGGAAGCGGCAGCATGATCAGCAGTGAAAGGGCGTGAAACATTCGTCGGCGGCTCGCAGCGTCGCTCAGCATCCGTGCAACCGGGCAGAAACACCCGGCGCGCGTTCCCCTGCGGGACACGGACGGTGCTCCGGCATGCGCACGACGCGGGCGGTGTTGCTGGGCGCGGAGTGCGCCGATGCGGTCTGCTGGGTCACGGTCGCGCTCCTGACGAGGCAACATCGGGCAACGAGCCCGACCAATTTTGACGCAGGCGGAAGCGGGGAGGTTCCGGCCGATGATTGTCCAGCCGGAAAAAGCTCCGGCGCCCGAAGGCGCCGGAGGGTCGAACGCAGAGGTGCACGCAGCTGAGGACGACAGCCGCGAGGCCGCCGTCGCGGGAAAATCAGGCGCTCTTCTTGTGCGTTGCAGCGGCGTTCGTTTCGATCGCCTTGATCGCCGCGTCGGCCGTCGCGGCGACGTTGGCTTCGGTGATTTCGACTGCCTGCCGGGTGGCCTTCGTCACGCTGTCATAGGTCGAGTTCGCCGCCGCAATCGCCGAGCGCATCGCGGCGACTGCCACCTCGCCACCCCCCGGCACGGCCTGGGCCGCTTTCTCGATGGCAATGATCGCAAGCTTGTTCGCTTCGGCGAACTGCAATTCGTAAGGCTTGAGGCACTCTTCGAGGCTCTGCGCGACGATCTCGTAGCCGCTGCGATAGTACGCGAGCGATTTTTGCGCGAGCGGCTGGGCGAACGACGACTGCAGGTCCAGAATTTCCTTCGGATTCTTCGCCGCAAGCAGTGCGCGGACGAATCCGCTGCCGTCTTCCAGCGCGGAACGCGCCGTGTTCAGGTTCAGGGCAATCAGGCGTTCGACGGACTCGAAGGCGGTGGTCGCGGATTTCAGGTACGTGTCGAGCGCGGGCTTGGCGAGGGCGCTGAGCTGGTCGGGGGTCTTGGTCATGGCAGGCTCCTGGAGGGGTCGAAACATTCGGCAATCGCAGGCAGGCCCGACGTCGGGGAGGCTCATCCTGCTGCAGTGCACAATTCCATTGTAGTCGCAAGGCGCGACGGGTCAAGATGTTTTGTGCATTGCAACATTTGTTAACGAAGTACCGGTTCAGGCGTTGCTGCCGAAACCGATCGGCGCCGGCGCCAGCTTCAGGATCCGCTGGTATAACGCTTCGGCTTCTTCCCGCGGCTTGATGCCGAACAGCGGGTTGTCGTTCTCGCGGAACGCGACCGCGATCTGGGCCCACTGCTCGGCATCGAGCACCCGTTCGGCGATCGGCAGAAAGACGTCTTCCTCGGTGCGCAGGTGCTCCCATTCCAGTTCCGCGTAGCGGTCGGCGGCAGCGAAGAACGCGTCGCGCGCCTCGCTGTCGCCACCCTGGAAAGCGACGAGCTGCTTCTTCAGCTCCTCGACCATCGGATAGCCGAGCGCATGCTCGCGCTCGAGCCGCGCGATCAGGCCATCGGCTTCGCGCGTGCGGTGCCGCACCGCGGCGAACAGGTACTTGTCTTCCTTGGGATGGTGCCAGCGGTCCGGATAGGACACGATGTAGTCGAGGATCGCGCGCAGCACCGCGAAATTCGGCGCCGCTCCCCGGCGCATCTCCTTGACGAGGTAGCGCAGCGAATACAGCACCGCGCTGATCGCGAGGTGCTCGTCCCTGATGATCTGGATGGCTTCCGGTTTCACGGCTGGACCTTTTTTCCCGGGCGGGACGGATTACACCCGCTCGATCGCGAGCGCGATACCCTGGCCGACGCCGATGCACATCGTCGCCAGGCCGAACCGCCCGCCGGTGGTTTCGAGCTGGTTCAGCGCGGTCGTCACAAGCCGTGCGCCGGACGCGCCGAGCGGATGGCCGATCGCGATCGCGCCGCCGTTCGGGTTCACATTCGTGCCGTCGTCCGGCAGGCCGAGCTGGCGCAGCACCGCCAGTCCCTGCGCGGCGAACGCTTCGTTGAGCTCGATCGTGTCGAAGTCGCGCACCGACATGCCGAGTCGCGCGAGCAGCTTCAGCGTTGCAGGCGCCGGGCCGATGCCCATGATGCGCGGCGCCACACCGGCCGCGGCGCTGCCGAGGACGCGGGCGCGCGGCGTGAGGCCGTGGCGCTTGACCGCCGCTTCGGAAGCCAGCAGCAGCGCACATGCGCCGTCATTGACACCGGAAGCGTTGCCGGCGGTGACGCTGCCGTCGGGGCGCACGACGCCCTTGAGCTTTGCGAGCGTCGCCAGCGTCGTGTCCGGACGCGGATGCTCGTCGGCGGCGAGCACGAGCGGCTCGCCTTTCTTGCGCGGCACTTCGACCTTCACGATCTCGCGCTCGAAAAAACCGCGTTCGGCAGCGGCGGCCCAGCGCTGCTGGCTGCGCAGCGCGAATGCGTCCTGGTCGGCGCGGCTGACGCCGAAGTCGGTGGCGACGTTCTCGGCGGTCTCGGGCATCGAGTCGATGCCGTATTGCGCTTTCATCAGCGGGTTCACGAAGCGCCAGCCGATCGTCGTGTCCTCGATTTTCGCCGTGCGCGAGAACGCGCTGTCCGCCTTGCCGAGCACGAACGGCGCCCGGCTCATGCTCTCGACGCCGCCGGCGATCATCAGCTCGGCCTCGCCCGCAGCGATCGCGCGCGCGGCCATGCCGATCGCGTCGAGGCTGGAGCCGCACAGGCGGTTGATCGTGCTGCCGGGCACTTCGACCGGCAGGCCGGCGAGCAGCGCGGCCATGCGCGCGACGTTGCGGTTGTCTTCGCCGGCCTGGTTGGCGCAGCCGTAGAGCACGTCGTCGACGGCCTGCCAGTCGACGGCGGAGTTGCGCTCGACGAGCGCCTTGATCGGCAGCGCGGCGAGGTCATCGGCGCGCACGCCGGACAGCGTGCCGCCGTAGCGGCCGAACGGGGTGCGGATCGCGTCGCAGATATAGACGGGGCGGGTCATGGCGGCTTTTCCTTCGGGGGTCAGTAGGTTTCGACGTGGAAGCGTGCGTTGGCCAGCAGCTTCGGCCGCAGCGCCTCCCAGTCCGCGCCGTTCGCGCGACAGATGTCGCGGAACGCTTCAAGCACGCCCGATTCCATGCCTTTCAGGCCGCAGATGTAAATGTAGCAGTTGTCGTCGTTGAGCATCCGGAACACCTTGTCGGCGCGCTCGCGGATCGAATCCTGCACGTATTTCTTCGGCTCGCCGGGCACGCGCGAGAACGCGAAGTTGATGTCGATGAAGTCCTTCGGCAGCTTCTGCAGCGGGCCGAAGTACGGCAGCTCGGCCGGCGCGCGCGCGCCGAAGAACAGCACCAGCTCGCCGCCTTCCTGCTGCGCGAGACGGCGGCGGCGGCGCTCGGTCATCGCGCGCATCGGCGCCGAGCCGGTGCCGGTGCAGATCATCATGATCGACGAGCCGGGATGGTTCGGCATCAGGTAGGTCGAGCCGTAAGGCCCGGTGACCTGCACCTTGTCGCCTTTCTTCAGGTCGCAGATGTAGTTCGACGCGACGCCGCGCGCGGGCTTGCCTTCATGGTCCTCGGTGACGCGTTTGACCGTCAGCGCGAGGTTGTTGTAGTGCGGACGCTCGCCGTTGCGCGGGCTCGCGACCGAGTACATGCGCAGCAGGTGCGGGCGGCCCTTGTCGTCGGTGCCGGGCGGGATGATGCCGATCGACTGGCCTTCGAGCACCGGGAACGGCGTCGAGCCGAAATCGAGCACGACGTGATGGATGTCGCTCGAAGCGTCCGCGTCGGTGAGCCGGTAATTGCCGGTGACGGTCGCCGTGATCGGGCGCGTCGGCGCATACAGGTTCACGTACGGATGCGACGCGGACCACGGCGCGAGCGCCGGGCCGCCCTGGCCGGCAGTGGCGACGTCGGTGATGTGCTGCACTTCGGCCGGCAGTTCGTCGTCGGGGCGCGCGACGGCGAACGGCGCGTCGACCTTGTCGAGCTCGGTGGTGTCGGGCAGCACGTCCCACTTGAACTGTTCTTCGAGGCTGTACGGCTTGACGCGTTCGACGTTGCGCCATGAATCGATCGCGCCGGTGGGGCACGGCGGCACGCAGGCGAGGCAACCGTTGCAGATATCGAAATTGACGACGTAGTTCAGGTTGTCGTGCGTGATCGCATCGACCGGGCAGGTCTCCTCGCAGGTGTTGCAGCGAATGCAGATTTCCGGGTCGATCAGATGCTGCTTGGCGATTGCGTGCTCTACGGGCGCGTTCATGGCTGTCTCTCTCCACTGGGGCGGGGGCGGGCCTGCGCCCGTCCCCGTTTTTGCGATGGCTTAGTTGAAACGCACGTACTCGAAGTCGATCGGCTGGTTGTTGATGCCGCGCCCCGGCGCCGCGATCCAGTTCGCGAACTTGCCGCGCTCGACGCATTGGCCCATCAGCGAATGCACGTACAGGCGGTCGCTCTCGGTCGGCAGCCAGTTGCTGTGCTGGTGCGTCCATTCGGCTTCGGACAGCAGGCGGCCATCCGGGCTGACATGCGAACCGGCGAACATGCCGATGCGGCGGTTGAAGCCCTTGTGCGGCAGCGTGAAGCGGAAGTTGAAGCCGAATTTCGCCGGGATGCGGTTCCAGCGGTCGATGCCGGCCTGCACGTCCGCGATCCAGTCGTCGCGCAGCCGCTCGTTCAGCGCCGACAGCGCCGGCACCTGGCGGGTCAGGATCTGGTCGCCGGCGACGTCCATGACCTGGTATTCCGAGTTCTGCAGCGTGTGGTCATCGGCGATCTTCTCTTCCTCGAAGCGCCCTTTCAGACCGTTCGTGTAGTAGGTCGCGGCGTTCGACGAGATCTCGGCGCCGTACAGGTCGCTGGTGACGCTGTAGTGGAAGTTCAGGTATTTCTGCAGCGTCGGCAGGTCGATGACGCCGGCGGCGCGCAGCTTCGCAGGATCGTCGGTGCCGAGTTCCTTCATCATCTCGCAGGTGCGCTGGATCACGCGGGCGACGCCCGATTCGCCGACGAAGAGGTGGTGCGCTTCCTCGGTCAGCATGAACTTGCAGGTGCGGGCGAGCGGGTCGAACGCCGATTCGGCCAAGGAGGCGAGCTGGAACTTGCCGTCACGGTCGGTGATGAACGTGAACATGAAGAACGACAGCCAGTCCGGAGTCTTCTCGTTGAACGCAGTGAGGATGCGCGGGTTGTCGGCGTCGCCCGAACGGCGCTCGAGCAGCGCTTCGCCTTCCTCGCGGCCGTCGCGGCCGAAGTGCGCGTGCAGCAGGTACACCATCGCCCACAGGTGGCGGCCTTCCTCGACGTTCACCTGGAAGAGGTTGCGCAGGTCGTACAGCGACGGCGCGGTGAGGCCCAGGTGGCGCTGCTGCTCGACGGATGCCGGCTCGGTGTCGCCCTGCGTGACGATGATGCGGCGCAGCGTCGAGCGGTATTCGCCCGGCACTTCCTGCCACACGTCCTGGCCTTTGTGCTCGCCGAAAGTGATCTTCTTCTGGCCGTCCTGCGGCGCAAGGAAAATGCCCCAGCGGTAGTCATGCATCTTGACGTGGCCGAAATCCGCCCAGCCTTTCGGGTCGACGCTGACCGCGGTGCGCAGGTAGACCTCGTAGTTCGTCGAGTTCTCCGGGCCCATGTCGTCCCACCAGTTCAGGAACGACGGCTGCCACTGCTCGAGCGCGCGCTGAAGCGTCTTGTTCTCGGACAGGTTGACGTTGTTCGGGATGCGTTCGCTGTAGTTGATCATCTCTGTGCTCCTCGGGGTGTTTTGTAAGTATGGGCTGCGTTGTGTTTAGACGCGGTTCCAGTCGAATTGCGCCTTCTTGCCGGAACCGAAGAGCTTCAGCGCGCCGGTCGGGCCGACCGCGTTCGGGCGGTTGAAGATCCAGTTCTGCCACGCCGACAGGCGGCCGAAAATCCGCGTGTTCATCGTCTCGACCGGGCCGAAGCGCAGATTCGCTTCCAGGCCGGTCAGCGCGTCCGGCGACAGCGCGGCGCGTTCCTCGATCGCGATGCGGATCTCTTCGGCCCAGTCGAGATCGTCGGGGATCGCGGTCACGAGGCCGAGCTCCATCGCTTCGGCGGGGCTGAGCAGGCTGCCTTCCTTCGCCTTCGCGGCCGCCACCGGCGCTTCTTCCTGGTAGAAGCGCGCGTCGATGCGCGACAGGCCGTTGGCCATCGGCAGTGCGCCGAAATTCATCGCCGACAGGCCGATGCGGTTTTCGGCGTCGGCGGCGTCACGCATGTAGCTGCGGTCGGCGGCGAGCGCGATCTCGAGCAGCGTGCCGGCGAAGCACGAGCCCGGCTCGATCAGCGCGTACAAGCTGCGCGACGACACGTCGATCCGCGACAGCGTGCGGCGCAGCATGCCGAGAGTTTCGCGAACGAACCAGTTGTCCTGGTTCTCGATGATCGTCGCGTCGATGTCGAGCACGACCTGGGCGTCGCCCGTCGTGCGCAGCTGCCACAGGCCGATGTCGAGGTGGTTCGTGCGCAGGTTCAGGATCGCGTCGTCGAGTTCGCGTGCCATCTTGAGCGGCCACCAGTTGATGCCTTCGGCTTCGATTTCGGCGGCGGTCTTCGCGGTCACGGATGACGGGGCGCGCACGGTCAGCGTCACGGTGCGGGCGGCCGCATCGATCGCGGCATCGACGAATTCGTAGTGGTAGCCGTTTTCGTCGTCAGTGCGCTCGAGGCGGGTCAGCTGCACGCCTTTCGCGTTGGCCGGGCGGTCGGACTGCGCGGCGAGCGCTTCGGCGCGCGCCTTGATATGCTCGGCGAACTGCTGCTGCTTGACGACGTCATCGACGAGGCGCCATTCCTTCGCGCGGTTGCCGCGCACGCCTTCCGAGATCGTGCAGAAGATGTCGGCGTGATCGCGGCGCACACGGCGCTTGTCGGTCACGCGCGTCAGGCCGCCGGTGCCGGGCAGCACGCCCAAGAGCGGCACTTCAGGCAGCGACACCGACGAGTTGCGGTCATCGACCAGCACGATCTCGTCGCATGCGAGCGCCAGCTCGTAGCCGCCGCCGGCAGTCGTGCCGTTGCACGCGGCGAGGAACTTCAGGCCCGAGTACTGGCTGGAATCCTCGATGCCGTTCCTCGTCTCGTTGGTGAATTTGCAGAAGTTCACTTTCCACGCGTGGGACGACAGGCCGAGCATGTAGATGTTCGCGCCGGAGCAGAAGATCTTCGGCTTGCCCGACGTGACGACGACGGTGCGCACTTCCGGATGCTCGAAGCGCACGCGCTGCAGCGCGTCGTGCAGCTCGATGTCGACGCCGAGGTCGTACGAGTTGAGCTTCAGCTTGTAGCCCGGCCGGATGCCCGCGTCCTCGTCAATGTTCAGCGTCAGCGTGGCGATCGCGCCGTCGGTCGCGAGCGACCAGTGGCGGTACTTCGACGGCTCGGTACGGTAATCGACGCGCTCGACGGCGGTTTCCTGGTTCTTCGCGATTGCTTCCATCTCTGTCTCCTCTTCTCTCGTGGGGGGGTCAGCTCAGTACGAGCTGGCGCAACTTCATGAAACTTTGATCGACCGTCTCGCCCGTCGTATCGAGGACGGTGTCGGCCTTCGCATACAGTGGCTCGCGGGCGTCGAGGATGCGCTTGAGGTCATCCATCGCCTCGTCGTTGCCCGCCATCGGCCGCAGGTCGCCCTGTGCCATGACGCGCGCCATGTGTTCTTCCGGCTGCGCCTTGACCCAGATCGTCAGGCAGTTCGACAGCAGCAGTTCGAAAGTCTCGGGCTGCGACACGACGCCGCCGCCGATCGAGATCACGGCGCGCGGATGCTCGCGGATGACGCGTTCGAGCGTGCGCTTCTCGATGCGGCGATACCCCGACTGGCCGTACAGCGCGAAAATCTCGCGCCCCGGGATGCCGGTTTCCTTCTCGATCTCGCGGTCGAGTTCGACGAACGGCATGCCTTCTTCGCGCGCCAGCCGTCCGCCGAGCGTCGACTTGCCGGCGCCGCGCAGGCCGATCAGCGCGATGCGCTTCCTGCGCACCGCTTCCTCATGGCCGAAGTCGCGCATCAGCCGGAACACCACTTCTTCGAGGCGGTGCTGCGGCAGGCGCTCGAGAAAGCGGCGGATCAGGCGGCGTTCGACGGTGTCTTCGGTCTCCGGTGCGAGCAGGTCGGTCAGCGACACATCCAGCGCCCGGGCGATGTTGTCGAGCAGCACGATCGACACGTTGCCTTCGCCGCCTTCGAGGTGCGCGAGGTGACGTTCGGAGACGCCGGCCTCGCGGGCCACGAGCTTGCGGGTCATGCCGCGCCGGTCCCGGATCTCGCGCACCCGCCGGCCCAGCGTCGGCAGCAGCGTGGAGGTGCCGGCGACGCTGTCGTCACGGTGATCCACTGGGTTCGCATCAGGGTCGGTCTTGAAGCTCATTTTGGTTCCTGTCGTGCAGTTGCCGGTGCTGTTGGGTTGAACAATAGTGCAGGCGTTAAGGAGCGTCAAGAGGTAAAGTGCATTTTGTTTTGTGTGATGATGAAATCGATTGCCGAAACACTATAGCAACAATCAGAAAATAGCGCTGCCTTGACGAGGAAAAGTGCAGTCTGGAATGAGCTATCGAGCAAAATGATGCAGTAAAGTTCTTGACGAAGGATAAGGCGCGTGTATTCTATTTCCACGAGTTGCGCCCGGCGCGCGACCACCCAACCCGTCATCGACCCTTGAGCATCCGGGTGCGATGCACAAACAAGAGGACGAGGAGACAACGTGAAACTGGCTAATTACGTATACGGGCAATGGCTCGAAGGCGCCGGCGACGGCATCGCACTGCAGGATCCGGTCACCGGCGAGGAGCTGGTGCGGGTCTCGTCCGAAGGCATCGATACCGCGCGTGCGCTGGAATTCGCCCGCAGCACCGGCGGACCCGCGTTGCGGGCGCTCGGGTATGAAGATCGTGCGGCGCTGCTCGGCGCGATCATCGAAGTCCTGAGCGCGAAACGTGCAGAATATTTCGACATTGCGCTGCGCAACTCCGGCTCAACGGAAGCGGACGCCGCGTTCGACGTCGATGGCGCGATCTTCACGCTGAAAAGCTACGCGCGTGCCGGCAAGGCGCTCGGCCCGGCGCGTCACCTGAAGGAAGGCGCGCGCGTCGCGCTGGCGAAGACCGACGCATTCCAGGGCCAGCATTTCCTGATGCCGCTCTCCGGCGTCGCGGTGTTCATCAACGCGTTCAACTTCCCGGCGTGGGGCCTGTGGGAAAAAGCCGCCCCGGCGTTGCTCGCCGGCGTGCCGGTGCTCGTCAAGCCGGCGACGCCGACGGCGTGGCTGACGCAGCGCATGGTCGAGGACGTCGTCAAGGCCGGCATCCTGCCCGCGGGCGCGCTGTCGATCGTGTGCGGCTCGGCGCGCGACCTGCTCGACCACGTCGGCGAATGCGACGTGATTTCCTTCACCGGCTCGGCCGACACCGCGGCGCGCATGCGCACGCATCCGAACGTCGTCGCCCGCTCGGTGCGCATCAACATCGAAGCCGAC
Source organism: Aromatoleum anaerobium (assembly GCF_012910705.2). GTDB lineage: Bacteria > Pseudomonadota > Gammaproteobacteria > Burkholderiales > Rhodocyclaceae > Aromatoleum > Aromatoleum anaerobium. The sequence continues at coordinate 471,672 of NZ_WTVG02000038.1, read as the reverse complement.
AGCATCAATTCCGCAATCCTCGGGCCCGATGCGCAGCCCGGAACGCCCGAGTTCGATCTCGCGGTGAAGGAGATCGTGCGCGAGATGACGATCAAGACCGGGCAGAAATGCACCGCGATCCGTCGCGTCTTCGCGCCTGCATCGACAAGCCGGCCGCTCGCCGATGCGGTCGCCGCGAAGCTCGCCTCGTACCGCGTCGGCAATCCGAAGAGCGAAGGCGTGCGCGTCGGGCCGCTCGTCAGCCGCGCGCAGCAGGCCGCGGCGCTCGAAGGCCTGGCGAAGCTGCGTGAGGAATGCGAGACGGTGTTCGGCGGCGGCGCGGATTTCACCCCGGTCGATGCCGATCCGGCCGTCTCGGCGTTCGTGCAGCCGACGCTGCTGTACTGCGACAAGGGACTCGACGCCCGCCACGTCCATGACATCGAAGTGTTCGGGCCGGTCGCGACGATCGTGCCGTATGCCGACACGGCAGCGGCGATCGCGCTTGCGCGCCGCGGCCGCGGCTCGCTCGTCGCGTCGGTATATTCGGGCGACGCGGCGTTCCTCGCCGAGCTCGTCCCCGGCATCGCCGACCTGCACGGGCGCGTGATGGTCGTCGATGCGGCGGTCGGCGCGAACCACACCGGCCACGGCAACGTCATGCCGACCTGCCTGCATGGCGGGCCGGGGCGCGCCGGCGGCGGCGAGGAGCTCGGCGGCCTGCGCGCGCTGGCAACGTACCACCGCCGCTGCGTCGTCCAGGGTGGCCCGGCGCTGCTCGAAGCGCTGTCGCGCGACGCGGCCGACGCCGCGCTGCTCGGCAGCTGAAACCAGCTATAAATAATAAGATTTGCACCTCCAATCCCGACAGGAGACCCCGACGATGATGACAGCCGAAAACTTCCGCGCGCTGATCGCGAACGTGACCGCACAGATCCAGGGCCGGCCGCTCGACAAGCCGCTCGACGCATTCCTCAACGAACGCTTTCCGCCCGGCGGTGCGGAGTTCGACGCGATTGCCGCCGCGTGCCGCGACGCCGTCGCCGCCGGCTGGATGTGCGAGCGCGAGCACGGCGGCATCAAGTTCGGCCGTGTCGTCAAGCCGTGCCCGGAGATCCACGGCTTCAGCGTCGACGTCGTCGAGATGTCGGACGTCGTCGGGCCGCAGCACGCGCACCCGAACGGCGAGATCGACATGATCATGCCGCTCGAAGGCGACGCGAAATTCGACGGCCACGGCGCCGGCTGGTTCGTCTATGGCCCGGGCAGCGTGCATCGCCCGACCGTCAGCGGCGGCCGCGCGTACGTGCTGTACCTGCTGCCGCAGGGCGCGATCGAATTCACCCGCGCGGCGGCCTGAACCCGCGCATCCGGTCGACAACCGCAGCGCATTCCCGCCCGCCGGGATCGCTGCCGGCGAGGGCTTCAAACCAGGGAAAGCACCGGCGCCAGGACCGGTAACGGACGACACGACCCGGCACGAGCCGGGCAAACGGAGGAAAGACAGAATGCACATGCTCAGTGCGGCGCAGCCCGGCGCGGGTTCGCCGAAAATCACCCTGCCGCGCGACTACAACGCGGCCGACGACCTGATCGGACGCAACCTTGCTGCCGGGCGCGGCAGCAAGGTCGCGTTCATCGACGACGCCGGCAGCTATACCTATGACGAACTCGCAGCGCGCGTGAACCGCTTCGCCAACACGCTCGGCGCGCTCGGCATCATGCGCGAGCAGCGCATCCTCGTGTGCGTCCATGACACGATCGACTTCCCGACGGTGTTCCTCGGCGCGATCAAGGCCGGCGTCGTGCCGGTCGCGGTCAACACGCTGCTGACGCAGTCCGACTACGAATACATGCTCGGCGACAGCCGCGCGCGCGTCGCCGTCGTGTCCGCGCCGCTCGCCGAGACGTTCGCGCCGCTGCTCGACCGCGTGCCGACACTCGAGCGCCTCGTCATCGCCGGCGTCGATCCTGCACAGCAGCGCGACGACTCGCTCGCCACGCTGATGGACGGCGCTTCCGACCAGTTCCGCAGCGCGCCGACGACCTGCGACGAACCGTGCTTCTGGCTCTACTCGTCCGGCTCGACCGGCGCGCCGAAAGGCACCGTGCATGTGCATTCGAGCCTGATCCAGACTTTCGAGCTGTACGCGAAGCCGATCCTCGGCATCCGCGAGGACGACGTCGTGTTCTCGGCGGCAAAGCTGTTCTTCGCCTACGGGCTCGGCAACGGCCTGACTTTCCCGCTCGCGGCCGGCGCGACCGGAGTGCTGATGGCCGAGCGGCCGACGCCCGAAGCCGCTTTCAGGCGGCTGCGCGAGCACCGTCCGACGATCTTCTACGGCGTGCCGACGCTGTACGCGTCGATGCTCGCGAGCCCGGACTGCCCGGCGAAAGGCGAACTTGCGGTGCGCGTCTGCACGTCGGCCGGCGAAGCGCTGCCGGAAGACATCGGTCGGCGCTGGACGGAACGTTTCGGCGTCGAGATCCTCGACGGCATCGGCTCGACCGAAATGCTGCATATCTTCCTGTCGAACCGTCCGGGCGAAGTGCGCTACGGCACGACCGGCAAGGCCGTGCCGGGCTACGAGCTGCGCCTCATCGACGACGCCGGTTTCGTCATCGACGGCGCGAACGAACCGGGCGAACTGCAGATCGCCGGGCCGACCAGCGCCGCGATGTACTGGAACAACCGCGCGAAGAGCCGCGACACGTTCCAGGGGCCGTGGACGCGGAGCGGCGACAAGTATTCGCGCACCGCCGACGGCTACTACATCTACGCCGGGCGCAACGACGACATGCTCAAGGTGAGCGGCATCTACGTGTCGCCGATCGAAGTCGAATCGTGCCTGATCGAGCACGAGGCGGTACTCGAAGCGGCGGTCGTCGGGCACGAGGACGACGACCAGCTGATCAAGCCGAAAGCCTTCATCGTCCTCAAGCCGGGCGTGCGCGGCACGCCGGCGCTCGCCGAATCGATCAAGCAGCACGTCAAGGCGCAGCTGGCGCCCTACAAGTATCCGCGCTGGATGGAGTTCGTCGACGAGCTGCCGAAAACCGCCACCGGCAAGATCCAGCGCTTCAAGCTGCGCGCGCAGGGCGCGGGGCGTTGATGGCGCGTCGCCCGGGTCGTAAAGGATAATGGGACGACATAGTCCCATTATCCCGATGACAGGAGGAACGATCAGTGAAGCATTCGCAACGACAGTGGCGCGGCCTTGCCGGCGCCGTCGCCGCAGCCAGCATCGCCGGCACGGCATTGCTGCCGGCGCTCGCGCAGGGCGCCGACAAGGTGAAGGTCGGGCTGCTGCTGCCGTACACCGGCACTTACGCGGCGATCGGCAACGCTATCACGAACGGCTTCAAGCAGCATGTGGCCGAGCACGACGGCAAGCTCGGCGGGCGCGAGGTCGAATACTTCATCGCCGATGACAAGTCGGACCCGGCGACGGCGACCGAGAACGCGAGCAAGCTGATCAAGCGAGACGGCGTCGATGTGCTCGTCGGCACGGTGCATTCGGGCGCCGCGCTGGCGATGGCGAAAGTCGCGCGCGACACGAAGACGCTGCTGATCATCCCGACCGCCGGCAGCGATGAGCTGACCGGGTCGCTGTGCGCGCCGACCGTGTTCCGCACTTCGATGTCGACGTGGCAGCCGGCGTACGCGATGGGCAAGCTCGCGGCTGAGCGCGGTCACAAGAACGTCGTCACGGTGTCGTGGAAGTACTCCTTCGGCGATCAGTCGGCCGCCGGCTTCAAGGAAGCGTTCGAGCAGGCCGGCGGCAAGGTCGCGAAGGAGCTCTTCGTGCCGTTCCCGAGCGTTGACTTCCGCCACCTGCTCGACGAGATCGCGAATCTCAAGCCGGATGCGGTGTTCGCGTCCTTCGTCGGCAGCGGCGCGGCGAAGTTCGTCAAGGACTACGACGCGGCCGGGCTGAAGGCGAAGATCCCGCTGTACGGCACGGGCTACCTCACCGAGGGCACGCTCGACGCGATGAACGGCGCCGGCGAAGGCGTGCTGACGACGCTGCACTACGCCGCCGGCCTGCCGAACGCGAAGGACAAGAGCTTCCGTACGGCGTATGCCGCAACGTACAACACACAACCGGACGTCTATGCGGTGCACGGCTATGACACGGCGCAGCTCTTGGGCGCAGGCCTCGAAGCGGTCAAGGGCGGCAAGCTCGACCAGGCGGCGATGATCGCCGCGATGGAGTCGGCGAAGATCGACAGCCCGCGCGGCGCGTTCACGATGTCGAAAGCGCACAACCCGGTGCAGGACGTCTACCTGCGCAAGGTCGAAGGCCGCGAGAACAAGCTCGTCGGCGTCGCGCAGAAAGCGCTCGCCGATCCCGCGCGCGGCTGCTCCATGTAAGAAGCGCGGTCCGTTTTCATCCCCGCCGGTCCGCATGTTCCGGGCGTCCAGCGCGGCCCGGTGCGCAATAACCACCGGTTCAGGAAACATCGGGAGTTCGAAGTGAAACAGGTTCAAGTCGGCGATACGCGCCTCGAGTACGTCCGCCTGCCGTCGGCGCATCCGCGCGAAGGCGCCCCGGCGATCGTGTTCCTGCACGAAGGCCTCGGTTCGGTCGCGATGTGGCGCGACTTCCCGCAGAAAGTCGCGGACGCGACCGGCTGCGAAGCGCTCGTCTATTCGCGCGCGGGCTACGGCCGCTCCGATCCGGCCCGGCTACCGCGCGACACGCGCTACATGCACGACGAAGGCCTGCACGTATTGCCGGCGCTGCTCGCCGCGCTGGGGCTCGAGCGGCCGATCCTGTTCGGCCATTCCGACGGTGCCTCGATCGCGCTGATCTGCGCCGGCGGCACCGCGACGCCGCTGACCGCCGTCATCGTCATGGCGCCGCACGTGATGGTCGAGGACATCTCGGTGTCGAGCATCGAGCAGGCGAAAGTCGCGTGGCAGACGACTGACCTGCGCACGCGCCTGGCCAAGCACCACGCCGATGTCGACGCGGCTTTCCGGGGCTGGAACGACATCTGGCTGCACCCGGATTTTCGCGCGTGGAACATCGAGGAATACGTCCCGCGCATCCTCTGCCCGGTGCTCGCGATCCAGGGCGAAGACGACGAATACGGCACGATGGCGCAGATCGAGCGCATCGCCGCGCAGGCGCCCGACGTCGAACTCGTCAAGCTCGCCGACTGCCGCCATTCGCCGCACAAGGACCAGCCGGCCGCCGTTATCGACGCCGTCGGCGAATTCGTTTCCCGCATCCTCGAGGACTGAACATGGAATTTGTATGCAAGAAATCCATCCGCTTCCACCACTGCGACCCGGCCGGAATCGTCTTCTACCCGCAGTGCCTGGTGCTGTGCAACGAAGTCATCGAGGACTGGTTCGATGAAGGCATCGGCATCGACTTCTACAAGCTCCACGCCGACATCCGGCGCGGCGTGCCGATGCGCCACCTCGAAGTCGATTTCATCGCACCGAGCATGCACGGCGACGACCTGACGTTCACGCTGGCGGTGAACCGCATCGGCAACACGTCGATGGACATCACGACGACCGCCGCGATGGGCGACGAAGTGCGCTTTCGCGCGAAGCAGACCGTCGTCTGGGCCGACCTCGGCGGTGCGCCGCGCGCGACGCCGATCGAGGGTGAATGGCGCGAGCGCTTCAGCCGCTTCCTCGCGTCGTCCTGAGCCCGAACGCAAGCCAGACAAAACAGCAACACCACAAACAGACCCGCCCCCGACCCCTACCCACAGAGACAAGGACCGACATCATGGCCACGTATCAATGCACCGCGTGCTATTTCCCGTACAACGAAGCCGACGGCCTGCCCGACGAAGGCATCCCCGCCGGCACGAAGTGGGAAGACGTGCCCGCCGACTGGGTGTGCCCGGACTGCGGCACGCCGAAGGACAACTTTACCGTCGTCGAGGATTGAAAGCCCGGGACGGTTTCACACGGATGAAGGATCGGATGAGGCGCAATCGTGAGCACGAGCATGATCGATGAAAAGCAGCGCAGCGCGGGCGCACGCCCGGGCAAGGGATCCCGCGAAAGTTCGGCGGACCGGGCGCGACGGCGCGAGCCGTTGCCGCCGTCTGCGCGGCTCGCCGCGTCGGCCGCGCTCGCCGGCGAGACGCCGCGCGCCGACCGCCTGATCGAATACCTGCATCGCCTGCAGGACGAGCATGGCGCGCTGTTCGCCGACCATCTCGCCGCGCTCGCCGAGGCGCTGCAGCTCGCACGCGCCGAAGTCTATGAAGTCGCGAGCTTCTATCACCATTTCGACATCGTCCGCGCCGGCGAAGCCGCGCCGCCGGCGCTGACGGTGCGCGTGTGCGAGTCGCTCGGCTGTGCGATGGCGGGGGGCGTCGAACTTGCCGCGTCGCTCGCGACCCGGCTCGGCGCCGACGTGCGCGTGCAGCGTGTGCCCTGTGTCGGGCGCTGCGACTCGGCGCCGGTCGCGGTCGTCGGGCAGAAGCCAGTGCTGCACGCCGATGCCGACAGCGTCGCCGCGGCGGTTGCGAGCGGCGAGCGCGACGAGCCGCTGCCCGACGCGATCCGTTTCGACGCCTACCGCGCGGCCGGCGGCTACCGGCTGTGGCAGGCCGTGCGCAGCGGTGAAATCGCAGGTGATACGGTGATCGCCGCACTCGACGCCGCCGGCCTGCGCGGCCTCGGCGGCGCGGGCTTCCCGGCCGCGCGCAAGTGGCGCACGGTGGCTGCGCAGCCCGCGCCGCGGCTCATGGCGGTGAATATCGACGAAGGCGAGCCGGGCACGTTCAAGGACCGCCATTACCTCGAGACCGATCCGCACCGCTTCATCGAAGGCATGCTGATCGCCACGCACGTCGTCGGCATCGACGGCATCTGGATCTACATCCGCGACGAATACCCGGCGCTGCGCCGGTTGCTCGCCGGGGAGCTCGACCGCGTGCGCGCCGCGTGGCCCGATCTGTCGCCGATCGAGCTGCGCCGCGGCGCCGGCGCGTATGTCTGCGGCGAAGAGTCGGCGATGATCGAGTCGATCGAAGGCAAGCGCGGCATGCCGCGGCTGCGCCCGCCGTACGTTGCCGAAGTGGGCCTGTTCGGTCGCCCGACGCTCGAACACAACCTCGAGACCCTGTGGTGGGTGCGCGATATCGTCGCACCCGCGCTTGCGGGCGGACCCGACCCGTTCGCGAGCCGTGGCCGCAACGGTCGCCAGGGGCTGCGCAGCTTCTCCGTCAGCGGCCGCGTTTTGAGGCCCGGCGTCGTCGTCACCGACGCCGGCATCACGCTGCGCGAACTCGTCGATGAACACTGCGGCGGCATGCTGCCGGGCCACGAGCTGTACGGCTATTTCCCCGGCGGCGCGTCCGGCGGCATGCTGCCGGCGCGCCTCGCCGACGTGCCGCTCGACTTCGACACCCTTGGCGCTTACGGCTGCTTCATCGGCTCGGCGGCGATCGTCGTGTTCTCGCAGTTCGATCGCGCGCGCGTGCTCGCCGAAAACGCGATGGAATTCTTCGCCCACGAATCCTGCGGCCAATGCACGCCGTGCCGCGTCGGCACCGCGAAAGCGGCCGAACTGATGAAACAGCCGACGTGGGACGCCGCGCTGCTGACCGAACTCGGAACATTGATGATGGACGCTTCGATCTGCGGCCTCGGCCAGGCTGCGCCGAACCCGATGCAATCCGTGCTGCGCTTTTTCCCGCACGAAGTCGGCGTCGCCGGCGAGAACGAGGAGGGCGCGGCATGAACGCTCCGACGAACCCGGTCCGCTTCGAACTCGACGGCCGCGAGATCGATGCGCAACCCGGCGAGACGATCCTGCTCGCGGCGCGCCGTGCCGGCGTCGATATCCCGCACCTGTGCTACACGGACGGCATGCGGGCTGATGGCAACTGCCGCGCGTGCGTCGTCGAGATCGACGGCGAGCGCGTGCTCGCGCCGTCCTGTTGCCGCGCACCGAAACCCGGCATGAAGGTGAAAGCGACGAGCGACCGCGCCCGCGCGTCGCAGCGCCTGGTGCTCGAACTGCTGCGCGCCGACGTGCCCGCCGCCGCCGAGAAGCCCGACTCCGAGCTCGCGCACTGGTGCGACGAACTGGGCGTCGTCGGCTCGCGCTTCGCGCCGCGCGCGCAGCCGCTGCCCGATCGCAGCCACCCCGGCATCGCGGTCGACCTCGCCGCATGCATCCAGTGCACGCGTTGCGTGCGCGCGTGTCGCGAAGTGCAGGTCAATGACGTCATCGGGCTGGCCCGGCGCGGCGCGGACACCGCGATCGTGTTCGACTTCGACGATCCGATGGGCACGTCCTCGTGCGTGGGCTGCGGCGAATGCGTGCAGGCCTGCCCGACCGGCGCGCTGCTGCCGGCGGCACTCGCGGATTTTCCGGGGCAGACTGCCGGCGAACCCGTCGCGGTGCACGGTGCCTTCGCCGAGAAGCCGGCGCCGGTCCCCGCACCCGTCGAGCCGGCAGCGCCGGTTGCCGAGCCGGCGATGCGTGCGATCGATTCCCTGTGCCCGTACTGCGGCGTCGGCTGCCAGATGACCTACCACGTCGCCGGCGACGGCCCGGCCGCGAAGATCGTCCACGTCGAAGGCCGCGATGGCCCCGCGAATGCCGGGCGGCTGTGCGTGAAAGGACGCTACGGCTTCGGCTACCCGCGCCACGCGCACCGCCTGACCACGCCGCTGATCCGCCGGCCCGGCATCCCGAAATCGGTCGATCTCGACCCGGCGGCGCCGCTCGCCGCGTTCCGCGAAGCGACGTGGGACGAGGCCCTCGACTTTGCCGCGGCCGGCCTCGCGCGCATAAAAGCCGCGTACGGCCCGCACGCGCTCGCCGGCTTCGGCTCGGCGAAAGGCAGCAACGAGGAAGCGTATCTGTTCCAGAAGCTCGTGCGCACCGGCTTCGGCACGCACAATGTCGACCACTGCACGCGGCTGTGCCACGCATCCTCGGTCGCGGCGCTGCTCGAAGGCATCGGCTCGGGCGCGGTGTCGAACCCGGTGCGCGACGTCGAATTCGCCGACGTGATCGTCGTCATCGGCGCGAACCCGGCGTCGAATCACCCGGTCGCGGCGTCGTTCATGAAGAACGCTGTCGAGCGGGGTGCGAAGCTCGTCCTGATGGACCCGCGCGAAACCCCGCTCGCGCGCCATGCGTACCGTTACCTGCAGTTCCGCCCCGATGCCGACGTGACGCTGCTGTTGTCGCTCGCGTGCGTGATCATCGAGGAAGGGCTCACCGACGAGGCCTTCATCGCGGCGCGCACGACCGGCTTCGACGCGTTCCGCGCTGCGGCGCTCGCCTACCCGCCCGAGCGGGTCGAGGCGATCACCGGCATCGCCGCCGAGACCGTGCGCGAAGTCGCCCGCCTCTACGCGCGCGGCCCGAACAGCATGATCTTCTGGGGCATGGGCATTTCGCAGCATATCCACGGCACCGACAACTCGCGCTGCCTGATCGCGCTCGCGCTGATGACCGGCCAGATCGGCCGCCGCGGCACGGGACTCCATCCGCTGCGCGGCCAGAACAACGTGCAGGGCGCCTCCGACGCCGGCCTGATCCCGATGATGTTCCCGGACTACCAGCGCGTCGCCGATCCGGCGATCCGCGCGCAGTTCGAGGCGCTGTGGGAGACGCCCTTGTCCGACGTGCCGGGCCTCACCGTCGTCGAGATCATGGACGCCGCGCTCGCGGGCGATATCCGCGGCATGTATATCGAAGGCGAGAACCCGGCGATGTCCGACCCCGACCTCGCGCATGCGCGCGCCGCGCTCGCCGGGCTCGAGCACCTCGTCGTGCAGGATCTGTTCCTCACCGAGACGGCGATGCTCGCCGACGTGATCCTGCCGGCCTCGAGCCTGATGGAGAAGACCGGCAGCTTCACGAACACCGACCGCCTCGTGCAGTTGTCGCGCCCGGTGCTGCCGCTGCCCGGCGACGCGCGCCCCGACTGGTGGATCATCCAGCAGATCGCGCAGCGCCTCGGCCTCGCGTGGAACTACGCCGGTCCGGCGGAGATTTTCGACGAACTGCGCCGGGCGCTGCCGAGCTACGCCGGCATCACGTGGGCGGCGCTCGAAACCGAAGAGGCCGTCGTCGCGCCGAAGTTCGCCGTGGACGAGCCGTCGCAGCCGGTGCTGTTCGAGGCCGATTTCCCGACTTCGAACGGCCGCGCGCGCTTTGTCGCGGTCGGGCCGCTACCGGCGGCCGAACTGCCCGACGCCGATTACCCGATGGTGCTGACGACCGGGCGCGTGCTCGAACACTGGCACACCGGCTCGATGACGCGCCGCGCCGACGTCCTCGACGCGCTCGAACCGCTGCCGTGGTGCTCGGTGCATCCGGACGACCTCGCCGCGCAGGCGCTTGCGTCCGGCGCAAGTGTCCGCCTCGAGACGCGGCGCGGCGCGATCGTGCTCGAGGCGCGCGCCGACGAAGCGGTGCAGCGCGGCTCGGTGTTCATGCCGTTCTGCTACGTCGAAGCGGCGGCGAACCTGCTGACGCAGCCGGCGCTCGACCCGTTCGGCAAGATCCCGGAGTTCAAGTACTGCGCGGTCAAGTTGAGCGCCGAAAGCCGGGCGCAAGCGTGATGCATGAGGATGGCCGCGGCGTGGCAGCGGCTATCCTCCGGTATTTCGTGCGATCATGCGCGCTCCCGTCCGCAGCCGAAGCATTTCCGTCCCCGCAATGACTACCGAAACCCGTTCCGAAGCGCAGCTCGACGAGCAAGCCCCTGAAGTCGAAGCGCAGACCGCCGAAGCGACCGCAGCCGAAGCGACCGCCGAACCGCAGCCCGGCGCGAAGCGCCCGCACCTCGACGCACGCGGCCTGCTGCTGAAGCTGCAGGAAGCGTCGCCGACTTTCCGCGACGTCAAGCCGCTCGCGCTGCGCATCGACAAGGCCATCGCCGCCCGCTTCCCCGATCTCGACCGCAAGGTGATCCGCAGCGCGATGCGCCTGCACACCGCCTCGACGCGCTACCTGAAAGTCATGGAGAAGGCGACGGCGCGCTTCGACCTCGACGGCAAGCCGGAAGGCGAAGTCACCGAAGAGCAGCGCGTGCACGCGAAGCAGACGCTGAAGGAGCGCTTCGCCGAATCCGCCAAGCGCAAGAAGGACGCGCTCGAAGCCGAAAAGGCGAAGCGCGAAGCCGAGGAAGCCGAACGCCGCAAGGCCGAGAAGCTGCAGCAGCTGCTGGGGAAGTTCGCGAAGGGCTGAAGCGGGGCGCGTCGCTTTCGGCTACGCCGGGCGCGCGACCTAGCTGCCAATCTCGCAGGTAGGGCGCGGTGCGTCCCTAGAGCGTGTTATGAACTTGCTTCCAGTGCCAGCCAGGACGCGGCCTTGGGCAGCATGAGGATGCAGAAGACGACGAAATGCAATCCGGCCAGCACTTGCGGCATCCGCTCGAAATCCCGACTCAGTCGTCTGAATCGGGACAGCCACCCGAAACTGCGCTCGACGATCCAGCGCCGGGGCAGCAATACAAATCCCTTCTTCGCCTCGGGAAGTTTGACGATTTGAAGATCGATACCCGCCGCCTTGGCCGCTTTCCGAGCTTCGTCGCCCGTGTAGCCTTGGTCGGCCCACGCCACTTTGACCGTTTCGCCCGTGGCTTGCTGCACCGCCTCGCACAGGTCCTTGACCTGCGCGCGCTCCTGTTCATCGGCCGGCGTGACGGTCAGCGCAATGAGTTGCCCCAGCGTATCCACGGCCATATGTACTTTGCTGCCCCGACGCCGCTTGTAGCCGTCGTAGCCGGCACGCGGCCCGCTTTCGCAGCTGCTTTGCAGCGTTCGCCCATCGAGAATCACGGCACTGGGCTGGGCCTTGCGACCGTCGCCGACTCGGATGATCGAACGCATGTCGCTCACCATCGCCTCGAAACAGCCCGCATCGTTCCAGCGGCGAAACTGCTGATACACCACCTGCCAGGGCGGAAAATCATTCGGCAAAAGTCGCCACGGCGCGCCGGCCCGAGCCAGCCAGCGCAACGCGTTGAACACTTCGCGCAAGGGGTAGCTGCGCTGCGGCGCCTGCTCGGTCATCAGCGTCAGATACGGCGCCACGAAATGCCACTCCTCTTCACTGACATCGCTCGGGTAGGGTTTTCTGCTCACAGTGATCAAAAAACATCAACTATATCAGCTGCATAAGTTCATAACACGCTCTAATAAGGCTGATCCGTGCCCGCGCGGCAGCGCCCAGAGCAGCGGTGGCCTTCTTCGCCGCGTGGAGCGTGCTGTCCAACATCTTCTGCACGCTGCTGATCCTCACCGTCCGGCCGTTTCGCCTCTTCGATCAGATCGAGGTGCTGGAAAATGGCGAAAAACCCGGACTCAAAGGCCGCGTGATCGATATCAACCTGATCTACACGACGTTGCAGGAAATCCCCGTCGAACAGACCGAAACGGTCCTGCGAGTGCCGAACAGCCTTTTCTTCCAACGCACGATCCGCTGCTGGGGGCGGACAGGGGAAGGGGGATGAGCCGGTTTCGTGCGCGGTGCCCGGCGTGTCGGTGCAGCGGCGCGGCCAGTTCGATGAACTGCTGCAGATTGCGCCTTGGCCAAGCCGGGACGGTCGGCTCGTGTGCCACTCATCTCTGAATACCACAGCGCCAAGGATCCTCGTTCCCGGTTGTCTAATATCCCCACTCCTCATGCCGCACCGGCAGCTGGTTCAGCTGCTTGCGCAGGTGCTCCCATTGCGGCAGGAAGAGTGCCATCAACGCCGTGAAACGGGCGTTGTGAGTCGGCTCCAGCAGGTGCGTCATCTCGTGCACCAGGATGTATTCGAGGCACTGCGCTGGTTTCCTGGCGAGGTCGGTATTGAGGCGGATCGCGCACGACGCCGGGTTGCAGCTTCCCCACTTGGTCTTCATGCGCTGCACGAATACGCGCCCGACCTTTACGCCCATCACGGGTTCCCACTTGGCAATCAGCTCGGGCACGGCAGCGCGGATCTGCTCGCGATACCAAGCCTCCAGAATCGCCTGGCAGTGCGCCTCGTCCGTGCCGGGGCGCACCTGCATCACCAGCTTCGCGTGCTCGAGTTCGATGGCGGGCGCAGCGTCCTTCTCGACGCGCTTGAGCAGGTAGCGCCTGCCCCAGACGTAGTGGCTTTCGCGATCGAGGTATTCGCGCGGTGCTTCGCGCTCCTGCGCCTGCATCTTGCGCTGCTGGCTCCTGATCCAGGCGAGCTTCGAGATTACGAAGACACGGATCGTGTCCGGGTTCATCTGCCGGGGTGCGGCAATGCGCACCTTGCCCTGCGGTGGCAGCACGCTCAGGTGCAGGTTCTTGATGTCCTTCCTGATCACTTCGATCTGCATGTCGCCCAGATCGATTCGCGCCACCATCAGTACTCCTTCTGCGCAAAGATGATCGGGTAGAGGCGATTCACGGCGTCGATGTCCTTGAGCACTTCGTAGAGGGCCTGCTTCACCATCTGCTCCTTAGCCATCACGCCGCGCCAGCCGTCCGGACGCTTCTGCTTCACCGCCTGGTCGAGCTTGAGCGCGAGATCGAGCGCGGCATCCTTATCGACGTAGGGCGCATCGGGCTCTGCCGCCTTTTTCGGCGACGTGTAATCGGTCAGGTTGTTGTAGAGCGCCAGCCGCCCCGGCGTATCGAGCTGCGCAGGGGTACCCGGCCCCTTGCCGGCCTGCACCTTGGCGGCCAGTTCGGCGATGCGCTTCAGGTATTCCTCGTACTCGATGGCCTTTTCCTTGCGCAGCTTGATGATCTCGTCGAGCAGCGCGGACATCTTCTCGTAGTACGCGGGGTCGGTCAGGTGCTCCTTGATGACCTTGCTGCGGACATTGTTCTCGATGCTCTCCGCAATCGCGTCCTTGTTGCCTTTCAGCCCGCCGAACTGGCTGGCGATGGCGCTCGCGATGCCCGTGTTCACGATCAGGTCGAGCAGGCCCAGGTTGTCGAAAGGCGAAATCTTGCGCGGCGCCGAGGCCTCGATGTAGGTGTCGATCAGGTGGCGCATGTCGGCCTCGAAGGGCTTGAGGTCGAGCGTTTCCCCGGCGGCCTTGCGCACGATCTCGCGCAGGTCGAGATAGTGCTTTTGCATGCGCTTGATGCGTTCGATGTCGGCCGCACCATAGCCGGCCGGCTCAAGTTCGTCGGCGATGTTCGCATAGGCGCGGATCAGCGCCACCACGCCCTTGTAGAGCGCCGCACGGTGCGGCCCGCGCGCGGCCAGATCGGAGGGAATCTCGGTGTTGCCGCAGAAGTAGTGGATGTGCTCCAGCTCGGTCCTGGGCGGCTCGACCGGCTCGCACAGCAGCGCCAGGGCCTCGATCGCCGCATCCAGCCGCTCGCGGCCCAGCTTCAGGCGATCCTTCACCATCACCTCGGGGTCGGCGCCGCCTGCACTGTGGTCCAGCTCGGACGTGTAGACCGCAATCGCGTTCTCGACCTTGTTGAACAGATCCTTGTAATCGACGATGTAGCCGAAGTCCTTGTCCTCGCCGTCGAGACGGTTGGTGCGGCAGATGGCCTGGAACAGCCCGTGGTCCTGCATCGACTTGTCGATGTAGAGATAGGTGCACGGCGGCGCGTCGAAGCCGGTCAGCAGCTTGTCCACCACGATCAGGAGCTTCATGTTGGCCGGCTCCTTGATGAACAGCGCCTTGACCTTCTCTTCGTAGGTCTCGGTCCTGGTCATGCCGGAACTGGCCTCGACGTCCTTCAGCAGCTCGGTGTAGGTGTTGTAGATGAACTGCTTGTCGGTCTCGGTGTTGGCGCCGATTTCCTCCAGCGTCACATCCTTCGCCTGCGGGTTGTACGAGGTCACCACCGCGCAGCGCCCCTTGAACGGCGTCTTCCGGAACAGCGCGAAGTACTTGCATGCCTCGTAGATGCTGGAGGCCACCAGGATCGCGTTGCCGCGCTCGCTCGACAGGCGCGGCTTGACGGCGAAGTCGAAGATGACGTCGGCCACCACGCGGTCCATGCGCGCCTTCGAGCTGAGCACGTTCTGCATCGTGCCCCACTGCTTCTTCAGCTCGTCCTTCTGCCAGTCGTTCAGCCCCTTGGTCTTGGTCTCGAACCATTGGTCGATCTGCTCGCTGGCGCCCAGCTTCTGGTCGATGTCGCGGGCCTCGTACACCAGGTCCAGCACCACGCCATCCTCCACCGCCTCGCTGAATTTGTAGGTGTGGATGTAGCCGCCGAACACTTCCAGGCTCGTCGCCTTGTCCTGCTTCAACAGCGGCGTGCCGGTGAAACCGATGAATGCGGCATCGGGCATCATCGCCTTCATCACCCGATTCAGCCTGCCGCTCTGGGTGCGGTGGCATTCATCCACGAACACGAACACCTCGCCCACCGTCGGGCTGGGCTGCGCCTCGAGCTCCTTGATGAAGGCGTCGAACTCGCGATCCTTCCTGCCGCGCGCATCCGGCCCGAACTTGTGCACCAGCGAGCACAGCAGCCGCGGCCTGGCCTGCCCGAGCTGGCGCATCAGGTCGCGTCCGCTGCTGCTGCGGCAGATGGTCTCGCCGGCCTCGGTGAACACGCGCTCGATCTGCTTGTCCAGCTCGTCGCGGTCGGTGATGATCGCCACGCGCGCATGGGGGTTGGTCTCGAGAATCCACTTCGCCAGCAGCACCATCAGGATGCTCTTGCCCGCGCCCTGGGTGTGCCAGATGATGCCGCCTTTCTTCTGCCGCACATGTTGCTGCGCGGCCTTGATGCCGAAGTACTGATGCACGCGCGGCAGCTTCTTCACGCCGCCGTCGAACAGCACGAAATCGTGCAGCAGCTCGATCAGCCGCTGCTTCTCGCACATCTTCAGCAGGTACTTGTCGAGCTTGAAGCGGCTGTTGTCGGCCTCGTCTTCTTTCCACTTCAGGAAGTACTTTTCCTCGGTCTTGATGGTGCCGTACTGCAAGCCCTCGGAATCGTTGCCGGCGAAGATGCACTGCACCGTGCTGAAAAACCACGCGTTGAATTCGGGCAGCTGGTTGGAGAGGCTCTGGCGGATGCCGTCGCCGATGCTGACCCGGCTGCTCTTCAGCTCGAGCACGCCGATCGCAATGCCGTTCAGATAGAGCACGACATCCGGCCGGCGTTCATGGCCGCCTTTCAGCGTCACCTCTTCGGCCAGCGCGAAGTCGTTGTTCTGCGGTTCGCGCCAGTCGATCAGGTGCACCGTCTCGGTCGGCTTGCCGGCTTCGGTCTTCACTGGCACGCCGTAGCGCAGCAGGCCATACACCGCCTGGTTGTTGCCGTAGAGCGTGCGGCCGTGGTTGTCGGCCTCGCGGCGCAAGATGTCGAGCGCCCGGCTGATCTGGGCCTGCGCGTAGCCCGCGCCGCTCAGCCAGGCCGTCAGCAAGCCTTCCTCGATGTTGCTGTTGCCCGCCCGGTCGCTCCAGTCGCCCAGGTAGCGATACTGCAACTCGTCGCGGAACAGGGCGGTGACGCGGTTCTGCGTCGCCCGCTCGGGCTGGCCGATGCCGCTCATTTCAGTACCTCCCAGTGGCCGCCCTTGGCCGAGCCGATGCGGCGCAAGCACCCAAGTGCCTTCAGCTTGGCCAGGTTGTCTTCCACCTTGCGGGCGGAGATGCCGATCCGCTCGGCCAATTCCCGCGCCGACAGGCGATTGTCTTGGTTCAGCAGCGTCAGGATATGGCGCTGGTTATCGGTCAGTCTTTCACCGGCGTTTTCACCCGCGCTTTTACCAGCGTTTTCTCCGACCTTATCTCCGACCTTATCTCCGCCCATGGCTGCAGCGAGATGTGCCGGATTGGCCCTGAATGTCAGCATCAAACCGGACATGCTGAAGTCGTAGATCGGCGCCTCGATCCCGTGCTCGCGGCACTCGCGGGAGATCTTCTCGATGCCGCGGCCCCACGATTCGATATAGCTGGCCCGGAAGAACGCATTGGCCCTGATATCGCTCATTCGGGCGTCCTCAGGAATCTGCGGTGTCGCTGGCAGCGAAATCGAGATCGCCTTGCGGGTTGCGCGGCGGCCAGCAGCCGGCGCTGCTCTTCTCCTCGAACCAGCGGTGCATTGCGGCGTCTTCGACCGCGTATTCGCCGCGGGCGGATTTCCATACCAGCGGCGGCGTGCGCTGGCGCAAGGCTTCAAGGGCGTTCTGTGCGCGCTGGGCGCTGACCGATCCGCCCGTCTGCGCACGATAGAACTTCAATGCTTCCGCGTCATAGGGGCGAAAGCGCGACCCCTGTTCCAGCATGCGCCACAGCACGGCCTGTTCCAGCGGCCTGAGGCCAAGGTAGTCGGATTCCATCTGCGCCTCGTCATCGCGCTGACGCTGCCGTGCCGCCTCCAACACGGCGGGCTCGAAGCGTCCGGTGATGCCGGAAAGCGGGCTCAGCGCCTGGCCCAACGCCTCCATGAAAAACTGCGGCCGATTGCCGAAACTCTCGAATGCGGCTTGCAGCGTCGCGGCATCCACCGGGCGCAAGTCCGGGCGTTGTTCCACGATCAACTCGGCAATGAAGGCGATGAAATCCGGCCCCAGCGGCGGCATGCGCTGGATTTGCGAACCGTAGAACGGCGCCGCATTGGTGTTGACCAGACGCAGCAGCTTGTCCCGATCCGAGCCGGACATCACCAGCATCAGGTTCACCTCGCCGGGGCGGTTCATCTGGTCACGCGCCGACTTCAGCGCCGACATGGCGTTCTCTCCCGCCTCGCTGGTCAGCGCGTGCTGGGCTTCGTCGATGATCAGCGCCACCGGTTTGCCGGCTGTTTCGTGCAGCGCCCTCAAGGCATCGACCAGCGTCAGCCCGTCGAGCTTGCCGATCTTGCTGGTATCGACCTGCAACCAGCCTGCGAGACTCACTTTCTCGAGGCCGGCCTTCTTCGCCGCCTTGGCCACCATGCCCAGATGGGGCTGCAAGGCCCGGCCAATCGCGGCGGCGATCAGGGCGCCCGGGTCGCGCGCCGTGTCGGCCCACAAATCGACATACACCACCACGACGCCAGCGCGCTCCAGCGCCGGGCGCAAGTCGCCTTGTAGAAAGGTGGATTTGCCGGTACGGCGCGGCGCAGCCAGAAACAGCCCGTTGTGGGCATCGCTGAAACCCGCCCGGCCTTGCAGGGCGGTGACCAGTTCGTCGGCCAGCGGAGTACGGGGGTAGGAGATCATCGCTTTATGTTGTTTTATCTGGATTGCGATAATTTATCCCCGTGAAGATAAAAGTCAATAAGCGCCCCTGGCCGGGGCTACGGTCAGACCAGTCGTATCCGCCCCGTCAGCAATTCCTGCATCATGCCCTGCTTGAGGCTGCAGGCCTTGGCGAGCCTGGCCTCGAGCGCGGCGGTCTCGGCGTCCATGTCGGCGAGGACGGTGGCGATGGCGGTTTGCTCTGGAACCGAAGGATAAGGAACGACCAAGGAGCGGATGATCGTTAGATTGAGGCCGCCGCGCCCGCCGTCACCAGTCGAAAGCTCGCGCAGTTCATCGTAACGGTTGTCGAGGTTGTAGTAGAGATAACGCGAGTCAAAGGATTCATTCGGGAATATCGCGGCAATAGATTGATTGGTGCAAAGCGACACAAGATTTATCGCGACCGTTCCACGAGTCTTTCCCTGCCCGGCAAGTCCAATCAGAACACAGTTTGCTGGTATCAGCTTCGTGCTGGAGTTTCGCAGTCCCTCTTCGGTAATTCTCCCTTCTACCTCGGTCACTGTGTTGAGGTTAAGTTCGCCCGAATTCATCCATCGGATCGAACCACCCCAATATGCCGGGACCCTTGTACTTGGCGTCCCTCCAGCGGTGCAGTCAGTAAATTCGCCTATCAATTTGTAGTCCCACTCCCCCGCAAACCCCGGCAGGCGCTTATGGCCGGTGAGCAGTTCCTGCATCGCGCCTTGCTTGATCTGGCGCTTCTTGGCGAGCAGTTGCTCCAGCGACTCGATCAGCGCATCCGCAGCGCTCAGGGCTTCGGCGATGGTTTCTTGCTCTGCGTTGGTGGCGGGGATCCCGATCCGAACAGCATGCAAGATCGATTGCGTTACCAGAGGGAGGTCATTGCGATTCTTCAGATCGTTCAATCCCGCGGCCGCCAGCGCTCGTGCGAGGAAGGGTACGTACATCGGGCGATGAAGCGATCTTGGGTACAGCGCATTGTCAGTCACCCAAGAAGGCCCGCTGGTTATGAAAACCTGCCCGCACCGCTGCCCTACGCGGCCGATGACGACTGTGGGGTTCTGCACGAGCGCAGATTTCGTGAATCCCGCGATGCCGTTGCCGCCGTAGACAGGCACCGGGGCGTCAGATGACTCCGGACCGAGCATCGCGATACTGATTCTGGCGCCAGATGAGAACGTTCCGATGCATCCAACTGAGACTACTTCCCAATCATCGGGAATCAGTCCGACCTCAGTCTGCTTGTAAGCCGGCTTCGCCAGATACCTGGCGCCGGGTTCCTTCACTTCCATGCGAACCCCATCTTCTCCAAGTGGCGGTTCACGCGGGCTTCCAGCTCCGCGACGCGCCCGGCCATCTGCGGCAGCGGCGTTTCATAGCGCTCGGCGAGTTCCTTCACGCGCCGGGTCAGCGACTGGCTGACGCGGTCCATCTCGCCGTGGATCGCGGCATCCAGCGCGGCGAGCCATTTGTCATCGACCACGAGGGTCTTGATCTCGGCCTCGCCGAGCTTCGGGTAATGGGCGTAGGCCAGCGCATCGAGCTCGGCCTCGGCTATCTTGAGGCGCTTCTTGAGCGCGGCCTCGTTCGCCGCGAGTTGCAGCCATTGCTCGAGCACGGCCAGCTCGTCGGCCGCGTCGGCATCCTTGCCGCCCAGTTTCCCAATTTCCTTGATGCGCTCTTTCACGCCGGCGACGTTGATCTTGTCGAAGCCGGCGAACGCGCCATCTTCGCTGGTATGTTCCTCTTCCAGCTCGGCGAGCTCGGCGGCAGCCGCTTCGAGGTCGGCGCCCAGTTGCTCGACGGCGGTCTGCTCGGCGGCGAAGTAGCGGGCGACGAGGGTTTGCTTGGGCACGAGGTCGCAGGCCCAGCCCTTGTCCTTCTGCCTGCCTTTCTTGTCGGTCTCGATCACGCGGTAGGTCTGCGCCTGCCAGCCGTCAGCGGCGATCAGGTAGCAGTCGTCCTGCATGGTCTCGGCCCAGTAGTCCATCAGGTGCTGGTAGATGTCGTAGGGGTCGAGCAGCGGTCGGTCGGCGAACGCGTAGAGCAGGCTCTCCGACATCTCTTCGATCAGGTCCTTCGGGTGAAAGCCCGGCGCCAGGGTCTTGAGCGCGGCGGCGCTTTGCGCGCGCCAGACGGCGAAATGCGCATCGATGCCGGCGATGAAGGCCGCGAACTCGGCATGGCCGTGGATGCTGGCCTTGATCGCGGACTTTTCCACCGCCAGGTCGAGGTAGCCCGGGCGTCGAGCCTTGAACAAGCGCGCCTTGAGCTGCGGGCAGACCGCCCAGTAGCGCGACAGCGCTTCGACGTCCGCCGCCGGGATGCCGCCCTTGAGGTGGCCTTCGATGTCCTGCCTATCCTCGGCTTCGCTGCCGTCGATGTAGCGCGGCAGGTTGAGGTTGTAGTCGTTCTTCTCAATCTCGGCCAGGCCGACCATGCGCGCGTACTTGGGGTCAGCTCCGTCCTGGCGGGTGAAGACGTCGACGATCTTGTGGAGGTCCTGCTCGCGCAGCCGGTTCTTGGGGCCGTCCTTCATGTAACCGCCGCTCGCATCGACCATGAAGATGCCCTTCCGCGCCTGGGCATCCTCCTTGTCGATTATGACGATGCAGGCGGGAATGCCGGTGCCATAGAACAGGTTGGCCGGCAGGCCGATGATGCCCTTGATGTAGCCGCGCCTGACCAGGTTGCGGCGGATGTCGGCCTCGGCGTTGCCGCGGAACAGTACGCCGTGCGGCAGGATGCAGGCGCCCTTACCGGTGCTCCTGAGCGAACGCACGATGTGCAGCAGGTAGGCGTAGTCGCCCTGCTTGGCCGGCGGCGCGCCGAAGGTCTGGAAGCGCTCGTAGGGGTCGTGCAGCGGGTCGAGTCCGTTGCTCCAGCGCTTGTCCGAAAACGGCGGATTGGCGACGACGTAGTCGAAGGTCTTCAGCGCTTCGCCGTCCTTGAACTTGGGATCGGCCAGGGTGTTGCCCTGCATGATCAGCGCGCCGGGGTTGTCGTGCAGGATCATGTTCATGCGCGCCAGGCCGCTGGTCGCCGCATCCTTCTCCTGGCCGTAGAGCGTGACGTCGGCCTTGGCGGCGTCGCCGACTTTCAGCAGCAGCGAGCCCGAGCCGCAGGTCGGGTCGTACACGGTGGTGTCGTTGGTCGTGCCGGCGCCGCCGATGCCGATGATCTTGGCCATGATGCGGCTGACTTCGGCCGGGGTGTAGAACTGGCCCTTGCTCTTGCCGCTTTCGGTGGCGAAGTGGCGCATCAGGTATTCGTAGGCGTCGCCGAGGATGTCGTCGCCGTCGGCGCGGTTCTTCGAGAAATCCAGCGCCTTGTTCTCGAAGATGGCGATCAGGTTGGTGAGCCGATCGACCATCTCCTTGCCGCTGCCGAGCTTGGCGGCATCGTTGAAGTCCGGCATGTCGGCGAGCTTGTTGGCGTTCGCGAGCGGGGCAATGATCTTCTTGTTGATCTGGTCGCCGATGTCGGCCTGCCCTTTGAGCGCGACCATGTCGCGGAATGACGCGCGGGGCGGGATCTGGATCGGCGCGAAGGGCACGTCGGCGTACTTGTCGCTGACGTACTTGATGAACAGCATCACCAGCACATAGTCTTTGTACTGGCTGGCATCCATGCCGCCGCGCAGCTCGTCGCAGGACGCCCACAGGGAAGAGTAAAGCTCGGATTTCTTGATGGCCATGACGTTCTATCGATTTGTGGTCGCGAGCCCTTCGGCGCGCCCGCAAGGATACTGCGAGATCGCGCGCGTGGAGCGCCCGTCGGACGGGTTGATGGCGGCCGGGCCAGGGTCACTCCGTCCGCTGCGCGAGCAGCCGCGCTGCCCTCTCCGACGTGACCAGGATCAGCTTCATGCTCGCGCGCGTCGCGCCGACGAAGAGCTTGCGCACCGTCAGCTCGTCGAGCGCGTCGAAGTCGATCTCGGTGAAGATCACGCACGGCGCGGCCTGGCCCTTGAAGCGGTACACCGAGTCGATCAGGAAGTCGCCTTCCGAGTAGACCGGGTTGCCGAGCAGGTCGTAGCTGCCGGTGAAAGCTTTCAGCCGGTGCGCGCCGAGCCGCTCGTACGGCGTGAACAGCGAGTGCTCGCGACCGCGGAACGTGAGCGTCGCGATCATGCCGCGGCGAAAGCCGAGGCCGATCGCGCGGGTCATCGCGCGCTTGGTCTGCTCGACGAGCGCGGTCTCGTCTTTCCACGTCAGGAGCTCGACCCCCGAGCCGCCGAGCGGGCTGGCGGCTTCGAGCGCGTGCGGCAGCGGCAGCGCGCGGTTCAGCGTGTCGATGATGTCCGACGGGCTGCGGTAATTGCGCTCGCTCGTGATGCGCACCCAGCCCGGCAGCGCGACCTCGGGCCGGCCGTAGAGGTTCTGCAACGGATCTTCGAGCCACCACGCGCGCCCCCCGGGGCGCAGCAGGCGCAGCAGCGCGTCGCGCCACTCGTCGCGGAAGTCCTGGCCTTCGTCGACGATCAGCTCGTCGAAATGCCAGTCCTCGCCGGGGTCGAGTTCGCGGAACGCCTGTTCGAGGCGCGCGAACACGTCCGGCTGCGAGAAGTCCGGCACTGCCCCGTGCGCGCGCAGCACACGGTCGCACAGCTGGTGGTAGGTCGCGACGCCGCCGCCGGATGGCGCGATCAGCGCGATGTGGTCGGCCAGCGGGCGGTTGTAGCAGACGTACAGCGGCCGGCGTCCGGCTGCGAGCGCGTCGCGGAACACTGCCATCGCGAGTTGCGTCTTGCCGCTGCCGGCGGTGCCGGTCACGCGCAGCCGGAACGGTTCCATGTCGATGCGCCGCGCCCATTCGGCGAGGCCGCCGGCGAGCCGCGTGTACAGCGCCTCGGCCTGGCCGATGAACGCGTTGACGTCCGGCACGAGTTCGAGCTGGTCCGCGAGGAAGCGGTGGACGTTGTCGAGCACGACGCGGTCGCGCGGCCCTTCGCGCAACAGGCTCTGCACGATCGCGGCGAGATGTTCGCGTCGGCCGGCGTCAACGATCCGTGCCGGATCGACGCCGGCGCTGCCGGGCTGGCGAACGGTGTAGTCGGGGCAGTACAGCAGCGTCTCAACGTCCGCCTGGTGACCCTTGAGGAAAGCGGCGAGGCGTTCGCGCAGCTGCCCGGCGCTGCGCGCCATCGCCACGCCGACGTGGCTCTTTTCCTTCGCGTAGGTCTTGACGAGTCCTTGCGGCGTTTCGTCGAGAAAGCCGGATTTTTGCTCGATCAGCAGCAGCCGCCCGGTCGGCCCGAGGACGACGAAGTCGATCGCGCCGAACAGCGCATGCTCGCGCTCGACACGCGTCCAATGCACGCCGTGATAGACCGCGTGGTCGTCCGGCAGGCCGGCGGCGAGCGTCGCGAGCGTGTCGAGCTCACGCGCGAGCCTGCCCCTCGCGGGCATCTGTCGCCATCCCTCCGGGTAAATGCGTGCCATCCGCTCGATCCGTCGCGTGTCGGGCAGCGGGCATGGTACTCCGGCCCGCCGCCCGTGCGCGTCAGCCGCTGCGGATCTCGATGCGCCGCGTTTTCGCGCGGGCGGCCTTCGGCAGCTCGATCCTGAGCACCCCGTTGCGGTAAGTTGCCTTCGCGCCGCCGGCCTCGACCGGCGACGGCAGCGGGATCGCGCGGTGGAAGCTGCCGTATGCGCACTGGCGTACGCGGTAGCGGCCTTCGGTCGCCTCGTGCTCGTAGCGCTTTTCGCCGCGAACGATGAGCACGTCGCTGCGCACCTCGAGGTCGAAGTCGTCCTTCTCGAGGCCGGGCGCCTCGACGCGCACGACGAGCTTGTCGTCGTCCTCGAAAACGTCGCCGGCGAGCAGCGCCCAGGTCGCCGCCGGGAACTGGGCAGATTCTGGCGCGCGCGCGTCGGCGGCGGACGCGGCCTTTCCCGGGCCGAAATGCGTCAGCGCGCCGGCAGCGCGATCGCGCAGCTGCCGCCATCCGTCGGCGACCGACTGCCATGCCTCCTCGAGACCGTGCTTGAACTCGGCCATCCTGTTCATCGTGACACCTCCTGTCGATCGTCGCGGCCCGCGCTCATACGATCTTGACCTCGATCTTGCGGGGCTGCGCGTGCGCGTGCTTCGGGATGCGCAGCGTCAGCACACCATCCTTGAACTGCGCGTTGACCTTGTCCGTGTCGAGCTCCGAACTCAGTGTGAAGGCGCGGCGGTAGCGCGGCAGGTGCAGCTCGGCATAGACCGCTTCCATGTTCGCGGGCGTCTCCGGCGAAATCTCGCCTTCGAGCTGCAGCGTGTCGCCTTCGACGCGCAGCGTCAGCTTGTCCTTCGCGACACCGGGCAGGTCGGCGAGCAGCGTGATGCCGGTGCCGTCCTCGAAGACGTCGACGCGTGGCAGCAGCGCGGGCGTGTCGCTCTGGCGTTCCGCTTTCGTGACTTCCTGCTTGTCGTTCATCTCAATGTCCTCCGTCCGTTCGATCGCTTACTTGATCTCGACGCGCTTCGGCTGCGCCGATTCGCGCCGCGAAACCGAGATGTGCAGCACGCCGTCGCGATAGTTCGCGGTGACGCGGTCCGGGTCGATGTCCTCGGGCAGGCTCACAGTGCGCCGGAAGCGCCCGGAGAAGCGCTCGGACGCATACACCGCCTGGCGCTCGTCGCCCGAAGGCAGCGCGCTCGGGCGCTCGCCCGATAGCGTCAGCACGCCGCGGTCGATCTGCACGTCGAGCTTCGACGGGTCGATGCCGGGAGCGAACGCGTAAATCTCGACCGAGCCGGGCGTGCTGCCGACGTTGATCGAGGGAAAGGTGCCGCTCGCGACGGCGCGGATGCTGCTCGGCTGGCCAACCGCGCCGAACGCCTGCTGCAATTCGCGCTGCAGGCGGTCGAAATCGGCGAACAGTCCGCCGGGGAAGTTCAGAAGCGACTCATACATGGCAACCTCCTTGATCCATCCAGGTTCAACTTGTCGCGGACTTTGCGATCCGCCGCAACCGGGCGGCGTCTCCGTCGCCCTGCACTCCCCATATGAGTTCGGAGCGACGGAGTTCAAGAGCCTTTTCAAGCCGTGCCGGCACCCCTATCTTGTAGTCAATATGCGGGGCGATTGCCACGCAGAAAATGATCTGGGAGATCGGAACGCATGGAATTCAGGGACTACTACCAGGTGCTCGGCGTCGGGCGCGATGCGTCGGCCGACGAGATCAAGCGCGCGTACCGCAAGCTCGCGCGCAAGTACCATCCCGACGTCAGCAAGGCGGCGGACGCAGAGCTGCGCATGAAGGAGGTCAACGAGGCGAACGCGGTGCTGTCCGATCCGGAAAAGCGCGCGGCGTACGACCAGCTCGGCCGCGGCTTCCGCGCCGGCCAGGATTTCCGGCCGCCGCCGGACTGGGATGCCGGCTTCGAGTTCACGCGCGGCGGGAGGGGAGGCGACGCGGGCGACTTCAGCGATTTCTTCTCGAGCCTGTTCGGCCAGATGGGGCAGGGCGGTCGCGGCGCGCAGTTCCACTCGCGCGGCTTCCACGCACGCGGCGAGGACCACCATGCGAAGGTCGTCATCGACCTCGACGACGCGTTCCACGGCGCGACGCGCGAGATCCGACTGCGGGCGCCCGAGCTCGACCCGCAGGGCCATGTGACGACGCGAGAGCGCACGCTGCAGGTGCGCATCCCGAAGGGTGTGCGCGACGGCCAGCAGATCCGGCTCGCCGGACAGGGACGCCCGGGCGCCGGGGGCGGCCCGGCGGGCGACCTGTTTCTCGAAGTCCATTTTCGCCCGCACCCGCGTTACCGCGTCGACGGTCGGGACGTCTTCGAGACGGTGCCGGTCGCGCCGTGGGAGGCGGCGCTCGGCGCGTCGGTGGACGTGCCGACGCCAGCCGGCACGGTTTCGGTGCGGATTCCGCCGGGCTCGCAGAACGGTCGCAAGCTGCGGCTGAAGGGGCGCGGCATTCCGGGGACCGAGCCGGGTGACCTGTACCTCGTCCTCGACATCGTGCTGCCGCCAGCCGACACCGAAGCGGCGCGGCAGTTCTACGAGCGGATGGCGCGCGAGCTCGCGTTCAACCCGCGCCAGGGTCTGGGAGGCTGAGCGACGAGCCGACAGGGCGTCCCCTCACCGGCCTGCTGCTCGACGGGGCGGCGCTGACGCTCGACACCGAACCAACTCGCGCGCTGCGGAGGCGCTCGCACGGAGCGCAGTCGCGCATTGCTTAATTAATTAGATGTTCCTAATATACTTCATGGGTTGCCGCCGGATGCCGCCTCCGCGTCGTGTCGCAGCGCGCATGGCCACTCGTGCGCCCCCACCGGATCGGCGGGTTCGGGCGCCGCTCGTCGGCCGATCCGCGTACTCAGGGAGGAGACATGGCTCACATCGTCATTATCGGCGCCGGACTCGGTGGCTTGCCGATGGCTTACGAAATGCGCGAAGCCGCGCGCACGCAGGACCGGATCACCGTCGTCGCGAAGGATCCGCGCTTCCACTTCGTGCCGTCGAACCCGTGGATCGCCGTCAACTGGCGCAAGCGCGAGGATATCGAGGTCGACCCCGCGGCGGTGCTCGCGAAGAAGCATATCGACTTCATCCCGGTCGGCGTTCGCCGCGTCGAGCCGGCGGCGAACGCCGTCGAGCTCGATGACGGGCGGCGCCTCGACTACGACTTTCTCGTCATCGCCACCGGGCCGAAACTCGCGTTCGACGAGATCCCCGGGCTCGGTCCGCACGGCGGTTTCACGCAGTCGGTATGCCATGTCGATCATGCGGTGCGCGCGGAGCACGCGTGGCAGGCGTTCGTGCAGGATCCCGGGCCGATCGTCGTCGGCGCGGTGCAGGGCGCGTCATGCTTCGGGCCGGCCTACGAGTTCTCGATGATCCTCGACGCGGACCTGCGCCGCCGCAAGATACGTGATCGCGTGCCGATGACGTTCGTCACCTCTGAACCGTACATCGGCCATCTCGGTCTCGGCGGCGTCGGCGATTCGAAAGGGCTGATGGAATCGATCTTCCGCGACCGCCATATCAAGTGGATCTGCAACGCGAAGGTCGAGCGCGTCGAGGACGGCAGGATGCACGTCATCGAGCATGACGAGGACGGCAAGGAGAAACGCCGCCACGAACTGCCGTTCCGCTACTCGATGATGCTGCCCGCGTTCCGGGGCGTGGAGGCGGTGTTCGGCATCGAAGGGCTCGTCAATCCGCGCGGCTTCGTGCTGATCGACAGGCATCAGCGCAACCCGAAGTATCCGAACGTGTTCGCGATCGGCGTCTGCGTCGCCATCCCGCCCGTCGAGGTGACGCCGGTCCCGACCGGCACGCCGAAGACCGGCTACATGATCGAGTCGATGGTGACCGCGACGGCGCAGAACATCCGGGCGCTGATCGACGGCCGCGAACCGGTCGAGACGGCGACGTGGAACGCGATCTGCCTCGCCGATTTCGGCGACACGGGCGCTGCTTTCGTCGCACTGCCTCAGATCCCGCCGCGCAACGTGAACTGGGTCGCGCACGGCAAGTGGGTGCACCTGGCGAAAGTCGGCTTCGAGAAATATTTCCTGCACAAGATGCGCAAGGGCACGACCGAGCCGATCTATGAAAAAGTCGTGCTGAAGGCGGTCGGCATCGGGAAGCTGCGCGAACACCCCTGAAGCTCCCGGCGGTGCCGCGCGCACCGCCGGCGCGACGCCGCAGCGCGCGGAGCGGGTAACATGACGCCCTGATCCGCCTCGCCTCCGTGCCGATGCTCTCGCTCGCCTTCTCGAACCGCTACGAAGTGCTCCTCGAAACGCTGCTCGCGCGCCTCGCCGACGAGCAGCCGGGGCCGTTCGGCATGCGCGAGATCGTCGTGCCGAGCGCAGCGCTGCGGCGCAGCGTCGAGCTCGCGGTCGCGCGGCGCGAAGGCGTCGCGGCGAACTTGCGCTTCTCGTACCTCGCGCAATGGCTGTGGAGCCAGATCGACAAGGTCGTCC
Source organism: Aromatoleum anaerobium (assembly GCF_012910705.2). GTDB lineage: Bacteria > Pseudomonadota > Gammaproteobacteria > Burkholderiales > Rhodocyclaceae > Aromatoleum > Aromatoleum anaerobium. Next base: position 443,643 of record NZ_WTVG02000038.1, on the reverse strand, counting down.
CGGTCGGGGAACAGTCCCCGTTCGCACCGGCGCTGCTCGTGTGGCGGATTTTCGAGCAGTTCCAGGATGCCGCCTGGACCGGCGCGCACCCGCGCCTCGCACGTTACCTCGGGACGGCCGACGCGACGATGCGCTTCGAGCTCGCCGAGCGCGTCGCGCGCGTCTTCGATCACTACCTCACGTACCGCCCGCGCTGGCTCGCCGAATGGTCCGCGGGGCGGACGGTCGCCGGCCTGCCGGACGACGCGCGCGCCGATGAAGCCTGGCAAGCCGGGCTGTGGCGCCGGCTGACGGCGGAACTGGGGACGCGCAGCGAGCACCCGGCAGAAACCTTTTTCCGCGTGGTCGCCGCAGCCGGCGATGCGTTGCCCGGCATCCTGCCGGAGTCGGTGCACGTGTTCTGCCTGCCGGCGATGCCGCCGCTTTACCGCGACGTGCTGCGCGAACTGTCGCAGCGGGTCGACGTGCGCCTGTACGTGCTCAATCCGTGCCGCGAGTACTGGTTCGAGATCGTCGAGCCGCGCCGCCTCGCCTGGCTCGCCGGCCGGCAGCAGGATCTCTATTTCGAATCCGGCAACCGGCTGCTCGCCGCGTGGGGGCGGCAGACGCAGGCGCACATCGACCTCTTGTTCGAAGGCGCAGGCGCGCCGGAAATCGAGGACAGCCTGTTCGTCCCGGCCGGCGGCACGAGCCTGCTCGCGCAGCTGCACGACGCGGTGCTCGACCTCGTCGACCTCGTGCCGGGCAGCATCGCGCTCGCCGACGACGACCGCAGCGTCGAGGTGCATGTGTGCCATTCGGCTACGCGCGAACTCGAAGTGCTGCACGACCGGCTGCTCGCGCTGCTCGCCGCCCCGGACGCGCCGCGGCCCGACGACATCCTCGTCGTCACGCCCGATCTCGACGCCGCGGCGCCACTGATCGAAGCGGTATTCGGCACCGCGCCGGCGTCGCGCCGCATTCCCTGGACGATCACCGGCCTCGGCCAGACGCGCATCAATCCGGTCGCGCGCGTGCTCGATGCCGCGCTCGCGCTCGCCGCGAGCCGTTTCCCGGCGAGCCGCGTGTTCGACCTGCTGCAGCAGCCGCCGGTCGCGCGCCGTTTCGGCCTCGATGGCGCGGATCTGGAGCAGGTGCATGAATGGCTGCGCGCCGCCGGCGTGCGCTGGGGGCTCGACGGCGCGCACCGCCGCCGGCTCGGCCTGCCCGGCGTCGACCGCCACAGCCTCGCCGAAGGCCTGCAGCGGCTGTTCCTCGCCTATGCGCTCGGCGATGGAGGCGCAAGCCCCGGCGAGGAGGGCGAGGGCGGTGGCCCGGTGCTGTTCGGCGGGCGCCTCGGCGCCGGCAATCCCGAAGGCGGCGAGGCGCTCGCGCTCGGCCGCTTGTGGCGCTACGTCGAGACGCTGCAGTGGCTCGAGGCGGCCGCGCGCCGCCCGCACGACGCCGACGGCTGGCGCGCGCTGCTCGTCGAACTGCTCGAGCGCCTGATCCCGCCCGACGCCGAGTGGGCCGACGACCGGCGCGCCGTGCTCGCGGCGAGCGCCGAGCTGCACGCGAACATGCAGGCCGGCGGGCTGCGCAGCCCGGTGCCGCTCGCCCTCGTGCATGACGCGCTCGCCGCGCTGCTCGATGATCCGGCGCGCGGCGGCGTGCCCGGCGGCGCGGTGACGTTTTCGGCGATGACGAGCCTGCGCAGCCTGCCGTACCGCGTGGTGTGCGCGATCGGCCTCGACGACGGCGCGTTCCCCGGCGCCGACCGGGCCGTGGAGTTCGACCTGATGGCGAAGCACGGCGCGCGCGGCGACCGCCAGCGCCGCGACGACGAGCGCAACCTGTTCCTCGACCTGCTGCTTGCCGCGCGCGAATGCGTGCATCTGTCGTACGCGGGCCGCAGTGTGCGCGACAACAGCGAAAAACCGCCTTCGGTGCTGGTGGACGAGCTGCTCGACTACGCCGCGCGCGCGTGCGCCGCCGATCCGCTCGACGCGGCGTCGCTCGCCGCCGCGCGGCGCCGGCTGACGGTCGTTCATCCGCTGCAGGCGTTCTCGCGCAACTATTTCATCGCCGACCCGCAGCGTGACGCGCGCCTCGCGAGCTTCAACGCCGAATACTGCGACGCGCTGCGTGCCCGCCTGCAGGCGGCAGCGCGCGGGCTGCCCGCTGCACGTTCGGTCTGCGGTGATAGCGGCAGCGAGCGCGACGAGGAAGACGGCTGCGAACCCGACGACGCCGGCGAGGCGCCGTTCTTCGTCGCGTCGCTGCCGCCGCCGCCCGACGAATGGCGAACGGTCGGGCTCGACCGGCTGATCCGCTTCTTCCGCAATCCGGCCCGCTTCCTGCTGCGCGAACGGCTCGGCGTGAGGGTGTCCGAAGGCGACGAGGAGCTCATCGACGACGAAGCGTTCCTGCCGGCGTGGCCGGAGCGCCAGGCGCTCGCCGAGCGGCTGCTGCCGGCGCTGCTCGCGGGGCGCAACCCGGACGCGGTGCGCAATCTCGCGAGCGCGGGGGGTGAATTCCCTGCCGGGCCGCTCGGCGAGCGCCTGCTCGACCGGGAATTCGACGTCCTCCAGGCCTATGCCGGCGGCCTGCGCGCGGCGCTCGCGCCCGACCCGCTGCCGCCGCTGCAGGCCCACCTCGATTTCGACCTCGGCGGCGAACGCTGGACGCTCGACGCCGCGTTCGGCGACCTGCGCCCGGCGGGCCTCGTGCGCCACCGCTACGACGAGGCGCGCGCGAACGACTATGTCGCCGGCTGGATCGCGCATCTCGCGCTGTGCGCGGCCGCCCCCGACGCTGCGGAGCTGTGCACCGAATGGCATTCGCGCGATGGCGTCTATCGCCTGCGGCACTGCGACGACGCGCGCAGACAGCTCGCAGCGCTGGTTGCGCTGTACCGCGAAGGGCTGATGCGGCCGCTGCCGTTCTTCCCGAAATCGGCGTGGGCCTGGGTCGTCAATGACTGCAACCGCTACAAGGCGGAGCAGAAATGGAGCGGTGGCGGCCGGCCCGAGTTTGGCGAATGCCGCGACGCGGCGATCCGGCTCGCGTTCCGCGGGCTGCCCGACCCGCTCGGTGACGCGTTCTACGACCACGCCGCGACGGTGCTGCAGCCGCTCGTCGCGCATCTCGACGACCCGAGGCTGTGACATGACGATCCCCGCCACCGGCACTTGCGTCGCCGACGAACTCGACGTCTTCGGCTGCCCGCTCGACGGCATCCGCCTGATCGAAGCGTCGGCCGGCACCGGCAAGACGTGGAACATCTGCGGCCTGTTCCTGCGCCTCGTCGTCGAGCGCGAGCTGCCGGTCGATGCGATCCTCGTCGTGACGTTCACGCGCGCCGCAACCGCCGAACTGAAAAGCCGCGTGCGCGAGCGCATCGCCGGCACGCTCGCGTATCTCGACGGCACCGCCGCCGACGGCGACCCGTTCGTCGCGCAGCTCGTCGCCGCGCTCGAAGCGCGCACCATCGGGCGGGCGCAGATCCGCGAACGGCTCGATGCGGCGCTGCAGCGATTCGACGAAGCGGCGATCTTCACGATCCACGGCTACTGCCAGCGCGCGCTGGCCGACACGCCGTTCGCCGCCGCGCTGCCGTTCGCGCTCGAGCTCGCCGAAGACGACCTCGAGCTGCGCCTGGAGGCGACGCGCGACTTCTGGCGCCGCGAAATCGCCAGCGACGACTGCCCGGCCGAACTCGGCGAACTGCTGATCGCGCGCGGCGACAGCCCGGAGCGCTGGGCCACGCTGCTCGGCCGCTATCTCGCCCGCCCGCTCGCGCAAAAGCGCTGGCCGGAAAATAGGGGACAGACCACGTTTTTCGGAGAAAAACGTGGTCTGTCCCCTATTTTCCCGGCGTTCGCCGACGCCCGCGCGATGTGGAACGGCAACGGGCGCGACGCCCATGACGCGCTGCTCGCCGGCCTGCCCGGCCTGAACGCAACGAGCTACAAGGCCGACGGCGTCGCGCTGGCGGCGAAGAGCTGGACGAGCTGGCTCGCCAGCGGCGACCCGCTCGCGCCGCTCGACGTGCGGGACGGCAAGTTCGCGCTGTTCTCGGCGACGCGCATCAGTGAGTGCGTGAAAAAGCACTGCAGCGCGCCGCAGCACCCTTTCTTCGACGCCGCGGCGCGCGTGCTCGCGCTGCGCGACGAGGTCATCGCCGCGCTCGACGCCGCGCGCCTCGCGCTGCTGCGCCGCTTTCTCGAAACGGGCGCGGCGCGCTTGCGCGAGACCAAGCGCGAGCGGCGCCGCATCGCGTTCGACGACATCCTGTTCAACGTCCACGAAGCGCTCGCCGGCGACGACAACCCGTGGCTCGCCGCGGCGCTGCACCGGCGCTACCCGGTCGCGCTGATCGACGAATTCCAGGACACCGATCCGCTGCAGTTCGAGATCTTCCGCAGCATCTACGCCGACGGCGGACGGCACGGCGGGCTCTTCCTCGTCGGCGACCCGAAGCAGGCGATCTACAGCTTCCGCAACGCCGACCTGCACACGTACCTGCACGCCCGCGGCGAAGCCGACACGCGCTACACGCTGAGCCGCAACCAGCGTTCGGTCGGCGGCCTGATCGGCGCCTGCAACGCGCTGTTCGCGGCGAACCCGGCGGCTTTCGTGCTCGACGGGCTGGCGTACGAGACGGTCAGCGAAGGCGCGAAACCGCGCAAGCCGTTCGTCGATACGTCGGCCGCCGCCGACGCCGCGGCGCTGCGCGTGTGGTGGATTGCGCCGGATGCTGACGGCGTGCTGCCGCTGCGCGCCGCGGTCGCCGCGCGGGCGGCGGCAGCGACTGCGGCGGAGATCGTCCGGCTCGTCGGCGAAGGCGCTGCCGGGCGCATCACGATCGGCGACCGCGCGCTCGCCCCCGGCGACATCGCGGTGCTGGTCAAGAGCCACAGCCAGGGCGCGCGGATGCGTGACGCGCTCGCCGCGCTCGGCGTCGGCAGCGTCGAGCTGTCGCAGCAGAGCGTTTTCCACAGCACGGACGCCGAGGAGCTCGAACGCGTGCTGCTCGCGATCGCCGAGCCGGCGCACCTGCCGCTGCTGTCGGCCGCGCTCGCGACCGCGCTGATGGGCTTCGACGCCGCCGCGCTCGATGCGCTCGCCGCCGACGAAGGTGCGCTGCTGCGCGTGATCGCCCGCTTCGCCGAGCTGCGCGAAGTGTGGCTCGCGCGCGGCCTCGGCGTGATGCTGCGGCGCTGGGTCGTGCAGGAGGGTGTCAACGTGCGCCTGCTCGCGCGCGACGATGGCGAGCGGCGGCTGACGAATCTGCTGCATCTGGCCGAATGCCTGCATGCGGCGGGCGTCGAACACCCGTCGCCGGACGCGCTGCTGCGCTGGTTCGCGAGCCGGCGGCGCGACGCGGGGGCGAGCGAGGCGACGCAAGTGCGGCTCGAATCCGACCGCAACCTCGTGCAGATCGTGACGATCCATCGTTCGAAGGGCCTCGAATACGGCGTCGTGTTCTGCCCTTTCCTGTGGGACGGCTTCCCCGGTCGCGGCGACGACGGCGAAGGTTGCGTCTATCACGACGCCGAGGGCGGGCTGCTGCTCGACTTTCGCCCCGCCGCACGCGACGACGAGGACGTCAAGGCGCTGATGCGCCGCGAGCGCGACGCCGAGTTCCTGCGCCTCGTCTATGTCGCGATGACGCGCGCGGTGTATCGCTGCTATCTCGTCGCCGGCTGTTACCTGAAGAAGAACGGCAGGACGGCCTCGCCGACCGAGAGCACGCGCAGCCTGCTGAACTGGCTCGTCGCCGGAGCGGGCCTCAACCACGCGGAATGGCTCAGGCACAAGCTGACGACGGACGAAATCGAGGCCGCGTGGGCGCGTCTGCTCGAGCGTGCCGAACCCGATCTGGCGATCGTCAACCTGCCGGCGAGTGGCGGCGGGCGGCTCGCGAATGCCGAGCCGGCCGCGGACGCGTTGCACGTCATGGCGCCGCCAGCGCGCCTGCCGTCAGCGTGGCGGATCGGCAGTTTCAGCGCGCTGAGCCACGGCGCAGGCCATGAAGCGGCGGCGCAGGACCACGACGCCCGCGCCCTGCTGGTGGCGCCGATCGACGGCGCGACATCGATCGCGCCGGCCGCAGCGCCCGGCGACGACGACATCCTGTTCTTCCCGCGCGGCCCCGCGGCCGGCGACTGCATCCACGCGGTGTTCGAACGGCTCGATTTCCCCGCGCCGGCGAGCCGCGCGCCGGCCATCGCGGCGGCGCTCGCCGGGCATCCGCAGCGCGCTGCCGGCGCGCCGCTCGCGCGGATGCTCGAGCGCCTCGTCGATGACGTGTTGGCGACGCCGCTCCCCGGCGGCATCGTGCTCGGCCGCCTTCCGCGCAGCCGCAAGCTCGTCGAACTCGGTTTCCACCTGCCGGCGCCGCGGCTGTCCGCCGAAGCGCTGAACGACTGGCTCGCGCGCGCGGGCTATCATGTGCCGCGGCTTGCGTTCGGCGCGCTCGCGGGCTACCTGAAAGGCTTTATCGACCTCGTCTTCGAGCATGACGGGCGTTTCTACGTCCTCGACTGGAAATCGAACCACCTCGGCTTCACGCCCGAAGACTATGCGCCGGCGCGCCTCGAAGAGGCGATGCGCACGCACGGCTACCATCTCCAGCACCTGCTCTACAGCCTCGCGCTGCACCGCCATCTCGGGCGCACGCTGCCGGGCTACGACTTCGAGCGTCATTTCGGCGGCGCGCTGTATCTTTTCGTGCGCGGCGTACGGCCCGGCTGGCGGCTCGGCGAGCATCCGGCAGGCGTGTATGTCCACCGTCCGGACGCCGCAACCCTCGCGAGCCTCGACCGCCTGATCGGCGGCGTCCCCGCCCCGGAATCCGTACGATGAACCCTCTCGACCTGCGCCCCGACCTCACCGCCGAAGCCGATCTCGCGCACGGTTTTGCCGCACATGTCGTGAGCTGGGCGCGCGCCGCCGGGGCGCCGGACGCCTGCCTGCCGCGGCTGCGCGCGGCGGCGATGCGCGCGAGCCTCGCCGTCGCCGCAGGGCATGTGTGCGTGCCGCTCGCGCAACTCGTCGCCGAGGACGAGACGGTCGCCGGGCTGCGCGAGGCGCTGCTCGCGAGCGGCGTCGTCGGCCGCGCGCCCGAGCCGCGCCCGCTGCTGCTCGACGCGGCCGATCGGCTCTACCTGCGCCGCCATTACGACTGGGAACGGCGCCTCGCGGCCGCGCTCGTCGCGCGTGCCGCAAGCCCGCTGCCGGCGCCGCCGCCGGTCACCGTCGAGCGCCTCGGCGAACTGTTCGCCGCCAACGCGGCGCGGCTCGCCGGGCGCGCCGACTGGCAGAAGCTCGCCGTCGCGCTCGCGCTCGAACGGCGCCTGACCGTCATCAGCGGCGGGCCCGGCACCGGCAAGACGACGACCGTCGCGGCGCTGCTCGCGTGCCTCCTGAGCGCCGAACCGGAACTGCGCGTCGCGCTCGCCGCGCCGACCGGCAAGGCTGCCGCGCGTATGCTCGACGCGCTGCGCGCGCGCAGCGCCTCCGTGCCGGAAGAGGTCCGCGGGCGCCTGCCGCAGAGCTCGCACACGCTGCATCGCCTGCTCGGCGTGACGCCGCAGCCCGGCCGCTTCCGCCACCACGCCGGCAATCCGCTCGCGCTCGACGTGCTGATCGTCGATGAGGCGTCGATGCTCGATCTGGCGCTCGCGACGCGGCTCGTCGATGCGCTGCCGCCGCACGCGCGCCTGATCCTGCTCGGCGACAAGGACCAGCTCGCCGCGGTCGAGGCCGGCGCGGTGTTCGCCGAGCTGTGCGCCGACCCGTCGCTCGATGCTTCGTGCGTCGCGCGGCTGGCGGCGCTGACCGGCACGCCGGCCGGGCGCATCGCGCCACCGCCGCCGCGCCGCGCGCCACCGCCGCCGCGCCGCGCGACGCCGCTCGCCGACAGCGTCGTGTGGTTCGCCGAAAGCCACCGCTTTGCCGCCGACTCCGGCATCGGCCGGCTCGCCGCCGGCATCAACGCCGGCGCCGGCGACGAGGTGCTCGCCTGGCTGCGCGAGGGCGGCGACCCGTCGGTCGAATGGCTCGCGGATGACGCGGACGCGCCGCGCGCCGCAGTGCTCGCACGCCTGGAGCAGGGTTACGCCGGCTATTTCGAGGCATTGCGCCGCCACGACGGCGATCCCGCGCCGGTGTTCGCGGCGTTCGACGCTTTTCGCGTGCTGTGCGCGGTGCACGGCGGGCCGCGCGGCATCGATGCGACCAACGAGCGGCTGTCGCGCCACGCGCGCGCCGCGCTCGCGCAGGCACCCGGCGCCGTTGCCGCGTCGCCGTGGTATGCGGGCCGGCCGGTCATCGTGCTGAAGAACGACTACCTGCTGCGGCTCTACAACGGCGATGTCGGCATCTGCCTGCCGGACGCGCACGGCGAGCTGCGCGTCGTGTTCCCCGACCCCGCCGGCGGCTGGCGCGAACTCGCGCCGCTGCGCCTGCCCGCCCACGACACCGCGTTCGCGATGACGGTGCATAAGGCGCAGGGCTCGGAGTTCGCCAAAGTGATGGTGCTGCTGCCGGCGACGCCGGTGAAAGTGATGACGCGCGAACTGCTTTACACCGGCGTCACGCGCGCCGCGCGCAAAGTCGTGCTCGCGGGGCCGGAAGCGGTGCTGCTCGCGGCGTGCGGCACGCCGACGGTGCGCGAAAGCGGCCTGATCGACCGCATGATCGAAGCTGGCGGGCAAGTCTAGCGGCGTTCGGCGTTCATTTCCCTCCCGTTCGCGGCTACGAGCGCGCGGGTGGTTTCTCCGCGCGCCGCCCTGATTCCGCTTTACGCCGGGATGCCGAGAATCACGCTGGATGCCTTGAAAATTGCGGTGACGCGGGCGCCAACGGCAAGCCCGAGCGCATTGCTGCTTTCGTTGGTGATGATGGCTGCCACGGTACCTCCCCCCGGCAACTCGACGACCACCTCGGTGTTGACTGCGCCCGGCTGCACGCGCGAGACGGTGCCGGTCAGCCGGTTGCGGGCAGAAAATCTGGCGCCTTCATCGTCTGTGACGACGATGATCGACGAGGACTTGATGAGTGCGAAGGCGTCTGCCCCCGGGTGCAAGCCAAGCCCGTCGGTGCTCTCATGCGTGACGATCGCGACGATCTTCTGTCCGCCGGCGACCTCCAGTTCGATCTCGTCATTGACGGCCCCTTGCCTGACCTGAGTCACCTTGCCCAGAAACTGGTTGCGTGCGCTGGTTTTCATGTCGATTCTCCTGAGCAGCAAGAAATCGTCGGCGATCCCCTCGGCCTGTCGGCTGAGCCGATCGACGAAGCAGCGATGCTCCCGCTCGATAAGTTTGAAGTTCTTCACCAGTTGCTCGCCGCGCCGGGTCAATCGGGTGCCGCCGCCGCCCTTGCCCCCGGTCAGCCGCTCCACCAAGGGCTCGCCGGCGAGATTGTTCATGTTGTCGATGGCATCCCAAGCGGCCTTGTAGCTCATCTTGATCGCCTTGGCGGCCTGGGTGATGGAACCGCATTCGGCGATCTTGGCGAGCAGGGCGACGCGGCCCGGTCCCCCGAGGTTCTCCCCTCCGACCGTCATCCATATCGAGCCGTGCAACTCGATGGGCTTGTCTTTCGGCGCCATATGCTCAATGTCCGTTTGATGCTGAGGCGGAAAGCATATCGGGAACCGGTCGCAGTTGTCGCATCCCCGGCGTGCAGTCCGCGTTTCCCCTGCGCCCGCGCCCGATTCGTCGAAGATGTGCCCTCTTTACAGGGCTGGAACATAAACCGTAATATAGACACGAATATTACGAAATCAAGGCTTCTTTCCGGGCATATCCGGTCTGAACCCGGAAGTGTGAAAAATCCCAAAATCCACAGGGAGTTTTTATGAAATTCCGTTTCGTGCGACTGCTCGTTGCCGCGAGTTGCATCGCGTCCGCCGTCGCCGCCCACGCAGCCGAAGTCCAGGTCGCGGTCGCCGCGAACTTCACCGCGCCGATGCAGAAGATTGCCGCCGAGTTCGAGCGCGACACCGGTCACACGGCGCTGCTCGCGTTCGGCGCGACCGGCAAGTTCTACGCGCAGATCAAGAACGGCGCGCCGTTCGAGGTCTTCCTTGCCGCCGACGACAAGACCCCGGCGCGGCTCGACGAGGAGGGCGCAACGGTGCCCGGCAGCCGCTTCACGTACGCGATCGGCCGGCTGGTGCTGTGGTCGGCGCAGCCCGGTGTCGTCGATGACCAGGGCGAGGTGCTCGGGCGCGGCGATTTCCGCCACCTCGCGGTCGCGAACCCGAAGACCGCGCCGTACGGCGTGGCCGCGATGGAAGTGCTGCGCCGGCTCAGTCTCGCCGATGGCATCGCCGCGCGGCTCGTGACCGGCGAGAACATCTCCCAGACCTACCAGTTCGTCGCCACCGGCAACGCCGAGCTCGGCTTCGTCGCGTTGTCGCAGGTGATGGTCGACGGCAAGCTGTCCGGCGGCTCGGCCTGGCAGGTGCCGGCCGGGCTGTACGATCCGATCCGCCAGGACGCGGTGATCCTCGCCGCGGGCCGCGACAAGCCGGCCGCGCGGGCGCTCGCCGACTACCTGCGCGGCGACAAGGCGGTCGCGATCATCAAGTCCTACGGTTACGGGCTGTGACGCGGGTGCGGCAATGATCACTGCGGCCGATCTCGCCGCGATCCGCCTGACGCTCGAACTCGCCGCGGTGACGACGGCGGCGCTGCTCGTCGTCGGCACGCCGGTCGCGTGGTGGCTTGCGCGCACGCGCTCGGCGTGGAAAGGCGTCGTCGGCGCGGTCGTCGCGCTGCCGCTGGTGCTGCCGCCGACGGTGATCGGTTTCTATCTGCTGGTCGCGCTCGGGCCGCACGGTCCGGTCGGCCAGCTCACGCAGGCGCTCGGGCTCGGCCTCTTGCCGTTCACGTTCGCCGGGCTCGTCGTCGGCTCGGTGTTCTACTCGCTGCCGTTCGTCGTGCAGCCGCTGCAGAACGCGTTCGAGGCGATCGGCGAGCGCCCGCTCGAAGTCGCGGCGACGCTGCGCGCCGGCGCGATCGACACGTTCTTCAGCGTCGTGCTGCCGCTCGCGCGGCCCGGCTTCGTCACCGCGACGATCCTCGGCTTCGCGCACACCGTCGGCGAGTTCGGCGTGGTGCTGATGATCGGCGGCAACATCCCGGACAAGACGCGCGTCGTCTCGGTGCAGATCTACGACCACGTCGAGGCGCTCGAGTACGCCGAGGCGCACTGGCTGTCGGCGGGCATGCTGGTGTTCAGCTTCGTCGTGCTGCTCGCGCTGTACGGGCGGAAAAAGGAAATGGTGCGGTGAGCGGCGCTGCGCCGTTCGGCCCCGGCGCCGCGCGAACCGGCGCGATGGCGGGTGACGAGGCCGCGATCCGCGCGCGCTTCGGCCTCGGCTGGCCGGGTTTTCGGCTCGACGTCGACCTCGCCTTGCCCGGGCGCGGCGTGATCGCGCTGTTCGGCCATTCGGGGTCGGGCAAGACCACGCTGCTGCGCTGTCTCGCGGGACTGGAGCGCGCCGCGGACGGGTATCTCGCGGTGCGCGGCGAGCTGTGGCAGGACGAGGCGCAGCGCCTCTTCGTGCCGACACACCGGCGCCCGCTCGGCTACGTGTTCCAGGAAGCGAGCCTGTTCGCGCACCTGACGGTGCGGCGCAACCTCGAATTCGGCCTGAAGCGCGTCCCGGCCGCGTCGCGCCGCATCCCGCTCGACCAAGCGATCGCGCTGCTCGGCATCGAGCCGCTGCTCGACCGCATGCCCGGGCGCCTGTCCGGCGGCGAACGCCAGCGCGTCGCGATCGCGCGGGCGCTGGCGACGAGTCCGAGGCTGCTGCTGATGGACGAGCCGCTCGCGGCGCTCGACGTCAAGCGCAAGCAGGAAATACTGCCCTACCTCGAACGCCTGCACGCCGAGCTCGACATCCCGGTTGTCTATGTCAGCCACGCCCCCGAGGAAGTCGCGCGGCTGGCCGACCACGTCGTGCTGCTCGCTGACGGGCGTGCGCTCGCCGTCGGGCCGATCGGCGAAGTGATGGCGCGTCTCGATCTACCGTTCGCGCACGACGAGGATGCGTTCGTCGTCATCGATGCCCGCGTTGCCGCGCATGACGAGGCCTACGCGCTGACGCGGCTCGAATTCGCCGGACTGCCGCTGTGGATCACCGGCCTCGACATGCCGCTCGCGTCCCGCGTCAGGGCGCGCGTGCTCGCGCGCGACGTCAGCCTGGCGCTCACCGAGCGCCACGATTCGAGCATCCTCAACGTGCTGCCGGCGCGCGTCGTGTCGCTCGACGAGGCCGATCCGGGGCGCACGCTGGTGCGTCTCGACGTCGCCGGCACCGCGCTGCTCGCGCGCATCACACGCCGTTCGGCCGCGCAGCTCGGCATCGTGCCGGGCCGCGACGTGTATGCGCAGGTCAAGGGCGTCGCGCTGCTGCGCTAGCGGAGTGAAATTTACCCGCTAAACTGTCGCGCTGCTCAACCCGGATCCTCGCCTGCCATGATCGACCTGCGCATCGTCCCCGTGACCCCTTTCGAACAGAACTGCAGCATCGTGTGGTGCGACAAGACGCGCAAGGCCGCGGTCGTCGACCCCGGCGGCGACCTCGAGCGCATCCTCGCGAAAGCGAAGGAGCTCGGCGTCACGATCGAGAAGATCCTGATCACGCACGGCCACATCGACCACGCCGGTGGCACCGCGCAGCTCGCGCGCGAACTCGGCGTGCCGGTCGAAGGGCCGCAGGAAGCCGACCTTTTCTGGATCGCCGGCATTCCGCAGCAGGCCAAAACGTTCGGCTTTCCCGGCGCCGAGAGCTTCGAGCCCGACCGCTGGCTGCACGATGGCGACACGGTGACGGTCGGCGACGAGCGGCTGCGCGTGATCCACGTGCCGGGCCACACGCCCGGCCACGTCGCGTTCTTCCATGCCGATGCGCGGCTGGCGATCGTCGGCGACGTGCTGTTCGCCGGTTCGATCGGCCGCACGGATTTCCCCCAGGGCGACCACGCGACGCTGATCCGTTCGATCCGGCAGAAGCTTTTTCCGCTCGGCGACGACATCACGTTCGTCCCCGGTCACGGACCGACTTCGACCTTCGGCGAGGAACGCCGCAGCAACCCGTACGTCGGCGATCACGCCTGACACGGCGCGGGCGAGGCCGTTCCCGCGCCAGTGTGTCGACGGCCTCGCCCGTTCAGCCGCGCTTGAGCGCGTCGCGGATTTCGCGCAGCAGCTTGACCTCTTCGGGCTCGACCGGCGGCGGAGGCGGGGGCGGCGGCTCCGCGCGCTTGAGGCGGTTGATCGCCTTGACGGCGACGAAGATCGCGAACGCGATGATGAGGAAGTCGATCGTCGTGTTGATGAACTGCCCGTATTTCACCAGCGGCGCCCCGGCCTTCTCGGCGGCTTCCATCGTTTCGTAAGTCTGGTCGCCGAGGTTGATGTACAAGTGGCGGAAATCGACTCCGCCGAGCAGCCGTCCGATCACCGGCATCACGATGTCCTTGACGAGGGAATCGACGATCTTGCCGAACGCGGCGCCGATGATGACGCCGACTGCCAGATCGATGACGTTGCCGCGCATGGCGAACTCTTTGAACTCGCGCATAAAGCTCATTCCGGATACTCCTCTGTCGTTGTTGAGGGTGAGGCGGGCCGCGAATCCGAGAATACGACTACAGGCGCGCGCTGAACACCGGCAGGCGCCAGCCGTAGCGCATCGCGCCAAGGCGGATCACGAGCACCAGAATGCCGGCGGCGAGCGCCGATGTGCCGGGCGTCGCTCCGGAGGCCTTCATCGCGATCAGCAGCAGCGCGCCGGCCCACGACGCGGTGGCATACAGTTCGCCGCTGAACACCAGCGGCACCTCGTTGCACAGCACGTCGCGCACGATGCCGCCGAATACGCCGGTGACGACACCCATCAGGCTCGCGACGAGCCACGGCGCGCCGAGCGCAAGGGCTGCCTGCGTGCCGCTGACCGTAAACAGCGCGAGGCCGACCGCGTCCGGCAGCAGGAACAGTTTGCCTGGCAGGCGCACGAAGCGCACCAGCGCAAAAGTCACCAGCCCGGCCGTCAAGGCGGTGATCAGATAGCTCTGATCGGCGATCCAGAACACCGTGCGGTCGAGCAGCAGGTCGCGCAACGAACCACCGCCGAGCGCTGCCGCGAGCGCGACGATGACCACGCCGAAGAGGTCGAAGGGCTTGCGTCCGGCTTCGAGCACCCCGGCGGCGGCCTGGGCGGCGACGCCGGCGAGGCCGATGCCATAGACGAGAATATCGATCGGAATCATGGGGCGCGAGAATAGCATCGCCGTGCCGTGATAGAGTCGCCGCGCGCCATGTCCGGCGCAGCCTTCGTCCAGCCCGAGGCGATGAAATGTCCGGCCTAGTGTTTAATTGCGTAAGTTAACAATAGTATTACGAAGCTGTGACCCGCGAACCTCTCGTTTGCGCCAGACGAATGGCGCTGCGTTTTCGTTGTAGGCGGCAGTGAAGGCATGGATGGCCTCAATGAGTTGCTCGACGCTTCGGAAGCTCGCGTTGTTCAGCGTCTTTCGCTGGAAGATGCCGAACCAGATTTCGACTTGGTTGAGCCAGCTCGCACTGGTAGGCGTGAAGTGAAAGGTGACGTTCGGATGTGCGGCGAGCCAGTCCTCGTTCTTCTTGTGGGTGTTCAAGTTGTCCAGGATGACGTGGATCTGCCGGTCGACGGGCTGGTCGGCAACGACCTCGTCCATGAAGGCCTGGAAGTCGGCGCGCTTTTTAGTCTGCGTCGTCTTGCCTCGGATGACGCCGGTGGCGACCTCCAATGCGGCGAACAAATTGACGGTGCCGTGCCGCTTGTAGGTGCTCTTCATTCCCTGGACGACCTTGCCACTGCTGGTCTGCACGTAGCCGCGCGCCCGCTCGAGGGCTTGAATCGAGGGCTTCTCGTCGACGCTGATCACCAGGGCGTTCTCGGGCGGGTTCAAGTACAGCCCGATTATGTCGGCCGCTTTGGCGGCAAACTCCGGGTCCGTGCTGACGCACCACGAACGGTGGCGCTGCAACTGGATGCCTTCCTTGCGCAGGATGCGCCACACCGCGTGATCGGACACGCTCAGCGCCTTGGCCAGCGAGCCCCCATCCCAGCTCGCCATGCCGGCCGGTGGCGGCAATTCGAGCTGTGCCAAGATTCGGTCGCGCAACTCGACACCGTACTTGGCGGGCTTGCCGGGCCGGGGCGCGTCGCGAAGCCCTGCGATACCTTGCTCGGCAAAGCGTCGGCGCCACAGCCCGACCGTATTCGGTCGAACACCGAGCTCGCTGGCAACCTCGTCATTGCGCTTGCCATGCAGGCACGCCAGAACGATGCGCGCACGCTCGACCAGGCGAACCTCGCCGCTCCGACTTCGAGACAGACGCTCAAGCTCCGACATCACTTCTGCCGGACACGACAACTCAACCGCCACTCGCGCCATGAGACCCCCTTGTGTCAAGCGAAGTGGGTATCATAATACTATCTTGTATTAACGCAACTAAACACTAGCGCGCGTCCAGGTACTCAGCAGCGGCATCGCGACCGGCTGCGTGTATGGGCTCGTCGCGCTGTCCTTCGTGCTGATCTACAAGGCGACCGGCACGGTCAGTTTCATGCAGGGCGAGCTGCTGATGGCGGGCGCGTTCGCGGTGCTCGCGTTGCACCTGGCCGCGGGCTGGCCGCTCGCGCCGGCGGCGGCGGGCGGCATCGCCGGGATGGCGGCGTTCGGCGCGGTGCTGGAGCGCATGGTGCTGCGCCGGGCGCTCGGGCAGGCGCACCTGACTGCGCTGCTGCTGACTTTCGGGCTCGGCATGATGTTGCGCGGCGCAGTCGGCTCGGTGCCTGCCGCGACGCATTCGATGCATCGCCTGGCGCTGCCGTTCGCCGGCGAGAGCTGGCGGGTCGGCGGACTGGTGATCGCCGCCGAGCACATCGTCGTGATCGTCGCGACGGCCGTGCTCGCGCTGGCGCTGACGCTGTTTTTTCGCCGCACGCGCGCCGGCCTCGCGCTGCGCGCATGCTCCGAGAACGCGACCGCCGCGGCGCTGATGGGCGTATCGGTCGCCGGCATGCATACGCTCGCGTGGGCGCTCGGCGCCGGCCTCGCCGCGGCGGCCGGGCTGCTGCTCGCGCCGGTCACGTTCGTGCATCCGAACATGGGGCTCGTCGCGCTGAAAGCGTTTCCGGCAGCCGTGCTCGGCGGCATGACGAGCCTTCCCGGCGCGCTGGCCGGGGGAGTGTTCATCGGTGTCGTCGAAGCGCTCGCCGGGTTCGCGTTGCCGGAAGGGGTGAAGGATGTCGTGCCGTACGTGCTGCTGATGCTGGCGCTGCTGCTGTTTCCGGACGGCCTCGCCGGCGGGCTGCGGCGGCGATGACAGGCGCGGCGATGCGGGCGGGCGCGATCGTCCGGTGGACGGCGGGGGTGATCGGGCTTGCGGTGCTCGGCGCGCTGGCGTTGCGCGCGCTCGGCCCGGAGTACGTGCTGGCGCAGGCGGCGTTCGTGTTCACGTACGCGATCGCAGGGCTCGGGGTGGTCCTCGTCGTCGGCCAGTGCGGCCAGATCCCGCTCGGCCAGGGCGCGTTGCTCGGATTCGGCGCCTATGCCGAGACGCTGCTGGCGCTGCACGGCGTGCCGGCGCCGGTGTCGCTGCCGCTGGCGATCGTGCTCGGCGCGGCGGGCGGGTGGCTCGCGAGCCTGCCGGCGCGGCGCCTCGGCGGCCTGTATTTCGCGATGAGCACGCTTGCGTTTGCGCTGATCGTCGAGGAAGCGCTGGTGCGCTGGGAGTCGCTGACGGGCGGCGCGGCGGGGCTGGCCGTGCCGGCGCTGGCGCTGGGCAGTTGGTCCGCGGGCACTGCGGCGGCGCAGGCCGCGCTGAGCCTCGTCGCACTCGCGCTCGCCGGGTTCGCGTGCCGGCGCTGGATGGCGTCGCGGCTCGGGCGGGCCTGGCGCGCGGTGCGCGAGGACGAGCTCGCCGCCGCGGCAAGCGGCATCGACATCGGCCGTGCGAAAATGCTGGCATTCGTGCTTGGCGGGGGGCTGTCGGGGCTCGCCGGCGCCCTGTACGCGCATTGGATCGGCTTCGTCAGCCCGGAACAGTTCGGCCTGGCGCTGTCGTTCGAGCTGCTGATGCTGGTTTTCATCGGCGGCGCGCGCCGTCTTGCCGGTGCGTTGTGGGGCGCGCTGGTGGTGATCGCGATTCCGCAGGCCATTTCGCTCGCGAGCGAGGCGTTGCCGCCGGACCTCGCCGCTGCGGCGGGTCTCGAGACGACGCTGTTCGGGGCGGTCGTCGTCGCGGTGATCGTGCTGCGTCCCGAGGGCCTGGCAGGTCGGGCATCGCGCAGTTCATCCTGAATCGGGGACGTTGGTGAAGTGATTGGCATCGAAATTTCGCGACATCGCGCTAAAGTGGCGATCCGCCTATGTCAATTCAGGGAGCGCGCTGGCGTGAGGAAACTCTTGGTGTCTGATGCGCCGCCCGGACCGGGGCCGGAGTGATCATGGCGAACTGGTCGGAGTACGTTCGACAGCGCCGTCCGCTCGTCGTCGGGATCGTCGTTTTCCTCATCGCCGGGATGATTTCCGGCGCCCTCGTGCTGGGCCTCGAGCACCGGCGCGGCACCTGGCTGCCGAGCGTCGAACCGGGGGCCGGCCCGGGCGACAACCTGGTGCTGTCGCTGAACGCTGCCGTGGCGCTGTTGTTCAGCCTGCTGCTCGGCTGGCTGGCAAACCAGATGGTGCAGCTGCGCGGGCACCGGGCCGATCTGCAGCGACTGGTGGCGGCGCGCAGCGCCGAAGTGCGGGCGCGCGAGGCGGAGCTGGATCGCGCCCAGTCGGTGGCACACGTCGGCGAACAGCAGCTGCGCAAGTTGTCGACGGCAATCGAATGCAGCCCGGCCTCGATCGTGATCACCGATCGCAGCGGAAACATCGAGTACGTCAATCCGCAATTCGAACGCTGCACCGGCTACACCGCGCAAGAAGTGGCGGGAAAGAACCCCCGCATCCTCAAGTCGGGCAATCGTTCGGCGGACGAATACGCGGCAATGTGGGCGACGATCACCCACGGCCACGTGTGGCGCGGCGAATTCGAGAACGTTCGCAAGGACCGTACGCATTACTGGGAGACGGCCTCGATCGCCCCGATCCGGGCGGGTGACGGGACGATTTCGGGCTTTGTCGCGGTCAAGGAAGACATCACGCTGCAGAAGCGGGCCGAGCGCGAGTTGCGCGAGCGTGAAGTGAAGCTTGCCGCGCTGATTGCGTCGTTGCCCGACCTGATGTTCGTCATCGACCGGAACCGGCGCATCGCCGAATTCCATGCCCCCGATCCCGGACTGCTGCTGACGGGGCCGGAGCGGTTTATCGGCCGTGCGTATGCCGAAACGCTGCCGCCGGCGGTGGCGGTGAAGTTCGACGAGGCGCTGGAGGAAATTTCCGCCGCAGGGGGGCTGCGGCAGGTCGAGTACACGCTCGACCTGCCGCGCGGCAGGCATCACTTCAGCGCATCGATCAGCCGGCTTGCCGGGGCCGGTCTCGCCCCGGAGGGGTTCATCGTGCTGGTGCGCGACCTCACCGAGCGCGTGCGCATGGAACAGGCGCTGATCGAAAGCGAGTTGCGCTACCGCGAGCTGTTCGCCAACAGCCGGGTGGTGATGCTGGTCATCGACCCCGTCGACGGCAGTATCGTCGATGCGAACGCCAAGGCCTGCGAATATTACGGCTATGACCTGGCCACGCTCACGCGCATGAGGATCTGGAGCATCAATGTGCTGGGTCGCGAGCAGATCCAGCGCGAGATGGCGCATGCCCAGGCGCGCGAGGTCGACACTTTCCGCTTCCGCCACCGGCTCGCCAGCGGCGAATTGCGCGATGTCGAGGTGGCCAGCGGCCCGATCGAGATCGCCGGCCGGAAGCTGCTCTACTCGGTCGTCCAGGATGTCACCGAACGCAAGCGCGTCGAGGAGCGCATGCGCCAGGCGATGGTGGTCTTCAAGGCCTGCAGCCAGGGCATCATGACGACTGACGCGCAAGGCCTGATCACGTCCGTCAACCCCGCGTTCTGCACCATTACCGGCTACCTCGCGGCCGAAGTCATCGGCCGCAAGTCTTCGATGTTCAAGCCCGAACGCCATGAGGCGACGTTCTTCGATGCGATGTGGACGTCGATCGTCGAGAGCGGCAGCTGGGCGGGCGAAGTGGGGAGCCGGCGCAAGGACGGCGGCACTTATCCGCAGTGGATCACCGTCACCGCCGTGCGCGACACCGACGGCAAGGTCGCGGAGTACGTCACGCTGTTCAGCGATATCACCGAGCGCAAGCAGCAGGAAGTCGCGATGTGGCGCCAGGCCAACTTCGACCCGCTCACCGGGCTGGCCAACCGGAGCCTGCTGCAGGACCGCCTCGGTCATGCGCTCGCCCATGCCCGTCGTCATGCGTGCAAGGTCGGGCTGCTGTTCCTCGACCTCGACGGCTTCAAGTGGATCAACGATTCGCTCGGCCACGAGGTCGGCGACGAGCTGCTGGTGGATGTCGCGCGCCGTCTCAACACCTGCGTGCGCGACGAGGACACGGTGGCGCGCCTGGGGGGTGACGAGTTCACGGTGGTCGTGCACGACCTTGCCGATCCGGCGGACCTCGGCGCGATCGCAGACAAGCTCGTCGCCGTGCTGCGCGAGCCTTTCGCGCTGCGCGGTGCGCGTCATCATATTTCCGGCAGCGTCGGCATCACGGTGTTTCCCGACGACGGCAACGATGTCCAGACGCTGCTGCGCAACGCCGACATCGCGATGTACAAGGCCAAGCAGGCGGGCAAGAACCGCGCCCAGCCCTATGCCCCTCACATGCAGGCCGATGCCCTCGCGCGCGTGCACCTCGAAGCGGATCTGCGCATTGCCGTCGAACAGCGCGCGTTCGAGCTGCATTACCAGCCGATCGTCGACAGCGCGAGCGGCACGCTGGTCGGCGCCGAGGCGCTGCTCCGCTGGAAGCATCCCGAGCGCGGCATGATCCCGCCAATCGAATTCATCCCGGTGGCGGAAGACTGCGGGCTGATCGTCCAGATCGGCGAATGGGTGCTGCGCGAAGCCATGCGCCAGCGCCGCGACTGGCTGGCGCGCGGCTATCCGCCGCTGCGCCTGGCGGTGAACGTGTCGGGCGTGCAGTTCGGCGAAACCGGCCTGCCGGAGCTGCTGCGCACGCTGCTCGCGGAATGCGACACCGCACGCGACGCTCTGATCCTCGAGATCACCGAATCGGTGCTGATGGGCGGCAGCGACAGCGTCGAGGCCCGCATGCGCGACATCAAGGAGCAGGGCATCTGCTTCGCGCTCGACGATTTCGGCACCGGTTTCTCGTCGCTGTCCTACCTCAAGCGCTTCCCCGTCGATATCGTCAAGATCGACCGCAGCTTCGTGCGCGATTGTCCGGACGACCGCAACGACGCGAGCCTCGTCGAAGCGATCATCAACATGGCGCACAGCCTCGGGCTGCGCGTCACCGCCGAAGGCGTCGAATCGGCCGAACAGCGCGAATTCCTGCGCGCGCTGGGCTGCGATTACCTGCAGGGCTACCTGATCGGCAAGCCGCTGGCGGCCGACGCATTCGAGGCCATGATGGCGCCGCTGCGAAGCGTTGCCGCCGCGCCGGACTGCACGGAGTCATGCTGATGCTTGTCGCCGCGAGGCTTGCATGACTTTCATCCGCCGCCTCTTCGGCGTCGTTGCGCTGGCCGTTTCCTGCACCGCGGCGGCGCAGGCACCCGGCGTGAGCCGCGACGAGATCGTCGTCGGCAGCATCCAGGACCTGTCCGGCCCGATCGCGCTGCTCGGCGTGCCGGTGCGCGACGGCATGCTGATGCGCTTCGAGGATGCGAACGCGGGCGGCGGCGTGCATGGTCGCAAAGTGCGGCTCGTCGTCGAGGATTCCGGCTACGACCCGAAGAAGGGCGCGCTCGCGGCGCGCAAGCTGATCCAGCGCGACCACGTGTTCGCGTTCCTCGCGAACCTCGGCACGCCGGTCGTGATGGCGACGATGCCGGTCGTCGTCGGCGCCGGGCGACCGCACCTGTTCCCGTTTTCGCCGCACGAATCGACGTACGCGCCGCGCCATCCGCTGAAGTTCCAGATGTTCGCGCCGTACCAGGACTACATGGACGCGGCAACGCGCTTCATGGTGCAGACCCATCGCTACCGGCATACCTGCCTGCTGTACCAGGACGACGACTATGGCCTGGAAGTCATGAAAGGCGTCGAGCGGGCGCTGGCGGCGCTCAACCAGCCGCTCGTCGCGAAGACCAGCTACAAGCGCGGCGCGACTGACCTGTCGAGCCAGATCGCGCGGCTGCGGGCTGCCGGCTGCGACTTCGTCGTCCTCGCGACGGTCGTGCGCGAGACCGTCGCCGCGGTCGCCGAAGCGCGCAAGACCGGCTGGACCGTCGACATGCTCGTCACCGCGTCGGGCTATTCGGCGCAGACGCACGAACTCGGCGGCAAGGCCGTGGAAGGGCTGTACGGCGTCAGCGTGCTGCCGCACCCCTACGCGGAAGGCGCGAGCCGCCCGCT
Source organism: Aromatoleum anaerobium (assembly GCF_012910705.2). GTDB lineage: Bacteria > Pseudomonadota > Gammaproteobacteria > Burkholderiales > Rhodocyclaceae > Aromatoleum > Aromatoleum anaerobium. The sequence goes on along the minus strand of NZ_WTVG02000038.1, from coordinate 422,078 downwards.
CGCCGAGTGGATCGAACGCTACCGGAGACGCTTTGGCGCCGCGCCGAACGTCTGGAGCGTGATGGGGTACGGCGCCGCCGACCTCTTCGTCAAGGCCGCGGAACGGGCCGGGCCCGATCTCACCGTCGAGCGCTTCGTGGCCGCGATGGAATCGCTGCACACATCGCGCGACTTCTTCGGCAGCCCGGAATATCGTTTCAGCCCCGACGACCACCTCGGCAACCGCCACGGGCGCATCGCGCAGATCCGCGAGGGCCGCTGGGTGATCCTGACCGACTATCTGAAGTGAGTGGTGCCGATCGCACAGCCGTCACTTGGAAGGCTGTGCTTTGGCCGCGCCGAGACTTCGTTTTCCGTCCGGCGCAACGGGCTCACGCCCCGCTGGCGAGCGCGTCGAGAATGCGCCGGACCGGCGTCGGCAGCCCGGCCGCGTCCAGGTCGGCGAGCGCAAGCCAGCGATGCCCGGCTTCGGCGACGCTGCACCCTGCGTCCTCGACGTCGAAGCGGATCGGCGTGATCTCGAGCCGGAAATGCGTGAACGCGTGGTTCAGCGGAGCGAGCGGGAGGCTCGCGCGTGGCGCGAGGCCGAAGCGCGTTTGCAGCCAGCGCCCGGCGTCCGGCTCGCTGTCGGGAATTTCCGGCAGCGCGAGCAGCCCGCCCCAGATGCCGGCAGGGGGGCGCCGCTCGAGCAACACGCGGCCCGCCGCATGAATCACTGCGACGCGCACCCGGCGCTGCGGCACGGTCTTGCGCGGACGCGCCGCCGGCAGTTCGGCGATGCGCTCCTCGCGGCGCGCGACACACGAGTCGGTGAGCGGGCAGCGTGCGCACGCCGGCCGACTGCGCCTGCACACCGTCGCGCCCAGGTCCATCTGCGCCTGGATGTAAGTGCCGACATCCGTCTGCGGCAGCAGCGATTCGGCCAGCGCCCACAGCCGCGCCGCGACCGCCCGCTCGCCGGGAAAGCCGTCGATGCCGAACGCGCGGCACAGCACTCGCTTGACGTTGCCGTCGAGGATCGCCGCGCGCTCGCCGAACGCGAACGCCGCGATCGCCGCCGCCGTCGAGCGGCCGATGCCGGGTAGCCGGGCGATCGCTGCGGCGCGCGACGGGAAGCTGCCGCCGTGAAGCTCGACCACCTCCTGCGCCGCCTTGTGCAGGTTGCGCGCGCGGGCGTAGTAGCCGAGCCCGCTCCACAGCGCGAGTACATCGTCGACCGGCGCCGCGGCGAGCGCCGCGAGATCCGGGAAGCGCGCCAGGAAGCGCGCGTAGTACGGGATCACCGTGTCGACCTGGGTCTGCTGCAGCATGATTTCCGACAGCCAGATGCGATACGGATCGGGGGTGCGGCCGGACGTGTGCTGCCAGGGCAGGTCGTGCCGGCCGTGGCGGCGATGCCAGTCGATGAGCCGTGCGGCGAAAGTCGTGCCTGTATCCATTGCCCGCTGTTCCATTTTGCGTTGCCCGATGCCGCCTGCGCAGCGATAATCATCGGCTCCATTCACTTCAGGTGCGGCGGGCGAGAACCTGCGATCCGCCGCCCAGCCCCGCCCATGTCCCAGCCGCCCGTCACCCACCAGGAATTCACCCGCGCCTTCCGCGACACGCTCGGCATGTTCGCTACCGGCATCGCGGTGGTCACGACCCGGGCGCCGAACGGCGAAGCGATCGGGCTGACGGTCAATTCGTTCAACTCCGTCTCGCTCGACCCGCCGCTGATCGTCTGGAGCCTGGCGCGCCACTTGCAGAGCCTGGCGGTGTTCGAAGCCTGCGAATACTACGCGGTCAACGTGCTGTCGGAAGACCAGCAGCACCTGTCGCAGCTCTTCGCGACGCGCTCCGACGAAAAGTTCGCCGGCCTGGACATCGACGAGGGCCTGTACGGCGTGCCGCTGCTGCGCGGCTGCTGCGCCCGCTTCGAATGCCGAAACACCGTGCGCCATGAAGGCGGCGACCACCTCCTGTTCCTGTCGGAAGTCGTCCGCTTCGACCGCGAGGACCACCCGCCGCTGATTTTCCACAGCGGGGCATACCGGAGGCTCGCACAAAACGATTAAGCTGTTGAAATTTCGATTATTTTATCGCTCGTCGTCAATTTTTTGATTAAAGACGGTGTAGATCTCCGAACCTCGTCCCCCGGATGGCCCAGACGCAGGTAGGCAGCAAGCTGAATCAAGCCCCAGCTACCTGGAACGGTTGCGGTCGATGATGCGCGATCCCTGATTGGCTAGGCAATCCCCGGGGGGATCGCTGGTACGGGCAGCCTTCCGGCGCACGCCGACGCTCATGCCGCCCTGTGACCAGCAACATGCACACTCCCTGAGGATCGCCGAAGCACCAGGTTGGAGCACGGGGTTGGAGCTTGTACGTGTATTCGTTTTTGGTTATATTGAATACACCAAGCAGCAAGAGGACTGAACCATGGCCCGAACCACAACCACGACGATGACGGTTCGCCTCAGCGGCCCTCTCAGCGACTTCGTCGCCGCCAACGTGAGCGAGCACGGCGCCTACGAGAACGTTAGCGAATATGTGCGGGACCTGATTCGCCGCGACAAGGAGCGCACGGAGAAGGAGGCGTTCGAGCGACTCAAGGCCGAACTGACCCACGCCTTTGCCGCGCCGGAATCGGCGTACAAGCCGCTGACGGCAGCCGATGTGATCGCGCGCAACCGGACCTGACGGCGTGTCCGAGGTCCAGGTCTGCATCCAGGAGGCGGCGTCCTGGCGGCTCGACGAGATCTATCGCTACACGCGGGATCGCTGGGGCACCCAGCAGGCCGACCGCTACATCACCGGTCTGTTTGAGGCCTTCGACGGCATCGCGACCCACCGGACGTCATCGCGGCCTATTCCGGCCGAGTTCGGTATCGAAGGCTACTTCTTCCGCTACGAACGGCACTTCGTCTATTGGCGGTGGCTCTCGAACGGCGACATCGGCATCGTGACGGTTCTGCATGAGCGGATGCACCAGATCGATCGCTTCCGGGAAGATTTCGGCTTGTGAACCGGGGCAGCCATCTCCCGGGGATAGCTTGGACAGACCGCCTTCCCTTGCCCCTTCCCGGCCCTTTGGCCTTTATGGAAGCCTTTAGGTATAGGGACGTTGCTTCGTGGGGCCACGATCAATGCGGCATGGAGCAATCCCGGCAAGCTGGGAGCGTCGTCAGGTCTCGCCCCTCGCAGAATTTCATTGCGGCCAGCACGGGCTTGGGTTTTCAGTTGGTCAGAACGCCGTAGCGTTTGAACAGTGCCTCGAAGAAGGCCTTGACGTCAGCCTTCGCCGTTGGCACCTGCAGCTCCCCTGCCCCGAAGCGAAAGACTTCATAGCCGGCGGATTTCAGCGCGCAATCCCGTGGGCGTCCCGCCCAGCAGTTGCATCCAATCATCGGCATCCAAGATCCACAGGCGTTCCAGCAAATCGTCGAACCTGCGGGCATCCCCATACAGCTCTTCGCTATTGAGCCTGCGCGCGACCTCGCGGCGGTACCGCTTGGGGATGGGCGGACACGCGCTGTCGCTCCAGAGGATGTCCTGAGTCTGGTTGCGCGTGGTGGCGTTAGGCGGGTGGCGCACCAACAGCTTGCGTGCAACTGCCGGCAGGTCCGTGTCCGCTACCGCGTCGAAGCTGGCGGTCATGCGCTCGCGCTTGGAACCATCGGCGGCAGGTGCAGGCAGTCCCAATTCTTCGCAAAGCGTCGGCAGCATGGTGTGTGTCCCGGCATCCTTCAGCCCGGTGACCAGAGGCTCCAGCAGATTGCGAAGTTGCGCGTAGTCCATGGTCGCGCGACTCAACCTCGCAGCGCCATGGCGCGCAGCAGCGCGTCGATCTGCCCGAACGCGTCCTGCTGCCACTGTTCGGGCGTGCGGTCGCCCAGCGCATGCGTGTCTTCGACGAAGCGCCTCACGCAGGTGGGACCATGGCCGTCGAAGGTGTCGAACTTCTCGGCGATGTGCCGGAAGCCGCGCTCGCCGCTGGGATGCCCCAGCAGTTGCCGACATTCCTGTGCCAGCACCTCGATACCGCCGGGATAGTTCCGCACGCAGTAGTAGATGTCGTAGGCGTCCTTCTGCTTGTAGCGGCCAGCCAGAGCATGGCCTTTCATCGCCAGCAGAGCGGGGATCGAGCACACCGCGATCTCCACGCGGTTGGTTCCGCCATCGGGCATCGGCCCCGCCACAGCGACCAGTTGGTAGAACCGCATCGCCAGGTCGGCGCCATCGGCCCGCTGCACCGCGAAGTCATTGATCAACGGAGGATCGTTCTTGACGATCTCCGCGTCACGCGGCATCAAGAAATCGACCACGACGTCGATCGCTTCCCCATCATCTCGCGCGGGAACCTGGCGAACCAGTTGAAAGCGCCGAAGCCCCTCGCGCTGGGCATATCCGTGGCCTTGAAGCGCGCCAATCAAGGTCGCATACTCGCCGTCGCCGAGCGCTTCCGCGTCCAGGCCGACGTCCACGTCGAGCGTGCCAACATGCGGCATGTCCTCGTTGGCCAGCAGCAGCCAAGGAACCGCGCCGCCGATGATGGCGAACCTGCCCTTGAAGCTGCCAAGGATCTGGCCGATCTCGATCAGCACCGATTTCACGGCCGCGGTCGTCCGGTCGTCGTATTCGGCGGCCGACTGTGGTTCCTGGGGTGTCATTTTGGCCATGAGAGCCTTTCTTGGCGCAAGTGCTCGGCGGCCTCGGCGCCGCGTTCGCCAGCAATGGACAGATCAAGGTAGGTCTGGATCGGGCTCGTGCAGACCGCGCCCGGCGCGGGTTCAATCGTGTCGGCGAGCAGTCCCGAATCCTTCGGCACGGTGATGACTACGTTCTCGCCTTTCGAGGCGGGCGCAAGCTTCAGCGCTGCCTGGAGCTTGCGCAGACCTTCCTCGTCGGCAAAGAAGTAGTGCGTGCCGGTGCGCCCGTAAGGGGCAAGCCACTGCGCTGCCGAAAAGGACGCGAAGGCAGCATGTCCGCGGCCGCCTTGTGTGCCCAGTGCACTCCGGGCCGCGTCTTCCAGCGCGCTGCCATGCAATGGCGTGTAGAACCGCATACGCTCACCTGACGGCGCGGCGTAGCTGTCGCGCCATGCGTCGAGCAGTGCGTCGGGCTCCGACAGGAGAAGGCCCTCGTCCGAGGCTCGTGCCCATTCCCGATCGATCAAGCCGGCGCGCACATTGCTGACATGCCCCAGGCTGACCCCGGAGATCTCCGATAGCTCGGCGACGCGCCTTGCACGGCCGGGTTCGCGCAGCATGGCGCGTAGAACCTGTGCCGACTTCGGCCTGAAAAGCGACTTGAGCTCACGTTGTTCAGCCGCTGGCTTGTCTGCCACCATGCGCTCTATGAACACGCCGCCGAAGGCGATCCGGGCGTTTCCCTCCAGATCGAGATAACCGACGCCCTTCTCTTCGCACAGTTGCCTCACTGCGGGTGAGATGTAGGGCGCCATGAAGACGGGGGTAGCCTGCGGGGCTCGCTGCGCCACATAGTCACGCAGTTCCAGCAGCGCAGAACGGGCGTATCGCGGTTGGCCGTTCGACTTGAATTCGCAGATGAGGAGGTGTTGCCGCCCGTCCACCAGCAGCCGTGCGATCAAGTCCGGTTCCCACTGGCCGGACACAACTTCGGACTCGATGCCTTCGATCTGGAGGATCGGGATCTTCTCAAGCAACTGCCGTAGCGCCTCGCCGGCACGGGCTTCTGCTTCGTTCATTGATTTGACCTCTTTCAGCGTTTGCTGAAAATACCACATTTCTTGAAATAGGCCACGAGATTTCACCGTTTTTGGGTCTTTCACCAGATGCTGAAAGCGGCCGTGGCGGTGAAATGCGGCGAGCTTGACCGCGCCGCGCTTTTGCTTGCGATGGATGCGAGGGTTGATGTCCTTGGCCACCAAGGCTCGTGCTTCGTCGCGCAGGGCCCGTGCCTCGCGAAGGGAAATCTCCGGGTAGGTACCCAGCGACATCCGTTTTGGCTCTTTCAGCCAGTAGTAGCGAAAGTGCCAGCTCTTGCCCCCGGTGGCCGTGACGGCCAGGAAGAGACCATCCATGTCCCTGAGGGTGTAGGCCTTGCCGGTGGCCTTGGCCCGACGCACTTCCAACTCTGAGAGTGCCATGTTCCAGCTCCTGAACTTGAGTCAGGAGCCAGATGCTTAACCCATCGACCTTCGCGCTCCACAAACAATCCGGAAGCCGCCGTGCCCGCAATAATGGACATAAAAGTCGCGGCTTCAGGTGGATTTCTGTGGATGTCCATGGAACATCGTGGCGCTTAAAAGTCGTCTTTGATCAACGACTTAGTGAGCTTCTTGGACATCCACGGAACTCCGTGGAAAGTGTGCGGTGGAGCGGGCGATGGGAATCGAACCCACGGCTCTAGCTTGGGAAGCTAGGGTATTACCATTATACGACGCCCGCGATTCAGCCCGATTTGCGCTGAACAGGGCTGCCATTCTAATGGCGGGCGCGGCGGCGCGCAATGCGTGAGTGCGCGCGCCTGGCGCCGGGGCTTCGTCGAAACCGGTGACAGGGCAAGCGTCCGCGGGGGGCGTGGTAAGATTTCGCTTCATTGCACCATCGACAGCTTCAGCATGATTGAGCTCATCATCAATGGCAAACCCGAGCGCCTCGACGAGGCGCCGTCGGTGCTCGCGCTGCTCGAAGCCAGGCAGCTCGCCAGCAAGCGTCTCGCGGTCGAGCGCAACGGTGAGATCGTGCCGAAAGGGCAGCATGCGCACACGCTGCTCGCCGACGGCGACCGGCTTGAGATCGTCGTCGCGGTCGGCGGCGGCTGAGCGCTGCTGCGCCGCCCCGGCGTGGCGGTCCGGCAACGGCCCGCGCGCCTTCATCAACCCGATTCCTACAGGCCGAACATGAACGACTCCCTGATGATCGCAGGCAAGTCCTACCGCTCCCGTTTGCTGGTGGGCACCGGAAAATACAAGGATTTCGCCGAGACGCGCGCGGCGATCGACGCGAGCGGCGCCGAGATCGTCACCGTTGCGATCCGCCGCACCAACATCGGCCAGAACGCCGATGAACCGAACCTGCTCGACGTGCTGCCGCCCGAGCGCTTCACGATCCTGCCGAACACCGCCGGCTGCTACACGGCGGATGACGCGGTGCGCACGCTGCGGCTCGCGCGCGAGCTGCTCGATGGCCACGCGCTGGTGAAGCTCGAAGTGCTCGGCGATCCGGTGAGCCTGTTCCCGAACATGCCCGAGACGCTGAAGGCGGCCGAAATCCTCGTCAAGGACGGTTTCGAGGTGATGGTGTACTGTGCCGACGACCCGATCCAGGCGAAGATGCTCGAAGAGATCGGCTGCGTCGCGGTGATGCCGCTGGCGTCGCTGATCGGCTCCGGCATGGGCATCCTGAATCCGTGGAACCTGCGGCTGATCATCGACCAGGCGACAGTGCCGGTACTCGTCGATGCAGGCGTCGGCACCGCGTCCGATGCGGCGATCGCGATGGAACTGGGCTGCGACGGCGTGCTGATGAACACGGCAATCGCGCACGCAAAGGACCCCGTGCTGATGGCCTCGGCGATGAAGAAGGCGGTCGAGGCCGGGCGCGAGGCGTTTCTTGCCGGACGCATGCCGCGCAAGCATTATTCGGCCGATCCGAGCTCGCCGACGAGCGGCCTGATCGGCTCCTGAACGAACATCGCGCGCCGCCTGCAATCCGGGCAGCGCGCGTCGCCCCTTTTCGCCGTGCCGCCGGCACTCGCGCCGGCACGGACCCGCACGACGTTACGATCCCTGACGATGACCCTCCCACCCCAGAACTCGCCGGAAACCGGGCATCCGTCCGCGGTTCCGGACGAATCGCACGCCGACCCGCAATCCTGTGCGTCGGCCCCGGGCGATCCGGAAGCGCGTTTTTCGAGCCGCTCGATCCGCAGTTTCGTGCTGCGCCAGGGACGCATGTCGGTTGCGCAGCAGCGTCACCTCGACGAGACGCTGCCCAAAGTCGGCATTCCCTACCGCGTCGCGCCGCTCGATCTCGACGCGGCGTTCGGACGCGCGGCGCCGAAAATCGTCGAGATCGGTTTCGGCATGGGCGAGACGACGGCGAAAATCGCCGCCGCGCTGCCCGACAAGGATTTCCTCGCGATCGAAGTGCATGGGCCGGGAGTCGGCAGCCTGTGCAAGCTGATCACCGAAGGCGAGCTGGGCAACGTGCGGATCGTCCAGCACGACGCGGTCGAAGTGCTGCGCGACATGATTCCCGAGCGGGCGCTGGCAGGCGTGCATGTGTTCTTTCCCGATCCGTGGCACAAAAAGCGTCATCACAAGCGGCGTATCATCCAGCCCGATTTCGTCGCGCTGGTCGCGTCCCGGCTCGCGCCCGGCGCTTATCTGCACTGCGCGACCGACTGGGAGGAATACGCCCGGTGGATGCTCGAAGTGCTCGCCGCCGAGCCGGCGCTGGAGAATACTGCCGACGGCTATGCCCCGCGTCCGGCTTACCGCCCGCTGACGAAATTCGAGAACCGCGGTCTGAAGCTCGGGCACGGCGTCTGGGATCTGGTGTTCAGGCGGCGCGGCTGAGCGAAGCACGCGTCGAACGGGAGATCTGAACGATGGTGAAACGCCTCTTTGGCTTTCTCGGCGCGGTGCTCGCGGGATTGTGGCGCACGCTCGACGTGCTGCGGCGCGTGGTCCTCAACGCGGTATTCCTGCTGTTGCTCGCCTTTGTCGTGGTGCTGCTGTGGCGCGCGCTGCCGGCGGTGCCGGACGGCGCGGCGCTGGTGCTGCGCCCGGCCGGTCCGCTCGTCGAGCAGACGACGTTCGAGACTCCGCTCGATGTGCTGCGCAATGGCGGCGTTGCGCCTTCCCAAACCGCACTGCACGATCTGCTCGAAGCGGTCGGGGCGGCGCGCGACGACAGGCGGATCAAGGCGCTCGTCATCGAGACCGACCGTCTCGGCCCGACCGGCCTGTCGAAACTCGCCGAACTGCGCGCCGCGATCGTCGCCTTCCGGCAGAGCGGAAAGCCGGTGTTCGCCCGCGGCGAGCGCTTCACGCAGGGGCAGTACTACCTCGCCAGCGTCGCTGACGAAGTCCATGTCGGGCCCGACGGCTTCGTGCTGCTGCAAGGGCTCGCGCGCTACATCAGCTATTTCGCCGGGGCGCTCGACAAGCTCGGCGTCAAAATGCACGTGTTTCGCGTCGGCGAATACAAGGCGTTCAGCGAGCCATTCACGCGCAACGACATGTCGGAGGCGGACCGCGAAGCGTCGCGCGATCTGCTCGAAGGGCTGTGGACCGGCGTGCGCGAGGGTCTCATCGCGAGCCGCCGTCTTGTGCCCGAGAAGCTCGACGCCTACGTCAGCGCTTACCCCGCCGCGCTCGCCGCGACCGGTGGCGATGCAGTGCGGGCGGCGCGCGATGCCGGCCTGATCGATCGCGCGAGCACGCGCGACGAGTGGCGCGAGCTGCTCAAGGCGCGCGTCGGCGCAAGCGAGGACGGCAAGGATTTCCGCCGCGTCGAGGCCGACGACTATCTCGCCGTAGTGCGCGCCGCGCGGCCGGGCCGGGACGAGCACGTCGCGGTGCTGGTCGCGCAGGGGGCGATCATCGACGGCAGCGACACGCAATCGGCGGTCGGCGGCGACAGCCTCGCGCACCTGATCCGCACGGCGCGCGAGGACGAGCGGGTGAAGGCGCTGGTGCTGCGCGTCGACAGCCCCGGCGGCAGCGCGTGGGCGTCGGAAGTGATCCGGCGCGAGCTCGAACTGACGCGCGAGGCGGGCAAGCCGGTCGTCGCGTCGATGAGTTCGGTCGCCGCGTCCGGCGGTTACTGGATCGCGACCGGGGCCGAAGAGATTTTTGCGAGTCCCGCTTCGCTGACCGGGTCGATCGGGATTTTCGCGCTGTTCCCCGAGCTCGCCGGAGCGCTCGACAAGCTCGGCGTGAATACCGACGGCGTCGCGACCGGCCCGCTCGCCGGCGCCTTCGACCCGCGCCGCCCGCTCGAACCGGCGGCGGCGAAGACGATCCAGCTCGGCATCGAACACGGTTACCGGCGCTTCCTCGAGACCGTCGCCAAGGCGCGCGACATGAGCGCCGCGGAAGTCGACACCGTCGCCCGCGGACGCGTCTGGACCGGCGAGGCGGCGAGCAAGCTGGGGCTCGTCGACCAGCTCGGCGGCCTCGAAGCCGCGATCGCCGCGGCAGCAACACGCGCCGGGCTGAAGCGCTATGAGACGGTCTGGCCGAGAGCGGACGTCGGCCCCGGCCAGCGGCTCCTGCAGCGCTTCGTCGCCATGCTGGCGTCCGTCGCCGGTCTTTCCGGCCTTTCGGGCCTTTCCGCGTCGCCCTTCGCCGTCGTCATCGACGGTTTGCAGCAGAATGCCGGCGAGCTGCTACGCTGGAATGACCCGCGCCACCTCTACACGCATTGTCTTTGCGAAGCGCTCTAGCCGAGGACGATCCCATGTCCACTCCCGATTTGCACCGCGTTGCCGTGCTGTCGCCGCGCCGCGCCCTGGTTGCCGTGCTGTGGCCGTTGCTGCTCGCCGCGTGCGCCGGTACACGCGACACGCCCCGCGAGGTGGATCTCTCCCCGGCAACGCGCGTCGGGCCGGATCAGCAGCTGTATTTCGAGCTCGCGAGCGGCGACTACGATTGCGAGCTCGGCGTGAAGGTGCGCGTCAGCCGCGACCTGCGCGACGCCAATCGTCTCGAACTGGGCTGGGCCGGCCGCTCGTTCGATTTGCGGCGCGACGCGTCGTCGTCGGGCTTGCCGCGCTTCGAGGCGCGCGACGCGGGACTGGTGTGGATCGACCTGCCGTGGAAGAGCATGCTGCTCGATTCGCGCGAGGACCGGCCGCTCGCGACGGAGTGCCGCCCGGCCTGACGCGCGCCGTGCACGGCCCGCTCCCGCGGGACCCGCTCAGTCGCGCAGGAACAGCGTCAGCAGATCGTTGAGGAAATGCCGGCCGCGCTCGGTCGGGCGGATGACGTCCGGCGTGACCTCGATTAGCCCTTGCTTGCGTGCCGTCTTCAGTTCGTCTTCGATCACCGCGAGCGGCAGGCCGGTGCGCTCGGCGAACAGGCGGGGCGGGACGCCGCCGGTCAGGCGCAGCGCATTCATCATGAATTCGAACGGCAGTTCGGTGACGCCGACCGGGCGGCGTTCCTGCACGAACTCGCGGTTCTTCGCCGCGTCGAGGTAGCGCCCGGGATGCTTGTGGCGCATCTCGCGCACGATGCCCTCGAAGCTCGACAGCTTGCCGTGCGCGCCCGCGCCGACGCCGAGGTAGTCGCCGAACGTCCAGTAGTTCAGGTTGTGGCGGCATTCCTCGCCGGGCCGGGCGAACGCCGACGTCTCGTAGTGGCGGAATCCCGCGCCGGCGAGCCGCGCTTCGATCGCATCCTGCATGTCGGCCGCGGTGTCGGTATCGGGCAGCGGCGGCGGGGTGTGGTGGAACGGCGTGTTCGGCTCGAGCGTCAGCTGGTAGCACGACAGGTGGGTCGCGCCGGTCGCGAGCGCGGTGTCGAGGTCGGCGAGCGCCTGCTCCGGCGTCTGTTCCGGCAGCGCGTACATCAGGTCGAGGTTCACGCGGTCGAAGTTCGCCAGCGCGGTGTCGATCGCGACGCGCGCTTCCCGCCCGTCGTGGATGCGCCCGAGGCGCACGAGCTGCGCGTCGTCGAAGCTCTGGATGCCGAGCGACAGGCGGTTCACGCCGGCAGCGCGGTAATCGCGGAAGCGGCCCGCCTCGACGGTGCCGGGATTGGCTTCGAGCGTGATTTCGGCCAGCGGGTCGAGCTGCAGCAGCATGCGCACGCCGGTCAGCAGGCGGTCGAGCGCCGCGGCCGACATCAGGCTCGGGGTGCCGCCGCCGATGAACACCGACAGCACGCGCCGTCCCCACACCTGCGGCAAGGCGGTCTCGATGTCGGCGAGCAGCGCGTCGATGTAGGCCTGCTCCGGGATCTCGGCCGTGCCGCCGCGCGATGCATGCGAGTTGAAGTCACAGTACGGGCATTTCTTCACGCACCACGGGTAATGCACGTACAGCGCGAGCGGCGGCGACGCCGTCAGTTGCGCGCGCTCCGGCAGTGGTCCGGGCGCCGCCGGGGCGGGCGCGAGGGGGATGATGCGATGGCGGGTCACAGCGGTTCGATGGACAGGCGGGCCAGCAGGTGACGCATCGCCGCGCCGCGGTGGCTGAGTGTGTTCTTCAGCTGCGCGTCGAGCTCGGCGGCAGTCTGGCCGAGCTCGGGGAGGAAGAACAGCGGATCGTAGCCGAAGCCGTTGGCGCCGCGCGGCGCGTAAAGGATCGTGCCGTGCCACTCGCCGTCGGCGATCAGCGGGCGCGGATCGTCGGCGTGACGCACCAGTACCACGACCGAATAGAAGAATGCACGGCGGTCGGGGCTGCCCGCGAGCCGCTCGACGAGCAGCGCATTGTTGCGCACGTCGGACTTCGGTTCGCCGGCAAAGCGCGCCGACTGCACGCCCGGTGCCCCCCCGAGCGCGGCGACGCACAGCCCGGAGTCGTCGGCGACCGCGGGCAGGCCGCTCAGCGCGGCGGCGTGGCGCGCCTTCGCGAGCGCGTTCTCGACGAACGTCGGGTGCGGTTCGTCGGCCTCCGGAATGTCGAATGCCGACTGCGGCAGCACCTCGATGCCGAGCGGCGCGAGCAGCGCCGTCATCTCGACGGCTTTCTTGGCGTTGTTGCTGGCGAGAACGAGCCGGGTCATCATGATTTCAGTTCCGCTCGATCGCCGCTTTCTGCGCTTCGACGAGCCGGCGGATACCGGACTCGGCAAGCTCCAGCAGCGCGTTGAGCTCGGCGCGCGAGAACGTCGCGCCTTCGGCGGTGCCCTGCACTTCGACGAAACCTCCCGAACCCGTCATGACAACGTTCATGTCGGTATCGCAGCCCGAATCCTCGGCATAGTCGAGATCGAGCACCGGCACGCCCTGGAACACGCCGACCGACACCGCGGCGACGAACTCGCGCAGCGGGCTGTGCGGCAGCTTGCCCTCGGCGACGAGTTTGCGGAACGCATCGTGGACCGCGACGCAAGCGCCCGTGATCGCGGCGGTGCGGGTGCCGCCGTCGGCCTGCAGCACGTCGCAGTCGATGACGATCTGGCGTTCGCCGAGCGCGCTGAGGTCGACGACCGCGCGCAGGCTGCGGCCGATCAGGCGCTGGATTTCCTGCGTGCGCCCGCTCTGCTTGCCCTTGGCCGCCTCGCGCGCGCTGCGCGTGTGGGTCGCGCGCGGCAGCATGCCGTATTCGGCGGTCAGCCAGCCTTGGCCGCGGCCGCGCAGGAACGGCGGCACGGTGTCCTCGACGCTGGCGGTGCACAGCACGCGCGTGGCGCCGAATTCGACGAGTACCGAGCCTTCGGCGTGGCAGGTGAAGTTGCGCGTGATCGTGACCGGGCGCAATTGGTCGGGGCGGCGTTGGCTGGGACGCATGAAGGATTCCTATCGGCTGTACTTGTGAATGGCGCGGTTGATTTCGGCGATCGCTTTCTCGATCTCGTCGTCGCTGATGTCGCCGGCGGCGGTCGGCGCGCGGGCATGTGCATGTCCGAAGACGTTGAGCTGCGTCGTGACCCGGTCGAGCGCCAGCGTCTGCGTCGAGTCCATGTCGTCGTGTGCTGCGCCGCTCTCGTCGTGCCAGCACATCGCGATCATCGACAGGTTGTCGCAGCCCGGGCCGGCGAGCTGCTCGGCGCGGTCCAGCAGCTTCGGCACGGCGTGCATGACATTGGTTCCGGCGAGCCCGTCGACGACGCCCTGGTCGCGTACCGGGCCCCACACGCCGTCAGTGCAGAGCGCGACGATGTCTTTGTCGCGCAGCGGCGTCGGCAGCGACAATTCGACCTGCGGCGCCCGCGTGCCGCCGAGACAGCTGTAGATGCGATTGCGTTCCGGATGATGCGCAGCGGCTTCGGCGTCGAGCAGGCCCTGGTCCATCAGCAGCCGCACGCGCGAATGGTCGCGCGTCTGTGCGGCGATGCGCCCGTGGCGCAGCAGGTAGAGGCGCGAGTCGCCGGCATGTGCCCAGTGCGCGAGGCCGTCCTGGACCACGCAGGCGACGACCGTCGTGCGCGGCGCGTCGTCGAGATCTTTGTCGAACGCATAGTCGACGATCGCGCCATGCGCATTCATCAGCACATGCGACAGAAAGTGCGCCGGCTCGGCAAGCGTCGGGGTCGCTTCGCGCCGGAACGCTCCGGTGATGAACTGCACCGCCAGATGCGCGGCAATGTCGCCATGCAGGTGTCCACCCATGCCGTCGGCGATCACCATCAGCAGCGCGTCGCGCGAATAACAGTATGCGAGGCGGTCCTGGTTGCTTTTGCGCCGGCCGATGCGGCTTTCCTGATAGATCGTGAATTTCATCGCGCGCCTCTCAAGTGCGACCGATAAAGGATTTGATGCGCGTGCCCAGGTCGCCGAACAGGCCGGCCGGGACCGCGTCGTCGTCGCCCCTGTGCATCAACCTTTTTTGCAGCGAATAGACGCTCTGGGGTCGCTCGAGCGGATCGAGCTTCAGGCACCAGTCGATCGTCTGCAGCAACTGCGCCGAATAGCGCGTGGCATACGCCTTGGTGGCCGGGACGAAAGTATCGCGCCGGCTGCGCTCGTCCGAGCGCGGCGGCGCGGTGCCGGCGATGCATGCGTACAGGCTCGCGCCGACGCTGTAGATGTCGCTCCACGGCCCCAGCGCGTCGCGGTTCGCGAACTGCTCGGGGGACGCGAAGCCGGGCGTATACATCGGTTTGAGCATCGCCTGGCCGGTCAGCAGGGTCTGGCGCGCGGCGCCGAAGTCGAGCAGCACCGGCGTGCCGTCGTTTCGTAGATAGACGTTCGACGGCTTGATGTCGAGGTGCAGCAGCTTGTGCGAGTGGACTTCGCGCAGGCCGTTGAGCAGGCGCGCGAAAACCGCCCGGATGAAGGCCTCGCGCACCCCGTCGCGGTGTTTGTGGATATAGTCGTGCAGCGTGCGGCCGCGCTCGAACTGCATCACCATGTACACTGTGCCGTTGGCGCGAAAGAAATTGAGCACCCGGACGACGTTCGGGTGCATCAGCTTCGCGAGCGAACGGCCTTCCTCGAAGAAGCATTTCATACCGTAGCGGAAAGCCGGCCGGTTTTCTTCCGTGACCTGCGGTTCGAACTCGCCGTCCTTGCGCAGCGCGAGAGAATTCGGCAGGTATTCCTTGATCGCGACCGCCGTGCCGTGGCGATCATGGGCGAGATAGACAATCGAAAAACCGCCAACGGAAAGCTGCCGCTCTATTTGGTACTGGTCCAGCTGGAAGCCGGAAGGCAGAGGGCAGTTGGCTTGAGGCGGCATCGACAGGAGGAAAGCCGGAGTCGGCTTTCCGCGGGATTTTCTTGATTGGGCCTGCAGTGTAAAGGATCGCGGCAGGTTCCCGGAGACACTTCATGATCCACAGCATGACCGGTTTCGCGGCACAGACGCGGGACCTGGGGCCAGTGAGCCTGCATATCGAACTGCGCAGCGTCAATTCGCGCTACCTCGATCTGTTCTTCCGCATCGGCGACGAACTGCGCCAGGCCGAGCCGGCGCTGCGCGAGCGGATCACGGCGAAACTCACGCGCGGCAAGGTCGAATGCCGTCTCACCCTGCAGGCGAACGGCACCGCCCCGCGCAGCCTCGCGCTGAACACCGCGCTGCTCGACCAGCTGCGCGACGCCGAACAGCTCGTGCGCGAACGCCTGCCGCAGGCCGGCTGCCTGTCCGTCAATGAAGTGCTGCGCTGGCCCGGCATGCTCGCTGACGACGGTGTGAGCTTCGAGCAGCTGCAGCCGGCGTTGATCGAACTCGCGCAGGCCGCGCTCGACGAACTCGCCGCGACGCGCCGCCGCGAGGGCGACAAGCTCGCCGCGATGATCCGCGAGCGGCTCGCCCGCCTGCGCGAACTGGTCGCCCAGGCCGAGCCGCGCGTGCCGGTTATCGTCGCCGAATACCAGGAACGCCTGGCGACGCGGCTGCGCGACGCGGTCGCGTCGCTCGACGAGGACCGCATCCGCCAGGAAGTCGCGCTGTTCGCCCACCGCATCGACGTCGCCGAGGAGCTGTCGCGCCTCAGTACGCATCTCGACGAAGTCGAACGCATCCTCGCCGCAGGCGGGGCCGCGGGAAAACGGCTCGACTTCCTGATGCAGGAGCTGAACCGCGAAGCAAACACCCTGGCCTCGAAATCCGCCGCCACCGACGTCACCGGCATCGCGATGGAAATGAAAGTGCTGATCGAGCAGATGCGGGAGCAGGTGCAAAATATTGAATGACGTTTTGCACCGTCTCAGCACGTTGCAATAATCGATGAAACCCGCGCCGTTAGCGGGTTTTGTTGTATCGGGCAACATCACGTCGTATCATCCCCTCGTAAGAAAAGTGTGCACCCAAGCGTGCACCCAAAGCCATCCGAGCCCAAAATTTTGGGTGCACACTTATGGCAGAGTCATGGGCAAGCTATCTGACATACAGATCCGCAACTGGATCAAGGCCGGTGAACGCTTCGAGCAGCGTGCGGACGGGGGTGGGCTGTACCTGCGGTTCCGGGCTGCCGATGCTGTGCCGGCCTGGCAGTTCCGCTACCGCTTCGCCGGCAAACAGCGGGTCATGCTGATCGGCAACTATGCGAACCTGTCCCTTGCCGATGCGCGCAAGGAAGCGAAGCGCCTGTCTGCACACGTCGCACTCGGGGCTGACGTGGCCGGCGACAAGCAGGCCCGCAAGGCCGAAGCCGCCGCCAGAATGGAAGCCGCTGCGCGCGCGGTAACGGTTGCCGACCTGGCGGACGATTATTTCGAACGGATGATTGCCGGCCGGTGGAAGCACCCGAACATCGTCCGCAGCCGGATCGAGAAAGACATCAAGCCCGCCATCGGCAAGCTGACGGTGGACGCGGTGAAGCCGGCAGACATTGACGCGATGCTGCAGAAGGTGGTCAAGCGGGGCGCTCCGACCGTCGCGAACGATGTGCTGCGCTGGGTGCGGCGCATATTCGATTTCGCCATCAAGCGGCACCTGTGCGAGCACAACCCGGCGGGCGCGTTCGACCTGGCGGACGCCGGGGGCAAAGAAGAGGCGCGCGAGCGGGCGCTATCCCGCGGCGAGCTGGCGACGTTCTTCAAGGCCATGCAGGAGGCCAAGGGGTTCAGCGTTGAAAACGAACTGGCGGTAAAGCTCCTGCTGCTGCTCACGGTGCGCAAACAGGAGCTGACTGCGGCACGGTGGGAAGAATTCGACCTGGATGCGGCCGTGTGGCACCTGCCCGGCGAGCGCACGAAAACGGGGGCTGCAATCTCGATCCCGTTCCCCGCGGTGGCCGTGGAATGGCTTCGCCAGTTGCACCGGCTGGCCTGCGGATCGGACTACCTCTTCCCGGCGCGCAAGATGCAACACCGGATGATTCCGCACATTCACGAAAACACGCTGAATGTCGCGCTCGCCAAGATCAGGCACGGGCTGGAGCCCTTCACGATTCACGACCTGCGGCGCACGGCGAGAACTCACCTCGCCGGGCTGGGAGTGCTGCCGCACGTCGCCGAGAAGGTGCTGAATCACAAGCTCAAGGGCGTCGAAGGCCGGTATGACCGATACGACTATTTCGAGGAACGCAAAGCGGCCCTGAACCAGTGGGCGGCGCTGCTGGTGCAGCTCGAACAAGGCGGCGCCGATGTGATTCCGATCCATGAGAAACGCGGCGCCGCAGGGGTGCGCCGCTCGACCTGAAGGACATTCGAGCAGCACGCCGCGCCTAGATCGGCCAATCGAAAACGGGGGCACCTTCACCCTGCTGGCGCGGCACCTTTACCGAAGGTGTGCGAGAGAAGGGCGCAACCCAGACATGAACGAAACCGAACGCCGCAAACTGTGGTTCGAAGCCCGTGCCGCCCTTCGCCTGGGGGGCGACTATCCAGACTGGCCGGACAGGCTGGCGTTGCTAGTCATTGCACGCTTGCATGATCCAAAGGCCTGGGGCGGCATGCTTGCCTTCCTCGAAGCTGCAGCCGAAGCCGGTCGCCTGCCGACGGAAACAATTGAATGGCAGACGCAGCGGCCGGCCCGACGGGTTTCCCGCAGCTCATACTTGAGTTACAGCGCCGCTCTGCAACAGAGGATGTCCGCACCCCCAATCACGCACCAGGTGCGCAATGCCGGCGTTGCCGATGTAGCGGGCGCAGTGGAAGACATGGAGATCGGGCGCTTCTTGGCTGCCTGGATTGCGCCTTACCGAACGGCGACCGCGGTGCACCAGGAAGAGGGACAGAATCGTCGACGCAAGTCTCCGCAAAAAAAGAAGTGCGATTTTGTAGCTGAAGTGGTGGGACGCATTCGCGATTTCCACGCCGAGCGCGACAAGCCATTCGACAGCGAAGAAATGCCGGGCGATGCGGGAGACCTCCTTTGGCTGATGAAAAGGCTATACCCGAAGCAGTTTGAAGAAATGGAGGGGAAGACGTTTCAGGACCATTACCGGGGGGTGTGCTCCTGGCATCGCGCCGCCGGCCATCAGGAGGGAGCAAAAAGCCTGTACCTGGAAATTTTCCCGAAGGCGAAATCCTCGCTCGCTGGCGTCGTGCCGATTCGCAAGTAACTGGCTTTCAATGACTCTTGATCCTGGGGGATCCTGGATCCGGTATCCCCCGGTATCTGCACGTTGAAAATGTGTGATTAATGTTCGTGCCGTCTGAACCAACCAGGACGGCACAACATGAATCTCCGCGTTATCACTCGACCCCGGCAACTCGACACGGCCGAAGCCGCTGCAGTACTCCGAGTTCGCCCCCAAACGCTGCGCCGCGCCCTTTGTCTGAAGGGCGAATATATGGGGCTGCGTCCGACAAAGCTGCCGAACGGCCGCCTTCTTTGGGACGCCGCAGCCCTTGACCGGCTGACCACGCCGCAGGGACTGGAGGCCGGGAAATGAAACCGTGCCTTTCTTCGGCGCCGGTCCCCGACGCGCTCCGCAATTTCGATTCCCTTCCCGATGCCGGGTTCGTACGGCTTCCCGTCGTCGCTGCCCTCTTCGCCTGCTCTCCAGCAACTGTCTGGCGACGTGCGGGGAAGAGCCTGCCAGCTCCCCGAAAACTGTCGGAAAAGGTCACAGCCTGGCGCGTGGGCGATCTCCGCAAGGCCCTTCGCGGGGAGGCATGGCAATGAGCCCGGCGCCCCTATTCCGCGACACCCCGGCCCGGCTGATCGAGCGTTGGCGGCACGTCCTTCGGTTCCGAATCGGGATGAACGATTCCGCCAGTCTCGACCAGCTCCCGCATGCCGAGGACTTCCCGAAGGAATACCCCGCGACCGACGACATCGCCCCGTGGGCGCTGCGGGAAGTGCTGGGGGTCGCTTGCCTGAAGCTGTATCGGCCTTGGGGCGATGACGGCGGCGCGCACATCGTGATCGATGGTGCTGGGGGCTGGCTGCTGGACCTCGCATCGATCGGCTATGCGATGCACGAGGCGCACCTTGCTCCGCTCGGGCGAGTCCTTGAAATGGCCCTGTGCGCGCCCCATCGCCTGCCCGTGCTGCTGGCTCGCATCGATGCACTGGGCAATGACGATCTGCACCGCATGGCGATGGCGGCCGTTCAGGGCCTGCCGGTGCCGGATGTATTCGAGGAGCTGATGGGATGATCGACACTTCCGCAGCTCTCGCCAAGTTCCGCCAGGCGGCCGAAGCCCGCGGCCTATTCTTGCCCGACCGCATCGACGCGGACGGCAAGTTGCACCGCTGCGACGTGACGGGCGGTGCGAAAGGGAAGAAGGACGGCGCCTATCTGCTGCACCTGGACGGCGTGCCCGCGGGCGGATTCGAGAATCATCGTGACGGGCTCGGCTGGGAGACCTGGAAAGCCGATATCGGCCGCCGCCTGACCCCGGAAGAGGAAGCCGCGCAGCGCCGCATCATCGAGGCGCAGCAGGCCGAACGCGAGGCCGAAGCCAAAGCGAAGCGTGACAAGGCGCGCAAGCGGGCGCACGGGCTGTGGAACAGCGCCAAGCCTGCACCCGAGGATCATCCGTACCTCGTGCGCAAGGGTGTTGCGCCCTGGGGGCTGCGCGTCGGATCGTGGCCGAAGTGGACGCAGGGCCGGGACGGCGCCTGGGAGGAAAGCCGCATTCCCGGCGTGCTGCTGGTGCCGATGCGTAGCGCATCGGGCACGCTGCACAGCCTGCAGGCGATCTATGCCGAGAAGGTCGACGGCCGCGACAAAGACTTCCTGCCGCACGGCGAGAAGACCGGCAAGTTCCATCTGATCGGGGGGCTTGCCGAAGGTCTGCCGCTGTGCGTCGCGGAAGGGTTCGCGACGGGGGCGAGCATTCACCAG
The DNA here is from genome assembly GCF_012910705.2 of Aromatoleum anaerobium. Lineage (GTDB taxonomy): Bacteria > Pseudomonadota > Gammaproteobacteria > Burkholderiales > Rhodocyclaceae > Aromatoleum > Aromatoleum anaerobium. The sequence goes on along the minus strand of NZ_WTVG02000038.1, from coordinate 401,743 downwards.
GCGACCGGCTGGCCGGTGGCGATCGCCTTCGACGCCGGCAACCTGGTCGAAGTCGCGCCTGCGTTGCGCGCCGCGTATCCCGAGGTGGTGCTGATCGTCTGCGCCGATGACGACGCCTTCGGCCACTGCATGGCCTGCAAAGCCCCGGTAAGGGTCTCGGACGGGGTTGTATGCCCCGCCTGTGGCAAGGATCACCGCTGCGGCAATGCGGGCCGCCTGCGGGCTGTAGAAGCGGCACAGGCGGCGCGCGGCGTGGTGGCGGTGCCGGAGTTCATGGACCCGGCCGGACGCTGGCAGGGCTACCAGGAGAGCGGCAAGGCGCCGACGGACTTCAACGATCTGGCGACGAGTGCTGCGCCCGGTGAAGGCCTGGAGGCCGTGCGGCGCATCCTGCATGCTGCGTTCGCGTCGGTATCGGCCGTCCCGGAGCCGGTGCCGTGCGACGCCCCGGAGCCGGCGGCCGCGGACAGTGAGGCTGTGTTGCCGCAGCCCGCAGCCAACGAGCCGAAACCCGCCAAGCGCACCAGGGCGAGCCGCGGCAGCAAGCCGAAGGCCGTGCAGGCGTCTGCACAGCAGGGCGAGAAATTGGCTATGTCACCGTTAGCTGTGGAACCCTCCCGTGGCGGTCGGGCTCTTACCTCTGAGAGCGAAACCGCGCGGGGTGCCCCATGAAAGCTCATGAATTTGAACGGTGGATCGAGCAGCTGCGGGCGTTGACCCGGCGGCAGCGCGAACAGGTGAAAGCGTTGCTGGCAAAAGACGATGACGGGGCGCGGTGCAGCACGCTGATCGAATCCCGCCTGGGTGGGGACGGGGGCTGTCCCCACTGTGGGGCGAAGAGTTTGTATCGGCACGGCCTCGCGGGCGGGCTGCAACGTTACCGGTGCAGAAGTTGCCACAAGACGTTCAACGCTCTCACCGGCACGCCATTGGCGAGGTTGCGTAAAAGGGAGAAATGGTTGGCTTACGGCCAGGCGATGCTCGATTCGCTGACGGTGCGCAAAGCGGCAGCGGTGCTTGGCGTGCACCGGAACACGACTTTTCGTTGGCGCCATCGCTTCCTCACGTGGGCGAAGAACGACCGCCCGGCACATCTGCAAGGTATTACCGAAGCGGACGAAACGTATCTCCTCGAGTCGGACAAAGGCAGTCGCCGACTGGCTCGCAAGCCGCGCAAACGCGGCGGCGCTGCAACCCAGCGCGGCCTCTCCAACGAGCAGGTCTGCGTTCTCGTCGCCCGCGATCGCACGGGGCAGACCCTCGATTTCGTCACCGGCAAGGGGCAGATCACCAAGGCTCAACTCAAGACGGTTCTGCCGCCCGTTCTTGATCCGGATGCGCTGTTGGTGAGTGACGGGAATCCGACCTATCGCTACTTCGCGCTCGATACCGGACTCTCCCATGAGGCGGTCAATTTGAGCGCCGGCATCCGGGTCCGGGGCGCCTACCACGTCCAGAACGTCAATGCTTACCACAGCCGTCTCCACGCCTGGCTCGGCATCTTCCATGGTGTCGCCACAAAGTACCTCCCAAACTACTTGGGCTGGCGCCGCGCCTTGGATGCTCAGCGTATTCGCTCCCCGGATACCCTGCTGGCAGCCGCATTGGGGCAATTTCAACAGCGAACGGTGACATAGCCGAGAAATTCGAGCTGCGGGACGGCCCCGAAGGGCGCGGCGTGTATCGGGTCAGAGTCGAGAAGCGTGGCGAACGCTGGGACGAGGTGGAGCAGTTCGTGTGCGCCCCGCTGGAGATCACGCACATGGTGCGCGACCCGAAAGGCGAGAACTGGCAGCGCCTGGCGACGTTCGCCGACCATGATTTCCGCACGCGCCGGGTGCTGGTGCCCGATGACATGCTCGAAGGCGACGGATTGGCAATCGCCCGGCTGCTTCGCGGGCGGGGGCTTTTCATCGGCGACAGCAAGAGCGGACTGCTCAAGATGTACGTGAACCGCTGCCGCCCCGATGCCCGTGCACGCCTCACGCCTCGCATCGGATGGCATGAAGACTGCGACCAGGCGGGCCGCTGGTCATTCGTTCTCGGCGGCGATCACGATCCCATCGCGCCCGCCGGGGCGGAGCTGTGGCTTCACGCGGCACAAGGCGCCGGGCATGCCCAGTTCAAGGCGGCCGGCACGCTGGCTGATTGGCGGGACAACGTGGCCGCGCTGGCGTCAGGCAATTCGCGGCTTACCTTCGCCCTGTCGGCGGCCTTTGCGGGTGGCCTGTGCTGGCTGCACCCGAACGTTTCCGGGGGCTTCCACTGGGCCGGAGGTTCGAGTCTGGGCAAGTCGGCATTGCTGTATGCGGCGGCGAGCACATGCGGGCCGCCCGCTTACCGCCGTACCTGGCTGCTCACGTCGACGGCGATCGAAGGCGTTGCAGCCGGGCATTGCGATGCGCCGCTGCTGCTCGACGAGCTGAAGCAGGCCGGCAACCCGCGCGATGTGGCTCAAGCCGCGTACATGCTCACCAGCGGGCAGGGCAAGGGACGCGGGCAGGCGGCCGGCGGTCTGCGCGAGACCGCACAGTTCAGCCTGCTGTTCCAGAGCAATGGCGAAATCGGCCTGACGCAGTTCCTGGAAGAGAACCAGGAGCGCGCCTATGCCGGGCAGGAAGTACGCTTCTGCGAGCTGCCTGCCGATGCTGGCGCCGGCTTCGGAGCGTGGGAGGTGACTCACGGCCACGCGGACGGCGCGCGCTTCTCCGAGTCCCTGCAACGGGCGGCAGCGCGCCATTACGGCACGGCTTACCCGGAGTTCGTCCGCCGCGTCATCGAGTGCCGCGACGCGATGCCGACGGAGTTCGAAACCCTGCGCGCCAACTTCGAACGCCACGCCCTGACCAAGAAGGCGGGCGGGCAGGCGATCCGCGCCGCGACCCGCTTTGCTGCGGTCGCCTATGCGGGCGAGAAGGCTACGGAGTGGGGCATAACGGGCTGGCAGCAGGGTGCCGCCGTGAAGGCCGCGGTGCGCCTGTTCCGGGACTGGCTGGAGGCCTTCGGCGGCGAGGAGAACCGCGAGCCGCGCAAGATGGTGGCGCAGGTGCAGGCGTGGATTCAAGCGCACGCCGGCACGCGCCTGGAGGATTGGCGCCGCCCCAGCGTGTCCGATTCGCACGCGCCGCGGACGATGAACCGGGCGGGCTGGCGCCGCCCCACGGCGGAAACGGCTGCGCTGAACGAAAAGGATCACGTCTTCGAGTACCTGATCTATCCGCAGGCGTTCAAGGAGGAGTTGTGCGCCGGGTTCGATCCGGCTCAGGTGGTGAAGGAACTGGCCGCGCGCGGGTTGCTGGAGCGGGGGGACGGACGGCACATGACGACGAGGGTACGCGAACACGGCTCCAAGGGAAGTAGCCGCCTCTATCTGCTGTCGCCGGCGATCCTGAGTGGGACGGATGACGATGATTGATTGGGCCGGCTTGGTTGCGGGCGCCCTGGAATCCGGCTGTTCCCACGCGGTTTGTGGGAACAAACCGGTGGATGTGGGAACAGATTCTTGCTCGCAACCATTTGAAAATAAAGGAATCGTCCAATCCTGTTCCCACATTCCCACATTTCCCACAACTTTTGAACAAGGTCAGGACCGAACACGTTGTAACGTCCCTCGTGTGCCGGGGGGTGGGGAGGTTGCGAAGGGCTCTGCGCCAGAAATGAAAGATGCTGCGCGCGGGTGTGCGAGTTGCGTTCATCGGCGGCGACTTGGCCTCGCTAACGGCTACTGCGGGGGCGGGCGGGACGATCTGCCGCCGGCCTATGGGGCAGGGCATCCGCTGCGCCAGCTTCCCGGCGACCAGGGCGCAGGGTGCGGCGCCTGGGAGCTGGCCTGGCATGCGGTCATTCCTTCCCGGTCCGGGTAGCGCAGGGGTACGACTCGCGCCGGAGGGCGGGGGCCCCTATGGCGTTTTTTGCATACGGGTGGATGAACTCGCGTGCGCTCTCTACTTGAGAAGCATTATCAGGGGGTCATAATCATAAGGGGGCTGTTCCCGCGCCGGGAACGGGTCCTTCCTGGCCCTTTCTGGTCGCACGGGTGGCCAACACCGCAGGCAATTTGCAGACGACCGCGCACAAGGGGGGTTGCTGCTGCTGCTCGGGCTTAGGGCTGGCTCATGTTTTGATGTGGGGGCAGTGGGAACAGTGGGAACACTTCTCTAACTCTCAGTATCCATGCGGCTTTGCGGCCTGCCTGGCTGTTCCCACTTAGTAAAAGTGAAGTGGGAATAGTGGGAACAATCGAGGCTTTCCGGCCCTTGCCTGCGCAGTCTGGTGCACAACACTCACCCCCCGGCTTGTGCGGTCTGGAGGGCAGGGCGCTTTCTCCCGATTTCCCGGTCAATGAAGGGGACGGCCTATGTAGGGGAATGCGTCTTGAGCCAGTCCTTCAAGGCGGCGTTCATGCGCGTCTGCCAGCCCTTGCCGGTCGCCTTGAACGCTTCCACGATATCGGCGTCATAGCGCACGGTCAGGGCGACCTTGGGGCTCTCGATCTTGGGGCGGCCGCGCCCGAGCGCCTGAGTGAAGGCCGCCTTTGCTTGTTCGAGCGTGACCGGCTGGCCGCCAATCATCGGCGTTGCCTTCTCGAAAAACTCGTCGGTCAGCTCCGGCGCGTCGTCCGGATCAACCCATTCTGTGGGCGTAGCGTGCTTGTTCGCGTTCATTGGCTTTCCTCATGCTGATGATGCGGCGTGCCTCGCCGCTTCTTACGGTTGAACTCGACTTCCATGGGATTTAGCGTAGTTACGCTAAAGCGGCAACGCAAGAGATTTTTGTAACTACGCGGTTGATGCTCCGCCTCTGTGCGCCTGTTCGGTCTGCAATGCGGCAGGCATGGATTCGTGCACACGTCTGCACACGCCCGCGCCGCCCCTTTCGCCTTCGCCTGGCTTGACACTGTCGACCCGTGCCCGGCATGATCCGCACCGTCAGCCCTCAAACGCCCATCAAGCGGAGAGGGCTGACGGCAAGACCGGGTTTGACAGCTCGGAAAACCAAGGCGGACGCATCCGCCACCCTGGCGGATTTTTTACGTCCACCGCATGTGTTGCTCCGTCTATGGCGGGCGCTGCGGGGAGGGCTCACGCCCTGGCGGTCCCTTGGTTCCGCTCTGTCAACCCCGTATGCGCCCGTCGCCCCCGTTTGACAGCGGGAAGCGGGATTCAAACCGCAAACCAAGGAGCATCAGCCATGCGAAGCACCGCAACGGGCACGCACGCCCACACCCGAATTCCCCCGTTTCACCCCGGCCCGTGGCGTCGCCTCGGCCATCGCCTCATCGTCGCCGCTCATGGCGCCGAACTGCCCGTCTGCGAAGTCCTGCCGGGCGGGGTCGGCATCGAGCAAGCCGACGCGAACCAGCGCCTGCTCGTCGCCGCGCCCGAACTGTTCGCCGTGCTGGCTGCGATCGTGGCGGACTACGACGACAGCACCCAGCCCGGCCCTAAGACGATGGGGCAAGCCCGCGCCGCCCTCCAGCTCGCGCAGGAGGGTCGGAAATGAGCGCGAAGACCGATACGCCGCTGCTTACTGCCGCCTGGAATGCCGTGAGCACCGCCCACAACGCCACGAACCTGGCGTATAGCTGCTTTGCGGACCTCGCGACGCTATTCCATGCGATCGCTGATGCGTCTGACGAACACTCACAGGCCGCGAAGCTCGCGAAGATCGGCCTTTATCTCGCCGAAGACTGGGCCAACCTGCACGACTGCGAGCGCGAGACTCTGGAAGAGCGATTCACCGTATTGCGGGCTGCCCTGGGCCTGTCGCCCATCAACGGCGAGGGGGACGCGAAATGAGCGCCCCTGACCTGGTGGAAGTCGGCGACACGATCGTCATTGGAACCGCGCGGCATGGGCTCGCGCTGGAGGCGGCGTGGGAGATTGAAGAGCTATGCAATGCGCTTTGCTCGACGGTCGGACCCAGCGCCGGCCCCGCGCGCTTGGTTGTGCGCGGGCTGTCGGCGCGGATTCGCGACCTTGCCTGCGCGGTGATGTCCGCATTGGGCGATGACATCGAAGAGACCGCGAAGATTGCGAATCACGTGCGGATCGCCCTTCCTGAGACAGGGGGCGAAGCATGAAAACCGCCCTCATCCTCGCTGTGCTGTTCGCGTCCTTCGCCTTGGTCGGCACGATCGACTATGAAACGGCCGTTGCCCGTACAGGGCAGTCCTCCGGCGCTGCCCCGACGCTTGCCGCATGGGGCACGCCATGAGCGCCTCGCGATCGAGTTCGCCCCTGTCGGTCTGGCGGTGCTCGCCGGGCCGGCGCCTGCCCGCCTATGCCCGCGAACTGGCCAACGCCCGTGCGCGCGGCCTGGTGCCCGCCAATCGCCAGGTGCGGGTCTATCTCGATCACTGGCCCACGCGCCGCCGCTGCGCCTCGACCCTCGGGCCGGCGATCTGCTGCCCGATCGACGCGCGGCCGCATCTGCTCGACTGGCGTTACCTGGCGGCCCTCGACGTGCTCGCCGTCGTCCGCCCTGGTGCCGATGAGGGGCGCGTGCGGGCGTTGCTCCGGGAGCTGATCGCCGCACGGCCAAAGCGGCTGATCCTGCTGCGGCCCGGCGGCACCCCGGCGGCTGAATTCATCGTGAGTGCCGCACGCGGCGTGGAGGTGTGGCCATGAAGGCGACGCCCTACGAGCCTGCCCGCAGCGACGAGCGCGCCGCCCTGGCCCCGGCCTTGGGCGATCCGCGCACGTGGCCCGTGTCCGCCTGGCCCGATCCCCACCCCCTTCCCGAAGGCCTGCCGCCTGTCGCCCCGTTCGATTACGCCATGCTCCCCGAGCGCCTGCGCCCCTGGGTGCGGGATGTCTCCGAGCGTATGCAGTGCCCGCCGGACTTCGTCGCGGTGCCGATGGTGACTGCGGCCGGCAACCTGATCGGCCGGCGCTGTGCGATCCGGCCGCAGGCGATGAGCGATTGGCAGGAATTCCCCAATCTGTGGGGCTGCATCGTGGGGCGGCCGGGGATGATGAAAAGCCCCGCCATGATGGCCGCCCTCGCCCCGGTGGTGCGCCTCGAAGCCCGTGCCCTGGATGAGTGGCAGGGGGCGCAAGCGACGTGGCGGGCAGAGGCGGAGATCGCGAAGGCACGGGCGGATGCCCGCCGGGCCGAAGCGACCAAGACGCTACGGAAGAACCCGAACGCCCTGGTGGACGTGGCCAGCTTCACCAGCCCCGACGCCGACGAGGCGCCGATCCTGCGCCGCTACACCGTCGCCTCGGCAACGGTCGAAGCCCTCGCCGAAAAGCTGATCGAGAACCCCCGCGGCCTGCTCGTGGTCCGCGACGAGCTGCCCGGCTGGCTCGCCGGCCTCGACCGGGAAGACGCGGCCGAACTGCGCGCCTTCCTGATGACCGGATGGAACGGCAAGGATGGCTGGACGTTCGACCGCATCGGCCGCGGTCATCGGCGCGTGCCTGCGGTGTGCCTGGGGGTGATTGGCGGTGCCCAGCCCGGCCCCCTGGGGGAATACCTGCGCGCCGCCATGCGGGGCGGTGCGTCCGACGACGGCATGCTGGCCCGCTTCGGCCTGCTGGTATGGCCCGAGACCGGCGGCGCGTGGAAGAACGTCGACCGCTACCCGGACGGTCCCGCGAAGGCCGCAGCGTTCGCCGTCTTTGACGATCTGGACGCACTCGACCCGCTGGCCCGCGGCGCCGAGCTGGAGGCCGCCGACGCGCCGCCCTTCCTGCGCTTCGACGCCGAAGCCCTGGAAGCCTTCACGGACTGGCGAACGCACTTCGAAGCGGGCTTGCGCACGGGCGATCTATTCCCCGCCCTCGAATCCCATCTGGCCAAGTATCGGAAGCTCGTCCCTGCCCTGGCCCTCACCTTCCATCTGGCGGACGGGCACACCGGCCCGGTGGGCTTCGCCTCGGCTCTGCGCGCGCTGCACTGGGGCGCCTACCTGCAGACGCACGCGCGCCGTTGCTACGGCGTGGCTCAGTCGTGCGATGCCGACACAGCCCAGCGCCTCCTCGCGCGGATCGCGAAAGGCGATCTGCCACGGGAGGGGTTCGGGAGCCGGGACGTGTGGCGGCCGGGGTGGTCGGGCCTGGCCGATCAGAAGCGGGTCGCCGATGCGCTGGCGCTGCTCGTCGAGCTGGGGCACCTGGAGGCGTGGCAGGAACCGACTCGCGGGCGAGTCAAGACCCTGTACGTGTCGAACCCGAAGGCCTTGCCGCCGGAGTTGCCGACGCACTGAGCCGGAAAATTTTCCCCCATATACGCCGGGGACCGTACTGCCAAAACTGCCAAAAGGGCTTTTGGCAGTTTTGGCAGTGACCCTCCGGGCGGATAGGGGGAGAAATTCGGACCGTGCCTCGTCCGTGGGGGTTTGGGGGATGGCCATAGATCGGCACGATTTTGTGCCAATCTCTACGCCTCGTCCGCGCGCAGGCAACGGAACTGCGCAGGAGGGTAGCTTCCTGAATTGTAAAGCTGCGATATACATTTTATGATTGTCTCGTTCCGCCACAAGGGGCTGGAAGCCTTTTTCCGCACTGGCGGCCAAGCCGGCATCCAGCCGATGCACGCCAAGCGCCTGCGGGAAATGCTCGCCGCCCTGAACGTCGCCGCCGGTCCGCAAGACTTGACCCGCCCTTCCTGGCGCATGCACGGCCTGTCAGGCGACCGCGCCGGCTTTCTCGCCATGACGGTGCAGGCGAACTGGCGCCTTGTGTTCCGCTTCGACGGGACGGACGTGGAGCTACTGGACTACTTGGACTATCACTGAGGCCCGAGACATGGACATGCACAACCCCGCGCCGCCTGGCGAATTGCTTGCCGGCTGGCTCGAAGACCTCGACATGAGCGTAACCGCTTTCGCCGCGCACCTGGACATCAGCCGCGTGATGCTCTCGCGCATCCTGCATGGACACGCTGCCATCACGGCCGATATGGACTTGCGCTTGTCCGAAGCCCTGGGCACGACGCCGGGGTATTGGCTGAAGCTCCAGACGCAGCGCGACCTATGGGCAGCCGGCGAGCGCGCCAAGGAACGCCCGCCGGTGGGGCGGATTGCCGCCTGACCGAGCAACCCCGCATCTCGGGTGGAGCGACTGGATCAGCACGGTGGGCGCGGCGCGGAAGTGAGACCAGGGAGCCGCGCCAGCACCAAACGTTCGACCGCGAGCTTGAGCGGTTCCAAGGCAATCACGCCAGCGCCGGTCACCAACGGCAACAGCACCACATAGACGCCGAACTCGGCGCCGTGTTCGAGCGCAGCCCGCCCCCACGTGTCGGCGAGCCACACCGATGGCGCGACCGCAACCAGCTCGAACGCGAAGGTAACCAGGAACTGGCGAAGCATGGACAAGATCGGCATCAGCATGAGGGGCGGGGGGCAGCACTGGGGCTCGTTTCATTCTACGCGCGGCCTGGCCGATCAGAAGCGGGTCGCCGATGCGCTGGCGCTGCTCGTCGAGCTGGGGCACCTGGAGGCGTGGCAGGAACCGACTCGCGGGCGAGTCAAGACCCTGTACGTGTCGAACCCGAAGGCCTTGCCGCCGGAGCTGCCGACGCACTGAGCCGGAAAATTTTCCCCCATATACGCCGGGGACCGTACTGCCAAAACTGCCAAAAGGGCTTTTGGCAGTTTTGGCAGTGACCCTCCGGGCGGATAGGGGGAGAAATTCGTGGCCTGCCTTGTCCGTGCGTGCGGGGGATGGCCCTGGAAGAAGTGAGCCAAATCCTTCTCCGCTCAGGGTGCCTCTTGTGGCTCAAAAGGTAGGGCTTTTGAGCCATGACGAAAACAGCCCTGCGGGCATGGCTCAAAATTGTTGATTTGATATTTGAGCTAGGTTAATATCTGAGCCATACATTTTAAGCCAGAAGAGAACTCGCCATGTCCTCCATCGTTGCTTACTCCCGCGTCTCGACGGACGATCAAACCTGCGAGAACCAGCGTCGCACCATCGCGGCCCGGTACGCGGTGAGCAAGTGGTTCTCGGATGACGGCGTGTCCGGTTCGGTCGCTGCGTCCCAGCGTCTCGGAATGGCGGCCCTGCTCGCGTACGTGCGCGAGGGTGATGTAGTGGTGGTCGTCGCGATTGACCGCCTCGGGCGCAACACGATCGATGTGCTGAACACGGTGGAGGCGCTGAAGGCGAAGGGCGTGTCCGTCGTTTCCATGCGTGAAGGTTTCGACCTGGCAACTCCCGCCGGAAAGCTCATGCTTACGATGCTGGCTGCGGTCGCGGAGCTGGAGCGGGAGAACCTTAAAGCCCGGCAACTCGCGGGCCTTGAGCGTGCGCGGGCCGAAGGCAAGAACTTGGGCAGGACCAAGGCAATCGATGATGCGGCCGTGTTGGCTTGGCGTGCGGCGAACTCCGCCAGCATCAAGGCGACGGCGGAGCACTTCGGGATTTCAGCGGCCAGCGTGAAGCGGGCATGTGCGAAGGACTGACAGGGAAGGCGGCCGTAGGCTGCCCCTCAGGACGCGCCAGTCCTCCAAGCGGTTCGAGGCTGTGCACCCAAGCGTGCACCCAATCGGGCGATAGAAAGGCAAGCGCCCTGTATTTGCAAGGCATCCAAGGCGTCTTCGACATTCAGGTGCAATTGAATGAGGTTGCGGGTCGCAGCACGTCGCAATAATCGATAAAGCCCGCGCTGTTACGGGCTTTGTGATTTTGTGATTTCCGGTAGCAGCAGCGTTTCGTGTGAATTCCGGAAAAGGATATGTGTTTCTCGTCTTGCGGACTGGACTCGTCTCTGATGTAATAACAAGGTTATTACAAAAAGGAGGGCGCCATGCGCACGACAGTCAGAAAGATCGGCAATTCTCGCGGGGTACTCATCCCGTCGCTGCTACTCGCAGAGTGCAAAATCGGTGATGAAGTCGAGATGCGCCTGGAGGGCGCACGCATCATCATCGAACCGGTTCGAGTGTCGCGTGCCGGATGGTTCGATGGGTATCGCCCCGAGGCCGATACCGATGCGTGGAACGGATTGCCGGTTGAGGCGGATACCGGAGACTGGGAATGGTGAAGGCAGGCGCCAAGGTGCGCCGCGGCGAAGTTTACTGGGTTAACCTTGACCCCACTGTCGGGACCGAGATCCAGAAAACCCGCCCGGCGCTGGTGGTGTCGCCAGATGACATGAACGCGGCCCTGCCACGGGTGATTGTGGCGCCGATCACCAGCAAGGGGCAATCGCTTGGTTGCCGGCCTGAATTGGTGTTCGATGGCAAGCCGGCGCGTATCCTGCTCGATCAGATCCGGTGCGTTGACAAGGCTCGGCTGGCCGGGAAGCTGGGTGAGATCGATACCGCACAATGGCACGATATCCTGCTGCGGATGCTTGATTGAGGCGCCGGTGGCGTCGGCGTCGGATCGGTCACGGGCTCGGGCTTCGGCGGCGCGGGATTCGGATAAGGATCGGGGTTCGGCTCCGGGTACGGACCCGGGTGCGGTTTCGGGTCCGGGTCGGGCTGCGTTCCGGGCGCGGGCACGGTGGATGATCGCTGAACCGGAGCCCGCGCTGAATCTGTGAGGGGCGGGGTCGACATCGTGGACTCTCGTAGCAGTTGAAGAAGCCCGGTCTTGCCTGCAAAACCCGTTCCACGCGTACCGTATCCGGCAGCCAGCGAAGTCTTCATCGAAGATCGCGCGCGTGGCCGCCAACAGCGAGTTCGACACCCCCCAGCGGTTCGATCCTGGCACGAATGGCCTCCACCAGGGTTCTGCCGCGAACGGGCTCGACCGACAGCGCAGCGCGGAGGATGTCACGGGCTTCATCTTCCATCGACCGGCCGTGGATGGCCGCCTGCACCCGCAGCCGCGCCTTGAGCTGCTCGTCGATGTTTCGGATGGTCATGGTCGCCATGCTGGCCTCCATTGATCAATGAAGTCATTTTAAGCAATGACTGCAGACGCTACAACGTGACTTGGGGCGACGCAGGCCAGTACGTCGGACGGAAAATGACCGACCGAACAATTCTGCACAGACCCTGAGTTTCCTTCAGGAATCCATGCGGCGGGGGGATCTCGACCTTCACGCCGCCGAATTCGTCATTACCTTAGAGCGGTTTTGCTTTGCGTAGAAGGAACCAAAGTGCGGCCAGCGTGGTCGTCTGGCAATGGCACCTTACTCAATTGATTTGCGCCAGAAAGTGGTCGATGCGTACGAGCGCGGGGTGGGTTCACAGCGCCAAGTAGCCGAGCTTTTTGGCGTCAGTATCTCGTTTGTCGAGAAGCTTTTCATGCGGCTGCGAAGCACCGGAGCAGTGGCGCCAAAGCCGCACGCCGGCGGAAAGCGATCGCGTCTGGATGAAGCCGCGCGACAGCGTCTGGCGCAGTGGCTGCACACGCAGTCCGATCTGACGCTCAACGAGTTGGCGCAGCGCCTGAAGACCGAATTGGACATTCCTATCGGCTTGCCCCGACTGTGTCGGGTGCTCAAGCAGATGCAACTGTCGCGAAAAAAAAGACGCTCCATGCGACGGAACGTGACGCCGACTCGGTAATTGAAGCGCGCGCGGCTTATCGGGAGGAGGTGGCCCAACATCCCCCGTCACGATTGTGCTTCATCGATGAATCGGGCGTGAACATTGCGATGACTCGTCATTACGGCCGTGCCCTGCGCGGTGAGCGGGTGCCCGACGCGGTGCCGAAAAATCACGGTCGCAATGTCACCCTGCTGGGCGCTGTGTCCTGCCGAGGCATCGACGCTGTCATGACTGTCGAGGGCCCGACCGACGCTGCAGTGTTTCGAGCTTATGTCGACCAGGTGCTGCTGCCGACGCTCGCCCCCGGTGATATCGTCGTCATGGACAACCTGAGCGCGCACAAGGTCAAAGGCATTCGCGAAGCGATCGAGGGCGCCCAGGCCAACCTGCTTTATCTGCCGCCCTATTCCCCGGATTGGTCCCCCATCGAACCGTGCTGGTCGAAACTCAAGACTGCCTTGCGGGCCGCCAAGGCGCGGACGCGCGAAGCACTGGATGAGGCCCTCAAACGGGTCCTCAACACGGTGACCGCCGCCGATGCCCGCGGCTGGTTCGCACACTGCGGTTATGACTTACAGTGATCGGCAATCCGCTCTAATGCACATTACTCGTGGATGGATGCATCTCCTCTCCCTTTGCCGATCCGCGCAACCGATCCTCGACGAATCGGCCGCCCGAGATCACCAGTTCGGGGTACTCGAGGCGCTTGAGGGCGTGCAGCGGGTTGCCCCGCACGGCCACGAGGTCGGCGGGGGCGCCGGGGACGAGTTGCCCGAGAGGAGCCATTCCCAAATGTTCCCCGGCCTTGCCCGTGGCGGCTGACAGGACGGCCTCGGCGCTCAGCTTGCCGTGCGAAGCGTGCATCATGAGTTCCAGTTCGCGGGCGTTGATGCCCCAAGGCAGCTCGGTATGGGCCATGTCGGTGCCGTAGAGCAAAGTCCCGCCGCGTGCGACGAATTCGCGGGTGTTGGCGAGAATGCCGGGGCAGTGGGACTGCGTGTCGAGCGTGCCGACGATCCTCACGCCGGCATCGGCGGCCCGCGCGATCATGTCCTCGGGCAGGGCTTCGCAGGGCATGTGCGCCCATTCGTCGACCGCGGCGTCGAGCGCGAGACGGGCACCGGTGGCGTTGCTGAGGTGCGCCGAGACCTTGCGGCCACGCTCATGCGCCGCCCGGACGATTGCCTTCAGCACGTCGGGCGCGAGCAGCGGCCACGGAGGCGGAACACGGGCTTTGTGCTGGCTCCACGGGCGCCCGGGGAGCCACCGGGTTCGAGGGCGATCTTGATCACGGATGCGCCGGCATCGACAAGGTGGTTCACGACCTTGAGCGCCTGTTCGACGTCTGCGACTTCGACCGCGAGGGCGGCGTCGCCATGGCCGTGGTCCCCACCCCCGGCCCACACCGGCAGCGGATAGCCGTGCGGCGCCGTGAGGATCGGGCCGGCGGTGAGCTGCCGCAGGCTGCCGCTGCCGCCAACCGGCGCCCGCGCCGGGCCGGTGAGGTCGCGCACCGTCGTCGTGCCGTGGCGCAGCACCGTCGCGGGCGGGATGCCCTGGACGGCAACGTGCCCGTGCAGGTCGATGAAGCCGGGAAGCAGGGTCGCGCCGGCGAGTACATGACGGCGTGCGGCCGGCAACGTCGCCGCCGGCCTGACAGCTGTGATAACCGCGCCCCGCACGGCGACGCCATAGCCTTCGCGCATCATGTAGCCGTCGAAAACGCGGTCCGGGATCAGGACGTACTCATCGACGGCGGGCGTTGCGCCGCCGACTCCTTGCTCCGCATCGACGGGGGCGGGAAGTCCGCTGATCAGGGCCAGGGCGGCCAAGGCCCGTGCGGTCCGCGTGAGGACGGCGCGGAAGACTGGGGTGCGCATGATCTCGCCTCCGCAAGGGCGTGTGTTTCCATATATAGTCCATGGCGGCGCGCCGGCCCGTGCGGGAAAACCCGAAAACCAGGGGTCTTGCAATGCAGCATCATCCCTTTCCGGATTATTCGTCAGGGTCGCCGTATCGACGAGAGCGGCAGTGAGCCAGGGCGAAAATCGGCAGGCGGCGGGCAAGGGATGCGGGCGTGGCGGCTTTTCGCACTACGCTTGCTGCGGCGAATTCGAGGGGATTCCCGTCGTCGGGCAGGACGGCCGGCGGCGGTGCAGCGGGATTTTGCGGCCGAACAATCCGATCAGCGCCGGCAGCGTCAACAGCAGGGTGCCGGGTTCCGGCACCGACGCGACAACAGCGGTGATCGTGTAATCGAAGTCGGCGAAGAACGATGTCTGGTATCCGGTCCAGTTCAGCGTCTGACCGTCCCAGGTTCCGCTCGCTCCGCTTGTCTCGAAGGTCACCATTATGAAGCAGCCGGCGAAGGTGTCGGGAAAAGGAACGGAGCAGAACGGGTCTCCCACCAGGGTGGCGAAGGTGCCGTCGTCGTTCAGCAGGCCCAGCACCGTGCCGAACTTCAGGCCGCTCGCCACCGCGTCCGAAGCAATGCCGACCGGCGTGAGGCTCAGCAGGTAGCGGTACGGATCGAGGTCGCCGGAGCTCAGGTATTGCGGGATCACCTCGAGATCGACCTGGCCGCTGATCGCGTAGATTTCGTTGGCCGGCGGGCAGACGGTCTGCCCCGAGGCGTCGGGAAAACAGAAGGACATCTTCGCACTGTAGTGAACCTGGCTTTGCGCCGGATCGATCTGCAGCGTCACGGCGCCGGCAGGATGCGGGGCCGCGGCCAGCAGCAGCGACAGACTCGCCAGCACGCCGCTGATCGCGACGCGCATCTTCGACGGGAACCGGCTTGCCTTCATTTGTCATCTCTCGTGCACGTTATCGGCATATGTCGATTGCCATAAAGCAAGTTCGATTCCGCAGGCTGCAAGCGTTTGATTCGTCAGGGCATCGGCTTTTGGGCTGAGGCGTCCGGCGCGGCGAGTGTCAAGGGCGTCGACAGGCGGAGGAAAATACGCGGAAACACGGGGTCAAGTCGGCGGGAGTGGACGGCGGGCAGGCATGCGGAAGGCGCTGCGCTTTTGGCTACGCCGAAACTTCGTTTTCCGCCCTACCGTCCCGTCCCGCCGAGCCTTACAGCAGCACGCGCTCGATGCCGCCGCTGTTCGCGCGCTGCACGTAGTCCGGCATCCAGTTGTCGCCGAGCAGGTGCTTCGCCATCTCGACGACGATGTAGTCGGCTTCGACGCCGCCGCCGTCGTTGGCGTAGCGGGACAGGCCCTGCAGGCACGACGGGCACGACGTCAGGATCTTCACCGGGGCTGCGCCATCGCGCAGCGCCGCGGCGCCTTTCTCGATCTCTTCCTGCTTGCGGAAGCGCACCTGCGTCGAGATGTCCGGCCGCGCGACCGCGAGCGTGCCGGATTCGCCGCAGCAGCGGTCGTTGAGGTCGACGCGCGTGCCCATCAAGGCGTTTGCGACCTTGATGCCCGAATGCACTTTCATCGGCGTGTGGCACGGCTCGTGGTACATGTACTTCGTGCCGGTGACGCCGTCGAGCTTGACGCCTTTCTCCATCAGGTACTCGTGGATGTCGAGCAGCCGGCAGCCGGGGAAGATCTGCTCGAACTGGTATTTCTGCAGCTGGTCCATGCAGGTGCCGCAGGACACGATCACGGTCTTGATGTCGAGGTAGTTCAGCGTGTTCGCGACGCGGTGGAACAGCACGCGGTTGTCGGTCGTGATCTGCTGGCCCTTGTCGTCCTCGCCGGCCGAGGTCTGCGGGTAGCCGCAGCACAGATACCCCGGCGGCAGCACCGTCGTTGCGCCGACCTGGTACAGCATCGCCTGCGTCGCGAGGCCGACCTGGCTGAACAGGCGCTCGGAGCCGCAGCCGGGAAAATAGAACACCGCTTCCGAGTCGTCGCGCTTCAGGTGCGGGTCGCGGATCACCGGGATGACGTTGGCGTCCTCGATGTCGAGCAGCGCGCGGCTGGTGCGCTTGGGCAGCTTGCCGGGCATCGGCTTGTTGATGAAGTGGATCACCTGCGCGCGCAGCGGCGCCTTGCCGAGCGTCGCCGGCGGTTGCTTGACCTGTTGCTGGACGAGGCCGAGCGACTTGCCGACCTGGTGCGCGAGCCGCTGCGCCTTGTAGCCCCATTCGATCATGCCGGTGCGGATCAGCTTGATCGTCGCCGGGTCCTTCGCCGTCAGGAACGCCATCGCCGCGGCCTTGCCGGGGTTGAAGGACTTCTTGCCCTGCTTCCTCAAGAGGTTGCGCATCTTGATCGACACGTCGCCGAAGTCGATATCGACCGGACAGGGTTTCTCGCACTTGTGGCACACCGTGCAGTGGTCGGCGACGTCCTCGAACTCGGCCCAGTGCGCGAGCGACACGCCGCGCCGCGTCTGCTCCTCGTACAGCATCGCTTCGACGAGCAGCGACGTGCTGAGGATCTTGTTGCGCGGGCTGTACAGGAGGTTCGCGCGCGGCACGTGCGTCGAGCACACCGGCTTGCACTTGCCGCAGCGCAGGCAGTCCTTGATGTCGTGCGCGATGTCGCCGATCTCGGTCTGCTCCATGATCAGCGACTCGTGGCCCATCAGGTTGAAGCTCGGCGTGTAGGCGTTGTCGAGGTTGCCGGTGATCGTGCCCAGCCCACGCATCAGCTTGCCGCGGTTGAAGTGCCCTTGCGGGTCCACGCGGCGCTTGTACTCCCAGAAGTTCGCCATCTCGGCGTCGGTGAGATAGTCGAGCTTGGTGATGCCGATGCCGTGCTCGCCGGAGATCACGCCGTCGAGCGAGCGGGCGAGCGCCATGATGCGGTCGACGGCACGGTTCGCCGTCTGCAGCATCGCGTAGTGGTCGGAGTTGACCGGGATGTTGGTATGCACGTTGCCGTCGCCGGCGTGCATGTGCAGCGCGACGAACACGCGCCCGCGCAGCACTTCCTTGTGCACTTCCTCGATGCGCGCGACGATCGGGCGGAACACCGCGCCGTCGAAGATTTTGTCGAGCCGCGGCTTGAGCTCGGTCTTCCACGACGTGCGCACCGAATAGTCCTGCAGGCGGTGGAAGAGCTTGGGGTTCGCGGCGCGGTTGGTCAGCTCGCCGGCGTGGATGCCGAATTCGTCGAACTGCGCTTCGGCCTGCGCCAGCGGCAGGTCGAGGTTGTCGAGCAGCCACTGCCAGCGGCGCCGCACGCTCGCGATGTAGTCGACCGCGGCCTGGCGGCGGTCGCCGATCAGCTCGTCGCTCGCGAGGTTCGCGTCGCCCTGGTCGAGCGGCAGCTCGCCGGCGAGCAGGCCGGTCAGCGCGTCGCACAGTTCGAGCTTGTTGCGCGTGGACAGCTCGATGTTGATGCGCTCGATGCCGTCGCAGTAGTCGCCCATGCGCGGCAAGGGGATCACGACGTCCTCGTTGACCTTGAACGCGTTGGTGTGGCGCGAGATCGCCGCGGTGCGCGAGCGGTCGAGCCAGAAACGCTTCCTCTGCTCGGGGCTGGCCGCGATGAAGCCTTCGGCGCCGCGCACGTTGCACATGCGCACGACTTCCGACGCGGCGGTCATCACCGCCGCGTCGTCGTGGCCGACGATGTCGCCGATCAGCACCATCTTCGGCCGGCCGTGGCGCTTCGCCTTCGTCGTGTAGCCGACCGCGTTCACGTAGCGCTCGTCGAGGTGCTCGAGGCCGGCGAGCTGCACGCCGAGGCGCTCGCCATCCTTGCCGGGCTTGAACCAGTCGGTGATCTCGACGATCGCCGGCACCGCTTCGCGCACCTGGCCGAAGAACTCCAGGCACACCGTGCGCGTCACCGGCGGCATCTTGTGCAGCACCCAGCGCGCGGCGACGATCAGGCCGTCGGTGCCTTCCTTCTGTACGCCCGGCACGCCGCCGAGGAACTTGTCGGTGACGTCCTTGCCGAGGCCGACCTTGCGGCAGGATGCGCCGGGCAGCGTCAGGATCTCCTCGCCGGTCCGCTTTCTGCCGCTCGGGTCGAACCGGCGCAGGCGGAAGCGGACCGTCTCCTGCTCGTGGATCTTGCCGAAGTTGTGGTCGAGCCGCTCGACTTCGAGCCAGTCGCCGTCGGGCGTGACCATCTTCCACCACGCCAGGTTGTCGAGCGCAGTGCCCCACAGCACGGCCTTCTTGCCGCCGGCGTTCATCGCGATGTTGCCGCCGATGCACGACGCGCTGGCCGAAGTCGGGTCGACGGCGAACACGCGGCCGGCCGCCGCCGCCGCTTCGGCGACGCGCTCGGTGACGACGCCGGCGCCGGTGCGGATCGTCGCGTAGCGCGTGCCTTCGCTGCCATCGGCGCCTGGCAGGGCGAGTTCCTCGACCGGGCCGAGCGCGATCAGCTTTTCGGTGTTGATGACGGCCGAGCGCGCATCGAGCGGCACCGCGCCGCCGGTGTAGCCGGTGCCGCCGCCGCGCGGGATGATCGTCAGGCCGAGCTCGATGCAGCACTTCACGAGCGGCGCCATCTCTTCTTCGGTGTCCGGGTAGAGGACGACGAAGGGGTATTCGACGCGCCAGTCGGTCGCGTCGGTGACGTGCGAGACGCGTGCGTGGCCGTCGAAGCAGATGTTGTCGCGCGCGGTGTGGCGCGTCAGCGTCTTCAGCGTCTTCTTGCGCAGCACCTCGGTGTCGCTGAAGAACTGCGCGAAGCGGTCGACCGCGTCGTGCGCCGACTCGATCAGGCGCGCGACCTTGTCGCTGCGTTCCGGGTCCTGCGCCGCGCTTTCCTCGCGGCGCTTCTCGACTTCGCGCAGCCGGTGGTGCAGCGCCTCGATCAGCGCGCGGCGCCGCTCCGGGTTCCCCAGCAGGTCGTCCTGGAGGTAGGGATTGCGCTGCACGACCCAGATGTCGCCGAGCACTTCGTAGAGCATCCGCGCCGAGCGCCCGGTGACGCGCTCCTCGCGCAGCGCATCGAGCGCGTGCCAGGCGTCGGCGCCGAGCAGGCGGATGACGATCTCGCGGTCGGAGAACGACGTGTAGTTATAAGGAATCTCGCGCAGGCGTTGAGTCATCAGATGTTCCGATACCAGGACGGCGGGGAAGCCGCAAATTGTAGCTTACGGCGGTGCAATACGAACGCCGGTCAAGTCCCTGCGCTGCATAGGGGCTTGATTTTCAAGCAGCTTGTATCGTGGCGTCAATCGGGCTCGAGGGGTCCTGAAGACTTCGGGTGACAGTCCGCGGAGACGCCGGCGTCGTGCACGAGGCGGGTTCACAGGACGGCGAAGGCGACGAGCGCGTAGCGTAGCAGCTTGCCCGCCGCCATCCACAGCAGGCACGGCAGCCACGCGAGGCGCAGCCAGCCCGCCGCGGCGCACAGGGCGTCGCCGATCACCGGCGCCCACGACAGCAGCAGGATCGGCGCGCCGTGATGGCGCACCCAGGCGAGCCGGCCCGTGTCCGCCTTTCCGGGCAGCAGCCGGGCGAGCGCCCAGGTGCTCATGCCGCCGAGCGTGTTGCCGAGCGTCGCGAGCGTCAGCGCGGCGACGAGCTGCCCGGGCCGCAGCGTGAGCACGCCGGCGAGCACGAGCTCCGATCCGCCCGGCAGCAGCGTCGCGGAAAGAAAGCTCGATACGAACAGTGCCGCGAGGCCCGCTTCGGGGCCGGGGTCGAGCAGCGAAAGGAAGCTCATCGGCGGGTGCGGGAACGGACGTAAGAAGGTCGTGAGCGGTTGCCGGGCGCGGCCGCCTAGACGATCTCGAAAAACGCCAGGTCGCGCTCGATGTCGTTCGCCGAGAAGCCGCAGCCGATGCGGCCCGGGCCGATCAGCGCCAGTTCGCCGGCCTTGATGCACTGCTCGGCGCCGCCATTTTCGGCGACGTACGTGCCGTTGGTGCTCTGGTCGATCAGGACGAAACCTTCGCGCCGGCGCTCGATGCGCGCGTGCTGGCGCGAGGTGCGCCGGTCGATGATGACGATGTCGTTGCCGATCTCGCGCCCCAGCAGCACCACCGGGCGGTTCTCCTCGACGAACAGCACGTCCTGCTGGTGATGGATCCTCAGCCGTTGCGAGATTCGCTCCGCAGCCGGGATCGAAGTGATCGTGCCGGAATACCGCACGATCTCGAACACCGGCCAACCCAGGCCGTCGAGCGCCGGGTCCGGCAGCGGCGTGTTGCAGGCGAGATGGCGGACGCCATGCGACAGCTGCATCACGACCGCATTGCTGGCGAGGATGTGGCCGGGTTTCGCGGTATCGGCGAGGCGCATCGCGAGCGCCTCGTCCGCGCTGACCGGCTGGCACGGCGATGCCGCCGCGCCATAGTGCACTCCGACCCGGATCGTCATGCGCAGGCCGCGCAGCGGCGGCAGGCTTTCGACGCGCTCGAGCATTTCGCAGGCGGCGAGGATCGCGGCGTCGCAGCGTTCGAACGTCGCGCATGCGCGTGCCGCTTCGCGGCGCACCCGGGCTCCGGCGTTCGCCTCGACGGCCCGCTCGATGCGGTGCATGCAACGCTCGACCGCGTGGTTGACCTCGTGCGCGCCGAGAGCCTCGACAAGGTGCCGTCTTCCGGGCACTTCGGCAACGAGGACGCAGACGTTCTTCGGCTGGATCATGTGCGGGGGCATGGCGTGGGCGGCCAGTTCCCGGCGCCGGGCGGGCCGGGGCGGCGCGTGTCGCGGGGATGATGGTCAAGGTTCTGCGTGGGGCGGGCGGCGGATCGGCGCCTACTCCCCGTCCGTCGTGCGATCCGCGAGGTGCATGACCGCAGCGGGCGCGGACGGCACGTCGAGGCGGTCGAACGCGATGTCGCCTTCCGCGACGACCGTGTCGCGCGTCAGGTTGCGGAAGTCGAACAGCGAGGCGTCGGCAAGATGCGACGGCACGACCTGGCCGAGCGCGGTTGCGATCGATTCGATGCGCCCCGGATGCTCGCGCGCCCAGCCCTGCAGCATCGTCTTGATCTGCTTTCTCTGCGCGTTTTCCTGTGAGCCACAAAGGTTGCACGGAATGATCGGGAACTCCATCGTGCGCGCGAAGCGCGTGATGTCGGCCTCGGTGCAATATGCAAGCGGGCGGATCACGACGTGTTCGCCGTTGTCGCTGACGAGCTTGGGCGGCATCGCCTTGATCTTGCCGCCGAAGAACAGGTTCAGGAACAGCGTCTCGAGCATGTCGTCGCGGTGGTGGCCGAGCGCGATGCGCGTCGCGCCGAGTTCGCGTGCGACGCGGTAGATGATGCCGCGCCGCAGCCGCGAGCACAGCGAGCAGGTGGTCTTGCCTGCGGGGATCTTGTCCTTGACGATCGAGTAGGTGTCCTCGGTGACGATGCGGTATTCGACGCCGATCGACTCGAAATAGGCCGGCAGCACCTCGGCGGGGAAGCCGGGCTGCTTCTGGTCGAGGTTCATCGCGATGATGCGGAAGTCGACCGGGGCACGTTCGCGCAGCGCGAGCAGGCACGACAGCAGCGTGTACGAATCCTTGCCGCCGGACACGCAGACCATCACCGTGTCGCCGTCGCCAATCATGTTGAAGTCGGCGATCGCCTTGCCGACGCTGCGTTCGAGCTTTTTCTTCAGCCGCAGGAAAGTGTTCGAAAAGCGGCTGTCGGCCGCTTCGGCGGGGGCTGGAGTCGGCGTGGCGGCAGCGGAAAGGGGAGTCACGGTTGAGCGTCCTGCGGGGAAACGAACGAAATTATACCTTTGTGCACTGCGCAAGCGGTCCTGCCGCGTTCAGAGGTGCGCACTGCGACCCCCGTCGACGGCGATGATCTGCCCGGTGACATAAGGGGCGTCGAACAGCAGGAAGCGGACCGTGCGGGCGATGTCGGCCGGTGTTCCGATCCGTCCGAGCAGCGTGTGCCGGACGATCTCGTCGCGCTGTTCGGGCGCAAACTGGCCGTCTTCAGGCCACTCGATCGCGCCGGGCGACACGCCGTTCACTCTCACGTCGGGGGCGAGTTCCAGCGCCAGCGCCCGCGTCAGGCCGAGCAGGCCCGCTTTCGCGGCGCAATACAGCGGGTAGTTGCGCAGGGGGCGCTCGGCGTGGATATCGACGATGTTGATGATCGCGCCGCGCTGGCGCCGCAGCATCGGCGCAGCGGCCTGCGCGAGGAACAGCGGGCCTTTCAGGTTCGAACCGATCAGCTCGGTCCATGCTGCGGCGTCGATATGGCCGAGCGGGGTCGGGAAGAAGCTCGACGCGTTGTTCACGACCGCGTCGAGCCGGTCGTGCGTCGCGAGCAGCGCGTCGATCAAGGCCGCGGGAACGCCGTCGTCCTTGAGGTCGCCCTGGGCCAGCGACGCGGAGCCGGGGCGCAGCCGGTCGAGCTCGTCGGCCAGCGCACGGGCCTCGGCTGCCGAGTTGCGGTAATGCAGCACGACATGCGCGCCGGTGGCGTGCAAGGTGCGCGCGATTTCCGCGCCGACCCGCCGGGCGGCGCCGGTAACCAGGATGACTGGCGAGGCTGCGGTGCTCATCGTGCCGGATTCCTCGGTTCTGGCCACCCGCGCGTGGCCGCTGGAGACAGACGCTAGAATACGCGTTTTCCCGACTGTCGCCGCCCATGTCCCTGCCTCAACCTTCCGCCGATGCGATCGAACAAAGCGCGCGCCTGGTGCGCTCGATCACCGCCTCCATCGCCGCGGCCGGCGGCTGGATTTCCTTTTCGCGCTACATGGAACTGGCGCTGTATTCGCCGGGGCTCGGGTATTACAGCGGCGGGGCGAGGAAATTCGGCCCGGGCGGAGATTTCATCACGGCCCCGGAGCTGACGCCGCTGTTCGGCCAGGCGCTCGCGGCGCAGGTCGAGCAGGTGATGCGCGCCTCCGCCGCGCACGTGATCGAAGCGGGAGCCGGCACTGGACTGCTCGCCGCCGATCTGCTGCTCGAACTCGAGCGGCGGGAGTGCCTGCCCGAGACCTACGGCATCCTGGAACTGTCGGGCGAGCTGCGCGAGCGCCAGTTCGACCTGCTGGCCGAGAAAGCCCCGCGTCTGGCGAGTCGCGTGCGCTGGCTCGACGCGCTGCCGGAGCGCTTCTCCGGTGCGCTGGTCGCGAACGAAGTCCTCGACGTGATGCCGGTGCACCTTGTCGTGTCGCGGCCCGAAGGGCTGTTCGAGCGCGGTGTCGCCGTCGATGCGTCGGGCACGCTGCGCTGGGCGGACTCGCCGGCGAGCGGAGCGGTGGCCGACGCGGCGCGCGCGCTCGACCTGCCGTTGCCCGAAAGCGGCGAATACGTCACCGAGCTGAACCTCGCCGCGCGGGCGTGGGTCGGCGAATGGGCGCAGCGGCTCGAGCGCGGCGCGCTGCTGCTCGTCGATTACGGGTATCCGCGTGCCGAGTATTACCTGCCGTCGCGCTCGAACGGCACGCTGCTGTGCTATTACCGCCACCATGCGCACGCCGACCCTTTCCTCTGGCCGGGGTTGAACGACATCACCGCGTTCGTCGATTTCACGTCGGTGGCCGAGGCCGCGTTCGACGCCGGGCTCGACGTGCTCGGCTACACCAACCAGGCCGCGTTCCTGTTCAACTGCGGGCTGCTCGAATGCCTCGCGCGGCGCGGGCCGGAGACGTCGGCGGACTACATCCGCGCGGCGCGCGCCGCGCAGCGGCTGACGACGCCGCAGGAGATGGGGGAGCTCTTCAAGGTGCTTGCGCTGGGCAAAGGCATCCCCGGCCCCCTGCTCGGGTTCCAGCGCGGCGACAGGGTGCACGCGCTGTAATCCCGCGGCTCCTATTCCTGGTAGCGGTAAACCGCCCGCAGGAAGTCGTCGACGTCGAGCGGCGGTGCCGGCGGATCCCCGGCCACCTCGACGTGTTCGACGGGCTGCAACTGGAGTGCGGGTTCGGGTTGCGGCGGCAGCCAGTTGGCATTGAGCACTTCGTCGCCGTATTCATCGGGATTCCCGATCACATTGCCTGTGCACATTTCCATGATGATCACCATGATGGCTTCCGCGATGTTTCCCGGCTTTCCACTTCCCGGCGGCGGTCTTGCGGACCGGGAGATGCTGGAGGCACCGGGGCGCCGCGATGGTCTGCAGCCGCCCGCTCCGGGTTCGACCCCGGTGGTTACACGGCTGACGGGGTTCCGGAGCGACCCCGCATTTTCATCTTGGCGCCAAATGATTACAGTTTCCAGCACTAAACTCAGACAAGTTGTACCGCGAGCCAGTCAAGGAGCATTTCCGCAACACTTCGCCAGTCGCGCTCGAGCATGACTCCATGCCCCATGCCGGGGATGATCGTCGCATCCAGGCCGTAGAGCGCCGCGGTCATCGCGACCTGCGCCGGCGGGATGAGGTGATCGTGTTCCGCGCCGACGATCAGCATCGGCGGACGATGCATGCGTGTGGGTTGCGGCAGGTTGAAGAGCGTCATGTCCCACACCGCGCGGTGGGATTCGGGCTGGCACAGATGGTAGTAGCGCATCAGCGCATCGTCATCGACCGGCTGGTGGAACAGGGCTTCGCGCAGGCTTTCCGGATCGGGCTGGCTGCCGGCGAGCATCTGGTTCAGGTTGCCCAGGAGGTGCGGCTTGTTGAACATCAGGCCCAGCGCGGAGCCCATCAGCCCTTGCGGCGGGACCGAGCACAGCAGCGCGGCGGCGGGAACGTCGGCCTGTTCGAGATACTTCTGTATCACCATTCCGCCCATCGAGTGCCCGATCAGCGCCGGCGTCCGCGGCAATGCGGCGACGATTTCGGTGACGTCGCGTACGTAGTCGTCGATCGAGAACGAATCGAGCCCCCCGCGCCTGCGGCTGGCGCCATGTCCGGACAGCGACAGTGCATGGCAGTCGAAGCCGGCGGCGGCGAAATAGGGCAGGAAATGTTCATCCCAGCACCATGCGCCGGTGTAGGCGCCGTGGATGAACAGCAGCGGGACCGGCGAAACCGCCTTGCCCGCAGGGACGCGCGAGATCACCTCGAGTTCGCCGAAATGCCGCGCGCTCATTGCGGCACCGCCATGCCGCGCTGCACTGCCGGCCGCGCCGCGCGTGCCTCTGGGGTGATCGAGATCTTGCGGCCGTTGGGTGTGGTCCAGGTGTAAAGCGTGATCATCGGACAAGCTCCGTCGATGGCGGCGCGAGGGCCGCGTTGCGAGACGCACCCCTCGCGGGGTCTAATGCGGGTTTGAGGCGGAGACCGGAATGCTCAAGTGGCTGGTCGTGGTCGCGCTGATCGTCCTCTTGACCGGCCTGCTCAGGCCGGACGTCATGCGCCGCCTGCGCTTCGGCCATCTGCCGGGCGATCTTCATTTTCGCCTGTGGGGCCGTGCCATTCATCTGCCATTTACCAGCACGATACTGCTGAGTGTTCTCGGGTGGGTGCTGCTGCGGGCATTGTGAGTCGCTCCCTGCGAACCGGCGGCCAGCGGGTCACTCTTCCTCTTCCTCTTCCTCTTCCGCGTGCCGAGCCTTGACGGCCGCAACCCGGGCCTCGTGCACGCGTTGCGGGATGCTTGCCTTGTCGGTGCAGCTGCGGGCAATCGTCCCCGCGTCGATCGACCGGACCGCGGTGAGCGCGGCGTGCCAGATCGCGGCCTGCGCATAAGGGCGCTCGGCCATGCCGGGGCGACCGTGGAAATCGCACGCCGCGGCTTCGAGCAACAGGCCGAAACGCTCCGGGCGGCGCAGCGCGTCAGTGCGTTCGAGCAGCTTCACGATCGTCTCCGGGCGCAATGCCCGTGCCTGATGCAGGATGCCGTGCTCGCGCGCCAGCAGCACGGCGAGGTCGCGGCAATCGAGCGGCACCTTCAGGCGCTCCGACACGGCCCGGGCGCGATCGGCGCTCTTCGCCTCGTGGCCGTAGTGGTGCGGCAATAGGTGCACGGGCGTGTCGGCCTTGCCCAGGTCGTGCAGCAGGCAGGCCCAGCGGACGGCGAGCGGCTGCGCGGTGGCCGCGGCGTGGTCGACGACCGCCATCACGTGGATGCCGGTGTCGACTTCCGGGTGGTGCTGCGGCGGTTGCGGCACCCCGAACAGGTGATCGACTTCGGGCAGGATGCGCGCGAGCGCGCCGCACTCGCGCAGCACGGCAAACATCCGCGAGGGCCGGGTTTCCATCAGGCCGCGCGCGAGCTCCTGCCATACGCGTTCCGCGACCAGGTGGTCGACCTCGCCGTTGTCGACCATCGTGCGCATCAGCGCGAGCGTCTCGGGCGCGACGGAAAACGCGTCGAAGCGCGCGGCAAAGCGTGCGACGCGCAGCACGCGCACCGGATCTTCGGCGAACGCCTCGCTGACATGACGGAACACGCGGTTTTCGAGGTCCCGGCGACCGCCGTACGGGTCGATCAGCGTGCCGTCCTCGTCCTGCGCGATCGCGTTGATCGTCAGGTCGCGGCGGCACAGGTCCTCTTCGAGCGTGACGTCCGGGGACGCGTGCACAGTGAAACCGGTATAGCCGCGGCCGCTCTTGCGCTCGGTACGGGCGAGGGCATATTCCTCGCCGGTGCGAGGATGGAGGAATACCGGGAAATCCTTGCCGACGGCGCGAAAGCCGCGCGCGAGCATCTCATCCGCGCTCGCGCCGACGACCACCCAGTCATGGTCCTGCACCGGCAGGCCGAGCAGGCGGTCGCGCACCGCGCCGCCGACGACATAAACACGCATCAGCCGTAAAGATCTTCGGACGGGATCGATTCGCTTTCGGCCTTCGCCGCCGTTTCCCATTCCTGCATCAGCGGGTGCGCGAGCATCGCGTCGAGATATTCGCCCGCGGCCGCGGCCGGTCGCACGCCGTAGGTCTTGAAGCGGAAGCAGACCGGCGCGTACATCGCATCGGCTGCGGAGAATGCGCCGAACAGATATGGCCCGGCTGGGTTCGCCTGCGTGCCGAAACGCTCGCGGCAGTCGTTCCAGATTGCCTCGATGCGGGCGATGTTGGCATCGACCGCCGCGTTGCGCCCCTGGCCGGTGTAGTCCTTGCGGATGTTCATCGTCATGTGCTGGCGCAGGTCGGTGAAGCCGGAATGCATTTCGGCGCTGACCGAGCGGGCGATCGCGCGCGTCGCCGTGTCGGCCGGCCACAGTCCCGGCGCCTTTTCGGCGAGATATTCGCAGATCGCGAGTGAATCCCAGATCGCCAGGCCATGGTCGATCAGGCACGGCACTTTTCCGGACGGCGAATGCGACAGGATGCGCTCGCGGCTGCCGGGGATGAACAGCGCGATGCGGATCTCCTCGAACTGCCGGCCGCTGGCCCGCGCCGCGAGCCACGCACGCAGCGACCAGGACGAGTAGTTCTTGTTGCCGATGATCAGTTTCATGCGCGAAGTCTCCGTCGGGTGGGGGAATCGTCCGGCCCTTCAGCCGTGGGGCCGGCCGGAGTGGCTACGCATCGAATAGTAGCGGGCGCGTTGCGAGCTGTCGCCGATATATGCCGGCACGACGGCCTCCAGCGGCGTCGGGGTCATGCCGAACGGCAGGGGCGCGCCGCTCGCGACGTTGTCGACGCGCATCGAGCGCAGGTTGTCGCGGCTCATCAGCGGGTTCGGCAACCATTCCATCAGTGCCGCCTGCATCATCGCGAGCCCCTCGGGCAGCGGGATGATCGGACGTGGCGCACCGGCCAGGTCGCTGATGTATTCGACCAGCTCGCGCAGCGTATAGACGCGCGGCCCCGCGAGTTCGAACGTCTCGCCGGTGGCGGCCGGATCGCGCAGGCAGTGGCAGATAACCGCAGCGACGTCTTCGACGTACACGGGCTGGAATCGCGCGCGTGCGCCGCCCAGCGGCAAAACCGGAAATCGCCTCGCCAGCCTGGCGAAGAGGTTCGTGAAGTGGTCGCCGCGGCCGAACATCATCGCAGGACGCAGCACCGTCCAGGCCGGGGCGTCGCCGCCGGCGCGTACCGCCGCTTCGCCGGCGGCTTTCGAGCGCAGGTATTCCGACGGACCGTCGGGCGAGGCGCCGAGCGCGCTCACATGCACGAGATGGGGAACTTGCGCAGCGTGGCACGCGGCGACGATCTTTTGCGGCAATTCGACATGCGCGCGCGCGAAATCCCGGCCGTACGGGGAGCCTGACCGGGAATGCAGGATCCCGACGAGGTTGATGACCGCATCGGCGCCGGCGACCAGCCGCGCGAGCGTCGCCGGGTCATGCACATCCGCCTCGACGACCTCGACGGTCGGCAGCAGCAGCAGATGACGCGCGCGGCTCTCGTGGCGAGTCGGAACGACGACCTCGACGGCGGCTTCGGCAAGCCGGTTGGCCACGGCGCTGCCGACGAAGCCGGAGCCGCCGATGAGCACGACGCGTTCGATTTTCATGTTGAGGCTCCCGTGCAGGCAATGATGCGATGGTCACTGGTCCTCGGCGGGGCGGGGAGCGATCGTGCCGAGCCGCTGCTTCAGCGACTGGGGCCGGCCTTCGAGCATCGCCGCATAGATGACCGCGTTGGACATCACCTTCTTGACATAGTCGCGCGTCTCGTCGAAAGGAATCGTTTCGGCATAGATCGCGCCTTCGAGCGAACGCTGGTCGCGCCAGCGCCGGGCCCGGCTCGGCCCTGCATTGTAGCCGGCCGAGGCGAGCACCGGATGATTGTCGAGTCCGTCGAGGATCAGGCGCATGTAGCTTGTGCCCAGCAGGACGTTGGTGTTGGGGTCGGTGAGCATGCTGGCGTGGTAGCCGGGCAGGCCGATCTTGCCGGCGACCCATTTGCCGGTCGCGGGCATCACCTGCATCAGACCCTGCGCGCCGGAACTCGAGCGCGCCGGCGCGATGAAGCGGCTTTCCTGGCGCATCAGCCCGTATACCCAGCCGATGTCGAGCCCCCGCTCGCGCACCTGCGGCTCGATGAGCGGACGATACGGCGTGATGTAGCGCAGGTCGAAATTGGCGCGTGCATCGGTGCGTTCGGCAGTGTTGATGGCGCGGTCGAAGAGCTCGTGATTCAGCGCGAGGCGCGCGGCGGCGACGAGGAAACCTTCATCCTGGCCGCGCAGCGCCCAGTTCCATTCGCGCGCCGCTTCGGTGCGCAGGTCGAGCCGATACAGCGCGAGGGCGCGCTGCAGGCCGGGATCGGCTGCGGCCCGTGCAGTGTCGTTCGCCGTCACCGCCCCGTTGCCGGGGGGCGCGGAAAAAAGCTCGCCGCCTTCTTCCGCCGCGAGCAGGCCGTAAAAATGCGGTTCGCCGGCGATGCGCCGGTACAGCGCCGCAGCCTCGTCCGCGCGGCCGAGGGCAGCCCGTGCGCGGCCCAGCCAGTAGATCCACTCCGGGCGGGCCTGCTCGGTTGCCGGCAGCGCCTCGATCGAGGATTCCACCATGTGCCAGTCCTCGACGCGCAGCGCCGCGCGCACCCGCCACGCGCGCTGCTCGCTGCTCATCGCCACGTCGCCGGCCGCGCGGTACCACTCGGAGGCCTGCGGCAGGCGCGCGAGCGCGCCGTAATGGCCGAGGATCGCGTGGACGTAGGCCCGTTCTTCGTGATCGAGCCGGTCGCTGATGCGCTGGAAGCGGACTTGGGCGGCGCGCGGGTCGTCCTGGCGGGCGAGGTTGACCAGCGCCGTCAAGGCCAGCTCGCGGCCGGGCCGGGTCGCGGCGAAGTTCGCGGGCAGGCGGTCGAGGTACGCTTCGGGGGACTTCACCGCGTGGTCGAGACTGGCGAGCCTGGGCATTTCGCGCGCGGGCAGCCAGGCGAGCGTGCTGCGCGCCGCGGCGAAGCTGCGTGTCTCGATCTGCCGGCGGAATCGCCACCACAGCTCGTCCGCGCCGACCGCTCCGCCGGTCGCGAGCGCGCGCAGGACCGGCTCGCAGGCGCCGTGGCTGTCGGTCAATTCCATCCACTGTGCGCGAGTCTCGGCCAGCACTGCGGTGTCGCCGAGGTTGAGCCGGGCAGTGCGGTAATGGCAGCGCAGCTCGGCGTCCGGTTCGCGCAGGTCGGCGTAAAGGCGCAGGAATCCTGACCAGTCCTCGTCGCGCACCGTCCGGCGCAGCCAGTCGGCGCGCAGGCGTTCGGCAAGCAGGCTGTCGGGGTCCTGCAGCAGGAACTCGGTCAGCTCGATGATCGGCGCCGGGTCGGGGCGCGCGAGCTTGTTCGACAGCAACCAGTACCTGATGTACGGATCGAGCGGGTGCGACGCGCGTTGCGCATCGAGCTGCTCCAGCGCGCCCCGGTCGCCGGTGCGCAGCGCCTCCCGCGCCGCCAGGATCCGTTCATCCCCCGGGTCGCCGTGCACCACCGCGCTCAGGGTCGCCAACGCCAGGGCCACGCCCGCCCACAATCCCTTGATCATCCCTTACCATCCTGTTTTTGATTCGATTCACCTTAGCACAGTGACGACCCCCGTTTCCCCTGCCGACGACGACGCGGGCCGCATCCGACGGGTGCTGCGCGAGCGCGCGTGCGCCGAGCGCCTGGCGCTGCCGGACGAGCGCCGTGCGACGCTCACGGAGCAGCTCGAAGCGCATCTGGACAGCTTGCTCGCGCGGCTCGCCCCGCACGCGCTGGCGTTCTGCTGGCCATATCGCGCCGAACCCGACCTGCGGGCATGGATGTGCCGCTGGCTCGCCGGCGGACCCTCGCGCGTCGCGGCGCTGCCGGTGGTGCTGGCAAAGGCAACGCCGATGGTGTTCCGCAGGTGGACGCCGGGCATGGAAATGGTCTTCGACCGCCACGGCATTCCGCATCCGCCCGACGGCGAGGCGATCGTGCCGGACGCGGTGCTGGTGCCGTGCAACGCGTTCGACGCCGCCGGCTACCGGCTCGGCTACGGCGGCGGCTATTTCGATCGCACGCTGGCGCTGCTCGGCCCGGTCGTGGTCGCGGTCGGTGTCGGCTTCGAGCTGGGGCGTGCGCAAACAGTGTATCCCCAGCGTCATGACCGCCCGATGCAGTGGATCGTGACCGAAGCCGGGGCTTTCCCGGCGCGGCCGCCTGCCGCCTGACGCGAGGCTTCAGCCGAGGAACATGCGGTACGCGGGGTTCCCGGACTCGTCGGCGTATTCATAGCCGAGCCGGTCGAGGAACGCGCCGAAGGCCGTCTTGTCGCCGGGAGGCACCTGCATGCCGACCAGCACGCGGCCGAAATCCGAGCCGTGGTTGCGGTAGTGGAACAGGCTGATGTTCCAGTCCGAGTGCAGGTTGGTGAGGAAATTCATCAGCGCGCCGGGGCGCTCCGGGAATTCGAAGCGGTACACGAGCTCGTGATCGACGTGCGGCGCGCGGCCGCCGACCATGTAGCGGATGTGGCTCTTCGCCATTTCGTCGTCGCTGAGGTCGACGGCCGGCAGCTCGTGGCGCCCGAGCATCTCGATGAGGCGGGAAGCCTCGGCGCGGTTGTGCACCGACACGCCGACGAAGATGTGCGCCTGCTCCGGGTCGGCGTAGCGATAGTTGAACTCGGTGATGTGGCGGTCGCCGACCAGGCTGCAGAATTTGCGGAACGAGCCGGGGCGTTCCGGGATCGTCACCGCGAACACCGCTTCGCGTTGCTCGCCGACTTCGGCGCGTTCGGCGACGAAACGCAAGCGGTCGAAGTTCATGTTCGCGCCGGATGCCACCGCCACCAGGCACTTGCCGTGCAGGTTGTGGCGCTTCGCGTATTCCTTGGCGCCGGCGATCGCGAGCGCCCCGGACGGTTCGAGGATCGAGCGCGTGTCCTCGAAGACGTCTTTCAGCGCGGCGCAGATCGCGTCGTTGTCGACCAGGATCATCTCGTCCACATACTGCCGGCACAGGCGGAAAGTCTCCTCGCCGACCTGCTTGACCGCAGTGCCGTCGGCGAACAGGCCGACCTGGTCGAGCACGACCCGTTCGCCCGCGGCAAGCGAGCGTGTCATCGCGTCGGCGTCCACCGTCTCGACGCCGACGATCCGGATTTCGGGCCGCAGCCGCTTCACGTAAGCCGCAACGCCGGCGATCAGCCCGCCGCCGCCGACGGCGCAGAAGACCGCGTGGATCGGATCGGGGTGCGCGCGCAGGATCTCCATGCCGATCGTGCCCTGCCCGGCGATGACGTCCGGGTCGTCATAGGGATGGACGAAAGTGAGCTTGTCCGCCTTTTCCAGTTCCAGCGAGTGGGCGTAGGCGTCGGAGTAGGAATCGCCGGCGAGCACCACTTCGCCGCCCCGCGCCCTGACCGCGTCGACCTTGATCTGCGGGGTCGAGGTCGGCATCACGATCACGGCGCGCACGCCGAGCTTCTGCGCCGACAGCGCGACGCCTTGCGCGTGATTGCCGGCCGAGGCGCAGATCACTCCCCGCTTGAGTGCCTGCGGCGGCAGGTGCGCCATTTTGTTGTAGGCGCCGCGCAGCTTGAAGCTGAACACCGGCTGCATGTCCTCGCGCTTGAGGTAGATGCGGTTGTGGATGCGTGCGGACAGGTTCGGGGCGAGATCGAGCGGGGTTTCCTCCGCGACGTCATAGACGCGGGCGTTGAGGATTCTTTCCAGATAGTCCGGTATTGCGGCAGTCATCGACGGTCCCTGAGCGGGAGAAGCAAAGGCAACGAGCGTAGCAGCCGGTGCGGCACGGCGGCAAGCGGGATCAGTCCGGCAGGATCAGTCCCGGTCCGGCTCGCCTTCGAGCATGCGTTGCTGCCGGTCGATGAACTCCTGCGTCGAATCGATCCCGCGCAGTTGCAGGATCGTCGAGCGCACGGCCGCCTCGAGCAGCACCGCGATGTTGCGCCCGGCCGCAACCGGCAGGATCGCGCGGATGATCGGCACGCCCAGCACCTCCTGGGTTTCGCGGTGCATCGGCAGCCGGGAAGGATCGGTCTGGCCGGGCAGGCGCCGCTCGAGATGGACCACGAGGCGCAGGCGCATTTTCCGGCGGCACGCGGTCTCGCCGAAGATGGTGCGGATATTGAGGATGCCCAAACCGCGCACCTCGATGAAATCCTTCAGCATTTCGGGGCAGCGGCCTTCGAGCACGGTCGGCGCGATGCGCGAGAACTCGACGATGTCGTCGGCGACCAGGCCGTGCCCGCGCGAGATCAGCTCCAGCGCGAGTTCGGACTTCCCGGCGCCGGAATTGCCGGTGATGAACACGCCCAGTCCGAGCACGTCCATGAACACGCCGTGCAGCGAGGTCTTTTCGGCGAGCTCGCGCGACAGGTACAAACGGAGCTGATCGATGACGCTGGCGGCCGGATGAGGCGTGGTGAACAGCGCGATGTCGGCGTTCTCGCAGATCGTGCGCAGGATCGGGGGGATTTCACATTTGTCGGCAACGATGATCGCCGGCGGGCGTGCGTTGATGATCTCGGTGACATGATGGCCGACTTTTTCGCGCGACTGACGCTGCGCCCAGGCCAGCTCCGCGGCCCCGAGGACCTGCAGCCGGGCGGGGTGGATCAGGTTCAGGTGCCCGATCAGGTCTGCCGGCCAGATGCGGTCTTCGGTGACCGAGATCGTGCGGTCGAGCTGTCCGCTGACGTGCGTCAGCGCCAGCCTCTCGCGCTGGGCTTCATACAGCAGCGCGACGTTCGTCTGTCGCATGGGGCCCCCAGGAGGCGAACAGGGAATGGATCGTGGCGGCATCGGGCGCATTGAGCAGGCGCTCGCGGAAGTCGCGGTCGCTGAACATCTGCGCGAGTTCGGAGAGCAACTGCAGGTGGCGCTCGTTCGCCTGCTCCGGCACCAGCAGCACGAACAGCATATTGACTGGCCGCCCGTCCGGCGCATCGAACTGCACCGGCGTTGCGAGACGCAGAAACGCCCCCGCCGCATCCTTCAGGCCCTTGATGCGGCCGTGGGGAATCGCGATCCCCTGGCCGAGCCCGGTGGAACCGAGGCGTTCGCGTGAAAACAGGCTGTCGAATACCACGCTGCGGGCGATGCCGTGGTTGTTCTCGAACAGCAGGCCAGCCTGTTCAAAGACGCGCTTCTTGCTGCTCGCGTCGAGGTCGATGACCACGTTTGAAGGTGGCAGGAGTTCGGCAATGAGGCTCATGCTGCTCATGACGCGCGCGGCGCCCCAGGGGTGCCGCGCGCGCGGGAAAAGTCGTGGGGGGTGTCGCAGGCGTGGGACGGATGCCCACGAATTATAGACACACCCTGGAGCGGGAAGAGAGAGGGACTCGATCAGAGTTCCGTGCTTTGATGCTTCAGCGCGTCGTGGTTGTGGTCAAACGCTTTCTGCTTGTACTTCATGACCTGCCGGTCGAGCTTGTCGATCATCGCGTCGATCGCCGCATACAGGTCGACGTCGTCGCTTTCGACGTAGATGTCCTTGCCGCGCACGTGCAGGGTCACTTCCGCCTTCTGCTTGAGCTTCTCCACCGACAGAATCACGCCGACGCTCGTCACGTTGTCGAAATGGCGGATCACGCGGTCGAGCTTGTTCGAGACATATTCGCGGATCGCGGGGCTGACTTCGACGTGATGTCCGGTGATGTTGAGATTCATGATCATTCCTCTTTTCAGATCGTCTTGCGCAGGCTGACCGGCGGGATATTGAGTGATTCGCGGTATTTTGCAATGGTGCGCCGCGCCACCACGATACCCTGCTGGCCCAACAATTCGGCAATCTTTGCGTCGGACAAAGGTTTCTTTCTGTCTTCGGCCTCGACCAACTGGCGGATCAGCGCGCGAATCGCCGTTGAGGATGCCGCTCCACCGGTATCGGTGGCGACGTGACTGCCGAAAAAATACTTGAGTTCGAACACGCCCCGTGGGGTCGCCATGAATTTCTGTGTCGTGACCCGCGACACGGTGGATTCGTGCAGTTCCAGCTGGTCCGCGATTTCCCGCAGTGTCAGCGGGCGCATCGCGACCTCGCCATAATCGAAGAACTGCCGCTGCTGGTCAACGATCGCCTGGGAGACGCGCAGGATCGTGTCGAAACGCTGCTGCACGTTCTTGATCAGCCAGCGCGCTTCCTGCAACTGGCTCGTCAAGGCCCCGCCCGAACCGCGGTTCTGCTGCAGGATGCTGGCGTACAGCGAGTTGATGCGCAGTTTCGGCATCGCTTCGGGGTTCAGCGTGACGACCCAGCGCCCGCGCTGCTTGCGCACGACGACGTCGGGCATGATGTAGCGCGTTTCCTGCACCGAATGCTGCGAGCCCGGGTGCGGGTCGAGACTGCAGATCAGCAGGTGCGCGCAGCGCAGCGCATCGTCGTCGCAGCCGAGCAGGCGTTTGAGGCGGACGAAATTGCGTTCGGCGAGCAGTTCGAGGTGATGATCGACGATCTTCAGCGCGAGCTCGCGCGTCGGGCTCGGCCGCATCGCGCGCAGCTGCAGGCTGAGACATTCCTGCGGCGTGCGCGCCGCGACGCCTGCGGGGTCGAGGTTCTGCACATGGTGCAGCGCGATCGACAGATCGTCGAGGTCGTATTCGAGTTCCGGCGGCAGCAGCGGCAGCAGCTCTTCGAGCGACTGGTTCAGATAACCGTCGTCATCGAGCGCCTCGATGATGAAGCGCACCAGCGCGCGGTCGCGATCGGACAGCGGCGACAGGCTGACCTGCTGGTCGAGGTGATCGCGCAGGCTGGTCTCGGCGGCCTGGAACTCCTGGTAGTCGCTGTCGTCCTCGTCGTCGCGGTTCGACGAGCCGCTTCCGGCGCTCGACCATTCACCGGCTTCGTCGAGGTTCGCCGGTCCCGCTTCGGCGTGCTGTTCGTTCGCGGCGGGAGGATTTTCGCTCTCGCCGCCGGCTGCTGCCGCGGTGGCGGGCGGAGGGGCAAAATCGCTGCCGTCGCCGTCCTCGCGTTCGAGCATCGGGTTCTCGAGCAGGAAGCGTTCGAGTTCCTGGTTCAGTTCGAGCGTCGATAGCTGCAGCAGCTTGATCGACTGCTGCAGCTGCGGCGTCAGCGTGAGGTGCTGGGAGAGTTTGAGCTGGAGGGTCGGCTTCATCGTGAGGCGGCTCGATCTGGCTCAGAGGCGGAAATGTTCGCCGAGATAGACCTGGCGGACTTTTTCGTTGGCGACGATTTCGCCGGGCCGCCCGCTGGCGAGCACGCGGCCTTCGCTGATGATGTAGGCGCGATCGCAGATGCCGAGCGTCTCGCGCACGTTGTGGTCGGTGATCAGCACCCCGATGCCGCGGTCCTTGAGAAAACGGATGATCTTCTGGATGTCGAGCACCGCAATCGGGTCGACGCCGGCGAACGGCTCGTCGAGCAGGATCAGGCGCGGGTCGGTGGCGAGCGCGCGGGCGATTTCGCAACGCCGCCGCTCGCCGCCGGACAGCGAGATCGCGGTGTTGTCGCGCAGGTGCGCGATGCCGAGCTCGTCGAGCAGTTGTTCGAGTCGCGCGGTGATCTTTTCTTCGGTGAGCGCCTGCAGTTCGAGCACCGCGCGGATGTTCTCGGCGACGGTGAGCTTGCGGAAGACGCTCATTTCCTGCGGCAGGTAGGACAGCCCGAGACGCGCGCGAGCGTGGATCGGCAGGTGCGTGAGAAGCGCCTCGTCGAGCGTGATGTCGCCGCCGTCCGCCCGCACCAGCCCGACGATCATGTAGAAACAGGTGGTCTTGCCGGCGCCGTTCGGCCCGAGCAGTCCGACGACTTCGCCGCTGCCGACTTCGAAGCCGACGTCGTGGACGACCGTGCGCGCCTTGTAGCGCTTCTGCAGCCCGGCAACCTTAAGCAGACTCATCGGGCGTCTCGTTCAGTACCTTGCGGATCACGTCGCCGCCGAACCCCCGGCTCTGCAGGAAGCGCGCCTGCTTCGCCCATTCACGGGCATCGGCCGGGGCGATGCCGAACTTGCCCGTCCAGACCTGGCGGGCGCGGCCGAGCTCGTCGTCGCCGCCTTCGGCCGCCAGCGCCGCATCGACAGTGTCGCGCGCGACCCCGCGCTGCGCCAGGTCGTGGCGCAGGCGGGCGGTGCCGAAGCGGGCGGCCTTGCCGCGCACCCAGGCTTCGGCGAAGCGCCGGTCGGAGAGCAGTTCCAGTTCGTGCATGCGGTTCAGGACGTCGTCGATTTCCTCGGCGGTGCCGTAAGGCGCCAGCTTGCGGGCGAGTTCGGCGCGGGAATGGTCGCGCCGCGCCAGATGGCGCACCGCCCGTTCCCGCAAGCTGATTTCAGCCATCGTGCGCCGCTCAGGGCTCGACGGGGGCAACCCCGGCCGGTGCACCCTCGACTGCCATCGCGTTCAGGCCGACCAGCGCGCGGACCTTGTTTTCGATCTCGCGCGCGAGGGCCGGGTTCGCGCGCAGGAATTCGCGCGAATTGTCCTTGCCCTGGCCGATCTTCTCGCCCTTGTACGCATACCACGCGCCGGACTTGTCGACGATCTTGTGCTGCACGCCGAGGTCGATGATCTCGCCTTCGCGCGAAATGCCTTCGCCATAGAGGATGTCGAAATGCGCTTCCTTGAACGGCGGCGCGACCTTGTTCTTGACGACCTTGCAGCGCGTCTCCGAGCCGACCACTTCGTCGCCTTTCTTGATCGCGCCGGTGCGGCGGATGTCGAGCCGCACCGAGGCGTAGAACTTCAGCGCGTTGCCGCCGGTCGTGGTCTCCGGGCTGCCGAACATCACGCCGATCTTCATGCGGATCTGGTTGATGAAGATCACCAGCGTGTTGGTGCGTTTGATGTTGGCGGTGAGCTTCCTGAGCGCCTGGCTCATCAGGCGGGCCTGCAGGCCGGGCAGCTGGTCGCCCATCTCGCCTTCGATCTCGGCCTTCGGCGTC
This sequence comes from Aromatoleum anaerobium, assembly GCF_012910705.2. Taxonomy (GTDB): domain Bacteria; phylum Pseudomonadota; class Gammaproteobacteria; order Burkholderiales; family Rhodocyclaceae; genus Aromatoleum; species Aromatoleum anaerobium. The sequence continues at coordinate 363,776 of NZ_WTVG02000038.1, read as the reverse complement.
AGCGCCGCGACTGAGTCGATGACGACGATGTCGACGCCGCCCGAGCGCACCAGCATGTCGGCAATCTCGAGCGCCTGCTCGCCGGTGTCCGGCTGCGAGATCAGCAGGTCGGTAATGTTCACGCCAAGCTTTTCTGCGTAGCCGACGTCGAGCGCATGCTCGGCGTCGATGAAGGCCGCGGTGCCGCCGAGCTTCTGCATTTCGGCGATGACTTGCAGCGTCAGCGTCGTCTTGCCGGAGGATTCCGGGCCGTAGATCTCGACCACCCGGCCGCGCGGCAGGCCGCCCAGACCGAGCGCGATGTCGAGGCCGAGCGAGCCGGTCGACACCGTCTGGATGTCACGTTCGATGGTGCCGTCGCCCATCCGCATGATCGAGCCTTTGCCGAATTGCTTCTCGATCTGCGAGAGCGCGGCGGCGAGGGCCTTGGCCTTGTTGTCGTCCATGTCCTGTCCTTTCAAACTTTGCGAATTATGGCACAGAGATTGCTGGTACGCAGGGCGCTGCTTCAGCGGCCCACCGGTAAATCATATGTCATTATCCCGCGCAGTGCCCGGATCACCGCTTGGCGCCGCACCGCCTCGCGGTCGCCGGAAAAATGCCGCGTTTCGCTGCTGATCCCGGCCTCGCGCCGACCCCACGCGAAACACACCATGCCGACCGGCTTGGCCGCGGTGCCGCCGCCCGGGCCGGCGACGCCGGACACCGCCAGCGCGAGATCGGCGCGGCTGCGTGCAAGCGTACCGGCAACCATCTCGCGCACGGTTTCCTCGCTGACCGCGCCGAAGTCCGCCAGCGTCGCCGCCCTCACCCCGAGGAGATCCTGCTTGGCCTCGTTGGAGTACGTCACGAAGCCGCAGTCGAACCACGTCGAACTGCCGGCAGTTGCCGTGACCACTTCGGCGATCCAGCCGCCGGTGCACGATTCGGCACTTGCAAGGCGCATGCCCCGTGCACCGAGCCACGTGCCGGTTTCCGCCGACAGTGCAGCCAGTTCCCTGTCCATCATCTCATCCAAAAAAACGCACCAGCAGAGCCAGCGCGAGAATGGCGTAGCCGGCCGCGATCACGTCGTCGAGCATCACGCCCAAGCCACCCTTGATGCGACTGTCCACCCACCGGATTGGTTGCGGCTTGACGATATCGAAAAAGCGGAACAGCACGAACGCGAGGCTCTGCCAGAGCAGGCTCGCCGGGGTGAAGAATAGTACCAGCCAGAAAGCGACGATCTCGTCCCAGACGATCGCCCCGTGGTCGGGCACGCCGAGGGCCCGGCCGGTGCGGTCAGCGGCGATCAGGCCGGCGACGAAGAAACTCGCCAGCAGCGCGAGGAACACGAAGTCAGAGATCGGTGCCCGCAGCAGCGGGTACAGCAGCCAGGCGACGAGCGTGCCGGCAGTGCCGGGAGCGCGCGGCGCGAGCCCCGCGCCGAAGCCCAGGGAGATGAAATGGGCCGGATGGCTCAGGAGCAGGCGGTACGAGGGGGGCATCATCGTGGGCCCTTGTCGCGCAGGGGAAGGTGACAGCATCGGGAGCGTCAATGAAAATCAGGCGAAATGATCGTAGCTGCGGCACGCCGGCGGGCGTTCGCTGCCGTCGGCGTGCCGCAGCAGCAAGCGGCCGGTGTCGCCGGTGATTGTGCCGATGCGTGTGAACGGCAGATCCAGCCGCCGGGCGAGCGCGCCGAGGTGCTCGCGCTGCGCCGCGGCGGCGGTGAATAGCAGCTCGTAGTCGTCGCCGCCGCCGAGCACGCAGCGCTGCGCGAATTCGACGTCGGCGCCGACCGCGAGCAGCGCGCCGAGCGGCAGCGCGGCGAGGTCGAGGACCGCGCCGGTGCCGGAAGCCTCGAGGATGTGCGCGAGATCGCCGACCAGCCCGTCGGAGACGTCCAGCATCGCGTGGGCGACACCGTGCAGCGCGAGGCCGGCCGCGACGCGCGGTTGGGGGCGATGCAGCGCGTCGATGCATGGCGCGACGGCGTCGGCATCGAGGGCCGTCTCGCCGCGCAGGAAAGCGAGGCCGAGCGCACCGCGGCCGGGTTCGCCGGTGATCCAGATGTCGTCGCCCGGGCGGGCGCCGGCGCGCGTGATCGCCGTGCCTGTTGGCACTTCACCGATGATCGTCACACACAGGTTCAGCGGGCCGCGCGTCGTGTCGCCGCCCGCGAGGTCGACGCCGAAGCGCCCGGCGCACGCGAACAGGCCCCGCGCGAACGCCTCGATCCACGCTTCGTCGGCGGCTGGCAGGGCGAGCGCGAGCAGCGCCCAGCGCGGTTCGGCTCCCATCGCCGCGAGATCCGAGATGTTGACGGCCAGCGCTTTCCAGCCCAGCGCCTCGGGGTCCGCGTCGGCGAAGAAATGCGTGCCGGCGACCAGCATGTCGGTCGAGGTCGCGAGCTGCATGCCCGGCCGCGGCGTGAACAGCGCCGCGTCATCGCCGACGGCGAGCTCAGTGTGACGGGCGGGGCGGGTGAAGTGGCGGCGGATCAGGTCGAATTCGGAAGGCATCGCGGTACGGCGCAGGCAGGACAGGAGCGACTCATCGGTCGAAAAGCTTAACCCGGCCGCCCCTGGCTGCCTGAACTATTTTCCGCGGCTCCGGGATTTCCTCCGCGAGTTCTCCACCGCGGGCCGTCGCTCACTCGCACAGGCCCAGAATCTTTTCCTGCTGCGAGCACTGCCTCCGCTTCACGGCCTGCGACGCCGCCGTCATCGCCGGGCATGCGCGCAGGTGTCGCTCCATCGGCGGAAAGTAGGACCAGCCCTTGCCCAGCGCCGGCAGCGAAAGCTCGACTTCATTCCACTTCGGATGGCCTTCGGTGCGCAGCCGCGGGAAATTGTGGCACAGCGATTCGGCGAATTTGGTCAGGTAACGGATCGTCTCGGGGCGATTGTAATCGTAGGTCACGAGGAACGCCTTGACGGCGAGGCCGGGGACGTCCTCGGTCAGCACGTTGGGATAGTTCGCGGCGCGTACGGTCGCCGGGAAATACGTGCGCAGCGCGGCCCGGGCCGTGCTGTGGTTGGGATCGAGCTTGAGCAGCTTGATGAACTGCCGCGCCTCGGGTTTCATGTCGGTCAGGAGCTTCGCCGGCTGCCCGGCGACGACGACGACGACATCGAGCGTTTTTTCGGTCAACAGCTTGACGAGCGCGTCCTCGTTCGAAAGGTAGCTGGTGTTTTCCTCGGCGATCGGTTTGCCGAACATCAGCCGGTACAGCGTCGTCGCCGACAGCGCGGTGCCGCTGCCTACCGGGCCGACGTTGATTTTCGCGTCCTTTATTTCGTGGATGAATTCGGCCGGGGTGTCGGCCCGCGTGATGAAGTAGATCTCCTCGTTGTACAGCGGCATGATCACGCGCAGCGGATGCAGCATGCGGGCCGCGGCGACGTTGCCCTCCTGCGCCTGATCGAGGAACGCCTGATAGACGTCCGACTGCACCATCGCGAACTTCACGCCGGGCTCGTAGCGCAGGCGTCGCACGTTTTCGGCCGAGCCGGCCGACGGCAGCACCTCGAGCGCGATGTTCGCTTCCGGCGCGACGAACTTCGCGATGTCGCGGCCGATCTGGATGTAGGTGCCGCGCTCCGAGGCGGTCACGATCTTGAACTCCGCCGCCGCCGATGCTGCCGGAGGCTGGAGGGCCAGGAAGGTGCATGCCACGATGCCGATCGCCGATACCCGCATTTTGGTTCCCCTTTTTGCCTGAATGCTCAGAGTTTGTGAATCTTTCGTTCGCAGGACCGATTAGACGCGCGAGCGGGGTTAACGCCGTTTTGCTGGGCGCGATAGGGTTTTTGCACCGTTTGTGCTGCTATCGACGGTTCATTTGACGTTTTTCCCCATTTTTCGCCCCTTAAACCCCGATTCCGGGAACGGCAGACGCACCTATCCCTACCCCGAGCAATTCCGGTGCGAGGCTGACCATGCGCATCAGGTTGTGCGCCAAAGCAAAGATCAGCATCACACACTTGACCTTCGCCAGACCCCGCACCCGGAACTGCTGCAGGCCGCGGTTGCGGCTGTGCGCATTGACGCATTCGGCCGTTGCCGCTCGCCGCTTGTAAATGACCTTCGCCTCGTCCGTGCCCATCCGTTGCCGCCAGGCCGCCACCGCTTCGCTGTCGCCGGCCTTCGCCTGGTGAGGATCGACCGCCTTGTTCTTGGGTTGCGGCACCGGCCCATAGACGACGGTGCTTTGGCTCGCCTGCTCGATCTGCTCGTGTCCGACGTAGCCGCCATCGACCAGCCAGGCTTCGGGCAGCCGACCGCAGCGCGCGGTGACCTGCTCGATCATCGGCACCATCTGCCCTTGGTCGCTGCCGACGGTGGCCACCTCGACCCCCACGATCACCAGCGAGTCGGCGTCGCTCGCCAGTTGCGGGTTGTACGCCGGCCGAAAGCCGCCGTCGCCCATCTTCATCACCGTCGCTTCGGCATCGGTCATCGACGCGCGCGCCTGGTCGGGGTTTTTGCCTTGCCGCTGCTTGATCGCTTCGATCTCGGGCAGCCGCGCCAGCGCCTTCTCAAGACGCGCTTCACGCTCTTTCGCCGCCCGTAGCCGGGCCGCTTCCCGCGCCCGTTCGGCCTCTCCCGGGTCCGCCTCCACCTCGGCTTTGAGCCGCGCGACTTCGGCACGCGCCGCCTCCAGGTAGCCTTCGAGCTTCTCCTTGCGGCGAAACGAGCCCGCCCCGGCGCTGGCGCGCACACGCATCCCGTCCTGCGCCACCTGTTTGAGCTTGACTACCCCGGCCGCCATCAGGCTGGCGATGCTCACACTCAACAACTCGTCCAGCCCTTCGCCCTGATCCTTGCGAAAGTCCGAAAGGGTGTGGTGATTGACCTGAACCCCGCCGCACAACCAGCGGTAGGCGTCATGCGATTCGATCAGCCGTGACACCGCCCGCGCGCTGCCCACCCCGTCGAGCGTGGCGTACAACCACAGCGCCAGCAAAATCTCCGGCGCGATTGCCGAGCGGCCCACCCCGCCATCGACCGCACGAATCCCGGCGTAGAACCGTGACAGGTCTTGCCGCTCGACGTACGCCCACACCAGGCGCGCCCGATGCCCCTCCGGCAGCAGTGACTCCAGGTCACTCGCCCGAAACTCCATCTGCCCCCGGTTGGGCAGCAGCACCCGTGCTCGCGTCTTCGTCATCGGCGCAAATCCAGACCTCGTAGCAAGACCTAATTATACCAAAGGCATATAACTGGCCGGGGATTTTTCACAGCCTCTCAGTTGCACTCAGTTGCATAGTCCGAGTGCGGCGACTGCAGGAGTGCAGGGATAGGGCGGCGCTCGGGCGTTGTCGGCGGGTGCCGAAGGTTCTGTCCTGGCCGCGGGCGGCGCCGGCTCTGCCGCGAGCGCTTCCTCGTTCGTCGCTGATCCCGGCGCGAGCGGGGGAGGCGCGATCGACACCGCGCCGGCGTCGGCCGGCGCGGAAGAGGGCGGGACGGCCCGGAGCGTGGCGTCGACCGGGGCGGTGGAAGGCAAGGCGGCGTCCGGTGCCACGCTCGTCGACTCGCCGCCGGTCGAGTAGATGCGGTAAAGAATCGCGGCGCCGATGACGAAAATGACCACCGCCAGCGCTCTCGTCCAGGGGCTGGACAGGCGTTCGCCGGGATCGTCGGCCGGCTTCATGCTGCGCGACGCTTGCGGCCGGGCAGGTTGGTGCGGGAAACCCGGGTTCATCGCGGTATCGGCGGTTTCGTCGCCGGTCGCCCCGGGCCGCATGCTCGCCTCGTCGCCGGTCGCGAATGAAGCCCCGCACTTGTAGCAGGCGGTCGCCGAAGCGTGATCGATGGCGCCGCAATGCTTGCACAACTGCAGGTTCAGCAGGGAACCGCAGGCATTGCAGAACTTCGCGGTCGCCGGGTTCTCGTGGCTACAGAATGAGCATTGGAGCGTATCCATAGGGCGCAGAGTATGGAAGAGACTCGGTTACATTCAAGAGCCCATTACATTCGGATACTCAATCCCGGCTTGCCGGGAACGCCGTGTTTCAGACGAAGACGGGCTCGGGTTCGAGATCCACGCCGAAGCGCCGCGAAACGTCGTCCTGGATCGCCTGCGCAATGCGCCGGACGTCCGCGCCGGTCGCCCCGCCGCGGTTGACGAGCACCAGTGCCTGCCTTTCATACACGCCGACCGGGCCCAGGTCGCGCCCCTTCCAGCCGCAGCGGTCGATCAGCCAGCCGGCGGCGAGCTTCACGCTGCCGTCGGGCTGCAGGTAGTGCGGCAGCCCGGGGTGGCGGGCGACGAGACGTTCGAGCGTCGCCGCGTCGACGACCGGGTTCTTGAAGAAGCTGCCGGCATTGCCGAGCGCTGCCGGGTCGGGCAGCTTGCGCCGGCGGATCGCGATCACGGCGTCGGAAATGTCGAGCGGACGCGGCGCGACGCTCCCGCGCGCGGCGAGTTCGTCCGCGACGTCCGCGTAGCGGGTGACCGGCAGCCAGCGCTTGGGCAGGCGGAAAGTGACCGACGTGACGAGCGCGCGGCCCGCCAGGTCGTGCTTGAAAATGCTGTCGCGATAACCGAAGCGGCAGTCGGCGGCATTCAGCCGGAAGCTCGCGCCGGTTTCGAGCGACACGGCGGCGAGCGACGCGAAGCGTTCGGCGATTTCGAGCCCGTACGCGCCGATGTTCTGGATCGGGGCCGCGCCGACGGTGCCGGGAATGAGCGACAGGTTCTCCAGCCCCGGCCAGCCTTGCGCGAGCGTCCAGCGCACGAAGTCGTGCCAGTTTTCTCCGGCGCCGGCCTCGACGTACCACGCGTCGTCGTCGTCGCCGACGAGCCGGCGTCCGCCGATCGCGACTTTCAGTACGAGCCCGTGGAAATCGCCGCTCAATACCAGGTTGCTGCCGCCGCCGAGCACGAGCCGCGGCGCCTCTGCCCAGTCGGGTTGCGCGAGCAGCGCGGCGAGTTGCGCCGGATGCTCGATGAGCGCGAGGCGCTCGGCGCGCGCCGGGAGCCCGAAAGTGTTGAGAGCCTGCAGGTCGGCGTGGGTTTCGAGCGCCGGCAGCGGCACAGCGCCGCGGTTACCGGGCACTGGAAAGCGATCCGCAGCGCTGCGGTTCGATCGGGAACGCGCGGTCGTACCCGAGGTTGAACGCGAAGGCGTACAGCACGTAGGCGGTCGCGAGCCCGAGGTCCGCGACCAGCGCCTCGATCCAGCCCATGCCAGTCCAGGCCGTGATGATCGGCAGGCTCATCAGCAGCAGTCCGCCTTCGAAGCCGATCGCATGCGCGATGCGCAGCGGGAGCGGCCGGCGATCGGCCGTCCGTCCGGCGAGCTTCGCCTCGATGCCGTCAAAGCAGGTGTTGTACGCGGCATTCCACGCCGCCGCGAGCAGCGCGATCAGCGCCAGCAGGCCGATCGAATCGGACAGCGGCACGCCGCTCGCCCAGGCGAAAGGCGGAGTGACCAGCGCCAGCCCGCCCAACTCGAACAGCACGACTTGGCGGATCCGGTCGCGGACGGAGCGCAGCGGAGGTCGGAGTCCGGCGGGGTGAGGTGACATGGGCGACGACATTCGTGGAGCCGGCAAAGATAGAGCCTTGCCGCAGCGAGCGCAACGGGGCAGGTCCATCAATTGCCGGGCCTGCCCTCGTCGCCCGGGTGTCGCCGCTCGCCGCGCGGCGCGTCGCCTTCATTCCCCGTCGCCCGTCGTTCCATCTGCCTGCGCTGCTCGCTCTGCTGCCGCTCCTGCATCTCGCGCTGTCGTTCCAGTTGCCGCTGCTGTCGCTGCAACGGGTCCTGTTGCTGGCGCAGCTGGCGCTCGCGCTCTTGTGACTGGCGCTGCCGCAGTTCCTCCTGCCGCTCCATGGCCTGGCTGCGCTGCTGTTCCTGGTTCCGTTGCTGCTGCATCCGCTGCTGGCGTTGCTGTTCCAGTTCCCGTTGCTGCTGTTGCTGCTGTTGCATGCGCTCCTGCTGCTGCTGGAGCTCCTGCGATTGGCGCTGTCGGAGTTCCTCCTGCCGCGTCATGGCCTGACGACGCTGCTGTTCCTGTTGCTGTTGTATCCCCTGTTGGCGCTGCTGATCCAGTTCCCGTTGCTGCCGTTGCATCCGCTCCTGCTCCTGCTGCTGCCGCTGGAGCTGTTCCTGCTGCTCGCGCTGCTGCGACTGGCGCTGCCGGAGTTCCGCCTGGCGCTCCATTGTCTGACGGCGCTGCTGTTCCTGCTGCTCCAGCGCGCGCTGGTGCTGCGACTGTTCGCGCGCGCGTTCCTGTTGCTGCTGTTCCTCGTCCCGTTGCTGCTGCATCCGCTGCTGGCGCTGCTGTTCCTGTTCCTGCTGGCGCTGTTGCAGCTCCCGTGCGTTCTGCTGTGGCGCGCGTTGCGGCATGGCCGGGATCGGGTCACGGGGCCGTGCTTCCGGGGCGGAAGGGAGCCGACGCTCGCGTTCCCGTTCCCGTTCGCGCTCGACCCGCTGCCCGTCGTCCGTTCCGGCGGGTTCCTGTTCCCTGCCGTCGATGCGGCGCCCGGGGGGCGCTTCGCGGCCGCGTCCGTCGTCGGGCATGTCGCGCAATCGCCGTTCTTCCGGGCCCCACGCGCGCTCCCGCTGCCGGCGCTCTTCGACCGCTTCGCGCAGGCGGGCGCTGCGCCGCGCCTGCTCGTCGCGCAGCCGCTCCTCGTCCCGCGGCCGCGTCGCGCGTTCGACCCGATCATGCTCGACGACAAGACGCGGGTCGAGCGGCGGGACGGGAGTTGCCGCGCGCGGTGGGCGCCCTTTGCGCTCGTCGTCGCGCAGCGCATGACGAAAGACCGGGCGGGAATGCCTGACGACTTCGCCGGGCACGAGCGTCACCGCTTCGCGCCGGTCGCGATGCACATAGTGGGCGTGCCGCGGTTCCCGCGTCGCCCGATCGATATGGACGACGTTGGTGACATGGGTGATGTTGATCCGGCGCACGTAGGTCGTGCTGTGGCGGTAGCTCGGAACGTAGACTTCGCGCGGCCCGAGGGGGAACCAGCCGATATGCGGCAGCGAGCCGGATGAGAGGCTGATGCTCACGCCCGGCAGGCCCATCCACACGACGAGCGCAGGCGCGTACACGGGCCGCGGAACGTAGGCGCCCGGCACCCAGCCCCATGTTCCGCCGATCATCACCCAGCGACCGTAATGGAACGGGGCGAAGCCCCACGGCGCCTCGTCGACCCAGGTCCAGCCCCACGGCTGGACCAGCACCCAGCGCCCCGAACGATAAGGGGCCCAACCGGACGGCACGCTGCGCGGGTACCACACCGGTCCGTAATCGTCGACTGTTCGCCAGTCGCCGTATTCATACAGGTCCTCGGCGCCGGTCATCTCGGGCGACACGTGGCGCGGCTCGCCGAGCCGGTCGTCGCGCTCGTCGCGGGCCAGTGTCCAGTCGGAGAAATCGTCCCGCTCCGGGTCGCTCCAGCGCACTTCGGTGCGGTCGGAAAACAGCACGCGCGCGCGCCGCCCTTCGGTCACGACGACGTCGCTGTCCTCCGAGCGGAAATCGAGCTCGCCGCCGCGGTAGTTCGTCAGGACTGTCGCGGCGTCCTCGTAATCGACGCGGTATTGACCCGGCTTGTCGGCGACGACGAGGCCGTCGCGGGTCTCGATCTCGACCGCCGACGCCGCTTCGCGGCTGCGAATCCGGATCGCGACGCTGCCGCGTTCGAGCTCGATGCGGATACGCTCGTCATCAAGCTGGCGAATGTCGATGGACGTCGAGCCGTCGAGGCGCAGCACGCTCGACCCGATGCGGACTTCGGCGCGGCTGCCCGCTTCAGTGCTGAGCGCATCGCCCGAAGTCAGCGGCCAGTTCACGCTGGCGCTTTCCCACCGCCGGCTGTCGGCCGGGCGCAGTGAGACTTCGCCGTCGATCAGCGCCAGGCGCCCGACCCGGCCGGGCGGGTCGGCCCACGCGCTACCCGCCAGAAGCAGGACCAGCGGCAGCGCGAAGAGGAAGCGAAGAGCGCGGAACATCTGGTTGTGTCTCCCGGAAAACCCCTGGAAGGGGGTGAGTGGCAGGTCGGTCGACGAGGCCGCGATCACTGCCGACGGGCGTGACGTGCCGGGCCTCGTACCGGATTCAACGTATGGGCGGGGCGGGCGATGACGATGCGCAGAATTGTTTGCAATTCAGTGGAAGGATCGCCGGCCGGGCGTGATTCACGAATACGCGAAACCATGGTTACGATTTGTCGAAAATATTTACACTTTTCTTTCCGGCGCTTAGAGGCTGAATTGTAAATATTTGTCAAGAAAGGCAAACCAGATTCAGGTGCGGAAAGTGCTTTGGAAATCCGGCAGGGAGGCCTGCATATATTCCATCCGAAAAATGCAAGGAAAATAACAATGACAATGCGAACGTACATCAGGATTTCCGGAATCGCCCTGGCGGCGATCGTGCCTTCCGTGGCCAATGCGCTGGTGCTGACCGACCTGGAAAGCCTCGGCAGCTACGCCGGCCTGGCCACCGTCACGATCAGCCGCAGCGGGCCCACCGCACCGGCGACCCACCCGGGCACGGCCGGCGCCACGAGCGGGAATACGACCTTTGCGATGGGCTGGACGGGAGGCGGCGCTGCTCACGCCTATCCGCTCGCGGCGGTCTCCGGGGGGCCATTCTTTGCAGTCGATTTCGGGGCGATGCTCGCAACGAGCGCGCCGTCGAGTTTCGGAGTGCACATCTTCAACCTCGGGCTCGACCCGGTCGACGTGGATCCCGGCGACCTGGACCTCACCGGGCCGTCGATCGGCGACGTCGCGAACGCCCTTGCGCTCGCGGAGGATGCCGAGGATCGCGCGAGTTGGGTGGACAGCGTGACGCGGGGAATCTTCCGGGCGACCTATCACCTGTTCCTGTTCGAGGCTTCCGCCGCGGACGCCCTGCCGGAGGATCCCTCGCAAGTGGAGCCGAACGCGGTACCGGAGCCGGGTGTGCTGGCGCTGCTCGGAATCGGCCTCGCCGGCCTGGCGGCGGGCCTCCGCACAAGAAGAGCCCGACCGGGGCCGGCCGCCTGAAACACCTTCACGCGGCGTTCCCCGGATGAGCCGGGCTGGAACATCCGGGGCGGCTGCGACGCGTCCGATTCATGGCGCCGGCGAGGTGGGCGGCGCGCCGCTCTGCATCGTCTCCACGGGGCGCGCTCCGTGCAGGTACGGCAGCAGGATCGGCGCCATCGACTTCAGGATCTGCACTGGCAGCCCCGACGTGAAGCGGTACGCCGCAGCGTCGGGACCCATGACATAGGCGGTCAGCGTGCCGAAATGCCGCGGGCCGAGATGGAAGACGAAGGTCGCGGTGCGGTTCAGCGCGATCCCGCCGCGCCCGCGGGAGGTAACGATGCGGTTGTCGCCGGTGCCGGTCTTGCCGCCGACCGCGAGCAGCGTGCCGTCCGGCAGCGCGAACGCGCCTGCCAGCCGCCGCGCCGTGCCGCCTTCGACGACTTCCGACAGCGCGCTGCGCAGCGCCGCCGCGACCTCCGGCGCCATCACGCGTTCGCCTTCGGCGGGGCGCAGCACGAGGACCGTTTCATACGGAGTTCCGGCGGCGAAGTGCAGCCGCTCGACGCGCGCGGTGCGCTGGCGAACGCCGTCATTGACGATGATCCCCATCAGCTCGGCGAGCGCCGCCGGACGGTCGCCGGCGCTGCCCAGGGCGGTCGCCAGCGACGGCACGAGGTGATTGAACGGGTAGCCGAGGAGCGCCCAGCGGCGGTGGATCTCGAGGAAGGCCTCGACTTCGAGGATCGTGTAGATCCGCTGGTCCTGTGCGCTTTTCGCCCGGGTACGGAACAGCCAGCGGTACACGGCCTGGCGTTCTTCGCTGCTCGCTTCGACGGCGTCGCTGAAGCCCGCTTCGGGATGCGCCATCAGGTAGCTGGCGAGCCACAATTCGAGCGGGTGCACGCGGGCGATGTAGCCCTGGTCGGGCAGGTCGAAGGTGCCCGGGGCGTAACGCCTGTAAAGGCTTGCGAGGCGTGCGTCGCCGAGCTCGGAATTGGGCAGGCGACCGCGCATGAACGCGGCGAAGCGCTTGGCATCCGCGTCGGGGTTCAGATAGCGGAACGCCGCGGCGAGGCGGTCGGCGGTGGGGCGCAGCCCATCGAGCAGCATCGCCTGGATCTCGTCCGCGTCCTGGCCCTGGTATTTGCGCCAGAAGCGGCGCAGGAATACCTGGCCCTCGCGGTCGGCGAAGCGCGACAGATATTCGCCGCGGCGCGGGTCGCTGTCGTCTTCGAGCAGCTTGGCGGTGCTGCCGGGCACCTGGTACATCGTGTGACGAACGATGTCGCGCATCAGGCGCACGAAGGGCAGGTTGATCGATGCCTGCAGCGCCTCGCGAACCGTCACCGTGCGGCCGTTGTCCTCGCGGCGGAAGTTGTTGAAGGTGTGCAGCCCGCCGCCGGTGAAAAACGATTCGCCGGGGCTGGCCGAATAGCGGCGCTCGAGAGCCGCCTGCAGCATCGTCGGCAGGTCGCGGTTCCCGGCCTCGATCAGATAGTCGAGCGCCCAGCGCGTGAGCGTGTCGTGCCGGTCGACCGTCGTCTCGCGCAATACCTGCACCGGCTGGTTGGCGTAGCGCTGGTGCAGTTCGGCAACGAGCTCGAGATAGGTCGCGAGCACGCGCAGCTTGGCCGTCGAGCCGAGTTCGAGCTTGCTGCCCTCGTTGATGTCGAGCGGCTGGTCGGTGGTGTCCGTCTGCACTCGCACGCGGTTGCCGTCCGGGGTGCGCTCGAACAGCGTGAAGCTGTAGTTCACCGTCGGCACCTGGCCGGGCGTGAGCAGGCGCTCGCCGATCAGGCCCGTCTGGCGCGCGAAGTCGACGTCGCGCAGCAGCTCGAGGTAGTCGCTGACTTCTTGCTGGAGCTTCTGGTCGAGGGTGGCAGAAGCCTTGAGGTCGATCCGGTCGAGGTCGTAGAGTGATACGTCGAGCATCCCGGCAAGGCGCGTACGGATCAGGGTCGCGCCCTTGTCCGCCTCGACCGGGGCGCGCGCCCGGGCGCGGTGCGGATCGCGGAACGCGAGCCGGGCGGCGAGCGCGGCGTCGCGCAGCCCGGGGCCGATGACGCGCGCCTCGGCGAGGATGCGCAGGTGGGCGTCGGTGAGTCGCGCGAGGTCGTCGCGGCCGAGCCCGAGGTAGTGTGACGGGCGGCGGTGGGCGATCATCAGCGCGAGCACCTGGCGCAGCGCGAGCCCTTGTTCCTCGAGGACCGCGCCTTCGGCCTCGGCCGCGGCGAGAAGCCGGTTGGTGTGCGCGAAGTCGGCGCCGAACCAGACCCACAGCCCGTCGCCGAGCCCGTGGACTTCGCCGTACAGCGGCGCGGCGGACAGCGGCACGGTGTTCAGGTAGTGGAGCACGAGGTCGCGCCGCACGGGGAGGGTTTCGCACCCTTCACGGTAGGCACGCACCGTCGCCGATACCATCTGGCGCAGCTTTTCCTGCGGTGAATGCGTGATGCCGTCGGGCGAGTGACGGTATTTTTCGATCTGCGTCGCAAGCGTGCTGCCGCCCGGAGTGTTCAGGTCTTCATCGATGATTTTCATGAGCTGCGCCATGGCGGCGCGGCCAAAGCGCACCCAGTCTATGGCCGGGTTCAGGTAGGGACGTGTCGGGTCGAGCAGATTGCGGTTCTCGATGAAAAGCAGGCTTTGCACGACGCGGACGGGTATCTGCTCAAACGCGGGATAGCTGCGCACGGGGTATGACGAACGGTATACGGATCCGCCGTGCGCGCCTTCGATCTCGAGGCCGGCGCGGGTTTTCTCGCGATACGGCGGGAAATAGCCGCGTTCGGTGAAATCCACCAGCTCCGGCGAGAACCGCGCCTGGCTCACGATCGTCATGTCGCGCGCCTGCAGCCGCTCGATGAACCGGGGCAGCTTCGCGTAGCCGAGGCGAAGGTCGAACGGGCCGTGCGCGGGAAAGCGGACCGAGTCGCTGGGCCCGGCTTCGACGTGGTACCGGAGGTTCTCGGCGTAGTGCGAGATTTCGCGCGCCTGGAACCAGGAACTGCGCACTTCGAAGACCAGGAAGGCCGCTGACGCGATCAGCGCGAGGAGCAGGAGGACGAGAAACAGGCGCGCAGCGATTTTCAGCCACGGGCGCCGGAGCGCTTTCTTCGGGATCGTTTCGGACACGTTTCCGCCCGATTGTTGTAATGCGCGCATTATCGGGCACTTCTATGACAGCGGACGCCGGGTGCGGTCAATACAACATCTGCGTGGCGAAAACCTCGTCCGCCGCCAGCGCGGGCGACCGTTCGCCGCGCTGCTCGCTACATCCGGATCCCCGAGCGCCTGATCAGCACCGCCAGCTCGCCGACGATGCCGCGGCGGAACGCGAGCACGCAGATGACGAAGATCACGCCGGTCAGCACGCTGACCCACTGTCCCAGTTCGGCACCGTAGTTTTGCAGACCGACGACGACCGTCGCGCCGACGATCGGGCCGAACACGGTGCCCATGCCGCCGAGCAGGGTCATCAGCACGATCTCGCCCGACATGTGCCAATGCACGTCGGTCAGCGAGGCGAGCTGGAACACCAGCGTCTTGGTCGCGCCGGCAAGGCCCGACAGCGCCGCGGACAGCACGAAGGCGAGCAGCTTGTAGCGGTCGACGTCATAGCCGAGCGAGATCGCGCGCGGCTCGTTCTCGCGGATCGCCTTCAGCACTTGGCCGAACGGCGAGTGGATCGCGCGGTCGATGACCCAGAACCCGCCGAGGAACACCGCGAGCACGAAGTAATACATGTTCATCGTGTCCGCGAGATCGACGAGCCCGAACAGGCGCCCGCGCGGCACGCCCTGCAGGCCGTCCTCGCCGCCGGTGAAGGGGAACTGCAGCGCGAGGAAATACACCAGCTGCGCGAGCGCGAGCGTCACCATCGCGAAATAGATGCCGGAGCGGCGGATCGCGAGGCTGCCGAAGACAAAGCCGAGCACCGCGGCCGTTGCGGTCCCGGCGAGCAGGCCGAGTTCGGGCGACAGCCCGAGTTCCTTCATCGCGTAACCGCAGGTGTAGCCTGCCCAGCCGAGGAACGCGGCGTGGCCGAACGACAGCAGCCCGGTGTAGCCGAGCAGCAGGTTGAACGCGCAGGCGAACAGCGCGAAGCACAGGATCTTCATCACCAGCACCGGGTAGACGAGGAACGGCGCGACGAGCCCGAGAACGATCAGGACGATCCAGCCGATGTGTTTGCCTTTCATTGCGCCGATCCTGGTCTGGATGATGGAATGACGGGGGACGACAAAGGGCCGTGCGCCTGCGGCCTAACGCTCGCGCCCGAACAGGCCGGCCGGACGTAGCAGCAGCACGATTCCCATGATGACGAAGATCACGACCGCGGAAGCTTCCGGGTAAAACACGCGCGTCAGGCCTTCGATGAGCCCGAGGCCGAGGCCGGTGACGATCGAGCCCATGATCGAGCCCATGCCGCCGATGACGACGACGGCGAACACGACGATGATCAGGTTCGAGCCCATCACCGGGTTCACCTGGAACACCGGCGCCGCGAGCACGCCGGCAAACGCCGCGAGCGCGACGCCGAAGCCGTAGGTCAGCGTGATCATCAGCGGCACGTTGATGCCGAAGGCCTGCAGCAGCTGGGGGTTCTCGGTGCCGGCACGCAGGTACGAGCCGAGCTTGGTGCGCTCGATGATGTACCAGCTGCCGAAGCACACGACGAGCGACACCGCGATGACCCACGCGCGGTATTTCGGCAGGAACATGAAGCCGAGGTTGAAGCCGCCGGACAGCAGTTCGGGCACCGGATAGCTTTCGCCGGAAATGCCGAAGCGGTAGCGGAAAAGGCCTTCGATGATCAGCGCGAGGCCGAAGGTCAGCA
The DNA here is from genome assembly GCF_012910705.2 of Aromatoleum anaerobium. Classification (GTDB taxonomy): domain Bacteria; phylum Pseudomonadota; class Gammaproteobacteria; order Burkholderiales; family Rhodocyclaceae; genus Aromatoleum; species Aromatoleum anaerobium. Next base: position 347,954 of record NZ_WTVG02000038.1, on the reverse strand, counting down.
GCAGCCCGTACAGGTGGTCGAGCCGGTACAGATGCTTGAGCATCGTGCGCTCGATGATCATGCCGAAGAGGCCGACGACCACCGGCACCGCGACGAGCGCGACCCAGTAGTTGATGCCGAGGTAGGTCAGGCCGATCCACGCGACGAACGCGCCCATCATGTACAGCGCGCCGTGCGAGAAATTGATGATGTTGAGCAGACCGAAAATGATCGCCAGCCCGAGGCTCAGGATCGCGTAGAACGAGCCGTTGATGAGCCCGATCAGCAGTTGCCCCATCAGGGCCTGGATCGGAATGCCGAAAATGTCCATAGCGGGCGGCCTGGTTGCGGCGCCGCGCGTCCGGCCCTGACGGGCGCGCGATGCGCGCCGCAGGCTGGACGCCGGAAGCCGGGTCGGAAGGCTATTTCTTCATCAGCGGGCAGGTGCTTTCCGCGGCCGGGATGTACGCCTCGGCGCCCGGGATGACCTGGCGGATGTGGTAATAGTCCCACGGATACTTCGACTCCGACGGCTTCTTCACCTGCGCCAGGTACATGTCATGGACCATGCGGCCGTCGGCACGGACCTGGCCGTTCTTCGCGAAGAAGTCATTGACCGGCGTCGCGCGCATCTTCGCCATCACCGCTTTCGCCTCGTCGGTGCCCGCGCTCTTGACCGCCTTCAGGTAGTGATAGACGGCCGAATAGTCGCCCGCCTGCACCATCGTCGGCATGCGCTTCATCTTGTCGAAGTAGCGTTTCGACCAGGCGCGCGTCTCGTCGTTGCGGTCCCAGTAGAAGCCGGTCGTCAGGTACATCCCGGCGGTCGCGTCGAGCCCGAGGCTATGCACGTCCGATATGAACATCAGCAGTCCGGCGAGCGACTGCTTCGGCGTGATGCCGAACTCGCGCGCCTGCTTGATCGAATTGATCGTGTCGTTGCCGGCGTTGGCCAGGCCGATGACCTGCGCGCCGGAAGCCTGCGCGCTCAGGAGGAAGGACGAGAAATCGCTGCCGGGGAAGGGGTGACGCACGCTGCCGAGCACCTTGCCGCCGCTCTTCTTCACGACGTCGGCGGTGTTCTTTTCGAGCGAGTGGCCGAACGCGTAGTCGGCGGTGATGAAGTACCAGGTCTTGCCGCCTTGCTGCACGACCGCCTTCGCGGTGCCGACCGGCAGCGAATAGGTGTCGTACGCCCAATGCACGGTGGTGTCGTTGCACTGCTCGTTGGTGATCGGCGTCGAGCCCGCGCCGGTCACGAGCGAGATGCGGTTCTTCTCGTTCGCGACCTTCATTACGGCGAGCGCCGTCGAGGTCGTGACGAGGTCGACGATCGCGTCGACCTGCGCGGTGTCGATCCACTCGCGCGCCTTGTTCGCCGAGATGTCGGCCTTGTTCTGGTGGTCGGCGGAGACCATCTCGACCTTGAAGTCCGGTTTCTCGTTCGCGATGAAGTCCTCGATCGCCATCCGCGTCGCCTCGACCGCACCGGGGCCGGCGAGGTCGGAATACGTGCCGGACATGTCGGTCAGCACGCCGAGCTTGACGACGCCGTCGCTGATCGTCGCCGACTGCGCGAGCATCGGGTGCGCGGCCAGCGCTGCCGCGGCGATCGCTGATGCCAGAATCCTGGGTTTCATTGTTCTCCTCCTTGTTGGTCCACCGTGCTCACACGCCCAGCAGTTTTTGTAGCAGCTGCATCTTCGAATCGAGTTCATCCTTTGTCACCGTCGCGACGATGCGGCCGTGTTCGATGACGTAATGCCGGTCGGCGAGCGGCGCGGCGAAGCGGAAATTCTGCTCGACCAGGATGATCGTGAGCCCCTTTTCTTTCAGGCTCGTGATGACGCGGCCGAGCGTCTGCACGATCACCGGCGCGAGGCCTTCGGTGATCTCGTCGAGCAGCAGCAGCCGCGCACCGGTGCGCAGGATGCGCGCCATCGCCAGCATCTGCTGTTCGCCGCCCGAGAGCCTGCTGCCCGGGCTGTGACGGCGCTCGCGCAGGTTCGGGAACATCTCGTAGATCTCGTCGAGCGACATGCCGCTGCTGTTCACCGCGGGCGGCAGCAGCAGGTTCTCCTCGGCGGACAGGCTCGCGTAGATGCCGCGCTCCTCGGGGCAATAGCCGACGCCGAGGTGGGCGATGCGGTGGGTCGGCAGGTCGATAACCTGACGGCCGTTGATCATGATCGAGCCGCTGCGCCGGCCGGTCAGCCCGAGGATGGCTTTCAGCGTCGTCGTGCGCCCCGCTCCGTTGCGCCCGAGCAGCGTCACGAGTTCGCCGCGGTTCACGCTGAAATCGATGCCGTGCAGGATGTGCGATTCGCCGTAGAACGCATGCAGGTCGCTGACCCGCAGCATCTCGACGTCGGGGTTGTGGCGGGCGCTGGCGTCAGGCATGTTCGGACCCCATGTAGGCTTCGAGCACGCGCGGGTCCCGCGACACCTGCTCGTACGGTCCTTCGGCGAGCACTGCGCCCCGCTGCAGCACCGTGATCGTGTCGCAGATGTGCGAGACGACGCTGAGGTTGTGTTCGACCATCAGCACGGTGCGGTTCGCCGACACGCGCTTGATGAGGTCCGCGACGCGACCGACATCCTCGTGGCCCATGCCCTGCGTCGGTTCGTCGAGCAGCATCATCTCGGGTTCGAGCGCGAGCGTGGTCGCGATTTCAAGCGCGCGCTTGCGCCCGTAAGGCAGTTCGACAGTGGTGGCGTCGGCAAACGACTGCAGGTCGACCGCTTCGAGCAGTTCCATTGCGCGCCCGTTCAGGACGTCGAGGCTTTTCTCCGAGCGCCAGAAATGGAACGTCGTGCCGAGCTTGCGCTGCAGCGCGACGCGCACGTTGTCGCGCACACTCAGGTGCGGGAACACCGCCGAGATCTGGAACGATCGCACGATCCCGCGCCGCGCGATCTGCGCCGATTTTTCGTGCGTGATGTCCTGCCCGTTGTAGTGGATCGTGCCGCGGGTCGGCGTGAGGAACTTCGTCAGGAGGTTGAAGACGGTCGTCTTGCCCGCTCCGTTCGGCCCGATCAATGCGTGGATCGAGCCGCGCCGCACCTGGAGATTGACCTTGTCGACGGCGACGAAACCCTTGAATTCCTTCGTCAGGTCACGTGTTTGAAGAATGAAGTCCGTGCTCATCGCGTCTGACAGATCCTGCCTCACTGGTGGGAAGCTGAACTGTGCCGGCGAGCCCGCGCCGACGCCAAACCGCCTCATCGCAGGCAGGACGAAAGGTCCGCCGACGATGAATCTTGATGCTCAAGGTATATGGGAATTCAATTCGGGCGGGACTAAGCTAACACCGGGGTGGGGGGGCGTCAACGCGACGAGGATAGGGGTGAACCCGCATCGCCGGGCGGAAAAGCGCCATGCCAACGAAATGCGCCGGGCAGCTATCCCGCCCCGGGCCCGCGGAAAGGGTTCCCGGCCCGGTTTCTCCGCAAGCTGCGATCAGTCGATCGCCGAGGCCGATCTGGCCTGCTCGCGCAGCACGAATTTCTGGATCTTGCCGGTCGAGGTCTTCGGCAGCACGCAGAACTCGATATGCTTGGGCACCTTGTAGCGCGCGAGGTGCTCGCGGCAGTGGGCGATGATGTCGTCGACGGTGACCGCCGCGCCGTCCTTGACTTCGATGTATGCCGCGGGCACTTCGCCCCATTTCTCGTCGGGTTTCGCGACGACCGCGGCCGTCATCACGGCGGGATGGCGGTACAGCGCTTCCTCGACTTCGAGGGACGAGATGTTCTCGCCGCCCGAGATGATGACGTCCTTGGAGCGGTCCTTGATCTTGACGTAGCCGTCCGGGTGCATCACCGCGAGGTCGCCGGTGTGGAACCAGCCTCCGGCGAAGGCTTCGTCGCTCGCCTTCTCGTTCTTCAGGTAGCCTTTCATGACGAGGTTGCCGCGGAACATGATCTCGCCCATCGTCTCGCCGTCGGCCGGCACCGGCTCCATCGTTTCGGGGTCGAGCACGGCGATCGCTTCCTGCATGTGGTAACGCACGCCCTGGCGGCCGTTGCGCTCGGCGCGGCGGTCGATCGGCAGTTCGTCCCACGACGGGTGCTTGGCGCATACCGACGCCGGGCCATAGGTTTCGGTCAGCCCGTAGACGTGCGTGATGTCGAAACCGATGCGCTCCATGCCCTCGATGATCGCGGCCGGCGGCGCAGCGCCGGCGATCAGTGCCGACACCGTGTGCGTGATGCCGTCGCGCATGCCCGCCGGCGCGTTGATCAGCATGCCGTGCACGATCGGCGCGCCGCAGAAATGGCTCACCTTGTGCGTGCGGATCAGCTCGTAGATCAGCGCGACATCGATTTTGCGCAGGCACACGTTGATGCCGGCGTTGGCGGCCATCGTCCACGGGAAGCACCAGCCGTTGCAGTGGAACATCGGCAGCGTCCACAGATACACCGCGTGCTGCGGCATGCCCCAGCTGATGATGTTCGACGCCGCGTTGAGGTACGCGCCGCGATGGTGATAGACGACGCCTTTCGGGTTGCCGGTGGTGCCGGACGTGTAGTTCAGCGCGATCGCATCCCATTCGTCGGGCGGCAGGCTCCACGCGAACTCGGCGTCGCCGGCGGCGAGGAATTCTTCGTACTCGATCGCGCCGAGGCGGTCGGTGCCCGGGTATTCGGCGTCGAGCGCATCGATGACGAGCGGCTTCGGCCCGTCGAGCCGCTCCAGCGCGGGCCCGACGAGTGACGCGAACTCGGGGTCGGTGATCAGCACTTTCGCTTCGCCGTGCGCGAGCATGAAGGCGATGGCTTCCGGGTCGAGGCGGGTGTTGAGGGTGTTGAGCACGGCGCCGATCATCGGCACGCCGAAGTGCGCTTCGAACATCGCCGGGACGTTCGGCAGCATCACCGCGACCGTATCGCCGCGGCCGATGCCGTGCTGCACCAGCGCGCTCGCGAGACGGCGGCAGCGCGCATAGGTTTCCTGCCACGTGAAGCGGCGGGCGCCGTGGATTACCGCGGTGCGCTGCGGGTACACCTGGGCCGAGCGTTCGATGAAGCTCAGCGGCGACAGCGGGACGTAGTTCGCGGCGTTCTTTGCCAGACCTTGGGCATACGGGCTATTCGACAATTCTTTCTCCTGGGGCGATCGTTCCGACGGGCCCACGCGAGCGGCGAACGTGAGCGTGCACGATCAAGCATCGCAACAAACCTTGTCGCAAATTGCGCGCAAATGTACTCAATCTTGTCGTCGCTCCGGCGGCGCCGGGACGGGCGCTAGAATCGGGCCGAACAGCCATGAAGCGCTGCGCGGCAAGCGGCGGTGCGCAACGGGAAAAAGTATGGACATCGACGACAGGCCTTCGGCGCAGACCGGGGACCCGACTGGCGAGAACCGGCGCCTGCGCGACATCATGGATGCAATTCCGGCGCATATCGCCTATTTCGACGACAGCTGGACGTATCGCTACGCGAACAAGGCGTACGCGGCGTGGTTCGGACGGGAAAGCGACCAAGTGGTCGGGCACCGCATCGTGGATGTCGTGCCCGCGGAGGTTTTCGACGCGGTGCGCGAGCCGCTCGGCCGGGCGCTGGGCGGCGAGCGGCTCACCTATGAATACACGATGAGCGACGCGGCAGGGCGCACGCTATACGCGCGCAGCACACTGGTGCCCGACATCGGCGCCGCCGGCGAAGTGCTCGGCTGCTACGTGCACGCGGTCGACATCACCGAGCAGCGCCGGACGCAGCACGCGCTCGCGCAAGCGCAGAAAATGGAGGCGATCGGCCAGCTCAGCGGCGGGCTCGCGCACGATTTCAACAACATGCTGACCGTCGTCATGGGCAATCTCGCGGGCCTGCGGGAAGCGCACCCGGACGACGCCGCGATCGAGGAATTCGTCGCCCCGGCGATGCAGGCCGCGCAGGGCGGCGCGCAGTTGATCGAGCGGCTGCTGGCCTTCTCGCGCCAGCAGCCGCTCGCGCCGCGGCCGGTCGAAGTCAACGAGCTGATCCTGGGCATGGCGAAGCTGATCCGGCGCTCGCTGCCCGAAACCATCGCGCTGCACACGGCGAGCCGCAATGCCGAACTGGTCGCGATGACCGACGCGCACCAGCTCGAGAGCGCGCTGCTCAACCTTGCCCTCAACGCCCGCGACGCGATGCCCGAAGGCGGGGAGCTGCGCATCGAGTCCGCCGTCGAGACGCTCGATGCGGCTGCCGCGGCGGAGCTCGATATTCCCCCGGGCGACTACGTGCAGGTGACGGTCCGCGATAGCGGCACCGGGATGGATGCGACGACGCTCGCGCACGTGTTCGAACCTTTCTTCACGACCAAGCGTTTCGGCATGGGCAGCGGGCTGGGCCTGCCGATGGTGTATGGCTTCGCCCGCCAGTCGGGCGGGGCGGTACGCATCCGCAGCCGCCAGGCCTGCGGCACCATGGTCGCGCTGTTGCTGCCGCGCACCGTCGCGAGTCCTGCCGCAGCCGGCGAAGCGGGCCGCGCCGCGGCGCCCGCGACGCATCTTGCGGGGCAGCTGGTGCTGCTCGTCGAGGACGACCCGGAGGTACGCACCGTCGTGCGCAAGCAGCTCGCCGCGCTCGGCTGCTCGGTGCTGGAAGCCGAAAACGGCCAGGAAGCGGCCGACATCGTCGAGAACGTCGCGGCGATCTCGCTCGTGCTGTCGGACGTCGTGATGCCCGGCGGACTCGACGGGTGCGGGCTGACGCGCTTCATTCGCCGCTTTCGTCCCGGCCTCCCGGTGATCCTGATGAGCGGCTACGTCGACCAGGCCGATGCGATCACCCAGGATCTCGGCGTCCCGCTGCTCGCCAAGCCTTTCAGCAAGGAGAGACTGTCGGCTATGCTGGACGCAATCTGTCGCTGACCGAATTGCGGAGTCGTGCCGTGCCGAACAAGCCGAAGGAAACGATCCACGTCGTCGAGGACGACCCTGCGGTCGCCCGGCTGATGGCCCAGACGCTCGAGAAATTCGGCTTCGAGGCGCAATTTTTCGCGACCGGCGCGGATTTCCTGCGGCGGCTGGATTCCGACCCTCCGCGCCTGTGCGTTCTCGATCTCGGCCTGCCCGACATGGACGGCCTCGACATCCTCAGCCACGTCCGCTCCCGCCATGGCTTCGGCCTGCTGATCGTCACCGGCCGCGGCGACACTCATGACCGCGTGACGGGGCTGGAACTGGGGGCCGACGACTACATGGTCAAGCCGTTCGAGCCGCGCGAATTCATCGCCCGGGTGCGCAGCATCCTGCGGCGCTATCGCGAACCGGCCGCGGCTGACGCGCCAGCGAAGGGCGTGCGCATCGCCGAATTCGCCGGCTGGCGCTTCGAACCCGGCAACAACGCCCTCACTTCTCCCGATGGCGAAACCGAGACGCTGAGCATGGCCGAAGCCCGGCTGCTGGGCGCGTTGCTCCAGCGTCCCAACCAGATCCTCACTCGCGAGCAGCTCCTCGGCGGGCGCGACGTCGCGGCGCTCGACCGCAGCATCGACCTGCGCATCTCGCGGCTGCGCAAGCGACTCGAAGAAAACCCGCTTCATCCCAGGCTGATCAAGACCGTGTACGGCGCCGGTTACCTGTTCTCGGCGAACGTGGAGTGGCTGTAAACACCGCCGGCCGTGCGCCTGGCCGCGTCGCGTTTACCGCCCGTGGGCGCGTGTAACGACATGTACGCGCCGGAACCCGCCTCTTTGCGTCCCGTCGAATTCGGACTGATCCCAGCAAGGAGTTCGCGATGGACACCGAACCGGCTCGACCTGAGACTCATCCCGGCGACCAGGCACCTCCCGGAACTCCCGGAACCGGCGAGAACACCTGCCGCGCCTGCAAGGGAACAGGAGTTGTCGACGGCAAACCCTGCGTCGAGTGTGGCGGCACCGGCGTAGTCATTGAAGGAATCGGGGGAGCATAGACAGGAGGAAGCAGACATGGCCGAACCTCACACGCGCAAGTCGGACACAGCCGACAATCCCCAGTCCTCCGCGGCGAACCCTCCCAAGCCCGGCACGCAGGGTGAGGATGCCCGGAGCGACAAGGAAAAGCAGCGCGAAAATCAGCAGCGCATGGGCGTGACACCCGAGCACAAGACCGAAGACATGGAGAAGAAGCACCGCGGCACGTTCCCGTGAGCGAGTTCGTGGCGCATCGGGCGCGGCGGGCATGCGGGTTCTCTCCGGGGACGTGCCGCGGGTGCGGCAGCTGGCGGAGCCGGCCTGTGCGCCGCACGGTGGAGCGCGCCTGAGCAGGATTCGACAGGAGGGTGTCATGCCGATCAAACAAGTGCTGACCGGCCAGCGTGTTCCCGTGAAGATCTGGACCGATGACGTCGACGAGAAGTCGAAGGCCCAACTCGCGAACCTCGCGCAGATGCCCTTCATTCATCATCATGTCGCCGCGATGCCCGATGCCCACGTCGGAATCGGTGCGACCATCGGTTCGGTCATCGCCACCCACAAGGCGATCATCCCTGCTGCGGTCGGTGTCGATATCGGCTGCGGCATGGTCGCCGCAAGGCTTTCGCTGACCGCCAACGATATTGACGACAGGTCGCTCAGGGCCGTTTTCGAGCAGATCAGTCATGACGTTCCGGTCGGCCGCGCGCAACACTGCGACGATACCGTGCGGGCGGAGGCGGTGCGGCCTTTCGAGGCGCGGCTCAAGGCGCTCACCGAACGCCATCCGCAGCTTCTCAAGGCATTCGGCAAAGTCTCGAAATGGACACACCAGATGGGGACGCTGGGCGGCGGCAATCACTTCATAGAGATATGTCTCGACGAGGCGGATCGCGTTTGGGTCATGCTCCATTCCGGCAGCCGGGGTATCGGCAATGCCATGGCCGACTACTTCATCCAGCTCGCGCGCAAGGACATGGAACGCTGGATGATCCAGCTTCCGGATCGCGATCTGGCGTACTTCCCCGAAGGCAGCGAGCACTTCGACGATTACGTCGAGGCAGTGCAGTGGGCGCAGGACTATGCGCGACAGAACCGCCAGTGCATGCTGGATCTGGTGCTCTCCGCGCTGGCCCGGCATTGGCCGCCGTTCGTGGTGACCAGCGAGGTGGTCAATTGCCACCACAACTACGTCGCGCAGGAGCATCACTTCGGGGCGAACGTCTGGGTGACGCGCAAGGGGGCGATTCGCGCGCGCGAGGGCGACCTGGGCATCGTTCCGGGCAGCATGGGTGCGCGCAGCTACATCGTGCGCGGCAAGGGCAACGCGGAAAGCTTCTGTTCGAGCGCCCGGCGCCGGGCGCCGGATGAGCCGCACCGCGGCAGAGAAGCAATTCACCGAGGCGGATCTCGTGCGGCAGACGGCCGGCGTGGTCTGCCGCAAGGACAAGGGCGTCATCGACGAAATTCCCGGCGCCTACAAGGACATCGACGCGGTAATGGCCAACCAGAGCGACCTCACGGATGTGCTGCATACGCTGAAGCAGGTGGTGTGCGTCAAAGGCTAGACCGGCTCGCGGGTTGAGCCCGGAGTATGTCCGGATACTCCAGGAAACCGTACGTCGGCTACCTGACCGCGCTCTCAGGCACCACCACGCCGCGACTGATGTAGTCCCCCCGAGGACGAGGCAAGCGTTTTTCGTTCCCGGGCGTATCTCTTGATGCTGTAGCGGAGAGTGAGATCCGGCAGCCGGCCGGCAACGTGGTTGCCTTGCCCAGCGCCTGAACTGTTCCAATGGATTACACTCCAACCCATGCAAACCGTTGCCGAGTTGCCCGAGTACATCCGCACCGCCGACAAATTGCTGAGCGCCGAAGAGCGGCAAGACATCATCCGCTATCTGGCCGAGCACCCGAAGGACGGCGATCTGATGGAAGGCACGGGAGGCGTGCGCAAATTGCGCTGGCGGCGCGGTGGGCAAGGCAAGAGCGGGGGAGTTCGCGTCATCTACTACTTCCACGACGACGCCATGCCGCTGTACCTGCTGACGCTGTTCGCCAAGGGCGACCGCGCCAACCTGAGCAAGGCGGAGCGCAACGAACTGGCGGGATTGACCCGGTGCGCGGCAAACCCCGGCCTTCAGGCCGGGGAAGGATAGCGCGGGCGGCGTAGCCGTCCCTGGGTTTCAGTGTGGGCTCTGCTGTTGTTCGATGTACTGGCGCACGATGGAAATCGGCGCCCCGCCGCAGGACGAGGCGAAGTAGGAAGGCGACCACAGCACGCCTTTCCAGTAGCGTTTCTCGATGTCGGGCCGCTCCTTGCGCAGCAAGCGGCTGGACACGCCCTTGAGGCTGTTGACGAGGTGGGAGACGGCCACCTTCGGCGGATATTCCACCAACAGGTGAACATGATCGTCCTCGCCATCCATCTCGATCAGTTGCACCTCGAAGTCAGCGCAGACCTTGGCGAAGATCGTGCGCAGCCGATTGATGGCGTCGCCATCGAACACTCTGCGGCGGTATTTCGCCACAAAGACCAAGTGGGCGTGCATCTTAAAAACGCAGTGCCGTCCATGTCGAATATCGTTGTCATCGCTCATAGACCAAGAGTATGATTGAGCCATGCAACGACTTCAAGCCTTCAAATTCGAACTCAGCCCGGACGGCCAGCAGGAGCGGCAGATGCGCCGCTTCGCTGGCTCGTGCCGGTTCGTGTTCAACAAGGCGCTGGCGCTGCAGAAAGAACGCTACGAGCAAGGCGAGAAGAAGCTCGGTTATGCCGGGCTGTGCAAGCGGCTCACCGAGTGGCGCAACAGCCCGGATACGGGCTGGCTGTCCGGCGCCCCCGTTCACCCTCTGCAGCAGACGCTCAAGGATCTGGAGCGGGCTTACGCCAACTTCTTCTTGAAGCGGGCCGATTTCCCGCGCTTCAAGAAGAAAGGCCAGGCCGACAGCTTCCGCTATCCCGACCCGAAGCAGATCAAACTTGAGCAGGCGAACAGCCGCCTGTTTCTGCCAAAGCTCGGCTGGTTGCGTTATCGCAACAGCCGGGACGTGCTGGGCACGGTGAAGAACGTCACGGTTAGCCAGTCGTGCGGCAAGTGGTATGTGAGCGTTCAGACGGAGCGCGAGGTCGAGCAACCCCTCCCCAACGGCGGTGCGGTTGGCATCGACATGGGCGTGGCGCGCTTCGCCACGCTTTCGGACGGCACGTTTTACGCTCCGCTCAACAGCTTCAAACGGCATCAGACCGCTTTGCGCCGCGCGCAACAGGCCATGAGCCGCAAAACGAAGTTCAGCAACAACTGGAAGAAAGCTAGGGCCAAGGTCCAGAAGATCCATTCCCGCATCGGTAACGCCCGCCGCGACTACCTGCACAAGACCTCAACCACGATCAGCCAAAACCACGCGATGGTGTGCATCGAGGACTTGCAGGTGCGGAACATGTCGAGGTCGGCGGCAGGCAGTAGCGAGCAACCGGGGAAACAGGTTCGGGCCAAGTCGGGCCTGAACAAAGCCATCCTCGATCAAGGCTGGGCCGAGTTCCGACGACAACTGGACTACAAGCTGGCGTGGAACGGCGGACACCTCATCGCCGTGCCGCCGCGCAACACGAGTCGAACCTGTCCATGCTGCGGCCACGTGTCGTCGGCCAACCGCCAGACGCAAGCCCGGTTCGAGTGCGTGGAATGCGGCTTCGAGGAAAACGCCGACGTGGTTGGCGCGATCAATGTGCTAAGGGCGGGACACGCCCGGTTAGCCTGTGAAGTGAACGGTGCGGTCATGCCGTCAGCAGCAGGAACCCACCGAAGCGACTCAGGGGCGGCTCAATGCCCGCGCCTGAGCGCAGCAGGAATCTCCGGCCTTCAGGCCGGGGAGGATGTCAAGACGCTGCTGGTCAAAGCATGGAGAGGGAAACGAACATGAGCACCGCATTCGAAAGCATCAAGCGCGGTTTGATGGAGGCCATCGAGCACGCCGAAGGCCGCGCCCCGGCAACTCGCATCCACCGGCCGCGCCCGGTGGATGTAAAAGCGTTGCGCGCCAAGGTGGGCATGACACAGGAGCAGTTCGCCGCCCGCTTCGGCTTCTCGACTGCCACGCTTCGCCATTGGGAGCGAGGCGACCGCACGCCACACGGCCCCGCACTCGTGCTGCTGAACGTCATCGAGCGCAACCCGGCCGCCGTCATCGAGGCGTTGAGCGCGTGACCGAGCAACGCCGCGCCTACCTCGACGGAGGGAAAACCGGGACACCTTCACCCGGCTGGCGCGGCACCTACCTGAGGGGCGCACGAAGGGGCGCGAACGATGAGCAAGCCTGAACCGAACTGGGCTATTTGGCGACATATGCCGAGACTGTCGGCGCATGAGGCGATTACCCTGTCCCTTGGAATTGATCCTGACAAGGTTTCAAAGTGGAGTCCAAACGAATGGGCTATTGCGGCCCGTAAGGGGGTGGCAATCTCAGTCCCCGAGTTCGGGCCGCGACTGAAGCTTTTTCGCCGCTGTCACGAGCAGTTGCTTTCGTTTGCACGCAGGTGCAGGGGCGCTGGTTCTATCTCTACCTGATCTCCAGAAAGCAAAAAGGCCAGCTCGCGAGAACTGGCCTAAGTGCTTGAATCTGCTGGTGGGGGCAGTAGGATTCGAACCTACGACCTACTGATTAAGAGTCAGCTGCTCTACCAACTGAGCTATACCCCCGGTTCTGTGTTTTTTGGTAGGCCGTGCGGGATTCGAACCTGCGACCAACGGATTAAAAGTCCGCTGCTCTACCAGCTGAGCTAACGACCCAAACCTAGAAGGATTGCGATTCTAGGGAATGCTGCCGGGCACGTCAAGTTATCGTGATAAACGGGTTTCTCAATGGCATTTTCACGATCCGATAGCTTGCTGTAGCGCGGGGAAAGGACGCCCCTGCCGATCAACCGCGCTCGGGCGCGGGCTGGGTGCGGCAGAAAGGGCCGGAATCCGGAGGCCGGTGACGCAGGCAGGTTTACTGATAGGGAGTCGGATCGGGGATGCCCGCAGCTTCGAATCCGGCTTTGCGCAGGCGGCAGGCGTCGCACAGGCCGCAGGCGCGGCCGGCGTCATCGGCCTGGTAGCATGAGACGGTCTGGGCGTAGTCGACGCCGAGAGCGGTTCCCCGCTGGATGATGCCGGCTTTGGACAGCTGGATCAGCGGTGCGTGGATCGTGATGTGCGCGCCCTCGGTGCCCGCCTTGGTGGCGAGGTTGGCCATTGCCTCGAAGGCCGCTATGAATTCCGGGCGGCAGTCCGGGTAGCCGGAGTAATCGACGGCGTTGACGCCGACGTAGATGTCCTGGGCGCCGAGGACTTCCGCCCACGCGAGCGCGATCGACAGCATCACGGTGTTGCGTGCCGGCACGTAGGTGACGGGGATGCCGCCGACCGCGCCTTCGATCGGCACCGGAATTGACGAATCCGTCAGGGCCGAGCCGCCGAATTCGCCGAGGCTGACGTGAGCGAGCCGGTGCTCGCGGGCGCCGAGGCTCTGCGCGACGCGCCGTGCCGCGGCCAGTTCGGCGGTGTGGCGCTGCCCGTATGCGATCGACAGCGCGTAGCAATCGAAGCCCGCCTCGCGGGCGATCGCGAGGCAGGTTGCGGAGTCCAGGCCACCGGAGAGCAGCACGATGGCGCGTTTCGGTTCAGTCATGATGAAGGTTCTCATCGAGCGGTTGGGAGGAATGCGGCGCGCCGGACCGTGGATCGCCCCACCCACAGCACAGGAGGCTGCGACCCATCAGCCGGCGTCCGCGCTATCGCCCGCGGGCGTCGTTCCAGAGAATCTTGTGCAGCTGAAGCTGGAAGCGCACGGGGAGGCGGTCGCGCACGATCCATTCGGCGAGCTGCGCGGGATCGAGTTTCCCCTGTACGGGCGAAAGCAGGACCGTGCAGCGCCGCGCCAGCTGATGTTCGGCGAGGCATTGGATGGCCCACTCGTAGTCGCGTAGGTCGGCGAGGACGATCTTCACTTCGTCGCGCTCGTTCAGGTGCGCGAGGTTGTCCCAGCGATTGCGCGCGACCTCGCCGGAGCCGGGTGCTTTCAGGTCCATGACACGCGACACGCGCGGGTCGACGGCGGCGATGTCCAGCGCGCCGCTCGTTTCGAGTGACACCGAAAGACCGGCATCGCACAACGCGGCCAGTAGTGCGAGGCAGCCTTTCTGCGCGAGCGGTTCGCCTCCGGTGACGCAGACGTGTTCGACGCCGTGCCCGAGGACCTCTTCGACGATCGGTGCGATGCTGCGGCTCTCGCCGCCCTGGAACGCGTACTCGGTATCGCACCACACACAGCGCAGCGGACATCCGGTCAGCCGCACGAAAACGGTGGGCAGGCCGACTCGCGTCGATTCTCCCTGGAGTGACGCGAAGATCTCGGTGATCCGCACCTTCACGTCGTGGCTGTCGCTTGCCTGCTGCATCGTGGAACCGTTTAACGCTTTACGCCGAGCCGCTGACGGGCCGCCTGCGCGGCGGAACTGTCGGGAAACCGCTCGACAAGTTTTTTCAGTGTTTCCTGCGAGGTCTTCGCATCGCCCAGTGCTTGCTGGCTGTTTGCTAGGCCGAGCATCGCGTCCGGCGCGGCGGCGTCCTGCGGCCAGGTTTTGAGGACGGTGTTGAAGTAGGTGCTTGCCGCGGCGACTTCCTTGGCCTGTAGCGCGGCGTTACCGGCCCAGAAGTGCGCGCCGGGGAGGAAGGTGCTTTGCGGGTGCTCCCTGATGAACTGCTCGAAACCGGTCAGTGCGTCCTTGTACCGGCCCTCCTTGAGGAGATTCAGCGCGGCCTCGTACTGCGCCGATTCGGCTGCAGGATCGGGCGGGGGGGCGTTCGGCGCCGTGGTGGTGGCGGACGCGGTGCGGCTGCTTTCGATCTGGCGCACGCGAGTGTCGAGGTCGACATAGAAATCGCGCTGGCGCTGCTTGAGTGATTCGACTTCGTGCAGCAGGACTTCGAGTTGACCGTGCAACCGGGAAATCTCGGCCTTCAGCAGCTCGTTCTGGCTCGCCAGTTCGAGCTGCCCGCGGCTGCTCGCCTCCAGCCGCTCGAGGCGGCCGTTCAATTCCATCCGCATGTCGGATATCGCGCGCCGCGCCCCGTCGTCGGTGAAAAGACCCGCCTGCGCGGGCCCCATCGACGACAATGCGGCAAGCATTGCCAGCGGCAGGAGGCGTTTCATCAGAACTCGCCCGAATACAGCATGTCGCCGCGGCGGTTCTGCGCGAAGCACGATTCATTGCTTTCGCCGCAACGCGGTTTTTCTTCGCCGAGGCTGACCGACTCGATCTGCGATTCCTTCGCGCCCAGCAGCGTCAGCGCCTGGCGCACCGCGTCGGCCCGCTTCTGGCCCAGCGCGAGGTTGTATTCACGGCTGCCGAGTTCGTCGGTGTTGCCCTGGATCAGCATCTTCATCTGCGGGTTCTGCACGAGGAAACGTGCATGGGCCTCGATCAGCGGACGAGCTTCGGGCTTGATGACGAACTGGTCGAAGTCGAAGAACACGCTGCGTTTCGACAGGATATTGTTCGGGTCGGTCAGGGCGGCGATGCCCGAACCCGCCATGCTCGGTGCGGTGACCGTGGCCACGCCGGGGGCGCCCGTCGAGCGGTCTTCGACAGCGGTGCCGCCTGCCTGGTCGAAAGTCCCGGTGCTGCTGCAACCGGCCAGCAATGCGACGAGCAGTGCGGGCAGAACGAATTTCTTCATGAATTTTCCTTGTAATGAGACGAACAGCAGTGGTTGTTACCTTGTGAGCGGTCCCCATGAGGGTTCGCGCACGTCGGCGGCCTGCACCGAAAGACGCTGTTTCACCCGGCCGTCGGACGACACTGCCGCGAGGACTCCGCGTCCGCCACTTTCTGAGGCGTACAGGATCATGCGGCCGTTGGGAGCGAAGCTGGGTGACTCGTCGCGTGACGAGTCGGTGAGGATCGTGGTCTGTCGGGTCGCGAGGTCCATCACCGCGACCTGAAAGCGTCCGTTGTTGCGGGTGATGAAGGCGAGGCTGCGGCCGTCCGGGGAGAGGCGCGGCGTCACGTTGTAATTGCCTTCGAAAGTCACCCGCTGGGCACTGCCGCCCGTTGCCGGAATCCGGTAGATCTGGGCGCTGCCGCCGCGATCGGAACTGAAATAGATCCATTCTCCGTCGGGCGACCAAGCCGGTTCGGTGTCGATTCCCGATGAGGTCGCCATCCGGCGCAGGCCGGAGCCGTCCGCGTTGAGGACGTACAGCTGGGACTGGCCGTCCTTCGTCAGCACGACTGCGAGCCGCTGACCGTCGGGGGCCCACGTCGGCGCCGAGTTCGAGCCCTTGAAATTCGCGACGACCTGGCGCTGGCCCGTTGCCAGCGTATGCACATACACGACGGGCTTCTTGGCCTCGAACGACACGTAGGCGAGCCGCTGGCCGTCCGGCGCCCAGGCCGGCGAGATGATCGGTTCGCGCGACGCGAGCGCGGTCTGCGCGTTCATTCCGTCGGCGTCGGCGATCTGCAGTTCGTAGCGCGGGCCGCTCTTCACGACATAGGCGATGCGGGTCGCGAAGTAGCCCGGCTGGCCGGTGAGCTTTTCGTACACAAAGTCGGCAATGCGATGCGCCGTCGCGCGGTTCTGCGCCGGGGTCATGCGCAGCGACAGTCCGCCGAGTTCGGTCTGCTTCTGGGTGTCGAACAACCGGAAGCGCACGTCGTAGCGCCCGTCGGCTTGCGGGTAGAGGCTCCCCGCAAGCACTGCGTCGGCGCCGCGAGCGCGCACGCCGGCGAGATCGGGCACCGCCGTTGCGGGCATCGCGACGAGACCCATGTCGATGAGGCTGAACAGGCCGCTGCGCTCCAGGTCCGCGCGGACCACATCCGTGATGCCCCGCGGCAGGGATCCTTCGTTCTCGAAGAGCGGAATGGCGACCGGAAACCGCGTTGCACCCGCGCCCGTGATTTCGATCGAGAGCTGCGCATGAGCGGCCCACGAGAGGGTCGCAAGGGTGGCAGCGAGCAGCAGGCGGAAACGGGAGAGGAGGATATTCATGGCGTGGCGGTGGCCGTCAATTGGCAATTATAACGAACGAATCCGAACAACAGGCGCAGGGAAGATGACACGCACCTCTTAGTCCTCGTCGAGAGGCTTGAACTTCAGTTCGAGCGTGCGCTGGAAAAGTTCCTTCGCTTCGGGCAGCGGCAGTGGGCTCGAGCGGCGGATGGCGCGTTCGATGGCCTCGTCGAGCGCGGGGATGCCGGACGAGCGCTTGAGACGGATCGCAATCACTTCGCCGCTCGGTAGCTGGTCCACCTCGAAAACGGCTTCCGGATTGCCGCTCAGGCCGGGGGGGCGCAGCAGATTGCCGCGCACCTTGGTCCGCAGGGCATTCTCGTAGGCGTCGCCGGCGGCACGGTTGCGGGCCGCCGCCGCATGGGCGACGTCGTCGCGCATCATTCGTTCGAGTTGTGTGCGTTCGGTTTCCTGCGCCAGGCGCTGCGCCATGTAGTCATCTTTCGGCGGCACGACCGGTTCGGGTTTCCTGGTCTGCGGTTTCGCCGGTTCCGGCTCGGGTTTCTTCGGCTCCGGGAGTTTGGGCTCCGGTTTCGGTTCCGGCTTCTTCGGTTCCGGTTTTTTCGGCTCCGGCTTCGGGGGTTCGGGCTTGGGTTCCGGTTTGACCGGTTTCTTCGCCTCGGGCGCCTTCATGGCGATGTCGGGCTTTGCCTGCGCTTTCGGCGGCTCGGGTTTCGGGGCCGGCTTTGGCGGCTCGGGCTCGGGCTTGGGAATCGGCTTCGGCTCGGGCTTGGGAATCGGCTTCGGCTCCGGCTTGGGGATCGGCTTCGGTTCCTGCTTCGGTTCGGGCGCCGGTTCTGGCTTTGGCGGTGCGGGGTGCGCCGGGACTGCGGCCACCAGGTCGACTTCCAGCGCCGCGGGCGGAGCGCTTTGCCAGCGCACGCCCAGCACGAGAAACGCAATGAGGCCGAGATGGACGGCAATCGTCAGCGCGAGCGATGCCCATTTTCCCGGCTCGTCGCGGTGGGAATTCGGGACTGCGTCGTTCATCGCCCGCTGCTGCCCGCCTGCGTCTGCAGGCCGACCTTCTGGATCCCCGCCTGGCGCAGGCCATTCAGCGTATCCATGACTTTCTCGTAGCTGACCTTCCGGTCGGCGGCAATGACGACCGGCTGGAGTGGGTTGCGCTCGATCGCCCGGCGCAGTTCGCGCAGCAGTTCGTTATTGCTCATCGCCTGCTCTGTCGAGCCGCCGGTCGCCTTGAGGGCGAGCGAACCGTCGCGCTTGACGACGACGAGCATCGCCTCGAGCGGGGTCTGGGGCACTTGGTCGACGGTCGGCAGGTCGACGCTGCCGGTCTGGATCATCGGCGCGGTGACCATGAATATGACGAGGAGGACCAGCATGACGTCGATGTACGGCACGACGTTGATCTGGTTCATCAGGCGGCGCTGGCGCATCGCAAAACCTCCGGCGCTCAGCGCAGCTGGCGCTGCAGGATGTTCGAGAACTCTTCCATGAAGCTTTCGAAGCGGATGCCGATCCGGTCGATGTCGTGGGCGAAGCGGTTATACGCGACGACCGCCGGAATCGCGGCGAACAGGCCAATAGCGGTGGCGACGAGGGCTTCGGCGATGCCGGGCGCGACCTGGGCGAGCGTCGCCGAGCTGACGTTGGACAGGCCGCGGAACGCGTTCATGATTCCCCACACCGTACCGAGCAGACCGATATACGGCGAGACCGAACCGACCGAGGCGAGAAACGCGAGGTGGGCTTCGAGGTCGTCCATTTCGCGCTGGTAGGTTGCGCGCATCGCGCGGCGGGCGCCATCGATCGTCGCCGCGTGGTCGTGGCTTTTCGCGCGCAGCTTGGTGAATTCGCGATAGCCCGATTCGAAGATGCGCTCCATGCCGCCCGTCTGATGGCGCGCCGCGGCGGCCGACTGGAACAGTCCGTTGAGGTCGCCGCCGCTCCAGAAGTCGCGCTCGAAGCCGTTGGTCTTGTTGCGTGCCGAGCGGATCTGGAACGACTTGCGGAAAATCCAGTACCAGGAAACGAGGGAGAGGCCGGCGAGCAGTGCCATCACCAGCTGCACGAGGACGCTGGCCTGGCTGACCAGGCTGATGATGGAGAGGTTTTCGGTGAGGGTCATGCTTGAACGAGTTTTTCCAGTCTGGAACGTATTTCGGCAGGGAAGGGGGTGGGGCGTTTTTTGTCGAGATGGACGCAGGCGATCACGAAGCGGCCATCGAACAGGAGTTCGGTGTCGCGCAGCACGCGTTGCGCAAAAACCAGGCTCGCGCCGCCGACCGTGTCGATGTTCGACACGACGTGTAACGCATCATCGAGGAATCCGGGTGACAGATAGTCGGCCTTTACCGAGCGCACGACGAAGGCGATCCGTTGTTCGGTGAGCAGTGCCTGCTGCTCGAAGCCGATTTCCCTGAGGGTTTCGGTGCGCGCGCGCTCGCAAAAGCGCAGGTAGTTGGCGTAATAGACGACGCCGGCGGCATCGGTGTCTTCGTAATAGACCCTCAGCGGCAGCGAAAAAACGGTCTTTTCCGCTGCGATCGCAGGGTGGCAAGCGGTGTGCATCGCAGCATTCTAGCCGACTCGCACCGGCGCTGCGAATCCGTTTCCGGGCACATTTTTTCAAAATGCAAGGCGTTGCCGGGACGCCGCGCGAAGGGGCAAATCGACCCGATGCGCCGGGGAGTGGCCCGAGTTGCGCAATGCCCGTTTCGTTTCCGAAGTGCTATTCTTTGCCGCTTGGTACGATTCACCTAACCATATTCCCTGGACAGGCTGCGACGTGGTCCTTCCATTTTTCGGCAAGAAGTCCGTCTCCGGCCCCCCGGCTGGCAGCGATGCCCGCACGCACCCGGCCTCGTCTGCACGGGTCGAGCACGCCGCGGAATTGTCGACACTGGATTTCACCGGTGATGCGAACCACGCACTCACGCAGTACGCCGGGCTCATGGAGGTGACGGAGGTCGGGGCCGGTCTCGGTGCGGCGTACGAGGAGGCCGCGGTGCTCTATGCCAATGGCAGTGCCGACGCTGCCGAATCGGTGCTCGGTGCGGTGCTCGACAGCGCGTCGCATCAGGCTGGCGAGGGGGTGTGGATGATGCTCCTCGATCTCTATCGCCTCACCGGCCAGCGCCAGCGCTTCGAGTCGCGGGTGGTCGATTACGCGACCCGTTTCGAGCGTTCCCCCCCTCCCTGGCAGGACCTGTCGAGCGCGCCCGGGCAAGGTCGGTCGAAGGCCGTGCCGTTGCTGAGCCTCTCCGGCACCCTGTCGGGGCAATCGACGACGCAGTTCGAGCAGATCGGGACCATCGGCAAGAAGAGCGGCGCGATCCGCGTCGAGCTGAGCCGCTTGCGCTCGGTGGATGAAGCCGGATGCACGCTGTTCCGCAAGCTGTTGCGCGAACTTGCCGCCGAGCGCGTCAAGGTGTCGCTGCTCAAGTGCGGGCAGCTTTCTGACATGCTGGCGGGGCAGGTGCACGTCGGCCGGCCGGAGGGACGGGACGGCTGGCTGTTGCTGCTCGAGATGCTGCAGCACACCGGCGAGCAGGATCGCTTCGAACAGATCGCGGTCGATTACGCGATAACATTCGAGGAATCCCCGCCGTCGTGGGAACCGAAGATGGAGCGCGAGGCGATCTCCACCGCCGCGATCGAAGCGGCCGTCGCCGCCGCCGAAGGCTTCAGCCTCGATGGCGAACTGACGAGCGCCATGACCGAGAGCATTCGCCGGCTGGCCGCTTTCGCGGCGGGCCGCCAGCGCTTCGAGGTCGATTGCGCGCAGCTGCGGCGGCTCGACTTCGTCAGCGCCGGCACGCTGTTCAACGTCCTCGCAACCCTGCAGGCGCAGGGTACGCAGGTGATTTTGAGAAACGTGAATGCCATGGTCGCCGCACTTCTGCGCGTCATGAGCGTCGATCAGGTCGCGCAGGTGACGCTCCGCGTTTGAGGCGGAGTTCTTGCCGCGCTGCGAAGGAAAAATATCAATGGAACAGTATCACGGCACCACTATCCTTTCGGTGCGCCGCGGCCGGCGCGTAGCGCTCGGCGGAGACGGGCAGGTCACGCTCGGCAACATCGTCATCAAGGCGACCGCGCGCAAGGTGCGTCCGATCTACCAGGGCAGGATACTCGCCGGGTTTGCCGGCGGCACGGCCGACGCGTTCACGCTGTTCGAGCGCTTCGAGGCGAAGCTCGAGAAGCACCAGGGCAACGTGCTGCGCAGCGCAGTGGAGCTGGCGAAGGACTGGCGCACCGACCGCATGCTGCGTCGGCTCGAGGCGATGCTCGCGGTCGCCGATCCGGACAACTCCCTCGTCATCACCGGCAACGGCGACGTGCTCGAGCCGGAGCAGGGCATCGTCGCGATCGGCAGCGGCGGCGCGTATGCACAGTCGGCGGCCCGCGCGTTGCTCGAGAACACCGAACTGCCGCCGGAAGACATCGTGAAGAAGTCGCTGCAGATCGCCGGCGATCTGTGCATCTATACGAACCAGAGCCACGTAATCGAGGTACTCGAGGGATGACCCAGATGACCCCCCCGGAGATCGTCTCCGAACTCGACAAGCACATTGTCGGCCAGGGCAAGGCCAAGAAGGCCGTCGCGATCGCGCTGCGCAACCGCTGGCGCCGCGCGCAGGTCGAGGAGCCGCTCAGGAGCGAGATCACGCCGAAGAACATCCTGATGATCGGCCCGACCGGCGTCGGCAAGACCGAGATCGCGCGCCGGCTCGCACGGCTCGCGAACGCGCCCTTCATCAAGATCGAGGCGACGAAGTTCACCGAAGTCGGCTATGTCGGCCGCGACGTCGACACGATCATCCGCGACCTCGCCGAGATCGCCGTCAAGGACGGACGCGAACGCGCGATGCGCACGGTGCGCGACCGCGCGCTCGACGCCGCCGAGGACCGCGTGCTGGACGCGCTGTTGCCGCCGGCCCGCCCGGTCGGCCTCAACGAGCCGGAACCCGCGGATTCGAGCACCCGGCAGAAATTCCGCAAGCGCCTGCGCGAAGGCGAACTCGACGACAAGGAGATCGAGATCGAAGTCGCCGCGCAGGGGATGACCGCCGAGATCTTCGCCCCGCCGGGAATGGAAGAGCTCACGCAGCAGATCCAGGGGATGTTCCAGAATCTGGGCGGCGGCAAGAAGAAGCTGCGCAAGATGAAGATCGGCGAGGCGCTGAAGGCGCTGACCGACGAGGAGGCGGCGCGGCTCATCAACGACGAGGAAGTCAAGGCCGAGGCCGTCCGTGCAGTGGAGCAGAACGGCATCGTGTTCCTCGACGAGATCGACAAGGTCGCGTCGCGCTCGGAAGGGCAGGGCGCGGACGTGTCGCGCCAGGGCGTGCAGCGCGACCTGCTGCCGCTCGTCGAAGGGACGACCATCTCAACGAAGTACGGGATGATCAAGACCGATCACATCCTGTTCATCGCCAGCGGCGCGTTCCACCTCGCCAAGCCGAGCGACCTGATCCCCGAACTGCAGGGGCGCCTGCCGATCCGCGTCGAGCTCGAGAGCCTGTCGGTCGAGGATTTCCAGTGCATCCTGACGCAGACCGACGCGTGCCTCGTGCGCCAGTACCAGGCGCTGCTCGCGACCGACGGCGTGGCGCTGGAGTTCACCGACGACGGCATCCGCCGTCTCGCCGAGATCGCGTACCAGGTCAATGAGAAGACCGAGAACATCGGCGCGCGCCGCCTCTATACGGTGATGGAAAAGCTGCTCGAGGAAGTCTCGTTCGAGGCCGGCAAGATCGGCCTGGACAAGCTTCTCGTCGATGCCGCGTACGTCGACGCGCGGCTCGAGATTCTCGCGCAGCGTGAGGATCTCGCGCGCTACGTGCTCTAACCCGGCGCAAGACGGCGGTTGCGCGCCGCCGTTCGTCGTTCGCGGACCTCGCGGCGGGAACGCTCCCGGCGTGCCGCGGCTCCCCATCCGCTTGCCCGGCCTGCGCGGCCGGCGAGCGCCGGAATTCTCCTTGCCATGCTCGTGCGCATCGTCTCGATCCTTTTTCCGCTGTTCGCGATCACCGCGCTGGGCTATTTCGTCGGCAGGCGGATGAAGCCCGACCTGTCGCACGCGAACAAGCTGAACATGGACGTCTTCATCCCGGCGCTGGTGTTCGCGGCGCTGGCGAACAAGGATTTCCGCATCGTCGAGTTCGTGCCGCTCGTCGTCGCGACGCTGGTGATCGTCATCGGCTCGGGCCTGATCGGCTGGGCGCTCGCACGTTCATCGCGGATCGCGCCGAAGACTTTCGTGCCGCCGATCATGTTCAACAACTGCGGCAACCTCGGGCTGCCGCTCGCCGTGCTGGCGTTCGGCGAACCGGCGCTGGCGCCCGCGGTGGTGATGTTCATGGTGTCGAACCTGCTGCATTTCTCGTTCGGCGCGTGGCTGCTCGATCATCGCATCGAGGTGTGGACAGTATGGAAAGTGCCGTCGGTGCTGGCGACTTTCGCCGGGCTCGCAGTCGGCATCGCCGGCATCGCGGTGTGGCCGCCGCTGATGCTCGCGATCAAGATGCTCGGCGACGTGTCGATCCCGCTGATGCTGTTCGCGCTCGGGGTGCGCCTCACCGATTCGAATATCTCGTCGATCGGGCTGGGGTTTTACGGCGCTGCCGCGCGTCCGCTCGTCGGCATGATGCTCGCGTACGCGGTGATGCTGTTCATCGACCTGCCGCCGCAACAGGAAGCCCTGCTGCTGGTGTTCGGCGCCCTGCCGCCGGCGGTGCTCAACTACATCTTCGCCGAGCGCTATCACCAGGAACCGCAGGCGGTGGCGTCGATGGTGCTGATCGGCAACGTCGCAGCGGTGGTTTTCCTGCCGATCGCGCTGGCGATCGTGCTGCCCTGAGCCTTCTCACCACATGTTCTCGACGACGAGCTGCGCCGGTGCCGCGCGGCGCGACAGCTTGTAGCCGAGGCGATTGAGCAGTTTGCGCCCGTCATCGACCATCTGCGGATTGCCGCACAGCATGATGCGGCTGCGTTCGTGATCGAGCGGGAAGCCGACCGCGCGTTCGAGTTCGCCGCTCTCGATCAGCGTCGTGATGCGCGCGCTCAGAGCCCCGGCGACGCGCTCCCGCGTGACGACCGGCACGTAGTGCAGCTTGTGCACCACGTCGCCGATCAGCGGATGGTCCACAAGGCGCGCGATCTCGTCGCGGTAGGCAAGTTCGGCGGCGGTGCGCACGCTGTGCACCAAGACGATCCGCTCATAGTCGGTCCAGGTGCTGCGGTCATGCAGAATCGAGATGAACGGCGCGAGCCCGGTGCCGGTCGCGAGCAGCCACAGGTCGCGCCCGCTTTCGAAACGGTCCGTCGTCAGGAAGCCGTAGTTCATCTTCTCGACGAAAATCTCGTTCCCTTCGGCGAGCCGGGCGAGGCGGCTCGTGAATTCTCCGTCCTGCACGACGATCGAATAAAACTCGAGGTGTTCGTCGTACGGCGCGGAGACCATCGAATACGCGCGCCAGACGATCAAGCCATCCTCCTTTCGCAGCCCGAGGCGGGCGAACTGCCCCGGCACGAAGCGGAACGCCGGGTCGCGCGTGGTGCGGAAGCTGAACAAATGCGGCGTCCAGCGCCGGATCGCGGTGATGCGCTCGGCGGTGAAGCGGTCGGCTGGCAAGGACATCGGCAGCTCCGTCGGGAGTGGCTAATGTTGATTAAAATACTCGGGTATTGTTTTGCGGGCAATACGCCCGGCCTCGGCAGGTCGGTCCCGGCCAGGTTCAGGCCTGCGGCGGATGGGGCGACACGGCGCGCTGGGCGCCGGCTTCGAGGAATCCCTTGAGAAGATCGACCGGCACCGGGAAGACGATCGTCGAGGACTTGTCGCCGGCGACCTGCGTCAGCGTCTGCAGATAGCGCAGCTGCATCGCCGCGGGCTGGCGCGACAGGATCTCGGCGGCGGCCATCAGGCTTTCGGCCGCCTGCTTCTCGCCTTCGGCGTGGATGACCTTCGCGCGCCGCTCGCGCTCGGCCTCGGCCTGGCGGGCGATCGCCCGGATCATGCTTTCGTTGAGGTCGATGTGCTTGATCTCGACGATCGTCACCTTGATGCCCCACGCGTCGGTCTGCGCGTCGAGGATCTGCTGCACGTCGATATTCAGCCGTTCGCGTTCGGCCAGCATCTCGTCGAGTTCGTGCTTGCCGAGCACCGCGCGCAGCGTCGTCTGCGCAAGCTGGCTGGTCGCGACGATGAAGTTCTCGACCTGGATGATCGCCTTCTGCGGGTCGACGACGCGGAAGAACACGATCGCGTTGACCTTCACCGAGACGTTGTCGCGCGAGATCACGTCCTGGCTCGGCACGTCCATCGTCACGACGCGCAGATCGACCTTGACCATCTGCTGCACGCCCGGAATCACCAGGACGAGACCCGGACCCTTGACCTTCCAGAAGCGTCCGAGCATGAAGATCACGCCGCGCTCATATTCCCGCAGGATCCTGATCGCACTGACGACGAGCGCGATCAGGATCAGCAGGACGGTGCCCAAGCCGAGGTTGAAGTCGTACATCATCGGGAACTCCTTTCGATCGCAGAATGGGTGGGTGCGAGTCGTTCGACGTGCAGCGTCAGGCCGCTGATGCCGACGACGCGCACCCGGTCGCCCGGAGCGAGGGGGTCCGGTGCCGTGACGCGCCACGATTCGCCCTGCACCTGCGCCCAGCTGCCGTCGCCGGACACGACCGTGACCGTGCCGAGGCTGCCCACCAGCGCTTCGCGGCCGCTGACGACGACCCGCTTGCGGGTTCGCGCGGCAAGGCTGCCTACGCCGAGGATCAGCGCGGCGCTGACGAGCGCGAGGCCGATGATGAATGGCAGGGGGATGCCGAAGCCGGGCGCCTCGGTGTCCATCAGGAACAGGCCGCCGACGACGAAGGCGACGATGCCGCCGACGCCGAGCGCGCCGAAGCTCGGCAGGAAGGCTTCGGCGAGCATCAGCGTCGCGCCGATCGCGATCAGCGCGACACCTGCCCAGTTGACCGGCAGCAACTGGAACGCATACAGCGCGACCAGCAGGCAGATCAGCCCGGCGACCCCGGGGACGCCGAAGCCCGGGCTGGTGAATTCGAAGAACAGACCGTAGATGCCGATCATCATCAGCACCAGCGCGAGTTGCGGATTCGAGAGGATCGACAGGACGCGGTTGCGCCAGTCGGGCACGATCCGTTCGACCTCGGCGCCCGCGGTGGCCAGCTGCACCACGTTGCCGCTGTCGAGCTTCACGGTGCGGCCGTCAATCCGCGCCAGCAGATCTTTCAGGTCGCTCGCGACCACATCGATGACGCCCCCCTTGAGCGCTTCGTCGGCCGACAGGCTGGCCGCCTCCCGCACCGCGCGTTCGGCGAAGTCTGCGTCGCGGCCGCGAAGCTGGGCGAGGCTGCGCAGATAGGCGGCGGCGTCGTTCTCGATCTTGGCCATCATCGCGTCGCCACGCCGTGGTTTTGGCGCGGCGGCCTTGCCGGCACTGTCGCCATCCTTGCCGGGCTGCGTGGTCGCCGGGTCATCGTCTTCGGCAGGCGGCTTTCCGCTTCCGGGGGCACCGATCGCGACCGGCGTCGCGGCGCCCAGATTCGTCGCCGGTGCCATCGCGGCGATGTGGCTCGCATAAAGGATGTAGGTGCCCGCGCTGGCGGCGCGCGCGCCGCCCGGGCTGACGTAAGTCGCGATCGGTATCGGGGACGCGAGGATTTCGCGGATGATGACGCGCATCGAGGCGTCGAGCCCGCCGGGAGTGTCCATCTCGATGACGACGAGCCGGGCGTTCTCGGAGCGCGCGCGTGCCAAGCCGCGGCTGACGAAGTCGGAGGTTGCCGGGCCGATGACGCCGTCCAGGCGCAGCGCAACCACCTTTGCCGCCGCCGGCGGCGCTTCAGCCGCTCGCCCGTCGGCAGGCAGGCCGAGGCCGAGCAGCAGAAAAAGCAGGGTGCACAGTCGTCGCAGCGCAGCGTGCATGCGGGTTCCTTCGGACGCCGATGCACGCGTGCGAGGGGCAATGCGCCGTGCATCCGCTCGTCTGAGTGTAGCGCGGGGGAAGCGTTCCCGCTGACAGGGGCGGACGACGGGCTGCGCGCCCGCCGGGAAGCGAAAAAGGGAGCGCCCGCCGTGGGGGGGCGGGCGCTCCTTTCAGGCGGTCCGGGCGGCTTCAGGCCTGTTCGGGCGGAGGCAGCGCGATGCGGTTGTCCTTGCTGTACTGGTAGTCGTGGAAGATGTGTTCCGCGCTGAGGATCTGGTACGTGCCGTCCGGCCGCCGGTGCGTCGTGTCCTTGAGCCGGTACGTGTAGTGGCCGCAAGTCCAGCAGTCGAAGTTGCGCATGTGCGTGCACAGGCAGGTCTTGTCCATCACGCGCAGGCGGCGCGCGTCCGGGTGCGCGGCGAGCTCGCGGTTGTAGACGGTGATGTACGCGCAGTTGCCGTTCGCGTCGAGCAGGTAGCCGTAGGCCTCGCAGTTCGGGCGGATGCCGGCGCCGATCGAGGGGCTGCTCTTGAGCATGCGCATCGGGTAGCCGGTGGGCGAGGTGTTGTTGACCTCGATGTCTTCTTCATGCGCGCCGAAGTAGTGCTGCTGCACTGCCGGCGGCAGCCCGCATTCGTGCGACACGGTGAAGCGCGTCGCGACCTGCACCGCGGCGGCGCCGGCATCGAGGAAGGACACCGCGTCGCTGCCGGTGAAGATACCGCCGGCCGGGATCAGCGGGATGTCGAGTTTTTCGGCCTTCAGGTACTCCTGGATTTCGGCGACGATCGCGTGCAGGTCGTACTGCGCCCAGTCCATGCCGAAGCCGAGATGGCCGCCGGCGAGCGGGCCTTCGACGACGACGTAGTCGGGCAGGCGGTTGGTGCGCGCCGACTTGCGCAGGAACAGCAGCAGCGCGCGCAGCGACGACACGATGATGCCGAGCTTGACGTCGCGAAAGCGCGGGTGATCCTCGATCAGCGCGAACGAACCCAGGTGCAGGCCGGCGGCGAGCGTGATGCCGTCGATGCCGGCGTCCAGAGCCGAGCGCAGGCGCACACGCAGCGTGTCCTTGGGCCCGTTCATCGTCAGCTTTTCCATGCAGTTGATGAAGATCAGGCCGTCGCCGCGCTTGCGCTCCATCGTCCGGCGCACATGCGTTTCCGTCGCTTCGGCGAGCAGGCCGAGGTCGAACTGCACTTCGGACTTGTCGGCGTTCGCGACGTTGTACTTGTAGAACTTGAGCTTGTCGCGCACGTACTTCGTGTCGTAGCGGCGGTCGCTGACAGTCGGGACCATCGCGTCCGAGATATGCCCGATGCCGCCGAGTCGCGCGGCTTCGAGCGACAGGTCCGACGTCGAGATGTCGACGCCCATCCCGCCAATCATGATCGGCACATATTCCCTGCTGCCGAACCGCAGGCGAAAGTCATCGACAGATTTCATGTTCGTCTTCTATGTTGCTCGCTGTGCCCTGCAGCTGGAAATCGGGCAAGCCGCCATTTTCCCACACGCCGGGGGTCGACGGGGAAGGCGTTGCGCCCCCGGCGCCGTGAGGGCGCCGGGGGCGGCAGGGGATGCAGGTGTTCAGGCAGGGCAGGTTCAGCGGATCATTCCGGCACCGACGGTGTTGTTCGTGCTTTCATCGATGACGATGAAAGCGCCGGTTGCGCGATTGTCGGTGTAAGGGTCGGCGAAAACCGGCTGGGCGAGTTTGAGTGTCAGGTTCGCGATATCGTTCATCGCGAGCGTCGTCACGGGTTCATGTTCCAGCGTGTTGACGTCGAGCCGGTAGTCGATCTTCGCGATCTTCGCCTTCACTTCGCGCGTCGTGTGGCGCAGCAGGTAAGTACGTGCCGGTGACATCGGGGTTTCGGACAGCCAGCACATGGTGGCGTCGATCTCCTTCAGCGCCTGCGGCTGCTCGGCGCTCTTGACGATCATGTCGCCGCGCGAGATGTCGATTTCGTCGGCCAGCAGCAGCGTGACCGACTGTTCGTGGATCGCGCGCAACTGGCTCACGCCGCCGATCTGGATGTCGCGGACAGAACTGATGCGCCCCGACGGCAGCACGGTGACGGCGTCGCCGATGGCAATCTCGCCGGACTCGACCCGCCCCATGAAGCCGCGGTAGTCGTGCAGCTCCGGGTTCGCCGAATCGTGCGGGCGGCAGACGAACTGCACCGGGAAGCGGAAGTTCTCGGCCTGCTCGGTGTGCGCGGCGGGCACCGTCTCGAGGATTTCGAGCAGCGTCGGGCCGTCGTACCACGACAGCCGCTCGCCGCGGTCGACGATCATGTCGCCGTTGAGCGCCGACAGCGGGATGAAGCGCACGTCCTTGATGCCGAGCTTGGCCCCAAAGGCGAGGTAGTCCGCCTTGATGCGCTCGAACACGGCCTCGTCGTAGTCGACGAGGTCCATCTTGTTGACGGCGACGACCAGGTGCGGGATGCCGACGAGGCTGGCGAGGTAGGAGTGGCGGCGCGTCTGCGTCAGCACGCCCTTCCTGGCATCGACGAGGATGATCGCGAGGTTCGCGGTCGAGGCGGCAGTCACCATGTTGCGCGTGTACTGCTCGTGGCCGGGCGCGTCGGCGATGATGTACTTGCGGGTGCCGGTCGAGAAGTAGCGGTAGGCGACGTCGATCGTGATGCCCTGTTCGCGCTCGGCCTGCAGGCCGTCGGTGAGCAGCGACAGATCGACGGCGGTCATGCCGCGCTTGGCCGAGGTCTTTTCGATTGCGTGGAGCGTGTCGGCGAGGATCGTCTTGGTGTCGAACAGCAGGCGGCCGATCAGGGTGCTCTTGCCGTCGTCGACGCTGCCGCAGGTCAGGAAGCGCAGCAGGCCGTGGTCGGTGTCGGGCAGGTTTTCAAGGGCGGACATGGTCATGGTTCCTTCAGTATTCGGTGGCGATGCGGGACGGCGCGTCAGAAATACCCTTCCTTCTTCCGCTGCTCCATCGAGGCGTCCGAAGTCTGGTCGTCCATCCGCGTCGCGCCGCGTTCGGTGATCGTCGTCGTCGCGGTCTCGAGGAGAATCTTCGCGACGGTGTCGGCATCGGATTCGACCGGGGCCGTGCAGGTGATGTCGCCGACGGTGCGAAAGCGCACCTGGACGTTTTCCACCACGTCGCCGGGCTTCGCCGGGGTGACGTCGGTGACCGGCTGCAGCAGGCCGTTCTTGCGCACGACCGGGCGGACGTGCGCGAAGTAGATCGACGGCAGTTCGAGCTGCTCGCGCTCGATGTACTGCCACACGTCGAGCTCGGTCCAGTTGCTGATCGGGAACGCGCGGATGTTCTCGCCCTTGTGGCTGCGCGCGTTGAAGAGATTCCACAGCTCGGGGCGCTGGTTCTTCGGGTCCCACTGGCCGAACTCGTCGCGGAAACTCATGATCCGCTCCTTCGCGCGCGCCTTTTCCTCGTCGCGCCGCGCGCCGCCGATGCAGGCGTTGAAACCGAATTCCTCGATCGCCTCGAGCAGCGTCACCGACTGATGCTTGTTGCGCGACTCGTCCGGCGTCTTCAGCACCACCGTGCCGCGCGCCATCGAATCCTCGACCGAGCGCACGATCAGCCGCTCGCCGAGCTCGGCGGCGCGCTTGTCGCGGAAGTCGGTCACTTCCTTATAGTTGTGGCCGGTGTCGATGTGCATCAGCGGGAACGGGAAGCGGCCCGGACGGAAAGCCTTTTCGGCGAGCCGCAGCATGCAGATCGAGTCCTTGCCGCCGGAAAACAGCAGCACCGGATTCGAGCACTGGCCGGCGACTTCGCGCAGGATGTGGATCGCCTCGGCTTCGAGCCAGTCGAGATGGGTCAGGGTTTGTCTGGTCAGCGTGGACATGGTGGTTTCTTAACGTTTGATGTTCGAGGCGCGCAGCGCGCGCAATGCGGCTTTCAGCCCGGCACGCAGCGCCGAGAGGCGGCGGCGCAGGCCGGGACGCGAGTACGGGGCGGCAGCCGAGAGGTGCGCAGTGGCGTCGTCGAGGCAGCGATTCATGGCTCAGCCCTTCTTGACGTGCAGCCCGCATTCCTTCGACGCGGGATCTTCCCACCACCAGCGCCCGGCGCGGACGTCCTCGCCGAGCGCAATTGCGCGCGTGCAGGGCGCGCAGCCGATGCTCGGGTAGAACTGGTCGTGCAGCGCGTTGTACGGCACTTCGTGGATGCGGATGTAGGCCCACACTTCGGCCTCGGACCAGTCCGACAGCGGGTTGAGCTTCTCGAGCCCGTTGCCGGCATCGAACTCGCGCAGCGGCAGGCCGCTGCGAGTGACCGACTGGGCGGCGCGCAGGCCGGTGATCCACGCCTTTTTCCCGGCCAGCGCGCGGCGCAGCGGTTCCATCTTGCGCACGCCGCAGCACGCCTTGCGCAACTCGACCGAGTCGTAGAACGCGTTGATGCCGTGCGTGCGGACGTGGTTTTCGACCGCCGTCGCGTCGGGGAAGAAGATCTTCAGCTTCGCGCCGTAACGCTGTTCCACTTCGCCGATCAGGGTGTAGGTCTCGGCCGGCAGACGGCCGGTGTCGAGCGAGAAGATCTCGATCGGGAGCCGTTCGCGCAGGATCAGGTCGGTCAGCACCATGTCTTCGGCGCCGAAGCTGTTCGCGAACGTCAGCTCGCCGGCCGAACCGAACTCGGCGGCCGCGGCGCGCAGGAACTCGAGCGCCGCGGCGGACTTCGTTGCAACGCTCGCGCGCAACGCGTCGCTCAGTTCCGGGCGGGTCGCCGGGTTCGCCGCTGCCGGGCGCAACAGCGTCACGGCGCCGGTCACGATTTCACCTGCGGCGGGATGCCGCGGGCGACGCGGCGGAACAGCGGCTGCGGATGCGTGACCGATGCCTGGTAAGGCGCGGTGAAATCGGCGAGGCTCGCGGTCGCCGCTTCGAGCTGCTCGTCGGTGTACCGGCCGGCGCGCGGCTGCAGCGCGTCGAAGCCGCAGCGCGTGAGGTAGTTGAACTGGTCGCGCAGCACGTCGCCGATCGCGCGCAATTCGCCGCTGTAGCCGTAGCGGGTGCGCAGCAGCGTCGCGGTCGAGTAGCCGCGCCCGTCGGTGAACTTCGGGAAGTCGATGCCGATGACCGCAAAGCGCGCGGCGTCGTCCGCGAGCGCCTCCGGCCCCTCGCTGCTGTTGAGCCATACGCCCAGTTCGCCGCTGTCGGCGCGGCCGGCAAGCTCTTCGCGACGCGCCTGCCACACCGCGAGCGGGACGAGCACGCGTCCGGCGGGCACGGCGGCACCGGGCGCGGTTTCGCCTTCGGCGAGCGTGACGATCTGCCAGTCGTCGGCAACGACCCGGCCGTTCTTGATCAACTTAGGCATGAGCCACCTTCCTTTGCGTCTGGACTGCGCTGCCGTAGACCCGTTGCTTGAACGGCTCGATGCCGAGACGATGCACCGTGTCGACGAAGCGCTCGTCCGCGTGGCGGTATTCGATGTACGTTTCGATGAGTTTCTCGACGACGTCGGCCATGTCGGCGCGCGCGAACGACGGGCCGATGACCTTGCCGAGCGCGGTCGCGTTGCCCTGCTCGCCGCCGATCGTCACCTGGTACCACTCCTCGCCGTTCTTGTCGACGCCGAGGATGCCGATGTTGCCGACGTGGTGGTGGCCGCAGGCGTTCATGCAGCCCGAGATGTTGATGTCGATGTCGCCGATGTCGTAGAGATAGTCGAGGTCATCGAAGCGCTGCTGGATCGCCTGCGCGATCGGGATCGACTTCGCGTTCGCGAGGCTGCAGAAGTCGCCGCCCGGACAGCAGATGATGTCGGTCAAGAGGCCGATGTTGGGCGTCGCGAGGCCGGCGTCGCGCGCGAGCTCCCACAGCGTGTGCAGGTCCGACAGCTTGACGTCGGCGAGGACGACGTTCTGCTCGTGCGTCATGCGCGCTTCGCCGAAGCTGAAGCGGTCGGCCCAGTCGGCGACGAGGTCCATCTGTTCGGCGCTGATGTCGCCTGGCGCCACGCCGGTCTTCTTCAGCGACAGTGTCACCGACGCGTAGCCGGGCACCTTGTGCGCGCGCACGTTGCGCTTGACCCACGCGGCGAACGGCTTGCTGTCGGCGAGCTGCGCCTCGTAGAGCGCATTGCGCCCGGGCAGCGTCTCGTAGTCCGGGTCGACGAAGTGCGCCGCGACGCGCTGCACTTCGGCTTCGGTCAGCGTGTTCGGACCGTCCTTGACGTGCGCCCATTCCTCTTCGACCTGGCGCGCGAACTCCTCGGCGCCGAGCGCCTTGACGAGGATCTTGATGCGCGCCTTCCACACGTTGTCGCGTCGGCCGTAGCGGTTATAGACGCGCAGGATCGACTCGCAGTAGGTGATCAGGTGCTGCCACGGCACGAAGCTCGCGATCTCCTCGCCGAGGATCGGCGTGCGGCCGAGGCCGCCGCCGACCAGCACGCGAAAACCGATGTTGCCGTCGGCGTCGCGCTTGAGGTCGAGGCCGATGTCGTAGATCCGCACCACGACGCGGTCTTCGGTCGCGCCGTTCAGCGCGATTTTGAACTTGCGCGGCAGGTAGGCGAACTCCGGATTGTAGGTCGCCCACTGGCGCAGGATCTCGGCCCACGGGCGCGGATCGACGATTTCATCGGCGGCGACGCCGGCGAACGCATCGGCGGTGATGTTGCGGATGTCGTTGCCCGAAGTCTGGTTCGCGTGCATCTGCACGGTCGCCAGTTCGCCGAGCATGTCGGGGATGGCTTCCAGCGGCGACCAGTTGAACTGCACGTTCGTGCGCGTCGTGAAATGCGCGTAGCCGCGGTCGTAGGTGCGCGCGAGGTGCGCGAGCTTGCGCAGCTGGCGGCTCGCGAGGTGGCCGTACGGCACCGAGATGCGGAACATCGGGGCGTGGCGCTGGATGTACAGGCCGTTCTGCAGCCGCAGCGGACGGAACTCGTCGTCGGAGAGTTCGCCGGCAAGATGGCGGCGCATCTGGTCGCGAAACTGCACGACGCGTTCGTCGAGAAGCTGCTGGTCATAGTCGTCGTATCGGTACATCGCGTCTCTCTCGTTGAATACCTGTTACCTGTTGCAGCTCAGTGGCTGATCAGCTTGGCGCCGACCAGCACCAGCATCGTTGCCAGGATCGGGCGCAGCACCCGGTCCGGGACTTTCGTCGAAACATGGCTGCCGAGCCAGATGCCGGGGAGCGAGCCGACGATCAGGCTGCCGAGCAGGAACCAATCCACGCTGCCGAGCATCCAGTGGCCGAGGCCGGCGACCAGCGTCAGCGGCACCGCGTGCGCGATGTCGGAGCCGACGATGCGCAGCGCCGGCATCGCCGGATACAGGAAGAACAGCGCGGTCACGCCGAGCGCCCCGGCCCCGACCGATGAAATCGACACCAGCACGCCGAGCACCGCGCCGACCAGCACCGTCAGCCGCGCGGTGCGCACCGGATTCGACGTGTTGCCGAAGCGCGCCAGCGCATACGCCTGGATCTGCTTGCGCAAGATCAGCGCCACCGCCGTCAGCACGAGGGCGACGCCCAGCGCGACCTTGATCAGGCTCGTCGCGCCTTCCATGCCGCCGGGCGCGAACGTGCCTATGAGCAACAGCGTGATCACCGCCGCGGGAAGGCTGCCGCTGGCGAGCTGCCGCGTGACCCGCCAGTCGACCGTTCCCTTCAGTCCGTGGGCGAGGGTGCCGCCGGTCTTCGTGATCGCCGCGTACAGCAGGTCGGTGCCGACCGCGACCGAAGGGTGGATGCCGAACATCAGCACCAGCAGGGGCGTCATCAGGGAGCCGCCACCGACGCCGGTGAGTCCGACGACAGCGCCAACAGCAAATCCGGCAACGGTGTAGGCAAAGTCCATGAGATGCGTCTTCTTGTATGGTGCGGCGCATCGTAAAACGGATTACTAGATGCAAAAAGCCAGTTGGCGTTAGACTCTAAGAAGAATTGGTTATAAGGGTCCCTGGATGAACCTCCAGCAATTGCGTTACATCTACGAAGTCGCCCGGCGCGGGCTGAATGTGTCGGAGGCCGCCGAGGCGCTGTTCACGTCCCAGCCCGGCGTATCCAAGCAGATCCGGCTGTTCGAGACGGAGCTCGGCGTCGACGTGTTCGTACGCCACGGCAAGCGCCTCGTCGCGGTCACCGATCCCGGCCGCCAGGTTCTCGCGCTCGCCGAACGGGTGCTGCGCGACATCGACAGCCTGCGCCAGGTGGGCGACGAGTTTACCAATGAGTCGGCCGGGAGTCTTTCGATTGCGACGACGCACACCCAGGCTCGCTACGTGCTGCCGCGCATCATCCGCGATTTCATGCAGCGCTTTCCGCAAGTCAAGCTGTCGCTGCACCAAGGCAGTCCGCGCCAGGTGTGCGACATGGTGATGTCCGGCGAAGCCGATCTCGCGATCGCGACCGAGGCGATCGCCGACTACGACGACCTGGTGATGCTGCCCTGCTACCAGTGGAACCGCTGTATCGTCGCGACGCCGCGCCACCCGATCCTCAAGGAGCATCCGCTGACCCTCGAGGCCATCGCGCGCTACCCGCTCATCACCTACGACGACGCCTTCACCGGCCGCAGCCTGATCAACAAGGCTTTCCTCGGCCGCGGCCTGCGCCCGAACGTCGTGCTCACCGCGCTCGATTCGGACGTCATCAAGACTTATGTGTCGATGGACCTCGGCATCGGCATCCTCGCGCGCATGGCGTTCGATGCCGCAGCCGACAAGACTCTCGGCATGAGCGATGCGGCGCACCTGTTCGAGTCGAGCACGACGCGTGTCGGCCTGCGCCGCAATGCGTATCTGCGCGGCTATGTGTACGCGTTCATCGAGCTGTTCGCGCCGCACCTGACACGCCGCATGATCGACGTCGCGCTCGCCGGCGGCGGCGAGGATTACGGCATGTGACAAGGCGGCCGGTGACGAGGCCGGCTTCAGGCCGGAAGAAACGATTCGATGCGCCGCTTGCGCTCCTGGTCGAGCAGGCGCGTCGCGACGTCGCCCGGCACGCCGAGCGTCTCGAACACCGAGCCGGCGAGCTGCAGCCCGGATTCGAGCGTCTCCGGGATCACGACCGAAGCGCCGGCGTCGCGCAAGGTCGCGGCGTGCGCCTCGTCGCGGGCACGCGCGGCGATGCGGATGTTCGGCGACGTCGCCCGTATGCCCTTGACCGCATGCACGGCCGCCGCCGTGTGGTCCATCGTCAGCACCACCGCGACGGCGCGTTCGAGGTGGAACTTGCGCAGCAGCTCGGGCCGGCTCGCGTCGCCGAAATACACCGGTGCGCCTTTCGCGCGCTGGCGGGCGACGAGCCTGGCATCGGTTTCGATCGCGACGTGCGGGATGCCCTGTTCGTCGAGCAGTTCGCCGATCATCTGTCCGACCCGGCCGTAGCCGGCGATGACGACATGGCCGCTGAGTTCGACGAGGTTCTCCGCGGCGATCGTCGAGTTCCTGCCGAGCCGTGCATCGATCGCGTCGCCGAGCTTGCGCCCGAGCAGCGACAGCGGCGGGGTGACGAGCATCGACAGGCTGACGACCAGCAGCATGAAGTGGCCGATCGGGTGCGCGATGATCCCCAGCCCCAGGGCCATGCCGATGACGATGAACGCGAATTCCCCGCCCTGGCACAGCATGATGCCGCCTTCGGCCGCCCGTCCCCACGTCAGGCCGAAGATCCTGAACAGGGCGAGCACGATCAGGGCCTTCAGCGCCATCAGGCCGACGACCGAGAGCGGCAGCAGCAGCGGTTCGGCGAGAATCGCCGTGACGTCGATGCCCATGCCGACCGACATGAAAAAAACCCCCATCAGCAGGCCCTTGAACGGCTCGATCGTGACTTCGACTTCGTGGCGGAACTCGGTCTCGGCGATCAGGAGGCCGGCGAGCAGCGCGCCGAGTTCCATCGACAGCCCCGCCGCGCGGGTCAGCAGCGCGACGCCGAGCGTCGTCAGCAGCGTCAGCGCCATGAAGGATTCCGCCTGTCGGTTTGCGGCGATCTGGTGGAACAGCGGGCGCACGACGCGCCGGCCGACGACATAGATCAGCGCGATCGTCGCGGCCCCTTTCGCCGCGGCGAGGCCGAGCAGCCCGGCGAAGTTGCCGCCCGCGTCCTGCGCGAGAATCGTCACCAGCACCAGCAGCGGCACGACCGCGAGATCCTGCAGCAGCAGCACCGAGAACGTCGCCTGGCCCAGAGGCGTGCCCAGTTCGCGCCGCTGCGACAGCAACTGCATGACGACCGCGGTCGACGAGAAGCCGAGCACGCCGCCGAGCACGACCGACGCTTCCAGGCCGTTGCCGAACGCGTACGCGGTGGCGCCGATGACAAGCGCAGTGATGCCGACCTGCAGGCTGCCGAGCCCGAACACGAGCCGCCGCATCGCCCACAGCCGGTCGACCGACATCTCGAGCCCGATCATGAACATCAGGAAGATCACGCCGAACTCGGCGAAGACCTCGACGTCCTCGGTGCGCCCGAACGTCAGGTACCCGAGCCACGGCGTCGCCGCGGTGAACCGCCCGAGGCCGAACGGCCCGACGACCATGCCGACGGCGAGGAAGCCGAGCACCGGATTGATGCGGCTGCGCTGCAGCAGCGGGATCAGTACTCCGGCCAGGACGAGGAACAGGATGATTTCGCGCAGGAAGGCGGGAGCGGCGTGGGCGTCCATTACCCGGGACTTGTAGTGGTGGGCGACGCGCGAGTTTAGCGGAACAGTATCGTCATGCCGCGAAATTGCGCGGCACGTGATCACCATTTTGCATTGCTACTGGTCAGTCACTGGCATTCGATGCGATCAGGCTGTGCAAAGGTGATGATCGCTGGAGGGGGACTGCCCGGATGTGTCAGACGACCCACTCCGGACGATCGACCGCTCGCGGGTTCTACGGCAGCTTTCTGGGGAGAGTCGCCGTCTGCCGACGAGCACTGTGCTGCGGCTCGTCGGCCCGACCGGTCATTGAGGACTCGACCCCTTTTGGTGAAGCTCAGTTGAACTGATTTGTCGCGTTCAAATTCATTGGCTTGCCGCTGGGGATGTCTGATTCTCGGCGCACCGGCGAGTTTTTACACGGCTTCGGCCAATTGCAACCATTGGCTTCCTCGGGGAACGCAATGGCATGCAAATGACCTACCTCGCTCATTCGCTCAATTGAACTCTGCATCAAAATAGGAGCCACAGCCAGGGCAAATCACATTAGTCACTTGATCGGCGACGGTGTTGTGGTACGTCCACATCGTACCGTTCTTAAACAGCGGTGCCGCACAGTTGTAACAGTGGGTTCTTTCAGTCCTGACGCCGCAGTGTTTGCAATCGAGAAGCCAACTCGGTGCCCCACTTTTTGTATACTTTGCTTGGACTGCGGAAGAAACATGGCGTTCGCCACAACCAAAGCAGAAGCTGTGGGATGTCCAGGTGATGTTGCCATAATCATCGCGCCCTTCCTGCGGTACAGTGAATGCATTCTGGAATACTATCGTCAGCAGGCGTCTGAGGTGCTGGGTCGCGTGCGCGCCGGAAGATGCCACCCCCGTCTGTATCCAGCCCTGACGATGGGATTGCGTACTACCGTAGTCACAATGTGCCCCCCATTCGAGCGGTGAAGTCGCGGGATGTACTGTGGACTCACAGGGTTGCAGGATAAAGACCCTTCCGCTTTCCACAGCCTTGTCATAGCCCTTCGCCAGAACCAACTCGTCCAGCATGCTGCGTAGGCCACCGTTCTTCCAAGTGCTCCTGAACTTGGCGTCCATCACGATGCCGCCGAGCCGCCCACTTTTCTGATCGAAACGCCTGGACCGCTCCTTTCCCGAAGAGATTACCTCCAGAACAAAATCGGGCCGGCGCCCCGTTGGCATGTCTGCCTGGCAGGTGAGGACTACCTTCATTTCCAGGTCATCGCGCGAAAACTCGAACCTGGCGTTGCTAGTGCGAGCGAGCGAGGCCGCGACCAGCTTTTCTTCCCAGCCACATTCGGGCTCGAACTTGAAGTCATGCGTCAACAGCATGAAGATCTTCAGCAGGCACCATTTTTCATATATATCACTCGCATGAAGAATCCCGATGCTGCTGATCTCTTCCAGTTTCGACAGATCCAGTCCGCCGCGCTCAAAGAGCTCGCAAAACTTATTGAATGCTGACAAACAGGCTGCGTAATCGGGGTTGGAGACAAATCGCATTCCGGTCGGAAAGCTCGAGTTGCTTGAAACTCCCAAGCGGTCGAGTCCAGCGTCGGTTTCCGCCAACCTTCGCGCTCCCCATCCTATTTCATCAATTGACGAAGAAATAGATTTCCTTCTTTTGAGAGATCGCTCAACTCGTCGCTCACCTGCGTCTGCTTCGCGCTTAAGCTCGCGCCGTTCATTACCAGAGAGACGAACAAGCCAGTTGCTCTTTTCCAAGCCCCGTCTCTTCTCCGTTCTTTTCTCAAGCACATCCGTTTGCGGTACAACTTCATGTACCGAGGTGAATGTGAGCTTTCGAAACCGCTTCTTTTTTGCCGTCTCCTGCACGCGGGAGTCCACACCACCTATGATTGTAAAGTTTCGGCAGAAGTGAAGACTCCCCAGAATTAGCTCGAAAAAACCTTCAGGCAGCACAACAACTCTGTAGTCGACCTCATCATCTGCGTTGCTCCCGCTGCCATTCTGTCGAGAATAATAAAAAGAAAAATTCTCATAATATCTGTGCCCAATGCGAATCGGAATCTGGCCAAGTCGACCAAACGCACAGCCCGGCAGCTCTTCGAAGTCCGCAAGCGCATCCAGCTTCCGTTTAATCTCTTCCGTCTGCTGATCGAACACGTCGGGATCAACAGGGCGCATCTCCATTTCACGATTGCGTCGGGCGCGCTCAATCTCCTGTGAAGCCAGCCTGTCAAGAAAGCCCGCCTGCAGCGACGCAGCCGAAACATACGCATCGGCCACTTTCACGGAAACCGCCAACATGTGTCGTAGGTAGCGATTCTCGGCTGTGTTCGCCGACTCGTCGAAGACCCTGCCCGTCAGCTGGCGGGCTGCTGGATTACGCGCATACTCGCGAAAACTCGCCATGTTGTAGCGCACCTTCGCGATCGGCCGAGGCGCCTGCCCCTCCCGAATGGTGACAGCGGGAGATGCCAGGACCCTTTGCGACGCAGCATGCAACTCCTCCAGCGCGTCAGCGAGCTCGGTCCCAGCCCCAACCCCGGCACCTTTACCAGTTGCTGTGGCGCCGGCGGCATCGTTCATGATCATCCAGAGAAGATCGCCCCGAAAGTCGTCGACATACGCCTGGATATCGGCGCGACCGAAGGTCGACAGGCGATTTTCAACCCGCAGCATTACATCGCCTATCCTGATGCTGTAGATGCCTGAGCTCCGTTGAAGCTCGCTCAGGTGACGCTTGTCGGCATGATCCCAACCATCATTTCGCAACCACCAGAATCCATCGCCACGCGGATCTGCAACCCGCAACATAGGGGTTTCCTGCCCCGATGCCGTCATGAACACAGGCACAATTTCTTCGAACTCAGTCCCGAGGCGAATACCGAGCCACGGATGAAAGTCGTTGAAGATCGTGCTTTCAACAACAAACCCACCTTCTGCGTACGACTCAATCTCCAGCGGAAGCGGTGCAACCTCGATTTTCCTGGCGACGCCTTCCGACTGCCAGTCGATCACAGGGCAATCGCACCTAAAATGCATAACCGATACAGGTAAACCGTTTACGATCATGCGCTTAGCGAGCCCCTGTTCACAACGTCATATTTTGTGTAGCTTACTGTCTTTTTGGGACTCCCATGAAGACAGGCCAGTTGATGCCCGTGAGCGAAGTGTTCGTGTCGGTACCCGACCCGCGCAGCAAGCGGCAGGCCAGGCACGATCTGTCCGAGTTGCTGACGGTGGCGGTGTGCGCGGTGCTGTGCGGGGCGAACGATTTCGTGGATGTGGCGCTGTGGGGCAAGTCCAACCTGGCCTGGCTGCGCAAGTTCCTGAAGCTCAAGGCGGGCGTGCCCTCGCATGACACGTTCTGCCGGGTGCTCGCGATGATCGATCCCGCGGCCTTCGAGGCGGCCTTTCTGCGCTGGGTGGGCGTGCTGGTGCCGGCGCTGGCGCCGGACAGCGTGGTGGCCATCGATGGCAAGACCAGTCGGCGCAGTGGCGGCAAGGATACGTCGGGGCCGTTGCACATGGTCAGCGCCTTTGCCGCCGGGATGGGTCTGGTGCTGGGGCAGCGCGCCACCGATCAGAAGAGCAACGAGATAACAGCGATTCCCGAGTTGCTCGCCATGCTGGCGCTCGAAGGCACCATCGTCACGATCGATGCGATGGGCACCCAGGCAGCGATTGCCCGCACCATCCGTAGTCGTGGCGCAGACTACGTGTTGTGCGTCAAAGACAACCACCCCACGCTGACCGACTCGATTCTGCTCACCCTGGCCGGCGTGGCGGAAAAGATCGCGCCGGCTTCGCATTTCGAAGAACAAACCAAGGGCCACGGCCGTGTGGAGGTGCGCCGCTGCTGGGCCTATGATGCGGTCAGCCAGTTGTACAAGTCCGAGCAGTGGGCCGGGCTGCAATCGTTTGCGCTCGTCGAGCGCGAACGCACCGTCGACGGCAAGACCAGCGTCGAGCGCCATTACTACATCAGTTCCCTGCCCGCAGATGCCGCCAGAATTGCGCAGGCCGTGCGCAGCCATTGGGCGGTCGAAAATCAGCTTCACTGGTCGCTCGATGTGCAGTTCAACGATGATCAGTCCCGTGTGCGCCGAGGCTATGCGGCCAACAACTTCGTGGTGCTGCGCCACATCGTACTGAACCTGCTGCGCCACAACACCACCCGCAAGGCCAGCATCAAGTCCAAGCGACTGCTCGCCTGCATGGAGGATGACTTTCGCGAAGAGTTACTCGGGCTGGCCATATGAGCGCCTCGGGTTATGACAAAACGGTGCAATTGCCCTGCAGTCGATCATCAGGTAGCGAGCTTCGATTTCCGGAAACATCATCGGGCCCAGAAGTTGGCGATGCCGTTGTTGCCTTCTGAGCGCGCGATCAGTTGGTCCAAGGCCTCGACAGCAGACTCGGTCACCTTGCTCTGGTCAAGACCATCCAAGGCTTGTGCCAGTGAATCCCTGAGACTGATCAGCACATTCCGTCGTTTCTGGCCATTGGTCGCAACCTTCTCCACATCGAGGATAATTTTTGGGAGAATTTTGTGTAGCACGACATTGTTCAAAGCAGTCACGGCTCCAATCTCCGCTTCCTCTCCCCTCCGGATGTAGTTGAGCGATTGCCGGATTGCCCGCAGGCCGAACTCGACGCCCAGCGGGTCGAGATAGTTCCGCGCCAAACCGACCAACAGTCTTACATGCGGATCGGCCTGATCGAAGTTCGGATACTCTTCGCGGGTACCGATGTCAGTGGCCAGCAGCTTCATCGGCAGGCCCAGATCCAGCTCGAACTCCTCCAGTTCGCCCTCAACCTCATCCCAGTCCAATAACACCGGATTGCGGAACCGCATAATGTGCGCACGGTCGAGGATCTTGGGCGAGAGATAGTGCGTGGTCTCGTCCACGTTGATCGCACCGATAATCCAGACGTTCGATGGAAACCTGAATCCGGCGGGAATGTCGATTAGCCCCGAGATCGCGCGCCTGATCTTCGCGTGGTGATTGAGTAAAGTATCAGCCTCTTGAAAGCCCGCTAACCTGCGAAGCTCAAGGTTGGCCTCGTCATGCATCAAGATATCGTTGAACGAGGCGTCGCCCGGCAAACCAGCGCGCCTCCTGGCCTCTTCCTCCAGTGCCAGGAAGATTTTGTTGTCGATAACGGCCTGCCGCTCTTCCGCCGCTGAGTACAGGTGGATCCACGGTGCCTCGCCGCGCGTTTCAAGCAAACTCAGGAAGTCGGCGAAGTAGTACTCCACGCGCGCGAGGTTCATTTCGTCGAGGCAGATGAAATGGGGAATCTCTGGCTCGCGGGCAGCTTCTAGCAGTGCCAGCAAGAACTGTGACGGGTGGTAGCGTCGCTCAATCGGATTGTAGTAGCCCAGCAGGTCGTCCGAGCCGGTCCAGTTGGGCTTCACCGGCACAATTGTGCAGCGCCCCCCAACAGCGGCGGCAACAGCCTTCACCAGGCTACTCTTTCCGGAGCCCGAATCCCCCGCGAGCACGATCAGGTCGTTGGTACGCAACAGGGTGATGAAGTCGAGCAGTTGCGCACGGGTATAGCGGATGCCCTTGTGCCAAAGATGCGTCTGGATATACGAAGCCAGCCGCTGGAAGTTTCCTGCAATCACCTCTCCGTAACAATGCCCTTTACGTTCGTCGGGCTTCCCTATGTGCGGAAACACCTTTTCTAGATCAGCCTTGTCAACGAGATCGAGAGCGATCATGCGTTCGCCTCTCTCCCTGAGTAGGGCTTCCAGTTCCCGGACCCTTATTTCCAACGCATCTCTCCTATGCATGAATTGCGAATTGAGCGCTTCGATGCACTCCATCCGCTCGCTGACTTCGCGCTTTAGTCGGCCGACTTCGTCGCCAAGCAACTGCTTCTCCGAGGCGACCTCTTCGAGCATCGAACGTGCCGCACA
The DNA here is from genome assembly GCF_012910705.2 of Aromatoleum anaerobium. Taxonomy (GTDB): domain Bacteria; phylum Pseudomonadota; class Gammaproteobacteria; order Burkholderiales; family Rhodocyclaceae; genus Aromatoleum; species Aromatoleum anaerobium. The sequence goes on along the minus strand of NZ_WTVG02000038.1, from coordinate 304,556 downwards.
CAACTTCTCGTTGGCCTCGGCCGTCTCATCGGCCAAGCGTTCGTCAATGGCCTGGCGAGCTATCTCCACGAGCAGTGGCACCGACTCCGAGTCAATGCTACGGATCCCCCAGCTTTCAGGGGTATGGCTCAGCGCCACCAGAGTACCGCGACGGACCTTGCAAGCGAATGGATCGCCTCTCTTCCGTCTTTCTTCAAGTGGCGACAGATCCAATTCGGCAACCGTGTAGGTCGTGGTTCCCCAGCGGTTCTGAAGATCCTTGATCTCCGATGCCGGCACAAACACCCTTTGGTGCACTCTGGAATTGCCTAACGGAGATCCAAGCCTGGTACCTGTCTCGGCATGATGCAACTCCTCCAGGAACCCAAAAGATTCCGCTTCGGCCAGTCTCAACCGGCCAATGACTCTAATATGCGCGGGGTCATATTGATCCCATTCTCGGGCAAGATATTTCCGCAGATCCGCCTCTGACCAGGTGAGCGATGGCGGCTCCTGGTCAGACCTGTCTCCGCGGGTAACATCGAAAGCATGCTCTATAGTTAAGTCTGAAGCCATTCAATCTCCTTAGCGAAATCGGTGCCACCAGCAGCTGGCCATACCACTAGGTTGTAGTTCACGCCCCGGCGCGTGAACTCTGCTTGCATCCACTGAACGAACTTCATGACCAACTGGACGAAGACCAGGAGGACTCTCTTCTTGATGTCTGTGGTTGACCACTCGTGCCGAACCTCTTGCGGCCGGCCGAATTGATCCTTTCCCTGCGCGAAGATGTGGTACTGCTCGCACGGAAGCAAGGGGGATCTGACGGAAGCGCGTTGACCTTGTTCTTCAGCCCGTCAAGTGTCGATTGCTCAAGCACGTACTTGCGCCTGTGCGAGTACCGATTTCGAACTTCGTTAACCTTCTCCAGAATCTCGACATACTCCGAAGCCATGCCCAGGTTGCGTGCGACGACAAGCTTGGTCTTGAACGGCACAAAGGTTCCAGCGAACAAGTCATCGGTCCCCGTTAGTCGGCCACACCAGATGTTGAGAAACTCCTCAAGGATGAGGTGAGCTCGCAATACGACGCTGGCCTCGTCGAGCGAGTTGAACATGACTAGGTAGTCTTCATGGTCGAAAACTCGCGCGAAGTCACCACCAACTGCCACGTGGGTCACCGGACTAGAGATAGGCATTATGGGCTTCAGATGGACGAAACTCGGCCGAGCAAATTGTTTTTTTAGATTGCTTACCCACGAAGCAACGGAATTAGGACGGCAAGAGCCATAGCTGCAAAAGGGAAAAACCAAGGCAGTAATGCCAGGCTCTTTTGAGAAATGCTTAGCGGTGGTGTTATGCGCGCCTTGATGAAACGGGCAATTGTAAACTCGCAGAATAGGATGTACCCGATTATCACATACAGCGTCATGAAGGCTGGAATGAAACCGCCACCACTCAAGAAGACTATGGCAACAAGGCCAATAGCGAAGAGAACTCTAGCCGTGACCAGCTTGAACATATGAACTTTCCCTTCTTAGTTTGTTTTCGCGCAAATGACAAATGCGTAATGCTTAACGCGGTCAGTATCCTGCAGGAATTATAGCGTTCTTCGCGCTTCTCGACGCCCTGTTGGCCCGCATCGCCCAGTGCGCTTTGATCGCCTCGAAGATCTTGCGCGTGAGCTCGTGCGTCTCCAGCAGGCGGCGAGACTTCAACAGGGGGGCGCGTCGGGCGCGGTCTCGCGGGCAGATCGATGCCGACGAAGGCGCGGGTCGCCTAGCTGTCGTAGATCGCGTCCTGGATCCCTCCGTCCGACAATCCAAACCACTGCTGGGCGACATACATTCGCAGCATCCGCGCCACCCCAATCGGCGGTTGGCCGCGCGCCGTCACCTTCGGGTAGAACGGCTCGATCTCGGCCACCAACCTTACCCACGGCGTCACCGCCGCGATCTCGGCGAGGAAGCGGTTGCGCCGCGTCTGCTCCTTCTTGGCGGTGACTTGCACGCAAATGCTGTCGGGCAGGTTTCAGGTTAGAAGGGCTGTTCGAATGGCTGGTCAGTCGAACTAGCGAAGGACTCCTCCTGGCCGTTATGAACAGCTGTGCATAACGGCCACGACCTACCGTTCGTCCGTCTGGTCACTTGACTGTATCGCATCAGAGATACAGAATGCGTGGAAATGGAGGATCCGGCTATGGCCCATTCCACGATGCTGCATGTCCGGGTGGACAACGAAATCAAGACGCAAGCCAGCGAGGCTCTGGCAGCCATGGGGCTGTCGGTGTCCGATGCGGTGCGTATCCTGCTCAAGCGCGTGGTCAACGATCAGGCTTTCCCGTTGGAACTCAAGGTTCCGAACGCGAAAACCCGTGAGGCGATGGAAGAAGCCCGCGCGATGATGACGGCCCGCGCTGCGCGTTTTGACTCTGCTGATGCCCTGATCGATGACCTTGAAAAGGCCCGCCGGCAGTAAGCGGGCCACGCCGCCCAAGGCGTGCGACTACACGAAGACCTTCCTCAAGGACTGGGACCGCCTTTCCCGCTCGGGCCGTTACGACCTCAAGCGGCTGAAGGAGGCGATGCTGCTGCTCATCGCCAATGACTCGCCTCTGGGCCCCGAGTGGCTCGATCATCCGCTGAAGGGGAACTGGGCTGATCACCGGGAATGTCACATCGGCGGCGACTTTCTGCTGATCTACCGGCTGAATGGCGATGTCATCATCTTCGTGCGTGCGGGTACGCATTCTGAGCTGTTCGAGGACTGACGGGCGGCAGTTGCGGTGCACGGCCGCTGTACTTTGTACGGCGACCCCGACAAATGCTGGTCAAGCCAGTGCAAACCGGTGCGCAAGACGAATGCATGCATGGTCAAGTACATGCAATTTCGCGGTCATGCCGCGCTCGCGGCTTCCTCGCCTTCCTGCTGCTGCAGCGCCCACATGCGCGCGTAGTCGCCGTCGCGCGCGAGCAGTGCGGCGTGCGTGCCGCGTTCGACGATGCGGCCCTGGTCGAGCACGATGATCTCGTCCGCGTTCATCACCGTCGATAGCCGGTGCGCGATGACGAGCGCGGTGCGGCCTGCGGCGGCAAGCTCCATCTGCGCCTGGATCGCCTTTTCGGTCTTCGAGTCGAGCGCCGAGGTTGCTTCGTCGAAGATCAGGATCGCCGGGTTCTTCAGCAGCGCGCGGGCGATCGCGACGCGCTGCTTCTCGCCGCCGGAGAGCTTCAGGCCGCGTTCGCCGACGCGCGTCTCGAATCCGTCCGGCAGCCGCGCGATGAAGTCGGTGAGCTGCGCGGCGCGCGCCGCGGCCTCGACGTCCTCGCAGCTCGCTTCCGGGCGGCCGTACTGGATGTTGTAGAACAGCGTGTCGTTGAACAGCACCGTGTCCTGCGGCACGATGCCGATCGCCGCGCGCAGGCTCGCCTGCGTGAGCGCGCGCAGGTCGTGGCCATTGACGCGGATCGCGCCGCCCTGCACATCGTAGAAGCGATACAGCAGGCGCGCGAGCGTCGACTTGCCCGACCCCGAATGGCCGACGACCGCGAGCGTGCACCCGGCCGGAATCTCGAAATCGACGCCGTGCAGGATCGGCCGCTTCGGGTCGTACGCGAAGCTGACGTTCTCGAAGCGCACCGTCGCCGGACCCGGTGGCAGCATCAGCGCGTCGGGCGCGTCGGCGATCTCGCGGTGCTCGTGCATCAGCCCGAACATGCGTTCGATGTCGGTCAGCGCCTGGCGCAGTTCGCGGTAGATGACGCCGAGGAAGTTCAGCGGGATGTACAACTGGATCAGGAAGGCGTTGACGAGCACGATGTCGCCGATCGTCATCGCGCCGCTGGCAACGCGGGTCGCGGCCTGCCACATCATCAACGTCACGCCGACGGCGATGATCGCCGCCTGACCGACGTTCAGCGCCGACAGCGAGAGCTGGTTCTTGACCTGCGCGTTGGCCCATTTCTGCATCTGCTCGTCGTAGCGGCGCGCCTCGAATTCCTCGTTGTTGAAATACTTCACCGTCTCGAAGTTCAGCAAGCTGTCGATCGCCCGCGCGCTTGCGGCCGAATCGAGCTCGTTGGCCTGGCGCCGCAATGCGGTGCGCCAGTTCGTGACCTTCACCGTGAACGTGATGTAGATCACCAGCGTCGTGAGCGTGATGATCGCGAACACCGCGTCGTACTGCGCGAGCAGGATGCCGATCACGAGGCCGATCTCGATCAGCGTCGGCAGGATCGAGTACAGCGTGTAGCTGATCAGCGACCCGATCGAACGCGTGCCGCGCTCGATGTCGCGCGTGAGTCCCCCGGTCTGGCGCTCGAGGTGGAAGCGCAGCGACAGCGCGTGCAGGTGGCGGAATACGCGCAACGCGATTTCGCGAACGGCCTCCTGCGTGACGCGCGCGAACACGAGTTCGCGCAGTTCGGTGAACAGCGAGCTCGAAAAGCGCAGCGCGCCGTACGCGAGCAGCAGCGCCGCCGGCACGACGATGAAGGCCTGCTGGGTCGTCAGCGACAGCGTGTCGACAAGGTGCTTGAAGATGATCGGGACGGTGACGTTCGCGCCTTTCGCCGCGATCAGGCAGCTCAATGCGAACAGCACCCGGCCCTTGTAGGCCCAGATGTACGGAACGAGGCTCTTGAGGGTCTGCCAGTCGTGGCGATGGGTCGGTTCGGGGCCGGGCAGGGCGGTGGCGGGGGCGCGTCTCATGGCCCGATTCTACTGCACGCGCCGCGCCGTCACCCCCGTCGTCCGCCGAGCAGCAGGTTCGCGGCGAGCCCGATGAAGATCATGCCGGTGACCCGGTCGAGCCACGGCCCGAGCCGCGGCCGGCGCGCGAGCAGGCGCCCGATGCCGCCGGCGGCGAACGCGATCGCGCCGAACACGACGACCGTCTGCGCCGCGAACACCGCACCGAGCACCAGCATCTGCGCCGACGCCGGGCCGGCCTCGGGGCGCGCGAACTGCGGCAGGAAAGCGAGGAAGAACAGGGCGACTTTCGGGTTCACAGCGTTCGCGATGAAGCCTCGCGCGACATAGCGGCGCCACGGCAGCGCCGCCGCCTCACCGCGTTCGGCCGCCGCGATCCCGCCGCTCCTGAGCGCCTGCACGCCGAGCCAGAACAGATACGCCGCGCCGGCGAGCTTGAGCGCGAAGAACGCGTTCGGCGACGCGAGCAGCAAGGCGCTGACGCCGAGCGTCGCCCACAGCGTATGCGTGAAGCAGCCGAGCGCGCAGCCGACGGCGATGCCGAAGCCGGCGATGCGCCCGCGCGCGAGGCTCTGGCCAAGCACCATCAGGTTGTCCGGGCCAGGTGCGAGGGTGATCGCGACCGACACGGCAAGGAAGGCCAGCAGCACGTCGAAGGGCAGCATGTTCAGGGCATTTCTGTGAAGAGGCTTTAATTCTGGGGGCGCCGAATCCCGCAGTCAAACCACAGCTTTGCGCCCGCAGAAATTGCCGGAGCCGATTCGGGCTCTGGCCTTCGGCCCGTTATTGAATCTCGCCCACCGGCTGCCAACCCGGATGATCGAAATAGCGGCCGTAATCATTCAACGCGCTGACAATCGGCGCGACGCCTTCACCTCGCGCGGCGCCCGCCGTCTTGCCGCCGAATCGGTCTGCGCCATCCTGCAATTGGACGAGGAGTTCGTGCAACACGCGGTCCGCTTCCGGATCGAGCTTGCAATTGCCGACAATGTATTCGATCTGGTGTGTCACCGCAGTGCCGACGGCGTTGTAATGTCCGTCGCCGAATTGGCCGGATCGAATCAGCGGGATATACGGTTCGACGATCTTTCGGATCGTCGTCATTCCCTGCCGCAGTGCCGGATCGGTCGCCATTCTGTCTGCGTCGATCGCGTTCGCCGTGCCTTGCTCGGTTTGCAGCGCAGTGACGGTCGTGCTGGCCGTCGCGGTTTCCGCGGCCGACGACACGGGAATCGGCCCGAAAATCGCCAGCCCGGCCGCGATCGCAAAGGCGGAAAGATGAAGTTTCGTGCGTGCCATGATTGTCTCCCGGTATGGTTCATTGATGGCCGGATCTCGACCATGAGGCGATTTTCGATGAGGTCGCCTGAACGGCGACTGAAGAACGCATTCAGCGTGCATTCATGATCCGGAGCGCATCGGACCGTCTCGCGCGTGTCGCCCGACTTGCCCCGCTCCGCCCATGCGCTCACACTTCAGACGACTTGCCCGGTGCAACCTGCCGTCTTCCGCGCGCGCTCCCACGGGACCCGGCGGGAGACGCGGGAATGCCGCGAGCGGGTCGGCGTAATCGAGGAGGCGACATGGTCTGGTTGCTCATCGTATTGCTCGTGCCGATTGCCGGCGCGCTTGCGTACCGGCGCGCCGCGTTTCCCGTCTGGGCGGCGGTCGGCTTTCTGTGGCTCGTGCTGTTCGCGGCGGTGCTCGGTTGGTCGTCGAATGCGACGATCGTCGCCCTCGTCCTGTACAGCCTCCCGATCGGCCTGTTCCTGATCCGGCCGCTGCGCCGGGAACTCGTCACCGCGCGCATCTTCAAGGCTTTCCGCGGCGCGCTGCCGTCGATGTCGCAAACCGAGAAGGATGCGCTCGAAGCGGGGACCGTGTGGTGGGAAGGCGAGCTGTTTGCGGGCAGGCCGGACTGGGCGAAGCTGCTTGCGTATCCGTGGCCGACCCTCACCGCCGAGGAGCGCGCGTTCCTCGATAACGAGACGAGCGAGCTGTGCCGGCTCACCGACGACTGGGCCGCGACGCAGCGCCAGGACCTGTCGCCCGAAGTGTGGCGCTACATCAGGGAGCGCGGCTTTCTCGGCATGATCATCCCGAAGGAATACGGCGGGAAAGGCTTCTCGGCGTTCGCGCATTCGCAGGTCGTGACGAAGCTGTCGACGCGCTCGTCGGCGCCGGCGGTCACGGTGATGGTGCCGAACTCGCTCGGGCCTGCCGAGCTGCTGCTGCATTACGGCACGCCGGAGCAGAAGGCGCATTTCCTGCCGCGGCTCGCAGCCGGCGTCGACATCCCGGCGTTCGCGCTGACGAGCCCGTGGGCCGGGTCGGACGCGGCATCCATCCCGGATTCCGGAGTGGTCTGCAAAGGCATGTGGCAGGGGCGCGAAGTGCCCGGCATGCGCGTGACGTTCGACAAGCGCTACATCACGCTCGCGCCGGTCTGCACGGTGTTCGGGCTGGCGTTCCGCCTGTACGACCCGGACGGCCTGCTCGGCGGCGAGCCGGACCTCGGCATCACCTGTGCGCTGGTGCCGGCCGAACACCCCGGCGTCGACGTCGGCCGGCGCCACCTGCCGCTCAACGCGGTGTGGATGAACGGGCCGGTGCGCGGGCGCGACGTGTTCATGCCGCTCGATTTCATCATCGGCGGGCCGAAGATGGCGGGCCAGGGCTGGCGGATGCTGATGGAGTGCCTCGCGGCGGGGCGTGCGATCTCGCTGCCGGGTTCGAACACCGGCATGCAGAAAATGACCGCGCGCGCCGTTGGCGCGTATGCCCGCGTGCGGCACCAGTTCAGGACCGCGATCGGCCGCTTCGAGGGCGTCGAGGAGGCGCTGACGCGCATCGGCGCGAACACCTACCTGTCCGATGCGGCACGCATCATGACGGCCGGCGCGATCGACCTCGGCGAGAAGCCGTCGGTGGTGTCGGCGATCGTCAAGTACCACGTCACCGAGCGCGCGCGCCAGACGGTCAATGACGGGATGGACGTCATCGGCGGCAAGGGCATCTGCCTCGGGCCGCAGAATTTCCTCGGCCGCGCGTACCAGCAGATCCCGATCGGCATCACCGTCGAAGGCGCGAACATCCTGACACGCAGCCTGATCCTGTTCGGCCAGGGCGCGATCCGCTGCCATCCGTTCGTGCTCGACGAGATGCACGCCGCGCAGGACAACGATCTGGCGACGTTCGACCGCGCGTTCTGGGGGCACATCGGCTACACCCTGTCGTCCGCGGTGCGGGCATTGGTGATGGGATTCACCGGCTCGCATTTCGTCGCTGTGCCGGGCGGTGACGCCGATGAGATCGCGCCCGAGACGCGGCGCTACTACCAGCAGCTGACGCGCTTCTCGGCGGCGTTCGCGTTCCTCGCCGACATCTCGATGGGGACGATGGGCGGCGCGTTGAAGCGCAAGGAAAAGCTCTCCGCGCGGCTCGGCGACATCCTGTCGCTGATGTATCTCGCGTCGGCGGTGCTCAAGCGCTTCGAAGCCGAAGGGCGGCAGGCGGCGGACGCGCCGCTGATGCACTGGGCGATCTGGGACTGCATGTTCCGCGCGCAGAACGCGTTCGAAGGCGTCATCGCGAACTTCCCGAACAGGTTCTTCGCGACGGTGCTGCGCCGGCTCGTCGTGTTCCCGCTCGGACGGCCGTACGTCGTGCCGTCCGACGCGCTCGGCCACGAAGTGGCGAAGCTGCTGATCGAGCCGTCGCCGACGCGCGACCGGCTGACTGCCGACGTCTATCTGCCGGACGACCTCGACGAGCCGGCCGCGGCGCTCGAAGCCGCGCTCGCCGCGACGATCGCAGCCGAGCCGGTCGAGGCGAAGCTGAAAGAGGCGCGCCGGCACGGGCGCTTCGACCCGGGCCTGATCGTCGGCGGCGGCGTCGATGCGGTGTGGCGCCGCGCGCTCGAAGCCGGCGTCATCAGCGACGCCGAATTCGCGCTCGTCGAGCGGCGCAACGTGCTGCGCGACAAGGTCATTCGCGTCGACGATTTCCCGTACGATTTCGGCCTGCGCGAAGCGCTCGCCGAAGTCGGGCCGAACGATTCGCGCCCGCTGTGTGCGGTCGCCTGAGGAGCTGCCTGCGCATGAGCCCCGGCATCTACATCATCGACGGCGCCCGCACGCCGTTCCTCAAGGCGAGGAACGGCCCGGGACCATTTACCGCGTCGGACCTCGCAACCGCCGCCGGCGCGGCGCTGCTCATGCGCCAGACGTTCGCGCCCGACGAGCTCGACGAAGTGATCCTCGGCTGCGCGAGCCCGTCGCCGGACGAGGTCAATATCGGCCGCGTCGTCGCGCTGCGGCTCGGCTGCGGCCACAAGGTGCCGGGCTGGACGGTGATGAGGAACTGCGCGTCCGGCATGCAGGCGCTGGATTCGGCGATGATGAACCTCCGCACCGGCCGCTCGGGCCTCGTGCTCGCGGGCGGCGTCGACGCGCTGTCCCGCGCGCCGCTGCTGTTCTCCGACGCGATGGTGCGCTGGCTGTCGGGCTGGTATGCGGCGAAGACAGTCGGTCAGAAAGCGGCTGCGCTGCACAGCTTCCGCCCGGTTGATCTCGCGCCGGTGATCGGCATCATGAAAGGCCTGACCGATCCGGTGGTCGGCCAGCTGATGGGCCAGACCGCCGAGAACCTCGCGCACCGCTTCGGCATTTCGCGCGCCGCGATGGACGAATACGCGGTGCGCAGCCACCGCCGCGTCGCCACGGCGCAGGATGCCGGGTGTCTCGGCGAGATCGTGCCGCTGATCGACCGCGACGGCACGCTGTACAAGGACGACGACGGCGTGCGGCGCGATTCGTCGGTGGACAAGCTGGCGAAGCTCAAGCCGTTCTTCGACCGCAAGTACGGCCGCGTCACCGCCGGCAACAGTTCGCAGATCACCGATGGCGCGGCGTGGCTGATCCTTGCGTCCGAAGAGACGGTGCAGCGCCGCGGCCTGACGCCGGTCGGGCGCATCGTCGATTGCGAATGGGCGGCGCTCGACCCGGCGCAGATGGGGCTCGGCCCGGTGCACGCGGCGACGCCGCTGCTTGCGCGTCACGGGCTCGGCCTGAATGACGTCGATGCGTGGGAGATCAACGAAGCGTTCGCCGCGCAGGTCATCGCGTGCCTGCGCGCGTGGGACGACGCCGACTATTGCCGCGACGAGCTCGGTCTCGCGGCGCCGCTCGGCCGGCTCGACGAGGAGCGCCTGAACGTCGATGGCGGCGCGATCGCCATCGGCCATCCGGTCGGCGCGAGCGGCGCGCGCATCGTGCTGCATCTCGTGCAGCGACTGCGCCGCGACAATCTCTCGCGCGGCATCGCGAGCATCTGCATCGGCGGCGGACAGGGCGGCGCGATGCTCGTGGAGACGGTGTGATGAGAACGCACTACGAACACCTGCGCCTCGTGCGCGACGAGGGGGATGGAGAGGGGGGCGGAGACGGCGTCGCGTGGCTGTACCTCGACCGCGCCGGTGCGGCGACGAACACGCTGTCGCGCGACGTGCTCGACGAACTCGCAGCCGTTCTCACTGTGCTCGAAGCGCAGCCGCCGAAAGGGCTCGTCATCGCGTCGGCGAAACCCGCCGGCTTCATCGCCGGCGCCGACATCGAGGAATTCACGCGCCTCGACTCGCCGCAGGCGGCGCGCGAGCTGGTCGGCCGTGGCTGGGAGCTTTTCAACCGGCTCGCGCGCCTGCGGTTTCCGACGCTCGCGCTGATCCGCGGCCACTGCCTGGGCGGCGGGCTGGAACTCGCGCTCGCGTGCCGTTACCGCGTCGTCGTCGACGAGCCCGCGACGAAGCTCGCGCTGCCCGAAGTGATGCTCGGCATCGTGCCCGCATGGGGCGGCATGAAGCGGCTGCCGGCGACGATCGGCGCGCCGGCGGCGCTCGACCTGATGCTGACCGGAAAGAGCGTCGATGCACGCCGCGCGAAACAGATCGGGCTCGCCGACGAGTGCGTGCCGCTGCGCGTCATGGAGAACGCCGCGCGCATGCTCGTGCTGTCCGGCCAGCGGCGACAAAAGCCGGCCCTGACGCTGCGGCTGATGAACGGCCCGCTGAAGTCGATCGTCGCCGACCGGGCGAGGAAGCAGGTCGCGTCGAAGGCGCCGCGCGAGCATTACCCGGCGCCGTACGCGATCGTCGACATCTGGCAGCGCTTCGGCGGCAACGCGCTCGCAGTGCCGGCCGGCCACCCGGCATCGCTCGAAGCGATTTTCCGCTCGCCGACGGCGAAGAACCTCATTCGCGTGTTCTTCCTGCAGGAGCGGCTGAAAGGTTTCGGCAAGAGTGATGACAACCGCGGCGACTTCGCGCCGCGCCACGTGCATGTCGTCGGCGCCGGCGTCATGGGGGGCGACATCGCGGCGGTATGTGCGCTCGCGGGCATGACGGTGACGCTGCAGGACCAGACTGTCGAGCGCATCGCGCCGGCCATCGGCCGCGCCGCGAAGCTCTTCGAGCGCAAGCTGCGCGGCGATGCGGCAACGAAAGCGAGGCAGGTGCGCTTCGCGCTCGACCGGCTGATCCCCGACCCCGACGGCCATGGCATGCGGCGCGCCGACGTCGTCATCGAGGCGATCTTCGAGAATCTCGACGCGAAGCGCGCGCTGTTTGCGGACCTCGAGCGCCGCGCGACACCCGACGCCGTGCTCGCGACGAACACGTCGAGCCTGCGCATCGAGGACATCGCGGCCGGGCTCGCGAACCCGGCGCGCCTCGTCGGCATCCACTTCTTCAACCCGGTCGCGCAGATGCCGCTCGTCGAAGTCGTCGCCGGCGAGGCGTCGGACGAAGGTGCGCTGCGCTGCGCCGCGGCATTCGTCCGCCGCCTCGACAAGCTGCCGCTGCCGGTCCGCAGCGCCCCCGGCTTCCTCGTCAATGCGGTGCTCGGGCCGTACATGCTCGAAGCGCTGCGCTGCGTCGAGGAAGGCATCGCGCCGGAAGCCGTCGACGCGGCACTGGTCGCGTTCGGCATGCCGATGGGGCCGGTCGAGCTCGTCGACACGGTCGGGCTCGACATCGCGCTGGCTGCCGGCAGGGCGCTCGGCGGGGGCGCGGTCGCGGTGCCGAAACGGCTTGCGGAACTCGTTGCCGCCGGTCATCTCGGCCGGAAGTCCGGCCAGGGCTATTACCGCTGGAGCGACGGCAAGGCGCAGAAAACCGCAGTCGACACGGTCCCCGCGGGGCTCGCCGCGCGCATCGTCGCACCGCTCCTCGCCGCGGCGCGCCGCTGCGTCGATGAGGGCGTCGTTGCCGATGCGGATCTCGCCGACGCCGGCGTGATCTTCGGCACCGGCTTCGCCCCTTTCACCGGCGGCCCGCTGCACTATCTGGCGTCCGGCGGGGAAAAACCGCTCGACGCGGCATCGGCACGCCGGGATGATGCTATCGTTTCGGCCCGATGAATTCCTGGAAAACAAGCTGATGTCCGATGTTTCAACGACTGCCGTGAAATTGCCGAAGAACCGCCAGCCGGCGCTGCGGGTGATGCCGATGCCGGGGGACCTCAACCCCGCCGGCGACGTGTTCGGCGGCTGGATCATGTCGATGGTCGACATCGCCGGCGGCATCGCCGCGCACTACCGCGCGCGCGGCCGCTGCGCGACGGTCGCGGTCAACGCCTTCACGTTCAAGCAGCCGGTGTCGGTCGGCGACCTGGTCAGTTTTTATGCCGACGTGGTGTCGGTCGGGCGCACCTCGATCACCGTCGATGTCCAGGTGTTCGCCGAGCGCAATCCCGAGAGCCTGTTCGTCGTGAAGGTCACCGAGGCGAAGCTGACTTACGTGGCGCTCGACGACCACGGCAACAAGCGACCGGTGCCGCCGGCCGAATGAGCGGCGCCGGGCAGCCGGCGCGACCGTGCGAAGGCAGTGCTAGACTTGCTGATGGCATGACAAGGAGGCGACACCCATGCATACGACGATGATTGCCCGGGCAGTCCCGGCGGCGCTGCTGACGATGGCTTCCGGGCTGGCCTCGGCTGCCGGTTTCCAGCTGCTGGAGCAGAACGCCAGCGGGCTCGGCAACGCCTACGCGGGTTCGGCGGCGGTCGCCGAGAACGCCGCGACGATCTTCTTCAACCCGGCCGGCATGACGCAGCTGCAGGCGCGCGAAGCGTCGTTCGGCGTGGCGGCGGTGCGGCCGAGCTTCGAGTTCAGCGACAAGGGCTCGCAGAGCGGCGTGCTCCGCGGCGAAGGCGACGACGCGGGCGGGTGGGCGGCACTGCCGAACGCCTACCTGTCGTGGGCGCTGAACAAGGATCTGTATGTCGGCGTCGGCCTGAGCGCCCCGTTCGGCCTCGTCACCGATTACGACGAGTCGTGGGTCGGCGCGGCCCAGTCACTGAACTTCGAGATCAAGACCTACAACATCAACCCGTCGATCGCGTATCGCGTCAATGACAAGCTGTCGCTCGGCGCCGGCCTGAACTGGCAGCGCGCCGAAGCGGAGTACGAGCGCATTGCCGCGGTCGCCCCCGGCCTCAGCACGACGTTCGCGACGCTCGATGTCGACTCCGATGCGTGGGGCTGGAACATCGGCGTGTTGTTCACGCCGTCGCCGTCGATGAAAATCGGGGTCTCGTACCGTTCGAAGATCGAGCACGAGCTCGAAGGCGACCTGAAGCTCAAGGGCACGCTCGCGGGCGCCGTGCCGCAGACGACCAGCGGCAAGGCCCGCGCGGATGTCGATCTGCCCGACACGCTGATCATGAGCGTCGCGCAACAGCTCGACGAGCGCTGGGAAATGCTCGGCGACCTGTCATGGACGGGCTGGAGCAGCATCAAGAAAGTCGACATCGACCGGCGCTCCGGGCCGCTGTCGGGCGTCACGGTGCAGACGCTCGACACCGACTACCGCGACAGCTGGCGCGTCGCGCTCGGTGCGAACTACAAGCTCAACGATGCCTGGAAGCTGAAGTTCGGCGTCGCCTACGACCAGGCGCCGGTGAGGGGCAGGGATCGCCGGCTCGTCGCGCTGCCGGACAACGATCGCACCTGGTATGCGCTCGGCGCGCAGTGGAAAGCGACGAAGACGACGACGCTCGATGTCGGCGGCGCTTATCTCTACGTGCGCGACACGAAGATCGACAACGACCAGAGCGCGGCAGGACGCGGGCGCGTCACCGGCGAATACGAGTCCGACGTCTGGATCTTCGGCGCGCAGTACTCGATGGCGTTCTGATCGCCGCAGGGGCAACGGCCGGCCGGTTCCGTTCCCCTGAAGCAATGGCAGGATTTCCGCCCGTGCATCGGCTCGTGTCGCACCGGTCATGCCGGGGCGAGCCAGGATCTGGAGAACTCGCATGAGCAAGCTGATCATCCGCAAGGTCGCCGTCCTCGGCGCCGGCGTCATGGGGGCACAGATCGCGGCGCATTGCGCGAACGCCGATGTGCCGGTCGTGCTGTTCGACCTGCCGGCGAAGGACGGCCCGCCGAACGGCGTCATCGAACGCGCGATCGCCGGCCTGACGAAGCTCGACCCGGCGCCGCTCGCGGCGAAGGATCTCGCCGGCCATATCGACGCCGCGAACTACGACACCGATCTCGAACGCCTGCGTGACTGCGACCTCGTCATCGAGGCGATCGCCGAGAAGATGGAATGGAAGCTCGACCTGTACGCGAAAGTCGCGCCGTATCTGCGCGCCGACGCGATCTTCGCGTCGAACACGTCGGGCCTGCCGATCGGGAAGCTCGCCGAAGGGCTGCCCGAGTCGCTGCGCCAGCGCTTCTGCGGCGTGCATTTCTTCAACCCGCCGCGCTACATGGCGCTCGTCGAGCTGATCCCGGCGCCCGCGACCGACCCATTGATGCTCGACGCGCTCGAAGCGTGGCTCGCGACGCGGCTCGGCAAGTCGATCGTGCGCGCCAAGGACACGCCGAACTTCGTCGCGAACCGCGTCGGCGTGTTCTCGATCCTCGCGGTGATGCATCACACGGCGCGGCTCGGCCTCGGCTTCGACGAAGTCGACGCGCTGACCGGCCCGCTGATCGGCCGGCCGAAGAGCGCGACTTATCGCACCGCCGACGTCGTCGGTCTCGACACGCTCGCCCACGTCATCGACACGATGCAGGCGACGCTGCCCGACGACCCCTGGCACACCTGGTTCCGCCAGCCGGACTGGCTGCAGGCGCTGATCGCGAAAGGTGCGCTCGGGCAGAAGACGCGCGCCGGCATCTACCGCAAGGACGGCAAGAAGATCCTCGTGCTCGATCCCAGGACGGGCGACTACCGCCCGAGCCGCAGCGACATCGTGTCGGAAGTCGCGACCGCGCTGCAAACGCTGAACACGGCCGAGAAGTTCGCGTGGCTTGGCGCGAGCGGGCTGCCCGAGGCGCAGTTCCTGTGGGCGATCTTCCGCGACCTGTTCCATTACTGCGCGGTGCATCTCGACGAAATCGCCGACAGCGCGCGCGACATCGACCTGGCGATGCGCTGGGGCTTCGGCTGGGCGCGCGGGCCGTTCGAGACCTGGCAGGCCGCGGGCTGGGCGGACGTCGCGAAAGCGATCCAGATGGACATCGACGCCGGCCGCGCAATGACGAAGGAGCCGCTGCCGGCGTGGGTGTTCCTGCGCGGCAGCGTGCACGAGGCGGCAGGCTCGTATTCCGCGCGCGACAACCTCCTTAAAGCCCGCCCGACGCTGCCGGTCTATCGCCGCCAGCTCTACCCCGACGCGCTGCTCGGCGAAGCGCCGGCCGACCGCGGCGAGACGCTGTGGGAGAACGGCGGCGACGCAGACGGCGTACGGCTATGGACGCGCCCGGACGTCGACGCCCGCATCGGCATCCTGTCGTTCAAGGCAACGCTGCACGCGATCGGCGACGAAGTCATCGACGGCATGTGTGAGGCGATCGCGCGCGCCGAACGCGACCTCGACGGCCTCGTGCTGTGGCACGACGCGCCGTTCGCAGTCGGCGCGAACCTGCAGCAGGTCGCCGAGGCGTGCAAGGCCGGGCAGTTTGCGCTGCTCGACGGCAAGGTCGCGAAGTTCCAGCAGGTGTCGATGGCGATCCGCCACGCGCAGGTGCCGGTCGTCGCCGCGGTCGAGGGGATGGCGCTCGGCGGCGGCTGCGAGTTCGCGATGCATGCGGCGCACCGCGTGCTCGCGCTCGAGAGCTACGTCGGGCTCGTCGAAGCCGGCGTCGGCCTGATTCCGGCCGGCGGCGGCAGCAAGGAATTCGCGCTGCAGGCGCACCGGCGCGCACAGCACGCCGCGGGGCGCGACGTGTTCCCGTTCATCCAGCAGAGCTTCCAGACGATCGCGATGGCGACCGTCGCGAAAAGCGCGCTCGAGGCGGTGCAGCTCGGCTTCGCCCAACCTTCGGACGACGTCGTGATGCATGCGCGCGAGCTGCCGTACGTCGCGATTGCCCGCGCGCGGGCGCTTTTCGAGGCCGGCTGGCGTCCGCCGCTGATCAACCGCGCGGTGACGGTCGCCGGGCGCAGCGGCATCGCGACCTGCGAGCTGATGCTCGTCAACATGGCCGAAGGCGGCTTCATCTCGGAACACGACTACAAGGTCGCGAAGGCGGCGGCGACTGCGCTGTGCGGTGGCGAAGTCGAGACGAATGCGCAGGTCGGCGAGCAGTGGATCCTCGACGTCGAGCGCGCGCTGTTCGTCGAGCTGCTGAAGACCGAAAAGACGCAGCAGCGCATCGCGCACATGCTGGAAACCGGCAAGCCGCTGCGCAACTGAGAGGGGAATGACATGACCAGACAAGTCCAGGACGCCTACATCGTCGCCGCGACGCGCACGCCCGTCGCCCGGCGCAACGGAATGTTCGCGCACGTGCGGCCCGACGACCTGCTCGCGCACGTGCTGTCGGCCGTCGTCGGCAAGGTGCCGGCGCTCGACGCGCACGAGATCGCGGATGTCATCGTCGGCTGCGCGATGCCGGAGGCCGAGCAGGGCATGAACGTCGCGCGCATCGGCCTGCTGCTCGCCGGGCTGCCGGACAACGTGCCCGGCATCACGATCAACCGCTTCTGCGCGTCCGGGCTGCAGGCGGTCGCGGACGCCGCGGCGCGCATCCGCTTGGGCGAGGCCGACGTGATGATCGCCGCCGGCACCGAGTCGATGAGCGCGATGCCGCAGATCATGGGCAACAAGGTCAGCCTGAACCCGGCGATCTTCGCCAATCGCGACAACGTCGGCATCGCGTTCGGCATGGGGCTGACCGCCGAAAAGGTCGCGCAGCAGTGGAAAGTGAGCCGCGAGGACCAGGACGTTTTCGCGCTGCATTCGAACCAGCGTGCGTCCGCGGCGATCGCCGGCGGGCATTTCCGTGCCGAGATCACGCCTTATACGGTCCGCACCCACCTGCCCGGTGACGGCGGCGCGGTGCGCGTCGTCGAGCGCGTCCGCGACACCGACGAAGGGCCGCGGCCGGACGCGTCGCTCGAAGCGCTGGCGAAGCTCAAGCCGGTGTTCGCCGCGCGCGGCTCGGTCACCGCCGGCAACAGCTCGCAGATGTCCGACGGCGCCGGCGCGGTGCTGCTGATGAGCGAGGCGGCGTTGAAACGCTACGGCGCGACGCCGATCGCCCGTTTCGTCAGCTATTCGGTCGCCGGCGTGCCGCCCCGGATCATGGGCATCGGCCCGATCGAAGCGATTCCGCGCGCGCTCGCCGCGGGCGGCGTGAAGCTCGCCGACGTCGGCTGGATCGAGCTCAATGAAGCGTTCGCCGCGCAGTCGCTCGCGGTGATCCGCGAGCTCGGGCTCGACCCGGCGCGGGTCAACCCGTTCGGCGGCGCGATCGCACTCGGCCACCCGCTCGGCGCGACCGGCGCGATCCGCACTGCCACGGTGATGAGCGCGATGCAGCGCGACCCGAAGCTGCGTTATGCGATGGTGACGATGTGCGTCGGCACCGGCATGGGCGCAGCGGGAGTGTTCGAGCGGGTGTAGACTTTCCGCCCCTTTTACCCGATATGTCGCGCGCCGCGGCCGCAGACCCGGAGACCCGCGAGCGCCTGTCCTGGAGATTCAACCCGATGGCCAATACCGTACTGCTCGACGTCTCGAACCGCGTCGCCACGCTCACGCTCAACCGTCCGGCGCAGCTCAATGCCTTGTCGATCGAGATGATGCAGGACCTGCTGGGTGTCGTCCGGGAGTTGCGCGATCTCAAGGACGTCGACGTCGTCGTCATCACCGGCGCCGGCGACCATTTCATGGCGGGTGGCGACCTGAAGGACTTCGCGACGCAGTTCCACCTCGGCCCGCAGGCGCGCATGGTGGCTTTCCGCGCGATCATCGAGAAGCACATCAACCCGGCCGTCGAGATGCTCCAGTCGCTGCACCAGCCTGTCATCGCGAAAGTGCGCGGCGCGTGCGCCGGCTTCGGCCTGTCGCTGATGCTCGGCTGCGATCTCGCGCTGTGCGCCGACAGCGCCAAATTCACGACTGCGTATTCATCGATCGGCCTCGCGGCCGACGGCGGCCTGACGTATTTCCTGCCGCGCGTCGTCGGCAGCCGCAAGGCGCTGGAACTGCTGCTGCTCGCCGAGCGTTTCGACGCCGCCGAAGCGCTGCGCCTCGGCCTCGTCAACCGCGTGCTCCCATCCGCCGAGCTCGACGGCGAGACCGACCAGCTCGTCGCCCGGCTGCAGGCGGGTCCGCGCGAAGCCTATGGCGAAATCAAGCGGCTGGTGGCGAGTTCCTACGACGCCCAGATCGAATCGCAACTGGAGAGCGAAGCCGAAGCGTTCGGCCGCTGCAGCGCCACCGACGACTTCGTCGAGGGCATCACCGCCTTCCTCGAGAAGCGCAAGCCCGCGTTTCGCGGGATGTGACCGGCCGGCCGCGGGTCGAGCGGCGCGGGTTGCTGCAGCTTCACGCGCCGAGCAATCGGCGAGCCAGCACCGACTGCATATCTCGGCGGCCATCAACGATCAGGTAAACGACGACTTGGCTGCCCGTCACGCGGTAAATCACCCGGTAGGGCTTGAACGCGGTTTGCCGGTACTCCTTGATGCCCAGCGGCACCAACTCCTTCGGATAGCTGCCTCGCTCGGGGAACTGTGCCAGGCTTTCCACGACTTCCATCAGCTGGTCGAGCACGTAGTTTGCGTTCGCCAGGCAGTCGAATTCGGTGATGTAATCGTGAATCGATTCCAGGTCCTGCTCTGCACCCCGGGTGAGCAAAACCTCATACCTGATCGGCTTGCCGCCCATCAGCCTGTGGCACGCTTGCCGCGCAGGCGAGCCACGACATCAGCCACTGGCTTGACACGACCGGCTTCCACGTCCTGATTGCCGAGAGCCAGGATCTTCAGCAGCGCCAGCGTTTCCTGGGTCTCCTCAAACGAGGCGACGTCCTGCAGAACGGCCTTGGCCTCCCCGTTCTGCGTGATGACCAGGGGCTGCCGCTGCTCGGCAAGATGCGCCAGCACCTCGGCTGCGTTGGCCTTGAGGTAGCTGATGGGTTTGACTTGAGATGAGTAGCGCATGGTCGTGCCCGGACACCAGTTAAAGACTTAATTTAGTCTTTTTAGGGTCTCGTCGCAATGTCTCAACGAACCCACGCCGTACCCCGTAACAGAGTCGCTGTCGGTTCCGTACCTGTCATTTGCCAATGGCAAAGCGACGGCATGGGTCGTGGACGATCGTCGATGGCGCATCATCGCGTTCGACCGCCTCGGTGCGCCGGTCGGCGGTGCCCGCCGGCGCGCTTCAATGCAGTGTTCCCTGTGCGCCGCCCGATCCCGGCAGCCTGACCACGGCCTCGGCGAGCGATCCGTCCGGGCTGCGCCACAACAGGCGTCCGCTTCTCGTGAGGCAACGCAGTCGCCACGCGAAGAACACGTCGCCGAGGAACTCGTCGCATTCCCACTGCGCCGCGCCGATCACCTGATCGGCCGCTTGCCAGTCGTCATCGCACTGAGCGAGCAGCAAAGCGTCGTAGAAGTCGTCGCCGTGGTGGGTGATGCGGCCGTCGCTCCAGCGCCGCACGCCGGACGGGACGCTGCGGTGACGCTGCCATTCGCCTGCGCGCCGCGCGATCTCCCCGCGGTCGAGGGCGCGCATGCGCGCAAGCAGTTCTCCAAGATCGCCCGGGTCGAACTGGCTCACCGCGCGCCGACCGCCCGAAGCGGCCCCCGGGTCGACGGCCTCGACAAGGCGGACGTCCGCGGCCTGCGGCGAAAACGTCGCGCACAGACGCTGTAGCCACAATTGCGACGAGCTGTGCGCGCCGCTCCAGATGAACACCGTGCCGTGGCGCACAGCGTCGGCCGCGTGCGCGTAACGCGTCTCCTCCTCGTCGAAGCCGGTGACCGGCGGCGGCGCGTCGGGCAGCAGCTGCGCCCAGTAGCGTGCGCGGCTTGCCGGGCCGTCAGCGGTACCGAGCGCGCCAAGAGGGCCGATGCAGTAGATGTCTCGAAAGCGCAGGATCGGCGCCGCCGCCGGGATGCCCGCCGTCATCGCGTCGCGCAGGACACCCGCCGCGGCGTCGCCGAGCACCAGATGGGTCGCCTCGTCTGTCATCGCCTGTTTTCCGGAATGCGACCGCCCCGCACTCAGCCGTCCGCCGCAGGATCGTACGGCAGCACGCGCTCCTGCTCGTCGGCGTCGTTGCGGGCGACAATCGCACGGGCGGGTTCGGTGCTGCTGAGGTTGAACGCCTGATGCGGCACGTCGGGCGGGATGAACAGGAAATCGCCGGCCTCACTGACGACCGACCGGTGCAGGCCCGGCCCATAACGTGTTTCGACGCGCCCCTCGAGCACGTAGATCGCGGTCTCGAAATCCTGATGGCTGTGCGCCTGGGCGACGCCTCCGGGCGGAATCACGACGATATGCATCGACAGCCCCTTGCTGCCAGCGGTCGCAGCGGAAATGCCGAGGAAGTAGGGAAGGCGCTGGCGGGTGAGGACCTGGCGGTCGGGGCGGACGGCGACGAGTTCCGCGGCGGGGCGGGGGGGCGGCGGAGGCTCCGGCTGCGCGGCCGGGTTCGCTGGACATTGCGGGGCTCCTTGCGCGATTCGGGCTGCTCGGGGTCGGGGTCAGGGATAGCGCACCGGGAACGGGTGATTGTCCGGCAGCGGGATGAATTCGGTCTCGCCCGGCACTGGCGCGAAGCGGCCGGCGCGCCAGTCCGCCTTCGCCTGCTCGATGCGCTCGCGCGAACTCGACACGAAGTTCCACCACACGTGGCGCGGCCCGTCGAGCGGTTCGCCGCCGAGCAGCATCAGCCGGGTTGCCGACGACGCCGTGATGACGACTTCGGTGCCGCGCCGCAGGACCAGCAGCTGGCCTGCCGAATACATCACGCCGTCGATGGCGACGGCGCCCGCGACGATGTAGGCGGCGCGCTCGACATGCTCGCTCGGCACCTGCAGGCGCGCCGGCGGGGCGAGCGTGACGTCGGCGTAGAACAGCGGCGAGTGGGTCGCGACCGGCGAGCGCGCGCCGAAAGCCTCGCCGGCGATCAGCCGGACGCTCAGGCCGGGCGCGTCGATGACCGGCAGTTCCGCCGCGCCGTGGTGTGCGAACGCGGGTTCGCTCTCCTCGTCGCGCGCCGGCAGCGCGACCCACGCCTGCAGTCCGGCGAGACGCGGGCCGGACGGGCGCAGTTCGGGCGGCGTGCGCTCGGAATGCACGATGCCGCGTCCCGCAGTCATCCAGTTCAGCTCGCCGGGGCGGATCGGCTGCACGCTGCCGAGGCTGTCGCGGTGCAGGATTTCGCCGTCGAACAGGTAGGTCACCGTCGCGAGGCCGATGTGCGGATGCGGCCGGACGTCGAGGCCGCTGCCCGCGGCCAGCTCCACCGGCCCCATCTGGTCGAGAAACACGAAAGGCCCGACCATGCGCCGCTGCACGGACGGCAGCGCGCGCATCACCTTGAAGCCGCCGCCCAGATCGCTCGCGTGCGGCACGACGACGGTTTCGACGGGCAGCGGGTCCTGCGGGGATGTCGATGCATTCGGGTTCATCTGCTCTCCTCGACGTGAGATAACGATGCGGCGATACGGGCCAATACGGCGATACGGGCGCGGGGCCCGGCGCTACGGCGGGCACGGCCGGGGCGCTCGTTCGCGCGCCCCGGCCGTCCTTGAGAAGACCCACGCTGCCCGCGTGTGGTTCGCGCGATCCGCAGGCTGAAACCTCGGCGGCACGCTTGCGGCCCCGTCATTGCCGCGGTTGAACGCGGCGGATCCGTTGACTAGGCTGGCCTAACGGCAGCGGTGCCCTGCCATCCTGTCCTTCACCCCTGGAGCTGCGACATGAAAGTCCAGATCATTTTCTACAGCATGTACGGCCACATTTTCCGCATGGCGGAAGCGGTCGCGGAAGGCGCGCGCAGCGTCGCCGGGGCCGAAGTCGGCCTGTTCCGCGTCCCGGAACTGGTGCCCGACGAGGTGCTCGAGAAGTCCGGGGCGAAGGCGGCGCAGCAGGCCTTCGCGCACGTGCCGGTGGCGAAGACCGGGCAGCTCCCCGAAGCCGACGCGATCATCTTCGGCACGCCGACGCGCTTCGGCAACATGTGTGCGCAGATGCGCAACTTCCTCGACCAGACCGGCGGGCTGTGGATGAAGGGGAGCCTGATCGGCAAGGTCGGCAGCGTATTCACCAGCACCGCGACGCAGCATGGCGGGCAGGAGAGCACGATCCTGTCGACGCACATCACGCTGCTGCACCAGGGCATGGTCCTCGTCGGCCTGCCTTACAGCGAGAAGCGGCAGATGGGGATGGACGAGATCCTGGGCGGCTCGCCGTATGGGGCGGCGACGATCGCCGGCGGCGATGGCAGCCGCATGCCGAGCCAGCTCGAGCTCGAGATGGCGAAGTTCCAGGGCCGCCATGTCGCCGAGATTGCGAGCGCGCTGGTGCGGGGCAGGGCGGCCTGACGACAACCCTCGCCGGACAATATCACCGACGCCCCCTGCGGACTCGCCGCGCACCGGCCCGGCTGGCAGCCGCCTTCGCGGGATCGGGCTTGCCGAAGTTGCCGCGGGAACGCCACAATCCCCCGCGTGCCGTTCAGCGCGACAGGCGCAGCGCGAGCAGCCCCAGCCATTCGTGCGCCGCGTACCAGCCGGCATAGGCCGAGGTCGCGCTGGGCAGCGCGCTCAGCACCTGGTCGTTCGCGTCGTGCTTGCCGAGCCAGGCGGTTGGGGCGGCGATCACCTCGATGCCGCGGGCCTCGAACTCGGCGCGGGCGCGGCGCATGTGCGCGGCGTGCGTGACGAGCAGCACACGCCGCACGCCGGCCGCTTTCAGCAGCGGCGCGGAAAATTCCGCGTTCTGCCCGGTGTCGAGCGAGCTCGCCTCGACCCAGCGCGGGGTGATGCCGAAGTCCGTTTCGAGCGAGGCCTTCATCAGCTCGCCTTCCGGGCGCTCGCCGATCGGCGCTCCGCCGCTGACGAGCACCGGCAGCCGCAGTCCGTGCGCGAGGCGCGCGCCGTAGCGCAGCCGTTCGAGCGTCAGCCGGTTCACGGTTTCGCCGCCGTATTCGGGCGCGTGGCGCCGCTTGCCGCCGCCGACGATGACGATCGCCTCGGCGCGGCGGGCGGGTGTCGCCGTCAGGGGGTCGGTCTCCAGCCCGTCGAGCATCCAGCCGACGGTGACGGGCAAGACGAGCAGCAGCGCTATGGCGAGCCCCGTCCACGCGACTGCCAGGCCGGCGCGGCGCCAGCGCTGGACGAGCAGCAGGCCGAGTGCGATGAGCAGTAGCGGGGCGAGCGGCGGCAGCATGAAGGCCGAAACGAGTTTCTTCAGCCAGAAGAGCAGCATCAGAGCGAGGTCGAAAGTCATATGAGTCAGCAGTTGCGTCGTTGCAGGGGGGGTGAGGCGGGTATTATCCGCGACAATCCACGCGTCATGTTCCCCGCCCGCGCCATGCCGGAGCGCCGTCGGCCGTCTGCACGGGCGGCGAGGTAGTCCGCGATGGGCATTAGCGAAATCCTGTGGTCCGCAGCTGCGCTGCTGGCCGTCTACGTCGCAATCCGGCTGTACCAGGCGCTGCAAAGGCGCTTGCGCCGTCCACGTGGCGCCCGGCGCCCTCCGGCTTCAGGCGCCGGCGCGTCGGGCGATGAGGAGGTATTCGTCTTCGAGCGGCCGCCGCCGTCGCCGCGACGCGACGGTTTCCAGGTCGAGCTGGAGGTGCAGCAGCTGCGCCGGGACGTCGCCCAGTTGCGCGCCGAACTCGCCGAGCAGCGCCGGGAGCTCGCCAGCCTGACTGCCCGGCTGCAGGTGCAGCAGGAGCAGGAGCAGGAGCAGTTCGACGGCGGCGTCGCCAAAGCAGGCGCATCGCCTGAATACGACGAGGCGCTGGTGTTTGCGCGACGCGGACTCGACGTCGAGGCGATCGCCGAACGCTGCGGCATCACGGTTGCCGAAGCGGCGCTGGTGCGCGCTCTCGCGCAGGGCGAAAAAGGTGAAAAGGGCGAAAAAGGCAACGAACGGAAGCGTCCGTGAACACCGCAAAGCTGCTCAGGATATGGCCTCCGGCCGGTCTGGCTTACAATCGCCTCATTGTGAGTCGCCCGGCACCCACTACTCAAGGATTCCGCCCATGAGCCGCAGCATCGTTTCGACCCCCAACGCCCCCGCCGCGATCGGCACCTATTCGCAGGCCGTCAGGACCGGCAGCACCGTCTACTGCTCCGGCCAGATCGGCCTCGACCCGGCGACGATGCAGATGGTCGAGGGCTTCGAGGCGCAGACCGTGCGCGTGTTCGAGAACCTCAAGGCGGTCGCCGAAGCGGCCGGCGGCTCGCTCGCCGACGCGACGCGGCTGACGATCTACCTCACCGACCTCGCGAACTTCGCCAAGGTGAACGAAGTGATGGCGCGCTACTTCGCCGAACCGTACCCGGCCCGGGCCGCGGTCGGGGTGAAGGAATTGCCGAAAGGCGCGCTCGTCGAGGCCGACGCGATACTGGTGCTTGGCTGATCCGCGAAGGTCCGTCCCCTCCTGACGCTGCAACGCGACCGGCGCTGGCCGGATGGGCCGGCGTCGGTCCGCAACTGGCGGGCCGGCTCGCCAAACTCGATCTGCGCCGGCCGCAGGACCTGGTGCTGCATCTGCCGCTGCGCTACGAGGACGAGACCCGGGTGACGCCGATCGCCGCGGCGCGAGGCGGCACCGCGGTGCAGATCGAAGGCGAGGTCGTATCGAGCGAGATCGTGCTGCGCCCGCGCCGCCAGCTCGTCGCCCGCGTTCGCGATGCGTCCGGGATGCTCGTCGCGCGCTGGCTCAATTTCTACCCGTCGCAGCAGAAGCAGCTCGCCGCCGGCCGCCGCGTGCGCCTGTTCGGTGAAGTGCGCGGCGGTTTCTTCGGCGACGAGATGGTGCACCCGCGGCTGCATGCCGTCGATGACGGCGAGCCGCTGCCGCAGGCGCTGACGCCGATTTATCCGACCACCGCCGGGCTCGCGCAGTCGGCGCTGCGCAAGCTCGCCGCCCGCGCGCTGCACGCCGTCCCGCTCGACGAATACCTGCCCGACGCGGTGCTCGCCGGGCTCGGGCTGCCGAATTTCGCCGACGCAGTGCGCACGCTGCACCACCCGCCGCCGGACATCGACGCGGCCGCGCTCGAAGATCGCGACCACCCGGCGTGGCGGCGCATCAAGTTCGAGGAGCTGCTGGTCCAGCAGCTGTCGCTGCGCCGCGCGTACAACGCCCGCCGCACGCATCGCGCGCCGGCCCTGCAGGCCACCGGGCGCCTCTGCGAGGCGCTGCTCGCCCGGCTGCCGTTCCGTCTCACCGGCGCGCAGGCTCGCGCGGTCGCCGCGATCGCGCACGATCTGGCCATGCCGCACCCGATGCAGCGCCTGCTGCAGGGCGACGTCGGCAGCGGCAAGACGATCGTCGCCGCGCTGGCGATGCTGCAGGCGGCCGAGAACGGGTTCCAGGCGGTGCTGATGGCGCCGACCGAGATCCTCGCCGAACAGCACTGGAAAAAGCTCGCCGCGTGGCTCGAGCCGCTCGGCGTCGACATCGCGTGGCTGTCGGGCGGCCGCCGCAGACGCGAACGCGACGCCGAGCTCGCGCGCCTCGCAAGCGGCGAAGTGCTGCTCGCGGTCGGCACCCACGCGCTGATCGAGGACCCGGTGCTGCTGCCGCGGCTGGGCCTCGCGATCGTCGACGAGCAGCACCGCTTCGGCGTGCGCCAGCGACTCGCGCTGCGCGACAAGGGCGCCGGCGGCAGCCATCCGCACATGCTGATGATGTCGGCGACGCCGATTCCGCGCACGCTGGCGATGAGCTACTACGCCGATCTCGACGTCACCGTGCTCGACGAGCTGCCGCCGGGGCGCACGCCGATCCTCACCAAGCTCGTGTCCGACCTGCGCCGCGACCAGGTCGTCGCCCGCGTGCGCGACGCGTGTCTGGCCGGGCGCCAGGCGTACTGGGTGTGCCCGCTGATCGAGGAATCGGAGGCGCTGCAGCTGAAGACCGCGCTCGAGACGTTCGACACCCTCACCACCGCGCTGCCGGAGCTGCGGATCGGCCTCGTCCATGGGCGCCTCAAGAGCGAAGAAAAATCCGCGACGATGGCCGCGTTCGCTGCGGGCGAGCTGCACCTGCTGGTCGCGACGACGGTCATCGAAGTCGGCGTCGATGTGCCGAACGCGAGCCTGATGGTCATCGAGCACGCCGAGCGCTTCGGCCTCGCGCAGCTGCACCAGCTGCGCGGCCGCGTCGGGCGCGGCACCGCCGAGTCCGTGTGCATCCTGCTGTTCGCGCAGCCGCTGTCGGAAAACGGCCGCGCGCGCCTGAAGGTGATCTATGAACACAGCGACGGCTTCGCGATCGCACGCGAGGATCTGCACATCCGTGGCCCCGGCGAATTCGTCGGTGCCCGCCAGAGCGGCACGCCGCTGCTGCGCTACGCCGACCTCGAACGCGACGCGGAGCTGCTCGGGCCGGCACGCTCGCTCGCCGAACATCTGCTCGACGAAGCGCCGCAGACAGCCGCGCGCGTGATGGAGCGCTGGCTCGGCGGCCGCGAGGGGCTGCTGCGGGCCTGAGGTGCCAGCCGGCCGCCCTGTCCCGCCGCCGCCGCCAAGTCCCGCGACGTCCCGCGATTGGGCCGGCCTGCCGTTCCCGGTATCATGCGTAGCCCCGCGGCGTCCTGCCGGCGTCCTTTTCCATGCGCATCCGACCTCACTCCGAAACCTGGCTCGAACGCCCGCCGCGCGCCCGGATGCTCCCGCAGCTGCGCCCCTGGCTCACCGATCCAGGTTCGCTGACCGCGCGCATCCGCAGTCGCTGCAGCCTGTTTTCGGTCGAGGTGCTCGCCCAGCGCCTCGCCGTCCCGCACCCGGACGAGGCCGCGCTGCTCGGGCTGCGCCGCGGCGAACTCGCGTGGCTGCGCGAAGTGCTGCTTGTCGCCGACGGCGTCCCGGTGGTGTTCGCGCGCAGCATCCTGCCGCGGCACAACCTGCGCGGAGCATGGATCCTGTTCCAGGGGCTCGGCTCCCGTCCGCTCGGCGCCGCGCTGTTCGCCGACCCGCGCATCCGCCGCCAGCCGTTGGCCTGCACCTGTCTCGACCGCCGGGACGCGCGCTATCATCGCGCTTCGGCCGCCGTCGCGCCGCGCCGCCTGCCGCCCGCGCTGTGGGCGCGCCGGTCGCTGTTCGGCCTGCGCGGCCGCACGCTGCTGGTCAGCGAAGTGTTCCTGCCCACGATTCTGGAGTTGCCGACATGATGATTGCCCCCGCCACGCTGTCCGGCCGGCTGCCGCTGTACCTGCGCCTGATGCGCCTCGACAAGCCGATCGGCATCCTGCTGCTGATGTGGCCGACGCTGTGGGCGTTGTGGCTCGCCGCCGATGGGGTTCCGCCGCTGCACGTGGTCGCGATCTTCGTCCTCGGCACGGCGCTGATGCGCTCGGCCGGCTGCGTCATCAACGACTACGCCGATCGCGACTTCGACGGCCACGTCGAGCGCACGCGGACGCGGCCACTGGCGACCGGCGCGGTGACGATCCGCGAGGCGCTGCTGCTCGCCGCCGGGCTGTCGCTGGTGTCGTTCATACTGATCCTGCCGCTCGATCCGCTGGTGCGGTGGCTGTCGCTGCCGGCGCTGTTCCTCGCCGCGAGCTACCCCTACACGAAGCGTTTCCTCGCGATCCCGCAAGCCTACCTGGGCATCGCGTTCGGTTTCGGCATCCCGATGGGGTTCGCCGCAGTGCAGGGTGAAGTGCCGGCGCTCGCCTGGCTCCTGCTGCTCGCGAACATCTTCTGGGCGGTCGCGTACGACACCGAATACGCGATGGTCGACCGTCCCGATGACCTGAAGATCGGCATCAAGACTTCCGCAATCACGTTCGGCCGCTTCGACGTCGCCGCAGTGATGCTGTGCTACACGGTCGCGTTCGGCCTGATCGCCGCGGTCGGCGTCGCCGCGGGACGCGGCGCGTGGTTCTTCGGCGGGATCGCGGTCGCAGCGGGGATCGCGATCTACCACTACACGCTGATCCGCCACCGCGACCGGGCGCGCTGTTTCAGGGCTTTCCTGCACAACAACTGGGTCGGTGCGGCGCTGTTCGTCGCCCTCGTCATCGACTACGTTGCGTTTCCCGCGGCCTGATCTAGGGTGAACCGACCGCGATCACACGGTCGAATGACGGCGCGGCCTGCCGCGCGGATCCCCAAGGAGACCCATGATGAAAAAGAGCCTGGTTGCAGGCCTGTTGGCGATGGCGCTGTCCGGCGGCGCGTTCGCGTTCCACTGTCCCGCCGAGATGAAAAAAATCGACGAGGCGCTGGCGAAAAATCCGATGCTCGCTGCCGAACAGATGACCGAAGTGAAGCAGCTGCGCGCCGAAGGCGAAACCCTGCACAAGGCCGGCAAGCATCAGGAAGCACTCGACTCGCTCGAAAAAGCGAAGAAAATCCTGAAGATCGAAACCTGATCGGGCCGGCTCGCGTGCCGAACGGGGCCGCGTTGCGCGGTCCCGAGCGTCTCGATGGTGGCCCGATACGATGCGTCGGCCGTGCGCGCGGTGTGCCGGAGCGGCTTATCATTCGGCCCGGACCATTCTGGACGCATCCATGCATTTCATGACCGCCCTCCGGGCCGCCTGGCGCACGCGCAACAGCCTGCTGTGCGTCGGCCTCGACCCCGACCCGACGCGCTTCCCCGCGCACCTGCACGGGCAGCCGGACGCCATCTTCCGCTTCTGCAGCGCGATCGTCGATGCGACCGCCGATCTCGTCTGCTGCTTCAAGCCGCAGATCGCGTACTTCGCCGCGCAGCGCGCCGAGGACCAGCTCGAAGCGCTGATCGCGCACATCCACGCGCGCCATCCCGGCACCCCGGTGATCCTCGACGCGAAGCGCGGCGACATCGGCAGCACCGCCGGGCAATACGCCGTCGAAGCGTTCGAGCGCTTCGGCGCCGACGCGATCACAGTCAATCCGTACATGGGTCGCGACTCGGTCGAGCCCTGGCTCGACTACGCCGACAAGGGCGTGATCCTGCTGTGCCGCACGTCGAACCCCGGCGGCAGCGATCTGCAGTTCCTCGACGTCGGCGGCGGCGAGCGCCTTTTCGAGCGCGTCGCCCGCCTCGTAGCCCGCGAGTGGAATGCCAGTGGCAACTGCAGCCTGGTCGTCGGCGCGACCTTCCCGGACGAGATCGCGCGCGTGCGCGAACTCGTCGGCGACATGCCGCTGCTGGTGCCCGGCATCGGCGCGCAGGGCGGCGACATCGCCGCGACGGTGCAGGCCGGGCGCAGCGCGGACGGCACGGGGCTGATGATCAACTCGTCGCGCGCGATCCTGTACGCCGGCACGGATGACGACTTCGCCGCCGCCGCCCGCCGCGCCGCCCTCGACACGCGAAACGCCATCAACCGCCATCGCTGACCCCCGCCCCCGGTCCGCATCACCGCGCATGCCTTGATGCAGCTGCCATCGCGGTTGCAAATGTGGGTAATATGCGGTCCAATTTCGGCCGATTCACGGTTTGTTACAGGTCGGCCGCGCGCAATTTCTCGAAGGGGGCTCAGTGCGTTCAATGGCAAGGGATATTCAGGGGTCTGGCGCTCGGCGTCACGGCGTCGCTGCTGGTTGCGTGTGGTGGCGGCGGAGGTGGGGAGGCGGCGGCGGTGGTGCGGGCAACGTCACCCCGACTAACGAATATCAGATCTCGCTGCGCGCCGACCATACTTCGCTGCCGCTGAACATCGCCGGCGTCGGACCGGGCATCGGTGTGGACGCGCCTTATACAACGACCCTGTACGTGTCGGCACGCCGGGCTGGCACGAACGACCCGATTCCAGGTGGCGAAAACATCTTCTCCTGCAACGTCGTGCCGCAGGGCCTCGAGCAGGGTGCTCTGTACTACCTCGATGGGGATCCCGATCACGAGACCGAAGTCGATATCGATGGCACGACGATCAAGGTTCCGAAGGCGTTCCGCTCGGTGACGCTCGGCTCGAACGCCGGCGCAGCGAGCTTCCATTTCCACGCCGGCAACACCGCGGGCACGGCGACGATCACTTGCGCAGTCACCGACCCGCAAAGCAACAAGGACGTGACGACGCAGCTGCAGATCAACGTCGGCCAGGCGACCGGCAAGGCCTCGCAGATCCGCGTCAACCGGAGCGCGCCCGGATTCCTGTTCGCGCAGAACACGAACGGCACGACGCAACTGATTGTGCAGGCGCAGGTGCTCGACGAGGCCGGACAGCGCGTGCCCAACCCGACCGCCGGCACGCACAACCTGTACGCGAGCATCGTCGAGACCCCGGGGCTCGCCGACAACGACGCGCTGCTGCGTGCGGGCGGCGCGAGCGGCAAGTGGGTGTTGTCGAGTTCGACGAACGGCCAGGCGCAATTCACACTCGTCAGCGGCGTTGCCACCGGCAGTCTGCTGGTCGAGATCATGACCGACCGCTTCGACAACAACGTCGATAACGGCATTACCGAGCCGGTCCGGAATCTCTTCACGGTTCCTGTGGTTCTTTCGGTCGGACAGGAGGCGCTGGCTGTTTCCACCGCAACCGACTTGCCGAGTGCAGAAGAAGAAAAATCTTACGCGACCATCCTGACGGCGACCGGAGGCGTGCCGCCGTACAAGTGGGAGCGCGTCAGCGGCAGCACGCTACCGGGCGGGCTGACGCTGTCATCCGATGGGGTGATCACTGGAACACCGTTCGTCGATGGCACTTTCCGCTTCGCACTGAAAGTGACCGATTCGGCCACGCTTCCACAGACGGCAATGAAGGAGTTCTCGATCACGATCACGCCGGCGCCAGTGCCAGAACCGGTCGTTACGGCGCCACAGGTTGTAACATCTGCGCTGCCGGCTGGTACCGCGAATCAGTCGTACCTGGCGCTGCTGGCTGCGTCGGGCGGCAAGACGCCCTACACCTGGAGCGCGATGTCGACCCCCTTTGCCGGTGGCCTGACCGTGACCGCGGACGGCGTGATCAGTGGCACCACCGGTACGGCGGAGACCTATCCGGTTGCTTTCACGGTCAAGGACGCCGACGGACTGGTCGCCAGCCGCATGATCAGCATCACGATCAGCAACTGATCGATCCGATACGGCATGCGCTCCCGACGCATGCCGCTTCAACGAAACCCCGCTCTTCGAAAGAAGGTGGGGTTTCAGTTCTTGGGAGCGATGCCGTCTGAAGTTGCGGGGCGTCGGTACGGCAGGTAGACTAACTGACGTTGGTTTAGCGGAGATCCCCATGCGCACCGTCAACATTCACGAAGCAAAAACCCATCTGTCGCGCCTCGTCGAGCAGGCCGCGAACGGTGAGCCGTTCGTTATCGCGCGGGCCGGCAAGCCGCTGGTGCGGGTGGTCGCGATCGATGCGCCGGAGGCTTCGGCGATGCGGCGGCGCGGTTTCCTCGCGGGCGAGATCGACGTGCCCGCGGATTTCGACACGATGGGTAGCGCCGAGATCGAAGCTCTTTTCGGCGGCAGCGCGTGAATCTGCTGCTGGACACCCCCGTCCTGCTGTGGGCTGCCGGCGCACCGGAGCGGCTTTCGCGCGAGGCATGCGAGTTGATCGACGATCCGCGCAATGCGCTGTGGTTCAGCGCTGCGAGCTTGTGGGAAATCGCGATCAAGTGCGGCCTCGGGCGCGAGGATTTTCGCGTCGACCCGTTCCGGCTGCGCAAAGGCTTGCTCGACAACGGCTATCGCGAGCTGGTCATTTCCGGCGAGCACGCGCTCGGCATCGGGCGCCTGCCGCCGATCCACAAGGATCCTTTCGACCGCCTGCTGGTGGCCCAAGCCATTGTCGAGGGTTTCACGTTGCTGACGGCGGACGAGAAAGTCGCGCAATACCCGGAACGGGTGAAGCGGATTTGACCGCCTGTTACCGCATGGCCGAAACGCATCCCGCAGATTCCGCGATCGAGGGGCATTCGATGCAAGCTACGCAGGCCGGACAGCAGGCAGGGAGTTTTCCATTGAAATACCAAGACCTCCGCGACTTCATCGCCCAACTCGAAGAGCGCGGCGAGCTGAAACGCATCACCGTTCCCGTCGACACGCATCTCGAAATGACCGAGATCGCCGACCGCGTGTTGCGTGCCGGCGGGCCGGCGCTGCTGTTCGAGCAGCCGGTGACGCGCGGCGTGGCGCAGGCGATGCCGGTGCTCGCGAATCTCTTCGGCACGCCGCAGCGCGTCGCGCTCGGCATGGGCGAGGAGCTCGCGGACGGCGACTGGCAGACGCCGCTGCGCGAAGTCGGCAGGCTGCTCGCGTTCCTCAAGGAGCCCGAGCCGCCGAAAGGGTTCCGCGACGCGTGGGAGAAGCTGCCGGTGTTCCGCCAGGTGCTGAACATGGCGCCGAAGGAGGTGCGTTCGGCGCCCTGCCAGGAAGTGGTGTGGGAAGGTGCGGACGTCGATCTGGCGCGGCTGCCGATCCAGCATTGCTGGCCGGGCGACGTCGCGCCGCTGATCACGTGGGGCCTTGTCGTGACGCGCGGGCCGGGCAAGAAGCGCCAGAACCTCGGCATCTACCGCCAGCAGGTGCTCGGGCGCGATCGGGTGATCATGCGCTGGCTCGCGCATCGCGGCGGCGCGCTGGATTTTCGCGACCATCAACAGGCGCATCCGGGCGAAGCGTTCCCGGTCGCGGTCGTGCTCGGCTGCGACCCGGCGACGATCCTCGGCGCGGTGACGCCGGTGCCGGATTCGCTGTCGGAATACCAGTTCGCCGGGCTGTTGCGCGGCGCGAAGACCGAACTGGTCAAGTGCATAGGCTCCGACCTGCAGGTGCCGGCGTCGGCCGAGATCGTGCTCGAAGGCGTGATCCACCCGGACGACACCGCGGCGGAAGGGCCGTACGGCGACCATACCGGCTATTACAACGAGGTCTCCGAGTTCCCGGTGTTCACGATCGAACGCATCACGATGCGCCGCAACCCGATCTACCATTCGACCTACACCGGCAAGCCGCCCGACGAGCCGGCGATGCTCGGCCTCGCACTGAACGAAGTGTTCGTGCCGCTGTTGCAGAAACAGTATCCGGAGATCGTCGATTTCTACCTGCCGCCCGAAGGCTGCTCGTACCGGCTCGCGGTGGTCAGCATCAGGAAGCAATACCCCGGCCACGCGAAGCGCGTGATGTTCGGCATCTGGAGCTTCCTGCGCCAGTTCATGTATACGAAGTTCATCATCGTTGTCGATGACGACGTCGCGATCCGCGACTGGAAGGAAGTGATCTGGGCGCTGACGACGCGCGTCGACGCGACGCGCGACACCGTGCTCGTCGACAACACGCCGATCGACTATCTCGATTTCGCGAGCCCGGTCGCGAGCCTCGGCAGCAAGATGGGGCTCGACGCGACGAACAAGTGGCCGGGCGAGACGACACGCGAATGGGGTCGGCCGATCGTCATGGACGACGCGGTGAAGGCGCGCGTCGATGCGATGTGGGACGAGCTCGGCCTGTAGCGGACAAATCCGGCGCCTGCGCGAACGGACCGCGCCGTCCGCAGTCGCATCCTCGATGCGCTTCCACAGCAAAGGAGTTCCGCATGACCCAGTATTCGCCCGACGGTGGCCCGCTCCGCAGCGCCGATCTCGGCAACCTCGTTACGCTGACGCACCTGATCTACGCGCTGCACGCGTTCGCGGTGGTCACCGGAGTTGTCGGCAGCGCGACGATCATCGGCAGCTTCGTTGCCAGCGTGCCGTCGATCGTCGCCGTGGTGCTGAACTATCTCAAGCGCGGCGCCGTCCGCGGCACCTGGCTGGAAAGCCATTTCCGCTGGCAGATCCGCACGTTCTGGTTCGCGGCGCTGTGGATCGTCGCGGGCCTGCTGCTGGCGTTCACGATCATCGGCATCCCGCTCGCGCTGGCGCTCGTCGCCCTCGCCGGGCTGTGGGTCATCTACCGCGTCGCGCGCGGGTGGTGGAGCCTTCTGCATCGCGGCATGATGCCGATGCCGCCGGGGTGACAGCATGAGGCCATGAAGCGGCGGCCCGGAGGCGAGGCTCAGCGCGCGTCCCACATCCATTCGAGCAGCGCGTCCTGCGCCGCCTGGCTGCTGCCTGCTGCGGCATCGTTAACGAGCATCGCGACGACATGGCGACGGCCGTTCCGGTCCAGCACGTAGCCGGCCATTGCGCGCACGCCGTTGATCGAGCCGGTCTTGACATGCGCGTGGCCGCGCGCCGGGCTGTCGTGGAGCCGGCCGCGCGCGGTGCCGTCGAGGCCGGCGACCGGCAGCGCGGCGATGAATTCCGGCATGTACGGCCGGCGCCACGCGGCGAGCAGCATTTCACCGAGGGTTCGGGCGCTGACGCTTTCGCTGCGCGACAGGCCGGAGCCGTTCTCGACGAGCAGCCCGGCCGTGCTGATGCCCGCCGCGTCGAGCAGCGCCCGCGTGAGCGCGGCACCCGTGGCGACCATGTCGGGCGATGCCGCGTCGGTGGCGCCGAGGGTCGCGAGCAGCTCGCGCGCGATCACGTTGCTCGACCATTTGTTCATCTCGCGCACGACGTTCGCGAGCGGCGGCGAGCTGCCGGTCAGCAGCAATGTGGCCTCGACGGGCATTGTGCCCGGCCGCGCGACGCCTTCGACTTTGCCGCCGAGTTCCGCCCACAGCGCGGCGACGGCGGCGATGCCGAAGCGTTCCGGCGGCAGCGGCGCCGTCGCCCAGTCGCGCTGGCCGCAGCTCGCCGGCAGGCGGCCGAGCAGCACCAGCCGTGGACCGCCCGGCGCGGCTTCGAGCGCCGCGTCGAGGTCGCGGTGCCACACCCCGCACTCGCCCGCTGCGATGACGATGCGGTTGTCGATGTCGAGCCCTTTCAGCGGCGGACTGGCCGCGACCGTGACGCGCTCGCCCGGCGTGCCTGCGGGCAGCAGCGTCAAGTTCAGCGTGTTGAAATTCACCAGCAGGCCGTGCGCGCCGCTGTTGTACGGGCGCAGCGCGCGATCGTCGAACGCCGCCGGGTCGTGCTGCGGCAGCCGCAGCGCCGAGCCGTCGAGCACGAGATCGCCGCGGATCGTCTCGATGCCGAGCGCGCGGATCTTGCGCAGCAGCGTCCACAGCCGCTCGGCGCTCAGCAGCGGGTCCGCGCCGCCGATCAGGTAAAGGTCCCCTTCGAGCACGCCGGCGCGGACCGGCCCGGTCGCCGCGACGCGAGTCGTCCACACGTGCGCCGGGCCGAAGCGCTCGAACGCGGCGAACGCGGTGACGAGCTTCATCACGGACGCCGGATTCATCGGCCGCTCGGCGTTCACGCGCAGTTGCGGTTCGCCGTCGTCGACGGCCTGCACCCACAGCGCGACGGCCGATTGCGGAATGCGCGGCCGCGAGGGCCTGTGCGACCGGCTCCGGCAGCGTGGAAGCAGGGAGGGGTGGGCAGGGCGATCCAGCCGGCGAGGAACAGCGCGCAAAGCGTGCGCAACAATGCGACTGTCATCGATAAAACGTCCGATCGCAGTGCTTTGACGCCCGGCCCGGCGCGTGCCGCTTGTCGGCAGGATACAATTCGGCCTCCTGATCGTTCGCGGGCCGGACATTCTACGCTGGCCGCGCGGACGACGATTCCGTCCATAGGGGAGTTCCATGATCCTGGTAACGGGCGGCGCCGGCTTCATCGGTGCCAACTTCGTGCTCGACTGGCTGGGCCAGAGCGGCGAACCGGTCGTCAATCTCGATGCGCTGACCTACGCCGGCAACCGCGAGAACCTCGCTTCGCTGGCGGGCGATGCACGCCACGTGTTCGTCCACGGCGACATCTGCGACCGCGCGCTGCTCGACCGCCTGCTGGCCGAACATCGCCCGCGCGCGATCGTGCATTTCGCCGCCGAGAGCCACGTCGACCGCTCGATCCACGGGCCGGCCGCGTTCGTGCGCACCAACGTCGAAGGCACGTTCACGCTGCTCGAAGCGGCGCGCGCGTACTGGTTGGGGCTCGACAGCGACGCGAAAGCGGCGTTCCGCTTCCTGCACGTGTCGACCGATGAAGTGTACGGCTCGCTCGGCCCCGCCGACCCGGCGTTCACCGAGACGAAAGGCTTCGAGCCGAACAGCCCGTATTCCGCGAGCAAGGCCGCCTCCGACCACCTCGTGCGCGCCTGGCACCACACCTACGGCCTGCCGGTGGTGACGACGAACTGCTCGAACAACTACGGTCCGTACCAGTTCCCCGAGAAGCTGATCCCGCTGATGATCGCCAATGCGCTCGCCGGCAAGCCGTTGCCGGTCTATGGCGACGGGCAGAACGTGCGCGACTGGCTGTACGTCGGCGACCATTGCGCGGCGATCCGCGAAGTGCTCGCGCGCGGGCGCGCAGGCGAGACTTACAACGTCGGCGGCTGGAACGAGAAGCCCAATCTCGACATCGTGCATACGGTGTGCACGCTGCTCGACGAGCTGCGCCCCGACCCGGCCGGCCCGCATGCGCGTCTGATCACCTATGTCGCGGATCGGCCCGGACACGACCGGCGCTACGCGATCGACGCGCGCAAGATCGAGCGCGAACTCGGCTGGCGGCCCGTCGAGACGTTCGAGTCGGGCATCCGCAAGACCATCGCGTGGTACCTCGATCACCAGGACTGGGTCGCGCACGTGCAGAGCGGCGCCTACCGCGAGTGGGTCGACCGCAACTATGGCCAACGATAGAAATAGGAAGGATTTGACGCGATGAGCGCACGCAAAGGCATCATCCTCGCCGGCGGTTCCGGCACCCGGCTGCATCCGGCCACCCTCGCGGTATCCAAGCAGCTGCTCCCGGTCTATGACAAGCCGATGATCTATTACCCGCTCAGCACACTGATGCTGGCCGGCATCCGCGACATCCTGATCATCTCGACGCCGCAGGACACGCCGCGTTTCGAGCAGCTGCTCGGCGACGGCAAGCGCTGGGGGCTGAGCCTGCGGTACGCGGTGCAGCCGAGTCCGGACGGGCTCGCGCAGGCCTTCCTGATCGGCGAGGAATTCCTCGCCGGCGGCCGCTCGGCGCTGGTGCTCGGCGACAACCTGTTCTATGGCCATGAGTTCTCCGACTCGCTGCGGCAAGCCGGCCAGCGGGCGCAGGGTGCGACGGTGTTCGCGTATCCGGTGCATGATCCGGAGCGCTACGGCGTCGTCGAATTCGACGCCGACGGCCGGGCCGTGAGCCTCGAGGAGAAGCCGGCGCGGCCGAAGAGCCGTTACGCGGTGACGGGCCTGTACTTCTACGACGAGCGCGTCGTCGACATCGCCCGCTCGCTCAGGCCCAGCGCGCGCGGCGAACTCGAGATCACCGACGTCAATCGCGAGTATCTCGAGGCCGGCGCGCTCGACGTCGAGGTCATGGGGCGGGGTCATGCGTGGCTCGACACCGGCACCCACGAGAGCCTGCTCGAGGCGAGCCTGTTCATCCAGACGATCGAGAAGCGCCAGGGGCTGAAGATCGCGTGTCCGGAGGAAATCGCGTGGCGCGCGGGCTGGATCGATGCCGACCAGCTTCAGGCGCTCGCCCGGCCGCTGGCGAAGAACGGCTACGGCCAGTATCTGCAGCGGCTCCTCGACGAGCGGGTGTTCTGATGAAGGCAACGCCCACTTCGATTCCCGACGTGCTGATGATCGAGCCGAAAGTGTTCGGCGATGCGCGCGGCTTCTTCTTCGAGAGTTTCAACGCGCGGGCTTTTCGCGACGCGACCGGGCTCGACGAGACCTTCGTGCAGGACAACCATTCGCGCTCGGCGCGCGGCGTGTTGCGCGGCCTGCACTACCAGATCCGCCAGCCGCAGGGCAAGCTCGTGCGGGTCGTGCGCGGCGCGGTGTTCGACGTCGCGGTCGACCTGCGCCGGGCGTCGCCGAGCTTCGGGCGCTGGGCAGGCGTCGAGCTGTCCGAGGACAACCACCGCCAGCTGTGGATTCCGCCCGGTTTCGCGCACGGCTTCGTCGTGCTGTCGGAATCGGCCGATTTTCTCTACAAGACCACCGACTATTACGCGCCGGAGCACGAGCGCTGCTTGCTGTGGAACGACCCGGCGGTCGGCATCGACTGGCCGCTCGACGCCCCGCTGCTGTCGGGGAAGGACCGCGAAGGCAAGCCGCTCGCCGCGTGCGAGGTGTTCGAATGAAGCTGCTGGTGACCGGCGCGAACGGCCAGGTCGGCTGGGAACTTGCGCGCAGCCTGATGCCGCTCGGCGATGTGATCGCGCTCGACCGCAGCCGCTGCGATCTGTCCCGGCCGGCTGCGCTCGCAGCGCTGATTGGGGAGCTCGCGCCGGACGTCATCGTCAACGCCGCGGCCTACACCGCCGTCGACCGCGCCGAAAGCGACGAGACGGCGGCGACGCTGATCAACGGCGCCGCGCCGGGCGAACTGGCCCGCGTCGCGAAGCGTAGCGGTGCACTGCTGGTGCATTACTCGACCGACTACGTGTTCGACGGCACAAAGCCCGCGCCGTACGGCGAGGACGACCCGGTCGCGCCGATCAACGCCTACGGCCGCAGCAAACTCGCGGGCGAGCTCGCAATTCGCGAAAGCGGTTGTGACCACCTGATCTTCCGTACGACCTGGGTGTTCGCGGCGCGCGGCGGCAATTTCGTGCGCACGATGCTGCGCCTGGGGGCCGAGCGCGACAGCCTGCAGGTCGTCGCGGATCAAATCGGCGCACCGACCTGGGCGCGCAACATTGCCGATGCGACGGCGCTTGCGGTCGCCCGGGCGCAGGCGGAGCGGCAGCAGCACAGTTTCTCGTCGGGAGTGTTCAATCTCGCGTCCCGCGGAGAGACCAGCTGGCACGGTTTTGCCGAGACAATCTTCGCCGCCGCGCGAGCGCAACTGCCCGGCATCGGCCTGAAAGTCGCCGCGGTGACGCCGATTCCCTCGTCCGCCTATCCGACGCCGGCCGCGCGGCCGGCCAATTCACGCCTCTCCCCGGGCAAGCTGCAGGCGCGCTTCGGCATCGTCATGCCGCGATGGGACGATGCGCTCGCGCGCTGCCTCGATGATCTCGCGGGCGGTGAGCGGCGGGGAGGCGCGCGCGGTGACGGAAGCGTCACCGGGAGGACGGCGCGATGAGCGGCTTCGAGCACTTTGCGCGCGATGCGATCGAGCTCGAGCGCGAGATCCTGAAGCGCGGCATCCTGCTCGGGCTCGACTGGGCGGACGCGGCGGCGATGCGGCAGCTCGCGCGCGAGGCGCTCGACGGCGGCGCCGAGCATACCACCGCGCTGTTGCACGATCCGGACCCGCAGCACAAGGCGAGGGGAGAGCTGTTCGCGTTCGCGGTCCTGATGCTGCGCACGATGACGGAGAGCGCCGAAACGGGCCTGCACACGCACGGCGGGCCGGCCTGGAAAGCGTTCGGCCGGGCGCTGATCGAAGAGTCCCGGCGCGGCCCCCTTTCAGGGTAGCGGCGACTCCAGCGCGTAGAGCGACTCCACCGTTTCGCGCTGGCGCACGAGGTGCATGCGGGCGCCATCGACGATGACTTCGGCGGCGCGCGGGCGCGTGTTGTAGTTAGAACTCATCGCCATGCCGTATGCGCCGGCCGACAGCAGCGCGACCAGGTCGCCGGCCGCGACGGCCAACGGGCGGTCGTGCGCGAGGAAATCGCCGCTCTCGCAGATCGGCCCGACGATCTCGTAATTGCATTCCGGCACGTCGCGCGGCGCCACCGCGACCGCTTCGTGATAGGCGTCGTAGAGGGCGGGGCGCGCGAGGTCGTTCATCGCCGCGTCGACGATCGCGAAATTCCGCTCGGCGCCCGGCTTCAGGTATTCGACGCGGGTCAGCAGCAGGCCGGCGTTGCCGATCAGCGAGCGGCCCGGTTCGAAACAGAGCTCCTCGCTGCGGCCGTCGAGCAGGCGCAGCAGCGGGGCGAGATAGGCGGCCACCGACGGCGGCGCCTCGTCGCGGTAACGAATGCCGAGGCCTCCGCCGAGATCGATGTGGTCGAGGTGGATCCCTTCCGCTGCGAGCTCATCGACGAGTCCCAGCACTTTTTCGGCCGCTTCGGCGATCGGCCCGGAGTCCAGGAGTTGCGACCCGATGTGGCAGGCGATGCCGCTGATCCGGACATTCGCCATCCCCGCGGCACGGCGGTACAGCGCGAGCGCGGTGTCGAACGCGACACCGAACTTGTTGTTCTTCAGTCCGGTGGAAATGTAGGGGTGAGTCTTGGGGTCGACGTCCGGGTTCACGCGCAGCGCGATCGGCGCCCGCGTGCCGAGCTCGCCCGCGAGCATGTCGAGCCGCTCCAGCTCGGCCTCGGATTCGACGTTGAAGCAGCGGATGCCGGCCGCGAGCGCCTCGCGCATCTCGCCTGCGCTCTTGCCGACGCCGGAAAACACCACTTTGCCCGGGTCGCCGCCCGCCGCCAGCACGCGCGACAACTCGCCGCCCGAAACGATGTCGAACCCGGCGCCGAGTTTTGCGAACATTGCGAGCACGCCGAGGTTGGAGTTCGCCTTGACGGCGTAGCACACCAGCGCGCGGCGTCCGGCGAGCGCGTGACGGTACGCGTCGAAAGCCTGCTCGAGCGCCTGGCGCGAATAGACGTAGGTCGGCGTGCCGAAGCGCTCGGCGATCGCCGCGAGCGGAACGTCTTCGATCTGCAGCCCGTCGGGGCCGGGGCGCAGCGTGGGGATCGGAAAGTCGGAATTCATTTCGAGTCGCTCGGGGCGGAAGAGGCTTTGCTATGATCGGCGTCGATCGCGGGCGCCGCCTGCGGCGGGGCGACCGGAATCTCGGGCAGGTACAGCGGCCCCTTGATGCCGCATCCGGACAGGAACAGCGTGCTGCCCAGCACGGCCGCAATGAGAGTCGCTCGCATGGTGTCGCCGATCGGAAAAACGGGAATCCTAACAGAAGGAGAGATCATGGAAGAGTCCGCATTCAACGCCCTTGCCGATGCGGAACTCGCGCGCATCGAAGCCGCCCTCGAAAGCTGCGGCGCCGACATCGACATCGAACCGAAGCCTGGTGGCGTGCTGGAGATCGAATTCGAGAACGGCACGAAGATGATCATCAACCGCCACACGGCGGCGCGCGAGATCTGGGTCGCGGCGAAGTCGGGTGGCTTCCACTTCCGCCCCGACGGCGGTCGCTGGCTGGCGACACGCGACGGGGCGGAACTGTACGCGATGCTGTCCGAGCTGGTCCGGCAGCAGTCCGGAGCCGCCGTCAGCCTTTCGGCCGGCTGAGGCTGAACAAGGCCTGGGCCGATCAGCGCTTCACCGGCGTCGGCGTGCGTTCGACGACCGGCGCGGGGGCGGTGTAGGTAGCCTGGGCCGGCGGCGCCAGCGGCACGGCCTCGTCGGGCGCTTCGGCCGGCGGGAAGAGCCCGACGGGCAGCGTCGGAACCTCCAGCGGCTGCGACGGCAGGTTCTCGCGGTAGATGTACTCTTCGCGGCCGCTGCCGGCCAAGTGGATCGCGAGCAGTCCGTCGGGCTGCGCGAGGGCCTTTTCCGGGACTCCCTTGAGCGCCGTCCGCATGTAGTTCACCCATATCGGCAGGGCGGCGGAACCGCCGGTTTCGCCTCGGCCGAGATTGCGCGGCTGGTCGTAGCCCATCCAGCTTACGGCGACGAGGTCGGGGTTGTAGCCGGTGAACCACGCATCGACGTAATCGTTCGTGGTGCCGGTCTTGCCGGCGAGATCGCCGCGCTTGAGCGCCAGGGCGCGGGTGCCGGTGCCGCGCCGGATCACGTCCTGCAGCATCGAATTCATCAGCCACGCATTGCGCGGGTCGATGACGCGCGGGGCGCTTTCGCCGGCGACCGGAGGATCGACTTTCGCCACCACGCGGCCGTCGCCGTCGATGATCTCCTTCACGATGTACGGATCGATGCGGTAACCGCCATTGGCGAACACCGCATAGGCTCCCGCCATTTCCCAGGGCGTCACGCTGCCTGCGCCCAGGGCCATGGTGAGGTACGGCGGATGGTGTTCCGCGTCGAAGCCGAAGCGCGTGACGTAGTCCTGCGCATAGCGCGGCGTGATCGACTGCAGCAGGCGGATCGAGACCATGTTCTTCGAGCGCGCCAGGCCGTCGCGCAGCGTCATCGGTCCGTCATACTTGCCGTCGTAGTTCCGCGGTTCCCAGTCCTTGCTGCCGGTGACGCCGGCGGGGAAGAAGAGCGGCGCGTCGTCTTCGACGCTGCTCGGCGAAAAACCCCGCTCCAGCGCGGCCGAATAGATGAACGGCTTGAAGCTCGAGCCCGGCTGGCGCAATGCCTGCGTCACGTGATTGAACTTGCTGTGGCCGAAGTCGAAGCCGCCGATCAGCGCCCGAACCGCGCCGGTGTTCGCGTCGAGCGACACCAGCGCCGCCTGGACTTCGGGCACCTGCAGGATTTCCCAGCCTTTCTCGCCGTTGTCGCGGATGCGAACGACGGCGCCCGGGCGGATCCGCCTGCTCTGGGGCGCGCGCTGGTTGAGCATCGGCGCCGCGAAAC
The DNA here is from genome assembly GCF_012910705.2 of Aromatoleum anaerobium. Taxonomy (GTDB): domain Bacteria; phylum Pseudomonadota; class Gammaproteobacteria; order Burkholderiales; family Rhodocyclaceae; genus Aromatoleum; species Aromatoleum anaerobium. Next base: position 262,021 of record NZ_WTVG02000038.1, on the reverse strand, counting down.
TCAGTCCGCTGCCGCTGATCGTGATCGTTTCGCTGTGGTGATAGACGCGGACGCGCTTCGGCGAAGCCTCGAGAACCAGCGCCGGGAGCAGGTCGTCGTACTCCTCGAACTCCGACAGCAACTCGTCGAGGCGCTCCTCGTCGCCGGCTGCGACCCCGGTGAGATCGACGAAGCCTTCAGGGCCGCGGTAGCCGCGGCGGCGGTCGTAATCGAGCACGCCCTGGCGCACCGCGCGATGCGCCGCGACCTGGTCCTCGTGCATCACCGTCGTGATGATGCGGATGCCGGCGTGGTAGGCCTCATCGCCGAACTGCTCGACGGCGATCTGCCGGGCCATCTCCGCCACGTAATCGCCGCGCATCGGGTTCGTTGCGGAGCGCGCAGTCGTGATCTGCAGCGGAGTGTCGCGGGCTTTTTCGTAGGTTTCGTTGTCGATGTAGCCGGCTTCGACCATGCGGCGCAGCACATACTGCTGGCGCAGCGTCGCGCGGCGCAGGTTCGCGATCGGGTTGTACGCGGAAGGGGCCTTCGGCAGCCCGGCGAGCATCGCCGACTCGGGAAGCGTGAGCTCCTGCAGCGACTTGCCGAAGTACGTCCTGGACGCGGTCGAGAAGCCGTAGGCCCGCTGCCCGAGGTAGATCTGGTTGATGTACAACTCGAGAATCTGGTCCTTGGCCAGGCTGCGTTCGATCTTCAGCGCGAGCAGGATTTCGTACAGCTTGCGGTTGTAGGTCTTTTCGCGCGAAAGGAAGAAGTTGCGCGCGACCTGCATCGTGATCGTCGAAGCGCCCTGTCCGCGCCCGCCCGATACCACGTTCGCCAGCGCTGCCCGGCCGATGCCGATCACGTCAATCCCCGGATGCTCGTAGAAGCGCTCGTCCTCCGCCGCGAGGATCGCCTGCTTGAGTCGCATCGGGACGGCCTCGATCCGCACGACCGCGCGCCGTTCCTCGCCGAATTCGCCGAGGAGGTGGCCGTCCGCCGTGTATACTCTGAGCGGAATTTTGGGGCGGTAATCGGTCAGCGCCCGCAGCGACGGGAGGTTTGGCCAGACCAGTGCAGACATCGCTCCCAGGGTTGCAACGCCGAGGATGACCAAAACGATCAGCGCGGCAACGGGGTAGAAAACCCAACGCATCGAAAGTCCAGATTAGGGTGTGGGGAAACGATTATACGATCGCCCGCCTACGCGCCGGTTCCGGCTGCCCTTGCGCCACCTTCCGGGTTACACTTCTTTACACCTTTCACCCTTGTTGCTAGCATCCTGGAATCTGTTCGACGATCGTACGTAACGTGAAGAAATTCAAGGCTTTTTCCTTGTGATCGACCTATCCCTGTTTCGTCCTAAGGTACGCCAGTTGGCTGGGCTCGATATCTCATCTTCATCAGTGAAGATGGTCGAGCTGTCGGGGGGCGAGAAGGAAGGCTACCGGATCGAGCGCTACGCGATCGAATCGCTGCCCCGCGACGCGGTCGTCGACGGCAACATCAACAGCATCGATGGCGTCAGCGAGTCGATCCGCCGCGCGCTGCGCCGCATGGGCTCGGGCGTCAGGCTGGTCGCGGTCGCGCTGCCCGCGTCCGCGGTGATCACGAAGAAAATGATTCTGCCGGCCGGGCTGCGGGACCAGGAAATGGAGATCCATGTCGAGTCCGAGGCGAACCAGTACATCCCCTTCGCGCTCGACGAAGTCAATCTCGATTTCCAGACGGTCGGCCCCTCGCCGGCCAGTCCGGACGAAGTCGAGGTGTTGATCGCCGCGTCGCGCAAGGAAAAAGTCGAGGATCGCGTCGCGGTCGTCGAGGCGTCGGGCCTCAAGGCGGTGGTCGTGGACGTCGAATCCTTTGCCGCCGAAGCGGCTTTCGAGCTCGTCGCCCGGCAGTTGCCCGGAGGCGCGGCGAATCTGATCGTCGCAGTCGTCGACATCGGCGCCAACGTCATGAATGTCACGGTGCTGCGCAACGGCCAGCAGATCTATTTCCGCGAGCAGGCGTTCGGCGGCAATCAGCTCACGCAGGAGATTGCCAGGCAGTACGGCATGAGCCCGGATGACGCCGAAGCCGCGAAACGCGCCGGCGGGCTGCCGGAAGATTACGAGCGCGACCTGCTGCGCCCGTTCATGGACAGCCTCGCGCTCGAAGTCTCGCGCGCGCTGCAATTCTTCTTCACATCGACCCAGTACAATCAGGTCGACCAGATCGTGCTGGCGGGCGGCTGTGCCGTCATTCCGGGGCTGCCGGAGGTCGTGAGCGGCAGAACACAGGTCGATACCAGCGTCGCCAATCCCTTCGCCGCCATGTCGTTGTCGCCGCACGTGAGGCCCAGGAATCTGCTTGCCGATGCCCCGTCGCTGATGGTCGCATGCGGTCTGGCGCTTCGGAGATTCGATCCATGATTCGAATCAATCTGCTGCCGCACCGCGAGTTGAAGCGCCGCGAGCGGCGCCAGCAGTTCTACGTCTTCTCGGCCCTGATGGTGGCCGCCGGCCTGGCAATCGGTCTGCTGGTGCATGTCGTGATGGTCGACCGTGTCGAGCGCCAGGAACAAAGGAACGCCTTCTTCAGCGCGGAAATCAAGAAGCTCGATGCCGAAATCGCCGAGATCAAGCGCCTGCGCGAGCAGATCGACGCGCTCGTGGCGCGCAAGCAGGTAATCGAGTCGCTCCAGGGCACGCGCGCCCAGTCCGTGCACCTGCTGAACGAACTCGCCGTGCAAATGCCGGAGGGCGTGTATCTGAAGTCGATCAAGCAGAACGGGCCGAAGATCGCGCTGCTGGGGTATGCACAGTCGAACTCGCGTGTCTCGCACCTGATGCGCAATCTCGACGGGTCGCCGTTTCTCGAGCAGCCGGGGCTGGTCGAAGTGAAATCGGCCACGCTGAACAACCGTCGCGTCAGCGAGTTCGCGCTCAACATCGGCATCGAAAGCCCGTCGACCGAAGAAGACAAGGGGGCGAAGCGGTGAAACTCGACAGCCTGCGTCAGATCGACTTCGAACGCCTGGCCCAGGATTTCAAGGGGCTCGACCCGAACGATCCCGGCGCCTGGCCGCTCGCGCCGTGTGTCGCGGTCTTCGTCGCGCTGCTGGTCGCGACGGTCGCGGCGGCATGGTGGTTCGACTGGCGCGACCAGGCCGCGCTGCTCGAGACGCGTGAAGCCGAGGAGGCCGAGCTGCGGCAGAGCTGGATCTCGAAGAAGAAGCTGGCCGTCAATCTCGACGCCTACAAGCTTCAGCTCGAGGAAACCGATCGCCAGTTCGGCGCGCTCCTCAAGCAGCTGCCGAACCGCGCGGAAATGGACTCGCTGCTGTCCGACATCAACCAGGCAGGGCTCGGGCGCGGGCTGCAGTTCGAACTGTTCAAGCCCGGCGCCGAGGTGGTCAAGGACTTCTACGCCGAGATGCCGATCGAAGTCCGCATCGTCGGCGCCTATCACGACCTGGGCGCGTTCGCGGAGGACGTGGCGAGCATGCCCCGCATCGTGACGCTGAACAATATCGCCATCGAGGGGCAGAAGGACGGAACGCTCAAGCTCGACGCCAGGGCCACGACCTACCGCTACCTGGACGAGGAGGAACTCGCCCGGCAGCGGCAGCAGGCCAAGGCCGCCGAGAGCGCCAAGGGACGCAAGTGAGAAGCCTATGAAGCGCCTTCTGATTCTCGCCAGCGCGGCGGCACTCGCGGCCTGTTCGAGCGGCCAGGAAGACATCCGGAGCTGGATGACGGAGCAGGAAAAAGGGATGCGCGGCTCGGTCAAGCCGCTTCCCGAAGTCAGGCCCTTTTCCGTCGTCGAATATGCCGTAGCCGACAAGACGTCGCCGTTTGCCCCGGAACGGCTCGAGCCCGAAACGAAAAGCGGGCTGAGCGGCGGGCCGGACCTGAACCGGCGCCGTGAACCGCTGGAGGCGTTTCCGCTTGAATCGCTCGAACTCGTGGGCGTGATGAGGCAGGGCGAGAGGGTGCACGCGCTGGTCCGGGTCGACAAGAGCCTCTACCAGGTCAGGGTCGGCAACTACATGGGACAGAACTTCGGTGTGGTGAGCGGCATTTCCGATGCCGAACTCACCCTGAAAGAACTCGTTGAAGACTTGGATGGCGACTGGGTGGAACGCACCAGCAAGTTGCTGTTGCAGGAGCGCCCGGAGGCGAAACAATGAAAAGCAAGAGCATGATGGCGCTGTTTTACGCAGTGATGGCGCTGGTGGGGGTTGTCCCGATGGCGCTCGCCCAGGCGCCGGCAGCCGTGGCCGAGATGTCGAACCGGATCGAGGACATGGAGGTTTCCCAACAGGGCGGCAGCGTCTATGTCCGGCTCACGCTCAAGGAACCGCCGGCAAGCCCGCCGCCGAGTTTCAGCGTCGCCACCCCGCCGCGCATCGCATTCGACTTCCGCGGCACCGCGAACGGACTCGGACGCACGCAGCAGGACATCGGCCAGGGGGAACTGCGCAGCGCGAACATCGTCCAGGCGGGCGATCGCACGCGGCTCGTGCTCAACCTGACCCGTGCGACGCCGTACGAGGCGCGCGTCGAGGGGCGCAACGTCATCATCACGCTTTCGCCGATCGCGCCCGATGCGGTGGCCTCGACGCCGGTGTCGCAGGCGCTCGCGAACTTCGCGGCGCCGAAAGCGCAGGATGCCGCAGCTGAAACCAAGAGCATCAGGGATATCACTTTCCGCCGCGGCAAGGACGGCGAGGCACGCATCGTCGTGCAGCTGTCGAGTCCGGACACGGGCATCGACATCCGCCGGCAAGGCGAAAACCTCGTCGTCGAGTTCCTCAGGACGTCGCTGCCCGAACATCTGCGGCGGCGCTCGGACGTCATCGACTTCGCGACTCCGGTCACATCGATGACGGCCCAGCCGCAAGGCGACAACGTCAGGCTGCTGGTTGCGCCCACCGGGTCGTGGGAACACAACGCGTACCAGAGCGACACCCAGTTCGTCCTCGAAGTGCGGCGCGTCGTCGAAGACCCGAACAAGCTGGTCCAGGGCAGCCGTGGCCAGTACAGCGGCGAGAAGCTGTCGCTGAATTTCCAGAACATCGACGTCCGGTCGGTGCTGCAGGTCATCGCGGACTTCACGAACTTCAACATCATCACCAGCGACTCCGTCCAGGGCAACCTCACGCTGCGCCTGAAGGACGTGCCGTGGGACCAGGCGCTCGACATCATCCTGCAGGCGAAGGGCCTGGACATGCGCAAGACGGGCAACGTGATCTGGATCGCGCCCAGCGAAGAGCTCGCGATGCGCGAGAAGCTGCAGCTCGAGGCGCAGGCCCAGATCGGCGACCTCGAGCCGGTCCAGACCGAGAGCTTCCAGATCAATTACCACAAGGCGAAGGAGATCTTCGATTTCCTGAAGAGCAAGGACCAGACGATGCTGTCCAAGCGCGGCAGTGTCGTGATGGACGAGCGCAGCAACAAGCTGTTCGTCACCGACGTCGTGTCGCGCCTCGACGCCATCCGGCGGCTGGTCGGAGAAATCGACCTGCTGCCGCGCCAGGTCATGATCGAGGCGCGGATCGTCGAGGCGAACAAGGACTTCGCGCGCGACCTCGGCGTGCGCCTCGGGGTCGGCGGCGTCGGCGGCAGGACCGTCGGCTTCGACGCGAACGGCAGGCCGATCCGGCGGGCGACAGTCGGCGGTGGCCTCGAAGGCACGGCCGCGAACGCCGGGCAGGTCGTCGGCACCGGGACGTTCGAAGCGGCGAGTCCGGTGACGGCAGTGCCGGGCGGCCTGAACGTGAACCTCGCCGCGCCCGACGGATCGGGCGTCCTGTCGGCAGTGTTGTGGAACAACGCCGCGACCCGTTTCCTCAATCTCGAACTGTCGGCCCTCGAGTCGGACGGGCGCGGCAGGGTCATTTCGAGCCCGCGCGTGCTGACCGCGAACCAGGTCGAAGCGGCGATCGAGCAGGGCACTGAAATTCCGTATCAGGAGGCCACCAGTTCGGGGGCCACCAGCGTCAAGTTCAAGAAGGCGGTGCTTTCCCTGAAGGTCAAACCCCAGATCACGCCGGACGGGCGGGTTCAGCTTTTCGTTCTGGTCCACAAGGACCGGCCGGTTTTCGATTCGCGCTTTCCCGTCCCCTCGGTCGACACGAAGAACATTCAAACCGAAGTGCTCGTCGAGAATGGCGGAACTGTCGTCATCGGCGGCATCTATGAGGAAGAGGAAGGCGATTCGGTGGCGCGCATCCCGCTGCTCGGCGAAGTCCCGGTCGTCGGTGCGCTGTTCCGCAACACGAAGAAGATCTCGAATCGCTCCGAGTTGCTGATCTTCATCACGCCGCGGATAGTTGCGGACTCACTGACGCTGCGTTAGGCTCGCGTGCTCGTCACTGGGCGCGGGCCCGATCCCGCAACGTACCGGATGCTGGTTTGGTGTTAGTCGTTCTCGTGGGCATGATGGGTGCCGGAAAGACCACCGTGGGACGCGAGTATGCGAGGCGGCATCAGATGCGCTTTGTGGACTGCGACCACGAAATCGAGGCTCGCACCGGCGTGAAGGTCCCGACCATCTTCGAAATCGAGGGAGAAGCGGGTTTCCGGCGCCGCGAGAGCCAGCTCCTCGACGAGCTCACCCATGAGACGGGGCTGGTCCTGGCGACCGGCGGCGGAGTCGTGCTCGACCCTGCGAACCGTGCCGTCCTGACGGCGCGCGGCATCGTCGTATACCTGAACGTGCCGACGCAGGTGCTGTGGGAACGCACGCGCAACGACCGCAACCGGCCGCTGCTGCAGGTGTCGAACCCGCGCGAGCGCATCGAGAGCCTGTTTCGCGAACGGGATCCGCTGTATCGTGCGGTCGCCGACATCATCGTCGACGGCGGTCGCGGCAATCCCGGCGGTATGGTCAGGCAGATCGAGAAGGCAATCCAGAATTTCCACAAGAAAACATGCGAACACTGAACGTCGCCCTCGGTGAGCGTGCCTACCCGATCCATATCGGACGGGGTGTGCTCGACGACGCCGGCCTGATCCGCCCCTTCCTCAGGACTGCGCGGGTCGCGATCGTCACGAACGACGTCGTCGGCCCCCTTTACCTCGCGCGGTTGCAGCGCGCGCTCGAGGCGGACGGCGTCAGGGTCGACACCGTCATCCTTCCCGATGGCGAGTCGCACAAGAACTGGCAGACGCTCAATCTCGTCTTCGACATGCTGCTGGCGACGCGCTGCGAGCGCTCGACGACCCTGATCGCGCTGGGCGGGGGCGTGGTCGGCGACATGGCCGGATTCGCCGCCGCGACCTATCAGCGCGGCATGCCGTTCATCCAGGTGCCGACGACGCTGCTGTCGCAGGTCGATTCGTCGGTCGGCGGCAAGACCGCGATCAACCACCCGCTCGGCAAGAACATGATCGGGGCTTTCTACCAGCCCCGCGTCGTGCTCGCCGACACCGCGACGCTCGACACGCTGCCGGACCGCGAGCTGAAGGCCGGCCTCGCCGAAGTGATCAAGTACGGGCTGATCCGCGACCCGTCGCTGTTCGACTGGCTCGAAGCGCACATCGAGCGCGTGCTCGCGCGCGAACCCGAAGCGCTCGCGTTCGCGATCGAGCGTTCGTGCGCGAACAAGGCCGAAGTCGTCGCGGCGGACGAAACCGAACAGGGCGAGCGCGCGCTGCTCAATCTCGGTCACACGTTCGGCCATGCGATCGAGACCGGCATGGGGTACGGCAACTGGCTGCACGGTGAAGCCGTCGCCGCCGGCACGATGATGGCCGCGGAGCTGTCGCGCAGGCTGGGCTGGCTGACGGCTGCCGAGGTCGTGCGTATCGAAGCGCTGCACGTGCGCGCCGGGCTGCCGGTGGCTGGGCCGCGGCTGCCGGTCGCAACCTACCTCGAGCTGATGGCGAACGACAAGAAAGTCGAGGAGGGGCGCCTGCGCCTGATCCTGTTGCGCTCGATCGGCAAGGCCGTGATCCATGCAGGCGCGGCGCCGGACGTGATCGGCGCGTCGATCGAGGCGCGCTGCGCGTGATCGCCCTCGCGCCCTACGCCGTCAGCGAGGGCAATTCGCGCGGGCGCGCCCACGCCGAGCCGTCGCCGGGCATACGCAGCGAGTTCCAGCGCGACCGCGACCGGATCGTCCATTGCACGGCTTTTCGCCGGCTGGAATACAAGACGCAGGTGTTCGTCAATCACGAGGGCGACCTGTTCCGCACGCGGCTCACGCACAGCATCGAAGTCGCGCAGATCACGCGCAGCATCGCGCGCGTGCTGGCGCTCAACGAGGACCTCGCCGAAGCCATCGCCCTCGCGCACGACCTCGGACATACCCCGTTCGGCCATGCCGGCCAGGACGCGCTCAACGCGTGCATGAAGGCACACGGCGGGTTTGAACACAATCTCCAGTCGCTGCGCACCGTCGATCTGCTCGAGGAACACTACGCGGCGTTCGACGGGCTCAACCTCACCTACGAAACGCGCGAAGGCATCCTCAAGCACTGTTCACAGGCCAACGCCGCGCAGCTCGGCGAGCTCGGGCGGCGCTTCATCGAAGGCACCCAGCCCTCGCTCGAAGCGCAGCTGGCGAACCTCGCCGACGAGATCGCGTACAACAACCACGACGTCGATGACGGCCTGCGTTCGGGCCTGATCTCGCTCGCCGACCTCGACTCGGTCGGGATCTTCGCGACCCGCAGGCGGGAAGTCGAAGCGCAGTGGCCGGGGCTCGCCGGGCGCAAGCTGATCCACGAGACCATCCGCCGCATGATCAACGCGATGGCGCTCGACCTGATCGACAAGACCCGCTCGAACATCGCCGCCGCCGGCATCGTCACCCTTGCCGACGTGCACCGGGCGCCGCGCCTCGTCGCGTACTCCGACGCGCTGTTGCCGCAGCTTCGGGAACTGAAGGCCTTTCTCCGCGACAAGCTCTATCTGCACTACCAGGTGCTGCGGATGACCGACAAGGCGCGGCGCATCGTGCGCGACCTGTTCGACGCATTCATGAGCGACGTCCGGCTGCTGCCACCGCAGTACCAGCTCCGCGCCCGGGCCGACCAGCCGCGCGCGATCGCCGACTACATCGCCGGCATGACGGACCGCTACGCGATCAAGGAGCATCGCCGGCTCTTCGCTGTAGGCGAAATTCATTGAATCATCATAGTCTTACCGCAGCGCAAAAAACTCTTGAATCACGAGTTTCACGCAGGTATATTCTTCAGTCCGCCTGAATGGTACGTAGCGGCCGTGTGCGTGCGCACTGGCTGAACAGAGCCGGTGTGCGCGTGCACCCGGCTTTTTTTGACGTCTGCACAGTTTTGGTGCGTTTTTTGCGTGCGGCACCCGTCGCCGATGAACGCCGGTTTTGTCCGGCAAACGTGTCGTGTCGAGGAACAACGAGATGGATCTCCCCCAAAAGCAGGGTCTGTACGACCCGGCCAATGAACATGACGCCTGCGGCGTGGGTTTCATTGCCCACATCAAGGGCAACAAGAGCCATGAAATCATCACCCAGGGGCTCGAGATCCTCAAGAATCTCGATCACCGGGGCGCGGTAGGCGCCGACGAGCTGCAGGGCGACGGCGCGGGCATCCTCATCCAGATCCCCGATGCGCTGTACCGCGAGGACATGGCGCAGCAGGGCGTGACGCTGCCGCCCGCCGGCGAGTACGGCATCGGCATGGTGTTCCTGCCGAAAGAACAGGCTTCGCGCCTCGCGTGCGAGGAAGAGATCCGCCGCGCGGTACGCGCCGAAGGCCAGGTCGTCCTCGGCTGGCGCGACGTGCCGGTCAATCGCGATATGCCGATGTCGCCGACCGTGAAGGCCAAGGAGCCGGTGATGCGGCAGGTCTTCATCGGCCGAGGTCCGGACATCACCGTCACCGACGCCCTCGAACGCAAGCTCTACGTCATCCGCCGCCGCGCCGCGAACGCGGTCAATGCGCTGCACCTCAAGCACGGCAAGGAGTTCTACGTCGTCTCGATGTCGGCGCGGACGATCAACTACAAGGGGCTGCTGCTCGCGACCCAGGTCGGCGAATACTACGACGACCTGGCCGATCCGCGCGCCGTCTCCGCGCTGGCGCTGGTGCACCAGCGCTTCTCGACGAACACGTTCCCGAAGTGGAACCTCGCACACCCGTTCCGCTACATCGCGCACAACGGCGAAATCAACACCCTGCGCGGCAACTACAACTGGATGCGCGCGCGCGAGAAAGGCGTGTCCTCGCCGCTGCTCGGCGCCGATCTCGAGAAGATCTGGCCGCTGATCTACCCCGGCCAGTCCGACTCGGCGTCGTTCGACAACGCGCTCGAACTGCTCGTGATGGGCGGCTACTCGCTCGCCCACGCGATGATGATGATGATCCCGGAAGCGTGGGAGTCGCATACGCTGATGGACGAGCGGCGTCGCGCGTTCTATGAATACCACGCGGCGATGATGGAGCCGTGGGACGGCCCCGCCGCGGTCGCCTTCACCGACGGCCGCCAGATCGGCGCCACGCTCGACCGCAACGGCCTGCGTCCGGCGCGCTACCTCGTCACCGACGACGATTTCGTCGTCATGGCGTCCGAATCCGGCGTGCTGCCGATCCCGGACAGCAAGATCGTCAAGAAATGGCGCCTGCAGCCGGGCAAGATGTTCATGATCGACCTGGAGCAGGGCCGCATCATCGACGACCGCGAGCTCAAGGAGTCGCTGGCGACGGCGAAGCCCTACCGCGAGTGGATCCAGCGCATCAACATCAAGTTCGACGACTTGCAGGCGCCCGCCGACGCCGGCGCGCCGCAGTGCCCCGCATCGGTGCTCGACCGCCAGCAGGCGTTCGGCTACACGCAGGAGGACATCAAGTTCATCCTCGAGCCGATGGGCAAGACCGGCGAAGAGGCGACGGGCTCGATGGGCAACGATTCGCCGCTCGCGGTGCTGTCGGCGAAGGAAAAGACGCTCTACAGCTACTTCCGCCAGCTCTTCGCGCAGGTCACGAACCCGCCGATCGATCCGATCCGCGAGCAGCTCGTGATGTCGCTCGTGTCCTTCATCGGGCCGCGGCCGAATCTGCTCGAGATCAACGAGATCAACCCGCCGTACCGCCTCGAAGTCACGCAGCCGGTGCTCGACTTCGCCGACATGGCGAAGATCCGCAACATCGCCGCGTACGCCGACAGCCGCTTCCGCTCGACCGAGCTCGACGTGTGCTACCCGGTCGCGTGGGGCAAGGACGGCGTCGAGGCGCGGCTCGCCACGCTGTGCGCCGAAGCTGAAGACGCGGTGCTGCAAGGCTTCAACATCCTGATCGTGTCCGACCGCAAGATCGACGCGCAGACCGCGGCGATCCCGGCGCTGCTCGCGACGTCCGCGATCCACCAGCATCTGGTGACGAAAGGCCTGCGCACGCGTGCCGGCCTCGTCGTCGAGACCGGCACAGCGCGCGAAGTCCATCACTTCGCGGTGCTCGCCGGTTACGGTGCCGAGGCGGTGCATCCGTACCTCGCGTTGGAGACGCTGCAGCAGCTCGCCGCTCAGCAGCCGAACCCGGCCGAGGCGGGCGAAAAGGCGATCAAGCATTTCGTCAAGGCGATCGGCAAGGGCCTGATGAAAGTGATGTCGAAGATGGGCATCTCGACCTACATGTCCTACACCGGCGCGCAGATCTTCGAGGCGGTCGGCCTGCAGCAGGCGCTGTGCGACAAGTACTTCACCGGCACGAAGAGCCAGGTCGAAGGCATCGGCGTGTTCGAGGTCATGGAAGAGGCGCTGCGCCTGCACAAGCGGGCTTTCGGCGATGACCCGGTGCTCGTTGGCATGCTCGACGCCGGCGGCGATTACGCCTACCGCGTGCGCGGCGACGACCATATGTGGACGCCCGACGCGATCGCGAAGCTGCAGCATGCGACGCGTTCCGGCAAGACCGACACCTACAAGGAATACGCAAAGCTGATCAACGACCAGACCCGGCGCCACATGACGCTGCGCGGCCTGTTCGAGATCAAGCCCGCGGCGGCCCCGGTCCCGCTCGACGAGGTCGAGCCGGCGAAGGAGATCGTCAAGCGCTTCGCCACCGGCGCGATGTCGCTCGGTTCGATCTCGACCGAGGCGCACACGACGCTGGCGGTGGCAATGAACCGCATCGGCGGCAAGTCGAACACCGGCGAAGGCGGCGAGGACCCGATGCGCTTCAAGCCGGTCGCGCAGGCGATGCGCATGTCGCAGCTCATCGGCGAAAGCCGCGTCGCGCGCGACCTCGACCTGCACGCCGGGGACAGCCTGCGCTCGGCGATCAAGCAGGTCGCCTCCGGGCGTTTCGGCGTCACCGCGGAATACCTCGTCAACGCCGACCAGATCCAGATCAAGATGGCGCAGGGCGCCAAGCCCGGCGAGGGCGGCCAGCTGCCCGGCCACAAGGTCAGCGAGTACATCGGCTTCCTGCGCCATTCGGTGCCGGGGGTCGGGCTGATCTCGCCGCCGCCGCACCATGACATCTACTCGATCGAGGACCTGGCGCAGCTGATCCACGACCTGAAGAACGCCAATCCGGCCGCGTCGATCTCGGTCAAGCTGGTGTCCGAAATCGGCGTCGGCACCGTCGCCGCCGGTGTCGCGAAAGCGAAAGCCGACCACGTCGTGATCGCCGGCCACGACGGCGGCACGGGCGCCTCTCCGTGGAGTTCGATCAAGCACGCCGGCTCGCCGTGGGAACTCGGCCTTGCCGAGACGCAGCAGACGCTGGTGCTCAACCGCCTGCGCGGGCGCATCCGCGTGCAGGTCGACGGCCAGATGAAGACCGGGCGCGACGTCGTCGTAGGCGCCTTGCTCGGCGCCGACGAGTTCGGCTTCGCGACCGCGCCGCTGGTCGTCGAAGGCTGCATCATGATGCGCAAGTGTCACCTGAACACCTGTCCGGTCGGCGTCGCGACGCAGGATCCGGAACTGCGGAAGCGCTTCACCGGCCAGCCCGAACACGTCGTCAATTACTTCTTCTTCGTCGCCGAGGAAGTGCGCGAGCTGATGGCCGAACTCGGGATCCGCAGGTTCGACGAGCTGATCGGCCGCGTCGACCTGCTCGACATGAAGAAAGGCATCGAGCACTGGAAGGCGCGCGGCCTCGACTACAGCCGCATCTTCCATCGCCCGGACGTGCCGGCGAGCGTGTCGCGCCGCCAAGTCGAGACGCAGGACCACGGTCTCGAAAAGGCGCTCGACAACCACCTCGTCGAGCTTGCCCGGCCGGCGCTGGAGCGCGGCGAGAAGGTGCGCATCGAGCTGCCGGTGCGCAACATCAACCGCACCGTCGGCGCGATGCTGTCGGGCCGCGTCGCGGCGAAGTACGGCCACGCCGGCCTGCCGGACGACACCGTGCATGTCACGCTGACCGGCACGGCGGGCCAGAGCTTCGCCGCTTTCCTTGCGCGCGGCGTGACGCTCGAACTCGTCGGCGAAGGCAACGACTACGTCGGCAAGGGGCTGTCGGGCGGGCGCGTCATCGTGCGTCCGCAGGCGTCGTTCCGCGGCGCCTCGACCGAGAACATCATCATCGGCAACACCGTGCTGTACGGCGCGATCGAAGGCGAGGCGTATTTCTCCGGCGTCGGCGGCGAACGTTTCGCGGTGCGCAACTCGGGCGCGACCGCGGTCGTCGAGGGCGTCGGCGACCACGGCTGCGAATACATGACCGGCGGCACGGTCGTCGTGCTCGGGCCCACCGGGCGCAACTTCGCTGCCGGCATGTCGGGCGGCGTCGCGTATGTGCTCGACGAGGACGGGACCTTCGAGCAGCGCTGCAACATGGCGCAGGTCGCGCTGGAGCCGCTGCCGGAGGATTTCGAAGCGCGCAAGGGCTCGGAGTCCGGTGACGACCTCGAAACGCACGGCCGCGTCGACATCGACCATCTCGAGATGGGCGACGAACTGATCCTGAAGGGCCTGATCGAGCGTCATGTGCGCTACACCGGCAGCGCGCATGCGCGCGAGATCATCGAAAACTGGACCGCCTGGCGCTGCAAGTTCGTCAAGGTGATGCCGCATGAATATCGTCGGGCGCTGGCCGAGATGGCCGCGCAGAAGCAGAAGCAACTGGAGGCCGCATAAAAAATGGGGAAGCCCACCGGATTTCTGGAGTACCAGCGTCTTTCCGAGGCCTACGAGCCGGTTGCGGAGCGGGTGAAGAAGTACAAAGAGTTCGTCATGCGCCTGAGCGACGAACAGGCGGCGGTGCAGGGCGCACGCTGCATGGATTGCGGCATCCCGTTCTGCAACACCGGCTGTCCGGTGAACAACATCATTCCGGACTGGAATGATCTCGTTTATCGCAACCAGTGGCGTCAGGCGATCGAAGTGCTGCACTCGACGAACAACTTCCCGGAATTCACCGGGCGCATCTGCCCGGCGCCGTGCGAAGCCGCCTGCACGCTGAACATCAACGCCGACCCGGTCGGTATCAAGTCGATCGAGCACGCGATCATCGACAAGGCGTGGGAAGAGGGCTGGGTGCAGCCGCGTCCGCCGAAGTCGAAGACCGGCAAGAAGATCGCGGTCGTCGGCTCCGGCCCGGCCGGCCTCGCCGCTGCGCAGCAGCTCGCGCGCGTCGGGCATGATGTCATGGTGTTCGAGAAGAACGACCGCATCGGCGGCCTGCTGCGCTACGGCATTCCCGACTTCAAGATGGAGAAGTCGCTGATCGACCGGCGCGTCGAGCAGATGCAGGCCGAGGGCGTGGCTTTCCGTACCGGCGTCGTCATCGGCTCGGCGGACCTGCCCGCCGGCATCGCCAGTGACGCGAAGGAAGTCGTCAGTGCCGAGGCGATGAAAAAGGAATTCGACGCGGTGATTCTCGCCGCCGGATCCGAAGTGCCGCGCGACCTGCCGGTCCCCGGGCGCGAACTCGACGGCGTGCATTTCGCGCTGGAATTCCTGATCCCGCAGAACAAGGCGGTCGCCGGCGGCGCGCCGAACCCGATCTCGGCAACCGGCAAGCACGTCGTCGTCATCGGTGGCGGCGATACCGGCTCCGACTGCGTCGGCACGTCGAACCGCCACGGGGCGGCGAGCGTGACGCAGTTCGAATTGATGCCGATGCCGCCGGAGCAGGAAAACAAGGCGCTGACGTGGCCGTACTGGCCGATCAAGTTCCGCACCTCGTCGTCGCACGAGGAAGGCTGCGAGCGCGACTTCGCGGTCGCGACGAAAGCTTTCTTCGGCAAGAATGGCAAGGTCGAAGGCCTCAAGGCGGTCCGCCTCGAATGGAAGGACGGCCGGATGGTGGAAGTGCCGGGCTCGGAATTCGACGTCAGGGCGGACCTGGTGTTCTTCGCGATGGGTTTCACGAACCCGGTGGGCAGCCTGCTCGAAGCGTTCGGCGTCGACCGGGACGGCCGCGGCAACGCGAAGGCGACGACCGACGGCGAAGGCTGCTATGCGACGACGTCGCCGAAAGTGTTCGCCGCGGGCGATGTGCGCCGCGGGCAGTCGCTGGTGGTGTGGGCGATCCGCGAGGGTCGTCAATGCGCCCGCGAAGTCGACCAGTTCCTCATGGGGCAGAGCGTCCTTCCACGCTGAACGACGCGGACCGCCCACGGGCGGGGAGTGGACGAATGCGGGCCGACCGGCCCGCAGGGCGCGAGGGCCGTCAATGCGCGCGCGAAGTCGACCAGTTCCTGATGGGCGAGAGCGTGCTGCCGCGCTGAGGCGAGCGGCGCACGTGCGGTGATGAAAGGGGCGATCTGCGGGTCGCCCCTGTCGTTTGTGTAGCTGGCGGCCGGCGGCGCCTACAGTTTCAGCACTTCGGCCGTGTAGCGCGCGATCATCCGTTCCTCGTTCGTCGGTATGACTGCGACCGCGACGCGGCTGTCCGCGGCGTCGATGCGGGTGGCGTGGGCGGCGTTCGCCTGCGCATCGATTTTCACGCCGAGCCACGCCGATAGTTCCGCGACCTGCGTGCGCACCGGTGCGGCGTGTTCGCCGATGCCGCCGGTGAATACCAGCGCGTCGAGCCCGCCCGCCGCGGCTGCGAGCGAGCCGATCTCGCGCGCGATGCGATAGCAGAACAGGTCGACCGCTTCTTTCGCTTCGCGCGCCGGCGACGCCAGCAGCGTGCGCATGTCCTGGCTGATGCCGGACACGCCGAGCAGCCCGGATTCCTTGTACAGCAGGTTCGTCAGCGCCTTCGCGTCCATGTGCTGCTGTTCCATCAGGTACAGCAGCACGCCCGGATCGATACTGCCGGTGCGCGTGCCCATCATCAGGCCGTCGACGGCGGTGAAACCCATCGTCGAGGCGATGCTCCTGCCGTCGCGCAGCGCGCACATCGACGCACCGTTGCCCAGATGCGCAATCAACACCGCGCCGCTCGCGCGGGCGCCGATGACGTCGGGCAGCTGCCGAGCGACGTAGTCGTACGACAGGCCGTGGAAGCCGTAGCGCTTGACGCCGCGAGCGGTGATCGCTCGCGGCAGCGCGAACGCCTGCGCGAGCGCGGGTTGCGTGCGATGGAAAGCGGTGTCGAAGCAGCCGACCTGCGGAATGCCGGGCAACAGCACGGCCACTGCGCGCACGGCGCGCAGGTTGTGCGGCTGGTGCAACGGCGCGAGCGGCACGAAGCTGTCGAGGTCGCGCAGCACGAACTCGTTCAGCCGCACCGGCGCGCTGTGGAGTTCGCCGCCATGCACGATGCGGTGCCCCGCTGCGACGATGTCGAGCGTCGGGTTGTGCGCAGCGAGCCAGGAAAACAAGTGGTTGAGGGCGTCGCGATGTTGCTCGGCCTGTCCCCCGGCGGTATGCACCGGTTCGCGGTAGTGAAGGCCCGCGGCGTCCTGCGCGGACAGCATCGGCGTCGCGCCGATTCCCTCGATCTGCCCCGACAGCGCAGGCTTGGCGGCCAGTTCCGGTTCGGTCGCGTACAACGCGAACTTGACGCTGCTCGAGCCCGCGTTGATGACCAGGATCGCTTTCATGCGAGTCTCGCCTCGCGCTTCTTGTGCGCCATCAGTTGCACGATCGCGCACGACGCGGTGCGCGTCTCGGCGGTGTCGGCGCGGCTGGTCAGCACGATCGGCACGCGCGCGCCGAGCACGACGCCCGCCATCAGCGCGTTGGCGAGATATTCGAGCTGTTTCGCGACCATGTTGCCGGATTCGAGGTCGGGCACGACGAGGATGTCGGCGTTGCCGGCGACCAGCGAGTGGATGCCCTTGGTCTTGGCCGCGACGAGCGAGATCGCGTTGTCGAAGGCGAGCGGCCCGTCGAGCAGGCCGCCCCGGATCTGGCCGCGGTCGGCCATCTTGCACAGCGCCGCGGCGTCGATCGTCGAGCGCAGCTTCGAGGTCACCGTCTCGACCGCCGACAGGATCGCGACCTTCGGCTCGGCGAGCCCGAGAACGTGCGCGAGGTCGATCGCGTTCTGGACGATGTCGGCCTTGTCTTCGAGGGTCGGCTCGATGTTGATCGCCGCATCGGTGATCAGGAGCGGGTGCGGGTAAGTCGGCACGTCGGCGATGAAGACGTGGCTGACGCGGCGCGCAGTGCGCAATCCATCGACTTTCGACAGCACCGCGCTCATCAACTCGTCGGTGTGCAGCGAGCCTTTCATCAGCGCTTCGACGACGCCGTCGCGCGCAAGCCGGACGGCCGCTTCGGCGGCGGCGTGGCTGTGCGGGACATTGACGATGCGAAAACCTTTCAGATCCAGCCCTTCCTGTTCCGCGACGGCGCGGATCTTCGCCTCGGGGCCGACCAGCACCGGCACCACGAGTCCTGCCGCGGCGGCCTGCAGCGGGCCGCGCAGCGACTCCGCGTCGCACGGATGAGCCACCGCGATCGGGATCGGCGCGCGGCCGGCGGTGATCGACAACAGGTGGCCATAGCGCAGTTCGCGGTCGGAAATCGTCACTTCCGGCAGCATGATCCGCGGCCGCCTGACCTTTTCGGTTGGCGCCTGGACTTCGGCGACGCCGTCGATGACTTTCAGTCCGTCCTGGTTGAGCGCGAGGCAGTCGAAGACGATGTGGTGGTTGTGCTCGAACTTCTCGCGGCAGGTCACGGTGATCGTCAGCGTGTCGCCGATCGTGATCGGGCGCGAGAAATTCAGCCCCTGCGAAACATAGACGGTGCCGGGACCGGGGAACTCGGTGCCGAGGATGGTCGAGATCAGCGTGCTGCCCCACATGCTGTGGCCGACGATTTCGCGGAACTGGCTGGAGCGCGCGTATTCGGTATCGACGTGGGTCGGATTGACGTCGCCGGACATGATCGCGAACAGATGGATGTCATCCGGGCGCAGCGTGCGCACCAGCTCCGCGCGATCGCCTACCTGGATCTCGTCGAAGACGCGGTTCTGGATGAACTGGGGGGCGGCTTGCGTCATGATCGGTGCTGTCCTCTTGGCGGTGCAAAAGCGGAATTCTAGCGGGCGCGTTCAGGCGTCATGCGACATTCGCGATTATTGTTGGTGCGGTGCGGCAAAAATGCCGCATGCGGTATCCGCAACGCAGATGGTAGCCGGGCCGGGCGGGGCTGCGTGATAGAATCCGCGCGGTTTTTGACGCTTACCGGAGTGTTCATGGAAGTCGTGATTCTCGCCGCGGGGCAGGGCAAGCGAATGCGATCGGCATTGCCCAAGGTGCTGCAGCCGATTGCCGGCCGGCCGATGCTGGAGCATGTGATTGCCGCAGCGCAAACGCTGGAGGCCCGCCGCATCTGCGTCGTCCATGGCCACGGCGGCGAAGCGGTGCGGACGCGGCTGCAGCACGCCGGCGTGCAGTGGGCGCTGCAGGAGCCGCAGCTGGGCACCGGCCACGCGGTGCTGCAGGCCTTGCCGCATCTGACCGACGGCGACATGGCGCTGGTGCTGTATGGCGACGTGCCGCTGATCGGCGTGCCGACGCTGCGCCGGCTCGAAGCCACCGCGGGCGGCGAGCGCCTCGCGCTGCTGACGGTCGAACTCCCCGATCCGGCCGGCTACGGCCGCATCCTGCGCGATGCCGCGGGGCGCGTCGTGCGCATCGTTGAGGAAAAGGACGCGAGCGCCGACGAGCGCCGCGTGCGCGAGGTCAACACCGGCATCCTCGTCGCTCCGGTCGCGCGTCTGCGCGGCTGGCTCGAGCGGCTCGGCAACGACAATGCGCAGCGCGAGTACTACCTCACCGACATCATCGGCATGGCGGTCGCCGAAGGCGTCGAGGTCACCACCGTGCAGCCGGATGCGGTGTGGGAGACGCTCGGCGTCAACAGCAAGCCGCAGCTCGCCGAACTCGAACGCATCCACCAGCGCAACATCGCGACGCGGCTGATGGAGGACGGCGTCACGCTGTTCGACCCGGCGCGCATCGACGTGCGCGGCGAGATCAAATGCGGCCGCGACGTCGAGATCGACGTCAATTGCGTGTTCGAAGGCCGCGTCGAGCTCGCCGACGACGTGAAGATCGGCGCGAACTGCGTGATCCGCAACGCCCGCATCGGCGCAGGCTCCCGTCTCGCGCCGTTCTCGCACGTCGAGGACACCGTGACCGGGCGCGACTGCGCCATCGGGCCGTATGCGCGCACGCGCCCGGGCACGACGCTCGGCGACGGCGTTCATCTGGGCAACTTCGTCGAGGTCAAGAACAGCGCGATCGCGGACGACTCCAAGGCCAACCACCTTGCCTACATCGGCGACGCCGACATCGGCCGGCGCGTCAATGTCGGCGCGGGCACGATCACCTGCAACTACGATGGTGCGAACAAGTACCGCACGACGATCGAGGACGACGTCTTCATCGGCTCCGACACCCAGCTCGTCGCACCGGTGCGGGTCGGCCGCGGCGCGACGCTCGGGGCCGGGACGACCCTGACGAAGGATGCGCCCGAAGACCAGCTCACGGTGTCGCGCGCGAAACAGATCAGCATTCCCGGCTGGAAGCGGCCGGTCAAAAAACGGGCGGAAAAATAACCATGTGCGGCATCGTCACGGCAATCGCGACCGGCAACGTCGTCCCGGTCCTCCTCGAAGGCCTGCGCAAGCTCGAATACCGCGGCTACGACTCGGCCGGCCTCGCGGTGCTCGGCGACGGGCTGAAGCGCCTGCGTTCGACCGGCCGCGTCGCCGAACTGGCCGCGCTCGCCGGGTCGAACGAACTCCGGGCCACCGTCGGCATCGCCCACACGCGCTGGGCGACGCACGGCGTGCCGTCGGAGCGCAACGCGCATCCGCACATTTCCGGCGGGCTCGCGGTCGTGCATAACGGCATCATCGAGAACTTCGAGGCGATCAAGGAGATGCTCGAGGCGCGCGGCTACCATTTCGAATCCGAGACCGACACCGAAGCGATTGCCCATCTGGTCCACGCCAAGCTCGAATCGGGCGCGGACCTCTTCGAAGCGGTGCGTCTGGCGACGAACGAGCTCGTCGGCGCCTACGCGATCGGCGTCATCGCCGAAGCCGAGCCCGAGCGCGTCATCGTCGCCCGACGCGGCTCGCCGCTGCTGCTCGGCGTCGGTGAGAGCGGCATGTACGCCGCATCCGACACCGCGGCGCTGCTGCAAGTGACGCGCAACGTGATCTATCTCGAGGACGGCGACCTCGCCGAGCTGCGCGTCGGTGCTTATCGCATCGTCCGGCCCGACGGCACGCCGGTCGAGCGCGACGTGCACGTGTCGAGCCTGTCGGCCGACGCGGTCGAGCTCGGCCCGTACCGCCACTACATGCAGAAGGAAATCTTCGAGCAGCCGCAGGCGCTCGCGAACACGCTCGAGATCATCGCCGGCGGCGGTTCGATCAGCCCGCAGTTGTTCGGCAGCCAGGCCGCGGAGGTGTTTGGCGGCGTGCGCCGTGTGCTGGTGCTCGCGTGCGGCACGAGCTACCACGCCGGCCTCGTCGCGCGCTACTGGCTGGAGTCGGTCGCGAAGGTGCCGTGCACCGTCGAGATCGCGAGCGAATACCGCTACCGCGAATCGGTGCCGGACCCCGACACGCTGGTCGTCGTCATCTCGCAGTCCGGCGAGACCGCCGATACGCTGGCCGCGCTGAAGCACGCGAGGAGCCTCGGCATGACGCGCACGCTGGCGATCTGCAACGTGCCGGAGTCGGCGATCGTGCGCGAAGCCTGCTTGCGCTTCATCACCCGCGCCGGACCGGAGATCGGCGTCGCGTCGACGAAAGCGTTCACGACCCAGCTCGCTGCGCTCGCGCTGTTGACGCTCGCGCTCGCGAAGCTCGCCGGCCGCCTGCCCGAAGCCGAGGAGGCGCGCTACCTCATCGCGCTGCGCCACCTGCCGGTCGCAGTGCAGAAAGTGCTCGAACTCGAACCGCAGATCGAAGCCTGGGCGCAGCGCTTCGCGGCCAAGCATCACGCGCTGTTCCTCGGCCGCGGCCGCCACTGGCCGATCGCGATGGAAGGCGCGCTGAAGCTCAAGGAAATCTCGTACATCCACGCCGAAGCCTACGCCGCCGGCGAGCTCAAGCACGGCCCGCTCGCGCTCGTCGACCGCGACATGCCGGTCATCGCGATCGCGCCGGCCGACGAGCTGCTCGAAAAGCTGAAATCAAACCTGCAGGAAGTGCGCGCCCGCGGCGGCGAACTCTACGTCTTCGCCGACGCCGGCAGCGAGATCGCCGAATCCGCAGGCGTGCACATCCTGCCGATGCCCGAACACTACGGCATGCTGTCGCCGGTGCTGCACGTCGTGTCGCTGCAGCTGCTGTCGTACCACGCGGCGCTCGTCAAGGGCACGGACGTGGATAAACCGCGAAACCTCGCGAAGTCGGTGACGGTGGAGTGAGGGCTTCGAACGGGCGCTGTTCTGACCAGTTGAAGTCGAAAACCCGGCATTGAAGCTGAAACCGCTCCGCCGCGTTGCGGAGGCGGGAGCGGTTTTTGCAACGCTCGCCTCGGACCGGCGCCGAGCCCTGCGTAACCTGCGCAGGGTGGACCGGTCGGATCAAGAACCTTGACAGAGGAGAGTGACATGAACCCGATCTATCGCAAGTCGCTGATAGCCAGTGCGATTGCCGTATTCGTCGCCTCGCCCGTATGGGCGGAAGGCGATAAAACTTACAAGTCCTCCGAATCAGGGACGTCGCAGCAGATGCACCAGTCGGACAAGACCGGCGCGGCAGCCGGAACCGGAAGTACCGCCGCGGCCACCCAGCTGCAGAACATGACGCCGCGTGAGCTGGAAGGCAAGGATGTCGTCAGCCAGGCCGGCAAAGAGATCGGCTCCGTGAAGGAAGTGGTGCGCAGCCGTGACGAACGGAACATCCAGGTAGTAATTTCTGCCGGTGGCGTGATGGGGATGGGCGACAAGGAGGTCGCGGTGCCGCTCGATCAACTCAGTTACCGGGACGGCAAGCTGCACATCAGCGCCACCGAGGAGGAGCTGAAGGCGAAGCCCGAGTACCAATCGGAGCAGTATGTCGAGCTCGAACCGACAGACCGTCCGATCAGCGAATTTTCGGCGTTCGAAACGGACGAGTCGAAGTCACGCAGCGTGACACCGTCCTCGCCGGCCACCACCACGCCGGGCGCCGGCGACACCATGCGCAGCCCGTCGACTCCGGATGCGACGCGGGAGGACACCTCTCCGACCGATCGCGGGACGACCCGTTAAGCACAGGCATCGAGATCCGGATTCAGCGCACGCCGGTGCAGAGCCACGCCCGGCTTGCTCTTGAACCCGAGTCGTGACTTTCAGCAACGCAACGGCGGCCGGGCTTCTGTCCGGCCGCCGTTTTTGCGTCGGCGTTGCCGAGGACGGGCGGCGCCGTCGAACCACAAGGCAGGTGTTGGACTTCAGTTGGGTGTTTCCCGAGGCGGTCGACGGGCCGGCCGGGCGGCTTGCGGCCGGCCGCGACGACCGATGCCCGGTTCAGCTCACCAAACTCCCGCTGGCGCCGGGCTGAACGTTCAGCACTGAACGCTTAACGTTCAGAATTGAACGTCCGCATCATCCGTGCACTATCGTGCATCTCCTGGCTTTCCTACGCAATATATTGCTAATCAACGGCTTGCACGTTCTGGCATGTATCTGGCTGTGAGAAACCCGGCACCTTCCCCTTTGAAGTGATGAACGGAACAAGAAGAGATCAGCATGAGAGCATTCCACTCGCGGTCCCGGGCGTTTGCGCTGCTCATCGCCTGTGCGGTCCTGATCGCGGGCGGATGTGCGAGCGTGCCGCGCAACCCGGAGGATCCGCTCGAGCGCTACAACCAGGCGGTGTTCAGCTTCAACGAGCGGGTCGACAAGGCGGTGGCCCGGCCGCTCGCGACCGTCTACGACACGTTCGCGCCCACCCCCGTGCAGACCGGCGTGGGCAATTTCTTCGGCAATCTCGCGGATATCTGGATCGGCTTCAACAACATTCTCCAGGGCAAGGTCGGCGCCGGCTTGTCCGACTGGGCGCGTTTCCTCGTGAACTCGACGTTCGGAATTTTCGGACTGCTGGATGTCGCGTCCGAGCTGGAGCTGCAGAAGAACGACGAGGATTTCGGCCAGACGCTCGCCGTGTGGGGAGTGGGCGAAGGGCCGTATTTCATCGTGCCGTTTTTCGGCCCGAGCACATTGCGCGACGCGGCGGCGCTTCCGCTCGATGGCGCAGGCGATCCGGTGTGGCGGATGGCCCACGTCCCGACGCGCAACACGCTGGCCGGCCTGCGCATTGCCGACAAACGCGCGCGCCTGCTCGGGTTCGAGAAGACGCTCGACGAAGGCACGCTGGACAAATACACCTTTACCCGCAATTTCCATCTGCAGCAGCGCCGCGCCAAGGTGCACGACGGCAAGCCGCCGATGGAATACGAGGATTTCGAACCCGACGAGGAGGCATCGCTCGTGCCTGCCGCGACGCAACCCGCAAGTGACGAGCGCTCGGCTGCCGGGCGGCTCTGATTGACCCGCATGTCCGGAACGATTCCGCTCCCGGCCCTGCTCACGATGAGGTAATAAACATGAAATCGACTTTCTTGGCGCTGTACATCTCGGTTCTCTCGTTCCTGCCGAGCGGCGTTTCGGCCGGCGGGCCGGCTCCCGACCAGTTGATCGACAAGCTCTCCGGCGATGTGCTGGAAATCCTCCAGACCAACGAGTCGCTTCGCGCGGGCGAAACGACGCAGGTCGTCGGGCTCGTCGAACAGGTGGTGCTGCCGCACTTCAACTTCCGGCGAATGACGATGCTGGCAGTCGGGCGCGACTGGCGCGATGCGTCGCCCGAGCAGCAGAAGCGGCTGATGGACGCGTTCTACAACATGCTGGTGCGGACCTATTCGAATGCGCTGACGCAGTATCGCGACCAGACCGTCGAGGTTCGCCCGCTGCGCGCGAGTCCGTCGGACAAGATCGTCAAGGTCCAGACCGAGATCCGCCAGCCGGGAGGGCAGCCGGTGACCGTCGACTACGTCCTCGAGCAGCGCGCCGACGGCTGGAAGATCTTCGACATCGTCGTCACCGGCGTCAGTCTCGTGACGAATTATCGCGGGACGTTCTCGCAGCAGATACGCCTCGGCGGGATCGACGGCCTGATCCGCTCGCTCGAGGCCAAGGGGCAGGAGTTCACGCCACGGCCCGGGCAGTCCTGACCGCAGGTCGAGCGGGGGCCGCGGCATGCAGTGAGGAAACCTCCGCGTTCCCGGGCCCGTGCATTGCTACCAGTTCAACAGGCGACGTTTCCCGTCGCCCCTGTGCATGGAGAAAATCATGGAACAGAAGAACCAGCGTGGTCAGAACCAGGGCGAGCAGCAACAGCAGGACATCCAGAAGCAGCAGCCCGGCCAGGGCCAGGGCGGCCAGGGCGGTCAAAAGCAGCAGGAGCAAAGCCAGGGGACCCAGAAGCAGCCCGGCCAGGGCCAAGGCGGTCAGGGCGGTCAGCAACAGCACGAGCAGGGCCTGGGTACTCAGCGGCAACCCGGCCAAGGACAAGGCGGGCAGGGTGGCCACAGGCAGGAAGAGCAAAGCCAGGGCACCCAAAGGCAGCCCGGTCAAGGTCAAGGGCAGGGTGGTTCGAGCCGCGGCAACACCTGAACCCGGATGCAGTAGTCGCTGCGAGGCCGCGGTTGCGGCCTCGCTGTTGCGTCGCTGCCGCCGAACCGCCGGTGACGATTCCGATTCCGGGGGAAGCGGAATTGGAAGCGAACGTCTCAGGAATCGGATGTCAGACCCGCTCGGCGGGAAGCAGCAGTTTGCGCACCACCGGGTGTTCGACCTTGCGGTGCGCGAGGATTGCATAGAAATGTTCGACGACGTCCGGGCAGCGCCCGAGCAGCGTGAGTCCGCGTGCCCGCGGCAGTTCGTCGAACGACCATTCGGGTGCCGGGAAAGCGCCCAGCCCGCTTTCGCCGAAGGTGGCGAGGAGCGCGCTGTCCTCGAATTCTCCGACGATCTTCGGACGGATTGCATGCCGCGCGAGCCAGTCGTCGAGTCGCGCGCGGACCGCGGAGTGGGTCGTCGGCAGCAGCAGCGGCAAATGCGCGAGGCAGGCCGGGAAGTCGCCTTCGCGACCGTCGAGCAGCGTCGCCGGCGCATACCACGCGAGCGAAGCTTTTCCGAGGCGATGGCTGAACACCCTGAGGTTCGGATTCGTCGGTGCCGGGCGGTCGGCGAGCACGACGTCGAGCCGGTGACGGGCGAGGTCGGCGAGCAGATCGTCGAAGCTGCTTTCGTGACACAGCAGCCGCAGGCCGGGAGTCTGCACCGCCGGCTGCAGCAGGTGCCGTACCGCGAGCTTCGGCAGGCTGTCGGCGATGCCGACGCTGAGCCGGATGCCGGGCTCCGCGGCCGCTTCCCGCACCGCCTCCGGCAGCGCTTCGGCGAGCTGGAAAATCTGCTCGGCGTAGCGCACGGCGGTCGTGCCGGCTTCGGTGAGCTCGACGCCGCGGCCCGCGGAGCGGAAAAGAGCGTGTCCGAGCGAATGCTCGAGCTCCCGCACCTGCGTGCTGACGGTCTGAATCGCCATGTCGAGGCGCTCCGCGGCGCGCGCGATCCCGCCTTCCTTCGATGCGACCCAGAAATAGTAGAGATGGCGAAAGTTGATGGGATGCATCGTTGACTTCCTTTTTTACGAAGTGAAGCTACGCCAAATTAAGCTTCAAAGGAAGTTGGATGTGAACTATCGTCGTCCGGTCATCACCCAACTGGAGGATTGCGATGGAGGTGCAAATCGAATCCGGCCGCGCTGCCGGCATGCGGTTGAGGAACGCGATCGAGGCCCGGCTGCGCTTTGCGTTGCGCCGCCTGTCCTGGCTAGTTCCTCATGCGACCGTGCGCCTGTCCGACCTGGAGCGGGAGGCCGGAAGCCCGGACAAGCGCTGCGAGGTCAGGCTGAAGGTGGTCGGCACGCGGGATGTCGTGGTCAGCGCGATCGCGCGCGACTGGCTGCAGTCGATCGATGACGCATTGAAAGGCGCGGCGCGACGGCTCGAGCGGCAATACCGGCGCACGTACGCCGCATGACGGGCGATCGATCCGCCGCGAACGCGGATCGCGCCCTGCAGTTTTCCCGAATTCCACCCACAGGAGTGCCTGCTACATGAAACGCTTTTTCTTCACCCTTTTCGCCCTTGTGCTGAGCGTGGGCGTGACGCTGCCCGACGCCGAGGCAAAACGTCTCGGCAGCGGGAAATCCTTCGGCACCCAGCGTGATGCGACGACGCAGGCTCCGGCCGCGCCGATGGCCCGTAGCGCCGACACGGCCCCGAATGCCGCCGCGGCGGCGGGGCAGGCCGCGAAGAAGAACAGCTGGATGGGTCCGCTGGCCGGCCTTGCCGCAGGCCTCGGTCTCGCGGCGCTCGCTTCGCATCTGGGCATGGGCGAAGGACTTGCGAACATCCTGATGATCGCGCTGCTGGCGATGGCCGCCTTCGCCGTCTTCCGTCTCGTGATGCGCAAACGCTCGACAGCGCCGGCGATGCAGTACGCCGGAGCGGGGGCGGGCGGCGGCACGGTCGCGATGCCCGCCCAGGCTTCAGGGGCACCGGCTGTGGCGGCGGCTGCGCATTCCGGCGCCGGCATGCTTCCGGCGGGTTTCGATGCGGAGGCCTTCGTGCGTCAGGCGAAGCTCAACTTCGTGCGGCTGCAGGCGGCGAACGACGCGCGCAACCTCGACGACCTGCGCGAGTTCGTCACGCCCGAGATGTTTGCGGAACTGCAAATGCAGATCCAGGAGCGCGGCGACGCCGTCCAGCGCACCGAAGTGGTCGACCTGCATGCCGACGTCATCGGCTACGCCGAGGAGGCGCAGCGTCACCTCGTCAGCGTGCGTTTCCACGGCCTGATCCGCGAAGAAGCGGGGGCGGCGCCGGCCGAGTTCGACGAACGGTGGCATCTCGCGAAAGCCCTCGACGGCAGCCGCGGCTGGGTCGTCGCCGGCATCCAGCAGTCGCATTGACAGGACTCGGGCGCGCGAGCGAGTTCCCTCTGCAGGCCGTGCAGGACGAAACTCTTCAAGCCTTGCGTTTGCGCGACGCGAAAGGACGGCGCCATTGACCGGGGCGCTTGTCCGGACGCTTGTCGTCGTCCACGGTCTTGGGTTTCGGCACCAGCATGTTCTTGCCCGCGCCTTGTCCGGCGCTGCGGTGCGCGAGGATCGCTTGCGCCAGTTGCTCCCCGGTGAGCACGATCGGGGCGTGTTTCCCCGCGGGCTCGTACGCCGAGAGCTTTTCCCGCACGCTGAAGATGCGTTCTGCCGTTTCGGCTTTTCTCGGCTGGCCGGCCATGATCTTCTGCGCGTCCGGCGTCAGCGTGAAGCGGCCGTCCACCTCATTGATCAGGCCGTGTGTCGAGAGGCGGTGAAAAGCGTCGCCCAGTTTCGTTTCGGAAGGAATGGAGCCCTGGATCAGATCGGCCGCGGCCATGATTTCGGCGAGTTCGGCCGGCCGTCGTTTCGAAGACAGGGCCAGGGCGAGCAAGAGGAGCGCATCAACATCGTGGACGGGGTGCATCGAATAACCTTTGAAAACCTGCGGAAGAAAAACTGTCCGGCGCAGGGCGCCGAACATGTACGGGGGGCGAACAGGCCGGCAGTGCGATGGGCCCCCTCCGGAGGGTGGGAGTGTAAGGGCTTGCGCCGCAATACCAAGCTCCGGCTCGCGATTTGGCGTCGGTCCTCGTCACGCCCGGGGTTTGCGGCGCAGCGCCGCGCCTCGGTGAAGGCCGCCCGCGTCGTCAGGCATCGTCCTTCGGGTTCAGCACGGCCTGGTTGACGATCACGCGTGCGTCGACGATCGCGTAGCCGTCCTCGTAGAGGATCACCGGGTTGAGATCGAGCTCGGCGAGTTGCGGATACGCGGCGACGATGCTCGACACTTTCAGCAGCAGGTCGACGAGCGCTTCCTTGTCGACGGCCGCTTCGCCGCGCGCGCCCTCGAGGATCCGGCGCGCCCGGATCTGATCGACCATCGAGCGGGCGGCATAACGCGACAGCGGAATCGCGCGGAAAGCGACGTCTTCGAGGATCTCGACGAAGATGCCGCCGAGGCCGAACATCAGCACCGGGCCGAAGATCGGGTCGCGGCTGACGCCGATGATGACTTCGATACCCTTGCGCGCCATCGGCGTGACGAGCACGCCCTTGATGTCGGCGGCGGGTTTGTACGCATGGCAGGAGCCGATGATCTGGTCGAAGGCTTCGCGCAAGGCCGCCTTGCCGCGCAGGTTCAGCCTGACGCCGCCGGCGTCAGACTTGTGCAGGATGTCCTTCGACACGACTTTCATCACGAGCGGCCGGTCGCCGAAGCGGGCGGCGACGTCGTCGAGCTCGTCGACAGCGTGGACCAGCGCTTCGGCCGGCACGGCGACGCCGTGCGCCCGCAACAGCGTCTTGGCTTCGAACTCGAACAGGTCGCGGGCCTCCGCCTGGGCGGCGGCGAAGATCGCCAGTGTCGCGTCGTTCGGCATCATTGCCGGCAGCGGCGCCTGGTTTGCGGCATCCCTGAGATACACGCCGCGTTCGCCGAGCGCCGCGAGGACGCGCACCGCGTATTCGATCGACGTGTACACCGGCAGGCCGGCTTCGTGCAGGCGGCGCAGCGCTGGCGGTTTGACCGGCGTGTACAGGCTATACACGACGACCGGCTTGTCGATCCGGCGCGCGAGCTCGATCATCGACTCGGCGCCGCGCATTTCGCCGCCGAGCAGGTCCTCCGCGAAACGGATGTGGTAGCCGCCGAACATGCCGACGAGGAACACCGCGTCGACGTTGTCGTCGTCGGCGACGATCGCCATGCACTCCGCGAGCAGCGCAGGGTTGGCGTCGCTGCTGCCGGCCACGTCCACCGGGTTCACCAGCGAAGCCTGCGGCAGCAGGATCGCGCCGAGGCGCTTTTTCGTCGCCTCGCCCAGTTCCGCGAGCTCCAGCCCTGCTTCGACGAGGCGGTCGGAGGCGATCGTCGCCTGGCCGCCGCCGTCCGAGACCACCGCCACGCGCTTGCCCGGCGCCTGCTGCAACAGGCCCAGCCCTTCGGCGACCGGCAGGATCTCGTTCGAATGCTGCACGACGCTGACGCCGACCTGGCGCAGCAGGTCGACGGTCATCGCGTAGCTGCCGGCGAGCGCGCCGGTATGGGAACTCGCCGCCTTCTTGCCCTGCTCGGTCGCGCCCGATTTGTACACGACGACGGGCTTGACGGCAGTGATCTCGCGCGCGTTGTGCAGGAAGCGCTGGCCGTCGCGGAAGCCTTCGACATAGAAGGTCGCGACCCGCGTGTCGGGATCCTCGCCGAGGTAGCGCAGATAGTCGTTGAAGCCGATATCGGTCTGGTTGCCCGGGCCGACATAGGTGCTGAAACCGACATGACCGTTGTGCTCGGCTTCGAGCACCAGCGACAGCAGCATGTTGCCGGACTGCGAGATGAAGCCGATGTTGCCCGGCTTGACGTTCGCCAGTGCGAGCAGATTGACCTTCTTGTGCAGGTTGAACATGCCCGAGGTGTTGGGCCCGATGATGCGCACGCCGCCTTCGCGTGCCGCGGCCAGCACCTGCTGTTCGAGCCGCGCGCCGGCCGGGCCGGTCTCGCGGAAACCGCTCGCGAGGATGGCCGCGCCCTTAACGCCTTTCCGGCCGCAATCGGCGACGAGGCCCGGCACTGTCGCCGCCGGCGTGCAGATCAGCGCGAGGTCGACCGGGCCGGGGATGTCGTCGAGCGTCGCGTAGGTCCTGACGCCGAGCACATTGTCCACTTTCGGGTTGATCGGGTAGATCGCGCCCGGGTAGCCATCCTTGATCAGCCCGACCATCGCCTTGTAGCCGCGCTTGGTGGGGTCGGTCGAGGCGCCGATGATCGCGATCGAGCCGGGGGCGAGGAAATCGTGCAGCGGGCTGGTTCTGGGCAACGGCGGGGCGAGCTCCATGTCATTCTCCCCGGAAAACCGGCGCGCGCTTTTCGGCGAAGGCGTCCACGCCCTCCTGCCAGTCGCGCGTCGTGCCGACGAACATCATCCCTTCGAGTTCGGCGGTCAAGGCGGCGTCCAGCGTGCGCTCGGCCGCCATGTTCAGCTGCTCCTTCGCGAGCTGCATCGAGAACGGCGCTTTGCCCGCGAGCCGGTGCGCGAAGTCGCGCGCGGCGTCGAGGAAGCCTTCGTCGGGCAGCGCGCGGTTCGCGAGCCCGATGCGCACGGCTTCCGCACCGCCGATGCGCTCGCCGAGGAATACCAGCTCGCGCGCTTTCGCCAGCCCGACCAGGCGCGGCAGCAGGTAGGTGACGCCGCCGCCGAGGAAGTTGCCGATCGAGATTTCCGGCAGGCCGATCTGCGCGCTTTCGGCCATCAGCACGAAGTCCGAAGCGATCGCCATCTCGGCTCCGGCGCCGAGCGCGAAGCCGTTGACCGCGGCGATCACCGGCTTGCCGAGCTGCAGCAGCCGCCTGCACACTTTCTGCTCGCCCTGCAGGTACTGGCGGCGCTCGAACGGCGTGCGGCCCGCCTGGTGTTCCTTGAGGTCGGCGCCGACGCAGAACGCGCGGCCTTCGCCGGTGAGCAGCACGACGCGCGCCTCCCGGTCGGCTTCGGCGCGGCTCAGCGCCGCGTTGAGTTCGTCATACAGCTGCCGGGTCACGGCGTTGAGCCGCTGCGGGCGGTTCAGCCGGATTTCGGCGATGCCGTCCTTCATGTCGTAGAGGATCGTCTCGTTCGTCTCGTAATTCATGCTTGTCCCTCATGCAGGTTGGGGGCTCGAAGCGCCGGTTGGGCGCAGCGCGTCCCGCTCGGTCGCCGCGGCGATTATCGGCCCTTGCCGGCAGGCGCCAAAAACGGACGGCGGGCGGCCCGGATCGGCTTTTCATTGTAGAGCGTCGCCAGGCACGCCAGAATGCGGGGCCTTCGCCCTCCGCGACGCCGGGCCCGCTCCCGCCGCAATCTCTTCCGGGCGGCGCACGCGGCTTTTCTTCTCCTTGTCACGCAGCCCTCAGCAGGACGTACCCATGCAATCAGAAAGCTTCATCGCGGGCAAGGATGCCTCGCTCGAATCCTCGATCGGCACGATGCAGGCCCGGCTCGAAGCCGCCGGTTTCCACATCGAGGAGCGCTCGTGGCTCAACCCGGTCGATGGCGTCTGGTCGGTGCATGTGCGCGACCGCGACTGCCCGCTGATGTTCACGAACGGCAAGGGCGCCTCGAAACTCGCGGCGCTCGCCAGTGCGCTCGGCGAGTATTTCGAGCGCCTGTCGTGCAACTACTTCTGGAACCACTACTACCTCGGCGAACAGTATGCCGAACGCGCCCTGGCCGAAGGAGGGCGCGGTTTCGTGCATTACCCGCAGGAGCGGTGGTTCGAGCACGGCGCCGACGGCCAATGGCCGGCAGCGCTGCTGACGCCGGCGCTGCAGAAGTTCTACAACCCGAACGGCAGCATCCACGCGGCTGCGCTCGTCGACTTCAATTCCGGCAACGCCGAGCGCGGCATCTGCGCGATTCCGTACGTGCGCCTGCGCGACGATGCGGTCGTCCATTTCCCGGTCAACATCATCGGCAACCTCTACGTCAGCAACGGCATGTCCGCGGGCAACACGCCGGCCGAGGCGCGCACGCAGGCGCTGTCGGAAATCTTCGAGCGCCACATCAAGTTCCGCATCATCAGCGAAGGGCTGTGCCTGCCCGACGTGCCGGAGGAAGTCATCGCGCGCTATCCGCGCATCGCCGCCGGCATTGCCGGGCTGCGCGCGGCCGGCTTCGGCATTCTCGTCAAGGACGCCTCGCTCGGCGGGCAATACCCGGTGATGAACGTCACGCTGCTGCATCCGCACGACCAGGGCTGCTTCTCGAGCTTCGGCGCCCACCCGCGCTTCGAGATCGCGCTCGAGCGGGCGCTCACCGAACTGCTGCAGGGGCGCGCGCTCGACGCGCTCGGCGGCTTCCCCGAGCCCGGCTTCGACCTCGACGAAATCGCCAGCGCGCCGAACATCGAGATCCACTTCGTCGATTCGAGCGGCATCATCAGCTGGAACTTCCTCGGCACGCAGCCGGATTTCGCGTTCCACGACTGGAACTTCGGCACCACGACCGCCGAGGACTACGCGTGGCTCGTCGACCGTCTGCACGCCGACGGGCGCGACATCTACGTCGCCGATTTCACGCATCTCGGCGTTTACGCCTGCCGGATTCTCGTCCCCGGCATGTCGGAGATCTACCCGATCGACGAGCTGGAGTTCGAGAACAACAGCGTCGCCAACGACATCCGCGAAGCGATCCTGCACCTGCCCGAGCTCGACGACGATGAATGCGGCGACCTCCTCGACACGCTCAACGACAGCGGTCTCGCCGACGAGCGCCTGGTCGCGGCGCTGATCGGGCTGGCGCCGGGCGACGACGCGTTCTGGCAGGATCTGCGCGTCGGCGAGCTGAAGACGCTGCTGGCGCTCGCGGTCGGCGACGAGGACGCGATCGCCGAAGGCTGTGAGTGGATCCGCCATTTCGGCCAGATCGACGCCACGCGGCGCCGCGTCTACCGTTGCGTCGAGTGCCTGCTCAAGCTCGACGAGGACAGCAGCGACAGCGACGGCGGGCGTTACGCGTCCGCGCTGCACAGCCTCTATGGCGCCGACACGCTGCGCCAGGCCAACGCGCTGCTCGACGGCGAACTGCGCTTTTTCGGCCAGCCCGCGCTCGGGCTGAACCTCGACGGCAGCGACATGCACCAGCGCCTGCTTGCCGCTTACGGCAAGCTGCACGGCAACGCGCCGGCGTCCTGATTCACTCCGGCAGCGCGAGGTCCGCGATCACCGCGGCGAGGAACCGCGCCGCTTCGCCGCCGGTCACGACACGGTGGTCGAACGTGAGGCTCAGCGGCAGCACGCGGCGCACGGCCGGTGCGCCGTCGATCGCGAGCACCTGCTGGTGCACGCGGCCGGCGCCGAGGATTGCGACGGTCGGCGGCATGACGATCGGCGCCGCGTATTTGCCGGCGATCATGCCGAAGTTCGACAGCGTGATGGTGTTGCCGCGCAGCTCGTCGGCCGGGATCTTGCGCGCGATGACGTCGGCGCGCATCCGGTCCAGGCCGCGGCGCAGGTCGTTGGCGTCGCGGTTCGCGACGTCGCGCAACACCGGCACGAACAGCCCTTCCGCGAGGTCGATCGCGATGCCGACGTCGATCTTCGCGAGCACGCGGCGTCCCATGGTGTGGCTCTCGTACCACGCGTTGAGCGCCGGCTCGGCGCGGCAGCCCGCGACCAGTGCGCGCACGAGGCGGATCGTGACGTCGCTGTCCGGCAGCCACGCGTCGATGTCCGCGTCATCGACGACTGTCGCTCCCGCCACTTCGCTCTGCGCGAGCGTCATGTTGCGGGCCATCGCGCGCCGCACGCCGCGCAGGATCTCCGGCGGTCCGACATCCGCGAGGATCTTCGCGACGCGCTGCACGTCCGCCGTCGTGATCAGGCCGTCCGGCCCGGACGGGGTGACCATCGCCAGCTCGACGTTGAGCTGGCGCGCGAGGGCGCGCACCGCCGGCGTCGCCTTGATCGCCGCCGCGCCGCCGCCGACGGGTGCCGGCGCTTCCTGCGCGAGCTGGTGGCCGACCTGCACTTCACCGACCACGGTGCCGGCGTCGCTGTCTTCGGCGGTGCCGGCAAAGCCGACCAGCGGCGCGCCGACATGCACGATCTGTCCCGGCTGTCCGAACAGCTTCTCGATGCGGCCCGAATGCGGCGAAGGAATCTCGACGATCGCCTTGGCCGTCTCCACCGACAGCAGCGGCCGGTCGGCCTCGATCTCGTCGCCGGCCGCAACGTGCCATTCGACGATCTCCGCTTCCTGCAGGCCTTCGCCCAAGTCGGGCAGTTTGAAGATCTTCATGCGCCCTCCAGCGTCTTGTGGACTGCCGCGACGATGCGTTCGACACTCGGCAGGTACTGGTATTCGAGGCGCGCCAGCGGCACGACCGTGTCGTATCCGGTGACGCGTCGCACCGGCGCGAGCAAGGTGTAGAGGCCTTCTTCGGCGAGGTTGGCAGCGATTTCAGCGCCGAAACCGGCCGTGCGCGCGGCTTCGTGGACGATCACGCAGCGCCCGGTGCGACCCACCGATTCGAGTATCGTCGCCATGTCGAGCGGCTTGAGCGTCGCCACGTCGATGACCTCGGCCATGATCCCCTGCTGCGCCAGCGCGTCAGCTGCGGCCTGCGTCTCATGCACCATCGCGCCCCAGCTGACCAGCGTCACGTCGCTGCCCGAGCGCAGCGTGAAGCACACGTCGAGCGGCAGCGCTTCGCCGTCGTCGGCAACTTCCTGCTTGAACAGGCGGTACAGCCGCGTCGGTTCGAGAAAGATCACTGGATCGGGGTCGCGTATCGCCGCCAGCAGCAGGCCGTAGGCGCGCGACGGCGACGACGGGATCACGACGCGCAGCCCGGGCACGTGGGCAAACAGCGCTTCCGGGCTTTCCGAGTGGTGTTCGGGCGCGTGGATGCCGGCGCCGCACGGCGAGCGCAGCACCAGCGGGCACGACAGCCTGCCGCGCGTGCGGTTTCGCAGGCGCGACGCGTGGTTGATGAGGTGATCGAGCGTCGGGTAGATGAAGCCCGAGAACTGGATCTCCGCCACCGGCTTGAGCCCCATCGCGGCCATGCCGATGGCGGTGCCGGCGATCGCGGTTTCGGCCAGCGGCGTATCGACCACGCGCGCGGCGCCGAAGCGCTGCAGCAGCCCCGCGGTGGCGCGGAAGACGCCGCCGTTGACGCCGATGTCTTCCCCGAGCAGCACGACCGCCGGATCCTGCGCCAGTTCGTACGCCAGCGCGTGGTTGATCGCTTCGACCAGATTGAGTTCAGCCATGGCCGCCTCCCTCGTGCGGTGCGAACCGCAGTGCCATGTCGCGCTGTTCGTGCAGCGCCGTCGGCAGCGTGCGGTACAGGTGATCGAACATGGCTTCGGGGGTCGGCGGCGGCGTCGCGAGATACGTCTCGACCGCCGCATTGACCGCTTCGGTGCATTCCCGGACGAGTTGTTCTTCCCGCTGCGGATCCCACGCGTTGAGCCGCACGAGGTGGTTGCGCAGGCGCACGACCGGTTCGAACGTCCAGTGCTCCTGCACCACTGCCGGGTCGCGGTAACGGCTCGCATCATCGGCGGTGGTGTGGTCACCGAGGCGGTAGCTGAGCGCCTCGATCAGGCTCGGGCCGCCGCCGCTGCGCGCTTTCTCGATCGCCTGCCGCGCCGCGTGGTGCACGGCGACGATGTCGTTGCCGTCCACCTGGCAGCCTTCGATCCCGGCCGCGATCGCCTTTTGCGCCAGCGTCTGCGCGGCGGTCTGCATGCTGCGCGGAACGGAGATCGCCCACTGGTTGTTGTTGACGATCACGACCAGCGGCGCTTTCCACACCGCGCCGAAGTTCAGCGCTTCGTAGAAGTCGCCTTTCGATGTGCCGCCGTCGCCGAGAAAGCACACCGCGACGCGCGCTTCCCCGCGCAACTGGAACGCATAGGCCGCGCCAGCCGCGTGGCAGACCTGCGTCGCGATCGGCACGCAGATCGGAAAATCGTCGCGCGGCCCGGCGAAATCGCTGCCGCGCTCGTCGCCGCCCCAGTAGAGCAGGCTTTCGGCCATCGTGACGCCGCGCATCAGCTGCGCCGCGTGGTCGCGGTACGACGGCACCAGCACGTCCTCGGCGCGCATCGCGGCTGCGACGCCGATGCCGATCGCTTCCTGGCCGAGCGCCGACGCGAACGTGCCAAGCTTGCCGGTGCGCTGCAGCGCGATCGCCTTGGTGTCGAAAGTGCGCGTCAGGACCATCGCGCGGTACAGGGGAATCAGTTTTTCCGGATCGAGCGCGAAATCCGGCAAGGGCTGGGTCGCTTCGCCCCGCGGATCGAGGAAGCGCGTGTAGTCGACCTGGAACCGACCGATGGTAGTCATCGCAAGCTCCTTGTTTCCTGTCAGTCTAGACCACCGCACGCGGGATGCAGACTGACTGACGCTCTAACTGCATCGGAATATTCCGGCTCCCGCCACGGATCGGTGTCTTTGCTTGACCGGCGGAAACGGCAATGACACGTCGCTGCGGTATCCGGCTTATGGACACCGCGGTCCATCCCGCCGTTCCCGAATGTGCGCGGCCGCGCCGAGGGCGGAACTTACTGGTCGGCCGCGCCGAGCCCGTGTTCCTTGGCGTACACGTAAAGTTCGAGCCGGCCGTGCAGTTCGAGCTTGTGGTAGATCACGGTGAGGTGGTTGCGCAGCGTGTGTTCGCTGATGCCGAGGCCTTCTGCGATGATCAGGCTTTTTGCGCCCCGATGCCGGACCACCGCGGCGATCACTTCATGTTCCTTCGGCGTCAGGCTGGCGATCCTGACGCTGTGCTCGTCGTCGGCCGGGCGGGCGCCGGTCAGTATGTCCATGATGTCGCCGATCAGCGCGCGGTTGACCCAGACGTCGCCCTCGTGGACTTTCTCGATCGCGCGCAACAGCACGTCCACCGGTTCTTCCTTCCTGACGACTCCGCGTGCGCCGGCCAGCA
This sequence comes from Aromatoleum anaerobium, assembly GCF_012910705.2. GTDB lineage: Bacteria > Pseudomonadota > Gammaproteobacteria > Burkholderiales > Rhodocyclaceae > Aromatoleum > Aromatoleum anaerobium. Next base: position 225,167 of record NZ_WTVG02000038.1, on the reverse strand, counting down.
CCGCGCGGCGATGCACATCGAGATCGCGTGCGCCGGTGAGCACCAGGATGCGGGCGTTGATGGTCCGTTGCAGGTTGGCCAGCGAGGTGCTGGAGTCGAGGCCGCCCAGGTCGAGATCGAGCACGATCACGTCGGCCTCGCGGCTTTCGGGCGACGAGAGCAGCTCTGCCATGCTGGTGGCGCTGCCGACCAGGCGCATGCGGCCGGCAGCGCTGTCGATCAGCCGCTCGAGCCCCCACAGCGTGGCGCGGTGGTCATCCACGAGGAATACGCGGATCGGACTTTCGGTGGTTACTACCATGATTCGTCCCTGCTCATGAAGTCTTGGGGATGGAGATGATTAGATCAGTGAAACCGGGTCGCTGAAGGTCGACTTCTGCACATCCGTACAGAGATCGCGCGCGTTCCACGATCGCGCGCGGCACGAACGGTGCGGGTGGAGCCGCCGCCTCGCCGTGCGCGTTGCTGATTCGCAGAACATACGTGTCGGCCTGCACGCCGAGTTCGATATCGGCACGCACGGCGTTGGTGTGCCGGCGGATGTTGGTGAGCGCTTCGCTGACGATGGGGAAGATCGCGCTGGCGAGCTTGCGGCTGATCGGCAGATCGTCCGGACAGCTCACCGACACGGCAATGCCGAAAAGCTCGGAAAAGCGTTTGGCCTGCCGGCGCAGCGCGAGACCGATGGTGTCGTCGGCCCCGCTCGCGCTGCTGCGCATGCCGGTCACCAGTTCGCGCAGTTCATGTAGTTCGGATATCGCGACGTCCTTCAGGGCGAGGATGTCGCCGTGCAGCGGATTGTCATGGGCGGTCTTGCGTGCCAGCGCCTCGATCCCATACTTGAGCCCCAGGTAGGGCTGGATTGCGGTGTCATGGAGATCGCGGCCGATGCGGGCGCGTTCGGCCGCCATCGCGGCTTCGGTCAGTCGCTCCAGCAGGCCCGCGTTTTCGATGACCGGTGCGAGCTGCTCCATCACCCCGTACAGAAGGTCGGCGTCGCGGGCGCGGTAGCGCCGGTGCCGCGACTCGAGCAGCAGCCGGCAGGGGTGCGGCGCACGGCGGCAAATCGGCATCGCGATTATCGACTGTGCGTCAAGCAGTTCGGCGAGGTGTTCGGCGGCGGGCCGTGCTGCGCTGCTCGGCGATTTGGTTTCGAGGTGGAAGCCGCTGTGATAACGGAGCGGAAAGCGGCCGAACAGGTGCCCGAGATGATGCACGACAGCGACGTCGGACGGCAGGCGGCCCAGCGACTCGACCAGGCTGGCGTGCAGCTCGCCCGATAATTCGCTGACTTTGCCGCTGGCGTTGCAATGAAACAGCCGCGGCTCGCTGTCGGGGAGCCACAGCAGAATCAAGCCCAGATCGGCTTCGAAATGGCGCGTGAGCGCGCGCAGCATCGTCTCCGCGACCCGCTGCACGCCCAGGCGCGGGTCCACCTGCCCGAGCAGGCGATCGGCGACCGTCAGCTGCTCGTTCATCTGCACGCCGGCTCGCGCGAGGCCGGCCACCAGCGGGCCGAGCACGAGGACCGACAGCGGCTGCAGCATCGCGCCCTGCCACGGGAGGTTGCCGTACCGGTCGTGGAGGATCAGCTGGGCTGCCGCGACCGCCGCGGCGAACAGCGAAACCAGCAGGCCGGAAACGAAGCCGAAGCTCAGCGACGCGAACAGAACCGGAAAGAGCAGCAGCAGGATGAACAGGCTGCTTTGCGCCTCGGCGAGCCAGGCGAAGAGCAGGATCCAGGCCGCATCGACCCACGGCGTGAGGCGCGGCAGAATCGGGCGACTGCCGCGGGTTTCCGCCCAGCACAACCAACTGGCATACGCGGCATAGCCGAGGACCGCGAGCGCGGCCGGCGTGCGTCCCGCGCCCGAGAGCGAGATGGCTTCCGTTTCGGCAACGATCGCCACGAGAACGCGAATGTTCGCCAGAATCCGCCGAAGCTCGGGGTTCAGGTGCAGGCCGACGTTCCCAACGCCAGGCGGGAGCGTCGCCGCCGAGGTGGCGTTGCTGTTGTCCATCGTTGGAGTTCTCCCTTCGGTCGGTGGCGCTTTGCGCGCATCTGTCAGGAGCAATTGCCCCTCTGCCGAATGTCAGGATATTAAGACATCCGGTCGTTGCATATCCTTACAAATACCACAATTGGGCAGCGAGCCTGTGTTTGGGGAATCCCCGCCGGCAGCGCGCGTCAAATTGGCTGGGGCCGCGAGACGGCCGGGAGACGATGATGAATGCCACGCGTACCGAAACCGATTCGATGGGACCTGTCGAAGTGGCGGCGGACCGTTACTGGGGAGCCCAGACCGAACGCTCGGTGGCGCATTTCCCGATCGGTACCGAGCGCTTCCGCTGGGGACGGGCGATGATCCGTGCGCTGGGCATCCTGAAGAAGGCGGCGGCCCGGGCGAATGCGGAACTCGGCGAGTTGGCCCCGGAAGTCGCGGTGCTGATCGAGCGCGCCGCGGACGAGGTCATCGACGGCACGCTCGACGCACACTTCCCGCTGGTCGTGTTCCAGACCGGTTCCGGTACGCAGTCGAACATGAACGCGAACGAGGTCATCGCGAACCGCGCGATCGAGCTGGCCGGCGGCGAGCTGGGTTCAAAGCGCCCGGTGCATCCGAACGACCACGTGAACCGCGGCCAGTCGTCGAACGACACTTTTCCCACCGCGATGCATATCGCGGCGGTCGAGCAGCTGCACGATCGCCTGCTGCCGGCGGTGGCGCGGCTGCGCGGCACGCTCGCCGACAAGGCGAAGGAGTTCAGCGACGTCGTCAAGACCGGACGCACGCACCTGCAGGATGCGACGCCGATCACGCTCGGGCAGGAGATCGGGGCGTGGGTCGCACAGATCGATTTCGGCATCGCGGCAGTCGGGGGCGCGCTGCCGGGGCTGTACGACCTGGCGATCGGCGGCACCGCAGTCGGCACCGGGCTCAACGCGCATCCGCGCTTCGGCGACCGCGCGGCGGCGGAGATCGCCGCGCTCACCGGCCGCCCGTTCCGCAGTGCGCCGGACCGCTTCTTCGCGCTGGCTGCGCACGACGCGCTGGTACAGGCGTCGGCGGCGATGCGCACGCTCGCCGGCGGTCTGATGAAGATGGCGAACGACGTGCGCTGGCTCGCGAGCGGGCCGCGCTGCGGCATCGGCGAACTGACGATCCCCGAGAACGAGCCGGGGTCGTCGATCATGCCGGGCAAGGTCAACCCGACGCAGTGCGAGGCGCTGACGATGGTGTGCGTGCAGGTGTTCGGCAACGACGCGGCGGTCGCCTTCGCCGGCACGCAGGGGAACTTCCAGCTGAATGTCTACAAGCCGGTGATGGCGCACAACGTGCTGGAGAGCATCGCGCTGCTCGCCGACAGCTGTGACGCGTTCGAGGCGCACTGCGCGCGCGGCCTGCTGCCGAACCTGCCGCGCATCCGCGAGAATCTCGAAAAGAACCTGATGCTGGTGACGGCGCTGAACCGCCAGATCGGTTACGACCGTGCCGCCGAGATCGCGAAGAAGGCGCACCAGGGAGGCCTGTCGCTGCGCGAGGCGGCGCTCGCGTCGGGCTACGTCGGCGCCGAGGAGTTCGATCTGTGGGTCGACCCGGAGGCGATGACGCGGCCGGGTGCCTGATACCCCTTGTTCGGGGCTCAGGCGACCTTGTTGCGGGCTTTCGCGATCCGTGCGAGGGCCGCGCGCCCGCTGTCGATATGAGCGCGCATCAGCAGTTCCGCCCGCTGCGCATCGCGTTCAGCGAGCGCGGCGAGGATGCTGCGGTGCTCGGCAAGCGATTGTTCGAGCCGGCCTTCGCTGAACAGCGAATGGTGGCGCGACAACTTGATGACCTTGCGCAAGTCCTCGATGACCTGCAGCAGCCAGCGATTGTCGGTGATCTTCTGCAGCGCCTGGTGGAAAGCCTGGTTGGCTTCGAAATAACCGTCGATGTCACCGCTGCCGGCGGCTTTTTCCAGTTTTTCGTGGATTTTCCGCAGCCGTTCGAGGTCGGCGTCCGTCGCCTTGCGGGCGGTGATATGCGCGCACTGACCTTCGAGCAGCGCCATGACGCTGAATATCTCATCGAGATCGCGCTCCGAAATCTCGGTCACGTAGCAGCCGCGGCGCGGCTTGAGCGTGACGAGTCCCTCGGACGCGAGCACTTTCAGCGCCTCGCGCAGCGGGGTGCGCGAGATGCCGTAGTCGTCGGCCAACGCCTGCTCGTCGATCCACGTGCCGGGCGCGAGATCATGCGAGTAAATGCGCTGGCGCAGCCGCTCGGCGACCTCCTGGTAGAGGGCGAGCGGGGCGATGCGGGTGGCGGTCATTGGCGTTTCACTGCTCAGGGTTGTCGCGTTCCGGAGACGACGTTTCCGGAGTTGCATTCATAATTATGGATAAAGTATTATTCGCCGGTCGGCACAAGTCAACTTCCGGTGCGCGGCGTAGGATGGGAGTGCCACGGGTTCGGCAACGCGCCGAGCCCGGGCGAAGGAAGGGAGAGCGCTACGCCGCAAACAGGAGCGTCGACGGCCGCCTGCGGCATTGGTCCGCGGGCGGTCTCGTCGTCGCCGGCATCGTTGTTCAGCCGGTTCAGCCGGGTTTCGACCCGGTTCGTGTTTCACCGAATATCGCACGGCCGCCCTTGGTGGCCCTGAATCAGAGAGGGTTTTGTCATGTCGAACGCCAAGATGCCGGCCTACCCCGAGCCGGATTTGGATGCCTGGAAGAAGGCCGCGGCGAAGCACGCGCCCGACGGCGACATCGAAAAGCTGAACTGGATCACCCCCGAGGGGATCGCGGTGAAGCCGCTGTATACGAAGGCCGACATCGCCGACCTGCCGCACACCGACACGCTGCCGGGCTTCGAGCCTTTCCTGCGCGGGCCGCAGCCGACGATGTACGCGGTCAAGCCGTGGACGATCCGCCAGTACGCGGGCTTCTCGACCGCCGAGGAATCCAACGCGTTCTACCGCAAGGCGCTTGCCGCGGGCGGCCAAGGGGTGTCGGTCGCGTTCGATCTGGCGACGCACCGCGGCTACGACTCCGACCATCCGCGCGTGACCGGCGACGTCGGCAAGGCCGGGGTCGCGATCGACTCGGTCGAAGACATGAAGATCCTCTTCGACAGCATCCCGCTCGACAAGGTGTCGGTGTCGATGACGATGAACGGCGCGGTGCTGCCGATCCTCGCCGGCTACATCGTCGCCGCCGAAGAGCAGGGCGTCAGCCAGGACAAGCTCTCCGGGACCATCCAGAACGACATCCTCAAGGAGTTCATGGTCCGCAACACCTATATCTACCCGCCGACGCCGTCGATGAAGATCATCGCCGACATCTTCGGCTACACCGCGCAGCACATGCCGAAGTTCAACTCGATCTCGATCTCCGGCTATCACATCCAGGAAGCGGGCGCGAACCAAGCGATCGAACTGGCGTTCACGCTCGCCGACGGTCTGGAATACGTGCGCACCGGCATCAACAGCGGCATGGACGTCGATGCGTTCGCCGGCCGGCTGTCGTTCTTCTGGGCGGTCGGGATGAACTTCTATCTCGAAGTCGCGAAGATGCGCGCCGCGCGCCTGCTGTGGTGGCGGATCATGAAGGGCTTCAACCCGAAGAGCGCGAAGTCGATGATGCTGCGCACGCACTCGCAGACTTCGGGCTGGTCGCTGACCGAGCAGGACCCGTACAACAACGTCGTGCGCACGACGATCGAGGCGATGGCGGCGGTGTTCGGCGGCACGCAGTCGCTGCACACGAACGCGCTCGACGAAGCGATCGCGCTGCCGACCGAGTTCTCGGCACGCATCGCGCGCAACACGCAGATCATCATCCAGGAAGAAACGCACATCTGTAACGTCGTCGACCCGTGGGCGGGCTCCTACATGATGGAGAAGCTGACCCAGGACATGGCCGACACCGCGTGGAGCCTGATCGAGGAGATCGAGGCGATGGGCGGCATGACGAAAGCCGTCGAGTCGGGCTGGGCGAAGATGAAAGTCGAGGAATGTGCCGCCGAGAAGCAGGCGCGCATCGACTCGGGCAAGGACGTCATCGTCGGCGTGAACAAGTACAAGCTCGCGAAGGAAGACGCGATCGAGATCCTCGACATCGACAACCACGCGGTGCGCGATTCTCAGATCGCGCGGCTGAAGCAGATCCGCGCGACGCGCGACGCGGCCGCCGTGAAAGCCGCGCTCGACGCGCTGACCGCGTGCGCGGAAGCCGGGCAGAACGGCAGCCGCGAAGGCAACCTGCTCGACCTCGCGGTGAAGGCGGTGCGCGTGCGTGCGACGGTCGGCGAAGTGTCCGACGCGCTGGAGAAGGTGTTCGGCCGCTACCGCGCGAACCCGCAGGCGGTGTCCGGCGTGTATGGCGCCGTCGTCGAGAACGACGCCGACTGGAAGGCGCTGAAAGCCGACATCGAGGCCTTCGTCGCCGAGGAAGGCCGCCGCCCGCGCATCATGATCGCGAAGCTCGGCCAGGACGGCCACGACCGCGGCGCGAAAGTCGTCGCGTCGGCGTTCGCCGACCTCGGCTTCGACATCGACATCGGCCCGCTCTTCCAGACGCCGGAAGAGGCGGCGCGCCACGCGGTCGAGAACGACGTGCATGCGATCGGCTGCTCGAGCCTCGCCGCCGGCCACAAGACGCTGGTGCCGGAGATCATCGACGGGCTGAAGAAGCTCGGCGCCGACGACATCGTCGTCTTCGTCGGCGGCGTGATCCCGGCGCAGGACTACGACGGGCTGTACGCGGCCGGCGCGAAGGGGATCTTCGGGCCCGGCACGCCGATCCAGACTGCGGCGCGCGAAGTGCTGAAGCAGATCCGCGCGGCGCGCGTCAAGGCGTGATTACGGGCGTAGGGCGGAAAAGCGTAGCGCCTTCCGCCAGCGGTATGACATGCGGCGAAAGGCGCCTTCGGCTTTTCCGCCCTACGAGAGTTACGAGAGTTACGAGAGCTACGAGAGCTACGAGAGCTGTTGCCCCGGCGGAACCGTCCCGCGAAGTGATGCACCGGATGTATCGATGCCGATGAACAAATCCGAACGCCTGCCGGAATCCAGGGCCGATTTCGTGCCCGAGCTCGACGCCGCCGACCGCGCCTTGGTCGACGGCGTGCTGGCCGGCCAACTGCGCCCGCTGGCGAAGACGATCACGCTGATCGAGTCGTCGCGCGAGGACCACCAGGCGCGCGCGCACAAGGTCATGGAGGCGCTGCTGCCGGCGAGCGGCAATGCGCTGCGCGTCGGCATCTCCGGCGTGCCCGGCGTCGGCAAGTCGACGTTCATCGAGGCGCTCGGGCTGTACCTCATCGAACAGGGGCATCGCGTCGCGGTGCTCGCGGTCGATCCGTCGTCGTCGGTGACCGGCGGCTCGATCCTCGGCGACAAGACGCGCATGGAGCTGCTGTCGCAGCGCACCGAAGCGTATATCCGTCCGAGCCCGTCGGCCGGTTCGCTCGGCGGGGTCGCGGCGAAGACGCGCGAGACGATGCTCGTGTGCGAGGCGGCGGGCTTCGACGTGATCATCGTCGAGACGGTCGGCGTCGGCCAGTCGGAGACCGCGGTCGCCGGCATGACCGACATCTTCTGCCTGCTGCAGCTGCCCAACGCCGGCGACGACCTGCAGGCGATCAAGAAGGGGATCATGGAGATCGCCGACCTGATCGTCATCAACAAGGCCGACATCGATCCGCGCGCGGCGCAGCTCGCGAAGTCGCAGATGAAAAGCGCGCTGATGATGTTCCGTCACGCGTCGCCGCACTGGACGCCGCCGGTGCTGACGCTGTCGGCGCTGCAGAAGGACGGCGTCGCCGGGTTCTGGGACGAAGTGAAGCGCTACCGGGACACGCTGGTGCCGACCGGAGAGTTCGACGCGAAGCGCCGGCACCAGGCGCTGGCGTGGATGTGGGAAATGATCGACAGCGGGCTGCGCAGCCGCTTTCGCGACCACCCGCGAGTGCGCGCCGACCTCGCGCCGCTGCAGGCCGCAGTCGAGCAGGGCACGACGACGCCGGCGGCCGCGGCGGCCAGGCTGCTGGGATATCTGAGCTGAGTTGAACTGACCTGAGCTGAACTGACCTGAGCTGGACCGATTTCGACTGCCGTCATGCTTCGCGCGGCGGCAGGACTCACAAGGAGGTTTTTCAATGCACGACATCATCCGCCAGCTGGACGAAAAGCGCGCGGCAGCCCGTCTCGGCGGCGGCCAGAAGCGCATCGACGCCCAGCACGCGAAGGGCAAGCTCACCGCGCGCGAGCGCATCGAGCTGCTGCTCGACGAGGACAGCTTCGAAGAGTGGGACATGTTCAAGGAGCACCGCTGCACGGACTTCGGCATGGGCGCCGAAGCCGTGCCGGGCGACGGCGTCGTGACCGGCTACGGCACTGTCAATGGCCGGCTGGTGTTCGTCTTCTCGCAGGACTTCACGGTGTTCGGCGGCTCGCTGTCGGAGACCCATGCGCAGAAGATCTGCAAGGTCATGGACCACGCGATGAAGGTCGGCGCGCCGGTGATCGGGCTCAATGACTCGGGCGGCGCGCGCATCCAGGAAGGTGTCGATTCGCTGGGCGGCTACGCCGATGTGTTCCAGCGCAACGTCATGGCCTCCGGCGTCGTGCCGCAGATCTCGTTGATCATGGGGCCATGCGCCGGCGGCGCGGTGTATTCGCCGGCGATGACCGACTTCATTTTCATGGTCAAGGATTCGTCGTACATGTTCGTCACCGGCCCTGAAGTGGTGAAGACCGTCACGCACGAGGAAGTGACCGCCGAGGAGCTCGGCGGCGCGGTGACGCACACGACGAAGAGCGGCGTTGCCGACCTCGCCTTCGAGGACGACGTCGATGCGCTCGCCGGCTTGCGTCGCTTCATCGACTTCCTGCCGCTGTCGAACCGCGAAAAGCCGCCGGTCAGGCCGACCGCGGACCCGGCCGACCGCCTCGACGAGTCGCTCGACACGCTCGTGCCGGCGAACGCGAACCAGCCGTACGACATGAAGGAGCTGATCGCGAAGGTCGTCGACGAGGGCGACTTCTTCGAACTGCAGCCCGACTACGCGAAGAACATCCTGATCGGCTTCGGCCGCATGGAAGGCCAGACAGTCGGCATCGTCGCGAACCAGCCGCTGGTGCTCGCCGGTTGCCTCGACATCAAGAGCTCGATCAAGGCGGCGCGCTTCGTGCGCTTCTGCGACGCGTTCAACATCCCGGTGGTGACTTTCGTCGATGTCCCCGGCTTCATGCCCGGCACCAGCCAGGAGTACGGCGGCATCATCAAGCATGGCGCGAAGCTGCTGTACGCGTACGCTGAATGCACCGTGCCGAAGATCACCCTGATCACGCGCAAGGCCTACGGCGGTGCCTACGACGTCATGAGCTCGAAGCACCTGCGCGGCGACGTGAACCTCGCGTGGCCGACCGCCGAGATTGCGGTGATGGGGCCGAAGGGCGCGGTCGAGATCATTTTCCGCGAAGAAAAGAACGACCCGACGAAAATCTCCGCGCGCGAAGCCGAGTACAAGGAGAAGTTCGCCAACCCGTTCGTCGCGGCGCACCGCGGCTTCATCGATGACGTCATCATGCCGCACAACACGCGCAAGCGGATCTGCCGCTCGCTGGCGATGCTGCGCGACAAGCAGCTCGACAATCCGTGGCGCAAGCACGGCAACATCCCGCTCTGAGCGTCGGGGAGGACTTCAAAACATGTTTAAGAAAATACTCATTGCAAACCGCGGTGAAATCGCCTGCCGCATCATCAAGACCGCCCATAAGATGGGCATCAGGACGGTCGCGGTATATTCCGAGGCCGACCGCGACTCACTGTTCGTCGAGATGGCCGACGAAGGCGTTTGCATCGGGCCGGCGGCGTCGAAAGAGTCGTACCTGGTCATCGACAAGATCATCGCCGCGTGCAAGAAGACCGGCGCCGAAGCGGTGCATCCGGGTTACGGCTTCCTGTCCGAGAACGCGGAGTTTTCGCGCCGGCTGGAGGAAGAAGGCATCGTCTTCATCGGTCCGAAGCACTACTCGGTCGGCCAGATGGGCGACAAGATCGCCTCGAAGAAGCTGGCGAAGGAAGCGAAGGTCAACACGATTCCGGGCTACGCCGACGCGATCGACACCGCCGAGCAGGCGGTCGAGATCGCCAAAGCCATCGGCTATCCGGTGATGATCAAGGCCTCGGCCGGCGGCGGCGGCAAGGGTTTGCGCGTCGCGTTCAACGACCAGGAGTGCTTCGAGGGCTTCACGTCCTGCCGCAACGAAGCCAGGACGGCGTTTGGCGACGACCGCATCCTGATCGAGAAATACGTGCTCGAGCCGCGCCACATCGAGATCCAGGTGCTCGGCGACGCGCACGGCAACGTCGTGTACCTGCACGAGCGCGAGTGCTCGATCCAGCGCCGTCACCAGAAAGTCATCGAAGAGGCACCGAGCCCGTTCCTCGACCCCGCGACGCGCAAGGCCATGGGCGAGCAGGCGGTCGCGCTGGCGAAGGCGGTGAACTACCAGTCGGCGGGCACGGTGGAATTCGTCGTCGGCGCCGACAGGTCGTTCTACTTCTTGGAGATGAACACCCGCCTGCAGGTCGAGCACCCGGTCACCGAGATGATCACCGGGCTCGATCTGGTCGAGCAGATGATCCGCGTCGCCGCCGGCGAGAAACTTTCGTTCAGCCAGGAAGACATCCCGCTCAAGGGCTGGGCGATGGAGTGCCGCATCAACGCCGAAGACCCGTTCCGCGGCTTCCTGCCGTCGACCGGGCGGCTCGTGAAATTCCAGCCGCCGGCGGGCGTAGACGGCCAGGTGCGCGTCGATACCGGCGTCTACGAAGGCGGCGAGATCTCGATGTTCTACGACTCGATGATTGCGAAGCTCATCACGCACGGTGCGAACCGCGACCAGGCGATCGAGCGGATGCGCGACGCGCTGAACGCGTTCGTGATCCGTGGCATCAGTTCGAACATCCCGTTCCAGGCCGCGCTGATGCAGCATCCGCGCTTCGTCTCGGGCAACTTCAACACCGGCTTCATTGCCGAGGAGTACCCGAAGGGTTTCGACGCATCGATGGTGCCGCACGACGACCCGGCGCTGTTCATCGCGGCCGCCGCCGCGCTGCACCGTCGCTTTGAAGACCGCGATGCGCAGATCTCGGGCCAGATGCCCGGGCACGAGCGCGTCGTCGGCGACAAATACACGGTGATGCGCGGCGACGAACGCAGCCTCGTGACGGTCGTGCCGGCGCCCGGCGGTTACGACGTGAAGCTCGGCGGCGAGACGTTCGCCGTGCGCACCGACTGGAAGTTCGGCGACACGCTGATGAACGGCACGCTCAACGGCAAGCCTTTCACGATCCAGGTCGCCCGCACCGGCCTGCGCTATCGTCTGTCGCACAACGGCACGCAGGCGGTGCTGCTGGTGATGAGCGCGCGCTGGGCGGAGCTGCAGGCGCTGATGCCGACCAAGGTGCCGCCTGATCTGTCGCGCTTCCTGCTGTCGCCGATGCCGGGCCTGCTGCGCGAGATCGCGGTACGCGAAGGTCAGGAGGTCAAGGCGGGCGAGAAGCTTGCGGTCATCGAGGCAATGAAGATGGAGAACGTCCTCAAGGCCGAGCAGGACGGCAAGGTCAAGAAGATCGTTGCGACCGCCGGCGCCAGCCTCGCGGTCGACGAGGTGATCGTCGAGTTCGAGTAACACCGGTTCCGTTGCGATAGCCCGGCCGCGCAGTCATCCTGCGTGGCCGGCCTGGGAAATGGGCTCACGAAAGTGAGCCCATTTCCTTTTCCTCCTTTTCCTTTCTCCCGTTTCGGCCTCCCGGCCAAACCCCTCCCGCTGGGGTGATCAGGATCGATGCGGCCGGAGGCATGATCCCCAAGGCGATTCCTTGGCAGCACGCGGCGCACAGTCGTGGCGACCACGGTCGCATCTCAATATTTGCACAAATATAAATTGTGAGATAGTATGGCTGTGCTTCACGAACGCCTGCTGCGTGCCGGCGTTCGTTCCTGAACGGCAGCGGGTCGCTTCACTTCTTCGCGACGTCCTGTACCGCCGCCACAAGACCAACGTTCGACGGACCGTGCATCACCCTTGATCGCCTTCGCGCGGGGGCTGCGCGTGCCGATCCGGAACGAGATCAGGAGACATCCATGACTGCCCAAGTCCAGTCCCTTACCCGCCCGATCAGTTTCAACGCCGCGCGCTTCGACCCGGTGCCGTTCAAGGTCTGCACGCAACACGACCTCGACCAGATCGCGCCGCTGGCGAAGCTCTCGGAGGCGCAGCGCTTCGAGATGAAGGTCGTGTCGTCGGTGCTGCCGTTCCGCGTCAACCAGTACGTCATCGACGAACTGATCGACTGGCGCAACATCCCCGCCGACCCGATGTTCCAGCTGACGTTCCCGCAGCGCGGCATGCTCGCGCCGGAACATTTCGACCGCATCGCCACCTTGCTCAGGCACGGCGCGGACAAGAAGGATGTCGACGCCGCGATCGACGCGGTGCGCCACGAGCTGAACCCGCATCCCGCCGACCAGATGGAAATGAACATGCCGCGCGACGAGCACGGCAAGCGCCTCGACGGCATCCAGCACAAGTACCGCGAGACGGTGCTGTTCTTCCCGAGCCAGGGGCAGACCTGCCACAGCTATTGCACCTTCTGCTTCCGCTGGGCGCAGTTCGTCGGCGACAAGGAGCTGCGCATCGCGTCGTCCGAGGCCGAGACGCTGCACGGCTATCTGCGCCATCACCGCGAAGTCACCGACCTTTTGTTCACCGGCGGCGACCCGATGGTGATGAAAACGCGCCACCTGCGGGACTACCTCGAGCCGCTGCTCAAGCCGGAATTCGACCACATCCAGACGATTCGCATCGGCACCAAGGCGCTGACGTTCTGGCCGCACCGCTTCCTCGGCGCCGATGACGCCGACGAGCTGATCGCGCTGCTCGAACGCGTCACGGAGGCGGGCAAGCACGTCGCGCTGATGACGCATTTCAACCACTGGAAGGAACTCGACACCGAGGCGGTGCAGGCCGCGGTGCGACGGCTGCGCGCTGCCGGCGTCGTGATCCGCGGGCAGGGGCCGCTGGTCGCCCACATCAACGACGATCCCGGCGTGTGGGCGCGGCTGTGGAAGACGCAGGTGCGGCTCGGCATCGTGCCGTACTACATGTTCGTCGAGCGCGACACCGGCGCGCGCAACTACTTCGAAGTGCCGCTCGTGCGCGCCTGGGAGATCTACCGCGAGGCGATGCAGCAGGTATCGGGCCTCGGGCGCACCGCGCGCGGCCCGAGCATGAGCGCGAGCCCCGGCAAGGTCGAGATCCAGGGCGTGACGGAAGTCGCCGGCGAGAAGGTCTTCGTGCTGCGTTTCATCCAGGGGCGCAATCCGGACTGGGTGCAGCGGCCGTTCTTCGCGAAGTTCGACGCGCAGGCGACGTGGCTCGACCACCTGAAGCCGGCGTTCGGCGACGAAAAGTGGTTCTGGGAGGACGAGTACGCGGCGATCCGCGACGACAAGCTGTCGGCCGCCTGCTGAAGGCTGCCTGCGTCGCGGGTCGTACATTCGCCGGCGTTCGGGTCAAACCGAAGGCCGGCGCCGTCTCGTCAAAGCGACGATCCTGCCGGTCAGCCCGCAAGGCGCGCGAATGCGTCGACGACTTCCGGCGGCGCCTGCACCAGTTCGACGAGCACGCCTTCGCCGCCGATCGGGAATTCGTCATTGCCTTTCGGATGCAGGAAAGTGATGTCGAAGCCCGCCGCGCCGCGGCGGATGCCGCCGGGCGCGAACCGCACGCCCTGCGCCGTGAGCCACTCGACCGCGACCGGCAGATCATCGACCCACAGGCCGACGTGGTTGAGCGGCGTCGCGTGCACCGCGGGCTTCTTTTCGGCATCGAGCGGCTGCATCAGGTCGACTTCGACCTTGAACGGCCCCTTGCCCATTGCGCAGATGTCCTCGTCGACGTTCTCGCGCTCGCTGACGAAGTTGCCGGTGACTTCCAGCCCGAGCATGTCCACCCACAGCGTTTTGAGCCGCTCCTTGCTCGGGCCGCCGATGGCGATCTGCTGGATGCCGAGGATCTTGAACGGGCGGTGGGTCATTTGGGGAATCTCCTGAATTCTGCGGTGAAGGGAAACCAAGGGCGGAATTGTAGCGAACGGACGAGCGCGGTGCATGAGCCCCGTACCGGGCCGTCCGGTCCCGCACCGCCGTCCGGCTCCCCCATGTCACGGCCGGGACTCGCTCGCTGCGCGCCGCAGCCGCAGCGATTCCCCGCGTTCGACGAGATAGCGCGCCGGCGGCTTGCCGAGCACTTTCTTGAACATCGTGATGAAGGCGCTGACGGATTCGTAGCCCAGATCCTGCGCGACCACCTGCACCGTCATCCCCGCCGACAGGCGCTGCAGCGCGATGATGATGTGGAGCTGCTGGCGCCAGCGGCCGAAGGTCATACCGGTCTCGCCGACGATCAGGCGCGCCAGCGTGCGCTCGCCGATCGACACGCGCCGTGCCCATTCGGCCATCGTGCTGCGGTCGGACGGATCGTTCATCAGCGCGTCGGCGATGCGGCGCAGGCGCGGCTCGGCCGTGATCGGCAGATGGAGCTGTTCGGCCGGCATCTGCACGAGCTCGTCGAGCAGCACCGCGACGAGGCGGCCGGTCGGGCCGTCGGTCGAATAGCTCCGGGGCAGTTCGGCGAGGCGCTGGATCAGCTCCCGCAGCAGCGGGCTCACCGACAGCGTGCAGCAGCCTGCCGGCAACGCCGCCGCATCGGGCTCGACGAACAGCAGGCAGATGCGGCCATTCAGCGACACCCGGTTGGTGTGCGGCATGCCGCCCGGGATCCACACCGCGCCGTGCGGTGGCACGATCCACAGGCCGGAAGGCACTTCGCACGTCACCGAGCCGCGCGCCGCCAGGACGAGCTGCCCCTTGCGGTGCCGGTGCACCGGCAGCTCGCGGCTGTTGTCGCGGATGTCAACGGTCAGCGCCACGGCCGGGCTGTACAGCTCGTCCGGGTCGAAGCGTGCCAGGCTGTCAAGGAGGTCGGACATGAAGGGAAAGCTCGTGTGGAGGCAGGATCAAGATATTAACCGTCAAGATATCGAGATTCAGATAACCGGCCACCCTCTAGAATCGAATCCATCTCCCCTTCTTCCACGGTGGATTCGCATGAAGCCGCACACCTCCGTCACGCCGCCCGCCGCCCAGGGCCTCCTCATCGTCGGCATCCTGCTGATCGCCGCGAACCTGCGCGCGCCGGTCACCGGCGTCGGCACGGTGCTCGCCGATATCCAGCGCAGCTTCGGTTTCAACGCCACGCAGGCCGGCGTGCTGGCGACGCTGCCGCTGCTCGCGTTCGCGCTCGTCTCGCCGCTCGCCGCCGGCCTCGCGCGCCGGCACGGGCTCGAACGCACGCTGTTCGGGGCGCTGCTGTTGCTGACGACGGGCATCGTCGTCCGCTCGTCCGGCACCGCGTGGGGGCTGTTTGGCGGCACGGTGATACTGGGCAGCGCGATCGCGCTGTGCAATGTCCTGCTGCCGAGCCTGCTGAAGCGGGACTTCGCCGCGAAGGTCTCGACGATGACGTCGCTTTACGCGGTAACGATGAGCGTGAGCGCCGCCTTGTGTTCGGCGGTGATGATTCCGCTGGCCGGCCTGTCGTCGTACGGCTGGACTTTCGCGCTGGGAATCTGGGCCGTTCTTGCCGCGTTCGGTGCGGCGGCGTGGCTGCCGCAGCTGCGCAGCGCGACGCGCCCCGCGCTGCAGGCCGCGGCGTCGCCAGCCATCCCGATATGGCGCTCGCCGCTGGCGTGGCAGGTGACGGCCTTCATGGGGCTCAATTCGTTCGTCTACTACGTCGTCATCAGCTGGCTGCCCGCGATCCTGCAGCACAACGGCTATTCCGCGGCGTCCGCCGGCTCGCTGCACGGGCTGCTGCAGCTCGCCACGGTGGTCCCCGGCGTGCTCGCGGTGCCGCTGATCCATCGCCTGACCGATCAGCGCGCCGCCGCGTTCCTGAGTGCGAGCCTCGCCGTGGTCGGCCTCGCCGGTTTCATCGCGCTGCCGGGCTGGAGCGTCGTGTGGTGCATCGTCTATGGCTTCGGCAGCAGCGCCTGCCTGATCCTCGCGCTGACCTTCATGAGCCTGCGTGCGGGCAGCGTGCACCAGGCAGCGGCGCTGTCGGGCATGGCGCAGGCGGTGGGCTACCTGCTCGCCGCGGTCGGCCCGACCCTCGTCGGCGCGCTCTACGACACCTTCGGCGGCTGGTCCGCCGCGCTGCTGCTGTGCGCGACGATATCCGCAATCCAGGCCGTGTTCGGACTGTACGCCGGCCGCCCGACGCAGATCGGCGCGCTGTCGCCGGGGGCGGTGGAGCCGGCGCCGGAACTGGCGGTGAGGCGGCGCTGATGAGGACTGCTGGTTACAGAGAATGGCTTCGCTGAGAAGAAGCCTTGATCCTTGATTTCAGGGCATCAGTTACTGACCTTATCGTAAGTATTGTCATACAAGGAGACAATACGTGCATGAAATGCAAACGGAACTCGGACGGTCGCGCGATCGACCACCACTCGCTTCAGGTGATGCGCCAACAGGCTGCCCAGTCGATGGCGCCGGGATGGCGGGAGATGAATGTAGTGGTTAAGGTCTAGCTCCGGAGCTGGGAGGTGGTCATGCGCCGTTCCCGGCGAGCATGTTCATGATCAGGCGGATCAGCACGTCCCGGTCGTCGGGGCGGGACTGGGCGACGAGGAGCGACAGGGCGGCGAGGCCGACGTCATTGATCACCGGGCTGCCGTCGGCGTCGAACAGGCGGCCGTTGCGATGCAGGAAGCCGGCGAAGAGAAAGGCGCCGATGCGCTTGTTGCCGTCGGTAAAGGGGTGATTCTTGACAATGAAATACAGCAGGTGGGCGGCGCGCGACTCCAGCGTGGGGTAGGCCGGTTCGCCGAAGGCGGTCTGGTCCAGGTTGCCGAGGAGGGCGGCGAGGCCGTCTTCGCGTTCGATGCCGAACAGCGCGCTGGCCTGCCCCTTGGCCATCAGGTCGGTCTTGAGGCTGGCGATCCCGGCACGTGCCTCGGCCACCGAAGGCAGCTCGCCGCCGGGATGGCCGCGCGGCTCGGTGAGCAGGCCCTCGTCGTAACGCTGCAGCCACAGGAAGGTCTGGGTGTAGCGCACGACGATTTCCGCCAGGCCGCGCCCGGCTTCCTGCCCCAGTTCGGGGTGGGCGAGGGTCCGGCGCACGAGCTGCAGCGCGGCTTCGAGTTCGCGGGCGTTGTGTTCCAGGCGCTGGCGATCGAGGGCGTAGCCGCGGGTGAGGTAGTCCTTGAGGACGCGGCTGGCCCATTGGCGGAACTGGGTGCCGCGCCTGGAGTTGACGCGGTAGCCCACGGACAGGATGGCATCGAGGTTGAAGAAGCGTGTCTGGTAGGTTTTCCCGTCGGAAGCAGTACGTGCAAAATTTGCACATACTGCCGCCTCGTCCAGTTCGCCTTCCCTGAACACGTTGCGCAGGTGCTTGGTGATCACCGAGCGCTCGCGTTCGAACAGTCGTGCGATCTGCTCCTGCGACAGCCAGACCGTTTCCTGCTCGATACGCACCTGGATGGATTCACCTTCGGCTTCGAAAAAGACCAACTCGTTCATCTGTGGCATTTCGTCGTGGCAGGCAGGTAGTTGAAGTTTATTTTCATGGCATTGAGAGGGTGTGCCTGCGTGACGAGGCAGTTCTTTCATGCAAGAAAACGCGTGACCTGTTGGGTTTTCTGGGACGGCTCGTCCTTGCCTGCACCCGTCGCCGTGCCGTCATTCCCATCGCACCTGCGCCGAAAAAAGATACCCGGCGCCGTACACCGTCTTGATCAGCTTCGGCTGCTGCGGATCGTCGTCGAGTTTGCGGCGCAGGCGCGAGATGCGCACGTCGATGCTGCGGTCGAACGGGTCGACGTCGCGCTCGCCGAGCAGCTGTTCGCGGCTCAGGATCTTGTTCGGCCGGCGCAGCAGCGCGAGCAGCAGCGCCGCTTCGGCAGCCGAAAGGCTGACGTCGGGTTCGCCCGGACGGGACAGCGCGAGCCGTCCGGTATCGAAGCGCCAGTTTGCGAAGACCGCGACATTGCGTTCGTCGGCACCTGGGTCGGGCGACGCGGCGCGCTGGTAGCGGCGCAGGATCGAGCGCACACGGGCGACGAGTTCGCGCGGTTCGAACGGCTTGACGAGGTAGTCGTCGGCGCCGAGTTCGAGGCCGAGGACGCGGTCGGTGACGTCGTTGCGGCCGGTGAGGATCAGCACCGCGCACGGGCTGCCGTCCTGCAGTTCGCGCACGACCTGCATGCCGTCCATGTCGGGCAGGCCGAGGTCGACGATCACCAGGTCGGGGGATACTTGTCGCGCGCGGGCGAGCAGTTCGCGACCGGTCGCGACGTGCTCGCTGCGAAAGCCGTAGCCGGCGAGTGCACCGCAGATCAGGCGGGCAATGTCCGCTTCGTCCTCGAGGACCAGGATAAGCGGCGGCACAGGCGCGTGGTCGGTCATAGGGAGGTCGGATCCTCGGTGGTGGCCGGAACATCCAGGATCGCGGCGAGGCTTGCCGCGAGCGTGTCCTGGTCGAAAGGCTTGCGCAGCACCGGTACGTCCAGTTGCGCTGTACCTGTGAGAGCGTTGTCGCTGGCGTAACCGGTGATCATCAGGATCGGCAGCCGAGGGCGCAGCGCGCGGGTACGGGTGACCAGTTCCCGGCCGCCGATCGCGCCGGGCATCACGGTGTCGGTGACGAGGACCGCGATCTCCGCGATCGACTCGATCAGGCTCCACGCTTCGACGCCGTCGGCGGCTTCGATGACGGGGTGGCCGAGTGCGGTCAGTTGCAGCCGGATGATGCGGCGTACTTCGGGTTCGTCCTCGACGAGCAGCACCGGCCCGGCGTTCTGGCGCCCGCGCAGCGCCGGCGAGGCACCTTTGGCCGGCGCCACCGTCGTCGGGGCGACGGTGCGCGGCAGCACGAACGTCACCGTCGTCCCCGAGCCGGGCGTGCTGCGGATGCGGATGTTGCCGCCCGACTGGCGCACGAAGCCATACACCATCGCCAGCCCGAGACCGCTGCCCTGGCCGAACGGTTTCGTCGTGAAGAACGGTTCGAACAGCCGCGGCAGCAGCTTCGCGTCGATGCCGCAGCCGGTGTCGGTGACGTCGATCTGCACGTAGTCCCCGGCGGGCAGCTCGATGAGCATTGCGAGGCTCTCCGGGATGTGGCGCTCGCCGATCGCGATCGTCAGCGAGCCGCCGTCCGGCATCGCGTCGCGCGCGTTGAGCGCGAGGTTCAGCAGCGCGTTCTCGAGCTGGTGGGGGTCGACAAAAGCGTGCAGCGGCATTGGCGGCAGGCGCGTCTGCAGGCGGATGTTCTCGGTCAGCGAGCGTGACAGCAGTTGCGCCATGTTGAGCACCAGCGCGCCGACCTCGACCGCGATCGGTTCAAGTCCCTGCCCGCGCGAGAAGGTCAGCAAGCGCTTGATCAGTTCCGCGCCGCGCCGCGCCGCGTGCAGCGCCGGGTCGAGGTGCTCGACCGCAGCACCGCCCGGCGGCAGCTTCGATTTCAGCTCCGACAGGTTGCCGATGATGATCGTCAGCAGGTTGTTGAAGTCGTGCGCGAGACCGCCGGTGAGCTGACCGACGGCTTCCATC
Source organism: Aromatoleum anaerobium (assembly GCF_012910705.2). Classification (GTDB taxonomy): domain Bacteria; phylum Pseudomonadota; class Gammaproteobacteria; order Burkholderiales; family Rhodocyclaceae; genus Aromatoleum; species Aromatoleum anaerobium. Next base: position 205,491 of record NZ_WTVG02000038.1, on the reverse strand, counting down.
TTCTGCGCCTGCACGAGCGCCGCCTGGCTCGCCTTCTGTTCGGTGATGTCGCTCGACAGCACGAAATAGCCGACCACTTCGCCCTGCGCGGATACTTCCGGCACGATGACGCTGCGGGCGTGCACGGTGCGGCCGTTGTCGAGCTTGCGCGAGTATTCGTAGCTGACGCGCTCGCCGGTCGCCGCGACCTTCAGCTGCTTGGCGACCAGCGGGTACAGCGCGGCGCCGAACACGCTCTCGATGCTGCGTCCGACGATCGCGTCCTTGGTCAGGCCGAACCATTCGGCGTAGCCGCGGTTCGCGAAATGGTAGATTTCGTCGCGATCGACGTACGCGATCAGCGCCGGGATCGAATCGATGATCAGCTTCAGCCGCTCCTCGGAGCGCCGCAGCGCGCCGGCGATCTCGTCGACTTCGGCGTGCGCCTGCGCGAGCCGCGCGTTTGCATTCTCGAGTTCGGCGGTGCGCGCCTTGACGCGCGCCTCGAGTTCGGCGTTCTGCCGCTGGATCACGTCCTCGTAGCGGCGCTGTTCGGTGATGTCGGTCCACAGCGAGACGAAGCCGAGATTCGGGATCGGCACGCCGCGGATCGCGAGGATCTTGCCGTTCGGCCGCGCCCGCTCGGCGTAGTGCGGCAGGAACGCCCGCGCGGCCGCCATGCGTTCGGCGACGAGCTGGTCGACGTCGCCTTCGCCGTATTCGCCGCGTTCGGCATTGAACCGCGCGAACTCCTCGAACGGCGTGCCAACGTGGACCATCTTCTCGGGGAAGTCGAGCAGCCGCAGCATCGCCTTGTTCCACGTCACGAGCTTCGGCGTCGCATCGAAGACGGCGATCGCCTGGTCGAGCAGGTCGAGGCCGGCGAGCAGCAGGTCGTAGCGGCGCAGCTCCTGCGACGACAGCTTCGGCGGACCGCCTTTGGCAGGCGGAGTCGGCGTGTTGCGCAACATCAGGCGTGCATCCCTCGGGGGTCGGTTGGGTTGTAGGGCTTGCCCATTCTAGTCATCTCGGTGGCCGAGCACGCGCCGACTACCTCACGGAACGCGCCGCAGCGCGTGGCGGCGCCGGAGCCTGGAGGTCCGCCCCCGCAGGCTGATTCAGCAACTGCTTCCGAAACCGCTCCGGGGAGATTCCGGTCCAGGCGACGACGGCACGATAGAACGCCGAGGGATCGGCGTAACCGAGGTCGGCGCCGATCTGCGCCACCGGCTGCGCCGTTTTCGTCAGCCGTGCGAGCGCGATGTCGCGACGCAGCGCATCCTTGATCGTGCGAAAGCTCGAGCCTTCCTCCTCGAGCCGGCGGTGCAGCGTGCGCGGTGACAGGTGCAGCCGGTCGGTGACGGCCTCGAGCGACAGGTTGTCGGGCAGGGCGTCGCGCAGCAGGTCGCGCACGCGATACACCATGTCGCGGTCGCGCCGGTAAAGCATCGTGATCTTGCCCGGCGCGCCGTCGAGGAAGGTGGCGAGCGCGGCGTCGTCGCGGCGGACTGGCAGGTCGAGCAGGTTGTCGCGCAGCCGCGCGACGAGCGTGCCGGCGTCGAAGAACGAATGTTCCGTATAGACCAGTGTGTAGTCGTCGGCGTGCGGCGGGCGGGGGTAGGGGAAATGCACCGAGTCGAGCGCGAGCTCGCGGCTGACGAGCCAGCACGAAACCGCGTGGATCAGCCGCAGCAGCCACTCGAACGCGAACACGCGGGCCGGATCGCCGCGCCGATCCGCGAGCCGGCGCGTCTCCGAAATGCGCAGTTCGGCGCGCTCGTCGCCGTCGCCGCGCCGCACGCTCACCGCAAGATCGGGCAGCACGATGCGCAGGAAGCGCGCGGCGCGATCGAGCGCGTCGCCGAGCGTCGCCGCACCGAGCATGCTGCGGCACAGGAACTCGAAGCTGCCCGAGCGCATCGGCTGCGCGAACAGGCCAAAGCCCTCGTCGTCCATCTCGCGCCCGATCAGGTTGTACAGCGCCGCGTAGCGGTCGATCGGGATGCGTCTGGCAGCGTCTGCAAGGTCCACCCCCGTCTCGGCGAGCAACGGCGCGGGATCCCGCCCCTGCCGGACCATTCCCGACAGCATTCCCGTGACGAAGCCTCGCGCAACCGTCGCGCGGCGGCTGCGAGCGGGGCGCGGCGAGGCGGCGGCAAATGCGTCACCAGCGGAACGGGCGGGCATGTTCGGACTCGTGCAGCGCAAGGCGCGAGGTTGATCGGAAGGTTGGCGGATTTTGCACGATGGACGTCCGGCCGGGCAATGGCAATCGGTCGGTCGGCCCCCTAAGATGCAGGGCATCAGCGAACATCACGTGGAAAACGACATGACCAACCTCAGCGAAGCCAGGAAGCTCGTCAACTACAAGCCGAAGAACAAAGTCCGCTTCGTGACCGCGGCGGCACTGTTCGACGGTCACGACGCGTCGATCAACATCATGCGGCGGATCCTGCAATCGACCGGCGCCGAAGTGATCCATCTCGGGCACAACCGCTCGGTCGGCGAAATTGTCAACGCGGCGCTGCAGGAAGACGTGCAGGGTATCGCGATCACGAGCTACCAGGGCGGACACGTCGAGTTCTTCAAGTACATGATCGACCTTTTGCGCGCGAACGGCGGCGAGAACATCAAGGTGTTCGGTGGCGGCGGCGGCGTGATCGTGCCGTCCGAGATCCGCGAGCTGCACGACTACGGCGTCACGCGCGTGTATTCGCCCGAAGACGGCGCGATGATGGGGCTGCAGGGCATGATCAACGACCTTGTCGAGAATTCCGATTTCGACCTCACCGCGGTTGCGCCGCAGACTGCCGACGATATCGTCAGGCAGCTCACGACGGGCGAGCGCGCGGACCGCCAGCGCGTGCTGTCGCGTGTCATCACCGCGCTCGAGAACGGCGCCTATGGCGATGACGTCAGGAAGGCGATCATCGACGCGGCGGCGAAAGTCAGGACGCCGGCGCTCGGCATCACCGGCACCGGCGGCGCGGGCAAGAGCTCGCTGACCGATGAACTCGTGCGTCGTTTCCGCCTCGACCAGGCTGACCGCCTCAAGCTCGCGATCGTGTCGATCGACCCGTCGCGCAAGCGCACCGGCGGTGCGCTGCTCGGCGACCGCATTCGCATGAACGCGATCGAGCACGTCAACATCTACATGCGCTCGCTGGCGACGCGCGACACCGGCTCGGAGATCTCCGCGGCGCTGCCCGAAGTCATCGCCGCGACGAAGCTCGTCGGCTTCGACCTCGTCATCGTCGAGACTTCCGGCATCGGCCAGGGCAACGCCGCGATCGTGCCGTACGTCGACCTGTCGCTGTACGTGATGACGCCGGAATTCGGCGCGGCGAGCCAGCTGGAGAAGATCGACATGCTCGACTTCGCCGATTTCGTCGCGATCAACAAGTTCGACCGCAAGGGCGCCGACGACGCGCTGCGCGACGTGAGGAAGCAGTACCAGAGGAACCGCGAGCTCTTCAGCCAGCCGACCGACGCGATGCCGGTGTTCGGCACGATGGCGGCGCGCTTCAACGACGACGGCGTGACCGCCTTGTACCAGGCGATGTTCCCGAAGCTCGTCGAGAAGGGCTTGAAAGCCAAGCCTGGTGTGCTGCCGGTCGTGGCGACGAAGGCGTCCTCCCACGGCCGCGCGATCGTGCCGGCCGAGCGCACGCGCTACCTCGCCGAGATCGCCGACACGGTGCGCGACTACCACAAGCACGTGCAGCAGCAGGCGCGCGTCGCGCGCGAGCGTCAGTCGCTGAAGATCGCGAAGGCGCTATTCGAGCAGTGCGGCAAGGACGCGGGTTCGCAGGTGACATTCGACGAGCTGATTAGCTGGAAGGACGGCGAGCTGACGCCCACGGCGAAGAAGCTCCTCGAGATGTGGCCGAAGACGAAGGAGCTCTACGCCGCCGACGAATACGTCGTGAAGATCCGCGACAAGGAGATCCGCACCAAGCTGACGAGCGAATCGCTGTCGGGCAGCAAGATCCGCAAGGTCGCGCTGCCCGCGTTCGACGACGACGGCGAATCGCTGAAATTCCTCATGAAGGAGAACGTGCCCGGCTCGTTCCCCTACACCGCCGGCGTGTTCGCGTTCAAGCGCGAAGGCGAGGATCCGACGCGGATGTTCGCCGGCGAGGGCGACGCGTTCCGCACCAACCGCCGCTTCAAGAAAGTCTCCGAGGGCATGCCCGCGCACCGTCTGTCGACCGCGTTCGACTCGGTGACGCTGTACGGCTGCGACCCGGACCTGCGCCCGGACATCTACGGCAAGATCGGCAACTCCGGCGTGTCGATCGCGACGCTCGACGACATGAAGGTGCTGTACGACGGCTTCGACCTCGTGGCACCTTCGACCTCGGTGTCGATGACGATCAACGGGCCGGCGCCGATCATCCTTGCGTTCTTCTTCAACACCGCGTTGGATCAGCAGGTCGCGAAGTTCCGCGCCGACAACGGCCGCGAGCCGACCGAGACCGAATTCCAGAAGATCAAGGAATGGACGCTGTCGTCGGTGCGCGGCACGGTGCAGGCGGACATCCTGAAGGAAGACCAGGGCCAGAACACCTGCATCTTCTCGACCGAGTTCGCGCTGAAGATGATGGGCGACATCCAGGAATACTTCGTCCATCACCAGGTGCAGAACTTCTACTCGGTGTCGATCTCCGGCTACCACATCGCCGAAGCCGGCGCGAACCCGATCTCGCAGCTCGCCTTCACGCTGTCGAACGGCTTCACCTACGTCGAGTCCTACCTCGCCCGCGGCATGCACATCGACGACTTCGCGCCCAACCTGTCGTTCTTCTTCTCCAACGGCATGGACCCCGAGTATTCCGTGATCGGCCGTGTCGCGCGCCGCATCTGGGCGGTGGCGATGAAGAACAAGTACGGCGCGAACGAGCGCAGCCAGAAGCTGAAGTACCACGTGCAGACTTCCGGGCGCTCGCTGCACGCGCAGGAGATGGACTTCAACGACATCCGCACGACGCTGCAGGCCTTGATCGCGATCTACGACAACTGCAACTCGCTGCACACCAACGCGTACGATGAGGCGATCACGACGCCGACCGAGGAATCGGTGCGCCGCGCGATGGCGATCCAACTCATCATCAACCGCGAGTGGGGCCTGGCGAAGAATGAGAACCCGAACCAGGGCGCCTTCATCATCGAGGAACTCACCGACCTGGTCGAAGAGGCGGTGCTGCAGGAGTTCGAGGCGATCGCGTCGCGCGGCGGCGTGCTCGGCGCGATGGAGACCGGCTACCAGCGCGGCAAGATCCAGGAGGAGTCGCTGTACTACGAGCACAAGAAGCACGACGGCTCGTACCCGATCATCGGCGTCAATACTTTCCTGAACCCGAAGGGCAGCGCGCAGCCGGAAATCGAACTGGCACGCTCGACGGAGGAAGAGAAGCAGGGGCAGTTGAAGCGCCTCGCGGACTTCCAGGCGCGCAACGCCGCCGAAGCGCCGAAGTGGCTCGCGAAGCTGCGCCAGGCCGTCATCGAGGACGGCAACGTCTTCGAGGTGCTCGTCGACGCGGTGCGCTACTGCTCGCTCGGGCAGATCACGTCGGCGCTGTACGAGGTCGGCGGTCAGTACCGGCGCAGCATGTAAGGGGGAGTTGCTTGGAGGGGGAGTTGCTCGGGCATCACGGAAACGGCGCCGCACGGAGCCGTTTTGCTGTCCGGTTGCGGCGGAGCCCTTTGCCTGACTACACTGAACGCGGGAACCGCAGGAGAAATGGCCATGGGGCACATGGAACTGATCCACAAGCTCGAATCCTTGCCGAGTGCGCAACGTACGGCGGTGATGCAATTGGTCGATGCCCTGTTCGCCGAGCGACGCCATGACGTCGGGCAGCTTGACGCTGCGATCACGGCGGCGCGGGGGTCATGGCCACGAAAAATGAGCGCTCAAGAAATCGACTCCGAAGTGAAGGCGATGCGCGACGAGTGGGACGAGCGCTGCTGATGTCCTGCGTCGTCGATACGAATCTGCTGATATATTTTCTTGCTGACGCCGTGGATGAGTCCGTTCTTCAGCGCATCGAGCAGGCATTGCGGGATCAGGCGCGCATCTCGGTGATCACCCGCATGGAGGTGCTGGGCTGGCGCGGCCACACCGACGACAGTCGCGCCCGCGCCCGGTTTCTGCTGGATCAACTCGACGAAATTGCCCTGACCTCGCCGGTCGTCGAGCGTGTCATCGAAATCCGCTCCAGTCTGGCCATCAAACTGCCCGACGCCATCATCGCTGCCAGCGCCCTGATCGAAAACCTTCCCTTGATGACCCGGAACATTGCCGACTTCAAACGGGTGCCCGGCCTTGTGCTGATGGATCCGTTCGCTGCCTGAGCTTTACGTCCGCGTCTTTTCCCCGTAGGCCAATACGAACGCCCGCATTACCTCGCACAGCAGCTTGCGCCTGTCCATCGGCCCAGGGACAGGTGAGCACGCTGAACTACAGCGCAAGCTGAAGGCGGCGACGGCCTGGTGCGAGCGCATCAACGGTCTGCCGCCGGCGAACCGGGACGGGCGAAAGTGGCATTACGCGTTGCTCGCGGAGCACGTGCTGCGTGACTGGCGCACGCAGCAGGGTGCGTTGGCGGAGCTGCTGAACTTCGCTCGTGTCAGGGGCAGCTTGTTGCCGGAGGAGCAGGGCAAGCTGACATTGTAGGTGAATGATGCCAAGGTAAAGAATCGTCCCGTCCACCGTATCTGGGCAGGCGCGATGAAGAACAAGTACGGCGCGAGCGAGCGCAGCCAGAAGATCGGCGGGCAGTACCGGCGCAGCATGTGACCCACCGTAACACCGACTCCGGCTCCCCGCATTTCAGGGCGGGGAGCCGGGGCACCGGTCTGAAGGCCGGCTCCGGGAAGTTGTTGCGAAATGGTCGATGCCGTCGCGACGCCCAGAGGTTGACCGCCGAGAGGCGCGGCACCAGACTTCGAGGCTTTATCGGCCCTCCGGATTCCAGACCATGCTTTTCGACCCGTCCAGGCCTTCGATCGTCATCGCTGGCGACAAGGGCGCATCAGGCACCTTGACTCGCAACCAGAAAACTTTCAACCGCCTGATCAAGCAGATCGAACAGAAGCGTCAACGCCTGGCGGCATGGGAAATACTCCTGCCGCGTTACCAGAAGAAGTACGCTGAAGAGCTTTTGCCCATTGAAGCCGAACTCGAAGGCCTGCAGTTGCAGATGGTGCGAAAGCTGGACCAGGCATATGGGCAGAAAGGCCTGACGCGCACCGAGCGCAAGGGCCTGGCCGAATTTATCGTCAATCTGGTGGCTCCGCTTCTCGAGAAGTCGGACGACCCGGAACTCAAGGAAATCTACAACCGGCACAGCGGGTCGGATTACGACGAGGATCTTGCGGCGGAAAAGCAGCAGCTCAAGGAAATGTTCGAGGGCATGATGGGCGTCGGGCTGGACGACGACATCGATTTCAACGACCCCGAATCCTTCCTGCGTCAGGCACATGAAAAAATGACTGAGCAGGCGCAAAAGGCGAGTGCCGAGCAGGCCTCACGCGCGGCGCGGCGCAAGAAAACGGCGAAGCAACTGGCACGCGAACAGGCGCAGGAGACCGAGGAAAAGGAGATCAGCGCCTCGATTCGCGACGTTTACCGCAAGCTCGCCAGCGCGCTGCACCCCGATCGTGAGCCGGACCTGGCCGAGCGCGAGCGCAAGAACCTGCTCATGCAGCGCGTCAATCGCGCTTATGAAAGCCGGAATCTGCTGCAGCTTCTCGAACTGCAGCTGGAGCTGGAGCACATTGACCCGGCCGAGCTGGCCCGGATGAGCGAAGATCGTCTGAAGCGCTTCAATGTGATCCTGAAGGACCAGTCGAAGGAACTCGACATGGAGATCATGGGTGTCGAACATGCGTTCGCCCTGCGCTTCCAGGTCGATCCGCGGCAACGCCTGTCTCCCGAGAGCATGTTGTCCTTGCTCGACGTTCAGATCGTGCGGAAGAAGCAGACGTTCAGGTCCATGGAAGAGGACCTTGCGAAGTTCGACGACATCAAGGAAATCAAGGCGCTGCTCAAGGATTTGAAGTCCATGCGGTTTGACGAAGGGATGATGTTCTGAGCAGGGGGGGGGGCGGCGAAGCTGCGAACTTTTCCGCCCGGCCCTGACCGACGAACCGTCAGCGAGCAATTGCCGGCGTTGTGTCGCCGGCCGCGGGGCGGAGCCGCCAGGGCGAATGCGCTTCCCATTCGATGAACTGGTCGGCCGGAATCGGCATGCCGACGAAATGGCCTTGCGCGGTGTCGCAACCGAGCGCCCGCAAACCCTCCCACAGACCTTCGCTTTCGACTCCTTCGGCCACCACGCCGAGCCCCAGGTTGTGACCCAGATCGACCGTGGAGCGGACGATGATCGCCGAGCCGGGATTCGTCAGCATGCTCATGACGAAGGACTGGTCGATCTTGAGCGCGTCGACCGGCAATTTCTGCAGGTAGCTCAGGCTGGAATAGCCGGTGCCGAAATCGTCGACAAACAGTTCGACCCCGAGCGCTTTCAGGCGCGCCATCGTGTCGAGCGCCCCCGCAGGGTCCTCCATCAGGGCGCTTTCGGTGAGTTCGAACTGGACTAGCTCGGGCGGCATCGCCCAGGTCGCGAACAGACCGACGATGCGGTCGATCAGGCGCGGGTCGCGCAAGTCCTGGGCCGAGAGATTGACCGACAGAGGACAGCGCACGCCCTGCTCGTACCAGGTGTGGCTCTGCCTGAAAGCTGTTTCGAGCACCCAGCGCGTGAGCGGCATGATCAGACCGGCCCGTTCGGCGAGCGCGATGAATTCGCCGGTCGCAACCATGCCGTGCTGCGGGTGCCGCCAGCGTACCAGGGCCTCGGCACCGCAGACCTCCCGGGATGCGATGCTCACCTTCGGCTGGCAGTACAGCAGCAACTCGTCCTGTTCGATCGCGCGGCGCAGATCGCTCATCAGCGTCAGCCGGCGCGTGCTCTCGACATCCGCCGTGCCCTGGTACAGGCCATACTTGGCAACTGTCCGCCTGGACTGCACCGCGGCAATCTTCGCGCGCCGCATCAATGCCTCGGGCGTCGTGCCGTGCCCCGGAAAGAGCACGACGCCGATATACACATGCGGGTCGATCATCAGCCCGTTGACCGCCACCGAATCGCACGCTTCACGCACGATGCGCTGGGCGAGCCGGCAGGCGGTCTCGGCGCCCGCATTGCGCAGCAGCAGCGAAAATTCATCTTCCCCGACCCGCGCAATCGACGGGAGTTCGCCGGCGAGGGTCGCAAGGCGGCGGGACATCTCGCGGAGCAACTGGTCGGCTTCCCGGTAGCCCAGCGTGTCGCTGATTTCCTGGAACAGTCCCACCTTGACCAGCAGGATCGCCAGCGACTGGTGCTGGCTGCGCGCGAACTCGATCGCGGTGCTCAGCGTCTCTTCAGCCGAGGTCCGGTTCGGCAGTGCGGTGAGCGTATCGAAGTAGGCCATGCGGCGGATCGTTTCCTCGGCCTCACGGTGGCGGGCCCGCATCCGCAGGGTCCCGATGCCGAAGGCGAGGTCGTCAGCCATCTCGCCGAGCAGCCCGACTTCCTGCTCGTCGAACGCGTCGGTCTCGGCCGCGAAGATCGTCAGGTTGCCGCCGACCTGCCCGTCGATGATCAGCGGAAAGGCGACGACCGATGCGTAGCCGCGCTCGATGGCTTCGGTGATCGCGACCGGCAGGTGGGGCGCGACCACCGTCTTGATGTCCTGCACCACAACCGGTTTGCCGGTTCGCACCGCCTGCGCGGTCGGGCCGCCTTCCCCTTCGGCCCAGGTGAAATGCGCGATGTCGAAAAAGCCGTCTTCGAATCCCCGATGAGCAACCGGGCGCAATGTCTTCCCTTCATCCTGCTCGGCAAAGCCGACCCACGCCATGCGGTAGCCGCCGAGTTCGACGATGACCTGGCACATCTCCTGCAGCAGGCTCGCTTCGTCCTCGGCCCGCAGCAGTGTCCGGTTTCCGGCGCTCAACGTGCGCAATGCACGTTCGGCATAGTTCATGATCTTCCTTTTGTACCCCGCGCCCGGAGGGACGCGCGGTCTCGCTGGATTTGATCGTGGCTGTCCTGCACGACGTGGCGATGGTTTGCCGGCGCGTTGCCCGATCGACAATAAGACCGGAGCTTTCGCAGATCGTGCCACCCTCCTGCTTTCAGGGTAGTGGCCGGAATGTTCTGGCGCAACGACGGTAGGTTGACGGGCGGACGGCGGCGCGAGACCGCTGCGGGAGGGCGCTGCGGGAGGGCGATCGGCCGGATCGCCGGCACCTGCCTTACGCCGCCGAGCGTGATTTCCACGCGCCGACCGCGACCGGCACGAGCGACAGGACGATGATCGCGACGATGACGAGCGTGAGGTTCTGCTTGATCCATGGCATGTTGCCGAACCAGTAGCCGGCGAACGTCAGCGATACGACCCATGCCAGCGCGCCGATGACGTTGAACAGCGTGAAGCGTGCATACGTCATGCTGCCGATGCCGGCGACGAACGGGGCAAAGGTGCGGAATAGCGGCAAAAAACGCGAGATGACGAGCGTCTTGCCGCCGTGCTTCTCGTAGAAAAGGTGCGTCTTCATCAGCGCCGCCTTGTTGAAGAGGCGCGAGTTCTCCCACTGGAACACCTTCGGCCCGAAGTAGCGGCCAATGGCGTAGTTGACGGTGTTGCCGAGCACCGCGGCGACGGTCAGCACGGCGATCAGCACGCCGATGTCCATGCCGCCCACCGCCGCGAGCGCGCCGGCGACGAACAGCAGCGAGTCGCCCGGCAGGAACGGCGTGACGACGAAACCCGTTTCGCTGAAGATCACCGCGAACAGGATCGCGTAGATCCATATCCCGTAAGACTGGACGAGCGCCTCGAGGTGCTTGTCGAGGTGCATGACGATGTCGATGAGGAGATTGATGATTTCCATGGGCGGGAGCGCGTGCGCCGGTCGGCGAAGCTGGGGATTTTACCCGATGGCGTGTGCCCCGCCCTACGGCGTTTCATCGCAGTTGCCCGGCGTGCCGGCACTCGAAAAACTCCCGCTCCGACAGCTTTTTCGCGGTCTCCCCTTCGTGCCGGGCATTGTCGGGGTGCCGCCGCGTCTTTGCCAGGCGCTGCGCCCTGGCCCTGTCTTCGCGAATCTGCGTGCAGCGATCCGATTCGGCTTTTCGCCGTAAATCATTTTCGACGGCCGCCTCGTGGCGCCGGGCCGCCCGCTCGTCGTCAATGCGCCTCAGTTCGACGCGACCGGTCTCGGTTCGCGAGCGCGCCCGCAGGTCGTCGAGCCGATCGTAGTCGCCCGCCGCCGGCTTCACTTCCAGCGGCGTTGACTCGGCATCGCAGGGGGTGCCGGAAAACACCGTCCCGCCGCCTTCCCGGCATTTGTAGACCTGCCCGTGCGCGGGGGGAGGGGGCGCCAGCACGGCGGCGCCGATGCAAAGCGCAAGGAGGCGGAAGGTGAATGGACGTTCCTGCACGGTCGCTCCGTTTGAGCGGCGCGTTCCGCCGGCTTCGTCCGCCAGCAGGCGCGATCGCCCTTCTGTGAAGCCCGATTCTAACGAATGGCGAAAACCATTCAGGTTATTCCATGCAGCTTTTTTTCGGACGGCGTGACGTTGTGTGCTGCCTCGCGGCGCCATTGCAATAATTGACTACATTTCCCAAACAGTTGCGCAAACATCGCTTGCGACACTACCCATCAACACGTTCCGTCCCGGTCCTCCGACCGGACCGGGACCCCGGCGCCAGCGCTGCGCCATCCCGCAAGCCTGCAGCGAACAGCAGGGTTCGGGCACATAAGCGAAAGGTATCGATCCGAAGGAGGAAGTGGGTATGTCCGAATCGACCGGGCAAGCCGTGCACTTGGCCGCGCTGGATACGTTCCCGCGGCTGCTGATGCACCACGCCAGCGTGCGGCCGAACCGGCCGGCGATGCGCGAGAAGGAATACGGCATCTGGCAAACCCATAGCTGGGCAGCCGTGGCGCAGAACGTCCGCGCGATCGCGTGCGGGCTCGCCGAACTGGGCTTCAAGCGCGGCGACCGGCTCGCGATCATCGGCGACAACCGGCCGCGGCTGTACTGGTCGGTCGCCGCGTGCCAGTGCCTCGGCGGCATCCCGGTGATGCTGTACCAGGACGCGGTCGCGCAGGAGATGATCTACGTGCTGCAGGATGCCGAGATCCAGTTCGCCGTCGTCGAGGACCAGGAGCAGGTCGACAAGATGCTCGAGATCGAGGCGGAAGTGCCGCTGCTGCGGCATGTCATCTACGATGACCCGCGCGGCATGCGGCATTACACCCAGACGCTGTTGATGGGGCTCGACGCGCTGCAGGAGATGGGGCGCATCCACGACCGCAATCACCCCGATTTCCTCGACGCCGAGATCGACAAGGGCGCTTCCGACGACATCTCGGTGATGCTGTACACGTCCGGCACGACCGGCAAGCCGAAAGGCGTGTGCCAGACGCATGGCGCGTTCATCGCCGCCGCGACCGGCGGCATGGAGTTCGACCGGCTGACCGACCGGGAGGACATCCTGTCGTACCTGCCGATGGCGTGGGTCGGCGATCACCTGTTCTCGTTCGCGCAGGCGATGGTCGCCGGTTTCACGATCAACTGCCCCGAGTCGGGCGACACGGTCATGACCGACCTGCGCGAAATCGGTCCGACCTACTATTTCGCGCCGCCGCGCGTGTTCGAGAACCTGCTCACCCAGGTGATGATCCGCATGGAGGACGCGGGCGCGGTGAAGCGCAAGCTCTTCCACCACTTCATGGACGTCGCGCGCCGCTGCGGTGCCGACATCCTCGACGGCAAGCCGGTGTCGGTGGGCGACCGCGTGCAGTACGCGCTCGGCAACTTCCTCGTGTACGGGCCGCTGAAGAACGTGCTCGGCATGAGCCGCATCCGCGTCGCCTACACCGCGGGCGCGGCGATCGGCCCGGATCTGTTCCGCTTCTACCGCTCGATCGGCGTGAACCTGAAGCAGCTCTACGGCCAGACCGAGACCTGCGCCTACGTGTGCCTGCAGCCGGATGGCCAGATCAAGCTCGATTCGGTCGGCAAGCCGGCGCCGTTCGTCGAGGTCAAGCTCGACGACAAGGGCGAGATCCTGGTCAAGGGACCGATGCTGCTGAAGGCCTACTACAAGCGCCCGGATGCGACCGCGGAATCGATCAACGCCGACGGCTATTTCATGACCGGCGACGCCGGCTTCTTCGACGAGGACGGCCACCTGAAGATCATCGACCGCGCCAAGGACGTCGGCAAGCTCAACGACGGGTCGATGTTCGCACCGAACTACATCGAGAACAAGGTGAAGTTCTTCCCGTACGTGAAGGAGGCGGTCACGTTCGGCAACGGCCGCGACTGCGTCACCGCGTTCATCAACATCGACCTCGAGGCGGTCGGCAACTGGGCCGAGAGGAAGGGCATGGCGTATTCGGGCTACACCGACCTCGCGTCGCAGCCGGCGGTGTATGAGCTGATCCGCGACTGCGTCGAGAAAGTCAATGCCGACCTCGCCGTCGATCCGAAGATGAGCGGCTCGCAGATCCGCCGCTTCCTGATCCTGCACAAGGAGCTCGACGCCGACGACGGCGAGCTGACGCGCACGCGCAAGGTGCGGCGCAATTTCATCGCGGAACGCTACGGGGTGCTGATCGAGGCGCTGTTCGACGGGCGGAAGAGCCAGCGCATCGAGACAGTCGTCAAATACGAGGATGGGCGGGAAGGCCGCATCAGCGCCGAGCTGCGCATCGAAGACGCGAAGACCTTCGCGCCGCAAGCCGCGAAGCAGGCCGCCTGAGGAGGAGCGATGATGATGAACGACCTGATTCAAGTGGCTCCCGTTGCGCAGCCGCCCGTGGCCGAGCGGCGCATCGGCGACGTGATCCTCGACCTGCAGGGCATCTCGCTGTCGTTCGGCGGCGTCAAGGCGCTGACGAACATCAGCTTCGACGTGCGCGAGCACGAGATCCGCTCGATCATCGGCCCGAACGGCGCGGGCAAGAGCTCGATGCTGAACGTCATCAACGGCGTCTATCACCCGCAGGAAGGCCGCATCATGTTCCGCGGCGAGCTGCGCCAGAAGATGGAGCCGCATGTCGCCGCCGCGCAGGGCATCGCGCGCACTTTCCAGAACATCGCGCTGTTCAAGGGCATGAGCGTGCTCGACAACATCATGACCGGGCGCAACCTGAAGATGAAATGCAACCTCTTCCAGCACGCGCTGTACTGGGGCCGCGCGCGGCAGGAGGAGATCGAGCACCGCCTGAAAGTCGAGGAAGTCATCGATTTCCTCGAGATCCAGGGCATCCGCAAGACGCCCGTCGGGCGGCTGCCGTACGGCCTGCAGAAACGCGTCGAGCTCGGCCGCGCGCTCGCCGCCGAGCCGTCGCTGCTGCTGCTCGACGAGCCGATGGCCGGCATGAACGTCGAGGAGAAACAGGACATGTGCCGCTTCATCCTCGATGTGAACGACCAGTTCGGCACGACGATCGTGCTGATCGAGCACGACATGGGGGTCGTCATGGACATCTCGGATCGCGTCGTCGTGCTCGACTACGGCAAGAAGATCGGCGACGGCGCGCCGGACGAGGTCAAGAACAATCCGGAAGTGATCGCCGCCTACCTCGGCACCTCGCATTGAGCGCGGACAAAAAAGAGATCGGGAGACAAGGATGGGATTCTTTTTCGAAGTGCTGATCGGCGGCCTGCTGTCGGGCGTGCTGTACGCGCTGGTCGCGCTCGGCTTCGTGCTGATCTACAAGGCGTCGGGGGTGTTCAACTTCGCCCAGGGCGCGATGGTGTTCTTCGCCGCGCTGACCTTCGTCGGCTTCCAGGAGGTGCTGCCGGGCTGGACCGGGCTCGACGCGGACAGCAACGTCGTGTTCTGGCTCGCGTTCGTGCTCGCGCTCGCGGCGATGATCGTGCTCGGCATCCTGACCGAGAAGGTCGTGCTGCGCCCGCTCGTGAACCAGCCGCACATCACGCTGTTCATGGCGACGATCGGCCTGACCTTCCTCATCGAGGGGATCGCGCAGGCTCTGTGGGGTGCGAACGTGCGGGGCTTGAGCCTGGGCATCGCCGACGAGCCGGTCGAATGGATCATGGAGAGCGCCGATATCCTGGTGTCGAAGTTCGATCTCTTCGCTGCCACGCTCGCCGGTGCGCTCGTCGCGTCGCTCGCGCTGTTCTTCCAATACACGAAGGTCGGCCGCGCCCTGCGGGCGGTCGCCGACGACCACCAGGCGGCGCTGTCGATCGGCATCCCGCTGCAGCACATCTGGGCGATCGTGTGGGCGGTGGCCGGTTTCGTCGCGCTCGTCGCCGGGCTGATCTGGGGCGCGCGCAGCGGCGTGCAGTTCGCGCTGACCTTCACCGCGCTGAAGGCGCTGCCGGTGCTGATCCTCGGCGGCTTCACGTCGGTGCCCGGAGCGATCGTCGGCGGGCTGATCATCGGCGCGTCGGAGAAGCTCGCCGAGGTGTACATCGGTCCGTTCGTCGGCGGCGGCATCGAAGGCTGGTTCCCGTACGTGCTCGCGCTCGGCTTCCTGCTGATCCGCCCCGAAGGGCTGTTCGGCGAGCGCCACATCGACAGAGTGTGAGCCCCCACGCTTGGGGCTAAGCCCCGGCGCCGCCCGCCTTGGGGCGGCCCGGCGGCGGGCGGGTTGCGACTAATGAAATTTGGAGACAATGCATGCTTTATCGTGAAGCGGGCCAGTTCAAGGTCAGTTACCAGGAAGATCAGCAGATCTTCCCGATCCGCCAGGACAGGGTCGGGTTCATCGCGATCCTCGGCTTCTTCTTCCTCGTCCTGCCGTTTCTCGCCAGCGAGTACTGGCTTCAGGCGATCCTCATCCCGGTGCTGATCTTCTCGCTCGCCGCGATCGGCCTGAACATCCTCACCGGCTATGCCGGCCAGCTGTCGCTCGGTTCGGCGGCGTTCATGGCGGTCGGCGCGTTCGGCGCGTACAACTTCATGCTGCGCGTCGACGGCATGCCATTCCTCGTCGCGCTGGCGATCGGCGGGCTGTGCGCGGCGCTGGTCGGCGTCGCGTTCGGCCTGCCGAGCCTGCGCATCAAGGGCTTCTACCTCGCGGTGGCGACGCTCGCGGCGCAGTTCTTCATCGTCTGGGCGCTGGTGAAGTTCCCGTGGTTCTCGAACAACTCGTCCTCGGGCGTGATTTCCGCGCAGCAGATCGAGATCCTCGGCTTCGCGTTCGATACGCCGGTGTCGAAATACCTGCTGACGCTCGGCATCGTCGCGGTGCTCGCGCTCGCCGCGAAGAACCTCGTGCGCAGCACGACCGGCCGCTCGTGGATGGCGGTGCGCGACATGGACGTGGCGGCCGAAGTCATCGGCATCCGGCCGATGTTCGCGAAGCTGTCGGCGTTCGCGGTGTCGTCGTTCTATTGCGGCGTCGCCGGCGCGCTGTACGCATACGCCTACCTCGGCACGGTCGAGCCGGAAGGCTTCAACCTCGACCTGTCGTTCAAGATCCTGTTCATGATCATCATCGGCGGTGTCGGTTCGATCATGGGCTCCTTCCTCGGCGCGGCGTTCATCGTGCTGCTGCCGATCTTCCTGAACGTCGCGATGCACTCGCTGTTCGCCGGCTCGATGCCGGCGGGGCTCGGCTCGAACCTCGAACTGATCATCTTCGGCGGCCTGATCATCTTCTTCCTGATCGTCGAGCCGCACGGACTGGCGCGGCTGTGGCAGATCGGCAAGGAAAAGCTGCGGCTGTGGCCATTCCCGCACTGAGCATCGAACCCTCGAATACCGGCCCGCAATGGGGCTTCGCCGGCCGGCGGTCAAGGTAGAACGCAGCACCATTACACACAAGAAGAGGAGGCAACATGAAACTGAAGCACACCGCACTGATCGGCGCCGCCGTCGCCGGACTGCTCGCCACCGGCTATGCCGCGGCCCAGGAACAGTTCATCGGCCTGCCGAGCTACCGCGTCGGGCCGTTCGGCTCGAACGGCGCGTCGCTGTATGGCGGCTGGATCGACTACATGGCGATGATCAACGCACGCGACGGCGGCATCAACGGCGTCAAGCTGACGTGGGAAGAGTGTGAAACCGAATACAACAACGCGCGCGGCGTCGAATGCTACGAGCGGCTGAAGACGAAGGGCGCGACCGGCAACACGGTGTTCCAGCCGCTGTCGACGGGCATCACCTACTCGGTGCTCGAGAAGGTCGCGCAGGACAAGATCCCGATGGTGACGATCGGCTACGGCCGTACCGACGCCGCCGACGGCCGCGTCTTCCCGTGGGTCTTCCCGATGATCTCGACGTACTGGACCCAGGCCTCCGCGATCATCAACTACCTCGGCACGAAGGAAGGCGGCATCGACAAGCTGAAGGGCAAGAAGATCGGCCTGCTGTACCACGACTCGGCGTACGGCAAGGAGTCGCATGCAATCCTCGACAAGCTCGCGGCGAAGCACGGCTTCACGGTCGAGAAGATCGCAGTGGCGAACCCCGGCAACGAGCAGCAGGCGCAGTGGCTGCAGATCCGCCAGATGAAGCCGGACTACGTGATCCTGTGGGGCTGGGGCGTGATGAACCCGACCGCGCTGCGCACCGCGGCCAAGACCGGTTATTCGCGCGACAAGATCGTCGGCGTGTGGTGGTCCGGCTCCGAAGAGGACACGATTCCCGCCGGCGACGCGGCAAAAGGCTACACCGCAGCGGGCTTCAACGTCGCCGGAACGAACTATCCGGTCGTGCAGGAAATCCAGAAGCACGTTTATGCGAAGAACGCCGGCAACATGGCCGACAAGGACCGCGTCGGCTCGGTGCTCTACAACCGCGGCGTGGTGCACGGCATCATCACCGTCGAGGCGATCCGCAAGGCGCAGGAAAAATACGGCAAGGGCAAGCCGGTGACGGGCGAGCAGGCGCGCTGGGGTTTCGAGAACCTGGACATCGACAACGCGCGGCTGACCCAGCTCGGCGCCGCCGGGTTCATGCCGGACCTGAAGATCACCTGCGCCGATCATGAAGGTGCGGGAAAAGTGAAGTTCCAGCAGTGGGACGGCACGAAATGGAAAGTCGTCACCGACTGGATCCAGGGCGACCAGTCCGTCGTGCGCCCGATGATCGAGGAATCGGCCGCGGCCTACGCGAAGGAAAAGGGCATCACGCCGCGCGACTGCTCGAAGGAGAGCTGAACGCAGCGGACGGCGGGCGGAGTTTATCCGCCCGTCGCCGGTTCGGGCGCCCCGGGGCGCAGACTACAACAGGCGAAGACACAGCATGCAGACGAATACAGCCGCGGCCCCTGCCGCGCCGGCAGCAGCGCAGTACCTCAGCATCAACAACGTCGAGGTCATCTACGACCACGTGATCCTCGTGCTCAAGGGCGTGTCGCTCGACGTGCCGAAAGGCCGCATCGTCGCGCTGCTCGGCGCGAACGGCGCGGGCAAATCGACGACGCTGAAGTCGATCTCGAACCTGCTCGGCGCCGAGCGCGGCGACGTGACGAAAGGCAGCATCGAATTCAAGGGCGCGCGCATCGACCGGATGACGCCGAACGACCTCGTGCGGCGCGGCGTGATCCAGGTCATGGAAGGCCGCCACTGTTTCGGCCACCTGACGATCGAAGAGAACCTGCTGACCGGCGCCTATACGCGCTCGATCTCGCGCACCGAGCTGAAGGACAGCCTCGAGAAGGTCTACCACTACTTTCCGCGGCTCAAGCAGCGGCGCACGTCGCAGGCCGGCTACACCTCCGGCGGCGAGCAGCAAATGTGCGCGATCGGCCGCGCGCTGATGGCCAAGCCCGAGATGATCCTGCTCGACGAGCCGTCGATGGGTCTCGCGCCGCAGATCGTCGAGGAGATCTTCGAGATCGTGAAGGACCTGAACGCGAAGGAGCAGGTCAGCTTCCTGCTCGCCGAGCAGAACACGATGGTCGCGCTGCGTTACGCCGACTACGGCTACATCATGGAAAACGGCCGCATCGTGATGGAAGGCGAAGCCAAGGGCCTCGCGGACAACGAGGACGTCAAGGAGTTTTACCTCGGCCTGTCGGGCGAGGGGAGGAAGAGCTTCCGCGACGTCAAGCATTACCGCCGGCGCAAGCGCTGGCTTTCCTGAGCGCGGACGGCCGAGGAGCCAGCGTGACGGCCGCGCGCCTGATCCGGCCGTCTTTCCGTACCAAGGACTTAATGATGAACTTCTACGACGCCCGAGAAACCCGTGACCCCGCCGCGCGCGAACGCGAGCTGTTCGCTCGCCTGCCGGCGCAGCTCGCCCATGCGAAGGCGAATGCCCCGGCTTTCGCGAAGCTGCTCGACGGCGTCGACGCGGACGCGGTGACGAGCCGTGAAGCGCTCGCGAAGCTGCCGGTTACCCGCAAGTCCGAACTGCTCGAACGCCAGAAGGCGGCGCGCCCGTTCGGCGGCTTCGCGACGACGCGCTGGGGCGCCGGCTGCCGCCGCGTGTTCGCGTCGCCGGGTCCGCTGTACGAGCCGGAAGGGGCGCGGCCGGACTATTACCGCATCGCGCGGGCGTTGTTCGCGGCCGGTTTCCGCGAAGGCGACCTGGTGCACAACACCTTCTCGTACCATTTCACGCCGGCCGGCTCGATGATGGAAACGGCCGCGCACGCGCTTGGCTGTACGGTGTTCCCGGCCGGCACCGGTCAGACCGAGCAGCAGCTCGCGGCGCTCGCGGACCTGCGGCCGAACGCGTATGTCGGCACGCCGTCGTTCCTGCGCATCATCCTCGATCGCGCCGATGAACTGGGCGTCGCCCACAGCTTCACGAAAGCTTTCGTCTCCGGCGAGGCCTTTCCGCCGAGCCTGCGCGAGGCGTTCGCGGCGCGCGGCATCCCGGCATTCCAGGCCTACGCGACGGCCGACGTCGGGCTGATCGCGTACGAGACGTCGGCGCGCGAAGGCCTGGTCGTCGACGAAGACGTCGTGCTCGAGATCGTCCGCCCCGGCACCGGCGACCCGATCGCGCCCGGCGAAGTCGGCGAAGTCGTCGTCACAACCTTCAACCCGGACTATCCGCTGATCCGTTTCGGCACCGGCGACCTCTCCGCGCTGTTGCCGGGGATGTCGCCGTGCGGACGCACGAACGCTCGCATCCGGGGCTGGATGGGGCGCGCCGACCAGACGACCAAAGTGAAGGGCATGTTCGTGCATCCGGGCCAGATCGCCGACGTCGTGCGGCGCCATCCCGAAGTCAGGCGCGCGCGCCTCGTCGTCGACAACCCGGATCTGACCGACCGCATGACCCTGCATTGCGAGGTCGAGCGCGCCGAAGCGGGCCTCGACGCGGCGCTCGCGGCGACGATCCGCGAACTGACAAAGCTGCGCGGCGAAGTGAGCTTCTGCGCGCCCGGCAGCCTGGCCAACGACGGCAAGGTCATCGACGACGTGCGCACGTATGAGTGAGCGTCATGGTGCGGGACGCGTGCCGCGGCCGGCTAGAATGGCGCCTCCGATCCCTTTCCGGTAATCCGCAAAGCATGCGACCGAAACCCCTGCACGGCCTGCGCGTCCTCGACCTCACGCGCCTTCTGCCCGGCCCGCTCGCGACCCAGCACCTGGCCGATTACGGCGCCGAAGTCATCAAGATCGAGGACACCGGCGCCGGCGACTACGCGCGCACGATGGGCGCGATGAACGGCGCGACGAGTTATTTCTACCAGGTCGTCAATCGTGGCAAGAAGAGCCTGCGCCTCGACCTCAAGAACGAGGCGGGGCGCGCGCTGTTCCTGCGCCTCGTCGCGACCGCCGACGTCATCGTCGAAGGCTTCCGCCCCGGCGTCATGGACAGGCTCGGCCTCGGCTACGCCACGCTCGCCGAGGCAAAACCGGCGATCGTCTGCTGCAGCATCTCCGGCTACGGCCAGAGCGGCCCGTATGCGCAGCGCGCCGGCCACGACATCAATTATCTCGCCTATTCCGGCGTGCTCGACCAGATCGGCGTGGCCGGAGGACCGCCGGCGATCCCCAACCTGCAGATCGGCGACCTGCTCGGCGGCAGCCTGTCCGCGCTGCTCGGCCTGCTCGTCGCGGTCATCGACGCGAAGGCGACCGGACGTGGCCGCCATGTGGACGTCGCGATGACCGATGCAGCGCTCGCGCATGCGATCTTTCCGCTCGTCGAAGTGCTCGCGCACGGCGGCGTGCGCCCGCGCGGCGAAGACCTGCTGACGGGCGGCGTGCCGTGCTACGGCGTGTACGAGACTGCCGACGGGCGCCACATGGCGGTCGGCGCGCTCGAGGAGAAGTTCTGGCTGCTGGTGTGCGACACGCTCGGCCGGCCGGACCTGAAGGCCGCCCACCTCGCGACCGGCGCGGACGGAACGTATGCGCGCAACGAGGTCGCGGCGATCTTTCGCGGCCGCACGCAGGCCGAATGGGTGGCGATCTTCGACGCCGTCGATTGCTGCGTCACGCCGGTGCTGCGGCTCGAGGAGAGCCTCGCGAACGCACACATCGCCGCGCGCGGCATGGTCGTCGAAGTCGCCGGCGTGCGCCAGTTCGCGCCACCGGTCCGGCTGTCGGAGTTCGAGCCGGGGGCGGCGACGCCAGCGCCGGAGGCGGGCGGGAATGGCGACGAAATCCTTGCGGGACTCGGGCTCGATGCAGCGCAGATTGCGCGATTGCGGGCCGACGCGGTGATCTGAAGCCACCCCCGCTGGGGGCGGCAGGGAAGCCAGGGCGGAAAGCCGGCTCCTGCCCGCGAGACCGCCGGCTGCTTACTTCGGCTGCGTCGTCGACTTGGTCGCGGCGGCGCCGGAAGGCTTCGGTTCGGCCTTCTTCTGGTCGGGCGCCGGGGGCGGCTCGCCGGCCGCAGGCGGCATCCCTCCCATCAGGTTCCATGGCCACATCGCCGCAGCGGCAAACGGGTTGTCCCCCTGCGGGGCGGGATTTTCCGTGGCCTCGCGCGCATGCTGGGTCATGGCCTGCACGGTGGCGATCGCGACGCGCTGCATCTCCAGCCCCTGGATCGTCATCTGCAGCATGTTCAGGTTCATCTTGAGCCAGTTTTCGACCGCCTTCATGTCGGCGATCCGCTTATCGAGTTCATCGACGTCGAGCGTTGGCGTGACCATCCCGGGCAGCGAAAACCCCATGCTGCTCCACATGCCGCGCACGAACTCGAGCGGATCCTTGGCTGACGTTTCTTTCGACACGGGAGTCTCCTGCGACGGATCGACAAGCACCGATCTTACCCTACTCTGTGCGGGCCGCGCGGCGTCAGAAGTCCCGCTCCGGGTCGGACAGGCGGTTGAGCAGCGCCCGCAGGCGCGCCGGACGGACCGGCTTGTGGAGCAGCGCCAGGCCTTCGCTCTGCGCCTGGCGCAGGGTCTCGGGGCCGGTGTCGCCGCTGATCAACGTCGCCGGGAGGCTTTCGCCGTATCGTGTGCGCGCCATGCGGATCGCATCGATGCCGTTCGAGGTGCCGTGCAGGCGGTAATCACTGATGACCAGCTGCGGTTCGTGGCCGGATCGCGCGAGTGCCGCCAGCACGCTTTCGATGTCGCTGCCCGCGCTGACTTCGCACCCCCAGGACGTCAGCAGGCTGCGCATGCCCGCTTGCGCGAGCGGATCGTCATCGACGAGCGCCACGCGTACGCCGAGCAGGTCTCCGGGCTGCCTGCGGGTCTCGCCGGGCTCGGCGTATTCGACCGGCTGCGCGGCCGGCACTTCGATCGCGAACACCGATCCCCTGCCCGGACGGGAGCGGACCGCGAGGCGATGACCGAGCAGGTCGGTGAGGCGCCGCACGATCGCGAGCCCGAGCCCAAGCCCCTTGTCGCGCGAGCGCGCCGGATTGTCGAGCTGGATGAACTCCTGGAAGATGATTTCCTGCGCCTCGGCGGCGATGCCGACGCCGTTGTCGCGCACTTCGATCCGCACCCGCTCGCCGCGCCGCCGGCACGCGATCAGGATGCGGCCCTTGCGCGTATAGCGCACCGCGTTGCTGACGAGGTTGCCGATGATGCGCTCGAATAGCACCGGGTCGCTCTCGACCCACAGCGGCGTCGGCCGGGTCCTGAGCAGCAGATCCTGCGTGTCCGCGCGCGGACGCTGCTCGGCGGCGATGCGGTCGAGGATCGGCTGCAGCGGAAAGATGCTGATGTGCGGCTCCAGCACGCCGGCATCGAGTTTCGAGATGTCGAGCAGGCTGTCGAGCAGGTTCTCCATCGCTTCGGCAGAGGCCGCGATACGCTCGACGAGGCGGCGTGACGCCGGCGCGTGCGTGTGTTGCGACAGCTCGGCGATGAACAGGCCCAGCGCATGCATCGGTTGGCGCAGATCGTGACTGGCGGCGGCGAGGAAGCGTGACTTCGACAGGGTCGCGCGCTCGGCTTCGTCCTTGCGTGCCCGCAGCTCCGCCGTGGCGTCCGCGATCTGGCGGCTCATGTCGTCGTGCGCACTCGCGAGCTTCGCCGCCATCTGGTTGACTCCTTCGGCGAGCGTGCGCAGGGTGCCGCCGCCGATGCCGGACAGCCGCGCGGAAAACTGGCCCCGCCCGATGCGCTCGACCGCCGATGCGACGCGCCGGATCGGCCCGGTGACGCCGCGGCTCATGTAGTGCGCGAGCACGAGGCTGCCGATCAGCACCATGAGGATCGCCGCGCTCCCGGTGATCAACAATTCATTCTGCCGCGCGTTGAGCTGCGCGCGCGAGATGTCGACGACGACCGTGCCCAGCACCGGCGGAGTCCCGGCGCCGGACAGCGTGTCGAGGGCCGCTTCGTCGAAACCGTCGTCGAGATCGAGCGACGTCGGCAGTACCGGCTCGATGACCCGCAGCGTCTCGCTCGCGGTGACGAGGCCCGGCGTCCACACCGCGCGCGGCGGCAACGGCAGCGTCGCATCGAGCCGTCCGCTTTGCGCGAGCGCGTCGCCGTTGCGGTCGCTGATCATCACGCCGAGGACGTCGGTCTCCGCGAGCATCGCCCCGGCAAGGCGCCGCAGCGATTCCCGGTTGCCGGAGAACACGGCATATTCGCTCGCTGCCGCGAGCTGCCGCGCAAACGCCTGGCCCCGGGCGAGGTGGGCTTCGCGGTGATCGGTGACCCGCGAGCCGGTGTAGAACGCGGTGAGCACGATCGCCAGCACGAGAGTCGGCAGCACTGCGACCAGCATCACGCGCGACCGGATGCCCCAGTTCCTGATCATGGCTTGGCGTCCCTGCGGATCATCCGCGCGGCGATGTCCTCCGCCGGTTCGAGCGTGATGCCCAGCGAGCGCGCGACGTTCTGGTTGATGCCGACCTCGAACTGCCGCGGCGCCTGTGGCGGCGGCAGCGCTCCGCCGGCGAGCACTGCACGGATCGCCTCCGCGGCCTGTTCGCTGATTTGCGCCGGTGTCGAAAACAGGCCGAGCAGCGCGCCCGCGCGAACGTAGGCGGGCGAAAAGCCGATCAGCGGCGAGCGGTGGCGGTAGCTCGTGAGCAAAATGTTCTGGATCGTGTAGCTGTTGAACACGACGCGATCGGGCAGCGCAAGCAGGATCGCACGCTCGGCCAGCAGACGCTCCAGCGCCGGATAGATTTCGCGGTCGGTGGCAATGTTCTCGATCGTCACCACCATCTGCCGCTCGCGCGCAGCAGCCGCTAACCGGGCGGCGAGAGGCTGGCTGCGGGGACCGACGAGCAGCGCGAGCTGGCGCCACTCGGGAAGGGCCTCGACAAGCAGCGCGATCTGCCGCTGCACCGGCTGGTCGAGGAACACCGCGGAGCGTCGGCCGGCTCCCGGTGGGGCAGGCAGGTTCTCGAAGCTCTCGCGAGGCAACAGCGTGTGCAGCACCGGCTGGCGCGGCGCCTGTTCGGCCACCGCCTGCGCCGCTTCGGCCCCGACTGTGACAATGATCCGGCTGCCGGCGAGCGCGCCCGGGGTTACCTGTTGCGTCTCCACGACCGCGATGTCGGCAGCGGCGACGCCCGGAGCAAGCGCTGTGCTGATCGCCGCGATCGTCTCTTCGTATGCTCCGCTGCGTTCGCTGCTTACGAACAGCACGCCCGCAGCCGCGACGGCTTCTCCCCGGCCGAGGGTGGCGGCGAGGAAAAGCAGGGTGGCAAGGAAAACGCGGGGGCCGCGGGGCATGATCGGTATCGGGTCGAAACTCAGGCACGCCCCCTGGGCACGGCCGAGTGGTTAAAGTAACGGGCTGCCGGGCCGCCCTGACGGCGGCGCTGTCGCAACGCGCCCCCGGACGGGCGCGCGGGCCGGTCCCGGGTTCCGGATGCAGACGCCGGCCTCGACGCTTGCGTCCGGACGGAGAGCGGAAGCGGGGCGAGATGGTGCCCGAAAAATCCTCTCGTGCCTTCCTCATGGGGCATGCGTGCCGGTTTTTTGTTGCGGACGGGGGGGCGAGCACATTTCGTCGTCGAAGGGTGCATCTTATGCATGAGGAATCGCTCGCGATGGATGTCTGCGGATTCGTCATAGCATGCCTCGGCGCACGGCGCCATGCATCGACCCTGGAGGGATGGGGCCCGCCGTCGCGGTTTCCACCGCTGGCGCTGTAACGTCATCACGGGCGGTCGTGCCGTAATCCGGTGTTTCCGCCTCCCGGAGCGCTGCTGCCCATGGCCGTCCCGGGTCGGGGGGTGCAAAACGTTTCGTTACATTTGCGCGTGCTATGCTTTCCGCCTATCGCCGCCTCCTCCGGAGCACGCAGTGACCCGAATACTCATCGTCGAAGACCATGCGCTCGTGCGCGAGGCGCTGGCGCAGACTCTCGCCCGACTCGGGGAAGACGTGGAATGCGTCGAGGCGAAAGGCTCGGAAGAGGCGCTTGCCAGACTCGAGGAGACCGCGGACTGGGATCTCGCGGTGATCGACCTGATGCTGCCCGACCTCAACGGTTTTGGTTTGCTTGCGGTGCTCGCGCGGCGTTTTCCCGACGTG
Source organism: Aromatoleum anaerobium (assembly GCF_012910705.2). Lineage (GTDB taxonomy): Bacteria > Pseudomonadota > Gammaproteobacteria > Burkholderiales > Rhodocyclaceae > Aromatoleum > Aromatoleum anaerobium. Next base: position 179,588 of record NZ_WTVG02000038.1, on the reverse strand, counting down.
CCGGCGATCGTCGTGTCGGCGCTTGACGATTCGGTGACGATCCGTCGCGCGATGAAAGGCGGAGCTTCGGGCTTCGTGTCGAAGGCGAGTTCGGGCGAAGTGCTGAGAAGTGCAGTCAGATGCGTGCTCGAAGGCGGCATCTATGCGCCCAGTGAGCCCGAGGGCGCCGGAAAGCGCTCCGGCGCGTCGGCCAGCGAGCGTTTCGGGCTCACTGCCGGGCAGACGCGGGTCATGGAATTGCTGGCGCAAGGAAAATCCAATCGCGAGATCGCCGATCTGCTCGGATTGTCGGAAGGGACCGTCAAGGTGCATATGTCGGCGATCTTCCGCGCATTGAACGTCAGCAGCCGGGCGCAGGCGCTGATCGTGATCGCCCGCTACGGGCCGCGGCTGTAGCCTGCGCCATCGATCCTTCAGTACGAGCGGCGGCTCGCCTGGCTCAGGCGCATCGGCATCTCGGCGGGCGAGAGCCGGCCGCCAAGCTGGTCCGTGTCGCCGCACACGGCTTCGGCCGGTTCTGCGCAGTCGATCTCCATGATCTCGAGCACCTGGCGAGCGAGTGAGCGGCAGGCATTGGCCAGCGGGGTCGGCAATTGTTCCGGCACTTTCTTGTGCACCAGCAGCTTCGACGCGGAAAGGGCGCAGACGGGATTCAGGATCCGCTCGCGATACGCTCCCATCAGCTGCGACACGCTGCGGTCTGCGGCATCGCGCTGCCAGGCGTTTGTCGGCCACTGGGCCGGCACCGCGTAGGCGCGCGGGAACATTTCGAGATCGCGCAGCACGGTGCGAATGTCTTCATGGGACTCGCGGAACGGCAGCAGCACGATGTCCGATAGCGCGTACAACTGGCGATCCATCTCGGTGCGGTTGCCGCCGCCGTCGATGATGCCGATCCATTCGTCGAGGGTGCGCAGCTTGTCCACGACTTTGGTCAGCGCGTCACGCGTGCGGGCGTCGGCGGTGATGTAGCGCCGCCCTTCCGGGCTCAGGGGCTCGCGCGTGGTGTCGGTCAGCACGCACGCCGAACGATGCCCGAGCAAGCCCAGTCCTTGCGAAAGCATGTGGGAAAGCGTCGTCTTGCCGGTTCCGCCCTTGTTGCCGATGACGCAGATGATTTCAGCCATTGCGGTGTTCCTCGTTCGCGGCCCCTTTTGGCACCCTGCCATTATCGGGGCTCGTTTCGGCTGCCGAGCGGGGAAAAAGGACGGGGAATCGGCCGCTATTCCGTCTGGAGCGCGGTCGATCCGAAGCGGTAGATGTAGAGGACGGTCGCGCGTGCGTCCGGTACCTGGACAATCCGCTCCGGGGCCTCTCCGGGCACCGGGAAACTATTGCTGATCAGCAGGCCGGTGCGCAGTTCCTCGCGCGCCTTGGCCCACACCTTGGCCATCGGCACCGGCGACAAAAAGGCGTAGACCACATCAAAATCAGACCATGAGCGGGCAAAGAAATCCCCGCGCTCGAAGCGCAGATTGAGTTGGTCCCGCGCCCGCAGGCGGCTCAGCAACCAGGGGCCGGGTGCAGCCTCGATGCCCCTGAAGCGGCAGTCCGGGCGCAACCGCGCGAGGGGGCAAAGCAGCGACCCGGTGCCGCTGCCGAGGTCGAGCAGCCGTGAGCGCCGGCCGGGCGGCAGCAGGTCGGCGACCGCGGCGACCGTTGCCCGGTTCGTCGGATACAGCGGGACTTGGGTGCGGAAGCTCGTCCAATACACCGCGAGCAGCAACCCGAATGCCGCGAGATACCAGCCCGGATCGGCGTCGAGCCGCCCGGCGAGCACCAGCAGCGGGACGAAGCCGAGATGGATCGGCAGCCACCACCGGGCGCTGCGAAGAACCGTCCCGGTTGCCGCGGCGCTGATCGCCTGGACGGCCACGAGCGGCCAGATGCCCGCGCCCAGCGGGGCGCTGCGGACAAGGGTGGCGGCGACGATGCAGCCGGCGAGCTGGGCAAACAGGGCCTTGAGGGCAGGAGGCATGAATCGTCGGCTCGGGCGGGAGCCGCCGATGATAACCGGGTGGCCGCACACCATCACACTGCAGGCCCCGAGGGCAGGGCAATCGCATCAAATCCCCTGTAGTCCCAAGATAGTTTCGCGGTAGGAGTCGGAAGAGGCGGCGATGATGCGTCGAGTGTGGATGCCGGTTTTTCGAGAAGAGTCGAGGCGAAAGAGATTGAGGACAAGACGACGAATGATGGCGAGGTTGGCGCCGGCGTTCTTTACGCGGGCACGCATCTGGTCGTCGTTCAAGGCGACATCGAGGCACCAATGAACACGATTTTCTATGCCCCAATGACTGCGAACCGCATTCGCCAGCGTTGCGGCATCGGCGGCAATGCTGCCGATATAGAGGCGACGCTCGCAGCTGGTCTTGCCGTTGATCGTCCGTTCTGCCTCAATCACCCCGAACATCATGAGGTCCGGCCATTGCTGCGGATTGGCCAAACACGCCAGTTGATCGAAGGCCCAGCAGCGGCGCACTTCCAGACGGCCGTGATCCTTCTCGACCGACTCGACGTAGGTGTGCCTGGTCGCTTTCCAGCCCTCGGACTGGCCGATCTCGAAGAAGGTCGTGATCGATTCAGCCAGGGTCGGCTGGTTGTCCTTCACGGACAGGACGTAATCGGCTTCCTTGTCCCGAATCGATTGGGCGATGTTGGCGTGGGTACCCATGGCATCGATGGTGACGATGACACCCTTGAGCATCAGGGCTTCCAGCAGGACGGGAATCGCGGTCAGTTCGTTGGACTTCTCGGCACAGGCTTCCTGCCCCAACACCAATCCGGCCTCGGCGGCGAACGCACTGACCATGTGCAATGCCTGCTTGCCCGCCTGACGACTGCGCCGACTCGCTTTGCCGTCGATCGCCACGACCGTGCCTTCGGCCAGCGCCGGCAGCACGCCGCCGACCCAGCGGCGGAACCCTGCCTCCAGCGCTTTCTTGTCCAGCAGCCCGAACAGACGGCCAATAGTGTCGTGCGACGGAATCCCGTTCTCCAGCTTCAAGAAGCGCCGCAACCAGTCAAGGCGCTCCTTGGACCAGTCTTCAACGCCGACAAAGTCGTCGATCCCGCACACCAGGGCGCAGACCGTGATCACCAGTATCTCCACCAAGTCGTGTTTCGACCGTCCCGCCACACGCGGATCAGGAAGGCCAGAAAACGCCTCCACCAGCGACAACTTCTCGCTTCCAGTTCCCCGATTTCCCGTCTCCATGAGTCACCCCAAAAAGACAGAAAACTACACAAATCAAGATCCTGTGAACAGCCCCGGCGTAATCCATTGACTGTTAACGGTTTTTTCAGTGGGTCAACGACAATGGCATCCGCATTTTGATGCGATTGCCCTGGCCCCGAGGGCTTTATCCCGCAGGCACGATTTTTCCCGGATTCAGCAGGCCGTCCGGGTCGAGTGCCCGCTTGAGCGCGCGCATCGCATCGACCGCCTCGCGGCCATGCTCGGCGACGAGGAAATCCTGTTTGCCGAAGCCGATGCCGTGCTCGCCGGTGCAGGTGCCGCCCATCGCCAGCGCGCGTTCGACGATCCTGCGGTTGAGCGCCTCGGCGCGCTGGATCTCAGCGGCGTCGTTCGGGTCGACGAGGACGACGGTATGAAAGTTGCCATCCCCGACGTGGCCGACGATCGGCGCGATCAGCCCGCTCGCGGCGATATCCTCGCGCGCGCCGGCAATGCAGTCGGCAAGCCGCGAGATCGGCACGCACACGTCGGTCGTCAGCCCGCGGCAGCCCGGGCGCAGCGCGATGCACGAGAAATAGACGTCGTGACGGGCCGCCCACAGCCGCGTGCGGTCCTCCGGATGCGTCGCCCATTCGAAGTCCTGGCCGCCGTTGTCGCGGGCGATTTCCTGGACCGTCTGCGCCTGCTCCTCGACGCTCGCCGGTGAGCCGTGGAACTCGAAGAACAGCATCGGCGACTCGCGCAGCGTCGTCTTGCTGTAGCGGTTGATCGCCTGCACCGTCAGTTCGTCGAGCAGCTCGATGCGGGCGACCGGCACGCCGAGCTGGATCGTCTGGATCACGGTGCGCACCGCGCTGGCGACGTCCGGAAACGCGCAGACCGCCGCCGACACCGCTTCGGGCAGCGGATGCAGCCGCACGATCAGTTCGGTGATCAGCCCGAGCGTGCCTTCGGAGCCGATCATCAGGCGCGTCAGGTCGTAGCCGGACGAGGATTTTCGCGCGCGTCCCCCGGTGCGTATGACGCGGCCGTCGGCAAGCACCACCACCATGCCGAGCACGTTGTCGCGCATCGTCCCGTAGCGCACCGCGTTGGTTCCGGACGCGCGCGTCGCGGCCATCCCGCCGAGGCTCGCGTCCGCCCCCGGATCGACCGGAAAGAAGAGTCCGCTGCCGTGCAGCGCGGCGTTGAGCTGCTTGCGCGTAATCCCCGGCTGCACGACCGCGTCCATGTCTTCGCCATGGACTGCGAGCACCTTGTTCATTTCGGAGAAGTCGACGCTGATGCCGCCATGGAGCGGCAGGATGTGTCCTTCGAGCGAGCTGCCGGCGCCGAACGGTACGATCGGCACGCGATACCTGCCGCAGGCTTCGACGATCGCGACGACCTCGGCGGTGTCGTGGGGCCAGACGACGGCGTCGGGCAGCATGTCCGGGAAATGCGACTCGTCGTGGCCGTGATGCGCGCGCACCGCCTGGGCGGTCGAAAACCGCGCACCGAAGCGGGCGCCGAGCTCGTCGGCGAATGCGGTGGGCAAGGGCTGGCGTGCCGGGGCGTGGGGCAGATTCATGCAGGTCTCCTTGTGATCGGGCGGCTCGTGCCGTACGCGATTATTGCTCTCGTGACGGATCCGTCCAATCTGCGCGATCATCCGCCCATTTCAGCCAGCCACGAGGCGGAGCAGTTCATGAACGAATCGATCGACCGGACCGACCTGCGCATTCTCGAGCTGCTGCAGCGCGACGGCCGCCTTTCCAACGCCGACCTCGCGCAACAGGTTGCCCTGTCGCCGTCGCCGTGCCTGCGGCGCGTGCGCCAGCTCGAGCAGTCGGGCGTGATCCGCGGCTATGCCGCGCTGCTCGACCCGCGGCGCCTCGGGCTGGGCCTGCAGGCCTTCGTCACGGTGACCCTCGAGAAGCGGCGCGACACGCCGATGCACGCGTTTCACGCCGCGGTGCAATCGGCGCCCGAAGTGCTGTCGTGCTTCGCGCTGACCGGCGAGATGGACTACCTGCTGCACGTCGTCGCCGAGGATCTGGAGCATTTTTCGCGCTTCCTCATGGATCGCCTGCTCAAGCTCGACGGTATCGCGAACGTGAAATCCTCGTTCGTGCTCCAGTCGATCAAGGACACGACCGAGATGCCGCTCGCGCAGATCGCACGCTGAACGAATTTTCGGAAAAGGACTCTCGAAAAAATTTGACAAGGCTCTTTTGGGCCTCTATAGTCCAGCGCTTCGCTTGGAGGGGTTCCCGAGCGGTCAAAGGGATCAGACTGTAAATCTGACGGCACTGCCTTCGAAGGTTCGAATCCTTCCCCCTCCACCAGCAAGTTTTTGTTGCCGGCTTCAGTTCGGTCTGATGACTGGCATCGGGTGTAATGCGGTTCGTCTGCGTTGTATGCGGGTGTAGCTCAATGGTAGAGCAGAAGCCTTCCAAGCTTATGACGAGGGTTCGATTCCCTTCACCCGCTCCAGGTTCGGCGGTTGGTTGTTTCGGAGCCCATGTAGCTCAGTGGTAGAGCACTCCCTTGGTAAGGGAGAGGCCACGTGTTCAATCCACGTCATGGGCACCACAGCTTTTCTGCCGGTCTGGCGTAGCAGTCGATCGGTCCGGTTTTTCTGATTCTGAATATGAGGTGGCGGCATGGCGAAAAGCAAGTTTGAGCGGACGAAACCGCACGTAAACGTCGGGACGATCGGTCACGTCGACCACGGCAAGACCACCCTGACGGCGGCGATCACGACGATCCTGTCGAAGAAGTTCGGCGGCGAGGCGAAAGCCTACGACCAGATCGACGCGGCGCCCGAAGAGAAGGCGCGCGGCATCACGATCAACACCGCTCACGTCGAGTACGAGACCGCCAACCGTCACTACGCGCACGTCGACTGCCCCGGTCACGCCGACTACGTCAAGAACATGATCACCGGCGCGGCGCAGATGGACGGCGCGATCCTGGTGTGCTCGGCCGCCGACGGCCCGATGCCGCAGACGCGCGAGCACATCCTGCTCGCCCGCCAGGTCGGCGTGCCGTACATCATCGTGTTCCTCAACAAGTGCGACATGGTCGACGACGAGGAGCTGCTCGAACTCGTCGAGATGGAAGTGCGCGAGCTGCTGTCGAAGTACGACTTCCCGGGCGACGACGTGCCGATCGTCAAGGGCAGCGCGCTCAAGGCGCTCGAAGGCGACCAGAGCGACATCGGCGAGCCGGCGATCATGCGTCTCGCGGACGCGCTCGACAGCTACATCCCGACCCCGGAGCGCGCGATCGACCGGCCGTTCCTGCTGCCGATCGAAGACGTGTTCTCGATCTCGGGCCGCGGCACGGTCGTCACCGGGCGCGTCGAGCGCGGCATCGTCAAGGTTGGCGAGGAAGTCGAGATCGTCGGCATCAAGCCGACCGTCAAGACCACCTGCACCGGCGTCGAGATGTTCCGCAAGCTGCTCGACCAGGGCCAGGCGGGCGACAACGTCGGCGTGCTGCTGCGCGGCACCAAGCGCGAAGACGTCGAGCGCGGCCAGGTGCTGTGCAAGCCCGGTTCGATCAAGCCGCACACCCACTTCACCGGCGAAGTGTACGTGCTGTCGAAGGAAGAAGGCGGCCGCCACACGCCGTTCTTCAACAACTATCGTCCGCAGTTCTACTTCCGCACGACCGACGTGACCGGTTCGATCGAGCTGCCCGAAGGCACCGAGATGGTGATGCCGGGCGACAACGTCTCGATCACCGTCAAGCTGATGGCGCCGATCGCGATGGAAGAAGGCCTGCGTTTCGCGATCCGCGAAGGCGGTCGCACCGTCGGCGCCGGGGTCGTCGCCAAGATCATCGAGTAATTGCGTAGTGTCTTTATAGCGATTGCTTGATCGGCAGGCGTCTCGGAAGAGAGGCGCCTCGTAGTCTCTGCTGCAGGGGCATAGCTCAATTGGCAGAGCGTCGGTCTCCAAAACCGAAGGTTGGGGGTTCGATTCCCTCTGCCCCTGCCACTCCTTTCCGGGTATTCATATTTCGATGGCCGATAAGTTCAAGGTTGCGCTGGCTCTCGCGCTGATTGCGGCCGGTGTGGTCGGCTTTTACCTGCTTTCCGAGCAGGCGCTGGTTCTCCGTGTGCTGTCGGTTCTCGCTGGTGTCGCCGCCGGCGTCGCGGTCGCTTGGCAGTCGGAACCGGGACGGCGTTTTGTTGCGTTCGCGCGCGAGTCGATCACCGAAACGAAGAAAGTCGTCTGGCCGTCACGCAAAGAGACGGTGCAGACCACGGGTCTGGTGTTCGCCTTCGTTGTTCTGATGGCGGCTTTTTTGTGGGTCACGGATAAGAGTCTGGAATGGGTGCTGTACGACCTGATCCTGGGGTGGAAGTAATCATGACGAAGCGCTGGTACGTGGTACATGCCTATTCGGGCTTCGAGAAGTCTGTCCAACGCGCCTTGGTGGATCGGATCAATCGCTCCGGGATGCAGGATTTTTTCGGCCAGATCCTGGTGCCGGTTGAAGAAGTCGTCGAAATGAAGAGCGGCCAGAAGAGCATTTCCGAGCGGAAATTCTTCCCCGGCTACGTCCTCGTCGAGATGGAAATGAACGACGAGAGCTGGCACCTCGTGAAGTCGACGCCGAAGGTCACCGGTTTCGTCGGCGGTACGGCAAACAAGCCCTCCCCGATTTCCGAGAAGGAAGTCGAGAAAATCATGCAGCAGATGCAGGAAGGCGTCGAGAAGCCGCGCCCGAAAGTGCTGTGGGAGCTGGGCGAAGTCGTGCGCGTCAAGGAAGGCCCGTTCACCGATTTCCACGGCGCGGTGGAAGACGTCAATTACGACAAGAGCAAGCTGCGGGTGTCCGTGACGATTTTCGGTCGTGCGACGCCGGTGGAGCTGGATTTCAGTCAGGTCGAAAAAACCTGACGCAGGCGGGCCTCCGGGCCCGGATGTGCCCGATGAACCGGGCGTAGCGAGGAGCACCGGCCGCCGCCGGTGCGTTTGTACTCAAGACAGGAGCTAGCCGCAATGGCGAAGAAAATCACCGGCTATATCAAGCTGCAGGTGCCAGCTGGTAAGGCCAACCCCAGCCCCCCGATCGGTCCCGCACTCGGTCAGCGCGGCCTGAACATCATGGAATTCTGCAAGACGTTCAACGCCCGGACCCAGGGTCTCGAGCCCGGTCTGCCGATTCCGGTGGTGATCACGGCGTTCGCGGACAAGAGCTTCACCTTCATCATGAAGACGCCGCCGGCGACGATCCTGATCAAGAAGGCTGCGAAGATCACGAAGGGTTCGCCGAAGCCGCACACCGACAAGGTCGGTTCGATCACGCGCGCCCAGGTCGAGGAAATTGCCAAGACCAAGATGGCCGATCTGACTGCTGCCGACATGGAAGCCGCGGTGCGTACCATCGCCGGTTCCGCCCGCAGCATGGGCATCACCGTGGAGGGGCTGTAATCATGGCGAAGCTTTCCAAGCGCGTTCAGGCGCTGCGTACCAAAGTTGACCGCAACCGCAGCTATCCCGTGACCGAAGCGCTGGCGCTGGTCAAGGAATGCGCGACGGCCAAGTTCGACGAGTCGATCGACATCGCCGTGAATCTCGGCATCGATGCGCGCAAGTCGGACCAGCTGGTGCGCGGTTCCGTCGTGCTGCCCGCGGGTACCGGCAAGAGCGTCCGCGTCGCGGTCTTCGCGCAGGGCGACAAGGCCGAAGCCGCGCGTGCCGCGGGTGCCGACGTGGTCGGTTTCGAAGATCTCGCCGAGCAGGTCAAGGCCGGCAACATTGATTTCGATCTGTGCATCGCCACCCCGGATGCGATGCGCGTCGTCGGCCAGCTGGGCCAGATTCTCGGCCCGCGCGGGCTGATGCCGAACCCGAAAGTGGGTACCGTGACGATGGACGTGACGACCGCGGTGAAGAATGCGAAGGCCGGTCAGGTGCAGTACCGCACCGACAAGGGCGGCATCATCCACGCGACGATCGGCCGTGCCTCGTTCAGCACCGAAGCCCTGCAGCAGAACCTCGGCGCGCTGATCGATGCGCTCGTGAAGGCCAAACCGGCCGCGTCGAAAGGTATCTATCTGCGCCGGGTCGCGCTGTCGAGCACGATGGGTTCGGGCGTTCGCGTCGAGCCGTCGAGTATCAACGCCGCCTGACAAGGCTGAAACTAGAACTTTGGGTCGTCCCGGCGCCGCGGTGCCGGGACGAATCGTCAAAGACCGCAGGTGTGGTCACTTCGGTGACCGCTTAAGCATTCAACAATGGCCTGCGCAGACGGTGTACCCAGAACAGGATTCTGGCTGATTCTTCAGCCGCGCTCCTGATCCAGGTCGCCGTGGGTGCGAATCGCAGTTTTGCGGTTCGCGTGTGGACTTGAAAGGAGGAAAGGCCTGTGGGTCTCAATCTCGATGACAAGAAAGCCGTAGTGGCAGAGGTGTCGGCACAAGTGGCCAACGCACAGACCATCGCGGTGGCCGAGTATCGCGGCATAGCGGTGGGCGATCTCACCGGGCTGCGTGCCAAGGCCCGCGAATCTGGCGTTTACCTGCGTGTGTTGAAAAACACCCTGGTGCGCCGCGCGATCGCCGAAACGCCGTTTGCCGGGCTGTCGGACCAGCTGGTCGGTCCGCTGATCTACGGTATCTCGGAAGATCCGGTCGCCGCAGCCAAGGTGCTCAACGATTTTGCGAAGGGTAACGACAAGCTGGTGCTCAAAGCCGGTTCCTATGCGGGCAATACGCTCGACAAGGCCGGCGTGCAGGCGCTCGCGTCGATCCCGGGTCGCGAAGAGTTGCTCGCCAGGCTGTTGGGCGTGATGCAGGCGCCGGTGACCGGTTTCGCTTGCACGCTGGCTGCCCTCGCGAAGAAACGCGAGGAAGAAGTGGCCGCCTGAGCGTTTTCCGAATAGTTTTCGATTTAGGAGTGTTTTGAAATGGCAATCAGCAAAGAAGACATCCTCGAAGCCGTTGGCTCGATGACGGTGATGGAACTGAACGACCTGGTCAAGGCGTTCGAAGAGAAGTTCGGCGTTTCCGCCGCCTCGATGGCCGTGGCCGCTCCGGGTGCCGGCGCTGCCGCTGCCGTGGTCGAGGAAAAGACCGAGTTCGACGTGATCCTGCTTGCCGCCGGCGAGAAGAAGGTCGAGGCGATCAAGGTCGTCCGTGCCGCCACCGGCCTGGGCCTGAAGGAAGCGAAGGACCTGGTCGACGGCGCGCCGAAGGCCGTCAAGGAAGGCATCTCGAAGGCCGACGCCGAAGCGATCAAGAAGCAGCTGGAAGACGCCGGCGCCAAGGTCGAGATCAAGTAATACCTGTTTGTTTTTCGGGGCTGGCGCTCTCCGGAGCGCTGGCCCTTTCGTGCTTTGTAACGCCAAGAAGCCAGAACCCAGTGCGAGCGCAGGTGTCTACTCGCCTCCTGCCCGGCCCGCACCCCACGGGGCGCTGCGTTCTGTCTCTTTGACGTCCGACCTCTACCCGGAGCATCCATGGCGTATTCCTACACCGAAAAGAAACGTATCCGCAAGAGCTTCGCCAAACGCGCGGCAGTGTTGAACGTACCTTTCCTGCTCGCAACCCAGATCGAATCGTTCGCCTCTTTCCTGCAGGCCGATACGCCTCCGCCCTCACGCCTGAACCATGGCCTGCAGGCCGCGTTCACGTCGATCTTTCCGATTTCCAGTCACAGCGGCAACGCGCGACTGGAATTCGTGCAGTACATGCTCGGCGAACCTGCTTTCGACGTCAAGGAGTGCCAGCAGCGCGGACTGACTTTTGCGTCGCCGTTGCGCGCGCGCGTGCGGCTGGTGATTCTCGATCGCGATGCGCCGAAGGAGACGGTCAAGGAAGTCAAGGAGCAGGAAGTGTACATGGGCGAGATCCCGCTCATGACCACCACCGGGTCGTTCGTCATCAACGGCACGGAGCGCGTCATCGTCTCGCAGCTGCACCGCTCGCCCGGCGTGTTCTTCGAGCACGACCGCGGCAAGACGCACTCGTCGGGCAAGCTGCTGTTCTCGGCGCGCATCATCCCGTATCGCGGTTCGTGGCTGGATTTCGAGTTCGATCCGAAGGATGCGCTGTACTTCCGCGTCGACCGCCGCCGCAAGATGCCGGCGACGATCCTGCTGCGCGCGATCGGCATGGGACCGGAGGAAATCCTCGCGACTTTCCATGACTTCGACGCGTTCCACCTCAGGGGCAACGAGGCGGCGTTCGAACTCGTGCCCGATCGCCTGCGCGGCGATGTGGCGAAGTTCGACATCACCGACGGCGCCGGCAACGTGATCGTCGCGCGCGACAAGCGCATCACCGCCAAGCACATCCGCGAGCTCGACCAGGCGGGCGTCAAGATGATTTCCGTTCCCGACGAGTTCCTGCTCGGTCGCATCATCGCGCGCAATATCGTCGACGCGGAAACCGGCGAGCTCGTCGCGCGGGCGAACGACGAGATCACCGAAGACTTGCTCGACAAGCTGCGCGACGCGGGCGTCAAGGACATCGAGACGCTCTACGTCAACGATCTCGACCGCGGCGCGTACATCTCCCAGACGCTGCGCATCGACGAGACCGCCGACCAGTGGGCGGCGCGCGTCGCGATCTACCGCATGATGCGTCCGGGCGAACCGCCGACGGAAGACGCCGTCGAAGCCCTGTTCCAAGGCCTGTTCTATTCCGAGGAACGCTACGACCTGTCGTCCGTGGGCCGCATGAAGTTCAATCGCCGCGCCTATCCCGAGAAGATCGAGGACAAGGCGCCGGGCTGGCTGAAGCGCTTCTACGAGACCGTCGGCCCGCGTGGCGAGGAAGGGCCGGCGACGCTGTCGAACGAAGACATTCTCGCCGTCATCGGGGTGCTCGTCGAACTGCGCAACGGCCGTGGCGAGATCGACGACATCGATCACCTCGGCAACCGTCGTGTGCGGTCGGTCGGCGAGCTTGCCGAAAACCAGTTCCGTGCCGGTCTGGTGCGCGTCGAGCGCGCGGTGAAGGAGCGGCTGTCCCAAGCCGAGTCCGACAACCTGATGCCGCACGACCTGATCAACGCCAAGCCGATCTCGGCCGCGATCAAGGAGTTCTTCGGCTCGAGCCAGTTGTCGCAGTTCATGGACCAGACCAACCCGCTGTCCGAGATCACGCACAAGCGCCGCGTCTCGGCCCTCGGCCCGGGCGGCCTGACGCGCGAGCGCGCCGGCTTCGAAGTCCGCGACGTGCACCCGACGCACTACGGCCGGGTGTGCCCGATCGAGACGCCGGAGGGTCCGAACATCGGTCTGATCAACTCGCTCGCCGTTTATGCGCAGACCAACCGCCACGGTTTTCTCGAGACGCCGTACCGCAAGGTCGTCGATAGCAAGGTCACCGACCAGATCGACTTCCTGTCGGCGATCGAGGAAGGCCAGTACGTGATCGCGCAGGCGAACGCCGAGATCGGCGCCGACGGCATGCTGGAAGGCGACCTCGTGTCGTGCCGCCACAAGGGTGAATTCGCGCTGTCGACCGCCGACCAGGTGCAGTACATGGACGTTGCGCCGGGCCAGATCGTGTCGGTCGCGGCGTCCCTGATCCCGTTCCTCGAGCACGACGACGCGAACCGCGCGCTGATGGGCGCGAACATGCAGCGGCAGGCCGTACCGTGCCTGCGCCCGGAAAAGCCGCTCGTCGGCACCGGCATCGAGCGCACCGTCGCGGTCGACTCCGGCACCGCGGTGCAGGCGATGCGCGGCGGCATCGTCGACTATGTCGATGCGAACCGGATCGTGGTGCGGGTCAACGACGACGAAACCCTCGCGGGCGAAGTCGGCGTCGACATCTACAACATGATCAAATACACGCGTTCGAACCAGAACACGAACATCAACCAGCGCCCGGTGGTCAAGGTCGGCGATCACATCGGCCGCGGCGACGTCATCGCCGACGGCGCGTCGACCGACCTCGGCGAGCTCGCGCTGGGCCAGAACATGCTGGTCGCGTTCATGCCGTGGAACGGCTACAACTTCGAGGACTCGATCCTGATCTCGGAGCGCGTCGTCGCCGAAGACCGCTTCACGTCGATCCACATCGAGGAACTCACGGTCGTCGCGCGCGACACCAAGCTCGGCCCCGAGGAAATCACGCGCGACATCGCGTCGCTCGGCGAGGCGCAGCTGTCGCGCCTCGACGAGTCGGGCATCGTCTATATCGGCGCCGAAGTCGACGCCGGCGACGTGCTCGTCGGCAAGGTCACGCCGAAGGGCGAAACCCAGCTGACGCCGGAAGAAAAGCTGCTGCGCGCGATCTTCGGCGAGAAGGCGTCCGACGTGAAGGATACGTCGCTGCGCGTGTCGTCCGGCATGAACGGCACGGTCATCGACGTGCAGGTGTTCACGCGTGAAGGGATCGAACGCGACAAGCGCGCGCAGAGCATCATCGACGACATGCTGCGCAGCTTCAAGACCGATCTCGCCGACCAGATGCGCATCGTCGAGCGCGACGCGTTCGCGCGGATCCGCCGCCTGATCGTCGGCCAGAAAGCCAACGGCGGGCCGAAGAAGCTCGCCAAGGGGACGGCGATCACCGGCGAGTATCTCGATTCGCTCGAGTTCTACCACTGGTTCGATATCCGCATGGCCGACGAGGAGCTCGCAGGCCAGCTCGAAGCGATCCGCGAGGGTCTGGAAAAGACGCGCAAGGACTTCGATCAGGCTTTCGAGATCAAGAAGAAGAAGCTCACGCAGGGCGACGAACTGCCGCCGGGCGTGCAGAAGATGGTCAAGGTCTATCTGGCGGTGAAGCGCCGCCTGCAGCCCGGCGACAAGATGGCCGGCCGCCACGGGAACAAGGGCGTGGTGTCGCGGATCGTACCGGTCGAGGACATGCCGCACATGGCGGACGGCACGCCGGTCGACATCGTGCTCAACCCGCTCGGCGTGCCGTCGCGGATGAACATCGGCCAGATCCTCGAAACCCACCTGGGCTGGGCGGCCAAGGCGCTCGGCAACAAGATCGGCGCGATGCTGCGCGCGAACGCCGCCGCCGCGGAGGTGCGCGAGCTGCTCGAGCACATCTACAACGACAACGGCCGCCCGGAGGACATGGGGTCGCTGAAGGACGACGAGATCATCGAGCTGGCGTCGAACCTCACAAAGGGCGTGCCGTTCGCGACGCCGGTGTTCGACGGTGCGAAGGAAGAAGAGATCGAGGCGATGTTCGAACTCGCCGGGCTCGCTCCCGGCGGCCAGGTGACGCTGTACGACGGGCGCACCGGCGAAGCATTCGACCGCCAGGTGACCGTCGGCTACAAGCACGTGCTGAAGCTGCATCACCTCGTCGATGACAAGATGCACGCCCGCTCGACCGGCCCGTACTCGCTCGTCACACAGCAGCCGCTCGGCGGCAAGGCGCAGTTCGGCGGCCAGCGGTTCGGGGAAATGGAAGTGTGGGCGCTCGAAGCGTACGGCGCGGCCTACACGTTGCAGGAAATGCTGACCGTGAAGTCCGACGACGTCACCGGCCGGACGAAGGTGTACGAAAGCATCGTCAAGGGCGAACACAAGATCGACGCGGGCATGCCCGAGTCCTTCAACGTGCTGGTGAAGGAAATCCGCTCGCTCGCGATCGACATCGATCTGGACAGCATCTGAACCGGGGCTATGCCCAATACGCATGCCTCGATGGAGTGATTTATGAAAAGCCTGCTCGCTGACCTGTTCAAGCAAACCCTGCCGAACGAAGACCAGTTCGACGCGATCACGATCGGCCTTGCGTCGCCGGACAAGATCCGCTCGTGGTCGTACGGCGAAGTCAAGAAACCCGAGACGATCAACTACCGCACGTTCAAGCCCGAGCGCGACGGCCTGTTCTGCGCGAAGATCTTCGGCCCGGTCAAGGACTACGAGTGCCTGTGCGGCAAATACAAGCGCCTCAAGCACCGTGGCGTGATCTGCGAGAAGTGCGGCGTCGAGGTGACGCTGTCGAAGGTGCGCCGCGAGCGCATGGCGCACATCGAGCTCGCCAGCCCGACCGCGCACATCTGGTTCCTGAAGAGCCTGCCGAGCCGTCTCGGCATGGTGCTCGACATGACGCTGCGCGACATCGAGCGCGTGCTGTACTTCGAAGCCTTCGTCGTCGTCGAGCCGGGCATGACGCCGCTCAACCGCGGCCAGCTGCTGACCGAGGACGACTACCTCGCGAAAGTCGAAGAGTACGGTGACGACTTCGATGCGCTGATGGGCGCCGAGGGCATCCGCGGCCTGCTGCGCACGCTCGACGTCAAGCTCGAGATCGAGAAGCTGCGCGGCGACCTCGAGACGACCGGCTCCGAAGCGAAGATCAAGAAGTTCTCGAAGCGCCTGAAAGTGCTCGAAGCGTTCATGCAGTCGGGCATCAAGCCCGAGTGGATGATTCTCGAAGTGCTGCCGGTGTTGCCGCCGGACCTGCGTCCGCTGGTGCCGCTCGACGGCGGCCGCTTCGCGACCTCCGACCTGAACGACCTCTACCGTCGCGTGATCAACCGGAACAACCGCCTGAAGCGGCTGCTCGAGCTGAAGGCGCCGGAGATCATCGTGCGCAACGAGAAGCGCATGCTGCAGGAGTCGGTGGATTCGCTGCTCGACAACGGCCGTCGCGGCAAGGCGATGACCGGCGCGAACAAGCGTCCGCTGAAGTCGCTCGCCGACATGATCAAGGGCAAGGGCGGCCGCTTCCGCCAGAACCTGCTGGGCAAGCGCGTCGACTACTCGGGCCGTTCGGTCATCGTCGTCGGCCCGCAGCTGAAGCTGCACCAGTGCGGCCTGCCGAAGCTGATGGCGCTCGAGCTCTTCAAGCCGTTCATCTTCAACAAGCTCGAACTGATGGGCCTGGCGACGACGATCAAGCAGGCGAAGAAGATGGTCGAGAGCCAGGAACCCGTCGTCTGGGACATCCTGGAAGAAGTCATCCGCGAACATCCGGTGATGCTGAACCGCGCGCCCACGCTGCACCGCCTCGGCATCCAGGCGTTCGAGCCGGTGCTGATCGAAGGCAAGGCGATCCAGCTGCATCCGCTCGTCTGCGTCGCGTTCAACGCCGACTTCGACGGCGACCAGATGGCCGTCCACGTGCCGCTGTCGCTCGAAGCGCAGATGGAAGCCCGCACGCTGATGCTGGCGTCGAACAACGTGCTGTCGCCGGCGAACGGCGAGCCGATCATCGTGCCGTCGCAGGACATCGTGCTGGGCCTGTACTACGCGACGCGCGAAGGCGTGAATGTCGCTGGCGAAGGCATGGCGTTCTCCGACGTCGGCGAGCTCAAGCGCGCGTACGAGTCGAAGCAGCTGTCGCTGCACGCCCGCGTGTCGGTGCGCCTGAAGGAAGTCGAAGTGTCCGCTGAGGGCGAGCGGCGCGAGAAGATCACGCGCTACAACACCACCGCCGGTCGCGCGATGCTGTCCGAGATCCTGCCGCCGGGACTGCCGTTCAGCGTGCTCGACAAGCCGATGAAGAAGAAGGAAATCTCGAAGCTGATCAACGCCTCGTTCCGCCGCTGCGGGCTGAAGGAAACGGTCGTGTTCGCCGACCGGCTGATGCAGTTCGGCTTCCGTCTGGCGACGCGCGCGGGCATCTCGATCGCGGTCAAGGACATGCTCGTGCCGAAGCAGAAGGACGTGCTGATCCATGCGGCCGAGCAGGAAGTGAAGGAAATCGCGCGGCAATACACCTCCGGTCTCGTGACCGACGGCGAACGCTACAACAAGGTCGTCGATATCTGGGGTCGTGCCGGTGACCAGGTCGCGAAGGCGATGATGGACCAGCTGGGCCAGGAAGACGTCGTCAACCGCAAGGGCGAGAACGTCAAGCAGGAATCCTTCAACTCGATCTACATGATGGCGGACTCGGGCGCGCGCGGTTCCGCAGCGCAGATCCGTCAGCTCGCCGGCATGCGCGGCCTGATGGCGAAGCCGGACGGCTCCATCATCGAGACGCCGATCACGACGAACTTCCGCGAAGGCCTGAACGTTCTGCAGTACTTCATCTCGACGCACGGCGCCCGTAAGGGTCTGGCCGACACCGCGCTGAAGACCGCGAACTCGGGTTACCTGACGCGCCGTCTGGTCGATGTGACGCAGGACTTGGTCGTCACCGAGGACGACTGCGGCACGCGCGACGGCTTCGTGATGAAGGCGCTGATCGAAGGCGGTGAAGTCATCGAGCCGCTGCGCGACCGGATCCTCGGCCGCGTTTGTGCCGAGGATGTCGTGAACCCGGAGTCGCAGGAAACGGTTATCGAAGCCGGCTCGCTGCTCGACGAGGATGCGGTGGACCTGATCGAGAGCCTGGGTATCGACGAAGTCAAGGTGCGCACTGCATTGACGTGCGAAACCCGCTACGGCCTGTGCGGCAAGTGCTACGGCCGTGATCTCGGCCGCGGCTCGCAGGTGAACGTCGGCGAAGCGGTCGGTGTGATCGCCGCCCAGTCGATCGGTGAGCCGGGCACGCAGCTGACGATGCGGACGTTCCACGTCGGCGGCGCGGCGTCGCGGGCTGCCGCCGCGAGCGGCGTCGAATCGAAGTCGGCCGGTACGGTGCGCTTCGCCGGCAACATGCGTTACGTCTCGAATGCGAAGGGCGAGAAAGTCATCATCGCGCGCTCGGCCGAGATTGTCGTTGCCGATGACATGGGTCGCGAGCGCGAGCGCCACAAGCTGCCGTATGGTGCGACGCTGCTGGTCGACGACGGCGCGCCGATCAAGGCCGGGGTGCTGCTGGCGACGTGGGACCCGCACACCCGTCCGATCGTCACCGAATACTCCGGCACGGTGAAGTTCGAGAATGTCGAAGAGGGCGCGACTGTCGCGAAGCAGATCGACGAAGTGACCGGTTTGTCGACGCTGGTCGTCATTGACGGCAAGCGCCGCACGAGCGGCGCGTCGTCGAAGGGCGTGCGTCCGCAGGTCAAGCTGCTCGACGAGCGGGGCGAGGAAGTCAAGATCGCCGGCACCGACCATTCGGTGGCGATCACTTTCCAGGTCGGCTCGCTGATCACCGTCAAGGACGGCCAGGAAGTGAGCGTCGGCGACGTGCTCGCGCGGATTCCGCAAGAATCGGCGAAGACCCGCGACATCACCGGTGGTCTGCCGCGCGTGGCGGAGCTCTTCGAAGCGCGTCCCCCGAAGGACGCCGGCGTGCTGGCGGAATACACCGGCACGGTGTCGTTCGGCAAGGACACCAAGGGCAAGCAGCGCCTCGTCATTACCGAGGCCGACGGGACGGCGCACGAATTCCTGATCCCGAAAGACAAGCACGTCATGGTCCATGACGGCCAAGTCGTCAACAAGGGTGAGCTGATCGTCGATGGGCCGGCCGACCCGCACGACATCCTGCGTCTGCAGGGAATCGAGGCGCTGGCGCGCTACATCATCGACGAGGTGCAGGACGTGTATCGCCTGCAGGGCGTGAAGATCAACGACAAGCACATCGAAGTGATCGTTCGCCAGATGCTGCGCCGGGTGGTCATCAACGACGCGGGCAATTCACGCTTCATCCGCGAGGAGCAGGTCGAGCGTTCCGAAGTGCTCGACGAGAACGACCGCATCGAGGCCGAGGGCAAGCTGCCGGCACAGTACCAGAATGTCCTGCTGGGTATCACCAAGGCCTCGCTGTCCACCGACTCGTTCATCTCGGCGGCATCCTTCCAGGAAACGACGCGTGTGCTGACCGAAGCGGCAATCATGGGCAAGCGCGACGATCTGCGCGGACTGAAGGAAAACGTCATCGTCGGCCGCCTGATTCCCGCAGGTACCGGCATGGCATATCACCGCAACCGCAAGGCGCAGAACGCAGGGGAGGATCTGGGCCCCGAGCACGCATGGGCGGAAATGCAGGAAGTGCCGCCGGAGGTGCCGGCCGACGTCTCGCAGGGCGTGCAGGCCGGTTGACGTAGAGCCGTATTTCAGGATAACATCCGGCCTCTTTTTGTGGGCTGACCAATCGTAGTCAGTCGCAGCCGGAATCAACCGCCCGAGGCGGCCCGTGGGGGCGCCTCGGTATAATGGAAAATTCTCAAGCTATGCCAACAATTAATCAGCTCGTCCGCAAGCCGCGGCAACTGGCCGTCATCAAAAGCAAGGTGCCGGCACTCGATGCATGTCCGCAAAAGCGCGGCGTATGCACGCGGGTCTATACGACCACGCCGAAGAAGCCGAACTCCGCGCTGCGGAAAGTCGCCAAGGTGCGCCTGACCAACGGCTTCGAGGTCATCTCCTATATCGGTGGTGAAGGCCACAACCTGCAGGAGCACTCGGTGGTCCTGATTCGTGGTGGCCGGGTCAAGGACTTGCCGGGTGTGCGTTACCACATCGTGCGCGGTTCGCTTGACCTGCAGGGCGTCAAGGATCGTAAGCAGTCCCGCTCGAAGTACGGCGCGAAGCGCCCGAAGAAAGCCTAATTGTCGGCATTCAGAAATAGCTAGAGGTTGTCATGCCCCGTCGTCGCGAAGTACCGAAGCGTGAAATCCTGCCCGATCCGAAGTTCGGCTCGCAGGACGTATCCAAGTTCATCAATGTGATCATGCAGGCCGGCAAGAAATCCGTCGCCGAGCGTATCGTCTATGGCGCGTTTGCGCAGATTTCCGGCAAGGCTGGCAAGGATCCGCTCGAGGTGTTCTCGTCGGCGGTTGCCAACGTCAAGCCGGTTGTCGAAGTCAAGAGCCGCCGCGTCGGCGGTGCGAACTACCAGGTGCCGGTCGAGGTGCGTCCGTCGCGCCGCATGGCCCTGTCGATGCGCTGGCTGCGTGAAGCCGCCCGCAAGCGCGCCGAGAAGTCGATGGCCCAGCGCCTCGCCGGCGAACTGCTCGAGGCCGCGGAAGGGCGCGGTTCGGCAATGAAGAAGCGCGAGGAAGTGCACCGCATGGCCGAGGCGAACAAGGCGTTCTCTCACTACCGTTTCTAAGTTTCCGGAACGGTGGTTAATCGGGCCCTGGCAAGGGCTCGATTGTTTTGTGACAAGACAAATGGATTTTCGCGCAGCGCGCGAATTCTCTAAGGCAGGATAGATCGTGGCTCGCAAGACTCCCATTGAGCGTTACCGCAACATCGGTATTTCGGCTCACATTGACGCCGGCAAGACAACGACGACCGAGCGCATCCTTTTTTATACCGGCGTGAACCACAAGATTGGTGAAGTTCACGACGGCGCCGCGACGATGGACTGGATGGAGCAGGAGCAGGAGCGGGGGATCACGATCACCTCGGCTGCGACCACCTGCTTCTGGAAAGGCATGGAATTGTCTTATCCGGAGCATCGATTCAACATCATCGATACACCGGGACACGTCGATTTCACGATCGAAGTCGAACGTTCGATGCGTGTCCTCGATGGCGCATGCATGGTGTACTGCGCGGTCGGTGGCGTGCAGCCGCAGTCCGAAACGGTGTGGCGCCAGGCGACGAAGTACAAGGTGCCGCGTCTCGCGTTCGTCAACAAGATGGACCGCCAGGGGGCAAACTTCTTCAAGGTCGTCGACCAGATGAAGCTGCGTCTCAAGGCGAACCCCGTGCCGATCGTGATTCCGATCGGGGCGGAGGAGAATTTCGTTGGTGTCGTCGACCTGGTCCGCATGAAGGCCATCTATTGGGATGAGGCTTCCCAGGGCATGAAGTTCGACTACCGCGAGATTCCGGCCGAGCTTCAGGCGTCGGCCGAAGAGTGGCGCGAGAAGATGCTCGAGGCCGCTGCCGAAGCCAGCGAAGAGCTGATGAACGAATATCTCGAGAATGGCGATCTGCCGCACGAGAAGATCGTAGCCGGCCTGCGTCAGCGCACGATCGCCTGCGAAATCCAGCCGATGTTGTGCGGTACGGCGTTCAAGAACAAGGGCGTTCAGCGGATGCTCGACGCTGTCATCGAATTGCTTCCGTCGCCGGTCGATATCCCCCCGGTCTCCGGCGTCGATGACTACGAAAAACACGTCGAGCGGCGTGCGGACGATTCCGAGAAGTTCGCCGCGCTCGCGTTCAAGCTGATGACCGACCCGTTCGTCGGCCAGTTGACGTTCGTGCGTGTGTATTCCGGCGTGTTGAAATCCGGCGAGACGGTGCTGAACTCGGTCAAGGGCAAGAAGGAGCGCATCGGCCGGATCCTGCAGATGCACGCAAACGAGCGGCAGGAAATCAAGGAAGTGCTGGCCGGCGACATCGCGGCATGTGTCGGCCTGAAGGAAGTGACCACTGGTGAAACGCTGTGTGATCCGTCGGCGCCGATCATCCTCGAACGCATGATCTTCCCGGAGCCGGTGATCCACGTCGCCGTCGAGCCGAAGACCAAGGCGGACCAGGAAAAGATGGGTATCGCGCTCGGGCGCCTGGCGGCGGAAGATCCGTCGTTCCGCGTCCGGACCGACGAGGAGTCGGGCCAGACGATCATCTCCGGGATGGGCGAGTTGCACCTCGAAATTCTCGTCGATCGGATGAAGCGCGAATTCAACGTCGAAGCGACGGTCGGCGCGCCGCAGGTGGCGTACCGCGAAGCGATTCGCAAGTCGGTCGAGCAGGAAGGCAAGTTCGTCAAGCAGTCCGGCGGTCGCGGTCAGTTCGGCCACGTGTGGATCAAGCTCGAGCCGAACGAAACCGGCAAGGGCTACGAGTTCGTCGACGCGATCAAGGGCGGTGTCGTGCCGCGCGAATACATTCCGGCGGTCGACAAGGGCCTGCAGGAAACGCTGCCGAACGGCGTGCTGGCCGGCTTCCCGGTCGTCGACGTCAAGGTCACGCTGTTCGACGGTTCGTACCACGATGTGGATTCGAACGAAAACGCGTTCAAGATGGCCGCTTCGATGGCGTTCAAGGATGCGATGCGCAAGGCGAGCCCGGTGCTGCTCGAGCCGATGATGGCAGTGGTCGTCGAAACCCCTGAGGACTACATGGGCAACGTCATGGGAGATCTTTCCGGTCGTCGCGGCATCGTCCAGGGTATGGACGACCTGCCCGGAGGCATGAAAGAGGTCAAGGCCGAAGTGCCGCTCGCGGAGATGTTCGGCTACGCGACGCAGCTGCGGTCGCTGACCCAGGGCCGCGCGACGTACTCGATGGAATTCAAGCACTATTCCGAGGCGCCGAAGAGCGTTGCGGAAGCGGTGATCAACAATCGCAAGTAATCAACGAACCGAAGCGAGGAATTGAGCAATGGCGAAAGGCAAGTTTGAGCGGACGAAACCGCACGTAAACGTCGGGACGATCGGTCACGTCGACCACGGCAAGACCACCCTGACGGCGGCGATCACGACGATCCTGTCGAAGAAGTTCGGCGGCGAGGCGAAAGCCTACGACCAGATCGACGCGGCGCCCGAAGAGAAGGCGCGCGGCATCACGATCAACACCGCTCACGTCGAGTACGAGACCGCCAACCGTCACTACGCGCACGTCGACTGCCCCGGTCACGCCGACTACGTCAAGAACATGATCACCGGCGCGGCGCAGATGGACGGCGCGATCCTGGTGTGCTCGGCCGCCGACGGCCCGATGCCGCAGACGCGCGAGCACATCCTGCTCGCCCGCCAGGTCGGCGTGCCGTACATCATCGTGTTCCTCAACAAGTGCGACATGGTCGACGACGAGGAGCTGCTCGAACTCGTCGAGATGGAAGTGCGCGAGCTGCTGTCGAAGTACGACTTCCCGGGCGACGACGTGCCGATCGTCAAGGGCAGCGCGCTCAAGGCGCTCGAAGGCGACCAGAGCGACATCGGCGAGCCGGCGATCATGCGTCTCGCGGACGCGCTCGACAGCTACATCCCAACCCCGGAGCGCGCGATCGACCGGCCGTTCCTGCTGCCGATCGAAGACGTGTTCTCGATCTCGGGCCGCGGCACGGTCGTCACCGGGCGCGTCGAGCGCGGCATCGTCAAGGTTGGCGAGGAAGTCGAGATCGTCGGCATCAAGCCGACCGTCAAGACCACCTGCACCGGCGTCGAGATGTTCCGCAAGCTGCTCGACCAGGGCCAGGCGGGCGACAACGTCGGCGTGCTGCTGCGCGGCACCAAGCGCGAAGACGTCGAGCGCGGCCAGGTGCTGTGCAAGCCCGGTTCGATCAAGCCGCACACCCACTTCACCGGCGAAGTGTACGTGCTGTCGAAGGAAGAAGGCGGCCGCCACACGCCGTTCTTCAACAACTATCGTCCGCAGTTCTACTTCCGCACGACTGACGTGACCGGTTCGATCGAGCTGCCCGAAGGCACTGAGATGGTGATGCCGGGCGACAACGTCTCGATCACCGTCAAGCTGATGGCGCCGATCGCGATGGAAGAAGGCCTGCGTTTCGCGATCCGCGAAGGCGGTCGCACCGTCGGCGCCGGGGTCGTCGCCAAGATCATCGAGTAATTGCTCGCATTTCCCCGGGGCTCGTTGCCCCGGGTTTTCGCTCTTTCAGGATTTTATCCATGCAAAACCAGAAGATTCGCATCCGTTTGAAGGCGTTCGACTACCGGCTGATCGATCAGTCCGCCCTCGAGATCGTCGATACCGCCAAGCGCACGGGTGCGGTGGTCCGCGGCCCCGTGCCGCTGCCGACCCGTATCGAGCGTTTCGACCTGCTGCGTTCGCCGCACGTCAACAAGGCGTCGCGCGACCAGTTCGAGATCCGCACTCATCAGCGCCTGATGGACATCATCGATCCGACCGACAAGACGGTCGATGCGCTGATGAAGCTGGATCTCCCTGCCGGGGTTGATGTCGAGATCAAGTTGCAGTAAGCCGCTCTAGTTGCGGAGTTTTGCGAAAGGCCGGTATAATCCGGCCTTTGCGCCTTTGGGCGCAATTTACGTGATAGGGCCCGGTCAATCGTAACCGGGGACAGGAGAAGAAGATGAGTCTAGGCCTTGTGGGACGCAAGGTTGGCATGACTCGCATCTTCGCCGAGGACGGCAGGAGTGTCCCGGTGACGGTGCTTGACGTGTCCAACAATCGTGTGACCCAAATCAAGACGCCTGAAAACGACGGTTATGCCGCCGTGCAGGTGACTTTCGGCAAACGCCGCGCGAGTCGGGTTGGAAAGCCCCTTGCCGGGCACCTTGCCAAGGCCGGCGTCGAAGCCGGTCATATGCTCAAGGAATTCCGTGTCGAAACCGAGCAGGTCGCTGGCTTCAAGGCTGGTGACGTCGTCGGCGTCGACCTCTTTGCGGTCGGGCAGAAGGTGGATGTCACCGGTACGTCGATCGGCAAGGGTTTTTCCGGGGTGATCAAGCGGCACAACTTCTCGTCGAACCGCGCGTCGCACGGCAACTCCGTGTCGCACAATGCGCCGGGCTCGATCGGCATGGCTCAGGATCCGGGTCGGGTTTTTCCCGGCAAGCGGATGGCCGGACAGTACGGCAACACAACGTGCACCACTCAGGGTCTCGAAGTGGTCCGCGTCGATGTTGAGCGTCAGTTGCTCCTGGTAAAGGGGGCTGTACCCGGCTCGAAGGGCGGCGACGTGATCGTCCGCCCGGCGGTCAAGGCCCGTGGCTGAGCGAGGGCGTAATGGAACTTAAATTATTGAATGATCAGGGCGCGCAGGCGGCAACGCTGCAGGCCTCTGATGCGCTGTTCGGGCGCGACTACAACGAAGCCCTGATCCATCAGGTCGTCGTGGCGTACATGGCCAATGCCCGCTCGGGTAACCGCGCGCAGAAAGGCCGTTCGGAAGTTTCCAAGTCGACGCGCAAGCCGTGGCGCCAGAAAGGCACTGGCCGCGCTCGTGCCGGTATGGCGTCGAGCCCGCTGTGGCGCGGAGGCGGCCGGATTTTCCCGAATTCGCCCGAAGACAACTTCTCGCAGAAGCTGAACCGCAAGATGTACCGCGCCGGTGTGGCGTCGATTCTTTCGCAGCTCGCGCGTGAAGACCGCCTGGCAGTCGTCGAGAACTTCAGCGTCGAGGCGCCGAAGACGCGCCTGCTGTCGCAGAAGCTGAAAGGCATGGGGCTCGATTCGGTGCTGGTCATTACCGATGAGTTCGATGAAAACCTGTTCCTGTCGTCACGGAACCTGCACAAGGTGCTGGTTCTCGAGGTCAGTGAGACGGATCCGGTGTCGCTTGTGCACTACGACCGGGTCATCGTGACCAAGGGTGCGCTGGCCAAGATGGAGGAGGCCTGGCAATGAGCGGATTTAGCCAAGAGCGTCTGATGCAGGTGCTGCTCGCGCCCCAGATCTCCGAAAAGGCGACGTATGTCGCCGACAAGAACGAGCAGGTTGTGTTCAAGGTTGCGTCGACCGCGACCAAGCCCGAAGTCAAGGCGGCTGTCGAATTGCTCTTCAAGGTTGAAGTGAAGTCGGTGCAGATTGCGAACGTGAAAGGCAAGGTCAAGCGTTTCGGCAAGATGACCGGCCGCCGCAAGGACTGGAAGAAGGCGTTCGTTTGCCTCAAGCCGGGCCAGGAAATCAATTTCGCGGCCGGGGAGTGAGGAATCATGGCACTGGTAAAACTTAAGCCTACGTCTGCCGGCCGTCGCGCGATGGTCAAGGTCGTCAATGCGGATCTCTACAAGGGACGTCCGCATGCCGCACTGGTCGAGAAGCAGTCGAAGAACGCCGGTCGCAACAACAGCGGCCGCATCACCGTCCGCCATCAGGGCGGCGGGCACAAGCAACATTATCGTTTGGTGGATTTCCGTCGCAACAAGGACGGCATCGCAGCACGCGTCGAGCGCGTCGAGTACGACCCGAACCGTTCCGCGAACATTGCGCTGATCTGCTATGCCGACGGCGAACGCGCCTACATCATCGCGCCGAAGGGGCTCGAAGTGGGTCAGACGGTTCTCAGCGGGCCGGAAGCGCCGATCAAGGCGGGCAATGTGCTGCCGATCCGGAATATTCCGGTTGGTTCGACGATCCACTGCGTCGAGCTGATGCCGGGCAAGGGGGCGCAGATCGCGCGTGCCGCAGGCACCTCGGCGCAGCTGCTCGCCCGTGAAGGCGCGTATGCCCAGATCCGGCTGCGCTCCGGCGAAGTTCGCCGGGTGCACGTCGAGTGCCGTGCCGCCATCGGCGTGGTCGGCAACGAAGAGCATGGCTTGCGCAAGATCGGCAAGGCGGGTGCGAACCGCTGGCGCGGTATTCGTCCGACCGTGCGCGGCGTGGCGATGAACCCGGTCGATCACCCGCACGGCGGCGGTGAAGGCCGCACCGGCGAAGGTGGTGTGCCGCGCAGTCCGTGGGGCCAGCCTGCCAAGGGCTACCGCACGCGCAGCAACAAGCGCACCGACACGATGATCGTGCAGCGTCGTCACAAGCGTTAAGGGGTAACAAATGGCACGTTCTATTAAAAAAGGCCCGTTTGTCGACGCGCACCTGCTCAAGAAGGTCGACGCCGTGCGGGCGAGCAACGACAAGCGTCCGATCAAGACCTGGTCCCGTCGCTCGACGGTGTTGCCGGACTTCGTCGGCCTGACGATTGCGGTCCATAACGGTCGCCAGCATGTTCCGGTCTTCGTGTCGGAAAACATGGTCGGCCACAAGCTCGGCGAGTTTGCCCTGACCCGTACGTTCAAGGGTCACGCGGCGAGCAAGAAGGCGAAGAGGTAAGGAGTCATCATGGAAACCAGAGCAATTCTCCGCGGCGTTCGCCTGTCTGCCCAGAAGGGGCGGCTGGTGGCGGACCAAGTGCGGGGCAGGCCGGTTGATCAGGCACTCAACATCCTTGCCTTCTCGCCGAAAAAGGGCGCGCAGATCATCCGCAAAGTGGTGGAGTCGGCGATTGCCAACGCAGAACACAACGATGGCGCAGATATCGACGCCCTCAAGGTCAAGACGATCTACGTCGAGGAAGGCACGTCGCTGAAGCGCTTCGCGGCGCGGGCAAAGGGACGCGGGGCCCGCATTCTCAAGCCGACCTGCCACATCTACGTGACCGTCGGGGAATAAGGGGTACATATGGGTCAGAAAATTCATCCGACCGGGTTCCGCCTTGCGGTCACCCGTGATTGGAGTTCCCGTTGGTTCGCATCGAGCGGCGATTACTCGAGAATGTTGCACGAGGACCTGAAGGTCCGCGATTTTCTCAAGAAGCGTCTTGCTCACGCATCGGTGGGGCGCATCGTCATCGAGCGCCCGGCGAAGAACGCACGGATCACCCTTTTCAGCGCACGTCCTGGTGTCGTGATCGGCAAGAAGGGCGAGGACATCGAGCTGCTCAAGCGCGAGCTTCAGAAGATCATGGGCGTGCCGGTGCACGTCAATATCGAAGAAGTGCGCAAGCCGGAAATCGATGCCAAGCTGATCGCAGATTCGATCGCCCAGCAGCTCGAAAAGCGGATCATGTTCCGTCGCGCAATGAAGCGCGCGATGCAGAACGCAATGCGGCTCGGTGCGCAGGGTATCAAGATCATGAGCGCCGGACGACTGAACGGTGCGGAAATCGCGCGCACCGAATGGTACCGCGAAGGCCGCGTTCCGCTGCACACGCTGCGTGCCGATATCGACTATGGCGTATCCGAAGCGAAGACCACTTACGGCATCATCGGTATCAAGGTGTGGGTGTACAAGGGTGAGATGCTCGGGCGCAACGAGCGGCCTGCGGTCGTCGAGAACGAGAACGAGGCTCGTCGCGGTCGCCGCGCGCCTCGCAATGATGCCGGTGACAACCGCGGCGCCAAGCGCCCCGCACGTCGCACCGGTGCCGAACAAGCGGGTGCTGGCGACAAGGCCGGCATCCGGACCAGGAAAGCGGGAGTAGACGATGCTGCAGCCGTCGAGAAGGAAGTATCGTAAGGAGCAGAAGGGCCGAAACACCGGGGTCGCGACACGCGGTGCCAAGGTCAGCTTCGGCGAGTTCGGGCTCAAGGCGATCGGCCGCGGCCGTCTGACCGCCCGTCAGATCGAGTCCGCACGGCGGGCGATGACCCGGCACATCAAGCGGGGCGGCCGCATCTGGATCCGGATTTTCCCGGACAAGCCGATCTCGAAGAAGCCGGCTGAGGTGCGGATGGGTAACGGCAAAGGGAACCCGGAATACTGGGTCGCCGAGATACAGCCCGGCAAGGTGTTGTATGAGATGGACGGTGTCGACGAGACGCTCGCCCGCGAAGCGTTCCGGCTTGCCGCCGCGAAGCTTCCGCTCGAGACGGTCTTTGTTCATCGTCAGATGGGGTGAGCATGAAAGCGAGTGAACTCCGCGCGAAAAGCGCCGGTGAATTGAATCAAGAATTGCTCGAACTGCTGAAAGCGCAATTTTCGTTGCGCATGCAACTTGCGACTCAGCAACTCGGCAATACGAGCCAACTCGGGAAAGTGCGCCGCGACATCGCGCGCGTCCGTACTCTCCTGCGGGAAAAGGCGGTGCAGAAATGACCGAGCAGATCGAAAAAGTCAGGCGCGCGCTTGTTGGACGTGTGGTCAGCGACAAGATGCAGAACACGGTGACCGTTCTCGTCGAGCGCCGTGTGAAGCACGAGCTCTACGGCAAGGTGATCACGCGGTCCGCGAAATATCACGCGCATGTCGAAGAAGGCGGCGCTGCGGCGGGCGATCTGGTGGAAATCGAGGAATGTCGTCCGATTTCAAAGACCAAATCGTGGCGCGTGGCCAAGGTGCTCGAGAAGGCTCGGGTCATCTGACTGTAAGGTAGTTCTTCGGACAGCTTGGCAATACAACGCCAAGCTGTTATAGTTTTTATCTTTGCTTTTCGCTCTTCGGGGCTTTCTACCCGTACGGGTTCCAAGACTGACCGCTGTAGCGGGGCAAGTTGGAGATAAATTCATGATTCAAATGCAGTCCAGGCTGGACGTTGCCGATAATACCGGCGCGCGTTCAGTGATGTGCATCAAGGTTCTTGGTGGTTCCAAGCGCCGCTACGCGAGTATCGGCGACATCATCAAGGTCACCATCAAGGATGCGGCGCCCCGTGGGCGCGTGAAAAAGGGCGATATCTACAGCGCCGTCGTCGTGCGTACCGCAAAGGGTGTGCGTCGTCCCGACGGTTCGCT
The DNA here is from genome assembly GCF_012910705.2 of Aromatoleum anaerobium. GTDB lineage: Bacteria > Pseudomonadota > Gammaproteobacteria > Burkholderiales > Rhodocyclaceae > Aromatoleum > Aromatoleum anaerobium. The sequence continues at coordinate 150,509 of NZ_WTVG02000038.1, read as the reverse complement.
CGTCAAGTTCGATGGCAATGCCGCAGTGCTGCTCAACAACAAGCTCGAGCCGATCGGCACGCGCATCTTCGGACCGGTGACGCGCGAGCTGCGCACCGAGCGGTTCATGAAGATTGTTTCGCTGGCGCCTGAAGTGCTCTAAGGGGGGCGTGAGATGAACAAGATCCGCAAGGGTGATGAAGTGGTGGTTCTGGCCGGCAAGGATCGCGGTCGTCGCGGCGTCGTGCTGGGTCGCGTCGATGACGAGCGGCTGGTTGTCGAAGGCGTGAATCGGGTCAAGAAGCACGTGCGTCCGAACCCGCTCAAGGGTGAAGTGGGCGGCATCGTCGAGAAAGAGATGCCTCTGCATATTTCCAACGTCGCATTGTTCAATCCCGCGGCCCAGAAGGGCGATCGCGTGGGAATCCGGGTGCTTGAGGATGGTCGCAAGGTGCGCTTCTTCAAGTCGAATGGCGAACTGGTGGACGCGTAAGGAGTGGCAATGGCGCGCTTGCAGGAATTTTACAAAGAAACGGTGGCTCCGGACTTGCTCAAGCAGTTCGGATACAAATCCGTGATGGAAGTGCCTCGTATCACCAAGATCACCTTGAACATGGGTGTCGGTGAGGCTGTCGGCGACAAGAAGATTCTCGAACATGCGGTTGGCGACATGGTCAAGATTGCCGGGCAGAAGCCGGTGGTGACGAAAGCTCGCAAATCGATTGCAGGGTTCAAGATTCGTGACGGCTACCCGATCGGCTGCATGGTGACGTTGCGTGGCGCAAAGATGTTCGAGTTCCTCGATCGCCTGGTGACGGTAGCGATGCCGCGGATCCGCGACTTTCGCGGCATTGGTGGCAAGGGTTTCGACGGTCGTGGCAACTACAACCTCGGCGTCAAGGAACAGATCATTTTTCCCGAAATCGAGTACGACAAGATCGATGCCCTTCGGGGAATGAACATCAGCATCACGACGACCGCCAAGAGCGATCAGGAAGCTCGGGCCCTGCTCGTCGCGTTCAAGTTCCCGTTCAAGAATTGAGGATGTTATGGCGAAACTGTCCCTGATCAATCGAGAAGAGAAGCGCCGCAAGACGGTCGAGAAATTTGCCGCCAAGCGGACCGCGCTGATCGCTCAGATCAACGATTTCAAGCTGCCGGAAGAGGAGCGCATGGCTGCTCGTCTGAAGCTGCAGCAGTTGCCGCGTAATGCAAGTCCGGTTCGGGAGCGTAATCGCTGTGCCTTGACCGGGCGTCCGCGCGGTGTGTTCCGCAAGTTCGGATTGTGCCGTAACAAGCTGCGCGACCTGGCGTTCCGCGGCGAGGTGCCCGGCATGACCAAGGCGAGCTGGTAAGGAGATTATCGTATGAGTATGTCCGATCCTATCGCCGACATGCTGACCCGTATCCGTAACGGTCAGCAGGCTCAGAAAGTGAGCGTGTCGATGCCTTGCTCGAAGCTGAAGGTCGCGATCGCGAAAGTCCTGCAGGACGAAGGCTATATCGACGGCTATTCCATTCGCGAAGCGGGTGGCAAGCCGGAACTGGATGTTGCGCTCAAGTATTACGCCGGTCGCCCGGTCATCGAGCGGATCGAGCGCGTCAGCCGCCCCGGTCTGCGCGTGTACAAGGGCAGCGGCGATCTTCCCCGTGTCATGAACGGACTGGGTGTCGCGATCGTGTCGACGCCGCGTGGCGTCATGACGGACCGTGCGGCGCGAGCCGGTCGGGTCGGCGGCGAAGTCATTTGTTACGTCGCATAAGGGGGGATCATGTCTCGTGTAGCTAAGAATCCGGTGGCAATCCCCCAGGGCGTCGAGGTCACGATCGGGACCGATGAAGTTTCCGTCAAGGGACCGCTGGGTGCCGTGAAGCAGTACATCGGCAATGCGGTGACGCTCGAGCGCGACGGTGATGCGCTGCTGTGCAAGGCGCGCGACGGTGTCGCAAACAGCCGGGCCATGTCCGGCACGGTGCGCGCCCTCGTCAACAACATGGTCACCGGGGTGACGAAAGGCTTCGAGCGCAAGCTCACGCTCGTCGGCGTCGGCTATCGGGCCCAGGCACAGGGCGACAAGCTCAACCTGACGCTCGGTTTCTCCCACCCGGTGGTGCATCAGATGCCGGCCGGCGTGAAGGTGGAAACTCCGACTCAGACCGAGATCGTCATCAAGGGTATCGACAAGCAGCAGGTCGGTCAGGTCGCAGCCGAGGTGCGTGCATACCGCGAACCCGAGCCGTACAAGGGCAAGGGCGTCCGTTATTCGGACGAAGTGGTTGTGCTTAAGGAAACCAAGAAGAAGTAAGGGCGGTTCGTCATGAACAAGAAAGAAGTTCGTCTGCGTCGTGCTCGTAAAACCCGAGCCAAAATCGCGGAGCTGAAGTCGGTGCGCCTAACCGTGTTCCGGACCAACTCCCATATCTACGCCCAGGTCATCGACGGTAGCGGTTCGCGGGTGTTGGCGGCGGCATCGACCGTCGAGGCCGACGTGCGCTCGCAGCTGCCGAACGGCGGCAACAAGCAGGCCGCGCAAGTCGTCGGCAAGCTCATCGCCGAGCGGGCGAAGGCCGCCGGGATCGAAGCGGTGGCGTTCGACCGCGCCGGCTTCCAGTATCACGGTCGCGTCAAGGCGCTGGCCGAGGCCGCCCGCGAAGGCGGACTCAAGTTCTAAGCGAGGTTTCGAATGGCTAAGCAACAAAGCAAGCGACCGCAAGCGGCGGATGAGCGCGACGACGGCCTGCGGGAGAAAATGGTCGCGATCAATCGCGTGACCAAGGTCGTCAAGGGCGGCCGGATCCTCGGTTTTGCGGCGCTTACGGTCGTCGGTGATGGCGACGGCGGCGTCGGAATGGGCAAGGGCAAGTCGCGCGAAGTGCCGGTGGCCGTGCAGAAGGCGATGGACGAAGCGCGTCGCAAGCTCAAGAAGATTTCGCTCAAGAACGGCACGTTGCAGCACTCGGTCGTCGGCAAGCACGGCGCGGCCTCCGTGCTGATGCAGCCCGCTCCGAGCGGCACCGGCATCATCGCTGGCGGTCCGATGCGGGCGGTGTTCGAAGTGATGGGCGTCACCGACGTGACTTGCAAGTGCCTCGGCTCCGCCAATCCTTACAACGTCGTGCGTGCAACGCTCAACGGTCTGCTGGCGATCAACACGCCGGCCGAGATCGCTGCCAAGCGTGGCAAGTCGGTCGAAGAGATTCTGGGGTAAGCGATGTCCGAGAAAACGATCAAGGTCACGCTCGTGAAGAGCGTGATCGGCACCAAGCAGTCGCACCGTGCAACCGTCCGCGGTCTCGGCCTGCGGCGCATGAACCACTGTGTCGAACTGCAGGACACGCCTGAAGTTCGCGGCATGGTGAACAAGGTGTCGTACCTGGTGAAGTGTGAGGGTTGATATGCGACTCAATACGATAAAGCCCGGCGCGGGCTCGAAATCGGCGGCGAAGCGCGTCGGCCGCGGCATTGGCAGCGGCCTGGGCAAGACCTGCGGGCGCGGTCACAAGGGCCAGAAGTCTCGTGCCGGTGGTTTCCACAAAGTCGGTTTCGAGGGCGGGCAGATGCCGCTGCAGCGCCGGCTTCCGAAGCGCGGCTTCGTGTCGCTGACGGCCGCGCGCAAGGTCGAGGTACGCCTGTCGGAACTCGACAAACTGCCCGTCGACGACATCGACCTGCTGGTGCTGATGCAGGCCGGCGTCGTTCCTGCCGATGCGTTGTCCGCAAAAGTCGTGCTGTCGGGGACGATCGGACGCAAGATCACGCTGCGCGGCATCGGCGCGACCAAAGGCGCGCTGGCGGCGATCGAGGCTGCCGGCGGCTCGGTAGCGACCGCGTAACCAAGGGAAAGCGAAGTGGCCAATCCTGCTGCCACGCTGGGGACGTCCGGGCGTTTCGGGGATCTGAAACGCCGTGTCCTGTTCCTGCTCGGTGCACTCATCGTGTACCGGATCGGCGCGCACATTCCCGTTCCCGGCATCGACCCGGCGCGACTGTCCGAGCTTTTCCAATCGCAGGCGGGCGGCATCCTCGGCGTATTCAACCTGTTTTCCGGTGGTGCGCTGTCACGGTTCACGATTTTCGCGCTCGGCATCATGCCGTATATCTCGGCGTCGATCATCATGCAGCTGATGACGGTCGCGGTGCCGCAGATGGAAGCGCTGAAGAAAGAGGGTGAGGCAGGGCGGCGCAAGATCACACAATACACGCGCTACGGGACGGTTGCGCTGTCCCTCGCGCAATCGCTGGGCATTGCGATCGCGCTCGAGAGCCAGCCCGGGCTCGTGCTCGATCCGGGGCTCACGTTCCGTTTCGTGACCGTCGCGACGCTGGTTACGGGCACGATGTTCCTGATGTGGCTGGGCGAACAGATCACCGAACGCGGCATCGGCAATGGCATTTCGCTGATCATTTTCGGTGGTATCGCGGCAGGTTTGCCGAGCGCCATCGGCGGGCTGTTCGAGCTGGTGCGCACCGGAGCGATGCATCCTTTCACGGCATTGCTGATCTGTGTACTCGTGGTGCTGGTGACCGGCTTTGTCGTGTTCGTCGAACGCGGTCAGCGCAAGATCTTGGTGAATTACGCAAAACGCCAGGTCGGGAACAAGATCTATGGCGGGCAGAGTTCGCATTTGCCATTGAAGCTCAACATGGCAGGGGTCATACCGCCGATTTTTGCTTCGAGCATCATCTTGTTTCCTGCGACGCTGGGGCAATGGTTCGGCGCCACCGAAGGCATGGGCTGGCTTCGCGATATCTCCTCGACGCTGGCGCCAGGACAGCCGATCTACGTGATGCTTTATGCGGCAGCCATCATGTTTTTCTGTTTCTTCTACACGGCGCTGGTGTTCAATGCCCGGGAGACGGCGGACAACCTGAAGAAGAGCGGTGCTTTCGTTCCGGGGATTCGGCCCGGCGATCAGACCTCGCGCTATATCGACAAGATTCTTACGCGGCTGACCCTCGTGGGAGCGGTGTACATCACTCTGGTGTGCCTGCTGCCCGAGTTTCTGATCCTTCGATGGAATGTTCCGTTCTACTTCGGCGGGACGTCGCTGCTGATCATCGTCGTCGTGACGATGGATTTCATGACGCAGGTACAGGCTTACGTGATGTCCCATCAATATGAGAGTTTGCTGAAGAAGGCGAACTTCAAGGGGGCGGGCCTTCCCACCAGGTAAGTCATGGCGAGGGGGCGTAATCGAGATGCAGGGCGAGGTGACCGAGAACCTGCCCAACGCAATGTTCCGTGTCCGGCTCGAAAACGGACACGTGGTTCTCGGATACATCTCAGGAAGAATGCGGATGTAGTGCATCCGCATTCTTCCTGGCGGCAAGGTCACTGTGCAACTGACGCCCTACGACCTGACGAAGGCCCGGATTGTTTTCCGGACCAGGTAATCAAGAAACTGGAGTAACAAAATGAGAGTTCAGGCTTCGGTAAAGCGGCTTTGCCGCAACTGCAAAATCGTGCGTCGTAAAGGCGTGGTTCGCGTGATCTGCACCGACCCGCGTCACAAGCAGCGTCAGGGTTGATTCTCTGACGTTCACGTATTATTATTTAATGTTTCGCTTTTTGGGGTAATCGAATGGCCCGTATTGCTGGGGTAAACATTCCCAACCACAAGCATGCCGAGATCGCGCTGACCGCCATCTATGGAATTGGCCGTTCGCGTGCTCAGAAGATTTGCGATGCTGCCAACGTCGTGCGTTCCGTCAAGATGAAGGATCTCACCGAGTCCGACATGGAACGGTTGCGTGATGAAGTGGCGAAATTCATTGTCGAGGGTGATCTTCGTCGTGAGACGACGATGAACATCAAGCGACTGATGGATCTTGGTTGCTACCGTGGTGTTCGTCATCGTCGCGGCCTGCCGCTTCGTGGCCAGCGCACCCGCACCAATGCGCGTACCCGGAAAGGGCCGCGCAAGGCAATCGCCGGCAAGAAGTGATAGGAATAGATAATGGCTAAAACTGCTGCGAAAGTTCGCAAGAAGGTCAAGAAGAACGTTGCCGAGGGTATCGCCCACGTGCACGCGAGCTTCAACAACACGATCATCACTATCACCGACCGTCAGGGCAATGCGCTGTCCTGGGCGACCTCTGGTGGTGCCGGCTTCAAGGGCTCGCGGAAGAGCACCCCGTTTGCCGCCCAGGTCGCGGCCGAAGCTGCCGGCAAAGCTGCACAGGAATGTGGCGTCAAGAATCTGGAAGTTCGCATCAAGGGCCCGGGGCCCGGGCGCGAATCTGCTGTCCGCGCGCTCAATGCGCTGGGCATGAAGATCTCCAGCATTACCGACATCACGCCGATCCCGCATAACGGCTGCCGTCCGCCGAAAAAGCGCCGCATCTGACAAGGAGTTGAAACGTGGCTCGTAATCTGGATCCCAAGTGCCGTCAGTGCCGTCGCGAGGGCGAAAAGCTGTTTCTGAAGGCCGAGAAGTGCTTCACCGATAAATGTGCCATCGAGCGCCGTGCGTATGCGCCCGGCCAGCACGGCCAGCGTTCCGGCCAACGGATGTCCGGCTACGGCGTGCAGTTGCGCGAAAAGCAGAAAATCCGTCGCCTGTACGGCGTGCTCGAAGCGCAGTTCCGCAAAGTCTACGCCGAGGCCGAGCGCCGTCGTGGCCAGACCGGCGAGAACCTGCTGCAACTGCTCGAAGGGCGCCTGGACTCGGTCGTCTATCGTATGGGCTTTGGCGGTTCGCGTGCCGAATCGCGTCAGCTCGTGCGGCACAACGGCATCCTCGTGAACGGCAAGCGGGTGAACATCCCGTCGTATGTCGTTCGTCCGGGCGATGTCGTCGAACTCACCGAAGGATCGCGCGCTCAGCTGCGCGTCAAGGCCGCGCTCGAAGCAGCTGCTTCCCGTGGTTTCCCGGAATGGCTGGATGTCGATGCAAAGGCCGGCAAGGGCACCTTCAAGGCATATCCGCAGCGCGCTGAACTGCCGCCGACGATCAATGAAGGCCTGGTCGTCGAACTGTATTCCCGCTAACGGGTTCGCCTGAAGAATCAAAGATCCGAGGAACTGCTGATGCAAAGCAATTCGCTGCTGAAACCCCGCATCATCGACGTCCAGAGTGTGTCGCCGGTCCAGGCCCGCGTCACGATGGAGCCGTTCGAACGCGGTTTCGGCCATACCCTGGGGAATGCGCTGCGGCGCATTCTCCTGTCCTCGTTGCCGGGCTATGCGCCGACCGAAGTGTCCATCGAAGGCGTGCTGCATGAGTATTCGACTCTTGACGGCGTGCGCGAGGATATCGTCGATCTGCTGTTGAACCTCAAGGGCGTGGTGCTCAAGCTCCATAGCCGCAGCGAGGCGACCCTGCGCCTGGCGAAGTCTGGCGATGGTGTGGTCACCGCGCGCGACATCGAGGTTGGGCACGACGTGGAAATCATCAACCCGGATCATGTGATTGCGCACCTCGCGCCGGGCGGAAAGCTCGACATGCAGATCAAGGTCGAGGAAGGCCGCGGTTACGTGCCGGGCAACGTTCGTCCGGCTGCCGGCGACACCAAGACCATCGGCCGCGTCGTGCTCGACGCGTCCTTCAGTCCGGTGCGACGCGTGAGCTACCTGGTCGAGAGCGCCCGGGTGGAACAGCGGACCGACCTCGATCGGCTGGTGATCGACATCGAAACGAACGGCGCAGTGGATCCCGAGGAGGCCATCCGCTACGCGGCGCGCGTCCTCATGGATCAGCTGTCGGTGTTTGCCGATCTCGAAGGCACGGCGCCGGTCGTTGAACAGTCGGCGGCGCAGACGATCGACCCGGTGCTGCTGCGCCCGGTGGATGATCTGGAGTTGACGGTTCGGTCGGCCAACTGCCTGAAGGCGGAGAACATTTACTACATCGGCGACCTGATCCAGCGCACTGAGACGGAGTTGCTGAAGACGCCGAATCTGGGCCGCAAGTCGCTGAATGAAATCAAGGAAGTGTTGGCCTCCCGCGGGCTGACTCTCGGGATGAAACTGGAAAACTGGCCGCCGGCCGGGCTCGAAAAGCTCGGTTGAGGCGCGTCAGTGGAGTGAGGAAGAAAAATGCGTCACCGCAACGGTCTTCGCAAACTTAACCGTACCAGCAGCCACCGCCAGGCGATGTTTCGCAACATGGCCAACTCGCTGCTGCGTCACGAAGTCATCAAGACGACTCTGCCCAAGGCCAAGGAATTGCGCCGCGTGGTCGAGCCGCTGATCACCCTCGGCAAAAAGCCGAGCCTGTCGAATCGGCGTCTGGCATTCAACCGGATGCGCGACCGCGAGATGGTGGTCAAGCTGTTCGACGTGCTGGGTCCGCGTTTTGCCGAGCGTAATGGCGGCTATCTGCGCATCCTGAAGTTCGGTTTCCGCGACGGCGACAATGCGCCGATGGCGTTGATCGAACTGCTCGACCGGCCGGCTGAAGGCGAGGAAGGGGCGAATGTGAGCGAGGCGGCTGCGGCCTGAGTCGGGTCGCCGTAACGTTTTGCAGGTGAATGGGCCGGGAAACCGGCCCATTTTTTTGCCTCGGCCCCGTTCCTTGGCTCAGCAGCGAACAGCGCCGTTCGGATCCCCGTGCACCGGGCTGCGGAGGTGTCGCGATCGATCCGGGTCGGTCAGGAACCGCTCGGCAACGGCTCGTCTCGGGATGGCGGAAGACAAGACAGGAGAAGGCGATGGGCTTGGTGCTGGTGACCGGCGGGGCTGGATATATCGGCTCCCATACTTGCGTGGAATTGCTGCAGAGCGGCCATGACGTCGTGGTCGTCGACAATCTGTGCAACAGCAAGTCCGAGGCGCTCGCGAGGGTCGAGCAGATCGCCGGGCGCAAGCTTGCGGGCTTCCACGAGATCGATGTCCGCGAACCGGGTAGTCTGAGGGCCATTTTCGGCGCTTATCGGGTTGATGCGGTGATCCATTTTGCCGCTCTGAAAGCGGTCGGGGAATCGGTGCGCGAGCCGCTGGAGTACTACGACAACAACATCGGCGGGACGATCGCGTTGACGCGGGCGATGGCGGAAGCCGGCGTGCGCCGTCTCGTGTTCAGTTCCTCGGCGACAGTGTACGGCGATCCGCAAAGCGTGCCGATCGCGGAAAACGCCCCTGCTGCGCCGACCAACCCGTACGGCCGGACAAAGTGGATGACCGAGCAGGTCCTGTCGGACGTTGCCGCGGCCGATCCGCGCTGGCAGGTGGTGCTGCTCCGCTACTTCAACCCGGTCGGCGCCCATCGGAGCGGTCGAATCGGGGAAGATCCTCATGGAATACCGAATAACCTGATGCCCTATATCAGCCAGGTGGCGGTGGGACGCCTGCCGCTGCTGCAGGTATTCGGCGGCGATTATGCGACGCCGGACGGGACCGGCGTTCGCGACTACATCCACGTCGTGGACCTCGCGCGCGGCCACGTGCAGGCGGTCGAACGCATCGAAGGGCTGCCGGGCGTGACGTGCCTGAATCTCGGGACGGGGCGGGGATACAGTGTGCTCGAAGTCATTCGCAGCTTCGAGGCTGCGTCCGGTCGCCCGGTCCCGTACCGCATCGTCGACCGCCGTCCTGGCGACATCGCCGCCTGCTGGGCGGATGCCGGCCGGGCGGAAAAGATGCTGGGTTGGAGTCCGGAGCACGACCTCGAGGCGATGTGCCGGGATGCCTGGCACTGGCAGACGAGCAATCCGGATGGCTATCCGGGCTGACGGCAACGGGGTGGGGGCGATGCACAAGGTGCGACTTGGCGGCAGAACTGGTCGCCTGTGGCGATCTGCGACGCAATCACCCCGATCGTGTCACGAACTGGATTGGGCTGCCATCCTCGCCGAGGCCGGTCGCGCCTCGTCCCGCGCCATCGCGTTCTTCAGGTAGTGGCCGGTGTGGCTTGCCGGGTGGGCGGCGATAGCTTCCGGGGGCCCGCTGCAAAGGATTTCACCGCCACGCCCGCCTCCTTCCGGGCCGAGGTCGATCAGCCAGTCGGCGGTCTTGATGACGTCGAGGTTGTGCTCGATGACGACGATGGTGTTGCCATGGTCGCGCAGGCGGTGCAGCACGCCGAGCAGCAGCTCGATGTCGCGAAAGTGCAGGCCGGTCGTGGGCTCGTCGAGGATGTAGAGGGTGCGGCCGGTGTCGCGTTTCGACAGCTCGAGCGCCAGCTTGACCCGCTGCGCTTCCCCGCCGGAAAGCGTCGTCGCGCTCTGGCCGAGGCGAATGTAGCCGAGGCCGACGTCCACGAGCGTTTCGAGTTTGCGCGCGACGGCCGGAACGGCGCGGAAGAACTCCAGCGCGTTTTCGACCGTCATGTCGAGCACCTCGAAGACCGTCTTGCCCTTGTAGCGGATCTCCAGCGTTTCACGGTTGTAGCGCTTACCGTGGCAGACGTCGCACGGCACGTACATGTCGGGTAGGAAGTGCATCTCGACCTTGATCAGCCCGTCACCCTGGCAGGCTTCGCAGCGCCCGCCCTTGACGTTGAACGAGAAGCGCCCCGGGCCGTAGCCGCGCGCGCGCGCCTCGGGCACGCCGGCAAAAAGTTCGCGCACGGGGGTCAGCAGGCCCGTGTATGTCGCCGGATTCGAGCGCGGCGTTCGGCCGATCGGCGACTGGTCGACGTTGATGACCTTGTCGAAGAACTCCAGCCCGTCAACTGACGTATAGGGGGCGGGCTCGGCGTTCGATCCGTAAAGATGCTTCGCCGCGATCGCATACAGCGTGTCGTTGATCAGCGTCGATTTGCCCGAGCCTGAAACGCCCGTCACGCACGTGAGCAGGCCGACCGGCAGCTCTAGGACGACATCCTTGAGGTTGTTCCCGCTGCAGCCGCGAAGTCTGAGCATGCGTTCCAGATCGGGGGCGGTGCGCCGTCGCGGGCTCGGGATGGCAAGGCGTCCCGCGAGATACGCGCCGGTCAGCGACGTCTCGCTGGCGATGATTTCCGCCGGCGTGCCGCGGGCGACGATCTCGCCGCCGTGCACGCCGGCGCCCGGGCCCATGTCGACGACGTAGTCCGCCGACCGGATCGCGTCCTCGTCATGCTCGACGACGATCACCGTGTTGCCGAGGTCGCGAAGCTGGCGCAGCGTGCCGAGCAGCCGGTCGTTGTCGCGCTGGTGCAGGCCGATCGACGGCTCGTCGAGCACGTACATGACGCCGGTCAGGCCCGAACCGATCTGGCTCGCGAGGCGGATGCGCTGGGCCTCGCCGCCCGACAGCGTGTCGGCCGAGCGGTCGAGCGACAGGTAGTCGAGCCCGACGTTGATCAGAAAGCTCAGGCGGTCCGAGATTTCCTTGACGATCTTGCCGGCGACGAGTCCGCGGTGGCCGCTCAGCGCGAGCCCGTCGAAAAAGCGCTTGCAGTCGCCGAGCGGCATCCGGCCCACGGCGTGGATCGGCTGCCCGCCGATCAGCACATTGCGGGCTTCAGTGCGCAGCCGCGTGCCGCCGCAGCTTGGGCACGGGTGCGTCGCGCGGTACTTGGCGAGTTCCTCGCGCACTGCCGTCGAGTCGGTTTCGCGATAGCGCCGCTCGAGGTTCGGGATGATGCCTTCGAACGGATGTTCCTTCGCGACCATGCGCCCGCTGTCGGAGAGATAGCGAAACGTGATCTTGCGCCGCCCGGAACCGTGCAGCACGACGTCGCGCACCTCTTCCGGCAACTCGCTGAACGGCGTATCGACGTCGAAATCGTAATGCGTCGCGAGGCTCGCAAGCATCTGGAAGTAGAACTGGTTGCGCCGGTCCCAGCCGCGGATCGCCCCGGCCGACAGCGACAGATCGGGATGCGCGACGACGCGGGCAGGATCGAAGAAATCGACCTGGCCCAGACCGTCGCACTTCGGGCACGCGCCGGCAGGATTATTGAACGAAAACAGGCGGGGTTCGAGTTCGGCGAGCGCATAGCTGCAGACCGGACACGCGAAGCGGGCGGAAAACAGGTGCTCGGTGCCGTTATCGATCTCGACCGCGATCGCGCGACCGTCGGCATGGGTCAGCGCCGTCTCGAAGGATTCGGCGATGCGCCCGCGCTGGTCGCCGCGCACCTTGAGCCGGTCGATGACCACCTCGACCGTGTGCCGCCGGCCTTTCTCGAGCGCGGGCAGGGCGTCGAGTTCGCTGACGGCGCCATCGACTCGCACGCGCACGAAGCCCTGCGCGCGCAGTTCGGCGAACAGGTCGTGCTGCTCGCCCTTGCGGTACGCGACGACCGGCGCGAGGATCATCAGCCGCGTGTCCTGCGGCAGCGCCAGCACGTGATCGACCATCTGCGAGACCGTCTGCGCCTCGAGCGCCTGGTCCGGGTGGTCCGGGCAGTGCGGCGTGCCGGCCCGCGCATACAGCAGGCGCAGGTAGTCGTGGATCTCGGTGACGGTGCCGACCGTCGAACGCGGATTGTGGCTGGTCGCCTTCTGCTCGATCGAGATCGCTGGCGAAAGCCCCTCGATCAGGTCGACGTCGGGCTTCTCCATCAACTGCAGGAACTGCCTCGCGTACGCCGACAGCGACTCGACGTAGCGGCGCTGGCCTTCGGCGTACAGCGTGTCGAACGCGAGCGAGGACTTGCCCGACCCCGACAGGCCGGTGATCACGGTCAGCCGGTTGCGCGGCAGGTCGAGGCTGATGTTCTTCAGATTATGGGTGCGGGCGCCGCGGATGCGGATTTCGTCCATGGGGCGGGGGAATTGCCGGAGGGGGAACGCGCCACTATACGAGAGAACACCGGTCGATCCAAACCGGATGACGGCGAATGCTAGAATCGCCGCTTTGATCCGCCGCCTCCCCCTAATGTCCCGATTCGAGCACGATTCCATGACCCCCGCGGAGAAGCGGGCCGGCATGAGCCTCGCGGCGATCTTCGCGCTGCGCATGCTCGGCCTGTTCCTGATCCTGCCGGTGTTCGCGGTTCATGCCCACGAGATTCCCGGCGGGGATGACCTGACGCTGGTCGGGCTGGCGATCGGCGCGTACGGGCTGACGCAGGCATTCCTGCAGATCGCCTACGGCGCCGCATCCGACCGCTTCGGGCGCAAGCCGGTAATCGTATTCGGCCTGCTGCTGTTCGTCATCGGCAGTGCCGTCGCCGCGCTGGCCGACAGCATCTACATCGTGATCGTCGGCCGGGTCCTGCAGGGCGCCGGCGCGATTTCCGCCGCAGTGACCGCGCTCGCCGCGGACCTCACGCGCGACCAGCACCGCACCAAGGTGATGGCGATGATCGGGTCGAGCATCGGCCTGGTGTTCGCGATTTCGATGGTCGCGGCGCCGCTGCTCTACACGATGGTCGGCATGAGCGGGATTTTCTGGTTGACCGCGGTACTGGCCTTCCTTGCGATCGGCGTCGTCATCTACGTCGTGCCGACGGTACCGGTCATTCCGCGCGCCGCCGGCGGCAGGCTCGTCGATGTCCTGCGCGACGGGCAGCTGATGCGGCTGAACGTCGGCGTGTTCGCGCTGCACCTGATCCAGACCGCGATGTGGGTGCTCGTGCCCGCCGCGATCGTCGCCGGCGGCGCATTGCCGCTGCCCGAGCACTGGAAGGTGTATCTTCCCGCAGTGCTGCTGTCGTTCGCGTTGATGGTGCCGGCGGTGATCGTCGCCGAGCGCCGCGGCATGATGAAGGTGATCTTCAATGCGGCGATCGCGCTGCTCGTCGTCGTGCAGGTCGGCCTGTATGCGTTCGGCGAGAGCCTGCTGGCGCTCGGCTTGTGGCTGACGCTGTTTTTCGTCGCCTTCAACGTGCTCGAGGCGGTCCTGCCGTCGTGGATATCGAGGATCGCGCCGCCCCATGCCCGGGGCTCCGCGCTCGGCGTCTACAACACGCTGCAATCCGTCGGCCTGTTTCTCGGCGGAATGGTCGGCGGCTGGATCGCGCAGAACTACGGACCGTCGGCCGTCAACCTGGCCTGCGGGTTGCTCGCGCTGGTCTGGCTGATGGTGGCGGCGACAATGAACTCACCTCCCCGCCGCGTCGTGGCGGCCCCGGCGGCACGTTAACCCCTACATGAGGAGAATCGCATGGCATCCCTGAACAAAGTGATCCTGATCGGCAATCTCGGCAAGGATCCCGAAACACGCTATGCCCCCAGCGGCGATGCGATCTGCAACATCACGGTGGCGACGAGCGAGACCTGGAAGGACAAGGCGACCGGCGAAAAGAAGGAGCAGACCGAATGGCACCGCGTCGTGTTCTTCGGCCGGCTCGCCGAGATCGCGGCGCAGTACCTGCGCAAGGGCAGCCAGATCTATGTCGAAGGCCGGCTGCAGACCCGCAAGTGGCAGGACAAGGAAGGGCAGGACCGCTACACGACCGAGATCCGTGGCGACGAGATGAAGATGCTCGGTTCGCGCCAGGGCGCGGGCGAGGCATCCGGCCGCCAGTACGACGCGGGCGGCTACGACGCGCCCGCCCCGTCGCGCCCGAGCCCGCAGCAGGCCGCGCCGGCGAAGGCTCCGGCGAAGAGCAGCGGCGGCGGTGCCGGTTTCGGCGATTTCGACGACGACATTCCGTTCTGACGGGCTGCTTTGACGCGATGCCGACCGCCCGCAAGGGCGGTTTTTCTTTCGGTCAGCCGCCCAGTGCCTGTCGCATGCGCGCGAGGGCTTTGCCGAGCAGTGCGCGTGTGCAGCCGAAATTCAGGCGCACGAACCCGGGCATCCCGAACGGTGCGCCGTCGGACAGCCCGACGCCGGCGGCTTCGAAGAACTTCGCCGGTTCTTCGAGCCCGGCGCCGCGGCAGTCGATCCACGCGAGGTAGGTCGCCTGCGGGCGGGCGGCCGTGAGCCCGGGCATCGTGTCGATCGCGGCTATCACGAGGTCGCGGTTGCCGCGCAGGTAGTCGAGCAGCGCCGTGCGCCACGGGTCACCGTCCCGGTAGGCCGCTTCGGCGGCGACCATCCCGAGGACGTTGGGGTGCGGCACGATGCCGCGCATCGCGTGACAAAAGCGCCGCCTCAGGCTGCTGTCGGAAATGACGGCGAAGGCACAGTACAGCGCCGGAATGTTCCACGTCTTCGACGGCGCCATCAGCGTGATCGTGCGTTGTGCGACCGACGCATCGAGCGCGGCGATCGGGAGGTGCGGGGCGTCGTCGTCGAGCACCAGGCCGCAGTGGATTTCGTCGGAACAGATCGTCAGGTCGTGCCGCTCGGCGAGGTCGGCGAGCCAGCGCAATTCATCCCGGTCGAACACGCGGCCGACCGGATTGTGCGGGTTGCACAGCATCAGCAGGCGGCTACGCGGTGTCAGCGCGGCTTCGAAGGCGTCGCGATCCCAGATCCAGCGGCCCTCGGCAAAGGCGAGCGGACGCGTCACGAGGCGACGATCACTGTTGCCGGGCGCAGCGAGGAAGGGCGGATAGACGGGGGTCGCGGTCAGCACCTCGTCGCCGGCTTCGCCAGTGATGCGGCAGGCGAGATTGAAGCCGGTCACGACGCCGGGCAGCCACACCAGCCAGTCGGGCTCGATCCGCCACGCGTGGTCGCGGGCGATGCCTTCGATCACCGCTTCGATCAGGCCGGGCCAGGCGTCGGTGTAGCCGAAGACGCGGTGATCGAGGCGGCGCCGGAGCGCTTCGAGGACCGGCGGCGGCGCGGCGAAATCCATGTCGGCGACCCATAGCGGAAGGACGTCGCGGCCTTCATAGCGTCCCCATTTTTCGCCGGGAACGCGGCGCCGGTCTATCTCCGTGTCGAAGTCGAAAATCGGATTCATCGTCGTCAGCCCTGTTGCGATGCAATAAAAGCTTGCGGTTCGATGCCGGGTCTTTATCCCGTGCAGCGGATACAATTGCGGAAAACTAACCGAATGTGCAGGAGGAAGACAATCGTGCAGCACGTCACCGCCCACCCCGACGGCATTCTTGCGGTCGATGCCGGCTATGGCCGGCCCGGCGTCGCGGCGATCCACCTGGTCATCCATCAGGGGCACGCGGCGGTCGTCGACACCGGCACGAACGCCTCCGTCCCACGCGTGCTGGGCGCCCTCGTCGCCGCCGGCATCGCCCCCGAAAACGTCGACTGGGTCATCCTCACCCATATTCACCTCGACCACGCGGGCGGCGCCGGCAGCCTGATGTGCGCATTTCCGAACGCCAGGCTGGTCGTCCATCCGCGCGGCGTGCGCCACATGGTCGACCCGGCGAAACTGTGGGAAGGCACCTCCGCAGTGTACGGCGCGGAGCGGGCTTTCGCGCTATACGGGCGGCTCGCGCCGGTGCCGCCGGAGCGCATCGTGGCCGCCGCAGATGGCACGGAAATCGATCTCGCGGGGCGCCGCTTCCTCGTCCTCGAGACGCCGGGACATTCACGGCATCATATCTGCGTGTGGGACGAGACGGCCCGCGCCTTCTTCACCGGCGACACGTTCGGGCTTTCCTACCGCGAACTCGACGTCGACGGCCGCGCTTCGATTTTCCCGACAACGACGCCGACGCAGTTCGATCCGGACGCGCTGCATGCGTCGATCGACCGCCTGCTGAGTTTCCTCCCCGAGGCGATGTATCTCACCCACTACAGTCGCGTGACCGACGTCGAACGCCTCGGGGCGGACCTGCACCGGCTGATCGGCGCTCATGTCGCGGTTGCGCAGGCGGCGCGCGGCGAGGGCGTCGCGCGCCACGTCGAGATCCTTGCGGGGCTGGAGCAGATTGTGCGCGAAGAGGCCGAGCGCCAGGGCTGGACGCACCCCGAAGCGGAAGTGCTCGATCTGTTCCGGCAGGATCTGGAACTCAATGCCCAAGGGCTCGGAGTGTGGCTCGATTTCACCGCCGGGAAGGAGCCGGCGCCGACGCAGTAGTGTCGCCTGCGCCGGGGCCTGCTCATGGCGTGGTGGCATCGATCTGCGACATCAGCGCGGCGTGTTTTTCCCGCGCGGCCGCGTCGCCCTGCTGCGCCGCCTGCAGATACCAGTGCGCCGCCAGTCGCCGATCCGCGGCGACGCCGTTGCCGGTCTCGTACAGGCTCGCGATGATGTGCTGCGCGCCGACGTGACCGGCGCGCGCGGCGGCAAGATACCAGCGTGCCGCAGTCGCAGCATCGAGCGGGACGCCGTGGCCGACGAAATACATCGACGCGAGGCTCACCTGCGCCTCGACGTGGCCCTGCCCGGCGGCCCGCCGATACCACTCCGCCGCGGTCGGCAGGGACTTCGGGACGCCGTCGCCGCGTTCGTACAATCGCGCCAGCGTGAACTGCGCCTGCGGCAGACCGGCCCCGGCGGCACGGCGCAGCCAGCGCCACGCGGCGTTCGCGTCGCGCGACTGCGCCTCGTTGCGATACAGCATCATCGCGTAATTGAACTGGGCGAGGCGGTTGCCGGCGCGCGCGGCACGCTCGAACAGTCGGGCCGCTTCGTCGTGGCGCCCCGCCTCGTAGGCGCCGATCGCATTCTGGGCGAGGGCCGCTGCCGGAGTGTCCGCAACCGCGTGCGCGCACCCGAACGCCAGCGTGATGCAGAACAGTGCCCGGCATAGCGGTCGATGCATGATCGTTCCCCCTGTCGCCGGTTGGAGCAAGGCAGGCGCGATTCAGTTCAGGCGCACGCCCGCTGAGGTAACATCGGCGCTCCCCCATCCGCTTGCAGGTTTCATGTCGGCTCCGATCACTTCCACCTTTCCGGACGTCGACCGGGAACGACGCTTCGGCGGCATCGCCCGTCTTTATGGCAACGATGCGCTGCCGCGGCTCGATTGCGCGCGCGTCTGCGTCGTGGGCATCGGCGGCGTCGGTTCCTGGGCGGCCGAGGCGCTCGCGCGCAGCGGCGTCGGCCACCTCACGCTGATCGACCTCGACCACGTCGCCGAATCGAACATCAACCGGCAGAGCCACGCGCTCGATGCCACGCTCGGGCAGGCGAAGGTCGTCGCGATGGCCGAGCGCCTGCGCGCGATCAATCCGCTCGTGAACGTCGCCGTCGTCGAGGACTTCGTCGGCGAGGACAACGCGGCGGCGCTGCTGCGGGATTTCGACGTCGTCATCGACGCGATCGACAACGTGCGGGCCAAGGTCGCAATCGTGCTGGCGTGCCGCACGCGCCGCATTCCCTTGATCGTCGCCGGCGGCGCGGGCGGCAAGACCGATCCTTCGAGGATCCGCGTCGACGACCTGTCGCGCACCGAACAGGACCCGCTACTGGCAAAAGTGCGCAAGCGGCTGCGCAGCGAGCACGGCTTTCCGCGCAACCCGAAGCGGCTGTTCGGCATCGAGGCGGTGTATTCGAGCGAAGCGCTGCGCCTCGACGGGGCGGCGTGCGACCTGCCGCATGGGCCGCAGGGGCTGGCCTGTGCCGGCTATGGTTCGAGCATGATGATGACGGCCAGCGTCGGCCTGTTCGCCGCGGCACGCGCGCTCGAACGGCTGCTGGCGCGCCCGGCCGGCGACGCCCCCGAGGCGCAGGAGGACCACCCATGACTCATGACAGGGCAGTAGTGCTGTTCGGCCACGGCGCACGCGATCCGGCGTGGGCGCAGCCGATGGAGCGCGTTCGCGACACGCTGCGCGCGCTGGCGCCGGAGCTCGGCGTCGAACTCGCGTTCCTCGAGTTCCTCGCGCCGACACTCGACGAGGCGATCGATGCGCTGGTCGCCAGGGGCGCGCGGCGGATTGTCATCGTGCCGATGTTCATCGCCCGTGGCGGGCACCTGAAAAACGATCTGCCGAAACTCGTCGCCGCGGCCTGCGAACGTCATCGTGGATGCGAGATCGTCCAGACGCTCGCCGTCGGTGAGGCCGAACCGGTCGTCGCGGCGATGGCGAGCTACGCGCGGCAATGTGCAATCGAAGGCGATGGTTGAGCGCTGACGGCACGTTTGCCCACCTTCGCGGGCAGCATGCAATGGCAGGAGAGGCGTTGACTTGTTTGAATATTAGCATAAACTGATATTCATGATCGATCAGCTGCTCATCCGCCTCCTGCTGATTCCGCTGGCGCTCGCCGCTGCCGGGATCGCGCACGCCGAATTGTCCACAGTGCGGGTCGAAGCTCGCGTCGTGGCGCGCTCCCACCCCGCCGAAGCGACGCTCGAAGCGGTTCACCAGGTTGCGCTCGCGGCGCAGGTGTCGGGTCGCATCGTCGCCTTGAACGTCGATGCCGGCGACCGCATCGCGAAGGGCGAGGTGCTGTTGCGCATCGATGCCGTCGAGGCGGCGCAGGCCGTGGCCGGCGCAGAAGCCGGCATCGCCGAGGCGCAGGCGAACCTCATCAATGCGAAAGCGGCATTGGAGCGCACCGCCCGCCTGCTCGAGCGCCGCTTCGTCAGCTCTTCCGCGCTGGACCAGGCGAAAGCGGCATACGACTCGGCCGAAGCACAGTTGCGTGCGGCACGTGCCGGGCGCGGCCAGGCGGGAGCGGTGCAGGGGTACACGACAATCGTCTCGCCCTTGACGGGGCTGGTCGCGGCGCGCCACGTCGAACCGGGCGACATGGCGCAGCCCGGGCGCGTGCTGCTGACCGTCTATGACCCGGCAGCGATGCGCGCAATCGTCGACGTGCCGCAATACCGCATCGCCGGCGTCACCGGGGAGCAGCTGACGGCGCGCATCGAACTGCCGGAGTCGGGGCGCTGGTTCGACGCCGCTCGCGTCACCGTGCTGCCCGCAGCCGACCCGCGCACGCATACCGTCCGGGTGCGTGTCGATCTGCCTCCGGCGGCAACCGGGCTGGTGCCGGGAATGTTCGCGCGCGTCCATTTCACAACCGGCGAGGACCGGCGTATCGCGGTGCCGGCCGAGGCGATCCTGCGGCGCGGCGAGATCACCGGCGTGTATGTCGCCGACGGCAAGGGCGGTTTCAGCCTGCGGCAGATTCGCGCCGGCGAGGCGCTGGCGGACGGCAGCGTCGAAGTGCTCGCCGGGCTCGTCGGCGGCGATGAGGTGGCGCTCGATCCGGTGCGGGCAAGCATTGCCGGCCGCACCGCGCGCGCCGCGAGCCGCTGACGGGGATATGACGATGAGCACCCCGCTCGGCATCTCCGGCCGCATCGCCGGCGCGTTCCAGCGCAACGCGCTGACTCCGCTGCTGGCGCTGATCCTGTTGCTGATGGGTGTGTTCGCGACGCTCGTCACGCCGAAGGAAGAAGAACCGCAGATCGACGTGACGATGGCGAACGTCCTCGTGCCGTTTCCCGGCGCGTCCACCCGCGACGTCGAGGCGCTCGTCGCGCGCCCGGCCGAGCAGGTGCTGTCGCGCATGGCGGGCGTCGAGCACGTGTATTCGGTGTCGCGCCCCGGCATGGCAGTCATTACCGTGCAGTTCGAGGTCGGCGTGCCGAACCAGGACGCGCTCGTGAAGCTCTACGACACGATCCATTCGAACCGCGACTGGCTCAGCCCGCAGCTCGGCGTCGGCGAGCCTGTCGTCAAGCCGAAAGGCATCGACGACGTGCCGATCGTCGCGCTGACCTTCTGGACCACCGATCCGGCCCGCGCCGGTTTCGAGCTGCAGCAGGTGTCCCGCGCGGTCGAGCTCGAATTGAAGCGCGTTCCGGGCACGCGCGACGTCGCGACGATCGGCGGCCCCGACCACGTCGTGCGCGTGCTGATGGACGCCGAGCGGATGAACGCGCACGCCGTCACGGCGCAGGACGTGCGCGCCGCGCTGCAGCTCGCGAACGCGTCGCAACCGGCCGGCAGCCTCGTCGCCGCGAACCGCGAAGTGCTGGTGCAGACGGGCACCTATCTCGAATCCGCCGACGACGTGCGCAATCTCGTCGTCGGCGTCGCCGGCGGCCGCCCGGTGTTCATGAGGGATGTCGCGACCGTCGAGGACGGCCCGGACCAGCCGACGCAGTACGTGTGGTTCGGCACCGGCGCCGCGACCGCGCAAGCGGGCGTTCGCGACGACGGCGTGTTTCCGGCGGTGACACTGGCTGTGTCGAAGAAGCCCGGCGCGAACGCCGCCGACGTCGCCGAGGACGTCATTGCGCGCGCCGAATCGCTGCGCAGCGAACTCATCCCGGAAGGTGTCGAATTCACCGTCACGCGCAACTACGGCCAGACGGCGAACGACAAGGCCAACACGCTGATCGGCAAGCTCGTGTTCGCGACCGCCGCGGTGGTGCTGCTGGTGTTCTTCGCGCTCGGGCTGCGCGAGGCGCTGATCGTCGGCGTCGCGGTCGCCCTGACGCTCGCGGCGACGCTGTTCGCGTCGTGGGCGTGGGGGTTCACGCTGAACCGGGTGAGCCTGTTCGCGCTGATCTTCTCGATCGGCATCCTCGTCGATGACGCGATCGTCGTCGTCGAGAACATCCACCGCTGGCACACGCTCGAGCCCGACACGCCACTGTGGCAGCTGATCCCGCGCGCTGTCGACGAGGTCGGCGGGCCGACGATCCTCGCGACGTTCACGGTGATCGCGGCGCTCCTGCCGATGGCCTTCGTCACCGGGCTGATGGGGCCGTACATGAGCCCGATCCCGATCAACGCGTCGATGGGGATGTTCATCTCGCTCACGGTCGCGTTCGTCGTCACGCCGTGGCTCGCGCAGCGGCTGCTGAAGTCGGTCGACGCGCACCATCACGCCGGCGAGGACAAGCTCACGGCGCGGCTCGACCGCTTCTTCCGCCGCGTGATGACGCCGATGCTCGATCCCGTCCAGGGCGGGCGGGCGCGCCTGCGGCTGTGGCTGGTCGTCGGCGCGCTGATCGTCGCGTCGGTCGCGCTGCCCGTGGTGCAGCTTGTCGTCATGAAGATGCTGCCGTTCGACAACAAGAGCGAGTTCCAGGTCGTGCTCGACATGCCGGTCGGCACGCCGGTCGAGGAGACGGCGCGGGTGCTGCGCGAGATCGGCGAGCACATCGGGAGCGTCGCGGAAGTCAGCGACTGGCAGGCGTATGCGGGCACCGCGAGCCCGATCAACTTCAACGGCCTGGTGCGCCAGTATTACCTTCGCAGCGCGCCGGAGATGGGCGACGTGCAGGTCAATCTCGTCGACAAGGCACACCGTTCGCGCAAGAGCCACGAGATCGCGGTGTCGGTGCGCGACGAGGTGAGCGGAATCGCCCGTGCGGCGGGGGGCAACGCGAAGGTCGTCGAGGTGCCGCCGGGCCCGCCGGTGCTGTCGCCGATCGTCGCCGAAGTGTATGGGCCCGACTACGCCGGCCAGGTCGCGGTGGCCGGCAAGGTGCGCGCGGCGTTCGAGGGGGCGGCCGACATCGTCGGCGTCGACGACACCGTGGATGAGGCGGCGCCGAAGCTCGTGCTGCGCGTCGACCAGGCGAAGGCTGCGCGCATGGGCGTCGCGCAGGCCGACATCGTCGAAGTCGTGCGCTTGGGGCTCGCCGGCGAGGACGTCACGCCGATCCACGGCGGCGACAACAAGTACGAGATTCCGGTGCGCATCCAGTTGCCGTCCGAACGGCAGTCGAGCGTCGATCCGCTCTTGGCGATGAAGGTGCGGGCGCGCGACGGCATGCTGGTATCGGTGTCCGAGCTCGTCCGGGCGCAGGAGACCGTCCGCGAGCAGGTGATTTACCGCAAGGACCTGCTGCCGGTGGTGTATGTCACGGGCGACATGGGCGGACGGCTCGATTCGCCGTTGTACGGCATGTTCGACATCCGCTCGAAAGTGAAGGACCTCGCGCTCGACGGGGCGCCGGGGCTCGGCGGCACGCTCGGCGAATGGTTCATCCGCCCGCCGGCCGACCCGTATGCGGGCTACAGCCTGAAGTGGGACGGCGAATGGCAGGTCACGTACGAGACGTTCCGCGACATGGGCGCGGCCTACGCGGTCGGCCTGATCCTGATCTACCTGCTCGTCGTCGCGCAGTTCCGCAGCTATCTCGTGCCGCTCGTCATCATGGCGCCAATCCCGCTGACGATCATCGGCGTGATGCCCGGGCACGCGCTGCTCGGCGCGCAATTCACCGCGACCTCGATGATCGGCATGATCGCGCTCGCCGGCATCATCGTGCGCAACTCGATCCTGCTCGTCGACTTCATCAACCAGCAGGTGCGCGCGGGCATGGAGCTGGGCGAAGCGGTGATCCGCGCCGCGGCGGTGCGCGCGAAGCCGATCGGGCTGACCGCGCTCGCAGCGATGATCGGCGCGCTGTTCATCCTCGACGACCCGATCTTCAACGGCCTGGCGATCAGCCTGATCTTCGGCATCTTCGTCTCCGCCGTGCTGACGCTGGTCGTCATCCCGGTGCTGTATTTCGCCGCGATGCGCACCCGCATCGCTGCCCAACCGCAAGGAGAAACATCGTGAACCTGACCGTCAACCAGTTCATCCGCATCTTCGCCGGTGCCTTCGTGCTGATCTCGCTCGCGCTCGGCGCCGAAGCCTCCCCGCTCTTCGTCAATGCGAATTTCCTGTGGTTCACCGCCTTCGTCGGGGCGAACCTGTTCCAGAGCGGCTTTACCGGTATCTGCCCGCTGGAAACGATCCTCCGCAAATTTGGCGTCAGGGACGCGGTGGCGTGCCGGTGAGCGACCGACCGGCAGGGCGCTTCAGCCGCCGCGCCTGCGCGTGATCATCATGATCGCGAACACCGCGACGAGCGTCAGGCACACCAGTGACCAGTTCGCGATCGACAGGCCGAGGAAAGCCCAGTCGACTTTCGAGCAATCGCCGGCGCCCTGGAAGATCATCGGCAGCGCATCGGCCAGCGGAAAGCTGCCGAGCATGAATTCGAGGTCCGGCCCGCATTCGGCGAACTCCGGCGGGTAGATCTGCATCCACGTCTGGCGCAGCGCGACGCCCCCGCCGGCAAGCGCCAGCAGCAGGATCACACCGGCGTAGCCGCGCGTGCCGCGGCGTCCCGGCGCATGCAGCCCGGCGACCAGCGCCGTCAGTGCGATCGCGACGAAGGCATAACGCTGCATGATGCACATCGGGCACGGTTCGAGCCCGACGACGTGCTGCAGGTACAGGCCGAAGCCGAGCAGCCCGACGCATACCGCGAAGAGACCGAGGAACAGCGCGCGGGAGGAAAAGGCGAAAGCTTGCATGGTCGGCAGACGAGGGGTTGGGCAGGGCCGGATTGTAGGCCAGGACTCCGCCTTGGTCGCCGCACCGCACGAAAAGTTCGTCGTGCGCCGCTCAGGCCTTGAAGCGCCCGACCGCGTCGCCGGCGGTCAGCAGCATCGTCAGCACCACCAGCGACGGCGCAATCAGCGCCAGCCTTATCGGGCGCAGCGCACTCGTGCAATAACAGGAACAGTGTTGTCAGGTTTCGCGGCTTTTCAGGCAACAGTTAAGCCAATAAAGTAGAACCCGCAAAACACTCACCTGGAGAACGCAATGAACATCCTGCAAGTCAATTCGAGCGCCCGCAGCGACGCTTCCAACTCCACCCGCGTCGCGAACAGCATCGTCGAGCGCCTGCGTGCGTCGAACCCCGGCGCCACCGTCGTCGTGCGCAGCCTCGCGCACGCGCCGCATCCGGTGCTCGACGAAGCGGCGCTCGGCGCGCTGTTCACGCCGGCCGACAAGCGCACGCCCGAGCAGGCGGCCCGCGTCGCGCTCGACGACGCGCTGATCGCCGAGATCCAGGCCGCCGACGCCGTCGTCATCGGCGTGCCGATGTACAACTTCGGCGTGCCGGTGCAACTGAAGAACTGGATCGACGCGATCACGCGCGTGAAGGTCACGTTCCGCTACACGGCGAACGGTCCCGAAGGTTTGCTGAAGGACAAGAAAGTGTACGTCGCTTTCGCCCGCGGCGGGCGCTACCGCGATACCCCGGCGGACACCCAGGTGCCGTACCTGAAGACGATCTTCGGTTTCCTCGGCATGACCGACGTGCATTTCATCTTTGCCGAAGGCCTCGCAATGGGCCCTGATGCCGAGCAGCAGGCTTTCGCTGACGCCGAGCGCGAAATCGCGGCGGCGCTGGGGTGACGCATCGCCGCCGCGCCGCCTGAACCGCGCTGCGGCCTCGCGCCGCACCTCCACTGATCGCCTCCGCAAAGACGGATGCCGCCCGCAGGCGATGCGGGCGGCACGAGCGAATCTCCACCCCTCTCAAGAAACAGAACTGACGGCAGCGGTTTTCATGCGGTCACCGCGGTCGGTTGAAGTTGAAACCCGAGGGCAGCGGCGCGGCGCTTGAGGGCGGCGATACTACGTTGCCGCTGCTGTTCCTCGTAACGTTGTTGCCCCTGATCGACGAATTGTTCGCCGCGCGTGAGCATGAAGTAGACCAGGCGGGCCAGTTTGTGGGCGACAGCGGTATTGGCGCGGGGTTTGTCCATGCGTGCGCACAGCCGGTGGTAGAAGGCGCCGAGGGCTGAGTTGCTGTGCGAGAGCGTCATGGCCGCCATCTTCAGCGCATGCCGCGCCCGATTGGCTGAGCGCTTGGTGCTGGACGCGAGCACCTTGCCGCCGCTGATCTTGGTGCCCGGACAAAGCCCGAGCCAGGAGCAGAAGTGCTTGACGCTGGCAAAGCGACTCAGATCGGGCCCGATCTCCGACAGGAGCTTCATGACAACGGTGACGCCCAGGCCATTGATGCGCGTCAGATCGACGCCGGCCCAGTTAGCCAAGGCTTGACGAAGGCCGAATGCTGTCGCCAGTTTGCTGCCGCTGCGCGGCGCTTGGCCGAGATCAAGCTGGGTTTGACCGCGTTCGGCCAGCAGCGTCTGCAGCTTGGCATCGCACTCGGTGAGGCGACGCGCAATGTCGTCGTACATCGCCAGCGCTTGGCCGAGCACGAACAGATGTTCCTCGCGCCAGTTGCCGGTCAGTGCCTTGACCACGTCCTCGGAGCTGGCCTTGACCCGACGATGGCGAAGCCGAGCCAGCACCTGCGGATCGCGCTCGCCGGCGACAATGGCGCGGATGATCGCCTCCCCGGTCATGCCCATGATGTCGCTGAGCACTTCGGTCAGCTGGAGGTTCATCTGCACGAGCGCCTTCTGCATGCGCTGCACCCAGCGCGCCTGCTCGGTCAGGAGGACCTCGCGTTGGCGCACGATCGCGCGCACGACGCATACCTCGCCCGCCGGACGCCAGGCGGCGCGCAGCAACCCGAGGCTCATGAGTTTCTGCAGCCACTGGCAATCCTGCACGTCGCTCTTGCGGCCGGGCACGTATTTCAACTGCCGCGCATCGACCAGCCAGACCTTCAGCCCGCGCTGTTCCAGCACCTCATGCACCGGAATCCAGTACACCCCGGTCGATTCCAGCGCCACGGTATCGACTCCACAGGCCAGCAGCCAGTCGGCCATCCCGTTCAAGTCGTCGGTCATCGCCCCGAATTCGCGCACCGAATCCTCGGCCACATGCGGCGGCACCGCCACCCAGTGACTCGATGCGCCGACATCAATCCCTGCCGCATTGGGAAAGACTTCCTCGTTTCGCTTGCGCATCGCCATGGTCTGCCTCACGATTGTTGATGAACGGCAGCGCCAGGGGAAGCGTCGAATTCGACTCGATCTCTCAAACGGGATGCGGCTCTCACCGCTCACCACTGTCACCGACGATTCCCGGACCATGCTCAGTAACGGGCTCGCACAACGGCGTCGGCTAACGCCGTGTACTCGCACCAGTGACGGGTCGGTCATCTCGGCGCTGCCGTTCACTTTGTAGCGCATCGTCGTTTCTTCGCGAACACCGGGCACGGTCACGGGCTTGGGATGCTCAGGAGAACCGCAATGCCTACCGAACTTCCTGGCGCGAGCGACGAACACGTCACGCACAGCCGCGCCGTCGAGCGCCTCGTTACCGGCCAGCCGACTTCCGACGGTGCCGGCGTGAAGCTCACGCGCGTGCTGACCCAGCCGCTGCAGCGTCGCCTCGATCCGTTCCTGATGCTCGATGCGTTTGGCAACGACAATCCGGACGATTACCTCGCCGGCTTCCCCGACCATCCGCATCGCGGTTTCGAGACCGTGACCTACATGATCGCCGGACGCATGCGCCACCGCGACAGCGCGGGCCACGAAGGGCTGCTCGAGAACGGCAGCGTGCAGTGGATGACCGCCGGCCGCGGCGTGATCCACTCCGAAATGCCGGAGCAGGAAGAGGGCGTCATGGAAGGCTTCCAGCTGTGGCTGAACCTGCCGGCGCGCGACAAGCTGTGCGAACCGTGGTACCGGGACTTCGCCGCCGCCGAACTGCCGCGGTTCACGACGGCGGACGGTGTCGAGGTTCGCGTCATCGCCGGCGCCAGCCACGGCATCGCCGGCGCGGTGAGTCGCGATGCGACCGCACCGCTGTACCTCGACGTCCACCTGCCGGCCGGGGCCCGCTTCGCGCAGACGTTGCCGCCGGCGCACAACGCGTTCCTGTACGTCTATCGCGGCGAAGTCGCGGTCGCCGGCACGGCGGTCGCCGAACAGCGCATGGCGATCTTCGCCAACGCACCGCAGGCCGACGGCGTCGTCATCGAAGCGGGCGCGGCGCCGGCGCGCATGCTGCTGATCGCCGGTCGGCCGCTGAACGAGCCGATCGCGCAGTACGGCCCGTTCGTCATGAACACCCAGGACGAGATCGACGCGGCGCTCGCCGATTACCGCGACGGGCGCTTCGCGGCGCGCTGACGGGGCCGGTCAGTCTTCCCGCGCGAGCTGCACGAGCGCGGCGACCTGGTCGAGGATCGGCTGCGGCGTCGCGACGTTGCCGGCGAGCATCGCGCGGATCAGCACCGCGTTGGCGACGACGCCGGGCGCGTCGGCGACGCCTTCGAGCGGCGGCGCGCCACCGCCTTCGGCCGGCCACGCGAGGCTGGCGACGCCTTCACGGAACGCTTCCATCGCCGGACGCCGGCGCGGATTCGCGTAGGCTTCACCTTCGGTGCCGCGCATCAGCATCGCCCGGCCGCCATCGGCGAGCAGGAATTCGTGCATCCGTTCGAGATATTCGGGGTGCGTGACCGCGACGACCCGCACGCTGCGGCCGACGCACGGGTCGATCAGCTTTGCCATCGTGTGGCCGCTGCCGCGCACGCCGAGGCGTAGCCGCAGGCTGAGCAGGCGATCGAGGCCGGGCAGCAGCTGCGGCAGCGCCAGGCACGCGATGCGGCGCTCGGCGAGCGCGCGGGCCGCGTCGTCGGCGTTCGCCGCCGGGACGATGTCGAGCGCGGCGAGGAGCTCGAACGGGCTGACACGCGACTCGAAGTCGTGCCGGCCCTGGATCAGCACCGGCACGCCTTCGCGCGCGAGCAGCAGCGCGACGAGCGGCATCAGGTTCGCCTGGCGGCGCGCGCCGTTGTAGGTCGGCAGCACGACGCAGCGCGGGCCGGGCGGCACCATGAGCTGCGGGCAGCGCGCATCCATCGCGCGCTTGAAACCGAGCAGCTCGTCAAGCGACTCGCTCTTGATCCGCAGCGCGATCAGCATCGCACCGAGCTCCAGATCCGGCACCTTGCCGTCGAGAATGTCGCCGAACAGCGCTTCGGCCAGCGGCCTGTCGAGGGAGCGCGCGCCCTTGGCGCCGCGTCCGATTTCCTTGATGATCGGGGCGTAGGTCATGGCGCGATTATCCGTCGCCATGCGCATCCCAGCCAGCCAGGAGAGCAAAAGAATGGAAGTCGGATTTATCGGACTCGGCCTGATGGGCCGTCCCATGGCGCTGAACCTGATCCGCGCCGGTCATCGCGTGCACGTCTGGAGCCGGCGCCGCGACTCGATGCAGCCGCTGCTCGACGCCGGCGCGGGCGACTGCGCGAGCGCGGCGGACGCGGCGTCGCGCGCCGAGGTCATCATCAGCATGGTCGCCGATGCGCCCGACGTCGAGCAGGTCGCGCTCGGCCCGCAGGGCGTCGCCGACGGCGCTCGGCCTGGCCTTGTGTTCGTCGACATGAGCACGATCGCGCCGGCCGCGGCGCAGTCGATCGCGACGCGCCTGCAGGAGCGCGGCATCGCGATGCTCGACGCGCCGGTGTCCGGCGGCGAGATCGGCGCGATCAACGCGACGCTGACGATCATGGTCGGCGGCGACGCCGCGGCGTTCGAGCGGGTGAAGCCGCTGTTCGAGGCGATGGGCAAGACGGTGTCGCTGATCGGCGCGAGCGGCGCCGGGCAGGTCGCGAAAGCGTGCAACCAGATTCTCACCGGCGTCGGCGTCGCGGCGGTCGCCGAAGCGCTGAACTTCGCGCACCGGAGCGGCGTTGATGCGGCGAAAGTGCGCGAAGCGCTGCTTGGCGGTTTTGCCTATTCGCGCATCCTCGAAAACCACGGCCAGCGGATGCTGGAGCGCAACTTCAAGCCCGGCTTCAAGGCGTGGATGCACCAGAAGGACATGCGCATCGTCATGGAAGAGGCGCACCGCCTCGGCGTCGCGCTGCCGTCGGCAGCGGCGACCGCGCAGATGTTCAACGCGATGGTCGGCAGCGGACTCGGCGACGACGACTCGGTCGCGATGCTGAAGCTGCTCGAACGCATGAGCGGCGGCGAAGCGGGGCAGGAGGGCGAATGATGGATGTCGGTTTCGTCGGCCTCGGCGTCATGGGCCTGCCGATGGCGCGGCATCTGCAGCGTGCCGGCCATCGCCTGCACCTGTGGGCGCGGCGGCCGCAGAGCGTCGCGCCGTTCGCGGACAGCGATGCGGTGGTGCACGACAGTCCGGCCGCGCTCGCTGCGGCGACAGAGGTCGCGTTCTCGGTCGTCACCGCGAGCGCCGATGTCGAGCAGCTCGCGCTCGGCGCAGAAGGGCTGATCCACGGCGCGCGCCCCGGCTGGGTGCATGTCGACATGAGCACGATCGCTCCGGCCAGCGCGCGCCGCATCGCGGCAGCTTTAGAGGCGCGCGGCGCGGCGATGCTCGATGCGCCGGTGTCCGGTGGCGCGCAGGGGGCGCAGGACGCGACGCTCGCGATCATGGTCGGCGGCCGCGCCAACGTGCTCGAACGGCTGCGTCCGCTGCTCGCGTGCCTCGGGCGGACGATCGTGCATGTCGGCGGCAGCGGCGCCGGCCAGGTCGCGAAAGCGTGCAACCAGATGATCATGGTCGCCGCGATCGAGGCCTGTGCCGAAGCGATGCATCTGGCGAACGCGCACGGCGTCGACCTCGCGGCGGTGCGCAGCGCGCTGCTCGGCGGCTCGGCGGCGTCGCGGGTGCTCGACGTGATGGGCGAGCGGATGGTGCGGCGCGACTTTGCCGCGGGCATCGAGTCGCGGTTGCATCACAAGGATTTCGGCATCCTCATGGACGAAGCGGCAAGGCTCGGCGCGCCGCTGCCGATCGCCTCGCAGGTGTGGCAGCAGTTGAACGCGCTGATGGCGGGCGGCGGCGGGCGGGACGACACGTCCGCGCTCCTGCGGGTACTCGAAGCGGCCTCGCGAGCGTGACGGCGACTTCGGTGCAGCGACTGTAGGGCGGATGAGCCGAAGGCGTTATCCGCCACGTCTCGCCGTGATGCGTGCCCCGGCGTCGAAGTGGCGGAAGGCGCTGCGCTTTTGGCTGCGCCGAAACTTTGTTTTCCGCCCTACGGCTGCTACGGCTGCTGCTCCGCCGGCTTGCCGTACCAGCGGAAGCGCTCGACGACTTCTTGCATCTCTTCGTTCGACAGCAGCACCGGTTCGCCGAGCTGGCGCGTGCGCCAGTATTGCTCGCACAGACTCTCGAACTCGAGCGCGAGCGCGAGCGCATTGGCGAGGTTGCGGCCGAACACGAGCATGCCGTGGTTCGCCATCAGGCACGCGCTGCGTCCTTCCATTGCAATTGAGATGTTGTCCGACAGCGCCTGCGTGCCGAACGTCGCGTACGCGGCGCAGCGCACGGTGGGGCCGCCGAAGCGCGCGATCATGTAGTGGAACGGCGGGATCTCGAGCCGCTGGCACGCCAGCGCGGTCGCGAATGGCGCGTGCGCGTGGATGATCGCGCCGGCTTCGGGCCGCAGCGCGTAGAGGTCGTGGTGCAGCCGCCATTCGCTCGACGGGGCGAGGCGGCCGGTCGGCGTGCCGTCGGCGGCAACGACGACCATGTCGTCACCGCTGCAGGATTCGGGTGCCAGCCCGCTCGGCGTGATCAGCATGCCGCCGCGCGTGCGCACGCTCGCATTGCCGGAGCTGCCGGTGTTCAGGCGCGCCGCGCTCGTCGCCAGCGCGGTCGCGAGGAGCTCGGCGCGCAGATCGGCGCCTTGCGCATCCGGCGGGCTCATGGCGCCTCCGGGAACAGGTCGCGCAGTCGTCCCGGCGCGCTCGCTCCGCGTTCGGTGATGATGCTCGTGATCAGGCGGGCCGGCGTCACGTCGAAGGCCGGGTTCGCGGCGCCGGTGGTGTCCGGCACGAGCGCGACGTTCTGCACGCTGCCGTCGGCGGCAATGCCCTGCACGCTGCGCACTTCGGCCGGGCCGCGGTCTTCGATCGGGATCGCCGCGCCGTCCGGGCACGCGAAATCGATCGTCGATAGCGGTGCGGCGATGTGGAACGGCACGCCGTGCTCGCGCGCCGCGAGCGCTTTCAGGTACGTCCCGACCTTGTTCGCCGCATCGCCGTTCGCCGCGACGCGGTCGGCGCCGGTGATCACGAGGTCGACTTCGCCGCGCGCGAGCAGGATTCCCGCGGCATTGTCCGCGATCACGCTGTGCGGCACGCCCGCCTCGCGCAGTTCCCACGCGGTCAGCAGCCCCTGGTTACGCGGACGCGTCTCGCTGACCCACACATGCACGGCGATGCCGCCTGCGTGGGCAGCGTAGACCGGCGCGAGCGCGGTGCCGGCGCCGCAGGTCGCGAGCCAGCCGGCGTTGCAGTGGGTCATGACGCGGACCGGCCCGTTGCGCCGCGCGACGACGGCTTCGAGCAGTGCGACGCCGTGGGCACCGATCGCGGCACAGGTCGCGGCGTCGCCGGCCCGGATCGTTTCGGCTTCGGCCCACGCCGCGTCGAGCCGCGCCGAAGCGGACAGCGGGCGCAGCCGCGCTTCCATGCGGCCGAGCGCCCAGTGCAGGTTGACGGCAGTCGGGCGCGTCGCGGCGAGCGTCTTCAACGCAATGTCGAGCTGCGCGTCGCTGCTGTCGGAGACCAGCGCGATCGCGACGCCGAACGCCGCGGTCGCGCCGATCAGGGGGGCGCCGCGCACTTCCATCGAATGGATCGCGGTGGCGACCGCCGCGAGCGTGGCCAGCCGGCGCTGTTCGGTGCGGAACGGCAGCCGCGTCTGGTCGAGGACCACGATCGCGTCGCCGTCGCGCGCCAGCGTCGGTACGGGTTGAGTGAAGATCGGATGGGTAGGCATGATCGGCATTTTAGCGCTTCACGGCGCCGCCGCTGCGCATGGGTTCCCGCATTGGCCCCGCATTGGCCCCTCATTGGTCCCTCATTGGCCCTTCTGGCGCCATCTGCCAGAATGCCGCGATCCCGTTCTCGCGCCCACCGCCCACCATGCCCACTTTCCCCGTCCGCATCGACTCCCGCCTGCCGCAGGTCGGCACGACGATCTTCACGGTGATGTCCCGCCTCGCGCAGGAATGCGGCGCGATCAACCTGTCGCAGGGCTTCCCCGACTTCAACGCCGAGGACGTGCTGTTCGAGCGCGTCGCGCACTGGATGCGCGCCGGATTCAACCAGTACGCGCCGATGGCGGGGGTCGGGCCGCTGCGCGAGGCGATCGCGCACAAGGTCGCGGCGCTGTACGGCACCGCGTACGACCCGGAAACCGAGATCACGGTCACTGCCGGGGCGACGCAGGCGCTCTTCACCGCAGTCGCGGCGCTCGTGCATCCGGGTGACGAAGTCATCGTGTTCGAGCCGGTGTACGATTCGTACGCGCCGGCGATCGAACTGCAGGGCGGGCGCGTCGTGCGGCTGCAGCTTGCCGCGCCCGGCTACCGGCCCGACTGGGACGCGGTCGCCGCCGCGATCACGCCGCGCACGCGGATGATCATGATCAACAGCCCGCACAACCCGACGGCGACGGTGTGGACGGCCGACGACCTGGCGGGGCTCGCGGCGGCTACGCGCGGCACCGGCATCGTCGTCGTGTCCGACGAGGTCTATGAGCACATCGTCTTCGACGGCAGGCGGCACGAGAGCTGCGCGCGCGATGCCGAACTCGCCGCGCGCAGCGTCATCGTGTCGAGCTTCGGCAAGACGTATCACATCACCGGCTGGAAAGTCGGCTATGTCGTCGCGCCGCGCGAGCTGATGGCCGAGTTCCGCAAGGTGCACCAGTTCAACGTGTTCACCGTCAACACGCCGGTGCAGCTTGCGCTCGCCGACTACATGGCGGACGCGTCGCGACACGAAGGGCTCGCGGCGTTCTACCAGGCCAAGCGCGATTTCTTCGGCGCCGGGCTCGCCGGCTCGCGCTTCGAACTGCTGCCGTCGGCCGGCACGTATTTCCAGCTCGCCCGTTATCGCGCGATCTGCGACGAGCCCGATACCGCTTTCGTCGAACGCCTGACGCGCGACAGCGGCGTCGCCGCGATCCCGGTTTCCGCGTTCTTCGCCGACGGTCGCGACGAGCGCGTGCTCCGCTTCTGTTTCGCCAAGAACGAGGCGACGCTCGCCGCGGCCTGCGAGCGGCTGTGCCGGGTGTAGCGCGGGCTGCGTGCTAAACTCGCCGCGCTTCATTCCTGATAGATCCGGCCGTGCGAAACCTGCTCATCTTCATCCTCGTCCTCGTCGTCATCTGGTGGGTGCGCCGCGCCTTGAGCAAGCCGGGCCGAGGCGATGCGCGCTCGGGCGGCGGCCGGCGGGGCGGACCGAAGGACGCGCCGGAACCGATGCTCGCGTGCGACCAGTGCGGCGTGCATGTACCGCAGAGCGAAGGCGTGCGCGACGGCGACGGGTTTTTCTGCTGCGAGGAACACCGGCGCCTCGGCGTGCGGCGCTGAGGGCGCGTGCGCCCGATGGCTGTCGCGGCATTCCCCGATCCGGACCTCGACCCGTCGCGCTGGGTTCCGCTGCGCTACCTGAACTTCTTCCGGCTCGTCATCGCCGGGCTGTTTCTCGTCGCCGGCAGCGAGCTGCAGCTCGGCCACGAAGCGCCGAAAGTCCTCGTCGCGGTCGCGTTCGCCTATATCGCCGCAGTCCTGACGCTGGGGTTCCCGGATGCCGCGCGACGCATCGGCCTGGACCGGCTGATCATGCTGCAGGTCGTCATCGACATCGCGGTGCTGGCGACGATCATGTGGGCGAGCGGCGGCTACCGCAGCGGCATCCCGGTGCTGATGATGGTGATCCTCGCCGGCGCGGGGCTGGTCGCGCAGGGGCGGGCGGTGCTGTTCTTCGCGTCGCTCGCGACCATCGTCGTGCTCGCCGAGAACAGCTGGCGATTCTTCAGCGGACGCTCCTCGGCGGACTTCCTGCAGGTCGGCTTCGTCTGCATCGGCTTCTTTGGCATCGCGATCGTCGCCCGCCTGCTCGCGCTGCGCGCGAAGGCCAACGAATCGCTTGCGACGCTGCGCGGCGTAGCGCTGGCGAAGCAGCAGGCCGTCAATGAACGCATCATCCGCGACATGCAGGACGGCGTATTGGTGCTCGGCGCCGACGGCCGGGTGCGTCAGGCCAACCCGAGCGCCGCGCTGCTGCTCGGCGTCGATTCGCTCGAAGGCCGGCTGTTGGCCGAACTCGACGAGAGCTTTTCCGATTTCCGCGTTTCCTGCGGCACCGCCGACGGCGCGCTGCGGCGGATGCGCGCGTCCGGCAAGCTGCTGCGCTGCCGCGCCGTGGGCGCCGGCGAGGGCGGCGAGGGCGGTGGCACTGACGGCGACACGCTGGTCTACCTGACCGATTTCGAAGAGATCCTGCAGCGCATGCAGCAGATGAAGCTCGCCGCGCTGGGCCGCCTGACAGCGAGCATGGCGCATGAAATCCGCAACCCGCTGTCGGCGGTGATGCAGGCGGCCGAGCTGCTGACCGAGGAAAAGCGCGCCGACGTCCAGGTCCGGCTGGTGCGCATCATCAACGACAACGCGCGGCGCATCGAACGCATGGTGCGCGACGTGCTGGCGCTCGGCCGGCGCGAGGAAGCGCTGCCCGAAGCGCTCGCTCTCGCGCCCTTCGTCGCCACGGTGATCGATGAAGCGACGCTCGGCGGCGGCGCGGAACGGGACGTTTTCCGCGTCGACATCCCGGCGCGGGCGACGCTCGGCATCGACCGCGCGCATCTGCACCAGATCCTCGACAACCTCGTCGCGAACGCGCGGCGCTATTGCTCCGGCCAACCCGGCGCGGTGCGCGTGTTCGCCGCCGACGCAGGCGGGCGCACCGTGCTCCACGTACTCGACGACGGGCCGGGCATCGACGCCGCCGACCGGCTGCGCGTCTTCGAACCCTTCTTCACGACACATCCGAAAGGCACCGGCCTCGGGCTCTATATCGCGCGCGAACTCGCCGAAGCCAACGGCGCGACGCTCGAACTGGCGGACAACGCCCCCGGCGCCCACTTCGTGCTCACTGGACGTACCCAGCCATGAACTACCCCGAACGACGCCAACGCCCGCGCATCGACGTCCTCGTCGTCGACGACGAGGAAGACATCCGCGAAGTGCTCGAACTGTCGCTGATGCGCATGGGCCTCGGGTGCGACACCGCCGGCACGATCGCCGATGCGCGCCGGCTGCTCGACGCCAAGGCGTATCGCCTGTGCCTCACCGACATGCGCCTGCCCGACGGCGACGGCATCGAGCTCGTCGCCCACATCCAGGCCCATCAGCCGGGCCTGCCGGTGGCGGTCGTCACCGCTTACGGCAGCATCGAAACCGCGATCCGCGCGCTCAAGGCCGGCGCTTTCGACTTCGTCACGAAACCCGTCGAGCTGAAGGCGCTGCGCGAACTCGTCAGCCACGCCCTCCGGCTTGCGCTGCCGGCCAGCGCCGCACCCGCTGCCGCGAGCGGCCGCAGCCTGATCGGGTGTTCCGCGGCGCTCGCGCAGTTGCGCGTGCAGGTCGAAAAGCTTGCGCGCAACCAGGCGCCGGTGTTCATCCACGGCGAATCCGGCACCGGCAAGGAAGTCACCGCGCGCCTGATCCACGAGCTCGGCCCGCGCGTCGCCGGACCGTTCGTGCCGGTCAACTGCGGCGCGATCTCGCCGGAGCTGATGGAAAGCGAGTTCTTCGGCCACCGCAAAGGCAGTTTCACCGGCGCGGTGTCGGACAAGGATGGCCTGTTCCAGGCGGCATGCGGCGGCACGCTGTTTCTCGACGAAGTCGCCGATCTGCCGCTGGCGATGCAGGTGAAGCTGCTGCGCGCGATCCAGGAACGCGCGGTGCGCCCGGTCGGCGCGCACGCCGAGGAATCCGTCGATGTGCGCATCCTGTCGGCGTCGCATCGCGACCTCGCGCAGCTCGTCGCCGCAGGCAAGTTCCGCCAGGACCTGTACTTCCGCATCAACGTCATCACGCTGCGCGTGCCGCCGCTGCGCGAACGTCCCGAGGACATCCCTGAGCTTGCCGCGCACATCCTCGCCCGGCTCGCCGAGCGCGAAGGCGGCCCCCCCCGCCGTCTGAGCGCGGATGCGGCCGCCGAACTGCGCCAGCACGCTTTCCCGGGCAACGTGCGTGAGCTCGAAAATCTTCTCGAACGCGCGTGCGCGCTGTGCGACGGCGACGAGATCGGCGTCGACGATGTCAGGCTGTACCCGACGACAGGCATCGGCCAGCCGTTGCGCTTCGACTTCGGCGACCACCCCGACGACGAGTGCGCCGGCGACGGCGATGACGAGCGCCTGCGCGTGCTGCGCATGCTCGACGACACCCGCTGGAACCGTTCCGAAGCCGCGCGCCGGCTCGGCATGACGCTGCGCCAGCTGCGTTACCGGCTGCAGAAGTGGGGGATGGAGTAACGGAAAACGGGCGTACGGAACGCGTATGGAACGGATTCGCCGGCGCCGGATCACACCCCACGTCCGCGCAACAACAGGGGGGATTCCATGAACGCATCGAAAAGCTGGGGACTTGCCGCAGTGGTCACGCTGGCCGCCGTGGCCGGGTATTTCGCCCTGCAGGGAACGGTCCCGCAGCCCGATCCGCAGGTCGCGGTCGAAGAGCCGTCCGCGCCCGGGCCGATCACCGCCGAGCCGTCGATCCAATACCCGATCGAGGCCGTTATCGACCCGGCCGCCGAAGCGCCCGACGCCGGGCCGCTGCCGGCGCTGGATGAAAGCGACGCCGCCGTCAGCGCCTCACTCGACACGCTTCTCGCTGGAGGCGCCCGGCCGGACCTGCTGCTGCTCCAGAACGTCATCCGCCGCATCGTCGTCACCGTCGACAACCTGCCCCGCGAGCGCTTCGCGCGGCGCCTGGCGCCGGTGAAATCGGTCGAGGGCAGCCTGCTCGTGAGCGGCGACGGCGACGCTCTGGTGATCAGCGCAGACAACCGGGCGCGCTACGCGGCCCATGTCGCGCTGGTCGAAGCCGTCGACATCCGCTATCTCACGGCGCTCTACGCGCGCTTCTATCCGCTTTTCCAGCAGGCGTACCAGGAACTCGGCTATCCGCAGGGGTATTTCAACGACCGCCTCGTCGCCGTCCTCGACCACCTGCTCGCGACGCCCGAACCCGCCGGGCCGCTGCGCGTCGTCCAGCCCAAAGTCCTCTACCAGTTCGCCGATCCGGAACTCGAACGGCTGTCGGCGGGGCAGAAAATCCTGGTGCGCATGGGGCCGGACAACGCGGCGCGAGTCAAGGCGCGGCTGCGGGAATTGCGGCGGCGGGTCGCGGGGGGAGTGAGCGCGCCGTGAAGTTCGTTACCAGAGCGTCGCAGTGCCGAACAAGGCGAAAGCCGGGTCGCAGGTTATCAGCTGCACGGATTCGAGTTCACTCTGTGCCGCGAGCATCCGGTCGAACGGGTCGCGATGTTCGGCCGGGTAGCTGCCCGCCTTGAGGGCGTGAAAATGACACACGGGTAAATGCTGGAATCCGTCGGCCGCAACCAGCTCGTCGAAGCGGCGGACCGCGTCGGCCGCTTCGTTCAACTTGCCGAGGCGATGTTTGGTAGCGATTTCCCATGCGCTCGCTGCGCTGACGAGGATGGCGTTCGCGTCGTCCGCGATCGCCTCGCGTGCGGCCGGTGACAGTCGCGGGTCGTCGGTGAACCACCAAAGCAGAGCGTGGGTATCGAGCAGATACCTCATCGCCCTTCCCATGCGTCCAGTTCCCTGTCGGGCAGCGGCTCGAAGAATTCGTCCCCGATGCGCCCCGCAAGGCGTCCCGGCCGGCGGCCCGAAGTCGCCGGGGCCAAGGGCATCAGCCGCGCATACGGCTTTCCCGCCTTGGCCAGAATGATCTCCTGTCCCGCATGGGCCTGTTCGAGCAATCGGGAAAAGTGCGTCTTGGCTTCATGGACGTTGACGACAACCGGCATCGGGCGCTCCGTTTAATGGTTGAGCAGCTGGACTAAGTCTAGAGCCGAAAACGGGGTCAGACCACCTTTTTCTCCGTTTGCGTATCGGCCTGCTTGCGCGGCCGGCCCGAACGTCCCGGCGTTGCGCGGCGCCCGAGCGCCTCTTCAATCTGGGCAGTGAAACGAGGCTGCCCCAGCGCGAAGTTGCCGTTCGTCGCGACGCGGATCGCGTCCAGGATTCCGGGCTCGAGCAGATGCTGGAACAGTTCTTGGTACGCTCGGACGCGCTCGGCCTCGTCGCGTCCGAGGGCGTGGTACGCCGCATGCGCCATTAATAGCGGGTCGACGGATTTCGCATCCGCATTGCCGCGATAGCTGGACCACCGGTATTCGCCAGGGTGCGCGACCATCCCGGCGCGGACGGGATTCAGCTCGATGTAGCGGTGGCACACCAGCAGGTAAGTCTCGTTCTCGACCGGGCAGGACCGGAAACGACCTTCCCATAGGGTGCCGCTGCGCCGGTAGGTGCGATTGACATACTGCACATACCGTTGCCCGAGCGCCTTCATCATCTTCCCCGCG
The DNA here is from genome assembly GCF_012910705.2 of Aromatoleum anaerobium. Classification (GTDB taxonomy): domain Bacteria; phylum Pseudomonadota; class Gammaproteobacteria; order Burkholderiales; family Rhodocyclaceae; genus Aromatoleum; species Aromatoleum anaerobium. Next base: position 111,819 of record NZ_WTVG02000038.1, on the reverse strand, counting down.
CTGTCGGCGCGCGACGGCGTCAGCAGCAGGTGCACGTGATTCGTCATCAGGCAGTAGGCGTGCACCGCACAGCCGTGCGCTTCCGCCTGTTCGGCCAGTTGATGGAGGTAATAGCGGAAGTCGTCCTCGCAGAAGAAGCAGGCGGAGCGATTGTTGCCGCGCTGGATCAAGTGCAGCGGCACACCAGGGATAAGAATTCGGGGGCGTCGTGGCATGGTCTGGCTGAAGGTGAACCGGGACGTTCGAACATACCACCAGATCGCCTGAAAATGCTGAAAGCATTATATGGGGCTTCGAGAAAAACGGGTCTGTCCCCGGTTTCCAAGAGAGGCGGAAAACGAAGAAGACCGCCTGGGCGGTCTTCTTCAGGCAAAGTACCTGCGGCACCACCCGTAAAGCCAGCTGCCGCTCCACCAACTGCACGGCAGCGCCAGGCTAAGGAATCGTTGGGCGGCGTGAATGTTGCTGCCCCAGCAGGCAGGGCGGTGCCAATCGGCGCATTCGGAGTAAAGGTAAGGGTTCCACCTCCAGCTGCAGCAGTCATGGTCACAGTGATCACGCCAGTGGCCGGGGTAATTGCAACACTTGTCACGTTGGCGGTAGCAGTCGGGCTCGTGTAGCCGGTGTTATAGCCCGTAGCCAAAGCTTGCGGGTTACCCGACGCCAGCACGTCGGCGACATTGATTTTTGCGGCCGACGCCGCGGCCAAGCCCTCGCTCACGCGCGCCCGAACCGTGTAATCCTGATACGCTGGTAGCGCTACCGCCGCCAAGATCCCAATGATCGCCACAACGATCATCAGTTCGATCAGCGTGAAACCCTGTTGTGCCTTTTTCATGATGTTCCCCTTTGAACAGCGGAAAGCCCGCTTGGCAGGGGTAACGCAACGGCCGTGCCAGAAGTCCTGAGGCCGGAATTACAGGGGCATGCCCCCGAAAAGCCGGGCCGGAGCGTCAAGGTGTGACGAGAGGGCGTGACGGATTGTCAAAAAATGACAGAGCAGGAATCGCCGCGCCGGAAGCCGGGGCACGAACCGCAAGTTGGAAGCGCTCCGCGTCCGACCCCTGCTCCTTGCCCCGCGCGGCGCAACCGGCACCTATAATTCCCACCATGCGACTCACCGACACTCAAGCCGCTGCGATTCGGCAATTGACTGCGGAACTGGCCGGGCCGTCTGCCAGCGTTCGCCTTTTCGGCTCGCGGCTCGACGACGCAGCGCGGGGGGGCGACGTCGATCTTTTTCTCGAGGTGCCGACACCGGTCGACGAACCGGCATTGCTCGCTGCAAGGCTTGCCGCCCGCGTGTCGCGCGCGCTGGACGATCGCCGCGTCGACGTGCTGATCGGCGCGCCGAACCTCGCTCGTTTGCCGATCCATGAACTCGCGTCTAAAACGGGGCGGAGGTTATGACGGTCGATGCTGGGCGTTTGCTTCGGCTGCAGTTTCTCGTCCGCGTGGTGCGCCGCGAATGTGCCCATCTCGCGACGACCGACCGTCGTCTTTTTGATCAGCCATTCACGCCGGACCGCGCACGGCAGCTCGCGACCGACCCGGACCTTGCGGAACGGGTGGATGCTTTCGTAGGACGCTTTGCCCGGCTTCAGGACACGCTCGGCGACAAGTTGCTGCCGCAGATTCTTGCCGCCCTCGAAGAAAAGCCGGGCGCCGCGATCGATAACCTGGATCGCGCGGAGCGTTTGGGTTTTATCGAGTCTACCAACGAATGGATCAGCATTCGAAAGCTCAGGAACCAGATGGTCCACGAGTACGTAGAGGACATGCTCGTCCTGTCGGACGCATTGCAGTCCGGCCACCGGTTCGTTCCGGTGTTGATCGGCGCAGCCGATGCGATGGAGGCTGAAGCGCAGCGTCGCGGGTGGATCTGATCGCGGAAAGTCAGAGGGTGAGCGATTGCGACCTACGCGTGTCGAGGCGTTCCGTCACTCCGGCTTCGCCGACGCAGCCAGCGCGTCGCGCGCCCGCAACCGCGCCACGTGCCGGCCATGCAGCACATAAAACACGGGCATGCCCAGGACGGCGAGCGCTGCCATGCTGCCGTAGAGGCTGCGGTAGCCTATTTCCGAGATCGCCAGGCCAAGGAGGTAAGGGCCGAAGCCCAGGCTCGCATCCATCGAGATATAGAAAGTCGAGGTCGCCAGCCCCATGCGCTGGGGCGCCACCACTTTGACGGCGACGGCATAGAGCGCCGATTGCAGGTTGCCGAATCCAATGCCGATCAATACCGCCGCCACCAGCAACCCCATGCCGGTCTGGACATTGGCGAGCACGACCAGGCCGAGCGCGAGGAACAGGCAGGACGGGAAGACCACCGTGTTCGAGCCTTTCCGGTCCAGCAGCCGTCCCGTCAGGGGGCGCGACAAAAGCACGACTGCCGAGTACACGATGAAGAAGAAACTCGCGGCCGTGACCAGGTTGAGTTCGACGGCGTAACCATTGATGAAGGCCAGCACGCTCGCATAGCACAAGCCGTACAGGAACGTGACCACGGAGATCGGAATCGCGCGGGCCTCGACCAGATTGGCCAACGAGAACTGGAATCCCCTGAGGCCTGCATGCGATGCCCCTTCCGGCACCTGCGCCCACATCGCAGCAAGCAGCCCGAGGGTCGCGACGGCCACGCAAGCGGCGAATATCCAGTTGAAGTTGGTGTGCTGCAGCAGCCACACTCCGAGGAACGGGCCGATTGCCGCAGACAGCGTCGTGCTGAGGCTGTAGTAGCTGATGCCCTCGGCCCTGCGGTCGCGGGGGATGATATGGGCCACGGCAGTGCCGGCGGCCGTGCTGCTGACGCCGAGCGCGAGGCCGTGTACGAAACGCACGGCAATCAGCGTGGCTATGGAATCACTGAGGAAATACAGGCCGCTGGCGATCGTGAAGGCGATCATGCCGATGACCATCGTTTTCTTCCGGCCCAATGCGTCGACGAACTGGCCGATGATCAGCCGCCCCAGCAAGGTGCCGATGACGAAAATCCCGGCGACCAGTCCTGCCTGGCTCAGCGAGGAACCGTATTCCTGCATCGCATGCGCGCCGATCACGACGATCAGCATGTAAAACACCAGGGCCAGAAAAAAATTGACCGCAAAAACGATCACGAAGTCGCGGGTCCAGAGTTTTGTCGGTTGCATGATGAGCCCGGGGGAACGCTATTTGAGGTTGCCGAGCAACTGCTGGAACACCGTCACTGTCTGTTCCAGTTGCTCGGTGGCGATGCCGGCGGTGGCGCGTCGCTCCAGCGCCGTGATCTGCTGGCGGCACTCCGAGTAGATGCGCTGCCCTTCGGCAGTCAGGGCAATCGATTTCTCGCGACGGTCATTGCCGGGCGCACTCGTCAGATACCCCAGCTCCTCCAGACGCTGCACGCGACGGGTGATGCCGGGCTTTTCGATGCCGTAATAAGCGGAAATTTCCACCAGCGAAGCCTGCTCGTGCTCGTGCAGATAGAACATGACCTGCCACAGTGAATAGGACAATTCATAGGGATGGAGCAGCTGATTCAGGGCCTGGATCATAGGCCGATACAGTGACAGGTAGTATCTGAAAAAGCCCTGCATGGCGCAGATGGTTGCCTTGAGTAATAGTAAACTAAGGCAACTATATTTGAGCGGCAATTCTGCTGTCAATCGCCCGGCGCAGGAGGCACGCTATCGCTCTTTTGAAACTGCAGGGTCGACGGAGGGCAGAGGTCGGATAATGAAAACAGGACCTGCACGTCTTGCAGGGAAAACTTGGAGAGCGGGAACGCATCCCCGCGAAGGTCGGGAGCCATGATGCCGAGTACTGAAGCCGGGCGCCCCGAGGTGCCGGACGAGCACGGAGCGCGAGAGGCGCGGCCGGTTTTCACCGAGGGCTGGCTCGCGGACGCCGAGCGCTGCGAGTCGCCGAATTTCGATGCGCGGCCCGAAGGCTGCGACGTGCGGCTCGTCGTCGTGCATGCGATCAGCCTGCCGCCGGACGAGTTCGGCGGGCCGGGCGTTTCGCAGCTGTTCACGAACGCGCTCGACCCGGCGGCGCACCCGTATTACGCGACGATCCGCGACCTGCGCGTGTCGGCGCATTTCTTCATCGCGCGCGACGGCCGGCTGATGCAGTTCGTGGCGGCGGACAGGCGCGCGTGGCACGCGGGGGCGTCGAGCTGGCGCGGGCGCGAGCGGTGCAACGATTTTTCGATCGGCATCGAGCTCGAAGGCTGCGACACGTTGCCGTTCGAGGCGGCGCAGTACGAACGGCTCGCGGCGCTCGTGCGCACGCTCTGTGCGCATTACCCGATCGAGGAGGTCGTCGGGCACTCGGACGTCGCGCCGGAGCGCAAGACCGATCCGGGGCCGTTTTTCGATTGGGAGCGGTTGGGCGGGCTGCTCGCGGTGCCGCCCCTTCTTGCCGATGGAGTCCCGAACGCAAAGTGAGGTCAGGGATGACTCGTTCTCGTGGGCGCCCGCCTCAGCTTTCTCGCAGCCATTCATCGATGCACCTGCTCGCCCACGTCAGGATGACTGCGAGCCGCGCATCCAGTTCGTTGCGTGTCATCGTCGAGACGATTTCGTCGTCATAGCGGAATTCGACTGCGAAGGGGTTGAGGACGCGCAGTTCATCGAGCGACACGGGCAGTGCGTCCCCCGCGTCGAGAATAGCCTGGCCCAAGGCGGCGAGGTCATGGGTCCGTCGGACCTCGATGCCGTGCAAGGTGCAGACGGCCTTGAGGGCTTTTTCAATGGATTGCTGGGCATGAAAACCCAACGCCGCGACGCTTGCCCTCGACAAAGGCATCAACAGTTCGAAAGTCTCGCGGTCGCGGCGAGCCAGACGCAGGAGCCTGGAGGCTTCTTCAAGCGCTGGCGTCATACAGAAGCTTGCCTTCCCTGGCCGCCCAGTAAGGGAGCGTTCCCGGCACTTGGCTGCGCCGGGCGAATTCCTCTTGCGAAAAAATAAGGACATCCACGCCGACGCCGAGCGAGCCAATGGCTCGGTGAAGCCTCAGGTACTCGCTGGCCTTGTCCGGCACTTCGCTTTCGATCACGAGCAAATCCAGATCCGATCCCTCGTCGGCATCACCGCGCGCATAGGAACCGAAAACGACCACTCGGGCCGGACTGCTTGCCGCGGCCGCCGCCCGCCGGGCCGCGTCGAGAATGGATTGCGGAGCTAGCATCGTAGAGCTCCTTGAGAAGAGCTGTCGGAGGGGAGGTCGATTGTAGCTCAGCGGATCGGGATGACGATCGGCGGGACGCTGACGCCGATGACGATCGCGGGGTCGCGCGAATATACCGGTGCCGGCGGCACGTAGTACGACGGGCGCTCGTAGTAGCGGTATTCCCGCACCACCGGGCGGCGCTCGACGATGCGTTCGCGGATCACGACGCGCTCGTGATCGTGCTTCCAGTGCTTCTTGTAGTGGCCGTGGCGATGGCCGCGGTCGTCATCGCGCCATTCGCGGTCATGACGGCGCCAATCCCGGTCATGGTCACGCCATTCGCGGTCGTGGCCGCGCCATTCGCGGTCGCCGCGGTCGGCGTGTGCGGGTAACGCGGTGAGCATTGCGCCGCCGGCGACGAGTGCGGCGAGCAGTTTGAGCGTGTGCGATTTCATGGCTGTCTCCTTGTTGGGCCGGATACGAGCAGCCGGCGCGTGTCGCACCGGGATCCTCTTGCCGATTAAACGCGAGCCGGAGACGAAAGGTTGGCGCGGAGTTGTAAGTGAATATGGGTACGGCTCAGCCGACGAGGATCACATGCACGCGACGCGGGCCATGGGCGCCGAGCTGGATCGTCTGCTCGACGTCAGCGGTGCGCGACGGACCGGAGATGATGTTCGTCGCCCGCGGCATGCCTTGCGGGCGGGCGCGCAGCAGGTCCCACGCGTCCTCGAAGTGGTCGACGATGCGGGTGGCTTCGAGCACGACGACGTGGTCGTCGGGAACGAAGTTGTGCGTCGTCGGGCTGTCGGGGCCCGACGCGAGCATCAGGCTGCCGGTTTCGGCGATGCCACACAGCGCCGGCGACACCGCGAGCGCTTCGGTGATGCCGGCTGCTTCATGATGGATCAGCCAACCTTCGGGCCACGCGAGATCCTTCAGCGCGGCGCCGACGGCGGCGCGTTGCGGCAGGCGGTGCGCGAGCCGATAGGCTTCGACCGCGGCGGGAAGTGCGTCGCGCGAGGCGACACGCTCGACCGTCCCGGCGCGGCTTTCGAACTTGCGCATGAAGCGCGTGACGAGGTCTTCGTCGTGCGCGGGGCGGGTGTGCCGCGGCACGCGCGCGTCGAGCGCGGCGACCTGCGTCGCGTCGAGGGGATCGCGGCGCAGCGCGTCGCGGACGGATTTCAGGATCGCATCCCGGGCATTGCCGCTTGCGTTTGCTGGTGCGTTCATTGCTGGCCTCGCTTGCCTTGCCACAGTTCGAGAAAAGTGCGTCCGGTCGGCGCCGGCAGGTCGCGCGAATCGGTCCAGCCGCCGGCGAACGGGAGGCGCCGGATGCGCCCGCGCCGCGCGATGCCCGACAGCGCGCGGGCGGCGATCTGCTCGAGCGCGTGGTAGAGCTTCGGCCGCGTCGCGACCCACCGCCACACGCCGAGCGCGCGCTTTTGCATCACCGGCGTGATGTTCTGCTGGTGCTGCAGGTGGCGCAGCTCGCGCAGCAATTCCGGCAGCGGGATCTTGACCGGGCACACCGACTGGCAGCGGCCGTTCAGCGTGCAGGCGTTCGGCAAGTCGTAGGCGGCGTCGAGGCCCTTGATCAGCGGCGTCAGCACCGAGCCCATCGGGCCGGGATAGACCCAGCCGTAGGCGTGACCGCCGACCGCGCCATACACCGGGCAGTGGTTCATGCACGCGCCGCAGCGGATGCAGCGCAGCATGTCGCGGAAGCGCCCGGCGAGCATCTTCGAGCGGCCGTTGTCGACGAGCACGACGTGGTATTCCTCGGGCCCGTCGAGGTCGTCGGCGCGGCGCGGGCCGGTCGAAATCGTCGTGTAGGTCTCGGTCTCCTGGCCGGTCGCGCTGCGCGCGAGGAGGCGCAGGAACAGCGTCGCGTCGTCCAACGTCGGCACGACGCGCTCGATGCCGGAGGTGACGATGTGCACCTTCGCCAGCGTCTGCGTCAGGTCGCCATTGCCTTCGTTGGTGACGATGATCGACGAGCCGGTCTCGGCGACGAGGAAGTTGCCGCCGGTGATGCCGACGTCGGCGCGGAAGTACTTGTCGCGCAGCACGCGGCGCGCTTCATCGACGAGCTCGGGGATCTGCGTCTTGCGCGGGCCGCCGTGCGCCGCTTCGAAGAGGTCCGACACCTGGTCCTTCGTCTTGTGCACAGCCGGCGCGATGATGTGCGACGGTGGCTCGTGCGCGAGCTGGATGATGTATTCGCCCAGATCGGTCTCGACGACTTCCATGCCGTGCTCGATCAGCGCGTCGTTGAGATCGATCTCCTCGGACACCATCGACTTGCCTTTCGTGACCGTCCTGGCACCGACCCGCTTGCAGATGCCGAGGATGATCTCGCGCGCTTCGGCCGCGTCGCGCGCCCAGTGCACGCGCCCGCCGGCCGCCGTGACCGCCTGTTCGTAACGCTCGAGATAGTGGTCGAGGTGGTCGAGGACGTGGTTCTTGAGGTTCTTCGCCTCCTCGCGCAACTGCTCGAATTCCGGCAGCTCGGCGACCTGCAGCGCGCGCTTGCCGACGAAGCCGTAGCGCGCGCGCCCGAGCGCGGTCTGCAGGTTCGCGTCGTGGATCGCGAAGACCGAGCGCTCCTTGAATTCGTTCGAACGGATTTCCATCAGCGCGACTCCTTCGGCGCGTCGGCGAGACCTGGCCCGTCGGCGAAGCCGGCGAGCACTTCGGCGGCGTGGTACACCTTGACCGGGGCGTTGATGCGCTTCAGGCGCCCGGCGATGTTCATCAGGCAGCCCAGATCGCCGCCGAGCAGCGTGTCGGCGCCGGTGGCGAGGATGTTGCGCACTTTGTCATCAACCATTTTCTCGGAAATTTCCGGGTATTTGACGCAGAACGTGCCGCCGAAGCCGCAACACACTTCACTGTCTTCCATCTCCTTGACCTTGAGTCCGTCGACTTCGCCGAGCAGCGCGCGCGGCTGGCCCTTGATGCCGAGCCCGCGCAGGCCCGAACACGAGTCGTGGTAAGTCGCGGTGCCCGCGTAGCGCGCATCGACCGTGACTGCCGCGCCGCGCACGTCGGCGAGGAACGACAGCAATTCGAAGCTCTTCCTCGACAACGCCTCGGCGCGCGGCAGCCACTGCGCGTCGCCGGCGAACAGCGCCGGATAGTCGTGGCGGATCGTCGCCATGCACGAGCCGGACGGCCCCACGACGTAATCGAAATGCTCGAACGCCTCGATGACCTGCCGTGCCAGCGCGCGCGCCGCGTCATAGTCGCCGCTGTTGTAGCCGGGCTGGCCGCAGCAGGTCTGGCTCGCCGGCACCTCGACGCTGCATCCCGCGTCTTCGAGCAGCTTGACCGCGGAAAAACCGACATTCGGCCGGAACAGGTTCATCAGGCAGGTGGCGAACAGTCCGACGCGTGGCCCGGCGGTGGGCGATGGGGTCATGGGGCGGTCTCCGGTTTTTTGTTCGGGATGGGGTGAGCGATGAGGGCAAAGCGATGGTAGCAAGCGCCGCCGCGATGCAGGGCGAGGGATTTTCAGGCCGGCGATGAGCGCGTTTCATGCCAGCGGCAGCATAGCAGAGGCCCGGGGCGGCGACGGGCCGCCGGTCGTGGCACACGGCGCCGGTCGCGCCGGCCGGATCGTCCCCACTGGACGATTGCCGGCGGGGCGATGACAATCCCGCTGCGCGCCCGCACGTCCGGCGTCCGCCGTGGTTGCTGCGCGCGTTCACTGAACGAGAAGATAATCCCGCATGAAGCGTCTCCTGTGCCTTGCCTTGATATTGTCGGCGCTGTTGCCCCGCTTTGCGGCGGCTGCCGAATGGTCAGCCCGCCCGTTGTCCGAAGTCGCGGTGTATCCCGAATTCCGCGCCTCGGCGCACGTGGTGGCGGTCGACGAGGCGCGCATCGCCGCCGAAGTCTCCGGCCGCATCGAGAGCCTGCCGAAGCGCGTCGGGCAGGCGGTCGCGAAAGGCGCGGAGCTCGCGCGCATCGACGACGCCGCGTACCGCATCGAGGTGGAGCGCGCCGCGGCGCAGAGCCGGCTGATCGGCGATCGTGCCAAGCTCGCCGAGGCGCAGCTCGACCAGGCCCGCGCGCTCGCCAACCAGGGTTTCATCAGCGCGGATGCGCTCAGAGTTTGTGAATCTTTCGTTCGCAGGACCGATTAGACGCGCGAGCGGGGTTAACGCCGTTTTGCTGGGCGCGATAGGGTTTTTGCATCGTTTGTGCTGCTATCGACGGTTCATTTGACGTTTTTCCCCATTTTTCGCCCCTTAAACCCCGATTCCGGGAACTGCGGACGCACCTGTCCCTACCCCGAGCAATTCCGGTGCGAGGCTGACCATGCGCATCAGGTTGTGCGCCAAAGCAAAGATCAGCATCACACACTTGACCTTCGCCAGACCCCGCACCCGGAACTGCTGCAGGCCGCGGTTGCGGCTGTGCGCATTGACGCATTCGGCCGTTGCCGCTCGCCGCTTGTAAATGACCTTGGCCTCGTCCGTGCCCATCCGCTGCCGCCAGGCCGCCACCGCTTCGCTGTCGCCGGCCTTCGCCTGGTGCGGATCGACCGCCTTGTCCTTGGGTTGCGGCACCGGCCCATAAACGACGGTGCTCCGGCTCGCCTGCTCGATCTGCTCGTGCCCGACGTAGCCGCCATCGACCAGCCAAGCCTCCGGGGCCTGACCACAGCGCGCGGTGACCTGCTCGATCATCGGCACCATCTGCCCTTGGTCGCTGCCGACGGTGGCCACCTCGACCCCCACGATCACCAGCGAGTCGGCGTCGCTCGCCAGCTGCGGGTTGTACGCCGGCCGAAAGCCGCCGTCGCCCATCTTCATCACCGTCGCTTCGGCATCGGTCATCGACGCGCGCGCCTGGTCGGGGTTTTTGCCTTGCCGCTGCTTGATCGCTTCGATCTCGGGCAGCCGCGCCAGCGCTTTCTCAAGACGCGCTTCACGCTCTTTCGCCGCCCGTAGCCGGGCCGCTTCCCGCGCCCGTTCGGCCTGCGCCGGGTCCGCCTCCACCTCGGCTTTGAGCCGCGCCACGGCCGCGCGCGCCGCCTCCAGGTAGCCTTCGAGCTTCTCCTTGCGGCGAAACGAGCCCGCCCCGGCGCTGGCGCGCACCCGCATCCCGTCCTGCGCCACCTGTTTGAGCTTGACCACCCCGGCCGCCATCAGGCTGGCGATGCTCACACTCAACAACTCGTCCAGCCCTTCGCCCTGATCCTTGCGAAAGTCCGAAAGGGTGTGGTGATTGACCTGAACCCCGCCGCACAACCAGCGGTAGGCGTCATGCGATTCGAGCAGCCGTGACACCGCCCGCGCGCTGCCCACCCCGTCGAGCGTGGCGTACAACCACAGCGCCAGCAAAATCTCCGGCGCGATTGCCGAGCGGCCCACCCCGCCATCGACCGCACGAATCCCGGCGTAGAACCGTGACAGGTCCTGCCGCTCGACGTACGCCCACACCAGGCGCGCCCGATGCCCCTCCGGCAGCAGTGACTCCAGGTCACTTGCCCGAAACTCCATCTGCCCCCGGTTGGGCAGCAGCACCCGTGCTCGCATCTTCGTCATCGGCGCAAATCCAGACCTCGTAGCAAGACCTAATTATAACAACGGCATATAACTGGCCGGGGATTTTTCACAGCCTCTCAGAATCCGGGAAACCGAACTCGCAGTGCTGAAAAGCGAACTCGCCGCGACGCGCCAGGGGGTCGAGGCGGCGCGCCTGCAACTCGCACGTACGACGATCCGCGCACCGTTCGCCGGTGTCGTGCGCGAGCGCCTCGCAAGCGTCGGCGACCTCGCGGCGCCGGGCACGCCGCTGCTGGTGCTGTCGGCGACCGGCAACACCGAGCTGCGGGCGCGCGTGCCGACGGCGCAGATCGGCAGCCTGCGCGCGGCCGGCAAGTGGGAGCTCGCGGCCGGCGGCGCGACGCACCCGCTGCGCCTGCTGCGCGTGTCACCGGTCGTCGAGCCGGGCGGGCAGGCCCAGGAGGCGGTGTTCTCGTCGAACGCCGCGCTCGCGCCGGGGCTCGCCGGCGAGGTGCGCTGGCGCAGTTCGGTGCCACATCTCCCCCCGGCCTTCCTGCAGCAACGCACCGGTGTGCTCGGCGCCTACGTCGAGCGTGACGGCAAGCCGGTGTTCGTTCCGCTGCCGGACGCCGAGGCGGGGCGGCCGGTGGCGGTCGACTGGCCGGCCGACACCGCAGTCATCGACGAAGGGCGCTTCGCGCTCGGCCTGGCCGCGGCCGATGCGGCAGGAAACGGCAAATGAGCGGCTGGTATCGGCGGCTGATCGACAATCACCCGCTCGCGAACATCGCGTTCGCCCTGGTGCTGCTCGGCGGCATCGTCACTTACCTGACGATGCCGCGCGCGCAGGACCCGGAGATCAATTTCAACTGGGTCAACATCATCACGACGCTGCCGGGAGCCTCCGCCGAGGATATCGAGCGCGAACTCACCGGCCCGCTCGAAGACGCGATCAAGCAGGTCAAGGACATCAAGTTCGTGTCGTCGTCGAGCCGCGAAGGTGTGTCGTCGCTGCTGGTGCGTTTCGAGGAGATCGGCGAGCAGGAGTTCGACAAGCGCGTGAACGACTTGCGCCGCGAAGTGCAGAACAAGGCCGAAGCCGAACTGCCGCCGGAGGCGAACGAGCCGGCGATCGTCGAGATCACGACGTCGAACGGCTTCCCGACGGCGGTGCTGGTGCTTTACGGTGCCGGCGGCGGCGAGACGCTGCGCAGCGCGGCGTTCGGCATCAAGAAGGATCTGGAGCGGCTCGCCGACGTCGACCAGGTCATCGCGGTCGGTTTCGACGAGCCGGAGCTGCACGTCGACTTCGACCCGGACCGGGTCGCCGCGGCGGGCCTGTCGCCGGTGCAGGTGTCGGACAGCGTCGCGGCGTGGTTCCGCAACACGCTCGGCGGGCGCGTGCGCGTGCAGGACCGCGAGTGGCTGGTGCGTCTCGAAGGCAAGACGCCGGACCCCGAAGTGCTCGCGCAGACGGCGATCGTCACGCCCGAAGGACGGATTGCGCTTGGCGAAGTCGCGCGGGTGGCGCGCGGCCACGAGCGCACCGGCCAGCTCGTCAGCTACAACGGCCAGCCGGCGGTGATGATGTCGATCACGAAGCAGGCCGGCAGCAACACGCTCGAGCTCGTCGACCGGTTGAAGCGCTTTGCCGCCGAGCGCAATCCGTTGTTGCTCGGCGAAGGCGTGCAACTGGTGATGGTCGACGACCAGACGCACATGACGCGCGACGCGATCGGCGTCATGGAGTCGAACGCGCTGTTCGGCCTGATGCTGGTACTCGGGCTGTGCTGGCTGTTCCTCGGCCCGCGGCTCGCGCTGCTGGTCGGGCTCGGCGTGCCGTTCGCGCTCGCCGGCACGTTCCTGCTCGTCGATCTGATCGGCTCGACGCTGAACCTCACGGTGCTGCTCGGCGTCGTCATTGCGCTCGGCATGCTCGTCGACGATGCAGTGGTGATCGTCGAGGCGATCTATTACCGGCTGCAGCGCGGCGAGGCCACGGAGGTTGCTGTCGTCGAAGGGGTGCGCGAAGTCGCGCTGCCGGTGATCTCGTCGGTGCTGACGACGATCGCCGCGTTCCTGCCGCTGATGCTGCTGCCCGGCATCCTCGGCAAGTTCATGTTCCTCGTGCCGTTCGTCGTCACCGCGGGCCTGACGGTCAGTCTCGTCGAGGCGTTCTGGATGATCCCCGCGCACATCCTCGCGCTGCGCCCGGATTTCATGCAGCGCCGCAGCCGCATGCAGGCGCGGCGCGAGCGCTTCACGCACTGGCTGCGCGTGAAGTACTCGCGCCTGCTGGTGCGCGTTTTCCGCCGGCCGAAGACCGCGCTCGCGGTGCTGGTGCTGGTGATGGCCGGCGCGGTCGGGGCGCTGGCGGGAGGGCTCGTGAAGATCCAGTTTTTCGCCTTCGACCCGGTGCGCCTGTTCTATGTCAGTCTGGACATGCCGGCCGGGGTCACGCTGCAGCGCACGCTGGCCGAGGCCGAGCGGGCGGCGCAGGTCGTGCAGCAGACGCTCGACCCGGCCGAAGTGCGTTCGGTGACCGCGTATGCCGGTATCAAGTTCACCGACACCGAACCGCTGTACGGCGACCAGTACGGCCAGGTGATCGTGTCGCTGAATCCGCGCCGGGGCGAACTGCGCGACACCGCCGAGGTGATCGCCGCGGTGCGCGAGCCGGTGCTGGCGCTGCAGGGCGAGGGGAAGTTCTCGTTTCTCGAACTGAAAGGGGGCCCGCCGACGGCGCGGCCGATCAGTGTCAAGGTCAAGGCCGACAACTACGAGGAACTGCGTGCCGCCGCCGACGCGCTGTTCGCCGAAGTCGCGAAGATCCCCGGCGTGAAGGACCTCACCGACGACGACGTGGCGGGCCGCGCCGAACTGCGGCTGGTGTTGAACCGCGAGAAGCTTGCGCGGGCCGGGGTCGCGCCGGGCGAAGTCGCGCGGCTGCTGCGCCTGTATGGCGAAGGCGAGGTGGTTGCGACGACGCGCGACGAGGGCGAGAAAGTCGAAGTCGTCGTGCGCGCGCGCCCCGAGACGCTGACCGATGTCAGCGAACTGTTGCAGCGGCCGGTGCCGCTGCCACGCGACGCAGGGGACGTGCGGCGCAGCGTGCAGCTCGGTTCGCTCGTCGACGCGGAAACGCGCATCTCGAAGGGCTACATACGGCACTACCAGCTGACGCGCGCGATCACCATCGAGGCCGGCCTCGACCCGGGCCGGATCGACACGCTGGAGGCGAACAACCGGCTCAAGGAAGCCTGGGCCGCGCTGCAACCGCGCTTTCCGAACGTCGAACTCGATTTTTCCGGCGAACTCGACGACATCCAGGAGAGTCTCGATTCGATGACTGCGCTGTTCGCCGTCGGCGTCGGCCTGATCTACCTGATCCTCGCAACGCAGTTCCGCAGCTATTGGCAGCCGCTGATGGTCCTCGTCACCGTGCCGCTCGCGTTCACCGGCGTGCTGCTCGGCCTTCTCGTATCGGGCAACCCGCTGTCGCTGTACACGATGTACGGCGTCATCGCGCTCGCCGGCATCGCGGTGAACTCGGCGATCGTGCTGATCGACGCGGCGAACGAGCGGCGCGCGGCCGGCATGACGGTGCAGCACGCGGCCATTTATGCGGCGAGGCGGCGCGTGGTGCCGATCCTGATCACCTCGACGACGACGATCGCCGGCCTGTTCTCGCTCGCCATCGGCCTCGGCGGCAAGTCGCTGATGTGGGGGCCGGTCGCGGCGAGCATCGTGTGGGGGCTGGGGTTCTCGACCTTGCTGACCTTGTTCGCGATCCCGCTGATCTACCGCCTGGTGATGGGAAGGAGACGGCCGGACCGCGGCGTTCCCGTCGCCCGCATTGCCGCGACCGGCTCGCCGCGGTGAGCGAGCGGGGCGGTCCTTGCCGGAGGAGCGGATGCTCGCGAGTTTCGCTGCCGATTTCGTCGTCCTGGTCCATTTCGCGTTCATCCTGTTCGTCGTCGCGGGCGGCGCGCTGGTGCTGCACTGGCCGCGCCTCGCGTGGCTGCACCTGCCGGTGGTCGCGTGGGGTGCGGGGATCGAGCTGATCGGCGGCGTGTGCCCGTTGACGCCGCTCGAAAACGCGTTGCGCCGCGCCGCGGGCGAGGCAGGCTACGGGGGAGGTTTCATCGAGCATTACCTGCTGCCGCTGATCTACCCCGCGGGGCTGACGCCGGCGATCGGCACGGTGCTCGGCGTTTTCGTGCTGGCCGTCAATGCCGTGTTCTACGGCGTGCTATGGCGCCGTCGCCGGCGAAGGGCCGGGCGAAGCGCATCGGACACCCGGCCGGGCGCCGGCGATTGAACCGAAGCGCGGCTCGGGGCGTCCCAGTACAATGCCCGCCACCATGCCTGCCGCTCCCGTCCCCAGCATTTTTGCCCGCGCCCGCCCCCGGCCAGCCCTGCCCCGTTCCTGCCGATGTCGCGCGCCGAGATGCGCGCGCTCGGCTGGGAGGAGTGCGATGTCGTCCTCGTCACCGGCGATGCGTACCTCGACCACCCGAGCTTCGGCATGGCGCTCATCGGGCGGCTGCTCGAAGCGCAGGGCTTTCGCGTCGGCATCATCAGCCAGCCGGACTGGAAGAGCGCCGAGCCGTTCCGTGCGCTGGGGCGCCCGCGACTGTTCTTCGGCATCACCGCGGGGAACATGGATTCGCTCATCAACCGCTACACCGCCGAGCGCAAGATCCGCTCGGAAGACGCCTATACGCCGGGCGCGCAGGCCGGCCGCCGGCCCGACCGCGCGGTGACCGTCTACGCCCAGCGTGCGCGCGAAGCCTTCCCCGGCGCGAATGTCGTCATCGGCAGCATCGAAGCGTCGCTGCGCCGCATCGCGCATTACGACTACTGGTCGGACAAGGTGCGTCGTTCGGTGCTCCCGGACTCGAAAGCCGACCTGCTGCTGTTCGGCAACGCCGAGCGCGCGCTGGTCGCACTCGCGCACCGCCTCGCCGACGGCGAGCCGATCGACGCGATCCGCGACCTGCGCGGCACGGCGTTCCTCGTCCGACCGGGCTGGCTGCCCGACGCTGACTGGACCGAGCAGGACTCGACCACGCTCGACCGCCCCGGCCGCGTCGAGCCCCATCCCGACCCGTACGCGATGGAGCCCGAAAAGCCGGCTACGGCCGGCGAAGGCGTTGCGCAGCCGGTGCGCATCGTCCCGGCGGCGGAACGCGCCGCGGCGCGGCGGCAGGCGCGCGGCAGGACCGTCGTGCGCCTGCCGTCGTATGAGACGGTCGTCGCCGACCCGGTGATGTACGCGCACGCTTCGCGCGTGTTCCACCTCGAATCGAACCCCGGCAACGCCCGGGCGCTGGTCCAGGCGCACGGCGACGGGCCGGGGCGGCGCGACGTGTGGCTCAACCCGCCGCCGCTGCCGCTCTCCACCCCCGAGATGGATTTCGTCTTCGGCCTGCCGTACGCGCGCCGGCCGCATCCGTCGTACGGCGACGCGCGCATCCCGGCGTGGGACATGATCAAGTTCTCGATCAACATCATGCGTGGCTGTTTCGGTGGCTGCACGTTCTGCTCGATCACCGAGCACGAAGGCCGCATCATCCAGAGCCGTTCGGAAGAATCGATCCTGCACGAGATCGAGGAGATCCGCGACCGGACGCCGGACTTCAAGGGGCACATCACCGACCTCGGCGGCCCGACCGCGAACATGTACCGCATGGCGTGCAAGGACAAGCAGATCGAGTCCTCGTGCCGGCGGCTGTCGTGCGTCTATCCCGGCATCTGCGAGAACCTGAAAACCGACCACGCGCCGCTGATCTCGCTGTACCGCAAGGCGCGCGCGATTCCGGGCGTCAAGCGCGTGACGATCGGCTCGGGGCTGCGCTACGACCTCGCGGTGCGCTCGCCGGAGTACGTGAAGGAACTCGTCACGCACCACGTCAGCGGCCTCTTGAAGATCGCGCCCGAGCATACCGAGGCAGGGCCGCTGTCGAAGATGATGAAGCCGGGCATCGGCACCTACGAGAAGTTCGCCGGGATGTTCGAGAAATACTCGCGCGAGGCCGGCAAGAAGCAGCACCTCGTGCCGTATTTCATCGCCGCGCACCCGGGCACGACCGACGAGGACATGCTGAACCTCGCGCTGTGGCTGAAGAAGAACGGCTTTCGGCCCGACCAGGTGCAGACCTTCATGCCGACGCCGATGGCGATGGCAACGACGATGTACCACAGCCGCCGCAATCCGCTGCGCAAGGTGTCGGCCGACTCGGAGATCGTCGAGACCGCGCGCGCCGGCAAGCTCAGGAAGTTGCACAAGGCGCTGCTGCGCTGGCACGACCCGGAGAACTGGCCGCTGATCCGCGAAGCGCTGCTCGGCATGGGCCGCGCGGACCTGATCGGCAGCGGACCGAACTGCCTCGTGCCGCGCCATCAGCCGGGCGTGCCGCTCGTCGCCGAGCGCTCGAAGCCTTCACGGCAACGGTCCCCGCGCCGGAAATCCCTTACCCCCCTGTAACAGGAGTCGTTATGAACACCCGTCCCGCCTTCCTCCGTCTCGTTTCCGCCCTCGGGCTGGTCGCCGCCTTCGCGGGCGGCCCCGTCTTCGCGGCCGGCGAGGAAGTCGTCATGTACAAGGATCCGAATTGCGGCTGCTGTGGCAAGTGGGCCGAGCACATGCGCGCGAGCGGCTTCGCCGTCAAAGAGGTCCGCAGCACCGCGATGAGCGCGGTCAAGCGCGACGCTGGCGTGCCGCAGGCGCTCGCTTCGTGCCACACGGCGAAGATCGGCGGCTACGTCGTCGAAGGCCACGTGCCTGCGGCGGATGTGCGGCGCCTGCTCGCCGAAAAGCCGAAAGTGGCCGGCATCGCGGCGCCCGGAATGCCGGCGGGTTCGCCGGGCATGGAAGGGGCGTATCCTTCCGAGCGTTACGAAGTCGTCAGCTTCGATGCGGACGGCAAGCACCGGCCGTTCGCGTCGCACTGACGCGGGTGCCGGGAGTTGACCAGGGAGTCAGTCATGAAAAAACTGTTCATCGCGAGCCTGGCGGCGGGCTTTCTTTCGTGGTCGTCGGCGCCGGCGTTCGCCCAGGCCGATGACGCCGTGCTCGGTGACCGCGGGAGCGACATGATCGTCGATCTTGTCCTCGTGCGGCCGCTGACCTTCGTCGGTTCGGTGGTCGGGGTTGCGGCCTTCCTCGTTTCCCTGCCGTTCACCGCGCCGAGCGGCTCCGCTTCCGATGCCGCGCGCGAGCTGGTCGGCAAGCCGCTCGAGTACACCTTCAACCGCCCGCTCGGCGATTTCCGCAACTGCGGCGCGGACCGCCACCCCTGCGGCGGGCGGTGACCGAGCCGCGGGGGCAGCGGTCCCGCGTCACGCGAGCAGGAAGTTCTCGTCGGGGACAGGCACCGGCGGCGGCTCTTCGCCGAGCATCTCGCGCAGGCTCGCGTTGACGCCAGCGACGAGCGCGTCGAGCGCGAGATCGTTCGCCATCGTGCCGAAAGGCTCCTCGATCTCGTCGCTGAGCGCTTCGAGCGCGAAGAACGTGTAGGACACGAAGCTCACGACCAGCGGCGTCATGAGGCCGATCGAATCGACCAGCCCGAAAGGCAGCAGCGCGCAATAAACATAGGCGCTGCGGTGCAGGATCACCGTATAGGTGAAGGGCAACGGTGTATTGGCGATGCGCTCGCAGCCGCCGAGCGACGACGACAGCCCGTTCAGCGACTGCTCCATCTGCTGCGCGAGCATCGTGTCAAGTTGTCCCGCTTCGCGGCGCTCGCGCAGCCATTGACCGAGCCACAGCAACACCAGCGCCGGCGCCGAGCGGGCGACGCGGGCGCGCTCGATGACGACAGCGGGAAGCAGACCGAGCAGATCGGCGTCGCGCGGCTGGTGGCGCAGCTGGTTGCGCATCGCCGCGGCGAAGCCGATGAGGCCGAGCACGAAAGGGCGGCTCTCGACGTTGCGTGTCGTCAGCGTCAGGGCCTGCCGCGCGAGGTTGCGCGTCTCGACGAGGACGTCGCCCCACAGCTTGCGCGCTTCCCAGTAGCGGTCATAGCTCGCGTTGATGCGAAAGCCGAGGAAGATTGCGAGCGCGACCCCCATCAGCGAGAACGGGTTCGCGTTGAGCGTCACCTTGAAGTGGAAAAGCTGGCCGTGCATCAGCACGACGCCGCACGACAGCGCGAGGATGAACAGCTGCTGCGGCAGGATGCGGGAAACGAGCGACCCGCGGCGAACGAACAGCAAATGCATCCAGTGCGGACGAGGGCGGACGATCACGGCTGGGAGAAGGGGGTCGGGCGGGGCGGGGTGCGATTTTCTCAGGTTTTGGCGGCGATGCTGCATTGCAAGAAAAAATCCGTGCCTACCCCGCCAGCCAGGCGAGCGTGCCGGTCAGGGCGAGCCCGGCGCTCGCGAGCAGCGTGAGCCTCCGCCGCGAGCCGTGCAGCCGCCCCCACAGCCAGAAGCCCGACAGGCCGAGGAACGCGAGGCCGAGCGCGGCGGCGTCGGATAGCAGGATCCACGCCGGCCCGGTACCGATCGACATGTGCAGGCGTGCCAGGTACAGCCACAGGTTCGGCTTCGTGCGCTTCACCTCGGCCTGGCGGCTGCCGAGCCAGTATTCGACCTGCACTGTCTCGGAAGGCGTATCGGCGCGCAGCGTCCAGCGCTCCGGCTGGCGTAGTTCGCCGTCACCCCAGCTCACGGCACGCGAAGGCTCGATGCGCGGCTTCAGCGCCCCGGCCTCGACGCCGAGCGCCGGAGCGAGCGCCGCGGCGAGCGCCTGCGGATCGGCGGGTCCGGCTTCGAGCGGCAGTATCTGCGTCACCTCGCTGCGGTCGAGCGCGGGAATCTTCATCACCGCGCGGTGGTTCAGCAGGAAGCCGGTCACCGCGAACAGCAGCAGCATCGCCGCGATCGCGAGGCCGAACCACGCATGAATGCGGCGCAGCCACTTTTGCACGTTGCCGCGCTGCGCAGCCGGGCGGGGATGAAGGTGGATCACGAAAGGCTCTCTGGCAACAGGGACCGGTCAGGAGGGATCAGAACGAGAGTTTCGCCGACAGCCGCAGCGTGCGCGGCATGCCGACTGCGAGCAACGGAGAGTTCGAGTTCACCCGGCTGTCGCCGGCCGCAGCCCAGTAGCGCTTGTCGGTCGCGTTCTCGAGGTTCGCGACGAGGTCGAGCTGGTTCGTGCCGAGCTTCGTCCGATAGCGCGCGCCTAGGTCGTAACGGGTGTAGCCGGCCACGGTCGCCTGGTTCAGCGGGTCGACTTCGCGCTCGCCGGTGTAATACGCGCCCGCCGACAGCGCGAGGCCGCGGATCGCCGCGAGCCGGTGCTCGATGAACAGGCTCGCGGTGAACTCGGGCGTGTTCGCCGGCCGGTTGCCGACGAGGCGCGGATCGTTCTCGGCGTCGGTGAACTCGGCATCGAGCCACTGCGCGGACGCGAACACGCTCCAGCGTGGCGCGAACGGACCGCCCGCGGACAGCTCGACGCCGCGCAGGCGCGCCTCGCCCATGCGCTGAAAGACACGATCCACCTCGCCGTTCATCGGCCGCTCGATCTGGAACAGTGCCGCATTCGTCTGCAGGCCCATCCATTCGCTCTTGATGCCGGCCTCCCATTGCTCGCTCACCAGCGGCTCGAGGGATGTCCCCGCATTGACCGCTTCCGGCCGCGCAATGCCGCCGTCCTCGAGACCTTCGAGGTATCCGGCATAAACGTTCGTCGCCGGCGTGAGCTTGTAGACCGCGGCAATCGTCGGTGTCACCTTGCTCTTGCTGTAGTTCTGCGCCGGGCTCGTCGCGTGCTCGAACTCGAACTTGCTGCCGCGCGCGCCGGCCATGACGAGCCAGTCACCGAAGCCGATGCGGTCGAAGGCGTACCAGCCCTTGTCGTAGGTGCGCGAGTGCGGAGCACTTGCCGGATAGGTGACGGCTGTCTCCGGGATGTCGCGCGGATCGAAGAGGTTCTGGCGCACCACCACGGTGCGCGTCGCGCCGACCGTTTGGCGCAGCGTGTTCTGCGCATAGCCGAAAGTCGCGTCGTGCGTGACGGCGCCGGTCTCCACCAGGCCGGCGATTTCGGTGCGGGCATTGCGGTTCTCGTATTCCTGGCCCTTCGAACGCGAGATGCGCAAGTCGCCTTCGCCGGTCGCGAGATCGTAGTTCTGCATCTGCGAGAAGTTGCGGTCGCGCTCGAGCCATGCGCGGCCGGCTTCGACGGTCCAGATCCACGCGTCGTTGATCGCGAAGTCGCTGCGCACCTGCACGTTGCGCGCGCGCGCATCGTAGTTCGCCCAGTCCGGCGCGATCAGCTTCTCCGGGTCGGGGATGCGCGGCAGCGGGATCTTCCCGTTGACGGCGGGCAGCGCCAGGATGCTCGACTGCTCGACGACGTCCTTGGCGATGTCCTCGACGTCGAGCTTCAGCAGCCAGCGGTCGGTCACGTTCCAGTCGAACGCGCCGGCGACGAGATGGCGGTCGCCGTCGGCGCCTTCGACCGCGCTCTGGAGCTCGCCGCCGACGACGTTCACGCGTGCGCCGAACTCGCCGTTCGCGCCGAAGCGCCGGCCGACGTCGAGGCCGGCGACCGCCGTGCCGTTGTCATCGGTCGAGAGCTGGATCGCCGTGACCGGCGTGCTGCCGGCGCGCTTCGTGACCAGGTTGATGATTCCGGACGGCGGCACGAAGCCGTAGTACAGGCCGCCGACGCCTTTGAGCACCTCCACGCGCTCCTTGTTCTCCAGCGGCAGATCGATGAGGTTGACGATCGGCAGGCCGCCGTTCAGGCGGTAGTTCGAGCGGTTCTCGACGAGCAGGCCGCGGATCGACAGGTTGTCGTATGCGGTCGCACCGAGCTGGGCGCGCGTGACGCCGGCGGTGTTCTTCAGCGCCTCGTACAGGCCGTTGGCCTGCTGCGCGTCGAGCAGATCGCGGTCGATGACGTTGATCGTCATCGGCACGTCCTTCGCCGGCGTGTCGCGGAACGTGCCGACGCCGACGCTGCCGGCGCGCCAGCCGGAATCGGTGGCGAAGACTTCGACCGCTTCGAGCTGCTGGTCGGCGGCGAGGAGGGGGCCGTGCGCGGCGAGCAGCGCGGCGGCGGGAATCAGGCGGGCGAGGGTTTTGAGTCGCATGTCTGGATATTGGGTCGATGGAAAGGGAAGGTCGGAAAGCGGTCGGCAGCGCCCGCCGGCGCAGTAACGCCGGCGGCGCGGCAGGGCGGAAATCAGAAGCGGTAGGTCGCAGTCGCCTGCAGCGTGCGCGGGGCGCCCGGCTGGTTCAGGCCGTTGACGCTGCCGTGCGCGGACGCCCAGTACTCGCGATCGAAGACGTTCTTCAGGTTGAACGCGAGATCGTAGGCGCGGCTGCGATACAGCAGCGCGGCGTCGAACACCGCGAAGCCGGGCAGGCGCACGAGGTTGTCCGGTGACGCGAATTGCGACGACTGCGCGCGTACCCCGCCGCCGAGGCGCCAGCCGAGGCCGAGCTCGCGCATCACCCACAGCGACGCGCTGTGGCGCGGCGTCAGCGCCGCGTCCTTGCCTTCGAACGGCACCGTGACGCGGGTCGTGCCGAAGTTCGCGCCGCCGGTCGCGGTCGATTTGACGATCTCGGTGTCGAGGAGCGCGTAGCCGGCGTGAACCTGCCAGCCGGCGGCCGGACGGCCGGAGAGCGACAGCTCGAGGCCGTTCGTGCGCTGCTCGCCGGCATTGATCGTCAGGCGCGACACCGGCTCGGTGATCTTCATGTCGGTGCGTACGAGCTGGAACACCGACGCCCCCGCAGACAGCGCGCCGCCGAGGAGATCCCACTTCGCGCCGATCTCGTAGTTCGTCGAGATTTCCGGCTCGCTGTCGACGTTCGACGCATTGAGCTGGAACTGTTCGCCGGACGGCTGGAACGAGCGCGACACCGACACGTAGTACGACTGCATCGCGTCCGGTTGCCACACGAGCCCGGCGCGCGGGCTCCATTCGCGGTCGGTGCGTTCGAAGTCCGGTTTGCCGGGCTCGGTGGTTTCCTGCCGGTAGTCGTCGTAGCGCACGCCGACGAGCGCCTTCCAGTGCTCGCCGAACGCGATCTGGTCCTGC
Organism: Aromatoleum anaerobium; assembly: GCF_012910705.2. GTDB lineage: Bacteria > Pseudomonadota > Gammaproteobacteria > Burkholderiales > Rhodocyclaceae > Aromatoleum > Aromatoleum anaerobium. The sequence goes on along the minus strand of NZ_WTVG02000038.1, from coordinate 89,068 downwards.
ACGTACACGCCGGCACTGTCCTGCGTCGTGACGTTGTCGATCGTGCGCGAGTTCGGTGCGACGCTCCTGTAGGGCGGGATCGCGCCGCCGGGGTTGAACAGCGGGACCGTGTCGATGCCGATCCAGTTGTCGATGTCGAGCCGCTTCTCCTGGCTGCCGAGCTCGAGGCCGTACAGCAGCGTGTGGCGCAGGCCGCCGAGCGCGAGTTGCTGGGTCAGCTCGAACTGGTTGAACCAGCCGTCCTCGTCGCGCATGACGTGGCCGTGCGTGCGCTGCATGAAGAGCTCGCCATTGACGAGCGTGTAGGCACTGCCCGAGCGGTACAGCGTGTTGTTCCGGTCGAGCTTGAAGTCGTAGTAGCGCAGCACGTTGCGCAGCGACCAGTCGGTGTTGATGCGGTGCGCGAGCGTCGCCGTCGCGGTATTCATCGTCGCGCTCGTTTCGTCGTCGCGCTCGGCGTTGCCGGAGCCGTAATACGTGTCGTGATCGACGTCGAGCGGGCGGCCGTTGTTGTCGGGAATGCCGAAATCGGTCGGGCGCCGGTCGCGGTTGTGCGCGACCTGCAGCAGCAGTCGCGTGTCCTCGCCGAGCTTGAGGTCGAGCGACGGGGCGATCGCCTCGCGCTTCAGGAAGGATTCGTCGCGAAAGCCGGTCGAGTCCTCGAACGCGCCGGTCAGCCGGAAGCTGTGGCCGGCTTCGCCGAGTCCGCCGCCCAGGTCGAAGCTCGCGCGCCGCTCGCCTTCGCTGTCGAGCTGGACGGTGATGTCGCGGATCGCTTGCGTCGTCGGCATCTTGCTGACGCGATTGATGATGCCGCCCGACGAGCCGCGCCCGTACAGCACCGCCGCCGGGCCCTTGATGACTTCGATGCGTTCGGTGTTCGACAGGTCGCGAAAATACAGCGCGTCGTCGCGCACGCCGTCGAGGAAGTTGTCGCCGATCGCGGTGAAGCCGCGGATCGCGACCTGGTCGCGCTGGCCGTCGCCCATGTTCAGCGTCACGCCGGGCACGTTCTGCAGCGCCTCGGTCAGCGAGCGCACGCCCTGGTCGGCGATCAGCTCCGGGCCGACGACGTTGACCGTCTGCGGGATGTCGCGCAGCGGCGCGGTGCCTTTCGTCGCCGAGGAGGACACCAGCGGATTGTAGGACGGAGCGCTGGCCGTGTCGCCGGTGACGGTGACGGTTGGCAGCGTGACCTGGGGGGTGGTCTGGGCGGTCGCGAGCGCAGGCAGCGCGGCCGCGATCGCCACGCCGAGGGTGCGAAGATGCATCGGAACTCCGGTCGGAAGCGTTGGTGGCTGGCGATCCGGCCGGAGAGGGCGGAGTGGCTGGCTGGAATGTGGCGGGATTGTATTTCTATATATGAATGCGAATCAATCTTATTGTTACGGGTGCCCGGCGCAGGATTTCCGCGCCAAGGCGAACCCGCGGCGGCCGGGAGCGCGGCACCGCGCCCCCGTTGCGACCGTCAACCGCCGTGCCGCGAAGCGGCTTTAAAGTCCCGCGTCGGCACGCAGCGCCGCGGCCTTGTCGGTCGCTTCCCACGTGAATTCGGGCTCGTCGCGGCCGAAGTGGCCGTACGCGGCGGTCTTGCCGTAGATCGGGCGCAGCAGGTTGAGCTCCTGGATGATCGCCTTCGGGCGCAGGTCGAAGTGCTTCGCGACGAGTTCGGCAATGCGCTCGTCGCTGACCTTGCCGGTGCCGAAGGTCTCGACCATCATCGACACCGGCCTGGCGACGCCGATCGCGTACGCGACCTGCACTTCGCAGCGCTCGGCGAGCCCGGCCGCGACGATGTTCTTCGCGACCCAGCGCCCGGCGTACGCGGCCGAGCGGTCGACTTTCGACGGATCCTTGCCGGAGAACGCGCCGCCGCCGTGGTGTGCCGCGCCGCCGTAAGTGTCGACGATGATCTTGCGCCCGGTCAGGCCGCAGTCGCCGTGCGGGCCGCCGATGACGAAGCGCCCGGTCGGGTTGATCAGGTAGCGCACTTCGCCCTGCATCAGCTCTTTCGGCAGCACCGGCTTGATGATCTCCTCGATGACGAGTTCGGTGATCTGCGCGTGCGAGACTTCCGGGCTGTGCTGCGTCGACACCACCACGGTGTCGATCGCGACCGGCTTGCCGTCGACATAGCGGACCGTCAGCTGGCTCTTCGCGTCCGGGCGCAGCCAGTTGAGCCGGCCGTCCTTCCTCAGCTCGGACTGGCGCTGCATGATGCGATGTGCATAGTAGATCGGCAACGGCATCAGCGACGGCGTCTCGTTGCACGCGTAGCCGAACATCAGCCCCTGGTCGCCGGCGCCCTGGTCGAGGTCGAGGCCTTCGCCTTCATTGACGCCTTGCGCGATGTCGGACGACTGGCGGTTGATCGCGGTGAGGATCGCGCACGACCTGTAGTCGAAACCGATCGCCGAGTCGTCGTAGCCGATGCGACGGATCACGTCCTGCGCGATCTCCTTGTAGTTCGGGTGCGCGCTCGTCGTGATCTCGCCGGAGATGACCACCAGGCCCGTCGAAACCAGGGTTTCGCATGCGACGCGCGCATGGGGGTCGTCGGCGAGGATCGCGTCGAGGACGCCATCGGAGACTTGGTCGGCAACCTTGTCGGGATGGCCTTCGGACACCGATTCCGAGGTGAAGAGGTATTCCCTGCTCATGCGCTGCTCCTGAAAACGAAAAATCCCCAGAGTTTTCCGGCGTGGCCGGCTCCGGGGATTTCGTCGAGCAGGCGACGCTTTAGCAGTACTTGTGTGCCGTGACCGGTTAGGTGCGTTCGCGGCGCCGCCCTGCAAGTTGTCGTATTAACTCGGCGGCTGGGCGATAATTATATGCTTTGTGATCCGGCGGTCAAATGTGCGGGATCCGGAGCGGGCGAGCGGGCCTGGGTCCGGGCCTGTGCCGATTCCACCGGTGCCGATGCCCTCCTCGATGTGACCTCTTCGCGTGACCTTCCTCGTCAATCTGTCATTCCGCATTCTCGCCGGCTTGCCGCTGTCGTGGCTGCATCGGCTCGGCGGCTGGGCCGGCTGGGCCATCTGGCGCTTGTCGCCGTCATACCGGCGGCGCCTCGAGGACAATCTCGCGCAGGCGACAGGTCGCCGCGACGCCGCGCTACGCGACGCCGCGGTCGCCGAAGCGGGGCGGCAGGCGCTCGAACTGCCGTTCGTGTGGCTGCGTCCGCAGGACGAAGTGTTGGCGCGCATCGTGCGGGTCGAAGGGCAGGAACTGATCGCCCGGGCGCAGGCCGAGGGCGCCAGCGTGCTGCTGCTGACGGCGCACCTCGGCTGCTTCGAGATGTGCGCGCAGTATTGTTCGACGCACGGACCGATCACGGTGCTGTTCCGCCCGCCGCGCAAGCCCGCGCTGCAGCCGCTGATGGAAGCCGGGCGCGCGCGCGGCGCGATCCGCGTCGCCCCGGCCGACGTGTCCGGCGTGCGCCGGCTCGTGAAGGCGCTGCGCAGCGGCGAGATGGTCGGCATGCTGCCGGACCAGGCGCCGGCCGAAGGCGAAGGCGTGTGGGCGCCGTTCTTTGGCCGGCCGGCGTGGACGATGACGCTCGCGGCGCGCCTGTCCGAAGTGAAAGGCGTCAAGGTGGTGATGGTATGGACCGAGCGGCTGCCGCACGGCGCGGGCTATGTGCTGCGGCTTTCCGAACCCGTGGAGCCGATCGCGGGCTCGCTCGAAGAGCGCTGCGCCGCGATCAACCGTGAAATCGAACGCCTCGTGCTCGCGTGCCCGGCGCAGTACCTGTGGGGCTACAACCGCTACAAGCGTCCTTCGGGCGTGCCGCCCCCGCCGGGTGAAGCGCGATGCTGAGCCGCGCCCTGAGCCGCATTGCGAGTCACGCCGCGGTCGCGGTGTTCTGGCTGCTGCACTGGCTGCCGCTGCCGGTGCTGGCCTTCCTCGGCCAGGTGGTCGGCGAGGCGCTGTACTGGCTGGCACGCTCGCGGCGCCATATCGTCGCCGTCAACCTCGGGTTGTGCTTCCCCGAACTCGACGACGCGGCGAGGCGCCGGCTCGCGCGGGCGCACTTTCGCGCGGTTGGCCGCAGCCTGCTCGAGCGCGGCCTGCTGTGGTGGGCGAGCCAGCGGCGGCTGATGAACCTCATCCGGCTCGACGGTGCCGAGCGGGTCAGGGCGCTGCTCGACCAGGGGCGGCCGGTGATCCTGCTCGCGCCGCACTTCGTCGGCCTCGACACCGGCGGCTCGCGCGTCGCAATGGATTTTGATTCGGTCAGCATCTACGCGCAGCAGAACAACCCGGTGTTCGACCGCTGGCTGTTCCACGGCCGCAGCCGCTTCGGCGACCAGCGCCTGCTGTCGCGCCAGGACGGCGTGCGCGGCACGGTCAAGGCGATGAAGGCCGGGCGCCCCTTCTACTATCTGCCCGACATGGACTATGGCCGCAAGGACGCGGTGTTCGTGCCATTCTTCGGCGTGCCGGCGGCGACGATCACCGGCCTGCCGCGGCTCGCGCGGCTCGCCGGCGCGGCGGTCGTGCCGTGCGTGACGCGGATGCTGCCCCGCGGGCGCGGCTACGTCGTCGAGTTCGGCGAGCCGTGGCAGGACTTCCCGACGACGGACGCGGAAGCGGATACCGCGGCGATGAACCGCTGGATCGAAGCCGTGGTGCGGACGATGCCGGAGCAGTATTACTGGGTGCATCGGCGCTTCAAGACGCGTCCGCCGGGCGAGGCGCGGCCGTACTGAGAATGCGTACAGCGTGCTGTCGCTGGACCTTCCCCCGCGGCTGGGCCAGAATTCGGCGAGCCACCGCTTCCCTTACCCTCCACCTGAGCTGCGATTCCCCATGCGTCTGCGCTTCACGAAAATGCACGGCCTCGGCAACGATTTCGTCGTCATCGACGCCGTCCGCCAGTCCGTCGACCTGACGCCGGAGCGGGTCCGCCGTCTTGCCGACCGTCATTTCGGCATCGGCTGCGACCAACTGCTGGTGGTCGAGGAAGCGACCCGCCCGGACGTCGATTTCCGCTACCGGATCTTCAACGCCGATGGCGGCGAAGTCGAGCAGTGCGGCAACGGCGCGCGCTGCTTCGTGCGTTTCGTGCACGAGCAGGGGCTGACCGCGAAGCGCGAGATCCGCGTCGAGACGCGCTCCGGGATCATCGCGCCGCGGCTCGAAGACGATGGGCTCGTGACGGTCGATATGGGCGTGCCGGTGCTCGAAGCCGCGCGCGTGCCGTTCGTGTCGGATTCGGACGCTGTCGTCCAGCCGCTGCAGGTCGGCGACGCGAGCGTCGCGATCACCGCGGTGTCGATGGGCAACCCGCACGCCGTGCAGGTCGTCGCCGATGTCGACGCCGCCCCCGTCGCGGCGCAGGGTGCGCTGATCGAACGCCATCCGCGCTTTCCCGCACGCGTCAATGCCGGCTTCGTGCAGCTCGTTGATGCCCACCGCATCCGCCTGCGCGTGTTCGAGCGCGGCGCGGGAGAAACGCTTGCTTGCGGCACCGGCGCCTGCGCCGCGGTCGTGACCGTGATCCTGCGCGAACTCGCACAGTCGCCGGTGCGCGTCGAGACGCGTGGCGGAGAACTCGACATCGCGTGGGGAGGGCCGGGGCAGCCGGTGCTGATGACCGGCCCGGCGGTGACTGTTTTTGCGGGCGAAATCGACATCGACTGAGCACTCTTCAGTGAGCGCCCTCGAGCGAGCCGTTTCGCCGATTGCAACGAATACGAGGAGGCGCGCACGCGCCTGACGGGGAGCAGCTTTTCCATGAATGCCGCCGATGTCGCACGCTATCTGAAGGAACATCCGGACTTTCTTGCCGAACACGGCGAGCTGTTCACGCAGCTGACCGTTCCGCACCCGCACGGCGGGCAGGCCATCTCGCTGGCCGAGCGGCAGCTTCATGCGCTGCGCGACAAGATCCGGCAGCTCGAAAGCAAGCTCGCCGAACTGATTCGCTACGGCGAAGAAAACGACGAGATCGGCGAAAAAGTCCATCGCCTGACGCTCGCGCTGGTCGAAGCCGAAGACTACGATGCGCTGCGTTTTGCGCTGCTCGAAAATGTGCGCGACAACTTTTCGGTGCCGAACGTCGCGCTGCGCGTGTGGGCCGACGCGCAGCCTCGCGAAGGCGAGGATTTTTCGCCGGTGACCGAAGAGCTGCGCTTTTTCGCCACAGACCTGAGCCACCCATATTGCGGTGCGCCGGCGAATCTCGAAGTAATCAACTGGTTCGGTCCCGCCGCTTGTCATATTCGTTCGGTGGCGCTGGTACCGCTGCGCCGGGACGACCAGGTGCTCGGCCTGCTCGCGCTCGGCAGCGAAGAGGCCGAGCGCTTCTACCCCGGGATGGGAACGCTCTACCTCGCGCGCATCGGTGACCTGGTCGCGGCGGCGCTGCGACGGCAACTGGGCTGAAGGTGAGCGCCGCGGGTCGGGAGGCCGCGGCGCCGCGAGTATTTGCAGCACACCGGTCCCTACGCACCCCGACTTCCTGCATCTGGCCAAGGTGCACGACGCGGCGCACCCCCGCGCAAGGAAGCGCTGAACCGACGACGGGGCGAACGGACCGTCCCGGAGGCCGCAATGGGTGTCGCATGCCCTGGATCAACGGTCGTTCGTGACTTTTTACCCAAACCGGGCAGCAAGATCTCAAGTCGCTTGCGGCCATTCAGCTATCCTGAAACATCTCTTAACAAATCTTCCCTCGGGTCCAGCGCCGCAGACTGTGGGAGCAAGGCAGCAATGCCAGACATTCCTGATCCTGAAACTCCTGGCGCCGATGCGCCCGACAGCCCCGACGCCGGGCCCGGGCAGGGTCGGGCTCGCGGGCTGCGCAATGCGGCGGTCCTGCTCGCCCGCTACCAGGTTCGCAGTCTGAGGCGCCTGTTCGAGGAGTTCGAGCGGGAATCCTCCTGCCGATCCTGCTCGGCGAGATCGCGCTGCACAACATCGGCGCGCTCGAACATGGCGACGAAAGCGATCGCCTCGCGGCGGACGAAGCCGAGAGCGACTCCGACGAGGTGCATATGTCCCGGCTGCGGCCGTGCAACGCTTATTCGATTGCCGCGGCAACCGGCTTGCCGCGCGAGACGGTCCGGCGCAAGATCGGGCGCCTCGTCGATCTGGGCTGGATCCGCAAGGAGCAGAACGGCCACCTGTATCTCACGCCGCGGGCGTTGAAGCATTTCGGCACGCTGCTGTGCTCGCGCGATCTGCCGGAGTTCCTCGAAACCGCGGATCGCGTGCGGAATCTGCGGCACGACTGAGGCCGGGCCGATCGCGACAAGGCGTGCGCTGCGGCGACGGTGCTGGTGAGCGGGCGCCGCGCGCCTTACACTCTCGCGCCTGACTTTTCTCGTTGCGGTCCGCCTCCCGATGTCCAAGCTCGTTCTCCATCCCGGCAAGGAACGTTCGCTCCTGCGCCGTCATCCCTGGGTCTTCGCCGGTTCGGTGGCCCGCCTCGAAGGGCGCGCGCGTCCCGGCGACACCGTCGAGGTCGTCGCCGATGATGGCCGCTTCCTCGGCCGTGCCGCGTGGTCGCCGGAATCGCAGATCCGCGCGCGGATGTGGTCGTTCGCCGCCGACGTCACGATCGACCACGCATTCTTCAAGCGCCGCGTCGCCGAGTCGGTCGCGCGCCGCGCCGCACACCCGCTGCTCGCGGGCGAGAGCGGCCTGCGGCTGATCCATGGCGAGTCGGACGGCCTGCCCGGCGTCATCGCGGACCGCTTCGGCGACGTCGTGGTCGTGCAGCTGACGAGCGCCGGCGCCGAGAAATGGCGCGAGGCGATCGTCGCCGGGCTGGTGCAGGCGAGCGGCTGCACGGCGGTGTACGAGCGCTCCGATTCCGACGTGCGCGGCCTCGAAGGGCTCGGGCCGAAGACCGGCTGCGTGCATGGCGAGCTGCCGAAGGACGTGCTGACGATCGTCGAGAACGGCGTGCGCATGGAAGTCGACGTCATCAGTGGCCACAAGACCGGCTTCTACCTCGACCAGCGCGACAACCGCCGCCTGACGGGCCTGCTCGCGGCCGGGCGCAGCGTGCTGAACTGCTTCTGCTACACGGGCGGGTTCTCGCTGCAGGCGCTCGCCGGGGGCGCGACGTCGGTGCTGTCGATCGATTCGTCCGCGCCGGCGCTCGACGGCGCGCGGCGCAATCTCGCGATGAATCCGCAACTGGACGCGAGCCGCGCCGAATGGCTGCAGGCCGACGTGTTCGAGGCCTTGCGGGCACTGAAAGGCGAGGGGCGGTGTTTCGACCTGATCGTGCTCGATCCGCCGAAGTTCGCACCGTCCGCCGCGCACGCCGACCGGGCGTCGCGTGCGTACAAGGACATCAACCTGTTCGGCTTCCGCCTGCTCAATCCCGGCGGCATCCTGATGACGTATTCCTGTTCCGGCGGCATCGGCCTCGAACTGTTCCAGAAGATCGTCGCCGGCGCGGCGAGCGATGCCGGCGTCGATGCGCGCATTCTGCACCGGCTGTCGGCGGCGGCCGATCACCCGATCGGCCTTGCGGTGCCCGAAGGCGAATATCTGAAAGGGCTCGCGCTTCAGGTCGGCTGAACGCCTTCGCTCGCCGGCGCACGCCAGTCCGGGTTCGGCCCGCGCTCGCCGATCGTGAAGGCAGTGCTGGCGAGACCCAGCGCGAGCAGGATCAGCAGGAAATAGCGCAGCTGCCAGCGGGGCGGCGCGGCCCGGCCGTCGCCGCGCCCGGCTTGCCGGCCGGCCATCAGGCCGAGCGCGGCGACGACGACGAGGCCGGCGCCGAGCAGCCGCGACGACAGTCCGCCGAGAAGCACGCCGTGGGACGGATCGAAGCGATCAGGCCAGAAGAACGCCGGCCCCTGCAGCAGGTGGATCGCGCCGAACACGCACAGCACGATCGCCAGGGCCTGGAACGTGCGCATCGCGGCCGATCAGGGTGTGGAGAACAGTTCCGCGCCTTCGTCGCCGGCGCGCCGCGGCAGGGCGAGGCCAAAATGCTGCCAGATCGAGGCGCTCGCGATGCGCCCGCGCGGCGTGCGCTGCAGGTAACCCTGCTGGATCAGGTACGGTTCGAGCACGTCCTCGATCGTGTCGGACGACTCGCCGATTGCCGCCGCGAGGTTGTCCAGGCCGACCGGACCGCCGCCGAACTTCTCGAGCATCGCGCCGAGCAGCTTGCGGTCCATCAGGTCGAGGCCGAGGTGATCGACGTCGAGCATCAGCAGCGCGGCATCGGCGACGGCGGCAGTGATGTCGCCGTCGGCTTTGACCTGCGCATAGTCGCGCACGCGGCGCAGCAGCCGGTTCGCGATCCGCGGTGTGCCGCGGGCGCGCCGCGCGATCTCGACCGCCCCCGCGTCGTCGATCGCGACATCGAGCAGGCCGGCGGAGCGCCCGACGATGTATGCGAGCTCCTGCGGCGTGTAGAACTCGAGCCGCGCCGCGATGCCGAAACGGTCGCGCAGCGGGTTCGTCAGCATTCCGGCGCGCGTCGTCGCACCGACCAGCGTGAAGGGCGGCAGGTCGAGCTTGACCGAGCGCGCCGCCGGGCCTTCGCCGATCATGATGTCTATCTGGAAGTCCTCGAGCGCCGGGTAGAGGATCTCCTCGACGACCGGCGACAGGCGGTGGATCTCGTCGATGAACAGCACGTCGTGCGGTTCGAGATTCGTCAGCAGCGCAGCAAGGTCGCCCGCCCGCTCGAGCACCGGCCCCGAAGTCTGGCGCAGGTTCACGCCCATCTCGGCGGCGACGATATGCGCGAGCGTCGTCTTGCCCAGTCCCGGCGGACCGAACAGCAGCACGTGGTCGAGCGCCTCGTTGCGGTTGCGCGCGGCCTGGATGAAGATCTCGAGCTGTTCGCGGATCTTCGCCTGGCCGACGTATTCGGCCAGGCGCTTCGGACGCAGCGCGCGCTCGACGGCGTCTTCCTGGCGGTCGGCGGTCTGCGCGGAAATCACGCGTGGCGCCTGCAGTTTGTCGGTTTCGATCATCGCGAGAGTTTAGCCTGAGCGGCGCGTACGGCGGAACTCGCTTGCCTCGCCGCCTCAGGCTTTCGACAGCAGCTTCAGCGCCTGGCGGATGCCGTCGGAGACGCCCGCCTCCGGCGGGATCGCCTTCAGCGCCGATTGCGCTTCCTTGTCGTTGTAGCCGAGCGCGAGCAACGCATTGAGGATGTCGCTGCGGCTGTCCGCGGGCTGCGCCGTAGCGCCCGGAACAATGCTTGCGCCGAGCCCGGGCAGCGCCCTGCCGAGCTTGTCGCGCAGTTCGAGCAGCAGGCGCTCGGCGGTTTTCTTGCCGATGCCGGGGATTTTCACGAGGCGGCCGGTTTCCTGCAGCGCGACCGCCTGCGCGAGGTCGCCGACCGACAGGCCCGAGAGCACCGACAGCGCGGTGCGCGCGCCGATGCCGGACACCTTCAGCAACTGGCGGAACGCGGCGCGTTCGTCGGCGGTCGCGAAGCCGTACAGGAAATGGCCGTCTTCGCGGATCGCCAGATGCGTGAACAGCGACAGCGACTGGCCGGTCGCGGGCAGGCCGTAGAACGTGCTCATCGGCACGTCGATTTCGTAGCCGACGCCGTGCGTGTCGACGACGATCTGCGGCGGGTTCTTTTCCAGCAGGATGCCGGTGATGCGTCCGATCATGGGTGGTGGTCCGGAAGTATGGGTTTGCCCGGTCAGCTGTGCGCGCCGAACGCGAGCGTCGCCGCGAGCACCAGGCCGTGCAGGTTCGTTGCGGCGATCGTCAGCCTGATCGCAGGCGCGAGTTCGGACGGTTCACCGGCGTGCTCGCGCAACTGCCGCGCAGCGTGAAATGAGAGGACCAGCGTCAGCGCCGCGGCGGCGCACGCCTGGGGCAGGTTGTTGCGGCCGATCTGCAGCACGAGCCAGCCGTAGGCGACCAGCGCGATGCCGAAATAGCCCCATTTCGCGGTGTCGGCGCCGAGGCGCACGACGAGCGTGCGCTTGCCTGCTGCGGCGTCGGCGGCGCGGTCGGGGAACTGGTTGATGTAGAGGAGGTTCGCGACGAGCAGCGCAAACGACAGTCCGGCCGCGACCGGCGTCCATGCGAACGCGCCGCGCTGGACGAAATCGGCCCCGACCGCGACGAGCAGCCAGCACGCCGCGACGGCAAATTCGCCCAGCCCGCGGCTCGCGAGCTGCAGCGGCGGCGCCGAATATGCCCAGCCGAGCACCAGTCCGGCGAATCCGATTGCGATCAGGCCGGCCCCCGCGCCGAGCGCGAGCCACAGCCCGGCCGGGATCACCAGCGCGAACAGTGCGTAGCCGAATGCCGCCGTCTCGCGCAGCGTGAGCACGCCGTTCTGGATGAAGCGGCTGCCGCCGGTGAACGGATAGATGCGCTCCGAGTTCGCGGCGTCGGCGCCGCTCGCCGCATCATGGTAGTCGTTGAGCACGTTCGCGCCGGCATGCGCGAGCAGCGCGAACAGCACCGTGATCACCGCCCGCACGCCATCCAGCGCGACGCCGTCCGCGTGCGCCGCGGCGAGTCCGATCAGGCAGCCGGCGAGCGTGACGCTGAGGAACGCCGGGCGCGTCGCCGCGAAATAGCGCCGCGACGCGCTCGCGTAGCGTTGCGGCGTCGGCTCGGCGGGGCTCACCGCAGTATGATGTCGAATAGATAGTGAGTGCCGTACATTATTCTTGCAATATCAATATGTTGCGACGCATGCACGCCTCTTGATCTGTCGCCAGCTACCCATCTGGCCACCCGCAAGCTGCGGGCTCCCGATGGACCGTCTGCGACGGTTTGAGTCGAACCCAGCATTCAGGGCAGTTTGCGGTTCCCTGAGGACATTACCCTCTTTATTACATCCTTTCACGCTAATTACCTCTTCTTTGCCAAAGCGCACCGGGGCCTCGGCCGATGCAGTCGACCGACTGCCCCTTCTGCGTATTGAGCACCCGCCGGATCATGTCGCGGCTCACCCCCGGGCAGGCACGCTCCAGGTCGGCCAGGGAAAACGTTCCCGGCATCTTGGCGATCGCCTCCAGCACCATCTGGGTTTTCGATCCCCGCGGCTCCGAGGTTTCCCCAACGCGCTCGACGAATTCGCGATAAGCGCTCTTGAGAATGAACAGCACGTAATTGATGTAGGGCCATGGGTCGTGCTTGCCCTCGTGCCAGCGCTGCGAGCTCAGTTCCAGGATCTCGTAGTAACGCTCCTTGTTCTGCTCGACCAGGCGCTCAAGGCTGATGTAGCGGCCGACCTCGAAACCCAGTTGGTAGCTCTGCAACAGCCAGAGCAGTCGGGACACCCGGCCATTGCCATCGCGGAACGGATGGATGCACAGGAAGTCGAGATTGAACGCGGCCAGCGCGATCAGCGGCGGAACCCAGCGCTCTTCGAGGCAGGCCTGCCAGTCGCCGACCAACCGGGCCATGGCTGCCGGCGTTTCCTTGGCCGGTACGGTGCGAAAGCGCAGCCGCTCGCGCCCATCGGGATGGCGCTCGATGATGTCGCCATCCTTCTCCTTGTACAGACCGGCATCCCAGATCTCTCCCCGCGTCATCGCGTGGAGGCGCTGGATGGTTTCATTGGCAACCGGGAGGCGCTGGGCATCCTGGTGAATCCAGGTCAGGGCGTCGCGGTAGCCGCGCACTTCTTCCTCGTCGCGATCCCGGAACAGCGGTCTGGGCGATACGAGCACATCGCGCACCCGCGACGGCTCGACGGAAACACCCTCGATGCGGTTCGACGAGACGGCGCTTTCGATCAGCGCATGTTCGCGCAAGGCTTTGAGGCGCTGCGGCGACTGCCGGGTGTAAAGCTCCTGCTTACCGCGGAATTCGCCGAGGTCGGAGAGATACCAGGCCGTGGCGGGAGGTATAGACGATCTTCCAGCGGCAAACAGTTTCAGCGTACTCGTCATGGCTTATCCTCTTCTGCCGATTCGACAGACAGGTTGAAGAGGAATAAATGAACAGTGACCTCATGCCCATCGTCCTCGGGAGAGCGAAAAAGCATTCGCCACTCCCCTTGGGCAGAATCACTCGATATGTTTTGCAGAAACAACTTCCTTGTTTTATTGGCGTTTCCGGGTGGAAAGTGAGACGTGGTGAGACGCCATGAAACCTCACAGCAGAACAATGTCGAACTGTTCCTGCGAGTAGCTCGCTTCCGGATGCAGCGAGATCTTCTTGCCGATGAAGTCCGACAGCATCGCGAGCGACTGGGATTCCTCGTCGAGGAAGAGGTCGATGACGTTCGGCGCGGCGAGCACGCGGAACTCGCGGGCGTTGAACTGGCGCGCCTCGCGCAGCAGTTCGCGCAGGATCTCGTAGCACACGGTGCGCGCGGTCTTGACTTCGCCGCGGCCGTCGCAGGTCGGGCAGGGTTCGCACAAGAGATGGGCGAGCGACTCGCGCGTGCGCTTCCGCGTCATTTCGACGAGGCCGAGCGCAGTGAAGCCGTTGACGGTCATCTTGGTGTGGTCGCGCGCGAGCGCCTTCTTGAACTCGTCGAGCACCATGTCGCGGTGCTCGACGTTTTCCATGTCGATGAAGTCGATGATGATGATGCCGCCGAGGTTCCTCAGGCGCAATTGGCGGGCGATCGTCTGCGCCGCTTCGAGGTTGGTCTTGAAGATCGTGTCGTCGAAGTTGCGCGCGCCGACAAAGCCGCCGGTGTTGACGTCGACGGTCGTCATTGCTTCGGTCTGGTCGATGATCAGGTAGCCGCCGGATTTGAGGCTGACGCGGCGCGCGAGCGCTTTCTGGATCTCGTCTTCGACGTTGTGCAGGTCGAACAGCGGCCGCTCGCCGCTGTAGTGCTCGAGCAGCGGCAGCACCTTGGGGCTGTACTCAGCGGCGAAGGCGGCGAGTTTCTGGTGGTTCTCGCGCGAATCGACGAGGATGCGCGAGGTGTCGTCATCGACGAGGTCGCGCAGCACGCGCTGGCCGAGGCCCAGGTCTTCGTACAGCAGGCTGGGCGGAAAGCGCCCGGTCGCGCTGTTGCGGATCTCGTTCCACAGCTTGCGCAGGTAGGCGATGTCGGCGGCGAGTTCGTCGTCGGAGGCGGATTCGGCCATCGTGCGGACGATGAAGCCGCCGGCTTCGTCTTCCGGCACCAGCCGCGTCAGCCGTTCGCGCAGCGCCTCGCGCTCGGATTCGTCCTCGATGCGCTGCGAGATGCCGATGTGCTTTTCCTGGGGCAGGTAGACGAGCAGCCGCCCGGCGATGCTGATCTGCGTCGACAGGCGCGCGCCTTTCGTGCCGATCGGATCCTTCAGCACCTGCACCGTGAGGTTCTGGCCTTCGGCGAGGATGCGCTCGATCGGCCGGCCGGCGTCGCCGTTGTGGCGATCGCTCCAGATGTCGGCGACATGGAGGAAGGCGGTGCGCTCGAGGCCGATGTCGATGAACGCCGACTGCATGCCGGGCAGCACCCGGACGACGCGGCCGAGGTAGATGTTGCCGACGATGCCGCGGCTGGCAGTGCGCTCGACGTGCAGTTCCTGTACCACGCCCTGCTCGACGATCGCGACGCGCGTCTCCTGCGGCGTGAAGTTGATGAGAAATTCGATGCTCATTGGAAAACCGGTAATGGGAAATGCGCAATCGATGACATCGCGGTCATCGATTGCGCATTGCCCATCGCGCCTCGCGGACGAGCTGCCGCTGGCGGCTACAGAGGATAGCCGAAGCTTTCGAGCAACTGGGCGGTTTCGAACAGCGGCAGGCCCATGATCCCGGTGTAGCTGCCGCGGATCTCATCGATGAACAGCGCCGCTCGCCCCTGGATGCCATATGCGCCGGCCTTGTCCAGGGGTTCGCCGGTGGCGACGTAGTGGCGGATCTCGGCGTCGTCGAGAGGACGAAAACGCACTTCGCTGATGTTCGTCCGGCTGCGCGTGCGACTGCCGTCGCTCAGCGCGACCGCGGTCAGCACGCGGTGCGTGCGTCCCGATAGCCGCCGCAGGATCGCCGCGGCATCGGGGCCGTCGACCGGCTTGCCGATGATCTGGCCGTCGAGTTCGAGCGTCGTGTCGGCGGCCAGCACCGGCTGATGCGGCAGCGAGCGCCACTGCAGGCGCCGACACCCCGCTTCGGCCTTGGTCAGCGCGAGACGCTCGACGTAACGCTCGACGGGCTCGCCCGCCTGCGGGGTTTCGTCGACATCCGCATCCTCGCCGCGCTCGCCGCCGCGGAACACGAGCAGTTCGAATTGAACGCCGATCTGGCGCAGCAGTTCGCGCCGGCGCGGGCTGCGCGATGCGAGGTAGATGCGGGCTTGCAGGGTCGTCATGGGGCGAAGGGCGGCAGGGCGCCGAGTGGCTGCAGACCCGGCGAGTTTACCGCGTGCGGGTTGTGCTACTCGCGATGATAGGGATGATTTTTCAGCACGCTCCACGCGCGGTAGAGCGCTTCGGCGAGCAGCGGGCGGACCAGTGCGTGAGGCAGCGTCAGGCTCGACAGGCGCAGGCGTTCGTGCGCCGTCGCCTTGAGCGCCGGCGACAGTCCGTCCGGGCCGCCGACGATCAGCGCGAGGTCCTCGCCGCCGCTCTGCCAGGCTTCGAGGCGACGTGCGAGGCCCATCGTCGTCAGGTCTGCGCCGTGCTCGTCGAGGATCACGCGCCGGCAGCGCGCCGGCAGCGCCGCTTCGATGCGCGTTGCTTCGGCCGCCATCATCGCGTCGACGGTCTTGCCGGTCGTGCGTGGCTCGGCCTTCACTTCGACGAGCTGCAGCGGCAATTCGCGCGGCATTCGTCGCGCGAACTCGTCGAAGCCGGCCTCGACCCACGCCGGCATGCGCGTGCCGACGGCGACGATCAGCAGCTTCATCGGCGACGGCGGCCGCGGCAGCCGGTGGTGTCGCGCCGCGGGCCGCGGTTCATTCGGGCGCCAGGTGAGCCGTGCCCGCGGCGACGCGCGAGCGCTTCGGCGTCGTTGCCCACAGTTCCTCGAGGTTGTAATAGTCGCGGGTGGCCGGCTGCATGATATGCACGACGATGTCGCCGAGATCGACCAGCACCCATTCGCCGGTCTCCTCGCCTTCGACGCTGACGACGTGGCCGCCGGCTTCCCTGACCTTGTCCTGCACGTTGCGCGACAGCGCCCGTGTCTGCCGGTTCGAGTCGCCGCTGGCGACGACGATGCGGTCGAACAGCGACGTGAGCTTGGTGGTGTTGATGACCTCGATGTCCTTGGCCTTGATGTCTTCGAGGGCGTCGACGACGGTTTTCTGCAGTTTGCGTATGTCCATCAGGTTCCGCGATAAAGGTGATGCCGCTCGATATAGTCGAGGACCGGATCGGGCAGCAGATAGCGGGCACTGTGTCCCGCCTGGATCAGACTGCGCACCTGCGATGCAGAGATCGCGAGCGGCGTCATGTCGAAGGGAACGATCCGGCCGGCGGGTGACTCGCGCACGGCTCCCGGATCGTTGCCCATGTGATCGCTGCAGACGGCGTCGAGTTCCGGCGACAATGCGCCCGGGCGGCGATGGCCCTGCGGCGCATAGCCCGGGCGGTTCGCCACGGCGATATGCGCGAGTTGCAGGATGTCGCGCCAGCGGTGCCATGTCGGCAGGCCCTGGAACGCATCGGCGCCGAGGATCAGCACCAGCGAGCGCTGCGGGCCGAGCGCCGCGCGCAGGCGCTCGAGCGTCAGGGCGGTGTAGCTCTTGCCTTGCGCAAACACTTCGCTGTCATCGACCGTGAAGGCCGGATTGCCGGCGGTCGCCAGCCGCACCATCGCCAGCCGGTCGGCGGCGCGGGAACGCGGCGCGCCGCGGTGAGGCGGCTGGCCGGCGGGAACGAAGCTGACATGGCTGAGCCGCAGTGCTTCGTGCGCCTCCTGCGCGAGGCGCAGGTGACCGATATGGATCGGGTCGAAGGTGCCGCCGAAGATGCCGAGCGGCCCGGGCTCAGGGCTCGCGGCGCTCATCGAGGGCGTCACGGAAGACGTCGCGGGCGTTGGCATAGAAGCTCGCGAACACGATCGGGATCAGCAGCACCGGCAGCGGCACCGAAAACAGCGTCGCGAGCGTCGGCGAGACGAGCCCCAGCATGCCGATGACGAGGCCCGGCAGGAGCACGCAGAAGACCATCAGCGCGACCGAATAGGCCAGGAACGGGCGCCAGTTGCGCAGACACGCGATGAAGCTGAAGAACATCGCCTTCTGCGGCGGAATGTTCCACCAGCCGGCGAGGATCGGCGCGAACCAGTAGGCCATCATCACCGGCGTCGACAGCGCGATCGCGATCAGCAGCGCGAACGTGAAGCCGGGCGCGACGGCCGCCGCTTCGGGATCGACTTTCTCGCCGCCGGTCATGATCTGCAGCAGCGTGCCGCCATCGGCGATCGAGGTCAGGAACAGCACCAGCAGGCTGCCGGCAAGGTACAGCGCGCCGATCGTGACGAGCCCGCGCAGGTTCTGCTGGAAGCCGGAGAACAGCACGTCGGGCCCGGCCTTGCGGCCCGCGTCGATCTCGCGGCAGGTGTTGAGCACGCCGAGCGAGAACACCGGCATCAGCAGCGATGCGAGCGGCTGACCGATCAGCGGCACGACGCTGAGCAGGACCAGCATCAGCAGGTAGCCGAGCGAGGCGAAGGTCAGCAGCGCCGGGTTGCGGCGCCAGATCACGAGGCCTTCCCCGAGCCAGGCGAAGCCGCGGGCGAGCGGCAGTTGTCGTACTTGCATGCGGTCTATGACTCGTGGTCGAGGTCGGGCGCCGGACTGCGGTCCGGTGCGGAGGTGAGGCGGGGGCGGTAGCGCGGGGCGCTCGGCAAACGTGTCCTGCCAGGCGGCGTAGAGCGCGCCGGCGAGCACCAGGACGAGGATCAGCATGCCCAGTCCGGCAGGAAGCATCGCGACCCACGTCAGGACATACAGGATGACGCCGAGGACGACGAAAGTCAGCAGGTTCGACAGGCAGGCCTGCGCCGACAGCTTCATCGCGTCGAGCGGCGACACGTCCTGCAGCATCACCAGCGCCGGCGCGAACCACAGCGCCATCACGAGCAGTACCCACAGCACGGTGAACACGACGACCGCCAGCATCATGCCGCCGGCGGCCAGCCCCATGCCGGCGAATGCGCCGACGAGCATGCCGGTGAGCGCCGCGCTGCCGCCGACTGCCGCGGCGATGAGCGCCGCAAGCAGCGCGCCGAACAGATGGAAGGCGCCGATCATCAGCAGGTTGCCGGCGTGGCGGCGCAGCCCGTCGAAGAGATGGTCGATGCGCAGGGCCTGGCCGCGGTCCACCGCCTGAGCGCCGGCGAGCATGCCGGCGACCAGCACCGGGAAGGCCAGCGGCGCCACCGCCCAGCCGAGAAACGGCACGAAGCCGAGCGCGCTGAGGATGACGATCAGGATCACGGTCTGGATCATCCATACGCCGGGCCGGGCGGTGAACATCCGCCAGCCGGCGGCGAGCCACTGCAGCGTCTGCGCCGGCGTGACATGGCCCGGTTCGGGTAGCGGATGGCGTCGCCGCGAAGCGCAAGCGCCGGGATGCGGATCGGTCATCGTTCAGATGGGGAGGGAGTGGGGGGCGGCAATGTGCCGCCGCAAGATGTCGCGGTATTCGGCGGGCGGCTTGACGAGCACCATCTCGCCCGCTTTCGGCAGATGGAAGTCCTCGGCGCGCGACAGCCAGAACCGCAACGCCGCGCCGCGCAGCATCGCCGGCCAGCCGTCGCGCTCCGCGGCTTCGAACGGCCGCTCGGCGTGGTAGGCGGCGAGCAGCGCTCCGGCGCGGGACGTGTCGAGTTCGCCGCCAGGTGTTGTGCACCAGTCATTGGCGGTGACTGCGACATCGAACAGCAGCGCGTCATGGCCGGCGAAGTAGAAATCGATGACGCCGCCGATATGGCCGTCGTCCCACAGCACGTTGTCGCGGAAGAGATCCGCGTGGATCACGCCCTGCGGCAGCCGGTCGTAGGCGACGCGCGCCTGGAATGCGAGCTCGGCGTCGAGCAGCGCCTGTTCGTCGGCCGGCAGGAAGGGACGCACGCGTGCCGCCGCGGCATCGCGCCAGGCGGCACCCCGCGGGTTGTCCTGCCTGCGGCCGTAAGACAGGCCCGCCAGGTGCAGCCCGGCGAGCATCGCGCCGACGCGTGCGCAGTGGCTCGCGCCGGGAGTCATCTCGGAACGGCCGGAGAGCCTCCTGACGAGTGCGGCGGGCCGGCCGCTAAGAGTGCCGAGGTATTCGTTGTCGCGGTCGGCGATCGGCGCCGGCACCGGCAGGCCGTGACGCGCGAGGTGCGCCATCAGGTGCAGGTAGAACGGCAGCTCGGCGCGCGGAATCGCTTCGAACAGCGTCAGCACGTAGCGGCCGAGCGTCGTCGTAACGAAGAAGTTGCTGTTCTGCACGCCCCCCGAAATGCCCTGCAGTCCGACCAGCCGGCCGACCGCATAGCGATCAAGCCACGCGGACAGCTCCTCGGTCGAGACGGGGGTGAAGACGGACATGGGCTGGTGGCGGGCCGGTTCAGCGCACGTGCGTCACCAGGACTTGATGACCCACATCGGCACCGACAGCGTCGGCATGACGTCCTGGCGCGCCATGACGCCGTTGCCTTCGTGGTCGACGAGGTAGTAGGGCACGCCGTGCGGCGGCGTCACCTTGATCATGTAGAGGCGCCCGCGGATGCGGTATTCCTGCACCGTGTCTTCGCCGCTTTTCTTGATCGTGACTTCCGGTTCGAGCGATTCGTCGCTCATGCCGGGCGGAATCGGCGGCGGTTCGGGAATCGGTTCGAGTTGCGGCGGCTGCTGGGCGGCAACCGGGGCGGCGATGGCCATCAGCAGGACGATCAGGGTGCGGCGCATGGGGCTCTCCTTGGATGACGGCGATTCTAGCAGAGGCGCGCCGAAACGCCCGTGGCCCAAGGCGCTCGCGCCGGCGCAGGCCTCGCATGGCATGCCGCAGGCAAGGGCGCGCCTGCGGCGCCGGCGCGGGATTCTCTCGTCGCCCGTCTGCCCGGGCGGACGGACGCTCACAGGTTCAGCATCAGCTCGTGCTCTTCGGGCAGCGGCAGGAAGCCGCGGGTTTCGTAATGCTTGAAGATCGCCTCGACGACGTCTTCGGGCTTGTCGATCAGCTGGATGAGGTCGAGGTCCGCCGGGTTGATCATGCGTTCGGCAATGAGGCGGTCGCGGAACCAGTCGAGCAGCCCTCTCCAGAACGGTTCATGAACGAGGATGATCGGGATGTTGCGGCTTTTTCCCGTCTGGATCAGCGTCATCGCTTCCATCAGCTCATCGAGCGTGCCGAAGCCGCCCGGCATCACGACGTAGGCCGACGCGAACTTGACGAACATGAACTTGCGCGCGAAGAAGTGCTGGAAGGTCTGCGAGATGTCCTGGTACGGATTCGCTGCCTGTTCCAGCGGCAGCTGGATGTTGAGCCCGATCGACGGGCTCTTGCCGAAATATGCGCCCTTGTTCGCGGCTTCCATGATGCCGGGGCCGCCGCCGGAAATGACGGCGAAGCCGGCGTCCGACAGCAGCCGGCTGATGCGCTCGGTGAGCATGTAGTACATGTGGTCGGGCGGCGTGCGCGCGCTGCCGAAGATCGACACTGCCGGGCGGATCGCGTTGAGGCGTTCGGTCGCCTCGACGAACTCTGCCATAATTCCGAAGATTCGCCACGACTCGCGCGCATTGAAGCGCGGGGTCGTGCTGCTCGGGGCGCTGAGGGGGATTTTTTCTTTCGCCGTCATGTTGTTCTCGATTCTCGTCTCACGGGATCCGCCCGGGTATCGGTTTGATTCCCGCCGCATCGGCCCCGTTCTCCGAAGGATGTTTTTCCGATGCCCGTGCTGCTGCTTGTCGATGGTTCCAGCTACCTTTACCGCGCGT
The DNA here is from genome assembly GCF_012910705.2 of Aromatoleum anaerobium. Taxonomy (GTDB): domain Bacteria; phylum Pseudomonadota; class Gammaproteobacteria; order Burkholderiales; family Rhodocyclaceae; genus Aromatoleum; species Aromatoleum anaerobium. The sequence continues at coordinate 68,271 of NZ_WTVG02000038.1, read as the reverse complement.
TCCATGCCTTGCCGGACCTGCGGACGTCGAAAGGGGAGCCGACGGGGGCGATTCGCGGTGTGCTGTCGATGCTACGTCGCCTCGAAAGCGACTACAAGGCGGAGTTCCGCGCCTGCGTGTTCGATGCGAAAGGCAAGACTTTCCGCGACGACTGGTATCCGCAATACAAGGCGCACCGGCCGTCGATGCCGGACGACTTGCGCGCCCAGGTCGAACCGCTGCACGAGGCGGTCAAGGCCGAAGGCTGGCCGCTGCTGTGCGTCGACGGCGTCGAGGCGGACGACGTCATCGGCACGCTGACGCGCCGCGCGCTCGAGCGCGGCTGGGAAGTCGTGATCTCGACCGGCGACAAGGACCTCACGCAGCTCGTGCGCCCCGGCGTGCGGTGGGTCAACACGATGAGCGACGAAGTGCTCGACGAAGCCGGCGTCACCGCGAAGTTCGGCGTGCCGCCGACGCGCATCGTCGACTACCTCGCGCTCGTCGGCGACACCGTCGACAACATCCCGGGCGTCGAGAAATGCGGTCCGAAGACGGCGGTGAAATGGCTCACCGAATACGGCACGCTCGACAACCTCGTCGCGAACGCGGACAAGGTCGGCGGCAAGGTCGGCGAGAACCTCAGGAAGCATCTCGAATTCCTGCCGCTCGGCAAGCGGCTCGTGACCGTCGCGACCGACCTCGCGCTGCCGATCCAGCTCGAGGACCTGCCGGCGCGCGACGACGACAAGGTCGCGCTGCGCGCGCTGTACGAGCGCTTTGAATTCCGCGGCTGGCTGCAGGCAATCGACGCCGCGGCGAAATCGGACGCTGGTGCCGATTTCGCGGAAAACAACGATGGCCCGTCCCCTGTTGCCGAGCCCGGTGCGCACCGCGCCGGCTACGAGAGCATCTTCGACTGGCCGACGTTCGACCGCTGGCTGGCGAAGCTCGAAGCCGCCGACCTCGTCGCGTTCGACACCGAGACGACCAGCCTCGACCAGATGGCCGCGCAGCTCGTCGGCATGTCGTTCGCGATCGTCGCGGGCGAAGCCGCATACCTGCCGCTCGCGCACACTTATCCGGCGGCGCCGGCGCAGCTGCCGCTCGCCGAAGTGCTCGCGAAGCTCAAGCCGTGGCTCGAGTCCGACACGCACCCGAAGCTCGGCCAGAACCTCAAGTACGACGCCCACGTGCTGGCGAACCACGGCCTGCGGCTCGGCGGCATCGCGCACGACACGCTGCTGCAGTCCTACGTGCTCGAGAGCGACAGGCCGCACGACATGGATTCGCTCGCGAAACGCCACCTCGGCCTCGACACGATTCCCTACACCGCGGTGTGCGGCAAGGGCGTCGGCCAGATCTGCTTCGACCAGGTCGCGATCGAGCGTGCGACCGAATATGCCGCCGAGGACGCCGACATCACGTTGCGGCTGCATCGCAAGCTGTGGCCGCAGCTGGAGGCGGCGCCGGCGCTCGCCGCGCTGTACCGCGACATCGAAATGCCGGCGATGGCCGTGCTGTTCGACATGGAGCGCACCGGCGTGCTGATCGACGCGTTCCTGCTCGCGCAGCAGAGCGAGGAGCTCGGCCGCCGGCTGATGACGCTCGAACGCGAGGCCCACGACCTCGCCGGCCAGCCGTTCAATCTCGGTTCGCCGAAACAGCTCGGCGAGATCCTGTTCGGCAAGCTCGGGCTGCCGGTCGTCAAGAAGACTGCCACCGGCCAGCCGTCGACCGACGAGGAAGTGCTCGCCCAGCTCGCCGACGACTACCCGCTGCCGAAGCTGCTGCTCGAGCACCGGGGATTTTCGAAGCTGAAAAGTACCTACACCGACAAGCTGCCGCGCATGGTCAATGCGAAGACCGGCCGCGTGCACACGAGCTTCTCGCAGGCCGTCGCGGTCACCGGCCGGCTCGCGAGCTCGGAACCGAACCTGCAGAACATCCCGATCCGCACTGCGGAAGGACGCCGCATCCGCGCCGCGTTCATCGCGCCGCGCGACCACGTCATCGTATCGGCCGACTATTCGCAGATCGAGCTGCGCATCATGGCACACCTGTCGAACGACGCGCGGCTGCTGCAGTCGTTCGCCGAAGGGGAGGACGTGCACCGCGCGACCGCCGCCGAGATCTTCGGCACGACGCCCGGCGAGGTCACCAGCGAGCAGCGGCGCTACGCGAAAGTCATCAACTTCGGCCTGATCTACGGCATGAGCGCGCACGGACTGGCGAAGAACCTGGGTCTCGAACGCGCTGCGGCAGCGGCCTACATCGACCGCTACTTCGCGCGCTACCCCGGCGTCGCCGCGTACATGGAACGGACTCGCAGCGAGGCGCGGGCGCGCGGCTACGTCGAGACGGTGTACGGCCGCCGGCTGTATCTGCCGGAGATCCGCGCGAGCCAGGCCGGGCGCCGGCAGGCCGCCGAGCGCGCCGCGATCAACGCGCCGATGCAGGGCACGGCCGCCGACCTGATCAAGAAGGCGATGATCGCGACGCGGCGCTGGCTCGCCGACGCGCAGCTGCGTTCGCGGCTCGTGCTGCAGGTGCATGACGAGCTCGTGCTCGAAGTGCCGCGCGACGAACTCGAAACGGTGAAGGCAACGCTGCCCGGCGTGATGACCGGTGTCGCCGACCTGTCGGTGCCGCTGCTCGTCGAAGTCGGCCACGGCGAGAACTGGGACGAGGCGCACTGAAGGTCGAAGGCGAGCAACGGGCGCGCGGGGGAGAAAGCCGTCGTTCGCCCGTTTTTCCCCCGCTTCCCCCGAGGCAGGCCGGAAACACGCGTTCGGCGATCCGCGTCCGCAAGGTATACTTACGCGTTTCGTCCGCCTGTACATTGCCGTTTCCCGATCCGCATCGGTGATTCGTATCTTGAGGCCTCTTCCTTGGCTCTGACCCTACTCGGATTGTCCGGCGCGCTGACCCACGACCCTTCGGCGGCGCTCTATATCGGCGGCCAGCTCGTCGCTGCAGCCGAAGAAGAGCGCTTCGTGCGCGACAAGCACGCGAAGAACCGGATGCCGTACGAAGCGGCGAAGTTCTGCCTCGAGTTCGCCGGCATCGGGCCGGACGACGTCGACGCGGTCGCGATCCCGTTCGCGCCGATCAGCATCATGGAGCCGGCGCGCTGGCACTACGCGAAGCGCTACTGGTACGCGCCCGATCGCGGCCTCGACGCCATCCTGACCGGCAACCGCCGCTTCCACCGCTACAGAAAGCGCATCGAATGGTGCCTGCAGCAGCTCGGCTTCGATCCGAAGAAGACGAAGATCGTGCCGGTCGAGCACCACCTCGCGCACGCATCGAGCGCGTACCACTGCTCCGGTTTCAAGGAGAAGACCGCGATCCTCGGCATCGACGGCAAAGGCGAATACGCGACGACGTTCTTCGGCTACGGCGAGAACGGCCGCATCCACAAGATCAAGGAATTTTACGACCCGGATTCGCTCGGCGGCCTGTACGGCGCGATCACCGAGTACCTCGGCTTCGAGATGCTCGACGGCGAATACAAGGTCATGGGCATGGCACCGTACGGCGACCCGGGCAAATACGACTTTTCGCGACTCGCGAAATTCGTCGACGGCGAACTCGTCATCGACACCGACTACGCGAACGTGATCGGCTTCCGGCGCTACAAGGAAAACGGCAAGGGCTACTACTTCTCGCCGAAGCTCATCGACTGGCTCGGGCCGAAGCGCGCCGGCGACATCGCCGACGAGCCGTACATCCATTACGCCGCGAGCATGCAGAAGCTGTTCGAGGACCTCGCGCTGCAGATGATCGACTATTACCTCGGCGACATTCTGCGCGACACCGGCCGCCTCGCGTTCTCCGGCGGCGGCGCGTTGAACGTCAAGCTGAACCAGAAAATCATCGCGCGCCCCGACGTGCGCGAACTGTTCGTGCAGCCGGCGTCCGGCGATTCGGGCACCGCAATCGGCGCCGCATCGTATGTATCGGTCGCGCGTGGCGTCCCGGTCGAGAAAATGGAACACGTCTATCTCGGCCCGCGCTACACGAACGAGGAGGTCATCGCCGCGTGCGCGAAGCACCCGTCGCAGCCGCGGTGGCAGAAGATCGCCAACGGCGACGCCGAGGTGCCTGCCCGCATCGCGCAGATCCTCGCCGACGGCAACCCGGTCGCGTGGTTCCAGGGGCGCATGGAGTTCGGCCCGCGCGCGCTCGGCGGGCGCTCGATCCTCGGCTGCCCGAGCGCCGCCGGCGTCGCCGACCGCATCAACGAGCAGATCAAGTTCCGCGAGCGCTGGCGCCCGTTCTGCCCGAGCATGCTCGACACCGTCGGCCCGCGGATGCTGCAGACCGACCACCCCGCGCCGTTCATGACCTTCACGTTCGAAGTCGCCGACGAGTGGAAGGCGCGCGTGCCCGAAGTCGTGCACGAGGACGGCACGTCACGCGCCCAGGTCCTGAAGCGTGAATTCAACCCGCGCTACTACGACCTGATGCTCGAACTCGAGAAGCTCACCGGCAACGGCGTCGTGCTGAACACATCGCTGAACCGCCGCGGCGAGCCGATGATCTGCTCGCCGACGGATGCGCTGAACATGTTCTACGGGTCGGACCTGGAGTACCTGGTGATGGAGGATGTGCTGGTCGTTAAGGGAATGGGCGGGCCGGACGCGGCAGAGGATCACGGATGAAGCCGTTACGGCTTCACTGGGCGAGTTCGAAGCCGAATTTCGGCGACGTGCTTTCTCCGCTGATCTGCGCCCGTGTGGCAGGGCGTTCCGTCGTCTGGGCGCCTGCCGGGGAGTGCGACCTGGTTGCCCTTGGCAGCCTGATGCAGCGCGTGAAGGAGCGCTTCTGGAACAAGCGCATCAGTGTCTGGGGGGCGGGATTCATCGCCGCCGAAAAACCTCATCGCAGCAGGCATCGCCTGTGCGCCCTGCGAGGCAAGCTCTCGGCGGCCATCGTCGGAGCAGGCGACGAGGTGGCGCTGGGCGATCCAGGCCTGCTGGCATCGTTGCTGATCGAACATGAACCCCCGCCCGCCACGCGCCGGGGTTGCCTGATCATCCCTCACTACAAGGATCGCGACTGCCCTGAACTGCTCGCCGCTGTCCGCGACTTGGCCGGGGTCGAACTGGTCGACGTATTCTCACCACCTCTCGAAATCCTCCGCCGGATTCGCGCGGCTGAAGTCGTGCTGTCTTCCGCAATGCACGGACTGATTGCCGCAGACAGTCTCGGGGTGCCGAACGCTTGGCTGAAGGTGTCGGACGCCCTGCGCGGCGGGGATTTCAAGTTCCGTGACTACTACAGCGTCTTCGGCATCGAGCCGCCCCAAATCGGGCTGAACGCCAACCTGCTGCATGATGCTTCCGTAATTGTCGACACGTACCGTCGCCCCGGCATCGAGATGATTAAGGACGGGTTGTTGCGCAGCTTTCCGCCTGATCTCGCAGGAGCCCCGGGCCGTCCACAGCGGGGATGACGGGGTGAGTCTTCTCGTGCAATATGTCTTCCGGCTATGCAGGCGGATAGATCCGGCTCCGGCAGCGTTCATCATCAGCCTCGCGTTGTCGGCGATCGCCGTGGGAGGCAGTAGCGAGCTAAACCGGGATGGAATGCTGTACGTCGATACCGCTCGAGTGCTCACGCTCGGCGGACTCGACAGTGGCCTGGCCCGTTTCGATTGGATCGTCCTTCCCGCGCTGATCGCGGGTTTGTCCACGCTCACCGGGCTCGGGTTCGAGAGCGCGGGCTATCTGCTCATGGCGTTGTTGATGGCGGGGACGTGCGCGATGCTGGTTCAGTGTCCGCGACGCCTTTTCCCCGAAACGGCGTGGGCAGCCTGCCTGGTTGCGCTGGCCCTGCCGGCGTTCAACGAATACCGCGACCATATTCTGCGTGAATTCGGTTTCTGGTTTTTCTCGCTCGTGGCGTTCTGGCTGGCCCTGCGCTGGGTTGACCGGCCACGCTGGTCGTTGGCTCTGGCGGAGCAACTGGCTGTCGCCGGTGCAATGGCGTTCCGGCTGGAGGCGGCTATCCTGTACCCAGCGCTGTGGTGGTGGCAGTTCCGGACGGCCCAAAGGGACAACGTGGCCAGCCCGCTTGCCTTTTCTTCAGGGCGACACGCGCTCATGCTCGGAGTCGTTCCGGGTCTGGTCCTGCTGATGTGGATGTTGACATACATGTCCGGTCTTTTCGAACTGAGCGGCCGTGCTGCCAGCTATCTCCATTCGGTGAACGTCGGGGCGAAGATGGAGCTGTTCACACAGCAAGCTGCGCGTCTGGCCGATGTCGTCCTCAACGATCTCTCGCGCGATGAGGCGACATACATCCTGTTCTTCGGCCTGCTGTCGATGATTCCGGTGAAATTTGCCGCAATGTCCGGGATTTTTCTCGTGCCGCTGGTATTCGGATTCTTGCATCGCTCCCCGGCCGCGCTGCTGGCTCGCTGGCAGCCTTTCGGCTGGGCCTTTGCCGCATATCTTCTTATTTTGGCTGCATTCGTCACGGATCGTTTTTTCGTAACCGGCCGGTATGCGAGTTTTCTCAACATGCTTGCCGTGCCGCTTTTCGCAGCGGGACTCGTCTGCATGATGGAACGCTGGCCGCGGTGGCGCCCGTGGCTGGTCGCCATTGCCGCGGTTTCCATGCTTGCCAATGTGATCTCGCTGTCGCCGGCGAAGAGGCAGTACGCCGAGGCCGGCGCCTGGTTGAAGGCCCGCCAGCCGGATGCCGCGCGGGTGTATATCGAGAGCCGGCGGGTGTCGTATTACGCGGGGAGGGGGTTCCTGCGGACGCCCATGGAACGCGCCGTCGCGCTGGAAGACTTGGCCGGAGAGCGTTTCGATCTGTTTGTCCTGGAGCACGAAGCCGCCGACGAGGCGGCGCTGGGGTCCTTTGTGCAAGGGCATCAGCTCATTTTGGTGACGAAGTTCGAGGGGCCTGGAATCGATGTGCTCGTTCTTGCCCCGCGTCGAGCCAACTCGCCGTCGCCAACCAGGTAGCGCGTTGCGGTTCCAGGTTCCAGGTCTTCAGCTGTCTGGCCGGCCTGCCGGCAGGCAACTGCGCAGCGACGACAGTGTGAAGACTCCCGGTGCATGGCCGAGATAGCCCCCGATGAGCGCACTTCCGCCGTCGCAAAGCAGCCACGCACGATCTTCGGCATAGCGAAACATGTGGCGGAAGTTGCGCCGGCGCTTCAGCCTTGAAAGAGGAGCGCGATGCACTTTCAGGTCGGCGATGTCGATCAGGCCGAAGGCGCCGCTTTCTCCGATGACGACGTTGCCCAAGTGGAGCGAGCGGAAGTAGATGCCTTGGCTATGCAACTCGGCGATGAAGGCCCCCAGCCGCACGCGCAACCGCGCTGAACGTTCGGGGTCTGGGGAGGAACGAATAAGCTGGCGCAGCGTCTGGCCGTGCAGCGGCCGATAGTGCACGGCGTCGCGGTCGATGCTCGGGAAGCGGAACACGCCAATCACTTGCGGACAGGGAATGTCGTGGCGTGCAAGAGCAGCGGCGTTGTCTGCGAAGCGCTGCGCGTACGGATGCCAGGCTGCGGACGACAACAGGCGCTTGCGGCGGAAAAGCTTGAGATAGGTGCCGTCGGGCAGTAGGAGCACTTTTTCTCCGTGCCGGTCGGACTCGATCACGGTGGCGCCAGCGCGCAGTGCACGATAGGCGTCTTGGCTCGACGGTGTCACGAAGGCTCCTGCTCGGGCAAAGTGCGAATCTTAATCGCGCGAGCAGTGAAATGTCCCCCAAAACGCCCGTGGTACCATCCAGCGATCCGCCGACATCCCGAATTTCATGCCCCCAGTTGCTGTCCCAGTTGTCTCCAGCATCCGTATCTATTTACGCCTGCTGAGCTACGTCCGGCCCTATGTCGGACTGTTCGCCATCAGCATCCTCGGCTACGTCATCTTCGCGTCCTCGCAGCCGATGCTCGCCGGGGTGCTGAAGTATTTCGTCGATGGCCTGACGCATCCCGACGCGGCGCTGGTCAGCGGAGTGCCGCTGCTCGACGGTATGGAGCTGATGCACGGCGTGCCGCTGATGATCGTGCTGATCGCGGCGTGGCAGGGGCTGGGCGGCTACCTCGGCAATTATTTCCTCGCGAGAGTTTCGCTGGGACTCGTCCAGGATCTGCGCCAGGCGCTGTTCGACAGCCTGCTGCGCCTGCCGAACAGCTATTTCGACCAGCACAGCTCCGGGCACCTGATCTCGCGCATCACGTTCAACGTGACGATGGTCACCGGCGCGGCGACCGATGCGATCAAGATCGTGATCCGCGAGGGGCTCACCGTCGTGTTCCTCTTCGCGTACCTGCTGTGGATGAACTGGCGGCTCACGCTGGTGATGGTCGCGATCCTGCCGTTGATCAGCCTGATGGTCCGGAACGCGAGCGGCAAGTTCCGCAAGCAGAGCAGGAAGATCCAGGTCGCAATGGGGGACGTGACCCACGTCGCGTCCGAAACGATTCAGGGTTACCGGGTTGTGCGCAGCTTCGGCGGCGAGCACTACGAGCGGGAGCGTTTTCGCGCTGCGAGCGAGGACAACACGCGCAAGCAGCTGAAAATGGTCAAGACTTCGGCGGTCTATACGCCGACCTTGCAGCTCGTCACGTACAGCGCGATGGCGGTGGTGCTGTTTCTCGTGCTGCGGCTGCGCGGCGAGGCGTCGGTAGGTGATCTCGTCGCCTACATTACCGCCGCCGGGCTGCTGCCCAAACCGATTCGCCAGCTCTCCGAAGTCAGTTCGACGATCCAGCGCGGCGTCGCTGGCGCCGAGAGTATTTTTGAACAACTCGACGAGAAACCGGAAGGGGACCACGGGCACGTCGAACGCGAACGTGTCAGCGGACGCATCGAGGTGCGCGAGCTGTCGTTCCGTTATCCCGGCGCCGACCGCGAGGTGCTCGACAACGTGAGCTTCACGGTCGAGCCGGGGCAGATGGTCGCACTGGTCGGCCGTTCCGGGAGCGGAAAATCGACGCTCGCGAACCTGATTCCGCGTTTCTATCACCACGACCACGGCCAGATCCTCATCGACGGTGTCGATGTCGAGGACTACACGCTGAAGAACCTGCGCCGCCACATAGCGCTGGTGACGCAGCAGGTGACCCTGTTCAACGACACGGTGGCGAACAACATCGCTTACGGTGACCTGGCCGGCCTCCCGCGCGCCGCTGTCGAAACCGCGGCGGAAGCAGGGTATGCGAAAGAGTTCATCGACCGGCTGCCGCAGGGCTTCGACACGCTGATCGGGGAAAACGGCGTGACGCTGTCGGGCGGCCAGCGCCAGCGCCTCGCGATCGCCCGCGCGCTGCTGAAAGATGCGCCGATCCTGATCCTCGACGAAGCGACGAGCGCGCTCGACACCGAATCGGAACGGCATATCCAGGCGGCGCTCCACCGCGTGATGCAAGCGCGTACGACGCTCGTGATCGCGCACCGGCTGTCCACCATCGAACAGGCGGACGTCATCATGGTGATGGACCACGGGCGCATCGTCGAACGTGGCAGCCATGCTGAACTCCTCGCCGCGGGCGGTCATTACGCACGATTGCACGCGATGCAGTTCCGCGAGGAGGTGACGGTCGCTGAGGATCGCTAGTTTGCGGGAGGAAGGTTCGCGTCGAGCCAGCCGCGCAGCGCACAGCCCTCCGGCCAGTTACGCAGCAGCCGGGCGCGGTCCTTGCGCCACGCCTTGGCGTGGGCGGCAGCGCTGGCGTGCTGGCGCATTGCGTCGAGGTCGATCAGTTTCACCGTTCCCTGGTCCCACAGCAGGTTCGTCGCCTTGAGGTCGCCATGGCTGATGCGCTCGCGATGCAGGGCGGCGAAAAGCTCGCGCAACGCTCGCGCCTCGGCAGGCGGCGGTTCGCGTCCGGCGTCGAGATGCTGCAGCAGGTGGGGCCCGTCGCAGGAATCGGTGACGAGCCACGCACGGCCGCGCAATGGCCCGAAGCGGCGCTCGATCAGCGCCAGCGGCTGCGGCGTTGCGATGCCGAGAAAAGCGAGGCGGTGCCCCTCGATCCACGAGTGCCAGGCGCGGCTCGGCCGCCACAAGCGCGACAGCGCGTGTGCGGTGCCCTTGATGTTGTAGCGCTTGATGACGCGCTTGCGGGCGCCGATGTCGATCCGCGCGACGGTGCTGCTGCCGCCGTCCTTCAGCAGGCTTCCGGCGGCGAGGAAGAGGTCGGGATCGGCGACGACGGGAGCGAGCCGCCCGGCCTCATGGCGGACGACCGAAACGAAGCGGTCGCGGCGCTGCTCGACGTGGAACAGGCTGCAGTCGCGCAGCGTCTTCGCGAGGTAGTCGCGCAGCCGCCAGCTCCGCACGCGGATGATTTCCTGGCGAAGCAATGCGGGATCGAAGGCCATGTCCGGATTTCCCGCATGGTAGCCGGCCAGCAGGTCCGGCAGTCGCGCATCGGCTTCGTGCGGCAACTGCGCGAGCAGGATCGCAAGGTTGCGCAGGGCGTCGCCGGCACCGAGAGGGAGACCGGGGCGGCGCGCACGGATCGCATCGCCGTCGATCGCATAGAGCACCCCGCGATGGCGCAGGAAATTGCCCAGATGCAGATCGGACTGCGCGAGCCCGCGCGCATGCATGCGGCCGAGCGTCTCGAGCGCGGGAGCGAGCACGGCGAGGGCGGCGCCGATGTCGTCGGGGTGCGCGGCGAGCGCTGCGTGCCAGCCATCGGCGAGATCCTCGGCCTCGTCGAGGAACTCGGTCAGCAGGTAATGTCCGCCGTCGAGCGGGCCGGCACCGAGCAGCCGCGGCGTCGCGATCGCCTGCGCCGCAAGGGCCGCGAGTCCGTCCCGTTCCTGCTCGAAGTGCCGCGCGCAGCCTCGGCGGGCGATGAAAAACTTCGCCAGCACCGCGTGCCCGCCGACTTCCGCTTCGCCCACCAGACGCTTGCCGGGCAACACGCGCAGCAGGCGCTTGACGGTCGCGACCCGTCCGCCGTCGAGCGCGATGCGAAACGGCACGGCCGGATGCCGGCCGGCCCGGCGCAGCGTCGCGGGAGTTTCGAGCGGAAGGTTCATTGATGTTTGCATATTCCGGAGCAGTCCGGCCTGCCGCGCGTTGAAGCGTCGCTCAACGCGCGGCCTGCGGAGCGTATTTGCGCAGATAGCGGGCGTGCAGGCGCCCTGCTTTCGCTTCAAGGCGGGCAAGCAGGGCCGCTTCGTCGCGCAGCACCTCGCGCAGGGCTCGGCCGAAGTATCGCCGCACGAAGCGAAGCTTGTCGCGCCGGGTCAGACCGATATCGAGCGCCGAAAAATACAGCCCCGCGAGGTCCTTGTCGCGCCAGCGCCGCGGCGTGCGGGGGCGGATCTGCGAGCGGTGCAGGTCGATCAGCGACAGGCGCAGCGCGCTCGGCGTGGGGGCCGGCTCGAGGTGCAGCAGGAAATGGCAGATGTAGAGGTCGCGGTGGTTCATGCCGCCTTCGTGCATCCGCCGCACCATGTCGGCGACCCGGTCGATCAGCGCATGCTTGAGCGCGCTGTCGGGCGGGAGCCGTCGCCAGTCGCGGCAGAAATCCTCGAGACTGACCGTCGGGGCGAGCTCCTCGGTGACGATGAACGAATGCTGCCGGGCCGGGTTGCACCCGCGCTCGCCGTAGGCAACCGCCTTCATCGTCGCGACGCCGAGCTCGTCGAGCCGCCGTATCGCCTGCCATTCGTTGCGCGCGCCGAGCACCGGGAGCCGCGCCGACAGCAGGTTCTTGAAGATTTCGCGCCAGCCGATGCCGCGGTGGATCTTGACGAAATAGCCGCGTCCGCCGGCTTCGGTGCGCAGCGTGCGGCGTCCCTCGAGTTCGCGGAACACTTCGCCCTGCAGCGCCTCGACCATGTCGAACGGATCCCGTCCGGCCCACAGCGAGCGGAACGGCTCGGCGACGAAAAGCGTTGCCGGCGTGCTCACCCGCGCCCCCGCAGGATCACGTCCGCGGCGCGCTCGGGCAGGCTGTAGAGGTCGGCGCTAGCGGCGAAAGCGAGCCCGTTTTCACTCCATCGTCTGCGCGCCGGCAGGTCGGCGAGCATGCGGGACAGGGCCTGATCGCAGGCAGCCTGCTCGAACGGCTCGGGAAGCACGATGCCGCAGTCCGCGTCCTCGATATGGTGCGCGAAACCGCACACCGAAGTCGTCAGCACTGGCAGTCCGGCGACGAGCGCTTCGAGCAGGACGATGCCGCCGGCCTCGTGGTAGGCCGGATGGATCATCAGATCGGCGCCGAGCAGGAAGCGCGGGATGTCGTCGCGTCCGCCGAGGATGCGCACCCGGTCGCCGAGGCCGAGCGTGTGCAACTGCACGAGGAACGGCTTGGGGTCGTCCTGTCCGATGGCGATCAGGCGCGTGCGCCCTTTCAGCATTTCCGGCAGCGCGGCCAGCGCCCGCAGGCTGCGGTCAAGGCCTTTGGTCTTGAAGCCGGAGCCGATCTGCACGACCAGGAGATCGTCCTCTCCGAGGCTGAACTCGCGCCGGAAGGCGGCACGGATCTGCGCGGCGTCGGGCGGAGCGCGCCGGTCGGGGGCGATACCGGGCGGCAGCAGGTGGAAACGGCGCGCCGGGGTGCCGTAGTGCGTCATGAAAAGCGGCTGCTGCGCGGCCGAGATCAGCAGGATCTCGGTGTGGACTTCAGGCGCGAACACCGCCCGCTCGTACGCCGAAAAGTGCCGATAGCGCCCGCTGATGCGGTACAGCGGGTTGCGCAGCGTGCGCGCCTTGTCCTCGAAGCACGGATCGGCGGCGTAATAGACGTCGAGCCCGGGCATCTTGTTGAAGCCGACGACCCGGTCGGCGGGGCGGCGCGCGAGGTCCTGCTGCACCCATGCGGTGAATTTCTCGTTGCGGCGCGGGTTCGTGATCGCCCGCACCGGGACCCGCAGCACTTCGAACCCGGCCGGGATTTCGCCGTGCCATCCGAGCGTGTAGACGCGGATCGCGTGGCCGCGCGCCTGGCACGCCAGCGCGATGCGCAGGAAGTCGCGCTGCAGGCCGCCGAACGGGAAGTACTTGTACAGGCAGAACGCGAGCTGCATCAGCCGGAGGCCTTGCGGTCGAACATCGTGTGGACGAGCGGCCCAGGCGACGGGTCGAAGCCGCCGGGCGCGCCGTCGGCGGCGAGCGGGTGGACGGCCGGCGCCCCCTCCGCGGACGTCTTGCCGTCGAGGATGCGCTGCAGTGCGCTCCACACCTGCTCCGGGCCGATGCGGGTGAAGCACAGCGGCTGTTCGGCGACGAGATCGAAGCGCGCGCGCTCGTCGGCAGTCGGCATGTGCGTACAGCGCCGCTGCAGGCAGGGGGCGCACGGCATGTTCGACGCGAGGTGGAACTGGTTCGGGCCCCAGGCGCCGGTGAAGCCGGGATTTGTCGGGCCGAACAGCGACAGCGTCGGCACGCCGAACGCGGCGGCGAGGTGGCCCAGCCCGGTGTCGACGGCGACGCACGCGCGTGCGCCGGCAATCTCGGCGGCGATGCCGGCGAGCTTCAGCTGCGGCAGCACCGTGACGGCCGGCTGGTCGGCGGCGAGCCGCTGCGCACGCGCCTCTTCGCCGGCGTTGCCCCACGGCAGACGGATCGCCCAGCCCGCCGCGGTCGCCAGCGCGATCAGCCGCTGCCAGTAGAGCTCCGGCCAGTGCTTGGTCACCCAGGTCGTGCCATGCAGCAGCAGCAGGTACGGTTCGGGGTTGTCCGCGCCGGCGAGCCGGTGCCGGTCGAGTCCGTACGTGACCGGCCCTTCCGGCAGCGGATAACCAAGCGCTTTTGCGAACAGTTCACGCACCCGCTCGACGGCGTGGCGGCCGACCGGCACCGCGTGCGCGTGCGTGTAGAAGCGGCTTGCGATCGGCTCGCGAGCGGAGTCCTCGTCGAGGCCATGCACCGGCTTGCTGCCGTAGCGCGTCAGCAGCGCGCTCTTCAGCAGGCCTTGCGCGTCGATCGTCACATCGTAGCGGGTCGCAGCGACCGCGCGCTTGAAGCGGCGCCACTCGCCGCTGACCAGCGCCTTCACTGGCGCCTTGCGCCAGCGCCGCACCGCGACCGGAATCACGCGGTCGACCGCCGGATGCCAGGACGGGATTTCGGTGAAGGCTTCCTCGACGACCCAGTCGAAGCGGATCCCGGGGATCGCGCGGGCGGCGTCGGTCAGCGCGGGAAGCGTGTGGATGACGTCGCCGAGCGAGGACGTCTTGACGATCAGCACGCGCATCAGGCCGTTCCAGCGGACCGGGCGAGGCGGAGCGGCGTGCCGAGGGCGAGGCTGTCCAGCGCGTTCAGCACGCTCTCGGGCGTGACCTCCGTGAGGCAGCGCGTGTGGCCGAGCGGGCACACCCGCGCGAAGCACGGCGAGCATTCGAGCCGCAGATAGCGCACCACGACACGGTCGGCGAGCGGCGGCGTGTGGTCCGGCGTCGACGAGCCATACACCGCGACCAGCGGCCGGTCGAGCGCCGCGGCGACGTGCATCAGGCCGGAGTCGTTGCTGACCGCGGCTTCGCTCATCGCGAGGAGATCGACCGCGTCGGCGAGCTGGGTGCGGCCGCACAGATTGACGACGCCCTCGCCGGCCGCTGCGACGATCTCGTCACCGGCCGGCGCGTCCTTCGCCGAACCGAGCACCCACACCTGCTGGCCGCGGGCGACGAGCGCGCGCGCCAGCGCGGCGAAATGCGGCAGCGGCCATTGCTTGGCCGGGCCGTATTCGGCGCCCGGCATGAAGCTGATCGCCGGCCGGTCCGCCGCGAGCCCGTGCGCGGCGCGCAGCCGGGCCTGGTTTGCGGGGTCGGCGACGAGGCGCGGGCGCGGCAGCGGCCGGGGCAAGGCGGCGCCCGCCGGCAGGCCGAGCGCGACGAAGCGCTGCACCGTCATCGGCAGCGCTGCCTTGTCGAGCGCGCGCATGTCATTGATCAGGCCGTAACGCATCTCGCCGCGGAACGCGGTGCGCTGCGCGATGCCGGCGAAGAACGGCACGAGCGCGGATTTCAGCGAGCCGGGAAGGACGATCGCCTGGTCGTAGCGGGCCTGGGCGAGTTCGCGGCCGAGGCGCCAGCGCATGCCGAGGCCGAACTGGCCGTGGCCGAGCGGCATCGCGATGCCGCGCCGCACTTCGGGCATGCGTTCGAGGATCGGCAGCGACCAGCCCGGCGCGAGCACATCGATCGCGCACGGGCCTTCGGCCTGCAGCGTCATGAAGAGGCTCTGCGCCATCACCATGTCCCCGACCCACGACGGCCCGACGACGAGAATCCGGCGAGTCGGCATCAGTCGCGCAGCGCGAGCCATTCCAGGTAGCGCGGCACGCCGACTTCGACCGGCATGAACTCGCCCTCGTAGCCCGCCTGGCGCAGCGCCGTGATGTCGGCCTGCGTGTAGCTCTGGTAGCGGCCTCTCAGGTGTTCCGGGAACGCGATGTAGTCGATGCCGCCGCCGGCGGTGCTGCCCTTGTGCCAGCTCAGCGCGGCGTGGGCGACTTCGTTGAAGCTCTGTGCGCGGCCGGTGCCGACGTTGAAGATGCCGCGCACCCCGGGGTTGTCGAGCAGCCACAGGTTCACCGCGACGACGTCGTCGACGTGGATGAAGTCGCGCTGCTGCTCGCCCGGGCCGTAGCCGTCGGCGCCTTCGAACAGGCGCAGGCGGCCGCTGTCGTTCAACTGGTTGTGAAAATGGTACGCGACGCTCGCCATGCTGCCCTTGTGCTGCTCGCGCGGCCCATAGACGTTGAAGTAGCGCAGGCCGGCGACCTGGCTGTCGATGCCCGGCGCGAACCTGCGCAGATGGCAGTCGAACAGGAACTTCGAATACGCGTACATGTTCAGCGGCCGCTCGAACTCGCGCGATTCGCGGAACGTCGGACCCATGCCATACACCGACGCCGACGACGCGTACAGCAGCGGCACTTTCCGCGCCACTGCCCAGGCGAGCAACGACTTCGTGTATTCGTAGTTCACCGCCATCACGAAGCGGCCGTCCCACTCGGTCGTCGAGGAGCACGCGCCTTCGTGGAAGATCGCCTCGACCGGTCCGAAGTCCTCGTCGGCGCGGATGCGCTGCAGGAATTCATCCTTGTCCATGTAGTCGCGGATGTCGGCGTCGGCGAGGTTCAGGCACTTGTGCCCGTCGGTGAGGTCGTCGACGACCAGGATGTCCGTGATGCCGCGGGCGTTGAGCCCCTGCACGATGTTGCTGCCGATGAAGCCGGCACCGCCTGTGACGATGATCATGTTTTCTCCTGAATGCACCCGCTCAGCCTGGCATGGCGGCGGGGCGGCCGGCTGCGATCGCCGCGCGCAGCGCGAGGTCGAGCTCGGCGATGCTGACCGTCGCCGTGCCGAGCTTGCCGACGACGACGCCGGCGGCGAGGTTCGCGAACGCGGTCGCGTCCGCGAGGGACAGGCCGCACGCCAGCCCGGCGCCGAGCACCGCGACGACGGTGTCGCCGGCGCCGGTCACGTCGAACACGTCGCGCGCCTGCGTCGGCAAATTCAGCGGCGCGGTGTCTTTCTGCAGCAGCGTCATGCCGCGTTCGCTGCGCGTGATCAGCAATGCGTCGAGGCCGAGGCTGTCGCGCAGCGCCTCGCCGCGCGACACGAGAGTCGCCTCGTCCGCACACGGTCCGACCACTGCTTCGAACTCGCTGAGATTCGGCGTGATGACGGTCGCGCCGGCGTAACGGCCGAAATCCGTGCCTTTCGGGTCGACCACGATCGCGACCGCATGTTCGCGCGCGACGCGGATCAGCTGGCCGACCTGGGCGAGCGTGCCTTTGCCGTAGTCCGACAGCACGACCGCCGCGCTGGCGTCGAGCGCGTCCTCGAACGCCTGCTCGATGCCGGCGCTCTCGAGCACCGCGAAGCTGTCCTCGAAATCGAGCCGGATCAGCTGCTGGTGGCGGCTGATGACGCGTAGTTTGGTGATCGTCGGGTGCTGCGGCGCGTCGAGCAGGCGGCACACGACGCCGCCGCCTGCGAGCCGTTCGCGCAACAGCCGCGCCGCCTCGTCGCAGCCGACGAGCCCGACGAGTTCGGCCCGGGCGCCGAGCGATGCAACGTTCAGCGCCACGTTGCCCGCGCCCCCGGCGCGGAACTCGTCCCCTTCGACCTTGACGATCGGCACCGGCGCTTCCGGCGAGATGCGCGTCGTCGAACCGTGCCAGTAGCGGTCGAGCATCACGTCGCCGGCGACGAGGATGCGGCCTTGGGAGAAGTCCGGCAGGGTGGGCGGCATGAGGCGGTAGGCGTCGAGAGCGTGTCGAAAAGTCCGCAATTATCCCACGAACGGCGGCGTCCAGCGTGTGCACGGGGCGGGCAGCGTCGTCGGGCGGGGAGCGAGGCCGGGCGAAAATGCTGTCCGGATCGTCGCGCCGGCGCGGCCGCAGCGGCTCCCGTTGCCGCGCCGGCGTTCCGGTTTCAGCGGTTGAACCACTTCAGCACGACGCCCCAGTCCTCGATGTCGAGCCGCGTCGCGTGGCCGCAGGCGAAGTCGAGCGCGAGCCAGCGCTGCGGCGGCAGGCCGAGCAGGTGGCCGGCGATCGCGCGCAGCGGCCCGCCGTGCGCGACGACGACGACCGGATCGGCGGCGCGGGTCGCGATGATCTCGTCGAGCCATTGCAGCACGCGCGTCGACATGTCGCGCGCCGACTCGCCGCCGGGGGCGCAGAAGCCGAGCGGGTCCGTCACCCACACGTCGATCGCGTCGCCGAGCTCGGCGTACGGTCGCAGCTCCCACGCGCCGAAGTGCATTTCCCTGAGCCGGTCGTCGAATGCCGGTGTGCCGAGTTCGAGCGCGAGCAGGCGGGCGCGCGCGAGCGGGCTCGCATGCAGCGCGTAGCGCGGCGGCAGCAGCGGCCGCAGGCGGGCGGCGACCGTTGCGGGGCATTCGGCGAGGCCGACGTCGGACTGGCCGTAGCACACCCCCGCCGCGACGTCCGGCCGCGGGTGGCGGATCAGATGAAGTTCCATGCGGCAAGGATCCCGAGATAGCACGCGAGTTCGCTGCCCTGCTGCGCAGCGCCGAGGCAGTCGCCGGTGTAGCCGCCGAGGCGGCGGGCGAACACGCGTGCCGCCCAGAGGGTTGCCGCCGCCGTCGCGGTCAGCGCGGCGAGCGCTTCGGCCGGGGCGAGCAGCGCCAGCGGTGCGAGGCCGAACACCGCCGCGACGGCGAGTTCGGTCGCGGACAGGCGGCGCGCAAGCGGCTTCGATTTCGCGCTCTCGTCCTCGCGCACGTACTGCATCGTGTGGATCAGGCTCGTCGAGGCCAGGCGCGACAGCGGGTGGGCGGCGATCAGCGCCAATGCGACCTGCAGATTGCCATGCGCGGCCAGTTCGACGAGCGCCGCGGCCTTCGCGAGCAGCATCAGCACGAGGCCGGCCGTGCCGTAGCTGCCGATGCGGGAATCCTTCATGATCGTCAGCACCTGCAACCGGTCCCACCCGCCGCCGAGCCCGTCGCAGGCATCGGCCCAGCCGTCCTCGTGGAACGCGCCGGTCGCGCGGATCGTCACCGCCATCGACAGCAGCACCGCGAGCGCAGGCGGCAGCAGCTGCACGAACGCGAGGTAGCTTGCCGCGCCGATCGTGCCGACGATCCCGCCGACGAGCGGGAAAAAGCGCGCGGCGTGATTGAGCCGCTCCGGCGACCACGGCACCCACGCCGGCACCGGCAGGCGCGTGAAGAAGCCGAGCGCGGTGAAGAACAGTTCGAACTGGTAGCGCATCGTGGTCATGTACGTTCTGGCTTCATGGGAGCTGTAGAATTATGATGCGCATAGGTGATGCGCAATTTACGTGGAGGTTCGAGATGCAGACTCATGCGGTTTCTTCCAAGAAAGCGACCAATCTAAGCCTTTCTGCCGATGTCCTGGCGGAAGCCAAAAGCCTGGGTATCAACATTTCCAAAGCCTGTGACGAATGCCTGCGTGAGCTCGTGCGGCGCGAGCGCGCCCGACGCTGGAAGGAGGAGTACGCGGAATTCATCGAAGCGTACAACCGCATCGTGGAGGCCGAAGGCGTGCCGCTGGCCGAATGGAGAAGCTTCTGACATGGCGCGCTTCGATGTTTACCGGAATCCTTCGGCGGGCGCCGCGGATACGCCCTATCTGCTCGATGTCCAGGCCGACCTGCTCGCTGAGCTCGAGACCCGCGTCGTGATCCCATTGCGGCGCCGCGACCGGTTTTCGGCGGTCCGGTTGCCTTCGGACCTGATTCCCTGTGTCGACGTCGAAGGCCAGTCCTGCCAGATCGAAACCCCGAAACTTGCGGCCATCCCGCTCCGTGTATTGAAGCCGCCGATCTGTTCGCTCGCGGACCGCCGGGACGACATCATCCGGGCCCTCGATTTCCTGTTCCAGGGCTACTGAACCCGCTCACACCATGTCGTCGACGCCAGCCGAATCGAAGCTCGCCATGTCGTTGAGGAAGTTCGCCGCCGCCTGCACCAGCGGGAACGCGAGCGCGGCGCCGGTGCCTTCGCCGAGGCGCAGGTCGAGCTCCATCAGCGGGTCGACGCGCAGGTGGGCGAGCTGGGTGGTGTGTCCCGGCTCCTTCGAGCGGTGCGCGAACACGCAGTAAGGCAGGATCGTCGGCGCAATCGCCTGCGCGACGAGCAGCGCGGAGGTCACGATGAAGCCGTCGATCAGCAGCGTCATGCGTTTTTCGGCCGCGCCGAGCATCGCTCCGGCCATCATCGCGATCTCGAAGCCGCCGTATTCGGCGAGCGCGCCAAGCGGGTCGGCAGGACGACCGCCGCGGGCGATGGCCTGCGCGAGCAGCCCGTGCTTGCGCGCGAGGCCGGCGTCGTCGAGGCCGGTGCCGCGGCCGGTCACGATGGCGAGGTCGATGCCGGTAATGCAGTGCGTCAGCAAGGATGCCGACGCGGTGTTGCCGATGCCCATCTCGCCGAAACCGACCAGGTTGCAGCCATTCGCGGCGAGCGCGTGCGCGAGTTCGCGGCCGCGCGCGAGGGCCGCGTCGCGCTGCTCCGCGCTCATCGCGGGCGTCTCGAGGTAGTTCGCGGTGCCGGAGGCGATTTTCGCGTCGACCAGTCCGTCGCGGCGGCCGAAATCGTGGTTCACGCCGCTGTCGATGACGGTCAGCGCGAGCTCCATCTGCCGGCAGAACACGTTGATCGCGGCGCCGCCGGCGAGAAAATTCTCGACCATCTGCCACGTCACGTCCTGCGGAAATGCGGAGATCCCGGCGCGCGCGGCGCCGTGGTCGCCGGCGAACACCAGGATGTGCGGCTGGCGGAGCCGCGGCGCCGCGCTCTGCTGGATCAGGCCCAGTTGCAGCGCGAGCGCTTCGATCCGGCCGAGCGCGCCGAGCGGCTTGGTCTTGCGGTCGATGCGGTGCTGTATCGCCGCAGTGAGGCCGGGGTCGGGCAGGGAAATCGCGAAGTCCATGATGGTCGTGACAATGTCCTGAGGGGGGCCGATCTTAGCACGGGGGCGAGGCGAGTCCGGCGGGGCTGTCGCGGTCTCCGTCACGCCGCCGAAGCCGTCGGGTCCGCCTGCCGGGGAGGCAGGTCCTTGCCACGCTTGGCACGGCGCATCAGCCTGCCGGCGTGGCGCAGCAGCCCGTCGGCGTCGGTCCCGCCGTCCGGATAGATCGCGCAGCCGATCGAAGCGCTGAGGGTGACCGCGTGGCCGCGCGCCTCGAATTCCTGCGAAAGCGCGGTGGCGGCCGCGCTCGCGACGCGCTGCACGTCCTGCGCGTCGAATACCTCTTCGAGCACGATGACGAACTCGTCACCGCCGGGGCGCGCGACCGTGTCCTGCTCGCGCACCAGGCCGCGCAGCCGTGCTCCGACGGCCTTCAGCACTTCGTCGCCGACCGCTTCGCCGAACGCCGCGTTGACGCGCCTGAAGTCGTCGATGTTGACCAGCACGACAGCGGTGCGGCAGTTGTGCCGCTTCGAGCGCGTGATGCCCTGTGCGATGCGGTCGCCGAGCAGCAGGCGGTTCGCGAGCCCGGTCAGCGGATCGTTGTGCGCGGCGTATTGCAGGCGATGCTCGGTTTCCTGCAGGCGCCGGGTCGCCGCTTCGAGTTCCTGGCTGCGCTGGGCGAGACCCTGGGTCAGCGCCTGCTCGGATGCCTGCAACGTCCGGATCAGCTGGTCGCGGCTCGCGAGGGCCTCGGCCTGGAGGCGCGCCTGTTCGCGCGCGAGCGACCGCCGGCGCACGATGAGCGCGATCGACAGCAACAGCACCGCGAGCGCGCCGGCATGGAACGCGAGGCCGAGGTGAGCCGCTTCGAGGCACTCGACAAGCCGTGCCGCGGGTTCGGCCGCGCGCGCGTCGGGCGGGGCCGCGAGCACGACGACCGCCGTGATGGCGACGCCGCTTCGCCCCGGCACCCGGGGCGCCCGGATGTCCGAGTTGCTTTTCAGTCGTGCCGCACGCTCCCGCATCATCCCTCCCGGCAAACAAATTGTTACACGACCTTTATTGTATGAGGCGTTGTGCGCAGTGCCGTGTGAAAAGGCGCAGCTCGGGCAAAAATCGATCGCGCGCGAGTGCGAGAGCGGCGCGACGCGTTGCAGGGCAGGGGTTCAGGGCGGGGGTTAAGGGCAGGGGTTCAGCGCTTCAACGCCAGCGGCAGGCCGGCGGCGACGAAAGTCACGCGCCCGCACAGCGCGGCGACGGACTGGTTGAGCCGTCCGGCCTCATCGCGAAAGAGCCGCCCGAGCGGCGTCTCGGGCACCAGCCCGAGGCCGAGCTCGTTGGCGACGAGCAGCACATCGCCGCGCAAGCCGGGCAGGCAGTCGAGCAGTGCGGCGCGTTCGGCGCGCAGTCGCGGCAGGGCGTCGGCATCGAGCGCAGATGCCAGCGTGTCGGCGTCCGCCATCAGGTTCATCAGCCACAGCGTCAGGCAATCGACGATGACGCAGCGCCCGGGCTGCGCTTCGCGGCGCAGCGCGTCGGCGAGCGCCAGCGGCGTCTCGACGGTACGCCACGCGTGCGGGCGGTCCTGCTGGTGGCGGCGGATACGGGACGCCATTTCGTCGTCGAGCGCTTCGGCGGTGACGATCACGGTGACCGGCAGCCCGGTCCCGAGCGCGAGGGTTTCGGCGTACCGGCTCTTGCCGGAGCGGGCGCCGCCGAGGATCAGGTGTGCGGGCATGTCGCGGATGGCGCAGCCTGCGCTGCGTGAAGTCGTGGAACGCGCTATTATCCGCCCCGCATCCGGTTTCCGGATGCGACGTGTTTCAGGTGCCCGAAGGCGAACCTCGCCGGAAGGTTAAACGGGAAACAGGTGCGCGAACGCTCGTCCGACAGGGCCTTCGCCATGCCTGTGCTGCCCCCGCAACGGTAAGTGGACGCAAGGCGCATCCAACCGCCACTGGACGATCAGTCCGGGAAGGCGATGCGACCGGTCCGGCATTCCCCGACGGGACGCCGGTCAGCCCACGAGCCCGGATACCGGCCCGAACGCGCTATGGCTGAAGTGCCGCGGGGTGGCGGCGACGGGCGCGGTCTTCTGCGGCTCTCGACGTATTCCCTGTAGCGGCGCTTCCTCGTGAAACATGCCACGGTGAGCGGGGACGCTACCGATGGCGCAGGGAGAATCCCGATGAATATCCGCTTGTCCGCGACGGCCGTCGCGGTTGCTGCCGCTTTTCCGTTTGTTGTTCCGGTTCCGGCCTCGGCTGCTGCCGAAGGCGAGACCGTCGTGGTGACGGCGACGCGAACGCCGACGCCGGTCAATGAACTGTTGAGTGACCTGATGGTGCTGGAACGCGACGTCATCGAGCAGGCGGGCCAGTCGACGCTCGCGGAATTGTTGGCGAGCCAGGCCGGCGTCCAGTTTTCGCAGGCGGGAGGCCCCGGTACGCAGACGGGTATCTACCTGCGCGGCGGCGCTGCGGGACATACGCTGATCCTGATCGACGGCATGCGCACCGGCTCTGCGACGCTCGGTGAGCCGTCGCCGCAGAACATCCCCCTCAGCCAGATCGAACGCATCGAAATCCTGCGCGGACCGGCGAGCGCGCTGTATGGCAGCGACGCGATCGGCGGCGTCATCCAGATCTTCACGCGACGCGGCGAACCCGGTCCGGTCCGCCCGAATGCGTTCGTCGGCGTCGGCAGCTACGGCCTGCGCGAGACGTCGGTTGGCCTCTCAGGCGGCGACGAGCGATGGATCTACAGTGTTTCGGGCGGGTACGCGGAGTCGGACGGATTCAGCGCACGGAGGAAGGCGGTCGCCGACCCCGACGACGATGGGCACCGCAACAGCAATTTCGCGGGCAGCGTCGCGTTCCGGCCGGCGTCGGGCCACGAACTGGGAGCATCGATGCTCTACAGCGATACCCGCACCTGGTACGACAACAGTTTTTCACCGGCGCCGGCGGATATCCACAGCAACAGCGAGATCGCGACCCTCAACGTATATAGCCGCAACCGCCTGACGACCAGCTGGGAATCGACGCTGCGGCATGGTCGATCGGTCGACAAGGGGACGGACCACTTCTCGGCGTTCTCCCCCGAATCGCATTTCGAGACGATTCAGGACCAGAGCGTCTGGCAGAACGACATCCGGCTTCCGATCGGACGCCTGTTGCTCGGATACGAGCATCTGAAGCAGCAGGTGGATACCGATCAGGTCCTTGAGGTGGACGAGCGCACGACCAATTCCGCCCTCGTGGGTTGGCAGGGCAGCTTTGGAAAGCATCGGCTGCAGGCGAACGCGCGCCACGACGACCACTCCGACTTCGACGACAAGGCGACCGGGTCGATCGCATACGGTTACCAGCTCACCGAGCAGCTGCGGGTGCACGCGTCCTACGGCACCTCATTCTCGGCGCCGACGTTCAATGATCTCTACTGGCCCGAGGACGTTTGCCCGGCTGCGATCTGCGGCGAGACTTTCATCACGCGCGGAAATCCCGACATCAAGCCGGAGGAAGGGCGGAATCGCGAGTTCGCGGTGCACTGGGAGGTCGAGTCGACGACGGCGTCGGTGACGTACTTCAACAACAAGGTGCGCAACCTGATCGATTGGCAATCCACGCAGCCTGCCCCCGGGGTGAACCTGCTGATGCCGGCCAACGTCAGTGCCGCGAAGCTGGAGGGCGTCAGCATGAGCGCGACGACCGAAGCGGGCGCGTGGCGCGCCTCTGCGACCCTGGACTTCCTGCGGGCGCGCGACGAGGAAACCGGAGATCACCTGCAGCGTCGGGCCGACCGTACTGCCACTTTCCGGTTGGCGCGCTCCTTCGGAGCCCTGTCGGTCGGCGGCGAAGTGCTGGCCAGCAGCTATCGCTACAGCAAGAACGCGAACGTCGAGCGGCTGAGCGGCTACGCGATCGCGAACGTCTTCGCGCGCTACGCGATCGATCGGGACTGGTCGCTCGAGGGGCGCGTGAACAACGTGTTCGACAAGGACTACGAGCTGATCAAGGACTACAACACGCCGCGCGCGAACGCTTTCGTCGGCGTGCGCTACGCACCGAAGTAAGCTCGCAGGGGTACATGCGCGGATAACCGCTGATGCTCCGATCGCTTCCGGCCCTTCGCACGATAGCTGCCTTGCTGCTGGCTGGCGCGCTCGCGCTCGTCTGGGCGCTCTCCGCCGGCGACCTGCCGATCCCGTTCTCCGACGTCGTCGGCGCGCTGTTCGGCGGCGCCGACGGCATGGCCGCGAGCGTCGTGCGCGAGCTGCGCCTGCCGCGCGCGGTCGCGGTGTTCGCGTGCGGCGGCCTGCTCGCGATTGCCGGTGCGCTGATGCAGGTGCTGCTCAGGAATCCGCTCGCCGACCCGTACGTGCTCGGCATCTCGGGGGGCGCGGCGGTCGGTGCGCTGGGGGCGATGCTGCTGGGCCTCGCGCCGTGGCTCGTCGATGCGGCAGCATTCGCCGGTGCGCTCGGGGCGATGCTGCTGGTGTTCGGGCTGGCGCACGGCGACGGTTCGTGGACGCAGACGCGCCTGCTGCTGACCGGCGTCATCGTCGCTGCGGGCTGCGGCGCGGCGGTGACGCTGATGCTGTCGCTCGCGACCGACACGCGGCTGCAGTCGATGCTGTTCTGGCTGATGGGTGACGCGTCGGGTGCCTCCCGGCCGTGGCCGGCGCTGGTGCTGATGGTCGTGGGGCTGGTCGCGGTGCTGCCGTTCGCGCGCGACCTCAACGTGCTCGCGCGCGGCGAGCTGTCGGCGCGTGCGCTCGGCGTGCGCGTCGAGCGGCTGCGCTATCTGCTGTATGTGCTTGCGTCGCTGCTGACCGCGGTGGCGGTGACGCTGATCGGTTCGGTCGGTTTCGTCGGCCTGATCGTCCCGCATCTGGTGCGCTTCGTCATCGGCAACGACCAGCGCGTGCTGCTGCCCGCCGCGATGCTCGCCGGCGGCACGCTGTTGACCCTCGCCGACACGGCAGCACGCACCGTGATCGCGCCGATGCAGCTGCCGGTCGGCGTGCTGACGGCGCTGATCGGCGTGCCGGTGTTCCTGTTCCTGCTGTCGCGCCACCCGCGATGAACGCTGCTGCCGAATTCCTCCTCGAAGCGGACCGCCTCGCACTGAAAGTCGGCGAGCGCTGGCTGTGCTGCGAATTCAGCCTGCGGCTGGCTGCCGGCGAATGCCTCGTGCTGCTCGGCCCGAACGGCGCCGGCAAGACGACGCTGCTGCATACGCTCGCCGGATTGCGCCCGCCGTCGGTCGGCGAAGTGCGGCTCGGCGGACGGCCGTATGCCCAGTGGGACGCGCTCGCCGCGGCGCGGTTTCGCGGGCTGCTGCCGCAACAGCAGCCGGACCATTTTTCCGCGACGGTGCTGCAGACTGCGCTCGTCGGCCGCCATCCGCATCTCGGGCGCTGGGGCTGGGAAAGCGACGACGACGTCGCCCTTGCACGTGCCGCGCTCGCCGAAGTCGGGCTCGCCGACATCGCGGAGCGCGACATCCTGAACCTGTCCGGCGGCGAGCGGCAGCGCGTGTCGATCGCGGCGCTGCTGACGCAGGCGCCGCGGCTTTTCCTGCTCGACGAGCCGACGAATCACCTCGACCTGCACTACCAGGTCGCGACACTCGAACTCTTCGCCCGGCTCGCCCGCGGCGGGCGTGGCGTCGTGATGGTGCTGCACGACATCAACCTCGCCGCGCGCTTTGCCGATCACGTGATCCTGCTCGACGGCCGCGGCGGCGTCGCTGCCGGGAGCCGCGACGAGGTGCTGCAGGCGGACCGCCTGAGCCACGCCTACAACCATCCGATCCGGCGTGTCTGCGGCGACGGCCGCAGGGTGTTTCTTCCGGACTGACAAAATGAACGAATCGACCCGATCGACCGGCCAGAACGGCTACCACGGCCCCAACAGGCGTCGCAGGAAGGCGGTGAGCGAGAAAAAAATCGCCGCTGCGCGGCTCCAACGCGGCGTGCTGTCGGGCGTAGAGTACTGACACCGCAAACCACTGCGAGACATCCCATGCCCATACCCGACATCGCGCATCCCCGGCCCGGCCCGACGGCGGGCCATGTCTATCTCGTCGGCGCGGGGCCCGGCGATCCCGAACTGCTGACCCTGCGCGGCGCGCGCCTTGTCGCCGGCGCCGACGCGGTGGTGTTCGACAATCTCGTCAGCCCGGCGATCGTCGACCTCGCCCCGGCCGGCGCCGAGCGCCATTACGTCGGCAAGAAGGCATCCGACCACACGCTGCCGCAGGAGGAAATCAACCGCCTCCTCGTGCGCCTCGCCCAGGCCGGCAAATGCGTCGTGCGACTGAAAGGCGGTGACCCGTTCATCTTCGGCCGCGGCGGCGAGGAGATGGAGGCGCTCCTCGAAGCCGGCATTACCGTCGAAGTCGTGCCGGGCGTCACCGCGGCGGCCGGCGTCGCGGCGTTTGCCGGCATCCCGCTGACGCATCGCGAACATGCGCGCTCGGTGGTCTTCACGACCGGCTTCCTGAAGGGCGGCGCGCTCGACCTCGACTGGCCGATGCTCGCCCGTCCCGGCCAGACGCTGGTGATCTACATGGGCATCTCGCGGCTCGCCGAGATCTGCCGCCAGCTCGTCGCGCACGGCCTGCCGCCCGCCACGCCCGCGTGCGTCGTCGAACGCGGCACGACGCAGGCGCAGCGGGTCGCCCCCGGCACGCTCGCGACGCTCGCGGACGTCGTGCGCGAGGCCGACATCCGGCCGCCGGCGCTGACGATCGTCGGCGACGTGGTCAGCCTGTATCCGCGGCTCGCGTGGTTTTTGCCGGCTGCGCCGGACGACATTCCGCATCCCCCGCATGTCGGCTGCACGGCAGTCCATCCGGATAAATCGCGGCCGGGGCCGATTGCATGAAAATCGCGGACGAGCCGATCCTCAATCGGAAGACCGGCCGCGAAACATCCGGCAGCCGCCTGGACCGCGGCGCCTCCACTGTTTCCACAAAGGGGAATATCCATGAGCAGTCCGATGCAGGCAAAGCAGGACCAACCTTCGTTCAGCGACGACGAGCGTGCCGCCGTCTATCGTGCGATCTACACGCGGCGCGACGTGCGCGGCCAGTTCACGCCGGAGCCGGTGCCGGACGCGGTGCTCGCGCGCATCCTCAATGCCGCGCACCACGCGCCGTCGGTGGGTTTCATGCAGCCGTGGGACTTCGTCGTCGTGCGGTCGCCCGAGGTCAAGCAGCGGGTGCATGACGCGTTCTGCACCGCCCACGCCGAGGCCGCGCTGATGTTCGAAGGCGACAAGCGGGACACCTACCGCAGCCTCAAGCTCGAAGGCATCCTCGAAGCGCCGGTCAACCTGTGCATCACCTGCGATCGCAGCCGCAACGGCCCGGTCGTCGTCGGCCGCACGCATATCAAGACGATGGACGTCTACAGTTCGGTGTGCGCGGTGCAGAACCTGTGGCTCGCCGCACGTGCCGAAGGCCTCGGCGTCGGCTGGGTCAGCATCTTCCACCAGAAGGCGCTGCGCGAGGCGCTCGGCATCCCGTCCGGCATCGTCCCGGTAGCCTATCTGTGCATCGGCCACGTGAGCCATTTTTACCAGAAGCCGGAACTGGAGTCCGCCGGCTGGCTGGCGCGCCAGCCGCTCGAAGCGTTGCTGCATTTCGACCGCTGGCAGGGGGCGGCGGACGATTCGGCCGCCGCGCTCATGGAGTCCGTTCGCGAAACGCAGGCGTCCGTCGGCGCCGCCAGCCGCTGATGCGGCGCGGGTGGCGATGACGGCGCACGCTGTCGAATCTGGTGCGCGCGCTGATGCCGGCTTCCGGCATGTCCATCAACTTCCGTCAGGCAGGGCCACGGATCGAGGTCGAGCTCGAGGTTCGGGTCGGCCGTCGGTGCTCGACAGCAGCCCGCGCATTCCGGCATATGCGTAATGCGTGACATATGATCTTTACGGCCTGCAAGGTCGCCTGTTACAGTTTCCCCGGCTGTAGTCCATCGGGCCCCAGACCCCCGCCCCGCTGTGCTTGTCATCATCAGCCTTGCCGGTGCTTCGCGTGGCGCCGAGGCGGCTGATGTCCGCGCGGGTTCTGGCCGGAGCGGCACGGAGCAGGTTGAAGAAAATTCGATGCTTTCCCTTACGTGTCGCACCGGACCGATGACATGACGCTCAGACGCACGTTCTTCACGCTGCTCGGCGCCTTCGCCGTGCTGTCGGCGACCGCCGGCCTGTGGCAGCTCGCCGACAGCCGCCAGAAGGCCGCCGCCGCCGAATGGATCGAGCTGACCGCACGCATGGGCGACGCCGCCCAGCGCGCGAGCGCCCAGCTCGCAATGGAGCGCGGGCTCACGGCGGTGATGCTGCCCCGTTCCGGCCAGGCCGACGAGATGCTGAAGGTCGAACTGCGGCAGCGGCGGGCGGCGGTCGATGAATCTCACGCGCAGCTTGCGGCGCTCGCCGACGAGCTCGCGCGGCGCGCGCCGGATCATCCGGTGGCGGCGGTGCTGGCTCAGGTGCGGCAGGATCGCGCCGAGATCGAGCGCCGGCGGGCGCAGCTCGATGTGCAGCTGCAAGGCGCCGCTGGCGCGCCGGCGGCCGCCGAGCGGTGGGTGGCCCTGACAACCGGCGCGATCGAGAATCTGGAAGGCCTGATCACGATCGGCATGCTGCCGCTGCGCGACAACATCTACACCTATGCGTCGTTGCCGGTGACCAAGGACCTGCTGTTTACGCTGGCCGAACATGTCGGACGCGAGCGCGCCGTGCTTGGCGTTGCAATCGCACAGGGGGCGCCACTCGGCGAACGGGACCAGGTACTGCTCGGGAACTATCGTGTGGTGGCGACTCACGCCCGGCGGCGCGTCGAGGTCATCCTCGAGCATCTGCCGGCGAGCCCGGAACTGAGCCGGGCGCGCGAGGTGTTCGAGCAGGACCTGCTGCAGCGCTACGAGGCGGTGCGCGCAGGCGTCTATCGGAGCGGCATCGAAGGGCTCGCGTATCCGCTGAGCGGGGAGGAGTGGTACCGCGAAGCGAGCCGCGGCATCGATGCCGTCATTGGCGTGTCGGAGGCCGTCGGTGCGCAGTTCGCGCGCGACATCGAGCGGCTGCGCCGCAACGCGCGGCACACCTTGGGGCTGGTAGTGCTCACCGTCGTCGTCCTGAGCGCGCTGTTCGGGTTCGCCGTGCGCACGCTGTGGCGGCGCGTGCTCGAACCGCTGAAAACCCTCGACGACGCCGCCCGGCGCATCTCGGGCGGGGATCTCGCGCAGCCGCTGGCGGGCGGCCGCGACGACGAATTCGGCCACCTCGCGCGCACCTTCGAGCAGATGCGCCAGGCCCTGCTCGACGACATCGCCCGGCGCGAGGCCGACGCCCGCGAGCTGCGCAAGCTCAACACCGTCGTCGAGCGCAGCGCGAGCGCGGTGGCCGTCACCGACGGTCAGGGCATCATCCAATACACCAACCCGCGCTTCCGCGCGGTTACCGGCTACACGAACAGCGAAGCGCTGGGGCGCAAGGCGGGATTCTGGCGCTCCGGGCTGAACTCGCCGGCGCAGTACCGCGACATGTGGGAGACGATCCTCAAAGGCCAGGTCTGGGAGGGCGAGCTCATCAACCGACGCAAGGACGGGAGCCTGTACTGGGCCGCGGTCCACGTCAGCCCGGTCGTCGACGACAGCGGTGCCCTGACGAATTTCGTCGCCGTGCAGCACGACATCAGCGAGCACCGGCAGCTCAAGAACCGGCTCGCCTTCCTCGCCAGCTACGATGAACTGACCGAATTGCCGAACCAGAACCTGCTGCGGGAACGCTTCGCGCAGGCCGCCGCGCAAGCGCACAACGACGGTTCGTGGATCGCGCTGGTGTCGCTGGGGCTCGGGCGCTTCAAGCAGATCAACGACAGCCTCGGCCGCAAGGCGGGCGACGATCTGCTCAGGATCATCGCCCGCCGCCTGAGCCAATGCATTCGCGAGCAGGATGCCGTCTCGCGCCAGGAGGGCACCGAATTCATCCTGATGCTCACGGGGCTCGGGCAGGCGCGTGAAGTGCAAGCGCTGCTCGAGCGCATCATCGACATCGTCCGCACGCCGGCCGTGGTCAAGGGCGAAAAGCTGCAGCCTTCGGCGGCAGCGGGCGTGAGTCTGTTGTCGGACGACGGCGACACCTTCGAAGCGCTGCTGCACAAGGCGACGATCGCGCTGCACCACGCCGAAGCGCAGGGTCTGAAGTATTGCGTGTTCAGCGAAGAACTGGACCGCGAAACCCGCGAGCGCATGTCGATGGAAAGCGCGCTGCGCCTTTCCCTCGCCGCCAACGCGCTGGAGCTCCACTACCAGCCCAAGGTCGATCTCGCAACCGGTCGCGTGGTTGCCGTCGAGGCGCTCGCACGCTGGCGCCACCCGGTCAGCGGCGAATACATCTCGCCGGCCCGCTTCATCCCGATTGCCGAGGAAAGCGGCCTGATCCAGCAGCTCGGCGCCTGGGCGCTGGGCGAGGCTTGTCGTCAGAACAAGGCCTGGCAGGATGCCGGCCTGCCGGTCATCATCGTCGCCGTCAATCTCTCCGCCGCCCAGCTGCATCAGCCCGATCTGGTCGAAATCGTTGCTGATGTGCTGGCCCGCAGCGAGCTCGACCCCGCCCTGCTCGAACTGGAACTCACCGAAAGCGCACTGATGGAGGACCCTCGTCAAGCCAATCTCACGCTAACCCGCCTCAAGCAGCTCGGCCTTCAGCTGGCTATCGACGATTTCGGTACCGGCTACTCCAGTCTGACTTATCTGAGCGAATTCCCCATCGATCAGCTCAAGATCGACCGGAGCTTCGTCATGGATCTACTCGTCAAACCCGCAGCAGCAGCGATTTCAAGCTCCGTGATTGCCCTCGCCCACAGGATGGGGCTGAAGGTCGTTGCCGAAGGAGTCGAAACTGCGGAGCAGCTCACCTTCCTGGAGCGCCACCATTGCGACGAAATGCAGGGTTACTATTTCAGCAAGCCCCTGCCGGCGGACGAGCTTGCTGCATTGTTGCGCAGCGGCCGCCGCCTCGCCAGTCCGGCTCACGCGAGCGGGCGCACAGTGCTCGTTGTCGATGACGAGAACTGCGAAATGAAGGCTCCCCCGCATGTCCTCCCGCATGCGGCCGCTTCGTCGCCGCACGTGATGCAGGACCCTGCCTGACGTCGCCCGCCCCGCGCTCGGCTCGGTGGTGACTGGCGGCGCCGTCAGGCTGGCGGGCAATCCGGTGAGCCTTCGGTGAGCTGTCGTAGCGGTCAACCGGAAGGCGGATGGGGATCCCGGCTCCGCGCGCTGTCCGCTGCGCCCAAACGCCAGGGATTGAACGGTACAATCGAACTCTGCCGCACCCTCCGCAGCGCCGATCCTGGCGTCCGCGTGTTCCGTGCGCACGTCCCCGTCGATGATCCACAAGGGCTTTGCTCAAGACTGGTGCCATTGGTGTCCGACTCCGATCTCGACCCCGATCTCGATGACCATCCGGTCGAGCGCTTTTGCCCTGATGCGGTCGCACGACTTGCCGGGGACGGTGGACGATGAGCAGCGTCGTGCGCCGCGTCCCGCCGATGCATGCGCTGGCCGCATTCGAAGCCGCGGCGCGGCTCGGCGGTTTCGCGCAGGCGGCCGACGAGCTGTGCGTGACGCCGAGCGCCGTCAGCCACCGCATCCGCCAGCTCGAAGCGATGCTCGGCACGCCGTTGTTCGAACGCACGCCGGCCGGGGTGCGCCCGACCACGGTGGGGCGGCTGTACCTCGAGAGCGTGCGCGAGGCATTCGACAAGCTCGCGCAGGCGGGCGCCGTGCTGCAGCCCGAGCGCGAGCGGCTGCGCGTGTCGCTGCCGCCGACTTTCGCGCGGCAATTGCTGATGGCGCGCCTGCCCGAATACCTGCGCTCGCACCCGGAAGTCGAAGTCGAGATGCATCTGTCGATCCCGCTGCAGGACGTCACGGCCGAGACCGCGGACGTCGAGGTGCGCTGGGGGCGTGGCGATTATCCGGAGCGCACCGTGTGCAAGCTGTTCGACGACGTCGTCATGCCGCTCGCCGCGCCGTCGTGGGTGGCGGCGCGCGCGCTGCGCGGCATCGCCGATCTCGGCCGCGCCGAACTGCTGCGTTCGCCCCTGCTGCCGTGGCGGCCGTGTTTCGCCGCGGCCGGGCTCGACTGGCCGGAGCCCGAGCGCGGCGCCGTGTTCAATGATCTCGGCATGCTGTTCGAGGTCGCTGCGGCCGGGCTCGGCGCCGCCGTCGGCACCCGCAGGCTGTCGGCAGCATGGGTCGACACCGGCCGGCTGGTGCCGCTGTTCGGCGTGACCGCGCCGGCGCCCTTCACCTATTACGCCGTGGCGACGCCGGCGCAGCACAAGCGGGCGGTGGTGCGGGATTTCATCGCCTGGCTCGCCGGCATCTTTGCATGAGCCTGTCCGACGATGAACTTCCTTGCGCATGCCTATCTCGCTGGTGACTCGCCGGCGGACCGGCTCGGCGGCCTGATCGGCGACTTCGTCAAGGGGCCGCTGCCCGCCGGTCTGCCGCCGGAGGTCGCCGCGGGGGTGCGGCTGCATCGGCAGATCGACGTCTTCGCCGATACGCATCCGGCCTTCGTCCGCAGCCGCTCGCGGGTGTCGAGCGCGCGCCGGCGGGTCGGTGGCGTGATGGTCGATATGTTCTACGATCACTTCCTCGCCCGTCACTGGGACGAGTTCCACGATATTCCGCTCGAGGACTTTGCAGCGCAGATGTACCGGCTGATGGACGAGCATGCCGCGCTGCTGCCGCCGCGCCTGCTCGATATCCTGCCGCGCATGCGCGAAGCGGACTGGCTCACGTCGTATCGATCTGCGCCTGCGACGGCGCAGGCGCTCGACCGCATCGCGCTGCGCCTGCGGCGCGCAAACCCGCTTGCGGGCAGCGGTGCCGAACTGGCCTCGGACTATGCCGGCTTCGAGGCGGATTTCTTCGAGTTCATCGCCGCGGCCCGCTCGTTCACCGCACGCTATCGCAGCGACAGGGATCGGAGCGCGGGCGGCGGCGCAAGCCCGCACTGACGACTTTCGTCGAGAGATTCGTGCGCCGTGCCGGTCGCGGTCTGGTGCCGATTCGGCGCCCCGCGGCCCCGGATCGGCCTGTCGCAACACTTCCTCACAATCGGACGGAAGCTTGCAGCCACGTGACGTAAGTCGCAAAACGTCGCTTGCAGACGACGATTACACGATCCCCCGGATTGACAATACCTGCGAACAAAAATAAATTGCGGACGTTGTTGCGTCGCAGCAAGCGTTTGATTTCATTCTATCCACCGGTGCGGCGCCGGTTTCCAGCTCATTGGAAACGGCGCATTCGACATGGCCGCTCGCACCGCGGGGCACCCCGTCAGGTTGCGGCGGAGTGCCTGAACGACCACTGACAACCGCCGGATTCCACCCCGAACATGGCGTCCCTGCCGTGTCCGGTTCCGTTGCCCGATGTCACGAAGGGCGCCTCCCGCATGCCTTCAGGGAGCGGGAAGTGGAAGCTTGCGGCCACAGAACGGAGGAACCATGGTTCACGCAACTGATGCCGGCAAAAGCACAAGCAAGGCCGGCGACCTGGTAGTTCATCTGACTCACGCCAAGCTTTTCACCGTCGGACTCGTCGCGGCGGCCTGGCTGGGGAGCACTTACCTGCAGCATGATCCGGTGGTGTTCGCGGACACCGGAATCATGGACGTCCGCGACGTCGCGCTGGAACAGGCGGTTGCGGTTCCGGTTCCGGTTTCCGTCGTCAAGGCGGTGCCGATAAGGAAGGATGTCGATGTGCTGTCGGACGAGATGGAGCGCGTGCGTGATTATGTCGCACGCCGCTACCGTGTATCGAGCGTGGCGCTGGAACCGGTGCTCGCCGCGGCCGAACATCGCGGGCGCAGCTCGGGCATCGATCCGCTGCTGATCGTCGCCGTGATGGCGATCGAGTCGAGCTTCAACCCGCTGGCTGTCAGCAGCATGGGGGCGCAGGGCTTGATGCAGGTGATTCCGCGTTTCCACATGGACAAGATCGGCGACAACCGGCGGAAAGACGCGCTGTTCGATCCGCTGCTCAACGTGCGTGTCGGCACCGAAGTGCTGGTCGAGGGACTGCGCCGTTTCGGCAGCCTGCAGACCGCGCTGCAATACTACGGCGGCGCGCTCAGCGACCCGAACGCCTCGTATGCGAACAAGGTGCTGGCGATGAAGAAGCGTCTCGTCGTCGCAGCCGGGCGGGGTACGGGCACCGACGTCTGACGCCTGCCGGCACGCCTCGCGGCGGCACGGGTTTTCCTTGCGCGGGGGACGTGCGGAATTCAGGCGGCTCAGGCGGCTGAAACGGCTGAAATGAAAAAAGCGCCGACGGATCGGCGCTTTTTCACGGGCTGCCGGAGCGGGGCCGGCAGCGGGCGTTACACCGCGAGCGTCAGTTCGAAGAGTTCGCGCTTGAGTACGAGTTCGCGCGGCAGGCGATCCTGCAGCTTGTCGAACCACTCCTTGTGCAGCGCGAGTTCCTTCTTCCATGCGTCGGCGTCGACCGTCGTCAGCGCTTCGAACTGCTCGCGCGTGACATCGGCGCCGGTCCAGTCGATGTCCTCGAACTTCGGCATCCAGCCCAGACCGGTTTCCTTGCCGCCGACGCGGCCGCGCACGCGATCGACGATCCACTTCAGCACGCGCATGTTCTCGCCGAAGCCGGGCCACATGAATTCGCCACGCTCGTTCATGCGGAACCAGTTCACGCAGAAGATCTTCGGCGTGTCTTCGACGACGTGGCCCATGCGCAGCCAGTGGTTGAAGTAGTCGCCCATGTGGTAGCCGCAGAACGGCAGCATCGCGAACGGGTCGCGGCGCACGACGCCCTGCGCGCCGAACGCGGCGGCAGTGGTCTCGGAGCCCAGCGTGGCGGCCATATACACGCCGAAATTCCAGTTGAACGCCTCATACACCAGCGGCACGGTGGTCGCGCGGCGCCCGCCGAAGATGAACGCCGAGATCGGCACGCCCTGCGGGTCTTCCCACATAGGATCGACCGACGGGCATTGCGCGGCCGGCGCGGTGAAGCGCGAGTTCGGGTGCGCCGCCTTGCGCCCGGTTTCCTTCGCGATCTCGGGCGTCCAGTCGTTGCCCTGCCAGTCGATCAGGTGCGCCGGCACGTCCTTGCTCATGCCTTCCCACCATACGTCGCCGTCGTCGGTCAGCGCGACGTTGGTGAAGATGATGTTTTCCTTCAGCGTCGCCATCGCGTTGAAGTTCGTCTTCTCGGAGGTGCCCGGCGCGACGCCGAAGAAGCCGGATTCGGGGTTGATCGCGTAGAACTTGCCGTCCTTGCCCGGCTTGATCCACGCGATGTCGTCGCCGATCGTCGTGATCTTCCAGCCGTCGAAGCTCTTCGGCGGGATCAGCATCGCGAAGTTCGTCTTGCCGCAGGCCGACGGGAACGCCGCGGCGACGTAGGTCTTTTCGCCTTCGGGCGACTCGACGCCGAGGATCAGCATGTGCTCGGCGAGCCAGCCTTCGTCACGCGCCATCGTCGAGGCGATGCGCAGCGCGAAGCACTTCTTGCCGAGCAGCGCGTTGCCGCCGTAGCCCGAACCGTAGGACCAGATCTCGCGCGTCTCGGGATAATGGACGATGTATTTGGTGTCGGGGTTGCACGGCCAGCGGCTGTCCTGCTCGCCGTCGGCGAGCGGCGCGCCGACCGAGTGCACGCAGGGGACGAATTCGCCATCGGCTCCGAGCACGTCGAACACCGCGCGGCCCATGCGGGTCATCGTGCGCATGTTGGTGACGACGTACGGGCTGTCGGAGATCTCGATGCCGATGTGTGCGATCGGCGAGCCGAGCGGACCCATCGAGAACGGGATCACGTACATCGTGCGCCCGCGCATGCAGCCGGCGAACAGGCCGTTGAGCGTCTCGCGCATCTTGGCCGGGTCTTCCCAGTTGTTCGTCGGGCCGGCGTCGCCCTTGTCTTTCGAGCAGATGTAGGTGCGGTCCTCGACGCGCGCGACGTCGGACGGGTCGGACCAGGCGAGGTAGGAATTCTTGCGCTTTTCCGGGTTCAGCTTGATCAGCATGCCCGCGTCGACCATTTCGGCGCACAGGCGGTCGTATTCTTCCTCCGAACCATCGCACCACACGACCCGCTCGGGCTCGGTCAGGGCCGCGATGCCGGCGACCCATTTCTTCAGGCCTTCGTGACGGACATAGGTGGGGGTGGCGGCCAGGGCGGCCTCGGAAAAGCGGTGATTCATGGCGACGAGCTCTCCAGATTACAGAAGCGGAACCGGTCCCGTCGGTCGAGCCTGTAGCCTTGCGGCCGGCGGGGACGAGGGGTCGTGGTGACCGCCCCGTTTCCCGAACTGTGGAAACTACTAGGGTTAACCGCAGTCGGCGAAAGCCTAATATTATGCCACGGGCCGGCAGATGCCCGAAACGGCATTGAAAGCTTTTCTTTCGCCACCGCTGGGTGTGGAGCCCGTCGCCGTACGACGTGGCGAAGCTGCCGCAGCATGGGCCGTGGACACGTGTCCGACCGCCGTGCACAACGACATGAGACAACCGAAGGGACCGTCATGGATGAACTGATTCGCAGCGCCGCTCTCGACTATCACCGCTACCCGCAGCCCGGCAAGATTTCGGTCACGCCGACCAAGGTCCTGTCGAACCAGCGCGACCTGTCGCTGGCGTACTCCCCCGGTGTCGCCGCGGCGTGCGATGCGATCGTCGCGGATCCGGCCGAAGCGGCGAACCTGACGGCGCGCAGCAACCTGATCGGGGTGGTCACCAATGGCACCGCGGTGCTTGGTCTCGGCAACATCGGCCCGCTCGCGGCCAAGCCGGTGATGGAAGGCAAGGGCGTGCTGTTCAAGAAGTTCGCCGGCATCGATGTCTTCGACCTCGAGATCGCCGAGAGCGACCCCGACAAGCTGATCGACATGATCGCCGCGCTCGAACCCACGTTCGGCGGCATCAACCTCGAAGACATCAAGGCCCCCGAGTGCTTCTACATCGAGTCGAAGCTGCGCGAGCGGATGAAGATCCCGGTGTTCCACGACGACCAGCACGGCACCGCGATCGTCGTCGGCGCCGCGGTGCTCAACGGCCTGCATCTGCTCGGCAAGGATCTGAAGACGGTCAAGCTCGTGACCTCCGGCGCGGGCGCCGCCGCGCTCGCCTGCCTGCGGCTGCTCGAGAAGCTCGGCATCCCGGTCGAGAACATCTGGGTCACCGACCTCGAGGGCGTCGTCTATGAAGGGCGCACCGTCCTGATGGACCCGATCAAGGCGCGCTACGCGAAGCCGACCTCGGCGCGCACGCTCAGCGAAGTCATTGAGGGCGCCGACGTGCTGCTCGGGTTGTCCGCGGGCGGCGTGGTCAAGCGCGAGATGGTCGCGAAAATGGCGGCGAAACCGCTGATTCTCGCGCTCGCGAACCCGACGCCGGAGATCCTGCCCGAAGAAGTGAAGGCGGTGCGCGACGACGCGATCATCGCGACCGGCCGCTCGGACTACCCGAACCAGGTCAACAACGTGCTGTGCTTCCCGTTCATCTTCCGCGGCGCGCTTGACGTCGGCGCGACGACGATCACCGACGAGATGCAGCTCGCCGCCGTCAAGGCGATCGCCGAGCTCGCGCGCGCCGAGCAGAGCGACATCGTCGCGGCGGCGTACGGCGAAAAAGTGTCCGGCTTCGGGCCGGAGTACATCATCCCGCGGCCGTTCGACCCTCGCCTGATCGTCAAGATCGCCCCGGCCGTCGCCATCGCCGGCATGGCCTCGGGCGTGGCGACGCGGCCGATCAGCGACTGGGAAGCGTACCGCAGCCAGCTCAACAATTTCGTCTGGCACTCCGGCATGATCATGAAGCCGGTGTTTGCCGCGGCGCGCGGCACGGCCAAGCGCATCATCTTCGCCGAGGGCGAATCCGAGCGCGTGCTGCGCGCCGTGCAGACGGTCGTCGACGAGAATCTCGCGCGCCCGATCCTGATCGGCCGCCCGGAAATCGTCGTCGCCAACGTCGAGCGTTTCGGTCTGCGCATCCGCGCCGAGCAGGACTTCGAGCTGGTGAACCCGGATTCCGATCCGCGCTTCAAGGAGCTGTGGACCGATTTCCACCAGATCATGGAGCGGCGCGGCGTGTCGGTCGATTACGCGAAGAAGGAAGTGCGCCGGCGCACCACGCTGATCGGCTCGCTGCTGTTGAAGCACGGCTACGGCGACGGCCTGATCTGCGGCACCTACGGCATGCACGCCCTGCACCTGAAGTTCATCGAGAGCGTCATCGGCCGCAAGCCGGGCGTGAAGAACTGCTACGCGCTGAACGTCGTCAACCTGCCCGGGCGCACGGTGTTCCTCGCCGATACCTATGTCAATTACGACCCGTCGCCGGAACAGATCGTCGAGATGACGCTGCTCGCGGCCGAGGAGATGTCGCGCTTCGGCCTGACGCCCAAAGTCGCGCTGCTGTCGCATTCGTCGTTCGGCTCGGCCGACTCGCCGACCTCCGAGAAGATGCGCGCGGCGCTGCGCCTGATGCACGAGCGCCATCCGGAGATCGAGGTCGAAGGCGAGATGCACGGCGACGCGGCGCTCGACGCCGAGCTGCGCCTGCGCATCTTCCCGAACGCGCGCATGCGCGAGCCGGCCAACCTGCTGATCTTCCCCACGCTCGATGCCGCCAACATCGCCTTCAACCTGCTCAAGACGGCGGCCGGCGAAGGCATGACGATCGGGCCGATCCTGCTCGGCGCGGCCAAGCCCGTGCATATCCTGACCCCCTCGGCGACGGTGCGCCGCATCGTCAACATGACCGCACTGACGGCGGTCGAGGCGGCGCAGGGCCAGTCCTGATGCCGCAGGCGGCGTGATTGCGGGGGTGCCGGCCGCAGCCACCCGCACGCCCGTGGCATCATTCCCCCGCAGGTTTGCGATCGACGCGGGGGGCGCATGACGGAAGGGAAGGCGGCGCTGGTATTGACGGGGGGCGGCGCACGCGCGGCCTACCAGGTCGGTGTGCTCGCCGCGATCCGCAAGATCAGGGGGCGGCAGCCGGGAAATCCGTTCCCGATCCTGTGCGGCACGTCGGCGGGCGGCATCAACGCCGCGGCGCTCGCGGTGTTTTCGTCCGACTTCAATGCCGGCGTGCGCAAGCTGGCGTGGATCTGGCGCAATTTCCACGTCGAGCAGGTGTACCGGGCCGACGCCGCGGCGCTGATGGGCACCGGATTGCGCTGGGGCGGCGCGCTGATGTTCGGCTGGGCGGTACGCCAGACGCCGCGCTCGCTGCTCGACAACAGCCCGCTGCGCGCGCTGCTCGAGCGCGTGCTCGACTTCTCGGCGATCCGCCGCGCGATCGAGGCGGGACATCTCCATGCGGTCAGCGTTGCCGCATCCGGTTACTCGTCCGGCGAGAACCTCGCATTTTTCGAAGCGGCCCCGGAAGTGCTGCCGTGGCGCCGCGCGCAGCGCGTCGGCATGCCGACGCGCCTCGGCATCGAGCATCTGCTCGCGTCGAGCGCGATTCCGTTCGTGTTTCCGGCGGTCAAGATCAATCGTGAATATTTCGGCGACGGCTCGATGCGCCAGCTCGCCCCGATCAGCCCGGCGATCCACATGGGGGCCGAGCGCATCCTGGTGATCGGTTCGGGCCGGCTCGCCGAAGAGGGGCGTCAGCGCACCGAAGACTATCCGCCGCTCGCGCAGATCGCCGGCCACGCGCTGTCGAGCATCTTCCTCGACGGGCTTGCCGTCGACCTGGAGCGCATGGAGCGCATCAACACGACGCTGAACGCCTTCACCGCGGCCGAGCGCGACGCGGCAGGCCTCGCGTTGCGGCCGATCGAAACCTTGGTGATCTCGCCGTCAAAACGGCTCGACGCGATCGCCGGCCGTCATCGCGACACGCTGCCGCTGGCATTGCGAACGCTGCTGCGCGGCGTCGGCGCGATGCGTCGCGAGGGTTCGACGCTGCTGTCCTACCTCCTGTTCGAGCCCGCCTTCACCCGCGCGCTGATGGAGATGGGCTTCCAGGACACCCTCGCGCGCCGTGACGAGGTGGCGGTTTTTCTGCGGTTATGAACTTTTTTTCAGGCAGGCATGTAAGCGCCCACCCATCCCTTCATGTTGATGTAACAATGTGTCTGAGGTCTTTTTGAATCCACTTCAAAAAAACTTGATATCTGCTTAATTTGATTAAAAATAAAAGTGTCGTCCCGCGCACTTTCCGGCTCGCCTACCATGACTTTCCGCCATCTTGTCATTGCCCTGCTGAGTCTTGCCCTGCTGCAGACCGGAGGGATCGAACCCGCTGCCGCCGCGACCGGGCAGGAGCGGGTCCGAACGGCCAAACCGACCGCGACCAAAAAGGCGCCGGTCCGCTACACGATACGCAAAAAAACCGCCAAGGCGACGACGCTGCGCAAGGCCGCGGTGCGCAAGCCGGCGTTGCGCAAGGTGTCCGCTCGCCGCTCGCTGGTCGCCCCCGTCGCGCCGATGGCACCGGTCCAGGTCCGGCCCGAAGTGGACCGGCTGGGTAACCCGCAGCTGCGCTCTGCGGCCTTCGTCGTCGTCAACCAGGCGACCGGCGAAGTGATCCTCGAGAAGAAGAGCGACTCGATACTGCCGATCGCATCGATCACGAAGCTGATGACCGCGATGGTGGTCCTCGACGGCGGGCAGAGCCTGTCCGAAGAGATCGTCATCACCGAGGACGACCTCGACACGATCAAGGGGACTGGGTCGCGCCTCGCGCTCGGAACCCGGCTCACGCGCGAGCAGTTGCTGCACCTGGCGCTGATGTCGTCGGAAAACCGCGCCGCTTCGGCGCTCGGCCGCAGCTACCCGGGCGGCATCGCTGCGTTCGTCCAGGCGATGAACGTCAAGGCCCGGCTGGTCGGGCTCGGCGACACGCATTTCAACGACAGCACCGGTCTCGATCCGGCCAATGTCTCGAGTCCGCGCGATCTCGTCCGCATGGTGTCGGCGGCGTCCACCTATCCGCTGATCCGCCGCTTTTCGACGAGCAGCGAAGACCATGTCGAGATCCGCGGCCGGATGCATCGCTTCGGCAACACCAATTCGCTCGTCCGCAGTCCCGAATGGGATATTGACGTGTCGAAGACCGGCTACATCCGCGAGGCGGGCCGCTGCCTCGTGATGCAGGCCCGGCTGCTCGACCAGCCGGTGATCATCGTGCTGATGGATTCCGATGGGCGCTACACGCGCACTGCGGATGCGGTGCGGATCAAGAAGTGGCTCGAGGCGGTGGGCGCCCAGCGCGTCGCGGGGCTCGTCCCCGGCGGGAACGGCTAGGCGCCCCGGGCTGCTCGCCGTCCGTCAGTGGGAGTTGCGGCTCGGGACGTAACCGAGCGCACGGGAGATTTCGTCGGCGGCTTCGCGCACGAGGGGGGCGCGGTCGGGATTGAAGCGCTCCGAAGGGGTCGACAGCGACAGGCCGGCGATCAGTTCGCCGGAATCGTCGCGGATGCCGGCAGCGATGCAGCGCACGCCATTTTCGACCTCGTCGAGGTCGAACGCGACGCCGTGCCGGCGGACCTTGTCGAGTTCCTTTTCCAGCGCGGCGGGGTCGGTGATGGAACCTGGCGTAGAGGCCGGCAGACCGGTGCGGCGCGCGTACTCGCGCACGCACTCCAGGCCGTCCTCTACGAGGAAGAGCTTGCCGGTGGCAGTGGTGTGCAGCGGGGCCCGTGCGCCGACGATATGCACGACGCGGACGGCCGAGCGGCCGCTCGACGTGCGGTCGACATAGACGATCTCGTCGCCGTCGCGAATGCCCAGATTGATGCTCTCGCCGGTTGCCGCGTGGAGCTTCAGCATCGCCGGCATCGCCGTCTCGCGCAGCGAGATGCGCGACTTTACCAGGCTCCCCAGTTCCAGCAGGCGGATGCCGAGACGGTAGGTGCCGCCATCGCCCCGCTCGACGAAACCGCTTTGCGACATCGCGCCGAGGATGCGGTGGGCGGTGGAGGGATGAAGCCCCGTCTCCTGTGCGATCTGCTTCAGCGGCGCGGGATCGGGGTGATGGGCGAGGACGTCGAGCAGCTTCATCATGCGCTCGACGACCTGGA
Source organism: Aromatoleum anaerobium (assembly GCF_012910705.2). GTDB lineage: Bacteria > Pseudomonadota > Gammaproteobacteria > Burkholderiales > Rhodocyclaceae > Aromatoleum > Aromatoleum anaerobium. The sequence goes on along the minus strand of NZ_WTVG02000038.1, from coordinate 25,837 downwards.
TCGGATTCTTGGTTTCGGGGGGAGAGGTCACGCGGGTCACTGCGGGTTTTCCTTAACTTGTACAGTTTACTCGGGCGTCGTAATTTCGCCTAGTGAAATGAAATGGCGTTTGTCGGAATGACGGAAGAGAAAATGCGCGTCGGCCTGTTCGTGACATGCCTGGTGGATCTGATGCGCCCGCGCATCGGTTTCGCCGCCCTGCGACTGCTCGAAGCGGCGGGCTGCGAGGTCGTCGTGCCCTCCACCCAGACATGCTGCGGACAACCGGCCTTCAACTCCGGCGACACCCGCGTCGCGCGCGCGCTGGCGCTGAAGCTGATCGCCGAATTCGATGGGCTCGACTACGTGGTCGTTCCGTCCGGGTCGTGCGGCGGGATGATCCGGGCCCATTATCCGCAGCTGTTCGACGACGATCCGGCCGCCGCGGCGCGTGCCCGGGCGCTGGCGGCGCGCACGTTCGAACTGACGGATTTTCTCGTCTCCGTGCTCGGCGTAGGCGGCGTGCCAGGCGACTTCGAAGGCACTGTGACCTACCACGACAGTTGCTCGGGGCTGCGCGAACTAGGCGTGAAGGCGCAGCCGCGCGCGCTGCTCGCGCACATGCCGGGCGTCGAGCTGAAGGAGATGGCCGCGAGCGAGGAGTGCTGCGGCTTCGGCGGCCTGTTCTCGGTGAAGTTCGGCGACATCTCGACGCGCATCGTCGATCGCAAGTGCGACAACATCCGGGCGACGGGAGCCGACGCGGTGGTGCTCGGGGATCTGGGCTGCATGCTGAACATCGAGGGCCGGCTGCGTCGCCGCGGCGACGAGCGCACGCGCGTGCTGCATGTCGCCGAGGTGCTGGCCGGGGAAGACTGATGCGCTCGCAGGCAATGTTCTTCAAGGCGCGGGCCGGCGACAAGCTCGCGGACCGCCAGCTGCAGGCGAACCTCGGCAAGGCCAAGAGCCGCTTCGTCGAGGGGCGGGCGCAGGCGGTGGCCGACTACGATGCCGCTCCCGGCGCCGACTTCGAGGCGCTGCGGGACGCGGCGAGCGCGATCCGCGACCGCGTGCTGGGCAACCTCGACGTCTGGCTCGAGACGTTCGAGGACAAGGCCCGCGCCCGCGGCGCCGAGGTGCTGTACGCGCGTGACGGGGCCGAGATCTGCCGGCTCGTCGTGGACATCGCGCGCCGCCATGGCGTGACGAAAGCCGCGAAGTCGAAATCGATGCTGTCGGAAGAGGCCGGCCTCAACGAGGCGCTCGCCGCCGCCGGAATCGAGCCGGTCGAGACCGACCTGGGCGAATACATCCTGCAGATCAACGACAACGAGCCGCCTTCGCACATCATCGCGCCGGTCTTCCACAAGTCGAAGGAGGAAGTGGCCGAACTTTTCGCCCGCACCCACCACACGCCGAAAAAGGACGACATCGCCGGCATGGCGCGCGAGGCGCGCGAAGTGCTGCGCGAGCATTTCATGAGCGCCGAAATGGGCATCAGCGGCGCGAACTTCCTCATCGCCGAGACTGGTTCGGTGGCACTCGTGACGAACGAGGGCAATGGGCGGATGGTGACGACGCTGCCGAAAGTGCATGTCGTCGTGACGGGGATCGAGAAGCTCGTCCCGACGCTCGAGGACTTCTCGACGCTGATGCGGCTCTTGCCGCGCTCGGCGACCGGCCAGCGCATCTCGAATTACGTGTCGGTGCTGACCGGCGTGAAGGGCGAGGACGATCTCGACGGCCCCGAACACCTCTACGTCATCCTCGTCGACAACGGCCGCGCGAGCCTCGTCGGCACCGAGTTCGAGCCGATGCTGCGTTGCATCCGCTGCGGCGCGTGCATGAACCACTGCCCGGTGTATCAGAGCGTCGGCGGGCACGCGTACGGCTGGGTTTATCCGGGGCCGATGGGCTCGGTGCTGACGCCGCTCTATACCGGCATCGAGAACGCGCTCGACCTGCCGCACGCCTCGACGCTGTGCAACCAGTGCGGCGTCGTCTGTCCGGTGAAGATTCCGCTGCCGGAGCTGCTGCGCAAGCTGCGCGAGAAGCAGGTCGAGCTGAAGCTGCGCCCGTGGCGCGAACGGCTCGCGCTGCGACTGTGGGGCTGGGTCGCGAGCCGCCCGGCGCTGTACGGATTCGCGGCGCGCACCGCGGTGCGGTACCTGAACCGGCTCGCCGGCGGCACGGACCGCATCCGGGCGCTGCGCGCCGCACCGGAGTGGACGGCAGGCCGCGATCTGGCCGCGCCGGAAGGGCGGACGTTCCGCGAGCTGTATGCCGAACGGGTTCGGCATGAGGGGAGGACGACGCGATGAGGTGCAGCGCGCTGCTCGAACACGGCGCGGCCGGTGCGCAATTGCGCCGCCCGCGGTCCTTCGCGGATGCCACCGGAGGCGAAGAATGAACGCGCGTGACGATATCCTGGGGCGCGTCCGCGCCGCACTGGGTCGCACCGAGCGCAGCCGGGAGGCGGCGCGGGCCGATGTGAAAACAGCGTTCAATGCGCCCGCCGCCGGCCCGCGCCCGCTGTTCGACGCCGATCTCGCGGCCCGCTTCCGGTGCGAGGCGGAGCGCATGTCGAGCACGATCGACGAGGTCGCGGCGCTCGCCGACGTGCCGGCCGCCGTTGCCCGCTATCTCGATGCCCGCGCGCTCGGTCGCCGTGGCGTCGTGTGGCCTTCGCTCGCCGGGCTGGACTGGGCGGCGGCGGGCCTGGCGATGGAGGCGCGCGCCGCCGGCGACGCGGATCTCGTCGGCGTCACCGGGTGTTTCTGCGCGATCGCCGAGACCGGCACGCTGATGACCTGTTCCGGCCCCCGCACCCCGGCGGCGACGAGCCTGCTGCCCGAGACTCATGTCGCGGTGGTGCCGATGTCGCGCATCGTCCCGGCGATGGAAGAGGCCTGGGCGCTCGCGCGCAGCGAAATCGGCGAACTGCCGCGCGCGGTGAATTTCATTTCCGGCCCGTCGCGCACCGGCGACATCGAAATGACGATCGTGCTCGGGGCGCACGGCCCGTACCGCGTGCATCTGGTCCTCGTGCGCGGCGAATAGCGCCTTTTGCGGCGGAAACGCGGCGCCCGACCGCCTATAATCGGGCGCTTCCGGTTTTTTGATGATGGCAAGGTCCTGAATGAATCCCTCGATGCTCGAAGTGGTCGGCACCGGCTTGTTCGCGGTGGCGGTCGCCCATACGTTCCTGACCAAGTACTTCGAGCATCTCGCTCACCTCCAGCCCAATCACGCCGGCATCTGGCACCTGCTCGGCGAAGTGGAAGTCGTGTTCGGCTTCTGGGCGTTCGTGCTGCTCATTTTCATGGCCGTGACCGGCGGTGCGAGCGCCCCGACGACGTATCTCGAAGGGCTGAACTACACCGAACCGGCGTTCGTGTTCATCATCATGGTGGTTGCCGCGAGCCGGCCGATTCTCGAGCTGTGCAAGATCGGCGCGCGTGCGCTGGCCCGTTACATTCCGCTCCATGACAGCGTCGCGTTCTACTTCGTGTGCCTGGCGGTGCTGCCGCTGCTCGGGTCCTTCATCACCGAACCGGCGGCGATGACGCTGGCCGCGCTGATGCTGCGCGACAACTTCTACGCGAAAGGGATCTCGCACCGGCTCAAGTACGTCACGCTCGGCGCGCTGTTCGTGAACGTGTCGATCGGCGGCACGCTGACGCATTTTGCCGCGCCGCCGGTGCTGATGGTGGCCGCGAAGTGGAACTGGGACATGTGGTACATGCTCGGCCATTTCGGCTGGAAAGCAGCGCTCGCCGTGTTCGTCAACGCCGGCATCGCGACCTTCCTGTTCGCGCGGGAACTGAAGGCGCTGAAGGTCGACGCGCGGAGCAAGGATCGCACCGTGCCGTGGGCGCTGATCACCGCGCACGTCGCGTTTCTCGTCGGCATCGTCTATTTTGCCCATCACCCGATCGTGTTCGTCGGCCTGTTCCTGCTGTTTCTTGGCGTCGCCGAAGGCTACCGGCATTACCACGACCGACTGATGCTGCGCGAAGGCCTGATGGTCGGCTTCTTCCTCGCCGGGCTGGTGACGCTCGGGGCGCTGCAGCAGTGGTGGCTGCAGGACATCCTTGCGGGCATGGACACGACCGCGCTTTATTTCGGCGCCACGGCGCTGACCGCGATCACCGACAATGCCGCACTGACGTATCTCGGCTCGCTCGTCGAAGGCACGGATGAGGCATTCAAGTATTCGCTGGTCGCCGGTGCGGTCACCGGAGGCGGCCTGACCGTGATCGCGAACGCGCCGAACCCGGCGGGCTTCGCGATCCTGCGCGGCAATTTCGACGACGAGGCGATCAACCCGCTGGGCCTGCTGGTCACCGCGCTGCCGCCGACCTTCGTCGCGATCCTCGCGTTCCAGTTGCTGTAAGGGAGCAGGGCGGCCGGACCGGGTTCGACGGGCGCAGCGAAGAATCGCCCCGGGAAGACAGACCGCGGCCGCCGCCGCGCGTATGATTCGGCACCGGCCCCGCGCGGCCGACTTTTTCTGATTGCAGGTTTCCATGAAACGCTCCCCCACCGCCGGAGATACCGGCCGGCCCGCCGCCGAGACGGACGACACGACAACCAAGCCTTCCCGCAGCGTTGCCCGCGACGAGGCCGCAACCGGCACCCGCCGCACGACCCTCGGCGTCAAGCCGGCTGAGGCCGCCGATGCGGTGGCCGCCGGCAACGACGTGCCCGCGAGAAAATCCGGATTGCGCACGCGCTTCCTGCCGTCGGCCGATCGCCGCGGCACGGGAAAGCCTCCCGAGCACCAGGCTGCAGCCCCATCGAAAGACTCCAATCGCAAGCCCGGGGGGCCGCGCAAGAATCCCCCTCATCCTCACCCCCCCGCTTCCGCAGCCGGCGAGGGTCCCGCGCGCAGGACCGCGAAGGCTCCCGCTGCCGGACGCACTTCGGACCGTCCGCGGCCACGGGCTCCCGATACTGTGCGTCCCCGGCCCGTCGCGCCGTCCGTTCCCGCGCCGGCGCTGGCCCAGAGCGACGCGCCGGAAGGGGTGCGGCTGTCGAAAATCATGTCCGAACGCGGCCTGTGTTCGCGTCGCGAGGCCGACGAGATCATCGAGCGCGGCTGGGTGTTCGTCGACGGGCAGCGGGTCAGCGAACTGGGCATCCGCATCGACCCGAACGCCGAGATCACGCTCGCCGCGCAGGCGAAGCGCCGTCAGATGGAGCAGGTCACGATCCTGCTGCACAAGCCGGTCGGCTACGTGTCCGGCCAGCCCGAGCCGGGCTTCGAGCCGGCGGTGTCGCTGATCGGGCCGGACAACCAGTTCGACCGCGCCGACGCGCAGCGCTTTCATCCCTCGCACCTGAAAGGGATCGCGCCTGCGGGGCGGCTCGACATCGACTCGACCGGCCTCCTGGTGCTGACGCAGGACGGACGGATCGCGCGCCAGCTGATCGGCGACGATTCGAAGGTCGAGAAGGAATACCTGGTGCGGGTCGAAGGCAGACTGGACGAACGCGGCCTCGCGCTGCTCAACCACGGCCTCGAACTCGACGGCCGGACGCTGCGTCCGGCGAAAGTCGAGTGGCTCAACGAGGATCAGCTGCGCTTCGTGCTGCGCGAAGGCCGCAAGCGCCAGATCCGGCGGATGTGCGAACTGGTCGGACTGAAGGTCGTCGGCCTCAAGCGCGTCCGCATCGGGCGCGTCAAGCTCGGCGACCTGCCGCTCGGGCAGTGGCGCTTCCTACGAGAAGACGAACGCTTCTGAACGTGGCTGCGCCTCGTCGCCGAGCCGGGTGCCGCGGACTTTCGGGCTTCGCGGCGGCGGCGCCCGCCGGCAGGGCAAGCTTGCCGGATCGGTGACGCCGGATTGTTCGGTGAAGATGCCTTTCAGCGGGCAGTCGAAGCCGGGCGGGCAACTGTGCTCGCACGCACATTCCTGCTGGGTTTCGTCCAGCAGCACCAGCTCCCGTACGGCCTCGCAGCGGCCGACGGGCGAGTCGAAGAAACACATGACAACCTCCATGTTGCAGTTGCGCGAAGAGTGAATCCGTCGATTCACTGTAGTCGCCGTGGACGGCGGTCGCCGCAGCCGATCGCAGACGTTTGATCTGCCGCAATGAAACTGCCGTGGACAAGCGCTTCGCCTGCGCTTCAGCTGTTCCGCTGTTCCGCTGTTTCTATTCGGCGCGCAGCGCTTGGACCGGATCGAGCCGCGCCGCCTTGCGCGCCGGCAGCACCCCGGCGAGCAGGCCGATGGCGATCGCCAGCACTTCGGCGACGACGACGAAATGCCACGGCGTGCGCACTGGCAGCGCCGGCACGAGCAGCCCGACGAGCTGCGCGAGCCCGGCCCCGGCGAGGAGGCCGAGCGCGCCGCCGATCGCAGCCAGCGCGACGGCTTCGCCGAGGAACAGGCCGAGTATCGTCGCGCGCCGTGCACCGAGCGCGACGAGCAGGCCGATCTCGTTGGTGCGTTCGGTCACCGCGATCGTCATGATCGTGACGATGCCGACGCCGCCGACGGCGAGCGAGATGCCGCCGAGCGCTCCAACTGCCGCAGTGAGAATGCCGAGGATGTTCGACAGCCGCGCGAGCATGTCTTCCTGCGTCGTCAGCGTCACGTCGTCCTGGCCGTGGCGCGCGGTCAGCAGTGTGCGGATCGCCTCCGCCACGGCCGCGGCCGGCGTCGTTTCCGCGTACGTGACGTCGATCTCCATCAGCCCTTCGCGGTTGTACAGCGCGAGCGCGCGCGCCGTCGGGATATAGGCGGTGTCGTCGAGATCGACGCCGAGGAACTGGCCTTTCTCCGCCATGACGCCGATGACGCGGTAGCGCTCGCCGCCGATGCGCAGCCGTTCGCCGAGCGCGTTCGCATTGCCGAACAGTTCGCGCTTGAGCTTCGCGCCGAGCACGACGAATGCGCGCGCGCCGGCCGGGTCGTCCGGCGGCAGGAAGCGGCCGATGCCGACCCGCATCGAAAAGAGCCGGTCCATCTCGGCGCCGACGCCGTAGACGCTGGTGCGCCGCACCCGCCCGGCCGCGGAGACCTCCGAGTTGCCGTGCACGATCGGCGTCATGCCGGTGACGAGCGGCAGCCGCGCGATCGCGGCGGCGTCGTCGAGCGTGAGCTCGCGCGTCGTGCTCGGCAGCCCCGGCGGGCCGCCGCGCGCGCCCTGCCGGCCCGGCGTGACCTGGATGATGTTGGTGCCGAACTGCGTGAATTCCTTGAGCACGAACTGGTGCAGGCCTTCGCCGATCGAGGTCAGCAGGATCACCGCGGCGATGCCGACGCCGATGCCGAGCAGCGTCAGGAAGCTGCGCAGCCGGTGCGCGACGAGCGAGCGCAGCGCGAGCTGGAGGAAGTCCGCGAGGCTCATCGCTTCGCCAGCGCCTGCACCGGGTCGAGGCGCGCGGCGCGCCGCGCCGGCATCACGCCGAACAGCACGCCGGTCACGATTGCCGTGCCGAGCCCGGCGTACACGGCCCAGTCCGGCGGCCAGGCCGGCAGCACCGGGAACGCGAGCCGCAGCCCCCACGCGCCGAGATGCCCGAGCGCGAGGCCGGCGAGCGCACCGGCGAGCGACAGCAGCGCCGCTTCGGCGAGAAAGGCGAGGCGGATGTTGCGACCGGTCGCGCCGAGCGCCTTCAGCAGGCCGATCTCCGCGGTGCGCTGCGTGACCGCGACCAGCATCACGTTCATCACGAGGATGCCGGCGACCGCCAGGCTGATCGCGGCGATGCCGGCGACCGCGAACGTCAGCGCGCCGAGGATGCGGTCGAAGGTGCCGAGCACCGCGTCCTGCGTGATCACGGTGATGTCGAGTTCGCCGTCGCGGCGCGTGCGCATGATGTCTTCGACCTGGCGCTGGGCCGAGGCGAGCGCGTCGCGGCTGCGCGCCTCGACCATCACGCGGAACAGGGTGTTGGTGTTGAACATCGCCTGCGCCGTTGCGACCGGCACGACGACCAACTCGTCGGTGTTCATGCCCAGGCCCTGGCCGGACTTCTCGAGCACGCCGATGACCCGCAGCCGCCGGTCGCCGACGCGGATCATGCGCCCGACCGCGGGCTCGATGCCGAACAGTTCGTCGCGCAGCGTCGCGCCGAGCACCGCGACGGACGACGCGCGTTCGAGATCCTCGCGCGGCAGGAAACGCCCCAGCGCCATGCGGTAGCCGCGGATGCCGAGGTAGTCCGCGCTGGTGCCGAGCACGAGCACTTCGCGCAGCCGTCCGCCGTACGCGATTTCGGAATTGCCGAGGGTCAGCGGGGTGATGCGCTGCACGTCGGGCGCGCGCAGCAGCGCCGCGGCGTCGCGCACCGTGAGATCGCGCGGCGTGCTCGTGAACAGGCTGCCGAGCCCGACGCCGCCGGTTTCCGAACGCCCGGGCAAAACGATGATGAGGTTGCTGCCGAGCGCGGAAAACTCGTTGACGACGTAACGGCGCGCGCCGTCGCCGAGCGCCGTCAGCACCACGACCGCAGCGACGCCGATCGACATCGCGAGGATCATCAGCGCGGTGCGCAGCGGGTAGCCGGTGGCCGCGCGCGTCGCGAAGCGCAGGGTGTCGGCGGGCGTCATTCAGGCGGTGGAAGCGGCGTCCGCACGCAGGTCGCCGACGAGCGCGCCGTCTTCCATCATCAGCCGGCGCCGCGCCCGCCCGCCCATCACCGGGTCGTGGGTGACGACGATCAGCGTCACGCCGGAGGCGTTCAGGCTCTCGAGCAATGCGGTGACGTCCTGGCCGGTCGCGCGGTCGAGGTTGCCGGTCGGCTCGTCGGCGAGGATCAGCGCCGGGCGCATGATCGTCGCGCGCGCGATCGCGACGCGCTGGCGCTGGCCGCCAGAGAGTTCGTCCGGGCGATGATTGGCGCGGGTGTCGAGACCGAAGTTCTTCAGCGCCTCGGCGACGCGCGGGCCGCGCTCGACGGGCGGTACGCCGGCGAGCATCAGCGGCAGCGCGATGTTCTCGGCGGCGGTGAGCCGCGGCACGAGATGGAAGCTCTGGAACACGAAACCGATACGGTTGCGGCGGACTTCGGCCTGCTCGTCGGCGGTGAGCGTCGTCACGTCGCGCCCTTCGAGCCGGTAGGTGCCGGCGTTCGGGCGGTCGAGCAGGCCGAGCAGGTTCAGCAAGGTGGATTTGCCGGAACCGGACGGCCCCATCACGGCGACGTATTCGCCGGCCTCGATCGCGACCGTCACGGCGTGCAGCGCATGGACTTCGCTGTCGCCGAGCGTGAAGACGCGTTCGATGCCGGAGAGTTCGATCTGCGCCATGGGTGTTTCAGCGCGCCGCGCGTCGGTCGTTTTCCGGCTCGACCCGCGCGCCGGGCTTGACGCCCTCGCGTTCGAGCGAGCTGACGATGCGGTCCCCCACGGCGAGCCCGTCGAGCACTTCCGTGTAGTCCCAGTTCGCCACCCCGGGCTTGATCTCGCGCGCTTCGAGCGTGCCATCCGATTCGCGATAAAGCAGCACCTGGTTGCCTTCCTGCAGCGTCGCGGTCGGGATGCGCAGCACGTTCTCGCGCACCTCGAGCACGATCTCGGCGTCGGCGCTGTAGCCGACAAGGAGGCCGCGCGCTTCAATCGGCCGGACGAAGTCGAGGTCGACATCCACCGTGCGCGCCTGCTTCTCGACGGCGGTGATATAGGGCGCGATGCGCTTGACCGTCGCGTCGAACACTTTTCCCGGCAGCGCGTCGAGAGTCACGCGGGCGCGCTGGCCGGGATGGATTTTCGGTGCGTCGATCTCGTCCATCGGCGCCTTGACGTACAGGCAGCTGTCGTCGATCAGGTCGATCGCCGGCGGCGTCGGCACGCCGGGCGGGGACGGCGTCGAATATTCGCCGAGCTCGCCGGTGATCTTCGCGACCGTGCCGGCAAACGGCGCGATCAGCACGGTGCGCTGCCGGTCGGTGGCGGTCGCCTCGATCTGCGCTTCGGCGGTGCGCGTGTCGGCGCGCGCGGTTTCGCAGGCGGCCCGGCGCGCCCGGGCTTCAGTGCGGGCCTGCTCCTCGCGCGACGCCGAAATGAATTTGCGCTGGAAGAGTTCCGTCTGGCGCGCCGCTTCGCGTTCGGCATTGTCGGCTTGCGTGCAGGCTTCCTGCACGCGTTTGCGCGCTGTCTCGAGTTGCGCGCGGTTGACGGCGAGCCGGGCGTCCTGGTCGGCGTTCCACAGGCGCATCAGCACCTGCCCGGCTTCGACCCGGTCGCCTTCCTCGACGCCGAGAAAATCGATGCGCCCGCCGATGATCGTCGACAGCCGGGTGCGCTGGCAGGCCTCGATCTCGCCGGCGCGCGTATTCGACAGCGTCGCCTCGACGACGCCATGCCCGACTTCGACGAGCAGCACCGGGACCGGTTTGGGGCGGGTGAACCACCAGATGGCGGTGATGACGAGGGCAAGGACGAGGAGGGTGACGAGAACCGCGCGGACGCGGCGAAAGAGGGGAGTCATCGGCTTTCAATCGGCATTTTTCGCCGATGATCCGCCGATGCCCGCGGCGGCGCAACCGCGGCGCGGGCTGCCGCGGCCGGACGTCCCGGCGGCCGTGCGGAGCCGCTCCCGGACCAAGCCGCTTATCCTTTGGTCTTGCTCCACGAATCCTTCAGCGTCACGGTGCGGTTGAAGACCGGTGCTCCGGCGGTCGAATCGATGCGGTCGGCGACGAAGTAACCGTGGCGCTCGAACTGGAAATGGTCTTCCGGCCGGGCGTTCGCGAGCGCCGGTTCGAGCTGCGCGCGGATCGTCAGCTTCGACGTGTCGTTGAGATCGTCGATGTAGCTGCGCTCGAAATCCTCCGGATCGCCTTCGCGCCGGTTGCCGGGGTAGGGATGGGCGAACAGCCGGTCGTAGAGCCGCACCTGGGCTTCGTACGCGTGCGCGACGGACACCCAGTGCAGGTTGCCCTTGACCTTGACGCTGTCGGCGCCCGGCGTGCCGGATTTCGTGTCGGGCAGATACTCGCACAGCACCGCGGTGACGTTGCCGTCGGCATCCTTCTCGCAGCCGGTGCATCTGACGACGTAGCCGTAACGCAGCCGCGCCATGTTGCCGGGGTAGAGGCGGTGGAAGCCCTTGGCCGGGGTTTCCATGAAGTCCTCGCGCTCGATCCACAGCTCGCCCGAGAACGGCATCGCGCGCTTGCCCAACTCGGGTTTGAGCGGATGGTTCGGCGCCTCGCACTGCTCGCTGTGGCCGGCCGGGTAGTTCGTGATGACGAGCTTCAACGGGTCGAGCACCGCGACGCGGCGCTCGGCGGCGAGGTTGAGATCCTCGCGCATGCATTCCTCGAGCACGCTGAGGTCGATCCACGTATCCGACTTCGTCACGCCGATGCGTTCGGCGAAGAGACGGAAGCCTGCTGCCGTGAAGCCGCGGCGGCGCGCGCCGGCGAGCGTCGGCAGGCGCGGGTCGTCCCAGCCGTCGACATGGTGTTCATCGACGAGCTGGATCAGCTTGCGCTTCGAGAGCACGACGTAGGTCAGGTTCAGCCGTGCGAATTCGATCTGCTGCGGCAGCGGCCGCGGGAAGAAGCCGCCGGTCGCGAGCGCGTCGAGCAGCCAGTCGTAGAACGGGCGCTGGTCCTCGAACTCGAGCGTGCACAGCGAATGCGTGATGCCTTCGATCGCGTCCTCGATCGGATGGGCGAAGGTGTACATCGGGTAGATGCACCAGGCGTCGCCGGTGCGGTGGTGAGTCGCGCGGCGGATGCGGTAGATCGCCGGGTCGCGCAGATTCAGGTTCGGCGAGGCCATGTCGATCTTCGCCCGCAGCACGTGCGCGCCGTCGTGAAACTCGCCGGCGCGCATGCGGCGGAAGAGGTCGAGGTTCTCGTCGACGCTGCGGCTGCGGTACGGGCTCTCGCGCCCGGCTTCGGTCAGCGTGCCGCGATACGCGCGCATCTCCTCGGCCGACAGCGATTCGACGTAGGCGCGGCCGGAGCTGATCAGGTATTCGGCGCACGCATACATGCGATCGAAATAATCCGAGGCGAAATACAGGTGCTCGCCCCAGTCGAAGCCGAGCCAATGCACCGCCTCGATGATCGAATCGACATATTCCTGCTCTTCCTTTTCGGGATTGGTGTCGTCGAAGCGCAGATGGCAGGCGCCGCCGTAGCTCTGCGCGAGGCCGAAGTTCAGGCAGATCGACTTCGCGTGGCCGTAGTGCAGGTAGCCGTTCGGTTCGGGCGGAAAGCGCGTTTCGACGCGGCCGCCCCATTTCCCGCTCCGGTTGTCCTCGTCGATGAGGTTGCGGATGAAGTTGCTCGCAGGGGGCGCAATGGCGCCGGATTTCGGAGTGTCGGACACGGGGTGAAGCCTCGAAGAATGGGTGCAATGCCCGGAAGCCGGCGATTCTACCGCTGCCCCCGGTTGAAATCGAACGCCGCGGCAGGTGGCAGGGCGTTGCGCCGGTCGCGTCCGGTAGAATGCCGGCGGTTTCGCACGTACAGGAAATGGTATGGACGCCTCCCGCCCCCCGTGAGCGCTGAACACGAGTTACCCACCGCGCCGGTCGCCTGCGGTGATAGAGGGACCTGCGGCGCCCGGCGCCGTGGATAACTCTGCGGGGGTGGTCGATCGAGAGGTGGACCCTCACGGGCCGACGGCATCAAAGTGCCAAGGTGGAAGATACGAAGATCTTCACAGGCAAACCGGAGGGTCCGAGATGAATGATAGCAAAACGGTCGTCGGCATCGACATTGCCAAGCGGGTGTTCCAGTTGCACTGGATCGACATGGAGACGGGAGAGATCGTGAGTTTGCCGCTCAAGCGCGAGAAGTTTCTCGAGCACTTCGCCAACCGGCAGCCCTGCCTGATCGGCATGGAGGCCTGCGGCGGCGCGCAGCACTGGGCGCGGAGCCTCACGGCGCTGGGGCACCAGGTCAAGCTGCTTCCTGGCAAGGCGGTCAAGCCCTTCGTGACGGGCAACAAGAATGACCGCCACGATGCGCGGGCGATCTGGACGGCGGTACAGCAGCCGCACGTCAAGGCCGTCGCCATCAAGAGCGAGGAACAGCAAGCGATCCTGGCGCTGCATCGCATGCGCAGCCAGCTGGTCAAGTTCCGCACCGCCCAGATCAACGGCCTGCGGGGATTGCTCACCGAATACGGCGAAGTCATGGCGCAGGGAAAAGCCGCCATCCGGAAGGGCATCACGCAAGCCCTGGCACGACTGTCGGATCGCCTGCCGGCGATCGTCATCGACACCCTGCGCGAGCAGTGGGCGCGCATCGAGAAGATGGATGCCGAGATCGCCACTATCGAGCGGCGCATCAAAGACTGGCTCAAGCAAGACGCTGCCTGCCGGCGCATTGCCGAGATTCCTGGCGTCGGGCCGCTGACCGCGACCGCCGCCGTCGCCATCATGGGCGATGCCAAGACCTTCAAGTCCGGGCGGGAGTTTGCCGCTTTCGCCGGACTGGTGCCACGACAGACCGGCACGGGCGGGCGAGTCAAATTGCTTGGCATCAGCAAGCGCGGCGACACCTACCTTCGAACGCTGCTCATCCACGGCGCCCGGGCGGTTCTTACGAACGCGAAGGATCCGGGCCCGTGGGTGACTGCATTACGCCAGCGCCGACCGCTCAACGTCGCGGTGGTGGCCTTGGCCAACAAGATGGCGCGGACGATCTGGGCGATTCTCGCTCATGAACGGACGTACCAAAGGGAGTTTGTGACTCAACCCGCGCAGGGCTGAAGCACAACGTCAATCAACCACTTTGAAGAAAGGAGTGGCCGCCGTAAAGGTTGCGAAGGTACGAAAACGTGTGATGGCAAACAGGTCAGACCGTGACCCGCCAAGCCTGTATGACGTTCCGGACTTCGAGTCCACCAAAGGAAATGAGGCGCGGGTCAGCGGATTCCATCAGGGCCAGCAGGCATCGGCCTGCACCACAGGCCGGATATAAAACTGCAGCCTATCTGTCCCAACACACCAAATCGTCCTTGCAAACGGGAGGCGTCCATATAAATGTCATGGCAGGTGAGCCGATCGAGCCGGTACCGATCTCCCGGACGTCCGTTCCGACGGGCGAAGAGGCGATGCGGGATGGATGGGTGCGATGACGTCGCCGGTGACGGTGTCGGCGTTCGTCGCGGTCGGTGCCGGCGCGGCGGTGGGCGCCTGGCTGCGCTGGGGGCTCGGATTGCTGCTCAATCCGCTGTTTCTCGCCATTCCGTTCGGCACCCTCGCGGCGAACCTGCTCGGTGGCCTGCTGATGGGCGGCACGCTGGCGTGGATTCACGCGGTGCCCGAGATGCCGCCGGCGCTCAGGCTGCTGCTGACGACCGGCTTCCTCGGCGGGCTGACGACTTTTTCGACGTTCGCTGCCGAGTCCCTGCATCTGATGCAGCGCGGCGAATGGGGCTGGCTCGCGCTGCACACGCTCGTCCATGTCGCCGGTTCGCTGCTGATGGCGTGGGTCGGCTACACCGCGTTCAACGTTTGGCGCGGCTGAGCGCGGAACACCCTACTTTCGCGTCGCGCTCGCCAGCCATGCGCTTGCGCCCAAGCCTGCGGCGCGTCCCGTCGCAAAGCAGCCGGTCAGCAGGTAGCCGCCGGTCGGCGCCTCCCAGTCGAGCATCTCGCCGCAGCAGAACATCCCCGGGAGCTTGCGGATCATCAGGCCTTCGTCGAGCTCCTCGAACACCACGCCGCCTGCGGTGCTGATCGCTTCGTCGAGCGGGCGGGGCGCAACCAGTTTGAGCGGCAGCGCATGGATCGCCGCGGCAAGCCGGGCGGGCGATGCGAATGCATCCGGAGCCACGCACTCGCGCAGCAGCCCGGCCTTGACGCCGGTGATGCCTGCCTTGCTCTGCAGGTGGCTCGACATCGAACGCGCACCGCGCGGTCGCGACAGCTCTTCGGTGAGCCGTTCGAGCGTGCGGCCGGGCGCGAGATCGATCGAAAGTTCGACCGTGCCGTTCGCCGCGAGCGTGTCGCGCAGCGGCGCCGACAGCGCGTAGATCAGGCTGCCTTCGAGCCCGGTTGCGGAAATCATGCATTCGCCGGCGCGGTGATGCGTCTCGCCGTGCGCGTCGGCGAAGCTCAGCGCGACGGATTTCAGCGGCTGGCCGGCGAAACGCGCGCGGAAATGCTCGCTCCAGCCGGTGCCGGTCGCACCACGACGGGATTCTTGCGCGGCGACATCGAAGCCGCAGTTCGCAGCTTTCAGCGCGGCGATCGTGACCTTGCGCCCGCCCAGCCACGGCACCCACGCGCCGTCCGAGCCGAGTCTCGCCCAGCTCGCGCCGCCGAGTGCGAGCACGACTGCCTCGGCGTCGACGAGGCGCTCGCCGGCGGGCGTCGCGAAGCGCAATCCGTGCGTCGCCAGGGCGTCGCCCGGCTGCCAGCCCGTCCAGCGGTGGCGCACGTGAAACCGCACGCCCGCCCCGCGCAGCCGGTGCAGCCACGCGCGCAGCAGCGGCGCCGCCTTCATTCCGACTGGAAACACGCGCCCGGAACTGCCGACGAAAGTCTCGATGCCGAGTCCGTGTGCCCAATCGCGCAGCGCGGCCGCGCCGAACGTCGCGAGCAGCCGTTCGAATTCGGGCCTTCGCTCGCGATAGCGCGAAGCAAAGGCGTCAGGCGCTTCCGAATGCGTCAGGTTCAGGCCGCCGATGCCGGCGAGGAGAAACTTGCGTCCGAGCGAAGGCATCGCATCGAAGACGTCGACGGCGTGGCCGCGCGCCGAAAGCATCTCGGCCGCCATCAATCCTGCCGGCCCGCCGCCGATGACGGCGACCCGGCGTTCCCCGCCGCCGCTCATCGCGCGATTTCCCGCCACGCCGCGAGCTTCGCCGCATACGGGATCGACGCATTTGCCGGGCTCGTCGACGGCAGCCGCCGAACGTCGAATTCGAAGCGCGCTCCGACCGCGGGCAGGACGTGGCGGCGGAAGCATTGTTCGGCCGTCGTGCCGTTGCAGAACACCCGATCGATCGCCGGGTGGGTGGCGAAGAAGGCCGCGAAATCATTCACCTCGATCGAGTCGTTCTCGATGTTCGAATCGAGGCTGCCGTGCCGGCGACACGCGCCGAGCACGTCCCACAGCGCGTAGCCGGCATCGGCCAGGCGTTGCGTGCGCTCCGCATAAGGCAGCGCCGGATCGATGCCGAGCACTTCGCCGAGGATCGGCCAGAAGAGATTGCGGCGGTGCGCGTAATACTCGAGCGCCGCCAGCGAGGCGGCACCCGGCATGCTGCCGAGGATCAGGGTGTGGGCGCCGGGAGCGGCGACCGGCGGAAAGCCTTCGAGTCGGGACATGGGGGAGCGGGGGAGTCGGCCGGAAGGCGCGCGAGGACAGCGCGCAAGCGACGCAAGGTACCGAGCGATTCCGTCGTCGGCAAGTCCCGTGGCGGCAGGCGCGGGTCCGGCCGGGGTTTTTCCGGGTGTCTACAATGAGAACGAAGCGGGACTTTTCGCCGCCCTGAACGGTCGAATTGCAGTCTCGTCACGTGAACCGAGGAGGTCGGCGATGAACACGCACAATCTTCCGAAAATGTTCTATTCGTACCGGGAGGGCTGGCAGTACCTGATCGAGATCCATCCCGGCGTGAGGAAGCTTTTCACGACGTTCGTGCTGCCGATGTCGCTGATCCCTCCGGTGATGTTGCTGTATGCGTTGCTGGTCATGCCGGGAGGCGTGTTTCCGGAGCTGGTGCCGGCGATCACGGTCGGCGAAGCGCTCGCCGCGGCCGTCGCGTTCTTTCTCGCCGAACTGGCGATGGTCGCGCTGATGGCGTCGATCATCCAGCAGATGGGTGACGTCGTCGATGCGACGCCGACCTACCAGGACGCGTTCCTGCTCGCAGCCGTGGCGCCGACACCGCTGTGGATTTCGGCGCTCGCGCTGTTCGTCCCGATCACGTGGTTCAACGCACTCGTCGTTGCAGTCGCGTGGGTTGCCTCGGCGGCGCTGATCTACCACGGCGTCTATCCGCTGTTCAGGCTCGAGGACAAGAGCAAGGCGCGGGTCATGGGCACTTTCGTGCTGATGGCCGGCATCATCGCGTGGATGGCATTGCTGGTCGTTCTGGCGCTCGCGATGAGCATGATCATCGGCCTGCGCGGCTGATCGCGCCGCCGACGGCGAGGGGCGGAAGATTCCGTCCCTCGCTCCGGTCGGCACTCCACGCCATGCGGCGGCCCCGCCGCGTTCTGGCATAATCCCGCCTCGCCACCGGAAAGGCCGTCCTCGCCGGCTCGTCCGGAACGATTTCCCTCTTCCGGCGTCGGACGCGCTTATTGTCCGGCGACACCGATATTGAAAACCATAGACACGCTTTCCGCCCACGCCGGCGAACGGCAATCCTTCGCCGACTGCCTGAGCGCCGACCGCCCGCGACTGCAGCGCCTCGCCCGCGACCTCGGACGAGCCCAGGGCGCCCGGCGGGAGCGCGCGCAAGCTGATCTCGAGGCGCTGCTGACGCGCTCGCGCGCGGCCCTCGCCGAACGAAAGTCGGCGCTGCCGCGCCCCGACTTCCCGCCGGAGCTGCCGGTCACGCAGAAGCGCGCCGAGATCGCCGCCGCCATCGCCGCGCATCAGGTCGTCATCGTCAGCGGCGAAACCGGCTCGGGCAAAACGACTCAGCTGCCGAAGATCTGCCTCGCGCTCGGCCGCGGCGCCGCGGGGCTCATCGGCCATACCCAGCCACGCCGCCTCGCCGCGCGCGCGACCGCGACGCGCATCGCGCAGGAGCTGAAATCCGAGCTCGGCCAGGCGGTCGGCTACAAGATCCGTTTCACCGACCGCATCGGCGCGGCGACCCACATCAAGCTGATGACCGACGGCATCCTGCTCGCCGAGACTCAGGGCGACCCGCTGCTCGCCGCGTACGACACGCTGATCATCGACGAGGCGCACGAACGCAGCCTCAACATCGACTTCCTGCTCGGCTACCTGAGGACGCTGCTGCCGCGCCGTCCCGACCTGAAAGTGATCGTCACGTCGGCGACACTCGACGCGGAGCGCTTCGCGCGCCATTTCGGCACGCCCGGAAAGCCGGCGCCGGTGATCGAGGTGTCGGGGCGGCTGTATCCGATCGAGATGCGCTACCGGCCGGTCGAGGACGACGACGAGCCTGCGACGGACCAGCGTCGTGAGGCTGCGCGCCGCGACAAGGGACAGGGGCGGGATCTCTTCGACGCGATCGTCGATGCGGTCGACGAGGCGCATCGCAGCGGGCCGGGCGACGTGCTGGTGTTCCTGCCCGGAGAGCGCGAAATCCGCGAGGCGGCCGAGGCGCTGCGCAAGGCGCACCACGCCGGCAGCACCGAGGTTCTGCCGCTCTTCGCGCGCCAGTCGGCGCAGGAGCAGTCGCGCGTGTTCGCGCCGGGGCGCGGGCGGCGCGTCGTGCTCGCGACGAACGTCGCCGAGACGTCGCTGACGGTGCCGGGCATCCGCTACGTCGTCGATACCGGCCTCGCGCGCGTCAAGCGCTACTCGCACCGCAACAAGGTCGAGCAGCTGCAGATCGAGAAGATCGCGCAGTCGGCCGCGAAGCAGCGCGCCGGGCGCTGCGGCCGGGTCATGGACGGGATCTGCTTCCGGCTGTACGACGAGACGGATTTCGACAAACGCCCGGCGCACACCGACCCGGAGATCCTGCGCTCGTCGCTCGCCGGCGTGATCCTGCGCATGAAATCGCTGCACCTGGGCGAAGTCGAGGATTTCCCCTTCCTCGACGCGCCGCTGCCGCGCATGATCGCCGACGGCTACCAGCTGCTGATCGAACTCGGCGCCCTGAACGAGCCATCCCGCGACGGCGAAGTCCGCGAGCTTACGCCGATCGGCCGCGAGCTCGCGAAGCTGCCGCTCGACCCGAAGATCGGCCGCATGATCCTCGCCGCACGCGATCGGGGCTGCCTGGCTGAAGTGCTCGTGATCGCCGCCGCGCTGTCGGTGCAGGACCCGCGCGAGCGCTCGCCGGAGAGCCCCGGCGCGGCCGACCAGGCGCACGCGAAATTCCGCGGCGGCGAACAGGACCAGCGCTCGGAATTCCTGTGGTACTGGAACCTGTGGAAAGCCTGGGACGAAGTGCTGCGGCACGAGTCCGGAGCCAAGCAGAAAGCGTGGGCGAAGCGCCATCATCTGTCCTACATGCGGCTGCGCGAATGGCGCGACGTGCATAGCCAGCTGCTGACGCTGTGCGCCGAGCACGGCTGGAGGGAAAACCAGCAGCCGGCGCAGTACGAACCGCTCCACAAGGCGCTGCTGACCGGCCTGCTGGGTCACGTCGGCAGCAAGATCGAGGATGCGAGCGGCCCGCAGGCGGGCAGTTATCTCGGCGCGCGCGGCATCCGCTTCTGGCCGCATCCCGGTTCGGCGCTGGCGAAAAAGGCCGGCAAGTGGATCGTCTGCGCCGAACTCGTCGAGACCTCAAGGCTCTTCGGCCGTTGCCTCGCGAAGATCGAGCCGGAATGGCTGGAAGAAATCGGCGCTCATCTCGTCAAGCGTCAGGTCTTCGAGCCGCACTGGTCGAAGGCGTCGGGAGCGGTGCGCGCGTGGGAGCGCGGCACGCTGCACGGACTCGTGCTCTACCCGCGGCGCGGGGTCGGCTACCGCGACACCGATCCGGCGCTGTGCCGCGAACTCTTCATCCGCGAAGGTCTCGTGCAGGGCGAAATCGCCGAGGGGCCGGCGCGCGGCATGGCTTTCCTGCAGCACAACCGGCGGCTCGTCGCCGAGATCGAACGGCTCGAACACAAGTCGCGGCGGCCGGACGTGCTCGTCGATGAGGAGCTGATCTTTGCCTTCTACGACGCGAAACTGCCGCCCGACGTCATGGATGTCGCGAGCTTCGAGCGCTGGCGCAAGACGGCCGAGCAGGCCGAGCCGAAGCTGCTGTACCTGACGCGCGACCAGCTGATGCGCCACGAGGCCGAAGGCATCACGACCGACCGCTTCCCGTCGACCTTCGACGTGCTCGGGCAGAAGCTGAAGCTGACCTATCTTCACCAGCCCGGCGAGCCCGACGACGGCGTCACGCTGACCGTGCCGCTCGCGATGCTGAACCAGGTGCCGGCGAATCGCTGCGAGTGGCTCGTGCCCGGCCTGCTCGGGGAAAAGGCCGCCGCGCTGCTGCGCACCGTGCCGCAGCGGCATCGCCACCGGCTGCAGCCGGTCGCTGACAGCGCCGCTGCTTTCGTCGAACAGTTCGAGGCGGGCGAGTTCAATGGCGACGAAGCGCTGCTGCGCGCGCTGCAACGCTTCGTCGAGGAGCGCGTGTCGCTGAAGCTGCCGATGGAGTCCTTCCGCCCTGAAAACCTCAATCCGCATTTCTTCATGAATTTCCGCGTCGTCGACGAGCATGGCCGCGTGCTCGGCCAGTCGCGCAACCTGGCGGAATTGCGCACGAGGCTGCGCGACCAGGTCGCCGAGCGCTTCCGCGCGGCGCGCATCGCGTTGCCGGAACACGAAGCGGCGAAGCAGTCCGACACTTTGCCTCGCGGAGCAACGTCTCCCGCGAGCCGCGTCGCGCGCGCAAAAGCCGGCGCCACGGCTGGTGCGGAGCACCAGTCACCGTCATCTCCCGCATCCCCAGCTCTGGAGGGCTTCACGGCTTGGACTTTCGGCCCGCTGCCCGAACTGCTCGAAGTAAAAGTCGCCGGGCGTGACGTCATCGGCTATCCGGCGCTGCACGATGACGGCGACAGCGTCTCGCTGCGCCCCTACGACACGCCCGAGGAAGCGGCGAAAGTCCATCGCAAGGGGCTCGCGCGGCTCTTCACGCTCGTGCTCAAGGACCAGGTCAGGGCGATCGAGAAGCTGCCCGGCCTGCGCGATCTGGCGCTCGCGTTCATCCCGTTCGGCACCGAGGCCGAACTCAAGGCGCAACTCGTCGCCGCAACCCTCGCGCGCACTTGCCTGCTCGATCCGCTGCCACCCGACGCCGCAAGCTTCGAGCGCCGCTGCGCGGAGGCCAAGCCGCGCGTCACGCTCGTCGCGCAGGAATTCATGCGCCTCGCCGCCGCGTTGATCGCCGAGCACGCGGCGCTGCAGAAACGGCTGACCGGGCTGCGCGCGTTTCCCGAGGTCGCCGCCGATATCCAGTCGCAAGTGCGCGAACTGCTGCCGAAGAACTTCCTGCTCGCGTTCCCGTGGGAGCGCCTGGCGGAATTTTCCCGCTACCTGAAGGCGGCCGGCGTGCGGCTCGACAAGCTGCGCAACAATCCGGCGCGCGACGCCCAGCTCGCCGCCGACTGGCGCTCTCTCGCGCAGCCGTTCGAGCGCGAGCTGCTCGCGAAACGCAAGGCGGGCGTCACCGATCCGGCGCTCGAGGAATTCCGCTGGCTGCTCGAGGAGTTGCGCGTCGGGCTGTTCGCCCAGGAACTGAAGACGCCGATGCCGATGTCGCTCAAGCGGCTGCAGAAGATCTGGGATGCGCGACCGCGTTGAGGATGATGCGAGGCCGGATGGCGGCCGGATCCAGGGCAATCGCATCAAAATGCGGATGCCATTGTCGTTGACCCACTGAAAAAACCGTTAACAGTCAATGGATTACGCCGGGGCTGTTCACAGGATCTTGATTTGTGTAGTTTTCTGTCTTTTTGGGGTGACTCATGGAGACGGGAAATCGGGGAACTGGAAGCGAGAAGTTGTCGCTGGTGGAGGCGTTTTCTGGCCTTCCTGATCCGCGTGTGGCGGGACGGTCGAAACACGACTTGGTGGAGATACTGGTGATCACGGTCTGCGCCCTGGTGTGCGGGATCGACGACTTTGTCGGCGTTGAAGACTGGTCCAAGGAGCGCCTTGACTGGTTGCGGCGCTTCTTGAAGCTGGAGAACGGGATTCCGTCGCACGACACTATTGGCCGTCTGTTCGGGCTGCTGGACAAGAAAGCGCTGGAGGCAGGGTTCCGCCGCTGGGTCGGCGGCGTGCTGCCGGCGCTGGCCGAAGGCACGGTCGTGGCGATCGACGGCAAAGCGAGTCGGCGCAGTCGTCAGGCGGGCAAGCAGGCATTGCACATGGTCAGTGCGTTCGCCGCCGAGGCCGGATTGGTGTTGGGGCAGGAAGCCTGTGCCGAGAAGTCCAACGAACTGACCGCGATTCCCGTCCTGCTGGAAGCCCTGATGCTCAAGGGTGTCATCGTCACCATCGATGCCATGGGTACCCACGCCAACATCGCCCAATCGATTCGGGACAAGGAAGCCGATTACGTCCTGTCCGTGAAGGACAACCAGCCGACCCTGGCTGAATCGATCACGACCTTCTTCGAGATCGGCCAGTCCGAGGGCTGGAAAGCGACCAGGCACACCTACGTCGAGTCGGTCGAGAAGGATCACGGCCGTCTGGAAGTGCGCCGCTGCTGGGCCTTCGATCAACTGGCGTGTTTGGCCAATCCGCAGCAATGGCCGGACCTCATGATGTTCGGGGTGATTGAGGCAGAACGGACGATCAACGGCAAGACCAGCTGCGAGCGTCGCCTCTATATCGGCAGCATTGCCGCCGATGCCGCAACGCTGGCGAATGCGGTTCGCAGTCATTGGGGCATAGAAAATCGTGTTCATTGGTGCCTCGATGTCGCCTTGAACGACGACCAGATGCGTGCCCGCGTAAAGAACGCCGGCGCCAACCTCGCCATCATTCGTCGTCTTGTCCTCAATCTCTTTCGCCTCGACTCTTCTCGAAAAACCGGCATCCACACTCGACGCATCATCGCCGCCTCTTCCGACTCCTACCGCGAAACTATCTTGGGACTACAGGGGATTTGATGCGATTGCCCTGCGGCCGGATCGTGCTTTTTGATTCCCTGCGCCTTTCCTGCTATCCTGCCCGGCTTTCCCTTGCTCCACCGGTCCGCATGCCGGGGAGCTGACATCAAACCGCAAGGAGTCTGCATGCGACATTATGAAGTTGTATTCATCGTCCACCCGGACCAGTCGGAACAGGTCCCGGCGATGATCGAGCGCTACAAGGCGATCGTCACCGCGCGCAATGGCCAGATCCATCGCCTCGAAGACTGGGGCCGCCGCCAGATGGCTTACCCGATCCAGAAGGTGCACAAGGCCCACTACGTGCTCATGAACATCGAGTGCGACGGCGAAGCCCTCGGCGAACTCGAGCATGCGTTCAAGTTCAACGACGCCGTGCTGCGTCACCTGGTCGTCAAGACGAAGGCCGCCGTGACCACTCCGTCGCCGATGATGAAGGAAGAGAAGTCGCGTTCGCTGACCGCCGCACCGGCCACCGACGAAGCGAAGCCGGCCGAGGCCGAATCCGCCTGAGGTGGCTGAACCCGGGGCGAACGAACTGCGCCTCGATGCACGGATAGCCGAGATGCTGCCGTTGCGTCGAACCCCGGCAGGAGTGCCGATCGCCGCTTGCGGCCTCGCGCACGAATCGAAACAGGACGAGGGTGGCATCGCCCGCGACGTTTCGGTGGAACTGCAGGCGGTCGCGGTCGGCGAGTTGGCCAGCGTGCTGGCCGGCGCCTCTCCCGGCATGAGGATACGGGCCACCGGCTTTCTCGCAGCGAAGAGTCTTCGCAGCCGGATGCCGGTGCTGCACCTGAGCAAGATCGAATTTCTGGAAGGAAATGAAAATGGCTTTCAAGCCCAAGTCGAAGTTCAAGAAAAAGGATGATCGCGGCAACCGCGGTCTGTTCAAGCGTCGCAAGTTCTGCCGCTTCACCGCGGAGAAGATCGAGGAAGTCGACTACAAGGATGTCGATATCCTGAAGGACTTCGTCACCGAAAACAGCAAGATCATGCCGGCCCGCATTACCGGCACGAAGGCCGGCTACCAGCGTCAGCTGTCGACCGCGATCAAGCGCGCACGCTTCCTCGCGCTGCTGCCCTACACCGATCTGCACAAGTAAGAGGAGAGATCGGACATGCAAATCATTCTGCTCGAAAAAGTCGCCAACCTCGGCGTGCTCGGCGACGTCGTCAAGGTCAAGGACGGCTACGCGCGCAACTACCTGATCCCGCAAGGCAAGGCCAAGCGCGCGACGCAATCGAACATGGCCCAGTTCGAGGCCCTGCGCGCCGAACTCGAACGCGCTCACGCCGAGAAGGTGGCAGAGGCCCAGGCGATCGCCACCAAGCTCGAAGGCCTGATGGTGCAGATTACCCGCAAGGCCGGCATGGACGGACGCCTGTTCGGTTCGGTCAGCAACATCGACATCGTCGACGCGCTTGAAAAGCAGGGCTTCAAGATCGAGCGCAGCGCCGTGCGCATGCCGGAAGGCCCGATCAAGCAGGTCGGCGATTCCCAAATCGATGTCGCGCTGCACTCTGATATCGTTGTGCCGATCACCGTTTCGGTGCTGGGCGAACAGCAGTAAGCTGCGCAGGAAGTCTAATCCTGAAGGGGCTGCTTCGGCAGCCCCTTTGCTTTTCAGCGTCGTCTTTTCAGTCCTGTTCCCGCTTCGCTAGAATTTCTCCCCTTTTCGCAAGGACCCGTGCCCCGATGGCCACTTCAAAGCGACGCTTTTCCGATAGCTCGAGCGATCCGCAGATTTCCGCAATCAAGCTCCCGCCACATTCGCTCGAGGCCGAACAGTCGCTGATCGGCGGCATCCTGCTCGATAACGCCGCGTGGGAGCGAATCGCGGATCTCGTCAATGAGGTGGATTTCTACCGGGACGACCATCGCCGCATCTACCGTCACATCTCCCGACTGATCGACCTGGGGAAACCCGCGGACGTCGTGACGGTCTTCGAGTCGCTCGAAAAGAACGGCGAAGCCGAGCAGGCGGGCGGGCTCGCATACCTCGCGGAAGTCGCGAACAACACCCCGTCTGCGGCAAACATCCGCCGCTACGCGGAAATCGTCCGCGAGCGGGCGATCCTGCGCAAGATGGTCGCCGTGGGCGATGAGATCGCCGCCAGCGCGCTGAGCGCGTCCGGCAAGGACGCGAAGACGCTGCTCGACGAGGCCGAAGCCAAGGTCTTCGAGATCGCCGAGGCCGGCGCGCGCCACGCGAGCGGCTTCGTGTCGATCCAGCCGATCCTGAAGCAGGTCGTTGATCGCGTCCAGGAACTGTACGACCGCGACAACCCGCTCGAGGTGACCGGAGTGCCTACCGGCCTCATCGACCTCGACGAGAAGACTTCCGGCCTGCAGCCGTCCGACATGATCATCGTCGCGGGCCGACCCGCGATGGGCAAGACAACTTTCGCGCTGAACGTCGCCGAGCATGTCGCCGTCGATTGTCGTTTGCCGGTGGCGATTTTCTCGATGGAAATGCCGGGCACGCAGCTCGCGACACGTTTCATCTCGTCAGTGGGGCGAATCGACCAGCAGAAGATCCGTACCGGTCGTCTCGGCGACGAGGATTGGCAGCGGCTCACGGCGGCGATGGGCAAGCTCTACGACGCGCCGTTGTTCATCGATGAGACGCCGGGCCTCAACCCGATCGATCTTCGCGCGCGTGCGCGCCGTTTGTCGCGCCAGTGCGGCAAGCTCGGCCTGATCGTCATCGACTACATCCAGCTGATGACCGGCACGAAGGACACGGACAATCGCGCCTCCGAGCTCTCCGAAATTTCGCGTTCGATCAAGTCGCTCGCGAAGGAACTGCACGTACCGATCATCGCGCTGTCGCAGCTCAACCGCAGCCTGGAGCAGCGCCCGAACAAACGTCCGGTGATGTCCGACCTGCGTGAATCGGGTGCTATCGAGCAGGATGCCGACATCATCATGTTCATCTACCGCGACGAGGTCTACAATCCGGACTCCCCGGACAAGGGCTCGGCCGAGCTGATCATCGGCAAGCATCGTAACGGGCCCACCGGAACGGTCCGGATGACGTTTATTGGCGAATGCACGCGGTTCGAGAATTATGCGGGAGGCTCGGCCGGGTATTGATGGGGCGTTTTCAAATCGCTTCAGGAAGGGGTTGACGGCCTGTTGGATGTG
>NZ_WTVG02000013.1 GCF_012910705.2 Aromatoleum anaerobium | reverse complement strand
TACCCACACTTATCGGTTGTTCAACTTTTTAAAGAACCGCCACATCGCTGCAGCAAGGGAGCGAATTATACGGCTGTAATCGCGCCCGTCAACCCCCTTCCAGACATCTTCCGATATTTCTTTGTTCCTCGGTGAAAGGGCACCATGTCTGACGTCCGTCACCTGGATCACTGCCGGTCGTCGTCACCCCATTCGAGCACCTCCACCCTCACCGGTGACCTGCCATCCTTGATCATGCCGAGCCTGGCCGCCGCCGCCGGCGAAAGATCGATGATCACGCCTTCCTTCCGGCTCGGTTTCGCCGGCCCTCGGTCGTTGATGCGGACCACGACCGCACGCCCATTCTTCCGGTTCGTCACCCGCACGCGCGTCCCGAAGGGATAGCTGGGATACGCTGCGACCATCTCGGTCCGGTCGAACGTTTCACCGCTTGCGGTTTCCCGTCCATGCAGGCTGCGCGCATAGTACGAAGCGAGCCCGGTCTTCGTTTCGAGTGCAGGTGCCTTCCCCCGGCACGCGCCGGTTCGTGACCGTACGCCAGCAACGACAGCAACAACAGCAGTATCGCAACAGCGGCTGTCCACAGGAACGCGAAGGCCCGGCGCTTCGGGCGACTCTTGCATCCTCCACCCATTGCAATCTCCTTTCCCTCGTTCTTCGTCGCTAACGGTCATTGCGACGAGCGCCACCCCTGATGATGAAAGAAACTACGGGGTGGAAGATGGCGGGAAGAGGTCGCGCAATATTTTGGCGGTTCGACCCCGCAAGCTAACGTGACCG
>NZ_WTVG02000014.1 GCF_012910705.2 Aromatoleum anaerobium | reverse complement strand
GCGGAGGAACACGCGCTCGGGGGCGGATTTTCCGGATACGACGTACGGCAGCACGGTCGGCGAATACGGCAGGTGCGCGTCGCGCGTCACCACCGTCAGCGTGCCGGTCGCATCATGCATGCGGATCGCGCTGATCGCCTCGAGCGCCGCGTGGCTGCTGCCGACGACGAGGTATTGGGTCTGTTCCATTGCGGGTTCCATGGTTGTGCCGCCCTCAGTCATTCTCGTTGAGCCACACGGGCTCCATCGGCGCCGGCCCGTCGAGCAGCCGCTCGGTGGCGTCGATGACGCGGTGGAAATGCGGAATCGTCAGATCGGCGCCCGCCAGCCCGCCGATGAAGCTCATCGCCGGCAGCACCGTGCCCGATTGCCCTGCGAGGCGGTACAGCACGCCGAGCACTTCCTGATACATCGGCCCGCAATTCCAGCGAAAGCCCACCGAGCGGTCGACAACGCCGAGCGCGCGCACTTTCGACAAGGCACGCATCAAGGCTTCGACCGGGAACGGGCTGAACGTCTTGATCTTGATGAGGCCGACTTTCTTGCCGGCTTCACGCGCCTCGTCGACCGCGTCCTTTGCCGCCCCGGTCATGCTGCCGAGCGTCATGATCGCGAACTCGGCGTCGTCGAGACGGTACTCCTCGACGAGCGGCGCATAACTGCGCCCGAAGCGTTCCGCCCACTCGGCATGCACAGCCTCGATCACGCCCAGCGCATTCTGCATGCCGCGGCACTGGCTCTTGCGGTAGCGCACGAACGTCGCCGGCCCCTTGCCGCCCGCACCTCCG
>NZ_WTVG02000015.1 GCF_012910705.2 Aromatoleum anaerobium | reverse complement strand
TGGCGGCGCGGGCGGCAAGGGGCCGGCGACGTTCGTGCGCTATCGCAAGAGCCAGTGCCGAGGCATGCAGAACGCGCTGGGCGTCATCACCAAAGTGCACGAGGAATGGGCGGGCCGCTTCGGGCGCAGCTACGCGCCGCTCGTCGAGGAGTACCGCCTCGACGATGCCGAGTTCGCGATCATGACGCTCGGCAGCATGACGGGCGCGGCCAAGGACGCCGTGGATGAAGCGCGCGAAGCGGGCCGCAAGGTCGGCCTCATCAAGATCAAGACCTTCAGCCCGTTCCCGGTCGAGGCGTTGATGCGCGCCCTGTCGAAGGTGCGCGCGCTCGGTGTCGTCGACCGCTCGGTGGGCTTTCGCTGGAACTGCGGGCCGATGTACCAGGAAGTGCTCGGCGTGCTGTACCGCCTCGCGGGGGAATCGGGCACGGTGCTGCCGGCGATGAGCTTCATCGGGGGCTTGGCGGGCGCGGACATCACGATTGGCCACTTTCACCGCGTCATCGACGCCACCGAGCGGCTGCTCGACGGGCCGGCGCCCAACGAGCCGGTGTGGCTCAACGAGAATGACTGAGGGCGGCAGAACCATGGAACCAGCAATGGAACACACCCAATACCTCGTCGTCGGCAGCAGCCACGCGGCGCTCGAGGCGATCAGCGCGATCCGCATGCATGACGCGACCGGCACCCTGACGGTGGTGACGCGCGACGCCCACCTGCCGTATTCGCCGACCGTGCTGCCGTACGTCGTGTCCGGAAAATCCGCGCCCGAGCGCGTGTTCCTCAGG
>NZ_WTVG02000016.1 GCF_012910705.2 Aromatoleum anaerobium | reverse complement strand
TAACGGTGATTGCGATGGCCGCCACCCCTGATGATGAAAGAGAATTCGGGGTGGAAGGAGGCGGGAAGAGGTCGCGCAATTTTTTGGCGGCTCGACCCCGCAAGCTAACGTGACCCGCCGAACTGACTCGTACCCCGGATTGCTTCCATAGAGAGCGCACGTTAAACAGGCCGTCGGCGACTTGTCGCCTTCAGGCACTTTCAGTTCTGGCACCCGCCCCCTTCCACTGTTGAGTGTAATTCGACGGGAGATGGCATGGAACTGGTAGCGCTACACAAACGAGTCATCGGACTGGATGTGCATCAGGCGCAAATTACGGCCTGCGCGATCCTCGAAGAGGCCGACGGCACGACGCGTATCGAACAGCGGCAATTCGGTGCGTTCAAACGCGATCGGCGCGCACTGGCCGACTGGGCGGCATCGCTTGCTCCCGATCAGGTGGTGATGGAGAGCACGGGCATCTACTGGAAGAGCCCGTATGCCGCACTGGAAGCGGTGGGCATCCGTGGGCAAGTGGTCAATGCCCGGCACGTCAAGAATGTTCCCGGACGCAAGACCGATGTCGGCGATGCGCAATGGTTGGCGACGCTCTCGCGTGCCGGATTGCTGCGCGGTTCGTTCGTGCCGCCGGCACGGCTGCGTGAGTTGCGTCTGATTTCGCGGCAGCGGCAGAAACTGGTGGGTCTGCTGGCCTCCGAGAAGAACCGCCTGCACAAGGTGCTGACCGACGGCGGCATCCGCCTGGGCGTGGTGGTGAGCGATCTGCATGGTCAGTCGGCACGCGCCATGGTCAAG
>NZ_WTVG02000017.1 GCF_012910705.2 Aromatoleum anaerobium | reverse complement strand
TGTGGCGCCGACGCTTTGCCGAGCAAGGTATCGCAGGGCTTCGCGACGCGCCCCGGCCCGGCAAGCCCGCCAAGTACGGTGTCGAGTTGCGCGACCGAATCTTGGCACAGCTCGAATTGCCGCCACCGGCCGGCATGGCGAGCTGGGATGGGGGCTCGCTGGCCAAGGCGCTGAGCGTGTCCGATCACGCGGTGTGGCGCATCCTGCGCAAGGAAGGCATCCAGTTGCAGCGCCACCGTTCGTGGTGCGTCAGCACGGACCCGGAGTTTGCCGCCAAAGCGGCCGACATAATCGGGCTGTACTTGAACCCGCCCGAGAACGCCCTGGTGATCAGCGTCGACGAGAAGCCCTCGATTCAAGCCCTCGAGCGGGCGCGCGGCTACGTGCAGACCAGCAGTGGCAAGGTCGTCCAGGGAATGAAGAGCACCTACAAGCGGCACGGCACCGTCAATTTGTTCGCCGCATTGGAGGTCGCCACCGGCGTCATCCGAGGCAAGACGACGCAGACTAAAAAGCGCGCCGACTTCCAGGCCTTCATGGACGAGGTCGTTGCCGACCAGCCCGTCGACCGGCAGATCCACGTCATCCTGGACAACTTGAACACCCACAAGAAGAACGAGGACTGGCTCGCCGCACATCCGAACGTCACCTTTCACTTCACGCCTACCAGTGCGAGCTGGCTCAACCAAGTCGAAATCTGGTTCGGCATCTTCCAGCGAAAGACGCTGAACAACGCGAGCTTCCGAAGCGTCGAGCAACTCATTGAGGCCATCCATGCCTTCACTGCCGCCTACAACGAAAACGCAGCGCCATTC
>NZ_WTVG02000018.1 GCF_012910705.2 Aromatoleum anaerobium | reverse complement strand
CCGCCGAGGTGCGATCACACGACGCGATGAGCCGATCGACGTCTTCGGATTGCAGATATCGGGGCAGAGCGGACAGCCGCCAATGCGCTACTGTCGGAACGGCGGCACCCAGTTCGGCGGCACACCTGCCTTCGGCGATCAGGAAGCGAAGGAACATGCGCAGGGCCGTCGTGCACTTCTTGGTGGCTGCCCACCCCGACTTCTGGCTCGTCTCGAGGACAAACCGCCGCAAGCGTTCCGCATCGAGCGCGCCCGGATCTTCGTCGACGCGTGCCAGTAGATCTCGAAGCGAGCGCTTGTAGTTGTAAAGGGTTGAATCGGCGGTTCCGCGCTGCTGGCGCATCCACTGACAGAAGGCGGCGAGCAGAACGCCATCATGGGCCTGCAGTTTTGCAGAGCGGGCCACGCTGAGGCCCTCACCGCGAAGGAACCCCGAGAACAAGCGCGCACCGCGCAGCAAATCTGCGCGGTGCGTATGGCCGTACCCGGGACATCGACACCGACTCAAGTGTCGGTCGAAACGCTGAATGACCCGTTCGTCCACAGGCCGGTCCCCAACGCCTTCCTTATTCGACCAATAGACAAAGTGTTCCGCTGCGCGGAGGTGCCGGCGCGCAGTGATCCTCGCGTAGCCCGCGCGGTACAGCTCTTGAGCAAACCCCTGAAGCTGAGGTCCGCTCGGACCGTCGCGAAGGGCTCGAACGCGTAGAGGGGAATCGAACCAGATTGCGAGCATGACGTCCTCCATCAATGAAAGTCACAGGCCGGAGGGCCGTCATGATTATGTGGAGCGGAGAGCCGTACCGCCTGCTCACAACTCCTTGAAACAACTGCGCTATCGCCGGAGCCGACGATTCACTTCTCCGCATAATGCAGGGCAGCGCAT
>NZ_WTVG02000019.1 GCF_012910705.2 Aromatoleum anaerobium | reverse complement strand
AACTGCGCGTTGTCGAGTTCGGTGAGTCGCAGGACGAAAGTTTCGGTGGGTTCGGCCAAGGCGTCGTCGAGGATGGGGACGGCGACGGTGGTGCTGGTCTGGCCGGGGGCGAGGCTGAAGCTGCCCGACAGTGGGGTGAAATCCGCCCCGGCGGTGGCGGTGCCGGGCTGCACAGCGAACTGGCCGCTGACGGCGACGGTGGAGGGGCTCGACAGGTTCAGCGTGAACACCGCGGCGGTGCCGCCCACGACCTCCTGCACCTGGAGGTCGGCGACGGTGAGGATCGGCAGGCCGTCGACGGGGGCGGGCGAGTCGTTGTCGAGGATCGTGCCGGTGGCATCGAGCTGCGCGACGCCGCCGGCGAGGGCGGCGTTTTGCGGCGCGCTCAGGCGCAGCGTGAAAGTTTCGTCGGGCTCCTTGATGATGTCGCCGAGGGTCGCGACCGCGATCGCCGCGCTGGTCTGGCCGGGGGCGAAGGTGAGGGTCCCGCTCGTGGCCCGGTAGTCGCTGTCCGTGGTGGCGCTGCCGTCGACGGTGGTGTAGTTCACTCGCACCGGCTCGGTCGAGGGGGCGGACAGAGTGACTACGAACTCCATGGTCGGGCCGAACCCGCCGTTCGACTCCTGCACCTCGGCGGGCGCGATGCTGATCACCGGCTCGGCGCTGGCACCGGCATCGTCGTCGAGGATCGTCGCCCTGCCTTCGGCCCCGGCACCGCCAGCGCCGAAGGGCGCCCCCTGCGGCGCGGAGAGCACCAGCGAGAAGGTCTCGCTGGCCTCCACCGCACCGTCGCCGAACACCGGCACGTGCACTGCCGCCACCGTCTGCCCGGCAAGGAAGGCCAGCGTGCCGCTCACCGGCGCGAAGTCCGTGCCCGAACTGGCGCTGGCCGGTGCGGTAGTGTAGTTGACCGTCACCGCCTGATCGACCGGGCGCGACAGGCGCACCTCGAACACT
>NZ_WTVG02000020.1 GCF_012910705.2 Aromatoleum anaerobium | reverse complement strand
GCCGGGCAGCCCGCGGGTTTCTCCGCGAAATCTTGCGGGCTAAACTGCCTGCGTACCGGTGAGACAGACGGGAGGCAATCATGAAACCTTCAACCGCACTTGAAGCACACCGTGAGACGATACGGCAGATTGTTTGTGCCCATCGGGCAAGCAATCCTCGCGTTTTTGGTTCTGTCCTGCATGGCGACGATACCGATGACAGCGATCTGGACCTGCTGATCGACCCCTCTGCTGAAACTTCGTTACTCGACATCGCCCGGATTCAGGTGGAACTGGAACGTCGCCTCGGTGTTTCCGTGGATGTACTCACCCCCGGCGCCTTGCCCGAAAAATTCCGCACCCAAGTGCTTCGCGAAGCCAGGCCCGTATGAAGAAGAAGGCTTTACGCGTACCCGACTATCTTTCGCATATTCTGGAAGCAATCCGGCGCATTCAACGCTACGCACAGGGCAGGTCGCTGGATGCGTTCATGGCGGACGAGCAGCTTCAGGACGCGGTTGTTCGCAACATCGAAATCATCGGCGAAGCGTCACGGAATATCGAAACGTATTCTCCGCATTTCGTTGCGCAGCATGGCGAAGTTCCATGGGCAGCCTTGTATGCGATGCGCAATCGCGTGGCGCATGGCTATTGGGCAGTCGATCTGGCCGTGGTATGGCAAGTCGTGCAGCGTGAACTGCCCGTCCTCGAGGCACAAATTCAAACTCTTTTGCCAGCGGACGACCTCCCGACAGGTGAAGGTCTCCATTGAAACTCGCCATCATCCCCGCCTGCGGCGGCGGCAAGCGCATTCTGCGCAAAAACATCAAGCCCTTTTTCGGCAAACCGCCCGCGAAGCCGCCACCAAGGTTTTCGTCGAATTTGATTTTACGGCCGCTCTGGGGCTGGACTTCGACCTCATTCTGCGCCGACCGAACCAGCCCGCGTAGATCATGAGCGACCACGACAACGGCTACAAACACCTCTTCTCGCACCCGCAGATGGTCGAAGACTTGCTGCGCGGGTTTGTGCACGAGGAATGGGTGGCCGGCCTC
>NZ_WTVG02000021.1 GCF_012910705.2 Aromatoleum anaerobium | reverse complement strand
ACCTCTGCACAGAGGTTATGACTGTTTGGCTGGGTGCGGGTAAGCGCGGGCCAGTTTGCTCCGGGCGCGGTCGGTGGTGAACATCCAGTGGATGCGAGCGCCGATGGCGTTGCGCTGCTGCTCCCAAGCTGCAATTTCGCTGACGAGTCGGTCGCGGTCGCCGATGCGCCGGTCGAGGCACTGGCTGCGCAGCACCCCGATTTCGATCTCGACCATGTTGAGCCAGCTGGCGTGCTTGGGGGTGTAATGGAATTCCAGACGATGCAGCAACCGATGAGCTTCGGGCGCCGGGAAGGCTTCATAGAGCGCGCCGGGCGTATGGGTCGACAGGTTGTCGAGGACGACACGGATACGCTCGGCCTGCGGATAGTGGCAGTCGACCAGTTCGCGCATGCATTCGGCGAAGTCGCGCGCGGTGCGCTGCTCGGTTACCTTGACCCGGCGCCAGGACCGGTGCGCGTCGAGGAAGACGAACAGGTTGGCGGTCCCGTTGCGGCGATACTCGTAGTCGTAGCGCTCGAGCTGTCCGGGCATCGCCGGGATGGGCTGGCGCGCCTCGCCGATGAGCTGGGTGGGACTTTCATCGAAGCAGACCACCGGGCGCTCGGGATCGGGGACTTCAGCGTAGAGGTCGAGCACGTCCTCCATCCGGGCAACGTAGTGACCGTCGACCTGCGGGATGCACCACATCTTCTGGCGCCAAGGCTTGAGCTCGTTCTCCGCCAGGCGGCGGCGCACCGTCTCGCGTGACAGGCTCGCGTGCTCGGTGAGCTTGACTATCTCCCCCGCCAGCAATTCGAGCGTCCAGCGCGACCGCCCCGTTGGCGGCTTGGTGCATGCCGTGGCGACCAGCAGCGCCTCTTCCTTGCCGGTGAGCTTGCGCTCCGCCCCGGGGCGCGGCTCGTCGCTGAGCGCCGCTTCGATGCTGCCCAGCACGAAGCGGCGTTTGGTCCGATAGACCGTCGAGCTGCCCACTCCGACGTTCGTGGCAATCTCCTCGTCGCCGGCTCCGGCATCGGCCGCCAGCAGGATCTGCGCGCGTTTCACCTTGCGCACCGCTGCCTTGCCGCCGCCCAGCAGCATCCTCAATTCGTCGCGTTCGGCTTGGCTCAATTCGACCCGGTAGCGTACATTCATCGCGGCCCCTCCAAAATCTGGAGAGACAACAAATGAGCCAGAACTCCGACGCGGAACTCACCCCTTCGTCACCGCGCTTCACACCGGTGCAAGGGCAGTACCTCGCCTTCATCTATGCGTACACTCAGGTGCTCGGCCGGCCGCCGGCCGAAGCCGACTTGCAACGCTACTTCCACATCACGCCACCCTCGGTGCATCAGATGGTGCTCACGCTCGAGCGCCTGGGAC
>NZ_WTVG02000022.1 GCF_012910705.2 Aromatoleum anaerobium | reverse complement strand
TCGCCGTCGCCCTTGCGCGCGAGAAAACCGCCCAGGGTGGCAATCAGCCGCAGCACCTGGTTGACGGTGGGCGGGGTCGCGGGCGGTTTCTTCTTGGTGAGCAGATACGCGCCGCGGATCTCGTCTGGCTCGAAGAAGAGCGCCGCGTCCAGATCGGGGCAGGTTCGACCGGTGCGCATCAGATGCGCGATGCGCCAGGCCACGACCATGAACAAGGCGATCGCGCGCTCCAGGCGCTCGACGGCGGACAGTTGCAGGGCCTCGATGCGGCAGCCGTTCTTGACCACATGAAAGAAGGTCTCGATCTCCCAGCGCGCCCGATACCAGTCGATGAGCTCGACCACGTCGGCTGCCGTCGGGGCCTCACGGTTGGTGAGCAGCCGCCACTCGACCGGCTTGGCGCCGGCCGGCGCACCGATCTCGCGCGCCACGATGCAGGTGGCCGATACCGTGTCGGCCTTGCCGGCCGGCAGGCTGACCCGTCGGGCCCACAGCTGCTGGCGCACCTCGCGCGCGGGTCGGCCGTGGCGCGAGCCCATCGTGAACATGATCTCGCCCAGCGGCTCGCCCGCGCAGGTGTGCGAGAACAGCTTCGCGCCCGCGGGCAGGCAGCGGTTGTGCTTGGCCCGCACCAGCCAGTCGGCCGGCGTGCCCAGCGTCTGGGCGCGCAGCATCATGTCCATCAGATCCGCTTCGCGGTCGGCGACATACACCAAGCGAGTGGCCGCCATCCCCAGGGCCAACTCCGCCACCCGCTCGTAGCCTTCGATCCAGCGCACGCTCTCCTTGATGCTGGCGCCTGGCGCATCGACCTCCTCGCGCGCCCACATCCACGCATCGAGCACGCCCAATGGTTCGCGCTCGACCGTCACCGCATAGGTCGGGTGCAGATACATGCCGCGGCGCGCCTCATAGTTCAGCCGCCCCAGACCCGCGATGCCCTGCCCGTTGAAGTCGAGCTCGGTCGTGTCCTGCAGGCACAGCACCACCGGATGGGCGCGCATGCGGCTGCGGGTACGCTCCCAATGCGGCGCCAGGATCGCCTGCCAGTCGACCTCGTCGTTGCCCAGGAAACGGTACGCGGCGACCGTCTCGCCCCAGCCCCGGCACGCCATCGGAATGCTCGCCGTCGGCTTGGCCGACAACCGTTCCATCAGCACCTTCGCCCGCTTGTTCAGCCGTTCGTCGCCCAGCGCCATCCCCGAAAACTCCTCCGCCACCCAGTTCTTCGTCGCCAACGTGTCACCCAAATTGCAAGAGTAGACGCGTTTTTCTCAGGGTTTACAAGCACCTCATGTAAGTCGTTGAAGGTCAACGATTATTTCGGCCGGCGCTCTGGTGGGGCAGAGTTGTGTATAACGAGATGAGCTGTGGTACGGCCTGGCTGGCACCGCCCGAGACGATGTGAAAGCGGGCTACCGCGATATCCGGATCCTCCAGTTCGTTGGCAAAAAGGTGGAAGCCGGTGTGGTGACGCCAGATGCGCGGGTTGGAACCGAGATCCAGATAACGATGGGCCGATTCGCAGTCTCCGCGCAGGAGGCTGTAGCGCGATTTTTCAAGCCACCCGGGGCCTCTGATGAGGGGGCTCCGCATAAAACTGCACA